>NZ_JAUSRB010000002.1:2769797-5539595 GCF_030811595.1 Streptosporangium brasiliense
TGGATGGCCGAGCCGATCAGCACCGCGTTGAGCACGACGGGCTTGGTCAGACCGGCCGCCTCCGTCGCGTAGACCAGCACGAACGCGGTGAGCACGTAGTAGGAGACGTTCTCCGCGAAACGGGCGCCGATCGCGGTGATCACATCGCGCCAGTGGTACCGGAAGACCTCCACGATGGGCATGCTCGCCCTGGGCTTGGCCTCCGCGACGGCCTGCTGGAAGATCGGCGACTCGCTGATGGACAGCCGGATCCACAGGCCCAGCAGCACCAGCAGGCCCGACAGCAGGAACGGGATGCGCCAGCCCCAGCTCTGGAAGGCGTCGTCGGACTGGACCGCGGCCAGGACCGCGAGCACCGCGGTGGCCAGCAGGTTGCCGCCGGGGGCGCCGGCCTGCGGCCAGGACGCCCAGAAGCCGCGCCGCGCGGTGTCGCCGTGCTCGGAGACGATGAGCACCGCGCCGCCCCACTCGCCGCCGAGGGCGAAGCCCTGGACGAGCCGGAGCGCGGTCAGCAGCAGCGGAGCCGCCGCGCCGACCGCCGCGTGGGTCGGCAGGCAGCCGATCAGGAAGGTCGCGCCGCCCATCATCAGCAGGCTGATGACCAGGAGCTTCTTACGGCCGAGCCGGTCACCGTAGTGGCCGAACACCAGCGCGCCCAGCGGGCGGGCGACGAAGCCGACCGCGTAGGTGAGGAAGGCCAGCAGGGTGCCGGTCAGCGGGTCCGACTTGGGGAAGAAGAGCGCGGGGAAGACCAGCGCGGCGGCGGAGCCGTACAGGAAGAAGTCGTACCACTCGATCGTCGTGCCGATCAGACTGGCCGCGACGATCTTTCCGATGGGGGTGCGGGTTTTCTCTGACATCTCACTCACCAATGGGTAGCGCTGTTGGGGGGATGTCGGCTCACGGTACGTAGTGACCGGCGTCACTCCTATGGCTCCGGCCGCCATACCCGGTGGCTGGTCTATGTGGATGCCCGCGGACACCCGTGGAGGGCGGGGCGGGAGGGACGGCTTCAGTGGCTGAGGCGGTGGAGGCGCAGGGCGAGCTGGATCTCCAGGGCGCGCTCCGGATCCTGCCAGTCGGCGCCGAGGAGCTGGGCGACCCTGTCCAGGCGCTGGGTGACGGTGTTGACGTGGATGTGCAGGGCCTCGGCCGTACGCGACAGCGACCCGCCGGTGCCGAAGTAGGCGGTGAGGGTGCGGATCAGGGCGGTGCCCCGGCGGGCGTCGTAGTCGATCACCGAGCCGAGCGCAGAGCCGAGGAACGCCTCGATGTCGCGGCCGTCGCCGACGAGCAGCCCGACGAAGCCCAGCTCGGTGGCGCTCGCGCCCTCCCCGGCCCGGCCCAGGGCCAGCAGGGCGTCGGCGCAGCGCTGCGCCTCGCGGTGGGCGGCGGCCACCTCGGCGGGACCGCGCACCGGGCCCGAGGCGCCCGCGGTGGCGGGATGGCCCAGAGACCCGCTGAGCTCGGCCGCCACCCGTTTGGCGAGGTGGCCGGGCCGGTCGCCGGGCAGGAGCAGCACCACCTCGTCCCCGCGCAGGGCCGCCAGGCCGTGGTTCAGCGTGGCCTGGGAGGAGGCCCAGAAGGCGGCGCGCTCGCGCCGTCCGCCGTGGCGGACCACCACCACCACGTGGTCGGCGTCCAGATCCACCCCGACCCGCCGGGCCCGCTGGCCCAGCCCCTCCAGGGCGGGGCGGGAGATCAGGTCGTCGAGCAGCTCGCCCCTGACCCGGCCCTCCGCCTCGGCCACCGTACGCCGGAACAGCAGGAGCAGCGCGGTGACCAGCGCGGCCCGTTCGAGGATGCGCTGGTCGGTGTCGGCCACCTGGCCGTCGGCCCGCAGCACGAGCGTGCACAGCGGCTCGCCGCCCACGTCCACCGACGCGACCAGCAGGTTGCCCCGCTTGACGGTACGGCCCAGCGCCCGGGACGACTGCGCGGCGTCCGCGATCATGGCCGCGGTCGTCTCGGAGCCCTGCCGCGTGCCCGCCGGACCGCCCTCCTGCGCCGGCACGCCCGCCGCCAGCTCGCCCGGGTCCCCGGTGATCGGCCGTCCCGCGTCGTCCAGCACGACCAGCGAGCCGCCGAGCACCTCGGTGACCACGGCGGCGACGTCCCCGACCCCGCCGCCGCGCAGCACCAGCCCCGTCATCCGGTCATGCGCGAGCGCGGCCCGCTCCACGGCCTCGCTGTGCGCGTTGACCTGCCGGTTGGCCTCGCTGAGCTCCTCCAGGGCGTTCCTGGTCTCCTGCAGCAGCCGGGCGTTGTCGATCGCCACCGCCGCGTGCGCGGCCAGCGAGCCCAGCAGCACCACCTCGTCCTGAGTGAACGGCCGCACGCTCCGGTTGGCCGCGAACAGCACCCCGATGACCCGCGCGCCGAGCTTGAGCGGCACGCCCAGGATGGCGACCAGGCCCTCCTCGTGCACCGCGTCGTCGATGTGGAGCTTGTGCCGGAACCGCTCGTCGGCGAAGTAGTCGGCTGTCGAGTAGGGGGTCGCGGTCTGCGCCACCAACCCGCCGAGGCCGGCGCCCATGGCCAGCCGGAGCGCACGGAACTTGGCCGAGACGGAGCCGTCCGTCACCCGCATCCAGGTGTCGCCCCGCTCGGGGTCGTGCAGCGTCATGTAGGCGGCGTCGGTGCCCAGGAGCTGCCTGGCCCGGTGCACGATGGCCTCCAGCACCGCGTCGAGGTCCCGCAGCCCCGCCAGGTCACCGGCGGTGTCGAACAGCGCCGACAGCTCGGCCTCGCGTTTGGCCCTGCGCCGCAGCAGCGCCCGCACCTTCAGCGCGGCGAGCTTGGCCTCCTCCAGCTCGGCCAGCGTCGCCGCGTCCGCCCCGCCGGCCCTGGCGGCCAGGATGGGCCCCTCGAACTCGACCGCCGACGCCTCCCTGGCCAGCATTTCGAGAAAGACCCGTGCACTCATGTCTTCCATTCTGATTGCGACGCCGCGCGTCGCGGCTCGGGTGCTGGTGACCGGTGGCTTCCCTCGTCGCTCGTCCGCCGTGTTGTTCGCGACGCTGCGCGTCGCGGCTCGGGTGCTGGTAACCGGTGGCTTCCCTCGTCGCTCGTCCGCTGCGCTCCCTCGCTCCTCGGTCCAGCTCACCGGCGCACCCTCGCGGTCTGATTGCGACGCTTCTCGTTGCGACGCTGCGTTCCGGGGTCAGCGGGCGGTCCAGCCGCCGTCCACGGGGAGGGAGGTTCCCGTGATGAACGAGCCGTGGGGGCCGCACAGGTAGGCGACCAGTTCGGCGACCTCCTCCGGTTCGATCAGCCGTTTGACCGCCGCGGGGGCCAGCATGATCTGCTCGACGACCTCGTCCCTGCCGATGCCGTGGGACTCGGCCTGGGCGTCGACCTGGTTCTCCACCAGCGGGGTGCGGACGTAGGCGGGGCTCACGCAGTTGGAGGTCACGCCGTGCGGGGCGCCTTCCAGGGCGATGACCTTCGACAGCCCCTCAAGCGCATGCTTAGCGGTGACATATGCAGATTTGTACGGCGAGGCGCGGAGGCCGTGGACCGAGGAGATGTTGACGATCCGTCCCCAGCCTCGCCCGTACATTCCCGGCAGGACCGACCGGACCAGCAGGAACGGCGCCTCGACCATGACTTTGAGGATCTTCGAGAAGACCTCCGGCGGGAAGTCCTCGACCGGCGCCACGTGCTGGAATCCGGCGTTGTTCACCACGATGTCCACGTCGCCGGGGAGCGCGTCCACGAAGTCGGGTGCCGACAGATCCGCGACCACCGGCGTCCCGGAGACCTCGGCGGCCACCTTCGCCGTGGCCTCGGCGTCCATGTCGACCACCACCACATGCGCTCCGGCGGCGGCCAGCCGCTGCGCGCAGGCGCGCCCGATCCCGCTGCCCGCCCCGGTCACCACGGCTCGCCGCCCCGCTAGGTCACTCATGCTGCCGAATCTAGGCAATCAGCCGAATCCCGGCCCATGTCGGCAGCCACCATAGTCATGCCGCCACCTATGTGTGCCGTGCGGACCTGTCCGGGGCCGTCACCCGGAGGCGACGGGATAGCGGATGATGGTCCGCATCTTCTCCGGTGCCGTACGGCCCGGCACGGACAGGTAGATCTCCTGGTGCCTCCCGGCGACGGTCAGCCCCTGGTCGGCGACGAACTTCAGCAACCTCTCGACGGTCGCCGACTCCTCGCTGTAGGGGCCGGTGTGCAGGATCTGGGCCGCCCTGCCTCCGGGGGCGGTGGCGATCCGTATCCCGTCGACCTCCGCGCCGGGCTTCTTCCTCCGGACGGCGCTCACCGCCCGTGCCACCGCCTCGGGGGTGACCTGCTCCGGCTGGAGGATGCCCATGGTCCACCGCATGGACGCGCGGTCGTCGGGCGTGCCCTCCCACAGCCCTTCGAGGGGGGCGACCGAGTAGGTCAGCACCGGCTTGAGCTCCGCGCGGACCGTGTAGGCGACGCCGTACAGACCCTCGACGACGGCCTTGTAGTGGTCGCCGGACGGGTCTCCCGAGCCGTCCACCATGAGACAGGGGAGCGGGGGGACGTCCAGGAGCGCCGGGGCGGCCTTGGCCGTGTAGAGGCCGGGGTGAGTCTTCTTCATGGGGCCAGACTGGGCTCTCCCTTCAGGGGAGAGTCCAGCCGGCCTGTCGCGGTCAGACCGTGACCGGATAGGTGAGCGCCAGCTCGTCGCCGGGGACCCCGCGGATGCCCCAGTTGACCTGCGGCGATTCAATGATCACGATTTCCAGGTCCGCCGCCGGGAGGTCGAGCTCCTCCTGGGCCCGGGCGAACAGGGCGCGGATCAGGTCGCGCTTGGCCTCGTCCGACCGGCCCTGGAAGCAGACGATCTCCACGATCAGATACCGCTCGCTACGCTGCGGGCAGATCAGGTCCTCGGCGTCGAGCAGCAGGAACCGGTGGAACCTCTTGTCCTCCGGGAGCCGCCACACCTCGGTGAGGCAGCCGTGCACGGTGTCCGACATCTCCTGGCGCCGGCCGGACCAGACGTCGCGGCGGCCGTAGAACTTGATCTGGGTCATGGGGCGAGCCTCCCAGAGCCGTTGATCTACGACGGCGGCCGGGTCATGGACAGCACGTCGAGGAGGGCGTCGAGCTGCTCCTCGGTGAGGGTGCCCCTGGCGACGTGGCCGCGCTCGATGACGACCTCGCGGATGGTCTTGCGCTCCGCCAGGGCCTGCTTGGCTATCTTGGCCGCCTCCTCGTAGCCGACGTGCCGGTTGAGCGGCGTGACGATCGACGGGGACGACTCGGCGTATTCGCGCAGGCGGTCGGTGTTGGCCGTGATGCCGTGGACGCAGCGGTCGGCCAGCAGCCGGGAGGCGTTGGCCAGCAGCCGGATCGACTCCAGCACGTTGCGGGCGATGACCGGCAGCATCACGTTGAGCTCGAAGTTGCCCGAGGCCCCGGAGAAGGCGATGGCCGTGTCGTTCCCGATGACCTGCGCGGCGACCATGCACACCGCCTCGGGGATCACCGGGTTGACCTTGCCCGGCATGATCGACGAGCCGGGCTGGAGGTCGGGCAGGTTGATCTCGCCGAGTCCGGCGCGCGGGCCCGAGCCCATCCAGCGGAGGTCATTGGCGATCTTGTTGAGCGAGACCGCGACCGTGCGGAGCTGGCCGGAGAGCTCCACGACGGCGTCCCGGGCGCCCTGGGCCTCGAAGTGGTCGGGGGCCTCGGAGAACGGGAGGCCGGTGGCCTCGCGGAGCTTCTCGATGACCTGCGAGGCGAAGCCGGGCGGGGTGTTGACGCCGGTGCCGACGGCCGTGCCGCCCAGCGGGAGCTGGGCGAGATGGGGGATCGCGCCGCGCACCCGGGCGATGGCGTTGTCGATCTGGGTGGCGTAGCCGCCGAACTCCTGGCCGAGCGTGACCGGGGTGGCGTCCATCAGGTGGGTCCGGCCGGCCTTGACCACCTGGTCGAACTCCAGCGACTTCTCCCGCAGCGCGGTGGCCAGGTGCCGCAGGGACGGGATGAGGTGGTAGGTCACCTCGGTCGTGGCGGCGACGTGGATGGAGGTGGGGAAGACGTCGTTGGAGGACTGCGAGGCGTTGACGTGGTCGTTGGGATGGACCGGGCGGCCCAGCCGCTCCTCGGCGAGGGTGGCGATCACCTCGTTGGCGTTCATGTTGGAGGAGGTGCCGGAGCCGGTCTGGAAGAGGTCGATGGGGAACTCGCCGTCCCACTCGTTCTCCGCCACGTCGGTGGCGGCCTCGGCGATGGCCTGGGCCAGCTCCTTGTCCAGCACCCCCAGTCCGGCGTTGACCTCGGCGGCGATCGCCTTGATCAGACCCAGCGCGGCGATGTGCGGGCTCTCCAGCCCGCGCCCGGATATGGGGAAGTTCTCCACCGCTCGCTGGGTCTGCGCCCGCCACTTCGCGTCCGCCGGGACACGTACGTCACCCATCGAGTCGTGCTCGATCCGATACTCGCTCATGGGTCCAGTCTGCGTCGTACGGGATAAAGCGGGAATTCAGCTCAGGGTCGCCGCCGCCAGGATCACGATCAGCACCAGGGCGAGGGCCGCGACCCCCATGAGGACGATCAGGCCGACCCGGGTCCTGGGCGGCGTGGTCGTCTGCTCTCCCTTGCCGCCCTGTCCCGCGATCGCGAACAGGTCGGTCCCCAGCCCTTGATACCGCGGGTCGCCCCGCCTGGGCTCCTCAGGTCCCGCCTGATGCGGATGGCCGCCGGGCACGCCCGGTCCCGGCTGGTGCGGGGGGCCATCGGGTGTTCCCGGTCCGGGCTGTTGCCAGGGGCCCGGTGGCACGGGGCCCCCGTGACCGGGCAGCCACCCGGCGTCCGCCGGCTGGTCGTCCGGGGCGCTTCCCGGCCGCGGTCCCACCGGGGACCCCGGCCCCCAGGCCACCGGCGTGCCCGGCGCGGCCGGACCACGCCCGCCCGCGACCGGCGTGCCCGGCGCGGCCGGGCCGTGCCCGCCCGTGGCCGGCATGCCCCGCCGGGGCGGGCCGGACGGCCCAGGCCCGCCCGGGGCCGGTGCTCCGGGCCCGGCCGGCGCGCTGCCCGGCAGGCGGTCCGCCGGGAGACCCACCGCCGGGGTGTCCTGGGGGGAGGCCGGAGCGGGCGGCGGCCCGGCGGCGGCCGGGGACGGGTGGCCGGTGGGCAGGCGCAGGCCCCCCTTGGGGCGGACGACCAGCATGGTGCGGTCGGCGTCGTACTCCTCGTCCGCCGGGGCCGGAACGGGGGCGGCCGGAGCCGCGGGGCCCGCAGGGGCGGCACTCGCCGGGGCGGGAGGGCGCACCGGCGCGACCGGGGCCGCGGGGGTGACGGGCACGGCGGGCGCCACCTGCGCCACCGGCCTGACGGGTGCGGACCCTGCCGAGGTCGAGGGGGTCTCGGCCACGGCCCGGAGCGCCGCCGCCGCCTGGGCGGAGGTCAGCCGCGCCGTGTGGTCCCGCTCCAGGAGCTGCTCCAGCACGGGGCGGAGCGGCCCGGCCTGGGTCGGCGGGTCGGCCCGGTCGGTCATCAGCGCGGCGAGGGTCTCGGCCACCGAGGACCGCTCGTAGGCCGGCCGGCCCTCCACCGCGAAGTAGAGCGTGGCGCCCAGCGACCAGAGGTCCGACTCGGGGCCGGTGTGCTCCCCGCGGGCCCGTTCGGGCGCCGTGTATCCGGGGGAGCCGATCACCATGCCGGTCTTGGTGAGGTTGGTGTCGCCCTCGGCCTTGGCGATGCCGAAGTCGGTGAGCACCACCCGGCCGCTCTCGGTGATCAGCACGTTGCCGGGCTTGACGTCGCGGTGGAGCACCCCCTGGGCGTGGGCGGCGCGCAGCGCCCCGAGGAGGTCCACCCCGATCTCGGCGACCAGCCGGGGCGGCAGCGGACCCTCCTCCTCGATCACCTGCTCAAGGGAGCGCGCCTGCACGAGCTCCATGATGATCCACGGGCTGCCGTCCTCGATGATCGCGTCATGGACGGTGGCCACGGAGGGATGGCTGATGCGGGCAGCCGTGCGGCCCTCGCGGATCATCCGCTCTCGAAGTTCGGCGCGCTGTGCCTCGCTGAGCCCGGACTCCTGGCGGATCTCCTTGATCGCGACCTCGCGGCCCAGGGAACGGTCGTAGGCACGCCAAACCGTGCCCATGGTCCCCCGGCCGAGCGGTGCGATCAGCTCGTAGCGGTCAGCGAGCACGCGCGTCTGCTGTTCCGGCATGAGAAGAAGATAGCGATTCTTGCTTGAAGAACGCTTTATCCGCGCTTACGGAGTTCCCTGGGCCACAGAAGTCGTGGGAGCACCAACCGGATGAAAGGTGTCATGAACCGGATGAACGGACGCTGAGCAGGGGGGCGCTCCACCGGTTTGCGGTGCACCCCCTCGGCCGGGCGCCGGTGCCCGCGGGGCTGCGGGACCGGGGTCGGCACAGGCAGCGGGGCCGGGATCGGCGCGGAGCCCACCCGGTGCGTCCCGCGGTGCTGCGGGCGGCGGTTGAACGGCGGGACCGTGATCGTCGCGGTGCTCCGGACGGGCTTGCTCGCGGTCCGGGCGATCGGCTCCTCGGCGGTGCCGCCGGCCGCCACCCGGGCGAGCATCAGCGAGGCCCGCACCGCGTCGAGCCGGGCATTCGGGTCGATCTTGAGCAGGCCCTGCAGCACCGGGGTCAGCGGTCCGGCCTTCTCCATCGGGATGGGCTCGCCGCTGGTGAGGGCGGCCAGCGCGGCGGCGGCCGTACGGCGCCCGTGCAGGCCGCGGCCCTCGACGGCGGTGTAGAGGGTCGCGCCGAGCGACCACAGGTCGGCGGAGGGGTGGGCTTTGGCGCCCAGCACGCGCTCGGGAGCGATGTATCCGGCCGAGCCGAGCACGATGCCCGCCTGGGTGATCGACACGTCGCCTTCGAGCGCGGCCAGCCCGAAGTCGGTGAGCACCGCCCGGTCGTCGGTCACCAGGACGTTGCTGGGCTTGACGTCGCGGTGCAGGATCCCCTTGGCGTGCACGGCCCGCAGCGCGCCCAGGACCTGCCGCCCGATCTCCGCCACCTGGCGCGGCGGCAGCGGGCCCCGGTCCTGGAGGAGCTGCTCCAGGGATCGGGCCCGGAGCAGCTCCATCACGATCCAGGGGCGCTCGTCCTCGGTGACGACGTCGAAGACGGTGATCACCGAGGGATGGGCGACCATCGCGGTCGCCCGCCCCTCACGTTCGGTCCTGGCGCACAGCTCCGCACGCAG
The DNA here is from genome assembly GCF_030811595.1 of Streptosporangium brasiliense. NCBI lineage: Bacteria > Bacillati > Actinomycetota > Actinomycetes > Streptosporangiales > Streptosporangiaceae > Streptosporangium > Streptosporangium brasiliense. Next base: position 2,778,978 of record NZ_JAUSRB010000002.1, read on the forward strand.
CTCCTCGTCGAGGACGAGGGGCAGCCGCACCTCCTTGACGGCCACCTCGCGGCCGAGCAGCTCGTCGTGTGCTCGCCAGACGGTGCCCATGCCGCCGCGCCCGACCGGCTCCGACAGCCGGTAGCGCGCTGCAAGAAGGTATCCGGACGGCGCACGCATGTGGGGCAGCTTACCGATTTGCGTAATGCGACCAGTAGAGACCGGGCCGAATCTTCTTGCGTTCTTCGGTCAGATTTTCGTGCTCGTAACTGTTGAGAAACGCTCGGTGACGTCCGCCCAGTTGACGAGCCCCCACAGCTTCTCGACGTAGTCGGGGCGCACGTTGCGGTACTGCAGGTAGTAGGCGTGCTCCCAGGCGTCGAAGACCAGCAGCGGGGTGGTGTTCATGCCGACGTTGCCGTGGTGGTCGTAGACCTGCTCGACGACCAGGCGGCGCGAGAGCGGCTCCCAGGCCAGGATGCCCCAGCCGGAGCCCTGGACGCCCGCCGTGGCGGTGGTGAGCTGCTTCTGGAAGGCGTCGAAGGAGCCGAAGTGCTCGTCGATCGCCGCCGCCAGCTCGCCGTCGGGGCGGTCGCCGCCGTCGGGGGAGAGGTTCTGCCAGAAGATCGAGTGCAGCACGTGCCCGGACAGGTTGAAGGCGAAGGTCTTCTCCAGTCCGACCAGGCCGCCGAACTCACCCTTGTCGCGGGCCTCGGCCAGCCGCTCCAGCGTGTCGTTGGCCCCCTTGACGTAGGCGGCGTGGTGCTTGGAGTGGTGCAGCTCCAGGATCTCGCCGGTGATCGCGGGCTCCAGCGCCGCGTAGTCGTAGGGCATGTCCGGAAGGGTGTAGTCGCCCATGGGGTCTTACCTCCTCGTTGATCAATACTCCTCCGGACACTATTGCAACTTGCTTGCATCTGCATCAGTCCTGCGACCTAGGTCCTGTCGCTATTGCGAATAAGTCGCATCTACATCATCATGGCAAGAGTCAGTTCGGTCCGATGGAGGTCTCGTGCTTGCAGGGCTGACCTTCGACGTAGTGCCGGCCACCGCAGCCTTGAGGTCGGTCTACGCGGCGGCGTTCGCACCGCCGCCGTGGTGCGAGACCTCCGACCAGATCGACGCCTTCGCCGAACGGCTGGCCGCCCACGTCCGGATGCCCGGATTCCACTGCGACGTCGCCTATCTGGACGGTGAGCCCGCCGGGTTCACCTACGGTTTCCCGACCCCGGATCCCTGGCCGGAGGACCGCCTCTACCTCCCCATCGCCGACGCGGTCGGCGACCTGTCGGTCCTGGCCTCCCGCTTCGAGGTCCACGAGGTCGCGGTCGACCCCCGCTGCGCCGGCCGTGGCCTCGGCGCCGCCCTGGTCCGGCGCATCGCCGCCGCCGCGGGCCGGTCCTGGCTGGTCACCTCGCCCCGGGCCACCGCCGCCGTCCGCCTCTACGAACGTCTCGGCTGGCGCTGCCTGCGCGAGTTCACCGCCCGTGGCGAGACCTTCCGGGTCTACCTCTCGCCCGGCGCCTGAGCCTCCGTACGGCCCGCCCGGCGCCTCGGCCTCTCATGGGGCGCGCCGGATGTCCGGGCCGCCACCCGGCCCGCCCGGCGTCTCGGCCACCGCACGGCCCGCCCGGCGTCTCGGCCACCGCACGGCCCGTCGGATGTCCGGGGCTCCGTACGGCACGCGGCCGCGGTCCCCGCGCGCCGTCGCTACTCCCTGCCCGCCGGCGGCGACGGCCTTGTCCGCCGGCGGCGACCGTCGCTACTTCTTGTCCGCCAGCAGCGAGTAGCGCACCTCGTCCCCCACCTGGGCGGCGGCCAGGCGGGTGAGCCGGTAGCCCTCGCGCCGGAGCTGCTTCAGACGGGCCACGTGCCGCTGGGCGGTCAGTCCGCTGTAGCAGGACCAGGCGCTCTGCTGCTGCTTCCACACGGCCGTGTACTTCCCGTCGGGGGCGATCGTGACATCCGGCCGGAAATTGTCGCGGGCCTGCCGGTCGAACTCGGCCTGGAACCGCTTGCCCGTCTGCCCGAAGGTGAGGTGCCAGTCGGTGCCCTCGGTGTTCTCCACCCAGGTCGCGGTGTAGCGGGGGTCGCCGGCGGTGCCGTAGGCGGTGATCCACAAGGGGATGTACCCCTTGCGCGCCGCCTCGGAGTTGCGGGTGCGGAGCTGGGCGCCGGTCAGCCCGAAGTAGGCCACATGGTCGACCGGGCGCTTCTCCATGACGAGCGCGAAAACCGTCGCCGGGCCGGTTCCGTGCGCGGCCGTGACCGTCTCCACGTAGCCCTTCGCGATCCACTTGTCCCAGAACGCCTGGTACTCGCCTCCCGTCAGACCGTGCGCGGTCACGTACGCGACACCCGGAGTCTTGCGCCACAGCGCCGTGTAGCCCCGGTCGGTGATGGAGATCGACAGCGGGCGGAAGCCCGCCGCCTTCAGGCGGCCGGCCCGCCGGCCGTGCTCGGCGGCGCCGACGTCGTAGTAGGCGCGCACGTCGCCGTCCCACACCGCCGGCGGCGAGCCGGTGGCCGGCTTGCTCTCCCCGAGGGGGCCCGCCGATCCGTCGCCGCCGTCGTCTTCGGCCGGCTCCTGTTCCGGTCTCCCGCCGCCGTCCTCGCCGGCCGGGTCCTGCTCGGGTTTCCCGGCGCCGTCCTTTCCGGCGGGGTCCTGTTCCGGTTTCCCGCCGCCGTCCTGCCCGGGTTTCCCGTCGCCGTTCCCTCCGGCGGGGTCCTGTTCCGGTCTCCCGGCGCCGTCCTTGCCGGCGGGGTCCTGAGACGGCCCCTCGCCGCCCGGCTCCGGCTGCCGGACCCGCTCGACGGAGCCGGACCCCGACCCCTGCGCCGTCGTCCCGCCGCCCGGACCCAGCTCCGCCTGCCGTACGGCCAGCACCACCCCGGTGGCGGCGGCCAGCGTGAGCACCGTGCTCCCGGCGGCCAGCAGGACGCGCGTCCGGCGCCGCCGGACGGCCGCGTCGGTGACGTCCATGGTGCTGAGCTGCGAGGGCGGCACGGAGGAGCCGCCGACCAGCCGCACCATCAGGTCCACCGAGCTGGGGCGGTCGGCGGGCTGTTTGGCGAGGGCCGCGGCCACGACGGGCCGGATCTGCTCGGAGAGCGCCGTGAGGTCCGGCTGCTCGGTGAGGATGCGGTGCATGATCGCCGGGATCTCGGCTCCCCCGAAGGTGTGCCTGCCCGTCGCGGCGAACGCGATGACAGCGCCCCACGCGAACACGTCGGCCGCGGGCCCCACCCGCTCGCCGTTGAAGACCTCCGGCGCCATGTAGAGGGGCGTGCCCAGCATCTGGCCCGAGGTGGTCATGGTGATGCCGGGCAGCCGGGCGATGCCGAAATCGATCAGGCGTGGCCCGTCGGGCCCCATGAGGACGTTGTCCGGCTTGACGTCACGGTGGACGATGCCGGCCTGGTGGATCGCGGCCAGCGCCGAGGCGAGCCCCGTCGCCAGCCGGTGTACGGCGTCCTGGTGCAGCGGGCCGCCGGCCGTCACGAGCTCACCCAGGCTGGGGCCCTCGATGTATTCGCTGACGATGTACGGCTGCCTGCCTTCGAGGTCGGCCTCGACGATCCGGGCGGTGAACGCCGGAGCGGTGCGCCGGGCCGTCTCCAGTTCGCGGGCGAAGCGCTCCCGCAGCTCGCCGTCGGCCCAGTTGGGCAGGTGAGGTACTTTCACCGCGAACCGCCGACCGGCCTCGTCCGCGCCCAGGAACACCACGCCCTGGCCACCGCTGCCCAGCCGGCCCGTCAAGCGGAACCGCCCGATCTGGGTGGGGTCGCCCGGCTGCAGTGGCTGTGTCTGCCTCATGGGTGCAGATATACCGGAAAGATCAATTAAAGGACAGCATGATCATACTTCTGTGATCTGTCCGGCCGGCGTGCGGTCTCCGCCGTCCCGGTCACGCCGGGGCCCTGCCCGGCGCGGCCTGATCGGCCGGGACCCGCCTGGTGGGGGCTACGGGCACGCGTATGACCAGCCCGTCCAGGACTCCACCTCGATGAGGACGACCGGACCCCGCGGCGGGCGGTCACGGTAGGGCGGATATCGCTCCGCCAGCCGTGCCAGGGCCCGTTCCCGGGACGGGCCCTCTCCGGTGATCCGCGCCCTGCCGTCGGCGCGGACCCACCACAGCCGTGACCAGTCGTCGTCGTAGTGGTCCACCAGCAGGCACACCCGGTCGTTGGCCGCGATGTTGCGCAGGCGGCGCAGGTCCGTCGTCCGCTTGGGCTTGTGGTCGACCGCGAAGGCGACCGTGTCGCCGTCCAGGTCGAAGGTGACCGGCACCAGGTGAGGCGTGCCGTGGGCGTCGGCCGTGGCCAGCCGGGCGACCCGGGCCGCCTGGAACCTCGCGCGCGCCTGCGCCTCGTCCATCCAGCCATTCAACCAAGCGGCCCGCGGGGCACGCCGCAGGAGGACCCGCCCCGCCGACCGGCCGGACCGCGGACGGCGAAGGCCCGGCTCGCGGGGAGCCGGGCCTTGCGTGATCAGGTGTCAGGGGGTCAGCGGCGGCCGATGGACAGGACGGGGCCGGTGGAGTCGGTGAAGAAGTCCTCGCCCTTGTCGTCGACGACGATGAAGGCGGGGAAGTCCTCGACCTCGATCTTCCAGACGGCCTCCATCCCGAGCTCGGGATACTCCAGGACCTCGACCTTCTTGATGCAGTCCTGGGCGAGACGGGCGGCGGGGCCGCCGATGGAGCCGAGGTAGAAGCCGCCGTGGGCCTTGCAGGCGTCGGTGACCTGCTTGGAGCGGTTGCCCTTGGCGAGCATGATCATGGAGCCGCCCGCGGCCTGGAAGCGCTCGACGTAGGAGTCCATGCGGCCGGCGGTGGTGGGGCCGAAGGAGCCGGAGGCGTAGCCCTCGGGGGTCTTGGCGGGTCCGGCGTAGTAGACCGCGTGGTCCTTGAGGTATTGCGGCATCTCGCCGCCGTCGTCGAGGAGCTCGCCGATCTTGGCGTGGGCGATGTCGCGGGCGACGACCAGGGGGCCGGTCAGGGACAGGCGGGTCTTGACCGGGTATTTGGTGAGCTCGGCGAGGATCTCCGGCATCGGCCGGTTGAGGTCGATGTTCACGACGTCGTCCGACAGGTGCTCGTCGGTGGTCTCCGGCAGGAACTGCGCCGGGTCGGTCTCCAGCTGCTCCAGGAAGATCCCCTCAGGCGTGATCTTGGCCAGGGCCTGGCGGTCGGCGCTGCAGGAGACCGCGATGGCGACCGGGCAGGAGGCGCCGTGCCGGGGCAGGCGGATGACGCGGACGTCGTGGCAGAAATACTTGCCGCCGAACTGGGCGCCGATGCCGAGCTTCTGGGTGAGCTCGAAGACCTTGGTCTCCAGCTCGGTGTCGCGGAAGCCGTGGCCGCTGGGGGAGCCCTCGGTGGGGATGGAGTCCAGGTAGCGGGCGCTGGCGTATTTCGCCGTCTTCAGGGCGTATTCGGCGGAGGTGCCGCCCACGACGATCGCCAGGTGGTACGGCGGGCAGGCGGCGGTGCCGAGCGAACGGATCTTCTCCTCCAGGAACTGGAGCATCCGCTTCTCGTTGAGGACCGCCTTGGTCTCCTGGTACAGGAAGGACTTGTTGGCGCTGCCGCCGCCCTTGGCCATGAACAGCAGCTTGTACTCGTCGGCGTGGCCGTGCGGGTCCTCGGCGTAGAGCTCGATCTGCGCGGGGAGGTTGGAGCCGGTGTTCTTCTCCTCCCACATGGTGATCGGGGCCATCTGGGAGTAGCGCAGGTTCAGTTTGGTGTAGGCGTCGTAGACGCCGCGCGAGATGTGCTCGGCGTCGGCGCCGTCGGTGAGCACGTGGCGGCCGCGCTTGCCCATCACGATCGCGGTGCCGGTGTCCTGGCACATCGGGAGCACGCCGCCGGCCGAGATCGAGGCGTTCTTCAGCAGGTCGAGGGCGACGAAGCGGTCGTTCCCGCTGGACTCGGGGTCATCGATGATCTTGCGGAGCTGGGCGAGATGGGACGACCGGAGATAGTGCGAGATGTCGTGGATCGCCGTCTCGGTCAGCAGCCGGAGCGCCTCGGGGTCGACCTCCAGGAACCTGCGGCCCGCGGCTTCGACCACGCGCACCCCCTCGGCGCTGATCAGACGGTATCGCGTCTCATCCGGTCCCATGGGGAGCAGGTCGGTGTAGTCGAACTCGGGCATCGTCTTCGATCCTCCGTGCCGGGGGCCTTCGGTGCTCCTAGAGGGTACGGCCTCCCGATCGCGCTCGGCCGCCGTGGTGGGGGAGGGGGTCGCGTCCTCCCTCATCCCGTGGCCGATGGAGTGATATGGCCTGAAAAAGAGTATTTGGGGGAAGCATTAGCCACTCATGGCGTCCACCGTCCCGACATGTCCGAAGACACAGAGGAAGCTGGAAGAGGACCGGGTTAATCGGCCAGGACGGAGCCGGAGGGCATCGTGGACACCATCATGAGCAGCAATATCGTCATGATCGCGATCATCGCGGTTGTCGTGATCGTCGGGCTGACCGTCTCGTTGATCGTCCTGACGCTCAGGAACATCAGGGAGATTGACGGGCAGACTCCCCAGTGGCCGGTGAGTTGGCCGGAGCCGCCGGTGAAGTTGCCCCAGCAGCAGGTGGACGTCCCCCAGCAGCGGGCGAGCCTTCCGCACTCGGAGACGAACCGGCCGCGCTGAGGCCGATGACGATCCCGGCGATCACCAGGGCGGCCCCCAGCAGGTCGGGCACGGAGGGCGTGCCCAGGCCGAGGACCACGCCGGTGACGATGGCGCCGACCGGGATCAGCCCGGCGAACAGCCCCGCGGTACCCGGGCCGAGCCGCGGGAGCGCGTCGTACCAGAGGAAGAACGCCACGGCGGTCACGATCAGCGACTGGTAGCCCAGGCCCAGGGCCTCGGGGAGAGTCGGCGTGCGCAGCATCGCGCCGCCGTCCGCGAGCAGGCCGGCGACGGCCAGCAGCGGCACGGCCAGCGCCGCCGAGTAGGCCGAGACACGGACCGCCCCCAGCTTGGGCAGCAGCGGGATGGCCAGCAGCGAGAAGCAGATCTCGCAGAACAGCGCCCCCAGCGACCACATCAGTCCCGACAGGTCGCCGCTGCCCAGCCCGGTGGCCAGCGTCGCGCCGGCCACCACCACCGTCGCCGCCCCGACGACCCGCGGCGAGGGACGGCCGTCGAGCAGGGCGAGCGCCAGCGGAACGGTGCCGAGCACGGTGCCGACCAGGGCGGGGCCGCCGTGCCGGGTGGCCTCGATCACGCAGACATTGAAGATCACCAGCCCGAACAGCGACAGCGCGACCAGCAGCGCGCCCTCGCGGAGCGTGAGCCGTACGGCCCGCAGGCCCATGGCCCGGGTGACGGCGAGCAGGACGGCGGCGGCGAGCAGGTAGCGGAGAGCCTGGCCGCCGTAGACCGGATAGTCCTGGATCACGCCGGAGACCCCGGCCAGGGTGCCGACCAGGAACATCGCCCCCGCCGCCTGGCCCAGGCCGCGCCCCCGCGTGGCGGGGACGGCTGTGATGACATCTGCGTTCATGTCGGCCATGCTAGGAGGCCAATGGTTCCCGAAACGGGTCCAATCAACCGCTGAGAACGAGGACCAATTGGCCGATCTGCATGTGACCGTCGACCGGGCGGCAGGCGGGATCGCCGGGCAGATCGCCCGTGAGCTGCGGCAGGCCGTACGGCAGGGCAGGCTCCCGGCGGGAGAGCGGCTGCCGGCCAGCCGTGAGCTGGCCAAGGACCTGGGGCTGTCGCGGGGCGTGGTCGTGGAGGCGTACGAGCAGCTCGTCGCGGAAGGGTTCCTGATCTCGCGGGTCGGCGCGGGCACCAGCGTGGCCCCGGCGGCGAGCCGGCCCCCGGCGGAGACCGCCCGCACCACCCTGGCCGCCGGCAAGCCGTACTACGGGAGCCGTTCCACCTCCCCCGACCTGAGCGCCTTCCCCCGCGAGCGGTGGCTCGCCGCCATCAGACGCGCCCTCGCCACCCTGCCCGCCGACGCGCTCGACTACGGCGACCCCGGTGGCATCCCCGGCCTGCGCGAGGAGCTGGCCGGCTACCTGAGGAGGGTCCGGGCGGCCGACGTCAGCCCGGACAACCTGGTGATCGTCGGCGGGGTGGCCCAAGGGCTGAGCCTGACGCTCCAAGCGCTCACCGGGCAGCCCGCAGAGGGCCGGGCCACCCATGACCTGAACTGGTTCGTCGACCGGATCGCCCACCCCGCGCCGCTCCCCGGCCGGATCCGGCTGGCCGTCGAAGACCCCACCAGCCTGCGCCAGCTCCCGCTGCTCCGCGCGGCGGGGGCCGACCTGGTCGCGGTCCCGGTGGACGGCGAGGGCGTCGACGTCACGGCCCTGGCCGCGACCGGGGCGCGGGCGGTGCTGCTCACCCCCGCCCACCAGTACCCCACCGGCGTGGTGCTCTCCCCCCGGCGCCGCGCCGCGCTGATCGAGTGGGCCACCGGGACCGGCGCGATGATCCTTGAGGACGACTACGACGCGGAGTTCCGGTTCGACCGCGACCCGGTGGGCTGCCTGCAGGGCCTCGCCCCCGGCCACGTGGTCATGGCCGGGAGCGTGAGCAAGTCCCTCGCCCCGGGGCTCCGGCTGGGCTGGGTGGTGGCCCCGCCCGGGATCGCCGAGTCGGTCCGGCTGGCCCGCGGCGAGCTGGACCTGGGTTCGCCGGTCCTGGAGCAGTACGCGCTGGCCGACCTCATCCGGACCGGCGGCTACGACCGGCACCTGCGGAGGATGCGCCGGGAGTACCGGGCCCGGCGCGACGCCTTCGTGCGGGCGCTGGCCGACCACCTGCCCGAGATCACGGTGCGCGGCGTCTCCGCGGGGCTGCACCTGTTCGCCGAGCTGCCCGGCGGCTGGGACGAGCACTCGGCCGCCGAGACGGCCCGGGCGTGCGGCCTCGCCGTCGAGCCGGCGGGTCCGATGCGCAACGCCCCCGGGCCGCCCGCCCTGGTCATGGGCTTCGCCCGCCTCCCCGTCCACCACGCCGACCAGACCATCCGCGCCTTCGCGGCCGGCCTGCCCCACTGACCGCGACGCCTGTTTGACGGCGACGCCTGTTTGTTGGCGACGCTGCGCGTCGCGGCTCGGGTGCTGGTAACCGGTGGCTTCCCTCGTCGCTCGTCCGCTGTGTTGTTGGCGACGCTGCGCGTCGCGGCTCGGGTGCTGGTAACCGGTGGCTTCCCTCGTCGCTCGTCCGCTGTGTTGTTGGCGACGCTGCGCGTCGCGGCTCGGGTGCTGATAACCGATGGCTTCCCTCGTCGCTCGTCCGCTGCGCTCCCTCGCTCCTCGGTCCAGCCACCGGCGCACCCTCGCGGGCTCCCTCGCTCCTCGGTCCAGCTCACCGGCGCACCCTCGCGGGCTCCCTTGGGGGTAGATGGTCTTCATGTCCTGACAAATCCTTGACGAGTTCCGATGCCTTCGCTTAGAACTGGAGGTCAGCCGCTATCTCCCTCGGAGGCATCATGCGTGTTGGTCTGCTAGGTCTTGGCCGGATCGGGGCATTCCACGCCGCGACGCTGGCGGCGCATCCCTGGGTCGAGGAGTTGGTGGTGGCCGACGCGGACGCCGCGCGGGCGGAGGAGATCGCCGCCAGGCTGGGCGCCGGGGTGGGCGACGCCTTCGACGCGGACGCGGTGGTGATCGCGACTCCGACGGCGGGTCACGCGGAGCTGTTGCTGCGGGCCTGTGAGCTGGGGGTGCCGGCCTTCTGTGAGAAGCCGGTCGCGATCGGGGTGGAGGACACGCTGCGGGTCCTCAAGGCGGCCGGGCAGAGCGGGACGGTGGTGCACATCGGGTTCCAGCGGCGTTTCGACGCCGGTTACGCGGCGGCGCGGGCGGCGCTGCGCGGGGGCGGGCTGGGCACGTTGCACCGGGTGCACCTGGTCACCGCCGATCCCCGGCCGCCGGCGGCCGGTTACGTGCCCGCCTCGGGGGGGATCTTCCGGGACTGTCACATCCATGATTTCGACATCCTGCGCTGGGTCACCGGCCGTGAGGTGGAGACCGTCTATGCCGCCGGTGCCAACCGGGGCGCGGCCTTCTTCGCCGAGGCCGGTGACGTCGACACCAGTGCCGCGCTGCTCATCCTGGACGACGGCACGCTGGTGACGGTGCAGGGCTCGCGCTACAACGGCGCCGGGTACGACGTGCGGATGGAGCTGGCGGGCACGATGGGGACCCAGGTGGCGGGTCTGGATCGGCGTGTGCCGCTGACCAGCGCCGAGGGGTGGCAGCCGCCGGGTGAGCCGTGGCCGGACTTCGCCGTCAGGTTCGAGGCCGCCTACGTGGCCGAGATGGGCGCGTTCCTGGCCGCGGCGCGGGGCGAGCGGGAGAGTCCCTGCACGGTCGATGACGCCCTGGCCGCGCTCTACGTCGCCGAGGCCGCCGAGCTGTCCAGGCGCGAGGGGCGTCCGGTCCGGATGGCGGAGGTGACCAAGTGAAGACCGCCGCTGCCCCGATCTCCTGGGGCGTCTGCGAGGTGCCGGGCTGGGGCCGCCAGCTCGACCGTTCCCAGGTGCTCGCCGAGATGCGCGACCTGGGCCTGACGGCCACCGAGCTCGGGCCGCAGGGGTTCCTGCCGCCCTCGCCGTCGCGCTGCCGTTCCCTGCTCGCCGGGTACGGCCTGCGGGCGGTCGGCGGGTTCGTCCCCGTGGTGCTGCACGACCCCCACCACGACCCGCTGCCGGAGGTCCGGGCCGCGATGCGGGCTTTCCGGGACGGCGAGGTGGAGGTGGTCGTGCTGGCCGCCGCCACCGGCGGGGAGAGCTACGACGCCAAGCCCGCCCTGGCGGCGGGCGGCTGGAAGACCCTGCTGGCCAACCTGGGCCGGATCCTCAAGCACGCCAAGGAGTTCGGCCGGACGGTCACCCTGCATCCGCATGTCGGGACCATGGTCGAGACCCGGCAGGAGGTGGAGCGGGTGCTCGAGGGCAGTGAGGTCGCGCTCTGCCTGGACACCGGTCATCTGCTGATCGGCGGCACCGACCCGATGGACCTCGTCCGTGCGGTCCCCGGGCGGATCGCGCACGTCCATCTCAAGGACGTCGACGCGGGCCTGGCCGCGCGGGTCGGGGCGGGCGGGCTGTCCTACACCGAGGCGGTGCGGGCGGGGATCTACCGTCCGCTCGGCCAGGGCGAGGTGGACGTCGCCGGGATCGTGGCGGGGCTGGGCGCGGCCGGATACTCCGGCTGGTACGTCCTGGAGCAGGACGTCGTGCTCGGCGCCGGTGACGGCGCCGCGCCCCGGGAGAACGTCCGGGCGAGCCTGGCCTACCTGCGGGGGCTGGCCGGTGGGCGGGCGGAGGGGTCGGCGTGATCGAGGTGTTGACCATGGGGCGGGTGGGGGTGGACGTCTATCCGCTGCAGGTGGGGGTGGGGCTGCGGGAGGTGGAGACCTTCGGCAAGTATCTGGGCGGCAGTCCGGTCAACGTGGCGGTGGCGGCGGCCCGGCTGGGCCGCTCCAGTGCGGTGATCACCCGGACCGGGGCCGATCCGTTCGGGTTGTTCGTCCATGACGCGTTGCGGGCCTACGGGGTCGATGACCGGTATGTCACGGCGGTGCCGGGGCTGCCGACGCCGGTGACGTTCTGTGAGATCCGGCCGCCGGAGGATTTCCCGCTGTATTTCTACCGGCATCCCAAGGCGCCGGATCTGGAGATCTTGGCGGGGGAGTTGGATCTGGAGGCGGTGGCCGGGGCGCGGGTGCTGTGGGCGACGGTGACGGGGTTGTCGCGGGAGCCGTCGCGGGGGGCGCATTTCGCGGCGTGGCGGGCGCGGGGGCGGCGGGTGCACACGGTGCTGGATCTGGATTACCGGCCGGTGTTCTGGCCGGGGGTGGGGGCGGCGCGGGCGCAGGTGCGGCGGGCGTTGGGGCAGGTGACGGTGGCGGTGGGGAATGTGGATGAGGTGGAGGTGGCCACCGGGGTGCGGGAGCCGTTGGCGGCGGGGCGGATGTTGCTGGAGGCGGGGGTGGAGCTGGCGGTGATCAAGCGGGGGTCGGCCGGGGTGGTGGGGATGACGCGGGCGCAGACGGTGGAGGTGGCGCCGGTGCCGGTGGAGGTGGTCAACGGGTTGGGGGCCGGTGACGCCTTCGGCGGGGCGTTGTGTCATGGGTTGTTGGAGGGGTGGCCGTTGGAGCGGGTGCTGCGGTTCGCCAACGCGGCGGGGGCGATCGTGGCGGGGCGGTTGGCCTGCGCGCCCGCCATGCCCACCCTCGACGAGGTGGGAGAGGTGCTCGGCCCGGAGTGGGCGGACCCGGCGCGGGGGAGCGGGCGTTGAGCGCGACAGGCCCGGAGCCGGCGGGCGCCCGGCCGGATGCGCCGGAGCCGGCGGGCGCCGTGCCGGGCGTGAGCGCGGAGGGCTACCGGGAGCTGCGCGAGACCCGCGCGCGCTCTCCCTGGCGGGTGGCCGAGGCGGCGGCGGCCCGGCGGCGGCGGAGCCTGCTGGAGGACCGCGACCGGCTTCTGATCGTCGCGGCCGACCACACGGCGCGGGGCGCGCTCGGTGTCGCCGGCCGGCCGATGGCCATGGCCGGCCGCGTCGAGCTGCTGGCGCGGCTCATGACCGCCCTGGCCCGGCCGGGGGTGGACGGCCTGCTGGCCACCCCCGACATCGTGGAGGACCTGCTGCTGCTCGGCGCGCTGGAGGGCAAGCTCGTCATCGGCTCGATGAACCGGGGCGGCCTGCAGGGCGCGGCCTTCGAGTTCGACGACCGCTTCACCGCCTACGACGCCGCCTCGATCGTCCGGATGGGCCTGGACGGCGGCAAGATGCTCTGCCGGATCGGTCTGGACGACCCCGCGACCGCCGCCACCCTGGAGTCCTGCGCGACGGCGGTCACGGAGCTGGCCGGGCACGGCCTGATGGCGATGGTCGAGCCGTTCTGGTCGCGCAGGGTCGACGGCGCGGTCAGGCACGACCTGTCGCCGGAGGGGATGATCCACGCCATCAGCGTCGGCCAGGGGCTCGGCGCGACCTCCGCGCACACGTGGCTGAAGATCCCGGTGGTCGACGACATGGAGCGGGTGATGCGGGCCACGACGCTGCCGACCCTGCTGCTCGGCGGTGATCCCGGAGACACTCCTCAGCACGCCTACAGCGCCTGGCGCGAAGCTCTCGGGCTCCCCGGGGTGCGGGGGCTTGTGGTGGGCCGCGCGTTGCTGTACCCCTCCGATGACGACGTGGCCGCGGCCGTCGACACCGCCGTGGCGATGCTGGAGGTGGCATGAGCGAGCGATCGGCCAGGCACAGCGCTGGAACGTCACGTCCCGGCGGGCGGCGAGGGGAGGCGAGGGCATGACTCTGATCCCCGCAGGCAGCGCGGCGCTGTCCCCGTGGGCGCTGCTGATCACTCCGGAGTCGGCCGGATGGACCTACACCGGGCTCCGCCTGCTCTGCCTGTCCGGCGAGAGCGTGGAGTTCACCACCGGTGAGGAGGAGATGCTGGTCCTGCCGCTGTCGGGCTCGTGCGAGGTCGAGTGCGACGGCGTGCGGCTCGCGCTGCACGGCCGGACCTCGGTCTTCCAGGCGGTCAGCGATTTCGTCTACCTGCCGGTCGGCTCCACCGTCCGGATCACCGGCCGGGGCCGCTTCGCCTTCCCCGCGGCGCGGGCGACCCGGCGTTTCCCGGTCCGGTACGGCCCGGCGCGCGAGGTGCCGGTCGAGGTGCGCGGCGCGGGCCAGGCCAGCCGCCAGGTCAACAACTTCTGCGCCCCCGACGCCTTCGACTGCGACAAGCTGGTGGCGGTCGAGGTGCTCACCCCCGGCGGCAACTGGTCCTCCTACCCCCCGCACAAGCACGACACCGCCTCCCCGCACGAGGCCGTGCTGGAGGAGATCTACTACTTCGAGGGCGGCCCCGGCTACCAGCGGGTCTACGGCACCCACGACACCCTGACCGAGGTCTCGGGCGGCGACGTGGTGCTCGTCCCGCACGGCTACCACGGCCCGTCGATGGCCGCCCCCGGCTACGACCTGTACTACCTCAACGTCCTGGCCGGACCCGCCCCCACACGGTCCATGGCCTTCTGCGACGACCCCCGGCACGCCTGGGTCCGCTCCTCCTGGGCGGACCAGCCGGTCGATCCACGGGTCCCCATGACGAAGGCGTCGCGATGAGGCTCACCACGGCGCAGGCGCCCGTGCGCTTCCCGGCCGGTCGGCCGACGGACCGGACGTGACCAGCGGCCCTACTTCTGCGGCACGAGTTCCGGTTTCGGCTGGAAGCCCCTGGCCAGCGGCACGATCAGGGCCACCAGGACGGCGGCGGGCACGAACGCCGCCCGCGCGTCCATGGTGTCGTTGACGGTGCCGACCACGGCCGCGCCGACGAGGAAGCCGACGTAGTTGAACACGTTGACGCGCGCGATCGCCGTCTCGGCCCCGGCGCCGAGGCGGCCGGCCGCCGAGAACGACTGCGGCGCGATGACGGACAGGCCGACGCCGATCAGGCCGAACGACAGGACGGCCGATGTGACGCCCGGGGCGGCGACGACGCCGAGCGTGCCCACGGCCGCGATCACCGCGCCCACCCGGACGACCGGGGCCGGGCCGTACCTGCGCACGGCGAAGTCCCCGGGGACCCGCGCGAGGAGCATGGCCGCCTGGTAGACGAGGTAGGCGAAGGGCACCAGCCAGCCGCTCGCCGACAGCGCGCTCTCCATGTAGAGGGTGCTGTAGTTGGAGACCGCCGCGTCACCGACGTAGAGGAACGCCATCGCCAGGCAGAGCGGGATGATCGGCCGCCACGGCACCCTGGCCGTCTGCGCGGCGCGCGCGGTCGCCCGCTCCCCGTCCCGGTCGTAGAGGCGGGGGAGCATGATCACGGAGATCGCGGCGCCGATCGCCACTGGGACGGAGAACGACCAGCCCAGGCCGGTGCCGAAAGCGCTGAAGGCGGAGTTGAACCCGGCGCCCAGCATCGAGCCGACGCTCCACACGGCGTGGAAACCGGTGAGCACGCTCATGCCGTAGCGGCGTTCGACCGCGACCGCCTGCATGTTCATCGCCGCGTCCACCGCCCCGACGAACAGGCCGAACACCGCGCTGAGCAGGTAGAGCCCGATGAGCTGGGTGTTCCATCCCACAAGGGCCACGACCATGCAGACCCCCACCTGGGAGATCCGCAGGACCGGGCCGCTGCCGTACTTCGCGGCCAGCGGGCCGGCCACGACGCTCCCGACGCCGGCGATCACCGGGACGAGCAGCAGGACGAGGGTGAGGTCGCCGTCGCTCAGCCCGAACCTGTGCTGCAGGTCGATCACATGGGTGAGCAGGGTGGCGAAGCAGAGGCCCTGGACGAAGAAGGCGGCCCAGGTCGCCACCCGTGCTTGCCTGTCGCGTGGGGTCGGCATCACGACCTCCAGAGAACATGAGGGGGGTTCAGGTTCTCGTCAGAGTAGGGGCGCCGTCTCCGGCGGTCAATGGCTGATCATCCGGACCGTCGCGCCCGGCGTCCGGGGCGGCGTGGCCAAGAGCGGTGCGCGCGTTCGGGGCGGTGTGGCCAAGAGCGGTGCGCGCGTCCGGGGCGGCGTGGCCAGGTGCGGTCCGGGCGTCCCGGCAGGAGTGGTCGGGAGCGGTGTGCGCGTCCCGGCAGGAGTGGTCGGGCGTGTCCCGCGTGACCTCGGCCGCGCCCGGCGCTCCGCCGTGATCGCCGGCACCGCCCTCTTCCGGCGCCATGTCGGCGGCCTTGCCGCGCCGCTACGGCCCTGACAGCGATTATCGTCGAAGGGTGGACAGTTCCCCGCCCCCGTCGATCCGTAACTCCGGGCGCCTGCCGCGCCCCGGCGACCTGCGCGCCGGGGACGACGACAGAGCACGGGTGGCCGCCGTGCTGGGCGACGCGCTCGCCGACGGCCGGCTGGACCACGACGAGCACGAGGAGCGGCTCCAGACGCTCTACCGGGCCCGCACGCTGGGCGAGATCGCCGCGCTCACCGCCGACCTGCTCCCGCCCGAGGCGCAGCCGCTGCGGACCGACGTCCGCCCGGTGCTGGCCTTCTTCGGCTCGGACGAGCGCTCGGGCCGCTGGGTGGTGCCCACCCGTTTCTCCGCCACCGCGGTCTGCGCCAACGTCACGCTCGACCTGCGCGAGGCGCTGCTCCAGTCGGGCCACGTGACGCTCCAGGTCACCGTGATGGCTGCGACCCTCACGCTGATCGTCCCGGAGGGCGTCCGGATCGAGATGCCCGCCTCCGCCTTCATGGCGGGCAAGAAGAACCAGGTCCCGCCCTCGCCCGACGGACCGCTCATCGAGATCACCGGGATCGTCACCCTGGGCAACATCGTCGCCAAGTCGCCGAAGCGGCCCCGCCGCTCGTGGTTCCGCCGCTGAGCGGACGGGCCACGAGCGGCGCCGGGCCGGTCAGCTCGCGCTGTCGAAGTTGATCGCGCTGTAGGCGCGCAGCTTCCAGAGCTGGTGCTCGCTCTCGATCTTGCGGATCGTGCCGGAACGGCCGCGCATGACCAGGGAACTGGTGACGGCGCGGCCACCGCGGTAGCGGACGCCCTGCATGAGCTCACCGTCGGTGATCCCGCTGGCCGCGAAGAACACGTCGTCGGAGCGGACCAGGTCGTCGGTGGTCAGCGTGGCGTCCAGGTCGAGTCCGGCGTCCAGCGCCCGGCGGCGCTCGGCGTCGTCCTGCGGCCACAGCCTGCCCTGGATGACGCCGCCCAGGCACTTGAGCGCGCAGGCCGCGATGATGCCCTCGGGGGTGCCGCCGATGCCGAGCATCAGGTCGACGCCGGTGCCCGCACGGGCGGCCATGATCGCTCCGGCCACGTCGCCGTCGGTGATGAGCTTGATCCGCGCCCCGGCCTCCCGGACCTCCTGAATGATCTTCTCGTGGCGCGGCCGGTCGAGGATGACC
This sequence comes from Streptosporangium brasiliense, assembly GCF_030811595.1. Classification (NCBI taxonomy): domain Bacteria; kingdom Bacillati; phylum Actinomycetota; class Actinomycetes; order Streptosporangiales; family Streptosporangiaceae; genus Streptosporangium; species Streptosporangium brasiliense. Next base: position 2,795,821 of record NZ_JAUSRB010000002.1, read on the forward strand.
ACGGTCACGTCCGACGGCTCGCCGCCCTTGGCCCGCGCCACCGCGGAGATGTTGTCGGCCACCGGCGCGTTGATGTCGACCGCCCCGGCGGCCTCGGGGCCGGTGACCAGCTTGTCCATGTAGAAGACGGCCGAGGGATCGTACATCGAGCCGCGCTCGCTGACCGCGATGACCGAGATCCCGTTGGGCATGCCGAGCGCGGTCAGGCGGGTGCCGTCGATCGGGTCCACGGCCACGTCGCATTCGGCGCCGCTGCCGTCCCCGACGTGCTCGCCGTTGTAGAGCATCGGCGCGTTGTCCTTCTCGCCCTCGCCGATCACCACCACGCCGTTCATCGACACCGTGTTGATCAGCTGGCGCATCGCGTTCACCGCGGCGCCGTCGGCGCCGTTCTTGTCACCGCGCCCGACCCAGCGGGCCGCGGCCATCGCGGCCGCCTCGGTGACCCTGACCAGTTCGAGGGCCAGGTTGCGATCAGGTGCGTGTGCACCCGTGGCGAGCGCGGCAGGTACGGACGTCTGATCGGACATGACGAGGAGCCCCTCTCGTGGATTACTGCATCGATCGTAGTTGCCTCCCTCTTGCCGGGCGGCGAGGGATAATGTGCCCACCATGAGTAGCGACACGGAACGGCTGGTGACAGGCGTGGCTGCACGGACCTCCGAGCGGGGTGCCGCCACGCGCGTCGCGCTCCTCGCGGCCGCCAGGGAGGTCTTCGTCGCGAGCGGTTTCGCGGAGGCCGGTGTCACCGACGTGGTCGCCCGCGCCGGGGCGAGCGTCGGCAGCCTCTACCACCACTTCTCCGGCAAGGCCGATCTCTACCTGACGCTCTTCGACGACTTCCAGACCCGGCAGACCCAGCGGACCAAGCAGGCCGTCCAGGAGGCCCGGACCGGGGGCGAGGCCGACCCGATGCGGCTGTTCATCGCCGGCGCCCGCGCCTACCTGGAGGGCTGCTTCGCCGAGCGCGAGCTCGCCGCGCTGTTCCTGCGCGGTGACGGGCCCCCGGGGTTCGAGGTCATCATGCGCGACCGGCTGCGCCAGTGGGCCAAGCGCAACGCCGCCCTGTTCGAGGGCGACGAGGGCGCGCTGGTCGTGGTCCTCACCGGCGCGCTCGCCGCCGCCGTCTCCGAGGTCGCCCTGTCCGAGGACGAAGAGGCGTCCCGCAACCTCGCCGAGGGCGTGCTCGCCATCGTCGGGCAGATCAGGCGCCCCTGAGACCGGACCGCGCCCCCGAGCGACTAGTCTCGACAGTCGTGGAACGGTTCACTCAGGGTTTCTACGGCTATGCGGTCGCGATGCTGGTCTGCCTCGCCGGCGTCGGCGTGTTCCTGCTGGTCACACCGCAGAGCAGGACCGAGCACATCCCCAAGGTCGACTTCTCGTTCGACGTGGCCAACATGCGCCGCGACGCGCCCTACCAGGTGTGGTCGCCGGATCAGGTGCCCGCCGGCTGGATCCCGACGAGCTCCCGGATGACCAAGGAGAAGGGCGCGGTCACCTGGAGGCTCGGCTTCGCCACCGCCAAGCGCTCCCACGCGATGCTTGCCCAGAGCGACGAGAGGCCCGCGGCCGAGTTCGCCAACCGGCTGGCCAACACCGGCGAGGTCACCGGCAGCGTCCAGATCGGCGGGGTGACCTGGGAGCAGCGCGTCCGCAAGGACAAGAACCAGCGCTCCCTCGTCCGGCTCCTGCCCGACGCCACGGTCGTCGTCACGGGCACCGCCCAGTGGGACGAGCTGTCGGCCCTGGCCGGATCCATCAAGCAGCAGACGCGGGTGACCTCCTAGGGGCCTGTCCGGGGCCCGGACCATGAGGTCGCGGCCTCACCTGGGCGGTGCGGCCCGGCCCTGACCGGGCGCGGTGACGATCGACGGACAGGACCGGCGCGCCGCGGCCCGTGCTGTTCCCGCGGGCCGGCCACCGCGTGCGGAGCAAGGTCGACAACGGCGTCGGCGCGTACGGCACGGCGCTCCAGAGCTCGATCCGCTCCGCGCCGGACGCGTTCTTCGCCAACGACCGCTCCGGCGACGTCAACGGCGCCACCGTCACCTTCACCGATGGCTCGACCGTCTCCGACGGCGCCATCGCCTCACGCGCCCGGGACTCCGGCGACGGCGACACCTCGACCGAGACCGACCCGTCCAGGACGTACGCCCCCGTCCAGGACGTACGCCGCCGTCCCAGGACGTACGCTGCCGTCCCAGGACGTACGCCGCCGGACAGACCTCAGAAGGGCGCGTCCCCTGCGGGGTCGGGCTGCCGGCGCTGCGCCATGGCGGCGGCGAGCTTCACCCGGGCGCCCTGGAGCCACTCCTCGCACAGCGACGCCAGCCGCTCGCCGCGCTCCCACAGCTCGATCGACTGCTCCAGCGTCAGCCCGCCGGCCTCCAGGCGGCGGACCACCTCGGTCAGCTCCTCGCGTGCCTGCTCATACGACGGTGTCTTCTCATCGGCCACATCCCCACCCTAGAGTCACCCGCCGGCACAAGGGGCGGATCACGGTCCTGGGACACTGCATGGATGAGCGTTCGTACCGCGACCCCCGAGGACATCCCCGAGCTGGTCCGCCTGCGTGAGATCCTGGCCGACCGGATGGCCCAGGACGGCAGCTACCCGGTCGACGGTCAGTGGCAGGACACCTACGCCGACAGCCTCAAGGAGAGGCTGGGCAGCGACGACACGGCCGTCTACGTGGTGGACGCCCCCGAGGGCGGGCTGGCCGCCTGCGGCATGGGCCTCATCTTCGAGCGCTTCCCCGGCCCCACCCTCACCAACGGCCGCTGCGGCTACATCCAGGACATGACCACCGCCCCGGGCCACCGGCGCCGGGGACACAGCCGGGCCATCATGGCCAAGCTCATGGAGTGGTACCGCGACAGCGAGGTCCGCAGGGTGGACCTGCACGCCACCTCCGACGGCGAGTCGCTCTACCGGCAGTTCGGCTTCGTCGACGACGGCCTGCGCTACCCCTCGCTCACGTGGCTGAATCCCTCCTGACCGGCACCCTGTCGTCGGGGAAGCGGATCGTCAGCTCGGCGCCGGGGGCGACGTCGGCCGCCCGCCGTACGACCTCACCCGTGGGGCGCTGCACGATCGCGTAACCGCGCTCCAGGGTGGCGGCGGGGGACAGGGAGACCAGGCGGGCCCGCAGGTGCTCCAGGGAGTCCTGGGCGCGGTCCAGGGAGGCGGTCAGCGAGCGCCTCGCCCGGTCCCTGAGCTGCTCGGCCTGCTCGGCCCTGCGCTCGATCTCACGGACCGGGTCGGCCAGGGCGGGGCGGGAGCGGACCGCGGCCAGCCAGGCCGTCTCGCGCTCCAGCCATCCGCCGGCCACCCGCCGGCCCCGGTCGCGGAGCTGGCGGATGAGCGTGAGCTGCTCGCCGACGTCCGGCACGACCTTCTTGGCCGCGTCCGTGGGGGTGGACGCCCGCACGTCGGCGACCAGGTCGAGCAGCGGGTTGTCCTGCTCGTGGCCGATGGCGCTGACCACCGGGGTCCGGCACGCCGCCACCGCCCGGACGAGCGCCTCGTCGGAGAAGGGCAGCAGGTCCTCCATCGACCCGCCGCCCCGCGCGATCACGATGACGTCGACCTCGCCGTCCGCGTCGAACTTCCGCAGAGCCTCGGTGACCTCGGTGACCGCGTACGGGCCCTGCACGGCCACCGGCTCGACCTTGAACCGCACCGCGGGCCAGCGGCGCCGCGAGTTCTCCAGCACGTCGCGCTCGGCGGCCGAGTCACGGCCGCAGATCAGCCCGATCGTGCCCGGCAGGAACGGCAGGCGCCGCTTGCGGTCGACTCCGAAGAGCCCCTCGGCGGCGAGCACCTGGCGCAGCCGCTCCAGCCGGGCCAGCAGCTCGCCGACGCCGACCGGGCGCATCTCCAGGGCGGTGAACGCGAAGGAGCCCTTGTTCACCCAGAAGTCCGGCTTCAGGTGCATGACGACCCGGGCGCCGTCCACCGGCCGGGGGACGGTCGCCTCGTAGACGCCACGGGGGCAGGTGACCCGGGCCGAGACGTTGGCCACGGGGTCACGCAACGTCAGGAACACCGTGCCGCCGCGGGCGGTCAGCTCGGTGATCTGCCCCTCCACCCAGACGGTGCCGAGTTTGCCGATCCAGCCGCCGACCATCTGCAGCACGGTGCGGACCGGGAGCGGCTGTTCCGGGGTGGTCTTCGAGGTCATGGTCGGGAGCCTACGCGCAAGCTGCGGCTATCCGGCCGCCTCCAGCTTGGCCAGCCGGTTCTCGTACATCCGCACGACCTCCGGACGGGCGGTGGTGGCCCGCTCGTAGTCGATGAGCTCCTGGATCTGCTCGGCCGTCTTGCCGCGCATCCGGGCGCGCAGGGACGCGATCGACAGCTGGCCGTAGCCGGGCATCGGCTCGGCGGGGACGGCGACCGCCTCGGGGACCGGCGTGGCCACCGGAGGCTCGGCGACCCTGGTCTCCGTGACCTCGACCAGCGCGGCGTCGGCCGCCTCGGGCTTGACGACCTCGACCTCCGTGACCTCCACCTTCGCGGCCGCGGGCTGGGAGACGGCGGCCTCTGCGGCCTTGGGCTCCGCGGTCTTGGACTTGGCCTTGGGCGCGGCGCTCTTGGTCTTGGTGGCCTTGGCGGGCTCGGCCTCTGCGGTGTCGGTCTCGACAGGCTTGGCTTCGGGGGTGGTGGCCTCGGGCTCGGCGGGCTTGGCTTCGACGGTCTCGGCCTTGACCGGCTCGGTGGCCTTGACCTCTGCGGGCTCGGCGGGCTTGGCTTCGACGGTCTCGGCCTCGGTGGTGGCGGGCTTGGCCTTGGGCTTGGCGGGGGCGAAGATGACCGGCTCGGGACGGGACTTGGCGCCGTTGGTCTCGGGCGTGATCTCCTTGGTGGAGGCGCTCTCCGGGCGGGGGGCGAAGATGACCGGCTCGCGGCGGGCCGGCTTGTCCTCGGTCTTGTCGTCCTTGGCGGACTCGGCCGGCTCGTCGGCGGTCTGCGTGGACTCCTCTTCGTCCTGCTGGCCGATACGCTTGATCGTGCTCCGCACGCGGTCGCCGATCAGCAGGGCCTGGCCGACCCCGCTCAGCGCGGACTGCAGCACGTAGAGCGGCAGGTCCTTCGCCTTCTCCTTGAACCCTTCGCGGCTGGAGAGCGCCTCGCGGACATTTCTGGTGACATTACGGAGGATGTCGGGGACTGCCATGTCGTCTCCCTGGGAGGTCTGTTTTAGGCGTCTAGTCTCGCAAGACTGTGCCGTATGAGGTCATAGGACGCGTGGGCGGCCCAGCGGACACTCCACGTAGCATAAGAACATGACTTCAGAGACCCCCGCGACCCGACGTGTGCTTGTGGCTAGACCCCGTGGCTACTGCGCAGGGGTCGATCGAGCGGTCGAGGCCGTGGAGAAGGCCCTTGAGCAGTACGGCGCGCCGATCTACGTCCGCAAGCAGATCGTCCACAACACCCATGTGGTCAAGACGCTGGAGGAGCGGGGAGCGATCTTCGTAGAGGAGACCGAGCAGGTCCCCGAGGGCGCGATCGTGGTCTTCTCCGCCCACGGGGTCTCTCCGGCGGTCCACCGGGAGGCCGCCCGGCGCAGCCTGAAGACGATCGACGCCACCTGCCCGCTGGTGACCAAGGTGCACAACGAGGCCAGGCGCTTCGCCTCCCAGGACTACGACATCCTGCTCATCGGCCACGAGGGCCACGAGGAGGTCGAGGGCACCGCCGGCGAGGCGCCCGACCACATCCAGCTCGTCGACGGCCTCGACTCGGTCGACGCCGTCCAGGTGAAGGACCCCGACCGGCTGGTGTGGCTGTCGCAGACCACGCTGTCGGTGGACGAGACGGTCGAGACGGTCTCCCGGCTCAAGGAGCGTTTCCCGAACCTCATCGACCCGCCGAGCGACGACATCTGCTACGCCACCCAGAACCGCCAGATCGCGGTGAAGGAGATCGCCGCCCAGGCCCAGCTCGTCATCGTCGTGGGCTCCGAGAACTCCTCCAACTCCAAGCGGCTGGTCGAGGTCGCCCTCGACCACGGAGCCGACGCCTCCTACCTGGTCGACGACGCCTCACTCATCAAGGACGAGTGGCTCGACGGCGTCACCACGGTCGGTGTGACGAGCGGCGCCTCGGTCCCGGACGAGCTCGTCGCCGGCGTCCTGGCCCGCCTCGCCGCGCACGGCTTCGACGACGTCGAGGAGGTCGAGTCGGTCAAGGAGAGCGTCCGCTTCGCCCTCCCGCACGAGCTGCGCAAGGACCTGCGCGCCACCGTCTGACCCGCCCTCCCCGCTCTGTACGGCGGCGCCGCGTGCCGCCGTACGGGCGTCCTCGGCCTGAGGTCCTCCGCAGGTCCACGGTCCCTCGCCGGCCGGGCCGTGCGCCCGCAGCGGCCGTGCCGCGCGATCGCCGGCCGGGCTGTGCGCCTACGGCGGCCCGCCCCGCGGCTACTGGCCTTCGCGGGGCGTGCCGTACACCTTGGGTTCGAAGTAGCCTTCGGGCTCGGGGGCGTAGCCGACGCTGTCGCCGCTCCTCGGGCGGGGAATGTCGGGGCCGGCGGCCCGCAGCTCCTCGCGCAGGTCGCGGACGCACTGGGCCAGGCCGCGCCGCCAGGCCACGACCAGGACCAGGAGCGAGCCGCCGAACAGCCACGGGGCGCCGGCCGACAGCTTGGTCAGCATGCCCAGGCCGAACGCCTGGACCGGTGAGGCCGCGCCCAGGGCCCGGACCGCCTCGGCGACCAGCGTGGCCGCGAAGAAGATCAACGGTGGTGACACCACCAGCGAGAGCAGGTCGCGCCGGTTCACCAGCGACACCGCCGCCGCGCAACCGGCCACGAACGCCAGGCCGGTCAGCACCGGCAGGCCGAGCAGCGCCTGCGCGACACTGCCCGCCAGCGTGAACACCAGCACGGACGCCACCGCGCCCCGGGCGGTCAGCCGGATGCCGGCACTCCGCTTCTGCTCACTCACGCGCTCACCCCGCCAAGCGGCTGCCCGTCGCCTCGATCGTCCACCAGTCGTCCCCCTCGACCTCGGCCCCTCATCGCCAACCCCCTCCGCTCCGCCTCCAGTGTCCGGCCGACGGCGTCTTCGGGGAACGGCTTTCAGGGCAGGTCGTTCGCCAACTTACCGTTCAGCCGGGAGATGGGGGACGAGCTTGCGCCCTCTTCTTCCAGTAGTTCGGGCGAGGTCAGCGCGCGCGGCAGGTCCTCGACCGTGCCGGGCCTGTCCAGCTCGGTCTCGACCAGCCCCAGGTCGTTCAGCTTGCGCGCGCTCACCAGCACCCGGGTCTCCAGGGAGCCGACCGTCCGGTTGTAGGACTCGACCGCCCTGCTCAGCGACCGTCCCATCGTCTCCATGTTCCGCCCCATGGTGCCCAGCCGTTCGTAGAGCTCCTTGCCGAGCTCGAAGACCGCCCGCGCGTTCTCGCTGAGCGCGGCCTGCTGCCAGGCGTACTGCGCGGTGCGGAGCATGGTGATCAGCGTGGTGGGCGTGGCGATGTGGACCCGCCGCCGCATGGCGTACTCCAGCAGGGCGGGGTCGCGTTCCAGGGCCGGGGCCAGGAACGCCTCGCCGGGGATGAAGAGCACCATGAACTCCGGCGCCGGGCTGAACGCCTGCCAGTAGGCCTTGGACGCGAGCCGGTCCACGTGCTCGCGCACGTGCCGGGCGTGGGAGTCGAGCCGGGCCGACTGGTGGTCGGGGTCGCCGGACTCGGCGGCCTCCAGGTAGGCGGCCAGGGAGACCTTGGAGTCGACCACGATGTTCTTGCCGCCGGCCAGTCGCACGATCATGTCCGGCCGGAGCACGCCGTCGGCGGTGGTGGCGCTGGCCTGCTCGTCGAAGTCGCAGTATCGCTGCATCCCGGCGATCTCGGCGACCCTGCGGAGCTGGAGCTCCCCCCACCGGCCCCGGGCCTCCGGGCGCTGCAGGGCACGCACCAGCGCGGTCGTCTGGACGCGGAGCCGGTCGTTGCTCTCCCGGACCACGTCGATGTGCTTGGCCAGCTCGGCGTGGGCGGCCCGCTGGCCCGACTGGGTGTCGCGCAGCTGCGCCTCGACACGGGCCAGGGTGTCCTTCAACGGCTCGATCAGGTGCTCGACGGCCTGCTTGCGCTGCTCCAGCTCCCCGGCGGCCTCGGCGCGGCCGGCGGCCAGCCGGGTCTCGGCCAGCTCCAGGAACCGCAGGTTGTTGACGTCGAGCGCGCGGGCCGACAGGGCCTGGAACCGCTCGGCCAGCTGCCCTTCGACGTAGGCGACCTTCTCCTCGGCGGCCTTGGCGCGGGCCTCGGCCTCGGCCAGGCGCGTCACGATGTCCGCCGCTCCCGAGGAGGCACGCGCCCGGCCCAGCAGGAACCCGATCGCGAGTCCCGCGGCGAGTCCCACGGCGAGCTGGAAAGCGAGTGCCATGACATCCACCCCGGAATGATCGCAGGCCCGGTGGCTCCTGGCTGCCCGACACGCCTTCCGGATCGATTCCGGCATTTCGCCCGTGTCATTACATCTCGCCCGCCAGGCCCCGCGGACGCCGGCGGCCGCGGCCGTCCACCGGCCCGTGACGTGCCTGCGGCGGGTAGCACTGGGTGATTCCCCGTAAACTCGGCTTACGTGAGCCTGAGTATCGGCATCGTCGGATTGCCCAACGTCGGTAAGTCAACGCTTTTCAACGCGCTGACGAAGACCGCCAACGCCCTGGCGGCGAACTATCCGTTCGCCACCATCGAGCCCAACGTGGGCATCGTCGGCGTCCCCGACCCGCGTCTGGAGAAGCTGGCCGAGATATTCGGCTCCGCGAAGCTCCTGCCCGCGAAGGTCGAGTTCGTCGACATCGCCGGACTGGTCCGCGGCGCCTCGGAGGGGCAGGGACGGGGTAACCAGTTCCTCGCCAACATCCGCGAGACCGACGCCATCTGCCAGGTCATCCGGGTCTTCACCGACCCCGACGTGACCCACGTGGACGGTGAGGTCGCCCCCGAGCGCGACATCGAGACGATCAACACCGAGCTGATCCTCGCCGACCTGCAGACGCTGGAGAAGGCGATCCCCCGGCTCCAGAAGGAGTCGAGGACCAACAAGGACCGCAAGGCCACGCTGGAGGCCGCGGAGGCGGCGGTCAAGCTCCTCGACGGCGGCGCCACCCTCTACGCCGGGGCCAAGGGCGCCGGGATCGACGTGGCCGACCTGCGCGAGCTGCACCTGCTGACCGCCAAGCCGTTCCTCTACGTCTTCAACCTCGACGCCGACGAGCTGGTGGACGAGGAGCTGCGGGCCCGGCTGTCGGCGATCGTGGCTCCGGCCGAGGCCGTCTTCCTGGACGCCAAGATCGAGTCCGAGCTCGTCGAGCTCCCCGACGACGAGGCGCTGGAGCTCCTGCAGTCCGTCGGGCAGGAGGAGTCCGGCCTGTCCCAGCTCGCCCGCGTCGGGTTCGAGACCCTCGGCCTGCAGACCTATCTGACCGCCGGTCCCAAGGAGACCCGGGCCTGGACGATCCGCAAGGGCGCCACCGCTCCGGAGGCGGCCGGGGTCATCCACACCGACTTCCAGCGCGGCTTCATCAAGGCGGAGATCGTCTCCTTCGACGAGCTGGTGGAGGCGGGTTCCATCGCCGCCGCCCGCCAGGTGGGCAAGGCCCGCATCGAGGGCAAGGACTACGTGATGCGCGACGGCGACGTCGTGGAGTTCCGCTTCAACGTCTGACGGCTCACGCGTGAGGGAACGGGCCTGGTCCTCTGACCAGGCCCGTTCCTCATATGGTGACACTGTGTGATGCATTCCGAGTTAAATGCGCAGGTCGCGACAGTCTCGGCGCCGTTTGGATAGCAATGCGTGGCCTTTGAGTAATCGGGTTACCCGCCGAGCAGGCATAACGTGCTTTCTTGGCGATGTGCACAGGTGGCGGGTCCGGCCGAGTTCCAGACCGGGTTTGCTCAGTCACGACGATGCCTGCAGCATAGGCGTGGCTTTCCTGGAACAATCGGCGGGGCGGTTAGAGTAAGTGCTTGACCATGGTTAACGGGGTCGGGAGTAATACGACACCGCGCCAACCGGGGGATGGGCGCGAGCGGAGGCAAGATGGCTCGAAGGGCAACGGTCCAGCGTGATCCTCGGATCGCTGGCGACCCTGAGCTGTCGGCATACCCGGAGGAGCCCTACGGCCCCGAGTCCGACGGCGCTCCGGCCCGAGGGCGGGGCGCACCGGGCCGGGCCCGCTGGTCCGGCGGAGGCGGTCGCTGGCTGGTGTGGACCGGCCGCGCCGTGCTCTGGGCATTAATAGTGGTCATCGTGGTGAACGGGGTCCGTGCGCCTTTCGAACGCTTCACCCGGCAGAACACCGCAGGTGGGGCGGCCGCCGTTCCGGCGGACACCGAATTTCCGCTCAGCCGGGCCACCTCTTTCGCCAGCCAGTTCGCCGCCGTCTATCTGAATTTCGAGGCCGTCCGCTCCCAGGAAAGGGCCTCCCGGCTCGCGCCTTACCTGCCCGACGGCGCCGAGCCGCAGTTCGGCTGGGACGGAGTCGGCCGGATGGCCGCCGGCGCGGTGCAGCCGTACGGCACGGAAATCGTCGACCGGGAGAATGCGGTCGTGACCCTGGCCTTCCAGTCGGGAAGCCGCCGCCAGCTCCTGTCCGTGCCGGTGTTCCACGACAGCCGGACCGACAGGTTCGTGGTCTCCGGGCGGCCGGGCATCCTTCCCGCGCCGACCCCGGCGAACCTGCCCCCGGTGCCCGAGGGCGAGGGCGACGAGGCCGCCGAGGCCGAGCTCCGCACGCCCCTGGCCGACTTCTTCAAGGCCTACGCCGCCGGCGACAACGCCTCCCTGCAGCGCTACGCCGCCGCCGGGGTCACCCTGGAGGGGTTCGGCGGCGCGTTCACCCTCGTCGAGCTCAAGGACCTCGCCGTCCCTCTCGTCGGCGGCGCGACCCGGGAGGTCACCGCGACGGTCGTGTGGGGTGTGCCCTCGGGCGTGGCCCCCTCGGCCGAGCCCACCCCGTCCGACCCCGGTGACATGAGCGGCAAGCTTGAGCAGGCCTACCTGCTCACCGTGGTCAAGCAGGGCGACAAGTGGTTCGTCAAGGACATCCGAGGCGCGAAACGGTCTGTGGGGTAACACATGATCGAATGGTGCCGGTCCGCAGTGAACAGACCCCCCCTGATCAGTGAATCGGCGGTGGGCGGGTCCGGGCATGCGTGTCGCGGGTCCGTGGCCGCCCGGCGAGCACGATCATGAGCACGGAGGACGAGAAGTGATCCTGAAGACCATCCTGCTGAGCGCGATGGACCTCGCCCAGCCGACCGGTGCTCCGACGGGTGTCAACACCGAGGGACTGGCCGACTTCCTCCGTAAGTTCTTCGCCCCGCTCTTCCTCGTCGTCGTCTCCGTCGTCGCGCTCTTCTTCCTCTTCACCCGTGAGATCACCAGGTTCGTGCAGTTCATCATCCTCGCGGTGGCCATCGGAGTGATCTTCTACGTGCCCAACATCATCGAGGTGACGGCCAAGGCGATCGCGGGCGCGCTGGGCATCACGGGGGGTTGAGATCGCGCGTAGCGGTCAAAGAACGAGGGCGGAGAGGAGGAGCGTGTGGACCTGCCCACGTATACCAATATCTGGCGGATCGAGAAACGGCTCTACAAGCTGTACGACCTACGGCTGCCGATGCCGCTTCCGATCGTCTGGATCGGTGTGTTCGTGGGCGTGGTGGTGCCCTGGTCACTGGTGCTCTACCTGCTGGGCCTGCCCTTCGACGCGCCCTGGCACGTGGTCTACCTCGTGCCGCCCGGCATCGTCACCTGGCTCTCCACCAGGCCGGTGATCGAGAGCAAGAGGCTCACCGAGCTGCTCCAGTCGCAGGTGCGTTACGTGGGTGAGCCGCGCACCTGGTGCCGGATGGCCCCCACCGCCGAGCCCTCGGAGATCAGCCTCACCGGCCGGGTCTGGCGGGCCGCGCCCGGACAGGCCGCACCGGCCCGGGCCAAGGTCTCCCGCAGGGCCCGGCACGCCCAGCCCAAGCGCGCGGCGTCCTCCCGCGAGGTCCGTCCCGCGGTGGCCGCCGCCGCCGCGGCGGCAGCGGCCGCCCCGGTCGCCCGCGAACGCGTCGCCTGGGGCACGCGCACGCCCCGCCGGGGCACCGCTCCGGCCCTCGGGCAGGCGGTCCCCGCCGAGGGGCCCGTGGCCGCCGCTCCCGCCACGCCTGCCGTCTCCCCTTCGACGACGCGGGCCGCCTCCGCTCCGGCGGAGCCGGTCGAGCGGGTCTCCCTCGCTCCGCCGCCCGTGGCCGCCGCCGCACTGGTCAAGATCCCGGCCGACCCCGCTCCGGCGGCCCCGGCCGGGCAGGCTCCCGCCGATCCGGTCGCGCCGATCGGCACCGAGGCGTTGCGGCGGCTGCGCAGGCTCGCCGCCTCGGCCGAGGCGGAGCGCCCCGCTCCGGCCGGGACCGGCCAGGACGGGGTTCAGACGGACACCGCCTCCACCGCTCCCGCCGAGCGGCCCGTGGCCGCCCCCAGGGCCGCCGGCCGGCTCCCCGAGCGGCCCACGGCCGCCGAGGAGCCCGTGGAGCGGTCCGCGGCCGCCGAGGAGGCCGTCGAGCGGTCCACGACTGCTGAGGAGCCCCTGGAGCGGTCCGCAGCCGCTGAGGAGCCCGCCGGGTGGTCCGCGGCCGCCGAGGAGCCCGTCGAGCGGTCCGTGGCCCCGGCCGACCCCGCCGGGCGGCCCACGCCGGTCGAGCGGTCCACGCCCGCCGAGGAGGCCGTGGAGCGGTCCGCCGCCCCGGCCGCTCCCGTCGGGCGGTCCACGACCGCTGAGGAGATCGTCGGGCGGTCCACGACCGTTGAAGGGTCCGCGCCCGCCGAGGATCCCGCCAGGCGGTCCATGGCCGCCGAGGAGCCCGTCGAGCGGTCTGCGGCTCCGGCCGACCCCGCCGGGCGGCCCACGCCGGTCGAGCGGCCCGGACGGCCTGTGCTGCCCGAGCGGCCCACGCCGGTCGAGCGGCCCGCGGCCGCGGCGGGCCCCGCCGAGCAGGCTCCCGCCGAGCCGCGGTTCATCGGGCCCGCTCCGGTCCGGCGGCCCGCCGGACCGGAGGTGCGGGTGGGCGACGCGGCGGCGGAGGCCGACAACGGCCTGTGGACCAGGCACCGCAAGGGGCAGCCGGCGCCGATGGGGCAGTCCGCCGAGACGCCGAGGACCTGGCAGCAGGACCGGCCCGCGGGGACGTCGGCGGGCGTGTCGATCCGGGCGGTCCCGTCCGGGGCCGAGGCCAAGGCCGACCCGGTGGCGCCCGCGGTGCCGGTGTCCCGGCCCACCCATGGCGAGGCCAGGGTGCGCCGGGTGGAGTCGGTCGTCGGCCGCGACTCCTCGGGAGGCTGGCGACGGCTGGCCCAGGTGGTCATCGGGCCCGGCGGCACCGGCCGCACGGACGGATCGGAGATCGACGAGGCACGGACCAGGGCGGTGTTCGCCGGCAGCCGCCGGGTGGTGGTGCTGGGCTGCACCGGCGGCGCCGGGCAGACCACGACCGCCCTCATGCTCGGCCACACCCTCGCCCGATACCGCGAGGACCGGGTGCTCGCGGTCGACGCCAACATCGGCATCCACGCCCTGTCCAGCCGGATCCAGGGCGAGTCGCCCGAGACCCTGACCTCCCTGCTGGCCGGCCTCGACAACGTCCACGGCTATCTGGGCATGCGCGCCTACACCAGCCGCTGCGCCTCCGGCCTCGAGGTCATCGCCGGCGACAGCGACTCCGGGGCCGAGCAGCGGCTCTCCGACCGCACGCTCTTCTCCGACCGGCGGCTCAGCCAGACGATGGACATGCTGGACCGGCACTACAAGCTGATCGTCATGGACCCGGCGGCGGCGCTGGCCGCGCGGGTGCTGCCCTACGCCGACCAGCTCGTCCTGGTCGTGCCGGCCAGCGAGGACGGCCCGGACGCGGTGGCCATGACCTACGAGTGGCTCGACGGCCACGGCTGCGCGGACCTCCGCCGACGCGCGATCATGGTCGTCAACGGGGTGAGCCGCCGCAGCATGGGCGACGTGGAGCAGGCCGAGGCGGTCGCGCGCGGCCGGTGCCGGGCGATCGTGCGGGTGCCCTGGGAGGACGAGCTGGCCCCCGGCAGGTCCGAGCGGGTGGAGCCGTCGCATCTGCGGGCGCCGGGCCGCCGGGCGTATCTCGCGCTGGCCGGAGTCGTGGTGGCGGGTTTCGGAGCGGCACAGGCGATCCGACCCAGCGAGGAGGAATTGGCCCAGTGATCCCCCGGGCGCGAGGAGACGTGGTGAACGGGCGTAACGAGGTGGGCACGTGAGCGAGCGTGGCGGGCGAGCCGCCGGTCACAGCGGTCCGGCCACGCGGCCGGTGAAGGAGGTCGTGTGAGCCGCGCCTCGCGGGCACGCAGTCGTCTCGCCGTCCGATATTTCGACGACCGGATCCTGCTGACCGACTCGTCGGTCTGGGCCTACTTCCGGTTGCCGACCGTGAGTTACGAGTTCGTCACCCCCGAGGAGCGGGAGGCGCTGGTCACCAACATCACGATCGCCCTGGCGGCGATCCGGATGCCGGACGCCGAGGTGCACCTGCGGGTGGCGCACCGCACCTACCCGGCGGCCGAGTGGGCCATGGCGCTGAACGCCACCTCCGACGAGGGCCCCGGCTGGCGCGACTACCTCGAGGAGATGTACCGGCACGTCTGGGCGAAGGACTTCTGGAGCAAGGAGGTCTATCTCGGCGTACGGCTCGGCGCGCGCGGCAGGCAGCTCGGCACCGGGGTGCTGTCCCAGCTCTTCGGCCTCTACCAGCGCAGCGAGAAGGTCCTGGGCATCGACGACGACCACGTCCCCAAGGCGGAGATCGCCAAGTGGTCGGAGCAGGCGGAGCGGCTGGGCCGGGCCCTGTCCGCCAGCGCCCTGTACGCCCGGCACGCCACCTCCACCGAGATCGCCTGGCTCTTCCAGCACGCCGCGACCGGCTCGCTGGGCGATCCGCCCGCCTCGGCCAGCCCCAAGCGGCGCTGGGGCCAGGGCGAGATCGAGTCCCTCGTCGAGGGGCAGATCCACAACGGCAGGTCGCTGCTCCGGATCGAGCAGCCCGACGGCGACTCCTACGTCGCGCATCTGTCCTTCGCCCGGTTCCCCGACCTGATGCCCTTCCCCGACGGCGAGCCGTGGATGCACTTCGCCGACCAGCTCCCCTTCCCGGTGGAGATCAGTTCGAGGATGCGGCTGATCTCGCCGGTCAAGGCCAGCAAGGACGTGGCGCGCAAGCTCGCCCACGCCCGTGACATGGACATTCACATCCGGGAGGCGGGCGCCGAGGCGCCGCTGGCGCTGGCCGAGCAGATCGACGCGGCCCGCATGCTGGAGCACGGCATCACCAAGGAGCGCCTGCCCTTCGTGTACGGCTGGCACCGGTTGATCGTGTCCGCTCCGACGGAGGAGATCTGCATACAGCGGGTCGAGGCGGTCGTGGAGCACTACCGCGACCTGGGCATCGACATCGTCAACTCCACCGGCGACCAGTTCTCGCTGTTCTGCGAGGCGCTGCCGGGCGAGCGGGTCCGGGTCAACGCCTACGCGCAGCGGCAGCCGCTGCGCACCATCGCCGGCGGGATGGCGACCGCCACCGTGGACCTGGGCGACCGGGCGGACGAGGCCAACGCCGGCTGGATGGGACCCTACGTCGGGGAGACCCTGGGCCGGGCCCGGAGCATCGTGCACTTCGACCCGCTGGTGGCGGCCACGCGCAACCGGCCGACGGCCATCGCGATCACCGGCGAGCCCGGCGGCGGCAAGACCACGCTCGCGCTGCTGATGATCTACCAGATGGCGTTGCGCGGCGTGACGGTCGCGGTCATCGACCCCAAGGGCGACGCCGACTCCCTGGTCCAGCTGCTGCAGCGGCGGGGCCGGAAGGCGCGGGTCATCCCGCTCGGCTCGGCCGCGCCGGGCCTGCTCGACCCGTTCTCCTTCGGCGAGGACATCGCGGCCAAGAAGACGATGGCCAGCGAGACCCTGCGGCTGCTGCTCCCGCGCATGTCGGAGGAGCGCGAGTCGGCGATGATCCAGGCGGTCGCGGCGGTCTCCAACGGTGTGGACCCCTCGCTGGGCAAGGTCGTCGACTTCCTGGAGCAGGCCGAGGACGCCGCCTCCAAGAACCTGGGCGCCGTGCTCCGCTCGATGTCGGAGATGCACCTGGCCCGGCTCTGCTTCGACCCCTCGGGCGGCGACCAGATCGACACCGAGGGCTGGACCACGGTCTTCACCCTCGGCGGCCTGACCCTCCCGGACGCCTCCACCGGCCGTGACGACTACTCCTACGAGCAGCGGCTGTCGGTGGCGCTGCTCTACCTGGTCGCCCAGTTCGCCCGGGGCCTGATGAACGGCCTCGACCGGCGGACCCCCAAGGCGATCTTCCTGGACGAGGCCTGGGCCATCACCTCCACGCCGGAGGGCGCCAAACTGGTGCCCGAGGTCAGCCGGATGGGCCGCTCCCGCAACACCGCCCTGGTGCTGGTCTCGCAGAACGCCGGCGACCTGCTGAACGAGCAGGTGACGAACTGCCTGTCGTCGGTGTTCGCCTTCCGCTCGACCGAGCGGGTCGAGGTGGAGCACGTGATGGCGCTGCTCGGGGTGGAGCCCTCGGAGGAGCACAAGGCGATCCTGCGCTCGCTGGGCAACGGCGAGTGTGTCTTCCGAGATCTGGACGGTCGTGCGGGCCGTATAGGGGTGGACCTCATCTCCGACGAGCTGGTGCGGTGGCTCGATACGAATCCGACCCACGACAAACCGGGCGAGAACGTGCATGATCTTTCCGGGGGCGACAGAGTCAGTAGGCCGGGGGCTGCGGCGCTGGAGGTGCGGTCATGAAGGGCTCCCGCAAGGGGCTGAAGAACTCCCGCAAGGGACGACTACGCAGGCGGATCGTCATCGCGCTGGTGGCGCTGGCCGCGTTTCTCGCGCTCCCGCTGCTGTCGCCGGCGGGCACGTCCACCGCCGTCGCCGCCGCTCCCTGCGACCTCTCGCCGGACCTGGCTCCCGAGGTCGTCGGCTCGGGCGTGGACGGCCTGCTCAAGCCGCCGTCCCCGGAGACGGCGGGAGCGGCGGCGGCCAGACCGGAGGCGTCGGCCGCGCCGGCGCCGACCTCCGCCCCGGCCCCGCAGGGCAACTACGCCACCTACGGCATGAGCGGCCAGTTCTGGCACACCCACCAGCTCGGCTGCGACGACGTCGCGGCGGTGATGGGCAACACGATGGCCAACACGATCTTCTCGTGGGCCAAGGCGCTCGACCGGCTGACCATCACGACCTATCAGGCCGCGGCCACCGAGGGCCCGCTGGAGTCGATCAAGGCTGTCGTCGACGACATCGTGATCAGCCTGTCCAACGCGATGTACTGGCCGTACCTGCGGCCGATCGTGATCCTCGGCGCCATCTGGCTGGCCTGGTACGGCCTGATCCGCAAACGCGCGACCACGACCGCCGAGGGCGTCATCTGGATGGTCCTCGCGGTCACCGTCGCGGTCTGGTTCTTCAGCCGCCCCGGCGACTTCACCGGCATGGGCAAGCTGGTCACCGACAAGACCAGCGAGGTCGTCAACTCGGCCTTCTCCGGACTGCCCGGCGCGGGCGGGACATCCTGCGTTCCTGCCAAGGGTGACACCAATCCCCAGATGAAGTCCGGTGGTTACGGCCAGACCGGCGTCCCGGGGGTCGAACAGAACGCCGAGGCGCTCTGGTCCACCCTGATCTGCAAGCCGTGGCTGATGGGCGAGTTCGGCACCGCCGACCCGGCGGCGCCCCAGGTGGCGGCATACGCCGCCAAGTTGCTGGACGTCCAGGCCATCGACGAGACCGAGCTGCGGGCGACGCAAATCCCGAACGTCAGCGCCCACCAGGCACGATACGAGGCGGAGATCGCCGACAAGCTGGAGAACACGCCGATCTTCTTCCTCTTCCAGGGAAAGGATTGGACAAACAGGCTGGGCATCGCGATCGGCGCGCTGCTGGCCGCGATGGTCGCCGGACTGCTGATCTTCCTGGTGGCCGTCTCGCTGCTGGTGCTCAAGGTCGGGTTCCTGCTGCTGCTGATCCTCGCGCCGGTCTTCCTGCTGATCGGCGTGCATCCGGGGTCCGGCCGGATCATCGCGATGCGCTGGGTGGAGATGGTGGTCGGCACCCTGCTCAGGCAGGCGGTGCTGACGCTGGTCCTGGGCGTCCTGGTGTACGGCTACGCCCTGATCATCTCCACGGCGATGCCGTGGGGCATGCAGGTCATGTTCATGGCCCTGCTGACGATCGCGGTCTTCTTCTACCGCCGGCCGTTCCAGCACCTGTTCGCCTCCATGGACGGGCACACGCTCACCACCCGGATGCTGGGCGACGCGGCCTCCGCGCCGACCCTGCAGCGCGCGGCGGGCGTGCTGCCGCCGGTCGCGGCGGCCCGGGTGGGCCGCTGGGGCATGCGCAAGGCGGAGCCCGTGCTGCAGGCGGCCGCGCTCGCCGGCGGCGCCTCGGTCGCGACGGCGGCCGCGGCGGTCGCCCAGGGCAAGGTCCGCGGGGAGGAGGGCGGCTCGGCGGCGAACACGCCCTCCGGCGCCCGGATCCCGGCCGGCGCGCAGCCCGCGCCGCTGGACACCGACGCCCAGACGGGCACGCGGCGCAAGGCCACCGGCCGGCCGGTCACCGCGGCGCGCGCCGGCGCGGCGCCGCCGCTCAACCTCTCCGGCGGCGCCGCGACGGGCGGCACCACCGCGGCCGGCGCCGCCCCGGCCCGTTCCGGCTCCGGGGGCTCCACCCGCGGTGGCGGGGGCGGCTGGTTCAGCGGCCGCTCCGGCGGCTGGGCCCCGCAGGGCGGGCCGGCGGGCGGGTCCTCCCCGGCTTCCTCCGGCGGCCGGTCCTCCGGCGGGTCGCCGTCGTCCTCGTCGGGCGGCGGACGGTCGGGCGGGAGCGTCTTCGGCCCCGGCGGCGGTTCCCGGCGCTGGGACTCCGGCTCGCGCGCTCCGGAGCCGCGCGGCTCGGGATCGCGCAACGGTTCCGGCTCGGGCTCCGCGCCACGCGGCGGCTCCCGGAGCTCCTCGGGATCCGGCGGCGGCATCTTCGGCGGCTCCCGCGACTCCTCGGGGTCGGGGGGCGGCATCTTCGGCGGCTCCGGCAGGTCGGGGAACGGCGGGCGCGCGGACAGGTCGTCCGAGGCGCCCCCGCTCTGGCTGCCCAGCCGGTCCGAGCGGGGCGGGGGGACCGATGAGACGGCCGCGCCCTTCTGGCTCCGCGCGTCCAACCCCGACAAGGACTGACGATGGTCGAAGGGGGCAGCCGTCGAGGGCTGGTCTTCGCGGTGCTGGTCATGATGCTGGCCGCGGTCGGGATCTATCTGACCATGTGGCCGGACTCCGGTGACGAGGGGCGGCCGCAGCCCGATCCGGCGGGCGTGAGCCGTACGGTGCCCGGATCGCGGGCGGCGGTGAGCGCCGAGCCGCCCCGGCCGTCGGCGACGGCCAGCAACGCGCCCTTCGACGTCTACTCCTACCTGCCGATGACCAAGCAGGAGCTGGCCGCCGCCGCCGACTACGCCCAGCGTTTCACCGCCGAGTACGGCACGTTCCGCTACGACGAGGACCCGGCGGTCTACGGGGACCGGCTCAGGGGATACACCACGACCGAGTTCGCCGGTGTGCTGCTGCGCACGGTCACCTCCCCGGGCAGCGTCGAGGCCAACCGCGCCGACGAGGTCGTCTCCGTCGGCACGGCGCGGGTGAAGGAGATCCGGCAGATCCAGAACACCTCGGTGGTGTTCGTGGTCACCGGCACCCAGGACGTCACCGCCAAGAGCGGGCCGAAGGAGCGGACCGAGGACTACGCCGTCACGCTCATCGAGGTCGGGGCCGACTGGCGGGTCCACGATCTGCAGCCGGCCGACGAAGGCCAGGACGGCGACGACGGGTCCGCGCGGAGTGGGGAGAGCGGATGACGGGCAAGCGGGTCCGCCTCGTCCTCATCATCGCCGTCGCCGGGCTCTGCCTGCTCACCCTGGTCCTGGCGCCGATGATGATGATGAGCACCTTCCCCTCCTTCACCGGCGGCGGGCTGCCCGACTGCGAGGAGGTCTCCAGGGCCGCGGGCGAGCAGTCCGAGGCCGCGGGCTCGGACATCCCGGCGGACTACCTGAAGCTGTACCGCAAGCACGCCGAGAAGATCGGCGTGCAGTGGAACGTGCTCGCCGGGGTGGGCAAGCGGGAGACCGACCACGGGCGGTCCACGCTCCCCGGGGTGCGCAGCGGCACCAACTACGCCGGGGCGGCCGGGCCGATGCAGTTCCTGATCGGCACCTGGGGCGGCAAGGCGAAGATCAAGATTCCGTCGCAGTTCAACGGCTACGCCTCCGACGGCGACGGCGACGGCTGGGCCGACGTCTACAACCCGGCCGACGCCATCCTGGGCGCGGCGAAGATGCTCAAGCGCAACGGCGCGCCGGAGGACGTGCGGCGTTCGCTGTTCGTCTACAACCGGGCCTGGTGGTACGTCGACCAGGTCATGGAGATCGCCGAGAAATATGCCAAGGACGGCGCGGTCAGCGTCCCGCCGGAGGCGGAGGCGGCCTGCGACGAGCCCCTGGTGGCGGCGGCGCCCACCGAGACGGTCGCCGGGATCCTGGACTACGCGCTGGCCCAGCGCGGCAAGCCGTACCTGTGGGGCGGCACCGGACCGGATGCCTTCGACTGCTCGGGGATCATCTACATGGCCTACCGGAGCGTCGGCCTGACCATCCCGCGCACGACCTTCGGTCAGTGGCCCTTCGGCGAGAAGATCGCGCCGGGCGACGAGCAGGCCGGGGATCTGGTCTTCTTCAACGCGGGGCCGGGCACCGGGGTCGACCGGCCCGGTCACGTGGGAATGGTGGTCTCACCGGGCAAGATGGTCGAGGCGAGGTGCCGGCTGTGCGGGCCGATCAAGGTCACCACCTATCGGGACCGCATCGGCATCGTGGGGTTCACCCGGCCGCTGCAGAACCCCGATGTTCTCGCACAGCTCAGGTTGAAGGAGCAGGGCTGACAGAATCGAGGGCCATGGACAAGGTCGTTGTGGGAGCCGCGATCGTCGACGGCAGCGGCAGGTTGCTCGCCGCCCAGCGCGCCGAGCCTCCCGAACTCGCCGGTGGCTGGGAGCTGCCCGGTGGAAAGGTCGACCCGGGGGAAGACGATCGGACGGCGCTGATCCGGGAGTGCCAGGAGGAGCTCGGCGTCCTGGTCGAGGCCGGGGCGCAGATCGGCGGCGACTGGCCGCTGTCGAGCGGTTACGTGCTCCGGGTGTGGCTGGCCGAGATCGTGGAGGGCGAGCCGGAGGCCAAGGAGCACCTGGACCTGCGCTGGCTGCCCATGGACGAGCTGTATGACGTGCCGTGGCTGCCCGCGGACCTGCCGATCGTGCGCGCCGTACAAGGTCAGCTCCGCGAGGGTTGAGCGGCTACGCATTGTGACATAACAATAGCGGGATGTGTCGTTGGCGTACGTCCGTATCGGGGGATCGGAGAAGTGCGGTGACCGGATGGTGGCAGCGTGCCCGGGTCGTGTCGGCCCTGGGGACGGGGGCGCTCGTGCTGGGCGGAGGACCGGCCGTGTACGCGGTCGGGGCGGACGACCCCGCCACGTTCCCCGCCGAGGCGGCCGAGGCCGACGAGCTCAACTCCTGGTCCCAGTGGGTCCGCGCCGACGACGTGATCCGGTTCCGGGTGTGGCTGGAGGGGTCCGGCACCGACGCGCGGCTGGCGGTGGAGACCACGCCCGCCGAGGCGCTCAGAAGCATCGAGTGCCCGCAGGAGGCCGGCGCCCAGGTGCCGCCCGGCGGCGGCGCCCAGATGTGCTCCCTCGGGGTGGTCGACACGCGCAGGTCGGTTGACGTGCTGCTCACGATGCCCGACCAGGACGAGGACATCGAGCTGACCGCGGTGGCCCGGATGCGCAACCGCGACGGCGTGTGGATCACGCACACGGCCCGGACCACGATCGAGAACCCGGCCTCCAGGATCGCCGAGATCATGAAGGCGGCGCAGACCGTCGGGGCCGACCCCGTCCTGCCCCGGCCCGCCCCGAACGTGCCCCCGCTGCCTCCGGGCAGCCCCGCGGGGGCGTCGGGGAGCGCGGAGGCGGCGGGACAGGCCGGGCCGGCCGGTGCCGCGACGGCCGCGGACCGGCCGTCCACGCCGCCCGCCTCGCCGGTGACGTCGCACGGCCCCGCGGACCCGGGGCAGGCCCCCCAGATCCCGCAGAGCCTGCCGGAGCCGGTCGCACCGCTGAACCCGCCGGCGCTCGCGGCGCCGCAGGTTCTGGGGGAGCCCGGGGCGCGGGCGGTGCCGCCGGACCCGCGGCTGAAGGGCGGGGAGGGCATGCGGATGACCCTGGAGGAGGCCCCGGCGCCTCGGGGGAGCGTCGCTGTGTCCGGAGGATCCCGGACCGAGCAGGCCGGGCCGGAGGTCTCCGGCACCCCGAGCGCCGCGCCGGACCGGGGCGGGGCGTCCGCCGGCCCGCTCCGGCCGGAGAGGGTGGCGGCGCGGCGGGCCGGGCGGCGGGAGGAGGCCGCGGCCACCAGGGCGGAGACGGTGTCGCGGCGCTCGGCGGAGCTGGCCGAGGCCGGGCAGATGCCCCCGCTGACGGGAGAGGTGCCGCAGCTGCCGGGGCCGATGCCGCAGGCGCCGGGACCGATGCCGCAGGCACCGGGGCAGCCGCTCCAGGTGTGGGACGACCCGAATCTCCGGATGCCGCTGGCCGCGCCGGCCGCGTCGCCGCCGTCGGCGGCCACGACGGACCCGCAGCCCCTGGGCGCGCCGCTGCCCCGGGACGTCGACGGGCCGGGCCGGGAGATCGGGCCGGTCGCCGAGTCGGGTCCGCTGCTGACCGGGATGCGAGGACTGCCCGCGGTGGGGACCGCGATCGGGGGCCTGCTGGGGCTGCTCTGGCTGCAGATGAAGGTCCAGCGCCGGCGTGAGTCGCGACCTGTGTTGTAAAAAGCGCTTTGCTGTTACTTTTGCCCAACTAGTATTTTCCTTGACTCAGCCTGTTTGGGAAATCCGCGGAGGGCACCGGTGACGCGATCACGGCGTACGGCGGCCGTCTCCGCCGTTGTCATGTCCTTGGGGCTGAGCGGCGCGCTGCTGCTGGCCGCGGCGCCCCTCACCACCTCCACCCCGGCCGGCGCGGCCACCCGCCTGGTCGCCGTCGACCCCTCCGAGATCCCGGGCTGTGACGCCGATCCGGCGGGGCCGTGCGAGGAGCCCACGCCGATCGTCACCGTCACGGTCACCGAGGACCCCGGGCAGGAGCCGCCGCCGACCACCCCGGTGCCGCAGAAGACGGTGACCACCACGGTCACCGTCCCCCCGAAGACGACGACCCCGAAGCCTCCCAAGACCACGGCCCCGCCGGCGACGACCGCCCCGCCGGTCGTCCCGCCGCCGTCGAACTCGGCCCCCATCGAGCCGCCTCCCGTCGTCGACACGCAGCCGCCGACGCCCGAGGAGTCGGAGTCGGAGGTCGTCTTCCCCACCACGGAGCAGAGTCCGACCGAGCTCCCCACGGCCACGCCCGCGCCGACCAACGCCCCGACGTTCGAGGACACCACCCCGGCCCCGGTGCCCTACGAGATCCGCAACGCCAACTCCGAGTTCGACAGCGCCACGCTGAGCAGCCAGCTCGCCATCCCGGCGCTGATCCTCGTGCTGCTGGTGCTGTTCGCCGTGCTGATCTTCGAGGGCAGGCTGCGCCGCCTGGCCCACGCCGCGGCCATCCGCCGCGCCGGCCCCCGCGCCCTGGGCCACCAGCGAGGCGACGCCATGGGCCCGATGGGCTACCCGATCGGCCCCGGCTACGGACCGGCGCCCGGCTTCCCGCACGGCACCTACCAGAGCGGTACGGCCTACGCCCCGATAATCAGCTTCGTCCCCATGCAGATGTACGCCCCGGCCTATCCGGAGGAGTACGCGCCGGAGCAGTATCCCCAGGCGTACGAGCAGTCCACGGCCTACCCGCCTCAGCCGGGCTACGACCAGCCGGGCCATGAGCAGTTCCAGCCCGGCTACGACCAGCCGCAGGGCTACGGCCGGCAGCCCGTCGGCTACATGGAGCACCCGCAGGGGCAGGCGCCCCACGGGCCGATGGGGCCGGAGGCCCCCTTCCACGGCGCCGCGCCGTACGGCCCTCCGGGGGACTTCCCCCAGGGCGGCCCGTCGTTCCCGGGCGGTCCCGGTCCTCAGGGCGGCCTCGGTCTCCAGGGCGGTCCCGGTCTCCAGGGCGGCCCGCCGTCCCCGGACGACCCCGGTCCCCAGGGCGGCCAGGCCGTCCCGCAGGGGCCCGGTGAGTTCCCCGGCGCGCCGTTCCCGCAGGAACCGCCGTACGTCCGTAGCCACGCCCAGGAGCCGTTCCCTCCCGGCCCGGACCAGTTCCGCGACCACCCGCGGCCGGGCCGGCCCGACGACCTCCTCCCCGGCGCGCCCGGCGGCCTCCCCCAGGGCGGTCCGCCCCCGCACGGCGCCGAGCCCTTCCACCCGGACGGTCCGCCGTTCCCGGGCGGCCCCGGTCTCCAGGGCGGTCCGTCCCCGCAGGGGCCCGGTCTCCAGGGCGGTCCGGCCGTCCCGCAGGGGCCCGGTGAGTTCCCCGGCGCGCCGTTCCCGCTGGAGCCGCCGCACGCCGGTGACCCGGGCCGGGGGCCGTTCCCCGGCCAGGAGCCCCTCGTCGGCCCGCCGCCCGCCGAGCCCACCGCCACGGCGGTCTACCCTCTGCCCGGGCAGGAGAGCGGAAAGAAGAGACGCGGGCTGTTCCGCCGCTCCAAGTGACGGCGCCGGCGCGCCCCGCCCGACCACGTTGGGGACGCGCCGGATCGGCCCTGGAGAGTTCGTGGCGCGAGGTGACCCCAAGCTTCGGGGTAGGCCCGGCAGAGGTGATATTCCACCGTGTGGGGGCTCAGGAACAGCTGTGATGCGATCTCACGGCTGCTGACCCCTGCGGCGGCCGGCCGTACGATCCGCCGCTCCTGCGAGGTGAGCCGGCCGCCGGATCCGACGGCGTGGAACCGCACGGCGCCAACGGCTACCTCATCCACCGGTCCCTGTCCGACAGCGCCGGCCGCGTGGACGCGGGCCGGCGCTGTCGGACAGGTGCGGCGCTGGTAGGGGACGGGCTCGCAGGGGAGGGTCAGCTCTTCGAGCCGGACCTCTTGAAGATCTTGTTGCCCAGCCAGACCAGCGGGTCGTAGCGGCGGTCGACCACGCGTTCCTTCATCGGGATCAGCGCGTTGTCGGTGATCTTGATGTGCTCGGGGCAGACCTCGGTGCAGCACTTGGTGATGTTGCAGTAGCCCAGGCCGTGCTCCTCCTGGGCGGCGTCCTTGCGGTCGGTCACGTCATAGGGGTGCATGTCCAGCTCGGCGATCCGCATCAGGAAGCGCGGACCGGCGAAGTTGGTCTTGTTCTCCTCGTGGTCACGGATCACGTGGCAGACGTTGTTGCACATGAAGCACTCGATGCACTTGCGGAACTCCTGGGACCGCTCGACGTCGATCTGCTGCATGCGGTATTCGCCGGGCTTCACGTCCGACGGCGGGGTGAAGGAGGGGATCTCCCGGGCCTTCTGGTAGTTGAACGACACGTCCGTGACCAGGTCCTTGATCACCGGGAACGTCCGCATGGGCGTCACCGTGATCGTCTCGTCCTCCGTGAAGGTGGACATCCGGGTCATGCAGCCGAGCCGGGGCTTGCCGTTGATCTCCATGGAACAGGAGCCGCACTTGCCGGCCTTGCAGTTCCAGCGGACCGCCAGGTCGGGGGCCTGGGTGGCCTGGAGCCGGTGGATGATGTCGAGGACGACCTCGCCCTCGTTCACCTCGACGGTGAAGTCCTCCAGCTTGCCCTCGCCGCCCTCGCCCCGCCACACGCGGAACTTCGCCTTGTAACTCATGGCTACTCCTTGACCAACGCGTCGAAGTCGGCCAGCTCTTCCTGGGTGATGTACTTCTTCAGCTCGTCCCGATCGAACAGCGTGATCAGGTCCTCGCGCATCGAGGGCTGGACCTTCTCCTCGACGGTCACACCGGAGCCGTCGGGGGACAGGCCGCACACCAGGAGCTTGCGGCGCCACTCGGCCGACATGCCGGGGAAGTCGTCGCGGGTGTGGCCGCCGCGGCTCTCCTGGCGGATCAGGGCCGCCTTGGCCACGCACTCGGAGACCAGGAGCATGTTGCGCAGGTCGAGGGAGAGGTGCCAGCCCGGGTTGTAGATCCGGCTGCCGGGCGCCCCGACCCCCTGGGCCCGCTCCTTGAGCTTGCCCACCGCCTCCAGCGCCTCGGTGACCTCCTCGGCCTTGCGGATGATGCCGACCAGCTCGTTCATCGTCCGCTGCAGCTCCTGGTGGACCTCGTAGGGGTTCTCGCCCCCGCGCTCCAGCGGGGCGAGCGCCTCCGCCTTCGCGGCGTCCACCGAGTCCTGGGAGATCTTCGGCCGGGCGGCGAGCCCGTCCACGTACGAGGCCGCTCCGGCGCCCGCGCGGCGGCCGAACACCAGCAGGTCCGACAGCGAGTTGCCGCCGAGCCGGTTGGAGCCGTGCATGCCGCCGGAGACCTCGCCCGCCGCGAACAGGCCGGGGACGTCCGCCGCGCCGGTGTCGGCGTCGACCTCGACGCCGCCCATGATGTAGTGGCAGGTCGGCCCGACCTGCATGGCTTCCTTGGTGATGTCGACGTCGGCCAGCTCCTTGAACTGGTGGTGCATCGACGGCAGCCGCCGGATGATCTCGGCGGCCGGGAGCCGGGTGGAGACGTCGAGGTAGACGCCGCCCTGTGGGGATCCGCGGCCGGCCTTCACCTCGGAGTTGATGGCCCGCGCCACCTCGTCACGGGGGAGCAGCTCCGGCGGACGGCGGTTGTTGGCCTGGTCGGTGTACCAGCGGTCGCCCTCCTCCTCGGTGGTGGCGTATTTGTCCTTGAACACCTCGGGGATGTAGTCGAACATGAAGCGCTTGCCCTCGGAGTTCTTCAGCACCCCGCCGTCGCCGCGGACGGACTCGGTGACGAGGATGCCGCGGACCGACGGCGGCCAGACCATCCCGGTGGGATGGAACTGGATGAACTCCATGTTGATCAGCTTCGCCCCGGCCAGCAGCGCCAGCGCGTGGCCGTCCCCGGTGTACTCCCAGGAGTTGGAGGTCACCACGTAGGACTTGCCGATGCCGCCGGTGGCCAGCACGACCGCGGGGGCGTCGAACAGGATGAGCCTGCCGTTCTCCCGCCAGTAGCCGAAGGCGCCGGAGATCGCGTCCCCGTCCTTGAGCAGGCGGGTCACCGTGCACTCCTGGAAGACCTTGATGTAGGCCTCGGCGTCGCCGTGCAGCTTCTCGTCCTCCTGCTGGAGCGCGACCACCCGCTGCTGCAGGGTGCGGATCAGCTCCAGGCCGGTACGGTCGCCGACGTGGGCCAGCCGGGGGTATTCGTGCCCGCCGAAGTTACGCTGGCTGATCTTGCCGTCCTTGGTGCGGTCGAACAGCGCGCCCCACGCCTCCAGCTCCCAGACCCGGTCAGGGGCCTCCTTGGCGTGCAGCTCGGCCATCCGCCAGTTGTTGAGGAACTTGCCGCCGCGCATGGTGTCGCGGAAGTGCACCATCCAGTTGTCGGCGCTGTTGACGTTGCCCATGGCGGCGGCCGCGCCGCCCTCGGCCATGACGGTGTGCGCCTTGCCGAACAGCGACTTGCAGACGATCGCCGTCCGCTTGCCCTGCTGGCGGGCCTCGATGGCCGCCCGCAGTCCTGCCCCGCCGGCGCCGATGACGACGACGTCGTATTCGTGACGCTCGATTTCCACAGCTGATCCTTATGCGAACGGGAAGTTGATGATGCCCTTGGCGACCAGCCGGACGTAGAGGTCGGCGCCCATGACCGAGAACATCGAGATCAGCGCCAGTTCCTGGTGCTTGGCGTTGAGCTTGGAGACGAAGCCCCACGCCTTGTAGCGGACGGGGTGCTTGGAGAAGTGGTTCAGGCGCCCGGCCGTGATGTGGCGGCAGGAGTGGCACGACAGCGTGTACAGGTTGATCAGTACGGCGTTGACGATGAGGATCCACGTCCCGAGCCCCGCCGGCCTGCCGATGAGGGCCTTCACCGCGTCGATGGCGAGGATCAGGCCGACCACGATCGCCGCGTAGAAGAAGTAGCGGTGGATGTTC
The DNA here is from genome assembly GCF_030811595.1 of Streptosporangium brasiliense. Classification (NCBI taxonomy): domain Bacteria; kingdom Bacillati; phylum Actinomycetota; class Actinomycetes; order Streptosporangiales; family Streptosporangiaceae; genus Streptosporangium; species Streptosporangium brasiliense. The sequence continues at coordinate 2,823,989 of NZ_JAUSRB010000002.1, forward strand.
TGCAGGATCAGCGGGAAGCGGGACTCGCCGGTGTATTTGCCGTGCGGCTCGTTGACCGCGCAGGCCGGGGGCGACAGCCAGAAGCCCCGGTAGTAGGCCTTGCGGTAGTAGTAGCAGGTGAAGCGGAAGCCGGCGGGCAGCCCCAGGATCAGCAGGCCCGGCGGCAGGGTGTACCAGTCACCGAAGGGCGCGAAGCCGAACAGCCGCGACTCCGGCGGGCAGCTCGCCTCCGCCAGACACGGGGAGGCGAACGGGGCATGGTACGGGGACACGAAGAAGTCCGCGTCGAAGATCGCCCACGTCGCGTAGACGAGGAACGCCGTGAAGATGATGAAAGTGATCAGTGGATAGCGCCACCACGGATCGGTACGCAGAGTGCGCTCCTTGATCTGCGCACGCTGCCTTCTGGCCGGGCTGTCGGCCGTTGTCTGGGTCATCGGAGACCTCTCCACCTCCCGCGGACCCTACTCACCGGGGGGTCCGGGTCGTTTCAGTTGTGCCGCGCGCTGGGCCATGGTCGCGCCGGCTCACACGTGCGCGCGCGTTATTGGTGGGGATACGTTACGACGGAGCCCGGGGATTATGTGAGAAGGGTCACTCACATTTTCACTGACCGGATGTGATTCCTGTCACGTTGGTCAGGGAGAGGTCATCGACCTGTCAGGAACGCGGGCTGAACGGGACTCCAGGGAGATCCCCGGTCAGCCCGGCCTACGGCGGGGTGGGACGCCGGTCAGTAGTGCTGGTCGGAGCTGGGCAGCTTGACGACGGTGACGAAGAAGTCGTCGATCCGCCGGACCACGTTGATGAACTGGTCGAAGTCGACCGGCTTGGAGACGTAGGCGTTGGCGTGCAGGTTGTAGCTGCGCAGGATGTCCTCCTCGGACTCCGAGGTGGTCAGCACCACCACGGGGATCCTGCGGAGCTTCTCGTCGGCCTTGATGTCCTGGAGCACCTCCCGGCCGTCCTTGCGGGGCAGGTTGAGGTCCAGCAGGATCAGGTCCGGCCGGGGCATGTCGGCGTACTCGCCCTCCTTGCGCAGGAAGGCCATGGCCTGCTCGCCGTCGTTGACGACGTGCAGCTTGTTGCGGACCTTGTTGAGCTCGAACGCCTCCCGGGTCAGCAGGACGTCGCCCGGATCGTCCTCGACCAGGAGCACGTCGATCCAGCGCAGGTCATTCATCCACATCTCCAGAGGGAAGCGTCCAGCGGAAGGTCGTCCCGGGCCTGTCGGTCTCCTCGCCGTCCACCCAGATCCGGCCACCGTGGTATTCGACGATCTTCTTGCACAGCGCCAGCCCGATGCCGGTGCCCGCGTAGGCGTCGCGGCCGTGCAGGCGCTGGAAGATCAGGAAGATCCTGTCAGTGTATTTGCTCTCGATGCCTATCCCGTTGTCCGCGCAGGAGAACTCCCACATGTCCCCGTCGCGCCGTACGCCGATGTGGATGCGCGGGGACTCCTGGGAGCGGAACTTCAGCGCGTTGCCGACGAGGTTCTGGAAGAGCTGGGCGAGCTGGACCCGGTTGCCGTGCACCTCGGGCAGGTCGTCGGAGGTGACCGTGGCCTCGGTCTCCTCGATCGTGGCCGAGAGGTTGTTCAGGGCGGCCCGCAGGGCCGCGCCGGAGTCGGTCGTGGTCCGCTCGCCGCCGAGCCGGCCGACCCGGGAGAAGTCGAGCAGGTCGTTGATCAGCAGCTGCATGCGCTTGGCGCCGTCCACCGCGAAGGCGATGTACTGCCTGGCCCGCTCGTCGAGCTGGTCGCCGTAGCGCTGGTCGAGCATCTGGGTGAAGCTGGCGACCTTGCGCAGCGGTTCCTGCAGGTCGTGGCTGGCCACGTAGGCGAACTGCTCCAGCTCGCCGTTGGAGCGCCGCAGCTCCGCCGCCTGCTCCTCCAGCTTGCCCTGCGCCTCGGAGGCCCGCCGCCACTCGGCGAGGATGCGGCGGCGCATGGCGTCTACGTGGCTGGAGAGCTCGGCCAGCTCGGAGGGGCGCTCGACCCTGAGCTTGTGGTCGAAGTCTCCCTGGGCGACGGCGCGGACCTGGCCGGTCAGCTCCGCCGTCGGGCGCAGCACGGCGTGCCGGACGATGAGCGTGAAGCCGATCGCGGCCAGGACCAGCACGCCGGCCACCCCGATGAGCGCGACGTAGAGAGCCTGCCAGCCCTCCTCCAGCCGGGCGCTGCCCTCGGCGTGCAGCCGGTTCAGGTGGTCCTGGAGCGCGGTGAGCGAGCGGCGGATCTCGGTGAACCGCGCGGCGTTGACGGGCGCGTTCTGCCGGTTGCTGGCCTCGGTCCCCAGCGTCGGCACCGAGGCGATGAGCCTGTCGGCGTAGTCGCGCCGCCAGGCGTCTCCGGCCGCCTTCAGGCGGGCGACCTCGGTGCCGACCGCCTGCCGCTCCGGCATCCGGGGCAGCAGGGGGTCGAGCGCGGCCAGCGCGTCGGCCTCCGCGGTGACCGACCGGCGGTAGTCCTGGAGGGACGACTCCTCGTTGGTCCTGCCGTAGGCCCGCACCGAGCTCTCCTGCGAGGTCAGCGCGTTGGAGATCTCCAGGATGCGCAGCGCCGCGGGGTCGACGACGTCCACCACGGCCACCCTGGCCTGGCGGGTCTTCTCGATCGAGGAGATGGTGAAGGCGCCGGCGATGGTGAAGATCAGTGTGACGGACACCCCCGCGAGCAGGAACCACTGCCCCACGCGCAGCTTCCCGAAGCCCGTCGCCGGCGCGGCGGCCGGCAGGGGACGGGGGCGGTCGCTCATCCCCGCCCGTTCCGCGAGATGAGCACGGTCGCCAGGTCGTCGCTGAGCGCGTCCTGGTTGAGCTCGGTCACCCGGTCGATGAGCCGGTCGAGGTGGATCCCGCCCTGCTCGTGGACCAGGCGGAGCAGACCCTCGGTGCCGAGCAGGTCGGGCCCGCCGCCGACGGTGGCCTCGATCAGGCCGTCGGTGTAGAGCAGCAGGGACCAGTCACGGCCCAGCGGAACCTCGATCTCCGTCCAGTCCACGCCCTGGAAGATCCCGAGTGGCGGTCCCGAGGGGGTGCCCGGCACCACGCCGACCGTGCCCTCGCGGATCAGCAGGGGCGGCGGATGGCCGACCACGTGCATGCGCGCGGTGCTGAGCGCGGGGTCGATCGTGACGATGCACAGCGTCGTGAAGATCTCCGCGGACTTGCGTTCGAGACGGAGCACCGAGTCGAGGGTGCGCAGCAGATCGTTGCCGGTGTGCCCGGCCAGGACCAGGGTCCGCCAGGCGATCCGGAGCGCGACCCCCAGCGCGGCCTCGTCCGGGCCGTGCCCGCACACGTCGCCGACCACCACGTGCACGGCGCCGTCGGGGCTCTGCACGGTGTCCCAGAAGTCGCCGGCGAGCAGGGCCCGTCTGCGGCCCGGCAGGTAGCGGGCCTGGTGCTCCAGATGTTCGGTCTCCAGCAGCGGCACCGGCAGCAGCCCGCGTTCGAGGCGGGAGTTCTCCTTGGTGAGCAGCTCGACCTCGACCAGCCTGCGCTGGGCCAGGTCGGCGCGCTTGCGCTCCATCGCGTAGCGGATCGCCCGCGCCAGCAGCCGGGCCTCCACGTCCTGCTTGACCAGGAAGTCCTGGGCGCCGGCCGCCACGGCCTCGGTGCCCACGTGGGTGTCGTTCAGCCCGGTCAGCACGAGGACGGCGGCGTGCGGCGCCATGGACAGCACCTGCTCCAGCGCTTCGAGGCCGGTCGCGTCCGGGAGCGAGAGGTCCACGAGCACGCACTGGACGTCCTCGGTCAGCCGTACGCGGCTCTCCGCCAGACTGCGCACCCAGATGATCTTCGGCGGGTTGTCCGCCTCGCCGAGCAGCTCCTCCACGAGGAAGGCATCGCCCGCGTCGTCCTCGATGAGGAGGATCGTGAGCGTGTCGGGGGGAGGGGCGGTCACTGACGCCTCTTTGCGGGATCGGGGAGCACCTATTAACGCTATGCAGAATAGTGTGACACCAGGACTTATGGGACAGCGATCAGTCTCGTCCCGGGCTCCCGGCTGCGGCGGTGGTCGGGCCCGGAGCGGACAGCTCGCCGCTCCCCGCCGTGGCGCAGTCGCCCGCGGACCTTGACCATCTTGTACGGCCCGCGCCTTCTCCGGTGTGCCATCCGGGAAATGGGTCGCTCAAGCCGTGGTGATCAATTCCACACCTTCGGGGAGGCTGCCGTCGTGGGCGGCCTCGGCGAGATAGAACAGCAGGGTCGCGCGGAAGGCCTGGGCGGCGCGGGTGGGCTCGACGTCCTTGCGGTGGGCGATGGCGATGGTGCGGCGGAGCCCGGGAGGCGCCAGCGGCGTCCCGCTCAGACCGGGGCGGCCGTCCAGGACCATCGAGGGGACCAGGGCGATGCCCAGTCCGGCCTCCACGAAACGGAGCACGGCGTCCATCTCGCCGCCCTCGACCGCCAGCCTCGGCTCGAACCCGGCATGACGGCAGGCGCCGAGGGTGGCCTCCCGCAGGTCGTAGCCGCGCCGGAACATCACCATCGGCTGCCCGCGCAGCTCCTCTATCCGCATGTACGGCCTGTGCGCGGGCGCGGCGGAGGGGGAGACGACGACCAGGTTCTCCCGCAGGATCTCCTCGGTGACCAGGGCGGGGTCGTCGCTCTGCAGGGGCAGGATGATCAGCGCCAGGTCGAGCTGGCCGCGGGCGAGGGTGCGGACCAGGTCGCGTGAGCCGCCCTCCTCGACGAGCAGCTCGATGCCGGGGTAGGCGCGGTGGAACCTGGCCAGCGCGTCGGCCATCAGCCCGGCGCAGAGGGAGGGCGTGGCGCCCAGCCGCACCCGGCCGCGGCGCAGCCCGGCCAGCTCGCCGACCTCACGCCGCGCGGTCTCGGCGTCGGCCAGCATCCGGCGCGCCAGCGGCAGCAGGGCCTCCCCGGCCGGGGTGAGGGTGACGTTCCCCCTGGCGCGGCTGAACAGCGGCGCGCCGAGCTCGGCCTCCAGGGCCTTGACCTGCTTGCTGAGCGACGGCTGGGCGACGCGCATCCGTTCGGCGGCCTGAGTGAAGTGCCGGGCCTCGGCGACCGCCACGAAATAGGCCAGTTGCTGAAGCTGCACGCTTCCCTAGCGTACGGAGGGGGCGGTGCCGGATCCGGGGCGCCCCCCGGCACCGGGGAAGATGTGAGATTGCTCGCATCGGCCCGCGGGACCCGCCCGGGTAAACTCCCCGGACGCAGAGGTAATAGCCACAGGCTATGGAAACCACATCCACGATGACTTGGACGGGGGTAAAGCGCGTTTCCTAGCGTCACGTGCGTGACTGCCACGATTGAGCGCGGATCCGCCACCGCGCGGGTCAACCCCCCCGCGGAAGCCGCCGCGAAGAACGCGAAGCCCGACAGGCCCGGCGGGCTGCTGGGCACCTCCAACGGGAAAAAGGCGGTGATGGCCGTCACGGGCGCCATCCTGGTGCTCTTCCTCATCGGCCACATGGCCGGGAACCTCAAGAGTTTCTTCGGCGCCGAGTCCTTCAACGCCTACGCCGAGTTCCTGCGGACCATGGGCGAGCCGATCGTCCCCAGGCGCGTCCTGCTGACCGTCGTCGAGGTCGTGCTGGCCGTGGCGGTCGGCCTGCACATGTGGTCGGCGATCTCCCTGGCCCGCCGGGCGAGCAAGGCCCGCCCGGTCAAGTACGCGGCCAAGCGCAAGTCCCAGGCGGGCGGCTACGCCGTGCACACCATGCGCTACGGCGGCGTCGTCATCGTCCTGTTCGTCATCTGGCACCTGCTGGACCTGACCTTCGGCACGGTCAACCCGGCCGGCTGGGACGGCACGCCGTACGAGAAGCTGGTGCAGGGCTTCGACCCCTCGCGCTGGTGGGTCACGATCTTCTACGTGCTCGCGGTCGTCATGGTCGGCCTGCACCTGAGGCACGGCCTGTGGAGCGCGTTCCAGACGCTCGGGCTGGCGAGCGGCCGCAGCTACCGTCCGCTCAAGGGCGTGGCCGCCGCGATCTCCGCGGTGCTGGTCCTCGGTTTCCTCGCGGTCCCCATCGCGGTCATGGCCGGAGTGGTCAAGTGAGTGGACCCGACGCAGTGAGCGCGGCGACGGACGCCGTGGAGCAGGCCATCCGCGTAGCGAATGAGGAACGGTGATCGGACGATGACGACCCTGAAATACACCGAAGGCGAGCCGATCCGCGACACCAAGGCTCCCGAGGGTCCGATCGAGGACCGCTGGGAGAAGCGGAAGTTCAGCGCCAAGCTGGTCAACCCGGCCAACAAGCGCAAGCTCAACGTCATCGTCATCGGCACCGGTCTCGCGGGCGGCTCGGCCGCCGCGACCCTCGGCGAGCTGGGCTACAACGTCAAGTCGTTCTGCTACCAGGACTCGCCCCGGCGCGCGCACTCCATCGCGGCCCAGGGCGGCATCAACGCGGCCAAGAACTACCGAGGCGACGGCGACTCGATCTACCGGCTGTTCTACGACACCGTCAAGGGCGGCGACTTCCGCGCCCGCGAGTCCAACGTCTACCGGCTCGCCCAGGTCAGCGTGAACATCATCGACCAGGCCGTGGCCCAGGGCGTGCCGTTCGCCCGCGAGTACGGCGGCCTGCTCGACACCCGCTCCTTCGGCGGCGCGCAGGTCTCCCGGACCTTCTACGCCCGCGGCCAGACGGGCCAGCAGCTGCTGCTGGGCGCCTACCAGGCGCTGGAGCGGCAGATCGCGGCCGGGACCGTGGAGATGCACACCCGCCACGAGATGCTCGACCTGATCGTCTCCGACGGCCGGGCGCGCGGCGTCATCGTCCGCGACATGGTCACCGGCGAGATCGAGCGGCACGTCGCCGACGCGGTCGTGCTGGCCAGCGGCGGCTACGGCAACGTGTTCTTCCTGTCCACCAACGCCAAGGGCTGCAACACCACGGCGATCTGGCGGGCGCACCGGCGCGGCGCGATGTTCGCCAACCCCTGCTACACGCAGATCCACCCGACCTGCATCCCGGTCAGCGGCGACTACCAGTCCAAGCTGACCCTGATGTCGGAGTCGCTGCGCAACGACGGCCGCGTGTGGGTGCCGCTCAAGGCGGGCGACGACCGGCCCGTCTCGCAGATCCCCGAGGAGGAGCGCGACTACTACCTGGAGCGCATCTACCCGGCGTTCGGCAACCTGGTCCCGCGTGACATCGCCTCCCGCGCGGCCAAGAACGTCTGCGACGAGGGTCGCGGCGTCGGCCCCGGCGGCCTGGGCGTCTACCTCGACTTCGCCGATGCGATCAGGCGGCTCGGCCGCGACGCGGTGGAGAAGAAGTACGGCAACCTTTTCGAGATGTACGAGCGCATCACCGGCGAGGACCCCTACACCCAGCCGATGCGCATCTACCCCGCCGTGCACTACACGATGGGCGGCCTGTGGGTCGACTACGACCTGCAGTCCACGATCCCCGGCCTGTTCGTGATCGGCGAGGCCAACTTCTCCGACCACGGCGCCAACCGTCTCGGCGCCTCCGCGCTGATGCAGGGCCTGGCCGACGGCTACTTCGTGCTGCCGACCACGATCGGCGACTACCTCGCCAACGGCCCCTACGGAGAGGTCGACGAGGAGGCCGTGGCCGAGGCCGAGATCGCGGTCCGCGAGAAGATCAACAAGCTGCTGTCGAACAACGGCAGCCGCACCGCCGACTCCTACCACCGTGAGCTGGGCAAGCTCATGTGGGACTACTGCGGCATGGAGCGGACCGAGGAGTCGCTGCGCAAGGCGCTGGAGCGGATCCCCGAGCTCCGCGAGGAGTTCTGGAAGAACGTGAAGGTCTCCGGCGAGGCCGACGAGCTCAACCAGGCGCTGGAGCGGGCCGGCCGGGTGGCCGACTTCTTCGACCTGGCCGAGCTCATGTGCATCGACGCGCTGCACCGCACCGAGTCGTGCGGCGGCCACTTCCGCGCCGAGTCGCAGGACGCCGACGGCGAGGCCCTGCGCGACGACGAGAACTTCGCCTACGTCGCGGCCTGGGAGTACGGCGAGCAGGGCCCGGTCCTGCACAAGGAAGACCTCGACTACGAGTACGTCAAGATGAGCCAGCGGAGTTACAAGTGAACCTCACTCTCAAGGTCTGGCGCCAGAAGGGCCCCGAGGACAAGGGCCGCATGGTCACCTACCGCGTCGAGGACGTGTCTCCCGACATGTCCTTCCTGGAGATGCTCGACGTGCTCAACGAGCGTCTCATCCTGGAGGGCGACGACCCGGTGGCCTTCGACCACGACTGCCGCGAGGGCATCTGCGGCATGTGCGGCATGGTCATCAACGGCGTCGCGCACGGCGAGCAGGTGGCCACCACCACCTGCCAGCTCCACATGCGGCACTTCGAGGACAACGCGGTCATCACCATCGAGCCGTGGCGCGCCGCGCCCTTCCCGGTGGTGAAGGACCTGGTCGTGGACCGCTCGGCGTTCGACCGGATCATCCAGGCGGGCGGCTTCGTCTCCGTTCCCGCCGGGTCCGCCCCCGACGCGCACAGCGTCCCGGTCAAGAAGGTCGACGCCGACGCGGCGTTCGACGCGGCCACCTGCATCGGCTGCGGCGCGTGCGTCGCCGCCTGCCCGAACGGCTCGGCCTCCCTCTTCACCGCGGCCAAGATCACTCACCTCAGCCTCCTCCCGCAGGGCCAGCCCGAGCGCGACTCCCGCGCCAAGGCCATGGTCGAGCAGATGGACGCCGAGGGCTTCGGCGGCTGCACCAACACCGGCGAGTGCACCGCGGTCTGCCCCAAGGGCATCCCGCTGGACACCATCGCCCAGATGAACCGGGACTACCTCAGGGCCTCCAAGTAGGTCGGGTGAACCGCGCCGCGGGCCGTACCGGATCCTCCTCCGGTACGGCCCGCGTTTCCGTGTCCGGGCACGGGCGTCATGGTGTGGCCCTACCGGCCGGTCCTACCGGCCGGTCCTACCGGCCGGTCCTACCGGCCGGTCCTACTGGTCAGGCCGGACCCGGGAGCGGGACTGGTCCGGCGAGTGGTCCCGAATGGCGCCGCCGACGGCGGGCTGCGCCGGGTCGGCCGCTTCCGGCCCACCCGGCGCAGCCCCTGGCCCGCCTGGTGCGGCGTGTCGTCCGTGGTGGGTGCGAGATCGGTATGAGGCGTCGTATGGGTAGATTCGGAGCGTGATCCGGATCGAGCTGGATGAGCTCACTCTGGCCAGGACGAGAATCACGACGAGCCCGCTCTGGGAGACGCTGTGCAGCCTCTTCCTGCTCCGCCGGGCCCAGGTGCCCTGGCCGTACGACGGGTGGGCGGCGCCGAGCGGGTTCTAACCGGCGGCTCGGTGGGGGCCGATGTTCTCGACGATCTCCCGGCGCAGCGTCCCGGTGTCGACGAGTGCCTCGTCGAGGACGCGGCGGGCCAGGCCGTCGCCTCCCCGGAGCAGGCCCAGGAGGATGTGGCCGTCGCCGATGTGCCTGTGCTTGAGGGTGAGAGCCTCCCGGAGGGAGAGCTCCAGGGTTTTCTTCGCACCGGGGGAGAACGGGATGTGACGGCCGCTGCGGAGGCGGCCACGGTGGTCTCGCTCCGGTTCCCGGTCGAGGGCGCCGGGGCCGAAGGCCGCTTCGACCTTCTCCCGGATCGCGTCGAGGTCGATGCCGATCGTCTCCAGGGCGTCTCTGTCCAGCTCCTCGGCCGGTGCGGGGCCGATGAGGCGGACCACCGCGGCGGACGCCTCCGCGTGGTCGAGCCCGTGCCGGGCCAGAAGGCGTGCCGACAAGGTGGCCGGCTGCTCGCACAGGCCGAGCAGGAGATGCTCGGTGCCGATCCGGCTGTGGTGAAGCCGCCGGGCGTTCACCTGTGCGAGCGTCACGACCTGCCGGGCTTCGTGTGTGAACCGTTCGAACATGCCTATTTCTCCCGCCTCAACAGGCCGCGGCCCCCTGCGTACTTCTTGTGCACCGCCTGCCGGGTGACCTCCAGGCAGTTGGCGATCTCCTGCCAGGACCAGCCCTGCTGCCTGGCGTTCTCCACCTGAAGGGCCTCCAGCCGGTCGACCAGCATCCGCAGCGCCCGCACGGCCCGCAGGCCGACGGCCGGATCGCGGCTGCCGGCGTCGGATGCCAGCTGCGCCGTATCGCTCATGCCTGTCAATTTAGGTTGACATCGAATGGCTGTCAACTCTGCTTGACGCCGCCGGAGGTCAGAAAATGGTTTGCCTGGCGAGGAGGGAGTTTGTCAGCCTGGACTCGCTATGCGCTCCCTACCTGTCGCCGACCCCGGCATCCCTGACGCCCGCAGCCCGGTCCGATACCTGTACTGGATCGCCCGCATGCAGGCGGGTTCCCTGTTCCTCGGCATCGGCTACGCCACCCTGTGGTGGCTGGCGATGGCGCTGGTGCCGGCCGCGATGGGCGAGGGCATCGACGCCATCAGGGCCAAGGACACGCCGGCCCTCGTCACCTGGGGCGCCGTGCTGCTCGGCCTGGGGATCGTGCAGGCGGCCGCCGGCATCCTCCGGCACCGGATGGCCGTCTACAACTGGCTGTGCGCCGCCTACCGGACCGTCCAGGTCACCGTCAGGCAGTCGACCCGGCTGGGCGCGACCCTGCCCAAGCGCATGTCCACCGGCGAGGTGGTCAGCGTCGGCAACTCCGACATCGCCCACATCGGCGGCGCGATGGACATCCTGCTCAGGGGCACCGGCGCGATCGTCGCCATCGTCGCGGTGACCGTCATCCTGATCAGGGCCTCGCTGCCGCTCGGCCTGACCGTGCTCATCGGAGTGCCGGTCATGGCCGTCGCCGTCGTCCCCCTGCTCCGGCCGCTGCACCGGCGCCAGCACGCCCACCGCGACCTCCAGGGCGACCTGTCCACCCGCGCCGCCGACATCGTCGCCGGCCTGCGGGTGCTGCGCGGCATCGGCGGCGAGCAGGTCTTCGCCGACCGCTACGCCGAGGAGTCGCAGCGGGTGCGGCACGCGGGCGTGCGGGTGGCCGCGGTCGAGTCCACCCTGGAGGGCGCGCAGATCCTGCTGCCCGGCCTGCTCATCGCCGGGGTCACCTGGCTGGGCGCGACCTTCGCGATCGAGGACAAGATCACCGCCGGCCAGCTCGTCGCCTTCTACGGCTACGCGGTCTTCCTGATCGCCCCCATGCGGGCGCTCACCGAGGCGGCCGACAAGCTGACCAAGGGACACGTCGCGGCCCGCCGGGTGGTGCGGATCCTCAACCTGGAGCCGGAGGTGGACGGCGGCACCGGCCACTCGGGCGGGGGCCTGCTGCGCGACGTGGCCTCCGGGGTCGCGGTCCGCCCCGGCGTGTTCACCGCCGTCGCGGCGGCCACGCCCGAGGACGCCGTCGCGATCGCCGACCGGCTCGGCCGCTACAGCGACGGCGACGTCGACTTCGGCGACGTGCCGCTGGACACTCTGCCGATCGCGGAGGTCCGCCGCCGGATCCTGGTCGCCGACAACGGCGCGAAGCTCTTCGCCGGCGTGCTCAGGGACGAGCTCGACGTCTCCGGCGGGGCCTCCGCCGCCGACATCGCCGGCGCGCTGCACACCGCGTGCGCCGAGGACATCGTCGAGGCGCTGCCCGACGGCCTCGACGGGCACGTCGCCGAGTCGGGCCGGGAGTTCTCCGGCGGCCAGCAGCAGCGGCTCCGCCTGGCCAGGGCGCTGACGGCCGACCCGGAGGTGCTCATCCTCATCGAGCCCACCAGCGCGGTCGACGCCCACAGCGAGGCGCGCATCGCCGACCGGCTGGCCAAGGCACGGGCGGGCAAGACCACACTGGTCTGCACGACCAGCCCGCTGGTGCTCGACCGCACCGACCATGTGATCTACGTCGAGGGCGGCGTCGTGCACGCCCAGGGGACGCACCGGGAGCTGCTGGCGACCGTGCCGGCCTACACCGCCGTGGTCACCAGAGGGGAAGACTCGTGAGCGGGCGAGCGGAAGAGCGCCGTGATCGTGTGAGCACAGGTTCCGGGTGGCGGGCGGAGGAGAAGGCATGAGCAGGCAGATCCTGCCCGTCGCCGACCAGGCGCAGGTCCGGGCGTACGCCCGCAGGCTCACGTTGAAATACCCCCGCGACCTGACGGTGGCGCTCGGCCTGCACGGCCTGGCCGCCGTCGCGGGCCTGGCGGTGCCGTGGCTGCTGGGCCGGCTGGTCCAGGGGGTGCACGACGGCACCGGGATCGACGTCACCATGGTGGCGCTGGCCATCGGCGGCTTCCTGGTCGCGCAGGCGGTGCTGGTCAGGGCCGCGGTCTACGCCTCCTCCAGGCTCGGTGAGAAGGTCCTCGCCGAGCTGCGCGAGGAGTTCGTCGGCCGGGTGCTCGGCCTGCCGCTGTCCACGGTCGAGCGCGCCGGGTCCGGCGACCTCATCACCCGGACCTCGCGGGACGTGGACGCGCTGTCGCGCACGGTACGGCACGCCGTACCCGAGACGCTGATCGCGCTGGTCACCTGCGTGATCACCGTCGGCGCGCTGCTGGTGGTGGGGCCGCTGCTCGCGCTGCCCTCGCTGCTGGCCGCGCCGATCCTGTGGATCTCCACCCGGTGGTACCTCAAGCGGGCCCGGGACGGCTACCTGCGCGAGAGCGCCGCCTACGCGGACATGACCGACGGCCTGGCCGAGACGGTCGGCGGCGCCCGCGCGGTGGAGGCCCTGGGCCTGCAGGCCCGGCGGCACCGCCGCACCGACACCGACATCTCCCGGTCGTGGGCGGCCGAACGCTACACCCTGGGGCTGCGCACGGTCTGGTTCCCGGCGGTCGAGCTCGGCTACGTGATCCCGATCGTGGCGACGCTCGTCATCGGCGGCATGTTCTACATCCGGGGCTGGGTCTCGCTGGAGCAGGTCACCGCGGCCACGCTCTACGTGCAGCAGCTCATCGACCCGCTCGACCGGCTGCTCATGTGGATCGACGAGCTCCAGGTCGGCGGGGCCTCCATGGCCCGCCTGCTGGGGGTCGCCGAGGTGCCGGACGACCGCGAGGCCGGCCCCGGCACTCCCGACGGAGAGGAGCTGCGGGCCAGCGGCGTCCGCTACGCCTACCGCGAGGGCCACGACGTGCTGCACGGCATCGACCTGGTGGTCCAGCCCGGGGAGCGGCTGGCGATGGTCGGCCCGTCCGGCGCGGGCAAGTCCACGCTGGGCCGCCTGCTCGCGGGCATCCACGGCCCGCGCAGCGGCGCGGTCACGGTCGGCGGCACCCCCCTGGTCGAGCTCCCGCTGGACGACCTGCGCGGTCACGTCGCCCTGGTCACCCAGGAGCACCACGTGTTCCGGGGCACCCTGCGCGACAACGTGCTGATCGCCCGCCCCGACGCGGACGACTCCCAGGTCCGCGCGGCGCTGTCGGCCGTGGACGCCCTGGAGTGGGTCGAGGCGCTGCCCGGCGGCCTGGACACGGCCGTCGGCTCCGGCGGCGAGCCGGTCTCGGCCGCCCAGGCGCAGCAGCTCGCCCTCGCCCGCCTGGTCCTGGCCGACCCGCACACCCTGGTGCTGGACGAGGCCACCTCGCTGATCGACCCCAGGGCGGCGCGCAACCTGGAACGGTCGCTGGCCGCCGTGCTCGACGGCCGCACCGTGATCGCCATCGCCCACCGCCTCCACACGGCGCACGACGCCGACCGGGTCGCGGTGGTCGAGGACGGCCGGATCAGCGAGCTCGGCTCCCACGAAGAGCTCGTCGCGGCCGAGGGCTCCTACGCGGCGCTGTGGAGCAGCTGGCACGGCACGTCCAAGTAGGACGGCACGTCCAAGTAGGACTGCGCCCCCGCCCGCGCCGCCCCGGCACGGGTGCCGGGGGCGGCCGGCCCCTCCCGGGAGCCGTCAACCGTTCATGGACGGGGCGCCGTGGTCGTGCTGCCACAGGCCGACCATGACGGCGTACAGGGGGGATCGGGCCGCCAGGTCATGATGGGAGCCGGTGAGCACGGTGGCGCCGTCCATCAGGAGGACGCGTTGCGCCCTGCGCGCGGAGCTGATCCGGTGCGCGATCACGATCAGGGTGCCGTGCCTGGCCGCGAACGCCGTCTCGGCCGCCGCCTCGGCGGCCGGGTCGAGGTGGCAGGTGGCCTCGTCCAGGACGACCAGGCGGGCCGGGGAGGCGTAGGCGCGGGCCAGGGCGATGAGCTGTCTCTCGCCGGCCGACAGCGTGGACGGTCCGTCGATCACGGCGTCGAGGCCGCCGAGCCGTTCGACGAGCGCGCCGGCGCCCACCGCCTCCGCCGCCCCGCGCAGCCTGGCGTCCGCGGTCCCGGCGGGGCAGAGGTAGGCGAGGTTCTCCCGGACCGTCCCGGTGAAGACGTACGCCTCCTGCGGCACGAGCGCCACCATGGCCCGCAGCTCGTGTCCGGCTATCGTCCGGAGCGGGACTCCGCCGAGCCGTATCTCCCCTCCGGTGGGCCGGCTCAGCCCGGTGAACAGCATGGACAGTGTGGACTTGCCGATGCCGCTGGGGCCGACCACGGCCAGGTGTTCGCCTTCGGCGACCGTGAGGTCGAGGTCGCGCACGACGGGGGTGGCCTGCGGCGCGTAGGCGAAGCTCAGCCGCTCCGCCCGCAGCCCGTACCCGTCCGGGGAGGCGGTGCCGTCGGACAGGGCGGTGTCACCGGACAGGGCGGTGCCACTGGGCGGGACGGTGCCGTCGGGCGGGGCGGCGCTGTCCGGGGAGGCGCTGTCCGGGGAGGCGGTGCCGTCGGACAGGGCGGTGTCACCGGGTGGGACGGTGCCGGGCGGGGAGGCGGTGCCGTCGGGCGGGGCGGGGACGGCGTGCACGGTGACGGTCTCGGCGATCCGGCGCAGCGTGACGGCGAGCGCCACGCCCCAGCCGCCGACGGTGCCGGTGAGCGAGCGCAGGGCCGGATCGAGGCCGGTGGCCAGGTAGGTCATCGCTCCGACGACCTCTCCGGCGCTGAGCCCGCCGTTCTCTGTCAGCGGCCGGGCGGCGACCAGCAGGCCGAGCAGCGGGACGTGCGCGCCGAGCGTGACGACGAGTCGCCGGCCCAGACCGGCCCAGGCCAGCGCCCGGGTGGCCGTGGCGTGGGCGGTGACGGCGGTCTCCACGGTGGCGTACGCCTGGGACTGCGCCCCGCAGGCGGCGATGTCGCGCAGTCCGGCCAGGATCGGGGTGGCCTGGGCGGTGAGCGCCTCGCCGGCGAGGACGAGCTCGCGCTGGCGGACCACGAGCACGCGCAGCGTCCTGGCGAACACGGCCAGCGCCACGAGCACGGGTACGGCGACGACGGCCGCGGCCACGGGGGACAGCAGCAGCAGCCCTCCGAGCACGGCGAGCAGGGAGACGCCCAGCGAGCGGCTGCTCCGCAGCAGCGCTGACACGAGGTTCCGCACCGTCTCCACCTGCTCGGTGAGGCGGCTGACGGCGGCGGTGTCGGGCGGTCCGCCGCCGTGGGCGGCGCGGGTGACGGTGGCGGTGACGACGGCGGTGACGAGGTCGTCGCGTAGCGGCTCCACCACCGCGGCCAGATGGGGGAACATCAGCCGCGTGGCCACGGCTCGCAGCAGCATCGCGGCCCCGAGGAGGGCGAGCCAGGCCAGGCCGGCGCCCGGGTCTCCGGCCAGGAAACCACGGTCGACGGCGGCGGCGACGAACAGCCCGGACAGCCACGCCGGACCGGCCTCGACGAAGGACCAGGCCATGGCGGCGGCGAGGGGCCGCCTGCGGCGGCGCAGCAGCGCCGACAGCAGCCTGAGCCCGGCGGCGACGGACCGGTCCGCTGCCGGGGCCCCCGTCGCGGTGCGGGCGGCCACGCCGCCGGGATCAGGCCGCGGGCGGGTCACAGACGGGCCGGGCACGTTTCCTCCGTCCCCGGCGAGCCGCCGCCGGCCGGTCCGGCGCAGTCCGGTCCGCCGCCGGTCGACTCGGTGCCGGTGGGGTGGGTGTCAGCCGGTCCGCCGTCGGCCGGTCCGGCGTCGGTGGGGTGGGCGTCGGCCGGTCCGGCGTCGGCCGGTCCGGTGCCGGAGGCGAACAGGGCGCGGTAGGACGGGTCCCGCCACAGCGTCCGGTGGGTGCCCTGGGCGCGGATCCGGCCGTCGTCCAGCCAGACGACGAGGTCGGCGCGGGCGGCGGTGGTGGTGCGGTGGGCGATGACCAGCCGGGTGGACCCGCGCATGCCCTCCAGCAGGGTGCGGGTCACCTGGGCCTCGGTCACCGTGTCGAGGCTGGAGGTGGCGTCGTCGAGAATGGTCAGGCGGGCCCGCCGTACCAGGGCGCGCGCCAGGCCCAGGCGCTGGAGCTCGCCGCCGGACAGCGGGGCGGTGTCGGCGGGGGTCCGGTAACCGTCCGGGAGACGGCAGACGACCTCGTCCACGTGCGCGGCGCGCGCGGCCCGCCGGACGGCGTCGCGGTCGAGCTCGGGCCTGCCGTAGGCGATGGCCGAGGCGAGGTCGCCGCCGAGGAGCACGGGGCGTTCGAAGGCGTAGGCGACCGCACCGCGCAGGGCGTCCGGCCGGATGTCGGTGAGGCGCTGCCCGTCGAGCAGCACCTGCCCCCGGTCGGGGTCCATCAGCCGCCCGGCCAGCAGGGCCAGCGTGGTTTTGCCCGCCCCGGAACGTCCGACGAGGGCGGTCAGCGCTCCGGCGGGGATCTCCAGGTCGACGCCGTCCAGGAGCGGGGTGCCCTCGCGGGTCACGGTGACGCCGCGCAACGACAGGGCGCCGGGGCCCGCGGACAGCGGGCGGGTGCCGGGGACGGGGGAGGGCAGGGCCAGCACCTCCCCCACCCGCCGGGCCGCGGAGCGGGCGTGGGCCAGCCCCATCAGCCCGTCGACCTGCTCGATGAAGGTCAGACCGAGGGCGGTGTAGCCGGCCACGGCCAGGAGCTGTCCCGGCTCCAGACGGCCGTCCGTGACGCCGAATCCGGCCACGGCGAGGACCAGCAGCTCCACCAGCGGCAGCAGGGCGATCTGCCACACGCCGCGCGCCTGCGCGCGCCACAGGGCCCGCCCGGCGCTGGACAGGTCCGCGAGGGGGGCGAGCACCCGGGCGATCTCACGGCCGGCGGTGCCCGAGGCGCGTACCGTCCGGATGCCGGCCAGGGCGTCGGTGAGGCGGGTGGCCAGCCGGCCCTGCGCCTCCTGATAGCGGCCGTAGAGCCCGGAGACCCGGGTGACGAAGGTCCGTACGATGATCAGCGCGATGGGCGCGGCGGCCAGGAAGGCGATGCCCGCCCGCCAGTCGGTCATCAGCAGCGCGACCACGCCGCCGGCCGAGGTGACGAGCCCGGTCGCCGTGCCCAGCAGCGTCAGGGGGAGGTAACCGGTGCTGGCGGTGTTGCTCACCAGGCGGTTCGCCAGCTCCCCGGCCGGATGGCGGCGGGTCCCGGCGGCTCCGAGCGTGAGGAGGTGGGCGGTGAGGCGCAGCCGCAGGGCCGACGTGGCGGACGCGGTGGAGGCCGCGCCGGCCGGCACGCCCACGACCTCGGCGCACACCGCGGCCGCCAGGACGAGCGCGAGCTGCCAGGCGGTCTGTCCGCCCTGACCGGACAGGACCCCGTCCACGGCGGCGGCGAGTACGGCGGGCAGGGCCAGCGCGGCCGCGGTGGCCACGATGTCGGCCACCGCGGCCACCGCCAGCGGCGCCCACGCCCGGCGTGCGGCGGACGCCAGGAGGCGGTCGGCGTCTGCGCGCGTCACCTGCTGTGGCGGGCCGCCCGGTGCCTGATCTGACATCGTCTCCCTCCGGGACGTATCCGTTGCCGCCGCGGTCGTCGGCCGCCGGGCGGCTCCCGGCGGTGGCCGGGCGACCGGGGGCGGGTGTCCGCGGCGGGGCGGCGGTGAGTCCGCCGCCCCGTGGTGAGGCCCGGGGCGCGTGCCCCGGGCCTCACTCAGTGATCTATTTGGTGCTCACCGCATCCGCGGTGCGAGCGTTTTACCAGGTGGGGGCGCCGCCGGTGACGCCGCAGGTGGGGCTCCACGGGTCGGAGCAGGTCTCCCCGCAGGTCATCCGGCACTGCTGGAGGCCGGCCTCCTCGGTGGCGGGAAGCATGTCCAGAGCGGCGATGTTGAGCTCCATGGCGTTTCCTTTCTCGATGGTGATGACCGGGCCGCCGTCCTTTACGGCAGCCCTTTTTCACGGCCGGCGCCGGACGTCCCCGCCGCGCTGACGCGGGGCGGGACGCCGGGTGTGCACCGGCCGGGCTCGTGGCGCGTCCACGGCCTGCCAGGCCGTGCGGGACGCGGATGTCCGGTCAGCGGCCGCGGGGCGGCCCGGTGCCGAGGAAGTCGACGATGCGGCCGAGAACGGCGCCGTCCCGGGTGTCGTGCTGCGGGTCGTGACCGCCGCCGGGGACCTCCAGGTAGGTCACCTGGCCGTGGGCTCCGCGTAACCGGGCGTACAGCCGGCGGGAATGGCCGACCGGGATGACCGGGTCGTCGTCGCCGTGCACGATGAGCAGTGGCAGCCGCATGCGGCCGACCAGCCGTAGCAGGTCGCGGGGGCCGAGGTCGTCGTCGATCTCAGCCTGTCCGCCGAGCCGCTCCAGCAGGGCACGGACCGGCGCCGGCCCGTCCTCCGCCAGCTCCCGCCCCGACAGGAAGGGCGCGACGACCGCGGCACGGGACCACAGGTCGGCCTGGGCGGCGGCGGCCAGCAGCGCCAGGTAGGCGCCGTAGCTGGCGCCGTAGAGCATCGCCCGCGGCCTGTCCGGCCCGCGGGCGGCGGCCAGGGCGCGGCCCAGTTGGAGGATGTCGGCGAGGTCGGGTCCGCCCCACGCGCCGTGGACGGCCTCACGGTGGGCGGCGCCGTACCCCGTGCTGCCGCGCTGGTTCGGCGCGACCACGGCGACACCCGCGGCGGCCAGGCGCTGGAAGAGCGGGTCGAAGGCGAAGTGCCAGGCGTCCTCGGGGCCGCCGTGCAGCGCGAGCACGGCCAGGCGGCTGGTGGCCGGGTCGCCGTACACGATCGCCTCGACGGGGCCCGCCGCGCCGGCGTAGGACCGGACACGGGCCGGTTCCAGCCGGGCCGCGTGGTCCTCCCCGACGGGAAGGAACCGCGGCCGGCCGCACCCGTCCACCCTGACGAAGCCCGGCGGGCGGTCAGGCGCGCTGTGGATCACGTGCAGGCCGGTGGGGCCCCAGTGGGCCGCCGGGTACAGCGTCCCGGCCGGGAGGCCGACCTCGACGGTGGTGTCCTCCACCAGGTCGTGCAGGAGGAGGTGGGAGCGGGTGCGGCGGGTCACCGCGAGGGCCAGCCGCCGTCCCGCCGGCTCCAGGGCCAGCGGCGTCACCACGCCCTCCACGGCGTTGAGCCGCTCGGGGAAGCGGGTGGGCCCCTCGCCGTCGCGGTGGCGGACGCCGAGGCGGTAGGCGCCGTCGCGGTGCGCGGCGGTGAGCAGCACGCCCGGTCCGGGCGCCGCCAGCAGGAGACGCTCGTCGCCCGCGGGCCCGGCCGGGGAGGTGAAGGTGCCGCGTGAGGTGTCCAGGACCACGGTCGCCGGCCCCGGCCCCACTGTGGTCAGGGCCAGGCGGTGGCCGGCCCCGTCGAGCCAGATCCCGCCGCTGAGGAGGTAGGGCAGTTCGGCGATCGGTTCGGGCCGCTCCGCCCGTCCGGACAGGCGCCACGCGGTGGTGCGCCCGTCGGCGCCGGCGCCGAACGCCAGGGCGGCGGTCCCCCGGGCCGTGCCCGCGACGATCCTGACCCCGTTGCCGCGCAGGACGCCCACCTCGTGCTCTGCGGCGCTCTCCGCCCCGTACGGCGCCGCGGTGACCAGCGTCAGGCGATGCTCGCCAGGCCCGAGGCGGCACAGCAGCAGGTCGCCCCCCTCGGTGGGCACCGGCAGGCTCAGCGAGGTCTCGCCGGCGCGGGTGCGGAGCGGCCGCGGCCGCGGCCGGGCGTCGGCGAGGTCCCACATCTCCGCGGTGAGGCGGCCGTGGCCGAGCTGGGTGAGGCAGGCGGCGTACCGGCCGCGCCCGGAGAAGCGGAAGTTGATCCGCGGGACATCCGGCGGGCGGTTCTCACCCGCCCTGGTGACGGTCTGGCTCATCGGACCGGACCGCTGCGGAGGTCGCCGCCGGGGGCGTCGGCCATCCAGGGACGCGGCCCGCCGTGCCGGAGCCGGTGCAGGAAGTCCAGGATGCCCGCCAGCCCGGTGTTCCAGCCGATGGTCACCGCGGTCCCTTCCTCGTCCGGCACCACCAGCAGCCCGTCGCGGACGACGGCCCGGCTCCACAGGACCCCGGCCAGTTCCTCGGCCCGCTCGCGGTAGACCGGCTCGTCCAGCAGGTCGGCCAGGTCCAGGAGGAACTGGCCGTCACCGGCCAGGCCGTGGCAGGCCGCGGTGCCGGAGACCAGGCGCCGTGCGTGCACCGCGCGGGCGGCGCTCTCGGCGGCCTCCCGCAGGCGTGGGTCACCGGTGGCCGCGTGCAGGCGGAGCAGGAACGTGCCCACCCCCGACGACCCGCTGCACCAGTGGGGGATCCGGTCGCCGCCGTCCGGGGACTGCGGCCACCAGGCCGCCCCGTCCCGGTACTCGGCCGCGGCCAGCAGCGTCTCCCCGGCCGTCACGGCCGTTTCCAGGCAGTCCTCGCGCCCCAGCGCGGTCCCGGCGGCCAGCAGGAACGTCGCGACCCCCGCGACGCCGTGCGCGAAGCCGTAGTGCACCGCCCCCGCCAGCGCGGAGTCGAAGTCGTCGGGGACGGGCCACAGCACGGTGCCGGGAGTGTGCCGCGCCGCTTTCAGCAGGGTGTCGGCGCACTCCCCGGCCCGGTCGGCGAAGCGGGTGTCACCGGTGGCCCGGAACAGGTGCAGCAGCGCCAGTCCCGTCCCGGCCAGGCCGTGGCACACGTCCGGGTTCGGCCAGCTGACCGGCAGGGCCAGGGCCGTCTCGACGCCCGCCCCGCGCAGCGCCTCGTCGCCGAGCGCGCGGCCCGCCTCGTACAGGCTCCACGCGATCCCGGCCCGGCCGAAGTACAGCCCCGGCGAGGGCCGGTGCTCATTCGCCAGACGGCGCGCCGTCCAGTCCGCCGCCTGACGCAGGCCCCTGCGGACCTCGTCCCGCGACGCCGGGGGGACCGCCCGGCCGGACCCCGACTCCGAGGTATCCGGCACTGAGGTCTCCAGCGCTGAGGTCTCCAGCGCTGAGGTCTCCGGCGCTGAGGTCTCCAACGCTGAGGTCTCCAGCACCGAGGCGAACAGGCTGAGCACTCCCGCCGAGCCGTACTGCACGGCACACGGATCGGCGTTCGAGCCGAACCCGGAAGTGGGCCACAGGCTGCCCCTCGCCCCGGGGTCGGCGAGGGCCTCCGGCGACATCGTCCGCAGCGTGTGGGCGATGCCGTCGTTCAGCAGCCGGTCCTGCTCGGGGACGCCCAGGCGGTAGGCGTCCGGCGTCCCGGCCGGGGCGGCGGCCGCCGCCGCGAGGAACTCCTCCACCCGCCGCAGCTCCCAGCGCCGCTCGGGAGCCTCCGCCATCAGGCCGAGCAGCAGCGGCGCCAGTGCCGTCGCCACGGGATCACCGGCGCCGACGACGCTCACCAGCGTCTCCAGCCGCCGATCGCGCGAGCGTGCTCCGAGCGGTCTGTCCTCCAGCAGCGTCGGCTGGGATCCGGTGGACAGGAAGTACAGCGTCGCGCCCAGCGCGAACAGGTCGACGGCCGCTCCGGGCGCGGGGGAGTGCCTGGGGGCGGAGACCTGCTCGGGGGCCGCGTAGCCGAGGGTGAAGTTCCGCTGGACGGGGGTGCCGGGGACGGCGGCCAGCTCCAGGTCGATCAGCCGGCACTCCAGCTCGGGGGTGACCATGATGTTGTTCGGCGTCAGGTCACGCAGCACATACCCCTGGCCGTGCACGGTGGAGACCAGCGCCACCAGACTCCGGGCCAGGCGCAGGACGGTGTCGTACCGGTCCCGGTCGGAGGTGACGTGGCGCTGCTCGCCGACCCAGGCGCTCAGCACGGTCCCGGCCAGGAGTTCCTGCGCCAGGAAGAGGTTGCCGTCCTGTTCGAAGAAGGCCACCTTCCGTGCCGTGACGCCCAGCGGTGCGAACAGTTCGAGCATGTGCGCTTCGTGGCGCAGCAGGTCACGCACGTCGCGCCCATCGGTCGAGGCGCAGAGGTGCGGGCGGGCCTGCTTGACCACCACCTCGCCGCCCCCGGTCCGGTCCTCGGCCAGGAACACACCGCCCTTGGCGCCGTGCCGGATCGCCCGGCGCACCACGAACCGGTCGCCGAGCAGCACCGGGCCGGCCGGCGCCGCCGACGCCTGCCCCGACTCGAACGGGCAGGTCGCCCACGCCGGGGGTGAGTACCACGCGTTGCGCTGGTCCAGCTCCCGGGTGCCGTCGGGCGCCGTCAGCCGCGAGGCGTAGGTGCCGTCGTTGCCCAGCTCGCTCGGGGCGGAGAACACCCCGTAGCGGTAGTGCACCAGGCTCCCCGGCCGGTAGGGGCGGTCGGACAGGACCGGTGGTCCGGGCAGGGCGTAGGTGGCGGCGTGCAGCTCCTCGGCGATCACCACGGCGGTCGGGTCGTCGGGCGGGTAGACCGTGACGAACTTGCCGACCGACCCGCGGCCCGTCTCCCGGGAGATGAGCCTGACCAGCTCCTCAAGGTCGGAGGCGAACTTGAACGCGCACCGGTGGCGGCCCAGCACCTCGACCACCCGGGTCAGCACCAGGGGGGCCGACAGGGGTGTCGCCGAGACGTGCAGCTTCCAGCCCTGCGCCCGGGAGGCCGAGCCCGCGGGGGTGACATAGGTCCATGGCGTGCCGGGACGGATCTCCCAGCCGGCGACGGCCTCCGCTCCCGGAGACACCCGGGACGCCGTGCTCCCGGCCCCGTCCGCCACCGCGGCGTGCGGCGCCCCGGCGGCCTGGGCGGCCGTCCGCGCCAGAGCCGCCCTGGCGACGTCTCCGAGCAGGAAACGGTCCCCGCCGGGGAGTTCACCCTCGTTCATGGACTTGCTCACGTCCTCACTGCCTGCGCCGTCCTTGCTCTCCGCGGGGCCCGGACCGGCCGGGACGGCCGCCTGCCGGCGGTCGCCGGATCCGTTCTTCCGGATCCGTGGAGAGGGCCGGTCCCGGCGCGACGGCGCGACGCCGACGGCTCCGGGGACCCGGCCTCAGCAAAGTTACGGAGACGACTTGTGGCCGACCTGTGGTCGCGCCGGCCTCCCGGCACTGATCACCGACAGGTCCTCCCAAGCGGCTCCAAGCGCCGGTGGCGGCCATGAACGGGACCGGGCCGACCATCGTGGAGGAAGCGCTTTCCGCGCCCGCCGTCCCGGGACGCGTCCCTTCACGGACTGAGGGGACGGCCCGTGTCCTCCACGGTCCGTCCCCTCAGATCACGCTGATCGCGCCCGATGGCGCCGGGTTCAGGCGAGGGCCTTCCTGAGGAAGTCGACCTGGAGCAGGAGCAGGTTCTCGGCCACGACCTCCTGAGGGGTCATGTGGGTGACACCGGACAGCGGCAGGACGTTGTGCGGGCGGCCGGCCGCCAGGAGCGCGGAGGACAGGCGGAGGGTGTGGGCGGCGACCACGTTGTCGTCGGCCAGGCCGTGGATCAGCAGGAGGGGGCGGTCCAGCTTCTCGGCGTCGGCGAACAGCGACGACGATTCGTAGTGCCCCTCCTCGGGCAGGCCGAGGTAGCGCTCGGTGTAGCAGGTGTCGTAGAGGCGCCAGTCGGTCACCGGCGCCCCGGCGACGGCCGCGTGGAAGACGTCCGGGCGGCGGAGCACGGCCAGGGCGGCGAGGAAGCCGCCGAAGGACCAGCCACGGATGCCGACCCGGGACAGGTCCAGGTCGTCGGGGAAGCGCTCGGCGGCCCCCTGGAGCGCGTCCACCTGGTCCTCCAGGGGCGGGGTGGCCAGGTCGTGCAGGACGGCCCGCTCGAACTCGGGGCCGCGGCCCGGGGTGCCGCGGCCGTCGGCCACGATCACCGCGAAGCCCTGGTCGGCGAACCACTGGCTGGTCAGGTAGGCGCCGGAGGCGGCCAGGACCCGCTGGGCGTGCGGCCCGCCGTAGGGGTCCATGAGGACCGGCAGCCTCGCCGAGCCGGGCACGTGCCCCGCCGGGAAGAGCACGGCGGTGGACAGGTCGCGCCCGCCCGCGCGGATGAGGGAGACCCGCAGGTCCAGGCCGTGCCGCTCGGCGTAGGAGGCGATGTGGCCCCGGGGCTTGCCGTGGTGGAAGACGCGGGTCGCCGAGCCCTCGTCGCCGAGGGTCTGGCCGGTGACCACCAGGGTGCCGCCGGCCGTGTGGCCGCTGTAGACACCGCTCTCGGCCGGGCTGACCAGCGTGATCCGGCCGTCCTTGTAGGCCCACAGGGCGACCTCGGTGGGCTCGCCGCTGGCCCGGAAGAGCACGGCGTCGCCGTCGATGTCGACGACCTCGCGGAGCTGGAGCGTGGCGGGCGTGACGGGCTCGTCGCCGATGATCAGACGGTGGCCCCCGTCGCTGCTCGCGGCCCAGACCAGCGTGCCGTCGGACAGGTGGCCGGGCACGCCGGGGACGACGTCCAGCCAGGCGGGGTCGGTGTCCTCGCGGACGGTCGTGGAGCGGCCCGTGGCCGGGTCGACCTTGAGCAGGCGCATGGTCCGCTGGTCGCGCGACAGGGTGACGATCGTCAGGCCGTGGGCGTCCCAGGAGGCGGTGACCAGGTATTCGTCCTCGAAGGGGACGGGAGTGCGGGAGCCGTCCAGGGACAGGATGTACAGCTCGACCCGGGTGTTGGCCGTGCCGGCGGCGGGATAGCGCTGCTCGGTGGCGGGGCGGGCGGGGTTGGCCGGGTCGGCGATGTGCCACCTCGCGACCGGCGACTCGTCGGCCCGCTCGGTCAGCACCGCGTCGCCGGACGGGGACCACCAGTAGCCCCGCATGCGGTTCAGCTCCTCGGCGGCGATGAACTCGGCCAGGCCGTAGGTCACCTCGGGGGACTCGGGGCGGGCCAGCACGTGGTCGATCTCGTCCTCGAGGTCCTGGACGTGGAAGGCGCCGCCGGTCACGTAGCCGACGTGCTCGCCGGTGGGGGAGACCCGCGGGTCGATCACCGGGCCGGACGTCTTCAGCCGCCGCATGTGCTTGGTCTTCAGGTCGACGACGTAGAGTCCGCCGGAGAGGGCGAAGGCCGCCGTGGTCACCGCGGTGTCGGTGCTGTAGCCGACGATGCCGCCCGCCTGCTCCCGGCTGCGCTCGCGCCGTGCCCGCTCCTCCGGCGGCAGGTCCTCCTCGTCCACGGCCAGGGCGCGCGGGTCGGCGATCAGCCGCTCCTTGCCGCCGGCGACGTCGAACTCCCACAGGCAGGTGACCGGGTCGGAACCGCTCTTCGTCCGGAGGAAGACGACGCGGTCGCCACCCGGAGCGATGGTGAAGCCACGGGGCACGCCGAGGGTGAACCGGCGGGTCCTGGCCTGCAGACGAGGGAAACTCTCACTCATACCAGTCATCTTGCCAGTTCCATGTCTCGTCCCGAGGTTCTCGGCGGCGGCTTGAGCAACAGATGTCTTAGGAGAAACTTGGGCAGGTGACACTCACCGCGCGAATCGCCCGCTCTCCGGGGACACCTGCCGTGCTGGCGTTCGTGTCCGTGCTCTGGGGGATCGGCACCCCGTCGTTCTGGCGGGACGAGTCGGTGAGCGTGCTGGCCGCGACCATGCCGTTCGACGAGCTGTGGCGGCTGCTCGACGACATCGACGCCGTGCACGCGCTGTACTACCTGATGCTCAGGCCGTTCGCCGCCTTCGGCGGGGAGACCGCGGCCCGGCTGCCCTCCGCGCTCGGGGTCGCCGGGGCGGCGTTCGGGATCGCGGCCATCGGGCGGAAGCTGGCCACCCCGCGGGTGGGCCTGCTGGCCGGGCTGGTCTACGCGCTGCTGCCCATGGTCAGCCGCTACGGCCAGGAGGCGCGGAGCTACGCCCTGGTCAGCGCGGTGGCGGTCGCGGCCACCTGGGTCCTGCTCGGTGAGCGCCGGTCCCGGTACGCCGGCTACGGCCTGCTGATCGCGCTGCTCGGCTGGTTCCACCTCTACGCCCTGCTCCTGCTGCCCGCGCACGCCTGCGTCGTGGTCCGCAGGCGCGCGGAGATCGTCCCGTGGCTGGCGTCGCTGGCCGGGGCCGGGGCGCTGCTCGCGCCGCTCGCGCTGATCGCGGCCGGGCAGCGGGAGGAGCAGCTGTTCTGGCTGAAGGTGCCGGGCCTCGACGGCCTGGGGCAGCTCGGGGTGGACATCGCCGGCGGCGACGCGGCGTGGGCCGCGCCGTTGCTGCCCGCCCTGTTCCTGGCCGCGCTGATCGCCCTCGTCCTGTTCGGGATCTGGCGCGGGGTACGGCCCGCCGGCCGGGCCGGGACGGGCGGGGCGGCCGCGGGCGGCGAGGGGCCGGTGGCCGGGGCGGTCCGCGGGCCGGGGTCCGGAGGCGCGCGCCCGCCCGGGACGGCCCCCGGGCAGGTGTCCGCGGGCACGCCGCCGCCCGGGACGGCTCCCGGACGGCCGTCGCTGGTGTGGGTGGCGCTGCCCTGGGCGGTCCTGCCGGTGGTGCTGTCACTGCTGATCTCGCAGGTCCACCCGGTCTACAGCCCGCGCTACGTCCTCTTCGCGGTCCCGGGTCTGGCCCTGCTGGCCGGAGCCGGTCTGGCCGCGCTCGGCCGCGCCCCGGCGAGCTGGGCGGCCCTCACCGCCCTGGCGGTGCTCTCCACGAGCGCTCACCTCGCCGTCCGCGCCCCCGCCAACCGCCCTGACGACCTGCGCACCCTGGCGGCCGTGCTGAGCGCCGAGCAGCGGCCCGGCGACGCGCTGCTCTACGTTCCCGAGCGCTTCCGGCTGTTCGTCGCCGTGTACGGCGAGCCGTACCGGAGGCTGGGGCCGCCCGGTCCGGACTCCCGCCGGGTGTGGGTGGTCTCGCGGCGGCTCAACGGCCCCAGATGGACCGGCTACCCGACGCTGAAGGCGCTGGAGCGGGAGTTCACCAAGGGACGGACCCGGGTGTTCGGGGCGGTCCACATCACCTTGTACACAAGGGCCCGGATACCCTCGAAGGCATGAATGACCGGCGCCTGCTGCTCGTGCACGCCCACCCAGACGATGAGACGATCGGCAGCGGTGCGACCATGGCCAGATACGCCGCCGAGGGTGCCCAGGTCACGCTGGTGACCTGCACGCTCGGCGAGGAGGGCGAAGTCATCCCGCCGGAGCTGGCCCACCTGGCCGCCGACCGGGACGACACCCTGGGCAAGCACCGCATCGGCGAGCTGGCCGCGGCCTGCGAGGCGCTCGGCGTCACCGACCACCGCTTCCTGGGCGGTCCGGGCCGCTGGCGCGACTCCGGCATGATGGGCGTCGCCTCCAACCACCGCGACAACGCCTTCTGGCAGGCCGACCTGGACGAGGCGGCCGGGGAGCTGGTCAAGGTCATCCGCGAGGTGCGGCCCCAGGTCCTCGTCACCTATGACCAGAACGGCTTCTACGGCCACCCCGACCACATCCAGGCCCACCGCGTCTCCTGGCGGGCCTTCGAGCTGGCCGCCGACCCGGCGTTCGGGGAGGGCCGGCCGTGGCGGATCGCCAAGTTCTACTTCACCGCGACGGCCAGGTCCACGATGCGCCGGGCGGCCGAGGCGATCCGCGAGGCCGGGGTGGGGTTCCTGGCCGAGGACACCGTCGACGACCTGCCGTTCGGCTGCGCGGACGAGGACATCACCACCGAGATCGACGGCCGGCCCTACGTCGGCCGCAAGCTCGACGCGATGCGGGCGCACGCCACCCAGATCAGCGTGGCGGCGCCCTGGTTCGCCCTGTCCAACAACATCGGCCAGGAGGCGCTCGCGGTGGAGCACTTCATCCTGCGCTCCGGGGTGCCCGGGCCCGCCGGCCCGGGGGCGCCGCTCGAAGTCGGGGGGCTCGGCGAGCCGTACGACCGCGAAGCCGACCTCTTCGCCGGGATCCACTAGCCTCGATGGTTGTGATGGAGCAGGACCGACAGGCACGGCGGCCCCCGGCGGCGGCGGTCACCGCGGCGGCGTACGCCGTGCTGGTCCTGGCCGGCCTCGTGGCGGGAGTCGTCGGGGGTTTCCAGCACTCGTGGTACGCCCGGCCCGTCCCGGTCTCGGCGATCGGCTGGGCCGTGCTGCTGGCCGCGGCCTGTTACGGCGCCGGGCGGGCGATGAGAGGCAAGCTGGCCGCCCTGGCCCCGGGGGCGGGCTGGATGGCGATCACGCTGATCTGGCTGGGCGGCAGCCCGGAGGGCGACGTGGTCATCGCCAACGACCCGTCCGGCTACGTCTACCTCTACGGCGGCCTGATCGCGGTCCTGGCGGGCGTCCTGCTCTCCCCCTCGGGCGGCGGGGCGTGGCTGCTCGCGCAGCGCCCGTACGGTCCCCAGCCGTCCCCGGCCGGGTCCGGACCGGCTCCGGCGCGGAGCGACGACCCCTACCACGGCCCGGCCCGATAGCGCACAATCCCGGTATGCGGCGGATGCACCGGATACGGCGGACGCTCAACTACGTGAACCTGTCCACACCGCTGGGGCTGCTGGTGGCGCGCCTCGGCCGGGCCCGGGTGACGGCGGGACCCGGCGGGCTGCTCCTCGCCCACGGCTACCGCATCCCCTTCCCGGTCGCCGGGGCGTTCACCCTCGGCAACGTGGTGCTGACCCGGCACGAGGAGGGTTACCTGGCCGGTGACCTGCTCAGGCACGAGGACCGGCACGCCTCCCAATACATGGCCTGCGTCGGTCTGCCGATGCTCCCGCTGTACGTCGTCGCGGTGGTCGTCTCCATCCTGATCTGCGGGCACCAGGCCTCGTGGAACGTCTTCGAGCGGCTGGCGGACCTGGAGGACGGGAACTATCCCCGCAGATCGCCCTGGTGGGTGCGGAAGGCAGCCTCCTGAGGCCCGCCGGCCGGGCCCGCGCGGACCTGCGGGCCCAGCGGTCCCCATGCCCTGCGGCCCCCATGCCCTGCGGGCCCCGCGCGGACCCGCGGGGCCCGACGGCCGGCGGGCCCACGTGATCCGCGGGGTCGGGCCGCCGAAGCCCCTCGCCGTCAGGGGACGAGGGTCAGGACATTCCTGGCCGCGTTCTTGACCGCTCCCTCGCTCGAGAGCATGGGGACGGTCCTCCCGTCGGCCCACAGCGGGGCCTGGTCCCAGTAGTTGTCGTGGAAGGCGTGGCCCGACGCGCCGGTCAGGTTGACCCACTGGGACCTGTCCAGGTCCGCCAGGTCGACGACCATCCGCATGGACGGCAGCCAGCCCACCGTGTAGTCCTTCTGGACGTCCCAGCCGGCGGCGTTGACCGCGTCGTCGTTGCCGCCCACCGGGAACGGGCCCCGGTTGAACAGCCACTCGATCGGGGCGATCCCGGAGGTGCCGAAGGTCTGGTTGACCAGCTCCAGCGAGTGCAGGTCGCCCCAGTGCCAGGACTTGGGGTCCGGGCCGAGGGTGGCGCTCAGCTCGTCGTAGGCCATCGCCATGGCCCGCCGCAGCATGTCGTCGCGGGTCTCGGCCGCCTCGGTCCGGGCGTCGTCCCAGAACGGGTCGCCGGGATCGTCGAGCATGACGCGGACCACCTCGAACCAGCGGTCGCCGCCGCCCGGCCAGGCGCTCTCCGGCAGGTCGTCGTTGAAGGTCTCGATGAGCAGGTGCCGCCAGACGGCGTTGAAGTACATCGCCGGGCTCGATCCCGCGCTCTGGGAGTAGTCCCACGAGCGCAGCAGCTCACGGGCGTCCCCGGAGGCGCCGGCCACCTTGAGGTCCATCAGCTTGGGCACCAGGAACTGGGCGAAGCCGTTGTGGGTGTCCTGCTGCACCTTGCCCATCGTCGCCACGTCCACCTTGCCCTTCCTGAGCTCGCTCTGAAGGCGGTCCAGGATGCGCTGGGAGCGGTAGCCGTACGCCCAGTCCTTGGTGAGCAGGTGCGGGTAGCGCTCGGGGTCGACGACCGCGTTGTTGGCGGTCACGATGTAGCCCTCGGGCGGGTTGTAGACGCTGGGCAGCTCGTCGAAGGGGATGGTCGACTGCCAGGAGTATTCGCCGGTCCAGCCCGGCACCGGCCAGGTGCCGTCGCCCCGGGCCCGCACCGGGATCCGGCCCGGCGCCTGGTAGCCGATGTTGCCCCGGGTGTCGGCGTAGATCAGGTTCTGCGCGGGCACGTCGAACCGGCTCGCCGCCGCCCGGAACTGCTGCCAGTCCTGCGCCGAGTTGAGCGAGAAGATCGCGTCCGCGGTCCGGCCGGGCTCCAGGGCCGTCCACTTCAGCGCGACCGCGTCGGCCTGTTCCTGGAAGGCGGTCGCCGCGCCGGGCAAGGTCTCCTTCACGCTCTCCATGACGTCGGAGAGGATCGGGCCGTGCATGGTCTCGCGGACCTTGAGCCGGACCGGGTCGCCGCCGGCGACCTTGATCGTCTCGACCCTGGTGGTGAGCGGCTTCCAGGAGCCGGTGAACAGGTAGGAGTCGTCCTTGACCCGCTCCAGATAGAGGTCGGCGACATCGGGGCCCAGGTTGGTGAAACCCCAGGAGATCTTGTCGTTGTGCCCGATGATCACGCCGGGCACGCCGGAGAAGGAGAATCCGGTGACGTCGAACGGGCAGGCGGCGCTCTTGGTGCGGCAGTGCAGCCCGACCTGGTACCAGACCGAGGGCATCCCGGCCGACAGGTGCGGGTCGTTGGACAGCAGCGGCTTGCCCGACGTGGTGTGCCTGCCGCCGATCACCCAGGAGTTGGAGCCGATGCCGTTGCCGCCCTTGGGGTCGCCCATCAGGCTCGGCACCGCGCGCATGGCCTCGGCCGCCCGGGTCAGCGCGCCGGTGTCCGGCCGCGTGGTGGTGTCCCGGCCCGCTCCGGTGTCCTGGCCGGGCTCGGTGTCCTGGTCGAAGCCGTCGCCGGTGACCGAGCCCTGGGTGACGATCGGCTGGTGGGTGTCGAAGGGGTAGCCGGGCCAGAGCTGCTCCACCCGCTCGCGGGGCAGCCTGCTGGCCGCCAGCGCCCGGCCGATCTCGTCGGACATGTTGGAGCGCAGGTCCCAGGCCATGGCCTTGAGCCAGGAGAGGGAGTCCACCGGGGTCCACGGTTCGGGCTGGTAGCCGAAGTTGGTGAGCTTGAGGACCGCGTACTCCAGGCTCCTGCCGGCGAAGCCCGGGTTCCGGTCCATCCAGGAGTTCACGCCCTTGGCGTAGGCGTCGAGGTAGTGCCGGGTCTGCTCGGTCAGCATCGGCAGCTCGGCCTCGGCCACCCTGCGCCAGCCCATGGTCCGGATGACCTTGTCCTCGACGAGTGTCGCCGAGCCGAACATCTCCGACAGCCGCCCGGCCGTCACGTGCCGGCGGAAGTCCATCTCGAAGAACCGGTCCTGCGCGTGCACGTAGCCCTGGGCGAGGAACAGGTCGTCGGGGGAGTCGGCATAGATATGCGGAATACCCGTTTTATCCCGGTATACGGTGACTTTTTTGGCTAGGCCGTCCACCTTGAGCTCCCCCGCGAGCTGCGGGAAGGACGCGCGCACGGTCCACACGCCCGCTCCGGCGAGGACCACACCGAGCACCACGAGGACGGTCAGCGCCCGCGCGGACCACTTGAGTGGCCGGGGCATCCAGGCATACGGCCGGAACCTCACAAAGACCTCCTATGCGGCGTGCTCGATCAAGTTTGGCAGCACCGAGGAGGGGGAAACACCGCTTCCGACTTACCGGCCGGGGATCTCCACGACCACCACGTGATGACCGGCCCGCCGGAGGGCGGGATCCCCGGCCGGGCACGCGGCCGGCCGGGACCGGCGGCGGCCCCGGGTCACAGCGCCGTCTCCAGGACCACCGAGCGCACCGCGAAGCCGTTGCGCTCGTAGAAGCGCACGGCCGCCTCGTTGCCGGCGTAGGACGTCACCCCGGCGTACTGCGCCCCGCGGTGGCGGGCCCACGCCCTGAACTGCTCCACCAGGCCGGCCCCGATCTTCTGGCCGCGGTAGGCGGGCCGCACGTAGACGCTGCCCAGCGTCGCCACCGTGACCGGACGCATCGGGGTGGGCCCGGAGACCGAGCCGGTTAGGTGGCCGACGGTCCGGCCGCCGTCGTCGGCGACCATCACCAGGCGCCCCGGGTCGGTCAGGGCCTCGGCGAACCAGGCCGGGCCCCGCTCGGCGGGCCAGTTGACGTTCAGGGTGGAGTCACGGGCCCCGGCGTCCTCGGCGAAGAGCGCGGAACTGCAGGCCACCACTCCCTCCAGGTCGGCAACCGTGGCAGGCCGTACGACAACGCCAGTCTCACTCATGACCGGGACGCTATCGGCCGCCACCGACATTAACCGCGATCCGCCCCCGTCCCGCCGGAAAGGTGCCCGCCGTGCCCGCCGCCCCCCGTCCCGCCTGACAGGTGCCCGCCGCCCGCCATGCCCGCCGCCCGCCATGCCCGCCGCCCGGCGTGCCCGCCGCCCGCCGTACCCGGCTACGACCAGGTCTGGCCCTGCGGGGTGTCGGCGACCCGCACGCCGAGGTCGGCCAGGTCGTCGCGGAGGCGGTCGGAGACGGCCCAGTCCCCGGCCTCGCGTGCCCGCAGGCGCCGCTCCAGCAGCTCGGCGGCGCCCGGCGGCAGGCTCCTGGACCTGCCGATGTCGGCCGACAGGTCCAGGCCGAGGATCTGGTCCAGGTGCAGGAACGCCTCGAACCGGGAGCCGGGGGCGATCGAGCCGTCGCGCTCCAGCTCGCGCAGCAGGCGCAGGGCCAGCGGGGTGTCGAGGTCGTCGTCGAAGGCGGCCTCGATCCGGGAGACGTGCCCGGCGGGCATCGGGCGGCTCGGCGACTCCGACCACTCGGCGACGTGCGAGCGCCAGCGCCGCAGGGTCCTGTCGGCGGCCCGGAGCGTGTCCCAGGTGAGGTTCATCTGCTGGCGGTAGCGGTGCTCCAGCAGCGCCAGCCGTACGGCCAGCGGGTCGAGGCCCGCCTCGACCACGTCCTGGAGCAGGACCACGTTGCCGGTGGACTTGGCCATCTTGCGCCCGTCGAACAGCAGGTGCTCGCCGTGGACCCAGTGCTCGACCACCTCGCGCCCGGCGGCGGCGTCGGACTGGGCGCGCTCGTCCTCGTGGTGCGGGAAGCGCAGGTCGATCCCGCCGGTGTGCACGTCGACGCGCTCGCCGAGGAAGCGCAGCGACATGGCCGAGCACTCGATGTGCCAGCCGGGGAAGCCGCGGCCCCAGGGGGCCTGCCAGGTCATCTCGCGGTCGGCGGGCTTCCACAGGGCCCAGTCGGCGTGGAAGCGCTTGCGGGGGTCGACGCCCTCGACCCGGTGGCCGGGCCTGAGCCGGTCGAGCCGGTTGCCGGAGATCTCGCCGTAGGACGGGAAGGAGGTCGCGTCGTAGAAGACCGACCCGTCGGGTGTCGGGTAGGCGTGCCCCTTCTCGATCAGCTTGACGATCAACTCGATCATCAGGTCGATCGTCTCGGTGGCCCTGGGGGAGTGCTCGGGCGGCCGGATGTTCAGCGCGGCCGTGTCGGACAGGAAGGCCGCCTCGTGGAACCGTGCGATCTCCAGCCCGCTCCGGCCCTCGGCCCGCGCCTGGGCCAGGATCTTGTCCTCGCCGCCGGGATCGATCTCGGCGTCGTCCACCAGGTGCCCGACGTCGGTGATGTTGCGGCAGACGACCACCCGCACCCGCTGCCGTTCGCTGACCCGCCTGATCAGATCCGACAG
Organism: Streptosporangium brasiliense; assembly: GCF_030811595.1. Classification (NCBI taxonomy): domain Bacteria; kingdom Bacillati; phylum Actinomycetota; class Actinomycetes; order Streptosporangiales; family Streptosporangiaceae; genus Streptosporangium; species Streptosporangium brasiliense. The sequence continues at coordinate 2,857,544 of NZ_JAUSRB010000002.1, forward strand.
CACGTACGACCGGAAGTTGCCCAGGTGGGCGTGGCGGTAGACGGTCGGCCCGCAGGTGTACATCCGCATCGACCGGGCCCCCTCGGGGAGGACCGGCTCGACCTGGCGGTGCCGCGTGTCATACAGCCGTAGCATCCTTCGACCCTATTCTCCACCGGGGTCCTTGAGGAAGATTCTCAGGCGGGGCCCTCCAGGAAGGCGAGGATCTCCCGGTCGCCGCGGTCGCGCAGGCGGGCGATGACCTCCTCGCGGGTGCAGCCGTCGGCCAGGCCGATCCGGGCGCCGATCAGGCGGATGCCCTCGGCCTCGGAGGCGACCGGGGCGGTGTAGCCGATCAGGTAGAGGGCCCGGTTCAGGGCCGGCAGGCCCGGGGCCGCGGCGGGCAGGTAGCGGGTCAGGAGCTCGCCGCCGTCGGAGACCGTCAGGAAGACGTGATCCCCCTCGGAGGCGTTGGAGGCGACCAGGATCGGGCGGATGGAGCCCATGGTCGGCTGGTTGTGCCAGCTGATCACCACGTCGCCCGACGGGGTGGAGGCGGTGAGCTGGCCCCCGGGGGCCATGCCCAGGTGGGCCGCGAAGCCGGTCGGCAGCGGGGAGCCCGAGCCGCGCAGGTGCTCGGCGTTGACGTCCACCCGGTGCCACCAGCGCCCGTCGCGGCTGCGGAAGCAGCGGCGGGTCGCCGAGACGTCGCGGCGCGGCTGGTAGTCGGCCTGCTCGGCCCCGGCCACCCGGATCCACCCGCGCTGGGTGCGCTCGAAGCCGGGCCCGCCCGCGTAGGCGCGGACCGAGCTCTCGCTCACGTCGTAGCGCGAGGTCAGGTTCGTCACGATCGTGTTGACCGACGCCTCGCCGTTGGACCGTTCGATCTCCCGGACGATCATCTCCCTGATGCCCAGGTACTGCTCGCCGCCCCAGCGCGACAGCCCGTACTTGTTGCGGTCGAGCCGGAGGAAGCGGTCGTCGGCGGTGAGCTGGTTGCGGATGCCGACGAGGCTGTAGTCCTCGCCGATGCGCTCCTGGATCTCCTCGGGCGTCAGCGCGCCGCCCGCCACCGCGAGCACGGCCTCGGCCTTGTCGTTGACGCTGCGCGGCCACGGCACCACATGGCCTTCGAGGACCCGGAGCTGGGGCACGGCGATGAGCCACCGCTCGGCCACGTCCTCGCGGATGCCGAGCTGGCTGACCAGCGTGACGGCCTCGTCGAGAGGGCGCGGCCCGTCGGTGAACAGCTGCCGGGTCTTCTCCCGCAGCTCGTCGGCGCCGCCCGCCACCAGCCAGCCGTCCACCTGGTCGTAGCCGGTCAGCAGGGTCCGCACGAACCGCCAGGCCGGGATGCCCAGCGTGGCCATGTCGGTGCGGTGCCACGGCACCGCTGCGGCCAGGTCGTCGGCGGGCACCGCGGAGCCGAGCCGGCCCCGCAGCCAGGACACGTGGGCGACCAGCGGCGCGGCGTCGTCGCCGGCCAGCCAGGACTCGACGTGGTCGCGCAGGTCGCGCTCGATCTGCCGGATGCGCTCCCTGGTCACCGAGAACCGCTGGGCCAGGTCGTCGAGCGTGGCCCGCTGCGAGGCGTAGAGGCGGTCCCTGGCGATGGCGCGCTGGCGCTCGTCCAGGGCCGCGAAGACCTCGTCGATCAGCTCGGGCAGCGGCCGGTCCGGCCGGGAGGGGCGGACCTGGGCGACGCTCTCCTCGGTGACGGGTTCGAGCAGCCGTTCGAGCACGCCGGTGAACAGCTTGTGCACCACCTCCCGGCCGAGCCCCTCGGGGGTGCGGACGCTCTCGGCCGGGTCGGCGAACCTGAGCAGGGGCAGGACGTCGCCGAGTGTCAGATGTCCCCAGCAGGCCAGGGCGAGATCGGCCAGACGTCCGGCGACCTCTGAGGTCCCGATGGTGGAGCAGGCCCGGTCCAGCGGAAGTGCCTGCCACCACGCCTCGGGGAGACGGGGGTCGGTTGCGATCGGCGCTACCTGGCCGGGAGAGGTCCAGCGCAGGGGTGGCGCGATGTCGCTCAGGCTGAGGTTCATTGGGGTCCAACCGGCAAAGGGGAATATATCCGCAGTTCAGAGTATGTGATCAGGTAGGAAGGAACGGACTGGCCCGTCCGGAGTAGGAGACGTACAGCAGTTCTCTGGCCCGGGTGCAGGCCACGTAGAGCAGGCCGCGCTCGCGCTGGAGGTCGTGCGCCCGCGCCGAGGGGTCCTCGTCGGCGGGGGTGAGCGAGTCGGGAGGCGGCACGGTCCCGTCGGCCACGCCGATCACGGCGACCCGCCGGAACTCCAGGCCCTTCATGCCGTGCAACGTCGTCACTCTCACCCCCAGATCACGCAGGGCGGACCGGGCCTCGCGCACGAGGCCGGCGGTCCTGGCGGCCACCCCGATCTCCTGCGGCGGCACACCCTCCTCCACCCACTGTCCCACTTGTGTGGCCAGACCGGTCAGCTCTTCCTCCGGTGAATCGTAGGCTCGGACCATCGGCCGGTGCCCGTGCCGGGTGGCCTGGAAGCCGTACAGCTCCTGAACCCCCTCCACCAGCCCGTCGGCGGGTCCGCCACCCCGCAGTCGCACCCCCCAGGAGAGGATCTCCTGCGGAAGCCGGTATGACACCTGAAGCCGGCGTTGGACCGCGTCGATCCCGACGGAGCCCAGCGACACCCGCGTGTCGAAGATGCGCTGGTGCGGGTCGCCCACGACGAACAGGTCGTCGCGGGCGTGCGGCACGGCCGCGCGCAGCAGCCGCCACTGCGCGGGGTGCAGGTCCTGCGCCTCGTCCACCACGATGTGCCGGTACGGCTCCCGCCTGGGCGCCGTCTCCTCCAGCAGGTCCCCAGTCGTCTGGCCCAGGAGCGCCGACGCCTCGGCCGTGAGCTGGAGCAGGGTGCGCTTGCCGCGCTCCCGCAGCTGCCCGGTGACGTGCTCGACGGCCCGCCACACGGCGGTCCGCTCCGGACCGGTGAGCTCGACGCTGCGGCCGGGGCGCGGGGCGGTCAGATACTCCTCCAGGGTCCGGAGGTTCTGCGCCAGCACCACCTGCTCCCACTCGCGCAGCAGGAACGCCGGGCTGTGGCCGGTGTCGGTCTCCTGCCAGAGCGCGGTCAGCTCGGCGGCGCCGGCCAGCACGGGCGAGCGGCCCTCGGACTCGGAGACGATGCGGTGGGCCAGCCGGTCCACGTTGCCGACCTCGACCCGCTTGCGCGCCGTCTCGTCCTCGATCAGCAGGTCGAGCCGGGCGGCGAGATCGGCGCTCAGCCCCTGCGAGAAGGTGACGAGCAGGATCTGGCCGCCGCCGCGCTCGGCCAGGAAGGCCGAGCGGTGCAGGGCGACGAGGGTCTTGCCGGTGCCCGCGCCGCCGGTGACCAGCATCGGCTGCTCGTAGGACTCCCAGCGGGCCAGACGGTGCTGCGGCGGATGCAGGAACACGCACCAGTCCGGCGCGTCGAGCACGTGGTTCAGCTCGCGCGGGCTGCCGACGAAGACGGCGCGGTCCGGGCTGCGCACGAGCGCGGCGGCGAAGTCGTCGGGGTCGACCGGGTCCCCGGTGGCGGCGACCGCGCGGCAGGCCTCCAGCTCCCGCCAGGCCCCGGCCATCGACTCGCCCCTGGCCAGCGCGGCCAGCGGCCCGTACTGCGTCGGGGGCAGCAGCGGCTCCAGCGCCTCCAGGATCAGCTCGTCGGTGATCTGCCGGACGAGCGGCAGGAACCGCCGGTCGATGCCCAGCTCGGCCAGGTCGGTGTCACAGGTGTCGGCGAACAGCCGCGCCGGGGAGGACTCGGCCGCCCTGCGCACCGCGGGTCCGACCCGCTCCAGCGCCGCGGTGTCCCACACCTCGACCACGCCCAGCGCGCTGTTGACGCCGTAACGGTGGCGCCGCGCGTAGGCCCACGCCTCGGCGTCCGGCAGCACGGTCAGCAGCCAGTAGACGTCCCGCTGCTTGACCGCGACGCCGCGGTGCCCGGCGGCCAGGCGGAGGGTGACGAGCCGGGGGTCCCCGGCCCCCCTGACCCGCTCCGGGTGCGGCGCGCCCGCCACGTTCTGCATGAACCGGCGCACGGCGACGACGACGTCCCGGCGCACCGGCTGGGTCAGGGCGCCGAGTTCCGCGGGGAACTCCGGGGAGATCGCGATTCGGGGCATCGGCTAGGCCAGCAGGGACAGCAGGTCGCGGTCCCCGCGTTCCCGCAGCCGGACGAGAAGGTCGGGCAGCCCCACCGGGCCCGTCATGCCGATCCGGGTGGCGATGACCCGGCCGGCCTGCTCGGGGGTGCCGCCCGGCGCGGTGTAGCCGACCAGCCGCAGCGCCTGCGCGGTCGGCTCGACCCCCTTGCCGGCGGCCGGCAGGTGCCGGGCGCGCAGGACCCCCTCGTCGGACAGCGTCAGGAACAGGTGGCTGCCCTGCTTGGCGCCCACGTCCGCCAGGAGCGTCCTGAGCGACTCCACGACGGGCCGCTCCCGCCAGCTCAGGGTGAGCTCGCCCACCGCGCTGGTGACCGTACGGCCGCCGCCGGGCGACATGCCCAGGTAGGCGGCGAACCCGCTGGGCAGCGGGCACTCGGCCCCCTGGAGGTGCTCGGGGGTGATGTCGATCCTGAGCCACCAGCGGCCGTCCGGCTGCCGGAAGCAGCGCCGGGTCAGCGAGACGTCCTTGAGGGGCCGGAACGGCGCCTTGCCCGCCTCCCCGCCGGGCGGGCCGGAGGATCTGCCGGGCAGCTCGGCCTTCTCGACGCTCATGGTCCTCTCGGCGCTGCCGGCCTTCTCCGGACCCTTGGCCTTCTCGGCGCTCTTGACCTTGGCCGCCGAGCCGTTCGCCCGCTGACCGGCGCCCAGGATGCGGAGCTGGGGGACGTTCTCCAGCCACTCCTTCGAGACCTCGGGGTGGATGCCGAGGGAGGTGACCAGGGCCAGGGCCTTGGTCATGGTCAGCGGGGGCTTGGCGCCGCTGATCACGTCGCGGGTGTGGTGGCGCAGCTCGGTGATGTCGCCCTCCACCAGCCACTCGTCGACCAGGTGGTATTCGGGGAGGCTGGCCAGCACGAACTGCCAGGCGGGCACGTCGAGGGAGTGGAGCTCGTGCTCGTGCCAGTCGGCCGCCGTGATCAGGCGCGTCTTGGGCGCCGCCTTGCCGAGGACCCGCTTCACCTCGGCCAGGTGCTCCCGGTAGGGGGCGGCCTCCTCGGAACCGAGCCACGCCGCGAACCGCAGGCGCAGGTCGTCCTCCAGCTCGCGGATCACCTCGGGCTGCACCGCGAAGAGCTTGGCCAGCGCCTCCACCGTCGCCGGTTCGTCGCTGAACAGCCTGTTCTGCGCGATGGCCCAGCTCTTGTCCTCCAGGTTGGCGAAGGCGCCGTCCACCAGCGCGTGGACGCTCTCCGCGGGCCGCCGGGCCTCCCGGCCGACCCCGGCGGACGCCGCGACCGGCTCCTGGTCCGCGTCCGGCTCCCGACCCGGGTCCGGATCCTGGTCCGGCTCCCGGCCCGGGGCGGGGACCTCCTCGGACTCCAGCGCGGCCCGGGCGGCCGGCACGGCGGCGTGCGGAGCGGGGGCGTCCCCGGCCTCCGGCACGGCTCCGGCCTCCGGCGAGTCCCCGGCGTCCGGCAGGGCTCCGGCGTCCGGCGAGTCCCCGGCGTCCGGCAGGGCTCCGGCGTCCGGCGCGGGCACGCGCTCCGGCTCCTGGTCGGCCGTGGGCTCCGTCCCGGCCGCGGGCTCCCGGCCGGCCACCGCTGCCGCCGCCGGCTCCGGGGCGGTCGCGGGCTCCGGCCCGGCGGGCTCCGGCTCGGCGGCGGGCTCCGGCCCGGAGGTGAGGGCCGCGGCCCCGGCCGGGGCCGCGCCGGCGGCCTCCTGGTGCTCGGCGCCGCGCCCGGCCGCTGCCGCCGCCGCGGCGCCGTTCACCGGGGCCGCGGCGCCGCCGGGGTGGGCCACGCGGTGGAAGACCGCGGCGAACAGGACGTTCAGCACGGGATAGGGCTGGATGAAGGGCTGGTCGCGCAGCTCGTGCCCGGTGAGGGAGAGCAGGCCGGCCCAGGAGCCGGCCCGGTCGAGGGCGATCGCCGTACAGGGCTCGTCGGCCTCGTCGGGGTCCAGGACGTACAGGGCGGGCAGCACGTCGCCCACGGCGGCGGCCGGCCAGTGCTCCAGGGCGATCCGGGCGAGGATCTCGGCCAGTTCCTCCGGCTCCAGCACGGCGAGCACCCGGGCCATCGGCAGGCTGCGCCACCAGGCGTCCGGGAGACCGGGCCGGTCACGCAGGAGTGGGATCGTGGCCGCGTCGCTCCAGCGCAGCGGCGGCACGAGGTCACTCAGACAGAAGTTCATCCGTTCCCTTCACCAGCCCCTCAAGCCGCCCGAGTCACTCCACGTCGCCGGGGAACGAGACTCATGGAACAGACCATAGTCTGGCAAATCGCCCCGGCGCATCGGGTCCGGTCAGCGGCGTACGGCCGCGAACCGGAGCCGCACGTAGTCGGCCATCCACCCGGTCTCCCGGCGCAGCGCGGGCGCGGCCAGCTCGTTCACCCGGCGCAGCAGTGATTCGGCCAGCTCCACGGGCACTCCGTGGAGCAGCGAGCCGGCGAACATCCGCACCCAGTCCGCCGCCCCGTTGGGGCATTCGTCAAGCGGGGTCGGCCGGTCGAAGTACTCCAGCAGCCGGACGACGAACCCGCCTTTCTCCAGCCGCGTGGCGTATTCGGCCGGAGTGGGGAAGTACCAAGGGAGGTCGGGCTCGCGCAGCCCGTGCTCCCGCCACGCGGTGGACAGCGCGGCCGTCAGCGCGGCGCAGTTGCCCGCGCCGCCCATCTCGGCCACGAACCGCCCGCCGGGGGTCAGTGCCTCGCGCACGCTGGATATCACCGCGTCCGGCTCACGCCCCATCCAGTGCAGGGCCGCGTTGGAGAAGACCGCGTCGTACGGCTGGGCGACCGTGAAGTCACTGCCGTCGCCGACGATGAAGTCCAGCCCCGGATACTGCGCCAGGGCCTTCTCGATCATCGCCGGGGATCCGTCGATCCCCAGGACGCGGGCCCCCCGGGAGGTGATCTCGGCGGTCAGCACCCCGGTGCCGCAGCCGAGATCCACGATGCGCTCCCCGGGCTGGGGGTCGAGCAGGTCGACCAGGGGGGCGCCGTGCGCCGAGACGTATCCGAAGCCGCTGTCGTAGGAGCGAGCGTTCCACCTCGTCAGGCCCGGGGCGTCGTATCGCATGACGATCAGCTCACATTCTGAGACGCCACGGCCTCTTATCGGTGCTCTCCAGACACTTTAGAGCCTCCGGGATGTCGCGACATATCAGTCTCGGCAGCCTCAGGGTTATCCGACCTTCCCACCCCACGCACGCTGGAGGTACGCCTTGGCGGCGTCGGTCTGCGGAATGGTCAGCATCACCGGCCGGGCGTTCGTGGCGGGCAGCCTGGCGGCGAGATCCCCGTCCAGCGCGCCCCGCATCCGGAGGGCCTCCATCCGGGCCGGCCGGGCGTAGCCCTTGAGGAAGAGGTTCTGGCCCCTGTCGGAGAAGAGGAACTCCTGCCACAGCCGCGCGGCGGCCGGGTGCGGGGCGTTCTTGCTGATGGCCTGGACGTAGTACGCGCTGAGCGCGGCGTCGCCCGGGATCGCGACCTTCCAGCCCGCCCGCCCGGCGTTGCGGTAGTCCCAGTCGAGGACGACCGAGGCCGCCTGCTCCGAGGCCGCGAGGTTGCCGGCCCGCTTCAGGCGGTGGAAGAACTCCACCCCCCGCTCCGCCTGGGCCCTGCCGTTGCTGAGCGAGGCGGCCATCACCCCGTTGAAGGCCGAGGCGGCCTGCCGCGGGTCGCCGGACAGCGAGACGCTGTAGCCGGGCTTGAGCAGGTCGCCGTAGGAGGTGGGGGCCGCGACCTTGCCCGGGTCGTAACCGATGGACATGTAGCCCCCGTAGCCGGCGTACCACCGCCCGGCCGGGTCCTTGAGCTCGTCGGGGATGTCCTGCCAGTTCTGGACCTTGTACGGGGCGAAGGCGGCGGCGTTGGCCACCGCGACCTCCAGGCTCAGGTCGAAGACGTCGGGCCTGAGCCGGGCCGCGGACTCGATCTCCCGCCGGCTGCTCGCCTCCGGCTCCAGCTGGTCGACCTTGATCCCGTACTCCTCGGAGAAGGCGTCGATGATCTCTCCGTAGTTCACCCAGTCGCGCGGCAGCCCGATCACGGTGAGCGAGCCTTCCTTGCGGGCCGTCTCGACGAGGTGGTCCATGGTCGAGAACCCCTCCTGAAGGGAGGCGGCCTGGGGCTTGGCCGGCGGAAGCTGGCGGTTCTCGGTGGCCGGGGCGCCACACCCGGCGATCGTGGCGGTGAGAATCACGGCTGCGGCGCTGATGCGTACGGTCACATGTCGAATACTCTTGGTGAAGGCGGGGCGGGTCGAGGAGGCGCGGCCTTTCTTGGTGAACGGCTTACACCCGGACGGAGCGGGCCGCCGTCCCCACCGGCCGGGCCGTGACCTGCGCGGTCGGGCTCAGCCCGGGACGACCTTCGCCGCCACGAGGGTGTCCTGGGGGATCTCGACCAGGCTGCCGTCGCGCTTGCGCACCCCGAGCACGCCGTCCCGCCAGAATTCGAGTTGGCCCACCGCGTCGCGAAACCCTTCTGGAACCCGCCGCCGTGTGGTTACTCTTTTGCCCACGTCAGAAGGGGTTATGGTGATATTTAGGCGAGCGCCGAGGCCTGGGTTCACCGTCTTTTGCCCCCTCCCGTTTCGGACATTTGGCGGGCACGGCAATACTAGGGCGTAGCAACCCGCGGTCGAAGTCGTGCCTAGGTGCGTAAAAAAGAAGGAGCCCGAGGTGACCTACGTCATCGCGCAGCCTTGCGTGGACGTCCTGGACAAGGCGTGCATCGAGGAGTGCCCCGTCGATTGCATCTACGAGGGCGAGCGCATGCTCTACATCCACCCCGACGAGTGCGTGGACTGCGGTGCGTGCGAGCCAGTCTGCCCCGTTGAGGCGATCTTCTACGAGGACGACCTTCCCGAGCAGTGGAAGGACTTCTACAAGGCCAACGTGGACTTCTTCGAGGACCTGGGGTCGCCCGGTGGCGCCTCCAAGGTCGGCAAGATCCAGAAGGACCACCCGGTCGTCGCGGCCCTGCCCCCGCAGGCCGAGAGCCACTAGGAGCCCGGCCGGGCGGGGCGGCGCGCACTGAGCCGCCCCGCCCGGCCGGAGCCCGCTGACAAGACGTCTTCCCCCTCCCGGCCGGGGCGGGGGACCTGCCTATCGGGGAGAGCTGTGATCGGCCTGCCGGATTTCCCATGGGACCGACTCACGCCGCTCAAGGAGCTGGCGCAGTCGCATCCCGACGGGATCGTCGACCTCTCGGTCGGCACCCCCGTCGACCCGGTCCCGGCCGTCGTGCGGCAGGCGCTGGCGGAGGCCGCCGACAGTCCCGGCTACCCGCTGACCTACGGCACCGAGCGGCTCCGCTCCGCCGCGGCGGGCTGGCTGCGCCGCCGGCACGGGGTGAGCCTCGACCAGGCGGACGTGCTGCCGCTGATCGGCTCCAAGGAGTTCGTGGCCTGGCTGCCGACGCTGCTCGGCATCGGCCCCGGCCAGCGTGTGATCTTCCCCGAGCTGGCCTACCCCACCTATGACGTGGGGGCCCGGCTCGCGGGCGCCCAGCCGTACGCCACCGACGGGCTGCTGGCGCTCGGGCCCGAGCGGGTGCCGCTGGTCTGGGTGAACTCGCCGTCCAACCCGACCGGCAAGGTCCTGCCCGCCGAGCACCTGCGCAAGATCGTCTCGTGGGCGCGCGAGCGGGGCGCGGTCGTGGCCTCCGACGAGTGCTACATCGAGCTGGGCTGGGAGGAGCGGCCGATCTCGATCCTGCACCCGGACGTGTGCGGCGGCTCGCACGAGGGCCTGCTCGCGGTGCACTCGCTGTCCAAGCGCTCCAACCTGGCGGGCTACCGCGCCGGGTTCGTCGCGGGTGACCCGGCGCTGATCCGGCGGCTGCTGGAGGTCCGCAAGCACGCGGGCATGCTCATGCCGGCGCCGGTCCAGGCGGCGATGGCCGTCGCCCTGGACGACGACGAGCACGCCGAGGAGCAGCGGGCCCGTTACGCCGCCCGCCGGGCGGCGCTGCGCCCCGCCCTGGAGGCGGCCGGCTGGGAGATCGAGCACTCCACCGCGGGCCTCTACCTGTGGGCCTCCAACGGCACGGACTGCTGGAAGCAGGTGCGGGCGCTGGCCGACAAGGGGATTCTGGTGGCACCCGGTGACTTCTACGGAGAAGCCGGTGGGTCACATATCCGGATCGCCGTGACCGCGAGCGACGAACGCGTCAGTGCGGCGGTCCGCCGCCTCCAGTAGGATCCCGCGGCATGACCCCTGAGGTCGCCGCGATACTCGGACTCAGCGCAGTGACGCTCGTCCTGTTGCTCGGCGCGTTCTACGCGACCACGCGCCAGGACAGGAAACCGCGCAAGCCCGAGCCGCCCGGCGATACCCCCCTCCAACCGGCCGAGGACGCGCAGCCGCCGCCCCAGCCGAGCATGGGCCATGTCGGCATCGACTACCCCGATCCTCGTACGATCAAGGTGGGCGACACGATCGACTGCCAGGGCGCGCGGACCCGCGTCCTGGGCGCCATGTACCTGTCGTGGCAGGGCACCCAGTGGACGGAATACCTGCTCGACGACGGCACCCGCCGCTACCAGTGGCTGTCGGTCGAGACCCGTCCCGGCCTGAAACCGGGCGACCCGCCCCATCTCGAGGTGCTGCTGTGGACGCCGGTGCCCACCCAGGGCATGATCCCGGCCAAGACCACGCTGAGTGTCGAGGGGGTCGAGTTCTTCCCGGTGGACCGCGGGACGGCGGCCTTCCGCGGGGAGGGCGTCACCTCGATGCCCGAGCGGGGCCTGCTCGACTTCGCCGACTACCGGGCCGCCGACGGCCGCCTGCTCTGCTTCGAGCGGCTCCAGGGCCAGCCCTGGAGCTCCTCCTACGCCCAGCCGCTCCCGCCGGGCTCCATCAAGATCGAGAAGAAGGGCTAGGAGATCTCGACCCGGCCCGCCGGGGCGCCCGCGTCGGCCTTCCACCCGCCGTCGTCATCCGTCGACGACCAGACCTGGCCGTTGTAGCGGACCCGGCTCAGCCCGAACTCTCGGGCATGGGTGACCGACCAGGTGGACATCAGCCAGCCGTGCTTCTGCGAGGTGGCGTTGAGCGTGGTGCCGGAGCCGAGCGCGCGGGCGAGCTCCTGCCTGGCCGCGGCGGCGCCGGGGAGGGGCGTCTTCCCGGTGGGGGCCGGGAACCAGCAGCGCACGGCCTTGGGCACCCGCCCCGTGAACGCCGCCGCCAGGATCTTCGCCTCGCCCTCGTGCTGGGCGTAGGCCGACCCGTCGGCCGAGCGCTGCACCTCCTGGGCCGCCTCGTGCAGCGGCAGCTTCCGGTAGTGCTTGACCTTCACCAGGGCGGAGAAGAACTTCCCCGCGGCGTAGACCGGGTCGATCAGCTGACTGGGCTTGCCCCAGCCCTGCGAGGGCCGCTGCTGGAACACCCCGACCGAGTCGCGGTCGCCGAAGGGCAGGTTGAGCAGCTTGGACTCCTGGATGCCGGTGGCGTAGGCGATCACCACGGCCCGCTCGGGCAGCTTCCGGCGGGCGGCCACCGCCGCGATGGCCGAGGCCACCTGCGCCTGCTCGATCTCCAGCTCGATGGAGCCCGCCGGGGTGGTGATCGTGCAACCCTCCTGCTGTGCGGTGAACGAGGTGACCCGGTTCAGCAGGGTGAACAGGCCCACGGTGATGGCCGCCGCGAGCACGGTGACGATCACGAAGATCGTGATGACCCCTTTGGAGAAGCGCCGTTGCACCCTGAAGAACCTACCGGTCCCGGGCAGGAGAAGAACCGCCGGAGATTCTCGGCATAATCCCGAAGCCGGACGGTCGCCCTCTGTTATCGTTCCACAGGTCCCGCGGGCCGGGCCTGTCCGCCGCGATGCCCGTCCGGCCTGGCGAGAAGCCGCTTTCGCGTGGGAGCGGAGGAGTCACGATCCAGACCCATTCCAGCCCGCTGCCGGCGGCTGTCGACGAGCTGTGGGAGCGCCGGGCCGAGCTGGGCCCCGGCGACGACGAGGCGCGGAGCGTCGTCGTCGCCGCCGTCGACATGATCGACACCGGCAGGGCCAGGGCCGCCGCCGTCTCCTCCGCCGGTGAGGTGGTCGTGGACGAGCGGGCCAGGCGCGCCGTCCTGCTGGCCTCCCTCGTGCTCGGCATGTCCCGCTCCCAGGTGGGTGACTTCCACCACCACGACCGCGTCCCGCTGAAGACCTCCTTCGACGGTGTCCGCGTGGTGCCGGGGGCGATCGCCCGCTGGGGCGCCTACATCGCGCCCGGCGCCGTGCTGATGCCCTCCTTCGTCGACATCGGCGCCCACGTGGGCGCCGGGACCGTGGTGGACACCTGGGCCGCGGTCGGCTCGTGCGCGCAGATCGGCGAGAACGTCCACCTGTCCGGCGGGGCGGGCGTCGGCGGGGCGCCGGAGCCCCTGAGCGCGGCCCCGGCGGTCGTCGAGGACGGCGCGCTGGTCGGGAGCCGCGCGATGATCGTCGAAGGGGCCCGGGTGGGCAGGGGCGCCGTGGTCGGCGCCGGCACGATCCTGTCCGCCTCGACGCCGGTCATCGACGCGCGGACGGGCGAGGAGCTGGACCGGGGCCGCATCCCCGACTGGTGCGTGGCGGTCGGCGGCACCCACGCCAGGGAGTTCCCCGGCGGCACCTTCGGGCTGCCCTGCGTGCTGGTGCTCAGACGCCTGCGTGAGGGGCGGCGGCACGGCAGGGCGGAGCTCGACGGGATCCTCCGCGAGCACGGCGTCAACGTGTGAGGCGTCAGCCCACGAGGAGCCAGACGACCCCGCGCCGCGCGGGGAAGAGCTGTTCCAGCTCGGCGAAGCTGTGGCCCGGCCCCGCGGCCGGCGCCGGGTCGTGGCCGGTGTGCGTCAGCTCGGCGAGCATGGCCCGCTGCCGCCGGACGGCCGCCTCCTCCCTGGCCAGGTCGGTGTCCGGATCCGCCGGAGCCTCGCGCAGTTCCGATGCCGGGCCGAGCGTCCGGTCGGCGCGGCCGGCTCGCTGATGCGCGACGCGCCCTCCAGCGGAACCCGCGGGCGGGGATAGGGTCGCGGGCATGAGTACGCGTCTGGATCTCACACAGGACGTCGGGGCGCTCACCGCGCGGCTCGTGGACGTCGAGTCGGTCAGCGGCGGCGAGAAGGCACTGGCGGACGCGGTCGAGCAGGCACTACGGCCTCTCCCGCACCTGAGCGTGCACCGCGACGGCGAGGCGATCGTCGCCCGCACCGAGCTGGGCCGCGGCGAGCGGGTGGTGATCGCCGGGCACATCGACACCGTCCCGGTCGCCGGCAACCTGCCCAGCCGGGTCGAGGGCGACCTGCTGTACGGCTGCGGCACCTCGGACATGAAGGCCGGCGTCGCGGTCGCGCTGAAGCTGGCGGCGGCGCTCCGGACGCCGAGCAGGGACGTGACCTACGTCTTCTACGACTGCGAGGAGATCGAGGCCGAGCGCAACGGCCTGCTCCGGCTCAGCCGCAGGCACCCGGACTGGCTCGCCGGTGACTTCGCGGTGCTCATGGAGCCCACCGACGGCGTGATCGAGGGCGGCTGCCAGGGCACGCTCCGGGCCCAGATCACCACCCGCGGCAGGCGAGCCCACAGCGCCAGGTCCTGGCTCGGGGTCAACGCCGTCCACGCGGCCGAGCCGGTGCTCGCGATCCTGAACGCCTACCAGGCCAGGCTGCCGGTGGTGGACGGGCTGGAATACCACGAGGGCCTGAACGCGGTGGCGATCGACGGCGGCGTGGCGGGCAACGTGATCCCCGACGAGTGCGTGGTGACCGTCAACTACCGCTTCGCCCCCGACCTGTCGCTGGAGGCCGCCCAGGCGCACGTGAGCGAGGTGTTCGACGGCTTCGAGGTCCGCTTCACCGACGGGGCCGCGGCCGCGCGGCCCGGCCTGACCCATCCGGTGGCGGCGGCCTTCCTGGAGGCCGTCGGCGGCACCCCGAGGGCCAAACTCGGCTGGACCGACGTGTCGCTGTTCTCCGGCCTCGGGGTCCCCGCGGTGAACTACGGTCCCGGCGACCCGAATCTGGCGCATCAGCGCGGGGAGTACGTCTCACTGAAGAAGATCGCCGATTGTGAGCGCAGAATGCTCGGCTGGCTGGGCTGACACCGCCGCGACCGGCCGTCTGACCTGGGCGTATCGGCCGCCTGGTCCGGACACAAATGAAAGTGGCTTTCCTCGCCGGCCATTTGGCGGGGAAAGCCACTTTCAGTCCCGAGCAGCACCCTCGGCAGTTAGACGCAGGCTCCGCGAAATCCGGTTCCGTGTTTTCCAGGAGATTTTCCAAGATTTTTCCGAAGGCGGCGCTACGGTGACCGGCATGAAGAAGACACGTCCGGAACGCCGTCAGGGAGGCGCCGTGGTCCGCGGCGACCTCGTCTCCGAATCCACTCATGACCAGCGGCTTCTCGACCGCCGGGGGCCCGCCGACTGGCTGCACATGGACCCGTGGCGGGTGATGCGCATCCAGGCGGAGTTCGTGGAGGGCTTCGGCCAGCTCGCCGAGCTGCCTCAGGCGGTGACCGTCTTCGGGTCCGCCCGGACCCCCGAGGGCACCCCCGAGTACGAGCTGGGCGTCCAGATCGGCCGGAAACTCTCCGAGGCGGGCTACGCCGTGATCACCGGCGGCGGGCCCGGCTGCATGGAGGCGGCCAACAGGGGGGCCAGGGAGGCGGGCGGGGTCTCCGTCGGCCTGGGCATCGAGCTCCCCTTCGAGCAGCACCTGAACGAGTACGTGGACCTCGGCATCGAGTTCCGCTACTTCTTCGTCCGCAAGACCATGTTCGTGAAGTACGCCTGCGGCTTCATCGCGCTGCCGGGCGGTTTCGGCACGATGGACGAGCTGTTCGAGGCGCTGACGCTGGTCCAGACGCGCAAGGTCACCTCCTTCCCCGTGGTGCTGATGGGCACGGAGTTCTGGGGCGGGCTGATCGGCTGGATCAAGGACACCCTCGTGTCCAGCGGCAAGATCTCCCCGGCGGACCTGGACCTCGTCCACCTCACCGACGACGTGGACGAGGCCGTGCGGATCATCGCCGACGCCGACCGGAACAGGGCCGAGCGGCTCAGGGAGGAGCAGCGGGCGGCCCGGAACACGGTCGGCGACGCACAATAGGGTTTGCCTGTGTTCATATGTGTATTCCTGGCATCGAGTCAGAAGATCGATCAGAAGTATCTGACCCTGGCCGAGGAGGTCGGCACCGAGCTGGCCGGCCGCGGGCACACGCTGGTGAGCGGCGGGGCCAAGGTGTCCTGCATGGGCGCGGTGGCCCGGGCGACACGCGCGGGCGGAGGCCGGACCATCGGGGTGATCCCGCAGGCCCTGGTGGACATCGAGGTCGCCGACGAAGACTCCGACGAGCTGGTCGTCACCACCGACATGCGTGAGCGCAAGGGCGTCATGGACGCCCGCTCCGACGCCTTCCTGGTGCTGCCCGGCGGCATCGGGACGCTTGAGGAGCTGTTCGAGATCTGGACGGCGCGGACGATCGGCCTGCACGACAAGCCGCTGGTGCTGCTGGACCCATGGGGTGTCTACGCGCCGCTGAAGACCCTGGTCGAGCGGATGCACGAGGAGGGCTTCACCCGGCCGAACGTCTTCGACGCGATCTCCTGGACCACCACGGTCGAGGAGGCGTTCCAGCACCTGGAGAAGAGGACCACGCACCTGGTGCCGAGCGCCGAGGAGCTAGGCGAGGCCACGGCGGGTTAGCGCGGGCGGACGCCGCCCGGCGAGGGACTCGGTCATCTCGACCGCCAGCCGTACCTGGTCGGGGCGGGTGGTGCGGAAGACCCGGGCGCCGGCCCAGGCGCAGATCGAGGCCGCGGCGAGCTCCGCGGCCTCCCGGTCGTCCCCGGCCAGCGCGGCGGGCGTGACGGCGACGGTCCGCCCGGCCCGGACGAGCTCCTCGATCTCGGTGATCGAGTGGGCCTCGGCCCAGTCCGGTCCGCCCGGGTCGTCGGGGCCGATTACCGCGAGAGCTGTCATGGCGCGATCCTAGATCAGGGGAGTTGTGGCACGATTCGTATGTGCTGGTCATACTCGCTCTCGCCGCCGTAGCCATTCTCGCGGGTGTGGTGGTGGTCGCCACGGGGCGGGGCGGCGAACTGAGCGAGTTCGCCCCCGACGTCCCTCCGCTCGACCTGCCCGGCGCCGGTCAGCTCGGCGCCGCCGACCTCATGAGCCTGCAACTGCCGGTGAGCCTCGTCGGCTATCACACGCAGAGCGTGGACGAGACGCTGAACCGGGTCGTGAACGCGCTGGGCGAGCGCGACACCAGGATCGCGGTCCTCGAGCAGCGGGTGTCGGAGCTGCTGGCCTTCCGGCTCCAGGCCCGCAAGGAGATCCACGCCGGCCCGCCGGACGGCCCGCGCACCAACCACGAGCCCGAGGGGCCGATGGAGCTGCCCGAGCTGTCCGAGGCGCTGCCGGAGTCCCTCGCCGACCGCGACGCGGCCACCGACCGCGACCGTGACGCGGCCGCCGCCGACCGTGTCCGTGACGCCGCCGACCTCAACGGTGAGGCCGACCTCAACGGTGAGGCCGATCTTGACGGTGAGGCCGGCCGCGACGGTGAGGTGGGCCGCGACGGCGACCGGGGAGGCGGCTGGGAGCACCGCCCGGATGACGGCTGGGAGCGCGACCGGCCGGGCGTGCCGGACTCGGAGGAGGCACGATGACCGGGCACACGCAGCCCGTCCGCTGCGGCTGGGTGAGCTCGGCCCCCGAATACATCGCCTACCACGACGAGGAGTGGGGCCGCAGGGTCGAGGGCGACGACCGCGTGTTCGAGCGGCTCACCCTGGAGGCGTTCCAGTCCGGCCTGTCGTGGATCACGATCCTGCGCAAGCGGGAGAACTTCCGGGCCGCCTTCGCCGGGTTCTCGATCCCGGCCGTGGCGGCCTTCGGCGACTCCGACGTCGACCGCCTGCTGGCCGACACCGGGATCGTCCGCAACCGGGCCAAGATCGAGGCCACGGTCGCCAACGCGCGCGCCGCCCTGGAGGTCGACCTGTCCGACCTCGTCTGGCGCCACGCCGACCCCGACTCCACCATGCCGAAGACCCTGGCGGACGTGCCGGCCCAGACCCCCGGCTCCAAGGCGCTCGCCAAGGAGCTCAAGTCCCGTGGCTTCCGGTTCGTCGGCCCCACCACCGCCTACGCGCTGATGCAGGCCATCGGGCTGGTCAACGACCATCTGGCCGACTGCTGGGTGCGCGACTCCTGCCGGTGACGCCCGGCGGGCCGGGGGCCGGTGACCCGTCGCCCGCGCGGCGGCGCCGGACGGCACCGGCGGCGCCGGGCGGGACCTAGCGACCCTCGAAGACGGGACGCTCCTTGTTGAGGAAGGCGCGGGTGGCCTTCAGGTGGTCGCCGGTCTTGGCGCAGGCGTCCTGGAGGTCGGCCTCCATGGTCAGGGCGTCGGCCAGGGAGCTGCTGGCGGCATACTCCAGGGCGCGCTTGGTGGCGGCGTAGGCGCTCGTCGGACCCTGCGCCAGCCGTACGGCCAGCGCGCGGGCCGCGGCGGCCAGCTCGTCGGCGGGGACGACCTTGGAGACGACCCCGAGCTCCAGCGCGCGGGCCGCGTCGAAGGGCTCGCCGAGCAGCAGGAGCTCGGCCGCGCGGGCCGGGCCGACCAGGCGCTGCAGCGTCCAGGAGGCGCCGGAGTCGGGGGCCAGGCCGATGGCGGTGAAGGCCATCGCGAACTTCGCCCTGTCGGCGGCGATCCGCAGGTCGCAGGCGAAGGCCAGGGAAGCGCCCGCGCCCGCGGCGACGCCGTTCACCGCCGCGACGACCGGCTTGCCCATCTCGGTGATGGTGCGGATGATCGGGTTGTAGCGCGTGCGCACGGTGTCGTTCAGGCCGCGGCCCGCCTCCAGGTTGGCGGCGTGCTCGTTCAGGTCCTGGCCCGCGCAGAAGGCCCGGCCCGCCCCCGTCAGCACCACCGCCCGCACGCTGTAGGCCTGCGAGGCCATGGTCAGCGCCTCAAGGAGGCCGGCCTTCGCCCGTTCGGTCAGCGAGTTCATCGCCTCCGGCCGGTCGATGGTGATGGTGGCGACGGCGTCGTCGACGGAGTAGAGAACGTCGTTCAACGGAAGGCTCCTTCTACGGATCGGTGAGATGGCGGTCGACGAACGCGGCGGCGCGGGGGAGCAGCCGGGCCGCCTCCTGCTCGAAGTATGCTCTGGCCTTCTCACCGGGCCAGTCAGGCGGCAGGAGGTCGGCGGGGAGCCCGGGGTCGCGGAACAGGAAGTTGCGCCAGCCGTGCAGCAGCCTGCTGCGGGTGGCGAACACCTGGTCGTCGGCGGCGTCGCGGGGCAGCGCGTCGATCAGGTCGACCGCCTGGGCCAGCCACTTCTCGTAGGCCGCGCCGATGCCGTCAAGGTCCCACGTCCGGGCGACCAGCGCCCTGGGGTCGCCGTCGAGCATCGCGTCGAACCGGTCGGCGCGGACGTCCTCGGCGGCCAGGAGCGGGCCGAGCTCGGGGGAGGGGCGCGGGCCTATCCAGGTCGTCTCCGACAGCGGGGCGTATCCGAGGAAGGCGAGGTCGGCCTTGAGCCGGTCGCGCCGGGGCCGCTCGCGCACCGGCTCGACCACGAGCACGTGCCACCGGCCCGTCCAGGTGATCGTCCCAACTCGGTAAATTCTCGACGCCGTCTCGTCGAGACGGCGCACGCACTTGGGGGTGACCTCGTAGCCGGGGCCCTGGGGCAGGCGGGCGGGGACCAGCCAGCCCTGCCGTACCATCCGCGAGACGGCGGTGCGGACGGCGGGAGCGGCGATATCCAGAGGTGCGAGCAGCCGCACGAGGGCGGCTACGGACGCGCGACCGCCCCGGGACCGCAGGTGGTCCCCGTACAGATCGAACAGAGCGGCGCGGGCGTTCACGAGGACAAGTTTGGCCGTCTGAAGGGTCTCGGACAACGGTCTTGATTGCCCGATGAGTCGATGCTGGGGCTGATCGTTCCCATTCCCAGCGCGGAGACGGGATAATAGGACATCACAGAAGACGTGAATGCGTCGGCCACCCTCGGGTCAGTCGGAGATCCGGAGCCCGAAGCAGGAAGGGATACACGCATGGCGGCTATGAAGCCGAGGACCGGTGATGGTCCGCTGGAGGTCGTCAAAGAAGGCAGGGGAATCGTCATGCGGGTCCCTCTGGAGGGTGGCGGCCGGCTCGTCGTCGAACTCTCGGCAGACGAAGCCAGTGCCCTTGGTGAGGAATTGAAGAAGGTCGTCGTCTGATCCCGATCTGAGATTCAAGCGGTGTGGCCGGGTCTTTTCGATCTTGCTTGGAGCGCGCGACAGCCGCTACGGCCCACGCGACCGCGACCGATGAACACGGCCCTGGCCGTCGGACCGCCCAACGGCGGCTCGCGCCAGGGCCGCGGTGTTCTCCCCGGATGATGACTGGAGTTCGCATGCCCATATCGCCCTATTCACTACTGCCTCGCACTCCTTACGGGCAGGGTCTGTCCGCCGGAGCGGTCTCCCGAGAGGGCGGGGGCGCCGAGAGCCCCGCCGCCGAGGACGCCCGGCTGCTCGCGGTCCCCTTCGGGGCCGACCTCGCGCCCGAGGTGGAGCTACCGCTGCCCGCCGCCGCGCTGCTGGCCCACTACGAGGCCAAGGGGGAGGCCGGGGAGATCGTCGACGTCCCCGTCGCCAACGGCGACGCCGTCGGCCGGGTGCTGCTCTACGGGGTGGGGGACGGCTCGGCCACCGCCCTGCGCAAGGCCGGCGCGGCGGTGGCCAGGCGGGGCAAGGGCAAGGACGCGATCAGGGTCGTGCTGCCGGAGGGGCCGGTGGCCGCGTTCGTGGAGGGCGCGCTGCTGGCCACCTACACCTTCCGGATCGGCGAGGCGAAGTCCACGCCGGTGGCGCTGGTCGAATTCGTCGGCGACGGAGCCGAGGCCGAGATCGCCAGGGGAGAGGTGGTCGCCAGGGCCGTCGCGCTCGCCAGGGACCTGGCCAACATGCCCTCCTCGGTGAAGACCCCCGCCTGGCTCGCCGAGCGCGCCCTGGAGCAGGGCGTCACCGCGAAGGTGTGGGACGAGCAGGAGCTGCGCTCCGGCGGGTTCGGCGGCATCGTCGCCGTCGGCCAGGGTTCGGTGAGCCCGCCCCGCCTGATCCAGCTCTCTTACGAGCCCGAGGACGCGACCGGGCACGTGGTCCTGGTCGGCAAGGGCATCACCTACGACACCGGCGGCCTGTCGCTCAAGCCGACCGAGGGCATGAAGTTCATGAAGACCGACATGGCCGGTGGCGCGGTCGTGATCGCGGTCCTGGGCGCGCTGGCCTCCCTCGGTGTGCGGGTCAGGGTCACCGGCCTGATCGCCGCCGCCGAGAACTCCTTCTCCGGCACGGCCCAGCGCCCCTCGGACGTGATCACCCAGTACGGCGGGCGGACCGTCGAGGTGCTCAACACCGACGCCGAGGGCCGCCTGGTGATGGCCGACGCGCTGGCCTACGCCGACGCCGAGCTCGACCCGGACGTCATGGTGGACATCGCCACGCTGACCGGGGCGATCGCCATCGCCCTCGGCAAGGACCTGGGCGCCGTCTTCGCCTCCGACGACGATCTGGCCGCCGAGCTGACCGCGGCGGGCGAGAGCACCGGCGAGCGGCTCTGGCGGATGCCGCTGATCGACGACTACGTCCCCGCCCTCGACTCCAGCGTGGCCGACCTGGCCAACATCGAGGTCGGATCGTCCTACGGCGCGGGCTCCATCACCGCGGCGCTGTTCCTGCGCGAGTTCACCGGCAAGCGGCCGTGGGCGCACCTGGACATCGCCGGGGTCGGCCGCAGCAGCGCGGACGAGGGCGTCTTCAGCAAGGGCGCCACCGGCTATGGCGTGCGCCTGCTGCTGGAGTGGCTCTCTAGTCGGTGAGTTTGACGGCGGCCAGGATGCCGTCGCCGAGGGGGATCATCAGCGGGCGGAGCCGTTCGTCGGCCCGGACCAGCTTGCCCAGCTCCCGTACGGCGACGGTGTCCGGGTCGCGCCGGGCGGGGTCGGCGACCCTGTTGTGCCACAGGGTGCCGTCGAAGACCACGATGCCGCCGGGGCGCAGCAGGCGGACGGCCTCGGCCAGGTAGTCGCCGTACTCATGCTTGGCGGCGTCACAGAAGACCAGGTCGTAGCCGCCGTCGGACAGGCGGGGCAGGACGTCCAGGGCGCGGCCGGTGATCAGCCTGATCCGGCCGCCGGAGAAACCCGCCTGGGCGAAGCTCTGCCGGGCCAGGCGCTGGTGCTCCGGCTCCACGTCCACGCTGGTGAGCGTGCCGTCCTGGCGCATGCCACGGAGCAGCCACAGGCCGGACACGCCGCAGCCGGTGCCGATCTCCACGACCGCGCGGGCGTTGACGGCGGTGGCCAGGAAGCAGAGGGCGGCGCCGCCGCCGGGCAGGATCGGGGGCGCTCCCACCTCCGCGCCGCGCTGACGCGCGGTGAGCAGAATCTCGTCCTCCGTGTGGAACTCTTCGGCATAGGCCAGAGTGGCCTCCAACGGACTTGTCGGCGTCTCTGCCATCGGCCTCTCCTCCCGCTTTCTCCGTACACAGTCATATAGGCACTGGGTCGCAGCCTAAGGGAGGCAGGCCCGATCGGGAACTCATGTCACGCCCGGTGCGTTGCACGGTTTAAGCGGCCTTTGCCGGTCCTGAAGGTAGTGAGTGCGCACGAAGGGACGAAACCAGGCACTATGGCGATAGCGGTGGTCCCGGAGAGAGGAGTGCTGGTGGAGGATTCCGACCACCAGACGGATGCTCCCATGTCTGACTGGACGCCTCCCACCTGGGAGGAGGTGGTCAGGAATCACTCGGCACGCGTATACCGGCTGGCCTACCGGCTGACCGGCAACGTGCACGACGCCGAGGACCTCACCCAGGAGGTGTTCGTCCGGGTCTTCAGGTCCCTGTCGAACTACACGCCAGGCACCTTCGAGGGCTGGCTGCACCGCATCACCACCAACTTGTTCCTTGACATGGCGCGGCGCAAGCAGCGCATCAGGTTCGAGGGGCTCGCCGACGACGCGGCCGAGCGGCTGCGCGGGCGCGAGCCGTCCCCCGCCCAGGCGTACGACGACACCCATCTGGAGCCGGACATCCAGGCGGCACTCGACGCGCTCGCGCCCGAGTTCCGCGCGGCCGTTGTCCTGTGTGACATCGAGGGGCTGTCCTACGAGGAGATCGCCGCCACGCTGGGCGTGAAGCTCGGCACGGTCCGCAGCCGCATCCACCGCGGCCGGGCGCAGTTGCGCGAGGCGCTGGAGCACCGCGCGCCCCGCGGCGACCAGTTCCCCCCGACCGCCACCCGCGGGGAGGGATTCGCATGAGAGACCACAGTCATGACGAATGTCACGACGGGCCGCTTGGCAAGGAGTGGGCATGAGTCATCTTGGAGAGCGTGTTTCCGCACTGGTCGACGGTGAGCTCAATCACCATGAGCGCGACCGTGCCCTGTCACATCTGACCTTCTGCGCGGACTGCCGGGCCGAGGTCGAGTCCGTGCGGGCGTTGAAGAGCCGGTTGCGATCTCTGGACGGGCCGGCGATGCCCGCCGACCTGACGATGTCGTTGCTGCGGATGGCCGAGCCCGGCGGCCCGTTACCGCCGCGTGAGCGGCCCTTCCCGACCTCGCGGACGTTCGGCGGCGCGCCGATCCCGAGCATGCACAGCATCGCGCCGCCGGACAACCGGCCCCGGGGCCGCGCCGGAGGTCCCCGCCGGGCGAGGCGGGCGGGCTATGTAGCGGTGGGCGTCGCCTCCGCCGCCGTGGCGATCGGCACGCTGTTCGTCGTGGGCGGCTCCGAGCCCGGCCCGCGCGTCGTGCCGCCGGTCGACATGTTCGCCAACCAGCACCGCAACACCGCGCCCTACGGAGGGTCGGCGACGCCGACCTTCTCGCCCACTCCGTGATCCGGCTGCCCGTCACCGTCGTCCTCGCGGCCGTCATGCTGCTCGGACTGGTGATGGGCGGTCCGGCGCACGCCGTCCAGCCGGACGAGTCCGACAGCGACGACACCGGCCTGCACCTGCTGCGCGAGGCGGCCGTCGCGGGCCGTGCCCGCGGATACTCCGGCACCCAGTACGTCACCGCCTGGGGCCGTTCGGCCGCGGTCTCCTCGGTGCTGGAGGTCCGCAACGTCCCCGGTGAGGGACTGACCGTGCACGCCCAGCCGTCGGGCCTCCTGCAGCGGGTGGACCCCGGCACCCCCGCCGGCGGCATGTCCACCCCCTCCGAGACCATGCTGGAGGTGCTGGCCCGCAACTACCGGGTCGTGGCCGTGGGCGAGGGGCGCGTCTGCGGCCGGCCGGCCCGCCTCGTCCACGCCGTGCGGGCCGACGGCACGGTCGCCGCCCGCTACTGGCTCGACGAGGCCGGGGGGCCGGTGCTGCGCCGGGAGCTCCTCGACGGCCGCGGCAGGGTCGTCCACGCCGGCGCCTTCGTCGACCTGACCCTCGATCCGGCGCGGCAGGTCGCCACCCCCGCGCTCGCCGCCGGGGGGTTCGATCTCGGGCGGACACCCGCCCTGCGCGCCCGGGGCTGGCGTTTCCCCGACCTCCTGCCCGGCCGTCTGGAGCTGTTCGCCGCCCACGACGCCTCTCCTGGATACTTGTATCTGGGATATTCGGATGGCTTGTCAGTCGTGTCGGTCTTCATCCAGCCTGGGGTGCTTGATGAAGAACGGCTCCGCGGGTGGCATGCTCGACAGCGCAACGGGCATACGATCTGGATCCGGGACTCAGCCGAGCAGGAGACGATCTGGGCGAGTGGGGGTCATGTCTACACCGTCTTCGCGGACGCTCCGGCCGACATGGTCGACGCCGCCGTCGCGGCGCTGCCGCACGAGCCCCTGCCCAGCCTGTGGACACGGCTCGGCCGGGGCGCCGACCGTCTCCTGTCCTGGGTCAACCCCTTCGGGTAAGGCGCGCTTTACATCTCTCGTATCCCACTCAGGGGAAGATTGTCGGGGCGTCCCAGTGAGTGGCCTCATGCGAGGCAAGGAATGGTGAATATTCGATGACCGACGAGAGCCGTACCCACGAGGCGCACGGTGCTGAGGGGCGTACGCCGTCGGATTTCACCGACGACAGAGGCCATGCCCCGGAGCCCTCCCGCCCGGACTTCCTGCCCGCCGGCGAGGCGGCCCCCTCATACGACGGGCAGCCCCGCGACGACGGCTGGAGCCAGTTGGGTGAGCAGCCGGGCCAGGGCAGGTGGGGCCAGGGCGGGCAGCAGGGCGGCACCGGGCTGCCCGGGCCCGACGACCGGGGCGAGCGGCCCGGCCAGGGCGGCTGGGGCGACCCGTCGGGCCGGGTGCGCCAGGACACGGCGGTCTTCGCCGTGCCGGGGAGCCCGCCTCCCCCGCCCTCCCAGGCGTTCGGCATGGGCCCCGGCTGGGCGCCGCCTCCCGGCCCCTTCGCGGGCGTGGCGGTCCCCGCCCGGCGCGGGCCGCGCACCAGCACGCTGGTCGTCCTCGCCGTGGTGATCGCGCTGCTGGCCTCGACGTTGGGCAGCGTCGGCACCTACCTGCTCACCCGGCCCTCCGTCTCGGGCCGCGACCCCTCCTTCACCCTGGGCAAGGCGCCGACCGGCACCAACTCCCGGCCCCCGGACTCGATCGCCGGGGTGGCCGCCAAGGTGCTGCCCAGCGTGGTCTCCCTGGCCGTCGACGGCGGCACCAGCGCGAGCACCGGCTCCGGCTTCCTGATCAAGGGAGGCTACGTGGTGACGAACAACCACGTGGTCGCCGCGGCCGCGCCGGGCGGTGAGATCCAGATCCAGTTCAACAACCGCAAGTCCACCGCCGCCCGCATCATCGGCCGTGACCCCGAGTCCGACCTCGCGGTGGTCAAGCCCGAGGAGACCTTCGGCGCCCCGGAGATCAGCCTCGGCAACTCCGACAACGTGGTCGTCGGCGACCCGGTGGTGGCCATCGGCTCCCCGCTGGGCCTGGTCGGCACCGTCACCTCCGGCATCGTCAGCTCGCTCAACCGCCCGGTCCAGGCGGGGGAGGAGAACAGCTCCGACACCACCTGGCTCAGCGCCATCCAGACCGACGCCGCCATCAACCCCGGCAACTCCGGCGGTCCGTTGGTCAACGCCAACGGCGAGGTCATCGGGGTCAACTCGGCGATCGCCACCCTCGGCAGATCGGCCGGCGGCCAGAGCGGCAGCATCGGCCTCGGCTTCGCCATCCCGGTCAACCACGCGCGCCGCATCGCCGAGGAGCTGGTCACTACCGGCGTCGCCAAGAAGTCGCGCATCGGCATCACCATCGACCAGACCTACCAGGGCGCCGGGGTCCGCATCGACAGCGAGGTCAGGCAGGGCACCCGCCCGATCGAGCCGGACGGCCCCGCCGACAAGGCGGGTCTCAAGCCCGGTGACGTCATCCTGGAGGTCAACGGCACGGTGGTGCAGGACAGCACCGAACTGATCGCGCTGATCCGGAACAAGGCGCCCGGCGAGAAGCTGGCGATCAAGTTCCAGCGCGGTGGCCAGGAGAAGACGGCCACTGTGGTCGTCGGCGCGGCGGCCGCCCAGCCCACGCCCCAGCCCTCCTGACCAGCGACGTGCGGGTGCATGCTAGGGCTTGAGGGCATTAGTCTGGAAGCTCTCCGGGTGTATGCCCGGGGAGCCGCCCTAGCGTTGTCCCGGTAGGAGATCACCGTGTTCGGACTCGGCTGGCCTGAGATCGTGGCGCTGGTGGTCATCGCCCTTCTCGTCTTCGGCCCGGAGAAGCTGCCCCAGGCCGCCGCCCAGGCGGGCAAGACGCTGCGCAACCTCCGTCAGATGGCCAACAACGCCAAGAGCGACCTGCAGGCCGGGCTGGGCCCGGAGTTCGCCGACTTCGACCCGGCCGACCTCAACCCGAAGAACTTCGTCCGCAAGCACCTCACCGGTGACCTGGAGGACGACTGGAACCGCCCCGCGGCCGCCGCGGCGGCCACGGCCCCGGCCTACACCGACTCCTACGCGGCCGAGGCGGCCGGTGAGCTCGGCTACGGCGAGCTCCCGCCGTACGACTCGGAGGCCACCTGACCCCGGCCCTGACGCGGGCTCTGACCCGGGCCCCGGGCCGGCCGCGGCCCTGACACGGCGAGAGGCGCCCTCCTCCCCGAGGAGGGCGCCTCTCGCTGTCCGCCGTGCGGTCAGCGGCCCCTGGTGGGGGAGATGCCGAGCTGCATGCCCTTGAGGCTGCCCGACTTCTTGCTCAGACCGGCGGCGATGCGGCCCAGCTCGACGGCCGCCGGGGCGTCGGGGTCGCTGAGCACCAGCGGCTTGCCCTCGTCGCCGCCCTCGCGCAGCCGCATGTCGATCGGCACCTGGCCGAGGAGCGGCACGCGGGCGCCGAGGGTGCGGGTGAGCGCGTCGGCCACGGTCTGGCCGCCGCCCTCGCCGAAGACGGAGATCCGCTCGTCGCAGTGCGGGCAGGGCAGCCAGGACATGTTCTCGATGACGCCGGCGATCTGCTGGTGGGTCTGCACGGCGATCGACCCGGCCCGCTCGGCCACCTCGGCGGCGGCCTGCTGCGGGGTGGTCACCACGAGGATCTCGGCCGACGGCATCCGCTGCGCGACCGAGATCGCGATGTCGCCGGTGCCCGGGGGCAGGTCCATCAGCAGGACGTCGAGGTCGCCCCAGTAGACGTCGGCGAGGAACTGGTGCAGCGCCCGGTCCAGCATCGGGCCGCGCCACACGACCGGGGTGTTGCCCTCCGGCTTGAACATGCCGACCGAGATCACCTTGATGTCATGCGCCACCGGCGGCATGATCATGTCCTCGACCTTGGTGGGGCGCTCGGAGACGCCGAGCATCCGGGGGATGCTGTGGCCGTAGATGTCGGCGTCCACGACGCCGACCTTGAGGCCGTTGGCGGCCATCGAGGCGGCCAGGTTGACGGTGACGGAGGACTTGCCGACGCCGCCCTTGCCTGAGGCGACCGCGAAGACACGGGTCAGCGAGCCCGCCTGGGCGAAGGGGATCTCCTTCTCGGGTCCCCTGTTGCCGCGCAGCTTGGTCTGCAGCGCCTTGCGCTGCTCGGTGCTCATCACGTCCATCTCGACCTGGACGCCGCTCACACCGTCGATCTTGGAGACCGCGGAGGTGACGTCACGGGTGATGGTGTCCTTCAGCGGACAGCCCGACACGGTGAGGAAGATCCCGACGCGCACCATCCCGTCGGGGGAGATGTCGACGCTCTTGACCATGTCGATTTCGGTGATCGGCCGACGGATCTCAGGGTCGTTGACGGTCGCGAGAGCGGCCATCACCAGTTCCGGGGTAGGTGCCATCGAAATGTCGGCAACAGACCGCCACCCTGAGGCGACGGGAGGATGCCGTCCCTCCTTGTCTATTTGTCGTCCAGACGTTCTTGGGCAGGGCTCATACGTCACGACGCCCATGTGGCTTAGCGCGAGGCCGCTCCCGGGACGGGAGCGGAGAAGTCACAGACCCATGGTATGAACCCGGGGGCCCCGAGAGGAATTCCGGCATCCGGCTGTGACATCTGATCCGGACAATTCGCTATGTAGATGCGCGTGCAACGTTCTAAGGTTACTCCGTGACCCTGACGGCAGGCGAGTCAAGAGAGATCCTCAGCTCCGGGGAGCTCGCGCTGTGGCGCATGCTCCAGCGGGCCCAGGTGCGCATCACCCGGGTCCTGGAGGCCGACCTCCTGGTCGAGCACGACCTGGCACTGGCCTCCTACGACGTGCTCGCGCACCTGGCGGAGTCGCCCGGGCGGCGGCTGCGGATGAACGACCTGGCCGACCGGGTGCTCCTGTCGCGCAGCGGCCTGACCCGGCTCATCGACCGCCTCCAGCGTGACGGCCTGGTCGAGCGCGAGGCCTGCGCCAGCGACGCGCGGGGCCTGTTCGCGGTCCTCACCGACGGCGGCGCCGTACGGCTGGCCGAGGCCACCCCCACCTACCTGCGCGGTATCCGCGCCCAGTTCCTGGACGTCCTCGACGCCGGGGAGCTGCGCCAGTGCGCGGCGATGCTGGACAAGCTCTTCCCCGGCCCCGAGCCCGTCTAGCGGGCCTCCCTGGAGTGGGGGGCGGCCGCGGGCGCGTACGGCTCCTGGAGCTCCTCCTGCAGGCGCTGCAGCTCCGAGCGGATGTAGTCGCGGGTGGCCACCTCGCCGAGAGCGATGCGCAGCGCCGCGATCTCCCGGGTCAGATACTCCACGTCGGCCTGGTTCCGCTCGGCCGCGCTGCGGTCGAGCTCGTTCTGGATCCGGTCCCGGTCGTCCTGCCGGTTCTGGGCGAGCAGGATCAGCGGCGCCGCGTAGGACGCCTGGAGCGAGAGCATCAGCGTGAGGAAGATGAACGGGTAGGGGTCGAAGCGCCACTCCTGCGGGGCGAAGACATTCCACAGGACCCATACCGCCACGAAGACGGTCATGTAGACCAGGAACCTGGCAGTGCCGAGGAACCGGGCTATCTGCTCCGACAGTCGGCCGAAGGCCTCCGGGTCGTAGTGCGGACGCAGGCGCAGGCCCTGCTGCCTGGGCTGGTCCAGCCGATCAACCACGGTCCGCCTCCGCCCCGTGGTCCTGTTCCCGCCAGTCGTCGGGGAGCAGGTGGTCGAGCACGTCGTCCACGGTGACGGCGCCGACCAGGCGGCCGACCTCGTCCACCACGGGCACCGCCATCAGGTTGTAGGTGGCCAGGTAGGAGGTCACCTGGTTCAGGGTGAACTCGGGCCTGATCGGATCGATGGAGGTGTCCATGACGCCGCCGAGCATGACGGACGGGGGCTCGCGCAGCAGCCGCTGGAAGTGGGCCAGGCCGAGGTAGCGGCCGGTGGGGGTCTCGATGGGCTGGCGGGTCACGTAGACCTGCGCGGCCACCGTCGGGGTGACCTCCCGCTGGCGGATGTGGGCCAGGGCCTCGGCGACCGTGGCGTTCGGGGGGAGCACCACGGGCTCGCTCGTCATGATGCCGCCCGCGGTGTCCTCCGGGTAGATCAGCAGCCGCCGCACCGACGCGGCCTCCTCCGGCTCCATCAGCGCCATGAGCGTCTCGGCCTGCTCGGGCGGGAGGTCCTGCAGCAGGTCGGCCGCGTCGTCGGGGTTCATCTCCTCCAGCACGTCGGCGGCCCGCTCCGGCGACAGCCGGCTCATGATGCCGATCTGGTCGCGTTCGGGGAGCTCTTCGAGCACGTCGGCCAGCCGTACGTCGTCGAGGGCCGCGGCCACCTCGACGCGCCGCTTGTCCGGCAGCTCGTGCAGGGCGCTGGCCAGGTCGGCCGCGCGCATCGTCTCGAAGGCGAACAGCAGGCTGGCCGCGCCCTGGTCCTTCTGGACCGCACTGAAGCCCCTGACCTCGGACCACTCCACGATCTTGGTGGGGCCGCGCCGCCGCAGCCCCAGGCCCGAGCCGCCCTTGACCACCGCCACCTTGGTGATCACCCACTCGGCGCGCCGGGTCTCCTCCATGGCCAGGTCGAGGACCGTCATCCGCTCGCCCTCGACCTCCACCTCAAGGTCGAGGATCTCGCTGATGGCCAGCGTCTCGGTCGCCCGCTGCTCGAACCGGCGCACGTTGATCTGGCCGCTGAAGACGACGGACCCGGCCTCGATGCCCCGCACCCGGGTGATGGGCAGGAAGACCCGCCGCCGGGTCTGCACCTCGACGACCAGCCCGTGCACGCGTGGCGGCGCGGTGCCGGCGATGGACACCACCACGTCCCGCACCCGCCCGATCTGGTCACCGGCCGGGTCGAAGACCGGGGTGCCGGCGAGCCGTGCGATGAAGATCTTCACATTTGAAGCGTAGGCCGCATCCCGGATCCGCCGGTTCAAGGCACGCTCACATTTCG
This sequence comes from Streptosporangium brasiliense, assembly GCF_030811595.1. Lineage (NCBI taxonomy): Bacteria > Bacillati > Actinomycetota > Actinomycetes > Streptosporangiales > Streptosporangiaceae > Streptosporangium > Streptosporangium brasiliense. The sequence goes on from NZ_JAUSRB010000002.1 coordinate 2,887,463, forward strand.
GACGCCCACTTGCCCCGATCCAGCCTGTCGTGACAGCATCAAAAGCTATATACGGTAATTACGTAGGTGGTGTTCTATGAGGCGTGCCGGCCTGCTGGTCGCGTTTGCGTCGTCCTGGTGTTTCGCCTTCTCCGGACCGATGGCCAAATACCTGGGGGCCGCCGGGCTGGCGCCGCTCGAGGCCGTCTGGGTGCGGATGGCCGGCGCCGGGCTGCTGCTCGTCGGCGTCCTCGCGGTCACCAGGCCCCACGCGCTGCGCATCCCGCGCTCGCGGCTGCTGTTCTTCCTGGCCTACGCGGTGGTCGCGGTGGCCGGGGTGCAGGCGCTGTACTTCGCGGCGATCACCCGGCTGCCGGTGGGCGTCACCCTGCTGATCGAGTTCACCTCGCCGGTGCTGGTCGTGCTCTGGGTGCGGTTCGTCCGGCGGGTACGGCTGCCGCGCGCGGCCTTCGTCGGCGCCGTGGTCGCGGTGATCGGGCTCGGCATCGTGGTCGAGGCGTGGTCCGGCCTCGCCCTGGACCCGGTGGGCCTGCTGCTGGCCATCGGCGCGGCGGCGTGCTGCGCCGGATACTTCCTGCTCAGTGACGGCTTCGGCGACGACGTCGACCCGCTCGGCCTGATCGCCTGGGGCCTGGTGGGCGCGGCCGCGGCGCTCGCCCCGATCTCCCAGCCGTGGAACATCCCATGGGAGGCGTTCACCCGGAGCGCGGCTCCCGCGGGCGGCTACGCGCTTCCGGCGCTGGCGGCCGTGGCCTGGATGATCGTGGTCGCCACCGTCCTGGCCTACATCCTCGGTGTCACCGCGGTCCGCCGGCTGTCGGCCGCGATCGGCTCCACGGTGGCCTCCCTGGAGGTCATCGCCGGAGCGGTGATCGCCTGGATCCTGGTGGGGGAGGCCCTCGGTCCCTTCCAGATCGCCGGCGGCCTCATCGTCCTGTCCGGCGCCTACCTGGCCCAGCGGGCCACGGCCGACCTGCCGCCGACCCCGGTGGAGGTCAGAGATCCGGTCCGCGCGGCGTGAGCCGTACGACCTGTGAGCGGGCGGCCCAGCGCTCGGTCAGGCCCGCGCCGTCGACGGCGTTGAGCCGCTCCTTGGCGAGCGCGGCCACCGCCTCGGCGGCCTCCGCCTGGTCCACCACCTCGACGGAGGCGTCGAAGACGACCAGCCGTCCGCCGTTGTCCTTGCTCCGGAGCGTCACCTGGACCTCACCCGACCCGGCCAGGCCGGGCAGCGACTGCTCGCCGCCGCCGGTGACCACGTAGATCGCGCCGTCGTGCCAGGCGTGCCAGGCCAGCCGGGGCCGGTCCAGGGCGAGCCACAGGACACCCGACTTCTTGGCCCCTTCTTCGATCACACCCATGAGACGAATGTACGGCCTGCCCCTCCCGAGCCGGAGGGGCAGGCCGTACACGGTCACCGGATCAGCGGCCGGAGAGCTTCCACGCCGCCGGCAGCAGGCCGGCCGCGATGGCGATCTTGAGGGCGTCGCCGGCCAGGAAGGGGATCACGCCCGCGGCGAGCGCCTTGCCCAGACCCAGCCCGGTGACGGCCATGAGGACAGGCAGGCCGAAGGCATAGATCGTCAGGTTGCCGAGGACCATCGTGCCGACCGTGCGCGCGACGGTGCGGTCACCGCCGCGCTCGGCCAGCTTGCCGACGATGGCGGCGGCGGCGATGAAGCCGATGACATAGCCGAAGGTGGCACCGCCGAAGCCCGAGGTGCCACCCTGGAACCACGGGACGCCCGCGATGCCGACGAGCGTGTAGAGGACCATGCTCAGCACCGCGCGGTTCATCCCGAGCGCCGCGCCGACCAGCACGACCGCGAACGTCTGACCGGTGACCGGGACGGGCCACATGGGGAAGGTGAGCTGCGCGGCCAGGCCCGTCAGGGCGGCGCCGCCGAGCACGAGCGCGATGTCGCGGACGCGGGAACCCGGGATGAGGTCGGACAGTACGGCGGGCCGGGCCACCGAAGAAGCGTTTGCCATCGTGAATGTCTCCCTTACCGATGCTTGATACCTATTGTTCGGATACCTCAGACAAGAGTCGTACGAGATCGGCGCCAAGAACAGAGCAGGGTCTTTGTATGAGGACCATAGAGCGGCCCGGCCTGCCGCTCGGGGCGGGGCGGCCGCTAGCGTGTGCCCATGCGCTCGCGACGTTCGTGCCTGGCGGTGCCCGGCAGCAACCCTCGCTTCCTGGAGAAGGCCCAGGGCCTGCCCGCCGACGAGGTCTTCCTCGACCTGGAGGACTCCGTCGCCCCGCTCGCCAAGGAGGGGGCGCGCAAGAACATCGTGGCCGCCCTGCGTGAGGGCGACTGGTCGGGCAAGACGAGGGTCGTGCGGGTCAACGACCTGGGCACGCAGTGGACCTACCGGGACGTCATCGAGGTCGTGGAGGGCGCGGGGGAGTTCCTCGACTGCCTCATGCTGCCCAAGGTGGAGGACCCGGCCCAGGTGCTCTGGCTCGACACGCTGCTGACCCAGATCGAGAAGGCCAACGGGCTGGAGGTCGGCCGGATCGGCGTCGAGGTCCAGATCGAGAACGCCCGGGGCCTGGTCAACGTGGACGCCATCGCCGGCTCGTCCCGGCGCCTGGAGACGCTGGTCTTCGGCCCCGCCGACTTCATGGCCTCGATCAACATGCGGACCCTGGTGGTCGGCGAGCAGCCGCCCGGCTACACCGAGGGGGACGCCTACCACTACATCCTGATGCGCATCCTGATGGCCGCCCGCACGCACGACCTGCAGGCCATCGACGGCCCATATCTGGCGATCAAGGACCTGGACGGCTACCGCCGGGTGGCCGGCCGGGCCGCGGCGCTCGGCTTCGACGGCAAGTGGGTGCTCCACCCGACCCAGGTCGAGGCCGCCAACGAGGTGTTCTCGCCCTCCCAGGACGACTACGACCGCGCCGAGCTGATCCTCGACGCGTACGAGTACTACACGACGGTCGAAAAGCGCGGCGCGGTCATGCTCGGCGACGAGATGATCGACGAGGCGTCCAGGAAGATGGCGCTGGTGGTGGCGGCCAAGGGCCGGGCCGCGGGCCTCGGGCGCACCACCACCTTCACCCCGCCTGCAGCGTGACCCCGATCGTGGTGAAGAACCACAGCGACGCCTACAGCGTGACCCCGATCGTGGTGAAGAACCACAGCGACGAGGTCAGCCAGAGCCCGGTCAGGGCGGTGAACGCCAGCCCGCCGAGCACCGGCAGGGCCCAGCCGGGCAGCCCGCGCCTGGGCAGTGCCATCATCTTCGCGGCGAACACGCCGTAGAAGAAGCAGCCCAGCAGCGAGTGGGTCATCACCCGGGGCGTGTCGAACTGCGCGCCCAGCGCGTACAGGCAGTGGAAGGCCACCGGGACCGTCAGCAGGAACGCCGCCCGGCCCGACCAGCGGTGCAGGGGGCCGATCCACGGCGCGTCCAGCTTGATCCGGCCCCACATGACCAGGGCGGACAACAGCTGGACCAGTGCCAGCAGGAAGGCGCCGGTGGTGAGCCAGGACTTCATCGCCAGCGGCCCGGAGAACCCGGCGGGGCCGACCGCGTAGCCGGTGGCGAGATGGACGCGGCCGTAGACGCCCAGCCCGACCGCGATCAGGCCGCCGACGGCGAGCGGCGCGAGCAGCAGGGCGAGGCTCCGCCCGCGCGGGACCTGCGAGACCTGTGTGTCATTCATCAGAGCTCTCCAATGAACTCGTCGACGTCCTTGGGGTCGACCTCCTGGCCGTTGACGGTCGCGTTCTCGCCGGGCTCCGGGATCGCCACGTCGGCCGGGCTGCCGTCGACGAGGGTCAGCCCGACCCGGCTGCCGTCGTCCAGGTAGATCCAGCCGGCCCGCACCTTCGCGCCGCGGACGATCGCGCTCGCCCGGTAGAGCCCGGAGGGCTTCTTCACGGTGGGCGCGCCGAAGTCCCACCGCCTGCCGCCGAACCTCAGCTCCCCGGCCGCCCCGCCGCCGCCGAGCCGGGCGACGACGGAGGCGCCGCCCCGCCCGGACAGGGTGACCCGGCCGTCGGCGGCCCGGCCCTTGAGCCAGGACTCGATCCTGCCGTCGCAGAAGTAGGCGATCGCCCTGCCGTCGCGGACGGAGATGGCGATGAGCCCGCCGTTGCCCTTGACCCGCCCGGCGTAGTCGGCCTTGGCCGGGGTGGGCCTGGCGGTCTCGGTGGTCCCGGGGGCCCGGGTGGCCTCGGGGGTGGCCGGCGCCGGCGAGGCGGCCGCGGCGTTGGCGGAGGCGTCCCGCGCGCCCGCGTCCTGCGCGGCCGGTGTGGTGATGACGCTGAGCGCGCCGAGTGCGACGGCTGTCGCCGCTCCGGCCGCCAGCGTGTGGACGGGCCCCAGCCGTTTCATCGTCTGCTCCCTGGGGTGGTGGTTTCCTGCCCTCAGGTGTACGCCTGCCGGGCGTCGGCGTCTGTGAACTAATCCGCACAAGGACGGGGCCGGCGGGAGCCCGGTATGGGGCGCCGCCGCGGACAGCGATCTCCGGATTACTGGGGCAAACAGTGATAATTCCGGCGCTGCGCCGATAAATCTGACTAGAGAGGTCTCGTCAGCGCGGCTCCGACGTGTTGCTCTGGACTGTGTACGGCAGGCCCCGGTCCCCCCGGCCAGGGCAGGTGATCGTTCCGGTGGAACAGGGTAGGAGTAGGGTCGCGTGCGATTCGCCGCTCCCATAGGGGGTTGCGGTGGAGTGTCACGGTGACGGCTGGAACGGTCCGGGGTGACGGCCCCGGGCGCAGAAGGGCTCCCTACAGGAGGTGCTGAGCGTGGCCCCGGGCCCCCACGACCCGCGCCCGCGAGAGTGGCCGGCGCACGACGACGGCGCCCACGGTGACGCGACACCCGAAAGCAGGCCCCAGGAGTCCCAGGAGTCACCGCCGACGATCCAGCACTCCCCGCCCGGGCCCTCCGACGACGCCCCCCGAGGCATCCCGCTGGCCTCCCCCTGGATGCTCCCGCCGTTCGCCTCGCCCACCCCGGACGACAGCGAACCCCTCCAGGCCCGTCCGGAGGGCCTGGGCGGCGAGCGCCGCCGCCCCCACACCCAGCCCTACGCCGCCCCCCCGGCCGACCCTCCCGCCGGCCCCTCCAACGGTCCTCCCGGTCCTTCCGCCGACCTCTCCAACAATCCTCCCGGTCCTTCGGCCGGTCCCTCCAACGGTCCTCCCCCCGACCCCTCCGGCGCGGGGCGGCCACCCGCGGACGGCCGGTCCGCCGGGGCCGGACGCCGGGACGCCCCACCGGAAGGGCCCTTCCGCGGGCGGAGGGCCGACCGGCCGGACCTGCTGGTCGCCTCCGGCCCGCCGCGCGAGCCCGGGGACGGGCGCCGCTCCGGCCCCCAGGCCGGGTCCGGGTCGCCGTGGAGGCCGGGAGGCGAGGGGCAGAGTCCCCAGGCCGGGTCCGGGTCGCTGCGGAGGCCGGGAGGCGAGGGGCAGAGTCCCCAAGCCGGGTCCGGGGCACCGCGCGAGCGGGGAAGGGGGCCCCGGCCGGACCTGCTGGTCGCCTCCGGCCCGCCGCGCGAGCCCGGGGATGGGAGCCGCTCCGGTCCGTCGCGCGAGCCCGGGGATGGGAGCCGCTCTGGTCCGCCGGCTGCCTCCGGTCCGCCGGTTGCCTCCGGGGCGCCGGACGGGCCGGCGGTACCGGACGGGCCGGCCGTACCGGGCGGAGACGGCTTCGAGCCGGTGCGCCGCGTGGGACGCCCTCCCGAGGGCCGGCCTGCCCGGCCGGACCTGCTGGTCGCCCAGGGCCCGCCCGGCAGGCGGGGGCCGAACGGCGGACGGCACCACCGCGCGGCCCCCGCGCCCTCCGCCATGCGCCGCTCCAGCCCGACCAGGCGCGGGCGCGGCCGTGGCCTGATGATCCCGTTCATGATGGTCCTGGTCCTGACCGTCGCGGTCGGCGGCGGCCTGGTGCTGTGGGAGTGGGTGGGCGGCCCGTTCACCTCCGGGCTCCGGCTGGTCGGTGACGAGGTGCACTCCGGTGACGCGAACTTCGTGCCGCCGCCCGACGTCGCCGGCGACGGATCGAGCCAGGTGCTCAACGCCGTGGCCTCGGCGGGCACCGTCATGGTCGCCGTCGGCAGCGACACCACCAGCCCGGTCCCCAGGCCGCTGTTCCTGGTCTCCGCCGACGGGGGCGGGAGCTGGCAGCTCGGAAAGGTGACCGGCCCGGCCGGCTACGAGACGGGGCCGACCACGGTCGGCCTGGTCGCCGGCGGCGACGGCCGCTGGCTGGCCGCGGGCAATGACCCCTTCGGCGCCGGACACGGCCTGTGGACCAGCGCCGACGGCTACAGCTGGGGCGCGGTGGACCCCGGCGCGCTGGAGGCGTTCTCGGCCGGGGACAAGATCATGGACCTGGCGAGGACCGCCGCGGGCTTCGTCGCGGTGGGCACGACCGTGCTCCCGGACGGCACCACCGGGGCCATCGCCTGGGTCTCGCCCGACGGGCGGAGCTGGGACCGGGTGGACACCAGGGAGATCGGCCTGCCGGACAAGGTCCGGGGCCTGAAGGCGGTCATCGCCAAGGGTGACGCCGTGGTGGCGCTGGGCGATCCGGCCGAAGGCCAGTCCACCTCGGTCATCCTGCGCTCGGCCGACGGGGGGAAGTCCTGGCTGAGGACCGGTGCGGCGCTGACGGGCGTCGTCCCCGAACCGGGCGCGCTGGCCGTGGCGGCCGACGGGTTCGTGCTGGTCCCCACCCAACAGCGCAGCGACAAGGGCGAGGTGGCCGTCTACTGCTCGCCCCAGGGCGTCGACTGGACCCGGTGCGGCACCATCGGCGGCCTGGCCCCCGACGGTTCGGGCGTCAAGCGCCTGGCCTCCTCCTCGGCCGGAGTGGCCGCGATCACCGAGTCCGGTTTCGAGCACTACGCCGTCTACACCAGCAAGGACGGCCGCGACTGGAGCAAGAGCACCGACCTCGGCCAGGTGCCCGGTTCGCTGCGGGCGCTGGCCGTCTCGGCCGAGGGCACGCTCGTCGTCGGCGGCGACGAGCGCGCCGCCGACGTGGACAACCGCCTGGTCCTCCTCACCGCCCCCAAGGGGGGGCAGGCGCGGGCGGTCCCCCTGAGCGGCATCGACGGGCTCACCAGGGCCGCGCGGGAGACGGCCAGGGTGGCTGCCGGGGAGGGCGGGTTCGTCGCCGTGGGCGCCGTGTCCGGCGACGCGGGGATCTGGACCAGCGCCGACGGGCAGAGCTGGCAGGCGGCCGGCCCGGCGCAGATCCTCGGTGGCTCGCGCCGGCAGGCGCTCAGCGACGTCGCCCGGGGCAGGCGGGGCTGGCTGGCGGTGGGCAGCGCCATGACCGACGCCTCCACCACCGAGCCCCTGCTCGTCACCTCGGACGACGGCAGGAGCTGGCGCAGGGTGCCCGTCCTGGGCCCCCTCGCCCCGGCCGCCGAGCACGACTTCCTCGCCCCCCACGCGGTCGCCGCGGGCCCGTCCGGCTACGTCCTGGCCGGCGAGGACCGCAGCCCGGCCGGGACCGTCCCGGTCCTGTGGTTCTCCTCCGACCTGAAGCGCTACACCAGGGCGGCGAAGCTGCCCGCCGGCGGCGGCGGGGTGCGGCTGCACGACGTCTCGGTGACCTCGTCCGGGTATGTGGCCGTCGGCGGCGCCGGCGGCGCGGACCATGAGACCGGCGTGGTCTGGGTCTCGGCCGACGGGGTCAACTGGACCGCGCGCAAGCCGGTCCTGCCCCCCGGGGCGACGTCGGCGGGGCTTCGGCACGTGGTCCTGTACGGCGGGCACATCGTCGCCGCCGGCACCGCCCGGACCGGTGACGGGCTCCGGGCCTTCGGCGCGGTGTCGGCCGACAACGGCTCGACGTGGGAGTTCTCCTGGTTCCCCGCCGAGGAGGCGGCCGCCGTGCAGGACCTGGCCGCCACGGAGGCGGGCGTGGTGGCGGTCGGCTGGCAGGGGCTGCCCGGCGAGGGCGACAGCGTGGCCTGGACCTCCGAGGACGGGCTGGGCTGGCAGCGCCACGCCCCCACCCAGGGCAGCCTGGCAGGCGACGGGGCCCAGCGGCTCGGCGCGGTGGCGGTCTCCGGCGACCAGGTGGTGGCCCTGGGCAGGTCCACCACCTACAACGCCGACCACCTCACGCTGTGGCGCTCGACCCTGGCCGCGGCGCGGTGACCGTCCGTCCGGCGGGGGCGTTCAGCGGGTCAGGGGCGAGCGGGAGCCGCGGGTGTCGGCTGTCTCATGTCGTGGCGCTCGACCCTGGCCGCGGCGCGGTGACCGTCCGTCCGGCGGGAGCGTCCAGCGGGTCAGGGGAGGGGAAGTCGCCGGTGTCGGCTGTCATGTCGTGGCGCTCGACCCTGACCGCGGCGCGATGACCGCCCATCCGGTGAGGGCCTCCAGCAGCCCCGGGGCGAGCGGGAGACGCCGGAGCTCCTCGTCGCTGAACCAGCGGGCCTCCGCGGCGTCGTCCCCGGCGGAGAGCGTGCCGCCGGAGACCTCGGCCAGGTAGTCGCGGATCTCGTAGACGAGGCCGCCGGGGCCGGGACGGTCGACGGTGCCGGCCAGGCGGCCCGCGGTGACCGTCAGGCCGGTCTCCTCCAGCACCTCGCGGGCCACCGCCTCGGCGTCCGACTCGCCGGGTTCGACCCGGCCGCCGGGGATCGACCAGAGACCTTCACTCGGGGGACGGCCCCGGCGGATGAGGAGCATCCGCTCGGAACCGTCGAAGATTATTGCTCCGACACAATTTACGCGCACATTGATAAGATTACGGCTCGATAACGCGGTCTGCCCTTGACGAATGGCCACTGACAAAGCACCGTGGGTAGGCGTGAGAGCCGCGCCTACCTGCCCACGGTGTTTCGGCCCGCTCCGTCCGCCGAGCGCTTGGTCGAGCGCCTGGCGATGTGGCCCGCACGGTGACGTCCTGCCACTGCAGCCGCCGAGACGCCCCTCCGCCGCCGCCATGGAGGCCGTCGGCCGGAGCGCCCTCGTCCCCGTCTGGCTCCCGTGGCCCCTGCCCCAGGGCTGGCTGGTCACCGGGCTGGCCGAGGCGGGCGACGACCGCAGCGGCGTCAGGGCCACCGTGGTCGCGCTCAGCGGTCCCTCGCTGATCCACGGACCGGCCGACCTGCTGATCATCGCGGAGGAGCCCGGAGTGGGCCTGGGCGCGGGGTTCGCCGGGCTGGAGGGCCCCGACCCGGGCACCGGGTTCGACGAGGGGCCGCCGCACGCCAAGGTCGAGATCAAGGGGCACCCCACCGCGCTGTGGTGCGTCGAGTCCGCCGCCCCCGACCGAGCGGCCTACGCCGGCGAGGCGCTGGGCAACTGGCTGTGGACGGTCGTCTGGCCCGCCGAGGCGGGCTACATGATGACCCTGGCCGACCTCTCCCTGCGCGACCTGCGAGACCAGGACCAGGTCCTCGACCTGCCCTTCGGCGCGTTCTCCCCGCGCCTGGGCGGCGAGGAGGACTGACCTCTCCGTCCCCGGGCGGAGAAGGACGCCCGATCTCTCCGCACCCGGGCGGTGCGGACGTCCGACCCGGCACCGACCACTCCCCTCACCTCACCACGGCTCAGGGGAGCGTGCGTTGGACCTCCAGTTCTTCGTCGAGGCGTTCGTCACCATGTTCGTCATCATGGACCCGCCCGGCATCATCCCGCTCTTCCTGGCCTACACCCGCGGCCGTACGGCGCAGGAACGCAGGCGGATCGCCTGGCAGGCGCCCATCGTCGCGTTCTGCCTCGTCGTGCTGTTCGCGGTCTTCGGCCGGGCCATCCTGGGCTACCTGCACGTCGAGGTGGCGGCCATGCAGATCGCCGGTGGCCTGCTGCTCCTGCTGGTCGCCCTGCAACTGCTCACCGGGGAGACCGAGCCGCCCCCCAACACGATGAAGTCCAGCGTGAACGTCGCCCTCGTCCCGCTCGGCACCCCTCTGCTGGCCGGGCCGGGGGCCATCGTGGCGACGATCGTCTTCGCCCAGCAGGCCGGGCAGAAGGAGGGCGGCATCCTGGCGCTGGCCCTGGCCATCGCGGCCGTGCACATCCTGCTCTGGGTGTTCATGCGCTTCTCGGTGACCATCCTCCGGGTCATAAAGGAGAACGGCGTCGAGCTCGTCACCCGCGTCTCGGGCCTGCTGCTGTCCGCCCTCGCGGTGCAGCTCATCATCACCGCGATCCGCACGCTCGTCGGGGCGGGATAGGCCCGTGGGGGTGTGTTGGCCGGTGACGGGCAATGCTGAGGGAATAGACGGGCGAATAGGGTAAATGGGAAGACTATCCGTTACCCGCGCTCGAGCCGCAGGGTGGAGCGAGGCAGTAAAGTTCGGAAGCGTGACAGCGCGTATCGAACGAGTGGTGACCGAGGGCGTCGTCGATGTCGACGGCGCCGAGCACAAGGTCGAGAACAACACCTGGATCCTGGGTGACGATGAGGAGGTCATCGTCATCGACCCCGCGCGTGACGCGGAGAAGATCCTGGAGAAGGTCGGCGAGCGGGAGGTGCTGGCCGTCATCTGCACCCACGGCCTGCCCGACCACGTGGGCGCGGCCATCGAGGTGGCGGCGCGGGACGAGGCCGTGGTCGCCCTCCATCCCAAGGACCGGCCGCTGTGGCGGCTGACCTGGCCGGACACCTGGCCGGACATCGACATGGAGGACGAGGGCGTGTTCGGCGTCGCCGACGTCGAGCTGGAGGTCATGGCCACCCCCGGCGTCTCCCAGGGCGGTGTCTCGCTCTACTGCGAGGCCCTCGACGCGGTCTTCACCGGTAAGACCCTGCAGGCCGACGGGCCCGGCAAGATCGGTGGGGAGTATCCCGCGCTGGCCGACCAGCTCACCGCCATCGGCGGCCGGCTGTTCACCCTGCGCCACGGCATCCGCGTGCTGCCCGCGCACGGCGAGGAGACCACCATCGGCGCCCTGGAGCCGCAGTTCGACGCCTGGCTGTCCGGCTCGCTGACCCGCGGTGAGGTGACCGAGAAGAGCGAGGGCCCGCTGAGCGACGGGACCCGGGCGGCCAAGATCAACCTGAAGCTCCTCGACGAGTAGTCCTCCGTGGACCAGCTCCCCCTTGAGGGCATGCCGCGGCGGCTCTACTCCTGCACGCCGTCGCGGCTGAACACCTGGCTCGACTGTCCTCGGCGCCACCGGTTCACCTACCTGGACCGGCCCTCGCCGCAGAAGGGGCCGCCCTGGGCGCACAACAGCGTGGGGTCCAGCGTGCACAACGCCCTGGCCGCCTGGTGGCGCGAGCCGTACGGACGCCGGACACCGGTGACGGCGGCCACCCTGGTCACCAAGGGGTGGATCAACGAGGGGTTCCGCGACGCCGAGCAGTCGGCGGCCTGGCGTGACCGGGCCCGCGACATGACCGCCGGATACGTCGCCGGCCTCGATCCCGCCGACGAGCCGGTCGGCGTCGAACGGACCGTGGCCACCCGGACCTCCGTCATCGCCGTCTCCGGCCGCATCGACCGGCTCGACCGGCGCGGTGACGAGCTGGTCGTGGTCGACTACAAGACCGGCCGCCGCCCCCTCACCGCCGACGACGCCCGCTCCTCGCTCGCGCTGGCCGTCTACGCCATCGCCTCCTCGCGGGTGCTGCGCCGGCCCTGTCACCGGGTCGAGCTCCACCACCTGCCGACCGGCACGGTCGCCGAGTGGGAGCACACCGACGAGTCCCTGGCCCGCCATCTGAGCCGGGCCGAGGAGATCGCGATCGAGGCGTCCGAGGCCGAGGACCGCTACCGGGCCTGGTCGGGCCCGGCGCGGACCGGCGGTGCCGGCCGCACCCCGCCCGAGGTGCCCCCGGAGGTCGACGCGCTCTTCCCGCCCAGGACCGGCCCCCTCTGCTCCTGGTGCGACTTCCGCAGGCACTGCCCGGAGGGCCAGGCGGCCTCGGGCGACCGCCTGCCCTGGGACGGCCTGGCCGACTGACCGCGCCCCTGCGGGTGCCGGGACGCGGCCGGGGTCAGGCGGCGTCCGGCACCCCGGCCGGCCAGCGGCGCGGGTCGGTCAGCCCCCTGAGCCCCCGGCTCACGTCGTAGCCCGCGGCGCCCAGGCGGGCCCGGGCCCCGGCGAGCATGTCCCGGGTGTAGGGCATGAACGCGCGGTCGTGGACGGGCTCGGGCACCGAGTTCATGCCCAGCCGGAAGGCCCTCAGCGCCGCGCTCACGGTGCTCGGCGGCACCTCGGGCAGCACGCCGTACAGCTTCCTGGCCCAGTCCGGCAGCGAGTAGTAGCACAGCGCGCCGAACGGGAAGTAGGCGGGCTTACCGGGGGCGAGCATCCGGAGCTCGGCCGGCAGGCGCGGCCACAGCAGGAAGCGCACCGTGGCGGCCGACTCCGGGGTCACCCCCAGCCGGGGCCGCATCCCGGTGAAGTAGTCGTCCAGCTCCGCCATCGAGCCGGGCACGTCCTCGGCGTGCAGGCCCACGTAGGTGGCGCTGCGGCGCTGCTCGGCCAGGTAGCGGTCGGCCTGGCGGTCGCTGAGGCCGAGGCCGGCCCGGCGCGCCACCGACAGGTAGGACGAGACCTCGGCGCAGTGCACCCAGAGCAGCAGCTCGGGGTCGTCCACCCGGTGCGTCCTGCCGGTGTCGGGGTCGTCGATGCGCAGCCGGCGGTGGATCCCCCGGACCCGGCGGCCGATCTCGTCGGCCTCCGCCGGGCTGCCGAACGTGACCCGGCCCACGAAGTCCGCCGTACGGCGGAGCCGTCCGAACGGGTCCTCCTGGAAGTTGGAGTTCTGCCAGACTCCGCGCATCGCGAGCGGGTGCAGCGCCTGCAGCATGAGGCCCCGGACCCCGCCGACCCACATGGAGCGGTCGATGTGCACCAGCCACGTCGCGGTGTGCGGGGGCTGGACGACGATTTCTTCGATGCTCGCCATAGTAAGTAGATGATTACATGGCATTCGACGGGAAATCCAACAGGGGTGGTCGATGACAGGAAACCGCCGGTGGACCGGGGTGGCGGCGCGCCTCAGCCGAGTGAGCGCGTCTCCGCCGCGTTCCAGAACCGGGTGAGCGCGGCGGCCGTCGTCTCGGGGGCCTCCACCGCGGGGGAGTGGGCGGCGCCGGGGACGACCACGCACTCGGCGTTCAGCCGGGCGGCCATCTCCGACTGCATCGGCGGCGGCCAGCCGTCGTCGTGCTCGCCGTACAGGACCAGGGTGGGGACCTCGACCTGGGCGAGCTCGTCGCACCGGTCCGGCGCGGAGAGGATCTGCTCGGTCATCGTGGCCATGCCGGTCAGGGAGTTGGCGAACAACCGCTTGCGCAGGAACGCGATGATGTCGTCCGGCACCCCCGCGGACAGGGCCTCGGGCTCCATCCGGGTGTGCCACATGTGCTCCAGGCCGGCCTCGGGCAGCTCCGAGATCATGGTCCGGCCCGCGTGCTCGCGGACGCCCACGATGGCGGCGGGGCCCGAGCTCATCAGCGTGTAGGAGGCGAACTTGGTGCGGCCGTCGATGACCGCCTCCCGGGTGACCAGGCCGCCGAAGGAGTGGCCGACCAGGTGGAGGGGCTCGCCCCCGCCGATCGTGTGCGCCAGGACGTCGATGTCGTTGCCGAGCGCCGCGAAGGTGTAGGCCTGGGGGTCCTCAGGGCCGGCGGTCTCGAACTGCCCGCGCATGTCGACCGCGATGACCTGGCGCCCCGACTGGGCGAGCGTCTGCAGGACCGCGATGAAGTCTTCCTTGCTGCCGGTGAGGCCCGGGACCAGCAGGGCGGGCCAGCGCTCGGGGACGCCGCTGACCGGCAGGGCCTCCAGCACGGCGAAGGCGCCCACCGACGTCTCGATCTGGCGGGTCCGGACGCCAGGAGGCAGGGTCAGAAATCGCGGCGTACTCACGTGGCCCCACGATACCTCTCTTGGTGACATGGCTCTGTGCGTCTCAGGACGCGAAAAGGGGCGCCACCTCGTGGTCGCGCCCCTTCCCTTCGGTACCGGCTAGCTCGGGCGGCGTGCGCCCCGCTGCTGGCCCCTGCCCGGCGGGCGGCGGCGGCTCTGCGCCCGTTCGGAGGCCGCCGACGGGGCGATCTCGTCGTCGTCCGTCGCCAGGTCGGGTGACTGGAAGATCACCGCGAACGGGCTCGGGGGGATGATCTTCTCCGGCTGCGGACGGGGCGCGGGCGCCTCGGCGGGTTCGTCGTCCCAGCGGTCGGACACGGGCTCCTCCTCCCACTGCGGGACCTCGGCCACCGGCTCACGCCTGCGGCGCGGCCTGTCGGCCTGCTCCGCCGCGGGTCCGTCGGGAGCCTGCGCCCCGGTGCCCTCGGTGAGGCTCACCTCGGGGTTCAGTCCGGCCCTGCGGGTCCGGCCCCGGCGGGGCGCGGTCTCGGCGGACCGGTCGTCACGGTCGTCCTTGCGAGAGGTCACATCCACCTCCACCTCGGGGAGCTCGACGAGCGGGCTCTGGATCCCCTGGGCCGCGGCCGGCGCCGGGGTCTCCTCGGCGGTACGGCCGGCACGTGTGCGACGGCGCTTGGGCTCCTCGACCGGCGCCGCCTCGACGGCCGTCTCCTCCGCCCGCACGTCCTGCACGGTCTCCGCCGCCTCCTCGCCCGACCGGCCGCCGCGGGTGCGGCGGCGCTCCCGGGGGGTGCGGGCGGGACGCTCGCGGCGCTCCTCCCGCTCCTCCTCGCGCCCCCTGCGGGGACCGCGGGAGCGGACGCGCCCGGTCTCGCCGAGGTCCTCGACCTCTTCGGCGGCCAGGCCCGCCCGGGACCGGTTGGCGTGCGGCAGCACGCCCTTGGTGCCCTCGGGGATGCCCAGGTCGCTGAAGACGTGCGGGGAGGTCGAGTAGGTCTCCACGGGCTCGGCGAAGTCGAGCGACAGCGCGTTGTTGATGACCTTCCAGCGGGTGAGGTCCTCCCACTCCACGAAGGTCACCGCGACGCCGGTCTTGCCCGCCCGGCCGGTGCGGCCGATCCGGTGCACGTAGGCCTTCTCGTCCTGCGGGCAGTCGTAGTTGACGACATGCGTGACGTCGTCGACGTCGATGCCGCGCGCGGCCACGTCGGTGGCGACCAGCACGTCGATCTTGCCGTTGCGGAAGGCCCGCAGAGCCTGCTCGCGCTGGCCCTGGCCCAGGTCTCCGTGGACGGCCGCGGCGGCGAAGCCGCGCCTCTTGAGCTCGTCGACGACCATGTCGCAGGCGCGCTTGGTCTCACAGAAGACCATCGTGAGCCCGCGCCCCTCGCACTGGAGCAGGCGGCCCACGATCTCGATCTTGTCCATCCGGTGCGCGCGCCAGACGAACTGGGTCGTCTGCGGCGTGGCCTCGGCCTCGGCGTCGTGGTTCTCGGCCCGCACGTGGGTGGGGCGGGTGAGGTAACGCCGGGACAGGGCGACGATCTCGCCCGGCAGGGTCGCGGAGAACAGCATCGTCTGCCGCTTGTCCGGGATGAGCTTGATGATGCGCTCGATGTCGGGCAGGAAGCCCAGGTCGAGCATGCGGTCGGCCTCGTCGAGGACGAGCACGTCGATCTGGCCGAGGTCGAGGTGCTTCTGCTTGACCAGGTCGAGCAGGCGGCCCGGGGTGCCGACGATGACGTCGACGCCCTGCTTGAGCGCCTCGATCTGGGGTTCGTAGGCGCGCCCGCCGTAGACGGTGAGGATCCGCGAGCCGAGCTTGCCGGCGGCCGTCACCAGGTCTTCGGTGACCTGGACGGCCAGCTCACGGGTCGGCACGACGACCAGCCCGCGGGGCTTCTTGCGGTTCTTCCGGGGCTTGCCGACACGCTGCAGCATCGCCACGCCGAAGGCGTAGGTCTTGCCGGTGCCGGTGCGCGCCTGGCCGATGATGTCCTGGCCGTTGAGGGCCAGGGGGAGTGCCATCTCCTGAATCGGGAACGGCGTGATGATGCCCTCGGTCTCGAGGGCATCGGCGATCTCTGGTGTGACTCCGAGGTCTCGGAACGTCGTCAGCTTGGCCTGCCTAAATCTCCGTTGAAGGCAAGCCTGTCGGGACCACGGACGCAAAAATCCCCGTGCCCGGGTCCTCGTGGAAGGGCCAGCCCTCTCATGTCATCAGCGACCGCTGCGGCGTCATGCCGACTTCGGGGGCGTCCGGGAGCAGATCTCCTGGATTAACACAGTGCGGTCGCACTTTCTCAGAGCAGTGTACTCGATACCACAACGCGGAACCGATTTCTTAGTATTCCTGATGAATCGCCGGGTCAGTCAACTCGTAGGCTGCCTTCATGAGTGATTCCCCTGCCGGCGTCGCCGACCTGCTCGGCGTGCTCGCCTACGCGGAGCTGACCGCGTTCCTCCGCCTTGCCGAGGATGCCACGCGGCACGCCCCGTCACTGGCCGACCGGGCCGCGCTCGGCGACCTGGCCGCCACCGAATACGCCCATTTCCGGCTGCTCCACGACCGGATCGCCTCGCTCGGGATCGATCCGGAGGAGGCGATGGCCCCGTTCGTCGGGCCGCTGGACGACTGGCACACCCAGACCACCCCGGGAGACTGGCCGGAGGCGCTGGTCAAGGCGTACGTCGGCACCGGGATCGCGCTCGACTTCTACCGGGAGGCCGCCGCCGGCGTGGACGCCGAGACGCGGCGGCTCGTCGACGAGGTGCTCGCGGACGAGGGGCGGTCGCAGTTCGCCGTCGAGCGGGTCGGCGCGGCCATCAAGGAGGACCCCACGCTGAGCGGGCGGCTGGCGCTGTGGGCCAGGCGGCTGGTGGGAGAGTCGCTGAGCCAGGGCCAGCACGTGGCCGCGGCCCGGCCGGAGCTCGCCGAGCTGCTGGTGGAGGCGGCCGGGGAGGACATCGGCCGGATGTTCGCCCGGTTGACGGAGGCGCACGGCAGGCGGATGGCCGCCATGGGGTTGACCCCGGGACCCTGATCCGCAGGGGCGGGCGGGCCGGCGGGCGGCCGCTCCGCCGGGGGAGGCCCGGTCCGTTCTCCGACGGCGTCCGCCGCGGGCGGGCGGGGGCGGCTGCGGACAGGTCTGCTGATCGAGCAGCGTGAAGGCGCCGAACGGTTGTAACGTGCGAGATATGAGGGCCTCGCGCCGCTACGGCAGTTCCTTGACGAGATGTGGGCCGAACCGCTGGACTTCGCGCGCCGTGTTACGCAGGGGCGGCGACGACTGTCCGGCCATCACCCTGGGACGGCACCGCGTCCGCCGGGCCCGTCGGCCACGCTGCTGCGGGCTGGGCGAGCGGGACGGGTGCCGCGCGGGCTGAGCCCGCCGCGCGCCCGGCGCCCCGGACCCGCGCCATGGCCGACAGGGGACGGCCTGGCGCGAGCCGTACGGGGTCTAGAGGGTGCCGCCGAAACCGACGGTCCTGGGCTCGTCCTCACCGATCTCGATGAAGCCGAGTGAGGAGATCGGGACGAGGACCCTGCGGCCCTTGCTGTCGGTGATGCCGAAGACGCCGCGTTCGGTGGTGATGGCCTTGCCGAGTTCCTCCTCGACCTGCTCTGCCGACAGGTCGGTCTCCACTACAAGCTCACGGTGCACGGAACGCACGCCGATCTTGATTTCCATAGTGCTCCCTTTCGACGAGGGCTGCTCGTCCCATGGTCGCCCCATCGGGCGCGCGACGCGCCGGTTGATCGCGTCAAGCGAACAGAGGTGTCGGTCAGTGGTCGGCGTTCGTGCGCGGGAAGCCCGAGATCCCGCGCCAGGACAGCCGGGCGATGAGCTGGGTGGCGGCGTCCTTGGGGATGGAGCCGTTGCTGCTGATCCAGTAGCGGGCGCTGACCTCGGCCATGCCGACCAGGCCGACGCCCAGCAGCCGCGCCTCGTCGCTCGAGCAGCCGGTGTCCTCCTGGATGACCTGGCTGATCATCTCGGCGCTCTCGCGGAGGTTGCGCTCGATGCGCTGGCGGACCGAGGCGACGTTGCGCAGGTCCGACTCGAAGACCAGGCGGAACGCCTCGCCCTGACCGGAGACGAAGTCGAAGAAGGCGCCGATCGCGGCCTGGACACGCTGCTTGTTGTCGGTGGTGGAGGCCAGCGCGTCGCGGCAGCGGGCGATCATGTCGTCCACGTGGAGGTCGAGCAGGGCCAGGTAGAGCTCCTGCTTGCCGGGGAAGTGCTGGTAGAGCACCGGCTTGCTGACCCCGGCCCGCTCGGCGATGTCGTCCATCGCGGCCGCGTGGTAGCCGTTCTCCACGAACACTTCCTGCGCCGCGCTGAGCAGCTGGCGGCGACGGGCCATTCGGGGCAGCCGGGTGCCCCGGGGCTTGGCGTCCGGGGTAGCGGTCACGGCGTTCTCCTTGCGGGTGCTCCTGCTGTCTTGAATCATCCTACGCGCGGGTAACTCGGGTCAGCGATAGCCGCGTGACCCGGGTCAACGGTAGTCGTCCTCGTCCAGCTCCACCGTGCGGCTCTGCTCGGCGGCGTCGGCGGGGTCGGCCTCCAGCGGGATGTGGTCGGGCCATTCGGGGCCGTCGGCGTCCACCGACTGGTGCTGCTCGGCCACGTCGGCCTCGGGCGCCTCGGGCGAGGTCTCCCCGGGCCAGTCGCCGACGTCGTCGCTTGCCCGGCGGTGCTGTTCGGCCGCGTCGGCCTCGGGCGCCTCGATCCCGATCTCCTCGGAGCGGGCGTCCTCGGGCTCTTCCCCGTGCAGGCTGTCGTCGCGCACATCCATCTCTGACATCCGCTCTGTTTCCGTTCTCCTGCGAACACCGGACATCGCCAAGCGTACGGCGTCGGGCCCCGCCTGCTGAGAAAGGCATGGCATCGGGTCTGCCATGAGGGGTACCTGCCCGGTTGGTGAGTGTTTGCAGTTACTTGGCGCCATTTCCGAACATGTGCGCGAAACTTGACGGGTAACTCCAAGGCAGGGGGTCGCCATGCGGAGCATCTGGAAAGGCACGGTCTCGTTCGGGCTGATCACGATCCCGGTCAGGCTGTTCGGCGCGACGGAGCGCCGTGACGTCACCTTCCACCTGGTGCACGGGGAGGACGGCGGCCGGATCAGGTTCCGCCGGTTCTGCCAGGTGTGCGAGGAGGAGGTCTCGTTCGCCGACGTGGCCAAGGGCTACGAGTTCCCCAACGGGGACATGGTCGTGCTCGCCGGCGACGACTTCGAGGACCTGCCGCTGTCCACCTCGCGCAGGATCGAGGTGCTCCAGTTCAGTCCGGCGGACCAGATCGACCCGATCCTGCTGGACAAGTCCTACTACCTGGAGCCGGACGCCGTCGGGGTCAAGCCGTACGCGCTGCTCCGTGACGCGCTGGAGCGGTCCGGGCTGGTGGCGGTCGTCAAGGTGGCGCTGCGGCAGCGCGAGTCCCTGGCGACGCTCCGGGTCCGCGAGGGGGTGTTCGTGCTGGAGACCATGCTCTGGCCGGACGAGGTGCGCCCGGCGGACTTCACGTTCCTGGAGGAGGGCGTCGACGTCCGGCCGCAGGAGGTGAGGATGGCGGAGTCGCTGATCGAGGCGATGGTCGCGGACTTCGACCCCTCCGCCCACAAGGACGCCTACCGGGAGGCGGTCCACGAGGTCATCGAGGCGAAGGTCGCCGGCCGGGAGATCGTCCCCGCCGAGGTCCCGGTCGAGGAGGGGCCGCCGGCCGATCTGATGGCCGCCCTCCGCGCCAGCGTCGAGGCGGCCAAGAAAGACCGCCGTGGCACGGCTCCGGCGAGGGAGAGGGCCCCTGCGGAGCCCGCCGCCGGAGAGGCCGGAAATGCCGGAGACACCGGAAATAACGGAAAGGCCGGAGAAAAGGAAAAGGCCTCCCGTAAACGGAATGCGCGCCGTCCGGCGTGAACGGGCGGATGAACGCCGACGCGCCGGAGACCGGTTTCTCCGTGGAGTGAGGGCTCCAGACCCGAAAGCCTGGAGCCCTCACCTGGAATGCCGAGAAAAGCGATTTCACGCGCCGGCTGAGAATCGAAGACCCGGAAACCGCCTTTCGAGTGCCCGTGTCCTCCGCGTGATCACGGCTCCCTGTGGGGAATCGCGATCCTGCTGGACACGGGCACCCCGCTCCTCCGCCGTGGGCCCGAAGCCATTGCCCCGCCGTGGGCCCGGAGCGGGCAACAACGGTGGATCGGGGCGTGGGCGGTCAGATGTCTCGACCACCCGCCGCGCTCAGAGCCGAGCGCGACCCCGGTCCGGCGTCCAGCCCGGAAGGCTAGACGTTGTTGTTGTTGTTGTCGTTCTGGGCGTCCTCTTCATTGTTGTTGTTGTTGTTGATGTTGATGTTGAACTTCTGACGGTGGTGGCGGTGGTGGCACGAGCGGTTGCCCCGCCAGCCGCCCCAGCCGCCGCAGCGCCACCGGCGGTGGCAGCCGCAGCCGGCCCAGCCCCAGTTGGCCTGGAAGGAGGCGATGGAGGTGGTGGTCGCACCGGCGGCGGCGTTGGCCGCGGTGGTGACGCCGCCGAGAGCGGCGCCGCCACCGGCCATCGCCGTGCTGAGTGCGAGACCTGCGATGACACTCTTGAACTTGGGCATTGCGTTTCCCCCTTGAAAGGATCGGTTGCCCCGTTTAAGGCATTTTCCGGAGTGATCGAAAAATGCCCCGGGATGGTCGCTAATGGTCCATCCCTGGTTGTCTTGATTTCCTGGCATCTCGGGTGACAAACGGAGATTAGCGGCTTTTACTATCTGCTTATCCGTTTATTGATGATGTTGGACTTTATCTGTGAGTTTTGGAGTGGAATGTGTTTAATGTCGCATTTGTGTGCGGGCTGCACGGCGGGGGCTATCGTTAAAGGAAGGCGGACAAAGGTGGACAAAGGAGGATGTGTGAGTGTCGAGCCGATTCCGAGCTGGCCGGGTGAGCTGATCGAGCTGGGGGAGCGGAGCGTCCATGTGCGCTCGACCCCGCCCGGCCCCACCGAGACGGCCGTCTACGTGCACGGCCTGGCGGGCTCGGCGACCAACTGGACCGATCTGATGGGCGAGCTGTCCGACGTGGTCACCGGCCACGCGATCGACCTGCCCGGATCCGGCTACTCGCCCGAGCCGCCCGGTGGCGACTACTCGGTCGGCGCCCACGCCGGGACCGTCGCCGCGCTGATCAAACGGGTCGCCACCGGGCCCGTCCACCTGTTCGGCAACTCCCTGGGCGGCGCGGTCTCGGTGCGGGTCGCCGCGACCCGCCCGGAGCTGGTCCGTTCCCTCACGCTCATCTCGCCGGCCCTGCCCGACCTGCTGCCCAGATACGGCCCGGCGCGGGTGGCCCTGTCGGCGGTGCCGAGGCTGGGCGAGTGGGCGGCGACGCAGCTGGCCGCCCTGCCGGCCGAGCGCAGGCTCAACGCCACGCTCGCCATGTGCTACGCCGACCTCGGCCGGCTCCACCCGGAGCGGCTGCGGGAGGCTGCCGAGGAGCTGCGCCGCAGGGACGGCCTGCCGTACGCGGCGGCCGCGCTGGTCGGCTCGGCCCGGGGCATCGTCGCCGAATACTTCAGGCGCGGCGCGGAGAACCTGTGGCGGCAGGCGGCCCGGGTGACCGCGCCCACGCTGGTCGTCCACGGCCGCCACGACCGGCTGGTCAACCCGCGCATGGCCGCGCGGGCCGGACGGACCTTCCCGCACGTGCGGCTGGTGCTGCTGCCCGACGCCGGGCACGTGGCACAGATGGAACTTCCCGGAAGGGTGGCCCGTGAGGCCCGGCGTCTGATAGGTGAGACTGCTCCCGTCCCGATTGGGAATGACTGAGGCACCGCGTTAGGTTGTGAGTGGTGCGTGCTGTGCCCAGCCGCACCGCCATGACGCCCTGAAACGGGAGTGGAACTGTGTCGTTGCCACCGCTGGTAGAGCCGGCAGCCGAGCTGACCGTCGACGAGGTGCGCCGTTATTCGCGCCATCTGATCATCCCCGACGTGGGCATGGCCGGGCAGAAGCGCCTGAAGAACGCCAAGGTGCTCTGTGTGGGCGCCGGCGGCCTGGGCTCGCCGGCCCTGCTGTACCTCGCCGCCGCGGGCGTGGGCACGCTCGGGATCATCGACTTCGACGTCGTCGACGAGTCCAACCTGCAGCGCCAGGTCATCCACGGCCAGTCCGACGTCGGCCGCCTCAAGGCCGAGAGCGCCGCGGCCAGCGTCCGGGAGATCAACCCGCTGGTCGACGTGGTCGTCCACAACGTGGCGCTGACCACCGACAACGTCATGGAGATCTTCTCCCGGTACGACCTGATCGTGGACGGCACCGACAACTTCGCCACCCGCTACATGGTCAACGACGCGGCCGTCCTGCTCGGCAAGCCGTACGTCTGGGGCTCGATCTACCGCTTCGACGGCCAGGCGAGCGTCTTCTGGGCCGAGCACGGCCCCTGCTACCGCTGCCTCTACCCCGAGCCCCCGCCCCCCGGCATGGTCCCCTCCTGCGCCGAGGGCGGCGTGCTCGGCGTGCTCTGCGCCTCGATCGGCTCCATCCAGGTCAACGAGGCCATCAAGCTGCTCACCGGCATCGGCGAGCCGCTGGTCGGCCGGCTGATGATCTACGACGCCCTGGAGATGAACTACCGTTCGGTCAAGGTCCGCAAGGACCCCGAGTGCGTGCTCTGCGGCAAGAACCCGACAGTCACCCAGCTCCTGGACGACTACGAGGCGTTCTGCGGCGCGGTCTCCCAGGAGGCCCAGGACGCCGCCTCGGGCTCCACGATCACCGCGACGGAGCTCAAGTCCATGCAGGACGCCGACGAGAACATCTACGTGATCGACGTCCGCGAGCCGAACGAGTACGAGATCGTCTCCATCCCCGGCGCCGTGCTCATCCCCAAGGGCGAGTTCCTCAACGGCTCCGCGCTGGAGAAGCTCCCCCAGGACAAGCGCATCGTCCTGCACTGCAAGTCCGGCGCCCGGTCGGCCGAGGTCCTGGCGATCGTCAAGAACGCCGGCTTCTCCGACGCCGTCCACGTGGGCGGCGGCGTGCTGAGCTGGGTCAAGACGGTCGACCCGAGCCTGCCGAGCTACTGACCCCCATACCCGATACCGGCCACCGCCGACGCCCCGCGGAGCACCGCTCCGCGGGGCGTCGTGTCATTCCGCCCCCCAAGTGCCTTCTAATCCGTCTGATCTGGGCGGAACGGCGGATGACACCCTCCTCGCCACATTAAGGTCGGAGACGTGAACGGAGCCCCAGGTCAGCGGCGGCCTGCCTGGCCGACGCTGGTCGCGGCGTCCGTGCTGACGCTGACCTGCGCGGTGGTGGCCGGGGTGGCTTCGAGCATCGCGGGGACGGAGCTCACCCGCGGTCCGAGCGTGGCGGAGCTGGAGCGGGCCGCCGCCGGTGAGATGGCCCGGCGCTGGCAGGTGTGGCCCGCCGGGCGGGTCTTCCCCGAGACCATCAGCTACGCCGCCGAGCAGGGCGGGGAGGAGAAGGCGCGCCGCGTGGGCATCTCGCCGGAGACCCGCTGCGACAAGGGGGTGGACGCCAAGCTGGGGAAGGCGCTGCGCCGGGCGGGCTGCCGGGGCATCCTGCGCGCCACCTATCTCGACGCGCTCCAGGGCGTCGTCGTCACCGTCGGCGTCGCGGCCTTCCCGGGAGAGGCGGGCGCGGCCGCGGCCAAGGCGGCGCTGCCCAGGGGCGGCCGCCCCTCCCCGGGCCTGAAGGCGCTGGCCTTCCCCGGCACGGTCACCGACCGCTTCACCTCGGCGGGGCGGCAGCACAGCCTGGTGCGGCAGGCCGGACCGTACGTGGTGATGACCACGGTCGGTCAGATCGACGGCCGTCCGGCCAGGGCGGTGGGGGAGCAGCGGCCGACCATGTTCGCCTTCACCGGCGACATCGCCGACAGGGTCCTCGCCGACCTGTCCACGCCCGTGCGGCCCGACTGCGTCTCGGAGGAATGGCGATGTTGAGGTGGGCGGGCGCCGTCGGGGCGCTGGCCGTGATCGCGCTGGGGACGGCGCCCGCCGCGCACGCCGACGACGTCCGGGGCAGCCAGCGTCAGGTGCTGCGGACCCTCGACCTGCCCAGCGCCTGGCGGACCTCCATGGGCGGGGACGTGACCGTGGCGGTGCTGGACTCGGGGGTGGACCCCGCCCATCGTGACCTGGCCGGCTCGGTGACCGAGGGCAAGGACTTCACCGCGGGGGCCAACCCGCCGGGGGTGGCCCCCCTGCGGCTGCACGGGACCTACATGGCCTCACTCATCGCCGGGCACGGGCACGGCCCCGGCGGGGCGGACGGGGTGATCGGGGTCGCGCCCAGGGCGAAGGTGCTGTCGGTCCGGGTGATCCTGGAGGACGAGGAGCCGGGATTCCGGGAGTTCAACACCGCCGAGCGGTTCGAGAACGTGGTGGCCAGGGGGATCAGATACGCCGTGGACCACGGCGCGGACGTGATCAACATGTCGATCTCCAAGGAGCTGGCGACCAAGGAGGAGCGCGCGGCGGTCCGTTACGCGATCTCCAGGGGGGTCGTGCTCGTCGCCGCGGCGGGCAACGAGGGGGCGGGCAAGCCCGACTCCACCGGTTACGCCCCCTACTCCTACCCGGCGGCCTTCCCGGGGGTGGTCTCGGTGGCCGCGGCCGACCGGGGGCTGCGCAGGGCCTCCTTCTCCAACTGGAACCCCTCGGTCCTGGTGGCCGCGCCCGGGGTGGACATCCTCGGCGCCGGTCCCGGTGACGAATACTGGGTCGGCCGCGGCACCTCCCAGGCGACCGCGCTGGTCTCCGGCGTCGCCGCGCTGATAAAAGCGAAATATCCGAAAATGTCGCCCGCGCTGGTCGCGCAGGCGCTCACCACCGGAGCGGTCCGGCGGCCGAGCGGAGGTTACGACACCGGCATGGGCTTCGGCGTCGTCAACGCCCCCCGGGCACTCGCCGAGGCCGCCAGGATCTCCCGTCACACCCTCACCGCCGGCCCCGGCAGCCATGACCCCGCACGCCCGCTGGGCCGAGGGGTGGCCCCGGTGCAGGTGATCCACCGGGACCAGCACAAGATCACGGTGTACGGAGGGGTGGCGGCGGCCGCCGGGCTCGGCGCGGTCGCGTCCCTGGCGGTGATCGCCGTGCTGGTGGGGCGGGTGCGGTCGGCGGCCCGGTCCGCGGACGCGGCGGAGCCCCCGGTCCCGGCTCCGTGAGTGTGCCGGGTCGCCTGTGACGGTCCCCGGTCCTGGTTCCGTGAGTGTGCCGGGTCGCCTGTGACAGTCCCCGGTCCCGGTGTGCGGACGCAGCCGGATCTCACGGACCGTGACATCACAAACGCACTCCGACGATAGGGTGGCAGCGCCCTGCGACGTAGCATCGAGGTATGTCGAAGCCGGAGCGGCCCCAGGAGCCAGGACGGCGACCGGAGGCCTCGGCGTCTCCCGCCCGCGACGGCCGCCCGCCGCCCGGCTCCTGGACGCCGCGCGCGGGCGGCACCCGGGTGCGGCGGGTCTCCCCGTCCGGCACCGCCGCCCGGCGGGTCCGGGTCCGGGCCTGGCCCGCGGCGGGCCGTGACCGCCTGGCGGCCGAGCGCGCCGAGCGCGCCACCCTGGAGCAGGGGATCCGGTTCCGGACGATCTTCCTGATCCTGATGGGCACGATCCTGGCGATCGGCGCGAGCGACGTGCTGACCGGTGCGGTCGGGCTGCTCCGGGAGACCGCCGCCCGCCCGCTCACGGCCGCCGAGCAGGCCCGCTACATCAAGGACGACATCGCCAGGCGCTGGCACGCCTGGTCCACCGATCTGGTCTTTCCCACGGAGCTTCAGTACATCGGCCTCGGCCGGGCCCAGCAATACGCCCGGCGGGTCGGCCTCGCCCCCGAGGTCCCCTGCAGGTCCGGCGTGGACGCCTCGACGGGCTCCGTCCTGGCCCAGTACGGCTGCCGCACGCTGCTGCGGGCCACCTACGTGGACCAGACCTCCATGTTCGTCATCACCGTGGGCGTCGCGGTGCTCCGGGACGAGGAGACGCGGATCGCCGCGACCGCGCAGTTGCCGGTGGACGACCGCGTGGGGGTGCGGCCGGTGGCCTTCCCCGGCACGCCCAGCGAGCTGTTCGGCGCCGCCCAGCGGCAGCGCAACGCCTGGGTCGCGGTCGGCCCGTACGTCGTCTTCTCCACCGCCGGCTACAGCGACGGGCGCACCCGCGCGTCGATCTCCCCGGAGGAGATCCTGCACAGCGAGCTGTGGCCGGCGGCGCAGGCGGTGGCCGGGCGCATCGCCCGTGCCCTGGGCGACGAGCCCAGCGCCGTGCCGCAGTGCACCCAGGGAAACGTGTGTTGAGGCGGCGGCGGGCCTGGGCGGCGGGCGCCCTGGCGGCTCTCTCCCTGACGGTCGCCACCCCGGTGGGCGCCGCCGACGTGCGCGCGGACCAGCGCTGGGTGCTGGAGGCGATGAACGTCGAGCAGGCATGGAAGACCACCAAAGGCGCGGGCGTCACCGTGGCCCTGGTGGACAGCACGGTGGACGGCGGCGTCGCGGAGCTGCGCGGCCGGGTCGTCTCCGGCCCCGACATGGGTTCGGCGCAGCCCGCGGAGGGCGGGCCCGACGCGGGCTGGCACGGCACGGCGATGGCCTCGCTCATCGCCGGAGCCGGCAACGGCGCCGACGGCCTCCTCGGCACCGCGCCCGAGGCGCGGATCCTGTCGCTGCCGCTGGTCCTGCGGGGCGGGCCGGAGAACCGGACCGCCCAGCCGGAGGCGGACCTGCGGACGCAGAGCGACAGCCCGGTGGCGCGCGCGATCCGCTACGCCGCCAATCATGGGGCCAAGGTCGTCAGCATGTCCCTGGGCGCCTACGGGCCGCACAAGGCCGAGCGCGAGGCGGTCTCCTACGCGCTGTCGCGGGGCGTGGTGCTGGTCGCGGCCGTCGGCAACGACGGAGGCTCCGAGCACTCCCTCGACAACGCCACCTCCTTCTGGAACTTCCCCGCCGGATACTCCGGCGTCATCGGGGTGGGCGCGGTAGACGTGACGGGCCGGCCGGCCCCGTTCAGCAGCGACAACCTGTCGGTGCTGGTCTCCGCACCGGGCGTGGACATACCGGTGGTGATCCCGGGCGGCGGCTACCGCTCCGCGGAGGGCACCAGTGCCGCGGCGGCACTGGTTGCGGGGGTCGCCGCACTCATAAAAGCGAAATATCCGGATATCCCACCGCAGTTGGTGTCGCGGGCCCTCACCTCCACCGCCACATCCGCCCCCGCCGCCGGATACGACGACCACGTCGGATTCGGGGTCGTCGACGCCGGCGCGGCGCTGGCCAGGGCGGGAGAGCTGATGAGCCGTACGGCGCAGGCGTCCCCGCCGGCGGTCCAGCACTTCGGCGCGGGATCCCTGTCCCGGGAGCCCACCCGGCCCGGCCCCGACCCGTTCCGGCTCGGTCTGTACGGCGTGGGCCTGATCGGCGGGCTGCTGGCCTTCGGCGGGGCCGTGGTGATGCTCACCCGGCGGTCGGGGCCGGCGGCTCCGGCGGCCGGGGAACGGGCGGCCGGGCAGGCCGGGCCATGGCCGTGAGCCGGGCCGCGGGACATCGGGGCGTTGAATCGATTGGAACGCTTTTTGGACACTGTTCGGACGCGGTGGGGCGGATGACGGCCCTGGCGGTCGGAGGATCGCCGGATGTTCGCTAGGGTCGCCCCTCATGGGGTACGAGTTGCGCGTGGAGCGCCCGGCGCCTCTCGCCTTCGCGGAACTCGCGACAGTGCTGGGGCAGGCGGGGTTCGAGTTCCGCGGTTCGCAGGAGGTGGGCGAGGTCCTGGCCCGCCACGACGGGGCCGTTCACGCCATAGCCGTCTGGAACGGCGGCCTGTCCGGCACGCCCGGATCCGACTGGCAGGTGGCCCAGCTGGCGCGGGTCTCCGCCCTGCTGGGCGCGCGCCTGGTCGGCGAGGACGGGGAGTCCTACGCGATCCGTGACGGCCTCGTCGAGCAGCTGAACGGCTCGGCGGCCTACGAGTTCGGCAAGCTCGACGAGATCCTCGCGGCCGGGCCAGCCGTATGGAGCCAGTAGGCCACCCGCCCCCGTACGCCGAGCGGGTGCTCGACCTGGTCGAGCGCATCCCGCCCGGGATGGTGATGTCCTACGGCGACATCGCCGAATACCTCGGCGAGGGAGGCCCCCGCCAGGTCGGGAAAGTCATGTCCACCTGGGGTGGAGGCGTGCCCTGGTGGCGTGTCGTGCACGCCGACGGGACCCCGCCGCCGGGCCACGAGCAGAGGTGTCTGGCGCAGTGGCGGCAGGAGCGGACCCCGCTGAGGGGCGCCCGCGCGGACATGCGCTCGGCGCGATGGGACGGGATGCCGGAAAGCACGGCGTAACCGGCTCCAGCGCGGCCCACTAACATGGCCTAGGACAGCGGTCTGTCCGAAAGGCGGTGCCTCCCCCATGGCCACCGGCACCACACCAGCGCGGTCCGGCGGCGATTCCGCCCCCGACCGCCTACGGGCTGTTCAAGATCTCTGTGACCGGGGAGAACCGCTCGAAGCGATCATGGCGGCGGTGCTCGCCGAGGGGCTGACCCCGGCCGAGCGCCGCAGGTTCGACGCCGACGCGCTGGCCGGCCCGCTCGGCTCCCGGCTCGATCTGGCGGTCAAGCGCGGCGCCGCCCGCCGTCGCGAGTTCGTCACGGCCGTCAAGCCCTACCTCGCCGGCGTGGACGCGCGGGTCAAGCGCGACCTGCCGGTGGCCCGCAGGATCGCCTTCCACCTGGTCGAGCACCGGGAGGTGGACGACCTCGCCGACGGCGACGCGCTGCAGAAGATCGCCGCGGCCGCGGCGGAGCCGTCCAGGCGGGTCCGCAGGAAACTGCGCTGGTATGCGGACCTGCCGCTCCAGGACGAGCTGCCGGAGGCCATGTACCGGCTGCGCGCCGCCGACCTGATCCCGATGACCCAGGTCGAGGACGTCTCCTGGTCCGGTGGTCGGCTGCGGATCAGCGGCCACGCCTACCTGGCCGGGCTCTCGGTCCGCAGCCCCCGGTTCAATCGCGCCACCGTCGTGCTGCGCGGTCCTCGCTGGCTGCCCCCGGTGCGGCTGCGCACCCGCAGGATCTTCCACCCGGAGGCCACCCACGGCGCCGAGGAGGCCGGCTGCAACTACGACTGGTCCGGCTTCACCGCCGAGCTGCACCCCTGGGCGCTGCGCTGGCGGGCCGCGGCGCGGGCCGTCGTGCGCGGCGGCAAGCGGCTGCTCCGCCATCGGGCCGTCGTGCGCGACACCACCACCTGGCGTGCCGAGATCGTGATCTGGAGCCGGGGCGCCCGTGCCAAGGGCCTGCTCCGCGGCCCCTCCATCGGCCGCACCGAGCGTCCCCGGGGCCTGGACCTCGGCGGTGGCCGGTGGGTCCGCCCGGTCTGGACCTCCGACCGCGCCCTCCAGGTCGTGCTCCAGCCCACCCGGGCCGAGCTGACGGAGGTGCGGCTGGAGGGCGACCGGCTGGAGCTGAAGGTGTTCCTGCCCGGCCGGGGGCACAACAAGGGCCACGCGCGCCTGGACGGCCACCGGATGTCGGCCGACTTCACCCCGGTCGAGGGGGGCACCGAGGTCGTCGTGCCGCTCGCCGTTCCCTCGCTGCTGCAGGAGCGCGACGGCGGCCGGCTCTGGATCGAGCCCAAGGGCGACCCGGCGGCCGCGGTCATGCTCGGCCGGGCCGAGGAGAGCCGCTCGGTCGTCGGCGAGCGGGAGATCACCGTGCTGGGCGACCGGCGCGACCGGGTGATCGTCTCCGCGCACCGGATCCGCCCGATCATCTCGGCGGCGACCTGGGACGAGAACGGCGCTCTCACCCTCGAAGGCTCCTATCCGGGCTCCGGGGCGGCCGAGCTGACGCTCAGGCACCGCACCGGGCTCATCCACACCGTCGCGCTGGAGCGGGCCGGATCCCGCTTCTCGGCGCGGTTCGCGCCCGCCGCGATGCCCCGCTTCGGGGAGACCGTGCCGCTGGGCAGCGGGAGCTGGAGCATGGCGGTCCGCGACCCCGCCGGGCAGATCGTGCCGCTCCGGGTCGACCACGCCGTCCTCGACTCGCTGGACGAGGAGCCCAAGCTCCGCGACGGCCGGGAATACCGCCTGGTCTCCACCCGGTTCGACGTGCCGGTGCTGACCGTCGCCGAGCACCGGCCCGACGACGAGAAGGGCGCCGGCGGCCTCTACGCCCTGCGGCGCTCGTTCTACCCGGCCGAGCGGGCCCGCGAGCTGAGCGACGCGACCGTCTACGTCGCCTACGACGGCCGGCAGTACGAAGGCAACGTCCGGGCGATCTACGAGGAGCGCGTCCGGCGCGGTGACGACCGTGAGCACATCTGGGTGGTCAAGGACGGGGCGTTCGTGCCGCCGGGCTCGACGGAGCTCGGGTTCGGCTCCGACATCCGGCCGACGGTGGTCCGCGCGGGCAGCCGCGAGCACTACGCGGTGCTCGCGCGCTCGCGCCACGTGGTGACCAACGGCTTCCTGCCACCGTGGTTCCGCGCCCGCGAGGACCAGATGGTCGTGCAGACCTGGCACGGCAGCCCGCTCAAGCGCCTGGGCAACGACCTGCCGCACATGTCCCGCGACCCGAAGCCGCCGGCCTGGCACCGGCAGGCGGTCGAGGTGCGGGGCTGGGACCTGCTGGTCTCACAGAGCCCGTGGGCCACCCCGATCCTGCGCAAGGCGTTCGGCTACCAGGGCGAGGTCCTGGAGAGCGGCTACCCGCGCAACGACGTGCTGTCGGCCCCCGACCGGGACGAGCTGGCCGCGCGGGTACGCCGCAGGCTCGGCATCGCCGAGGGCGCCAAGGTGGTGCTCTACGCGCCGACCTTCCGCGACTACGACCGCAAGAACGCCTCGCTCCGGCTGGACCTGGCCGAGGCGCGGCGGGTGCTCGGTCCCGGCCACGAGTTCCTGATCAGGGCGCACTCGATGCAGGCGGCGCCCAACGTGCCCCGGGGCCTCGGCCGCGATGTCACCACGTATCCGGACATGGCGGACCTGCTGCTGGTCGCCGACGTGCTGATCACCGACTACTCCTCCGTCATGTTCGACTTCGCCGCGACCGGGCGGCCCATGCTCTTCTTCACCCACGACCTGTCGCGCTACTCGGCCAAGCGGGGCCTCTACCTCGATCTGACCGCCGAGGCCCCCGGGCCCCTGCTGACCACCGGCGCCCAGGTGATCGAGGCGGTGCGGACGATCGACGAGGTGGCCGCCGCGCACGCCGAGCGGTACGAACGCTTCCGGCGCGGCTACGCCCCCCGCGACGACGGCAAGGCGACCGCCCGGCTGGTCGACCACGTCTTCGTCTCCTGACCCGGTTCCGTCTCCTGACCCGGTGCCGGGCCGGACCGGCCGCGGCGGCGATCAGATGGCATGCGTCACTGCGCGCTCCCGTCCGCCGGCCGCGGCACCGGCCCGGGGCGCCCCGGCCTCCGGCGCCACACGCGCCCCTGTGCCGGTCTGAGCAGGGCATACGCCTCCGACGACCAAGAAAGGCGGCCCGGACGGCCCGGCCGTCCGGCTGATCGGATCGACGTTCCGCCATGCCGCGCACCCGGAGTCGGCACGATCATCGCCCGAGATCTGGTGGAATGGCGAGTTGTGAGTGGCCGGGGCTGGCGTTTGGTGCGTCGTGAGGGTGCGGGGAGAGCTGTTGCCCCCGTGCTCGACGAGCATCAGCGGGCGGTGGTGGCCCATGGGAGCGGCCCGCTGCTCGTGCTCGCCGGGCCCGGCACCGGCAAGACCACCACGATCGTGGAGACCGTGGTGGACCGGATCGAGCGCCGCGGCGTGGATCCCGAGCGGGTGCTCGTCCTCACCTTCAGCCGCAAGGCCGCCGAGGAACTGCGCGAACGTATCACCGGCCGGATGCGCCGCACCACCCGGACCCCCCTCGCCCTCACCTTCCACAGCTACGCCTACGCGCTGCTCCGCCGCGAGGCCGTGCTCGCCGGGGGCGTGCCGCCCCGCCTGCTGACCGGTCCCGAGCAGCTCCTGGAGATCCGCCGCCTGCTCCACGGCGAGCTGGAGGACGGCGCCCCGCACTGGCCGGACGACATGCGCGAGGCGCTCAAGACCCGTGGTTTCGCCCAGGAGCTGCGTGACTTCCTGGCCCGTGCCGCCGAGCGGGGTCTTGACGGCGACGAGCTGGTCGAGCTGGGCCGCCGGCACGGCCGCCCCGACTGGGTGGCCGCCGGACGGTTCGCCGACCGCTACCAGTCCAGGTTCGACCTGGACATGGAGCCGGTGCTCGACTACTCCGACCTGATCCGCACCGCCGGCGGCCTGCTCACCGACCCCGAGGTGCGGCTGCGCGAGCGCGCCGCCTACGACGTCGTCTTCGTGGACGAATACCAGGACACCGATCCGGCCCAGGAGTTCCTGCTCCAGCAGCTGGCGGGGGAGGGCCGCGACCTCGTCGCGGTCGGCGACCCCGACCAGTCGATCTACGGCTTCCGCGGCGCCGACGTGCGCGGGATCATGCGCTTCCCGGAGAGTTTCCCCACGGCCGACGGCGAGAACGCGCCCGTCATCGCCCTGCGTGTGTGCCGCCGCAGCGGCCCCGAGCTCCTGAGGGCCTCCCGCCGCGTCGCCGCGCGCCTGCCCGCGACCCCGGGCGGCGCCGCCCACCGCGACCTGCGCGCGCTGCCGGAGGCCGAGCCCGGCGACGTCCGGGTGGTGGTGACCGACGGGGCCACGCAGGAGGCCGCGGTCGTGGCCGACACGCTGCGCCGGGCGCACCTGCTGGACGGGGTCCCCTGGTCGCGGATGGCGGTGCTGGTCCGCTCGGCCACGCGCCAGGTGCCGCTGCTGCGCCGCGCCCTGGTCACGGCCGGGGTGCCGGTCGTCGTGGGCGGTGGTGCGCTGCCGCTGTTCCAGGAGCCGGGCGTGCGGCCGCTGATCAGGCTCATCCAGGTCGCCCTCCATCCGGAGACCCTCGACGAGGGGGTGGCCGAGGAGCTGCTGACCGGCGCGCTCGGCGGCACCGACATGATCGGGGTGCGCCGCCTGCGCCGGGCCCTGCGGATCGCCGAGCACGAGGCGCTGACGGACCCCGACGGACGCGACCTGGTGGACCACTCCGGCGAGCGCGACGCCGCCGAGCCGCGCTCGTCGGGTGAGCTGCTGGTCGCGGCCCTGAAGGACGTGCGGGAGCTGGTCCGGGTGGAGCCGCACGTGGCGCTGCCCGCCGAACGGCTCGCCCGGCTCATCTCCGGCGCCGCCGAGGCCGTACGGCAGGGCGGCACCGCCGAAGACGTCCTCTGGACCGTCTGGCAGGCCACCGGGCTGGCCGAGAAGTGGACCGAGACGAGCGTCGCGGGCGGTTTCCGGGGCACCATGGCCGACCGCGACCTCGACGCGGTGGTGGCGCTGTTCGACCACGCGGCCAGGTTCGTCGACCGGCTGCCGCACGCGGGCGTCGAGGTGTTCGTCGAGGACCTGGTCGCCCAGGAGATCCCCGGCGACTCCCTCGCCGCGCGCGCCCCCGACACCGAGTCGGTGCGGATCCTGACCGCGCACCGCGCCAAGGGCCTGGAGTGGGACGTCGTGGTCGTCGCCGGCGTGCAGGAGGGGGCCTGGCCGGACCTGCGGCTGCGCGGGTCCATCCTGAGCACCGACGACATGGTCGCCAGGGCGGAGGGATCGGAGCACGAGAACCCGGCCGCCGTCTCCGCCGCGCTGGCCTCCCAGCTCCTGGCCGAGGAGCGCCGGCTGTTCTACGTGGCGGCGACCAGGGCCAGGCACAGGCTCATCGTCACCGCCGTGGGCGGCGACGACAGCGAGGAGCGGCCCTCCCGGTTCCTCGGCGAGCTGGTGCCCGGAGCGGCCGAGGAGACGGTCGTCGACGAGCGCTCCCGCTGGCTGAGCATGTCCGCCCTGGTGGCGGACCTGCGTTCGGCCGTCTCCGACCCGACCCGGCCCACCCCGCTGCGCAGGGCCGCCGCCGGGCACCTGGCCAGGCTCGCCACCGCCGGGGTGCCCGGCGCCCACCCCAACGAGTGGTACGCCCTCACCCCGATCTCCGACGACCGCCCGCTGAGCTGGCCCGACGACATCGTGCGCGTCTCACCCTCGGCGGTGGAGAACTTCACCAAGTGCGGCCTGCGCTGGCTGCTGGAGACCTCCGTGGGGGCGAGCGGCACCGACGCGGCGCGGGGCCTGGGCACGGTCATCCACGCGCTGGCCGTGCTCGCCGCGACGGGCATGCCCGCCGAGGACACCCTCGGCAAGCGCCTGGACGAGGTCTGGCACGAGCTCGACTTCGGCGGCGTCTGGTACAACCGCAAGCAGCGCCAGGTCGCCGAGCAGATGATCTCCAAGTTCGTCCGCTGGCACCAGGAGAACCCCCGCGAGCTGGTCGGGCTGGAAGAGGCGTTCACGGCCATGGTCTCCGAGGGCGTGCAGATCAAGGGGCGGGTGGACCGGGTCGAACGCGACGCCGAGGGCCGGGCCGTGATCATCGACATCAAGACCGGCAAGAACGGGCCGAAGGACGCCGAGATCGAGCGCCACCCCCAGCTCGGGGTCTACCAGCTCGCCGCGCTGCTGGGCGCCTTCCAGCGGCACGGGATGACCGAGCCCGGCGGTGCGGCCCTGGTCCAGGTGGGCGACGCCGCGGGCAAGAAGGACGCCAAGGAGCAGGCCCAGCGGGCCCTGTCGGAGGACGCCGACCCCGGCTGGGCGCGCGACATGGTCGACACCGTGGCGCTCGGCATGTCCGGGCCGTTCTTCCAGGCCAAGGTCAACGACGGATGCCGCACCTGCGCGGTGCGGGCGAGCTGCCCGGTCAGCAAGAACGGGGACCAGGTGTGCTGAGCCGGTGCCGCGGCCGGCGGGTGCCGCACCTGCGCGGTGCGGGCGAGCTGCCCGGTCAGCGAGAACGGAG
The DNA here is from genome assembly GCF_030811595.1 of Streptosporangium brasiliense. Lineage (NCBI taxonomy): Bacteria > Bacillati > Actinomycetota > Actinomycetes > Streptosporangiales > Streptosporangiaceae > Streptosporangium > Streptosporangium brasiliense. The sequence goes on from NZ_JAUSRB010000002.1 coordinate 2,922,145, forward strand.
ATCAGGCGTGCCGAGCCGTACCCCCCGCCGCGAGGACGTCCCGTGCTGAGCCCGAGCCTGCTCGCCGCCAAGCTGGGCATCCTCCCCCCCACCCCCGAGCAGGCCGAGGTGATCGAGGCCGGCCTCGGACCGATGGTCGTGGTCGCCGGGGCGGGGTCCGGCAAGAGCGAGACCATGGCCGGGCGGGTCGTCTGGCTGGTGGCCAACGGCCTGGTCCGCCCCGAACAGGTGCTCGGCCTGACCTTCACCAGGAAGGCCGCCGGCGAGCTGGCCCACCGCGTCCGCGAGCGGCTCAACGGCCTGGTCACCGCCGAGCAGGTCCCCGCCGAGCTGCTGGAGGGCGAGCCGACCATCTCGACCTACCACGCCTACGCGGCCAGGCTGGTCACCGACCACGCCCTGCGCGAGGCGCTGGAGCCGACCATGCGCCTGGTCAGCCCGGCCGTCTCCTGGCAGTTGGCCGGGCGGGTGGTCAGCGCCTACGACGGGCCCATGGAGCAGATCGAGTGGGGCCCGGCCACCGTCACCCGGGCGGTGCTGGAGCTGGCCGGGGAGATGGCCGAGCACCTGCGCGGCCCGCAGGACGTGCGGGAGATCGGCGCCTGGCTCACCGAGCGCTACGGCGAGCTGCCCGGCTCGCCCACCCTGCCCCAGCGCCGGCCGCTGGCCACGCAGCGAGCCAGGGAGCAGCTCCTGCCCCTGGTCGAGGCGTACGGCCGGCTCAAGCGGGGCCGCGAGGTCGTCGACCACGGCGACCAGATGGCGCTGGCCGCCCGGATCGCCGCCAGGCACGCCGAGGTCGGCGAGATCGAGCGGGGCCGCTTCGCCGTCGTCCTCCTCGACGAATACCAGGACACCAGCCACGCCCAGCTCGTCCTGCTCCGCTCGCTGTTCGGCGGCGGCCATCCGGTGACCGCCGTGGGCGACCCCTGCCAGTCCATCTACGGCTGGCGCGGCGCCTCGGCGGGCAACCTCACCCGATTCCCCCGTGACTTCACGACGGCCTCGGGGGAGCCCGCCCCGGTCCGCCGCCTGTCGGTCAGCTTCCGCAACGGCGACGCCGTACTGGACGTCGCGGCCCGGGTGCAGCTCCCGCTCCGGATGGAGGCGCGGGAGGTGCCGGTGCTGGTGCCCGGCGGCAACCGGGTCGAGCGCGGCCGGGTGGTGTGCGCCTTCCACGAGACCGCCGACGACGAGGCGGCGTGGATCGCCGACGGCGTCGCCAGGCTGCTCGGCAGCGAGAGCGCCCCCGACGGCCTGCCCTGGGGCGAGGGCGAGCGCAAGAAGGCCAAGCAGAGCGCGTGGGGCGGCCCGCAGTGCCTGCAGCCGCACGACGTGGCGGTGCTGGCCCGCAAACGGTCGCAGTTCCCCGCGCTGCGCCGGGCCTTGGAGGAGCGGGGGATCCCGGTCGAGGTGGTCGGCCTGGGCGGCCTGCTGACCGTGCCGGAGGTCGCCGACATCGTCTCCACTCTGCGCGTGCTCTACGACCCGACCGCGGGCGACGCGCTGGTCCGGCTGCTGTCCGGCCCCCGGTGGCGGATCGGCCCGGCCGACCTGAAGGAGCTGGGCGAGCGGGCGCGCGAACTGAACCGGGAGACCCGGGAGGGCGGATCGGCGGTGGCCGACCCGCTGGACCAGGTCGTGGCGGACCTGGCCGAGGAGCGCGGCAGCCTGGTCGACGCCCTCGACGAGCTGCCCGACCGCCCCGAATGGCAGGACCTGTTCTCGCCCCTGGCCCGGGTGCGGCTGCTCGCCATGGCGCAGGAGCTGCGGATCCTGCGCGCCCACACCGGCCAGCCGCTCCCCGATCTGATCATCGAGATCGAGCGCAGGCTCGGCCTGGACATCGAGGTGGCGGCACGGGGCACGGCTGTCGGCCCGTTCGCCGCCCGGGCCGACCTGGACGCCTTCCTGGACGCCGCGGCCCGGTTCGCGGGCGACTCCGAGGACCCGACGCTGGGCGCGTTCCTGGCCTTCCTGAAGGCGGCCGACGAGGAGGAGAACGGCCTGGACGCCGGGCGGGTGGGGGAGAGCAACAGCGTCAAGCTGATGACCATCCACGCCTCCAAGGGCCTGGAGTGGCCGGTCGTCGTGCTCCCGGGGCTGTCCCAGGCGCTGTCCAAGGCGGGCACCCTGACCGTCGGCACGATGTTCCCGGCCCGCCCGACGACCAGTCCCAAGTGGACGGACAACCCGCGCAAGCTGCCCTACCCGCTCCGCGGCGACGCCTCCGACCTGCCAGGGCTGGCCGGGCTGAGCAAGGAGGAGCTGGCCGAGTTCGACGAGCGCTGCCGTGACCGCGACCTGCTGGAGGAGCGCCGCCTGGCCTACGTGGCCGTCACCCGCGCCCACTACCTCCTGATCGCCTCCGGCTACCGCTGGGGCAGCGCGGCCAAGCCCCTGGAGCCCTCCGACTTCCTGGTGGAGATCCGCGAGACCTGTGGCCGCGTCGCCGCCTGGGCGCCCGAGGCCGCCGAGGGCGCCACCAACCCCCTCCTCGCCGAGCCGGCCGAGGCCACCTGGCCCGTCACCCCCGAAGGTCTGCGCTACGGCGCCGTCCTCGACGGCGCCACCATGGTCGAGGAGGCCCTCGCGGCCCTCACCGGAGCCGGGCCGCTCCCTCCCGCCGGCCGGAGCGGCCCGGCCGGCTCCGGCGCGGACGGCGCGGACATTCCCTTCCCCGAGGCCCCGCGGGACGGTGAGGGCATCCCCTTCCCGGGGGCTCCGGACGGCGAGGAGGTTCCTTTCCCTGAGGCCCCGCAGGACGAGGAGGATCTCTTCCTGGAGGACCCGGACTTCCTGGACTTCCCGGAGGTCCCCGACTTCTCCGGGGACGCGGGGCACTTCTCCGGCGCCCCGGCGGACCTCCCCGGAGCCGTGCTGGGTGAGGGGCCCGCCGCCCAGGCGGGGCGGGGTGCCCCGGCCGGCCCCGGGCGTGGGGGTGAGGGGCCCCCGGAGCGCGGAGGCGTGTCCGGGAGCGGGCCCGAGCCGGAGCCTCAGGGGGAGCGCGCCACTGCCTTCGCGGAGCTGCGCGGCTGGGACAGGGAGCGGGCGAAGGCGTGGGAGCGCGACACCGAGCTCCTGCTCCGGGAGCGGGCCGTGAACCGGCGGCGCGGTGGCGGGCAGGTGGAGCTGCCCACCCATCTGAGCGTCTCGGAACTGGTCACCCTGGCCGCCGACGCCAAGGCCCTGGCCCGGGAGATCCGCCGCCCGGTGCCCAGGAAACCCACCCCGCTGGCCCGCCGGGGCACTTCCTTCCACCGCTGGCTGGAGTCCCGGTGGGGCCAGCAGCGCCTGCTCGACGAGCTCGAACTGCCCGGCTCCTCCGACGGCTTCGAGGAGACCGACCTCCAGCTCGACGAGCTGCGCGACCGGTTCGAGGAGAGCGAGTGGGCCGGCCGGGAGCCGCTGGACGTCGAGATCCCCTTCGAGACGATGATCGCCGACCGGCTGGTCCGGGGCCGGATGGACGCGGTGTTCGAGACCCCCGACGGCGGCTACGAGGTCGTCGACTGGAAGACCGGCCGGCCTCCCAAGGGCAAGAAGGCCGCGGCCGCGGCGGCGGTACAGCTCGCCGCCTACCGCCTGGCCTGGTCCCATCTGGCCGAGGTCCCCCTCCACCGGGTGAGCGCCGCCTTCCACTTCGTCCGTCTCAACGAGACGGTCAGGCCGGTCAACCTCCTCGACGAGCGCGGTCTGATCAGGCTCCTGGAGTCGGTCCCCGCTCTCGGCTGACCCGAGGAGACAGCGGGAAAGGGGAAGGCCCTCCTCATCGCCGGCGCTCTTGTCCTCGGTCCGGTCACCCGGCCTTTGCCTCGATCTACCCATCGCTGTGGATGATGAGAAATACCTGGTTATCCACGGCGGCCGGTCCTGGCTTCTGGGAGCGCGGCGACGCCGAGGCCGAGGTTCGTGAGGACGGAGACCACGCATGAGCAGCGGAACCGTTCCGAAGCCCATAGCGAGCATGAGCAGCTTCATCGACGACCGCACCGGGGCGGGGAACTTCCTCAAGCGCAATTTACGGAAGATCTTTCCTGACCACTGGTCGTTCCTGCTGGGCGAGATCGCGCTCTACTCGTTCGTCGTCCTGCTGCTGACCGGCACGTTCTTGACCTTCTTCTTCAGGCCCAGCATGGGCGAGGTCGTCTACGACGGCTCCTACGAGCCGCTCAAGGGCGTCATGATGTCCGAGGCGTACGCCTCGTCGCTGCACATCAGCTTCGACATCCGCGGTGGTCTGCTGATGCGGCAGATGCACCACTGGGCCGCTCTGCTGTTCGTCGCCGGGATGATGGTGCACATGCTCCGGGTGTTCTTCACCGGTGCGTACCGCAAGCCGCGTGAGTTCAACTGGCTGATCGGCGTCGGGCTGCTGACGCTGGCCCTGTTCGAGGGGCTGACCGGTTACTCGCTCCCCGACGACCTGCTCTCCGGCGCGGGTCTGCGGATCACCGAGGGTGTGATGATCTCGCTGCCGCTGGTCGGCACCTGGATCACCTTCTTCCTCTTCGGCGGCGAGTATCCCGGCCAGGATGTCGTCGCCCGGTTCTACTCGATGCACATCCTGCTCATCCCGGGCATCCTGCTGGCGCTCATCACCGCCCACCTCATGTTGATGTGGGTGCAGAAGCACACGCAGATGCCGGGCAAGGGCCGCACGAACAACAACGTGGTGGGCGCCCCGTTCTATCCGTCCTTCATGGCCAAGTCGGGCGCCTACTTCATGTTCACCTTCGGCACCATCGCGCTGCTGGGCACCTTCGCGCAGATCAACCCGATCTGGCTGTTCGGCCCCTACACGCCGGCCGACATCTCGGCGGGATCCCAGCCCGACTTCTACATGGGATTCCTGGAGGGCTCGCTCCGCCTGATGCCGTCCTGGGAGATCAACTTCCTGGGCTTCACGCTGCCGTTGAGCGTGCTGATCCCGGCGCTGGTCCCGATGGGCATCATCATGACGGGCCTGGCCCTGTATCCGTTCATCGAGCGGTGGGTCACCGGGGACCGCAGCGAGCACCACATCGCCGAGCGTCCCCGCAACAACCCGCACCGCACCTCGATCGGCATGTCGGCGGTCACCTTCTACGGCATCCTGTGGCTGCTGGGCGCCAACGACGAGATCTCCTCGTTCTTCCACGTCTCACTGAACTGGACGACCTACGTCGGCCGGGTGCTGATCTTCCTCGGCCCCGCGCTCGCCTACATGATCACCTACCGGGTCTGCCTGGGCCTGCAGCGCAACGACGCCGCGGTCATCGGGCACGGCGTGGAGTCCGGCGTCATCAAGCGTCTGCCCTCGGGTGAATACATCGAGGTCCACGTCCCGCAGAGCGAGGCCGTCGAGGCCCACGTCCGGGGCAAGACGGCGGTCCCGACCATCGAGAGAACCCAGCTCGACAGCGACGGCATCCCGCCCAAGGGGATGCGCGGCCCGCTCGGCAAGCTCCGTGCGAAGCTGAGCAGGGCCTACGGTGGCGAGAAGGTCCCGCTCGACAGCGAACACGCCCACGACGAGCACGCGGCCGTCGGCCCGGACGTCAAGGAGGACTAGGCACTGCCCTTCTGACCGGTTCCGGTCGGGGGGCGGTGGGTGGCGGCCGGTTGCCGCCTGGCCTTATCCGAACTCCTGCGCTCCGGTCACCGGGTGCGGCGGGGTTCCCGGGTGGGTGACCGGGTGGCCGTAAAGGGTGGAAGTCCACGCGTTGGTGAGGGTGTCGATGAGGATTTCCTCGTTGTCGAAGGGAGGGACTCCGGCTGCGGCGAGGTAGTAGAGCCGTTCCCCGAGCCAGGTCAGCGAGGCGGCGACGGCTCGGATGTCCACGTCGCCGAGTCGTCGGCAGGCGTTCGGGTCGGATCGGATGCGTCCCGCGGCGGCGTCGGTGAACAGGTCCATCTGTTCGAGCCACAGGGCTCGCAGGCCCTCGTCCGAGCCCCAGCTCTCCACGATCGCCATGAGAACGCCCGCGTTGGCACGCCACAGACGGGCACCGTCCCGCACGCCTGCACGGAGCGCGGCGACCGGGTCCTGCTGCCCGCCGATCCAGGGTTGTGCGGCCTGTTGTCCCTGCGCCACGGCCTCGCGCACCAGCTCGCCGAGCACGGCCTGCTTGCTGGGGAAATAGAAGTAGAAGCTGGCCCGGGAGACCTCGGCGGCAGTCAGGATGTCGGCCACGCTGAGGGCGTCGAAGCGGCGCTGCCGCAGCAGCTCGCACGTCGCGGACAAGATCCGCTCCCGTAGCTCGGCGGACCCCGGCGCCGGTCCGGATCGACGGGCAGCGCGGGCGGTGTGCTTGGAAGGCATGCGATCCAGCATAACGACGGCATGTACGGACACAGTGTATGGACATAGCGTCCATACAGTGTGTATGGTCCAAGTCATGGCACAGATAGCGATCCACTTGGTCGTCACCGACCCGGACCAGGCCGCCACCTGGTATGCCGAAGCCCTGGGTGCGCGGGAAACGGACCGCGTCACGCTTCCCGACGGCCGTACGCTGACCGTGGAGCTCCTGCTCGGCGACACCGTCCTGGCGGTAGCCGGTGAGATGCCCGCGCTGGGCATGCGTTCGCCCGCCGGTCTCGGTGGCACCTCCGCCGCCCTGCACCTGCGGGTCCCGGACGTCGATGCGGCCTGGGCGCGGGCGCTGCAGGCAGGAGCCACGGTCTTCACGCCGGTGCACGACGCCTTCTGGGGTGACCGCACCGGCCAGCTGCTGGATCCGTTCGGGCACCGCTGGGCACTGGACGAGCACGTGCGGGACGTGCCGCACGATGAGATCGTCTCCCGGGCCGCGGAACTGTTCAGCGGGTCGGCGACAGCATGAGATATCGCACCTTGGGCACGAGCGGGCTGCGCGTCTCCGACCTGATCCTGGGCGCGATGACTTTCGGCGAGCAGGGCGGGGTCGGCGCGCCACTGCCGGAGTGCCGGCGGATGCTGGACCTCTACGCCGAGGCCGGTGGCAACGTGATCGACACCGCGATCAACTACCGCGACGGAGCCAGCGAGCAGATCCTCGGCGAGCTGTTGAAAGGCCGGAGAGAGTCGTTCGTGCTCGGCACGAAGTACACCGTGTCCCGCGACCGCGCCGACCCCAACGCCGCCGGGAACCACCGTAAGAACCTGCGGGCGTCGCTGGAGACCAGCCTGCGTCGGCTGCGCACGGACTACGTGGACCTGTACTGGGTGCACATGTGGGACCGTGACACGCCGATCGAGGAGACCATGCGCGCGCTGGACGACGCGGTCCAGGCAGGCAAGGTGCTGTACGTGGGGATCTCCGACGCCCCCGCGTGGGTCGTGGCCCGCGCCAACACACTGGCGCAGTGGCACGGCTGGAGCCCGTTCATCGGCCTGCAGGTCCCCTACAGCCTGCTTCAGCGCGACATCGAGCGTGAGCTGCTGCCGATGGCCGAGTCCCTCGGGCTGGGCGTCACCGCGTGGAGCCCGCTGGCCGGCGGGGTGCTGTCCGGCAAATACACCCGCGCGGACGGGCCCGTGGCCGGTAGCCGGCTGACCGCTGACTCTGTCTCGGCTCGGGACCACGCCGTCGCCCGAGTCGTGCAGGAGGTCGCCGACGACCTCGGTGCCACGCCTTCACAGGTAGCGATCGCCTGGACGATGAGCCGCTCCCGCGCTGTCCACCCGATCATCGGGGCACGCCGTGCCGACCAGCTCCGCGACAACCTCGGCGCCCTCGACCTCGTCCTCCCACCCGAAAGCGTCGCTCACCTGGAACAGGCCACCGACTTCACACTCGGATTCCCGGGTGACTTCATCACCCAGACCTCCCCATGGGTCTTCGGCTCGGCGCTCATCGACCCACGTCCCGCCACGACCACGCGATGACGACCGCGCACCCGGAGGCTCCGCCTTCAGCTCTCCCGGCCGGCGAGCTCGGGGGACAGATAGCGGAAGCCGGGTTCCGGGTGCATCAGGAAGTCGTGGTGGGAGATGTTCCAGGCGTAGGCCCCGGCCATGGTGAACTCCACGACGTCGCCGGGCGCCAGGCGGACCGGCACCCGGTGGGCCAGGACGTCCTTGGGCGTGCAGAGCTGGCCGACGATCGTGACCGGCTCGCCCGGGGGCAGCGCGGCCAGGGGCTGGGAGTGCCCCTTGGTGGCCGGGGTGCGCAGGTGGTGGGTGCCCCCGGCGACCACCGCGAACAGCTCGCCGTGGACCCGCTTGACGTCGATCACCCGGGTCACGTACCGCCCGCAGTAGACCGACAGCGCCCGTCCCGGCTCGATCCGCAGCACCTCGCCGGGGCGGCGCAGCCCCGCCAGGCCCTCGCCGTAGGAGCGCCAGTCGAACCGCGCGTCCGGGTCGGCGTACGACACCGCCATGCCGCCGCCGAGGTTGATCTCCGTGACGCCCAGCTCCCGTGCGTACTCCAGTACGGCCGCCGCCAGCTCCAGCAGCGCGGGGGCCGCCAGGCCGCTGGCCAGATGGGCGTGGACGCCGCGCAGCCGTACCGCGCTCTGGCCGGACAGCAGCGCGACGCACTCGGCGATCCCGGCCGGGTCCATGCCGAACGGCGTCGCGCCGCCGCCCATGGTCAGCGACGCCCCGGCCACGGGCACGTCGAGGTTGACCCGGAGCAGCACGTCGGCGCGGCGCCCCGAGGCGAGGAGCCGGCGCAGCTCGTTCGGGCTCTCCAGGTGGAGCCGGGTGACGTCGGCGGACAGCTCCGCGTCGGTCTTCCCCGGGCCGCCGAGGGCAACGGCGGCGCCGGGGAACAGCCCGCGCACGTGCGCCAGCTCCCCGCCGGAGGAGACCTCGAAGCCGTCCACGTGCCGGGCGAGCACCCGCAGCAGCTCCGGGTCGGGGTTGGCCTTCACCGCGTAGTACAGCTCGATGCCCGGCAGCGCGGCCCGTACGGCGGCCGCATGCCCGTCGAGCGCGCCGAGATCGTAGACGTAGGCGGGCAACTCGTCCTGGATCACGAGAGCACCGCCAGCGGGTTGGCCACCGGCACGTATCCGGCCGAGCGGTCGGCCGAGCGTGCCCACCGGACCGACAGGTTGGCCTTGGCCGGCAGCGGCGCCCCGGCCAGCAGGTCCGACAGGGGCTGCGGCCATCCCACCGAGTCGGCGTATCCGGCCAGCACCTCACCGGCCGCCGCCCACAGCTCCCGCGTGGACCCGGACCCGGCGAGGGAGGCGACGATCTCGGTGAGGTGGTTGACCATCAGGCAGTAGACCACCCGGTCCCAGCCGCCGGCCGCGTCGTAGGTGAGCGCCTCGGCCACCCGCTCCGGCAGGCCGGACAGGTCGTGGCGGCCGGCGACGAGCTTGGTGCCCTCCATGTCGCGGAAGACCGCCTCCACCGGCAGGCCGGCCGCGTCCACGCCGACCAGGACGTTCTGCAGGTGGGGCTCCAGCACCACGCCGTGGCTCAGGTAGGCGTCGAGCACCGGCAGCGCGACCCGCTCCACGTAGGCGCGCCACCAGCGCACGGGTTCGGCCGGAGGCTCACCGGGCACGGCCAGCGCGCCGCTCAGCAGGGGGGTCACCCCGGGGCGGCAGACCGACCACGGGCTCGCACGGATGATCACGCCCAGCCCCTCCAGGAGCCGGGTGCCCAGGTCGGCGGAGCGGTAACCGGGTTCGGGGAGCCAGCGGGTGCCGGGGAACCCGGCCGAGAGGTCCCGGAACACCGGCCCGAGACGCCGGGTCAGCTCGACCGCGCCCGCCAGCTCGTACCAGGAGTTCTTCCTGACGCAGTTGGTGATCCGCACGTCCAGGCTGAACTTCAGGCACCGGTCGATCAGCGGCTCGTAGACCGTGCGGACCGACGAGGTGGGGACCGCCATCCGCGAGCCCTGGCCCAGGTCGATCAGCCGCCCGTCGGCCAGCGGGGCGGCGAGCTCCGCCGCGAGCAGGTCGAGCTGCCACGGGTGCGCGGGCAGCAGCGCGTAGCCCCGCGGGGCCGTGCCGAGCCCGTCCAGCGGGCCGGTGTCGCCCCCCTCGGCCAGCACGTCGTCCCGGACCCCGAGCAGCCGGAGCGGGAAGCTCGCGTGCGCCTCGGGGGCGTAGCGCAGCCAGTCGGCGCCGCCGCGCGCCTTCGGGCTGGGATGGAACGGATGCCCCAGCACCAGCCCCTGCTCGGAGGCCAGCCACGGGTCCGCCGGCGGCGGGGCGTCCTGCCGGACCGCCAGCAGCGTGGTCATGGCGTTCCGGCTGGCCGCCACCTGCGCCGCGAACTCCTCGTTGCCCCCCTCCAGCTCCGTCTCGACGAGCCGGACGAGCAGGTCCGCGGAGAGCGGCTGCCAGCAGCCGTGCTCCAGCCGCTCAGGGGTGCCCTCGAAACGCAGCGCGAGCCCGCCGTGCGTCCGCGCCCGCAGCAGGGTGCCGGCCACGCGCAGCAGCACGTACGGCTCGGCGTGCCAGACCTGTCCGCGAGGTCCGGCCACCTCCCTGACGCAGCAGCGCAGCAGGGCCGCCAGCGACGCCTCCTCGGCGACGGCGGCTGGAGAGAAATCGAGTGCGAGGCTGGTCATCGCGTCCTTCGCATGATCAGGGTCTGGATGGCCTGAGGGGGCTGACGCAGGTAGTTGGGGCCGCTGGTGCCGTAGAACTTGTTCACATCGCGTGCCCCGGTGCGTGCCTTGTCCACCAGGGTCCCGGCGGTGACCATCGATTTGCCGACGAGCCGGGCGGCGTCGAGGGTTCTGGCCCGCAGCAACCTGGCCATCGGGTCGTCCCCGTGCTCGGCCAGCGCCTCCCTGAGCGCGTCGCGGACCAGCCGGGCGGCCTGCGGCGACGGCAGCGCGCCGAAGGTCACCGCCGCGGCGGCCAGGTGCAGGGTGATGGTGACGAACACGTCGGCGAGCGCGTGCGGGTCGTCGGTCAGCATCCGCCGGTCGGCGAAGTCCGGCACCGCGAGCCGTGCGGCGCGCAGCCGGTCGGGCGAGGCCAGCAGCCCGTCGTTGTCCTTGATCAGCAGTCTGGCGGGGCCGTCCCCCAGCACCAGCGAGAGATTCTGCTGGTGGGTCTCCAGCGCGGTGCCGTACCGGACGAAGAGCCGCACGTGGAAGCCGAACAGCAGCCGCAGGTATTCGGTGAGCAGGCGCGTCACGTCCCCGCCGTACCACCGCCCGGCGAGCTCCTCCACCACGAGGCCGCCGCCCGGAAGGGGGGCGGTCAGCGCGGCCACCGGGACGATCTCGCCCGCCGGCAGGCGGCGCACGAGCCAGCCCAGATACTCGTGGCCCGCGTGGCCGTAGGTCTGCTCGTCGGCCAGGAGCACCCCGGGGTCGGGCATCTCGCGCAGCAGCCGTTCGGCCCGCGCCCCGTCGGCCAGCGTGTCCGGCTTGATCGACCGCCGGTTGCGCAGCCCGAGCGTGCTGGTGGCCAGCGGCAGCTTCAGGTGCGTGTCCCGGTCGACCACGACCGTGCGCATCGACAGCGTGGGCCTGACCTCCAGGTGTGGTTCCGGCGCCATGACCGCCCACGGGATCTCCTCGACCGCCGGGACGGTCAGCGGATGCACCGGGAACAGCACGTGCGTCCCGGCCAGTTTCCGCGCCAGCCCGACCACCGGGAACTCCGGCGCGAACGGCGGCGCCGCCCCGGCCGCGCGCTCCCCGGGCACGGCGGCCCAGCGCAGCCCGAAGACGGGCGCGAACTCCGGCGCGTAGGCCGTCAGCTCCTCGTCCGACAGCCCGGCCCGGCAGCGTGCCGTCGGGTAGACCGGATGGTCGACGGAGGCCGCCAGCGCCTCGTAGCGCACGGTGCCGGACCGCCCGAGGGACCGCGCGGCGGCCGGGAGGCCCTGGCCGAGCCGGGCGAACACCTCGTCGCGGCGGGCGTCGTGGAGGTCGAGGGCGCGCAGCGCCTCGTGGCACTCCTGGACGAACGCCTCGACCCCGGCGGCGTCGGCCGGGGCGGAGATCTCCCGCAGGGTGCGCAGGACCTCCTCCAGGCGGAGCGCCTCCTCCGGGGCCACCACGAAGTCCTGGAACAGCGACCCCGGCGTCAGCCGTACCCTGCGGCCCCCGGGCAGCAGCAGCGCGACGCCGTCCCTGCTCCGGGTCACCCGCCCGGCCAGGCCGCCGTAGTTCTCGCGCAGCAGCGCGTCCAGGACGCGGGCGGCCAGGTACGGCTCCCGCCCGCCCGCGGCCGGTCCGCCGATCATGCGATCACCCACGGGCTCCCGGCGGTGAACGCCGCGACGGCCGCGTCCACACTGGCCCGGTCGGGACCGATCGCGCGGACGATCCCCAGGTAGTCGCGGTTGGTGTTGCTCAGCTCGATCCGCTCGCCCACGGCGCGCAGCGGCCGGTGCCAGAGCCTGACCCGGTCGCCGGCGGCGGGCACGACCGTGCCCGGAGCGGCCACCACGGTCCCCGGCCGGTCGGCCACCAGGCTCAGCGCGGTCCCGTGCGCCCCGGAGGCCCCCGAGGCCGGGCCCTCCAGCCCCGATCCCAGGTGGAGGGCGAGGACGCGCTCGAACAGCGGGATGCCCAACAGGCCGGCGACGAGGAAGTCGCAGTGGTCGCCGATCACCCGGTAGTTGACCTCGACGATCCGCGGCCCGGCGGGCGTCATGACGTATTCGGTGTGGCAGGCCCCGAAGCCCACCCCCAGCGCCTCCAGCGCCCGCAGCACGTGGTCCCGCCCGGGCGGGGGCTCCCAGTCGAGCCGCTCCTCCACGAAGTGCGGCGGGGGTCCGAGGGTGGTCCGGAAGCCGCCGAGCACCTCGACGCTCCGCCCGTCGCCGAGCGTCTCCAGGGTGTGCAGGGGGCCGTCGAGATACTCCTCCACGACCAGCGCCTCGCCCGGCCGCCGGTCCCGGATCGCCCGCACGGCCGCCGCGAGCTCGCCGGCGTCCTCCGCCAGCACCACGTCCTCGCTGGCCACGCCCTCGCGCGGCTTGACCACGGCGGGGAAGGGCACCTCCGGCGGGACCGGGTCGCCCGGTGCCAGCCGTACGGAGCGGACGGTCTCGACCCCGGCCGCCGCCAGTCGGCGCCGGGTGAGCGCCTTGTTCTTGGTGGCGACGCAGGCCCGCCAGTCCTTGCCGGGCAGGCCGAAGTAGGCGGCGGCGAGGGCGGTCTCCGCCTGGATGTGGTCGGAATTGGAGAAAACCGCGTCCGGAGCGTGATGGTGCGCGATGATGTCGATCACCGCTCGCGCGTCGCGGACGTCGCAGCGGAGCACCTCGGTCCCCGTGTCCAGATGGTGCTCCGGCCGGTCGGTCAGGATCGTGACGTCGCAGCCCAGGGCGCGTGCCGCCGGGAGGAACCCGTCCGTGACCGAGTCGGTCGGTTTGAGCGCGGTGAGGTACAGCCGCAATGCAGGGACCCCCGGTATCAGGTAAGCCTAACCTAACTCGCTGTATCTTAGCCGGGCAGAGATCATCGCGCTGCCGTCCTCGCGTATTCGGTCTCGTCCAGATGGTCCGGCGAGATCGGGGGGAGCCCGGAAACCGGCTCTGTTCTGCGGCGTAAGATGTCCACTCGGTCTGGGAGGCGGGACGACGTGGAGATCACGACACAAGAGGGATTGTTGGGGCCGCTGCTGCTCGCACGCAGCGCCATCGACCGTTCGGCGGCGCTCCGCGGTGACGCCGAATGGTTCGAGCGGACGTGGACGGACGGCGCGAGCCGGGTCGTGGTCGTCGACGACGGGCAGGCGCTGATCCGGCGGAACGGAGACGGGGCGGCCCTGGTGCTGCTGCCCACCGCCGACGCACCCGAGGGCGAGCGCTACCTGCTCGGCGTGGACGCCGAGGGCATCGCCTACTTCGCCGTGTCGGCCCCGCTGACGGGCGTCGCCCATGACGACTCCTTCAACCGGATCGTCGCCCCGCTCGCCCCGTCGGCGCTGCGGGAGGGAGAGCCCGTCGCCGCCGGGCTCCGCCAGGTGGGCCCGCTCCTGGGCGACCTGGACGCCGGGCTCCTGGTCTACGCCGTCGCGCTGGAGGCATGGCACTCCAGCCACGAGTTCTGCCCGAGATGCGGCAGCCGCACCGAGGTGCGGGCGGGCGGGCACGTGCGGGTCTGCCTCCAGGACGGCAGCCAGCACTTCCCCCGGGTCGACCCGGCGGTGATCATGCTGGTCCACGACGACGCCGACCGGTGCCTGCTGGCCCGGGGGCCGCAGTGGCCCGAGGGGCGGCTGTCGGTGCTCGCCGGGTTCGTCGAGCCGGGCGAGTCGCTGGAGCACGCCGTGGCCCGTGAGGTGATCGAGGAGGTCGGCGTGCGGGTCGTCGACCCCCGTTACCTGGGCAGCCAGCCCTGGCCGTTCCCGCGCAGCCTGATGCTGGGCTTCTTCGCGCGGGCCGTCTCGACCGAGCTCGTCCTCGACCTCGAAGAGATCGCCGAGGCCCGCTGGTTCAGCCGGGCCGAGCTGCTGGCCGCTCTGGAGAGCGGTGAGGTGCGCCTGCCGTCAGAGGTCTCGATCGCCCGCAGGCTGATCGAGACCTGGTACGGCGGGCCGTTGACCGGAGACTGGTGATCAGACCCGCAGACGGGCCTTGACCTCGATCACCGAGGGGTTGGTCACGGCCGTGCCGTCGTCGAACAGCACGGTCGGGACGGTCTGGTTGCCGTTGTTGACACTCATGACGAACTGCGCGGCGTCCGGGTTGCGCTCGATGTCGATCTCCTTGTAGGAGATGCCCTCGCGAGTGAGCTGGGTCTTCAGCCGCTTGCAGGGGCCGCACCAGGTGGTGGTGTAAACAGTCAGCGCCATTTCGTGAAAATCCCCTCATGTGATGTTCGGCGCTCATGGCAACAAAGCGAGAGCCGTTCATCTTCCCGCCGGCCGCGGGCCCGGCCGGCGGGGGGCCGGTCAGGAGAACCTGGCGGCGATCCAGGCGTGCACCGACTCGGCCACGCCGGGCAGCCGGTACAGCGGTGAGCTGTGCTCGACGCCGGGCTCGGCCATCACCGTCATGTTGACGCCGAACCGGGCCAGCCGGTCCTTGAGCCGCAGGCTGTGCTCGACGGGCACGAACTCGTCCTGCGAGTGCACGGTCAGGACGGGCGCGTCGCCGCGGCTGGCGTGCAGCGGCACTTCCATGCTGTTCCAGATCCGGGGACACTTGCCGGGCTCGCAGCCCCCGGCGAGGCGGATGGCCGACTCGCGCAGCTTGCGCTTGTTGGAGTCGAGAGTGTCGGCGCCCTCGTTGTAGGCGGTGAGCGGTGAGACCACCGGGGAGACGCCCACCACGCCGCGCAGACCGGGCAGGCCGTTCTTGTAGGTGCCGACGGCGGTGGCCAGATGGCCTCCGGCGGAGAAGCCGACGACCACGTAGTTGGCCGGGTCGAAGGCCCACAGCAGGGCGTGCCTGCGCGCGGTCGCGATGGCGTCGAGCGTGTCGGTGCGCTGGGCCGGCCAGGCCGCGTCGCTGGAGAGACGGTAGTTGATGTTGAAGACCGTGTAGCCCTGCTCGACGTAGCTGCGGCTCACCGCGGTCATGTATTTCTTGTCCCCGGAGGACCACCAGCCGCCGTGGATCAGGAAGACAGCCGGCCGGACGAGACCGTCGGAGTGGTGCCAGACGTCCATCCGCTGGCGGAGGTGCGGGCCGTAGGAGACGGTGTCGACGGAGACGTCCTGCAGCAGCGGGTCGGTCGCCCCGGTGGACGACGTCGACGTCGGCGTGGGGGTGGGCGTCGGGGTGGGCGTCGGATCGCCCCGCCTCGCCGTCCCGGCGGCCCCGGCCGCGGCCCTGGTCCCGGACGTGGTCTTCGCCGTGGTTGCGGTTGTGCTCTTGGTCCCGGACGTGGTCTTCGCCGTGGTCCCGGGCGTCGGTGTGGCCGCGGTCTTCGCCGTGGTCCTGGGCGCCGGTGCGGCCGTGGTCTCCGCGGTGGCCCCGGCCCTGGAGGCGACCCTCGGCGCCGGCGTGGCCCGCGCGGCCGACCCGGCGCCCGGCTGCGAGGGATCCGCCGCGGCCGCGTGCGCGCTCGGGGAGGCGTGCACCGCGGCGGGTGTGATCACCAGTGCCGCCAGGGCAAGGGCACTCACGGTTACCACAGTTCGCACGGGTCTCTTCCTTCCCCCAAGGCACAGTTCGTTCCCCATTGTGGGGTAAACAGGCCTGTCTGTGCATCTCAGCGAACGACATAGGTTGACGGCGGCATGTTGCCAGAATGGGCGATGCTTGACCACCGGCTGGAAGGATGTTCCCTTCCGACCCGTTACCCGGCCGTAAGGAGTCTCCGTGGAGCCCGACGACGTTCTGGCGGGGCTGGATCCCGAGCAGCGTGAGGTGGCGCAGGCCGTCCGAGGTCCGGTCTGCGTGCTCGCCGGAGCGGGCACCGGCAAGACGCGGGCGATCACCCACCGCATCGCGCACGCCGTGCGCAGCGGGGTGGTGGACGCGCAGAGCGTGCTGGCGGTGACATTCACCACACGCGCCGCCGGGGAGCTCCGGCAGCGCCTGCGGCAGCTCGGCACGCCGGGGGTGCAGGCGCGCACCTTCCACGCCGCCGCGCTGCGCCAGCTCACCTACTTCTGGCCACGCGTCATCGGCGGAGAGCCGCCCCGGGTGATCGAGTCGAAGCTCCCGCTGCTGGTCGACGCCTGCCGCGCCATCCGCAAGAACCCGGACCGCTCCGAGCTGCGGGACATCGCCTCGGAGATCGAATGGGCCAAGGTCACCCAGGTCGGCCCGGAGGACTACGCCGAGGCCGCCAGGAAGGCCGGCCGGACCCCGCCGGTCCCGGCCGAAGAGGTCTTCCGGATCTTCGACGCCTACGAGAGGCTCCGCCGCGAACGGCACCTCGTCGACTTCGAGACCATCCTCGAACTCACCGCCGCCGTGATGACCGAGCACCGCGAGGTGGCCGCCCAGATCCGCCAGCAGTACCGCTACTTCGTCGTGGACGAATACCAGGACGTCAACCCGCTGCAGAAGCTGCTGCTCGACACCTGGCTCGGCGGGCGCGACGACCTGTGCGTGGTCGGCGACCCCAACCAGACGATCTACTCCTTCACCGGCGCCACCCCCCGCTACCTGACCGGCTTCTCGGTCGAGCACCCCGGCGCCGCCGTGATCAAACTCGTCCGCGACTACCGCTCCACCCCCCAGGTCGTGTCCCTGGCCAACCGGCTGCTCGACAGGTCGAGAACCCCGCACAAGCTCGCTCTGATCGCCCAGCGCCCCGACGGCCCCGAGCCCGTCTTCGCCGAATACGACGACGAGCCCGCCGAGGCCGAGGGGGTGGCGCGAGCGGTGCGCAAGCTCGCCGACAGCGGCGTGCCGACCCGCGAGATCGCCGTGCTGTTCCGGGTCAACGCCCAGTCCGAGGTCTACGAGCAGGCCTTCGCCAAGGCGGGCATCCCCTACCTGCTGCGCGGCGCCGACCGCTTCTTCGAGCGTCCCGAGGTCCGCCAGGCCGTCGTGCTGCTGCGCGGCGCCGCCCGCTCCGCGGCGGACGACGACGAGCTGGCCCCGACGGTCCACCACATCCTCTCCGGCATCGGCCTGACCCCCGAGGCCCCGGGAGGCGGCAAGGCCCGCGAGAAGTGGGAGTCGCTGAGGGCCCTGGCCGACCTCGCCGAGGACATCGCCGCCGAAGGCGGGGACCTGCCGGCCTTCGTGGCGGAGCTGGAGCGCCGGGCCAGCGAGCAGCACGCGCCGCCGGTCGAGGGGGTGACGCTGGCCTCGCTGCACGCGGCCAAGGGCCTGGAGTGGGACGCGGTCTTCCTGGTCGGCGTCACCGACGGCATGCTGCCGATCGTCTACGCCGAGACACCCGACCAGATCGAGGAGGAGCGCCGGCTGCTCTACGTCGGCATCACCCGGGCCAGGGCCCACCTGACGCTGTCGTGGGCGCTGGCGCGCTCCCCGGGGGGCCGCCGCTCCAGGAGGCCCTCCCGCTTCCTCGACGGCCTCACGGGCCGCCCGGCCGCGTCGGGCCGCGCCTTCTCGCCCGCGCCCAAGGACCGCCGGACGGTCGCCGCGCCGGTGAGCTGCCGGATCTGCGCCAAGACCCTCGTCGCCGCCGCCGAGCAGAAGCTCGGCAGGTGCGCCGGCTGTCCGGCCGACTACGACGAGGCCCTGCTGGAGCGCCTGAAGGCATGGCGCACCAGCGTCGCCAAGGAGACCAAGGTCCCGACCTACGTGATCTTCACGGACGTCACCCTGCAGGCGATCGCCGAGCGGGCGCCGGCCTCCGAACAGGACCTGCTGGCCATCACCGGGATAGGACGCGTCAAACTAGAGCGGTACGGCGAGGCGGTCATCGCCCTCTGCCGTGCTGCCGAGGATCAGACGGAGGACGCGTGAACGAGGCGCTCAAGGAGCTGCTGGACCTGCTCGACCTGGAGCAGATCGAGCTCGACATCTTCCGGGGACGCAGCCCCGAGGAGCGCATCCAGCGGGTGTTCGGCGGCCAGGTGGCCGCCCAGGCGCTGGTGGCGGCAGGCCGTACGGTGCCCTCGGAGCGTTACGTGCACTCGTTGCACGCCTACTTCATCCGGCCCGGCGACCCGGCGGTCCCGATCGTCTACAACGTCGAGCGGGTCCGCGACGGCCGGTCGTTCACCACCCGCCGGATCTCGGCCATCCAGCACGGCAAGGTGATATTCACCATGTCGGCCTCCTTCCACATCCTGGAGCAGGGCGTCGAGCACCAGGCCGCGATCATGCCGGAGGTGGCCGCCCCGGAGAGCCTGCCCATGCTCCAGGAGCGGATCCTGGAGGTCGTGGGGGAGGACTCACCGTGGCGGGAGTGGCTGACCCGGCCGCGCCCGGTGGACGCCAGATACGTGACCCCCCTGACGTGGGAGGCCCATCGGGACCCGGCGCTGCGCGGCTCGGAGACGAACGTGTGGTTCCGCTACGACGCCGAGCTCCCCGACGACCCGCTGCTGCACGTGGTGCTCGCCGCCTACGCCTCGGACTTCACCCTGGTGGACACCGTGCTGCTGAACCACGGCCTCGCCTGGGGGGCCTCCAACGTCTCCGGGGCCTCCCTGGACCACGCGATGTGGTTCCACCGTCCCTTCCGGGTGGACGACTGGATGCTCTACGCCCAGGAGTCACCGTGGTCGGGGGCGGCCCGCGGACTGGCCAGGGGAGAGATGTTCACCCGATCCGGCGAACTGGCGGTGTCGGTGGTGCAGGAGGCCATGATCCGCGTGAGTTAGGTGTAAAACTGCAGGTAGAAAATATGTTGCCCACTCCCGGCACCCGGGTTTAGGGTCATGGTCAAGCAAGTCGGACGGTCCTGTCCGACGATCCACGAATGGAGGTGAGTCCGCTGTGAAGAACACCATGATGTCGGCCCAGTACGGGCTCGCTTCCGCGTTCCACAGCACCACCCTGCCCTGCGGCAGCCAGGCCATCCTCACGGTTGGTGCGGCCGCTCAGCTTCAGCAGGAGCAGTCTGCCCGCGTCCAGATCGTGGCCGGCCGTCCGAGCACCCTGATCGCCTTCCCGGCGGCGGGCGCACCGGCAGTCCGGATCCCGGATGCCGGCGGCTACGCACCGACCAAGCACGCCCGAAACGGTGGACTGCGTGGTCCGTATCCCTGGAGGCAACCTCCGGTCATAACCTGACCGGGAGGAAAAGCCTTCAGGCCGCGGATCCGCAACCAGGATCCGCGGCCTTCTTGTTTGTCCGCGTCATTCCTGACCCCCACCCAGAGGTAATCGAAGATCAACACCTGACACAGAGAGGTGAAGCAGATGGGGGCCCAGACGGTCATGGACCTGATCGACGAAGCCACAATCCCCTGTCGTACCGACCCCGACCTCTGGTTCGCCGAGTCTCCGGAGGACGTGGAGTTCGCCAAGGCGCTCTGCGGAGGCTGCCCGATCCAGCAGGCCTGCCTGGCCCGCGCGCTCGAGCGCGAGGAGCCGTGGGGCGTCTGGGGCGGCGAGCTCATCCTCCGGGGAGCCGTCGTCCCGCGGAAGCGTCCGCGTGGACGTCCTCGCAAGACTCCGCTCGCTGCCTGACCAGCACCTGATCAACCCAAGAACCTTGACGTCCCTGAAAGGACCACTTCCGATGAACCACTCCGTCTCCTGGAACCTGGACATGTCCTCTATGCAAGAAGAATTGGTCCGGGACCGAATACGGACGCTCCACCGCGAGGCGGAGGAGCAGCGCCTGATCTCCGGCGTCCTGCGCGTACGGCGCGCCCGTCGTGACGCGGAGCGCGCCTCCTCGCGCCTGCGCCACGCGCTCCTGCGCCTCGTCTGATCCGGCCGAGGACCAGGCCCGGTCCAGTGGGCACCGGGCCCGGTCCGGTAAGGCCAGGTCCGGTAAGAGACCGGACCTGGTCCGTAGAGGCCGGGTCCGGTCCGCAGTGCCGGGGCTGATCTCTGAGAACCGGTAAGGCTCGGGTCCGGTCCGCAGGGCTGGGTCTGATCTCTGAGAACCGGTAAGGCCCGGGGCCCGTCCGCAGGGCCGGGTCCGGTCCCGGCAGGGACCGGCGCAGCACGGCCGGACAACAGAATGACCGCCGAGGGGCGGCCCGTCCCGAACGGGCCGCCCCTCCGTGCTGTCCGGCCCCACCCGGTCACCGCCGCGCCCGATCCCGGCTGTGCCGGATCCCGGCTGTGCCCGGTTGGCCGTCCCTCATCATGCCCACGGCCTCCCCGTCATGCCCATGGCCGTGTCCGGTGCCCGTTCCTCAACGTCGCCACGGCCGTGTCGGCAGCCATGCCCGGGCCGCAAGGGCACCCCTGGTTCTCATGAGGCCGTCCGGAATCCCCGGAGGATGTCCCTGTCTCCTGCCCGGGCCCGAGGGCGCCGACGGAGGTAACCCATGGCACATACGCCGATGGAGGCAACCCGCGGGCCTTACGGGGAAGGCCCTCATGGGGGCGGGGAGGCACGCCTGCGGGACCCCTGGACCTGCGGGGTGCCCCGGGGGCTGCGGGGACGCCTCAGGGTCAGCTTGCGGCGACCGCGCGCTCTCCGGGATCCTCCTCGGCGAAGCCGGGGACCCAGCGGATCACCTCTTGGCGGAAACGGGCGGTGGTGCCGAGCTGGCAGAGCACTCCCACCCCGGCCGCGTGGACCCGGTGGATGAGCACGTAGGACACCGGCAGGTTGAGCTGGCGCACGACGTTGCCGGGGCGCAGGTCGGTGACAGTGGCCGCCTGGTGCTGCAGCCACTCCCGGCTGAAGGTGAACTCCTCGACCGCGGTCGGCTCGACGTAGGGGGCGAGGAAGGCCCGCAGCGCCTCCATGTCCACCTCGATGTGCGGGAGGATGAAACCCTCGTCGCGCAGACCCTGGACCACGTTCTCCATGTCGCCGTTGTTGAAGATGCGGGTCAGCTTCCCGAAGACCGAAGGGTAGCCGTCCGGCAGCCGGTTGACGGCCCCGAAGTCGAGCACGCACAGCCGCCCGTCGTCCATGACCCGGAAGTTTCCCGGATGGGGATCGGCGTGGAGCATGCCCACCCGCGCGGGGGAGGAGAACAGGAATCGGACGAGGAGGAGACCCGCGCGGTCGCGCTCCTCCTTGGTGCCGTCGGTGATGATCCGCGACAGCGGGGTGCCGTCCACCCACTCGGAGACGAGCACCTGCTCGTTGGCGGCGATGACGTCCGGGACCAGGAAGTCGGGGTCGTCCTTGAACTCCAGCGCGAAGGCGTGCTGGGCCTCCGCCTCGCGGAGGTAGTCGAGCTCCTCGACCACCCGCTCGCGCAGCTCGCTGAGCACGGCCTTGATGTCGAGGCCGGGCAGCAGCACGCCGAAGAGCTTGCCGAGCCTGGCCAGCTGGGTGAAGTCGGACAGCAGCGCCTTGCCCGCCCCCGGATATTGGATCTTGACCGCGACCGTCCGGCCGTCGTGCCAGACGGCCTTGTGCACCTGCCCGATCGACGCGGCGGCGGTCGGCCGGTCCTCGAAGGACCGGAAGTTCTCCCGCCAGTCGTCCCCGAGCTGCTCGACGAGGACCTTGTGCACGGTCGCGGCCGGCAGCGGCGGGGCGGCGTCCTGGAGCTTGGTCAGGGTGGCGCGGTAGGGGCCGGCGATCTCCGAGGGCAGCGCGGCCTCGAAGATGGACAGTGCCTGGCCGAGCTTCATCGCCCCGCCCTTGAGCTCTCCCAGAACCTTGAAGATCTGCTCTGCGGTGCGCTCCTGGATCTCCTGGGCGACGATCTCTGCGGATTTTCCCCCAATCCGTTTTCCCAGCCCGAGGGCGGTGCGGCCGGCGAACCCGATGGGGAGGGCCGCCAGTTTGGCGGAGCGCGCAACGGCGCGGCGCGGAAGGTCACTCACCTTTGGTCTGCGGCGTGTCCGCCGTACAGCGAGACGCCGCTCCCTCCCTTCGGTGTGGTGTCTATCAGCGGCAGGTAGCCGACGCGACCATTGTTAGCGAACCCATGTCGTTTCGGAAGCAACGACATTGCGGATGAACACTCCAGGATCGCCGCTTCCAGCTCCAATCAGGCAATACATCTAATGTGCCGTTGGTCACAGTTGGCTCACCCCCGTCGAGCAGAGCAAGCGCATGACCGACCGCGGCCGCCGCGACCAGCGTCGACACCACCGCGCCGCAGGCGATCTCCCCTGCGGGGAAGCCTCCCAGGCGGGCACTGACGACCGGCCACCCGGGGTCGCGGTCGCGTCGACTCAAATCTAGACACTGCAGGCATGTGCTCCGCCCAGGCAGCACCAGCGGCCCTACCGATCCGGAGCCCTCGAAGGCGGTCACCAGCAGGTGCGGCACCTTCCAGTCGAGCAGCTCCCCGACCAGCAGGCCGTCCAGCGGCTCCACCGGCGCGAGGATCGCCAGGTCGGGTCTGCGGGCGCCGTCGGCGAGCTGGGAGGCGCCCGCGCCGGTCCACGCGGTGACCCCGGGCGCCAGGGCCCTGGCCACCGCGACCGCGCCGTCCTGCCGGCTCATCCCCACTTCGGCCCAGCTCAGCCCGCCGGGGACGACGTCGCGGGGGCGGGCCGTGCCGGGATCGACGACGCAGAGCCGGCCGACCCCGGAGGCGGCGAGCAATGCGACGATCTGCGCGCCGACCCGGCCCGCCCCGTATACGCGCACCTGGGCCTCGCGCCTGCGCTCCAGCGTCGCGAGCCCGCCGTCGGTCGTGCCGGGGGAGAGGGACAGCGCGTCCAGGTCGGGCTGGAGCCGGTCCCGCTCGGCCACCGAGAGCGCGCGCAGCGGGCCGGGCGGCGCCCCGGCGTCGTCCACGACGCCCCGCCTGACCAGCAGGTCGAGCAGGGTCCGGCCGCGCTCCGCGCCGATCCCGGCCTCGGCCGCGCCCGCCAGCACGCCGGCGAGGTCCCGCACGCCGTCCAGGCTCTCGACCCAGCGGCGGACCTCGGGTTCGAGATCGGCCAGCACCACCGCGTGCCGGGGGTGCAGGCCGAACTGCAGGGTGCGCTCGTCGCGCGCGACCCTGCGCAGCGCGGGCTTCAGGCGTGGTCTCATGAGACGGCCTTTCCTCGGGGGGCGTGCTGGCGGAGCTGTGCCACCGGGTGGAGGCGTGCCAGCGTGCCATGCCTCCGTGAGGCTCCGGGCGGGTTTCCCGCCGCCTGTGGATAACTCCCGCACCGCCTGTGGACGACTTCCGTGCATTACGCTCCCCGGCATGGACGAGCTCTTGGTCGACCGGCGGGACGACGGCGTCGTGGTGCTCACCCTCAACCGCCCGGACCGGCGCAATTCGATGACCGACGGGATGACCGAGCGGTGGCGGCAGGAGATCGCCGCACTCCGCCGTGACCGGGACGTGCGGTGCGTGGTCGTCACCGGGGCCGGGAGCGCGTTCTGCTCCGGGGGAGACCTGTCCTGGCTCGCCGAGCGCGGCGTCGAGAGCGTGCCCGACCTGCGCGACCGGATGCTCGGCTTCTACCGCACCTGGCTGGCGATCGCGGACCTGGAGGTGCCGACCATCGCCGCGGTCAACGGCGCCGCCATCGGGGCGGGGCTGTGCGCCGCCCTCGCCTGCGACCTGGTCTACGCCGCCGATGACGCCAGGCTCGCCGTCCCCTTCACCTCGCTCGGCCTGCATCCCGGAATGGCGGCGACCTACCTGCTGCCCCGGGTCGCCGGGGTGTGGGTCGCCAGGGAGATGCTGCTGACCGGGCGGGTGCTGCTGGGCGCCGAGGCGGCGGCGGCCGGACTGGTCACCAGGGCCTTCCCTCGCGAGTCCCTGACGGCGGAGGTGCTGGAGATCGCGTCCAGGACCGCCGCGAACGCGCCCATCGCCACCCGGCTCACCAAGGTCGCCCTCGCGGGCGGCGGGCACGCCGACCTCGACGCCGCGCTGCGCTGGGAATCCCTCGCCCAACCGGTCACGATGGCCTCAGCCGACATGCTTGAAGGGCTGGCGGCGCACAGAGAACGGCGGGCCCCGCGATTCGGCAACTCCTGAGACAGGCGATATCCAGGTTAATTAGATAAGTCGCAGCCATAACCGATCGGTCTCGCTGAACAATCGACGAACGGGGATTGACCAGCCAGAACGTGTTCTGCCCTCTGGTGTGAATTCGTCATTCTCGGCTACCGTTCATATGTGCCCCCCGAGACAGTCGAGGTCCGTCGAAGTTCTCGTCGCCGGCGGACGGTTTCCGCGTACCGCGACGGCGAGAAAACGATCGTGCTGCTCCCCGCCGGATTGAGCAGCACCGATGAAGAGCAATGGGTACGGCGGATGCTCGACCGGCTCGCGGCCAAGGAGCAGCGAAGACGCCCCTCGGACGACGACCTGCTCGAGCGGGCCAGCGAGCTGTCGGCGCGTTATCTCGACGGCCGGGCCAACCCGTCAAGCGTGCGATGGGTGGACAATCAGCAGCACCGCTGGGGCTCGTGCACCCCCGACCACGGCACCATCAGGCTCTCCACGCGACTGCGGGGCATGCCCTCGTGGGTGGTCGATTATGTGATCATGCATGAGCTCGTGCACCTGCTGGTGCCCAGCCACGGCCCCCGGTTCTGGGCGCTGGTGGAACACTATCCCAAAGCCGAGCGGGCACGAGGATTCCTTGAGGGGTTCTCCATGGCGGCCAACGGCGCCGCGGAGGAGTGTTGACCGGAGAGCGGGTGGTGGCGGTCGTCGTCACGCCCTCGATCGCGCGAGCGGCCCCGCCGGGGGTCGACCCCGCCGACTTCCTGATGGCCGTGGCCGAAGACGCCTATGAGATCGCCGCCGGGCTCGACCATGTCTCGCCGGTCCTGGTGACGAGCGTCCCGGGGATGGAGGAGATCGTCTGGCCGGGGACCCCGGTCGTCGAGATCCCCGACCTGTCCGGAGAGGCCCTGGTCCGGGCCGCCTTCGAGGCGCTGCCGTACGGCGGGCAGGCGGTCCTGCTGAGCGGCGACGCCCCCGACCTGCCCCCACTGCTGATCGGCAAGCTCTTCCGCGCGCTCGGCCGGGCCAAGGTGGCCCTCTGCCCGGCCGCCGACGGCGGCGCCGTGGCGATAGCCGCCCATCTGCCCTACCCCGACTGGGCCGCCGCCGGGTTCGACGACCACGACCCGGTCAAGGCGCTGCGCGCGGCCGCGCCCGGCCCGCGGACGGTCGCCACCGGGCCCGGCTGGCACCGCCTGCGCGCCCCCGGCGACCTCGCGAGGCTGGACCCCGGCCTCGAGGGCTGGGACAGCACCAGGGCGCTGCTGTCGGTGTGAGCCGGGTCACGGCCCGGGCAGGCGCAGGTCGGCGAAGACGGCCCGATGGTCGGTGCCGGGGACGGTGTGGACGCTGACCCCGGCCACCTTCACCCGCTGGTCCACCATCACGTGATCGATGGTGATGAGCGGCGGGAGGCGCCTGTTGGCGGGCCAGGTGGGCCTCAGCCCCTGACCGACCCGGTCGGCCGAGTCCGCGTATCCCCGGCTCAGCAGACGGCGCAGGGCGGCGTGGTCGAGGCTGGCGTTGAAGTCGCCGGCGAGGACGCGGACCCTGTCGGGGACGGCCGGGGGAAGGGCCTCCAGCGCCGCCTCCCACTCCCGCACGTCCTCACCCAGCGGCGCGTAAGGATGCACGTCGACGAGCTCGACGGGCTTGACGCCGGGAAGGGTGATCGCGGCGGCGGGCATGTTGTGCCCGATCGGCCGGAACAGGTTCTCCAGCGGGGTCAGCGGATATCTGGCGTACAGGCCGCTGCCGCGCGCGCCCTCGTCCGCGGCCAGCAGGCGGTGCGGCAGGAGCTCCCGCAGACCGGCCGCGTCGAGCTTGCCGACCATCTCCGGAGTCAGCTCCTGGGTGCTCAGCACATCCGGTCTCAACCGCCGGACCAGGTCCATCACGGTCGCGGGGTCGGCGCCGCCGAACAACATGTTGAGGGTCAGCACCCGCAGCGGCGTCCCGGAGCCGCCCTCCGCGGAGCCGACGGCCCGCGGCAGGACGCTGAGGCCGAGCGCCGCGGCGGTGACCAGCGCGACGACCGCGGCCGCGCGGCCCCGGGCCAGCGCGGCCAGCAGCACGGGGACGAGCGAGCCCGCCGCCACGTACGGAGTGCCGGTCATGAGCTGGGTGGCCAGCGATCCCCGCTCCAGCCCGGCGACCCGGGCCACGGCCCAGGCGGCGAACGGCACGACCACCGCCCAGGCGAGGGCTCTGGGGATCCGTCGGCGCCGCCGCGCGGGCGTCACGATCGCGCCGCCCACGCCCCGGCCGGTTGTGTCAACGCTCACGTCGCCACGCTCCGCTCGTCACGCCCCGTGAGCGGGACGATATCCAGGGGGGTGTGAGCGGAGCGTAAAACAGCGCTCAGGGGCGGCGAGGGCGTCAGAGGGAGCGCAGGACTTCCCGCGCGCGGCGCGCCAGCCGGCGGGTCGCCTCGTCGGAGAGCTCGGGGATCCCGTCCACCGGGAACCACCTCAGGTCGAGCGACTCGTCGCTGATCACGGCCTCGACGTCGGCCGGGGCGACCGCGCCGTACTCCACGTCCAGGTGGTGGCTGTGCGGCGGGTGGCACCAGACCCGGTGCCGGTCGAGGGCGAGCGGCCCCGGCAGCAGCCGCAGACCGGGGATGCCGGACTCCTCGGTGGCCTCCCGCAGCGCCACGGCCTCCAGCGAGGCGTCGCCGCGCTCGCAGTGACCGCCCATGGGCAGCCACATCCCGGCCTTGGGGTGCAGCGTGAGCAGCACCCGCTCGCCGTCGTGGGAGAGCACCGCGGTCGTGGCCGTCAGGTGACCAGGCACGCACTCGCGCCACATCGCGTCCTCGTGGGCGTGCACGTGCCCCAGGAACTCCTTGCGCAGGAGCTCCTCCTGCGCCGTCGGCGCGGCCCACGCCGTGAGCACGTCCTGCGCGTGCGCGCGCAGGCTCACGCGGGGTCGCCCTTGCCCTCGCCCCTGTCGTCCTCGCCGCCCTCGCCGTCCTCGGCGCGGGGCTCCCGCAGGGACGCCTCCAGGCCGGACAGGTCGAACTCGGGCTCTCCCCGGACGAAGCGCTCGGGATTGTCGAGATCGTCGGCGGTGGGCATCAGGTCGGGGTGGTTCCAGACCGCGTCGCGGCCGTCGACGCCGCGGTCGGCCTCCAGCGCCTGCCACAGGGCCGCCGCCTCACGCAGGCGGCGGGGGCGCAGCTCAAGGCCGACGAGCGTGGCGAAGGTCTGCTCGGCGGGACCACCGGTCGCCCTGCGGCGCCGTACGGTCTCCGCCAGCGCGGCCGAGGAGGGCAGCTTGCCGTCGGCGGCGCCGTCGACGACCGTGCCGACCCAGCCCTCGACCAGGGCGAGCATGGTCTCCAGCCGGGCCAGGGCGGCCTTCTGCCGGTCGGTCTCCTCGGGCTTGAGCAGGTTGCCGCCGCTCAGTGCCTGCTGGAGCTGCTCGGGGTTGTTGATGTCGAGGCCGCGGAGCTGCTCCTCAAGGGCGGACACGTCCACCGTGATGCCCCTGGCGTACTCCTCCACGGCGCCGAGCAGGTGCGCGCGCAGCCACGGCACGTGCTGGAACAGCCGGTGGTGGGCCGCCTCGCGCAGGGCCAGATAGAGCCGGATCTCCTCGGCGGGCGTCTCCAGCCCCTGGCTGAAGGCGGCGATGCCGCCGGGCAGCAGGGCGGCGTTGTCCGACAGCGGCAGGCCGATGTCGGAGGAGCCGATCACCTCGCGGGCGAGCGAGCCGATGGCCTGGCCGATCTGCTGGCCGACCATCATGCCGCCCATCTGCTTCATCATGCCCATCAGCGGCCCGGCCATGGCCTGGGCCTCGGCGGGCAGACCGGCGGCGCCGAGGGTGCCGCTCATGGTCTCGACCATGCGCGCCGCGATCGGGTCGCAGAGCTGCCGCCAGACGGGGACGGTCTTCTCGATCCACTCCGACCGGCTCCACGCCTGCGGGTTGCTCACCCCGCTGGGGAGCGCCGTCGCCTCGTTCAGCCACAGGTCGGCGAGGTTGAGGGCGTCCACGATCTGGCGCCGCTCGCCTTCCATGACACTCGGGTCGCCCTCGGCGGCCACGACGTGCCGGGCGATGTTCTTCGCCATGTCCCAGTTGACGGGACCGGAGCTCGGTGGCGCGGAGAGCATGTCGGCGAACTGGCGCATGGCCGCTGCGATCTGCTCCGGGTCGCCGAACATGGCGAACGGATTCTCGTTGGGGTCGTTTTCCCGACCTGGCAAGTCAGTCACAGCTCTACCTCGTGCAGGATGGAGGAGTCCACATCCGCCACGTTATCCGTCGCATGGCGGGTCAGTGCAAAGTGAGGACATGGTGCCTACCTCGAAACGCCTCCGGCCCCCGGTCGTCGCCGTCACCGGCGCGGCCTCGGGAATCGGCCGCGCATTCCTCGCGAAGGTCGCCTCGTCTGCGGATTTCCGCCGAGTCGTGGCCATCGACGAGCAGCGCGGCGACGTGCCCGACGTCACCTGGCGGGTGCTCGACGTCCGAGATCCGCTCTTGGCGAACCGGATCTCTGACATAGACGTGCTCGTCCACCTGGGTGGTGACTACGCGCTCGACGCCGACTCCGGAGAGCGACGCGCCTACAACCTGCGCGCGGCCCAGACGGTGCTCACCGCCAGCGCCGCCGCCCGGGTGCGCCGCGTCGTGCTGGTCACCAGCGCCATGGTGTACGGCGCGGCGCCGGACAACCCCGTCCCGCTGCCCGAGGACTCCCCGGTGGCCGCCGAACCCGACACCGGCATGGTCGGCGACCATCTGGAGATCGAGGCACTGGTCCGGCGCTCGCTGCGCAGCCATCCCGGGCTTGAGGTGACCGTCCTGCGGCCCGCCGCCGTGGTCGGCCCGGGCGTCGACAGCGTGGTCACCCGTCACTTCGAGTCGCCCAGGCTGCTCAGCGTCAAGGGGTGCAGCCCCCGCTGGCAGTTCTGCCACATCGACGACCTGGTCGCGGCGCTGGAGATGGCCGCGCTCGGCGCGGTATCCGGGGTGGTGGCCGTGGGCAGCGACGGCTGGCTGGAGCAGGACCAGGTGGAGGAGCTCTCCGGCCTGCGCCGCTTCGAGCTGCCCGCCGGGCTGACCTTCGGCACCGCCCAGCGCCTGCACCGGCTGGGCGTCACCCCGGCCCCGGCCACCGACCTGCACTACGTCGTCTACCCGTGGGTGGTCGACTGCGCCGCGCTGCGGACGGCCGGCTGGAAACCGCTGTGGAGCAACGAGGCCGCCTTCGCGCAGCTCCTGGAGCTGCGCGAGGGCCGGCACACGGTCGTCGGACGCCGCCTGTCCGGCAAGGAGGCGACGCTCACCGCCGCCGGCGCGACCGTCGCGGTCCTCGGCACCGCCGCGATCGTCCGCGCCGCTCGCAAGAAGCGCCGGGTCTGAGCCCGGCGAGCACGGCCCGCGCCCCGGGACCCGTCCCGGGGCGGTGAGAGCGGCCGGGGCGGGGCGGCCGGTCGGGCGCCTGCCGGTCGAGCGCTGCGGGTCGGGGCCGCCGGTTGAGCATGCCGGTCGTGCATTTGCCGGTTGAGCGCTGCCGGCTGGGGCTGTCGGTCGGGCGCTCGCCGGTTGGGCCTGGGGGGCAGCTTTCCGGGACGGTAGGCTCTGCGGTGTGGAAGTCATCCGGTTGCTGGGTATCCGCGACAGCGCGCTCTCCGTCGACGAGGTTTACTCCGCCGTCGGCGACCACGCCGCGGGCGGCACGACGATCTTCATCGGCACGGTGCGCGACCAGGACCACGGCAAGCCGGTCACGCGGCTGTCCTACTCGGCGCACCCCAGCGCCGAGAGCGAGCTGCGCCGGGTGGCCGAGAAGGTCGCCGCCGACTTCCCGGTGACCGCGCTGGCCGCGGTGCACCGGGTCGGCGACCTCGAACTCGGCGACATCGCGGTCATCGTGGCGGTCGCCTGCCCCCACCGCGCCGAGGCGTTCGCGGCCTCCCGGCGGCTGATCGACGACCTCAAGAGCGAGGTGCCGATCTGGAAGAACCAGCTTTTCGTGGACGGCTCGGCCGAATGGGTCGGGGCCTGCGAGTGAGATCGGGCGCAAGCCGTACGATCCGGAACATGGCGGCGCGTACGTGCACCTGTCTGCCCGGTAACACGGCATAGGCTTCCTCCTATGTCCCGACGAGCGCTGACCCTGATGGTGGCCGGCTTCCTCACGCTCATGCTCGGCGTCGTCGGCGCCCTGCTGCCGGTCCCTTACGTCGTCCTGAGTCCCGGACCGACCGAGAACACCATCGGAGACGTCAAGGGCAAGCCGGTGATCAGCATCGAGGGGCGCCCGACCTACCCCACCTCCGGCAAGCTCAGCCTCGTCACCGTGGCCTACCAGGGCGGGCCGGGCAACAGGATCGACCTGTTCAGCGCACTCAGGGGCTGGGTCGACCCGACCGTCGCGGTCGTGCCGGAAGAGACGATCTTCCCGCCGACGAGCACGGCCGAAGAGGTCGAGCAGCAGAACAGCCAGGAGATGACCAACTCCCAGGACGACGCGACCGCGGCCGCGCTGACCGAGTTGAAGATCCCCTACACCTCGGTCGTGAGCGTGGCCTCCATCCAGAAGGGCCTGCCGGCCGACGGGAAGTTCAAGACCGGCGACGAGATCGTCTCGGTCGACGGGGTGCCCGCGGCGGACCGCGAGACCGTCTCCGCCGCCGTCCGCAAGCACAAGGCCGGTGAGAAGGTCAACTTCACCGTCAACCGCGCCGACCAGAGCACCACCGTGACCGTCCCGACCGCCGCGGCCGAGGACGGCACGCCCATCGTGGGCATCACGATGCAGATCAGATACAAGTTCCCCTTCAAGGTGAAGATCAACGTCGGCGACGTGGGCGGGCCGAGTGCGGGGATGATGTTCTCCCTCGGCATCATGGACAAGCTCACCCCGGGGCCGATGACCGGAGGCAAGGCGATCGCCGGGACCGGGACGATCACCCCGGAGGGCAGGGTCGGCCCGATCGGCGGCATCCAGCAGAAGATGGTGGGCGCCCGTAAGGCCGGGGCCACGGTCTTCCTCACCCCCGCCGACAACTGCGCCGAGGCGATGAAGGCCGTCCCCGACGGCCTGAGGCTGATGAGGGTCGAGACGCTCCACGACGCGGTCCAGGCGATCGACGTGGTCCGCACCGGCTCCGGCACCGCGCCGAGCTGTCCGGCGAGCTGACCCGGCCCGGCTCCGGCATCACGCCGGGCTGTCCGGCGGGCTGACCCGGCTCCGGCTCCGGCACCGCGCCGAGCCGCCGGGAGCGGTCGGCGGCGGGACGGGCGCACGCGCACGCGCACGCCGATCCTGCCCCGGGCACTGATCCGGCCTCCCGTGCGTTGACAGTGGTGAATCCGAGACCTGTGGGGGTTGTGGCCGGACCGTGGCCAAGCGGCTGAGCACGACGGAACCCCCGCCGGTGTAGGTTTCCAAACACGGACCGTGCTCTTACGACAAGGGGTTGGCCTTGAGCTTCCGGACCCCCGGAGCCGGTAGGGCAATGCGCTTGCCCCGCCGGCCACGACTGCTGCTTCCTGTCGCGATCGCCATCGTCGCGCTCGTTGCGTTGTTCTTCTTGTTCGCCGGCATCTTCACCGACTACCTCTGGTACGACTCGGTGGACTACACGGCGGTCTTCTCCGGCGTGATCGTCACGCAGATCCTGCTCTTCATCGTGGGCGCCGTGCTGATGGTCGGCCTGGTGGGCGGCAACATGCTGCTGGCCTACCGGATGCGGCCGATGTTCGGCCCGGGGATGTTCGGCGGCGCCAGCGGCGCCGACCGCTACCGGATGGCCCTCGACCCGCACCGCAAGCTGATCTTCCTGATCGGCGCCGCCGTGCTCGCGCTGTTCGCCGGATCGTCGTTCTCCAACCAGTGGAAGACCTGGCTGGAATACATCAACGCCACGCCGTTCAACGAGAACGACGCGCTGTTCGGCATGGACGTGTCGTTCTTCATGTTCACCTACCCGTTCCTGCGGATGGTGCTGAACTTCCTGTTCACCGCGGTGGTGCTGTCGGCCGTCATGGCGGCGATCGTGCACTACCTCTACGGCGGGTTCCGGCTCCAGTCGCCGGGGGTGCACGCCTCCCGGGCCGCCCGGGTCCACCTGTCGGTGCTGCTGGGCGTGTTCGTGCTGCTGAAGGCCGTCGCCTACTGGGTCGACCGCTACGGCCTGGTCTTCTCCGACCGGGGCTTCGCCTACGGCGCGTCCTACACCGACGTCAACGCGGTGCTGCCCGCCAAGACCATCCTGGCGATCATCGCCCTGATCTGCGCCGCCCTCTTCTTCGCCGGAGTCGTACGGCCCGGCGGCATGCTGCCCGGCGTCTCCTTCGGCCTGCTGGTGCTGTCGGCCATCCTGATCGGCGGGGTCTACCCGGCCCTGGTCGAGCAGTTCCAGGTCAAGCCGAACCAGCAGGACAAGGAGAAGGCCTACATCGAGCGCAACATCGTCGCCACCAGGAAGGCCTACGGTGTCGACAAGACCGACGTCATCGACTACACGGCGCAGGGTGACGCCTCGAAGGTGAACGTCACCACCGACAGCTCGATCTCCGGCGTGCGGCTGCTCGACCCCAATCTGGTCGCCAAGACCTATCAGCAGAAGCAGCGTATCCGCGGTTACTACGACTTCCACGACCCGCTCGACGTCGACCGCTACCCGGACGCCTCCGGCAAGATGCGCGACACCGTGGTGGCGGTGCGGGAGCTCACCGGCCCGCCGCGTGAGCAGGACAACTGGATCAACCGGCACCTGGTCTACACCCACGGCTACGGGTTCGTGGCCGCGCCGGGCAACGAGGTCGACTCGCAGGGCCTGCCCAACTTCGACGCCAAGGACATGCCGGTGACCGGCCCGCTGGTCGAGCGGACGGGCCTGAAGGAGTCGCGCGTCTACTTCGGCGAGTCCCCGAGCGCGCCGGAATACGTCATCGTGGGCGGCGACAAGAAGCAGGAGCTCGACTACCCGCTGAGCAGCGGCACCGGCCAGCAGAACACCACCTACACCGGCAAGGGCGGCGTCCCGGTCGGCTCGTTCTTCAACCGCGTGCTGTACGCGGCCAAATACGGTGAGAAGAACCTGCTGCTGTCGAGCGACATCAACGACAAGTCCAAGATCCTCTACGTGCGCAACCCGCAGGAGCGCATCGCCAAGGTGGCGCCGTTCCTGAGCCTGGACGACAACCCCTACCCGGCCATCGTCGACGGCAGGGTGGTCTGGATCGCCGACGCCTACACCACCTCCAACTCCTACCCCTACTCCGACAGCAGGAGCCTGGAGGCGATGACGCGGGACACGGTCACCGACCCGCGCCTGGTGGTGCCGCAGCCGCGCGACCAGATCAACTACATGCGCAACTCGGTCAAGGCCACGGTGGACGCCTACGACGGCACGGTCACGCTGTACGCCTGGGACGAGCAGGACCCGATCCTGCGGACCTGGCGCAAGGCCTTCCCCGGCATCATCAAGCCGAAGGACGCGGTGTCGGAGAGCCTCAAGCAGCACCTGCGCTACCCGGAGGCGCTGTTCAAGGTCCAGCGCGACGTGCTGTCCCGCTATCACATCCAGGACCCGAGCGCCTTCTACAGCGGCCAGGACTTCTGGAACGTCCCGAACGACCCGTCCTCGGGCGAGCGTGACGTCAAGCAGCCGCCGTACTACCTGTCGGTCAAGATGCCCGACACGACGGACCCGACGTTCTCCCTGACCACCACGTTCGTGCCGCGCCAGGGGCCCAACCTGGCCGCGTTCATGTCCGTGGACGCCACCCCGGGAGACGACTACGGCAAGCTCCGCATCCTGCGGATGCCCTCCAACACAACCATCCCCGGCCCCGGCCAGGTGCAGAACAACTTCCAGAACAAGTTCTCCGGCGAGCTCAACCTGCTCGGCATCGGCGGGGCGAAGGTCCGCTACGGCAACCTGCTGACCCTGCCATTCGCCGGCGGTCTGGTCTACATCGAGCCGGTCTACGTGGAGACCGCCGCCTCCTCCGGCCAGGAGCCCTATCCGATCCTCCGCCGGGTCCTGGTCTCCTACGGTGACCGGGTCGGCTTCGCCGACACCCTGGAAGGCGCTCTGAAGCAGGTCTTCGGAGAGGGCGCCCAGCCGGCCAAGCCGGACACCACCAAGCCGGAGCTGCCCTCCCAGCCGAGCACCACGCTGAACCAGGCGATCAGCGAGGCGCAGCAGGCGTACGACAAGGCGCAGGAGGCCCTGGCGAAGAACCCGCCGGACTGGACGGCGTACGGCGCGGCGCAGCAGGAGCTGGCGAAGGCGCTGGAGAAGCTGAAGGGGGTGGTCCCCACGGCCACCCCGGCCCCCTCGCAGACCCCGACCCCGGCCCCTTCCGGCACTCCCACGCCGTCGGCGACGCCGACGTCCTCGCCCAGCCCATAGGGGGTCTCCGAGCACAGCGAGCCGTCTGATTCGCGTCCACCGCCAAAGCCGGGTAGTCTTTAGACACACCGACGCGGGGTGGAGCAGCTCGGTAGCTCGCTGGGCTCATAACCCAGAGGTCGCAGGTTCAAATCCTGTCCCCGCTACTGATGTGGAAGGCCCGGATCTCTCTGAGATCCGGGCCTTCTGTCGTAGATGCGGATCTCCGTCTCCTGCCGTTGATTTGCTCTCCGGTGCCGAGGCCCGGTAGTCTCTAAACATACCGACGCGGGGTGGAGCAGCTCGGTAGCTCGCTGGGCTCATAACCCAGAGGTCGCAGGTTCAAATCCTGTCCCCGCTACTGAAAGAAGGCCCCGGTCTCCCAGAGACCGGGGCCTTCGTCGTTTCTCGCTCCCGGAGCACGCCGCAGCCCTGTTTCTCGGCCTTCTTGGCCGGACAGGGTGCGCAGGTGATCAATTACATGATTACATCGACTCATCGGTTACATCTGGTTGGAAGGTGACCAATGATCGTCGAATACATCCGCTACCGCGTCCCCGATGAGCGGTCGGCGGAGTTCGAGGCCGCCTACCGGCGCGCCGCCGTACCGCTCGCCAACGCCCCTCAGTGCGTGGACTACGAGCTCACCCGATGCGTGGACGAGCCCGCCTGCTACATCCTGCGGATCACCTGGACCTCCGCGGAGGACCACCTCCAGGGGTTCCGGGGCGGTCCGGACTTCGCGGCCTTCTTCGCGGAGATCCGGCCCTACGTCTCCGACATCGAGGAGATGCGCCACTACGCGCCCACCGGCATCCGGGGCCAGGGGGCCGCGACGCCGACGCTCTACGACTGGGCCGGCGGGGCCGAGGCGTTCGAGCGGCTCACCGAGGTCTTCTACGGCCACGTGAAGAAGGACGATCTCATCGGGCCGCTCTTCGCGCACATGGACCCCGGCCACCCCAGGTATGTGGCGATGTGGCTCGGCGAGGTCTTCGGCGGCCCCGATCGCTACACGCGTGAGCGCGGGGGATACCCCCACATGCTCTCCCAGCACATCGGCAAGGGCATCACCGAACCGCAGCGCCGCCGCTGGGTGAACCTCCTCCTGGACGCCGCGGACGAGGTCGAACTCCCCGCGGATCCGGAGTTCCGCGCGGCCTTCCTCGGCTACATCGAGTGGGGGACCCGCCTGGCGTTCGCCAACTCCCAGCCGGGCGCGACTCCGTTCGCCCACGCCCCGGTGCCGCACTGGGGCTGGGGTGTGGCGCCGCCGTACGTGCCCAAGGGCTGAGCGGTTAACGTGCCAGTGTGGATGACATGTCCGGACCGGTTCTGCGCTGGCGCGTACGCCGCGATCTCCTCGTCCTGAAGGCGGTCGCCGCCCTGGCCTTCGCGGTGGCCACCGTACTGAGCATCGGTGACCCGCGCGGGATGATCCTGGCGGGCGCGGCGACCCTGATGATGGCCATGCTGGCCCTGCGCGACGTCCTGGCCCCGGTACGGCTCAGCGCCGACGGCGAGGGACTGGTCGTGGTCAGGGGTTTCGCCGGTCTGCAGCGGGTGCCGTGGAGCGCGGTCGAGCGGATCCGCGTGGACACGCGG
Source organism: Streptosporangium brasiliense (assembly GCF_030811595.1). Lineage (NCBI taxonomy): Bacteria > Bacillati > Actinomycetota > Actinomycetes > Streptosporangiales > Streptosporangiaceae > Streptosporangium > Streptosporangium brasiliense. The sequence goes on from NZ_JAUSRB010000002.1 coordinate 2,958,405, forward strand.
ACCCGCTTCGCCTCGCGCACCGGGGTTCTGGAGATCGACACCGGTGAGGCGGTCTTCCTCCTGAGCCAGTTCGATCTCGGCGCTCCGTGCCAGGAGGTCGCCGACGAACTGTGCTCCTTCCGGACCGGTTCCTGACCGTCAGGCCCTGGCCCGGCGGTGCCGCGCCGTGTCCCCCGCCGCCGTGTCCCCGGCCCCGGTACGGCGCAGCAGCAGGCTCGTCTTGTGCAGGGACCAGCTCACGAGGAAGGCCCCGAAGACGACCTGCCCGATCCGCAACCACATCGACGTGTCCAGGGCGGCGAACGTCACGACGCCGGCCCACAGAACGCCGAAGACGCCCACGAGGGCCGTCGCAGCCCAGTTCAGTCTCCGCTGCCACATGCCCGAAGTCTTACAGACCTTGCTTCAAGGCCAGGTCAATGACGTGGAACACCTCATCGGGGGAGAGGGCGGCTCGTGCCCGCGCACCTGCGGACACGCGGCCCCTTCCCGGCCGGCGGGGCGGAGGCCTGCTCCAGGCAGGCCAGGAGCGCGGCCGCGGTCCGCGCGTCGGCCAAGATCCGATGCACCTCCTCCTCGCCCGCCGGGAGCTGGCCGCGCTTGGCCAGCTCGTCGGTGAGGAAGGTCAGCGGCTCCGGGTAGCCGGCCGCCTCGGCGGCGGCGGTCGCCCGGGCCGCGGTAAGGAGACGCAGGTAATGAGCGCGGAGGGTCGCCTCGCGCATCCGTGCGTCTTCAAGGTCGCTCAGCAGAGACCTGGCGACCCTGAGCAGGTCGCCAGGATGATCGGCCTCCGCGTCGATGTGCGCGCGGATGTCGTCGAACTCCGAGCGGGTCATGGTGCTCACCTCCACGGTGGAGTCAGGATCCTGACCCTCGTGCCTACTTCGTATCCAGCGCCGGTTGCGGATCGCTTGTTGTCTGCTTGCGCCGCCCGGTTTGGGACGCGCGAGTCTCGGGAATGGTTGGCAAGTTGTCTCTGTTGCACAGGAGTCCTGCTACTGTTCTTCCTGCAGGGCAACGAGCCCCGGAGGCCAGACGGTCTCCAGGTCGGCTGAGAGCCCCGCACCCCCTCCAAGCTGAACCCGATAATTCGGGCCTGTCCGCACGATTGGACAGGAACCGGATGTCGGAGTAAGTTAGAAGGGTTGCTCCGGAAACGGGGCGGCCGGAATTCCGGTAGGGCCAGCTAGATCAAGTCAAGTCGCTTCAAACGGGCGGGTTTGACACGGAAAAGCGGGCCTGAAAGAATAAAGGCACAACGGAACGAACGAAACGCCCCGGAGCCGGGACCATGGTCACGGTGACGGAGAACGCGTCCGTTTCTTGAGAACTCAACAGTGTGTTAAAAGCCAGTGCATGAAGCACAACCCCGTCCCACCCACGCAGGTGGGAGGACGGATTCCTTTGGTTGATGACACCGCCACCCTTGCCGGTGGTGGGTGCTTTCAGCCGGGAGCAACTCTGTAGACATTGTTTGGAGAGTTTGATCCTGGCTCAGGACGAACGCTGGCGGCGTGCTTAACACATGCAAGTCGAGCGGAAAGGCCCTTCGGGGTACTCGAGCGGCGAACGGGTGAGTAACACGTGAGTAACCTGCCCCTGACTCTGGGATAAGCCCGGGAAACTGGGTCTAATACCGGATACGACCACTTCCCGCATGGGATGGTGGTGGAAAGTTTTTTCGGTTGGGGATGGACTCGCGGCCTATCAGCTTGTTGGTGGGGTAACGGCCTACCAAGGCGACGACGGGTAGCCGGCCTGAGAGGGCGACCGGCCACACTGGGACTGAGACACGGCCCAGACTCCTACGGGAGGCAGCAGTGGGGAATATTGCGCAATGGGCGGAAGCCTGACGCAGCGACGCCGCGTGGGGGATGACGGCCTTCGGGTTGTAAACCTCTTTCAGCAGGGACGAAGTTGACGTGTACCTGCAGAAGAAGCGCCGGCTAACTACGTGCCAGCAGCCGCGGTAATACGTAGGGCGCAAGCGTTGTCCGGAATTATTGGGCGTAAAGAGCTCGTAGGTGGCTTGTCACGTCGGGTGTGAAAGCTTGGGGCTTAACTCCAGGTCTGCATTCGATACGGGCTGGCTAGAGGTAGGTAGGGGAGAACGGAATTCCTGGTGTAGCGGTGAAATGCGCAGATATCAGGAGGAACACCGGTGGCGAAGGCGGTTCTCTGGGCCTTACCTGACGCTGAGGAGCGAAAGCGTGGGGAGCGAACAGGATTAGATACCCTGGTAGTCCACGCTGTAAACGTTGGGCGCTAGGTGTGGGGACCTTCCACGGTTTCCGCGCCGTAGCTAACGCATTAAGCGCCCCGCCTGGGGAGTACGGCCGCAAGGCTAAAACTCAAAGGAATTGACGGGGGCCCGCACAAGCGGCGGAGCATGTTGCTTAATTCGACGCAACGCGAAGAACCTTACCAAGGCTTGACATCGCCCGGAAACACTCAGAGATGGGTGCCTCTTCGGATCGGGTGACAGGTGGTGCATGGCTGTCGTCAGCTCGTGTCGTGAGATGTTGGGTTAAGTCCCGCAACGAGCGCAACCCTTGTTCAATGTTGCCAGCACGCTCCCTTGTGGGGTGGTGGGGACTCATTGGAGACTGCCGGGGTCAACTCGGAGGAAGGTGGGGATGACGTCAAGTCATCATGCCCCTTATGTCTTGGGCTGCAAACATGCTACAATGGCCGGTACAGAGGGTTGCGATACCGTGAGGTGGAGCGAATCCCAAAAAGCCGGTCTCAGTTCGGATTGGGGTCTGCAACTCGACCCCATGAAGTCGGAGTCGCTAGTAATCGCAGATCAGCAACGCTGCGGTGAATACGTTCCCGGGCCTTGTACACACCGCCCGTCACGTCACGAAAGTCGGCAACACCCGAAGCCCGTGGCCCAACCACTTGTGGGGGGAGCGGTCGAAGGTGGGGCTGGCGATTGGGACGAAGTCGTAACAAGGTAGCCGTACCGGAAGGTGCGGCTGGATCACCTCCTTTCTAAGGAGCATCGGCCACATCCTCAGCTTGAGGGTCTGGTCCAGGTCATGTCTGCAGGCGCGTGTTCTGCACATGACGCGCTCATTAGTGGAGCACTGGCTAATCGGATGATCCGGGTCGGTCCGGGTCGGCTAGTACCGCCCTCGCGAGGGGGAGTGGGAACGGCGGCCGGGGGACGCGGATGGGTCTGGACACACTGTTGGGTCCTGAGGAAACGGACCGGATGCGGAGCCTGCCTGTGGCGGGCTTCGTGGTCTGTGTGACCTCGTGCGGGACCGTCCTCCTGTCATACCGGCTTGGGAAGCGTTGTTTCCTGGGTGTTTGGTGGTGGGGTGGGTGCGGTCGCTGTTTGTTGTTTGAGATTTGCATAGTGGACGCGAGCATCTTTGTGGCCAAGTTTTTTAGGGCACACGGTGGATGCCTTGGCATCAGGAGCCGATGAAGGACGTGGGAGGCTGCGTTAAGCCCCGGGGAGTCGCCAACCTGACTTTGATCCGGGGATGTCCGAATGGGGAAACCTAGCACCAGTCATGTGGTGTTGCCTCCGCCTGAATGTATAGGGCGGTTGGTGGTAACGCGGGGAAGTGAAACATCTCAGTACCCGTAGGAAGAGAAAACAAATTAGTGATTCCGTGAGTAGTGGTGAGCGAAAGCGGAAGAGGCTAAACCGTATGCGTGTGATAGCCGGCAGGCGTTGCGTGTGCGGGGTTGTGGGACCCTCTGGGAGGAGCTGCCGCTCCTCCAAACAGTGAGAAATCGATGGGATAGTCGAAGCTTCTGGGAAGTTGCGCCGGAGACCGTGAGAGCCGGGTAGGCGAAATCTTGTCGACTGTTTGAGGGGATCCCAAGTAGCACGGGGCCCGAGAAATCCTGTGTGAATCTGCCAGGACCACCTGGTAAGCCTAAATACTCCCTGATGACCGATAGTGAACAAGTACCGTGAGGGAAAGGTGAAAAGCGCCCCGGTGAGGGGTCGTGAAATAGTACCTGAAACCGTGTGCCTACAAGCCGTAGGAGCGTAAACAGGCTTGCCTGTTTGTGATGTGACTGCGTGCCTTTTGAAGAATGAGCCTGCGAGTTATGGTGTGTGGCGAGGTTAACCCGTGTGGGGGAGCCGTAGCGAAAGCGAGTCTGAATAGGGCGTTTGAGTCGCATGCTGTAGACCCGAAGCGGAGTGATCTAGGCATGGGCAGGTTGAAGCGCGGGTAAGACCGCGTGGAGGACCGAACCCACCAGGGTTGAAAACCTGGGGGATGACCTGTGTTTAGGGGTGAAAGGCCAATCAAACTCCGTGATAGCTGGTTCTCCCCGAAATGCATTTAGGTGCAGCGTTACGTGTTTCTTGCCGGAGGTAGAGCACTGGATGGCCGATGGGCCCGACAAGGTTACTGACGTCAGCCAAACTCCGAATGCCGGTAAGTGAGAGCGTAGCAGTGAGACTGCGGGGGATAAGCTCCGTAGTCGAGAGGGAAACAGCCCAGACCACCGACTAAGGCCCCTAAGCGTGTGCTAAGTGGGAAAGGATGTGGAGTCGCAGTGACAACCAGGAGGTTGGCTTAGAAGCAGCCACCCTTGAAAGAGTGCGTAATAGCTCACTGGTCAAGTGATTCCGCGCCGACAATGTAGCGGGGCTCAAGTACACCGCCGAAGTCGTGGCATTCACACATGTGTCCGAGCCTTTGTGGTTTAGGTGTGTGGATGGGTAGGGGAGCGTCGTGCGGCCGGCGAAGCAGCAGAGTGATCTAGTTGTGGAGGCCGTGCGAGTGAGAATGCAGGCATGAGTAGCGAATCAGAAGTGAGAAACTTCTGCGCCGGATGACCAAGGGTTCCTGGGGCAGGCTAATCCGCCCAGGGTAAGTCGGGACCTAAGGCGAGGCCGACAGGCGTAGTCGATGGACAACGGGTTGATATTCCCGTACCCGCTACGATGCGCCAATACTGAATCCAGTGATACTAAGGGTCCTTAACTCGGTTGCCCCTTCGGGGGCGGCGTCAGAGTGAACGCCTGGCCTGATCTGGTAGTAGGTAAGCGATGGGGTGACGCAGGAAGGTAGCCCAGCCCAGGCGATGGTAGTCCTGGGGTAAGCATGTAGGGAGGACCGTAGGCAAATCCGCGGTCCATGTATCCTGAGATGTGATGCCGAGCCGATTGTGGCGAAGTGGGTGATCCTATGCTGCCGAGAAAAGCCTCTAGTGAGTGTCGTGGCGGCCCGTACCCGAAACCGACTCAGGTGGTCAGGTAGAGAATACCAAGGCGATCGGGTGAACTGCGGTTAAGGAACTCGGCAAATTGCCCCCGTAACTTCGGGAGAAGGGGGGCCTTCGCTGGTGATGGGACTTGCTCCCTGAGCTGGTGGGGGTCGCAGAGGCCAGGGGGAAGCGACTGTTTACTAAAAACACAGGTCCGTGCGAAGTCGTAAGACGATGTATACGGACTGACGCCTGCCCGGTGCTGGAACGTTAAGGGGACCGGTTAGCTGCAGTAATGTGGCGAAGCTGAGAACTTAAGCGCCAGTAAACGGCGGTGGTAACTATAACCATCCTAAGGTAGCGAAATTCCTTGTCGGGTAAGTTCCGACCTGCACGAATGGCGTAACGACTTCCCCGCTGTCTCAACCGCAGACCCGGCGAAATTGCACTACGAGTAAAGATGCTCGTTACGCGCAGCAGGACGGAAAGACCCCGGGACCTTCACTACAGCTTGACATTGGCGTTTGGAACGGTTTGTGTAGGATAGGTGGGAGACGGTGAAGCTGTCACGCTAGTGATGGTGGAGTCATTGGTGAAATACCACTCTGGTCGTTTTGGACGTCTAACTTCGGTCCGTGATCCGGATCAGGGACAGTGTCTGGTGGGTAGTTTAACTGGGGCGGTTGCCTCCTAAAGAGTAACGGAGGCGCCCAAAGGTTCCCTCAGCCTGGTTGGCAATCAGGTGTCGAGTGTAAGTGCACAAGGGAGCTTGACTGTGAGACCGACGGGTCGAGCAGGAGCGAAAGCTGGGACTAGTGATCCGGCGGTGGCTTGTGGAAGCGCCGTCGCTCAACGGCTAAAAGGTACCCCGGGGATAACAGGCTGATCTTCCCCAAGAGTCCATATCGACGGGATGGTTTGGCACCTCGATGTCGGCTCGTCGCATCCTGGGGCTGGAGTAGGTCCCAAGGGTTGGGCTGTTCGCCCATTAAAGCGGTACGCGAGCTGGGTTTAGAACGTCGCGAGACAGTTCGGTCCCTATCCGCTGCGCGCGCAGGAGACTTGAAAGGAGCTGTCCCTAGTACGAGAGGACCGGGACGGACGAACCTCTGGTGTGCCAGTTGTTCCGCCAGGAGCACGGCTGGTTGGCTACGTTCGGAAGGGATAACCGCTGAAAGCATCTAAGCGGGAAGCTCGCCTTGAGATGAGGTCTCCCACCCGTGAGGGGTAAGGCTCCCAATAGACGATTGGGTTGATAGGCCGGAGGTGGAAGCACAGTAATGTGTGGAGCTGACCGGTACTAATAGGCCGAGGACTTGACCACAAAGCATATTCTTGGTCACTGCAGCGCTTTGGTCCCTTCGCCGGGTCCGGAGCAGCGCGTGATCAGGGTTGTTGCCCGCGTCCACTATGCGATTCTGAAACAGCGAACACCGCGACACGTGTGTGTTTGACAGTTTCATAGTGTTACGGCGGTTATGGCGAAGGGGAAACACCCGGTTACATTCCGAACCCGGAAGTTAAGCTCTTCAGCGCCGATGGTACTGCACCGGGGACGGTGTGGGAGAGTAGGTCGCCGCCGGACAATCATTCAGGAAAGGCCATCCCTTCGGGGGTGGCCTTTCCTGCGTTCCGGGGACTTTTACCCGAGCCCAGCACTCCGAGCCCGGCACCCCGAGCCTGGCACCCGGGCGGCCCTGGTGGAGGATCCGCTCAGGCGTCCGGAGCGGCGTGGAGCAGGGGCTCGATCCGGTAGGGCACCTGGACCGACAGGGCGATCGTGGTGTCGGTGCGCTGGACCGCGGGCGAGGCCAGGATACGAGCGATGATCTCCTGGAGATCCGGCGTGCTGCGGGCGACCACGCGGCAGAGCAGGTCGGCCTGGCCGCTGGTGCCGTACACCTCAAGGATCTCCGGCAGGGACCGGAGCGCCCGCACGGCTTCGGCCAGCCGGCCCTGAGCGATCTGCAGGGAGACGAAGGCCAGGATGGGGTAGCCGACGCCCTCGGGGGTGACCGTGGGGCCGAAGTCGGCGATGACGCCGCGGGCGGTGAGCTTCTCGACGCGGGCCTGCACAGTGCCCCGGGCCACGCCGAGCAGCCGGGCGAGCTCGGTGAGGCCGATGCGCGGATGGGCGCGCATGGTCACCAGGAGGCGGCTGTCCAGGTCGTCGATGGGCACCGCACCAGACTAGGCGATATGACCAGTCAGGCACAGGGCTGACAGTGTGATCATGCGCGGATCGCGCACTCAAACTGCTCGCTCTTGTCAACGATTCGAAGAATTGCTGTCATTTCATTCATGTTCGAGGAAGCGCAGTATTTCGCGCCGGTGGCGACCCGTGAGGACGGCACGGTCGAGGTGGAGCTCGCCGCGAGTCACCCCGGCTTCGCCGATCCGGTCTACCGGCTCCGGCGCAACGCCATCGCCGCGCTCGCGGTGGGACACGTGCCCGGTGCGCCGATCCCCACGGCCGAGTACACCGGCCAGGAGCACGAGGTGTGGGCCCTGGTCAGCCGGGAGCTGGCGATCAAGCACCGTAGATACGCGACCGCTGAATACCTGGACGCGGCCGAGAGGCTGGGACTGCCGGCCGACCGGATCCCGCAGCTTCAGGAGGTGAGCGAGCTGCTGGAGCCGCTGACCGGGTTCCGCTATCTGCCGGCCGCCGGACTGGTGCCGCTGCGGGACTTCTACGGCGTGCTGGCCGACGGCTTCTTCCACTCGACCCAGTACATCCGGCACCACTCGACGCCGCTCTACACGCCGGAGCCGGACGTGATCCACGAGGTGATCGGGCACGCCAACGCGCTGGCCTCCGACCGCTACTCGCGCCTCTACCGGCTGGCCGGCGGTGCGGCGCGTCGGGTCGAGAGCGAGCAGGCGCTGGAGTTCATCTCGAAGGTGTTCTGGTTCACGCTGGAGTTCGGCGTCATGACCGACCAGAACGAGCTGCGGGCGTACGGGGCGGGCATCCTCTCCTCCTACGGGGAGATCGAGGAGTTCCGGGGCATGGACATCCGGCCCCTGGACCTCCTGGCCATGGGCACGACCCACTACGACATCACGAAATACCAGGATGTGCTGTTCCGGGCGGAGTCGCTGGACCATCTTGAGGACGTGGTCGGGGGGTTCTGGGCGACCTGCGACGACGAGAGCATCGCCCGGCTAACCGCCGGTGTCCGCCAAGGCTAGCTGGTTCACCGGCCCGTTCTCCAAGGGTTTGGGCTCCCCCCGGGCGAGGTTCCGTCCCGCCGTCTTCCGGATCCCCGTCCGGGGATAGATCCCGATCATGAGGTAATCGGGGGGGAGCGATCGAGTCGATGGTGAAGACGGCGCATTGGGCGGTTGCGGCGGTAGCCGTACTGGTATCCGGGGCGATGGGTGGTTGCGCGGCCGGGGACGGGATGACGGCAGGCACCGTCTCGCCCTCCCCTTACGGACCCTCCCTCTCCGGATCCTCGCCCTCCGGGACGCCATCTTCCGGATTCTCGTCCCCCTGGCCCTCCCCCTCCGGGTCTCCTTGGCCCTCCCCCTCCGGGGCGGCGACGCCGAGCGCCGCCCCCTCCGAGGATCCCCGGCCCTCTCCCCGGCCGCAGACGCCACCGGGAGCCCCCGCTCCGAAGGTCCCCGCCGCGGCGCTCACCCGCGGCCTCGACCGTTTCCTCGCGCGCTACGGTGGCCGGACCACCGCCATGGTGCGGGACCTGGCCACCGGCCGGACGTACCGGTACCACCGTGGCCTGAGGCTGCCGACGGCGAGCACCTCGAAGATCAATATCCTGATGGCGCTGCTGCTCAGGACGCCGTGGCGCCGGCTGACCGAGCGGACCAGGGACGACGCGGAGCGGATGATCCGTTTCAGCGACAACGCGGCGGCCGACCGGCTGTACGAGCACATCGGCCTGGAGACCGGGCTGGGCAGGGCGAACCGGAAGTTCGGCCTCAGGCGCACCTACACGCCGGCGGGACGGTGCTTGGGCCTGTACTGCTGGGGCATCACGCAGACCACCGCGGGAGACCAGGTCCGGCTGATCAGGGCGTTGGCCGGGGGCCGTGGTCCGCTGCCGGAGGAGGACCGGGCGCGGGTGCTGCGGCTGATGGGGCACGTGATCCCGGAGCAGCGCTGGGGGATCAGCGCGGCGGCGTGCGAGGGCGGCCATGTCTCACTGAAGAACGGCTGGCTGCGGCATGGCTCCAACGGGCGCTGGGCGGTCACCAGCGCGGGGCTGATCAGGGAGCCCGGACACGACTACACCGTGGCGGTCCTCACCGAGGACAGCGGGAGCATGGGCAGCGGCATCGCCCGGGTCGAGGGCACGGTCACGCGCATCCTGGCCGCCTTCCGGGGCCGGCGAGGATGCGCGGCGGCCGGCGGTCAGGACGACTTGTCGACCAGCCGGTAACCCACCCCGCGCACGGTCTGGATCAGCTGGTCGTCGGTGTCGCCGAGGCGGGCACGCAGGCGTTTGACGTGCACGGCGATCGTGTTGGTGGAGGTGGTGTCGGTGGAGTTCCAGACATGCCGCATGATCTGTTCACGGGTGACCGTGCGGTGCGCGTTGCGCATCAGGTAGTGCAGCAGCTCGAACTCGCGCAGCGGCAGGTGGACGGTGTGGCCGCTGACCTTCACCTGGTAGGCGTTCACGTCGAGCTCGACCCTGCCGACGACGAGTGTCCGGCGGGTCGCCGCCTCGCCGGAGAAGGCCGCCTGCACCAGCGGAAGGAGTTCGGGCACCCGGTACGGCCGGGCCACACACGCGGTGGCCCCGGCCGCGAGCGCCTGGACGGCCTGCTCGGCATGGCCTTCGCCCACGCCCAGCAGCACCGGCACCGCCCGCGTCAGCCGTACGGCGCGGATGAACTCCACCGCCCCGATGACCGGCAACGAGGCGCTGACGAGCACGACGTCAGGCCGGAGCGCCCCGGCCTGCAAAAGGGCCTGGGCGCCGTCGGTGACGCCCGTGACCACGACGCCCTCGCGTTCGAGGGCGTCGGCCAGTCCCTGGACCAAGGCCGATTCGGGATCGGCCACCAGCAGCAGGGGCGCCGTCCGAGTGTCCCCGTTCACCTCGGGTGCCGTCAGCGGCTGGATCACCCGGGTCCTCCAATGTGGTCGGTTTATCCGAAGCGGCCGGTGATGTAGTCCTCGGTCGCCTGCTGGGCGGGGTTGGTGAAGATGCGCGAGGTGTCGTCCATCTCGATGACGCGGCCCGGCTGTCCCTGCCCCGCCAGGTTGAAGAAGGCGGTGCGGTCGCTCACCCGTGCGGCCTGCTGCATGTTGTGCGTCACGATGATGATCGTGAACCGGCTCTTCAGCTCGGCCATCAGGTCTTCGATGGCCAGCGTGGAGATCGGGTCCAGGGCGGAGCACGGCTCGTCCATCAGGAGGACCTCCGGCTTGACCGCGATGGCCCGGGCGATGCACAGGCGCTGCTGCTGGCCGCCGGAGAGGCCGGCGCCGGGCTTGTGGAGGCGGTCCTTGACCTCGTTCCAGAGGTTGGCGCCCTTCAGTGACTCCTCGACGATGCCGTCGACCGTGGACTTGGGGTGCCTGCCGTTGAGCCGGAGGCCGGCGGCCACGTTCTCGTAGATCGACATCGTGGGGAACGGGTTGGGGCGCTGGAAGACCATGCCGATCATGCGGCGCACCGACACCGGCTCGACGTCGGAGGCGTAGAGGTCCTCCCCGTCGAGCAGGACCTTGCCCTCCACGCGCGCGCCGGGGATGACCTCGTGCATGCGGTTGAGGGTCCGCAGGAAGGTCGATTTGCCGCACCCCGAGGGGCCGATGAAGGCGGTGATCGACTGGGGCTCGATCGTCATCGAGATGTCCTCGATCGCCTTGTGCTTTCCGTAGTACGCGTCGAGGCCGGAGACCTGGATCTGCTGGCTCACTTCGACATTCCTCCTAACGGCCTCTGGCCGGCGAGCGCCACCAGCCGATGAGGCGTGCCACCAGGTTGAGCAGCATGACGATCAGAATGAGCGTGAGCGCTCCGGCCCACGCACGGTCGATGGCGGTGTCGGTCGGACGGCCCGCCTGGTCGAAGACGAAGAGCGGCAGTCCCATCTGCGGCCCGTTGAAGGGATCGCTGTTGATGGAGTCGGTGAAGAAGACCGTGAGCAGGAGCGGAGCGGTCTCTCCCGCGACACGCGCGATGGCGAGCATGACGCCGGTCGCGATGCCGGTGAAGGAGGTCGGCAGGACGACCCTGGTGATCGTCCGCCACTTCGGCACGCCCAGCGCGTAGGAGGCCTCCCGCAGGTCGGTGGGGACCAGCCGGAGCATCTCCTCGGCGGAGCGGACCACCGTCGGCATCATCAGGATCGACAGGGCCAGCGCGCCGGCGAAACCGGAGAACGGCAGGCCCAGCGCCAGGATCCAGAAGGCCAGGATGAACAGGCCGGAGACCACCGAGGGGATGCCGGTCATGACGTCCACGAAGAAGCTGATCGCCCGGCTCAGCCGGGTGCCCGCGCCGTACTCCACGAGGTAGATCGCGGTGAGCAGGCCGACCGGGATCGAGATGAGCGAGGCCAGCAGGACCTGCTCCAGCGTGCCGAGGATCGCGTGGTAGGCGCCGCCCCCCGCGTCCCGGGCGCCGATGTTGCGCATGGAGTGCGTCAGGAACTCCATGTCGAACCGGGCGAGGCCGTTCTTGACCACCATCCAGAGGACCGCGATCAGCGGCACCACGGCGATGGCGAACGACAGATAGACCAGCGACCGGACGAGCCGGTCCTTGAACCGCCTGCCGGCTGAGATGCGCTGGATCGCGGTCATGCGGCGGCTCCGGAGAACTCCTTGCGACGGGCGACGATCAGGCGGGCGCCCATGTTCACCAGCAACGTGATGATGAACAGCACCAGGCCCGACGCGATCAGCGCGCCACGGCCGATCGGGGTGGCCTCGCCGAACCCGTTGGCGATGTTGGCGGCGATGCTGTTGCCCTGCGGGGTGAGGATCTCAAGGCTGATGCCGAACGTCGCGGGGAAGATGAGGGCGACGGCGATGGTCTCTCCCATGGCCCGGCCGAGACCGAGCATGGACGCGCTGATGACGCCGGGACGGCCGAACGGCAGGACCGCCATCCTGATCACTTCCCAGCGGGTCGCGCCGAGGGCCAGTGCCGCCTCCTCGTGCGCCCTGGGCACCTGGAGGAACACCTCCCGGGAGATCGCCGCGATGATCGGCAGGATCATGACCGCGAGCACGATCGACGCCGTCAGCATCGAGCGGCCGGTGATGATGTCACCGCCGAACAGCGGGATGAACCCCAGATACTCGTGCAGGAACTCGGAGGGGCCCTGCATGAACGGGACGAGGAAGACGACGCCCCACAGGCCGTAGACGACGCTGGGGACGGCGGCCAGCAGGTCGATGACGTATCCCAGGATCCCGGCCATCCGCCGGGGCGCGTAGTGGGAGATGAACAGCGCCACGCCGACGGCCACCGGCACCGCCATGATCAGCGCGAGGACCGCGCTGATCAGCGTGCCGAAGGCCAGCGCCCCGATGCCGAAGGACTGGGTGCTGTTCGGCTCCCAGGTGAGGGTGGTGAGGAAGCTCCCCTTGTTGGCCTGCAGCGCGGGGACCGCCTCGACGACGAGGAAGACGGCGATGGCCGCCATGATCGCCAGCAGGAGAATGCCGGCGGCCGTGGAGGCGTAGCGGAAGGGCACCTCACCTCGGCTGCGCCGAGAGGCGGACCGGCTCAGGGCCGATCCGCCGTCACGGGTGCGAACTGGAGTCGCCATCAACTTAGGAGATCGCCTCGACGGCGGTCCGGACCTTGGCGAGAACCGTCGCCGGCAGCGGGGCGTAGCCCAGGCTGGTCAGCGCCTGCTGGCCCTCGTCGCTGGAGGTGTAGGTGAGGAAGGACTTCACCAGCTTGGCCTCCTCGGGAGCCAGGCCCTTCTCGCAGGTGATCTCGTAGGTCACCAGGACGATGGGGTAGGCGCCGGCGGCCTTGGTGGCGTAGTCGATGCTCAGCTTGAGGTCGTTGCCCTGACCGACGACCTCGGCGGCCTCGACCGTCTTGGCCGCGCTCTCCGGGGTCAGCTCCACGAACTCGCCGGAGCCGTTGGCGACCTTGGCCTTGGCCAGGCTGGAGTTCTCGGCGTAGGAGAGCTCCACGTAGCTGATCGAGCCGGGGGCGCTCTTGATGGCCTGCGCGATGCCGTCGGAGCCCTTGGCGCCCTGGCCCTTGGCCTCGGCCGGCCACGCCTTGGCGGGCTCGTACGGCCACTCGGCGGTCTTGGACAGGAACTTGGTGAAGTTGTCGCTGGTGCCCGACTCGTCCGAGCGGTGGAAGGCCTGGATCGGGGTCGAGGGGAGCTTGGCGTCCGGGTTGTCGGCCTTGATCGCCGCGTCGTCCCACTTTGTGATCTTGCTGTTGAAGATGCCGCCGATGGTCTTGGGGGACAGCTGCAGCCCCTCGACGCCCGGCAGGTTGTAGACGACGGCTACCGGGCCGGTCACCATCGGGATGTTGATGGCCTTGCCGGTCTTGCACCGGGCGTCGGCCTGCGCGGGCTCACCCTTGTCGTCCTTCAGCGCCGAGTCGGAGCCGGCGAAGGCGACCGTGCCCTGAATGAAGGCCTGCACACCCGCGCCGGAGCCGCTGGGCTGGTAGTTGAGGCTCACACCCGCGTTGGCCTGCTGGAAGTTCTTCTTCCACTCGTCGATGGCGTTCGCCTGCGCCGAGGAGCCCGCAGCGTTGATCGTGCCGCTGAGACCGGCGTCCGATCCGGCCGAGGGCGCCGTTGAGGCCGGTGCCGTGGAGGCGTCGGTGCTGGCGGAGTTGTTATCGGTGCCGCACGCAGCGAGCGAGAGCGCGCCGACGAGGGTGACCGCGGCGAGCCGGCCTGCATACTTCACGGTTGGGTTCCTCCCACTAAGTCCTTCAACGTTCAAGACAGTAGGGAGGCGAGATGACTCGAAACCGGTAGGAAGGTGAACGCAAAATGAATGCATTCGGTCGGAGTTGTGGCGACGGCTTGGGCGAGTCTTGAAGTTCCGGCCAGGTCCGGGGCCCTTTCCGGGCCCAGGACAGGCCGAGGCGAGAGCCGCCGGGGGGTTTCGGCGGAGCTTCCGTGCAGATTGGCCGGTGGGGCTCCGCCACGCGAGGCCGGCAGGACTCCTCCACGCGGGACCGACAGGGCTCCGCCACACGAGGAAGGCGAGCGGGCTCCTCCACACGGGGCCGACGGGGCTCCGCCACGCGAGGAAGGTGGGCGGACTCCTCCACGCGGGGCCGACGGGCTCGGCCACGCGGGCAGGGTGAGAGTGGGCGCCGCTACACGGGGCCGGCGGGACTTCGTTACACGGGGCCGACCGGACTCCGCCACACGGGAAGGACGGGACTCCGCTACACGGGAAGGGTGAGCGGGCCGCCGCCGAGGCGCTTGAGGACCTCGCTGTGCAGCGGGCCGTTGGTGCACACCAGGCTGCCCCCGTCGAGGCCGGGGACGCCGGACAGGTCGGTCCAGATGCCGCCCGCCTCCTCGACGATCACGGTCAGCGCCGCGATGTCCCAGGGGGAGAGTTCGGGCTCGGCCGACAGGTCGACCGCGCCCTCGGCGACCAGCATGTGCGACCAGAAGTCGCCGTAGGCGCGGCTGCGCCAGACCGACCGGTTGAGGTCGAGGAACTCCTCAAGCTTGCCGGCCTCCTCCCAGCCGCCGAAGCTGGAGTAGGAGAAGGAGGCGTCCTCCAGCCGGGTGACGGAGGAGACCTGGCAGCGGGTGGCCTTGGTGAGGCTCTTGCCCGTCCACGCGCCGCTGTCGCGGGCGGCCCACCAGCGGCGGCCGAGCGCCGGGGCGGAGACCAGGCCCACGACGACCCGGCCCTGGTCCATCAGCGCGATGAGCGTGGCCCAGATGGGGACGCCGCGCACGTAGTTCTTCGTGCCGTCGATCGGGTCGATCACCCACGAGCGCGCGCCGTAGCCGGTCTTGCCGAACTCCTCGCCGATCACCGCGTCACGGGGGCGGGCCCGGCTGAGCGTGCTGCGGATCGCCTCCTCGACCGCCCGGTCGGCGTCGCTGACCGGGGTGAGGTCCGGTTTGGTGTCGACCCGGAGGTCGGCGGCCTTGAACCGGCGCATGGTCAGGTCGTCGGCGGCGTCGGCCATGACGTGCGCGAGGCGCAGGTCGTCGTTGTAACCCGTCACAGGAGGTAACGCTATCGCCTCAGTGGTGGTCAATAGGAGAGCGGGGAACAAGCCCGGGGAATTGTGTCGCGTCACATCACTCAGCCGGATACGCCGTAAAGCGGGGAACGCGCCGCACGCCGTGCCCGGCGGCCGGATCTCGCCGCCCCCGGACCTTCGCGGGTCCGCTCCGGGCCCCCTCCCACGGACTGCGTTCCCAGTCCCCTTCGCGGGCCTGGTCCAGGTCCCCTCTCACGGATGTGTTCCGGGCCCCTTCGCGGGTCCGCTCCCAATCTCCTCTCATGGGCGCGCTCGCGGGCCGGCCCCTGGAGGGGGCCCGGTCTGCGCGGGCGTCCCGGATCTTCCGTTGGCTCCGCTGTTACTGGCGAGTAGCATGCGGGGCATGAGCTTCGACGTAGGCGCCTTCATGCTGCAGAGCGTCCCCTTCGCCCGGACACTGGACATCTCCTTCGACAAAGTGGAGCCGGGATCGGCGGTGGCCCGCATGCCCGACCGCGCGGACCTGCACAACCACGTGGGCGGCCCGCACGCCGGAGCCCTGTTCAGCCTCGCCGAGTCCGCCTCCGGCGCCGCGATGCTCGCGGCCTTCGGCGACCAGCTCTCGCGGGCGACCCCGCTGGCCGCGAACGCGGCGATCCGCTACGTGAAGCTCGCCAAGGGCGAAGTCGTCGCCGAGGCCCGCCTGCGGGCCTCCCGCGAGGAGGTCGTGGCCAAGCTGGACGCCGGGGAGCGCCCCGAGTTCGAGGTCGCCGTCGACATCAGGACCACCGACGGCACGCTGGTCTCCGAGATGACCGTCTCCTGGACCCTGCGCCCCAACCGCTAGTCGTCGTCGGGCGCGCCCTCGCGGCTGGCGAGCAGGCGGCGCAGGGAGACGAGCCTGGCGGGGTCGGCGTGGCCGGAGGCCACCCAGGCGTCCAGGGCGCACTCCTCGCCGAGATGGTTGCAGCCCTTGGGACAGTCGACCGTGCCCTCGACGAGGTCGGGGAAGCCGGCCAGGACGGTCTCCACCGAGACGTGGGCGAGGCCGAAGCTGCGCACTCCCGGGGTGTCGATGATCCAGCCGCCCCCGGGAAGCTCCAGGGCCACGGCCGA
This sequence comes from Streptosporangium brasiliense, assembly GCF_030811595.1. Taxonomy (NCBI): domain Bacteria; kingdom Bacillati; phylum Actinomycetota; class Actinomycetes; order Streptosporangiales; family Streptosporangiaceae; genus Streptosporangium; species Streptosporangium brasiliense. The sequence continues at coordinate 2,974,862 of NZ_JAUSRB010000002.1, forward strand.
GGTCGAGGTGTGACGGCCCCGGCCGGTCACCGCGTTGACGTGGGAGACGGCCCGGTTGGCGTCCGGGACCAGGGCGTTGACCAGGGTGGACTTGCCCACGCCCGAGTGGCCGACCAGCACGCTGGTCCGGCCGTTCAGGCGTTCTCGGACCTCCTCCAGGGTGCCGCCCTTCTGCAGCACCACGTACGGCACGCCGAGCGGGGCGTAGAGGGAGACCAGCTCGTCGGGTGGGGCCAGGTCGGACTTGGTGAGGCAGAGCATCGGCTCGATGTCGGCGTCGAAGGCCGCCACCAGCATCCGGTCGATCATGCGCGGCCGGGGCGGCGGGTCGGCCAGGGCCGTCACGATCACGAGCTGGTCGGCGTTGGCCACCACGGGACGCTCGATGCCGTCGGTGTTGTCGGTGTCGTCGGCGGAGCGGCGCAGCATCGAGGTGCGCGGCTCCACGCGGACGACACGGGCCAGCGTGTCGGACGCGCCGGAGACGTCGCCGACCAGGGCCACCTGGTCGCCCACCACGATCCCCTTGCGGCCGAGCTCGCGGGCCTTCATGGCCACCACGACGCGGCCGCTCATCGCGGCGCCCTCCGGCCGGTCCTTCTTACGGCGGCGGTCCTTCTCGCCCGCCGACTCCACCAGGCACGTGTAGCGGCCCCGGTCGACCGCCACCACGAACCCCCGCACCGCGTCGTCGTGCGCAGGCCGGATCCGGGTCCGGGGCCGGGAACCCTTGCCCGGCCTGACCCTGACGTCGTCCTCGTCGTATTCGCGCTTTCTCAGTGTCTCCGCCTCGATCTACCCTCGTCCGGCTCCCTCCCCACGCCCTGAGGCGCGGGGGCTCTGCCCGGATCCCTGACGGACGGGCGCCCGTCACGGCCCGGCGTCCGCGGGGCCGCCGGCCGGCGGCCCGTCACCGTGGGCCCTCCAGCATGTCCGCCCACATGGTGGCGAACTCGGGGAGGGTCTTACCCGTGGTGGCGATGTTCTCCACCTGCACTCCCGGCACGGCCAGGCCGAGCACCGCGCCCGCGGTGGCCATCCGGTGGTCGTCGTAGGAGTGGAACACCCCGCCGTGGAGCGGGCGCGGCCGGATCTCCAGGCCGTCGTCGGTCTCGGACGCGTCACCGCCCAGGCCGTTGATCTCGGCGACCAGCGCGGCGAGCCGGTCGGTCTCGTGCCCGCGGATGTGGGCGACGCCGCTGATCCGGCTGGGGGAGTCGGCGAGGGCGGCGAGGGCGGCGATCGTCGGGGTCAGCTCGGCGACGTCGCGCAGGTCCGCCTCGATGCCGGTGACGCGGCCGGTGCCGCTGACCGCCAGGCCGCCGGGCGTGCGCTCGACCGAGGCGCCCATGTCCGCCAGCAGCCGCCGGAGCTGGTCGCCCGGCTGGGTCGTCGCCGCGGGCCAGCCCGGGATGGTGACCGTGCCGCCGGTGACCATCGCGGCGCACAGGAACGGCGCCGCGTTCGACAGGTCGGGCTCCACGGTGAAGTCCCTGGCGCCGATCGGGCCGGGCTCGACCCGCCAGACGTCGGGCTCGGAGTCGTCGACCCGGACACCGTGCTCGCGCAGCATCTGAACGGTCATCTGGATGTGCGGCTGGGAGGGGATCGGCGGGCCGGCGTGCCGTACTGTCACGCCCTTCTCGAACCGGGCGGCGGTCAGCAGCAGGCCGGAGAGGAACTGGGAGGACCCGGACGCGTCGAGCGTGACCTCTCCGCCGGTCAGCGGGCCCCGGACGGTGAACGGCAGCGCGTCGTTGTCCACGTCGGCGCCGAGGGCACGCAGCGCCCCCAGGATCGTGCCCATGGGGCGCTTGCGCGCGTGCGGGTCGCCGTCGAAGAACACCTCGCCGTCGCCCAGCGCCGCCATCGGCGGCACGAACCGCATCACCGTGCCGGCCAGCCCCACGTCGATCCGCGCCCCGCCGGTGACCGGGCCGGGTGTGATCGCCCAGTCGACGCTGGAGGCGCTCTCGTTGGAGGGGGTCATCGTCGCGCCGAGTGCCCGCAGCGCGTCCGCCATCAGGTCGGCGTCCCGGCTGCGCAGGGCCAGCCGTACCGTGCCCGGGCCGTCGGCCAGCGCGGCCAGCAGCAGGGCGCGGTTGGTCACCGACTTCGAGCCGGGCAGGGAGACGGTCGCGCGGACGGGTTCGGTCGCGGTCGGTGCGGGCCACAGCGGAGCGGACATGGTCAAAAGCCTACCGGGACGGTGACCCTGCGCTTCGAACACATGGCAAGGTGGTGATATGTGCGGGAGATACGCGTCTGCGCGGAAGAAGCAGGAGCTGCTTGAGCAGTTCCAGGTCGAGGTCGACGGGGCCGCTGAGGAGGAGCTCCGGCCCGACTACAACGTCGCGCCGACCAAACCGGTCTACGCGGTGCTGAGCCGGGTGCCCAAGAGCGACCCGGAGGCCGAGGCGGTCCGGCAGCTCCGGGTGCTCCGCTGGGGCCTGGTCCCCTCCTGGGCGAAGGACCCGTCCATCGGCTCAAGGATGATCAACGCGCGGGTCGAGACGCTCACCGAGAAGCCGTCCTTCCGCAGGGCGTTCGCCGAGCGCCGGTGCCTGCTCCCGGCCGACGGCTACTTCGAATGGGCTGTGGCGGAGGAGGGCGGGACGGTCAAGAAGCCGAAGAAGCAGCCCTACTTCATCCACCCCGCCGACGGCGGGGTCATGGCCATGGCGGGGCTGTACGAGTTCTGGCGCGACCGGGGCCGGCCCGACGACGACCCGCTCGCCTGGCTGGTGACCTGCGCCGTCATCACCACCTCCGCCCTGGACGAGGCCGGCACGGTCCACGACCGGATGCCGATGCTGATCGAGCGGGACCGCTGGGCGGAGTGGCTCGACCCCGGGGTGCCCGACGCGAAGGGGTTCCTGGTCCCGGCCGGCTCCACCGGGCTGAAGGCGTATCCGGTCTCCACCGCGGTGAACTCGGTGCGGAACAACGGCCCGGAGCTCATCGAGCCGCTGCTGGAAGAGGATGACGGTCAGGCGCTCTTCTGAGCGTCCGTCCCCCTTCCGGGAGCGTCCGTATCCGAAAACAATCTGTAACCGGTGTAAAACCAACGCCAAGTGGGCATCCGCTGATGAAAGCGATACCTCTGAAAGAGGGTGTCGCCGTAAAACCTCATCCCCTTCGCGCCTGACGGGACAATCGGGGATCCCTTCACAGGCCGCCCCCACTCTGCGGAGGTGCGGATACGTGAACGCCGCGACCGCGCGTGTGCGCCTGGAGAGCATGCTCGCCGAGCTTGACCGGTCCATCGGGGTGCTGCGGGGAGATCCCCTGACCGCGTGGGACCGGTCCGCGGGCGATGCCGGGTCGGTCCTGACCGACGCGGACCGCAACCGGGCCATGCTGGAGGCGGCCACCCAGCAGCGCCGCTCGGTGCTCGAAGCACTCAGGCGGCTGGACGACGGGCTCTACGGCCTCTGCGCCGACTGCGGCAGTCCCGTGCCGGAGGGCAGGCTCGAAGCGCGCCCCGAGGCCGCCCGCTGCGTGCAGTGCCAGGCGAAGCGCGAGCGCAGGCGCTGACCCGTGGCCGGCCCGCTCTCTGTCCCTGCCTCTCTCGGACAGGACCTCCTAGGGGTGGACCTCGGACAGGACCTCCTAGGGGTGGACCTCGGACAGGACCTGCTAGGGGCGGACAGGGCCTCCTGGGGACGGTGCCTCGCTCGGACGGCGCCTCCTGGGGGCGGTCCTCCACGGGGTTAAGGACGGTCCCCAGGACGGCGCCCACCGGCGTCCCGGAGGCGCGCAGGGGCCGTCCCGGAGCCGCGGAGGGGCCTTCCACGGCTCCGGCGGGTCCTACCGGCGGCGGGCGCTGGCGACCAGGTGGATGCCCACGGTGTCGTCGTCGGCCGGATCCGCCTCCAGCTCGGTGTTGACCAGCCAGGTGAGCGCGCGCGAGTCGGAGGCCAGCACGTGGTCGACCGTCGAGGGGGACAGCACCGTGCGGGGCCGGATCCACTCCACCTCCAGGCCGGCGTCGGTGAGCAGGTCGCGCAGCTGGCCGCTGCTGAAGCACCGGGTGATGCTCCCGTCGGGCCAGGGCACGAGCATGACCTCGCCGGTCTGGCGCAGATGGGCCCAGTAGTTCTGCTCGGCGAGGATCGCCATCCCCAGCACCAGGGAGTCGACGCAGAGCAGCGCCCGCCCGCCGGGCCGCAACACCCGGGCGACGTCGTCGATCGCCGACTCGGCCATGAGCTCCACCGACATGGCGCGCTCCTCGGCGAGCACGGCGTCCACGCTGCGGTCGGGGAGGAATCGGAGATCGTCGGCGCGGACCTGACTGACCTTGGAGACGTCGTGCAGCAGCGGCTGACCCTCCACGGTGCGGCGGAAGTCGACCACCTCCAGCACCCGGTGCCCGGCCTTGGCGGCCTGGGCCGACCAGCGGCCCCGGCCGCCGGACAGGTCGAGGACGGTCGAAGGGCTCTCCGGCAGCCATCGGCTCAGCTGCTCGGCGGCGACCGCGCGATAAAAGGTCCAGTACGGCCCGAGCGTTCCTGAGCCGTTCAGCTCTTCGGCCGGGATGGGCAGCACAAGCGGCTCCTGGCGTCGGGTATCCGGTGGTCTACAGCTACCTGCCGGTACGTATGTTTTTCCCCGTACCGGGTCCTTCGTCACCTTCTATCTTGTGGGAACAGATGACAGGACGGGCGTGTTGCAGCGGACAACGCACGATCCTTTCGGGAGGTTGGCAAGCCGATGCTCGCGTTGATCGAACCCATCACCCGCCCCGGTGATCGGTCCATCCCTGATGAGCGGGTATCCTCCGCTCAGTACGGAGTCCCGCGTCAGCAGGGCTTCGGCGATCTTAAGGGGGTGGGTCCGGTCCCTGCGACAGACGCGGAGACTCTGGAGCAGCGGAGCACACGGTTCGAGCGGGATGTGATGCCTTATCTCGACCAGCTCTACTCCGCCGCGCTCCGGATGACCCGGAACCCAGCGGATGCCGAAGATCTTCTCCAGGAGACCTTCGCCAAGGCCTTCGCGTCCTTCCACCAGTTCCAGGAAGGCACCAACCTCAAGGCCTGGCTGTACCGCATCCTGACCAACACCTTCATCAACAGCTACCGCAAGAAGCAGCGGGAGCCCAAGCAGTCGGGCGCCGAGGAGATCGAGGACTGGCAGCTCGCCAGGGCCGAGTCGCACACCTCGGCCGGGCTGAAGTCCGCTGAGATCGAGGCACTCGAGCATCTGCCCGACAGCGACGTCAAGCAGGCGCTGGCCGCGCTCCCGGAGGAGTTCCGCATCGCCGTCTACCTCGCCGACGTCGAGGGTTTCCCCTACAAGGAGATCGCCGACATCATGGGCACCCCCATCGGGACCGTGATGTCGCGGCTTCACCGTGGGCGCCGCCAACTGCGGACCCAACTGGAGGACTACGCCCGCGAGCGTGGCCTGGTTCCCGCGGAGGGTGCGAAGTGAGCGAGCGAGGCGACGGCGAGCCCGTACGGACCGGCCCGGCGATCGCGGACGGGGTGATCGCATGAGCTGCGGCAAGCCCCACGCCACCGACTGCCGTGAAGTCCTGGACAAGGTTTACACCTACCTTGACGGTGAGCTCGACGAGAACAACTGCGTCGACATCCGCGAGCACCTGGACGAGTGCGGCCCCTGCCTGGAGGAATACGGCCTGGAGCAGGTCGTCAAGCAGCTGGTCGCCAAGCACTGCGGCTGCGACCGGGCCTCGGAGGACCTGCGCGCCAAAGTGCTCGACAGGATCAAGCAGGTCCGCTCGGACTTGACCGGCTGACCTCCTAGGATCTCTCCCATGGCCATGGCGATGGCCGAGGAGCTTGGGGGGCGGCATGCGCATACTCGTCACCGGTGGAGCGGGATTCATCGGATCCAATCTGGTGGACCGGTTGCTGGCCGACGGCCACGAGGTCACGGCCGTGGACGACCTGTCCGGCGGCGACCGCGACAACCTCGCCGGCGCGGCGCAGAGCCCGCTGTTCAGGCTCCATCAGATGGATGTGCGCGACCCCGCCCTGATCGGCCTGGTCGCCGACTGGGAGCCCGAGGTCATCTGCCACCTCGCCGCGCAGATCAGCGTGCGCAAGAGCGTGGCCGACCCCGTCCACGACGCCCGGCTCAACGTCGAGGGCACCGCCTCCGTCCTCACCGCCGCCCAGCGCGGCGGCACCCGCAAGGTCGTCTTCGCCTCCTCGGTCGCCGTGTACGGCAGGCCCGCGGTCATCCCGGTCCCCGCGGACGCGGCGACCGACCCGCGCTCGCCGTACGCGGCCTCCAAGCTCAGCGCGGAGACCTACCTGGCCGCCTTCAAGGCGCTCCACGGCATCGACTACACCACCTTGGTGCTCGCCAACGTCTACGGCCCCCGTCAGTCACCCGGCGGCGAGGCCGGGGTGGTCGCCATCTTCACCGACGCCCTGCTCAACGGCACCCCCACGGTGCTGTACGGCGACGGCACCCAGACTCGCGACTACGTCTTCGTCGACGACGTGGTGGACGGTTTCGTCCGTGCCTGCGGGAGCGGTGACGGCCGCCGGTTCAACCTGGGCACCGGGGTGGAGACCACCGACCGCGCGCTGCACACCCTGGTGGCCGAGGCCGTCGGCGCGCCCGACGGCCCGGAGACCGCCGTGGCACGCCCGGGAGATCTCCCGGCGATGGCCGTCGATCCGGCCCCCGCGCTGGAGGGGCTGGGCTGGCGGCCCCAGACCGACCTGCCCACCGGGCTGAAGGCCACCGTCGACTGGGCGCGGGCCCGGCTGGCGGCCCGCTAACCGCGACACCGGCGATGGCGTGCGGTGATGGATTGGTTACGCTTTGCTTGCGATTCTCGGTCAGCCCCTCCGGGTCGGGCTCGCTTCTGTAGCCTGAGTTGCGAAAACGACATGGAGGCAGCGCATGTTGAAGGAAACGGTCAGCCCGGCACGTCTCGGGATCTCCTGGACTTGAGCACGCGCTCGTAGGACCCAAGGGTGGCCGCTTTGCGTGGACTGCCGTGGTTTGCCAAGGTCTACCTTGTCGCTGTGATCGGGGCGGCGGTCGCGCTCCTCGGATACAGCGTGGCGGTGAGCGGTCGTCTTGAGCGGCTCGACTGGTCGAACCTACTCGTACTGGCCCTGTTGTTCCTGGTGTGCGAGTCGGTGCCGACGCTGCTCAACGTCAAGCAGGCCGCGGTGTCGGTCAGCTTCTCGGCCGCGCTCGCCGCGGTGGTGCTCCTCGGTCCCGAGGGGGCGGCGCTGGTCGGCATGACGGCCGTCTTCAGCGTGCGGCCGGGGCTGCCGCTGGTGAAGCGGCTGTTCAACGGTGCCCAGTTCGCCATCTGCGGTTACGCAGCGGGCCGGGCCTACGAGTGGCTGGGGGGCACGGCGGGCCTGCCGACCATCGCCGGGTTCGACGATCTGATCGTGCCGTTCGCGGGCGCGGCGGCGGTCTTCGTCCCGCTGAACTTCGTCCTGATCGCGATCGTGCTCGTGCTCACCGGCCAGGCCGACCAGGTGCCGCTGCGGGGGGTGGCCCAGTTCATGGTCTCCTACCTGGGCTACGCCACCTTCGGCCTGCTGATCGCCGGGCTGTGGGCGACGGTCAGCTCGATCTCCGCGGTCCTCGTGCTGCTCCCGCTGTTCGTCGCCCGCTGGGCCTTCGGCCAATACCTCGCCCAGCAGCGCTCCTACGACGCCACCATCGCGGCGCTCTGCCAGGCGGTGGAGACCAAGGACTACTACACCCGTGGTCACTGCACCCGCGTCTCGCTGGCCTCGGGCATGATCGCCCAGGAGATCGGCATGGGGTCCGAGCGGCTGCGGGCGATCCGTTACGCCGGGATGCTGCACGACGTGGGCAAGCTGGGCGTGCCGACCAAGGTGCTGCAGAAGGACGGCCCGCTCACCGAGGAGGAGTTCGCCGCGATCCAGCTCCATCCGATGCGCGGGCTGGAGATCGTGCGCGGCATCGACTTCCTCGACGAGGCGTTCGCCGGGATCATGCACCACCACGAGCGGCAGGACGGTAAGGGATACCCGATGGGGTTGGCCGGGGAGGAGATCCCGGAGTTCGCCCGGATCATCGCGGTGGCCGACGCCTTCGACTCCATGACCTCCGACCGCTCCTACCGGGGGGCGCGCCCCGTGGAGGTGGCGATGGCCGAGCTCCGCAAGGGAGCCGGCACTCAGTTCGACCCGGTGATGGTGGTCGCGTTCATCAAGGCCGTCGACCGCGACGGCTGGGAGCCGCCGCGCAAGGTCGTCACGCCTCCGGCCGGCGAGGCGGAGACCACCACCAAGGACCACGACGACCCGACCATGCCCATCCAGGTGGTGTCGGAGCGGTGAGCCGCCGGGCGGGCGGGGCGAGGGTGAGGGCGGGCGCGACCATGGGCACAGAGCGGTGAGCCGCCGGGGCGGGGCGAGGGTGAAGGCGGGGGCGACCATGGAAGCAGGGCGATGAACGGCACCACCACCGCCACGCGGGCGTTCCAGCGGCTCGACTCGGGCCAGCTCCTGCTGATCTGCGCGGCGGGCCTGTTGGCGGTGACGGGGGTGGCGCACACCGCCGCCGCCGGGCTGCTCGACCCGGAGGTCGCCATCGGGTTCGGCGCGCTCATCGCGGCGGGGGAGCTGGCCAGGCTCACGATGCCGGGCAACCGGGAGGTGGCGCCGATCGGCGCGGCGGCCGCGCTCGGCTACACGCTGCTGCTGGACATGGGCGACGTCCCGGCGCGGCACTCGGCGCTCCAGGTCGTCGCGGTGCTGGCGGTCGGCATGGCCGCCGGGGCGCTGCCGCACCTGGCGGTGGGCCGCCCGCCCCGGCCGGACGCGATGGCGCGCAGGCTGCTCACCGGCGCGCTGCTGGCGGTGGCCTACCGGCCGTTGGCGGGGTCGCTGTTCGAGCTGACGAAGGGGCCCGAGGGCGGTTGGTGGCCCGCGCTCGGCGTGATGGCCCTGCTCCTACTGGTCATGGTGCTGGCGGACGTGCTGCTGGCCGCCGTGCTCCGGGCCGAGCAGGTGCGCGCGGCCTTCGGCGTGGCCCTCCGCGACGAGGCGCGGATGGCCACGCCGCTGTGGGCCGCCGTCGCCGCCTCCGGCATCCTGCTCGCCCTCGCCTCGCACAGCATGGACATGGCGGCGCTGCTGGTCTTCGCCGCGCCGCTGCTGGTCACCCAGGTCGCCTTCCGTAAATACGCCGGGATCCGGGCCACCTACCTCCAGACGGTCCGGGCGCTGTCGCGGGTCACCGAGGTCGGCGGCTACGTCGAGCCGGGGCATTCGCGCCGGGTCAGCCGCCTGGCGGTCGCGGTCGGGCGGGAGCTGGGCCTGGCCGAGCCCGAGCTACTGGAGCTGGAGTACGCCGCGCTCATGCACGACATCGGCCAGCTCTCGCTGCGCGATCCGATCCCCGGGGGCGCCACGGTGCTCACCGAGCCCGAGCAGGCCCGGCGCATCGCCGAACTCGGCGCGGAGGTGATCCGGCAGACCGGGGTGCTGGACCGGGTGGCCGAGATCGTCCGCCGCCAGTGCGATCCCTGCGCCGAGACGCCGCCGCTGGCCAGCCGCATCATCAAGGTGGCCAACGCCTATGACGACCTGGTCGGCGGCTCCACCGACCGGGACCGGGCCGGGGCCGCCCTCGAACGGCTCCGCCTCGGCGCCGGCGAGGAGTATGATCCACCGGTCGTCGAAGCGGCAGCCCGCGTCATCGACAGGTTGACTCCGTCGTACCGGATCTGAAAGATCTCCTTGCGGATCCGAACGATCGCCTCCCGGACCCGAAGGATCTCCCTTCCTGACCGGGTGGTCCCCGGGAGGGTTCCGATCCCGCGCGCTTGTGGGTTTCCTACAGATCACGTTCCCGTGATCGGTGGTTTCGGGCTTAGGGCTGTGCTAAGACCCCGATCATAGGGTGGAGCGGTCGAAAGGGGTCTGCCAACGTGTTCGAGTCTGTTCTGGTAGCCAATCGTGGCGAAATCGCACGGCGAATCATCCGCACGATCCAGCGCATGGGACTGCGAGCCATCGCGGTGTATTCCGAGGCCGACGCCGACCTGCCGTTCGTCCGGGAGGCCGACGAGGCGATCCTGCTCGGGCCGGCCAACCCGGCGCAGAGCTATCTCGACGCCGACAAGGTGCTTGAGGCCGCCCGCGTGTCGGGCGCCCAGGCCGTCCATCCGGGCTACGGGTTCTTCTCGGAGAACGCCGGATTCGCCCGGGCCGTCATCGACGCCGGTCTGACCTGGATCGGGCCCTCGCCCGAGGCGATCGAGCGGATGGGCGACAAGATCAACGCGCGTAACCTGATGGAGGCGGCGGGCGTGCCCGTCGCCGCCGGGACCCGCGAGCCGGTCACCGGGCTGGAGGAGGCCGTGGCCGCCGTCGCCGGGATCGGCTACCCGGTCATGGTCAAGACGGCGGGGGGCGGCGGCGGCATCGGCATGGGCGTCGCCCACGACGAGGCCGGGCTGGCCAAGGCGTTCGAGCAGGCGTCCAGGGCCGCCTCGCGCTTCGGCGGGACGCCCGCGATCCTGCTGGAGCGCTATATCGAGCACGCCCGCCACGTCGAGGTGCAGATCCTCGGCCTCGCCGACGGCACGGTCGTCGCGCTGGGCGAGCGCGACTGCTCGGTGCAGCGCCGGCACCAGAAGGTCGTGGAGGAGACGCCGTCCCCCGGCATCACCCAGGAGCTGCGCGAGCGCATGCTGGCGGCGGCCGTACGGGCGGGCGAGGCGGTCGGTTATCTCGGCGCGGGGACCGTGGAGTGCCTGGTCGACGCCGACAAGCAGGACTTCGTCTTCCTGGAGATGAACACCCGGCTCCAGGTGGAGCACCCGGTCACCGAGCTGGTCACCGGCGTGGACCTGGTCGAGCAGCAGCTGCTGATCGCCGCGGGCGAGAAGACCGCGCCGGAGGTGATCGCGCGCGGCCATGCGATCGAGTTCCGCGTCTACGCCGAGGACCCCAAGCGGTTCTTCCCTGGTCCCGGGAAGATCGACATCTGGACGGAACCGTCCGGCGAGGGCGTCCGGGTGGACTCCGGCTACACCGACGGCAACACGGTCACGCCGTTCTACGATCCGCTCATGGCCAAGCTGTGCGTGTTCGGGCAGACGCGGGCCGAGGCCCTGGAGCGCGCCCGGGCGGCCGTGGCGGGCTTCGAGATCGCGGGACCCAAGAACAACCTGCCGTTCTGCGCGGAGCTGCTGGAGCACCCCGAGTTCGTCGAGGGGACCTACGACACCGGACTGGTGGCTCGCATGCGGGCCTGAACAGGTCGGTCTGACACAGATGGATCACAGTGATTGATGGGAGTGTCCGGTGGCTGAAGTACGCGCAGAGATGGTGGCAAATGTCTGGAAGGTCCTCGTTTCCCAGGGCGACACCGTCGAGGACGGCGACACCCTGGTCATCCTTGAGTCGATGAAGATGGAGATCCCCGTCATCGCCGAGGACGACGGTGTGATCACCGAGATCAAGGTCGCCGAGGGCGACGTCATCCAGGAAGGCGACGTCATCGCCGTCATCGAGTAGCCTGCCCGGCCCCGCACCGTGCCGCGGCGCCGGTCACCGCCGCGCGTGCTCCCGCCGTACCGGCGCCGGTGAGAGTCCCGCGTGAGCGGTCCCGGCTCCGGTCGCATAGTGGGGCCCGGTTGGCGCACGGTGAGCGTGTGCGGCGGTTCCGGGTGGCGCGCGGTGGGTGTGGGACGGTGTGCGGCGGTTCCGGGTGGCGCGCGGTGGGTGTGGGACGGTGCGCGGTGGTTCCGGACGGTGTGCGGGGCGGTGTCGGGGGTGTCCCGGGCGGTGTGCGGTGAGCGCGGGCGGTCAGCGGGAGAGTCTGGCGATGAAGCGTTCGCGGTCGACGACCACGCGTTCGATCGTGCCGGTCGCGACGGTGGTGTGCCGGTCGGCGGCGGTGAAGGCGAAGACCAGACGGCGGCCGTCGACCTCGGTGAGCTCGGCGGCGATCTCGACGTGGGTGCCGACCGGGCTGGCCGCCAGGTGCTCCAGGACGACCTTGGTGCCCACGGAGGTCTGGCCGGGCTCCAGCGCGCCCGTGACCGCCCGGACGGTGGCCTGTTCGGCGAAGGCCAGCAGGCGGGGGGTGGCCAGGACGGGGACGTCTCCGCTGCCGACCACGGCCGCGGTGTCCTCCCTCTCGACCATGATGAGGAGCTGGGCGCGCAGGCCGGGAGTCAACGTCATGGGCGTCAGCATAAGGTGATCGGGTGACCCCCTACTGCGATCACTGCGGCCGCCCGGCGCACGAGGGCGAGCACGCGGGCTGCCGCGCCGCGCGCGCGATGGAGCCGCCGCGTTACTGTCCCCACTGCTGCCGGCGCATGGTGGTCCAGGTGACCCCCACCGGCTGGTCGGCGCGCTGCGCGGAGCACGGCACGCTGAGCGGCTGAGCCCCGGTTCCGTCGGCCGGGGCGGATCACCGCCCCGCGACGGACCGAGCACTGCTCTCCGGCCGCTAGTTTTATGTACGTTTTATGTACTCTTGTGGGGGATTCCAGGGTGGCCAAGGCTCCGTCGATGATCCGTGGGCGCCGGGGGCGGTGCGCGCCGACGGCTGCCTGGCAGCTCTTGCCGTAAAAGTGCGCAACCTATACAAGTACGCTTAAAAGTCCTGAGTTTTGTGCGATGCTACGGCACGCGTCTTGTTTGTGAGGCATACGGCTTGCAGGGTTTCGTTACGTTGCCGTGACGTTGGCGCGATACAAATCCGCTTTGTTGGAGAACCCTGGGGTGGGAGCGGAGAGGGTTACGGGGGAGTCATGGTGGCCCAAGGCACGACGCTGGCGGGGCGGTATCGGCTGGATACCCGCATCGGCGCCGGCGGTATGGGCGAGGTGTGGCGCGGTGAGGACACCGTCTTGGCCCGCACCGTCGCGGTCAAGGTGCTGCTCCCGGGCCGTACTGACGACCCCGGCTTCCTGGTGCGCTTCCAGGGCGAGGCCCGGGCGATGGCGACGATCAACCACCCCGGGGTCGTAGACGTCTACGACTACGGGATTCACGAGGTGCCCGGCGCGGGGGCGACGGCATATCTCGTGATGAAGTTCGTGGACGGCGAGCCGCTCGACCGGCTGCTCGGGCGGCTGGGGAGCATCGCCCCCGGGCCCGCGATGGAGCTCATCGCCCAGGCGGCCTCCGCCATGCAGGCCGTCCACGACCAGGGCATCGTCCACCGGGACATCAAGCCCGGCAACCTGATGGTCCGCTCCGACGGCACACTCGTGCTCACCGACTTCGGCATCGCCAGGTCGGACGCGGCCAGCAGGCTGACCGACGCCGGCATGGTGCTCGGCACCGCCGCCTACTGCGCGCCCGAGCAGGCCGAGGGCGCGCCGGTCACCCCCGCGGTCGACATCTACGCGCTGGGCGTGGTGGCCTACGAGTGCCTGGCCGGGCAGCGGCCCTTCGACGGCGACACCCCGGTCACGATCGCGCTCAAGCACATCCGCGAGATGCCGCCGCCACTGCCGCCGCACATCCCTCCCGCGGTCCGGGCCCTGGTGGAGCGGGCCCTGTCCAAGGACCCGGCCCGGCGCTTCCCCAGCGCCGCCGCGATGAGCACCGCCGCCAGGCAGGCGGCGCGCCTCGGGCCGGAGACCGGCTCGACGATGGCGCCGCCGCTCCCGCCCGCCGGCGCGGTGCAGGCCGGCTGGGAGGGCGCCGCACCGCCGCAGACCGGCCGGCACGGAGCCCCTCCGCAGGCCGACCGGTCCGAGGCGCCGCTGCCGCAGACCGGCTGGCAGGGGGCCATGCCTCCGGCGGGCCCGCAGGGGGCCGTGCCGCCCGAGACGGCGCCATCGCCCGGCCCGGCCACGCAAGCGGTCCCGCAGGGCCGTGGCCGCCGCGGCGCGAAGCGGCCCCGGAGGAAGGGCGGGCTGCTGGCGGTCTCCGCGGCGGCGGCCGTGATGTGCGTCGGGCTCGTCGCCCTGGCGATCAACGGGATGGCGGCCTCCACGGTGTCCAACACCCAGACGACGAAGCCCGAGCCGCTGCCCAGCGTGAGCGGTTCGCCGAGCCCCACGAAGACCAGGTCCTCCAAGCCCCCCAGGCCGAGGCAGACCGCCACCGCCCCGGCCGAGCAGCCCACCCGCCCCACCCGCACGCCCACACCCACCCCGACCCCCACCCCGACGCCCACACCCACCCCGACGCCGACCCCGACGCCCACACCCACCCCGACGCCGCTGCCGAAGCGGAAGGTGCCCGACGTCACGGGCATGGCGCCGGACATGGCCAGGAGCGAGCTGCAGAAGGCGGGCCTGAAGCCGAAGACGTCTGACAGCGCCGACCTCGACCGCACCCAGTGCATGAGGGTGGTCGAGCAGCATCCGCCCGGCGGGACCATGTGGGACCCGAGGAAGCCGGTGGAGATCGTCGTGGCCAACTACGGCTGCCCGTCCAGCCCGGCGCCCACCCCGACCTCGACGCCCAGCCCCTAGACGAGCAAGACCTGAGCCGTTCGGGTGCGGGGACGGCGAGCCGCGGAGACGGCGAAGGGGGTCGACGACCTGTCTGTGACGGCAGCCGTCGACACCCTTCTCGCCGCGCGGTGACTGGTCCGGCAGGCCGGCCCGCATCGGACCTCCGCCGGAGCCGGCCGGTGCCGAACCGCTGACCTCGGCGGTGGCCCAGGCCCTGCCCGGGGTCCGGCCGACCCCACCCCGGCCATACCCGGCCGCCCCCGTCCGGCCTCGGCGCGGCTGGGTCCCCGCCGTGGCGGGGCCCCAGCCGGCGCCGTTCAGACCCCGGTGGTGTTGCGGGGGTAGGCGACCGACGGGTCGGTGGCGATGTTGACCATGTACGGGACGCCGGAGTCGAAGGCGCGCAGCAGCGCCGGGCCGATCTGCGACGGGTCGGTGACCAGCTCGCCGCCGCCGCCCAGAGCGGTCACCACCTGGTCGTAGCGGCACTGCGGCTGGAGCTCGGCCGCCACGTCGTAGCCGTAGAGCATCTGCATGGGGTGCTTCTCCAGTCCCCACATGCCGTTGTTGCCGCAGATCATCACCACCGGCAGGCGGTGCCGTACGAGCGTGTCCACGTCCATCAGCGAGAAACCGGCCGCGCCGTCGCCGAGCAGCAGCACCACCTGCGAGGAGGGCCGCGCCACCCGGGCGGCGATGGCGTAGCCCAGGCCGGTGCCCAGGCAGCCGTACGGGCCCGGGTCGAGCCAGTTGCCGGGCTGCTTGGGCTCGACGTATTTGCCGGCGTAGGAGACGAAGTCGCCGCCGTCGCCGATCACCACGGCGTCGTCGGCGAGGACCTTGGCCAGCTCGCCGTAGATGCGCATCGGGTGGATCGGGTCGGAGCCGGAGGCCAGCAGGTCCGCGTCGGCGGCGATGGCCGCCGACGCGGCCTCCGACAGCTTCGACAGCCACGGCGCGTAGGACGCGGGGGAGACGCCGGCCTGGTTGCAGGCCGTACCCAGCCCCCAGAAGACCAGCGACAGGTCGCCGGCGGCGGTCCCGGAGGGCTCGATGTGCGTGGTGAGCTGCGACGGGGCGTCGGCCAGGTGCACGACCCTGGCGAGCGGGGCGCCGTCCTTGCCGCCGAACCAGCCGTAGCCGAGGCGGAAGTCCAGCGGGGCGCCCGCCACGATCACCAGGTCGGCCTGGGTGAGGGCCAGCCCTCGGGCCCGGGTGACCAGCAACTCGTGCCCGGCGGGCAGGATGCCGCGGCCCTGGCCGTTGGGGATGACCGGCAGGCGGAACTCCTCGGCGAAGCCCCGGGCGACCTCCTCGGCGCGGTCCATCCACACGTCCGAGCCGAGCACCAGCACCGGGCGCTCGGCCTCGGCGAGCAGGCGGGCGATCCCGGCGAGGGAGTCGGGGTCGGGCTCCAGCGGTGACGGGGTCAGCGTCTCGGTGACGTGGTCGGGCGGGGGCGCGGCCGCGAACAGGTGGTCCATGTGGAAGTCGAGGAAGACCGGGCCGCGGTGCGGGGCCAGGGCCGTGCGGAAGGCCATCTCCACGTCTTCGGCGACGGAGTCGGGGCCGGAGCCGGTGAAGGCCAGTTTGGTGATCGGCGCGAACAGCGGCGGGTGGTCGATCTCCTGCAGCGCGCCGGAGCCCCAGCGTGAGCGCGGTGCCCGGCCTCCCATGACCACGACGGGGGAGCCGTTGAAGTGCGCGGTGGCCACGCCGCTGACGCCGTTGGTGACGCCGGGGCCGGCGGTGAGCACGGCCAGTCCGGGTCTGCGGGTCAGCCGGGCGGTCGCCTCGGCGGCGAAGACCGCGCTCTGCTCGTGCCGCACGTCGAGGATGGGCATGCCCTCGTGGACCGCCCCGTCATACAGCGGGAAGACGTGCCCACCGGACAGGGTGAACATGGTCTCGATTCCATAGGCCTTGGAGACGGCGACCGCGATGTCACCTGCGTGCTTTGGGGACTCCATACCGCGCAACCTACCAGTCAGTCACTTAGCCGGACAGGGGTTCTTCACCCTGCCCAGATTCCTCCCACCTAACGCTGCCAGCGCATATTCGCCCCGTCCGGCGGCCCCGGCCGCACGGCCCCGGTCGCCCGGCACGCGCCGACGACCGGGCCGGCCCGGACGGCCCGACCGGCCCGTGCGGCCCCGCGGTCACCGGTCCGCGCCGGCCGACCCGGACGGCCGGGCCGGCGTCTACAGCGGTGGGACCGACCAGCCCTTCTCCGCCCACAGGGGCGCGTGCTCGGCGTTGACGAACAACCGGTCCTCCGGCTGCGGGATCCGGTGGTAGCTCTGCGGGTGGAGCAGCTCGGAGGAACTGTCGGACAGGTCGAGGACATACCGGTCAGGCGCCCGCCGCCCGGCCAGATAGCGCAGCTCGAAGGCGTGCAGCCGCAACGGGTCCGCCGGGTTCCAGACCCCGAGACCCGTCTGGCGTGCCTGCCGTACCGACTCGCGGGCCCGGCCCAGCGCGCCCGCCTCCGCCACCGTGCGGGCCGTCCCGGGAGCCGGTACGGCCTGCGCCACCCGGTTCTCCTGCCGGACGAAGGGGTCCACGTTGGGCCAGATGAAGTAGGGCATCGCGTGCCCGCCGGCGAGCAGCCGCTCGTTGTACGGGGCGGGCCTGGGCCGGAGCTTCTGGTCCCGGTTGACGTAGCACAGCAGCCTGCCGTACCGGTCGAGGACCTCGTGCGCGAAGGCCAGCCGGAACTTGAAGGTCTCACCGTCGAGGCCCTGCTCGGCGATGTCGGAGCTGATCATGTCTCTGAGCGCCTGCGTGGACGGGCCGCCGAGCTCGGCGTGGTTGCGCGCGGTGGTCGGGCCGAGCCTGCCCAGCAGATGATCGTGGAGTGCGGCGCGCAGCGGCAGCGGCTCGAAGCCCGGCGCGAACGGGTCGGCCAGGAAGTCGGTCCAGGCCGGGTGTGAGATCTTGACGAAACCCCTGGGCAGGTCGGGGACGACGGAGCTGCGGGGCAGCTCGAAGCTGACCTCGGGGGCGTCCACGCCGAGCAGGCGCACGCCGAAGTTGCCGTCGGCGGCGATGTTGATCGTGTCACCGTCGTGCACGACCTTGTCGACGGGCTGCGGGGCTCCCGCCGACCGCGCGAGGAGCGCGTGTCCGACGGTGATACCGGGAACGGGCTGTTCGATCGCCTTGGCCATGCTCACATCATGAACGCCCGTCCGCGGCACGTCATGGCATCAGTGCTCTCAGAGCGTGTCGGAGAGCGCCTTGATCGGCATCTTCAGGTCGACCAGCAGGTCGAGGTCCGCCTCGGCGGTCCGGCCGAGGGTGGTCAGGTAGTTGCCCACGATGATCGCGTTGATCCCGCCGAGCATGCCGTCGCGGGTGCCCAGGTCGCCCAGGGTCAGCTCGCGGCCGCCGGCGTAGCGCAGGATCGTGCGGGGCAGCGCGAGCCGGAAGGCGGCGATCGTCCTGAGCGCCTCGGAGCCCGAAAGGAGGGGCAGCGACTCGAAGGGCGTGCCGGGGCGCGGGTTGAGGAAGTTCAGGGGCACCTCGTCGGGCTGCAGCTCGCCGAGCTGCCCGGCGAACTCCGCCCGCTGCTCCAGGCTCTCGCCCATGCCCACGATGCCCCCGCAGCACAGCTCCATCCCGGCCTCGCGCACCATCAGGCAGGTGTCCCAGCGCTCCTGCCACGTGTGGGTGGTGACGACCCTGTCGAAGTGCGACCTCGCGGTCTCCAGGTTGTGGTTGTAGCGGTGCACGCCCATCCCGGCCAGCTCGTCGACCTGGGCCTGGGTGAGCATGCCCAGCGAGCAGGCGACGTTGATGTCGACCGCCTCCTGGATCGCCTTGACCCCCTCGCGGACCTGGTCCATCAGCCGCCGGTCGGGGCCGCGCACCGCGGCCACGATGCAGAACTCGGTCGCGCCGGTCGCCGCGGTCTCCCTGGCCGCCTGGACGAGGGAGGGGATGTCGAGCCAGGCCGCGCGGACCGGGGAGGTGAACTGACCCGACTGGGAGCAGAAGTGGCAGTCTTCCGGGCAGCCGCCGGTCTTGAGGGAGATGATCCCCTCGACCTCCACCTCGGGGCCGCACCACTTCATCCGCACCTCGTGCGCGAGCCCCAGGAGGTCGGCGAGGCGGTCGTCGGGCAGTTCGAGGCAGCGCAGCACCTGCGCGGCGTCGAGTCCCCGGCCCTCCTCCAGGACCTGTGTCCGGGCGATCTCAAGAATGTCGCTCATGCTGCTCCGTTCTCCGTCCGATCTCCGGCCGTCGTCTACGGCAAGAGCCTAAGGGCCCTCCGGAAGGCAGAGGGGTCGAAACCGCCGCCCAGCACCGGGCTCAGGCCGGCGTGGGCGGTCCGGGCGAAGTCCTCCCGGCCGAGGGCTCCGGCCCCCTCCGGGAGCACGCCGGCCAGCGGCCGGGCGGCCAGCATCTCCAGGTCCGCCACGTTGCACCGCTCGGCCAGGTCGGGGGCGGCCGGCCAGGAGCCGATCACCACCCCGGCCGGCTCCAGCCCGCGATGGGCCATCGCCTCCAGCGTCAGCGCGGTGTGGTTGAGCGTGCCCAGCGCCGCCCGGGTCACCAGGAGCACCGGCGCGGAGAGCTCCCGGGCCAGGTCGGCCAGAGTCGCCCCCTCCTCGTCGAAGCGGACGAGCAGCCCGCCCGCCCCTTCGACGACCACCAGGCGGTGCGACTCGGCCAGCTCCTCGATCCGGGCGGCCGCCTGGGTGAGGGAGACCGGCGGCAGGCCCGCCGTGCGGGCGGCCGCCGCCGGGGACAGCGGGTCAGGGAACCTGGCGAACTCGAACGTCGAGGTCACCCCGGACAGCCGGATGACGTCGTCGAGGTCTCCGGGTTCCGTCTCGCCCACCCCGGTCTGAGCGGGTTTCACCACCGCGACCGGGACGCCCCGCTCTCTGGCGAGCGAGGCCACGGCCGCGGTGACGATCGTCTTTCCCACTCCGGTGTCGGTCCCGGTGACCACGAGAATGCTCACGCACCTCACCTTAGGCGGCTGTGGCCTTCCGCGGCCCGGACTCACAGCCCGGACGCGGACCGCCCGCCGGAGACCTCAGGGGCGGCGCAGCCGGGTGACGAACTTGTAGCGGTCGCCGCGGTAGAGGGACTGGGCCCACTCCACCGGGTTGCCGTCGGCGTCGAAGGCGTGCCGGGTGAGCAGCAGCATCGGCAGGCCGACGTCGACGCTCAGCACCTGCGCGTCGTACGGCGTGGCCAGCACGGTCTCGATGATCTCCTCGGCGTCGGTCAGCCGCACGTTGTAGGCGTTGTGCAGCGTCTCGTACAGCGAGGAGTGCACCTCCAGCTCGCGCCGGAGCCGGGGGAAGCGCCGGGCCGACAGGTGGGTGGTGTCGATCGACATCGGCTCGCCGTTGGCCAGGCGCAGCCGGTGGATGCGCAGCACGCGGCCGCCGGGGTTGATCGCCAGCCGGCGGGCCAGGGGCTCGTCGGCGGTGATGTAGCTGATATCGAGGATCTTGGTGTCGGGTTCGAGGCCGACCGTCCGCAGGTCGCCGGTGTATGAGGTGAGCTGGAGGACCTGGGCGACCTTGGGCTGCGCGACGAACGTCCCCTTGCCCTGGATGCGCACCAGGCGGCCCTCGACCACCAGCTCCGACAGGGCCTGGCGCACGGTGGTGCGCGACGTCTCGAAGCGCACCGCCAGGGTCCGCTCGGGGGGCAGCGCGCTGCCCGCCGACAGGCTCTTGGTCAGCGCGAGCAGGCTGCGTTTGACGTCGTAGTACTTAGGAATCCTGGGGGAGTCGTCCGTCACGTCGGCACCTCACCTGACGGCTCGGAAACGGCGTGGCCGGAGGTGCCGTGCCCGCCGGCTCGCCCGCTTCGCTCACTCACATGGTCACCTTCATCTCGGCCACGGCGGTGAGCGCACCCCTGATCACCGCTAGATCTTCGGAACTCAGATTGGCCCGCGCGGTCAACCGCAGGCAAGAGCGGCCGACCGGCACTGAGGGCGGCCGGAAACATCCGGCGCGCACTCCGCGTTCCGCACAGATGAGGGCGGCCCGCAGTGCGCTCTCGGGTGGGCCGAGCACGATCGGGACGACCGCACCCGCCGGATCGTTGGTCTCCAGGCCGAGTTCGCGGGCCATCGAGGCCAGCTCTCTCGCTCTGGTCCGCACGCATCCGGGCAGTTCGGGCTGGTTTTGAAGGATATCCACAGCGGCGAGTGCCGCCGCCACGCTGCCGGGGGCGAGGCCGGTGTCGAAGATGAACGAACGGCCCGTGTCTATCAGGGTCTCGATCACCTCCGGGGCCCCGAGCACGGCTCCGCCCTGGGAGCCCAGGGACTTGGAGAGTGTGACCGTTCTCACAACGCCCGGCTCGGCCGCCAGGCCCGCGGCGTGCACGGCTCCCCGGCCGTGGGGGCCGATGACGCCGATCGAGTGGGCTTCGTCCACGATCAGCAGCGCGCCCTGCCGTACGGTCGCCGCGTGCAGCTCCGCCAGCGGCGCCAGGTCGCCGTCGACGGAGAAGACCGCGTCGGTGACCACTATCGCGTGCTCCTCGTCCCGGTCGGCCAGGGCCTTCTCCACGGCCGTCACGTCCTTGTGCGGGGTGACCACCACACGCGAGCGGGACAGGCGGCAGGCGTCCACGATGGAGGCGTGGTTGCCCGCCTCGGAGACCACCAGCGCGCCCCTGCCCAGGGCCGCCACGGCCGCCAGGTTGGCCAGATAGCCGGAGGAGAACACCAGCGCGCCGCGGGCCCGGGTGAAGGCGCACAGCCGCGCCTCCAGCTCGGCGTGGAGCGCGGTGGAGCCGGTGACCAGGCGGGAGCCGGTCGAGCCGGTGCCCCAGACCCGGGTGGCCTCCGTCGCCGCCTCGATCAGCCGCCGGTCCCTGGCCAGCCCGAGGTAGTCGTTGGAGGCCAGGTCGATCAGGCCGTCGTCGTCCGGCGTCCGGGCGCGCAGGCTACGCTTCAGCCCCGCGGCCTCCCGCGTGCCCGCGGCCGTGCGCAACCGTGCCAGCGGATCTGGGGTCTGCTCCATAGCGGGCATCTTGCCAGCCGGACCCGCCCGATTCGCGTTTGGGCCCGCAAAGAACGCATGATGCACGAGTGCCGACTCTAAGCGACCTGGTAGTCCGTCATACCGCGCTCGACGATGCCGACCTCGAGTGGATGCACTCGCTGGTCTCCGACTGGCAGCTGCTGGCCGACCTGTCGTTCGCCGATCTCATCCTGTGGATCCCGCTCAGGGAGAGATCGGGCTGGATCGCCATCGCGCAGATGCGGCCCACCACGGGCCCCACCGTCTATCACGACGACATCGTGGGGATGACGGTGGCCAAGGGGGAACGGGCGCTCATCGACACCGCCTGGGACGAGCGGCGGATCTGCCGGGAGGGCGATCCCGACTGGTCGAGCGGGGTGCCGGTGCGCGAGGAGACCATCCCGGTACGGCGGGCCGACCACTTCCTGGGCGTGATCCAGCGTTCGACGAACCTGTCGTCGGCGCGCACTCCCTCACGGCTTGAGCTCACCTACCTGCAGAGCGCCTCCGACCTGGCCCAGATGGTGGCCGAGGGGCGCTTCCCCTTCTCCGGCGCCGAGCCGATCCTGGTCCGCTCGCCGCGCGTGGGCGACGGGCTGCTCCGGCTCGACCGGGCGGGCCGGGTCACCTACGCCTCGCCGAACGCGCTGTCGGCCTACCGGCGGCTGGGGCTCAACGCCGACCTGGTCGGCGCCGAGCTGGGCCGCACCACCGCCACCCTCTGCTACTCCGACGAGCCCATCAACGAGAACCTGATGATCGTGGCCAGCGGCCGGGAGCCCAGGGAGACCGAGGTCGAGTCGGGCGGCACGGTCGTGCAGCTGCGGGCGATCCCGCTGGTGGTCGGCGGCGGGCGGATCGGCGCGCTGGTGCTCATCCGCGACGTGACCGAGCTGCGGCGCCGTGAGCGGGAGCTGATGACCAAGGACGCCACCATCAGGGAGATCCACCACCGGGTGAAGAACAACCTGCAGACGGTGGCCGCGCTGCTGCGGCTGCAGGCCCGGCGGCTGCAGCAGCCGGAGGGGCGCGAGGCGCTGGAGGAGGCGGTGCGCAGGGTCGGGTCGATCGCGATCGTGCACGAGACGCTGTCGCACACGCCCGACGAGCAGGTGGACTTCGACGACATCGCCGACCGCGTGATCGCGATGACGGGCGAGGTGGCGGCGCCGGAGGCGCAGGTCGTGCCGCGCCGGATCGGGACGTTCGGGGTGCTGCGCTCGGAGATCGCGACGCCGCTGGCGATGGTCCTCACCGAGCTGCTGCAGAACGCCGTCCAGCACGGGCTGGCACACCGGCCGGGCAAACTTCAGGTGATCGTTTCGCGGGGGGCCGACCGGCTCGACGTCATCGTCTCCGATGACGGGACCGGTCTGCCGGAGGGCTTCGACCTGGAGTCGTCCACCAGTCTCGGCCTGCAGATCGTGCGCACGCTGGTCGTCGGGGAGCTGTCCGGGCGGCTGGCCATCGAGCCCCGGCAGGGCGGCGGTACGGAGGTCACCCTAGGCATTCCCCTCCCCGCGGTCTGAGCCGGGCCGGGGAGGGGCGCTTTCTCGCCGGTCAGACGTTCGCGCGGGTGCGGGCGCGGGCGGTGCGGCGCTTGAAGGCGCGGCGCTCGTCCTCGCTCAGGCCGCCCCAGACGCCGGCGTCCTGCCCGGATTCCAGGGCCCACTTCAGGCATGCTTCACTTACAGTGCACGTACGGCAGACCTGCTTGGCCTCTTCGATCTGCATCAGGGCGGGGCCGGTGTTGCCGATCGGGAAGAACAGCTCGGGGTCCACGTCACGGCAGGCAGCGCGGTGGCGCCAGTCCATGCGTCCACTCCTTCGTAAGAGGAGCCCTTGCTGCGGCTCCGTCGGCTCACTTTGTGAAGACTTTCACTAACCAGCGCGAACAATTACCCGAGCCTTGTTCGGTCGGGGGCAGGTTCACTTGATCGTCGGTGGCCTGGGAGCGAGGTGGCCGCTCAAAGGTCCTACGTTCCGACGTCAATGTTGAGATTGTCAGCCACGCTCAGTACATGCAAGAGGTTTGGGAGAACGTTTTGCCGGATATGCATGTCGGATGCGTCACACAATGACCGCATGTAACGAGTCAGACCAAAACTTGTAACGCGTTCGGGATAGACCGGAACGTCACTCGCTCGACTTCGCCCAGGTAGTCGCCGTCGAGCTGGAAGGCCACCGGGCGCTCGGCGGTCAGCGTGAACTCCCGCTCGTCGTGGAGCTGGACCAGGTGGCGGCCGTTGGGCAGGGTGTCGCGGACCCCCATGATCTGGGGCATCAGGCGGAGCATCGACGGCAGGCCCAGGCGCTGCAGTCCCAGCAGGTCGAGGCCCGTCTCGAAGCTCGCCCACGGGGTCGGGCAGACCGGCTGGGAACCCACGTAGGTCCACGGCGAGGTGTTGGAGACGACCGCCATGAAGATGTGCCCGGCCCGGGGCACGTCGGGGCCCTCGACGGCCATGGCGGCATGGCGCTTGTCGGTCGTCAGATAGTGGTGCAGCGCGGTGTTCACATAGCGGGTGGGAGTGGCCTTGCGGCCGGTGCCGCGCATCCCCTCGACCGCCCGGATCACCTCGGCGTCATACCCCAGGCCACTACAGAAGGTGAAATATCGGCTTTCGTCATCCCAGATCGCCTGACCAAGCCCGACGGTCCGCCGCCGATCGTCACGGATCGCCTCGAGCACCGCGCCGACCGCCTCCACCGGGCTGTTCGGCAGCCCGAGCGCCCGCGCGAACACGTTCGCGCTGCCACCGGGGATGACCAGCAGCGCCGGCCGCTCCGAGGCGTCCCCGTCGGCGCCGCTCCTGCCGTCCTCCGCGTCGAGCAGGCCGTTCACGGCCTCGTTGATCGTGCCGTCGCCGCCCAGCACGGCCACCACGTCGAACCCTGAGGCATGGGCCTTGCGGGACAGAAGGGCCGCGTGCCCACGGTAGGCGGTCTCCTCCACCTTGAGATTCATGGTGGCGCTCAGTGCCCTGATGAGCACGTCCCGCGTCCGCTGGTTGGTCGACGTCGCCTTGGGGTTCACCAGGAGCATCGCGCGCATAATGCCAGCGTATCCGCCGATAACGGCACTGCGGCTGCGGAAATCAGGCCGGGCTGCCCCGGCGATAGGGTTGGGATGTGTCGAATCGCCCGATGACCCTCACCGTCGCCGCCGTCGTCATGGGGCTGGAAGGCCTCATCACCCTGGTGCTCGGCGGCTACGCCGGAGTCGAGACGGTGATCGGCCAGCCGTCCGACGTGCTGAGCTCGATCTTCGTCGCCGGCTTCGGGATCCTGGTCGGCGTGGTCCTGCTCTGGGTGGGCTGGGGCATGCTGCAGGCCGAACGGTGGACGCGGAGCCTGGGCGTGCTGGCCCAGATCTTCGCCACCGTGATCGGCATCACGCTGATCCAGTCCGACCAGCAGACCATCGGCATCCCGCTCATCGCCGTGGCAGTGATCGGACTGGTCGCGCTGCTGTCGCCGCCGACGACGCAGGCCCTCTACGGGGACCAGGACTGACCCGGTCTCCTCGGTCGTCCGCGGGCGGGGCCTAGTCTTCCGCGGTCAGGCCCTCACGGAGCTGGGCCAGGGTCCTGGCCAGCAGCCGGGACACGTGCATCTGCGAGATGCCGAGCTCGGTGGCGATCTGGGACTGGGTCATGTTGCCGAAGAACCGCAGCAGCAGGATCCGCTTCTCGCGCGGCGGCAGCCGTTCGAGCAGCGGTTTGAGCGACTCGCGGTATTCGACACCCTCCAGGGAGTCGTCCACGATGCCGAGGGAGTCGGCCACCGCGGGCGCGTCGTCGTCACCGGAGTCGGGTGCGTCGAGGGAGACCGTGGAATAGGCGTTGGCCGACTCCAGCCCCTCCAGCACCTCCTCCTCGCTCATCTTCAGGAACGCCGCGAGCTCGCCGACGGTGGGCGCGCGTCCCTCGCGCTGCGAGAGCTCGCTTATCGCCTTGGTCAGCGAGAGCTTGAGCTCCTGCAGGCGGCGCGGCACGCGGACCGCCCAGCCCTTGTCGCGGAAGTGCCGTTTGATCTCGCCCACGATCGTCGGGGTGGCGTAGGTGGAGAACTCCACCCCCCGGCCGAGGTCGAAGCGGTCGATCGACTTGATCAGGCCGATGGTCGCGACCTGGGTGAGATCGTCAAGCCACTCGCCCCGGTTGCGGAACCGGCGGGCGAGATACTCCACCAGGGGAAGGTGGAGCTCGACGAGTTCGTCACGGATACGC
Source organism: Streptosporangium brasiliense (assembly GCF_030811595.1). Taxonomy (NCBI): domain Bacteria; kingdom Bacillati; phylum Actinomycetota; class Actinomycetes; order Streptosporangiales; family Streptosporangiaceae; genus Streptosporangium; species Streptosporangium brasiliense. The sequence goes on from NZ_JAUSRB010000002.1 coordinate 3,000,517, forward strand.
TGGCGCCGCGAGTCGTCGGGGGTCAACTCCGCCAGTTCCGCGAAGAGCAGGCGCGCGCGCACCCGGTCGGGCACCGCGTGGTCGCTGGCGGCCATGGCACGAGTCCTTTCCGTCACGCCGGCCTCGCCGCGCCTCGGCGCTTGCGTAGCACGATCGCCATGCGGTCGGGGGAGTCGGTTACGGCATCCACGTCGTCAGCCAGGGCGGTGAGCACCATCCACGCGAAGTCGTCGCGCTTCGGCGCGGAACTCCCGACCGTGCTGACCTCGACCCGGATCTGCATCAGCTGCCCGGTGAGCTCGAACTCGGCGACCAGATCGGTGCCGGGCACGGCCTGGGTCAACAACATCGCGCACGCCTCGTCGACCGCGATCCGCAGATCCTCGATCTCGTCGAGCGTGAAGTCCAGCCGTGCGGCCAGTCCGGCGGTCGCCGTACGTAGCACGGACAGATAGGCACTCGCGGCCGGCAGCCGGACGCTCACCACGTCCCGGATCCCACCCATACCGACCGCGGGTGTCTCGGTGTGTTCGGTCACGTTCCTCCTCGCAGAGTCGCTGACTGCAACCTACAGCCCCGAGAGGGTGGTTGGCCCAATTGGACTCGCGATCGGGGCGATTTGAACACCTCAAGAACACCCTAAGACGCCTGAATGGGGCGTCTCAACAGCTCAGGCCCCGTGGGGTCGCACTCCTCACGGGGCCTGTCCGTTTAATCGCGACGCTGCGCGTCGCGGCTCGGGTGCTGATAACCGGTGGCTTCCCTCGTCGCTCGTCCGCTGCGCTCCCTCGCTCCTCGGTCCAGCTCACCGGCGCACCCTCGCGGGTCAATCGCGACGCTGCGCGTCGCGGCTCGCCGCTCAGGCGGCCTTGGTCGCCCAGAAAATCTTGGAAATCTCGTCGATCTTGGCCAGCAGGTCGTCGGCCTGCTTCGGGTCGACGGTGCCCTTGCCGCCCGCGGCGCCGGCCAGCTTGGTGGCGTCCCAGAAGAGCTGGTGCAGCTGGGGGTAGGTCTCCAGGTGCGGGGGCTTGAAGTAGTCGGTCCACAGCACCCACAGGTGGTGCTTGACCAGCTCGGCCCGCTGCTCCTTGATGATGAGCGCGCGGGTGCGGAAGACCGGGTCCTCGTTGGCGACGTACTTCTCCATGATCGCCTTGACGGACTCGGCCTCGATGCGGGCCTGGGCCGGGTCGTACACGCCGCAGGGCAGGTCACAGTGGGCGGACGCGACGTGCTTGGGTCGCAGAAGTCGTGCGAGCATCGGAAAATCCTTCCTTGATGCTGAGATCAGCATGGTCCAGTACCGACCTTACTCGTCTTCGAAAAGCCCGTGTGTAAGGGGGTTGCGCCCGTGAGAGTCCGTGTCGACGGGGATTCGATGCTGCCCGCGCTGCGCTCCGGGGACTGGCTCTGGGTGCGCCGCGGCGCCCGGATCAGGCCGGGAGATCTGGTCGTCGCCCGGCTCCCCGCCGACCCGTCGCGGCTGATCGTCAAACGGGCCGCCTGGGAGGCGGACGGGGGATGGTGGCTGGAGAGCGACAACCAGCGGGCCTCCGGCCGCCGTGACAGCTGGGACTTCGGCGCCGTGCCGCCGTCGCTGCTCGTCGGCCGGGTGGTGCTGCGCTACTGGCCGTTGACCTTCCGGCGGGCGCGGTAGGCGGCCACGTTCGCCCGGCTGGCGCACCGCTCGGAGCAGTAGCGCCGCGAGCGGTTGGAGGAGGTGTCGAGGTAGGCCCGGCGGCAGGGCGGCGCCTGGCAGAGACCGAGCCGGTCCACGCCGAGGTCGGTCACGATGGTGGCCAGGCCCATGACGGCGCCCACGGCGTACTGGTCGGCCATCCGGCCGCCCTCGGTGAGGTGCAGGTGCCAGCGCTCGCCGTCGTGGCCGGAGATCTGCGGCTGGACCGGATGCTGGATCAGCAGCGAGTTGAGCCGGTCGACCACGTCCTGCTCGTCGCCGCCGGCGGCGGACTCGAACACGGTCACCAGCTCTTCGCGCAGGTCACGCAGGGCGTCGAGATCGCCCCGGGTGATGCGGCAGCCGGGACGGTAACGGCGGCCCTCCTCCAGGAGGGCGCGCAGCCCGTCCAGACCGGTCAGTCGGTCGGGGCTGTTGATGAGCAGCACAGCCAACTCGGCGTAGGAGGTCAGATCCACCGGGCGGTCCATCGATGTAAGAGACGAATGGGGCTCTGAGTATTACACGCACGGAGGGGCTGCACCATGTCAATGAACTAGGCCGACATCATGTCAACGGAAGTGAGCAATCTCTGTCACCGGTGAGAGTCTCACCATGTGGCACAATCGAGCGACGGGTGACCCCCGTACCCCTCCAGACGACCGTTCTCAGCGAGCGGGCCCGAGCGGCTACCGAAGCCGGGCCACGCCCGCCACGGCGTCTCCGAAGGAACCAATCCGTCTGTCTGACTGAACTACAGGGGTCGCTGTGGCTGTTACGCCATCCTCCATCTCCATCTCCTCCGAATCCCTCGAAGCCCTCGACCTGGATCCGGCCTTCGCCCTGCACCGCGGCGGCAAGCTGGAGACCCGCTCCACTGTCCCGGTCAACAACGCCGACGACTTGGCGCTCGCCTACACCCCCGGGGTGGCGAGGGTCTGCACCGCGATCGCCGAGCAGCCCGAGCTCGTCAACGACTACACCTGGGTGTCCAACGTGGTCGCCGTCGTCTCTGACGGCACCGCCGTGCTCGGGCTCGGCGACATCGGGCCCGCCGCCGCCATGCCGGTGATGGAGGGCAAGGCCCTGCTGTTCAAGCAGTTCGCCGGTGTCGACGCGGTGCCGATCTGCCTCGACTGCACCGAGGTGGACGCGCTGGTCGAGACGGTGGTGCGGCTCGCGCCCTCCTTCGGAGGCATCAACCTCGAGGACATCAGCGCGCCGCGCTGCTTCGAGGTCGAAGACCGGCTGCGCGGACTCCTGGACATCCCCGTCTTCCACGACGACCAGCACGGCACCGCGATCGTCGTGCTGGCGGCGCTGACCAACGCCGCCCGGCTGACCGGCCGCTCACTGGGCGACCTGCGGGCCGTGGTGGCGGGCGCCGGAGCCTCCGGCGTGGCGGTCAGCCGCATCCTGCTCAACGCGGGCATCGGTGACATCGCGGTGTCCGACTCCAAGGGCCTGATCCACCAGGGCCGCGACGGCCTCAACCCGGTGAAGGAGGCGCTGGCGCGCGACACCAACCGGGCCGCCCTGCGGGGCTCCACGGAGGAGGCGCTGGCCGGTGCCGACGTGTTCGTCGGGCTCTCGGGCTCGACGGTGTCGGAGGCGGCCATCGCTTCGATGGCGCCCGGCGCGATCGTCTTCGCGCTGTCCAACCCGGAGCCCGAGGTGCACCCGGCGGTCGCCGGCCGGCACGCCCAGGTGGTGGCGACCGGCCGCTCCGACTTCCCCAACCAGATCAACAACGTGCTGGCCTTCCCCGGCGTCTTCCGGGGGGCGCTCGACGTCCGCGCCACCACCATCACCGAGAACATGAAGGTGGCCGCGGCCCAGGCGCTGGCCGCGGTGGTCGGCGACGATCTGTCGGCCGACTACGTGATCCCGAGTCCCTTCGACGGACGCGTGGCCCCCGCGGTCATCGCCGCGGTGGCCGCGCAGGCCCGCGCCGACGGGGTCGCCCGCCTCTAGCCGTCTTTGGCGGCGCCGTCCCCGTCCGCGGGCGTCGGTCCCGTCCCTGTCCCTGTCCCCGTCCGTCCGCGGGCGTCGGTCCCGGCCTGTATCCAGGTCCGGGCCCGTCCGCGCCGACGGCGCCGCTACCAGTGCAGCCCTTCGGGCGCGTCCGCGAAGACCTCCGGATCCGCCTGTGAAGACGCCTCTCGCCCGATCGGGCAAGAGGCGTCTTCTGCTTTTGGGAAATTCAAAAAACAGTCACGGATCGTGCTATAAAAAAAGCTCTCCGTCACCTATCGGGCAAGAGTGTGCACGAGGGACGGATACGGGCGCAGGGGGGCGCGGACGGGTTCCGGCGCCCCGGCGGCTTCTCACGGTGAGGAGAGCGGTGGAACGCGAGCCCAACCAATTGCTTCAGCGACTCATCGCTGAAGCGGGTTTCACACACAAAGGACTGTCCCGCAGGGTCAACGACCTCGGCGCGGCCCGGGGTCTGCCAGGCCTGAAGTACGACCACAGCTCCGTGCTGCGCTGGATCGGCGGCCGGCGGCCGAGGGATCCGGTGCCGGGACTGCTGGCGGAGATCTTCGCACTCCGGCTCGGCCGGACGGTCAGCCCGGAAGATCTCGGTCTGCCGGTCGTCTCGACCCCTTCCGACCTCGGGCAGGAGTTCACACATACATGGCAGGAGGGGATCGCGACCGTGACGGCACTGTGGCGGGGAGATGTTGAGAGACGCAGGTTCCTGCTCGATTCGACCTTCGCGATCGGGGCCGGGTCCGCCGGTGCCCTGCGCTGGCTGACCCTCCCGCTGGAGAGCCGTCCCGTCGCGGGCGGCGCCCGGCGGGTGGGCATGGCCGACATCGAGGCGATCCGGGAGGTCACCCGGTCCTTCGGCGAGCTGGACAACAGGTTCGGCGGCGGCAGGGTCCGCTCGGCGGTCGTGAAATATCTGGACACGGCGGTCGCGCCGCTGCTCAGTGACGGCTCCTACGGCGAGAGCACCGGCAAGGCGCTGGCGTCGGCCGCGGCCGAGCTGACCCGGCTGGCCGGATGGATGGCCTACGACCTGGAGCAGCACGGTCTGGCCCAGCGTTACCTGATCCAGGCGCTGCGCCTGGCCCGGGGGGCGGGGGACCACGGACTCGGCGGTGAGATCCTCGCCGGGATGAGCCACCAGGCCCTCTACATAGGGCAGCCCGCGCACGCCCTCGACCTGGCGCGCGCCGCGCAGCTGTCGGCCCGTCGCGCCGGGGTCTTCGCCCTGCTGGCGGAGGCGCAGGTGCTGGAGGCCCACGCCCACGCCCTGATGGACGACCGGGGGGCCTGCGCCAACTCCCTGCACGGCGCCGAGCTGGCCTTCGACCAGCGCGAGGCCGGTGACGAGCCCGACTGGATCGCCTACTTCGACGAGGCTTACCTGTCGGCCAAGTTCGCCCACTGCTTCCGCGACCTGGGCGACGGGCCGGGGGCGGTACGGCACGCGACGCGGTCGCTGGACATGGACGGGCGCTACGTCCGCGGGCGCATGTTCAACCTGTCGCTGCTGTCGGCGGGGCTGCTCGGGTGCGGCGAGGTGGAGCAGGCCTGCGTGGCCGCCGGTCAGGCGCTGGAACTGGCCGGGGGGCTGCAGTCGGCCCGCACCCAGTCATACGCCGCCGACCTGCGGCGGCGGCTGGCCCCCTTCGCCGGCGAGCCCGCCGTGCGGGAGCTGAACGAGCGGACCAGGGAGTTCAGTCTCGCCTGAGGCCGTGTCACCGCAAGCTCCGGGGACCGCAGGCTCCCGGGTGGGACATGGGGGAAAAGGCCGAGGGGCCCGGCAGAAGCCGGGCCCCTCGGATGGAGCAAGGTGAGTTCGAGGTTTGGACCCCCGGACTCAGGTGATCGTCAGGACTACTTGACGATCGAGCCGGACCACACGTTGGCAGCCTTGTTGTAGATCATGGCGGTCTCGCCATCGAAGTACGCCGAGGTGCTCAGGTCGTAGCGGCCGTTCTTGTCCTGGTCACCGAACAGGCTGGTGACACCGTTGACGTAGCCGAGACGCTTGGCGCTGCTGTACTTGACGAGCCACGGGGAGCCGTTGGCGCCCGGGGTCATCGCGCACTTGAGGCCAACGTGCTCCTCGACCTTCTCAGCCGCGGAGACGTACACCTTGCCGGTGGTCTTGCCGTAGCACCACTTCGGCGTCGTGCCGGTGTAGGCCTTGTTGCCGTCGGGGTGAGCGTCCGCCGGGTAACCGAAGATGTACACGGTCTGGCCGGTCTTCTGGTTCCAGGTGAAGCCCTGGCCACCAACGGCCTCGCCGAGACGGCCGGTGTCCTTGATGAAGCCGTCGATGACGTAGTAGGTCTCGACCCAGTACCGCGTGGCGGTGGTGGTCTTGACCCACTTCTTCACGTAGAACTGCTGCTTGGTCCAGCCAATGACGTTGCCCTTGGCGTCCTTGACCTCTTCGAGGTTGCCCAGGAAGCCGCCGCTGGCCTTCTTCGCCTTGAGCTCGTTGTACTCCTCAAGGCTGATGTTGACCAGGTTGCTCAGACGCTCGAACTTGTTGCCGTTCTCCAGGCCGGAGGGGGCAGCGTCGTACACGCTCTTGACAACCTCGGCGCCGACCAGCTTGACGCCGTCCTTGCCCTCGGCGATGTACTTCTCGATGTTCGCAGCAGCGTCAGCCGGCTTGGCGACGGTCTCGACCTTGGGGTCGACAGCGGCCGACTTGTACGGGCCGTCCTGGCCGTACTTCTCCAGGCCGGCCTTGTACTCGGCCTCGGTGATCGACTTCTCGTCCACGACCTTGGCGCCCGTGTACTTGTCGAAGTCAGCCTTCGTGACCTGCTTGGGGGTGCCGCCGCCGACCTGCACACCGTTGTAGACGGTGACGAAGGCGTAGTCCTTGTCACGGTCGTTGAACATGGTGTAGTCGTAGTGGGTGTACGCCTGCTTGCCGACGAACACACCGAACGGCGCCTTGCCCTGGTAGTAAGCCGGGACGAAGACCCAGTTGTCCATGACACTGGCGTTCTTCTTGTCGTCGTAGACGCAGCTACCGGCCGTGGCGACCAGGTTGCGGTACTTCGACTGGATCGAGGTGGCGGAGCACCACTTGAGGTCGCCCTCAGCGTCAACGAAGAACACCTTGCCGATGGTGCGCGGCAGGTTGATGTTCTTGACGACGGAGGTGGACTTCTTCTCCTCGCCGATGGGGGCGATGGTGCCGGGCTTGCCGTCGGGGGTGTAGCCACCACCGGCGTTCAGCGTCGGCGTCGCCTTGGTCTCCCAGGTGTAGGGGGTCGCCTTGGCGAGGTTGTTGGTGTGGTTGTTGGCCGCGAGCCAGAACTTGGCGACCGCGACGGCGGACGGGGCGTCCTTGGCCATCGTGTCAAAGGCCCAGTCCGGGTTGGCGTTGGCGGTGCCAGCCAGACCGGCGGCCAGCAGGCCGGTGGCGAGAACGGCGCCGCCGGCGGGGAGGAGGATGCGCTTCAAGGTGACTCCTTGGTCTGATGTGGAACGCTTCTTGCGTCCCATGCGTCAGTAAAGGGATAGCCAGAACATACAGGGCTGATCTTGAGGATCGGAAGCCGCTTTGAGGGGTAAGGACCCCATGCGCCGGGCCGAGATCATTCTGTGATGTTTGAACGGCTGCGGAGTGGTTGTTGTGCTTGAGGCTGATGCGCTGCGTTTCCGCAGATAGGCGGGAGCCTGTTGTGAATGTGACCGATGTGGCGTGAGTGCCCCGATACGTTCGGTCACGAGAGCGATGTGACGCAGATCACATCAGATCAATGGCACCGATTTGCCGGAAGTCACGTCTAACGCGCACGATCCGCCGCCGGATCCGGGGTCCCGGGACCCCCGGAAGGCCGGAAAACAGGGCCTTCGAGCCTCCGCGAGGCCCTGGATCGGGGTTCCCGAGCCCTCCGCAAGCCCCGGATCCGGCTCTCAGAGCCTCCGCGAGGCCCTGGATCGGGGTTCCCGAGCCCTCCGCGAGACCCGGATCAAGCCCCTGTGCCCCGGAAAATTCTCGGATCACGCCCTCCGGCCCCTCGCGAGAGCCCGGATCGGGCCTCCGGATCTCGCGGGAAGTCTCCGGCCCGCGCTCTCCGGTCTTCCGGGGCCGGGCCCGGCCTTCCTGGAACCCGGCTGGATCCGGTCTTCCGGGAACCCCGGAGGGGCTTGGAGGGCCCCGGGAGGTCCCCGGGTCGCGTTCTCCGCCCCCGCGGGCCCCGGGTGAGGGCCGCCGACCCCGGAAACGGGTGCGGGACCCGGCGCACGCGCCGGGTCCCGCGGGTGAAGCTGAGGTGCCTGGGCCCCTTGCCGGGGCCGGACAGGCTTACTTGCGGACGATCGAGCCGGACCACACGTTGGCGGCCTTCTTGTAGATGTCGGCCGTCTCGCCGTCGAAGTAGGGCGAGGTGATCAGGTCGTAGCGGTTGTTCTTGTCCTGGTCGCCGAACAGGCTCGTGACGCCGCTGACGTAGCCCAGGCGCCGGCTGCTGCTGTACTGCGACAGCCACGGGCCGCCGTCGGCGCCGGGGGTGAAGGCGCCCTTGAGGCCGACGTGCTCCTCGACCTTCTCCGCGGCGGAGACGTAGATCTTGCCGGACGGCTTGCCGTACACGTACTTGGGCGTCACGCCGCTGTAGGGCTTGTTGCCGTCGGGGTGCGGGGCGGCGGGGTAGCCGAAGGCGTAGACCGGCTTGCCGGTCGGCTGGTTCCAGGTGAAGCCCATGCCGCCGACGTTGTCGCCGAGGCGGCCGACGTCCTTGAGGCCGCGGTCGAAGCCGATGCCGTTGTAGACCGTGACGAAGGCGTAGTCCTTGTCGTAGTCCTCGAAGACGTCGAAGTCGTAGTGCGTCCACGCCTGCTTGCCGACGTAGATGCCCCACGGCACCTTGCCCTGGTAGTAACCCGGGACGAAGACCCACTTGTCCATGGTGTGACCGTTGTTGGCGGTGTCATAGACGCAGTGGGCGGCCGTGGCGACCAGGTTGCGGTACTTCGACTGGATCGAAGTGGCCGAGCACCACCGGAACTCGCCGTTGGCGACGAAGAACACCTTGCCGATGGTCTTGGGCAGGTTGACGTTCTTGACGAGCGCCGGGGTGGGATTCTCCGCGCCGATGGGGGCGATGGTACCGGGCCGCCCGTCGGGGGAGTAGCCGCCGCCGGCGGTCAGCCTGGGGGTCGCGGCGTCGGGCGAGTAGGCGGTCGCCTTCTTCAGGGCCACGTAGTTGGAGGCGGCCCAGAACCTGGCGACGGACAGCGCCGACGCCTCGGTGCCGGCCATCCTGTCGGTGGCCCAGTCCGGCGCGGCCTGGGCGGTGCCGGTCAGGCCGACGGCCAGCAGACCGGTGGCGAGTGCGGCGCCACCGAGGGGGAGAAGAGAGTGCTTCAAAAGAGGTGCTCCTTGCGCTGCAACGTCTCCAGAAGTCTGGAAACTGCGGGACGACAAGCAACAAACCTATGTAGGCCCCTGAATACAGAAGTGCGACCTAAGGCTCCCTTAAGGCGTATTTAAGACGCCTATAAGGTCATCTAGCCCGCTGGCTGTCCGCCCACCGATAGACGACGTAGGTCGACGCGATGAAGTACGGCGAGGAGATCAGGTCGTACTTGCGGTCGGTGTCGGTGTCCCAGGCGAAGCTGTTGACACCGTTGATGTAGCCGAGGCCGGTCTCGGGGTCGTAGTCGACCAGCCAGGGGCCGCCGCTCGCCCCGCCGGTGAACCCGCACTTGAGCGCGACGCCCAGCTCGACCAGGCGGGCGGGGGCCGTCCTCCGGCTGGTGCGCCCGCTGCACCAGCGCAGCTTCTGGCCGTCGTAGGGCCTGCTGCCGTCGGCCTGGGGGGCGGCGGGGTAGCCGAAGGCGAGAGTGGACTGGTTGATGCCGCGCCTGACCACCAGGCCCTGGCCGCCGACGTTGTCCTCCAGGCTGCCCACGGACTCCATCTCATAGGTGTTCGCGGTCTTGCCAGGCTTCCACTTGAACCCGTCGTGCACGTTGACGAAGGCGTAGTCGTAGTCGTAGTCGCCCTCGCCGACGAAGCTCTCGTGCAGGTTGAGGGAGTGACCGACGTAGATCCCGTAAGGGGTGGCGCCCCTGTCGTAGCCCGGGATGAAGATCCAGTAGTCGGCGTTCTTGGCCTGCTTGGCGTCGTAGGCGCAGTGCCCGGCCGTGGCGACCAGGCTGCGGCTCTTGGAGGCCACCGCCGAGGCGGAGCACCAGTAGTCCTTGTCCCCGATCCGGAAGAACACCTTGCCGACGGACATCGGGGAGTTCCCGATGACAGGGGGAGTGTCCTTCGGGAGCGTGGGCCTGACGGTGCCGGCGGTCGCGCCGCTGCTGTAGGCCGTGGTGGCCGTCGCCTTGCTGCCCGCCGCGGCGGCGGTGGCCGTGGTGGCGGTGCCGGTGGGCGTGGGAGAGGCGGGCGCCGAGGAGGTGGTGCCGCCGCTGGGCCTGATCTCGGGCGTGGCGGGGGTGTTGTCCTGCGCCTCCTTGAGCCTGGCCGGGCTCCAGTACTCCGCGATCCGCTTCATGTCCGCGCTGTTCTTGGTCAGCGTGATGGAGGTGATGCTGCTGGGCGCGTAGAGGGCGCCGTCGGCGTTCGCGGCCCCGGCGGGCGCGGACATCACGAGCACACCACTGGCGACGAGGGCGCCGAGTGTGGTCGCGAACCGCCGTGCGCGGGGGAACATGAAGGCCGTTTCCTTCGGGGGATCAGGGGTGGAATGGAGGGCTGTAAGAGGTGATTTTTCCAGATCAACTAAGTTTTGGGCAGCTCAGTTGCTTGATCCGCTTTACACCGTTATCCAGTTAAGTCTTACCTGATAGGCATAAGCACCCCGTCAAAGGGTGGGAGAGCCCTGTGGCAGCGGCCCTCCCACCCTTACGACGTCGTCGCTCAGCCCGGGAGCTTGCCGGTCCAGAGGTTGGCGGCGTGCTTGTAGATGCCGTAGGTCTCACCGTTGAAGTACGGGGTGGTGACCCGGTCGTAGCGGTTGTTCTTGTCGCTGTCGATCGTCAGGCTCACGACGCCGTTGAGGTAGCCGGTCCGCGTGCTGCTCTTGTACTGCAGCAGGAACGGGCCGCCGCTGGCGCCCGGGGTGAAGGCGCACTTGATCGCCTGCTGCTCCTCGGCCTTGAAGGCCGAGACGACGGGCGCGGCGCCGGTGGTGCCGTAGCACCACTTCATGGTGTGCCCGGAGTAGGGCTTGTTGCCGTCGGGGTGGGCGGAGGTCGGGTAGCCGAAGGTGAAGACCTTCTTGCCCAGCTTCTGGTTCCAGGTGAAGCCCTGGCCGCCGACGTTGTCGCCGAGGCGGCCGGAGTCGGCCATGAGCACCACGAAGTACTTCGTGTGGAAGTACAGCTCCTTGACGGTGGTCTTGACCCACTTCTTGACGAAGTACTGGGTCTTGAACCAGGCGATCTCGGTGCCGTTGGCGTCCTTGGTCGCCTCAAGCTTGCCCAGGAAGTTGCCGTTGCCCTTCTCCTTGAGGAGCCTGGCGTACTCCTCCTGGCTGATCGGGGTCTTGACGGTCTTCCGCTCGAACTTGTTGCCGTTCTCGAAGCCCGAGGGAGCCTTGGCGTAGACGCTCTCGACGACCTCGGCGGCGGTCAGCTTGACGCCGTTCTTGCCGGTGGCGATGTACTCGTCGACGTTCTTGGAGGTGACGTCGGCGGGCTTGGCCACGGTCTCGACGGTCGGGTCGGCCGCCTTCTTCCAGTACGGGCCGAGCTCGCCGTACTTCTCGTAGCCCGCCTCGAACTCGGACTTGGAGATCGCCTTGTCCTCGGTGTACTTGAAGCCCTTGGCGGCCTCGTACTCCGAGCGGTTGACCTCCTTGACGCCCGTCTGCTTGAAGCCGTTGTAGACGTTGACGAAGGCGTAGTCGTAGTCGTAGTCCTCGAAGACGGTGAAGTCGTCGTGGGTGTTGACCTTGGCGCCGACGTAGATGCCCCAGGGAGCCTTGCCCTGGTAGTAGCCGGGGATGAACACGAAGTTGCTGAACGGCTTGTTCGTGTCGGTGTCGTAGACACAGTGGGCCGCGGTGGCGACCAGGTTGCGGTACTTCGACTGGATCGAGGAACCGGAGCACCAGCGCTCCTGGCCCTTGTCGTCAAGGAAGAAGACCTTGCCGACGGTGATGGGCAGGTTCAGGTTCTTCGACCGGCCCGCGGACTTGCCGCCCTCGCCGGTGGGGGCGATGGTGCCCGGCTTGCCGTCGGCGGCGGCCTTGGCGGCGCCGGTCTTCGTCAGCTTGGCCGAGACGGTGGAGTCGGCGACGTAGCTCTTGGCGGACTTGAGCTTGGAGGAGGTCCAGTAGCCCGCGATGGCCTTCGCGTTACCGGAGGAGGTGAGCGCCGACGACTTGATGTCGGGCTGGGGCGCTGCCTGGGCGGCGCTTGCGAGGGGGACGCCGATCATGGTGGTGGCCACGAGGGCACCGCCGAGGGGGAGGACCAGGCGCTTGGCTCGGGAGTTCAATCTAGCTCCTTCTTTGTCATGGGCCACTCGGGACGACGGCCCACGCATGCGTAAAGAGACAAGACGAGACCGTACTAGGCAAAGAACGGTTAAAGAGCAACAAATCGGACAGAAGCTCGGACCGATATGAGTTCGTTACCAAAATCGTGGAACCGAATTTTCAAGATCCGCGTCTGATCTACCTTCCCTTGACCGAACCCGCGGGCGTGTGCCGTACAAGACCATGACCTGCGAAAACATGAGAGTCGGTCGTTGCTGGGGCGGGACGCTTGGGGGACGCTGAGCGGGCACTCGACACGATGTGAAATCGGGGGATTTCATGCGACGTCTCTTCCATCTGGCAGCCGCCGGAGCCTTCGTGTTCTCCACCACGGCTGCCGCTGTACCACCGCCGCCGGTGCCCAACGGGCCCGGCCCGGCCGTCCCGCTGCCGGCTCCGCGGCCTGTCCCGCAGCCGGTGCCGCCATGGTCCGGCCCGGGCAGGCCCGGCCCCGGCGGGCCCGGTCCGCACTGGCCCGGTCCGGGGGGATCCGGTCCGCACTGGCCGGGGCCCAACTGGCCCGGTGGGCCCGGCCCGAACTGGCCCGGCCCGGGCAGGCCGGTCCCGCCGCGTCCGATCCCGCCGCGTCCGGTCCCGCACTGGCCCGCTCCGCACTGGCCGGGTCCGCAGTGGCCGGGCCCGAACTGGCACGGTCCGTACTGGCCCGGTTCGCACTGGCCGGGCCCGACCTGGCTCAGCTCCAACTGGCCCGGCCCGGGTGTGCCGGTGCCGGTCAGGCCGATCGCGCAGCTGCTGCCGCCCGGCAGCACGAAGGCGTTCGTGCTGAGCATCGCCGAGGGGGAGAACTCGGCGGCCGCGGCCCGTCACGTCCTGCTGGTGTGCGACCCGCCGTACGGCACGCACCCCACCCCGGTCGCGGCGTGTGAGGCGCTGGCCCAGGTGGGAGGCGACATCGCCAGGCTCAGGCCGCTGCCGAACCTGGTGTGCGCGATGGCCTACGACCCGATCACGGTGACCGCGACCGGTATCTGGGACGGCCGGTCCATCCGGTACGAGCAGACCTTCGGCAACGCGTGCTCGCTGCGCGGCACCACCGGTCTGATCTTCTCCTAGCGCGCCGCGGTCCCTGTGGCGCCGGAACGCGGAGGGGCCCGGTCGGGAGACCGGGCCCCTCGTCGCGCCGGGCCGGCCGAATGGCCTCACAGCCGGTGCGGTGCGATGTGCCGTGCCGCGGTCAGTTGGTCCAGCGGTTGGCCGCGACCTTGTAGACCTGGTAGGTGTCCCCGTTGAAGTACGGCGAGGAGATCTTGTCGTACCGGTCGTTCTTGTCGGTGTCCCACGCGACGCTGTTGACGCCGTTGAGGTAGCCGGTCCGGGTGGAGTTCTTGTACTTCAGCAGCCAGGGGCCGCCGCTGGCGCCCGCGGTGAAGGCGCACTTGAAGCCGGTGTGCTCCTGGAGGTTGTACTTCGGCGCGGCGGGCATGGCGCCGGTCGTGCCGTAGCACCACTTCATGGTGCGGCCGGTGAAGGGCCTGTCCCCGTCGGGGTGGAGGCCGGTCGGGTAGCCGAAGGAGAAGACCTTGCCCTTGACCTTCTGGTTCCAGGCGAAGCCCTGGCCGCCGACGTTGTCGCCGAGCCTGCCGACGTTCTTGATGACCGGCTTCCACGTGCCGGCGGAGTCCTTCTCCCAGTTCACCTTGGACCCGGAGTGGACGTTGACGAAGGCGTAGTCGAAGTCGTAGTCCTCCTTCACCACGAAGTCGTCGTGCGCGTTGAACCACTTGGCCGCGTAGATGCCGTAGGGGTTCTTGCCGTTCCACGCCTGGTCGCCGTCCCAGTAGGACGGGATGAAGATCCAGTTGTCGTAGAACCGGTTGGTCTTCACGTCGTAGACGCAGTGCGCCGAGGTGGCGACCAGGTTGCGGTACCTGCCCTGGACGGAGCTGCCGGAGCAGTACTTCCAGCTGCCCGGGTCCAGCGGGTTGGCGCCCGGCAGGGTGAAGAAGATCCGGCCGACGGTGTTGGGCAGGTTGACCTGCTTGCTCTTGGCCGACCTGGTGCCCTCCTGGCCGGTCGGCGGGACCGATCCGGGCCGCCCGTCGGGGCCGGCCGCGCTGGAGGCCCTGCCGCCCTTGACGCTGATGTCGAGGTCGCCGGTCGCGTCGGTGGCCTTGCGCATCCGCTCCGGGGACCAGAAGGCGGTGGCCTCCGTGGGCGTCTCCGAGGCGGCCGAACTGACCACGTCGCTGGGGGCCGTACCGGCGTTGGCGCCGGTGGTGGCGCCGATCACTCCGGCGATCAGAAGGCCGGTGAGGGGGATCGTGAGGCGCCGTGCTCGGGGGTTCAATGGAGCTCCTCTCGTTCTCGGCCAGGGACGGGACATCCCTTGCCAGGAAAACGTTCGGAACGTTACTGAATGGATCAAGAAGCCGGATGGGAATTGACGAGAAAAGGCCGGAAATGGTTCCCCTTGATGCGGAGCTGTTATTTAAATAGCCATTAGTTATAATTTAACCAGTAGGTATCCTCCCAGGTGGGCTGGGGTTTCAGGTCGATGGGGCGGCATCCCGGGCATCACTGGTAGCAGTCCTTACCGCCGGTTTCCCGGGTAACTCAAACAACTCCGGACTATTAACCCGAATGATGTTCTGGTTGGATGTCCGCATGAGCGTAGATCCTCGGACTCCCTGCCTCATCGGCGTCGCCCAGCACACGGTCCGCGAGCAGCCGGGGCCGGAACCGCTGGATCTGTGGGAGCTGGCCGCCCGCGAGGCCGCCGCCGACGCCGGGGCGCCCGGCGTGCTGGAGCGCCTCGACTCGATCCAGGTCGTCTACACCGAGTCCTGGCAGTACGACGACCCGGCGGCCAGGCTCGCCGAGCGCCTGGGGGTCGCCCCCCGGCACCGGGCCTACTCCACGGTGAGCGGTACGGCTCCGCAGCTGCTCCTGGGTGAGGCGGCCGGCCGGATCGCCGCGGGGGAGATGGACGCCGCGCTGGTCGCCGGGGCGGAGGCGCTGGCCACGCGCAGGGCCCTGCGCCTGGCGGGGGAGCGTGTCAGGTGGAGCCACCCGGCCGTCCCCAGACCGCCCTACGGCTGGGAGCGTCCCCCGCACCCGGACGAGCTGGCCCACGAGCTGTTCCTGCCGGTCCACACCTACGCGATCATGGAGACCGCCCGGCGGGCCGCGGACCGGGAGTCCCTGGAGGAGGAACGGTCGGGCCGGGGCCGGATGATGGCCCCGATGACGGAGGTCGCCGCGGCCAACCCGCACGCCTGGCACCGGGAGGTCCGGACGCCGCAGGAGCTGGTCACCGTGTCGCGGGACAACCGGACCGTCGGCTGGCCGTACACCAGGCGGACCGTCGCGGTCATGGAGGTGGACCAGGCCGCTGCCGCGATCATGGTCAGCACCGGGCTCGCCGACCGGCTCGGCGTCCCCCGGGACAGACGTGTCCACCTGCGGGGGTGGGCCTACGCCGAGGACACCTGGGAGGTCGCGGCCCGGCCGGAGCCCGGCTCCTCCCCGGCGATGAAGGCCGCGGCCCGGCGGGCCTTCGCGCGGGCGGGCGTCGGCCTCGACGACGTCGGCGCGCTGGACCTCTACAGCTGTTTCGCGATCGCGCTCCGCTCGGCCTGCGCCGCGACGGGGCTCGACCCGCTCGACCCGCGGGGGCTGACGGTCACCGGCGGCCTGCCGTACGCCGGCGGGCCGGGCAGCGACTACGTCCTGCACTCCACCGCGGCGATGGCCGGACGCCTGCGTGCCGCGCCGGGGCACGGCCTGGTCACCGGGGTCGGCATGCATCTGACCAAGCACACCTACGCGATCTGGTCGACCGAGCCGGGCGGCTCGCTCGGCGACGGCGAGCCGGTCCACACCGCCGAGCCGGTGCCGATCGTGACGGGGTACGAGGGGGCCGCGACCGTCGCCGGATACACCGTCGCGCACGGCAGGGACGGTGCGGCCGACCGCGGCGTCCTCATCGCCGACCTGCCCGGCGGGGGCCGTGCGCACGCCCAGCTCCGCCACCCCGACCTGATCGCCGAGGCCGAGTCCCGGGAGCTCGTCGGCAGGAAGGTCCGCCTGGCCGCCGACGGTCCGGTGAACGTCGCGACCTGGTGAAGGCCGCGACCCGCCGGCGGCGGTGGTCCCCGGCGGTGACGGGTCCGGGGCGGGGGCCGGGGCCCGCCGGACGGGTGAGCGCCGCGGTCCTGGAGCGGAGCGGCGTGCCGGAGGGGAGTCCGCCGGACGGGGGAGCGCCGTGGTCCCGGAGGCGCGCGGCGCGCCGGAGGGGAGTTCGCCGGCGCCGTGG
This sequence comes from Streptosporangium brasiliense, assembly GCF_030811595.1. Taxonomy (NCBI): domain Bacteria; kingdom Bacillati; phylum Actinomycetota; class Actinomycetes; order Streptosporangiales; family Streptosporangiaceae; genus Streptosporangium; species Streptosporangium brasiliense. Next base: position 3,016,955 of record NZ_JAUSRB010000002.1, read on the forward strand.
TCGAGCCGGAGGCGTAGGGTGCGGCCATGTTTGCCGTAACCGCCACACAGACCGATCCCGACAACCCGCTCGCCGGGCTCACGCTCGGCGAGCACCCCGAACCCAAGGTCCCCGACGGCTGGACCACCGTCACGGTGCGGGCCGCCGCGCTCAACCACCACGACCTGTGGACGCTCAAGGGCGTGGGCATCCGCCAGGAGCGGCTGCCCATCGTGCTGGGCGGCGACGCCGCCGGAGTCGACGAGGACGGCAACGAGGTCATCGTGCACTCGGTGATCGGCAGCGGTGCCGACGAGACGCTCGACCCCAAGCGGTCCCTGCTGTCGGAGGTGTACGACGGCACCTTCGCCGAGCGGGTCGCCGTCCCCCGGCGCAACCTGGTGCCCAAGCCCGCCGCGCTCAGCTTCGAGGAGGCGGCCTGCCTGCCCACCGCGTGGCTGACCGCCTACCGGATGCTGTTCGACAAGGCGGGGCTGGAGCCGGGCTCGACCGTGCTGGTCCAGGGGGCCGGAGGCGGGGTGGCCACCGCGCTGATCGCGCTGGGCCGGGCCGGCGGTTACCGGGTCTGGGCCACCAGCCGCTCGGAGGAGAAGCGGGCCCGGGCGCTCGACCTGGGCGCCGACCGGGTCTTCGAGAGCGGAGCCCGGCTGCCCGAGCGGGTCGACGCGGTGATGGAGACCGTCGGCCAGGCCACCTGGGACCACTCGCTGAAGGCGCTGCGCCCCGGTGGCCGGATCGTGGTCTCCGGAGCGACCAGCGGCGCCGTCCCCCCGGCCGACCTGAACCGGGTCTTCTTCCTGCAGCTGTCGGTGGTCGGCTCGACGATGGGCACCCGCGACCAGCTCGCCCGCCTGGCCCGCTTCCTGGAGCAGACGGGCCTCCGGCCGGCGATCGACCGGACGCTCCCGCTGGCCGGGGCCCGTGAGGGGTTCGCGGCCATGCACGAGGGGGACGTGTTCGGGAAGATCGTCTTCACCGCGGCAGGCTGAGCCGGCCCTCCGAACCACTCCCGGGCCACCCCTGATCGGCCCGCCGCCGGCCCGCCAGGTGGCGGCGGGCCGGCCCGGAGCGGGGTGACTCAGATCATGGCATGTAAGTAACGGGTTACTTTTTGACTTTCCGGGTGATAGACACGGATAGGAGACGTATTTCCCGGAGGCCCGGCATGACCGACGCGACCGCACACCCCGACCCCGAACCCTTCGGCCCCGGCACCCTGCTGTGGGAGGGCATGGGGGACCACCGGCTGATGCTCCTGCTGGGCGGCGCCCTCGTCATGCAGGTCATGCACCCGGCCGTCGGCGCCGCGATCGGCGACCACTCGGTCTACCGGGCCGACCCCTGGGGGCGGCTCAGCCGCTCGCTGACCTCGCTGCAGACTTGGGTGTACGGCGGGGCGGAGGCGATCGACGAGGGCAGGCGCCTGCGGGAGATGCACAAGGACATCCAGGGGACCGACGCCCAGGGCCGGAGATATCACGCGCTGAGCGCCGAGCCGTACGCCTGGGTGCACCTGACCGCCTTCGAGCGGGCCGTCACCATGGCGGAGTACTTCGGCCGGCCGTACACCCCGCAGGAGGAACGGCGGCTGTATGAGGAGGTCATCCATCTCGGCCGGATCCTGCGGGTCCCCGAGCGGATGTTCCCCGCCACCGTCGACGACTACTGGCGCTACTTCCACGACATGGTCGACACCACACTGGAGAACCACCCGACCGCCCACGACGTGCTGCGCACCGCGCTGACCGTGGGCCCGCCGCCGATCATGCCCGCGGCGCTGCGCGGGCTGTGGGGCCCGCTCGGACTCACCTCAGGCCGGGTCAACCACTTCGTCACGGTCGGCACCCTGCCGCCCGCCGTACGCCAGAAGCTGGGGCTGGCGTGGACCGCACGCGACGAGATGCGGCTGCGCCGGCTCGGCCGGGCGGTCGCGGCGACCGTGCCGCGCCTGCCCGAACGGGCCAGATACATGCCGATCGCCTACCGGGCCAGACAGGCCGCACGGGCTCGGGAGCGTCTCGTCCGCGCCATGCGCGTCGCCTGACTGCCGGGGTACGGCCGGCCCGGGCATCCGGGACGGGAACCCCGACAGCAGGAGGGGCGGGCGCGGACCGTACAGCAGGATCACCGGAGCGCGTCGCGGATGCGACGGGCGGCGTCGTAGAGGGCGTCCTGCGCGCTGGCCAGCGTCTCCTCCGTCACCTGCGCCCGCCTGGCGTCCTCACGGATCTCCTCGACGAACTCGGCCAGCATCCGCCCGAGCCGGGCGTCGCTGTCGGGTGACCCGTGCCCGGTGAAGCCCTCGGCCCAGATGCGCTTCCAGTCGTGCTGCCACTCCTTGGTCTGGCGCTGCCATTCCTGCTTCTGGCGCTGCCACTCACGCTTCTGCCGCTGCCACTCGGCCTTCTGCTCCCGCCAGGCGTCACGCTGCTGCTGCTTGGCCTGCCGCTGCTCCTGCTTGGCGCCCTGGCGCACGTCGCGCGCCATCTGGGTGAGCTCCTCGCGCAGCGACTTCACGGTGTCGCGCACGTCCTCCTTGACCTCGCGGGCGATGTCGCGGACGGAGTCGGAGATCTCCTGTTCGAGGTCGGCGAGCTCGTCGAGCCGGGCGTTCAGCTCCTCGTGGCCCTGGTCGGTGAGGGTGAAGACCTTCTTGCCGTCCACGACCTCGTGGGTGACCAGGCCCTCCTCCTCCAGCCGGGCCAGGCGGGGGTAGATCGTGCCGGGCGAGGGCGAGTAGACGCCCAGGAACCGGTCCTGCAGCAGCCGGATCACCTCGTAGCCGTGGCGCGGGCTCTCCTGGAGCAACTTGAGGAGGTAAAGACGGAGCCGCCCGTGGCCGAAGACCGGGCTCATGCCTGCTCTCCCTTCAGCAGAGTGACGTCCGCCGAGACGGTGGTCGCCGACAGGGACGCCATGCCGCCGCCGAGCCGGCCGGTCAGCGTCTTCACGCCGGGCTGGCTGGAGTGGTCGAGCCCGGGGAAGGCGGCGGCGAGCCGGCCGGAGGTGGAGCGGAGCGTGACATCGGTCTCGACCGCGTGCGGCAGCCGGAGCACTATGTCGCCCGAGACGCTGTTCAGCGTCACGTGGCCGGTCGGGGGGAGCTCCAGGTCGGCGGTGATCCGGCCGGAGACGGTGGTGGCGCGCAGGCGGCGGGGCGTGCCCTGGGCCACGGTCAGCTCGCCCGAGACGCTCTTGAAGGACAGGTCGCCGACCAGGCTGCGGCTCTCCATGTCGCCGGAGACGGTGTCGGCGTGGATCTCGCCGCTCACCCCGTCGAGCACGATCTCACCGGAGACGCTCTTGACCGAGGTGCGGCTCTCGAAGCCGGCGACGACGGCCGAGGCGGAGACCACTCCCACGTTGACCGGGCACTCTTTCGGAACGGTCAGCGTCAGCGTGGTCTCCCGGCGCCCGGCACGGAGCCAGCCGAGCAGGCCGTCCCAGGTCAGGTCCTTGTAGGCGACGGTGAGCGTGCCGTCGTCCTCGTGGGTGACGATCAGGGGAGAGTCGTCGATGCCGGCGACCTCAAGGGTGGACGGGCCGTCACTGGCCAGCACCGCCAGCCGGCCCGCCACGATCCGGACGTTGAGCCTGCTCACGGAGTCGAAGGCGAGCTGCTCGGGTTTCTCGATGGTCCACTGCCGCATGTTCGTGACCTCCTTGTACAAGACACGATATGTCGCGTTGTGCGAGGAGGTCAAGATATATCGCGTTCTTCTTACTCGTCCTCGTCGTCCAGCCGGGCCAGCCAGGTGGCCAGCCGTTCCACCGGGGTCTCGAACTCGGGGTTCAGGTCGACGAACTCGCGCAGCCGCTCGGCCAGCCAGACGATGTTGACCTCTTCCTCGCCGCGGCGCTCGACGAGCTCCTCGATGCCCCGATCGGTGAAGTACATCCTTCTCCTCCAGTAACGGGAAGTCCCCCACAGAGGTTCCTGTGGGGGACTTCCGAAGGTGACGCCCAGGCCCTGTCCCGCGGCTCTTCTGCCTGCCGCGGGACGGGTCCTAGTTGAAGATCTCTCCCAGGATCTGCTGCAGCTCCGCCTCGTGCGCCGAGTGCGAGCCCGTCGCGGGGGAGGAGTTCGCCTTGCGGGAGACCCGCTTGATCGGACGCCCGCCGAACGCGTCGGGGTTCTCCGCCAGCTTCAGCGTCAGGAACGGCCACGGGCCCATGTTGACCGGCTCGTCCTGCGCCCACACCAGCTCGACACCGTCGGCGTAGCGTCCCAGCTCGGCCGCGAGTGGGTTGGCCGGGAACGGGTAGAGGCGCTCCAGACGGACGATCGCCACGTCCCTGCGGCCCTGCGCGTTACGCGCCGCCGCCAGGTCGTAGTAGATCTTGCCGGAGCAGAGCACGACCTTGCGGACCTCCGACGGGCTCACCGTGGTGTCGCCGAGCACCGGCCGGAACGAGCCCGAGGTGAACTCGGCGACCGGCGAGACCGCCGCCTTGTGCCGGAGCAGCGACTTGGGCGTGAACACCACGAGCGGGCGGTGCCGGTTGGACTTCGTCTGCCAGCGCAGCAGGTGGAAGTAGTTCGCCGGCAGCGTGGGCTGGGCCACGGTCATGTTGTCGTAGGCGCACATCTGCAGGAAGCGCTCGATGCGGGCCGAGGAGTGGTCCGGGCCCTGACCCTCGTAGCCGTGCGGCAGCAGCAGGGTGACGCCGGAGCGCTGGCCCCACTTCTGCTCGCCCGCGGTGATGTATTCGTCGATCACGGACTGGGCGCCGTTGACGAAGTCACCGAACTGGGCCTCCCAGGCGACCAGGGCCTCGGGGCGCTCCACGCTGTAGCCGTACTCGAAGCCGAGCGCGGCGTACTCGCTGAGCAGCGAGTCGTAGACGTAGAACTTCGTGGTGCCCTGGTTGAACGTCTTGAGCGGGGTGTGCTCCTCGCCGGTGAGGCGGTCGACCAGCACGGCGTGCCGCTGGACGAAGGTGCCGCGCCGGGAGTCCTGGCCGACCAGCCGGACCGGGTGGCCGTCGATCAGCAGCGACCCGAAGGCGAGGGTCTCGCCCATGCCCCAGTCGATGCGGTCCTCGGCGACCATCTGGCCGCGGCGCTGGATGACCGGCAGCAGGCGCGGGTGGGCGGTGAAGCCCTCCGGCAGGTTGAGCTGGGTGTCGACGATCCGCTTGACGGTCTCCTCGGAGATCCCCGTCGGGGTGTCGTCGTGCGACCAGGGGATGACGGAGTCGACGTCGACCGGGCGGGCGAACTCGCCGGTCGTCACCTTGGCCGCCTCGCGGGTCTCGGCGAAGGCGTTCTCCAGCTTGGCCTGGTAGTCGCGGAGCGCGCCCTCGGCCTCCTCCACCGTGATGTCGCCCCGGCCGATCAGCGCCTCGGTGTAGAGCTTGCGGGTGGAGCGCTTGGCGTCGATCAGGTCGTACATCAGCGGCTGGGTGAAGCTCGGGTTGTCCGACTCGTTGTGGCCGCGGCGCCGGTAGCAGATCAGGTCGATCACGACGTCCTTGCGGAACGCCTGGCGGTATTCGAAGGCCAGCTTGCCGACCCGGACCACGGCCTCGGGGTCGTCGCCGTTGACGTGGAGGATCGGGGCCTGGATCATCCGGGCCACGTCGGTGGCGTAGACGCTGGAGCGGGAGCTCGCCGGGCTGGTGGTGAAGCCGACCTGGTTGTTGACCACGATGTGCACCGTGCCGCCGGTGCGGTAGCCCCGCAGCTGCGACAGGTTCAGCGTCTCGGCCACCACGCCCTGGCCGGCGAAGGCCGCGTCGCCGTGGACGAGCACGGGCAGGACTGTGAAGCCCTCCTCGCCGCGCTCCAGCAGGTCCTGCTTGGCGCGGACCACGCCCTCCAGGACCGGGTCGACCGTCTCCAGGTGGGAGGGGTTGGCCACGACCGAGGTCTTCAGCTTGCTGCCGTCGGGCGAGACGAAGTCGCCGGTGGCGCCCAGGTGGTACTTCACGTCACCGGAGCCGTGCGCCGTCCGCGGGTCGATGTTGCCCTCGAACTCGCCGAAGATCTGGCCGTAGGACTTGCCCACGATGTTGGCCAGCACGTTCAGGCGGCCGCGGTGGGCCATGCCGATGACGGCCTCGTCGAGGTCCTCCTCCGCGGCGGCCGACAGCACCGAGTCGAGCAGCGGGATCAGCGACTCGCCGCCCTCCAGCGAGAAGCGCTTCTGGCCGACGAACTTGGTCTGCAGGAACGTCTCGAACGCCTCGGCGGTGTTGAGCCGCTCCAGGACGCGCAGCTGCTCGGTGCGGTCGGGCTTGGCGTGCGGACGCTCCACCCGCGCCTGGATCCAGGCCCGCTCCTCGGGGTTCTGCATGTGCATGTACTCCACGCCGATGGTGCGGCAGTAGGAGTCGCGCAGCACGCCGAGGATCTCGCGCAGCTTCATCAGGGGACGGCCGCCGAAGCCGCCGGTGGCGAACTCGCGCTCCAGGTCCCACAGGGTCAGCCCGTGCGACTTGATGTCGAGGTCGGGGTGCTTGCGCTGCTTGTACTCCAGCGGGTCGGTGTCGGCCATCAGGTGGCCGCGGACCCGGAAGGCGTGGATCAGCTCGATGACCCTGGCCGACTTGGCCACGTCGTCGTCGTGCGTGGTCGAGATGTCCTGGACCCAGCGGACCGGCTCGTAGGGGATCCGGAGGGCCTCGAAGATCTCGTCGTAGAAGCCGTTCTCGCCCAGCAGCAGCCGGTGGACCTGGCGCAGGAAGTCGCCCGACTGGGCGCCCTGGATGATCCGGTGGTCGTAGGTGCTGGTGAGCGTCATGACCTTGCTCACCGCGAGGCGGGAGAGTGTCTCGGGGGAGGCGCCCTGGTATTCCGCGGGGTATTCCATCGCGCCGACACCGATGATGGTGCCCTGCCCCGGCATCAGCCGCGGCACCGAGTGGACGGTGCCGATCGTGCCCGGGTTGGTCAGCGAGATCGTGGTGCCGGAGAAGTCGTCGACGCCGAGCTTGCCCGCCCTGGCCTTGCGCACGACGTCTTCGTACGCCACCCAGAACTGGCGGAAGTCCATGGTCTCCGTCGCCTTGATCGACGGCACCAGGAGCTGGCGGGTGCCGTCGCTCTTGGCGACGTCGATGGCCAGGCCCAGGTTGACGTGCTCGGGCTTGACCAGCACCGGCTTGCCGTCGACCTCGGTGTAGGAGTGGTTCATCTCCGGCAGGACGGCCAGGGCCTTGATGACCGCGTAACCGATCAGGTGCGTGAACGACACCTTGCCGCCGCGACCGCGCGACAGGTGGTTGTTGATCACGATGCGGTTGTCGATGAGAAGCTTCGCCGGGACTGCGCGGACGCTGGTCGCCGTCGGGACCTCGAGGCTGGCCTCCATGTTGGCCGCGGTCCTGGCGGCCGCGCCACGGAGTCGGACTTCCTCGGCACCGGCGGGCAACTGCGTCTCCTGCTTGGGCTTGTCCGCCGGGGTGGCCTTGGCCTTCGGCGCGGGGGTGACCGGTGTGGCGGCCGGGGTCACCGGAGCCGCAGCGGGGGTTGGAGTGGAGGGCGCGGCTGTGGCCGCCCCCGGGGGTGCGGCTCGCCCCGACCCGGAGTCAGGGGTGTAATCAGCGAAGAAATTCCACCAGGCACGGTCCACAGACTCGGGATCCTGGAGGTACTTCTGGTACAGCTCGTCGACAAGCCATTCGTTTTGACCAAAGGCTGCCAGCGGGTTTGTCCGCGACGACTCAGACGACACGGCGGAAATCGCCCTCTTCCGCAGATCGGCGTTGATGATAGAGAACCTGTCCAAGGCTACTCGCCTGGACCCGGACCTGCGCCAGTCTGAGCGCAGCTCGTCGCCTGATCCTCTCAGTAGAGTGCAAAACAGTCACCTCCGGGGGCCTGTCCGGGAGGTGTGGTCCTGGTCACCCCTGCTCGATGAGCCGCGACTCGACCCGGACGCCGGGGGTGATGACCTTGAGGAGGTCCACCAGCTCGTCGCCCGCCGCGCCCAGCTCCTCCAGCGACATGGGCGCCAGCCGCTCCAGCAGGAACAGCGCGTCCGTGGTCTCCTCGGTGATCCGGGTGCGCACGCACTGCCGCCAGTTCCACCGCCGGCAGGTGACGCCCCTGTCGTCGCGCCAGACCACCTCGCCGATCTCCGGGTGGTCGACGGCGGGCTCGCCCTTCTCGACGACCTCGAACGGCTCGTCCCCGGCGGCGCGGACCAGCCGGGCCGCCCCCTCGTAGCGGGCCAGGTCCTCCCCGCCGATCGGCAGCCCGTGCCTGACGCTGACCGTGTTGTAGGCGTCGACCACCAGATTGATCTCCGGCAGCGGCATCCGCCGGACCAGCGCGTCGACCGACGGCCTGGTCCGCTGCGGCTTGGCGCCGAACGCCCGGTAGGCCTCCCGCCACGCCTCGACCTTCGGATCCTCGACGCCCACCGCCTCGCCGGCCGCCCCGGCCAGCCAGGCCCGTGACCTGTCGTCCGTCGGTCCGTTACGCAGGCCGTACGCGCCCACCGCCAGGACCGCGAAGTCCGGCCGGAGCGCCCTGACCGCGGGGTCCACCCAAATGTCGTCAATCACGCGTCTCAGTTTAGGCCGTGTGGACATCGCCCCAGTTGAGGCGGACGGGCCCCGGCGGTCCCGCCGGTGCGGGCGGACCGGTGGAGCGCGGGCCGGCGAGAGGGCCCCGGGGTGGCCGCCCGTCGGGGCGGCCACCGGTCGGGGTCAGCGGCAGAGCGCTCCGTTGAGGAGGAACCGCTCGGGGACGGGATCGGCGCCGGGGGCGCTCCTGCCGGTGAAGCCGAAGGTGACCGAGCCGCCCGGCCGGATCCTCCGGTTCCAGCTCAGGTTCTCGGCCGTGACCGTGGCCCCCTCCTGGGTGATGGAGGCGCTCCAGCCGTCGCCGACCCGCCGGCCGCCGAGGAAGGACCACTTCAGGGTCCAGCCGTCGACCGCCTCCGTGCCGGTGTTCCGCACGGTGACCTGGGCGGTGAAGCCGTCGGGCCACACGCCGTGCCGGGTGTAGGTCACCTTGCAGGGGGCCGCGGGGGTGACGTCGGCGACGAAGGCCGAGATCCAGGCGAGCGGGGAGTTCCAGTTGATGGTCAGCTCGTTGGTGGACCACGACTCGATGTCGTCGATGTAGCAGAACTGGGGCTTGCAACCGCGGAGCTTGGCCTGGGCCACCGGGTCCTGGATGCCGGAGTTCGGCCCGCCGGCCAGGGTGCCGCGCGGCGGGTTGGGCAGGGCCGCGTCGAGCTGGTGGGCGTACCAGCGGCTGTGCTGGTTGCGGGAGGCGACCTCGCCGTAGCCGGTCACGTAGGACTGGTTGAGCGCGTTGCGGCCGAGGAGATAGTCCATCCCCTCCAGCACCCCGTCGCGATACTTCGCCTGGCCGCTCAGGTCGTGCGCGGTGGCCATCACGACCATGTTGTTCAGCACCAGGTTGTTGGAGCCCCAGTCGAAGTCCGGCGGGTTGTACGGCAGGCCGTACGGGTGGGCCCGCTGCACGGCCAGATACTTGTCGGCGCCCGCGAGGACCGACGCCTGGACGGCGGCGCGGTCGGGCAGCTCGCTGGGGACGGTGGCCAGGTCGAGTCGGCCGAGCTGGGCGGTGTTGCCCCAGTCGAAGCCGCGCTCGCGCCAGATGTCGCCGGTGTGGTGCGGGGAGGCGAGCACCTGGTCCCTGAACTCCTTCTCACCGGTGGTGAGGTAGAGCTCGGCCGCCGCCCAGTAGAACTCGTCGGTGACGTCGCCGTCGCTGTAGGCGCCGCCGCCCACGCCGTCGGCCGGGTCGGCGTAGCGCGCGGGCTCGGCCACCGCGGCGGCCCACGCCCTGCGGGCGGCCGCCAGGTTGCGCGCGGCGAACGCGGCGTCGTAGGGGGCGAACAGCCGGGCCGCCTGGGCCGCGGTGGCGGCCAGGTTGAGGGTGGCCGCCGTGGACGGCGGGTGCAGCTCGCGCCGCTGCGGGTCGAGGTGGGGCAGGAGCGGCAGGCCGGTCCAGGAAGCGTCGTGGATCTTGTGGTGGGCCATCCCGGCGTGCGGCCTGCCGTCGGGGACCTGCATGCTGAGCATGAACTCCTGCTCCCATCGGGCCTCGTCCAGGATGTCGGGCACCCCGTTGCCGCTCTCCGGGATGTCCAGCTCGCCGTCCTCGAAGGCGCCCTTGGTCATGCCCCGCTCGAACTCCGACATCAGCTGGTGGACCGAGACGCCGCCGTTGACCACGTACTTGCCGTGGTCGCCCGCGTCGTACCAGCCGCCCCTGACGTCGAGGGAGTAGTCGCAGACGCCCGGCCGGCAGGGCACGCTCGTGTCGCCCTGGTTCGGCGCGGCGCCCACGTGGCCGGCGGGCCTGCCGTACCCGGGGCGGAGGCTGTCGAGGATCTCGATGCCGCTGCGCTGGGGGTAGTAGAACTTCAGCGCGTCGGTGCGGAGCCGCCCGTAGAGGCCGCCGTCGAGGTCGAAGGGGCGGCTGGTCTCGCCGTCGGCCTCCAGTGTGTAGCCGGTGCCCGGGGCGGTGACGGAGCCGAAGTCGATCGAGTGCACGTTCTGGCCCGAGCTGCCGTCCACCCCGCGCGGGGTGGTGGCCCCGGTCGCGACGACCGCGGATCCCTTCTTGAGCCTCCAGGTCACGGCCTCGGTCCTGTCGGTGACCAGGGTGGCGTTCTTCGGGCCGGTGGGCAGGTAGCCCGCCATGTTCACCCGGACGCGCGGCCCGGTGTCGGGCCTGTGGACGTCGGGTTCGGCGCCGCCCCTGAGCGAGACGTCGTCCACGCAGAAGCGCCAGGGGGTGGCGCTGCCCCCGAGCTGGAAGGCCACCTGGGCGTCGGGCAGGTCCACGGGGGAGGTGAAGGTGTAGGTGTAGGCGTTGCCGGAGACGCTCAGCTCGGGGTTCGCCGACAGATACTGGGTGTAGGGGTCGGCCGGGAGCTGGATGAGGGCCTTGGCGACGCGGCCGGGGGTCGCGACGCCGAAGAAGGAGTATCGGTACGTCTCGTCCTTGACCAGCGGGATGCCGTTCTGGCCGACGATGACGTCCCACGGGTTGGCCGTGCCGCCGGGGACGTCGGCGCAGAGCCGGCCGCCGTCGGCCTCCAGGGTGGTGTTGGCGGTGCTCCACCAGGGAGCCGTGCCGGTGTCGAAGGTGCCGTTGACGATCTGTTCCGGGCCGTCGGCGGCGGCGGGAGAGGGGCCCGGTGCCGCCGTGGCGGCGGCGGGCGAGGACGGCGGCGTCACCATGGCGGCGGCCACGGCGAGGGCGAGCCAGGCGGGCGGTCTGATCACGTGGGTCCCTTCAGGCGGGGGGTGCACGATCAGGTGGGAGCGCTCCCATAGGGAGATGCGCCGATGCTTCCAGCGCGTTTCCCCCTCGTCAATGAGCGGCTCCCCGGCCCCGGCGGCTGACCGGCCGAATGCCCGGCCCGGGCTGTGAAACTTTCATGTGATCAAGCCCCTGCCGTGCCGTCCGCCGGCCGCTCCGGCCGTCCGGAGGGCGGCTGTCCCGCCGTCCAGTCGAGCTCCGGGCCGCGCGGCACGATCCGGCTCGGGTTGATGTTCGTCTGCGTCACGAAGTAGTGGCGCTTGATCTGGTCGAAGTCGGTGGTGTCGCGGAAGGCCGGGGTCGCGTACAGGCGGCGGGCGTAGGCCCACAGGGCCGGGTAGTCGGTCAGCCGCCTGATCGAGCACTTGAAGTGGGAGTGGTAGACCGCGTCGAACCTGGCGAGCGTCGGGTAGAGCCGGACGTCGCTCTCGGTGAGCGCGTCGCCGTGCAGGTAGGGCCGGCCGGCCAGCCGCTCCTCCAGCAGGTCCAGCGTGTCGAAGACCCTGACGACCGCCTCGTCGTAGGCCGCCTGGGAGGTGGCGAACCCGGTCCGGTAGACGCCGTCGTTGAGCCCGTTGAAGATCACCTCGTTCAGCGCGTCGATCTCCCCGCGCAGCGCGGCCGGGTAGAGGGCGGGCGCGCCGTCGGCGTGCCAGGGCGCGAAGGCGGTCTCCAGGGTCAGGGTGATCTGCGGGTAGTCGTTGGTGACCAGGCGCCCGGCGGTGACGTCCCATACGCAGGGCACGGTGTAGCGGCCCTGGTAGCCGGGGTCGGAGCTGAGGTAGAGCTCCGAGAGATACTCCACGCCGGTGACCGGGTCGCCGCCGGGGATCCGCCAGCCCTTCTCGTCCCTGATCGGGTCCACGATCGTCACGCCGACGACGTCCTGGAGGCCGAGCAGCTCGCGCACGATGAGCGAGCGGTGCGCCCAGGGGCAGGCGTAGGAGGCGTAGAGCTGGTAGCGGCCCGGCTCCGGCGGATGCTGGCCGTCGGGCTCGATCCGCGCGGTGAACCGGTTCGGTTGCCGGACGAAGCGTCCGCTCTCGGAGATTTCGCGTCCCAGGTCCATGGCTCGACCGTACGCCACCCCGAGGAGAACATGATTCTGTCCAGGGGTGGGATCGGGGTGGCGGGCGGGGTCGCCCGCCGGGGCGTGGGCGGGCCCGGCTTGCGGCTCCCCGGGTAATCCCTGGTGACGCCTCTGCCGCCCGCCCCCTTTGGAGTATTTCATGCAAAACCAGTAGGAAATATTGACTTAGCGCCAGGCCGTGCGTAGCTTCTCCCATATGGGCATCTATCTGACCCGGTGTGCACATGTCGACTTCTGTCGAGTGTCCAGCGCCCAGTGTCCCTGATCACGAATCGACCCCCGCCGTCCCTCCCCGTCACCCAGGACGCCTCTCGTGATCAAGACCAGACATGTCCCTCTCTCCGTGCTGCTGGTGGGGCTCCTCACCGCCTGCGGCGCGCGGGCCTCCGCCGGATCCGGCGGGCCCGAGACGCTGGAGCTGCGCTACCAGGGCAGCGTCGGCGCCGTCACCTTCCCCGAGTTCGCCGAGGCGCTCGGCTACCTCGGCCCCGTCAAACTCAAGTGGATCGGCAACACGATCTCCGGCCCGCAGGACATCCAGGCCGCGGCGACCGGTCAGACCGACTTCGGCGGCGCGTTCAACGGCGCCATCGTCAAGCTGGCCGCGGCCAAGGCCCCGATCAAGGCCGTGATCGGCTACTACGGCAGCGACAAGGACAGCTACATCGGCTACTTCGTGCCGGACGGCTCACCGGTGAAGGGCCCGCGTGACCTGATCGGTAAGAAGATCGGCGTCAACACCCTGGGCGCCCACCTGGAGGCGGTGCTCAAGGAATACCTCAAGCGCGGTGGGCTGACCCCCGACGAGATCAAGCAGGTCGAACTGGTCGTCGTGCCGCCGGTCAACACCGAGCAGGCGCTCCGCCAGGGCCAGATCGACGTGGCCGCGCTGAGCGGCATCCTCCGAGACAAGGCGCTGCGGCGCGGCGGGATCCATCCGCTCTTCAAGGACATCGACCTGTTCGGCCCCTTCACCGCGGGCAGCGTCGTCCTCACCGAGAAGTTCATCGAGCGGAATCCGGAGACCACGAAGAAGTTCGTCGAGGCGTACGCCAGGGCCGTCGAGTGGACGCAGACCCACTCCCGCGAGGAGGTCGTGGCCAAGGCGAAGGAGATCATCGCCAAACGAGGGCGGAACGAGGACACCACCGCCATCGAGTTCTGGAAGAGCAGCGGGGTGGCCAACAAGGGCGGAGTCATCGACGCGCGGGAGTTCCAGACCTGGATCGACTGGCTGGAGCGCGAGGGCGAGATCGACAAGGGCCAGGTCAAGGCCGAGGACCTCTTCACCAATGCCTACAACCCCTTCGGAGGCACCCGATGAAGATCCGGATTCAGGGGATCGGCAAGGAGTTCCGCGTCCGCGGCGCCGGCCGCCCGTTCACCGCCCTCGACGACGTCAACCTCGACGTGCGGGCCGGGGAGTTCCTCACCCTGGTCGGGCCGAGCGGCTGCGGCAAGTCCACCCTCCTCGACCTGCTCGCCGGGCTGACCGAGCCGACCAGCGGCCGGATCCTGCTCGACGGGGTCCCCGTCGACGGTCCCGGTCTGGACCGGGGGATCGTCTTCCAGCAGTACGCGCTGTTCCCCTGGCGCACGGCGCTGTCCAACGTCGAGTTCGGGCTGGAGGCGAAAGCCGTACCGAGGAAGGAGCGCGCGGAGCGGGCCAGGGCCTATCTGGAGCTGGTGGGACTGCGCGGGTCCGAGGAGCGCTACCCGCACGAGCTCTCCGGCGGCATGCGCCAGCGCGTGGCCATCGCCCGGAGCCTGGCCTTCGACCCGGAGGTGCTGCTGATGGACGAGCCGTTCGCCGCGCTGGACGCCCAGACCCGCGAGTCCCTCCAGGAGGAGCTGCTGCGGATCTGGGAGAAGACCGGCAAGACGGTCGTGTTCATCACCCACGGCATCGACGAGGCCGTGTATCTCGGCCAGCGGATCGCGGTCATGACGTCCCGGCCGGGCCGGATCAAGCGGGTCGTCGAGGTCGAGTTCGACTCCCGCGAGGGGGACCTGCGGGCCGGCACGCGCTTCGGCGAGTACCGCCACGAGGTGTGGACGCTCCTGCGCGACGAGGTCGCGGCGGCCAGGGCGGAGGAGGCGATCTCCGTTGGCTAGCGTCTCGACCGGCGCCTCCGCCGCCGGGGTGGGCGCGCGCCTGCTGCGCGGCCCGGGGCGCCTGGCGGCGGCGGGCCGGCGGGCTGCCGCCCTGGGCGCGCTCGCCGCGCTCTGGGAGGTCCTGCCCCGGCTGGAGGTGGTGGACCCCACCTTCCTGACGCCGCTGTCACAGGTCTTGGCGGCCTGGTGGGAGCTGCTCCTCTCCGGCGAGCTGCTCGACCACGCCCAGGCCAGCCTGGTCAGGTCCCTGGCCGGGTTCGCCCTGGCGATCGTCGCGGCCATCCCCCTCGGCCTGCTGATCGGCTGGTACCGGCCGCTGGCCGACCTGCTCAACCCGGTGCTCGAACTGTTCCGCAACACCGCGGCGCTCGCCCTGCTCCCGGTGTTCGTGCTGATCCTCGGGCTCGGCGAGACCTCCAAGATCTCGATCATCCTGTACGCCTGCGCCTGGCCGATCCTGCTCAACACGATCGCCGGGGTGAAGAGCGTGGACCCCCTGCTGATCAAGTCGGCCCGGTCGATGGGGCTCCGCCCAATCCGGCTGTTCCAGAAGGTGATCCTCCCGGCCGCGGTGCCCATGATCTTCACCGGCGTCCGGCTCGCCGGGGCCTACTCGATCCTCGTGCTGGTCGCCGCCGAGATGGTCGGCGCCAAGGCCGGCCTCGGCTATTTGATCAACTACGCCCAGTTCAACTTCCGGGTGCCCGACATGTACGCCGGAATCCTCACGATCTCCGTGCTCGGACTGCTCTTCAACCAGCTCCTCGTCCGTCTGGAGCGCCGCTTCTCGACCTGGAGGACCTCCTGATGGCCGCCCGGCAACTGCACCTGAACGCCTTCCTGATGGGCGTCGGGCACCACGAGGCCGCCTGGCGGCACCCGCGCGCCGAGCCCGCCGGGATCACCGACGTCCGGCACTACCAGCGGCTGGCGGAGATCGCCGAGCGGGGCAAGCTCGACTCGGTCTTCCTCGCCGACGGCCTGGCCCTGTGGGGCAACGTCAGGCACAACGCGCTCGGCGGGCTGGAGCCCCTCACCCTGCTGGCGGCGCTGGCCACGGTGACCGAGCACATCGGCCTGATCGCGACCGTCTCCACCACCTACAACGAGCCGTTCCACGTCGCCCGCAAGTTCGCGTCGCTGGACCACATCAGCGGCGGCCGGGCCGGCTGGAACATCGTCACCTCCGCGAGCGAGGCGGAGGCGCGCAACTTCGGCGTCGAACGCCCCGCCCACAAGGAACGCTACGACCGTGCCGCCGAGTTCCTGCAGGTCGTCACCGAGCTCTGGGACAGTTGGGAGGACGGGGCGATCCTGGGCGACCGCCGCAGCGGGGACTACGCCGACACCGCCAGGATCCACGCCCTCGACCACGTCGGCCGCCACTTCCGGGTCCGGGGCCCGCTGAACACCTCCCGTCCCCCGCAGGGCCACCCCCTGCTGGTCCAGGCCGGCTCCTCCGAGGACGGCAAGGAGTTCGCCGCCCGCTACGCCGAGGCCGTGTTCACCGCGCAGCAGACCCTCCAGGAGGGCCAGGAGTTCTACTCCGACCTCAAGTCCCGGCTCGGCCGGTACGGCAGGCGCGCCGACGAGCTGCTGATCCTCCCCGGCATCTCACCGATCATCGGCTCCACCGAGCGTGAGGCGCTCCAGCTGGAGAGGGAGCTCGAAGAACTGATCATCCCCGCGTACGGCGTGCAGCAGCTGTCGGGCATCCTCGGCGTGGACCTGTCGGACCACCCGCTGGACAGCCCCCTGCCGGAGGTCGCCCAACCGGCCGACGGTCAGCAGAGCCGGTTCAAGCTCGTCACCGATCTCGCCCGGCGTGAGCGGCTGACCCTGCGGGAGCTGATCGGCCGCCTGGCCGGCGGCCGGGGGCACCGCGTGGTCACCGGCACTCCGGAGCGGATCGCCGACCAGATTCAGGAATGGTTCACCAGCGGCGCGGCCGACGGCTTCAACATCATGCCGCCGGTCCTGCCGAGCGGCCTGGCGGACTTCGTCGACCACGTCGTGCCCGAGTTACAGGCCCGTGGCCTGTTCCGCACCGAGTACGGAGGCCGCACACTGCGCCAGAACTACGGCCTGGCGCGTCCAGCATCCCGTTTCGAGCAGAAGGCGCCGGTGGCTTCATGAGCATCGTGACCGTGGTGGGCAACCCGCGAGCCGGGTCCCGCACCTACGAGGTGGCCGTCCAGGCCACCCAGATCCTCGCCCGGAGCACGGGCCGCGAAGGGCCCTCCGAGATCGTCGACCTGTCCGGCCTCGCGCCCCTGCTGTTCGCCCCGGAGGCCTCGTCCGCGGTGGAGGCCGCGCTGGAGATCGTCGCCCAGGCGAGCGTGCTGGTGGTGGCGTCCCCGACCTACAAGGGCACCTACACCGGCCTGCTCAAGACCTTCCTGGACCGGCTGCCGGGCGGCGCGCTGGCCTCCGGCGTGGCGCTGCCGCTGCTGGTGATGGGGGACGCGCGGCACGCCCTGGCGGTGGAGGTCCACTTCCGGCCGCTCCTGGTGGAGCTGGGCGCCACGGTCCCCACCCCGGGCCTGGCGCTGCTGGAGTCGGAGATCAACGACCTCGACGCCGTCGTCGGCCGCTGGGCCGACCGGGTCGCCCCTCAGGTCGCCGCGGCGCTCAGGGAAGGAGCTCCGGCGTGATATTTGGAAGAGACGGAGCTATGAATGGGTTGCCGACCATAAGCGTGTTTCATACCGCGGAGGAGGAAAAGTGATCGAGTGGAGCGAGGCGGCCGGGAGGCGTGGCACCTTGGTGACGTTCGACGGGATCACGAGGCCCCGAGAGTTCCCGAGCTCCACCGAGAACCGGGGCGAGGAGTCATGACCGAGACCCTGCCCGGCCGGGCGGTCGACGGCGAGCGGTTCCGTCAGGCGCTGGCCGTGCACGCGGCCGGGGTGGTCGTGGTCACCGCCCAGTCCGAGGGGATCCCGGTCGGCCTGACCGCCACCTCCTTCTCCTCGGTGAGCCTCGAGCCCCCGCTGGTCTCCTTCTACGTCGACCAGTCTTCGACCACCTGGCCCTGGCTCCGGCAGGCCGACCACTTCGCGGTGAACGTCCTGGCCAGCGACCAGGCCGAGCTGGCCACCCGGTTCGCCCGGAAGGGCGTCGACCGTTTCGCCGCCCCCACCTCCTGGCGGCCCGGCCCGCTGGGCGTCCCCCTGCTGAGCGGAGTGTCCGCCCAACTGATCTGCGCCCCTCACTCCACCGTCGACATAGGCGATCACATCCTCGTCGTCGGCCTCGTCACCGAGACCAACCTCGACCCCGGCGGCCGCCCTCTCCTCTACCACCAGGGCCGTTTCGGCCGATTCATCCCGCATCCCTGACTCGCGGCCCTGCACCCCGGCCCGCGGCCGCGCCTCAGGCGAGGCGGACGGTGCCGCGGCCGGTGGCGAGGGGGAGGTCGAGGAGGGTGCGGATGCCGGGCGGGGCGGCGCAGAGGGCGGCCACGGTGTTGACGGCGTGGGCGGCGGCGCCGGCGAGGCCGTGGGACATCTCCTCCACCGCGAGCGTCATCTGGGGGACGCCCTCGATGTGGATGGTGAAGCCGGGCTCGGGCCAGCGGTGGACCCTGGCGGCGTCGGCCTTGTAGACGCACTCCACGGTCATGAAGGGGCGGCCGCGGACGAGACCGGTGAACGTCCAGCGGGAGGCGCACACGGTGCCGACCCTGACCAGGCCCGCGGCGATCTCGAACTCCTCGGAGGCGAGCTCGAACTCGTCGCTCTCCTCGACCTCGTCGAGGGTCACGTCGAGGTTCCCGGCCACGAACTGCACACTCTCGGCGAACAGCGAGCGCTGGAAGGCGCGGAACGGCCGGACGGCGGTGGCGTAGTCCTTGGCCGAGCGGGTGAAACCGAACAGGTCGACCACGATCTGGCGTGAGGGGTGCCCCCGGAAGTCGGAGGACTCGCGGACGTAGATGTGGTCGATCCGGTTGGACAGCCCGGTCAGGGCGAGGGGGAGCAGGTCGCTCATGAAGCCGGGGTTGACGCCGGTGCCGTGCAGCGAGGCGTTTCCGGCGCGGCAGGCGCCCTCCAGGCGCTCCACCAGGCCGGGCCCGTAGCACCGGGGATAGACGAACCCGGTCGTGGTGACGACGTTCTTGCCCGAGGCGAGCAGGGCGCAGATCGTCTCCACGTCGGCTGCGTGGTCACGGCCGAAGTAGGAGGCGGGCAGCGGCATGTGCAGCACGCAGTCGGCCTCCGTGGCGAGGATCTTGTCGACGTCGTCGGTGCAGGTGACGCCGGTCTCGGGCAGCCCGACGAGCGTTCCGGCGTCGTGGCCGACCTTGTCCGGGTCGTAGACGAGCACCCCGACGAGCTCGAACTCGGGGCGGACGATCAGAGCGCGCAGTGAGTATCGTCCAACGGCGCCCGTGGCCCATTGGATCACGCGGAGGGGCGGAGATGAGGGCATGCGTTGCCTCCAGCCCGGGTCTCTGGGCGGGGCCATGCTGGGAGGAGTGTCGTCGTTGACCCTCGCCCTGTTCGGGGCAGAAACTTTAGCAGAAATTCACACGCTCGATCACTATCCGCGACGATTCAACAGCCTGTTGCCGCTCCCGCATGGTCCTCCGAGGACGGGCAGGCTATTGTTCAAGAAAAACAGAACTATGTTCTCGTGGGAGTGTGCGGATGTCAGAGCTGCGGTTTGACGGCAAGGTCGCGGTCATCACCGGCGCCGGGCACGGTCTCGGCCGCTCGCACGCGCTGTCGCTGGCCGAGCGCGGCGCCAAGGTGGTCGTCAACGACCTCGGCGGGGCACTGGACGGCACGGGCGCCTCCGCCGGCCCGGCGGCCGAGGTGGTCGAGCTGATCAACAAGAACGGCGGCGAGGCGGTCGCCAGCACCGACAACGTCGCGACGCCGGAGGGCGCCAGGGCGATCGTACGGAGCGCGATCGACGCCTTCGGGCGGCTGGACATCGTCGTCAACAACGCCGGCATCCTGCGCGACAAGTCCTTCGGCAAGATGACCGTGGAGGAGTTCGACCAGGTCCTCGCGGTCCACGTGCGCGGCTCCTTCCTGGTGAGCCACGCGGCCTTCCCCCACCTCAAGGAGCAGGGCTACGGCCGGATCGTCAACACCTCCTCGCCCGCCGGGCTGTTCGGCAACTTCGGCCAGGCCAACTACTCCACGGCGAAGATGGGCCTGGTCGGCCTGACCAAGACGCTCGGCATCGAGGGCGCCCGGGCCGGGATCAAGGCCAACGCGATCGCGCCGATCGCCTGGACCCGGATGACCGAGACGCTGCTGCCGGCCGAGTTCGAGGCCAAGTTCACCGCGGAGCGGGTCAGCACGCTGGTGACGTTCCTGGCGCACGAGTCCTGCGAGACCAGCGGCGAGGTCTTCAGCGTCGGCGGCGGCCGGATCGCCCGCGTCTTCGTGGCCGAGGGGCCCGGCTGGCGGCAGGACGACCACACCGTCGAGGACATCCGGGACAACTGGGCGGCCATCATGGCCGAGCAGCCCTACCTGACCCCCACCACTCTCGGCCAGCAGGCGACCGCCTCCATGAAGGCCATGCTCTGACCAGCTGGCCGGCTGACCGGCTGACCGGCTGACCGGCTGGCCTCAGAAAGGGCGTCCTCGCAGGTGAGGGCGCCCTTTGTGATTTCCGGGGTTCATGCCGGACCGGCCGCCTCCCCCTACTTTCGCTCGCTCGGACTCCGCTTCTGATGGAAACAACCAAACTTTTGCTTGACCGTCGCCATAACTGGTCCTTACCATCCAGAAACGTGGCAGGAATAAGCCATAAATCGGCAAATCCTGCTCCTCGCTCCTAGAGCTCCAGCGCCATACCGGGCCGCCTGTCGGGGGCCGTCCGGCCCGCTCCGCATGTCCTTCTCACCCCCGGGAGATTCCATGCGTCGCCCGTTCATCGCCCTGCTGGTCCCGATCCTGCTCCTGTTATCCGCCGGTACGGCGCACGCGCGGGCCGTACAGGCGCCCGCCTTCCGCGCGCTGCTGTTCACCGAGACCGCCGGCTACGTCCACGACTCGATCCCGGCCGGGACCACGATGGTCCAGCAGCTCGCCTCGGCCGACAACTTCGAGGTCGTCCAGTCCGCCGACTCGGCCGTCTTCAACGACGCGGCCCTCGCCACCTACGACGTGGTGATCATGCTGCAGAACTCCGGCATGGTCTGGGACAACGACGCCCAGCGTCAGGCCGTGCAGAAGTACGTCAACAACGGCGGTGGGATCGTGGCGATCCACAACACCACCGACATGAACGTCGAGGCCCAGTTCCCCTGGTGGGACCAGCTGATCCTGGGCGGCGCGCACATGACCGCGCACTCCAGCATCCTGCAGGGCACCGCCAAGGTCGCCGACCGGGTGCACCCCTCCACCGCCGGGCTGCCCGAGCGCTGGACGCGCACCGAGGAGTGGTACAACTTCGACAAGAACCTGCGCGGCGACGTCCACGTCCTGGTGACCGCCGACGAGACCACCTACGACGCCGGGCCCAGCAAGATGGGCGCCGACCACCCGATCTCCTGGTGCCGCTCGGCGGAGGGCGGACGCGTCTGGGCGACCGGGATGGGCCACCAGATCGCCTCCTACAGCGAGCCGCAGTTCCGCCAGCACGTGCTCGGCGGCATCAAGTGGGCCGCGGGGAACGTCCAGGGCGACTGCGGCGGCACCGTGTGGAACCGTTTCCAGAAGGTGACGCTGGACAGCGCCCCCGACCAGCCGATGCAGCTCGACATCGCGGCCGACGGGCACGTGTACTACATCACCCGCACCGGCAAGCTCGTGGCCATCCACGAGGACGGCGAGATCGTGGTCACCGGCACGCTGAACGTCTACACCGGCGGTGAGGACGGCCTCATCGGCATGGTCCTCGACCCGGGCTTCGCGACCAACCACTGGGTCTACCTGAACTACTCCCCGGCCGGCTCGGCGGCGGTCAACCAGGTCTCCCGGTTCACCCTCAACGACCACACCCTCGACCTGAGCAGCGAGAAGAAGCTGCTGACCATCCCCGCGACCAGGACCGACGAGCCCGGCCACACCGGCGGGCAGCTCGCCTTCGGGCCCGGCGGGAACCTCTACATCGGGGTCGGCGACGACATCAACCCCTTCGCCTCCGACGGCTACGCGCCGATCGACGAGCGCGCCGGGCGGCAGAACTTCGACGCCCAGCGCAGCTCGGCCAACACCAACGACCTGCGCGGCAAGATCCTACGGATCCACCCGGAGAGCGACGGCACCTACACGGTCCCCTCGGGCAACATGTTCCCGGCGGGCACCGCGCAGACCCGGCCGGAGATCTACGCGATGGGCTTCCGCAACCCGTTCCGGTTCGCGGTGGACCCCGAGACCGGCTGGATCTCGATGGCCGACTACGGACCCGACGCCGGAGCGGCCAACGCCAACCGGGGGCCCGAGGGCACCGTCGAGTGGAACCTGATCAAGTCGCCCGGCTTCTACGGCTGGCCGTACTGCGTCGGCAACAACACCCCCTACAACGACTACGACTTCGCCACCTCGACCTCGGGGGCCAAGTTCAACTGCGCGGCGCCGGTCAACAACTCGCCCAACAACACCGGCCTGACCAACCTGCCCGCGGCCAAGGCCGCCACGGTCTGGTACACCTACCACCTCACGCCCGAGTGGCCCGAGATGGGCGACAGCGGCGGCGCGGCCCCGATGGGCGGTCCGTTCTACCACTACGACGAGGCCAACCCCTCGACGACCAAGTTCCCCGCCTACTTCGACAAGACCCCGTTCTTCTACGAGTGGAGCCGCAACTACCTCGCCGAGATGCGGCTGGACGGCGGCGGGAACGTCCTGAAGGTCAACCGGTTCCTGTCCAACCTCGGGTTCAGGTCGCCGATGCACATGAAGTTCGGCCCGGACGGCTCGATGTACCTGATCGAGTGGGGCGCCGGCTACGGCGGGTCCAACCCCGACGACGGCGTCTACCGGATCGACTACGTCAGCGGCTCCCGGTCCCCGGTGGCCAAGGCGAGCGGGACGCCCACCTCCGGCAAGGCCCCCCTCCAGGTGCAGTTCTCCTCGGCCGGGTCGGCGGACCCGGACGGCGACCCGTTCACCTACGCGTGGGACTTCACCGGTGACGGCACGACCGACTCCACCGCGGCCGGCCCCTCCTTCACCTACACCGCCAACGGCACCTTCACCGCCAAGCTGACGATCACCGACTCCTCGGGCAAGAGCGGCTCGGCGACGGTGCCCATCACCGTCGGCAACACCGCGCCGGTCGTGACGTTCGGCTCGCCGCCCAACGGCGGGGTCATCTCCTTCGGGGACTCGGTCGGCTACACGGTGACGGTCACCGACCCGGAGGACGGCACGATCGACTGCTCCAAGGTCGTCGTGGTCACGGCCCTCGGCCATGACACCCACAGCCACGACACGGGCCAGTTCACCGGCTGTTCGGGCACCGTCTCGACCACCGCCTCCGGGCACGACGCCGACGCCAACACCTACTACGTCCTCACCGCGACCTACACCGACAAGGGCGGGCTGGCCGCGAGCGCCAACCTGATCCTGCAGCCACGGCAGAAGCAGGCGGAGTACTTCACCGGCTCCTCCGGCGTCCGGGTGGTCGAGCAGGCCGGCGCGCAGAACGGCAAGCGCGTGGGCGACATCTCCAACAACGACTGGATCTCCTTCTCGCCGATGAGCGTGCAGGGGATCACCTCGGTGGCCTACCGGGTCTCCTCCCCCTACGGGGGCGGCACCATCGAGCTGCGCGCCGACTCGCCGACCGGCCAACTGCTGTCCACCACCGCCGTGCCGAACACCGGCGGCTGGGACACCTACCAGTCGCTGACCGCCACACCCGTGGCGGCCCTGTCCGGCAGCCACCCGCTGTTCCTGGTGTTCAAGCATCCGACGGCCAACCAGTTCGACCTCGACTCCTTCACCCTGAACGGGGCGGGCGTCGGCGCTCCGGGCGGCCCCGTGGCGGACGCCGTCTACACCCTGACCGCCGCGCACAGCTCCAAGGTGGCCGACGTCGAGGGCCAGTCCACGGCCGACGGCGCCAAGGTGGTGCAGTGGGGCGGAAACGGCGGGACCAACCAGCAGTGGAAGGCCGTCGACAGGGGGAACGGCAACTTCGCCCTCTTCTCGGTCAAGAGCGGTAAGTGCCTGGACGTCAACGCCGGGTCCACCGCGGCGGGCGCACTGATCATCCAGTGGACCTGTCACACCGCCGCCAACCAGCAGTGGAAGTTCGCGCCGGCGGCGAACGGCAACTGGAAGATCACCTCCGTGGGCAGCGGCCACTGCCTGGAGGTCCCCGGCGCCACCACGGCCGACGGCACCCAGCTCACCCAGGGGACCTGCGGGACCGGCACCAACCAGCAGTGGAAGCTCACGCGGGTGAGCTGATCCGCCCCCCTTCGGGCCGGCCGGTCCAGCCCGCCGACTTTTGCGTGAATCCGCAAAAGTCGGCGGGCATTTAGCTAAAAGGTCTTCACAACACGAGCAGAAGGAGGTTAGCTTCTGCACACCAACTCCGAATGCGGAGGTGTTGTGAAGCGCATTACCGCTCGTCCGGAGAGTCCGCACCAGGCTGTGCTGCTCCGGCTGCTCCGTGAGAGAGCGCGCTCGCGCGCCGAGCTCGGCGACGTGGTCGAGCTGTCACGCTCCAAGCTCAACCTCGAACTCGACCGGCTGATCGAGCTGCGGCTGGCCGAGCAGGCGGGCCTGGCGGCCTCGCGCGGCGGGCGCAGGTCGGGCCTGGTACGGCTGGCCGCGAACATGCGCTTCGCCGGTGTCGACATCGGCGCCACCTCGGTCGACGTGGCCGTCACCGACGGCGAGCTGGGGATCCTCGGCCGCGCGAGCGAGCCGTGCGACGTGCGCGACGGACCCGTGACCGTGCTGGACCGGGCCGCGGAGATGCTCGCCAAGCTGCGCGGCCAGGGACTGTTCACCCAGCTCCACGGGGTGGGGGTCGGCATCCCCGGGCCGGTCAGCTTCCGCGAGGGAGTGCCGGTCGCGCCGCCGATCATGCCCGGCTGGGACCGCTACCCCGTCAGGGAGACGCTCGGGCAGGAGCTCGGCTGTCCCGTGGTGGTCGACAACGACGTCAACATCATGGCCCTCGGCGAGCTCCACGCGGGGCTGGCCAAGCAGGTGGACGACTTCCTGTTCGTCAAGATCGGCACCGGCATCGGCTGCGGGATCGTGGTGGACGGCAAGATCTACCGAGGGGTCTCCGGCAGCGCCGGGGACATCGGCCACATCCGCGTCGACGACATGGGCCCCACCTGCGCCTGCGGGAACGTCGGCTGCCTCGAGGCCTACTTCGGCGGTGCCGCCCTGGCCAGGGAGGCCATGGCCGTCGCCGACCGCTCGCCGTACCTCGGTGAACGGCTCCGCCGGACGGGCACGCTGACCGGCGAGGACGTCGCCGCGGCGGCCGAGCTGGGCGACGCCGAGGCGGTGCGGCTCATCAGGGACGGCGGTCGCCGGGTCGGCCTGGTGCTGGCCGGGCTGGTCAGCTTCTTCAACCCCGGCCTCGTGATCGTCGCGGGAGGCGTGGCCCGGCTGGGCCACGTGCTGCTGGCGGAGATCAGAAGCGTCGTCTACCGCCGCTCACTGCCACTGGCGACCGGCAACCTGCCCATCGTGCTGTCGGAGCTCGGCGACAGCGCCGGCGTGATCGGCGCGGCCCGGCTCGGCAGCGACCACGTTTTCTCGGCCCCATGAACGATCAGCGAGGCCCCATGTCCGAAGACAGCCCCCTGCTCGTGATGAGGGGGATCGTCAAGCAGTTTCCCGGCGTGCGCGCCCTGGACGGCGTCGATCTCGACGTCCGCGCGGGGGAGGTGCACTGCCTGCTCGGCCAGAACGGCGCGGGCAAGTCCACCCTCATCAAGATCCTCTCGGGGGCGCACCAGCCCGACGAGGGCACCATCACCCTGGGCGCCGAGCGGGCGCGGCTGAGCAGCCCGATCGCGGCGATCCGGTCGGGAATCTCGACGATCTACCAGGAGCTCGACCTGGTCGACGGGCTGAGCGTGGCGCAGAACATCTTCCTCGGTCACGAACCGGCCCGGCTGGGCTTCGTCAGCCGGGGCGAGGCCAACCGGGCCGCGCGGCGCCTGCTGGAGCGGCTGGGGCACGCGGAGATCCGGCCCGGCACGGAGGTGGGCCGGCTGTCCCCGGCGGCCAAGCAGGTGGTCAGCATGGCGCGGGCGCTCTCGCGCGACACGCGGCTGATCATCATGGACGAGCCGTCGGCGGCCCTGGCCCACGACGAGGTGGGCAACCTGTTCCGGATCATCCGGGAGCTGACCGCCCAGGGTGTGGCGGTGATCTACATCTCGCACCGGCTGGAGGAGATCCGGGAGATCGGCGACCGGGTGACCGTGCTCAAGGACGGGCGCACGGTGGCGGTGGGCCTGCCGGCGCAGCAGACGCCGACCTCGCAGGTGGTGGCGTTGATGACCGGCCGCAGCGTCGAGCACGTCTTCCCGCCGCGCCCGGCGCCCGGCAGTCATGCGGGCCGGCCGGAGGTGCTGCGGGTGGAGGGGCTCGGCGTGGCGGGGGTCTTCGCCGACGTCTCCTTCTCGGTGCGGGCGGGGGAGATCGTGGGGCTGGCCGGACTGGTCGGCTCGGGCCGCTCGGAGATCATCGAGGCGATCTACGGCGCGCGCCGGTTCTCGGGGCAGGTGGTCCTGGAGGGCCGGCCGGTACGGCGCGGCGGCACGGCCGGGGCGGTGCGGCTGGGCATGGGCCTGGCCCCGGAGGAGCGCAAGGCCCAGGCGCTGCTGCTGGACCAGAGCGTGACCCGCAACATCTCCCTGGCCGGCCTCGGCGGATACTCCCGGTTCGGCTGGCTCGACCGGCGCCGCGAGGCGCGGGACGCGCACGCTCTGGTCGAGACGCTGGGCATCCGGCCCGCCGATCCGGAGCGGCCGATCAAGACGTTGTCGGGCGGCAACCAGCAGAAGGCGGTGCTGGCCCGCTGGCTGCTCAACGGCCGCAAGCTGCTGCTGCTGGACGAGCCGACCCGGGGGGTGGACGTGGGCGCGCGGGCGGAGCTGTACGCCGTCATCCGCGACCTGGCCGACAAGGGCATCGGGGTGCTGCTGGTCTCCAGCGAGGTGCCGGAGGTGCTGGGCCTGGCCGACCGGGTCCTGGTGATCCGCGAGGGCGCGATCATCCATCAGGCCGACGCCCGCGAACTGGACGAACATCGAGTAATCGACATGATCATGGAAGGGAGTGCGCTGTGACCGATCCGCAAGGCCAGGCTCCCGCGAGCCCGGTGGACGAGGTGGGACCGGCCGAGCCCGGGCCGGGGCGCGGCGGGGCGGCCGGGTCCAGGCCCGCCGCGGCTCCCGGACCGCTGGCCCGGCTGGGCGAGGTGCCGCATCTGGGCCTGGTGGCGGCGCTGGCGCTGCTGGCGGTGGTCGGCCTGGTGACGGTGCCCGACACCTTCGCCACCACCTCCAACCTGGTGAGCATCCTGGCGCTGGCCGCGACGATCGGGGTGATCACCGTCGGCGCGACGTTCGTGATCATCGGTGGCGGGATCGATCTGTCGGTCGGCGCGGTGATGGCGCTGGCGTCGGTGTGGGCCACCACGCTGGCCACCCAGTCCTACGGCCCCTTCATGATGATCGTGTGCGCGGTGCTGGTCGGCACCGGCGCCGGGCTGGTCAACGGGCTGCTGATCGCCTACGGGCGGCTGGTGCCGTTCATCGCGACGCTGGCGATGCTGGTGGCCGCCCGGGGACTGGCGCAGCGGATGTCGGACCGCAAGACGCAGCTGGTGGCCCAGGGCAACGAGCTGATCGTGGAGCTGTCGACCACCCGGCTGCTGGGCCTGCCGCTCCTGGTGTACGTCTTCGCGCTGGTGGTCGTGCTGGGCTGGGTGCTGCTGAACCGCACGACCTTCGGCCGCCGGACCTACGCGGTGGGCGGTAACGCCGAGGCGGCGCGGCTGGCGGGCATCGACGTGCGTCGGCACACGATGTGGCTGTACGCGCTGTCGGGACTGTGCTGCGGCATCGCGGCGGTTCTGATCATGGCGCGGACCACGACGGGCTCCTCCACGCACGGAGACCTGTACGAGCTGGACGCGATCGCCGCGGTCATCATCGGCGGCACGCTGCTGACCGGCGGCCGGGGGTCGATCATCGGGTCGATCCTGGGCCTGCTGATCTTCACGGTGATCACGAACCTGTTCATCCTCAACGGGCTCAACACCAGCGACCAGCTGATCGCCAAGGGGCTGATCATCGTGGTCGCCGTGCTGCTGCAGCGGCGCGGGCTGAGGTCGCCGACCTGAACGACCCGCCTGGCGCGGGCCGGTCAGGGGTCCACGGCAGGCGGGTCCCGGCCGGTACCGGGCACATCCTTCCTTCCTCCTGAAACACGCCTTCCCCCTCCGCAAAGGAGCATGGTCATGACAGACAGACTCGCCCGCCGGGGTTTCCTGGTCGGCGGAGCCGTAATCGGCGCCGGTGCCCTGGCCAGTGCCTGCACCAGCAACACCCCGGCCGCGGCGCCGAGCACGGCCGCGGCGGCGCCGGCGCCGGCGGCCACCGGCGGCAACGACGTCCCCGGCGAGAAGGTCGCCATCGGCTTCTCGGCGCCGGCCGCCGACCACGGCTGGATCGCCGCGATCGCCAAGAACGCCGAGGCCGCGGCCAAGCAGTACGCCGATGTGGAGTTCCGGCCGGTCGAGCCGACCAACGACATCAACGCGCAGATCTCGGCGGTGGAGTCGCTGATCGCGGCCAAGGTCTCCGCGCTGGTGATCCTGCCCAACGACGGCCAGCAGCTCAACCAGATCGCCCGGCAGGCCGCCGACGCGGGCATCCCGGTGATCAACCTGGACCGGGTCTTCCCCGACAAGCTGTCGTACCGCACCTGGATCGGTGGGGACAACTACGGCATGGGGGTGGCGGCCGGGCACTACATCGGCAAGACGCTCAAGGACAAGGGGGTGGCCGACCCGGTGATCCTGGAGATCCAGGGCATCGCGACGCTGCCGCTGACCCAGGACCGCAGCAAGGGCTTCGCCGACGCGCTGAAGACCTACGGCTTCGAGGTGACGGCCAGGCAGGACGCGCAGTTCACGGTGGAGTCGGGCACCAAGGTGACCAGCAACCTGCTGCAGGCGCACAAGAAGATCGACGCGATCTGGAACCACGACGACGACCAGGGCATCGGGGTGCTGGCCGCGGTCAAGGAGGCCGGGCGTGACGAGTTCTTCATGGTCGGCGGGGCCGGGTCGGCCAACGCGATGCGCGAGATCCAGGCGGGCACCGGGGTGCTGAAGGCCACCGTCACCTACAGTCCCACGATGGCCTCCTCGGCGATCAAGCTGGCCCGCCTGGTCGCGCAGGGCAAGGGGATGAGCGACCTGCTGGAGAAGCAGGTGCCGCAGTCGATCACGCTGGCCTCGGAGACCATCACCAAGGACAACGTCGACGCCTACCTCCCGCTCGGATTCGAGTCCTGATGGCCGCTGACGACAGGCCGACGCTGGGGATCGGCATGGTCGGCTACGCGTTCATGGGGCGGGTGCACTCCCAGGCCTGGCGCAGTGTCGACGCCTTCTTCGACCTGCCGGCCAGGCCGGTGATGGCGGCACTGGGCGGGCGTTCGAAGGAGGCCACCGCCACCGCGGCCCGCCAGATGGGTTGGGCGGCGGCCGAGACCGACTGGCGTGACCTGATCGCCCGCGACGACGTGCAGGTGGTCGACATCTGCACGCCGGGCGACTCGCACGCCGAGATCGCGATCGCCGCGCTGGCCGCGGGCAAGCACGTCATCTGCGAGAAGCCGCTGGCCAACAGCGTGGCCGAGGCCGAGGCGATGGCCGAGGCCGCCCGCACCGCGGCCGAGCGCGGCGTGCACGCGATGGTGGCCTTCAACTACCGGCGGGTCCCGGCCGTCGCGCTGGCCCGCCGCTGGGTCGCCGAGGGCCGCCTCGGCCGCCTGCACCACGTGCGCGCCCAGTATCTGCAGGACTGGATCGCCGACCCCGCCTTCCCGCTGGTGTGGCGGCTGCAGCGGGACAGGGCGGGCTCGGGGGCGCTGGGCGACATCGGCGCGCACATCATCGACACCGCCCAGTTCATCACCGGCGACCAGATCACCGGTGTGTCGGCGCTGACCGAGACCTTCGTCCGGCAGCGCCCGCTGGCCGAGGGGTCCGCCGGCCTCAGCGCGGGCGGCACCTCGGCGCGGAGCGGCACGGTCGACGTCGACGACGCCGCGCTGTTCCTGGCCCGCTTCGCCGGTGGGGCGGTCGGCTCGTTCGAGGCCACCCGCTTCGCCACCGGCCGCAAGAACGCGCTGCGCATCGAGGTCAACGGCTCGGCCGGCAGCCTGGCCTTCGACTTCGAGGCGATGAACGAGCTGTGGTTCCACGACCACACCTTGCCCGCGGCCGAGGCCGGCTTCCGCCGTATCCTCGTCACCGAGGCCGAGCACCCCTACGCCGGAGCCTGGTGGCCACCCGGCCACGGCCTGGGCTACGAGCACACCTTCACCCACGAGATCAAGGACTTCGTCGAGGCCGTGGCGGCCGGCGCGGCCCCGGCCCCGGCGTTCGCCGACGGGCTGCGGGTGCAGCGGGTGCTGGCCGCGGTCGAGGCCAGCGCGGCCGATGAGAGCCGCTTCACCGCTGTGGAGGGACCGTGACCCGACCCATCACCCTGTTCACCGGACAGTGGGCCGACCTGCCGTTCGAGGAGGTGTGCAAGCTGGCCTCCGGATGGGGCTACGACGGTCTGGAGATCGCCTGCTGGGGCGACCACTTCGAGGTCGACAAGGCCCTGGCCGACGACGCCTACGTCGAGCGCAAACGGGAGGTGCTGGCCCGCCACGGCCTCAAGGTCTGGACCATCTCCAACCACCTGGTCGGCCAGGCGGTCTGCGACCACCCCATCGACGGCCGCCACCGCGCCATCCTGCCGGCCCGCATCTGGGGCGACGGCGAGCCCGAGGGCGTGCGCCGCCGCGCCGCCGAGGAGATCAAGGACACCGCCCGCGCCGCCGCCAAACTCGGCGTGGACACCGTCGTCGGCTTCACCGGCTCGGCCGTCTGGCACACCGTCGCGATGTTCCCCCCGGTCCCACCCTCCATGATCGACGACGGCTACGCCGACTTCGCCGACCGCTGGAACCCGATCCTGGACGTCTTCGACGAGGTCGGCGTCCGCTTCGCGCACGAGGTGCACCCCAGCGAGATCGCCTACGACTACCACACCACCGTCCGCACCCTGGCGGCCATCGGCCACCGGCCGGCCTTCGGCCTGAACTGGGACCCCTCCCACATGGTCTGGCAGGAGCTCGACCCGGTCGGCTTCATCCTGGACTTCGCCGACCGGATCTACCACGTCGACTGCAAGGACGCCAAGGTCCGCACCGGCGACGGCCGCCGTGGCCGGCTGGCCTCCCACCTGCCCTGGGCCGACCCGCGCCGCGGCTGGGACTTCGTCTCCACCGGCCGCGGGGACGTGCCGTGGGAGGACTGCTTCCGGGCGCTGAACAGCATCGGCTACACCGGGCCGATCTCGATCGAGTGGGAGGACGCCGGGATGGACCGCCTGGACGGCGCCCCCGAGGCGCTGGAGGTGATCCGCAGGCTCAACGCCATCACCCCGCCGGCGGCCGCCTTCGACGCCGCCTTCTCCTCCGAGTGAACGCCGCTCCCCCCTCGGGATGAGGGATGGGACACGGCCTCGGGGCGAGGGATGGGACACGGCCCGCGCCCGCCGATCGCGACGGCGGCGCGGGCCGTACCGGAACGGGCCGGACCGGACCGGGCGTGGGAGCTTCCCGAGGGTGAGCACTCCTGGCTACCGGACCTTGAGTCCCACCCAAAGATCGTGCCCCGCTGGTCGGCCGGGAGAGTTGATCGCCACTGGGATGTCGTGCCGCACGACGGATCAACTCTCCGCGCGACAGACGGTGTTCCTGGGTGGGACGCGGAGGTCGATGAAGTACCGGTTGGCGTGCGCGATCGTGCACGGATCACCCGTGTGGTACAGCCCGTGCCCATGTCCCTCGAAGCGGATCGTGCCCGAGCCCGGCACCCGGAGGGCGAGGTCGGCGGTGTCCGCGTAGTCGGTCCACGTGCCCGCGCCGACGAACGGCGGCAGCCGGTCCACGGGAAGAGGAGCGGTGGGATTGCGTACCGGTTCCGGCCAGCCCACGCAGCCCAGCGGGTGCCACAGCTCGTTACCGGACAGGTGCGGTGCGATCCGGTCACCCAGGGCTCGCAGGCGGCGGTACTCCGCGTAGTCGCGATAGCGGATTCCATCCAGGCAATGGGTCATGTTCATCCCGACGAACGAGGGCGGCTTCAGGCTGCCCAGCGTTCCCGCCTTGACGTAGTCGGAGAATCCGGTGGCGTCCCCCTTCTCGGCCCGCCTGATCGCCTGGGCCAGTTCCTTCCACCGGGCGTTGTCCACGCCGGGCGTGACGAGGTGGGGCATGGCGGCCACGGTGATGTCGAAACCGCTGTACGCGACCCCCTTCTCGGCGGGCACGGGGGAGCGGTCGGCCGTGGAGCGGAGTTCCTTCCAGGCTGTGCCGATGTCGCGTCCATGCAGTGCGCAGGCGGGGTCGTCCGCGCACCACCGGGAGAAGCGGGTGAACTGCGCCTCCATGAGGGCGTATCGCGTTTGCTCCTCCTCGCTCTTGTCTCGGAGCGTGTTGACGGTCCCGTCCAGGTACATCGCTCGTACCCGGCCGGGGAAGAGCCTGGCATAGGCGAGCCCGGGAACGCCGCCGTAGGAGGTGGCCATGAAGGTGAGCTGCCGCTCGCCCATCGCCGAACGGATCGCGTCGATGTCGCGCGCGAACGAGGCGGAGTCGAGGTGACCGAACAGGTCAGGGTCGGCGGCGCGACAGCTCTCGGCGGCCGCCCGGTTCGAGCGGGCCAGCGCGGCCCACTCGTGCTCGTTGTCCGGCGTGGTGATCCACGGACCGGTGCTGAGGCAGTCCTGGTCGAGGAGGCCCAGCTCGATGCCGTTGCGCGGCAGGAGGCTGACGACGTCGAAGCGGTCCCGGATCTGGGCGAAGCTGCCCGCGTGCCGCTCGAGGTCCTGCACCCCGGACCCGCCGGGCCCGCCGGGGATGGAGAACAGCACGCCGACGCGGTGGCGCCTGCCGGTGTGGGGCAGCATCGCGAGGGGGAGCGTGATCGTGCGGCCCTGGGGTCTGGCCCAGTCGACGGGGACACGGATCTCACTGCAGAGCATCTTGTCGCAGGGCTTCCACGCCAATGTGGACTCGGGAGTGGCGGCGGCGGATACGGGCGCAGCGCCCACCAGGAGGATTGTGGCGGCCGAACCGGCGAGCAGCGGCCGGAGGCGGTGTCCGCGCAGCGCGATGGCGGCCGCTGCGGCGGCCAGGGCGGCGACGGCGTAGGCGGCCAGCAATGCGCCCGCGGCGATCGGGGTGAGCAGGCCGTCAGCGGCTATCTGGCCGGGCAGCGCCCCGATGAGGTGCGCGCCGATCTGGTAGCCGAGCGGGCGCGGCAGGGTCTGCGCGGCGGCGGGCAGGATCAGCAGCAAAACAATCAGCGTGACCAGCGTGCCCGCCGTGGAACGGATCGCCGTGCCGAGTCCTAGCCCCATGAGCGCGACCAGCGGCATCGAGGTGCCGGTGATCAGCAGTCCCGCCAGGACGCCCGGCTCGGACAGGGAGGCACCGAGCGTCTCCCCGCCCAGCAGCACCGTGTCCGCTCTGGTGCCGAGGACCGCCATGGTGGCGGCGTACATGCCGAAGACCAGCACCTGCCCCGCGACCAGGCTCACGGCCACCAGGACCGGGATCTTCGCGAGGAGGAAGGTACGGCGAGCAGGGACGGCCGTCAGGCTCGTGCTGATGTGGCCCGTGCCGTATTCGGTGGTGATGGAAAGCGCGCCGAGCGCGCCCATCACGAGGTAGGCGAAGGGCAGACCGGTGCCCAGCCCGTCGCCCAGGCTGTCGAAGCGCCGCAGGTCCGCGCCCCGCTGGGCATCGAAACCACGCGTGACCAGGAAGGCCACGCCCGCGCTAAGGCCCACCGCGATCAGTGCGGAGATCAGCAGGTAGGGGTTGGAGCGGAGCGTTCTGAACTTCAGCCACTCCGCCGCGATCGCGTCCTTCATCGTGCCACGTACTCCCTGCTGCCGTCGGTCAGCTCCATGAATGCCTCCTCCAGGGAGGCCTCGCGCGGCGTGAGCTCGTACAGCGCGATGCCGTGGGCGAAGGCCAGCTCGCCGATGCGCCTGGCTTCGAGCCCGGTCACCGCCAGCCCGTCCTCCGCCCGGACGACGCCCCCGTCGGCCTGCAGGACCATCGCCAGCGCCGCCGGGTCGGCGGCGTGGACGAGCACGTCGCGCCGGTACCGCTCGGCGAGGACCGCCATGGCCGTGTCGGCGATCAGGCGGCCGCGCCCCACCACCACGACGTGGTCGGCGGTCACGGCCATCTCGGCCATCAGGTGGCTGGAGACGAGCACCGCCCGACCCTCCGCGGCCAGCGTGCGCATCAGCTCGCGGATCCACCGCACGCCCTCCGGGTCCAGTCCGTTGACTGGTTCGTCGAACATCAGCGCCTCCGGGTCGCCCAGCAGCGCTACCGCGATCCCGAGCCGCTGCTTCATGCCCAACGAGAACCTCGCGATCCGTTTGCCCGCCACGGACGTCAGCCCCACCCGGTCGATCACCTCCTCCACTCGGGCCAGGCCGATGCCGTTGCTGCGCGCCACGCACGCCACGTGCGCCCGTGCGGTGCGGCCACCGTGTACGGCTCCGGCGTCCAGCAGCGCCCCGAGCGTCAGCAGCGGGCGTTCGAGCGAGGCGTAGGGCCGCCCGGCGACCAGGGTGGTGCCGGCGTGCGGGGCTTCCAGACCGAGAACGGCTCGCATCGTGGTGGATTTCCCGGCGCCGTTGGGTCCGAGGAAACCGGTCACCCGGCCCGGTTCCGCGGCGAAGGTGAGCTCGTCCACCGCGGTGGCGTCGCCATATCTGACTGTTAGGCCATTGACTTCGATCACGGGGTCCAACCTCGCCGCGTGTGCTCGCGTCCTCCATCCGCTCACGCCCAGCACATGAGGTGGGATCTCCCACCCTCGAAGGTAGGGCTGGGCCTACCGTGCGGCCGGTGATCGGCAGGCAGACTGGCGGGGTGAGCAGAGCCAGGAGGGGGTTGATCGCGGCGGCCGGGGTGCCGCTGAACGCGATCATGGGTGTGGCCGTGGTCCTCGCCTGGGTGCCGACCATCCGCGCGGCTGTCGTCTCGCTGCAGCGAGCGTGGGCGGGAGCGGCTCTGGGGCGGGACATCCCCGCGCGTGAGCCCGGCCTGCGCGTGCTGGCCTGGCTGGCGATCAACGCTGTCGTCGGCCCGGCCCTCCTGACGGCGGTGGCCGCCGTGGTGAACACCGTGGGTGTCATCTTCTACCTGCAGCCCGCCGTCAACGGCCCGAGTGTGACCTTCACGCTCAGCCTGGCGCTGCTCACCCTCTCGGCACTCGCCCTGGCCGTCGCCGCGCTCATGGGACTGGCCGAGGCCCGGCTCGCCGAACTGCTCCTCGGTAGTGGTGGCCCGCTGGCCCGGCGGGTGCGGGAGCTGACCGCCTCCAGGGCCGCCGCCGTCGACGCGCGGGCGGCCGAACTGCGCCGGATCGAGCGCGACCTGCACGACGGCGCCCAGGCCAGGCTCATCGCGGTACGGATGAACCTCGGCCTGGCCAGGAGCGCCAATGACCTTGAGCAGGCCCGCGAGCTGATCGAGGAGGCATGGGAGTCAGTCGGACAGGCCCTCACCGACCTGCGCGATCTGGTGCGCGGCATCCACCCGCCCGTGCTCGCCGACCGCGGCCTGGCGGGCGCGATCGAAGCGACCGCCCTGCTCTGCCCCGTCCCGGTCGCCACGGACCTCGTCCTGACCGGCCGCCCCGAGCCGCCGGTCGAGTCCGCGCTCTACTTCGCCGCTGTCGAGGCCATGTCCAACGTCACCAAGCACAGCCAGGCCACCCGTGCATGGGTACGGGTGCGCCACACCGGCGACGGTCTCCGCCTGGTCGTCGGCGACAACGGGCACGGCGGTGCGGATCCGGCGGCGGGCACCGGCCTGCGCGGGATCGCGGAACGCCTGTCCGCCTTCGACGGCACGCTGACCGTGCAGAGCCCGCCGGGCGGTCCGACCATCCTCACCATGGAGCTGCCGTGCGCGTAGTGATCGCCGAGGATCTCGCCCTGCTTCGCGACGGCCTGATCCGGCTACTGTCGGCGCACGGCTTCGAGGTCGTCGAGGCGGTGGACAACGGCCCCATGCTCCTGACGGCCCTGGTGGAGCAGACCCCCGACGTGGCCGTCATCGACGTGCGGCTCCCGCCCACCTTCACCGATGAGGGCCTGCGCACCGCCCTGGAGGCCCGGCGCCGCCGGCCGGGGCTTCCGGTGCTGATCTTGTCGCAGTACGTCGAGCAGCTCTATGCCCGCGAGCTCCTCTCGGACCGGTCGGGCGGCATCGGATACCTCCTGAAGGACCGCATCGGCGATGTGGCGGAATTCGTCGAGTCGGTGCGCCGGGTCGCCGGCGGCGGCACCGCCATGGACGCGGAGGTGATCTCCCAGCTCCTGACCCGCCGATCGAGGGACGAACCCCTGGCGGAGCTGACCGTCAGGGAGCGCGAGGTCCTCGCCCTGATGGCGGAGGGCCTGTCCAACCTGGCGATAGCGACCCGCTTCGGGGTCACGGACAAGGCGATCGGCAAGCACACCAACAACATCTTCGCCAAGCTCGGCCTCCCGCCCTCTGACGACCACAACCGCCGTGTCATGGCCGTCCTCGCCTACCTCCAGGCGGGCCCCGTCTCTCCGGATCCGTCCTGGTAACAGTGCGGATGCTCTGATTGTTGCGGCCCGGGGCGTGCCGCACGCCGCCGACAACGTTCGATCCCTCCGAAATCCCGGTTCAGGCGCGGTCCGGCGGCTCATCGCACAGATCTTGACGTCACCCGGATTCCACCGGAGCGGGGCAATCTGCCAGGGGAATTGTGGATGTATGAGGGAAATGCCGGTAAAACAGAAGTCTGTCCGGTTTGTGTTGCGTGCGGCTCCAGGACGAGAGCCGTGAGTCCCACCGGGAGGAGACGCCCATGAAGGGCAGACGGTCGTCGGCGCTCGGCGCGGCAATCATCGCCACGGTCGCGCTCTGGCCGGCCGGGATCTCGGCGGTGGCCTCGACCTCGGGCCCCGCCGGGGCGGTGGCGGCCGCCTCTTCCCGGAGTGACATCTCCACCGCCAGGCCCTGCCGGCGCAAGGGCCCTCTGGTCTGCTGCGGGTCCGAGAAAGGCGTCAGGTGCCACCGGAGCTTGCGGGAGCGCCGGGACGGGCTGGAGGACCTCCATGACGAATGGCGGGAGCGCCACAGAAGAGACGACCAGTAGCCGGCGGCGGGCCGGCCCGTCCGTCCGCCTGGCCGGCTCGGGCCCGAGCCGGCCAGGCGGACTGCCGCCGATGCGCCGGTCCGGCGGGCAGGAGGCACAGCCGCTGCCGCCGGCGCCTTCACGGCCTGTCACATGACCTAGTCCATGACGACGACCTGGCGCAGCACCTCGCCGGCCCGCAGCGCGGCCACGGCGTCGTTGAGGTCGGCGAGCTTGATGCGGGCGCTGATCATGCTCTCCAGGTCGAGCTTGCCCGCCTTGTACAGCTCGGCGAAGAACGGGAAGTCACGGCGGACGTCCGACCCGCCGTACATCGAGCTGAAGATGTTCTTGCCCTCGAACAGCAGGTTGAAAGCGCTCAGCGGGACGGTGTCGTCCATCGCGCCCGCGCCCACCACGATCACGTCGCCGCCGCGGCGGGTGGCCTGCCAGGCGGTCATGATGGCGGCGGACTTGCCGACGGCCTCGAAGCCGTAGTCGAATCCCCGGCCGCCGGTCAGCGACCCGAGCGCGTCCATGAGCTGGTCTGGGGTGATGGCGTGGGTGGCTCCGACCTTCTTGGCCAGCGCGTGCTTGGACTCCAGCGGGTCGATCGCCAGGATCGTGGTCGCGCCGGAGATCCGGGCCCCCTGGATCACCGACAGGCCGATGCCGCCGCAGCCGACCACGGCCACGGTCGAGCCCGCCCTCACCCGGGCGGTGTTGAGCGCCGCCCCGACGCCGGTGGTGACGCCGCAGCCGATCAGCGCCGCCGCCTCGTAGGGCACCTCGGGGTCGATCTTGATCGCGCCCTGCCAGGGCACGATGATCTCCTCGGACCAGGTGCCGCACCCGGACATGCCGAACGCCGGAGTGTCGCCGCCGTAGCGGAAGCGGGCGTTGACGAAGCTGTCCATTATGTAGGTCATGCACAGGAACGGCTGGTTCACCAGGCAGTTGGCGCAGGTGCCGCAGGCGGGGGCCCAGTTGATGATGACGTGGTCGCCGGGCTGGACCGTGGTCACGTGGTCACCGACCTCGACCACCTCACCCGCCCCCTCGTGACCGGGGAGGACGGGGAGCGGCATGGGCAGCACCCCGCTGATCACCGACAGGTCGGAGTGGCAGACGCCGGTCGCCTTGATCTTGACGCGGACGTCCGTCGGGCCCGTCGGGGTGAGGGTGAAGTCGTCGCGGATGTCGAGCTTGTCGTCGCCGACGGCATGCAGAAGCGCACCACGCATTGGGGGTCCTCCTAGTTCTCCTCAAGGGAGAGGGCGGCTTTGGGACAGGACCGCACGGCGTGCCGGACACGGTCCATCATCTCCGGCGGCGGCTCAGGCAGCAGCAGGTGCAGCTGGTCGTCGTCGTCGAGCTCGAAGACCTCCGGGGCGAGTCCTGTGCAGACCGCGTTGGCCTCGCAGACCAGATAGTCGACCTTCACTTTCATGTGAGCCTCCTAGACCGGGATGGTGAGCTTACGGTGATCCCATGAGATCACTCGAGTGGGCTCCACCACGAAGGCGACCCTCTTGCGGCCGGTGTGGGCGACATACTCCGTGAGGAGCTCCTCGGCGTCAGGCATTCCCGCCATCCGCCGGGCGACGTTCATGCCGACCTCAAGGATGCCCTCGGAGTCGTCGATCCGCCGGGCGACGCCGTACACCAGGACACCGCGCAGGTCGGAGTATTCGTCGCCGGCCTCGATCAGGCAGCTCACCCGGGCGTCCCGCTGGATGTTGAGCGCCTTCTGGGCCTTCCCGTAGGTCCAGAACGAGATCCGGCCCCCGGACAGCCCGTAGAACATGGTCACCAGGTGCGGTGTCCCGTCAGGGTTGACCGTGCCGAGCTGGAGCTTCCGCGATTCGGCGATGAAGGCGGTGATCTCGTCCTCGGTCATCACGATGCGAGCGCGCTGGTTCACGGTGCAAAGTAGAACACGTTCCATAAGGTCGGGCAAGGGCCGTTCGGAATGTTGTTCGGTCTAGGTAGTCTGCTCCGATGAGCGACGCGACCATGCCTGCCGACCTGCTGTACGCGGCCCAGCGTGCCAAGGGTTTCATGCCCCACGCCGAGGGTCTCGCCCTGTTCGAGACCGCCGTCGAGTACGGCCCGCGCGGGCCGATCTGCGAGATCGGCACCTACTGCGGCAAGTCCGCCGTCTACCTCGGCGCGGCGGCCAGGCAGACCGGTTCCGTCGTCTTCACCGTCGACCACCACCGGGGCTCGGAGGAGATCCAGCCGGGCTGGGCGCACCACGATCCCACGCTGGTGGACCCCCGCTTCGGCAAGATGGACTCGCTGCCCACCTTCCGCGCCACGATCGCCTCCGCCGGTCTGGAGGAGGAGGTCGTCGCGATCGTCGGCCGGTCGGAGCGGGTCGCCGGGCTGTGGGGGACCCCGCTGGGGATGCTCTTCATCGACGGCGGCCACTCCGAGGAACCGGTGACCAAGGACTACGAAGGATGGGCCCCGCACGTCGTCCAGGGCGGCGCGCTGGTCTTCCACGACATCTACCCCGACCCCGCGACGGGCGGGCAGGCGCCCTACCGCGTCTACCAGCGGGTCCTGGCCTCCGGCGCGTTCAAGGAGGTCAGGCAGGAGGGGTCGCTGCGGGTGCTGGAGCGGGTCGGCCCCGGCATCGGCTGACCTCATCGCCGCTCCCCGGTCACGATGGAGACCGCGACCGGCTCCTGCACGCCCCTGACCCGGACCACCGCCGAGGCGATCAGGTCG
The DNA here is from genome assembly GCF_030811595.1 of Streptosporangium brasiliense. Taxonomy (NCBI): domain Bacteria; kingdom Bacillati; phylum Actinomycetota; class Actinomycetes; order Streptosporangiales; family Streptosporangiaceae; genus Streptosporangium; species Streptosporangium brasiliense. Next base: position 3,056,548 of record NZ_JAUSRB010000002.1, read on the forward strand.
GAGCCGGCCCGCAGCAGCAGCCAGCCGTCCTCATGACCTCCCACGACGGTGAGCGGCGCCGACGGCGGGCGGTCCGCCCGGGTCAGGCACTGGACGGCCGTCCAGATCCGGGTGGTCACGGTCTCCTCGGGCTCGTCGCAGCACAGCCGTAACTCGTCGATCAGCGGGGCGAACGCCGGCCCCAGGGTCCCGCTCGCCCCGCCCACCCGCTCCCAGGCACAGTGGGCCGGGGCGTCCACGCCGAGCACGAGATCGCCCAGCCGGCTGCGGGAGGCCCCGCCGTCCATGGTCACGTGGAGCGCCGGATCGAGGCCGAGGGCGATCGCGGCCCGTTGCAGGTAGACGGCCAGCAGGTTCGGCGGCCACGGGTCACGCCGGGGGATCGGGCCGACGTCCTTCAGCCGCAGCCCGGTCCACGCCGCCACCAGCCGCCCGCGCACGTCGGTGGCGGTGACGTCCCAGACGTACTCGCCCCCGTCGTGGTGGCGCTCGGTGGCGTGCAGCCGGACGTCCCCCTGGGACGGGCGGACCACCAGCCGCTCGCCGCCGACCGGCAGCAGCCGCCGGTGCGGCACGCACGCCTGCAGCGCGTGGATCGTGGCATCGCTCAGCCCCGGGCTGCCCAGCACCGGCCTGCCCTCGAACCAGCCGTCCGGGCCGTCGCCCTGCAGCTCGCCCCGGCACCCCCGCGCCTCGACGAGGGTGAGCTCCCTGACCCGCTGGAACCGGCCGGTGTGGAAGCACAGCGCGCCGTACAGCTCCCCGGCGTCCAGCGGCTCGGTGCCGTCCCGGTTCAGCTGTGGCACGGCGAGCGTCTCGTCGGCCGGGTCCACCGGGAACACGGCCCTGAAGTGGTCGACGTGGAATCCCGTCTCCTCGCTGCGGACCACCACCTCGACGCTCTGCCCGTGCCGGAGCGCGCACACCCGGATCGTGGTGCCGCCCTCGTCGGGCACGACCACCGGCCGGTCGAACGTCATCTGCCCGGCCTCGTCCAGCGGCCGCCCCGCCAGCACCCCCGCGGCCTGCGCCATCGCCTCCAGCGCCACCACCGCGGGCAGCACCGCCAGCCCGTCGATCCGGTGGTCGTCCAGGTAGGCGTCGCTCTTGAGCGACAGGCGGCTGTCGGCGACCAGCTCCACCCCGGGGACGTGCACGCGCACCTCGTCGAGGAAGCGGCCCCCTCCCTGGCAGGGGGCCGCGGGCCCGTCCAGCCTGCCGTGGACGGCCACGCCGGACGGCAGGTCCCCGCTCGTGAGCAGCGTGAGGAACAGCTCCGTCCCCTCCCGCGGCGTGAGAACCGTCGCGTCCGCGCCGCCCGGGGACCCGGCCGGCCCCGGTCCGGAGCCGTCGACGGCCCACGCCGGCCAGTCGACGTGCAGCCCGCCGATCCTCCCGACCCGGTCGCGCACCAGCCCGCAGGCCAGCGCCCGGCAACTCTCGCCCGCCATGCCGTACCGGCCGGCCACCGATCCGAACGTCACGACGTGCCGGGGCGCGGCCGCGGCGAGCAGGTTGTCCAGGCCGGTCAGCTCGGAGGTGACGTGCCGCGCGAAGTCCTCGGCCGTGAGGTCGGCGAACCGGCCCGGCCGGCCGCCGCGCGTCGAGTGGATCACCATGGTGACCGGCCCCAGCGTGCTCTCCAGCTCCCGTACGGCGTGCCCCACCTCCTCGGCGTCACCGAGGTCCGCCGCCGCGTAGCCGTGCCGGATCCCCCTGGCGGCAAGCTTCTCCGGATCTCCGGCCGCCACCGCTCCGGGGTCCGGCCGCTCCCGCCCGAGCAGGGCCAGCGCGCACCCGCTCGCCTCGGCCAGCGCCACGGCACAGGCGGACCCGATCCCCTCGTCGTCCCCGCTGACCAGCACCACGTCCGCGGGGCCCACCGGGAGCGGTCCCTGCCCGTCGAGGGCGAGTGGCATCCTGCCGCCCGGGTGCCCGGTGCCCAGGTCGAGGCCGGGATGCTCCAGCCGCAGCGACGCCAGGAACCCGGACAGGGCGTCGCCCTCGCAGACCACGGTCAGCCCCTCGAGGCCCGCGATCGCCTCATGGACCGCCGTGACCAGGGTCTCGACCGCCCCGGGCCGGAGCGGGTCGCCGATCACGACCCGCCTGCCCGGACTGTTCCGGGCCTCCGTCCGCGGCCGGGTGCCGGGACGTCCCTTCCCGGTCGTGGGAGCGGCCCCGGCCACCGCGGGACCGGCCCCGGTCGCCACGGGGGCGGCCCGGCCGCCGGCCTCCGGATCCTCGGCGAAGCACCTCACCCAGCGCGCCACCCCGGCCACCGGCCCGGCGCCGGCCCGCTCCCGGGGCGCCTCCGCGCGGGTCTCCTGCCCGGCGCCGCCGTGCCGGACGGGCGCGCACGGGCCGGCGACGAAGACGCGGTCGCGCCAGATGTCGACGGGGCGGGCCGGGAGGTCACCGTAGAGGGCGGTGAGGTCCGGGACCATCATGGCCGCCCAGAGAGCGGCGGCGGTCTCGGCCGAGGGGACCCCGGCGGGGCAGGACCCGGCGGGGAGGGAGGGGGCGGTACCGGCGTCCGGACCCGGCCCGGGATAGATCCCCGGCAGGGCGGCCGGCAGGCCGGACCCCGAGGCGTCCAGCCACTCCAGGGCGGTGCCGGCCCGCTCGGCGAGCTGTTCGGCCGACCCCGCCACGATCGCGATCCGCGACGGCCCGGCGGGGGCGGTCCCCAGCGCGTGCGCGAGGTCGCACAGCTCCGCCTCCGACCACCGCGCCGCCTGGTCCGCGACACGCTCCAGCACCGGCCGCACGGCCCCGGCGTCCTCGCCCGAGAAGGCGAACACCACCGGCTCCTCCCACGAGGGCCCGTCGATCGCCCGCCGGGGCCGGACGTCCCCCGCTCCGGCGGGGAGGGGATCCGCGCCGGCCGGGCCGGGCGCGGTGAGGACGAGGTGGACGTTGACGCCGCCGGAGCCCATGGCGCTCACCCCCGCGTGGCGGGGTCCGGCGGGCCACGGCTCGGGGGCGGTCAGGGCACGCAGGGGCGCGCCGGGGACGGTCAGGAGGGGGTGCGGGGACCGGCAGCCGGTGGTCGGGGGGAGCACGCCGGAGGCGATGCTCAGGGTGGCCTTGATCAGCCCCGCGACCCCGGCCGCCGCCTTGGTGTGCCCGATGTTGGCGCCGACGGACCCGATCGCCGCCCGCCGCGCGGTCCCGTTCACTGTCTCCTCCGCGAGGCCGGTCCCGTTCACCGCCTCCTTCGCAGACCCGCTCCTGTTCACCGCCTCCGGAGCGGGACCTGCGCCGGGCGCCGCCCGCCGTACGGGGTCAGGCTCGGGGACCGCCTGCCGCGCGGCGTCGGAGAGGAGGCGGGTGAGCGCGGTGAGCTCGGCGGTGTCGGCGGCGGCCGTGCCGGTGCCGCTGCCCTCGAACAGGGCGACCGCGGCGGGGGAGACCTCCGCCCGCGCGTAGGCGCGGCGCAGCGCCAGGAGCCGGCCGTCGGCCTCCGGGCGGGAGAGGTCGCCCCCGCCGTCGCAGGACACGCCCCAGCCGGCGATCTCCGCGTAGATCCGGGACCCGGCGGCACGGGCGTCGGCCGTACGCGCCAGGGCGACGATCCCGCAGCCCTCGCCCGGCCAGAAACCGTCCGACCGGACGTCGTAGACCCGCATCCGCTCACCGGCCAGCACGCCCGCCTTGGCCAGGCCGACCAGCTCGAACGGGTCGAGGCTGAGGTCCACGCCGCCGGCCAGGGCGAAGTCCGCGCTCCCGTCCAGCAGCGAACGGCACGCGGTGACCACCGCGAGCAGGGACGAGGCGCCGGCGCCGTCCACCGCGTATCCGCCGCCGCGCAGGCCGAAGTGGTCGCAGATGCGCGTGGCGATCGTGCCGGGCAGGCTCCCGGCCAGGCTCTCGTCGGAGATCTCGGGGAAGGGCCGCAGATACCCGGTCTCCGCCTGGGCCAGCAACCGGGCGGCCGTCTCCTGGGGGAGCTCGGCCAGGGCCGAGGCCAGCACGCGCCGCACGTACGGCCAGCGCAGCCGGAGGGCGGCGGCCCGGGAGACCTCGCCGGTCAGGGTGTTGCCGACGACCACCGTGACCCGGTCCCGGTCGAGCCCCTCCCCGCCGGGGACCCCCGCGTCCGCCAGGGCGCGGGAGGCGGTGTCCAGGGCCAGCCAGTGGGCCGGGTCGGTGACCCGGTGGACCGCCTCGGGGACGCCGAAGGCGGCCCGGTCGAACTCCCAGCCCTCGATCAGGGCGGCGCGGGTGCTGTGGGTGCGGTCGGGGGCCGACCGGTCGGGGGAGTGGTAGTCGGTCAGGTCCAGCCGCTCGACGGGCAGGCGGCGGAAGGCCCGCCGCTGCCACAGCACCGTCTCCCACAGCGCCAGCGGATCGGGCGCGTCCGGATAGGTGCAGGCCAACCCCACGATCGCGACGGACATTCGGCACACCTCTCCGGTGTTCACATGGATCATGGCTGGACGCCCGCCGGGACCTCGGGCAGGTCCCGCGCGCCGGCGGGGACGGGGACGGTGAGCGGGCGGACGCGGGCGAGCAGGGCCAGGCCCGCCCCCCGGCCGGCGCAGACGATCAAAAGGGCGGACAGCAGCCCGAACACGACGTGGAGCTGGACCAGCAGGCCGTAGACCGCCGCCGCGGCCAGGCCGAACCAGACCTGGTTACGGGGCCTCGCCGGAGTCGTGTCCAGGTCGGTGACCAGGTAGGTGGTGTAGAGGACGAACGCCGCACCGGTCATCGGCAGCAGGGCGCCGAGCGGCGGGAGGCCGGCCGCCGCGCCCCGGACGAGCCCCTGCAGGGCGGACCCGACCGCCCAGCCCAGGGCCAGCGGCAGCCTCCCGGCCAGCCCGGCGTTCGCCGCGCCCAGCGCCAGCAGGGCCAGCGGCACGAGCGCGTCGAACGGCCCCGACACCCATTCGGTGAACTGGTACGGCGGCGCGGCGCCGACCCACGGCATCAGCAGCAGCACGGCGGCGGCGCCGGAGCACGGCGGGTTCAGGTAGTGCCTGCCGGGCGTGCCCGCCGCCGTGCCGGGCACCCTGACCCGCAGGACGTAGGTGCTGCCGACGCCGATGAGGACGGCCAGCGCGACCGGCGCCGGGTGCGCGCTGCCGGACAGCAGCATCGCGCACGTCAGCCCGGTGATGTAGGAGGGCAGCAGGAAGCCGGCCACCCGGCCGGGCCCCGCCCCGCGGTACCGCGCCCGGCGCCGCCACGCCCACGCCTCCACGGTCTCCAGCGCGAACTCGGCGGTCACCCCGGTGACCGCGCCCACGATCGGCGCCAGATAGGCCTGCTCGAAGCCGAGCACGGTGTGCCCCAGCACCGTCACCAGGGTGATGGACCCGGCGAAATACCGGAGCGCCCTGTCGCGTTCCCGGGCGGTGGTCATGATCAGTCCATCTCCCGGGCGCGGCCGTCGGCCAGCAGGAGCCGGTGCCAGCCGGGCCGTACGGACACCGACGCGGCGTGGAGGACGCCGCAGGCGTCGCGCCAGGACAGCTCGACCGGGTACGGGCCGTCCGGCGCGCCGTCGCCCAGGCCGAACAGCAGCTCCGGCGCGGAGACGCCGTTGTGCCCGTTGGCCGGGTAGAGCTGCCGGCTCAGCGTCCTCCCGCCGGGCAGGCGCACCGTGGCGGTGGCTCCGACGGCCGGACGCGTCCGGACCCGGCCGGGCGCGGCGGAGCGGGACCGGACGGCGCCTGACGCGGCCGGGCCGACGAGCGCGGGGAGCGTCAGCCGCGGCCGCTCCAGCGGCGGGCCGGTCGGGAGAGGGCTGATGAGCGCCGAGAGCGCCGCGACGGGGTGGGGTGAGAGGGGGCCGGTGAGCCCGGGGGCGGAGCGGGACGGGAGGGGGCTGATGAGCGCGGAGAGCGCCGTTGCCGGGCCGGTTGAGGTGAGAGGCGCCGGGAGGGGGCGGGCCTGGGCCGGGAAGGGATGGGCCTGGGCGGGGGCCGTGGCGCAGGGACCGGCGGGAAGACGTGGGCGCAGGCCCACGAACGGCGCGGTGGCGCCGTCGTTGCGGTAGAGCGCCGAGGCGGCCCACTGGTTGGCGACCGCGAAGTCCAGCCGCCCGTCGTCGTCGACGTCACCGACGGCGAAGGACCGGCTGACCGTGTCCCCGCCGACCCCGGCCCGCCGGGCCACGTCCACGTAGCGGCCGTCGGCGCCCCGGGCGAAGAAGCTGTTGGTGTCGCGGCCCGACAGGTCGTCCCCGGCCCCGAGGCGCGGCCACAGCGCCGGCTCCCGCAGGAACAGGTCGTTGGACATCGCCGCCTCCTGCAGCTGCGCCCACCGGCTGACCTCCCCCCGGACCGCCCCGGTCGCGTGCATGATCTCGTCGGTGCCGTCGTTGTCGAAGTCGGCGGCCTTGACGTCCCAGGACCAGCCGGTACGGCCCAGCCCCAGCTCCTCGCCGCGGTCGTCGTAGGGCGCGTGGCCCCCGTGGAGCCCGCCCGGCCGGGAGACGAAGGCGAAGTTGCTCTCGTGCAGCGCGTAGTCCTCGGTGAGGTTGCTGACCAGGATGTCCGGTGTGCCGTCGGCGTTGAGATCGGTGAAGCCGACCCCCATGCCCTTGAAGGAGTCCTGGCCGACCACGCGGGACTTGGGCGTGGCCAGGTGCCGGGTGCCGCGCGCCTCCCGGAAGCTGATCCTGCCGGGCGCGGACTCGTTGACCAGCAGCTCGTCCGGGCCGAAGTCGTTGGCCACGTACAGCTCGGGCAGCCCGTCGCCGTCCAGGTCCTGGGCGCCCAGCGCGAGCGTCCACCCCCTGCCCCCGGACTCGCCGAACACCCCTTCGGCCTCGGCGAACCGGGCGGGCCCCGTCGCCCGGTAGAGCCGGTCGGCACCCCCGTCCCCGGCGTCGGACAGCGAGCCGGGCAGCACGATGTCGCCGTGGTCGCCGGTGTCGTCCAGCACCCTGGCGCCGTCCGGGAAGTAGTTGCCGAAGACCAGGTCGAGGCGGCCGTCGCCGTCGAAGTCACCGGCCGTGGCGGCGCTGGTGTTCCAGACCTCCGGCCGCGGGGTCAGGTCCCGGTGGCGGAAGGCCGCCCCGGACGGCGGGACCCCGGGCACGCGCAGGAACAGCGAGGGGGAGCGGCCCCAGTAGTAGACGACCAGGTCCTGCCAGCCGTCCTGGTCGAGGTCGGCCGGCAGGCACCCCGTCGGCGCCTCGTACGGCATCCGCCCCGGCGCGGACAGCGTGAACGGCCGGTAGCGCCGGGGCGTCCCCGGCGCGGGGCTCACGGTCACCGTGTCATGACGCGGGTCGACCAGGCACACGTCGTCGGAGACGACCGCGTTGTCGACGTCGAACAGCGCGACCCCCGCGCCCGTCGAGGAGACCCAGGCCCGGAGGTTCCGGTAGCCCGGCGCGACCGGCCGGAGGCTCCGGTCGCCCGGCCGGTCGGCCGGGCCGAGGCGGCTGGCGGCGAAGGAGAAGCCCGCGGCGGCCTCCACCGTGGAGGCGCGCGGGGGGCCGGTCAGCAGCCAGCCGGCGGCGCAGGCCGTCAGGGCCAGCGCCCCCGCCGCGCACCTGCGGATCCCCGGCACCGCTTTCACGACTCCCCGAGCTGTGGTCATGAGTCGCGGTTGCGCCGCGCCCAGGTCTTCCTGATCCCCGCCCGCCAAGCCTGGTAGTGGTCGCCGCTGTGCGCGTTGTGCCCCAGGGCGATGAGCGCGGTGTCGGTCCAGCCGGCGGCCTCGTCGACGTCCGCCCCGCACAGCGCGGGCGCGGCGGCGGCCGTGTGCTCGGGCACGGTCCCGGAGATCAGCCTTGCGGCGCAGGCGGAGGCGCTGCCCTGGACGAGGTGGGCGCGGAAGCCGTCCTCGGCCGCCGCCGCGCCCAGCCGTTCCAGCTCGGCGGCGCCCGCCCCGCCGGTGTACGTGGCGGCCATGCCCACACCGCTCCACAGGTCGGCGCGGCGGCCCGGAGGGAATTCGGCGATGCGGAGGATGACGTCGTCCACGCCCGCGCACTCGTGGAACCAGAGCATCCGGCCCAGTCCCTGATCGAAGATCGCCCGGCGCGTCCGGTCCATCAGGCCGGCCGTACGCTGCCGCCCGACCGTCCGGTCGGTGGCGAAGAAGCCCTGGTGGAAACCGAAGCCGTCGAAGGCCAGCCAGCGCAGCAGCGGGTGGACCGAGCGGATGCCCCACATCGGCCGCATGCGCAGCCGGGCGTACGCCCAGCCGGTGCCCAGGTGGATCATGTGCGGATGGCGCATGCCGGGCCCGTTGAGCAGGCCCCTCAGCCGTCGGCCGCCGGTGCCCGTCAGCACGTCCAGGGTCGCGCAGGCCGCTCCCGCGCCCCCGTAGGCGTATCCGCGCAGCTCGTCGTGGATGTCGTCGATCCGCTCGACCTCACCGGCGATCACCGCGTTGTAGCCCGTCAGGAACGACCGGCCCGAGTTCTCCAGCCGCTCGCGGGCCGGTCCCAGCCGGAACCGGCGCGGCCCGGAGTCGGCCCGGGCGAGGTCCTGCCAGAGCAGGCTCGTCAGGCCACGTGGTCTGGTCAGCTCCAGCTCCGCCGGGTCCATGAGGGTGGGGGCGTCCGGAGCCGACGGGCCCGGAGCGGCCGGGGAGGCCGGGAGCGGAGTGCCCGGGGAAGGGGTGGCCCGGGCAGAGGCGACCGGAGTCGAGGTGGCCGGAGTCGAGGTGGCCGGGGACGCAGGGAGTGGGGTGCCCGGGGAAGGGGCGGCCGAGGCTGATGCTGCCGGGGCGACCGGGAGTGGGACGACCGGGAGCGGGGCGGTCGGCGTGTCCAGGGATGGGACGGCCGGGGCGGTCGGCGTGTCCAGGGATGGGACGGCGGGGGCGGCCGGAGACGTGGAGGCCGGGGAGGCGGGAGACGCGGAGGCCGGGGAGGCCGGCTCCGGCACGTCGCCGGACGGCGCCTCCGGATCGGGGGCCGCGCCGGAGGGATCGGAGGCCGCGCCGGAGAACCACCCCTCCTCGGGGGCCTCCCCGGTGCCGGGGACCTGGGCCACGTCGGGGGCCTTCGCCGCGGAGACCTCCTCGGCTCCGTCACTCTGAGCTGTTGTCCGGGTGCCCTCCGCATTGCTCACAGGCCCGAACGTAGTAAGCCGCATTCGGCCCTTCAAGCACCGCGTTTCGGGTTCCGGGCAAAGAAAGCGTTAGATCCCGGGTGGTCCCGTCAGGCCCGCGGGCCCGTCGACGGGATCACGGACACGGGTCACCGGCTCCGGGTCCGCGCGGGGAAACAGACCCGGGCCCGTGAGCGGCACGGGCTCGCTCCGGAGTGTCACGTCCGTGCGGGGCGCGGACTCAGGTCCCGTAGGTGCCACAGGGCCAAGTCCTGAGCGGCACGGGCTCGGTCCGGAATGTCATGGCCCGCGCCCGTGCGGGGCACGGGCTCAGGTCCGCGAGGGGGCGTGGCTGCAGCCGCAGGCCGCCGTGGGGCGGTCGGTCACGTGACTGCCCGCGTCCCGGAAGATGCCCGCGGCGGGGGTGTGCCCGGTCAGCGCGTCGGAGGCCAGCACCACGGCGGCCGCGGTGTAGGCGGAGCGCTCGTGCGGGAAGTGCTTGCCGTTCACGAACTGCCAGCCGGTCCAGTAGGAGCCGTCCTCGTGCCGGAGGTGCTGCATGTCGGCGAAGAGCTTCAGCGCCCGGTCCCGCTCGCCCAGGGCGTCCAGGGCGAGCACCAGCTCGCATGACTCGGCGCCGGTCACCCACGGCTGGTCGGAGACGCAGCGGATGCCGAGGCCCGGCTCCACGAACGTGTCCCACTCCTCGGCCAGCCGTGCCTGGGCGGCCGGGCCGCGGAGCGCGCCGCCGAGGATCGGGTAGTACCAGTCCATCGAGAAGCGGCTCTTGTCGGCGAACGCCTCAGGATGGGCGGCGAGCACGTGGCCGAGCTGGTCGGCCGCGAGCTCCCAGTCGGGCTGCGGATCGCCCAGCCGCTCACCCAGCAGCACGCCGCTGCGGAGCCCCTGGTAAACGGAGGAGCAGCCGGTCAGCAGGGCGTAGCGGGCAGGCGTGCCGTCGGCCGCCCGCTCCCAGACGATCTCACCCCGGGTGGTCTGCAGTTCGACCACGAAGTCCAGCGCCGCCCGGACGACCGGCCACATCTCGCGGGCGAATCCGTCGTCCCCGGTGACCAGCAGCTCATGCCAGACGCCGACCGCGACATATGCGGCGTGGTTGGACTCCCCGCCCTGCTCGACCGCCCTGCCGCCGACCAGCTTCATCGGCCAGGAGCCGTCGGCCCGCTGCGTGCGGACCAGCCAGTCGTAACCCTTGCGGGCCGGTCCGGAGAGCCCCGCCACGCTCATCGCCATCAGGCATTCGACGTGGTTCCAGGCGTCCACGTGTCCCTCGGGCCACGGGATGCCGCCGTCGGCCTCCTGCACGTCCGCGATGCTCTGAGCGGTCTGGACGACCTGCTCCCACTCCAACCGGTCGCTCACCGCTCCCCATTCGCTCCGCGGTCCGCCCCGTCCCTCCGCGGCCCACTGCGCCCGCCGCGTCGGATCCGCTCCCAGTAGATCATGCGGGTTTCCGCACGTAGAGCACCACGCTCTTGCCGATGAGCGGGTTGAGCAGCGCCTCGGCGATCCTGGTCGCGGCCGGGCGCTTCATGATGTCCCAGACCAGGATCTCGTGGTAGGCCTTGGCCAGCGGGTGGTCGTCGTTGTTGACGCCGACCGCGCACTTGATCCACCAGTACGGCGCGTGCAGGCCGTGGGCGTGGTGGTGCGGGCCGATCTCCATGCCGATCGACTTCAGCTTGGCGCTCAGCTCGGCCAGCGTGTAGATGCGGACGTGCCCGCCGGGGGCGGTGTGGTAGGCCTCGTCCAGCGCCCAGCAGATCCGCTCCGGCAGGAAGCTCGGCACGGTGATGGCCGCCCGGCCGCCCGGCTTGAGCACCCGGAAGATCTCCCGCATCGCGGCCATGTCGTCGGGGATGTGCTCCAGCACCTCGGCCGCGATCACCCGGTCGAAGCTGGCGTCCTCGAACGGCATCTTGAGCGCGTCGCCGGTCACGGTCTCGGCCGTCGCGCCCGCGGGCACCTCGCCGGCCTTGTCCATCGCGGCGAACATGCTCGCCACGCCCTCCAGCTCCTCGGCGTCCATGTCGAAGGCCACGACGTCGGCGCCCCGGCGCAGCACCTCGAACGCATGCCGTCCGCCGCCGCAGCCCAGGTCCAGAACTCGGGTTCCGGGCCCCACGGGCAACCGGCCGAAGTCGACAGTCAGCACTCGCCGCTCCTCTTGAGCCTTTTGAGATGTTCGGTTTGAGATCCGGTCACTTCGCCCGGCGGGCCTGGATGGCCTCGTGGTAGGCCTCCACGGTCCGCTGGGCGACGACGTTCCAGGTGTAGCGCTCCATGACCCGCTCGTAGCCCTTCCTGCCCACCGCGGCCCGCTCCTCCGGGGAGTCGTGCAGCCGGCGCAGGACGGCGGCCAGCTCCTCGGGGTCGCCGGGGGCCACCTGGACGGCCGCGTCGCCGACCACCTCGGGCAGCGCGCCGGTACGGCTGGCGACCAGCGGGGTGCCGCAGGCCATGTGCTCGACGGCCGGCAGCGAGAAGCCCTCGTAGAGCGAGGGCACGACCGAGATCTCGGAGGTGGCGATCAGCTCGCCCAGCTCGGTGTCGGAGATGCCGTGCACGAACCGGACCCGGTCGTGCAGGGAGAGCTCGGCGACCAGCTTCTCGGTCGGGCCGCCGGGGGTGGGCTTGCTGACCACGGTCAGGTTGACGTCGCGCTCGGTGGCGAGCTTCGCCACCGCGCGCAGCAGCGTCGCCACGCCCTTCATCGGGGAGTCGGCGCTGGCCACCGCGACGATCGAGCCGGGCCGCTTGGGCATCTCGGGGCGCGGGTGGAAGTAGCGGGTGTCCACGCCGAGCGGGATGAGCCGCATGTTGGCCTGGGGCACGTTGAAGTCGCGGTGGATGTCGGCGAGGGAGGACTCGCTGACGGTCAGGATCGGGTTCAGCCGGGGAGCGACCTTGGCCTGCATCCGCACGAAGCCGTACCACCGTCTGAGCGAGAGCTTCTTGCGCAGCGGCGCGGCCTTCAGCTCGATCCGGCGGTCCACGCTGATCGGGTGGTGGATGGTGCCGACCACGGGGAACAGCTTCTGGATGCCGAGCAGGCCGTAGCCGAGCGTCTGGTTGTCCTGCACGACGTCGAAGTCGCCGACGCGCTTGCTCAGCTCGCGGCGCGCCCGGAGAGTGAAGGTCAGCGGCTCGGGGAACCCGGCGGTCCACATGGTCGCGACCTCTAGACAGTCGATCCAGTCGCGGTACTCACCCAGCTTGGGGGTGCGGAAGGGGTCCTCGTCGCGGTAGAGGTCCAGGCTGGGGACCTTGTTGAGGATGACGCCCTCGTCGAGCTCCGGGTACGGCTGGCCGGAGAAGACCTCGACGTGGTGCCCGAGGGCGACCAGTTCCCGGCTGAGGTGACGCAGGTAGACGCCCTGGCCGCCGCAGGTCGGCTTGCTGCGGTAGGACAGCAGCGCGACCCGCAGTGAGTCCGCACCTGGCACGGCAACCCCTTCCTCACCCTGTCCGGAAGGGGACAGGTACCGTGAAAGATGACCTTCGTAGTCGGACCCTACCATTCGGGAGCTCTCTTGGACCGGAGGTGTAATTGTTCCCAGAACAATTCGCACAGGGCCCGAACTGCGGAGTTAGGCTGACCGAGTATGATTCGGTGAAACGCGTTCTAGTCGTGGTGTGACCGACATGGTGCCCATCTATGGGCATGGCGGTACATTCGCCAATCAGCGGTACGAGGTCCGCTCGACGAACAAGGAGGACGCGTTGGCCAGGCGCGCACTGATCACCGGTATCACCGGGCAGGACGGTTCCTATCTGGCCGAGTGCCTGCTGAATCAGGGATACGAGGTGTGGGGTCTGGCCCGCGGGCAGGCCAACCCGCGCGTCTCCCGGGTGCGCAAGCTCCTGCAGGACGTCCAGCTCGTCCGCGGCGACCTGCTCGACCAGGGCTCGTTGATCTCCGCCGTGGAGAAGGTCCAGCCGGACGAGGTCTACAACCTGGGGGCCATCTCGTTCGTCCCGATGTCGTGGGAGCAGGCCGAGCTCACCGCCGAGGTGACGGGCATGGGCGTGCTGCGCATGCTGGAGGCCATCCGGGTCTGCTCGGGCATCTCGTCCTCGCGGACGGCCGCCGGATCGGGGCAGATCCGCTTCTACCAGGCGTCCTCGTCGGAGATGTTCGGGCAGGTCCGCGAGACCCCGCAGACCGAGATCACCCCCTTCCACCCCCGCTCGCCGTACGGCGTGGCCAAGGCGTACGGCCACTTCCTGACCCAGAACTACCGCGAGTCGTACGGCATGTACGCGGTGTCGGGGATCCTGTTCAACCACGAGTCCCCGCGCCGGGGCGCGGAGTTCGTCACCCGCAAGGTGAGCCTCGGCGTGGCCAGGATCAAGCTCGGCATCGCCTCCGAGCTGCGCCTGGGCAACATGGAGGCGCGCCGCGACTGGGGCTACGCGGGCGACTACGTCCGCGCGATGCACCTGATGCTCCAGGCGGACGAGCCGGAGGACTACGTGATCGGCACCGGCCGTACCCACAGCGTCCGCGAGCTGGTGGAGGCCGCCTTCGCCGCGGCCGGCCTCGACTGGGAGCGGTACGTGGTCGGTGACCGGTCCCTGCACCGCCCCGCCGAGGTGGACCTGCTCTGCGCCGACCCGAAGAAGGCCCGCGTCCAGCTCGGCTGGGAGCCGTCGGTCTCCTTCGAGGAGCTCGTCGCGATGATGGTCGAGTCCGACGTCAAGCTCCTGTCCGACGGCGGCGACCCAGACCAGGACTCCTCCTGGCCCTGAGTCCCGGTCCGGCCCCGGCCTCCGGCTGACTCCGGGCCTGCCGTCCGGCTCCGGGCTCCGGCCTGACTCCGGGCCTGCTGTCCGGCCCCGGGCTCCGGCTGACTCCGGCCTTGCCGTCCTCGGGTGCCCCCTTCCGGTCGACCCGCCCACCCTCTCCCCGTTTCACTACCTTCCGTGACGGAAATGTAGCTGTGCGTAACGGGTGGGGGACGGTGCTCCGTGCGCCTCCCCCGAGTGAGAGGTAGGACAGCGATGACCGAACAGCTGACACAGATCCCCATCTCCGTCGATGGCTCCGAGGAGGACGGCGCGCTCGCCACCGGCACGTACCACCTGTACTGGTACGGCAAGGGCCTCAAGAAGACCCGCGAGGAGGCGCGCGTTTTCGCCGCGGCCCAGGGGGAGGGCCGCCAGTTGGCCGACATCCCCTCCGACGTGTGGCGTACCAGCGCCGCCAAATACCTCGACGGCCCGACGTGGATCTATTCCTGGAGGGGTGACCACTACGGCGACGACAACGTCGTGCTCCACCCCAGCGGGGCGATCGGCACCGTGGAGGACGGCAGCCAGCGGCTCCCCTTCCTGATCAGCTACGTGAAGTAACGGCCGTCCCGCCCGGCGGCGCCGTGATCGCGCGTCTCCGGGCGGGGGTGGCCCGCGAGGTCACCGGGGCCGCACAGCCGGCACGGCGGGCTGTGCGGCCCTATGTGTTAATCTCTAACGAGACGATACGTTTCGTCACGTATGACGACGCAACCAGAGGAGTGACATGACGCGCCGCGCGCACATCGCCATGGTCAGCATCCCCGCCCCGGGTCATGTGAACCCCGGCATCGAGGTGATCAGGGAGCTGGTGGCGCGGGGGCACCGGGTGACCTACGCCAACGACCCGTCCTTCGCCGAGGTGATCGAGGCGGCCGGGGCCGAGCTCGTGCCGTACGGCTCGACCCTGCCGATGGGCGACACCGCGACCTGGCCCGAGGACACGATCGCCCAGCTCGACGTCTTCCTCGACGACGCGATCTCCATGCTGCCGCAGCTCCGTGACGCCTACGGCGACGACCGGCCCGACCTGTTCCTCTACGACATCGGCGGCTACTCGGCGCGGATCCTCGCCGAGAACTGGGGCATCCCGGCGATGCAGCTCTCGCCGACCTACGTGGCCTGGGAAGGCTACAAGGAGGACACGGCGCCGATGATCGAGGAGCTGAAGAAGGCCCCCGGCGGAGCCGAGCACTACCGGCGGTTCGACCGGTGGCTGGCCGACAACGGCATCACCGGCACCGACTCCCAGGCGTTCGTCGGCTCTCCGGAGCGGGCGCTCGCGCTCATCCCACGGGTCATGCAGCCCAACGCCGACCGGGTCGACCCAGCGCGGATCACCTTCACCGGGCCGTGCTTCGGTGAGCGCTCCCACCAGGAGGCGTGGAAGCGGCCGGACGGCGCCGGAAAGGTGCTGCTGGTCTCCCTCGGCTCGGCCTTCACCGACCTGCCCGATTTCTACCGCTCCTGCCTGGCCGCCTTCGGCGACCTGCCCGGCTGGCACGTCGTGCTCCAGATCGGCAGGTTCGTCGACCCGGCCGAGCTCGGCGAGATCCCCGCCAACGTGGAGGTGCACCGCTGGGTGTCCCAACTGTCGATCCTGGAGCAGGCCGACGCGTTCGTCACCCACGCGGGCATGGGCGGCACCCAGGAGGGCCTGTACTGCGGCGTCCCGATGATCGCCGTCCCGCAGGCCACCGACCAGTTCGACAACGCGGACAAGATCGTCGAGCTCGGTGTCGGCCGGCGGATCGACACCGCGCAGGCGACGCCCGAGGCGCTGCGCGCCGCCCTGCTGGAGCTCACCTCCGACCCGGAGGTCGCGCTGCGGTTGGAGAAGATCCGCGCCGAGGTCCGGGCCGAGGGCGGCACCACCCGCGCGGCCGACCTCATCGAGGAACTGCTGGAGACCACCGCGCCGTCGCGGACCTCCGACGGGTGAGGACGGGGTGAAGCGGTGCCCGGACCCGAGGGTGTCCGGACCGATCGTGGGGTCAGATCGGGCCGGGGCGGGCCTGGCCGGGGTGGGCCGGGGCGGGCCGGAAAAATCTTCGGCGGCACCGATGAGTCCGAGCGGCGGGCGTCGTTACAGCTCACATGACACTGCTACTCCAGGACAAGAACGTGATCATCTATGGGGCCGGCGGGGGGATCGGCGGCGGCGTCGCCCGGACCTTCGCCCGGGAGGGGGCCCGGGTCTTCCTCACCGGGCGGACCCTGAAGACACTAGAGGCGGTCGCCGAGGACATCGCGGCCGACGGCGGGTCCGCCGAGGTGGCCGAGCTCGACGCCCTCGACGGGCGGGCCGTCGAGGAGCACGTCCGGGCCGTGACCGCCCAGGCGGGTGGTGTCGACGTGTCCTTCAACCTCATCTCACGCGGGGACGTGCAGGGGATCCCGCTGGTCGACATGACCGTCGCGGACCTGACCTGCCCCGTCACGACGGGTCTGACGTCGACCTTCCTCACCGCACAGGCGGCCGCGCGCCAGATGATCAAGCAGGGGTCGGGCGTCATCCTCTCGTTGACCAGCGGGTCCTCCAAGGCCACCACCCCGATGATGGGCGGTACCGGACCGGCTGACGCGGCGGTCGAGACGTTCCTCCGCTATCTGGCGGCCGAGGTCGGGCCGCACGGGGTCCGCGTCGTCGGCCTGCACACGGCCGGGGTCGTGGAGACCATGTCGCGGGAGAAGGTCGTCGAGGTCAACGACGGGATGGCCGACTTCGACCCGGCGGCGTTCGAGCAGATGCTCGCCGGGATGACCATGCTCCGCCGGGCGCCTCGGCTGGCCCAGGTCGCCGACGTGGCGGCGTTCCTGGCCTCGGATCGGGCCAGTGCCGTGACCAGCACGATCACCAACGTGACCTGCGGTCTGGTCGCCGGCTAGCCGGTCCAGGACGGTGCGGCGGCCGCCGGGGTCCGGGGAGCCGGGTGAGGCGGTCGCCGGGGCCTGGCGAGCCGGTCCGGGGCGGTTAAGGCGGGGCCGGGGTCCGGGGAGCCGGGTGAGGCGGCTGCCGGGGCCTGGCGAGCCGGTCCGGGGTCGTCTCACCGTCTCCCGGGGGCCCGGGGAGCCGGTCCGCTCGCCCGAGGGGGCGAGGGGCGATGCCCGCGGGGATTTTGCCCAGCCGATGCCCCGCCGATGCCCTGACCGATGAGTTCCCGGCCACCGCACGTTGTACGGTCCATGAACCGTCACCACGCTCCCGGACGAGAGAGCCGTTCCGTGCCCGACATCGACACCACCCCCGGCGCCACCGAGCAGGACACGGCCGTCGCGGCCGCGACGGCGGGCGACGGATCGGCCTTCGCGGCCCTGGTGAAGCGCCACCGGCGGGAGCTGCACGTGCACTGCTACCGGATGCTCGGCTCGTTCGAGGAGGCCGAGGACCTGGTGCAGGAGACCTTCCTGCGGGCCTGGCGCAAGCGTGCGAGTTTCGAGGGCGGCCCCCTGTTCCGGGCCTGGCTGTACCGCATCGCGACCAACGCCTGCCTCGACGCGATCCGGCGCAGCTCGCGTCAGCTGTCGTCGCTGACGTCCTTCGCGGAGATCCCCTGGCTCCAGCCCTACCCGGACCGGCTGCTGGACGAGATCGCGCCGAGGGACAGCGAGCCGGACTCCGTCGTCGTCGCCAAGGAGACGATCGAGCTCGCCTACCTCGCGACCATCCAGCTCCTCCCGCCCCGCCAGCGGGCGGTGCTGATCCTGCGCGATGTGCTCGGCCGGTCGGCCGGTGAGACCGCGGAGATCCTCGACACCACGGTGGCCGCGGTCAACAGCGCGCTGCAGCGCGCCCGCGCCACGATCCAGGAGCGGCTGCCGGCCCGCCGGGACGAGTGGTCCGCCCCGGATCCGAGCGAGGCGGAGCGGGCGCTGCTGAGGAGTTTCATCGAGGCCCACGAGCGGGCCGACGCCGCCGCCGCGATCGCGCTGTTACGCGACGACGTGCGGATCACGATGCCCCCCGCGCCGATGTGCTTCGAGGGGTTGGAGGTGATCGCCCCCGCCCTCCAGGCGGCGCTGACCGACCCCGGCGAGTGGCGGCTGCTGCCCACCCGCGCCAACCGCCAGCCGGCCGCCGCCAGCTACCTCCGGGCGCCGGGCGACTCCGAGTTCCGGGCCTTCAAGATCGACGTGATCCGCGTCGAGGACGGCCTCGTCGCGGAGATCACCACTTTCGGCGCCGCTCTCTTCCCGGCGTTCGGCCTCCCGCCGACGCTCTGACGCGCCACCCCCGCCCCCGCCGCCCCGCGCAGGCACGGGCCACCCCGTCTCGCGCAGCCACGGGCCACCCCGCGCAGCCACACCACGGGCCCGCCCCGCGTCGCATCATGGCGGGCTGCGCGTCGCATGGCGGGCTGAGAGGGATCTCAGCGACGCTCAGCGTCGCCTCAGCGGTGATCGGGCAGCGTGGAGGGCGTAATCAGGTGACCTGAGGAGGAATCGCCGTGCTCACCCATGTCACGCGTCCCGAGGAGATCCTCGGCAGCCCGGCCGTCTCGGCCGGGCTGCTGCGGGTGGAGCGCCGTATCCACAGACTGAGCACCTCCTCCCGGCTGCCTCTCATCAACAGCGCGGCCGGGCGCATCACCGGCGCCGGCGGGAAGCGGCTGCGGCCCGCGCTGACGCTGGCGACCGCGCTCGCGCTGGGCGGGTCCGTCAGCGACCGGGTGGTCACCGCGGCGGCGTGTGTGGAGCTCATCCACGCCGGCTCGCTGGTCCACGACGACCTCATGGACAAGGCCGTCGAGCGCAGGGGAGTGCGGACCCTGAACGCCGAGCTCGGCGACGCCAGGGCGCTGGTGGTCGGGGACTTCATGCTGGCCAGGGCCGGGCTCGCCGCGCTCGCCCTGGTCTCCAAGCCGGTCGCCGCGACGCTCGCCGCCGTGGTCGTCGAGCTCGCCGAGGGGCAGTTCCAGGAGGCCGCCGAGCTGTTCGACCCCGGCCGCACCCCGGAGGACGCGCTGCGGTCGATCACCGGGAAGACCGCGTCCCTGTTCCGGGCGAGCTGCCTGGTCGCGCACCCGGACGGGCGGAGCATGGCCGAGTACGGTGAACGGTTCGGCGTGCTCTTCCAGGTCCTCGACGACCTGCTGGACCTGGCCTCCACCGCCGACCGGCTCGGCAAGCCGGTCGGCAACGATCTCCGGCAGGGCGTCTACACCCTCCCGCTGCTGCTGGCGCTGCGCGACGACTGCGGGGACCTGCGCTCCTTCCTCGGCAGGCGGCTGCGCGAGGACGAGATCACGATCCTGCTCGCCCGCCTGCGGCGCAGCCACATGGTCGAGGGCACCCTGGCCTACTGCCGCGATCTCGCCGCCGAGGCGCTGGCCTCGCTCCCGGCCGTCGCCGACCCGCGGATCGCCGCCGCCCTGCACGACCTGCCGACGGCCTACATCAACTGGGCCGAGTCGCTGGTCGCCGGCTGAACCTCCGGGGTGGGCGGTACGGTGGCGCGGGCCGTACCGCCGCGCGGGCCGTACGGCGGCGCGGGCTGGACCCCAGGGCGGGGCTCTGTATGGCAGGGCGGGCGGACCCCAGGGCGGGCCGTACGGCGGGGCGGGCGGTCTCCCGCCGGTCCGCGTGCCGGCGCTGCCGTCAACGGCGCCCCGGCCCGTCCCCCGCGGCCGGGGGCGGGCCCTCCGAGGCCGTGAAGACCAGCGCGGGCGGGACGTTGTGCCAGACCGGGCCCATGGTGCCGACGGTGGTGAAAGTGCTCTCCAGCAGCCCGCGGAACAGCCGGAAGCGCCGGAAGGGCATCGCGGTCAGGGTGGTGACGGTGCTGAACATCCCGCCCAGGGCGAGCGCGGCCGACACCTCGTCCAGGATGCGCTTCTGCTGCCGCTCGTCGAACAGGGTCCAGGGCAGGGAGGAGACGACCGCGTCGACCTGTGTCACCCCGGCCCGCCCCAGAAACCTGCCCAGGTCGCCCGCGTCGCCGGCGATCACTTCCAGCCAGGGGCGGCTGCGCCGTAGGTGGCGGACCATGTCGTGGTTGAGCTCGATGGCGAGCTGCCGCCCGTCCGGCGGCAGGCGGTCGCGGATCGCGTCGCTGATCACGCCGCCGCCGGCGCCGAGCTCGACGACCACGGCTCCGCGGGTGCCCGGGACGACCGAGGTGGCCAGCCGGGCGACGGCCTTCGAGCTGGGCGCGATCGCGCCCAGCTGGTGGGGATTACGCATGATCGCACCGAGGAAGGTGCGGGTGTCGCCGTCGCCGGGACGGGTTCCAGGCAGCACCAGCAGCTTATTCCCCCACCACTAGGGGGTTATGTCAGATTTACGAACTTTAGTGATCAATGACTGTTTTCTGGCACGCTGTCATGAGGCTTCTCCGCCCGGGTAGCGTGTTCGAAGAGGTCGGCCAGCTCGCGTGCGTGCGCGTCGAGGTCGTGCTCGGGGTGGGTGACCCAGTAGGCGAACATGTTGTCGATCGAGCCGGCGTGGGCCACGGCCATCACCCGCAGGTCGAAGGCGCGGAACTCCCCGCTCCGCTGGCCGAGGCGGTAGATCTCCTCCAGTGCCTGGAAGAGCGGCTCGCTGGCGGCGATGCCGAAGCGCGGCGAGCCGTCGGGCTGGCGCAGGTTGTAGAAGATCTCGCCGAGCGCCTTGATCTGGGTCCTGTTACCGCGCATGTGTTCGGCGACGGTCAGGATATGCGTGCGCAGCAGGCCCGTCGCGGTCTGCTCCTGCTCCATCCGGGCTGTGACGAACGCGAGGATGCCGTCGTAGACGTGGTTGACGACCTCCTCCATCAGCTCGTCCTTGCCGGCGAAGTGGTAGGAGATCACACCCTTGCTGATGCCGGCGTGCTTGGCGATCAGGGCCAGTGACGCCTTCGCGAACCCCGCGTCGGCGATGACCTCGACGGCGGAGGTGATGATCTGGGCGCGCCTGGCCTGCTCGATGAACGACCGCCGCTTCTGGCCGTCTGGCTCATTTTCTGGCCGCATGGCCATAATTTAGCACGATCGGCCAGAAGGGGGGCGTGAGGCCCGCCGGAACCGGCCGCGGGCCGACCGGGGCGGTCGGCCGCGCGTCAGGCGAGGGTGACCGGCAGATCCTTGATGCCGTTGATGAAGTTGGAGCGGAGCCGGCGGGCCGGGCCGGCCTGGGCCAGCTTGGGCAGCCGCTCGGCCAGCACCTCGAAGAGCACCCGGAGCTCCAGCTTGGCGAGGTGGTTGCCGAGGCAGAAGTGGGCCCCGCCGCCGCCGAAGCCGATGTGCGGGTTGGGGTCACGGCCGATGTCGAAGGTTCCGGGGTCGGCGAACACGTCCTCGTCCCGGTTGGCGGAGCTGTAGAAGACCACGATCTTGTCGTCCTCCTTGACCTCCTGCCCGCCGATCGTCGTGTCGGCGGTGGCCGTACGGCGGAAGAGGTTCACCGGGGAGACCCAGCGGACGATCTCGTCGGCCGCGGTCCGGGCGAGGGCGGGCTCGGCGACCAGCCGCCGCCACTGGTCGGGATGCTCGAAGAAGGCGAGCATGCCCCCGGAGGCCGCGTTGCGGGTGGTCTCGTTGCCCGCGACGACCAGCAGGAGCACGAACAGGTCGAACTCCTCCTCGGTGAGGGTCTCGTCGGCCGCGTCGGGCATGATCAGTTTGGTGGCGATGTCCTCCCGGGGCTGCTCGCGCCGCTCGGCGGCCAGGGCGTTGGCGTAGGCGTAGACCTCCATGGCCGCGTTCTGGCCCTCGGTGGGGTCGGCCGCGTAGTCCGGGTCCTCGGCCCCGATCATCTGGTTGGACCAGTTGAAGATCTTGTCCCGGTCCTCGACGGGGGCGCCGAGCAGCTCGCAGATCACATACAGCGGCAGCGGGGCGGCGATGTCCCTGACGAAGTCGGTCGACCCGCGCCCCTTGGCCTCGTCCACCAGCCCGTGGCAGATGTCGCGGATGTGCTGCTCCAGGGCGCCCATCATGCGCGGGGTGAAACCCCGGTTGACCAGGGAGCGTCGCCGGGTGTGCTCCGGTGGGTCCTGGTTGAGCATCATCATCCGCTGGAGCGCGCGCTGGTCCTCGGGCATCTCGTTGAACAGCGCGAGCTTCCGGCTGGAGGAGAACAGGTCGGAGTGGCGGGAGACGTGCACCACGTCGGCGTGTCTGGTGACCGCCCAGAAGCCGGGCCAGCCCCGTTCGGGGTCGCCTCCGTGCCGGTAGACCGGCGCGTTGGCCCGCAGCCAGGCGAGCTGGCCGTGCGGCGCGCCGCTCCGCTGGTAGAAGTCCTGGTCGACAAGGTCGATTTCCATCTGCTCTCCCATGAGAACCATACGAGCATCTCCTCGATGCCCTTGACGAGACCGGAGCGCGGCCGTCGCGCCTCACCGGCGGGCCGGACACCCGCCACCCGCCTCCCGGGGGCTCGCTCCGCCGTCAGGTATTTGATCAAGCGCTTGGTTACTTCTCTTTCTGAAACGTGTTCTATTACGGGTGGCCGGGACAGTCAAGGGCCGGGGCCCGCGCGAGGCCCCGGCTCCCGGCCGTCCCGGCCGGTTGGCCGGTTGGGTGGGTCAGGTCGGCCGGTTGGGTGGGTCAAGGTCAGCAGGCCGGGCCGTCGGCCGGGCCGGGGTCAGAAGGCCAGGTCCTGCCAGGTGCCGACCTCGGCCGGGGGCAGGGCTCTGGGCAGGATGGCCATGCGGTCGACGGCTCCGGTCAGGCGCTGGCCGCCACCTTGGTCGGCGGCGAAGCGCAGGGGGCGGGAGGCGCAGCCGTTGACGCCGCTCGCGGTGGTGGTGCCGCCGCCGATCCGGGCGCCGTCCACGTAGACGGAGATCGCGCCGGTCCGGTCGGCGGTGACCACGAGGTCGACGTAGCGGCCGGTCGGAACGGTGGCGTCGGTGGTCACATTGCGCCCGGCGCCGATGAAGCGCAGCTTGCCGGCCGGGGTGATGTCGACGATGACGCCGTCGGTGCCGGGGTCGCCGGAGGGCTGGGAGTCGAAGAGCCGGCGGTAGCCGGTCCCGCCGATCTTGACCTCGGCGGCGAAGGTGGCCTCGCGCAGGAAGCCGAGTGTCGTGTTCGCGGTGGTGAGGTAGGTGGAGCCGTTCAGGACCAGCCCGCTGCCGGTGGGCGCCGAGCTCTCGTAGGTCGCGGTGCCGGTGACCGTCGCGTCGCGGCCGTTGCCCGAGTCGTCGGCGACCGCCGTACCCGACGACGGGTCCCAGGCGACGACCGGCCGGTCGGCGGGGGCCGGCGCGCAGGGCGGGACGGCGCCTTCATCGGTGATCGTGTAGGTCTTGCCCGCCTGGGCGTTCCAGGTGAGCGTCTCGCCGTCGCGGCCCGGGGTGACCGTCGCGCCGGTCTCGTCCTGGACCCGGTAGCGGCCCGCGACCAGGGCCGCGCGGACCTTGAGGGTCCCGCTCCTCCCGGGACGCAGGGTGATCTTCTCACCGGTGCCGTTGCGCCAGGAGACGTCCACGGTCACGTCGCCCCGGGCGCGCAGGCCGGTGACCGAGCCGGTCGGCCAGGCCGACGGCAGCGCGGGCAGCACGTGGACCGTGCCGTGCTGGCTCTGCAGCAGCATCTCGGCCATGCCGGAGGTGGCGCCGAAGTTGCCGTCGATCTGGAACGGGGGGTGGGTGTCCCAGAGGTTGTCCAGCGTGGAGGACTTGAGCTGCTCGCTGAGCATCTTGTGGGAGTGGTCGCCGTCCAGCAGCCGGGCCCAGAAGTTGACCTTCCACGCCTT
Organism: Streptosporangium brasiliense; assembly: GCF_030811595.1. NCBI lineage: Bacteria > Bacillati > Actinomycetota > Actinomycetes > Streptosporangiales > Streptosporangiaceae > Streptosporangium > Streptosporangium brasiliense. The sequence goes on from NZ_JAUSRB010000002.1 coordinate 3,080,067, forward strand.
GCTCCAGCCGGTGCCGCCGTCGCCGCGCGCGGTGAGCGAGACCTTGGCGGCCGCGGCCTCCGGCGTGCCCGCCACGATCTGCCGCCCGGGGTGCAGGGCGAACAGGTGCGAGACGTGCCGGTGGGTGTTGGCGCGGTCGTCCCAGTCGGTCTTCCACTCCTGCAACTGGCCCCAGGAGCCCACCCGGATGCCCCGGTCGAGCTTGGCCAGCGCGGCCGTCACCTCGGCCTGGAAGGCGGAGTCGACGTTCAGCTTCTTCGCCGCCTCCAGGCTGTTGGTCAGCACGTCGAAGACGATCTGCTGGGACATCGAGGCGCCCGCGGAGAAGTCGCCCTGCTCGGGGGAGTAGCTCGGGGAGACCACGAGCTTGCCGTCCCGCGGGTCGAGGTGCAGGTTGTCCAGCCAGAACTCGGCCGCGCCCTTCATCACCGGGTAGGCGGTGTCCCGCAGGTAGGCGGTGTCGCCGTTGAAGCGGTAGTGATCGTACATCTGCTGGGTCACCCAGGCCGCCGCCTCGGGGAACCAGAAGGCGGTGGCCCAGTCGTGCACGCCGGTGAACCCGAACGGGTTGGTCTCGTTGTGCACCACCCAGCCGCGCGAGCCGAACATCTCCTGCGCGGTCTTCCGGCCGGGGGCCACCATGGCCTTGATGTAGCGGTCGTAGGCGACGGTCGTCTCGGTGAGGTTGGTCTGCTCGGCGAGCCAGTAGTTCATCTGCAGGTTGATGTTGACGTGGTAGTCGGCCGACCAGGGCGGGCTGGTCGAGTTGTTCCACACCCCCTGCAGGTTGGCCGGCAGCGCCTCGTCGCGCGAGGAGGAGATGAGCAGGTAGCGCCCGTAGGCGAAGAACATCGCCTCCAGGGCGCGGTCGTCGGCCGAGGTGCCGCCGGTGTAGGCCGCGCGGAGCCGGTCGGTGGGGATCGCCGGGACCCGCCGGCCGAGGTCCAGCTTCACCCGGTCGAACAGCTTGCGGTAGTCGTGCTGGTGGGCCGTCTTGAGCTGGTCGAAGCTCTTGGCGGCGGCCGTGTCGACGGCGGCGGTCACCGCGGCGTGCGGGTCCGGGCCCCGGTAGGAGGGATGGACGCCGGCGTAGTCGGTACCGGCCGACAGCACGAACATCGCGCTGTCGGCGCCGGTGACGGTGACCCGGTCGGTCCCGTCGGTACGGCTGCCGCCCTGGGTGATGACCTGGATCTGCGACTCGAACCGCATGCCGTTGTCGGCGAGCGCGCCCCGGACGGTCAGGCGGCCGCCCGCGACCGAGACCTGCCTGTCCGAGCGGGGGGAGGAGGTCCGGAGCGTGAAGGAGACCTTGCCCGCCTGGCTGGCGGAGATCCGCCCGACGATGACGCCGCCGGGGTGGCTGGCGAAGTACTCCCGGGAGTAGGTGACGCCGTCGGCGGTGTAGCCGACCCGGGCGATCGCCTCGCGCAGGCTCAGCTCCCGCCGGTAGCCGGTGGGGGCGGCCGGGGCGTCCGGCACGTCCAGCCAGAGGTCGCCGAAGGTCTGGTAGGCCCCGAACCCGCTCTTGGGCTGGCCGAGCTTGGCCGCCACCGCCGAGGGGGACATCTTCCCGTCCCGGTCGATCTGCGCCTGGACCTCGGCGATGGCGTTCGGCCGGGGGGTGGTCCAGTTGCCGGAGTTGTATCCGCTGGAGCCGGGGCCGCCGGTCCACAGCGTCTTCTCGTTGAACTGGATCTGCTCGCTCGCGACCCCGCCGAACACCATGGCGCCCAGCGCGCCGTTGCCGATCGGCAGCGCCTGGGTCTCCCAGTCGGTGGCGGGCTTGTCGTACCAGAGCGTCAAATCGTCGGGTGTCTGTACGGCTGCCGCACCCTTCTTCGGCTCCGCATGGGCCAGATTCTGCCCATAGAAGCTGGTGGCAAGGGTGATTGCGGCTAGCGCGGTGATGCTGAGTCGTCGTCTTGGGGGGTGGGACAACCGATTCCTCCGATCACAGGGCCGACCTGTCTCAAGGAGATAGCACCGAAACCTCGGAGTAACAAGGCTCGTCCTCCGATGTTTGAAGCCAGTGGATCAACGAAACCGCCCGCGCCATAGGAGTTCCTGTGGATGGGCCGCGCGGCCGCCCGCCCCGGTTAAATCCGATGACTGGTCGGGGTCGGTCGGGAAAGATCCCGTCATAAGGCCACCATCTGCGGTTTCTCCTCTATAACGGATCGGATGTATCCCTCGGTGAGGGGTTGACATCGGGCTTTGGCGTCCTCCAGCATCACGGAACAAGACATCCGATGTATGACTGAAGGGTGCGGTGTGAAGCTGCTGCGAGTTGGACCCGTCGGCCAGGAGCGACCGGCCGTCATGGACCAGGCCGGTAACCTCCGTGCAATCTCGGACCCCGAGATCGACGGTGCTTTCCTCGCTTCCGGGGGAGTGGCGCGCGTCCGCGAGGCGCTGGAGCGGGACGAGCTGCCCGTGCTGGAGGCCGAGGGGCTGCGGATCGGCGCACCGATCGCCAGGCCCGGGAAGGTCGTGTGCATCGGGCTCAACTACCGCGACCACGCGGAGGAGACGGGCGCCGCGATCCCCGCCGAGCCGATCGTCTTCATGAAGGCCCCCAACACGGTCGTCGGCCCCTACGACGAGGTCCTGATCCCCAGAGGCAGCGTGAAGACCGACTGGGAGGTCGAGCTGGCCGTCGTCATCGGCCGGACCGTCCGCTACGCGGAGACCGACGAGGAGGCCCTCGCGGCGGTCGCCGGCTACGCGATCTCCAACGACGTCTCCGAGCGCGAGTTCCAGCTCGAACGCGGCGGCCAGTGGGACAAGGGCAAGTCCTGCGAGACCTTCAACCCGCTCGGCCCCTGGCTGGTCACCGCCGACGAGATCGCCGACCCGCAGGCCCTGGGGCTGCGGCTGTGGGTGGACGGCGAGCCGTACCAGGACGGCGGCACCAAGAACATGATCTTCCAGGTCGCCGAGACCGTCCGCTACCTCAGCCGGTTCATGGTCCTGGAGCCCGGTGACGTCATCAACACCGGCACCCCGGCCGGCGTCGCGCTCGGCCTGCCGGGCACGCCGTACCTGCGCGCGGGCCAGGTCATGGAGTTGGAGATCGACGGTCTGGGCCGGCAGCGGCAGACGGTGGGCCAGGCATGAGCGCCTACCGCATCACCGCGCTGGAGACCTACGACATCCGCTTCCCCACCTCGCTGGAGCTCGACGGCTCCGACGCGATGAACCCGGACCCGGACTACTCGGCCGCCTACCTGGTGCTGAGGACCGACGACGGCGCCGAGGGCCACGGCTTCGCCTTCACCATCGGCCGGGGCAACGAGGTGCAGACCGCCGCCATCAAGGCGCTGGAGCCGTACGTGCTCGGCAAGGACGTCGAGGACCTGGGCAGGCTCTGGAAGGACATGGTCCACGACTCCCAGCTGCGCTGGCTCGGCCCGGAGAAGGGCGTCATGCACATGGCGATCTCCGCCGTGGTCAACGCGCTGTGGGACCTGAAGGCCCGGCGGGCGGGCAAGCCGCTGTGGCTGCTGCTGGCCGAGATGTCGCCCGAGGAGCTCGTCGAGCTGGTCGACTTCCGTTACCTCAGCGACGCGCTCACCCCGCAGGAGGCGCTCGACATCCTGCGCGCCGCCGAGCCGGGCCGCCAGGAGCGGATCGCCTACCTGAAGGAGCACGGCTACCCGGCCTACACCACCTCGCCCGGCTGGCTCGGCTACAGCGACGACAAGCTGCGCCGCCTGTGCAAGGAGGCGATGGCCGAGGGCTTCACCCAGATCAAGCTGAAGGTCGGCGCCGACCTGGAGGACGACCGGCGGCGGATGCGCATCGCGCGCGACACCTGCGGCGACGACTTCCCCATCGCCATCGACGCCAACCAGCGCTGGGACGTGGAGTCGGCCATCGCCTGGGTGAACGCCCTGGCGGAGTTCCGGCCGCACTGGGTGGAGGAGCCGACCAGCCCCGACGACGTGCTCGGCCACGCCGCCATCGCGCGGGGCATCGCGCCGATCCCGGTTGCCACCGGCGAGCACGTGCAGAACCGCATGATCTTCAAGCAGCTCCTGCAGGCCGACGCCATCTCCTACCTGCAGATCGACGCGGCCCGCGTCGCGGGCGTGAACGAGAACATCGCGATCCTGCTGCTCGCCGCCAGGTTCGGCGTCCCGGTCTGCCCGCACGCCGGCGGCGTGGGCCTGTGCGAGCTGGTCCAGCACCTGTCGATGTTCGACTACGTCGCGGTCAGCGGCTCGATGGAGAACCGGGTGATCGAATACGTCGACCACCTCCACGAGCACTTCGCCGACCCCGTGGTCATCAAGAACGGCGCCTACGTCGCGCCGAGCCGGCCCGGCTTCGGAGCCGCCATGCACCCCCGGTCGATCACCGACCACACCTACCCCGACGGCCCGGTCTGGAGGTCCCTCAATGGCTGAGTTCGACGGCCTGCGCGCCCTGGTCACCGGCGGCGGCTCCGGCATCGGCCTGGCCACCGCCACGCTGCTCGCCGCCCGCGGGGCCACGGTGGCCTGCCTGGACGTCAACCCGCCCGGCGAGCCGTTCATCCCGGCCACGGCGGACGTCACCGACGAGGCCGCGGTCCGTACGGCGGTCGCCGAGGCGGCCGGGCGGATGGGCGGACTCGACGTCCTGGTGAACAACGCCGGGATCGGCGCGGCCGGCACGATCGAGGACAATCCCTACGAGGAGTGGTCCAGAGTCCTGGACGTCAACGTCCTCGGCATCGTCAGGGTGACCCGGGCGGCCCTGCCGTACCTGCGGCGCTCGGCGAGCGCGGCGATCGTCAACACCTGTTCGATCGCCGCCTCGGCGGGACTGCCCCAGCGGGCGCTCTACAGCGCCTCCAAGGGCGCCATCCAGTCGCTCACTCTGGCGATGGCCGCCGACCACGTCCGCGAGGGCATCCGCGTCAACTGCGTCAACCCGGGCACCGCCGACACGCCCTGGGTCCAGCGCCTGCTCGACGCGGCGCCCGACCCGGCGGCCGAGCGGGCGGCCCTGGAGGGACGCCAGCCGATGGGCCGCCTGGTGAGCGCGGAGGAGGTCGCGGCCGCGATCGTCTACCTCGCGAGCCCGCTCGCGGCCTCGACCACCGGCACGGTCCTGGCGGTCGACGGGGGCATGCAGGGGCTCAGGCTCCGGCCGGCGACCTGAGGTGACGTGCCGCCGGGCGGCCTCCCCGCCGGGCGGCCAGATGATCGGACAGACGGCCGGATGAGACATCGGCCCAGCAATATTTCACCCCCCACATGGTTTCGAATCGAGGCAACGGTATGAAACTCGGAACTGCGGCGACAGGCGCGGCACTGCTCGGGCTCGCCCTCACGATCTCGGCATGCGGCTCGTCGGAGACCGCCGGCGCCGGCAGCAGCGCCAAGCCCGCCGCCGACGCCGGAGCCAAGGGCGGCAAGGTCGGGATCGACTTCCCGCGCGCCGACTCCGACTTCTGGAACTCCTACAACAAATACGTCCCCCAGCTCGCCGCCGAGCTGGGCGTCGACCTGATGCCGCCGACCAACTCCCAGAACGACGTGGCCAAACTGGTCGCCAACACCCAGGCGATGATCGGCCAGGGGGCCAAGGCGGTCGTCATGGCCCCGCAGGACACCGGTGCGATCGCCTCCACGCTGCAGACCCTGGAGAGCAAGAACATCCCGGTCGTCTCGGTGGACACCCGCCCCGACAAGGGCAAGGTCTTCATGGTCGTGCGGGCCGACAACAAGGCCTACGGCACCAAGGCGTGCGAGTTCCTCGGCGAGAAACTGGGGGGCAAGGGCAAGGTCGTCCAGCTCATGGGCGCACTGTCGTCGATCAACGGCCGGGACAGGGCCGAGGCGTTCGGCGCGTGCATGAAGGAGAAGTTCCCCGGCATCACGGTCTTCGAGGAGCCGACCGAGTGGGACGGCACCAAGGCCGCCTCGATGCTGCAGACCCGCCTCCAGCAGCACCCGGACATCAAGGGCATCTACATGCACGCCGGCGGCGTCCATCTGGCCCCGACCCTGCAGGTGCTCAAGGCCAAGGGCCTGATCGCGCCGCCGGAGGACCCCAAGCACGTCTTCGTGATCTCCAACGACGGGATCCCGCAGGAGTTCGAGGCGATCCGCAAGGGTGAGATCGACGCCACGCTCTCCCAGCCGGCCGACCTGTACGCCAAGTACGCGCTCTTCTACGCCAAGGCCGCGATCGAGGGCAAGACCTTCCAGCCGGGTCCGACCGACCACGACAGCACGATCATCCAGCTGCCGAACGGCCTTGAGGACCAGCTTCCCGCCCCGCTGGTGACCAAGGAGAATGTGGACGACAAGAATCTCTGGGGCAATCAGGTCAAGTGATGACATCTTCTGCTAAGGCGGTTGAAGCGCTCGGGATCACCAAGCGCTTCGGCCCGACCACCGCGCTCAACGGCGCCGGGATCGCCATCACCGAGGGGGAGACGCACGCGCTGGTCGGCCGGAACGGCGCGGGCAAGTCCACGCTGGTGTCCATCCTGACCGGGCTGCAGCGCCCCGACGAGGGAGAGGTCCGCTTCGGCGGGGAGCTCGCGCCGCCGCTGGCCGACCGGGACGCCTGGCGGCAGCGGGTCGCGTGCGTCTACCAGAAGTCGACGATCATCCCCACGCTGACCGTCGCGGAGAACCTCTTCCTGAACCGGCAGACGGACCGGGGCGCGATCAGGTGGGGCGTCCTGCGCACCCGGGCCAGGCAGCTCCTGGAGCAGTACGGCGTGGACGTGGACGCCGACATCCTCGCCGGAGACCTGGGCGTCGAGCAGCGCCAGCTCGTGGAGATCGCCAGGGCGCTGTCGTTCGGCGCCCGGTTCATCATCCTGGACGAGCCCACCGCCCAGCTCGACGGCCCGGCCATCCAGCGGCTGTTCGAGCGGATGCGGGCGCTCCGGGAGCAGGGTGTGACGATGATGTTCATCTCGCACCACCTGGAGGAGGTGTACGAGATCTGCCAGAGCGTCTCGGTCTTCCGCGACGCCCGGCACATCGTCACCGCCCAGGTCGGCGACCTGCCGCACGACCGGCTGGTCGACGCGATGACCGGTGAGACGACCGCCGCCTACGAGTACCGCTCCCGCACGGCCGACGCCTCGGCGCCGGTCGTGCTCGCCGCCCGGGGACTGAGCCTCGGCGGCCGCTACGAGAACGTGGATCTGGCCGTCCGGGCCGGGGAGATCGTCGGCCTGGCCGGCTCGGGCAGCAGCGGCAAGGTCGGCCTGGCCGAGACCCTGGTCGGCCTCCGCCGGGCCGACACCGGCGCGGTGACCGTCAACGGCACCGAGGTCAAGCCGGGCGACGTGCCGTCCGTGCTCGCCGCCGGTCTCGGCTTCGTCCCCCAGGACCGCCACCACGAGGGCTTCGTGCCGCTGCTGTCGATCGCCGAGAACGCCACCATCCCGATCGCGCACAAGCTCGGCCGGTACGGCGTGATCTCCCCGGCGAGACGGCGCGCGCACGGCGCCCGGATGATCGCCGAGCTGGACATCAAGACGACCGGTCCCGACCAGCCGGTGGCCGACCTGTCCGGCGGCAACGCGCAGAAGGTCGTGCTGGCCAGGGCGCTCGCCGACGACCCCCGGGCGCTCGTGGTCATCAACCCGACGGCCGGGGTGGACGTGAAGGCCAAGCACTCACTCCTCGGCGCCGTGGAGGACGCGGCGGCCCGGGGGACCGGAGCCGTACTGGTCTCCGACGAACTCGACGACCTGCGGATCTGCGACCGGGTCCTGGTCATGTTCCACGGCAGGGTCGTGAAGGACGTGCCCCGAGGCTGGACCGACACCGAACTGGTGGCGGCGATGGAAGGTATCGACGACTGATGACCACTACGAAGACGACGCCCGTGGCGACCGCGCCCGCACCGGGCCGGCGGATCCAGCTCGGGCGCTTCCGCGACCTCACGCTGGTCCCGGTGATCGTCGTCCTGCTGATCGCCGGGTCCTTCGTGGACCCGATCTTCCTCACCCCCGGCAACCTGACCAACGTGCTCCAGCAGCAGTCGGCCCTGGCGCTGGTGGTGCTCGCCGAGGCGCTGATCCTCATCGCGGGCAAGTTCGACCTGTCGCTGGAGTCCACCGTCGGCATGGCCCCCGCGGTGGGGGTGATGCTGGTCATCCCGGTGGCGGCCGGTGGGTTCGGCCTGGAGCTCCCCGGGATCCTGGCGATCCCGATCTGCCTGCTGATCGGCGGGCTGGTCGGCGCCTTCAACGGCTTCCTGATCATGCGCTTCCAGCTCTCGGCCTTCATTGTCACCCTGGCCATGATGATCGTCGTCCACGGCCTCCAGCTCGGACTCACCCAGGGCAAGAGCCTGTTCGAGCTGCCCGAGTCGTTCCTCTACCTCGGCAGCGCCATCTGGCTGGGTGTCCCGGTGTCCATCTGGATCACCGGCCTGCTCTTCGCCGTGGCCATCGCCGCGCTCGGCTACTTCCGGGCCGGCCGCTCGCTCTACGCCATCGGCGGCAACGCCGACGCCGCCCGCGCGGCGGGCATCCGGGTCGAGCGGGTCGTCTGGGTCGTCTTCGTCGTCGGCGGTGTGGTCGCCGCGCTCGCCGGAGTGCTGGAGACCGGCCGCCTGGGCGGCATCAGCGCCAACCAGGGCGTCGGCTGGATCTTCATGGCCTTCGCCGCCGCGGTCATCGGCGGGGTCAGCATGGACGGCGGCAAGGGCACGATCCTGGGCGCCCTCACCGGTGTCCTGGTGATCGGCCTGGTGGAGAACATCCTGACGCTGAAGGGCGTCCCCGGCGAGTGGAAGCAGCTGGTCTACGGTTCGATCATCCTGATCGCCCTGATGATCAGCCGCCTCGCCGGCGGCAAGGCGCAGGATTGACGGCGACCGCCCCCCTTCCCGGGCGTCCACGGTCCTCCGGGTCCGTACGGCGGGACACGGAACCGACCACCACCACCCTCCTTCCGAGGGACTACGGCAAGGCGCAGGATTGACGGTCATGACCTTCTCCGTGAGCAAGTACGGCTTCGGTGCCGCTCCGATCGGCAACCTGTTCACCGCCGTGAGCGACGCCGAGGCCCGGGCGGCGGTGGACGCCGCCTACGACGCCGGGTTCCGCCTGTTCGACACCGCGCCCCACTACGGGCTCGGCCTGTCGGAGCGGCGGCTCGGCGCGGCCCTGGCCGGGCGGCCCCGCGACTCCTACACCCTGTCCACCAAGGTCGGCCGCCTGCTCGTGCCGTCCACCGGCGACGGTCCCGTGGGCCGGGACGGCCAGGGCTTCGACGTCCCCGCCGACCTGCGCCGGGTGTGGGACTTCTCGCGGGACGGGGTCCGGCGGTCGCTGGAGGAGAGCCTGGTCCGGCTCGGCCTCGACACGGTCGACGTCGTGCTGATCCACGACCCCGACGACCACTGGGAGCAGGCCGTCTCCGAGGCGTACCCGGCCCTGGCCGAGCTGCGCGACCAGGGGGTCGTCAAGGCCGTCGGGGTCGGCATGAACCAGGCGGAGATGCTCACCCGCTTCGTCCGCGAGACCGGCGTGGACATGGTCATGTTGGCCGGCCGCCACACCCTCCTCGACCAGTCGGGAGCCGAGGAGCTGCTGCCGCTGTGCGACGAGCGCGGTGTCTCGGTGGTCGCCGCCGGGGTGTTCAACAGCGGCCTGCTGGCCACCCACGACCCGTCGGGCACCTACGACTACGCCCCGGCCCCCGAGCCGCTGCTGGCCCGTGCCCGCCGCGTCGCGGCCGTGTGCGAGCGCCACGGCGTCACCCTGCCCCAGGCGGCGCTGGCCTTCCCGCTGCGCCATCCGGCGGTCGCCTCGGTGGTCGTCGGCGCGAGGTCCGCCGCCGAGGTCACCCGCAACGCCGGCCTCGTCGCGGAGCCCGTCCCGGAGGACCTCTGGGCCGAGCTCGCGGCCGAAGGGCTGATCGCCTGAGCGGTCCCGCTCCCGCGGGGAGCGGCTGGGTCCCCGCCGCTCATCGCGCGCCGCGGGGCGGGCGGAGCGGGTGAAAAGGCACGGGCGGGGCAGCGGGGGCGGGGGTCAGTAGCCGCCGAACCAGCCGGGGATGTCGAGCCGGAAGACCTCCGACGGCGTGACCTTGCGCAGGTCGGTCTCCAGCGCGCGCAGGCGCTCCTCCCCGAGCGCCTCCGCCCAGCGGGCCCGCAGGTCGTCGAAGATGCGCGCCGACCGGACGAGGGAGTCGACACCGCGCTGGGTGAGCCGGATGACCTTGCGCCGCGCGTCACGCGGGTCGGAGCCGCGCTCCACGTAGCCGAGCTGCTCCAGGGAGTCGATGGTCTTGCCCGCCGCCTGCTTGGAGATCCCCAGCCGGCGGCCGAGCTCGGCGGCCGTGGTGCCCTCGGGGCCGATCGCCTGGAAGACGAAGCCGTGCATCGGCCGCAGGTCGGGGTGCCCCTGGCGGGCGAGTTCGGCGTGGACTCCGTCGATGAGGACGCGGAAGCCGAGGAACAGCCGTAGCGGCAGCTCGAAACCCGGCGGGTCACTTGGCACGTCGGACCACCTGGCTCGCTGATTCCGGCAACTGGGTTGTCCAATTTAGGAGATTATCCGCCGCCTGTCATCCGCCACGCCGGGAGCCGCCGGCCAGGCCGGACAGACCGGACAGGCCGAGACGCGCCGTGACACTCGGAGACGCGCCGTGAAGCGCGGTGACGTGCCGCGAAGCGCCGAGACAGGCCGGACAGGCGTGACACTCGGAGACGCGCCGAGAAGCGCGGAGACGTGCGGTCACCGCCCTAGCCGACCGGCCCGGCCCAGCGCTCCACCCGGCAGTCCCGCTTGATCAGGAAGGCGCGCTTGAACGTGCGGAGCATCATGGCCGTCTCGACGGCCATGATGCCCGGCAGCCCGCCGATCTCGCGCAGGAACTCGTACAGCTCCGGCCGGCCGGGCAGGGCGACCTGCGCCACCAACTGGTGGTCGCCGGCCACGGCCATGGCGAACCTGACCTCCGGGCGGGCGGCCAGCGCGCGCCCCACCGCGTCCACCTCGTCGCCGGCCACCCGCAGCCAGAGCACGGCCTCGGCCGGCAGCCCCAGGCACGCGGGCTCGATCTCGGCGCGGATGCGCAGGACGCCCCTGCGGAGCAGGGCGTCCAGGCGGCGGCGGGCGGTCGACTCGCTGATCCCGGCGGCCAGCGCGACCTCGGCATGGGTGGCGCGGCCGTCGGTGACCACCGCCGCGATGATCCGCTCGTCGTCGGCGGAGGGTTCCTCGCCCGGGCGCGGGGAGCGCTCCGGCGGGGCGTGCCACTGCTCGCGCAGCCCCTCGGCCTCCTGCGGGGTGAGCACGCCCAGATGCCAGTCGAGGGGCGTGCTGAAGTATTTCAACGCCGGATACGCGGTGCTCCCCAGCACCCCGTCGATCGCCGGGATGTCCCGCAGGAGCAGGTCCACCAGCGTGTCGTCGGCCGCCGAGAGCTCCGCCGCGCAGTCCACCGGGCCGGACAGCAGCGTGACGGACCGGGTCTGGGGCAGCTCGGCCAGGGCCGTCCCCACCTCGACGGCCGATCCGGGACGGCAGCGCACCCGGAGCAGCGCCGAGTCCAGCCGCCGGTCGTCGACCAGGCCGATCACCGAGAGCACACCCGACTCCATCAGCCGGCCCGCCCGCCGGGCCACGTTGCGGGTGGGCTCCCGCAGCACCCGGCCGATCCGGTCCCAGGTGGCCCGCCCGTTCACCTGCAGGGCGGCGACCACCCTGAGATCGGCTCCGTCGAGTGGCTGCATCGGGTCATCCTCGTGGTCGCGGGAGCGGTCCGCCCCAAGAGTACGACTTTGTGATCTTTTCTGGTGGGGGATCGGTTCAGGCGAGGGCGTTGCGGAGCCACTCCTCGACCCCGGCGATGTGGACGGTCGCCCACGCGCGGGCGACCTCGGGCTGCCGGGCGGCGATGGCGTCGCAGATCGCGGCGTGCTGCTCGCGGGTCTTCTCCAGGGCGTTCTCCTGGGTCAGCCCCCGCCAGATCCGGGCCCTGGTGGTGGGGCCCGACAGGCTCTCTATGAGAGAGCACAGCACCGCGTTGCCCGAGCCCGCCGCGATGCGCTGGTGGAACTCCAGATCGTTGGCGACGAGCTGCTCGACGCTGGGGTCGGCGGGCAGCTCGGAGAGGATCTTGCGCAGCTCGGCGACCTCGGACTCGGTCATCCGCGTGGCCGCCATCGCGGTCGCCGCCGGTTCGAGGATCCGCCGGACCTGGAAGAACTGCAGCACGGTGTCGTCCTGGTGGAAGTCCACCACGAACGACATCGCGTCCAGCAGGAGCCGCGGCTCCAGGCTGGTCACGTAGGTGCCGTCACCCTGGCGCACGTCCAGCACGTTGATCAGGGCGAGGGCGCGGACGGCCTCGCGCAGGGAGTTGCGCGACAGGCCGAGCCGCTCGGCCAGGTCGGCCTCCTTCGGCAGCCTGCTGCCCGGGGCGAGCTCGCCCGCGAGGATCATCTGCTTGATCCTGTCGATAGCGGCGTCGGTGACCGCCACGCTTCACCATCCTCGGGTCCCTCAGACATCGGATGTCTAAGAGTGTAGGGCGTAGCGGACCGGTCCCACCTCCGCCGTGCGGCGGATCACACCTCGGACCTCCAAGGTGCGCAGATGGGCCGCGGCCTCTCCGGCGGCCATCCCCCTCAGCATCGCCGGGAGCTCCTCCCAGGGGCGGTTCCAGGTCATCCGGCCGGCGGTCTCCCAGATGGTGAGGGGCTCGCCCGCCTCGGCCAGCAGGGCGGCGAGCCGTAGGAGTTTCTCCTCGTGGTGCGTGCGGATCTCCACCGCCCGGGCCGCCGTGTCTTGAAATATCCACTCATGAGCGGGCAGGGCTTCGAGCGAGCCCAGGCCCGCCACCTTCGCCAGCGAGTCCAGGAAGTCGCTGAGCGGGTCCACGTCGGTGCGGTCGTAGGGGTAGACGCCGATGTGCGGGGTGATGCCCGGCAGCACGTGGTCGCCGGTGAAGAGCCGGCCGGTGTCCTCCAGGTGCAGGCAGATGTGGCCCGGGGTGTGGCCGGGGGTCCAGACCGTGCGGAGCGCGCGGCCGGGCAGGTCGACCAGGTCGCCGTCGCCGAGCGTCCGGTCGGGCAGCGCGGGCGGCTGCGGCCGCTCCGCCGTCACCTCCGCCACCTCGCCCCCGGTGGCCCCCGCCCGGCGCAGCATGTCGGCCTGGAAGGCGCGATGCGCGCCCTCGTCGACGTCGCGGATGAGCTTGACCAGCGCGACGTCGGCCTCGTGCATGGCGATCCACGCCCCCGACTCCTCCCGGACCCGGCCGGCCAGCCCGGCGTGGTCGGGGTGGAAGTGGGTGACCACCACCCCTCGGACCTCGCGGACGTCCATGCCGACGGCGGCCAGCCCGTCCCGCAGCGCCAGCCAGGCCTCCGGGTGGTTCCAGCCCGCGTCGACCAGCACCGGCCCGGCGGGGGACTCGACGGCGTAGACCAGCGTGTAGCCGAGCGGGTTGCCGGGGATCGGGACGGGCACGCTCCACACCCCGCCGCCGACGTCGGTCGGGCGCTGCTCGCTGTAGGGCCTGCGGCGGGATCTCAAATGTGGTGCTCCTCGTTCTTTCACGGCCGCCGCTGTCTCGCGGCCGCCGTCGTCTCACGGTCTTTCCCGGTCGAGGTCTCTCCCCGCCGCCCGGCGACCGCTCTCACAACCGTTCGAGAACGGTCGCGGTGGCGAGCGCCCCGCCCGCGCACATCGACACCAGCGCGGTGGAGGAGTCGGACCTCTCCAGCTCGTGCAGGGCGGTGGTGATCAGCCTGGAACCGGTCGCGCCGACCGGGTGGCCGAGCGCGATGGCGCCGCCGCCCGGGTTGACCCGGTCCATGTCCGGCCCGTGCACCGACGCCCAGGAGAGGACGACCGAGGCGAACGCCTCGTTTACCTCGAACCGATCGATGTCCGCGACGGTCATGCCCGTGGCGGACAGGACCTTGGCGGTGGCGTCCACCGGACCGTCCAGGTGGTAGTACGGCTCGGCGCCGACGAGCGCCTGGGCGAGGATGCGGGCCCGGGGGCGCAGGCCGTGCCGGGCGGCGGCCTCCTCGCTCATCAGCAGCACCGCCGCCGCGCCGTCGGAGATCTGCGAGGCGGTGCCCGCGGTGTGCATGCCGCCGTCCAGCACCGGCTTGAGCCCGGCCAGCGTCTCGGCGGTCGTCTCGCGCAGTCCCTGGTCCCTGTCCACGGTGCGGTTCTCGCCGGTCGGCCGCCCGTCCTCGCCGAGGACGGGCGCGGTCACCCCGACGATCTCCCGGTCGAACCGGCCCTCGGCCCACGCCTCGGCGGCCAGCCGCTGGGACCGGGCGCCGAACCGGTCGAGCCGCTCGCGGGTCAGCCCGCGCCGCTGGGCGATCCGTTCGGCGGCGGTGAACTGGTCGGGCAGGTCGACGGCCCAGTCGTCGGGCCGGGGCCGGGCCGGGAGCACGTTGCTGCCGAGCGGGGCGCGGCTCATCACCTCGACGCCGCAGGCGATGCCGGCGTCGATGACGCCCGAGTTGATGAGGGCGGCGACCAGGTGTACGGCCTGCTGGGAGGAGCCGCACTGCGCGTCGACCGTGGTCACGCCCGTCTGGTACGGCAGGCCGGCGTAGAGCCAGGCGTGCCGCCCGACGTGCCCACCCTGTTCGCCCGCCTGGGTGACGCATCCGGCGAACACCTGTTCCACGGCCGCCGGGTCGATCCCCGACCGGTCCACCAGGCCGTTCAGCGCCGCCGCGAGCAGCGCCAGCGGCTTCAGCCCCGCCAGCCAGCCGTTACGCCTGCCGATCGGGGTCCGCACGGCCTCGACGATCACTGCACCCATACGATCTCCTCGCCTGGCGGCCGGGTCCCGGCGCCCGCGAGCCGGTCCCTCGGCGCGTCGCTCTAGAACGTCGCTCTGGTCGTCTTCCGACTGTGACTGTAACGCGTTCTATTTTCAGGCGGAAGAAGGCGGCTGGAAGTCGGCGAGCAGGCGGATGGCGGCGATCTCGATGCGGCGCTGGATCTGCTCGTAGGTGCGCCGGCCGCGGAGCATCTCCAGCAGCTCGTGCACCCAGACGCTGGCCAGGGAGCCGGCGAGGGCGAACTGCTCCTCGGTGGCGGTCTCCGCGGTGAGCTCGTCGGCGGCCACGCGCAGCAGCAGGCTCGCCATGCGGTCGCCGAACGGGGTGTCCACCTCGGCCATGATCAGTGAGCGGATGAGTGCGTCGGCGAGCTCCGGCTCGCGCATCAGGCCGCGGGTGGCGCGCATCAGGATGTCGACGGCCCGGCCCGAGGCCGTGGTGGCGCTGGGCGGGCGGCGCTCGATGCTGCTCTCGAGAAGGTCGATCTCCTCGCCGACGACGGCGACCACCAGATCCATCTTGGAGGGGAAGTAGCGGTAGAGGGTGCCGAGGGCGACCCCCGCCCGCTCGGCCACGGTGCGCATCTGCATGGCCTCGACGCCGCCGCGGGAGGCGAGGGCGGCGGCGGCCTGGACGATGCGCTTGCGCCGCTGGTGCTGGCTCCGGGTGCGGACGCCGGTGGAGGCCGATTCGCTCTGCACGCCAGGTGCCCCCTTGGTCTTGGCCGGTCCGGCGGCGCCCGGGGCCGGCGGGGTGGGGAGGCGCGAGGCGACCGGCGCCTCGGTGGTCGCATGCGGGGTACGCATGAGAACACGTTATCTGATTTCCGGTTGCTCCGATGAGTTACTCGCCAGTCACAAGCGCGGCCCGTCCTTACATGGGATATGTGCTACGTCGGTGTATGTGATGACTTATTGCCACAGATTCCCTATGGACAGATAATAGAATCTGTTCTACTTTTCGGAACGGCTGGCCTGAGCCTCATCGCTGGGAGGCATGATGTCCGGGAAGACGTTGGCGGAGCTGCTGGAGCGGCGGGCCGGGGACGACCGGCCCGGCCTCCTGTTCGAGGACCAGGTGTGGAGCTGGCGCGAATACGTCGCGGAGTGCCGGGCCAGGGGCGCCTGGATGGACACCCTGGGCCGGGCCGCGCACGTCGGGGCGCTGTTCGACAACGTCCCCGAGATGCTGTTCCTGCTGGGCGGCGCCGCCCTGTCCGGCCACGTGCTCGTCGCGCTGAACACGACCAGGAGCGCCGCCGAGCTCGCCCGTGACGCGGACGCCACCCACGCCGACCTCATCGTCCACGGACCCGCGTACGCGGAGCTCGCCGCGGAGATCGCCGGACTCCGCGCTACGGCGCCGCCTCCCGCCCGCGCCGGTTCCGCCCGCGCCGGCCCCGCGCGGGACGGGGGCGCCCGGACCGGCTCCGCGCAGGACGGTCCCGCGCGGGACGGCTCCCTCCGGACCGGCTCCCCGGGGGCCGTGCCGGTGGGTGAGGACGGGCTGGTCATGTTGATCTTCACCTCGGGAACCTCGGGCCGGCCCCGGGCGGTGCGGGTCACCCAGCGGAAGATCGCCGTCCCCGGCGTCAGCCTGGCGGCGATGCTCTCGCCCGAGGACGTCGTCTACTGCTCCATGCCGCTGTTCCACTCCGGGGCCGTCATGGCGGCCTACGCCCCGGCGGTGGCGTCGGGGGCGGCGCTGGTGCTCCGGCGGAGGTTCTCCGCCTCCGGGCTGATGCCCGACGTCAGGCGCTACGGGGTCACCTACCTGCACTACGTCGGCAAGGCGCTCTCCTACGTCCTGTCCACCCCGCCGGAGCCCGGCGACCGGGACGGCACGCTCCGGATCGCCTTCGGCAACGAGGGGAGCGCCACCGCGGTCCGGCGGTTCGGCGAACGGTTCGGATGCCACGTCATCGACGCGTTCGGCTCCACCGAAACCGCGATCGCGATCACCCCCGACCCGGCGGGACCGCCCGGCTGCCTGGGCAGGCTGCCCGACGGCATCGAGATCCGCGACCCGTCCAGCGGGCGCAGATGCCCGGCCGCCGTCATCGAGGACGGCCGGCTGCTCAACGGGGACGAGGCGATCGGGGAGCTGGTCAACACCGAGGGGCCGGGCCTGTTCGACGGCTACTACGACGACCCCGAGGCCGACCGCGAGCGGATCCGGGAGGGCGTGTTCTGGTCGGGCGACCTGGCCTACGCCGACGCGCGGGGCCATGTCTTCTTCGCCGGGCGCGGCACCGAGCGGCTCCGGGTGGACGGGGAGAACCTGGCGGTCGCGCCGGTCGAGGCGGTCGTCCGCGAGTTCCCCGGCGTGATCGAGGCGGCCGTCTACCCGGTGCCCGACGCGGCGGCGGGAGACCAGGTCATGGCGGCCCTGGTGCTCGACGGCGACTTCGATCAGGGGGCCTTCGCGGGCTTCCTGGCCGGCCGGAGGGACCTCGGTCCCAAGGCCATACCTCGATATATCCGCATATGTAAGGAGTTGCCGCAGACCGCTTCGAACAAGGTCGTCAAGCGGGTCCTCGCCGCGGAGGGCTGGCACACCGGCGACCCCGTCTGGTGGCGGCCCCCGGGACAGCCGGGATGGCGGCCGCTGACCCCCGACGACATCACCGAGATCGACGACGAGTTCGTCCGGCACGGCCGGCGGCACCCCCTGGAGCGCTAGTGGACTTCAATCTTGATGAGACCCAGAGTGACCTGCGCAAACTCGCGGTGGAGCTCCTCGACCGGGAGGTGAGCGCCGGCAGGCTGGAGGCCCATGAGGCAAGCGGCGCGCCGTACGACGCGCGGCTGTGGAGCTCCCTGGCCCAGGCCGGGCTGCTGGGCGCGTGCCTGCCGGAGGAGGCGGGCGGCGCCGGGTTCGGGCCGGTCGAGATGGCGGTCCTCCTGCGGGAGGTCGGCGCACACGTGGCCCCGGTCCCCGTCCAGCAGAGCCTCGTCGCGGCGCTGGCCGTCGCCCGGTACGGCTCCCGCGAGCAGCGCGAGGCGCTGGCCCCCCTGGCCGAGGGCGGGCTGGTGCTGACCTCCGCGCTGCGCGAGCCCGGCCGCGACCTCGGCGCCGCACCCGCCGTGACCGCCCGCAGGGACGGCGGCGGCTGGGTGCTGGACGGGCGCAAGAGCACGGTGTCGTACGCGGCCCAGGCGTCGAGGATCCTCGTCCCCGCCGTCACGGACGGCGGCGTCGGCCTGTTCCTGGCCTCGCCGGAGGCGATGACCCTGCGGCCCGAGTCCGTCTCCACCGGCGAGCCCGCCGCCACGCTCATCCTGGAGGCCACCCCCGGTGAGCCGGTGGGGGCCCAGGACGGCGAGGCGTTCGACGGCCTGCGGAGGCTGGCGCTGGCCGGGATCATCGCCGTCTCCTCCGGCGTGCTGGCCGGGGCGCTGGCGCTGACCACGGAGTACGTCAGGACCCGCAGGCAGTTCGACCGGGCGCTGGCCGAGTTCCAGGCGGTGACCGTGCAGATCGCCGACGTCTACATCGCCGGCCGGGCACTGGACGTGGCCGTGTGGTCCGGGGCGTGGCGGCTGGCCGAGGGCGCGGCAGAGGAGGCCGAGACCGACCTCGCCGTCGGAGCCCTCACCGTGACGGACTCGGCGCTCCGGGCGCTCTACACCTGCCAGCACCTGCACGGCGGGATCGGCCTGGACGTGACCTACCCGCTGCACCGCTACTTCGCCTGGGGCAAGCACCACGCCCACCTGCTGGGCGGCGTGGAGGCCCGGCTCGACACGATCGGAGCGCTCGTCTGATGATGATCGACCTGACCCCCGGGCAGAAAAGGCTCCGCGACGAGCTGCGCGAGTACTTCCGGGGCTGCCTGACCGCCGAGGACCGAAAGAAGATCTCCACCGACCCGTTCGGCGACGCCTACATGGAGCACTGCCGCAACCTCGGCCGCGACGGCAAGCTCGGGCTGGGCTGGCCGCGGGAGTACGGCGGCGGCGGGTACGGCCCGCTGGAGCAGCAGATCTTCGCCAACGAGATCGCCCGCGCCGAGGTGCCCTACCCGATCATCACGGTGCAGACCGTCGGCCCCACCCTCATGCAGTACGGCACGGCGGCGCAGAAGGAGTTCTTCCTGCCGCGCATCCTGGCGGGGGAGTGCCACTTCGCGATCGGCTACAGCGAGCCCGAGGCGGGCACCGACCTGGCGTCCCTGCGCACCACCGCGGTCCGCGACGGGGACCACTACGTCGTCAACGGACAGAAGATCTTCACCTCGGGGGCGCACTACTCCCAGTACATCTGGCTGGCCGCCCGCACCGACCCGGAGGCCCGCAAGCACCGCGGCATCACGATGATGATCGTCGACTGCGCCGACCCCGGCTTCTCGTGGACGCCGATCACGACCATGGACGGGCGCCACCACACCAACTCCACCTACTACGCCGACGTGCGCGTGCCGGTGGACATGGTGGTGGGGGAGGAGAACAAGGGCTGGGACCTGATCGTCAACCAGCTCAACCACGAACGGGTCACGCTGGGCCCGGCGGGCAACATCGCCCACACCTACGACAGGTTCCTGCGCTGGGCCCGCGGCACCGGCCTCATCGAGGAGCCGGCCGTACGGCGGGCGCTCGGCCGGGTCTACGCCTGCTTCCGGACCAACGAGCTGCTGAACTGGCAGGTCGCGGCCAACATGGACCTGGGCTGGCTGGGCGCCCCCGACGCCTCGGCCACCAAGATCTACGGATCGGAGCGGATGCAGGAGGTCGGCAGGATCGTCGGCGACGTCCTGGCCCGCTACGGCGACCCGGCCGACCCGGAGACGGCCGACTTCGTCGACCGCCTCGACCACGGCGTCAAGGGCGCGATCGTGCTCACCTTCGGCGGCGGCGTCAACGAGGTCCAGCGCGAGCTCATCGCCATGCTCGGCCTGAGCCTGCCGAGGCCGCCCCGATGACCGCGACGGCGGAGCCCGCCCTCCACGACCGGCTCATGGCCCTGGCCGGGCGGCAGATCGAGCTCGGCGAGGTCCGGGGTGCGGCCGCCGCGGACCCGGTCAACCTCCCGATGATCCGGCACTGGGCCGACGCCATGGGGGACGCCAACCCCGTCTACACCGACGCGGAGGCCGCCGCGGGCAGCGTGCACGGGGAGGTCGTGGCGCCCCCGGCGATGATCCAGGTCTGGAACATGCCCGGGGTGAACCGGGACCGCGGGCAGCAGAGCACCCCGGTCGACGACGTGCTCAGGGCGCTGGACGGCAGCGGCTACACCGGCGTGGTCGCGACCAACTGCGAGCAGACCTACCACCGCTACCTCAGGGTCGGCGAGCGGCTGGTGCCGGCCACCCGGTTCGCCGGGCTCTCCGGGCCGAAGAAGACGGCGCTCGGCGAGGGCTACTTCGTCACCTGGAACGTCACGTGGTACTCGGGGGAGGAGCCCGTGGCCCACATGCTGTTCCGGGTACTGAAATTTCGCCCCCGGGAGCGGAAAACCACGCCCGAGGCACGCGAGCCGTACCCGCTGAGACCCGCGGTCAACAGGGACACCGCGTTCTTCTGGGAAGGTGTCGCCAGGGGCGAGCTCCGGATCCAGAGATGCGCGGACTGCGGAGAGCTCCGGCACCCCCCGGGCCCGATCTGCCCGTCGTGCCGTTCGGCCGACCGGACGCACGTCGTGGCGGGCGGTACAGGCGAGGTCTACAGCTACGTCGTGCACCACAACCCGCCGGTCCCGGGGCTGAGCACTCCTTATGTGGTCGCTGTGGTGGAGCTGCCGGAAGGGGTGCGGATCGTGGGCAATGTCGTGGACTGTCCGCCGGAAGAAGTGGGTATCGGTATGCAGTTGCGTGTGACGTATCGCCAGATGGACGACGAGCTGATCCTGCCGATGTGGGTCCCCCAGGAGTCATGATGCGGACGCTTACCGAAGACCAGGTCGAGATCGGGTCGGTCCTCCCGGAACTCGTGATCGGGCTGACCCCCACCGTGATCATCTCGACGGCGCTGGCGACGATGGACTTCACCCCGGTCCACCACGACGTCGAGGGCGCCAGGGCACAGGGCTCCAAGGACATCTTCCTCAACATCCTGACCACGATGGGCCTCGTCGAGCGCTATGTCACCGACTGGGCGGGCCCCGAGGCGCTGATCCGCGGCATCAACGTCAAGCTCGGCGTCCCCGCCTACGCGGGCGACACGCTGACCTTCACCGGCGCCGTCGTCGCCCACGACGACGGCGAGTTCACGGTCGAGGTCCGCGGCAGGGTCAGCCTCGGCGACCACGCCTCCGGCACCGTCCGCTTCGCCCTGCCCGGACGCTGAGCGCCCGCCCCGTCCGGACGCCGGGCACGCCCCCACACGCCCCACCGCAGAAAGGCACCCATCACCGTGGTCTCCCTCCCGGGGAGTACGGCTGTCGCCGGTATCGGCGCGACCGAGTTCTCCAAGCAGTCAGGGCGGTCGGAGCTCCAGCTCGCCGCCGAGGCGGTGTTCGCGGCGCTGGACGACGCGGGCCTGAGCCCCGCGGACGTCGACGGGCTGGTGACCTACACCCAGGACGCCAACCAGGAGATCGCCGTGGCCCGCGAGGTGGGCATCGGCGATCTGACGTTCTTCTCCCGCGTGCACTACGGCGGCGGCGCGGCGTGCGGCACCGTGCTGCACGCCGCGATGGCGGTCGCCACCGGGGCCGCCGAGACCGTGGTCTGCTACCGCGCCTTCAACGAGCGTTCGGGCCGCAGGTTCGGCCAGCCCGACGCCCGGATCGGCGGCGAGCCGTCCTCCCAGGGCCTGGAGATGAGCTGGCACGTGCCGTACGGACTGATGACCCCGGCGGGCTGGGTCGCCATGTTCGCCCGGCGCTACATGCACGCCTACGGCGTGACGTCCGAGGACTTCGGCCGGGTGGCCGTGGCGATGCGCCGGCACGCGGCCACCAACCCCGCGGCCTGGTTCCACGGGCGCCCGATCACGCTGGAGGAGCACCAGGCGTCCAAGTGGATCGTGGAGCCGCTGCACCTGCTCGACTGCTGCCAGGAGAGCGACGGCGCGGTGGCGCTGGTGGTCACCTCCGCCGAACGGGCCAGGGACCTGCGCAGGTCACCCGCTCTGATCGCCGCCGCGGCCCAGGGGGCCGGCGCCGGCCAGCTGATGATGACCAGCTACTACCGCGACGAGATGACCGGTCTGCCGGAGATGGGGGTGGTCGGCCGCCGGCTCTGGGAGCAGTCGGGGCTCGGCCCGGCCGACGTCCAGACGGCCATCCTGTACGACCACTTCACCCCGTTCGTGCTCACCCAGCTGGAGGAGCTCGGCTTCTGCGGGCGCGGCGAGGCGCGGGACCTCGTCGCCGACGGCGGCATCGAGATCGACGGCCACCTGCCGGTCAACCCGCACGGCGGGCAGCTCGGCGAGGCGTACATCCACGGCATGAACGGCATCGCCGAGGCGGTCAGGCAGGTCCGGGGCACCTCGGTGAACCAGGTATCCGGGGTCCGCAACGTCCTGGTCACCGCGGGGACCGGCGTGCCCACCAGCGGCCTGATCCTGTCGGCCGGGTGACGGCCGCACCGGCGCCCGGGTAGGACCGGGCGTCGTCATCCACGGGCGGTTCCCGCGGCGGTCTCGTCCTGTGAGGTGAAGTTGCATCCGTTATGCGTGTTTTGGATGGCATTATTGCGACATGCTGGAAACGGTCGGGCTGGATCCGGTGGAGGAACGCCTCTACCGGTTCCTGGTGACGGCGGCCGAGGCGGGTGTCGTCGATCTCGCCGCGGAGCTGGACCTCGACGTCGGCGCGGTCGAGACGGTGCTGTCGTCCATGGAGGCCAGGGGACTGGTCCGGACGGCCTCCGCGGAGACGGCCGCTCCGGCGGAGCGGCGCTTCACCGCGGTCTCCCCCGACATCGTGCTGGGCGCGCGCCTGCTGCGCCAGCAGCAGTCGCTCGACTGGGCGCGGCGCACCGTGGAGCAGCTGTCGGAGGAGTACCGGGGCAACGCCCGCCGCCGTGACGCTGGCCTCCTCGTGGAGGTGCTGCCCAACCGGATCGCGCTGCGCGAGCAGCTCGAACACCTGCAGGAGAACGCCCGCGAGGAGGTCCTCTGCTTCTGCCGGGGGAGCGCGATCGTGATGCACTCGACCGAGAACGACGCGGAGCTGGACGCGCTGCGCCGCGGGGTGGTCTACCGGGTGGTCTACGAGCGCGACCTGCTGGAGGAGCCGGGGATGCAGGCCAACGTGGCCTACGGCGTCAAGCTGGGCGAGCGCGCCCGAGCCCTGCCCCGGCTGCCGGTCCGGCTGATGGTCGTGGACCGGGAGATCGGTCTGCTGCCGCTGGTGCGGCACGCCGGGATATCGGAGCCGACGGCGGCGCTGATCCGGGGCGGCGAGCTGCTGGAGGCGCTGATCGCGCTGTTCGAGAGCTACTGGGACCGGGCGACGCCGCTGCGGATCGGCGAGGACGGCGCCCTCGCCGAGGGGACTCATCCCTGCCCACTGAACTCCGACGACCTGTACCTGCTGTCGCTGCTGGTCGCCGGGGTGCCGGACAAGTCGATCGCCAGCCAGCTCGGGATCAGCCAGCGGACCGTGCAGCGGCGCCTCTCGCACATCATGGAGCTGGCCGGCGCGCAGACCCGGATGCAGCTCGCCTGGCACGCCGCCCGGGAGCGCTGGCTCTGACCGGCGGCCCCGGCCGGCGGTCCGCGGACCGGTGTCCTCCGGCGGGTCCGGGCGCCGGCCGCGTGCCCAGAGTCCGGGCGGCGGCCGAGTGCCGAGGGTCCGGGCGCCGGCACGGTGATGCCGTACCGGCGCCCGGACCCGTCACCTCACGCCGTAGGCGCGGAGCACGGTCTGGCTGACCGCGTTCCCCGCCCGGTCCTCCGCATTGACCCGCAGCGAGACATACCGGCCCTCGCCCGCGAGGTGGGAGACCAGGGTGGAGTAGCGGTCCTTGCCGCGGGGCAGCAGCGCCAGGCGCTTCCAGGTCTTGCCGTCGTCATAGGACAGCTCGGCCGTGACCTTCCGCAGGGCGAGGCCGGGCGCGGTGCTCCGCACGGCGAAGTCCAGCGGGACCGGCAGCGCCCGGCGGACCCGGCCGTTCAGGTCGGCGGGCACGGTGTAGTCGACGCCGAGCAGCGGCAGCGGTTCGGAGCCGGACGCCGGCCGGGCGGAACCGAACGTCCACGCCGTGCTGGTCTCGGTGGCGTACGTCCACTCCTCCGACGAGCGCTTGGTGGACAGCTCCAGCCGGTAGGTGGCCTTCCCGGGAACGGCGGGGAAGTCCCCCACGGCCCGTCGCGGCTCCGCGACGAGCACGCCATCGCGGTAGAGGCGGGCGGAGACCACGTCCTCCTCGTCGGAGGTGAACGCGTAGCCGTAGTGGCCGGCGGCGTCGACGAACTCGGGGATGTCGAGCCTCAGCGTGTCCTCCGTCCGGGTCGGGGTGAACTCGGGCCTGTTCGGCGGGATCGCCGGCCGTACGACGGGGCCGAACCACCGCTCGCCGACCTTCTCACCGGCGGTGTAGCTGCGCGGCCCGCCGGTGAGCCCGGGGGCGAGCGGGCTCATCGCATCCCAGGTGAACATGTGCTGGGCCACGTGCTCCCACTGGGTGTCACCCGAGGTGACGTACTCGACGCGCTCGGACCCCGTGCGGACCCAGCGCTGCCCCTCGTTGGAGAAGACCTGCCACGGCCGCCAGCCGAACCGCTGCTCCTTGGCCCAGCCGAAACCGCCGGTCTCGTGGTAGCCGGTGTCCACTCGGGCCAGGTTGGAGGCGTTGGCCTCGTAGACGATCTGCTCCGGGATCCGCCCCTTGGAGACCTGCGAGATGTCGTAGAGATAGGGGATGGCCATGTTCGCGGTCACGTCGAGGACGGCCCGGCCCTTGCGGACCCGCTCCAGCAGCTTCTGCCCCTGCCCGTAGGGGATCGAGGCGCCCGGGATCGCCTGCCTGTCCTCGCCCGGCCACCAGTACTGCCACGCGCCGTCGTCGCGGGTCGGCACGACGATCGCCGCCGCGGCGCCCGCCTCGGCGGCGGCCGCGATCATCTCGTCCCACTGGGGACCGTCCAAGGTGCTCGACAGGATGACCGCCCGGCCGCGCAGCGTGAGAGCGCGAAGCTCCTCGGGGGTGCCGTGACCGCCGTCGACGAGCTCCCACCGGTACCGGCCGCTCCACTCCGGTGATCTCACCATCGGGAAGAGGTCCAGCGGCTCCTTGAAGCCGTTGACCCGTGAGGACAGCCTCGGCGCGCCGTACTGCCAGCGCGAGGTGAACTCGAAGGTGCCTTTGCGGACCGGCTGCGTCCCGGCCACGTGCAGCTCTTCGACCGTGGGGAAGTTCATGAACGACGAGGAGATCTTCCGGGAACCGGTGTCGCGGTAGCTGGCGAACGTGGAGATGCCCTCCTGGACCACCGGCTGCGGCGTCTTGATCACGATCGGCCGTGTCTTCCGCGCGTCGAACACCAGCTCCACGTCGCCGTCCACCTGGAACTCGGGAATGTCGATCTTGATGTCGATGACGTGCCCGTCCAGGCGTTCCTCGCCGGAATGGCCCTGCGCGAAGTAGGTGCCCTCGGGGACCTCGAAGGTTTTCCCCTCCTCGGCCTCCCACGGCATGATGTAGGTGAGGAGGTTGTCCTGCCGGCCGGGGCCGAACATGAAGATGTTGCTCATGCTCGCCGGCTTGCCGTCCTTGCCGATGGCGCTGATGTGCACCTTGTGGGTGCGGGGACTCTTGGTGAGCGCCAGCGTGGTCTGCAGGGAGACCGATCCGTCCGCGGTGGTCGCGGTGAGGTGGCCGGAGTGCCGGCCGTACGCCAGCTTCGCCAGGTCGGCGGTCACCGGGACCGTGACCGTGGCGCCGGCGTCGACGGTGACCGACGTCGACCCCGGGGTGAGCGCGCCCTGGGCTGGGGCGTCACCGTCCAGGTTGCTCAGGGTGACGGCCAGCGTCAGGGAGACGGGCGCCTGGGTGGAGTTGGTGTAGGCGACGGTCCCGGAGGGACTCGTGGAGCCACCGTCCTTGTGGGTGCCCAGGTCGAGCACGCCGGTGGCCGTGACGCCCTGCCGTACGGCCCGCGCGATGTCCACCCGTCCGCCGCCCTGCTCGTAGACGGTCAGGTCCTGCGCGGTCCTGGCGGTCGAGACCAGGGCGTCCTTGAGCTGCCGGGCCTTCCAGTCCGGGTGCCGCTGCTTGAGGATCGCGGCGGCGCCGGCCACGTGGGGCGTCGCCATCGAGGTTCCGGACGCGGCGGTGTAGCGCTCGTCGGCGGGCTGGCCCATCGAGGTGCCCTCGGCCCGCGCGGCCACGATCGCCACTCCCGGGGCGGTGATGTCCGGCTTGGCGCCGTCGTCGAGACGCGGGCCACGGCTGGAGAAGGGGGCGAGCGCCTCGTCCGCGTCGACCGCGCCGACGGTCAGCGCCGACGTCGCGGCGCCGGGGGTGCCGACCGAATACTCCTGCCCCTCGTTGCCCGCCGCGACGACGAAGAGGGCGCCGGTCTGCTCGGTCAGCGTGTTCAGGGCGGTGCTGACCGGGTCGGTGCCGTCCGTCGCCGCGCCGCCCAGGCTCATGTTCACGACGTCGGCACCGGACGTCGCGGCCCACTCCATCCCCTCGATGATCTGCGAGAAGCTGCCCGAGCCGTCGTCGTCCAGCACCTTGCCGACGATCAGCTCGGCGCCGGGAGCCACGCCCTTGCGGCGGCCCTCGGAGGCCGTGCCGAGGCCCGCGATGGTGGAGGCGACGTGGGTGCCGTGCCCGTGACCGTCCTGGGTCGAGGGGGCGGGGGTGAAGTTGCGCCTGTCCGCGATCTTCCCGGCGAGGTCGGGGTGGTTCTCGTCGGCGCCGGTGTCCAGGACGGCCACCTTGACGCCCTTGCCGTCGAACCCGCTCTTCCACGCTTCGGGGGCGCCGATCTGCGGGACGCTGCGCTCCAGGTCGACCTTCACCTTGGCGTCCAGCCAGATCTTCTTGATCCCCGAGGCGAGCCGGGGCTCGCTGGAGCGGGCCGCCGGCGCCGCGCCGACGGCCTTCCAGAACGCGGCCAGCTCGCTCTTGCCGGCGTTCACCGCCCGCGCGTCGATGCTCTCCAGCTCGCCCACCGGCTTGACGCCGGGCAGCGCGCCCGCGGCCCGGGCGCCCTTGTCGTAGGAGAGCAGCAGCGGCAGCGCGGGGCTGCCGGTGTCGTCGTACCCCTGGGCGATCAGGTCGCCGACCGCGAACAGGCTCTTGTCGATCAGGTCGCCGGCCACGTAGGGGACCATGTCGTCGGGGAGCACCTGCAGCTTCCCGTCGATGTCGTGGGTGGAGAACCTGATCCGCTCCCGGCCCTTGGCGGGATCGACCGTCACCGCCCACTTCCCGGCCGCGGCCTGGCGGACGGTCACCACGTCCCCGGTGATGAGAGTGACCCGGTGCGAGGGGGCCGCCGGGGGCGGTGCGGGGGCGGCCCCGCCCGCGGCCGGCAGGGCCGGCAGGGCGAGGAGTGGGGACACCGCTCCGACGGCGGTGAGGCGGGCAAGCCAGTGCATGAGGGGGGCGCCCTTCCGTGATTCGGTACTACCGATCACGAGGGTGGGCGATGATGACCCCCCGCGTCACGATTTCTAGCCTGCCCTAAACATGACATGTCGCCAATATGACAACTTGGCGTACGGCGAGGGCGCGTGACCACCCTGGCTGTGCCGCGTCGGCCCGGCGGGCCTACGGGGTGACGATCGTCGGGACCGTGAAGAAGACGATCATCGCTATCGCCACGCAGATGAGGAAGCCGATCACTTCCCACACCCAGTCGCGGTGACGGCGGCCCGCGGCGGACGCCTGGTGCCTGCGACGTGCCCGCCTGCCCGCCCGCGCCGGTCGGGGGGCCGCTGCCTGGCCGGTCTCCGCCCGGCCCGCCCCGGCGGCGCCGGACGTGGCCTTCTCCGGACCGGCTCCGGGAGCGGTGAGCCCCCCGGCCTGGAGGAGGTCCCCGGGCCGGACGGGTTCCCCGGACCGGGTGAGGTGCTCCGGCCGGGCCGGTTCCCAGGGCTGGAGGAGGTCTCCGGGCCGTGAGGGCTCCCAGGGCCGGGCGGTCTCCTCGGCCGGGCCGGGCTCCTCGGGCTGGAGGAGGTCTCCGGACCGGACGGGTGCCCAGGGCTGGGCGACCTCGCCGGGCTGGGCGGTCTCCCCGGGCTGGGCGGCGGGCCGGGGCTGGAGGGCGTCCAGTTCCTCCGGCCGCAGGGGCCAGCCCGGCAGGGGTGGCTCCGTACGGGCGTGCCTGCCGGAGGACGGCGGGGCGCCCGGCGGCTCCACGGGCGCGGGCCGGCTCTCGGGCGCGGCGGGGGCCGGCTCCGCGCGGGGCGCGGCGGCGACCAGCCGGTCGGTGTAGGCCCGGGTCGCCCGCGCCTCGGGGCTGAGCGGGCGGAACAGGTCCTCCGGCGGAGGGGAGAGGCCGGCGGGCGGCGCCGGGGGGTCGTCGAGCACGTCGGCGGGGAGAGGGGCCGGCAGGGACGGCGCGGCCGGCGGCGGTGACGCGGCCGGGGCGGCCAGGGGGGCCGCGCCGCGCGGTCTCGGCCGCTTCGGCCTCGGCCGCCGGGGCCGGGTGAGCACGTCGTCGAGCGCCGTCAGGACGGTGTCCTTGAGCCTGGGCATCGGCTCGGTGGTGGCCTCGTGCGTGGAGACCACCTCGGGATCCGGGGCGGCGAAGGGGTCGGGGAAGGGGGCGGGCGCGCGGTCCGGCAGGAAGAACACGCCGGGGGCGGCGGGCGTACCGGTCTCGGCCGGCGGCCACGCCGGGGCCGTCGGCCAGAGCTGCCTGACCTGCAGGGCGGCCGGCGGTGGGGTGGCGGCCGTACGGGACGGCGATCCCAGCGTCATGGCGCGCAGCGCCGCGGGCGGGGTGGCCCAGGGGGCGCGGACCAGCACGTCGCGGACCGGGGCGACGGGGAGGGCGCCGAACACCTCGGCCAGGTGGTCCGGCACCCTGGTGGAGGCCAGGGCCAGGTTCAGCGACTGGGCGAAGCGCCGGCAGGCGCTCACGGTCAGCTCGTCGGCGGTGTCGGTGGCCACGTCGAGCACCCAGGACAGCTCGGCGGTGTCCATCTCGCGCACGCCGGACAGGTAGAGCACCTCGCGCTGGTGGGGGCGCAGGTCGCGCAGCACGCGCTCGACGAAGGCGGCGACCGGGTCGGCGCCGGCGGCGGGCGGGGCGTGGACCACGTCTCGCAGGTAGATCTCCCGGCGGGCGGCCGCGTAAAGTGCGGCGCGCGGGGGCTCCAGGTCCGGGACGGCGGCGAGGACGGCTCTCAGCGCGTCGGCGGCCGAGCCGGGATCGCCGAGCTGATCGTGACAGTACGCGAACAGGCCGGCGGCGTGACGGTCGTAGAGCTCGGCGATCAGTTCGCCGCGCGAGTGTTGACCGAGGAGCGGTTGGGGCACGGGACCGGTTCCTCTGAAGGTTCGAGCGAGCGTGGTGGAGAGTGGAGGCCTTGGGGCCGGTGGTGCGTGTGGCGCTGAAGGTGTCAATCTCCACGATATGGGTAATCGTGCCGGTCCGTTGAGGTTCTCCGCAGTATTGAATGTCCATTTGATAGATATCGCGATGGTTGGAGAGGCTTGCGGGGACCTCCGGATGAAGCCGGGAAGACAGACCGGAAATGTCGGTCATGGGTCATAGGGTGGTCCGCGATAGATCATGGGGCAGTTGTGGCAGGGGGCCGCGGCCCTGCCGAGGAGCAAGAGGTTGCGCATGATCAAATTTGACCGGGTGACCAAGCGCTACGCCGACGGGACCATCGCCGTCGACGGTCTGAGCCTTGAGGTGCCCACGGGAGAGATAACGGTGTTCGTCGGCCCCTCGGGGTGCGGCAAGACGACGTCCCTGCGCATGATCAACAGAATGATCGACGCGACGGAGGGGCAGATCCTCCTCGACGGCGTGGACGTCAAGAGCATCGACCCGCCGACCCTGCGCCGGGGCATCGGCTACGTCATCCAGCAGGCCGGGCTCTTCCCGCACCGCAAGATCGTCGACAACGTGGCGACGGTGCCCCACCTGCTCGGCTGGGACCGGAAGAAGGCCCGGGACCGGGCGATGGAGCTGCTGGAGCGGGTCGGCCTCGACCTCAAGATGGCCGACCGCTACCCCTTCCAGCTCTCCGGCGGTCAGCAGCAGCGCGTCGGCGTGGCCCGCGCGCTGGCGGCCGACCCGCCGGTGCTGCTGATGGACGAGCCGTTCAGCGCGGTGGACCCGATCGTGCGGACGAGCCTGCAGGAGGAGCTGCTCCGGCTGCAGGCCGAGCTCAACAAGACCATCGTGTTCGTCACCCACGACATCGACGAGGCCATCAAACTTGGCGACCGGGTGGCCGTGCTCCGCGTCGGCGGACATCTGGCGCAGCTCGCCGACCCCCCGACGCTGCTGGCCCGGCCCGCCGACGACTTCGTCCGCGAGTTCCTCGGCCGCGACCGGGGCATCCGCCGGCTGTCGTTCATCTCCGACGAGGGGCTGCGGCTGCGCGCCGACCTGACGGTGCCCGCCTCCGCGGAGGTCTCCTCGGTGCGCGACACGGCCGAGGACTGGCTGGCCGTGGTGGACGGGGCGGACCGGCCGCTGGGCTGGGCGGCCGTCAAGGACCTGCCGGAGTCGGGCACGGTGGCGGACGTGCCGCTCGCGCCGTACGGGACGTTCGTCAGGGGCCGCGACTCGCTGCGCGGCGCGCTGGACGCGGCGCTGCTGTCCCCCTCCGGGAGCGCGATCGCGGTGGACGAGGACGGCAGGGTGGCGGGCGTGGCCACCCGCGAGGCGCTGGACGAGGCGCTGGGCAAGGTCGCCGGGGGCGTCGGTGCATGAGGAACCGCTGATCCGCTGGGACTGGATCGGGCGCAACTGGGCCTCCATCCAGGTCCTGCTGGAGGATCACGTCGTCATGGCGCTGGTGCCGGTCGTCGTGGGGCTGCTCATCGCGCTCCCGCTCGGGCTGGCCGGCGTCCGCTGGCGCTGGCTCTACCAGCCGACCGTCGGCGTGATGAACGTGATCTACTCGCTGCCCTCGCTGGCCGTCTTCATCGTGCTCATCCCGGTCACCGGTCTGGCCACCCGGACGACCGTCATGGTCCCGCTCACGTTCTACTCCATGGCGGTGCTGATCCCGGCCGTCGTGGACGGGCTCACCTCGGTCCCCGACCACGTGCGCCAGTCGGCGGTGGCGATGGGCTTCACCCCGATGCGGAGGCTGCTGCGGGTGGAGCTGCCGATCGCGGTCCCGGTCGTGCTGGCCGGGCTCAGGGTGGCGGCGGTCTCCAGCATCAGCCTGGTCAGCGTGGGCGCGCTGGTCGGCAGGGGCGGGCTGGGCTACCTGTTCATCGACGGCTGGCAGCGGCAGTTCTACACCCCGATCATCGTGGGCATCGTGCTGGTCGTGGCGCTGGCGGCGGTCGCCGACCTGCTGCTGGTCCTGGCGCAGCGGCTGCTCACCCCATGGTCGCGGGCGAGGGGGACGGCGTGAACTGGCTGATCGACTTCTTCGGGGACCCGGACAACTGGTCCGGCCCGGACGGCATCCCCGCCCGGCTGCTGGAGCACCTGGAGTTCTCCGGGCTCTCGCTGCTGCTGGCCATGCTGATCGCGCTGCCGCTGGGGCTGTGGATCGGCCACACGGGCCGGGGCGCGCTGTTCGCGATCCTGAGCGCCAACGCGGCCCGTGCCCTCCCGACGCTGGGCCTGCTGGTGCTCATCGTGCTGCTGATGGGCGTCGGCACCATCGTCCCGGTGCTGATCCCGCTGGTGGCGCTCGCCGTACCGCCGATCCTGGTCAACACCTACGAGGGCCTGCGCGGGGTGGATCCCGACCTGCGGGACGCCGCCTACGGCATGGGTCTGCGCGGCGGCCAGGTCCTCGGCAAGGTGCTCGTGCCGGTCGCGCTGCCGCTCATCCTGCTCGGCCTGCGGATCGCCGCGATCCAGGTGGTGGCGACCGCGACCGTGGCCGCCTACGTGGGGCTGGGCGGCCTCGGCCGCTACATCGTCGACGGCCTGGCGACCAAGGACTTCCCACGCACGATCGGAGGGGCCGTCCTGGTGGCGCTGCTGGCTCTGATCGTCCAACTGGGTTTCGCTCTGGTGCAACGCGTCACGGTCTCCCCGGGGGTGAGTCAGCGCCAGACCGTACGGTAATCTCCTTATTACCCCCCGTTTTAGAAGGGAAAGCACGATGAAGCGCCTTTTCCGCACCGCGGCAGTCGTCCTGTCCGCGGCGCTCACTCTTACCGCGTGCGGTGGTGGTGGTGACCCGCTGACCAGCGCGTCCGCGAGCCCCGCGGGCTCGGGATCCGCGGCCGCCCCCGGGGGGAAGGTCGTCGTCGGTTCGGCCAACTTCCCGGAGAACGTCCTGCTCGCCGAGATCTACTCCCAGGCGCTGGAGGCCAAGGGCGTCCAGGTCGAGAAGAAGCTCAACATCGGCAGCCGCGAGGTCCTGTTCGACCAGGCCAAGAGCGGCGGCCTGACGGTCCTGCCGGAATACATCGGCTCCCTGCTCGCCTTCGTCGACAAGACGACCACGGCGAAGACCAAGGACGACGTCGTCGCCGGACTCAAGGAGAAGCTCCCGGCCGAGCTGGAGGTGCTGGAGCCCGCGGCCGCCGAGGACAACAACTCGCTGACGGTGACCAAGGCGACCGCCACCAAGGACGGCCTCACCACCATCGAGGACCTGGTCAAGGTCGCCAAGAACTACGCGGTCGGCGGCCCGCCGGAGTTCCAGTCCCGCCAGGAGAAGAACTTCAAGGACACCTACGGCCTTGAGTTCAAGGAGTGGAAGAAGACCGGCGACGCCACCGCCGACGCCATCAAGGACGGCACCGTCCAGGTCGGCAACGTCTTCACCACCGACCCCAAGATCGTGCTCAACGACCTGGTCTCGCTGCAGGACACCAAGAACGCCTTCGCCGCCGACAACATCGCTCCCCTGGTCAACAAGGCCGGGGTGAACGACACCGTGCGGACCACGCTGAACGCGGTCTCCGCCAAGCTCGACACCGCCGGGCTCCTGGCGCTGATGAAGCGCGTGGCGATCGACAAGGACGACGCCGCCACGGTCGCCAAGGACTGGCTGACCCAGAACAACCTGCTCTAGGCACTCCGGCACCGCCTGCGGCCCGCGCGGACCTCCGCGCGGGCCGCGCCGCGTCAGGCCACCGGCCGGGCCTTCCCGGCGGCCCCGTCGTGAGCCGGACGGACGGCGGCCGGGGCCGTGTCAGCCGCCGCGCGTCGCGTCGGGCGGTCCTGTCGTGCCCGGTCCAGGAGGATGAGGGGTACGGCGGCCGCGGCGAGGGCGGCCCCGATCAGGCAGACCGATGTGAGAGTGACCCCTTGTGTGAGTGGGGCGGCTGCCAGGACGGGGGTAATGCTGATGCCGAGCTGGAACGCCGACACGGTGGTGGCGCCGGCGAGGGTCGGCGCATCGGCCGCGATGGCGAAGACACGTCCGTAGAGAGCGGGGTTCAGCACGAACGCGGCGACGCCGATCAGGAGAACCGTGGGCACCACCGCCCAGACCTGCTGGATCACGCCGGCCATCACGACCGACAGGATCACGATCGCCGACGCGCCGGTGAGGAGCGCGAGGTGGGGGCGCCGATCGGAGACGCGGCCGCCGACGGACAGGCCGACGAAGGCGCCGACCCCGAAGAGCGCGAGGATCGCCGGGATCCAGACCTCGGGGACGCCGGTGATGTCGGCGAGCATGGCCGCCAGGTAGTTGAACGTGATCATGTACGCCGCGGTGGTCAGGATCGTGATCGCGTAGATGCCCCAGAGCATCGGTCTCCGCATCGTGGCGAGCTCCCGCGAGACACTCGGCCCGGTGGACCGGTCGACGCCCGAGCCGGCGGCGGGGAGTCCGAGGAGGCAACCGGCGATCCCGGCGACCGTCAGGGCCACGACGGCCCAGAAGCCGCCGCGCCACTGGATGAAGTGGCTGAGCAGCGTGCCCGCGGGGCCGCCGATGACCATCGCCACGCTGAGCCCGCTGACCACGACTCCGGAGGCGCGGGCGTTCCGGTCCGGCGTCACCAGGCTGATCGCGGTCACCGACGCGACGGCGAAGAAGCCCGCGTAGGCGATACCCGAGACCACCCTCGACAGCAGCAGGACCTGGTAGTCGCCCAGCAGGCCG
The DNA here is from genome assembly GCF_030811595.1 of Streptosporangium brasiliense. Lineage (NCBI taxonomy): Bacteria > Bacillati > Actinomycetota > Actinomycetes > Streptosporangiales > Streptosporangiaceae > Streptosporangium > Streptosporangium brasiliense. The sequence goes on from NZ_JAUSRB010000002.1 coordinate 3,113,997, forward strand.
ACGACGATGCTGGCCGCGAAGACGCCCTGCGTCGCCACCAGCGCGGTGCGGCGAGGCCAGTGCAGGCTGAGCACCGCGAACGGTGGCCCGCCGATCACGACACCCAGCGCGAACGCGGTGATCAGGAACCCGGCCGAGGAGAGCGTGACGTCCAGATCGGCGGCCACCGCCGGCAGTACGCCGGCCAGCAGGAACTCCGCGGTCCCCATCGCGAACAGGCTGAAACCGAGCAGGTACACACCGGCGGGCAACCTGGCGGAGGGAGTGTCCCGGGGCGTCTCCGCGGTGATGCCCGCCATCAGATCGCACCCCCGGCGTCGGGCCCGTCGGGCGAGAGGGCAGCGGACAGCTCCCGTTCGAGCAGCCAGCCTGTCATGTTGATGGCGGCGGTGGAGCCCGCGCCCGCGGCGGCGATGACCTGCGCCCGGGGGTTGACCACGTTCCCGGCCGCCCAGACCCCGGGGACATCCGTGGCACCTTGGGGATCGACGGCGACGAGTCCGCTCACCGGGTCCTTGCCCGCGCCGAGCGCGGTCAGGACCGCTTCATGGGGCACCGGGCGGGGGGCCACGAAGATGGCCTCGCACGCGACCGTCCCGCCGTTGTCGAGCTCGATCGCGACCGGGTCCCCGCCCGCGGTGCCGGCATTCGCCACGACCCGTGTGACGCGCGCGTCGATCAGGCGCACGCCGTACGCCGTGAGGCGCTGCCGCTGGGCGGTGCTGACCTCGGCGCCGTTGACGCAGAAGGTCACCGAGGAGCTGTGACGGCGCATCAGCGCGGCCAGGTGCGCCGATACCGCCGCCATCGCGCCGCCGATCACGGCGATGGTGCGCCCCCGCACCTCGTAGCCGTGGCAGTGGGGGCAGTGGTGCACCTCGGACGCCCACCGCTCGGACAGCCCCGGGATGTCGGGCAGTTCGTCGGTCAGCCCGGTCGCGACCAGCACCGACCGGGCGCGCAGGGCGCGGTTGTCGTCGAGCCGCAGCTCGAACGTGCCGTCCGGGGCGCGCCGCGCGCCGGTCACCGATGCCCGCACAAGTGTCCCGCCGTAACGGGCGAGCTCCTCTCGTCCGGTCGCGACGAACTCTCCCGGCGCCATGCCGTCCCGGGTCAGGTACCCGTGCATGTGATCGGCGGGCCCGTTCCGGGGCTCTCCGCCGTCGACGACCAGAGTCGCGAACCGTGCTCTCGAGAGCACGACCCCGGCCGACAGGCCGGCGGCCCCGCCGCCGATGACGATCGTGTCCCACAGCATCTCTGACCCCGATCCGCTCGTTGGGTCCGTTGTTGCGTCCATTCGGATCACCTCCATGGAGAGGATCGGGAGACTTGGCCGGAATCGACAAACTCTGTTGCTGATTCCGGGACACATTGGTTGACTGCGTCCCATGGACGAGCAACCGAGCGTCAGTGCCGTGATAGAGCAGATCGCCCCTCGGCTGCGACGCGCCCGCGAGAAGAAGGGCATCAGCCTGGCCGACCTCGCGCGAGCCACCGGCATCTCGACCAGCACGCTGTCCCGGCTGGAGTCGGCTCAGCGCAAGCCGAGCCTTGAGCTGCTCCTGCCGATCACCGCGGTGCTGGGCATCCCCCTCGACGAGATCGTCGCCGTACCCCGGATACTCGATCCGCGCGTGCCGCAGCAGCCCACCAGAAAAGACGGCCGAGTGCTGATCCCGCTGTCGCGACACCAGGGAGAACCACGCGCGTACAAGATGACCATTCCGGCGCACGACGGAGAGCCCCACCTGCGGACCCACTCGGGCTACGAATGGCTCTACGTGCTCCGCGGACAGCTCCGCGTGAAACTGGGCGACCACGACTTCCTCATGGGAGCCGGCGAGGCGGCCGAGTTCGACTGCCAGATCCCGCACTGGTTCGGCGCCGCCGGACGCGGCAGCGTCGAACTGCTCAGCCTCTTCGGGAAGCAGGGCGAACGCATCCACCTGCGCACCCCACGGCGCTGACGCGGGAGCACGTGCCGGCCCGTGAGCCGGCCGCGCTCGTCCGGATCAGCCGATCAGGTGAGCGGGATCCGTGTGACCACGCGGACCGTACGGCGTCGAGGAGGCCCCGTTCCGCGACATCCAGCGGCATGCCCTTCATTCCACATATAGGTTAAAGACCGGCCATAAAGGGGTAACGAGGGAGAACCGTATGCGTGCGCCCGTCGAGCGGCTGCTCACCGACGCCAGGGGGACCGGCCGCCGGTCGCACGACACCGGAGCCGACGGATCGGCCGTCCGGAAGGTCGCCCGGCTCGCCGGAGCGGCAGTGGCCGCGGGGCTGCTGGCCAGCGCTCTCGCGCTGCCGGCCGTGGGCGGCGCGGGGGCGGTGGTCCTCACCGCCTCGGAGGAGCTGAACATCAGGCCGGTGGACCTCAAGGAGCCCCCGCTGGCGGAGAAGACGACGGTCCTGGACGCCCGGGGCAACCAGATCGCGCAGTTCTGGGACGTGTACCGCGAGGTCGTGCCGCTCAGCAAGGTGGCCGATGTGATGAAGACGGCGATCATCTCGATCGAGGACTACCGCTTCTACGAGCACGGCGCCATCGACATCGAGGGGACCATGCGGGCCCTGGCCAAGAACCTCTCCTCGGGCGGGGTGAGCCAGGGCGGCTCCAGCATCACCCAGCAGTACGTCAAGCAGGTGCTGCTCAACGCGGCGGTCACCGAGAAAGAGAAGAACAAGGTGCTGGAGGCCAGCTACGCGCGCAAGCTCAACGAGCTGCGTCACGCGATGGCGGTCGAGCAGAAATACTCCAAGGACCAGATCCTGGAGAAATACCTGAACATCGCCTTCTTCGGGGCGAGGGCCAACGGGGTCGAGGCGGCGGCCAAGCGGTTCTTCGGGGTGCCGGCGTCCAAGCTCACCCTGCCGCAGGCGGCGACCCTGGCGGCGGCCGTGCAGTCTCCCAACAGCACCGACCCCGAGGCCGGCAGGAAGGCCCGGCAGCGGCTGCTGGAGCGGCGCAACCTGGTGCTCGACCGGATGGCGCAGCTCAAGAAGATCACGCCGGAGGAGGCCGCGAAGGCCAAGAAGGAGAAGCTGGGCTACAAGGGCACGCCGCTGCCGGGCGGGTGCGAGGCCAGCCCCTACCCCTACTTCTGCATCTACGTGCGCAACGAGATCTCCGGCAACCCGGCCTTCGGCAAGACCGAGAAGGCCCGCCTCCAGTTCCTCAACCGCGGCGGGCTGACGATCAGGACGACGCTGGACCCGAGGATGCAGGCCGCGGCCGACGCGGCGATCAGGAAGCGGGTGTACGCCTCCGACAACCCGATGGCCTCCCAGGCGCTCGTGCAGCCGGGCACCGGTGCGATCAAGGCGATGGCGGCCAGCCGGAAGTACGGCATCGCCAAGCGCAGGAACGAGATGTCCTACAACGTGGTGGCCGACGCGGCGCACGGCGGCGGGGTGGGGTTCCAGGCGGGCTCGACGTTCAAGACCTTCACACTGATCACCGCGCTGAAGAAGGGCATGAAGGTCAGCGACGGCATCACCACCGGCGCCGGCTACCGCGCCCCCGGCTACGCGGCCTTCAAGAACTGCAAGGGCGAGAGCATCGGCGACCCGACCCACACCGTCACCAACGACGAGGGCTCGCCCGGGTTCAAGACGCTGCAGACCGGCACCTGGGGATCGGTCAACACCTTCTTCGTCGCCCTGGAGCAGCGCGTGGGGCTGTGTGACACGGTGGAGACCGCCAAGTCGCTGGGCATCAAGCGGTCCGACGGGCAGGCGCTGCAGGAGTACGAGACCTTCACCCTCGGCATCAACGAGATGGACCCGGTGACGGTGGCCAACGCCTACGCCGCGATCGGCGCGCGCGGCAAGTACTGCGCGCCGATGGCCATCACCCAGATCACCGACCGCGACGGCAAGGTGACCCGTTACACGCCGCAGTGCCGTCAGGCGCTGGACCCCGAGATCGCCGACGCGACGGCCGACGTCCTGTCCGGGGTGTTCACCAAGGGCACCATGCGCGGCGTGGGCGGCATCGGCCGCCCCGCGGCGGGCAAGACCGGCACCACGGACGCGTACGCCACCGCGTGGTTCGCCGGGTTCACCCCCGACCTGGCCGGCGCGGTGAGCATCGGCGACCCCCGCGGCTCGACGAAGCACAAGCTCACCGGCGTCACCATCGGCGGCAGGTACTACGGCATCGTCGCCGGCGCCAGCCTCCCCGGCCCGATCTGGAAGGACACCATGATGGCGGCGCTGAAGGGCGTCAGGGCCACCTCCTTCCACCCGATCAACTCCGCCCGCTTCGGTGGCTGCGGCCAGGACTGCGCTCCCGACCGGTCGGACGGCGACAGCCGGGAGGTCCGGAACGAGCCCTGGGACAGGGGACGCAACACCGACGACGAGGGCGGCCGAGGGAACGGCTGGGACCTCCGGAACGGCCGGGACCGGGGGAACGGTTGGGACGGCTGGGGCCGTGGGAACGGCCGTAACCGGGGGTGACGGTGCGGTGGGCCGGTCCGGGACGGAGCTCCCGGGGCCGGCCCCGGCGGCCGCCGGACCCTGGAGCCGGCGGCCTTCCGGAATGATTGCCGTATGAACGAGTTCATCGAGGCCATGGCGCAGGTGCCCACCGCCGTGACGGTCATCACCGTGAAGGACGGGCGCGACGACGTGGGGGCGACGGTGGGCACCCTTGTCTCCGTCTCGCTCGACCCCCGGCTGGTGATGGTGAGCCTGGAGAACACCGGTTACCTCAATGAGCTGCTGCTGCGCCGGGACCGCTGGGCCGCCAGCGTGCTGTCCGCCGGGCAGAAGGCGATCGCCAGCCGCTTCGCCACCGCCGGCCGGCCCGGTGCCCGGCTGCTGCTCGCGGGCGTGCCCCACCACCGGGGGGAGCTGAGCGAGGCGCTCGTCGTGGACGGCGGTGTGACCGCCCTGGAGGCCGAGACGGCCCAGGTCGTCCCGGCCGGGGACCACACCCTCTACATCGCCCGGGTGCTCGACGTGAGCTACGTCGACGCGGGAGTCCTCCCGCTCGTACGGCTCCGCAGCCGGTACCGTCCGGCCGGCTGACCGCTGTCACGGCGCGCACTCGGTGACCGGTGTCACGGCGCGCACCCGGTGACCGCTGTCACGGCGAGCGCCCGGCGGCCGCTGTCACGACGGCCGGACGGTCTCCGGAGCGGCCCCGGCCCTCCCGGACGCCTCCGCCCTGGGCATGGCGGCCATGAGGGCGACGAGGGCGACCGCCGGCGCCACCCCCCAGACCAGGACCTCGGGGACCGCTCCGGCGATCGCCTCCGGCCGCTGGTCGTCCCCCACGTGGCGGATGAGGAGGTTGTTGAACAGGGCGACCCCCACGGCCATGCCGAACCCGCGGACCGTCACCACCGCCGAGGTGACGGCCCCGAGGTCGGCGGGCCGTACCGCGTTCTGCGCGACGGTCATGAGGTTCTGCATGATCAGGCCGAAACCGACGCCGAGCACCGCCATCCCCGCGGCCACGAGCGCGTAGGGGCTGTCCAGGTCCGCCCGGCTCAGCAGCAGCAGCCCCGGCACCACGATGACCGCGCCGGAGAGCAGATACGGCGTGAAACGCCCGCTTCTCCCGGCCCGGCCGCCGGTGATCGCGGAGACCACGATGAAGGTGATGAAGTACGGATTGCCGGCGAGTCCGGCCTGGGTGGCGCTGAGGTCGAAGGCGACCTGCAGGTAGGTGGGCAGGAACACGATCGAGCCGTACAGCAGGGCGCCGAGCAGCGCCGTGGCCGGGAACACGACGCGCAGCGTACGGCCGGCGAACAGCCTCGGCGGGATCAGCGGGGCGGCGGCACGCCGTTCCTGCCACCAGAAGGCCGCCGCCAGCGCCAGGGCGGTCACGACGAGCCCCAGGACGGCCGGCGAGGTCCAGGAGTGGGTGCGCCCGCCCCACTCGGTGACCAGCAGCAGGCTCACCGTGGCCCCGGCGAGCAGCACCGCGCCCGCGACGTCCATGCGGGCGCCGTCCCCGCTCCTGGGCAGCCGGAGCGAGGTGGCGACCAGGGCGATCGACAGCAGGCCGATCGGCAGGTTGACGTAGAAGATCCAGCGCCAGCCCGCGGCGTCGGTGAGGGAGCCGCCGACGAGCGGGCCGCCCACGCTGGCCAGGGCGAAGACGCCGCCCACGTAGCCCTGCACCCGGGCCCGCAGGCGGAGGGGGAAGAGCTCGGCGAGCGCGATGCTGGGGACGGTGAACAGCGCCCCCGCCCCGACGCCCTGCAGCGTCCGGGCGGCGATGAGCTGGGGCATGGACTGGGCGAGGCCGCACAGGGCGGAGGCGACGGTGAAGACGGTGATCGCGGACAGGAAGACGGCACGCCGTCCGAAACGGTCGCTCAGCCGCCCGTAGACCGCGCCGGTGGCGGTGGAGGCGAGCACGTAGGCGGTGACGATCCAGCCGATGGAGCCCGCCTCGCCGAGGTCGGCGGCGATGTCCGGCAGGGCGATGGCGACCACCGTCTGGTCCAGGACGGACATCAGGATGCCCAGCACGAGCCCCGCCACGGCGAAGGGGAGCCTCCCGGTCCCGGCCCCGTGGCCGCCCGCCGGGACGCTCTGGCCGGTGCCGGTGCCGGTGCCGGTGTCGGGGGAGGCGGTCCGGTCGGATGTCATGCCTGGTCCTTCCCGGCGGGGAACGGGGCGGGCAGCGCGAAGTCCGCGCTGAGCAGGTCCTGGTCCAGCACGCCGGCCGCGACGGTGCCGGAGGCCGCGGCGGCGACGACGGCGGCCAGCGGCATCGGCACGGTGGCCCGCCGGGCCATGTCCCCCGCCGCGTAGACGCCGGGCACGCTGGTCCGGCCGAACTCGTCGACCTCGACGGTGGAGTCGGGGAAGCCGGCGCACCCCAGCTTCCCGGCGATGCCGGAGCGCTGCCGGAGCGTGGTCTTGACGAACAGCGCGTCGCGGGCCAGCGGCTGGGCGCCCTCGAACACGATCTGCCTGATCCTGCCGTCCTCGCCCTCCAGACGGGTGATCGGCTCGCAGCGCGCCGGGATCCCGTTGCGGGCCAGCAGGTCCCGCATGGCCGGCTCCAGCGGGGCGCCGCCGGTGCACAGCACGACGTCGTCGGTGAACCGGCTCAGGTGCAGTGCCAGCCGTACCCGGTCCGGTCCCGCGCCGATCACGGCGACGCGCCCGCCGCTGACCTCGTACCCGTGGCAGTAGGGGCAGTGGAAGGCCGAGCGGCCCCACAGCTCCTCGACGCCGCTGATCGGGGGCAGCTCATCGGCCAGGCCGGTGGCCAGCAGCAGCCGCCGGCCCCGCTCGGCGCCGCCGCCGGCCGGCCGGACCTCGAACCCGTCATCGGGCAGGCGGCCCACCTCGTCCACGGCGACGTTCCGGGTCCGGACCGACGGGTAGGCCCCGAGCTGCTCGTGCCCGATCCGGCGCACCTCGGTCGGCGGCGTCCCGTCCCGGGTGAAGAAGTTGTGCACGGCCCCGGCGGGCGCGTTGCGCCCCTCTCCGGCGTCCAGCAGCAGCACGGTGCGGTGGGCACGGCCCAGGGTCAGGGCCGCGGCGAGTCCGGCCGGGCCGCCGCCAATGATGATCACATCAAGCATGTCGTCTCCTCTGCGGCGGGGACGGGTCCCCGTTCCTTGACAGCGGGACCAACTCTGCAAGTTAATGTGAACATGAAGTCAAGCGCCGGGGCCGAGATGACCATCGGAGAGCTCGCCGCGCGGTTCGACCTCGCCCCGCACGTGCTGCGGCACTGGGAGGCGATGGGGCTGCTGACCCCGGCGAGGAGGGCGAACGGGCGGCGCCGTTACACCGACGACCACCTGTCACGGGTGACGATGATCGTCCGAGGCAAGGCCGGCGGTCTCAGCCTGGAGCAGCTCCGCGAGATCCTCAACGCCGCCACCTCCGCCGAGCGGCGCGAGCTGCTCAGCCGGCACCGGGCGGAGCTGGAGCTGCGGATCCAGCAGACCCAGATGTCCAAGCAACTGGTCGAGCACGCGCTGGACTGCCGGGAGGAGGACTTCACCCGGTGCCGGACGTTCCAGCGGCTGTGCGCGGACCTGCCCGTCCCCACCGGCCGGCGGGAAGACCCGCCCGCCGGGGAGACCCTCGGCCGACCGTCGCCGAGATCGTTCTAGCGGACCGTCCACCCGCCGGGGAGCATGAGCGGGCCGTAGGACGGCAGGCCCAGCTCGGCGGCCAGCTGGGCGAGCGGTCCCCAGGCCTCCAGGCGGAGCCGTGCCATGGCGGCGGTCCTGTCCTCGCTGGACTCCGCCGGGCGCAGGCGCTCCAGCGGGCTCAGCTTGGGATAGACGCGCACCGGGGCGTCGGCGGCCAGGCCGGCCTGCCTGCGGGCCAGGATGAGGGCGTCCTCCAGGCCGCCGAGCTCGTCGACGAGCCCGCCGGCGTGGGCGTCGGCGCCGGTCCAGACCCGGCCCCTGGCCAGCTCGTGGGCCCGCTCCCGGGACAGGCCCCGGCCCTCGGCCACCTTGTTCACGAAGTCGTCGTAGACCCGGTCCAGCCAGGCGTTGACCCGCGCCCACTGGGCCTCGGAGAAGGCGTTGGTGGAGGAGAACATCCCGGCGTTGGCGCCCTCGCCGACCGTCTCGGAGGACACGCCGATCTTCTCCAGCAGCCCGCTGATGACCGCCTTGCCGCCGAACACGCCGATGGAGCCGGTGAGCGTGCCGGGCTGGGCCACGATCGTGTCGGCGGCCATCGAGACCATGTAGCCGCCGGAGGCCGCCATGTCGCCCATCGAGACCACGATCGGCTTGCCCGCCTTGCGGGTGAGGACCACCTCGCGCCAGATGGCGTCGGAGGCCACGTACGAACCGCCGGGGCTGTCCACCCGGAAGACGACGGCCTTGACGTGCTCGTCGCGGCGGGCCGCGCGCAGGGCGGCGCAGACGGTGTCGGAGCCCATCGCGCTGCCGCCGCCCAGCGGGCTCCGCCCGCTGCGGCCGAGCCGGATCGCGCCGTGGCCGTGGACCAGCGCGACGGTCTGCTCGCCGGGGCGCGGGAGCTTCTTGGCGATCGGGCCCTTGGCGTAGCGGCTCACGTAGAGCAGCAGGGCGTCGTCGCCGACGGCCTGCTTGACCTCGTCGTAGACCTCGTCGCGATAGGCCAGCCGGTCCACGAGCCCCGCCTCGACCGACTCGGCGCCGATGAACGGGCCCCGGTCGATGAGCTCGCGGACCTTGGCGGGGTCCAGCCCGCGCCCGTCGGCGACGCCCGCGACGACCTGCTCGGTGACCGACTCGGTGATGCGGCCCATCGACTCGCGATGGGCGTCGGTCATGTGGTCCTGGGTGAAGGTGTTGGCCGCGGTCTTGTACTCGTGCCGCTGGCCCATCTGGTACTCGACGCCGAGCTTGCCGAGCGCCCCCCGCAGGAAGCGCTGCTCCATCGCGACGCCGGTCAGCCCGACGTCGCCCGACGGCTGCAGGTAGACCCGCTCGAAGGCGCTGCCGAGGTAGTAGGGCACGGTGCCGGCGCCGAACTCGCCGAACGTCTCGGCGAAGGCGACGGTCAGCTTGCCGGAGGCCCGGAACCGGGTCACGGCCTCGCGCAGGTCCTGCACCATCGCCAGCCCCATCGGCTGGGTGCCGATCTTAACGATCAACGCCTTGACCCGGTCGTCCTTCCTGGCGCGCTTCAGCCCCGACAGCACGTCGGTCAGGCTCGTCTTGCGCATGGACAGGATCGCGCCCAGCGGATCGGCTGGAGGACCCTCTGTCAGGCCCTCGGTGAGGTCGAGTTCAAGGACCAGTGGAGCGGTGCGCCGCTGCCGGAACCGGTCGACGGTGTCGATGATCACCTTGGTCGCGTCCATGGCTATCACCCTAAGCGACCTATCTCGGACTTAAGCGATACGGCGTTCGTTCACCTGCTTTTTCAGCATTGAGGTGTATGCAGCGGAGGACGTACCCTTCAGCCGCTGCCTCTCCGCCGAGGCGAGAGCCTCCTTGACGGTGGTCGACCCGTTGACCTTCGCGGTGAAGTTGACCCCGCCGTGCGCCCAGTTCAGCCAGGCGGCCAGCAGCTCGCTCTCCAGCTTGACCTTCTTGGTGAGCTTCGTCTTCTTGGCGGGCTTGAGGACCCGGTAGGCCGCGCCCGGCGTGGAGGCGCGGGTGAGCTCGGGGAAGACGTCACTGGCCTTCGCGACCAGGCGCAGGTAGCAGCCGAGCGTCTCGTCCGTCAGCGTTCCCTTGCCCCGGGTCATCTCCGTGGCCCACCCGGCGGCGGTCAGGGTCTTGGTGGCCTTGCCCCGGGTGCACACCGCCGGCGCGGTGGCGGGTGAGGCGGTGACGGTCACCGTGACCGTCACCGTCGGCAGCGGGACCGGGCTGGGGGCGGGCGGGTCCGCCGGGCCGGGGGCCGGCACCGGGCCGGAGCTAGGGTCGGGGCTCGGGTCGTCATCGGAGCCGTCGTCGGGATCGTCCGGAGTGGGGTCGCCCGAGCCCGGCGACTGGGTCGCCGGTGGAGAAGGGGCCCGGTCGGTGAGCGCGCCGTAGACGTCGAGGCGGGGAGTGGTCACCCCGTCGTAGACGATCGGGCGGCCGGCCTTCCGCAACTGCTCCAGGAGCGCGTCCGGGGTGGCCTCCGCCGACTTCTGGGTCAGCAGCGCGAAGGCGCCCGCCACGTGCGGGGTCGCCATCGAGGTCCCGCTGTAGACCTGCCGGCCGCCACCGGGCACCGAGGAGTCGATGTCCACGCCGGGGGCGAAGAGGTCGAGGATCGAGCCGCGGTTGGACCAGTCGGGGATGACGTCGCCACCGTCGGTGGCCCCCACGGTCACCGCGCTGGAGATGCACCCGGGCGCCCCGGCGCCGGTCTCGTACTCGTTGCCGGCGGCGGCGACGGTGGCCACACCCTTGGCGCGCAGGGCCTCGATCCTCTCCTTCATCTCCTGAAGGGCGGGTTCGGCGTCGCACGCCCCGTTGAAGAGGCCGCCGCCGAGGCTGAGGTTCACCGCCGCGATGTCGCGGGTGCTCCTGGCGACGTGGTCGAGGGCCAGCAGGATCGAGGACTCGTAGGCGGTCAGGCAGGACTCCTCGCCGCAGGACTCGGCGTCGTCGATCCGGCTGAAGACCTGGATCGCCATGATGTCGGCGTCGGGGGCGACGGCGGAGGCGATCCCCGCCACGTGGGTGCCGTGGTCGCAGAGGTTGACCGAGTCCTTCACGCACATGGCGGTCTCCGCGTCGGCGGATCCCGTGCCGATCTGCGTGTCGCTCCCGCCGGGGCACAGGGACTTCGCGCCGTCGTCCGTGGCGGAGAAGCACGCCTCCTCCACGACCCTGCCGTGGAGCGCGGGGTGGTCCCGGTCGATCCCGGTGTCGATGACCGCGATCATCTGGCCCTTGCCGGTGAACCCCGCGGCGTGGGCCTGGTCCGCCCCGATCACACTGAGGCCGGTGCCCAGGTCGCTGGGGGAGTAGGTGCGGTCCCGGCGGACCGACACCACCCGGGGGTCATCGGCCAGCGCGGCCAGGGACTCGCCCGTGCCCTCGACCACGATGAACGAGGTGTCCGGCGGCTGGAGGACGACCTCGGTGCCGGACAGCGTCCGAGCCTCGCCGGCGACCGGCGCGGCCTCCGCCGGGGCGGTCACCTCGACGATGACGCGGGCTCCGTCGCCGTCGGCGGCCAGCCCGGGCTCCAGCTTGGGGGCCGGCGGCTGCTCGGCGGGCGGCGGGACGGGCGTCCCCTCGTCCGGGGGCGGTGCCTCCCCGCCGGGGGGCGGTGTCTCCGCGGCGGGTGCCGGAGAGTCCTGGGCGGCCGCCGGAGGCGGTGCCGGCGCCTCCTCGGCGAGCGCGGGAACGCCAGGGGCGACAGTGAGCACGATCGCCAGGGCCACGAGGGCTCGAAGTCGCACACGTCCTCCGGGGGATCAAACGGGCGATTGGGAGTCTAAGCAGCCATTTATCCCGAGTGAATACCTTGATCCGGATTCTGAGGAATCTTTCAGAAACGGCTCGGCCCCCCGCGGCGTGACGCGCACGGAGGGCCGAGTGTTCGAAATGCTACTTGAGTCCGTTGGCGATCGCGCTGATGAGTTCACCGTTGGCGGTGTCGCCGCTGGTCTCCCAGAAGAACGCGCCGCCCAGACCCTGGTTCTTGGCGTAGGTCATCTTGCCCGTGATGGTGGCCGGAGTGTCGTATCCCCACCACTGGCCGTTGCAGAAGGCGTAGGCCGTGCCACCGATGGTGCCGGTGGCGGGGCACTTGGTCTTGAGGACCTTGTAGTCCTCGTTGCCCGCCTCGTAGGTACCAGGGGCGGCGCCGGTGGCGGTGCCACCCGGAGCCGCCTGGGTCACGCCGGTCCAGCCGCGGCCGTAGAAGCCGATGCCGAGAAGGATCTTGTTGGCGGGCACGCCCTTGCCTTTGAGCTTCTGGACCGCGGCGTCGGAGTTGTAGCCGTCCTTCGGAATGCCGGGGTAGGCGGTCAGGGGCGAGTGCGGAGCCGTCGGGCCCTTCGCGTCCCAGCTGCCGAAGAAGTCGTACGTCATCGGCATGATCCAGTCGAGGTACTGAGCCCCGCCGGCGTAGTCGGCGACGTCCATCTTGCCGCCGGTGGAGCCGTCGGCGGTGATCGCCGAGGTGACCAGAGCGGTGGGGCCGAACTTGGCGCGCAGCGCGGACAAGACGTTCTTGTACGCGGCCGGGCCGCTGGTGTCACAGGTCAGGCCGCAGGCGTTGGGGTACTCCCAGTCGATGTCGATGCCGTCGAAGACATCGGCCCAGCGCGGGTCCTCGACCATCTTGTAGCAGGAGTCGGCGAACGCGGCCGGGTTGGCCGCGGCCTGGGTGAAGCCACCGGACCAGGTCCAGCCACCGATGGAGTAGATGACCTTGATGTTCGGGTAGGCCTTCTTCAGCTTGCGGAGCTGGTTGAAGTTGCCGCGCAGCGGCTGGTCCCAGGTGTCGGCGACGCCGTCGACGCTCTGGTCGGCGGTGTAGGCCTTCTCGTAGTCGGCGTAGGAGTCGCCGATCGAGCACCTGCCGCCGGCGGAGTTGCCGAAGGCGTACAGGATGTGCGTCAGCTTCGCCGCCGAACCGCTCGTGACCAGGTTCTTCACGTGGTAGTTGCGGCCGTAGACGCCCCATTCGGTGAAGTAGCCGACGACCTTCTTGCCCGAGGGGTCAGGGGTGACCGTCGGGGTGGGGGTGGGTGTCGGGTCGACCGTGGGAGTGACCGTCGGGGTGGGTGTCGGGGTGGGGGTGGGAGTCGGGTCCGGGTTGCCGCTGCCGTCGCAGGCGCCGCCGTTGAGCTTGCAGTTGAGCACGCCGGACAGCCCGCCGGGCGAGCCGGTGAAACCGAAGCTCACCGAGGCCCCCGCCGCCAGCGCCCCGTTCCAGGACTTGTTGACGAAGGTGTAGTGGTTGCCGCTCTTGGTGAGGTCGGCGTCCCAGGCGGAGGCGATCGAGTTGCCCGCCGGGAGGTCGAACTCGACCTTCCAGCTCGTCAGCGCGCTCGTCCCCGCCTTCACGGTGACCTTGCCCTGGAAGCCTGAGCCCCAGTCGGAGTCGGTCGAATAGGTGGCGGTGGCCGGAGTGGCGGCCGTCGCGGCGCTCAACCCCAGGGGGACGAGCAGCGCCGCCGCTGCGATTAGGGAGCCGATGGTGATTCGTCGCAAGGGTCGCTCCAGGTCAGAGAGTTCCTAGCCCCCGAATTCATAGGAAAGTTTCCTATTAGTTTCCAGAGCGTAAGTTCTCGTTCCCGGGTGGTCAATGCCCTGCCGGGCGACATAAGGCCGATTTAAGGTCCACCGGACGCCCGCCGTACCGCCTCCGGACGCGAAAGGGCCGGTCACGTCCCACGTGACCGGCCCGATCGGTTGGGATTACAGTTGGGAAAACTTACTTCGCCTTGTTGACGTACGTGCGCAGATACTTGGCGGCGCCGGCGAGCTGCGCCGCGGTCGCCTTGCCGTTGAGGCGGTGCCTCTCGGCGACGGCGACGGCGCTCTTGAGCGTGGTGGTGCGGTGGACCTTGGTGGAGCCGTCGTAGACGCCGTGGGCCCAGTTCAGCCAGGCGGCCAGCAGCTCACGGTCCAGCGTGGCCCTGGCGCCCTTGCCCCGGAGCACCTTGTAGGCCTTGCCCAGCGAGTTGGAGTCGGTGGCCTCGGGGAAGACCTTGCTGCCGTTCTGGGCGAGGCTCAGGTAGCAGAGCAGGGTCTTGTCGGAGAGCTTGCCGGCGCCCTTGCGGAACTCCGCGGCCCACTGGGCGGCGGTCAGCGCGGTGCTGCCCCGGCCGCGCCCGCACAGGTCCGGCACCGGGATCGGGCTCACGTCGCCCAAGCCCCGGCCGGTGGCGGTCGGAGTGGGGGTCGGGGTCGGGGTCGGCTTGGGCGTGGCGGACGGCCCCCTCGTCGGCGTGACCGTCGGCGTCGCGGTGGGTGTCGCGGTGGGCGTCACCGTGGGTGTCGCGGTGGGCGTGGCGGTCGGGGTCGACGTCGGTGTCGGCGTCGGGGTGGTCGGCGCCGGGTTCAGCGCGGCCCAGAGGTCGATCCGCGGCGTGACGGCCTTGACCTCGACCGGCTCCCGGTCGACGATCTCGACGCTGTCGTAGGTGATCGGCTTACCGGTCCGCCGCAGCAGCGTGAGCAGCTCCTCCACCGAGGCGTCCGGCCGCTTCTGGCGGAGCAGGGCGAAGGCGCCGGCGACGTGGGGGGCGGCCATCGAGGTGCCGCTGTAGACGTCGTAGGTGTTGTTGCGGCCCCGGCCCGACCACTTGTCGCTGGGGACCGAGGATTCGATCCCCACGCCCGGCGCGAACAGCTCAAGCTGCTTGCCCTGGTTGGAGAACGGCGCGACCGCGTCGTTGTCGTCGGTGGCGCCGACGGTGATCACGCTGGAGACACAGGCGGGCCAGGAGACGGCGCCCACGGTGTGCTCGTTGCCCGCGGCGACGACGGTCGCCACGCCCCTGGCGCGGAGCGAGGCCGCCTCCGGGAGGGTCTCCTGGCCGTTCGGCAGGCGGTCGCAGTCCGTGGCGGAGCTGCCGCCGCCCAGGCTCATGTTGGCCGCGGCGATCTTGTGCGTCGCGGTCAGCGTCTCGACGTGCGCGAGCGCCTGGCGGATGTTGGACTGGTAGGCCCCGATGCAGGGGACCTCGGCCCAGCTGCCGCAGCCGTTGGGCCCTCCGTCGTAGATCTTGCTGAACACCTGGATCGCGATGACGCCCGCGCCCGGCGCGACGCCGTCGGCCGGGGCGCCCGGGGTGAGCTTGCCCGCCGCGATGCCGGCCACGTGGGTGCCGTGGGAGCAGAGGTTGCCGCGCTGGATCAGGCTGTAGCAGTTGGGCGTCTCGGCGTCGGCCGCGCCCGGCCCGATCTGCTTGGAGCCGAAGTTGGGACAGAGCGAGATCGCGATGTCCTTGATGGTGGAGGTGGAGAAGCACGCCTCGGCGGCGATCCGGCCCGCGAGGAAGGGGTGGTCGCGGTCGACGCCGGTGTCGATGACCGCGACCGCCTGGCCGCCGCCGGTGACGCCGGAGGCGTGGACCTTGTCCGCGCCGATCACCTTGGTGCTCGTCAGCAGCGAGGGGAAGGTGAGGGTGTCGACCTTGACCGACTCGACCTCCGGCTCCTTCTTGAGCTGGGCGACGTCCGTCTTGTCGACGACCGCCACCAGGAAGGACTCCGCCGCCTCCTGCAGGAGGACCTTGTCGCCCTCGGCCTTCAGGTCCTCGGCGACGCCGCCGACCTGGGAGGAGGTCTTGGTGTCGATGATGACGCGGACCTTGTTCTCGAAGGCCTCAAGGGCCTTCCTGGTCTCGGCCTGGGTGGGCTCGTCGGCCTCCGGCGCTGTCTGCAACGTTCCAGAGAGCGCCTGCGGGAACGTTCCAGGAAGCGCCTGCGGGGACGACGCGGAGACGGCCGAGGCGGTCCCCGGCGTGATGGCGAATGTGGTGGCGGTCACGGCCAGGACGGCCGCTCCCGCCATGAGACGTCGAAGTCTCACTGGTCCTCCGGGGGAAGGGACCGCGCCGACGACGGCGCGGCAAGGGGCGAGCTAGGCGGCCCCGGCCGGCCTCAGCCGGACGGGACCGGGTCGTCGTGGTCGCCGGGCACGACGGACAGCGGCCCCGAGCTCACCCGGAGCTCGTCACGGCCCGCTCGCCCCCACCCGCTGACCAGCCGACAAGCGCGCGCAAGCCGAGGCTCGCGCGCGCTGTGAGGCGCCAGCTTAAGGGGAGCTTAAGGAAATTATTGAGGTTTGAGTTGATTTGTGATCTAGCTGAGGTCTCCCGCGGTGACGTTCCTGGCCACGGCGCCGTCCGGGGCGCTCCTGGCCACGACCTCGTCCGGGGCGCCCCCGGCCGCGGTCTCGTCCGGGGCGTCCGCGGTCGCGGTCCCGTCCACGGTCTCCCCGATCACCGCCGCCACGGCCGCGGCCTCCGCGACGGGCTCCTCCTCGACGCGCTCGCCGGAGTGGCGCAGCCAGACCGTCCCCAGGGGCGGGACGCGCAGGCGGGCCGAGTACGGCAGGCCGTGCCACGGCTCCTCCGTCGCCTCCACGGCGCCGAGGTTGCCCACCCCACTGCCCGCGTAGTCGTACGCGTCGGTGTTGAGCATCTCCTCCCACGGGCCCGCGGCGGGCAGGCCGAGGCGGTAGTCCTCATGCGGCGAGCCGGAGAAGTTGGCCACGCAGGCGACGGCCGAGCCATCCGGGGCCAGCCGCAGGAAGGAGAAGACGTTGCCCTGCGCGTCGTCGGCGTCGATCCACCGGAAGCCGTCGGGGGAGGTGTCGAGGCTCCAGAGGGCGGGGGTCTCCCGGTAGATCCGGTTGAGGTCGCGGACCAGCCGCTGGACCCCCTTGTGCCCGTCGAAGTCGAGCACCCACCAGTCGAGCCCGCGCGACTCCGACCACTCCGAGCCCTGGCCGAACTCCCCGCCCATGAACAGCAGTTGCTTGCCCGGGTGGGCCCACATGAAGGCGTACAGCGCGCGCAGGTTCGCGAAGCGCTGCCACTCGTCCCCGGGCATCTTGCCGAGCAGCGACCCCTTGCCGTGCACCACCTCGTCGTGCGACAGCGGCAGCACGAAGTTCTCCGAGTAGGCGTACATCAGGGAGAAGGTCATCTGGTGGTGGTGGTACTGGCGGAAGATCGGCTCGTGTCTGAGGTAGGCGAGGGTGTCGTGCATCCAGCCCATGTTCCACTTGAACCCGAAGCCGAGCCCGCCCAGGTGCACCGGCCGGGAGACCCCGGGCCAGGCGGTCGACTCCTCGGCGATGGTGACGATCCCCGGCTGGTCCCGGTAGGCGACCGCGTTCATCTCCTTGAGGAACTCCACCGCGTCGAGGTTCTCCCGCCCGCCGTACTCGTTGGGCGTCCACTCACCCTCGCGCCGCGAGTAGTCGAGGTAGAGCATCGAGGCGACCGCGTCCACCCGCAGCCCGTCGATGTGGAACTCGCGCAGCCAGTAGAGCGCGTTGGCGACCAGGAAGTTGCGCACCTCCCTGCGGCCGAAGTCGAAGATGTAGGTGCCCCATTCGGGGTGCTCGCCCCGCGCCGGGTCGGCGTGCTCGTACAGTGGCGTCCCGTCGAAGCGGGCCAGCGCCCAGTCGTCCATCGGGAAGTGCGCGGGCACCCAGTCGACCACCACCCCGATGCCCGCCCCGTGCAGGCGGTCCACCAGGTGGCGGAACTCGTCCGGGGTGCCGAACCGGGCCGTCGGCGCGTAGTAGGACGTCACCTGGTAACCCCAGGAGCCGCCGAACGGATGCTCGGCCACCGGCATGAACTCGACGTGCGTGAACCCCATGTCCACCACGTAGTCGACCAGCTCGGTGGCCAGCTCCCGGTAGGACAGCCCCGGCCGCCACGAGCCCAGGTGCACCTCGTAGGTGCTCATCGGCTCCGCCGCCGCGCTGCGCTCCGCGCGCCGCCGCATCCACTCGCCGTCCTGCCAGCCGTACTCCGACCTGTCGATCACCGACGCGGTGGCGGGCGGGGTCTCGGTGCGCCGGGCCATCGGGTCGGCCTTGGCCCGCCAGACCCCGTCGGCGCCGAGGACGCCGAACTTGTAGCGGTCGCCCTCGCCCAGCCCGGGGACGAACAGCTCCCAGACCCCGGACCTGCCCAGTGAGCGCATGGGATAGGCGGTGCCGTCCCAGTGGTTGAAGTCGCCCATCACCCGGACCCCGCGCGCGTTCGGCGCCCATACGGCGAAGGCGGTGCCGTCCATGTCCTCGTGCCGCATGACCCGCGCGCCGAGCACCTCCCACAGCCGCTCGTGACGCCCCTCGCCGATCAGGTGCAGGTCCACCTCGCCCAGCGTGGGCCAGTGCCGGTAGGGGTCGCCCGTCTCGTACGGCTCGGCCCCGGTGTAGGTGACCCGGAGGCGGTAGTCGGGCACCTTGTCCAGCCCGGGGATCGTCACCGCGAACACCCCGTGGGCGAGGTGCTCCATGTCGTGGGCCTGGCCGTCGGTGACGACCTGGACCTTCTCGGCGAGTGGCCGCAGCGCCCTGACGGTCACGCCCCCCGGCCCCGGGTGCGCCCCGAGGATCGAGTGCGGATCGTGGTGCGCCCCACCTGCCAGGCGCTCCAGGTCCAAGTGCGCGTTCATGGCTCACTCCCGTAGATCGGTATCCCCTAACCCTGCCCTATCGGGGCGCTCCAACCCATGCCCCTGTCCGCTATCACCATGCGTGTTGCGAAAACGTGCGAAGCCGCCCGTGAGGAAAGCCCTGATTGTCGTCGCATGTCGCTTATGGAAATACTGTCCGCCGATCCGGTTGATCACACAGAGGACGGCGATGCACCCCCACTCCCTGCGCCCCCTGCGGGGACCGGCCACGGCGGCGGTGGCGACGCTGGCGGTCGCCGCCGCGGCCGAGATCTTCTGGGTGCTCGGCGGGCCCCACCTCGCCCCGACGGTGAGCAGGCTGGTGGAGGAGGCGGGCCCGCAGGGGCCGGACGGCCTGGCCGTGGCCGCGACGTTCCTCCTGCTCCGGTATCTGGCCCATGCCGTCGCGGCGGTCGCCTTCGTGGTCTGGCTCCTGCGGGCCCGCGCGAACGCCGATTCCCTGAGCCGGGTCCCGCACCGCTGGCCCCGGATCCTCGCCGTGCTGGGCTGGTTCCTGCCGGTCCTCAACTGGTGGATCCCCAAGCAGATCGTGGACGACGTCTGGGCGGTCTCCCGGCCCGGCGGCGTGCGCGGCGAGCACATCGGCAAAGAGGTGCACTCGTGGCTGATCTGGGCCTGGTGGGTGTCGTGGCTGCTCGGGTTCTGGGTGCTGCCGCTGGCCGCCGGGCTGCTCCTCGCGATGGGGGCCCCGGACTCACTCGCCTCCGGGTCCGGGTCCGGGGCCGGGTCCGGGTTCGATGCCTACGGCCTCGCTGTCACGCTGGTCGCGGCGGCCCTGGCGGTCGCGGTGGTGCTGCGGATCACCAGATGTCAGGAGGGCCGCCGGGCCTGGGCCGGCGCGGGCTCTCCGCCGTGACGTCGCGGGAAGGCCGGCGCGAGGCCCCGCCGGTGCCGTGGCGCCGGGAGCGGCCTCCGGCCCGTTCCCGGGAACCGATCTCCGCGACGCCGGGGGGCGGGACGGATCACCCTCGGGGGACGTCCTCGGAGACGGCGTCGAGCCGGGCGAGCACCTGAGTCGACAGCCGCTCCAGCGCGGCGATCTGGTCGCGGGTGAGCCCCTCGAAGAACAGTCGCTGAACGGTCTCTACATGTCCGGGCGCGGCGGCGGTGATGGCGTGGCGGCCGGCGTCGGTGACCACGATGAACGCTCCCCGGCCGTCGTCGGGGCACTCCTCGCGGTCGATCAGACCACGACGTTGCATCCGGCTCAGGTGGTGTGACAGGCGGCTCTGCTCCCACTGTATTTCCCGCTGGAGCTCAAAGGGGCGTAGGCGCCCGTCCGGGACGTCGGTGAGCTGCACCAGCACCTCGTAGTCGGCCAGGGACAGGCCGGAATCGGCCTGGAGCTGCCGGTTGAGCCGGGCGGTCAGCCGCCCCTGGAGCCGTATGTAGGCCCGCCAGGCGCGCTGCTCGTCGTCGTCGAGCCATCGAGGGCTGTTCATGTCCCCCACTCTACCCATTCTGGATGACGTGTCATGGAGATTGCGGAATAGATGATGCGTCATGTAAGTTGAGGCGCATAGATGACACGTCATCCACTGGATGGCCGAACCGCAGGAGGAGACCACCATGACGACCACCGCCACCGACTTCGCCAAGCTCACCGGCACCTACACCATCGACCCGGCTCACACCCGCATCGGGTTCGTCGCCCGGCACGCGATGGTGACGAAGGTCCGCGGCGCGTTCAACGAGTTCGAGGGCACCGCCGTGCTCGACGGCGACACCCCGGCCAACTCGACCGCCACGGTGACCATCAGCGCCGCGAGCATCGACACCCGCAACGCCCAGCGTGACGAGCACCTGCGCAGCAACGACTTCCTGGCGATGGAGTCCTACCCGGAGATCACCTTCGTCTCCACCGCCGTCCGCCAGACCGGCGACGCCGACTTCGAGGTGACCGGTGACCTGACCATCAAGGGCGTCACCAACACGGTGACGATCCCCTTCACCTACGAGGGCGCGGCGACCGACCCGTTCGGCAACGTGCGCGTCGGCTTCGAGGGCGCTGTGACGATCAACCGTAAGGACTACGGCGTCACCTGGAACGCCGCGCTCGAGACCGGCGGCGTCCTGGTCAGCGAAAAGATCGTGCTGGAGTTCGAGGTCTCCGCCGTCAAGAACGCCTGACGCGGCCGTCACCGGCCACGTCCGGCCGCCGCGTCGCCCCCGGGCCACGCCCGGCCGCCGCACCGCCGGCCCGCGTCCCGCGGGACTATGGACCCACGGGACCACAGGACCCGCGCAGGCACCCGCGCGACCGGCACAGGCCGTCCGCGCGACCGGCACAGGCCGTCCGCGCGACCGGCACAGGCCGTCCGCGCGACCGGCACAGGCCGTCCGCGCGACCGGCACAGGCCGTCCGCGCGACCGGCACAGGCCGTCCGCGCGACCCACGCAGGCACCCGCGCCTTCCACGCCCGTGCGCCTTTCCGGACCCGAAAGGGGATCAATCTCATGACCGTGTTCCCGCCGACCCCGACCGTGGACGTCCGCCGCGCCGACGAGCGGTCCGTCACCGACATCGCCTGGCTGGACTCCAAGCACTCCTTCTCGTTCGGAGGCCACTACGACGCGGGCAACACCCATCACGGGGTGCTGCTGGTCAACAACGACGACATCGTGCGCCCCGGCAGCGGGTTCGACACCCACCCGCACCGCGACATGGAGATCGTCACCTGGGTGCTCCAGGGCTCCCTCGTGCACCAGGACTCCGAGGGCCACAACGGCGTCATCTATCCGGGACTGGCCCAGCGCATGAGCGCCGGCACCGGCATCATGCACTCGGAGAAGAACGACTCTTGGCGGCTGCGGGGCGACGCGCCCCACGACGAGCCGGTGCACTTCGTGCAGATGTGGGTGGTGCCGGACGAGCCCGGGATCGCCCCCGGCTACGAGCAGTTGGAGATCGAGGGCGAGCTGCTGGCCGGCGGCCTGGTGCCGGTCGCGTCCGGGATGGCCAAGCATGACGGGGCCTCCGCCATCCGCATCAAGAACCGCTACGCCGCCCTGCACGCCGCCCGCCTGCGGCCTGGCCAGAGCGTCGAGCTTCCCGAAGCGCCGTTCCTGCACCTGTTCGTGCCCCGCGGTGCGGTCACCCTCGAAGGCGCCGGGGCGTTGGGCACCGGTGACGCCGTCCGCTTCACCGCCACCGGCGGCCAGCGGGTCACCGCCACCGAACCCGCCGAGATCCTGGTGTGGGAGATGCACGCGGCCATCGCCGCCTGACCCCGCCGCGAGAAAGCGCGAGAAGGAGAGCACGGACACATGTCGACCTCGGGAGCAGCGAGCATGGGTCAGACGGAACCGCAGGTCGTCGACAACGCTCGGGCCGGCCGGTTCGAGATCCTCGTCGACGGGGAGACCGCCGGGTCCGCCGTGTACAGGCGGGCAGGTAAGAAGCTGTCGTTCACCCACACGGAGATAGATCCGCGTTTCGAAGGCCGCGGACTCGGCTCGATCCTCGCGCGCGGCGCGCTCGACGCCGCCCGCACCGCCGGGATGTCGGTCCTGCCGTTCTGCCCGTTCATCCGTGGCTACATCGAGCGACACCCCGGCTACCTCGGCCTGGTGCCCCCGGACCGGCGAGCCCGCTTCGGCCTCCCCGCCGACGGGCCGGGCGGGAGCTCCGGGGAGCCCGACCGGCCGCCTGCGCCGTAGGACCCGCTTCCACGGGAGCGCCATGAGGCGCGCGGCTCAACGGGGGTTCTTGGCCGTGACGTCGCGGGGGGTGATGCGGAAGCCCTGCCAGTGGGTCGGCATGGGGTCGGCGTCCTCGTCGCGGGCGACGTGGTGGAAGCCGACGTTGACCCAGAGCACGGGGTCGGTGACCGTCTCGCCGTTGACGTAACGGTCGACGGACTCCGCGCACCCGGGCGCGGGGTTGGTGGTCGCCAGGCGCTCGCAGGAGCGGTAGTCGGTGACGTAGAGGTCGGCGCGGGTGAACGCCTCGCCGGCCGGGCCGCGGTATTCGGCGCTGTCGGAGTTGTTCAGCTCCCAGGAGACGGGGTGCCCGTCGGCGTTGCGGACCCCGCGGTCGACCACGCGCCACCAGCGCATCCGGCCGTTGACGGCCTTGCCCTCCCGGGCGAAGGCCGTGCGCGTGAGACTCCGCTTGGCTGTGCCGGACCCCGAGAAGTCGTACTGCTCGACGACGTCGCCGCTCTCGCCCTGGATGTCGAAGTCGAGACGCCAGAAGATGTTGTGGCTGTGGCTCTCCTCGAAGTCCGCGCTGCCCACGCCGATCGGCCAGCCGTGCTCGGGCGTGGTGGTGGACCCGGCCAGCGAGCCGGTCGCGCCCACGCGGGGGGTGATCGCCCCGTCGTCGGAGAAGGCCCACTCGGCCAGATAGGTGTACCAGCCGACCTGGAAGGCGGCGAACACCACCAGATCCTGCCCCTGGGCCGAGATGTTCGGCTCCTCGTAACCGGGCTTCAGGTAGGCGTGGCCGCGCGCCCGCGTCGTCACGCAGACGTACTGCAGGCGGCGCTCGCCGGCCGGGCAGTCGGCGGCCTGCAACGGGATGGCGGAGTCGCCGAGGGCCCCGATGTCGTGGTAGCGGGGGCTGCCGCTGTCGTAGGGGACGTGGATCTGGGCCAGCGCGGTGCTGCGCAGCACGCTGACCGGGCTGTTGCCCCTGGGGGTGTAGACGACCTTGGTGAGGACCAGCCCCTCGATGTTGCGCATCTCCCAGCAGAGCTGCCAGCGCGCGCCGTTCGGCAGGGTCCTGTCGATCCGGTACGGCGCGCTGCACGGGGGCTGCGCGGCCGGCGCGGCGGGCGCGGCGGAGGCCCGCGCGACGGGCCCGGAGCGGGCGGCGGCGGAGTGGGGGCCCGGCGCGGCCCGCGCGGCCGGCGCCGGACCGAGACCGCAGGTGAGCAGCACGGCGCAGGCGAGGGCCAGGCGCGGGGACCGGGAGAGGGCCGGACGCAGGGACAAGGTCACCACTCCAGGGTGTAGATCTGCTTGGCGGACAGGTCGACGACGATCCGGCTGGTGTCCAGCCAGGTGTTGCCGGGGAGCCGGACGAACAGCCGCACGCAGCGGTGGGTCTCACACCGGCGGGCCCCGCCCTCCTGGCCGGGGGTGAAGATCAGCCCTCGGAGCCCCAGGTCGGAGGCGGACCGCAGCGGCCGGCCGGCCGCCCTGGCGTAGGACTCGCGCACGCCCCTGCCGTACTCCGGGTCGGCCAGCAGCAGCTCGGCGGCTCTGAGCTCCTCCGCCCCGGACGGCGGCGGCTGCACGCCCTGCGTCACGCTCTCCGCCACGACCCTGCCCTGGCCGAGGTCCACGGTCCGCACGATCAGCCTGTCGGTGGCGTAGTCGTACAGGTAGGCGTCGGCCCGCCGCCGCTCCTCGGCGTCCTTGCCGTCGTCGCGCTCGACGTAGAGCAGCTTGACCCGTCCGGCGGCCAGGTGTGCCCGGGAGACGGCCGAGGCGATGTCGCCCGCCCGGGTGACCTCCTGGCCGGTCAGCGGATCTCCCGCGGCGGGCACCGCCGGTGCGGCCCCGGCCGCCTGCGACCCCTGCCCGCCGGACAGCAGGAGCGCCGTCCCCGCGACGGCCGCCACCCCCGCTCCCGCGAGCGTCATCATGATCCGCCGTCGCCCCACGAGCACCTTCTTTACCGATTGTTGACCTGTAGTCGCGCAGTGTAGTCGCGCCGAGGCGTCTGGTCGGTTCGAAAGGCGTATTGCGCTGTTGATCCACTTTGCCGGGTCAGGCCGGGCCCGGAAGGCGGTCGGCTCGGTCTCGAAGACGTCCAGCCCCGCGCCGGTGGGGCTTCTCAGGCCATGGCTTCCCGGGCGCCGGCGCTCATGGAGCGTCGCAGGCCGATGAACTCGAGCCCGGCGTAGACCGCGACCACCAGCGCTCCGACGAGCATGAAGGCGACCCCCGGACCGGTGAGCGGTATCACGTCCGCGAAGGTGAGCAGCAGGAGCGCCACGCACGACAGCGCGTTGCCCGCGACGACGGAGGCGGCGTGGCGCGGGGGGATCCGCGGATAGCCGGCGATGAGGCCGAGAGCGGCGGCCCCACCCAGCATGGCGACCCCGAACGGGACGGACCAGGTGGTCGGCAGGCCGAGCGGACCGCTGAGCGGCCCGCTGCCGGCGAGCATGACGACGCCGAAGACGGCGGTGCTCCAGCCGTCGATCCGCAGGACCGTGCGCAGCAGGTCCGACCCGCCACCGCCGGCCGCCGGGGGCCGGGCGGCCCCGGTCACGCTGCTCATACAGGTCTCCTTCCGTGGACGGGCCCGGTCGGGCCCTGGCCGGAAGAGACGTTGCCATCACCCCGGTCATGGGCTCAATGACCTCCGAGGTGATGGCAGTGGTGACCTCACGGTGGCTAGTCTCCCGGGCATGGATGTGGAGCGACCGTCCCGGGTGGGTGCCCTGCTGAGGGAGTGGCGGCAGCGCCGCAGGCTCAGCCAGCTCGACCTCGCCCTCCTGGCCGACACCTCCGCGCGGCATCTGTCATATGTGGAGACCGGCCGGGCGCGCCCGAGCCGGGCGATGGTGCTGCGCCTGTCCGCCGCCCTGGACGTCCCCTTGCGTGAGCGCAACACCTTGCTGCTGGCCGCCGACTACGCGCCGGCCTACCGGGAGAGCAGCCTCGACGACGAGTACATGGCGTCGATCCGCTCGGCTCTGGACACCATGCTGACGGCGCACGAGCCGTATCCCGCCGTCGTGGTCGACCGGCTCTGGAACGTGCTGATCGGCAACCGGGCCATGTCCGTCCTGATGGACGGCATACCGCCGCATCTGCTGGAGCCGCGGCCGAACGTGTTCCGGCTGCTGCTGCACCCCGACGGGCTGGCCGCGCACCTGGCCAACCTGGGCGAGGTCCGATCCCTCTCCCTCGAACGGCTGCGCCGCCAGGTCAGCGCCACCGGAGACGCGCAACTGCGCGCGCTCTACGAGGAGGTGTGCCGCTACCCCGTCCCTGCGGACGAGGAGTCGGGGGAGACCGGCGGCCCGGGACAGCGGCCGAGCCCGGTGCAGGTGCCGTTGAGAATCCGCACTCCGTACGGCGAGCTGTCGATGTTCGGCACCATGGCCACGTTCGGCGCTCCGGCCGATGTGACGCTGTCGGAGCTGGCGATCGAGCTGTTCTACCCCCTCGACAGATTCACCGCCGACGCCCTGCGCGCGCTGGCCGGCCAAACTGGTCCGTGAGCGTCCCGGCCGTCCGGCCGTGGCCCTGCGGCCCCTCCCCATGAGTCCGTCGCGACCGCGGTGACCGAGTGAGGTCGGCCTCAGGACTTGAGTCTCCAGCGGCTGGAAGGTCGAAGGTGGTCCCATGGACGACCGCACCGGGCTGTTCACCATCGGGCAGCTCGCCCGCCGTACCGCGCTGCCGGTGCGCACCATCCGCTTCTGGTCCGACCTGGGGATCGTCCCGCCGACGTGCCGTTCGGCCGGTGGTTACCGGCTCTACGACGTGGCGGCGGTGGCCCGGCTGGACCTGGTGCGGACGCTCCGCGAGCTGGGCCTGGACCTGGAGACGGTCCGGCGGATCCTGCGCGTCCAGGGCACCGTCGCCGAGATCGCCGGAGCGCACGCCGATGCCCTGGACGCGGAGATCCGCGTCCTGCAACTGCGGCGCGCGGTGCTGCGGTCGGTCGCCCGACGAGGGAGCACCACCGAGGAGATGAGACTCATGCACAGACTGGCCAGGATGTCCGCCCAGGAGCGGCAGCGCGTCATCGACGACTTCGTCGACCAGACCTTCGCCGGCCTCGACCCTGACACGCCGGGGGCCCACATCGCGCGGATGATGCGCCAGATGCCGGCGGAGCTGCCGGACGACCCCAGCGCCGAGCAGGTGGACGCCTGGATGGAGCTCGCCGAGCTCGTCGCCGACGAGTCCTTCCGGCAGCGCGTGCGCCAGATGGCGGTGGCGGGCGCGGAGCCCGGCGAGCAACCCCAGCACTACGACCACGGGCCGATCCTGGAGCACGCCGGCGGCGCGCTGGCCGCCGGGGTCGCCCCGGAGTCCGCCGAGGGCGGGGCGGTCCTGCACCGGATCATCGGCGCGGACACCCCCGCCGGGGAACGCCTCCGGCTGGCCGACGAGCTGGAGATGTTCACCGACCGGCGGGTGGAGCGGTACTGGCAGCTGATCGGGGCCGTCAACGGCCTGCCGCCGTTCCCGCCCAGCGTCGCGGCGTTCGAATGGTTCATCGCGGCGCTCCGCGCCCACCGGTGACCCGGCCGGGCGTCGATCTCCAGTAGTCGCGGTCCAGGCAGCCGGAACCCTCGGTGCCCTCTCTCCGGCGTGGGATCGGGCGGAGGCGCCGCCGTACGGTCATCCGGGCGCGGACCCGCGCGGAGGCGGGCCGCTGCCGGCCGTGGTGGGTCCGGTGCGGCAGGCTCGCGGCCCCGTGGGCGTACGGCGGGTGCCCGCGTCGGCGGTGGCCGAGCGGTGTCGGTGGCTGGTCAGCGGACCAACGGACCCGGATCGGCCCGGGTCTTCGGCTAGGGTCTGCATCGGATCGGACCTCCTGCGTCCGGTCAAGGGGTCCGCCCCGGCGTTCCCTGCCGTGGCGGGCCCCGCTCTCAGCCGTACCGGGTGTGCCGGGGGCTCATCCCAGGACGATCGATATTCCGGGGAAGGAGGCCACCGCGTTGCTCCACGGGGTGTAGTACATCCGCCAGGCGCAGGTCCGGCCGCTGGTGACGTAGCCGGTGCACGGCACCGCGGTGCCACCGTCGATGGCGGTGTTGACGCCCGCCGCGTACACCTGGGCGGTGTTGGCGGAGTTGATGACCTCGACCGAGCCGCCGCTGTCGCCCTGCCCGACGGCGTTGGTGTGCGCGGACTGCTCCGCCCAGACGGTGCCGGTGATCCAGTATCCGACGTTGATGCTCACGCCGGTCTGCTGGACCTGGATGCTGCAGTTGGTGCCCGAGTAGGCCCCGGAGGTGCACACCCACAGGCCGACGTAGCTGCCGAAGGTGCCGATCACCGGGTTGCTGAACTCGCTGGCGGTGTTGCCGACGACGTTGTTGAAGACCCGGCCCTGCGATCCCGCGTTGATCAGCAGCACGTCGCGGCCGTTGTCGTCCTCGGAGATGTTCCCGATGACCTGGCCGGTCGGATCGGTGGCCGTGTTGCCCACCGCCCCGCAGTGACCGGCGGAGAGCATCTTGGTCACGCCTCCGTGCGAGACGGCGAAGCCGGTGGAGCAGCCGCCGCCGCTGGTGTTGCGCCAGGCGCCCCCGCCCCACCACGGCGGCGAGTCGTCCCAGCGGGTCGCCAGGGTCGGGCGGACGCCGACCTCCACGGTGACCGGCACCGTCACGTCGGTGAGCGCGGAGCGGGCCGACCTGGCGCTCAGACCGGTCACGGTCAGGCCGGAGCCGTCGGGCCGGGGCGCGACCGAGGTGATCACACCGCCGGCCTTCCGGGTGATCCGGGCGGTCTCGCGTGCCAGCTCGCGCGCGGAGTAGCGCGCCGGCAGGACGCTGACGGCGACGTCGCCGCGGAGCTCGCCGAGGAGGGCGTCGACCGCTTCGGGAGTGTCGCCCTTCCAGTAAAGGCGTAGTCCGTGGTTCTCCGGTGCGGCGATGATGCCGGCGTAGCCGTCGGCGCCCGGCTCCCGGGCCGCCGCGGAGATGCGGTCGGCGGCGCGGACCAGCCGTTCCTGGGTGGCCAGAAGCTCCTTCCACGAGGCGAAGCCGCCCGGTACCGGACCGGCCTGCTCGATGGCCTGCGTGCGGGTGTCCTTGGCGGGCTCCTGCGCGACGGCGGCCTGGGCGCCACCGATCGCCGTGGCCACCAGGGTGGCTCCCAGCGCGATCGCGAGACGGCGGGTGAACCGGCTCGCCCTTTCGATGGTGGGGGGAGTTTCCACCGGGATTTCCTCCTTGCGGGGGGTGAGGTGAGGAACCCGGTATTTCATGGTGTTATGGGGTAATCAATGGCTTGACAGATTACTTCACAGAAAGTAAGGCGATATTAAACATTGCCGTATGGCGGGATTGGGGGCTGCGTTTTACCGGTCCGGAGCAATTCGGGTGGCGGCGTTCCCGCTCCCCCGTCTGCGGGAATGATTCTCCTGCGGTCGAATTCGATGATTCGGATCCAACAGGTGCTCCGGGCGCGTTGTGAGGAGAAGTTCATGTCGCATCGGCCCGCAGAGGATGACCGTGATCGCGGAGGGCCGCTCCCCGGGGTGACCGGCCGGGCGCCGTGCCTCCTGGGCGGGGTGGCCGGGAGCGGGCTCCCGTCGCCCGGCCTCCCGCCGTGCGGCCTCCCGCCGTCCGGCTCCCGTCAGGAGACGAACTGGGTGTCGATCCAGGCGGCCGTCGCGCCGTTGCCCTCGTCGATGTCATCGCCGCCCAGCAGGGAGACCTGGAGCCGCACGCGCGGCTGTCCCGACACGTCGGCCTCGATCGTCGTCGGTGTCCGGTAGTCGACGTCTTTCCTGGCCAGGGCCTTGCCGTCCAAAGTGAGGACGCTGAACTGCAGGCGCACCGTGGGGTTCGGCGACTGGCGGTCGATGCCCACGCGGGCGGTCAGTCCGGTCGCTCCGTCCGGCACCGGGTAGTCGAGCCATCCGATGATCGCTCCCGGGTCCTCCACGGTGCAGATCATCGCGGGGAACTTGTCCTCGGCCCCGGCGAGGGCCGCTGACCCGTCCTCCCAGTAGCCGCGGCCGTAGTGCTCCGGGGCGCACTCCTTGGTGGCCGCGGCGTCGCCGGTCTTGAGCGGGGTGCCTCCCGGTGCCGGGCTGCTCTGCGCCTGCGGCCTCCCGTCCGCCGGGGCGGTGACCGTCGCCGTGGCCGTCACCGTCGCGGTGACGCTCCGCGTCACGACCGCCTTCTCGCCGATCACGCCGGCCGCCACCTCGGCGGCCCTGCCGGGGTTGTTGACGGCGGCGACGTAGATCGCTCCCGAGGCGGTGATCAGTGTGCCGACGACCGTCCCCACGACGGTGATCCAGGTGGTGACGCGGTCCGGCCTCGTCGGGGCCGCGGCCCGGGTGTCGCCGGGGGAGGTCTCGGGGTGGCCGTCCGGCGGATTCTCGCTGCGGGTGGGAGACATGCGGGACCGTGCCTTCTTCTGGAGCCGACAGGACCGTGCGGGGAGCCAGAAGATCCATTTTGCCGATCCGTCCTGGCTTTGAATAGTTTCCCAGGAAATCCGGTGGTGGGTCGGAAATCATCCTCCGGAGCCGGGCGATCGACGCCGGACAACGGAGCCGGCCGGTCCGAGCTGCGACATCGGCGATTTTCCGCTGCATTGATCACGGTGGTGGATAAACTGCGGATCCGGGTGATGGGCGGAAGGCCGCCGCCTGCCGCGCGAGCGCCGGGAGCGGGGCGGCACGCGGCATCGGACGCGTTTACTCCGGTCCTTGACGGTGATCCACCATTTTGTGAAGATTCTTGCCGATTGCGCATTTCCTGCCGGGTGACCTGCTGTCCGGGGCCGTGCGCCAACTGGAGGAATCTCTTATGGGGAGCTCTCGCAACGGCAGGAGAGCCGGCCGCCTCGCGGCCCTGCTCGCCCTGCCCGCCGCCCTCGGTCTCAGCTCGGTCCCCGTCCTGGCCGACCCGTCCCCGCCACCCGGTGAGGTCGCGCCCGACCGGCTGTCCGGCGCCGGTCAGGACGGCGTGGCCCTGCTCCGCGTCGTCGTCCCCGACCAGGCCGGCGTCGACCGGCTCAACTCCATGGGCGTCGACCTCGCGGAGTACAAGAAACCCGTCGACGGCGGTTTCGAGGTGCACGCCGTACTGAGTCCCCGGGAGGCCCAGGGGCTGCGCGACCTCGGATTCGACGTGGGCGGTGCCATCTCCGACCAGGCGGACGTTGCCGAGAACGCGACCGAACGGCGGGCCGCGATCGCGCTGGCGGCCGGGGCGGCGGAGGAGACCGACCGGCTGACCCCGCTCCGCGCCGAGTGGTTCACCAGCCTCGACGGGCAGCGCTTCCTGTCGGTGGAGGTGAAGTCGAGCGCCACCGACGCGCAGACGGTGCTCACCGTCACCTGGGACAGCGGCGAGGGGACGGGCCCCGACTCCGGCGGCACCGCGACGATGTCCCGCTTCACCGACGCCGGCCAGTACATGTACCACCGGTTCAACTCGCCGCTGTCCGTCACCGCGGCCCCCACCCGGGCCACGGTCACCAGCAGCCGGGGCGGCTCGGTCACGGTGCCGGTGACCAAGTGGCTGGGCGCCCCGCGCAAGGCGCCGGGCAGGCACTACGTCGCGGACTTCGTCGACCACTACATGGACCCGACCGAGGTGACCGGCCGGATCACCGCGCTGGCCCGGGAGTTCCCGAGGATCTCGCAGATCGTCGACCTGCCGTACCGGACGAACGGCTACCGCCGGGCGGCGCAGGCGCAGTTCGGCGCCGCCCCGGCGAGCACGTTCCACGTGTCGTCCAAGGCGTACGGGTCCGAGGGCGGCAACGACGTCAGCCTGGCCCTGGTGAGGCCCGAGACCGCCTCCGGCGCGCTGAGCGTGTCGGTGAACGGCAAGGACGTCGTGGTCACCCTGGCCACCGACGGGTCCGCCGCGGTCAGCAGCACCGCCCGCCAGGTGGTGGCGGCGCTCAACGCCGACGCCGCGGCGTCGGCGCTGCTGAGCGCCGCCACCTACCGGGGCGACGCCGGCGGCGGCGTGGTCGCGGCGGCACCGGCGACCAGGCTGACCGACAGCCTGAAGGCGCCCGACAGCGTCTCGCGCGACCCGTTCCAGGTGAAGGCGCTGCGCATCGGCAAGAAGCGGGACGGTTCGAAGACCGGCGTCTTCCTCTACTGCCAGGAGCACGCCCGCGAGTGGGTGACCCCGCTGGTCTGCGTGGAGACCGCCGAGCGGCTCCTGCGCAACTACGCCCGCGACGGGCGGACCAGGAAGGTGGTCGACGACCTCGACATCTTCATCATGCCGACGGTCAACCCCGACGGCGCCCACTACTCGATGTACGACTACAACTTCCAGCGCCGGAACATGACCAACCACTGCGCGGCCGAGGCGGCCGACCCGGCACGGCGCAACTCCTGGGGCGTCGACCTGAACCGCAACTTCTCGGTCGGTTCGGTGTTCGACGGCTACAGCGGCGCCTCGACGAACTGCACCAGCGACACCTTCGCGGGCCCGGCCGAGCTGTCGGAGCCGGAGGCGCGCAACGAGGTCTGGCTCACCCGGCAGTATCCAAACATCCGGTTCGCGATGAACACGCACTCCTACGGCGGCTACTTCATGTGGCCGCCGGGGGCGTACAAGGCCGCCGGACGCGAGGTGCTGCCGCGGGTCGACTACGGCACGGAGAGCTTCTTCTGGGACGCCTCCGGCCACATCCTCTCGGCGGTCCAGTCCTGGCGCGGCACGGCGATCTGGCCGGGCCGCACCGGTCCGGTCCCGGACGTGCTCTACTCGGCGGCCGGTAACAGCGCCGACGAGCACTGGTACGGCCGGGGCGTCATCGGCTGGGACTTCGAGGTGGGCGCCGACCTCTACGACCCGGCGACCAAGCAG
The DNA here is from genome assembly GCF_030811595.1 of Streptosporangium brasiliense. Lineage (NCBI taxonomy): Bacteria > Bacillati > Actinomycetota > Actinomycetes > Streptosporangiales > Streptosporangiaceae > Streptosporangium > Streptosporangium brasiliense. The sequence goes on from NZ_JAUSRB010000002.1 coordinate 3,146,074, forward strand.
TTCCGGGCGGTCGGCTTCCAGCCGGACTTCGCCGAGGGACACGAGGAGGCGATGGAGTTCGCGTCCGGCCAGATCGGCATCCTGGAGATCGCCCGGGCCTTCGCCGGCGACAGGGACCGTCCCCGGTCGGACCTGAAGGTGACCGGCCGGACCGGCACGTCGGCCACGTTCACGTTCACGACCGACGAGCCCGCCAACGTTCACTACACGCTGGACGGCAGCCGTCCGACCCTGAGCTCGCCCAAGCTCGCCGCCGCGGGGATGCGCGAGGGAGCACAGCAGCTCACGGTCGGCCGGACCACCGAGGTGCGCTGGTTCGCCGTGGACATCGCCGGCAACGTCGAGAGGGGCTACCGGCCGGACGGCCACGGCGACGGCTACCGCAGGCAGCGGGTGGAGGTCGGCGACCCCCGCTGATCCCCTGTCCGTCAGCCCCCTATCCGCGGGGCAGCGTGCGGGTGAAGTGGGCCGCTGCGGCGTCCGCCGCCGTCGTGACCTGCGGTTCCTGGTCATAGAAGGCGAACTGGTCGCCCTCGGTCCAGACGAGATCCTTGGGCCCGGCCAGCGCGGCGTGGAAGCGCCGCGCCCCGTCCGGGATGGCGGCGTCCTCGCTGTGGACGAGCAGGACGGGCTGGGCGATGCGGGAGGCGAGGGAGATCGAGTCGTAGCCGAGCCAGTCCGGCCATGCCATCACCGCGAAGCGGTTGGGCCACTGCGGGAGGCCGCCGCGGTCGGGGTTGAGGTAGAAGTCGATGTCGAACGGCATGGCGGCGCGAGGGTCGGAGCCGCTGACGACCGGCACGTACTCGACCTCGCCGGTCGCCTCGTACTTCGCGCGTGCCCGTGCGGCCTCGGCGAGCTTGTCCGCGACGCCCTCCTCGCCGCCGTACACCTCCCGGCAGATCTCGGGGTCGTGCAGCCAGGGCGCGACGAGCGCCAGCGACCGGACGCGGGGATCGTCGACGGCGTTCCCGCTCATGTACATCGCGGCCGCGCAGACACCGAGGGCGCCGAGACGGGCGGCGTTCACCGCAGGATGTTCGGCGAGGAAGGTGACCGCGTGGTTGATGTCGCGGACCTTCCGTTCCGGCACCTCGTGGTCGCGAGGCTCGCCCTCGGACTCGCCGTAGCCGGTGAAGTCGAAGGACAGGGCGGCGAACCCGCGGTCGGCGAGCCGTTCGGCGTACCGGTCGGCCATCAGCTCCTTGACGCTCGTCCAGGTGCCCGCCACCACGATGCCCGGCGCCGGGCCGGTGCCGCCGGGCAGGAACAGGTTCCCGGTCAGCGTCACGTCACCGGCGGAGAACTTCACCTTCTGTACGGTGGTCATGAACGTTCGCTCCTTCGATCAGTTCGCATAGGTCAGTTCGGCTTCGGTGATGGACGGGCCGTCGACGGTGAAGGCGTAGTAGGCGTCGAAGCCTCCCTGGCCGCCGGGGGCGAAGCGCACCAGGAGGCGCTGGTGACCGGGCCGGCTCTCGGCGACCCTGATGACGGTCAGGCTGCCGCCGATGACCTCGGCCCGGGCCCAGTCGCGGATCGCGGCGCGCCCCTTGAAACGCCGCCCGACGTCGACGAGCTCCGCGTCGGCGGCGAACGCTCCCGCCAGCGCGTCGAGGTTCCGGCCGTTGACCGCGGTGACGTAGGCGCTCACCGGCGCGAGCAGCCCGTCCGCCGCTTCCTGGGGGGTGTCCGCGCAGGCGGCAGGCGTCTCCGCGGGGTCCTCGGCGGACAGCTCGCGCGCGACGGCCTTGATGTTCTCCTGCACGATGGTCGGAAGGTCCGCGACCGGTGGGTAGCCGGGGTAGGCGCGGTCCAGCTCGGCGATGATCGACTTCTGCTCGCCGGGGCCGACCGTCCTGCCCTCGGGCGAGTCCGGGGCGACGGCCGGCCGGACCAGAGCGCGGAACACCTGGAGATACCGGCGCTGCTCGTCGATCAACGCGCGGGCCGGGCCTGCGGTACCGTGTCCCGGGTACATCGTCCTGGCCCCGGAGAAGCGCCCACCGAGCTGATCGAGGATCTGGAGCCAGCCACAGCTGGTCCCCTCGATCAGCGCGGGCGTGACCTTACCGGTCGCCAGGTCACCGGAGAAGAGGTCACCGGTGTCGGGACGGTAGTAGACGTCCGCTGTGTCGGACTCGCCGTGGGCGAACGTGGCGGTCTCGAAGCGGAGGCCGCCGACCTGCAACGGTGCGCCGTCCTCGAAGGTCCGGTCGGCGTAGGTGACCTTGGCGGGGAAGTCCGCGTTCGCCGAGCGGGCCAGCGGGTAGAAGCCCCGGCTGTCCTCCCGCATCGTCTTGTCGGTCGTCCTGGACGCGTAGATGGGGGCCTCGGGGAACGCCTCGTGGAAGGCGCCCGCCCCGCCCACATGGTCGGGATGGGAGTGGGTGAGCAGGATGGCGGCGACCGGCTTTCCGGTCTTCTCGATCTCCGCCACCGCTTTCCGGGCATCGGCCGGCGTGCGCAGGGTGTCGATGAGGATCAGGCCCTCCGGCGCCTGGATCCAGTAGGTGTTGACCGAGCCCGGGTTGGACGAGGCGAAGCGTCCCGGCTCCGCCTTCTGCGCGGTCGGCGCCGCGGGCCTGTCGTCGTTCGAACAGCCCGCCACCGACGCGATCGCGCATGCGGCGGCGGAGCTTGCGGCGAGAAGGCGCCGCAATCTCTGGTTCATCTGGAGCCTTGGTGAGGTTGGGGTGCGAGGAGGTTCAGCGGAAGTCGTCCGCGTGGGCCTGTGCCCACTGCTCGAAGGTGCGGGGCTCGCGGCCGGTGACCTCGCGGACGGTCGGGCGGACGATCGACTCGTCGAGCGAGCCGTTCACGTAGAAGTCGAAGAACGCGTCCACGTACTCGACGGGCATGGTGGCGAGCAGGTCGGTGCGCGCCTCCTCGTCCGTCAGGCCCACGGACTCCAGATCGCGGCCGAGGACCTCGGCCAGCACGGCCACCTGGTCGGCGGGTGGCATCGCGACCGGACCGGTCGGCCGGAGGATCTCGCCCCGGTACTCGTCCGACAGCAGCGCGCGGGCGGCGACGGCCCCGATGTCGTACGGGTCGACGCTCGCCGCGCGGACGTTCGGGAACGGGACCCGCACCCGATCGCCGGACCGGAGCTGCGGCAGCCAGCGCAGGGCGTTGGACATGAACGCGCTCGGCCGCAGGAACGTCCATGGCAGCCCGGACTCCCGCACGGCGGACTCGGACGAGGCCATGAAACGGGTCACCGCGTTGGTCATGTCGCCGCTCCCGGCCGAGCCGCCGGACAGCAGCACGACCTGTTCCACTCCCGCACGCCGGGCCTCGGCCACCAGGCCCGGCATGTCCTCGTACCCGGGGAGCAGGAACACCGCGCGGGCCCCGCCCAGCGCTCCGGTCATGCTCCCCGGCCGGTTGAGGTCACCCGTCACCGCCTCGACGCCGTCCGGCAGCGGTACGGTGTCCGGCTTCCGCACCAGCGCCCGGACGGGTTCACCGGCTGCGGCCAGGGCCCGGACCACTTCGGAGCCGACGTTGCCTGTCGCACCCGTCACCAAGATCATTTCATTGTCCTTCCGGGCGTTCATCAGGGGAGGGGACGGCCGTCGCGGAAGAACCCGCCGGTCGGGCCGTCATCGGGCAGTGTGCGGGGCCAAGCGGCAGGTGCCGCCCGGCGTCCACGGCGGCGGGCCGAACGGATCGGTGAGGCGGCTCGTGACCTGGGACGACGCCGTGCGGAGCGCGGTGGCGCCGCCGACGGTCACCAGGTGGCGATCCTCCGTGGTGCTCATGCCGCAATCGTGGCGTCGGCCTTCCCCGCATGTCCAATATCTGCTGTAATAGCCGACCGTTATGGATGCTCATCTGCGTGACATGAGGTATTTCGTGGCCGTGGCGGAGGAGCTCAGCTTCACCCGCGCGGCCGAGCGCCTGTTCATCTCGCAGCCGGCGCTCAGCAAGCAGATACGCCAGCTCGAAGAGCTGATGCGGGTGAGGCTGTTCGACCGCGACCGGCGCACGGTGCGGCTCACCGCGCCGGGCGAGGCGCTGCTGCCGGCCGCCCGCCGGCTGCTCCAGCAGTGGGACGAGGCCCAGCAGGCCGTCGACGCCGCCGTCGCCGCCGTCGCCTCACGGCTGACCGTGGGCATGTCGACCAGTGTCGGACGCGGCCTCCTAGGAACGCTGCGGGAACGGTTCACCGAACGCCAGCCGGGCTGCGACCTGCGGCTGCGCCAGGTCAACTGGACCGACCCCACGGCGGGCCTGGCCGAGGGCGAGGTCGACGTGGCGTTCGTCTGGCTGCCGTTCCCCGGTCAGGACGATCTCAACATCCGGGTCGTGGCCCGAGAGCCGCGCTGGGTCGCGTTCCGGCACGACCACTGGCTGGCCGGACGGGACGAGGTCGCCTTCGCCGAGCTCCTGGAGGAGAACTTCCTGGCGCTCCCCGAAAGCGCCGGCCCGCTCCGCGACCACTGGCTCGCGACCGACGAGCGCGGCGGGCGGTCACCGGTGGTCTGCACGACCGTGACGAACGCCGAGGAGACCTTCGCGGCGCTTGAGAGCGGCGACACCATCGTTCTGCTCGCCGCCGGCAACGCCGAGATCTACCGGCGGCCGGGGATCATGACGATCCCGGTCACGGGTCTGTCCCCGAGCGTGCTCGCCCTCGCGTGGCGGCCCGGCGATCATCGCAGCACCATCCGCGACCTGGTCGAGGCCCTGTCGCCCGAGCCGTAGCGCCCCCGGCACCGCCGGGGCCGGCTGAACGGCGGGCCGGCCGGCCTTCTCCGGCTGAAGCAGAATTCATGCTGATCTCATCTGATATGCCGGAAACACCTCATGTTTCATGAAGATCCGTCACACTCTGCATATCGCCCTGTACGGAGCGATCCCGCCTGCCTGCTCCGGCCCCGTGCCGAGCGGAGAACGGCGGGGCCCCGCACGGCGACCATCCAGGTGTTGTTCTTCGCCGCATAAGCCATGAGCATGAAGGAGAAGGCATGTTCCCGACGACAGGCATCGCGCCAGGCCGTGCGCACCGGACATCCGTGGTGTCTGGCCTCCTGCTGGCGCTCCTGGTCGCCGCCGGACTGGCGGGCCCGCAGCGCGCCGCTGCCGAAGAGGCCACCACGATCACCATCGGGCAGCCCGGACACATCACGCTCACCGCGTCCAGGACCGTCGCCCCCGGTGCCGAGGCCCTGCTGGACCTCGTCTACACCAACACCTCGGACCGCAGGATCGAGACGGCCCCGCTGACCATCACCTTCGCCCCCGAGGCCGACGGCAGTCTCGACGCGGGCGACCTGTCCTGGTGGTCGTCCGATGTGGAGGGCCACACGCGGGCCGTCACCGGCGACACCGCGAGCCGCACCGTCACCGTCGACTGGGGCGACTTCGATCCGGGCGACACGAACCGCACGCTGATCTATCTTCCTTTCAAGACCACCGCGTCGGGCCAGGTCCCCCTGCACGCCACCCTGACCGAGAACTTCGGTGACGGCCCCGTCACCACCGACCTCGGCGACCTGACGATCAACGAGACCCCGCCCGCCGCCGACCTCGCCGTCTCGCTGGCGGCCTCCCCCAAGGGGTTGGGCGTCGTCTACGCGACCTTCACCGCCACCGTCACCAACCGGGGGCCGGCCACCGCCACCGCGGCGCGGCTGCGCTTCACCTACCCGGCGGGCTTCGCCCGGCCGGCGGCCCCGGGCTGCGCCGCCGACACCGGGGCCCGCACCGTCACCTGTGACCTCGGCTCCCTGCCCGCGGGCGGCTCGGTGACCAGGTCCCTGGGCCTGCACACCCAGCTGCTGACCATCAGCAACCGCCTCACCGTCACGGCCGGACGTCTCGACAGCGCCCCGGCCGACACCCAGCCGGCCAACGACACGGCCTCGGCCACCTGCTCCGCCATCACAGGTCTGCTCGTCATCTGCTGACCCCCGCGTCACGGCGGCCCCGGCACCCTCCGTGCCCGGGGCCGCCCGCCCCGCGGCTCGTCAGGCCGCCTGCTCCGGCCTGTGGTCACGCGCCTGGTCGGGGCCGAGGAACAGCTCGCCGAACCGGTGGTTGAGCGCCTCGGTGAGGCGGGCGCGCAGCTCGGTCAGCCGTTCGATGCGCCTGTCGAGATCGGCCAGCCGCCGGCCGGTGACCTCGGCGACCGGGCAGCGGCTCGACCCGTCCGTGACGGTCGCGGAGACTTCACCGTCCGATGGGAACCGCATGTCGAGGACGTGGACGAAGTCCTGTACGTCGCCGATCGTCAGGCCCGCCTCCAGCAGCTCGCGTACGGCCCGCAGCCGGTGGACGTCATCATGGCTGTATTCGCGGTGGCCCGACGGCGTGCGCCGTGCCGCGATCAGGCCCCGCTGCTCGTAGTAGCGCAGTGCCCTCGAGGTGAGACCCGCGGACGCCGCCGCCTCGCCGATGCGCATTTTCAGGTCCTTCCGGTCTGGGTCACAGCTCCACCAGTACCGCACCGATGTGACGTCCTTCAAGCAACTCGCACAATGCCCGCGGCGCTTGGTCGATGCCCGACAGGCGGGCGTGCGGGAAGGTGATGGTGCCCTCGCGCAGCCCACGGCCCAAGTCCCGCATCGCCTGCGGGATCGCGTCCAGATGATCGCTGCCTGACATTCCGCGCAGCGTGATCCCTCGCAGGATGAGAGAGGCGCTGTCGATCTCGACCGGGGCGTTGAAGCCACCGGACAGCTGGCTGGACAGCGCGCCGACAAGCGCGACGCGGGCGCCGCGGCGGGCCACCGCCAGCGCGGCCGACAACTGCTCGCCGCCGACGTTGTCGAAGACCGCGTCGACGCCGTCGGGGGCCGCCTCCCGCAGTTGGTCCTCGATGGGACCCTCCCCCCGGATGACGGCGGCGTCGTAACCCAGCTCCTCGACCAGATACCGGCCCTTGAGCCGGGAACCGGTGCTGCCGATCACTCGCGCCGCGCCACGCAGGCGGGCGAACTGTCCGGCGAGGGAACCGACGCCGCCCGCCGCACCGGACACGAACACCGTGTCGCCGGGCCTCACCTCGGCAGCCCGTACGATGCCCAGCCAGGCGGTCAGTCCCTGCGAGAGATGGGCGGCCACATCGGGCAGCGCCTCGGGGTCGACGCGCTGCGCGGCGGCCGCGTCGACGGCCGCGTACTCGCGCCAGCCTTGGGTATGCGTGACGAGATCGCCGACGCTCAGGCCGGCGCCCGGCGCGGCGACCACTTCGCCGAGGGCCGGGGCCCACGGGGTTTCGCCCAGTCCGTACGGCGGCATGGGCAGGCCGGCGCCGTCCCCCACCAGGGTGCGCATCACGGCGACGACGCTCATGAGACGGTTGCGCACGAGCACCTGGCCGGCTCCGGGCTCGGGGACCGGAACCTCGACGACGTGGAAGTGATCGGTGCTGAGCGCCCCTTCCGGGCGAGCGGTCAGGTGCACCTCGCGATGGGTGGCTGGGACGGCGACGGTCATGGTGGCTCCTCGGCAGGCCGGACGCCGCGCAGGACAGTCCCGCACGGGCTTTGAAGGCTGTCGCCGACGACGTTAAAGCTTGACGCTTACGTCAAGTGCAAGCCCGTTCCGGGACCGGACCTTCCGTACGGCTCGTGCGACCGGCTCACGGAAGCGGGTCCCGCGACCGGCTCCCGGGACCGGGGCGCGGAGCCAGGTCCTGACAGGCGGCACCGGTGGGGGACCCCGGCGGTCCTCTACCGCTCGACCTGGAAGGCGGCCATCGGGATGGGCAGCCAGGCCGGACGGTTGCGGGCCTCGTAGGTGACCTCGTAGACGGCCTTGACCAGCTCCAGGGCGCGCAGCAGGACGGCGTCCTCGGCCTGCAGGCGGCCGCCGCCGGCGGAGTAGCCGGCCAGGAAGGAGGAGCGGTTGAGCTCGGCCCATTCGATGGCGCGGGGGCGCAACTCGTCCGCGTCGGGATGGTCGGCCAGCAGGTGGCGGGCGGCGTAGTCGAAGGAGCGGAGCATGCCGGCCACGTCCCGCAGCGGGGAGGACAGGGCGCGGCGTTCGGCGAGGGGCTGGCCGGGCTCGCCCTCGAAGTCGAGGACGACCCAGTCGGTGGTCGTGCGCATCACCTGGCCGAGGTGGTAGTCGCCGTGGACGCGCTGGACGGGGATCTCGGCGACCACGTCGGCGACCCGCTGGTAGGCCTCCTGGGCCACCGGCGCGTAGGCGGCGAGCTGGGGCACCTCGGCGATCGCGCCGGCCAGGCGGCGGCGGTGGTCCTCGACCATCTGCTTGACGTCCTGCGACTCCATCACGTCGGTGGGGAAGGCGGCGGCCAGCTCGCGGTGGACCTCGGCGGTGGCCACGCCGAGCCGGTAGGCCTCGGAGCTGAAGTCGCCACCCGCGTCGCAGGCCGAGGGGTCGAAGCTGGCGTACAGGTCGCGGACGCTGGCCAGGGCCAGGGCCCAGCCGTCGTTGGCGGTGGCGAGGAACTCCTGGGTCATGGCCAGGGTGGTGGGCTCGCCGTCGAGGTCGGTCTCGATCCAGCCGTACGGCTGCGCGATGTGGTGGGCGCCGTGCCGGGCCAGGGCGGTGACGATCTCCAGTTCGGGGTTGACGCCGGGGATCAGGCGGCGGAACAGCTTGCAGATGTAGGTCTCGCCGTACACCAGGGAGGTGTTGGACTGCTCCGCGCCGAGCACCAGGCTCCGCAGGGAGGTGTCGATCTCCACCCCCTCCAGGTGGCGGAAGCGGAGCGGGCCGAGGTCGTGGCCGTCGGCCATCCCGGTGAGCAGGGTGCCGGTGAGGTCGGGGTCGTAGGCGGCGTCGTAGTAGCCCTCGCCGATCCGGGCGTGGCTGTAGCGGCCGGAGGTGTGCCCGTCGGCGCCGAGCAGGAGCTGGTAGCGGTCGTGCGTCCCGGCCTGGTGGACCGAGATGATCAGATGGCGCAGGCCGGGGGCGAGCTCGACGTCGGAATCGATGCCGAGCTCGTCTATCGGCCGCCCCTTACCGGCGAACCATCGTTGATGGGTGATCCAGCCGGTAAGGAGCTGCGTCAACACGGCTTTACGCCTCCTGGGTTACGGGCGGCAGGGTGAACCAGTAGAACCCATGCCCAGGAAGCGTCAAAAGATACGGAAGTTCGCCAATCGGTGGGAACGGAACTCCGCCCATGGTCTCCACGGGCACCGATCCCTCGAACCGGCGCAGGTCCAGCTCCACCGGCTGCGGGAACCGCGAGAGGTTGTTGACGCACAGGATGCGGTCGTCGCCGAACTCGCGCACGTAGGCTAGGACGCTCGGATTGGAGGAGTTCAGCTCGGTGAACGCCCCCAGGCCGAAGACCGGGTGGCGCTTGCGGATGTCGATCATCCGCTTGGTCCAGTGCAGCAGCGAGCCGGAGCTCTTCTGCTGCGCCTCGACGTTGATCGCCTGGTAGCCGTAGATCGGGTCCATGATGACCGGCAGGTAAAGCCGGCCGGGATCGCAGTTGGAGAACCCGGCGTTGCGGTCCGGGCTCCACTGCATCGGGGTGCGGACGCCGTCGCGGTCGCCCAGCCAGATGTTGTCGCCCATCCCGATCTCGTCGCCGTAGTAGAGCACCGGGGACCCGGGCAGCGACAGCAGCAGCGCGGTGAACAGCTCGATCTGGTTGCGGTCGTTCTCCAGCAGCGGGGCCAGCCGCCGCCGGATGCCGACGTTGGCCCGCATCCGGGGATCCTTGGCGTACTCGGAGTACATGTAGTCGCGCTCGTCGTCGGTCACCATCTCGAGCGTGAGCTCGTCGTGGTTGCGCAGGAAGATGCCCCACTGGCAGTTCTCGGGGATCTTCGGCGTCTGGGCCATGATCTCCGAGATCGGGTAGCGGGACTCCCGCCTGACAGCCATGAAGATGCGCGGCATCAGCGGGAAGTGGAAGGCCATGTGGCACTCGTCGCCGCCGGTGGCCGGGTCGCCGAAGTATTCCACGACGTCGGCCGGCCACTGGTTGGCCTCGGCCAGCAGCACCCGGTCGGGGTAGAGGCGGTCGACCTCGGCCCTGACCCGCTTGAGGTATTCGTGGGTCCTGGGCAGGTTCTCGCAGTTGGTGCCGTCCTGCTCAAACAGGTAGGGGATGGCGTCCATCCGGAACCCGTCGATGCCGAGGTCCAGCCAGAACCGCAGCACCTCCAGCATCGCGTCCTGGACGTCCGGGTTCTCGTAGTTGAGGTCCGGCTGGTGGGAGAAGAACCGGTGCCAGTAGTACTGCTGCCGCACCGGGTCATAGGTCCAGTTGGACGTCTCGGTGTCGACGAAGATGATCCGGGCGTCCTTGTAGCGCTCGTCGTCGTCGTTCCAGACGTAGAAGTCGCCGAACGGGCCGTCGGGGTCGTGGCGGGAGGACTGGAACCAGGGATGCTGGTCGCTGGTGTGGTTCATCACCAGGTCGGCGATGACCCGCATACCTCGCTTGTGAGCCTCGTCCACCAATTTCACGAAATCTCCGAGATCGCCGAACTCGGGAAGGATTTTCATGAAATCCGCGATGTCGTAACCGCCGTCGCGGAGCGGTGACTCGTACAGGGGCAGCAGCCAGAGGCAGTCCACACCGAGCCACTGGAGGTAGTCCAGTTTGTCGATGAGACCACGGATGTCTCCGGTGCCGTCTCCGTTGGAGTCGGCGAATCCCCGGATGAGCACCTCGTAGAAGACGGCGCGCTTGAACCAGTACGGATCGCGCGGCTTCTCCTCGTCGAAAGTGTTCGGGATTGGCTCAGGTAGCTGACTCACCAGTGGACTCCCCGCTGTTCTGCCGGTATCGCGTACCCGGCCGGCTCACCGCTGGTTCGCCGTCGCGGCACGCAAAGTGAAGATGTGTGCTGGGTGGATATGGGGATCGAGGCGCACGTAGTTGTTCTGTCGCCAGCGATAGGACTCGCCTGACAGCTCGTCGTCGACGAAGAACTCGGCATGCCAGTCGAGACCGAGAGACGGCATGTCCAGCGACACCGTCGCCTCATGGGTGTTGTGTGGATCGAGATTCACGACCGTCAGCACCACATCGCCCAGGCCGTGCCGTCGTGTGGCCGTGTCGTAGGCGCCGGGCAGCCGCTTGGAGAAGCAGACCACGTCCGGATGGTCGACGCTATGGAACCGTAGGTTACGCAGTTCCTGGAGCGCCGGGTGTGCTCTTCGGAACAAATTAAGTTGCGTGATGAAGGGGGCGAGGCTACGGCCTTCCCGCTCGGCCTCTACCCAATCGCGAGGTCTGTACTGATATTTCTCGCTATCTAGGTATTCTTCGCTGCCCGGTCGAACTGGGACATTCTCCGCAAGTTCATATCCGGCATACACCCCCCAGGTCGGCATCGCCATCGCCGCGAGGACCGCTCTGATCCGGAATGCCGGGACTCCCCCGTGTTGGAGGTATTCGTGGAGGATGTCAGGGGTGTTGACGAAAACGTTCGGCCGCAGGAAGTGCGACGTCTCGTGGGAGAGCTCGCCCAGGTAGTCCTCGACCTCCCGCCGCGAGTTCTTCCACGTGAAGTAGGTGTACGACTGGTGGAAGCCCACCTTGGCCAGCGCCTGCATCATGGCCGGCCGGGTGAACGCCTCCGCCAGGAACAGCACGTCCGGATCGGTGGAGTTGATGTCGGCCAGCAGCCGCTCCCAGAACGCCACCGGCTTGGTGTGCGGGTTGTCCACCCGGAAGATCCGCACGCCGTGGTCCATCCAGAGCCGCACCACCCGCTTGACCTCGGCGTAGATGCCCTCCGGGTCCTTGTCGAAGTTCAGGGGGTAGATGTCCTGATACTTCTTCGGCGGGTTCTCCGCGTAGGCGATCGAGCCGTCGGCGCGGATGTTGAACCACTCCGGGTGCTCCTTGACCCACGGGTGGTCGGGCGCGCACTGCAGGGCCAGGTCGAGGGCGACCTCCATGCCCAGCTCGCGGGCCTTGGACACGAAGGCGTCGAAGTCCTCGAAGGTGCCGAGGTCGGGGTGGATGGCGTCGTGCCCGCCCTCCTCGGAGCCGATCGCCCAGGGGGAGCCCGGATCGTACGGCTCCGGCGTCAGGGTGTTGTTGCGGCCCTTGCGGTAGCTGTGCCCGATCGGGTGGATGGGCGGCAGGTAGACGACGTCGAAGCCCATCTTCGCGACGGCGGGCAGCCGCTTCGCTGCAGTCGTGAAATTTCCGGATTTAGGGGCGGTGTCCCGGTCGACGATCGCCCCCTCCGACCGGGGGAAGAACTCATACCAGGAGCCGAACAGCGCCCTGCGCCGGTCGACCCTGATCACGTGCCTGGCCGACCTGGTCACCAGATCCCGGAGCGGGTGCGCGCGCAGCAGCTCCGCCGTGTCCGGGAGCTGGGCCACCGAGAACCGGGCGCGCGGGTCGAGCTCCTTGTCACGCAGCTTGGCCGCCACCGACAGCAGCGCGGCCCGGTGCCCGCAGACGTGGAACTCCGTGACCGCCTCCCGCCCGGCCGTCCGGGTGCCCGCCGCCGTCGCGCCGCCGGCCCCGCCCGCCGTCCCGCCGCCCGCCGCCTTCGCGGTCGCGGTCGCGGGCTTGCGGGCCGCGCCTCCGCAGTCGGCGGGCCGTACGGCCTTGGCCGCGCGTTCGAAGAGCCGGGCGCCCTCCTCGCACATGAGTTCGGCGTCCATGTCGCGCGGGATCTTGATACCCGCGTCGTGGAACCAGGTGGCCATGGGGTCGCTCCACGCCTCGACGCGGAAGTGCCAGTCGCCCTCGGCGGGCAGCGTCACCTCCACGCCCCAGCGGTCGGTGCCGGGAGCCAGCTCCCTCATGCGCAGCAGCGGTCCGCGCACGCCGTCCGGGCCGGTCAGCACGGCTCCGGCGGCCACCGCGTCGTGTCCCTCCCGGAACACGGTGGCGGTGATCTCGAAGGTCTCGCCCGCGGCGGCCTTGGCGGGGCGGCGCCCGCAGTCGACCGTGGGCTGGATGTCCTGGATTGGGATTCGTCCGATCATCGCGTCTCAAGGTAGCGACGGCACGCCCGGTACCGCCGGAAAAAAGTCAGTAAAAAAGATCTTCGCTTTTTCAAATGTCCCGCGACCGGCCTCGGGGCAGGACTACGTCCCGCCTCCGCGTGGATGGCCGGTTCCGGGAGGCGGAGTATTGCGGCCCATAGATGCGTTGCCCCAATAGTCCATCTTCATGCGTGTAGGCGGAAGAGTGCGGGACCTTTCACTCTCCGGCGAGTTGCCCGAAGACATGATCAACCCGGCTTTGATGTGTTTGGGGGTGATTGATAGCGGTGAGGGGGAGACGCGTGAGTGTTTAGGTCGCCCTCGTGGCGCTGAGTAACTAGGGTCTGGCAGCGTGAGAGCAATCCGCAGGTTCACCGTCCGCACCGTCCTTCCTCCGGAGCTGGCCTCCCTCGGCGAGCTTGTGCACAATCTGCGCTGGTCATGGCATCCCGAGACGATCGACCTGTTCGCCGAGGTCGATCCGGTCGTCTGGGAGCGCGTAGGCCACGACCCCGTCGCCCTGCTCGGCGCGGTCGACGCGGGCCGGCTCCGCGAGCTGGCCGCCGACCGCCGTTTCCTGAGACGGGTCGCCGACGCGGCGGACGACCTCCGCGAATACATGACCGCGCCGAGGTGGTACCAGACCATCCCCGACGCGCCCCGGGCCATCGCCTACTTCTCGCCCGAGTACGGCATCGCCGCGGCCCTGCCGCAATACTCCGGTGGGCTGGGCATCCTCGCCGGTGACCACCTGAAGACCGCCAGCGACCTCGGCGTGCCGATCCTGGCGGTCGGCCTGCTGTACCGGCACGGCTACTTCACCCAGTCCCTGTCGCCCGAGGGCTGGCAGCTGGAGCACTATCCGTCCCTCGACCCCGGCGGACTGCCGCTGACCCTCCTGAAGGAGGAGGACGGCACGCCGGTGCGGATCGCCCTCGGCCTGCCCGAGGGGCGCGTCCTGCACGCCCAGATCTGGGTGGCCCAGGTGGGGCGGGTCCCGCTGCTGCTGCTCGACTCCGACGTGGCCGAGAACGACACCGCCGCCCGTGACGTCACCGACCGCCTGTACGGCGGGGGCACCGACCACCGGCTGCTGCAGGAGCTGCTGCTGGGCGTCGGGGGCGTCCGCGCCATCCGGGCCTACTGCCGGGTGAGCGGCCATCCCGAGCCCGAGGTGTTCCACACCAACGAGGGGCACGCGGGCTTCCTGGGCCTGGAGCGCATCCGCGAGCTGACCGAGAGCAGGCTCTCCTTCGAGGAGGCCCTGGAGGCGGTCCGCGCCGGGACGGTCTTCACCACCCACACACCCGTCCCCGCGGGGATCGACCGCTTCCCGGCCGAGATGATCGCCCGCCAGTTCGGCGGTGACAACGCGTGGCCCACGGTCCCGGTGGAGCGCATCCTGGCGCTCGGCGCCGAGGAGGAGCCGGGCAAGTTCAACATGGCCGCGATGGGCATGCGGCTGGCCCAGCGGGTCAACGGGGTCTCGGAGCTGCACGGCGCGGTCAGCCGGGAGATGTTCCAGGGGCTGTGGCCGGGCTTCGACGCCGAGGAGATCCCGATCGGCTCGATCACCAACGGCGTGCACGCGCCCAGCTGGGTCGGCCGCGAGATCATGGAGCTGGCGGGCAGGGAGCTGCCCACGCTGGTCGAGCGGGCCCAGGGCTGGGAGGGCGTCAACAAGATCTCCGACGCCGACATCTGGAGGATCCGCGGGCAGCTGCGCGGGCGGCTGGTCGAGGCCGCGCGCGAGCGGCTGCGCCGCTCCTGGATCGACCGGGGCGCCTCCCGCGCCGAGCTCGGCTGGATCGACGACGCCCTCGACCCCGACGTGCTGACCATCGGCTTCGCCCGCCGGGTCCCCTCCTACAAGCGGCTCACCCTGATGCTGAGCGATCCCGAGCGGCTGCGCGGGCTGCTGCTCGATCGGGACAAGCCGGTCCAGATCGTGATCGCGGGCAAGGCCCACCCCGCCGACGAGGGCGGCAAGAAGCTCATCCAGCAGATCGTGAAGTTCGCCGACCGGGAGGACGTGCGGCACCGCATCGTCTTCCTGCCCGACTACGACATGGCCCTGGGGCAGCTGCTCGTCCAGGGCTCCGACGTGTGGATGAACAACCCGATCCGGCCGCTGGAGGCGAGCGGCACCTCCGGGATGAAAGCCGCGCTGAACGGCGGGCTCAACCTGTCCATCCGCGACGGATGGTGGGACGAGTGGTACGACGGCACCAACGGCTGGGCCATCCCCACCGCCGACGGTGTCGCCGACCCCGACCGCCGTGACGAGCTGGAGGCCGGCGCGCTCTACGACCTGATCGAGCACGAGGTGGCCGACCGGTTCTACGACCGCGCCTCCGACGGCCTGCCGCTGCGCTGGCTGGAGATGGTCCGGCACACCCTGACCTCCCTCGGCCCCAAGGTCCTGGCCGGCCGGATGCTCCGCGACTACGTGGTCGACCTCTACACCCCGGCGGCCAGGTCGGCGCGTGCCCTGGTGACCGACGGCTACGAGCCGGCCAAGAGCTTCGCCGCGTGGAAGCTGCGGGTGAGCCAGGCGTGGCCGGGGATCCGGGTCGAGCACGTGGAGGCCGCGAACCTGGGCGACGCCCCCGAGGTGGGGGCGGCCCTGGAGCTGCGGGCGACCATCGCCCTGGGTGAGCTGCAACCCCAGGACATCCGGGTCCAGGCCGCCTACGGCCTGGTCGGGCTCCATGACGAGCTGGTCGGCCCGGCCTACACGGACCTGACGCTGGAGGCGGACGGCGACGACGGCAAGGCGGTCTTCAGCGGCACCATCCCGCTGGACCGCACCGGGTCCTTCGGCTACACCGTCCGGGTCGTCCCCGACCACCCTCTCGTGGCCGCCCCCTCCGAGCTGGGTCTGGTGGCCGTTCCGGAGGAGCCGGCGGGCATGACCAACGGCACCCTGCGCTGAGCCGGGGACCGGCCGGCTGAGACCGGCGGGCCGGCCGGGGGAGCGGAAGTCCCCCGGCCGGCCCGCGGTCCCGCCGAGCCGTCCCGGGACGCTCAGGCGACGGAGACCACGACGTCGTCGGCCTTGACGAACATCACGCGGTGGCCGAACTGGATCTGGTAGTACTTCAGCTTCCCGCGGACCACCACGTGCTGGGAGGCGTCGAAGGTCACCGCCCGGTAATACTCGCCCTGGGTGGCGAGGCCGAGGGTGTAGCGCTGGCCGGCGGAGAAGGTGTACTGCAGCGGTGTGATCGCCTGGACCGGCACGTTCGCCGGGTAGGCCTCCGGCTCCGGATAGGCCCTGCCGTACACCGGGACACTGGCCAGGCCCGGCTTGGGCGTCACCACCAGGCCGCGCGAGGGGACCGCGGTGGGCTGGGCGGCGGGGTTGTGGAACCAGGCCTTCTGGCCGAGATACCAGATCGCCGTCCAGTCGCCCTGGCGCTCGGACACGGCGTAGCGCTGGCCGGTGTTGGCGCGGGCGCTGTGGTCGTAGACGCTGTAGAGCGAGTCACCGGTCGGGTGCTTGCCGATGTCCTTGACCAGCGGGGCGTCCTGGCGGGGCTCGGTGCGCAGCCAGATCGACGACGAGCCGTGCGGCGCGCAGTCGGCCGTGGGGTTCTTGCGGTCGCAGCCGTAGTAGTAGGGCTGGTTCTTGTCGTAGTCGGGCAGGATCATGACCGACTCCGCCTTCGGGCCGCCCGAGCCGTGCAGCGGCTTGCCGAGCAGGTCGAAGTAGTGCGCCCAGTTCCAGAAGGGGCCCGGGTCCTCGTGCATGCCGCGCACGGTGCTCGGCAGGGTACCCGGCACGTTGTCGTGGCCGATGATGTGCGCGCGGTCCAGCGGGACGCCGTGCCGCAGGGCCAGGTAGCGCACCAGCTTGGCCGAGGTGCGGTACATCGCCTCGGTGTACCAGGCGCCGCCCTCGCCGAGGAAGCCCTCGTGCTCCAGGCCGATCGACTTGGCGTTGACGTACCAGTTGCCGGCGTGCCAGGCGACGTCCTTGGTCTTGACGTGCTGGGCGATGTGACCGTCGCTGGAGCGCAGCGAGTAGTGCCAGCTCACGTAGGTGGGGTCCTGCACCAGCTTCAGGGAGGGGGCGAAGTAGCCCTCCATGTCGTGGATGACGATGTAGTCGACCTTCTGGTTCCGCGGCCGGTCGGACAGGTCGTGGTTGCCGTAGTCGTCGTCCGGCAGGGCCTGGTAGGGCGCCGGGACCCACTCGCAGGAGACCGTGGGCGGGCACTCGACGCCGTCCCGGCGCGGCCGGTGCAGCCCGAGCTTGTCCAGCCACTTCTCGAACTTCTTCAGGCCGGGTACCGCGGCCAGGCCGACCCTCTGCCCGTCGTCGGTGACCCGCTCGGCGCCGCTCTGGATCGTGGTGTACACCTCGTCGGCGAAGAACTTGGCCGCCTCGGCCTCCTCCGCGCCCGAGTAGCGGGCCACCGCGCCGTACCACTCTGCGGGGTCGGCGCTGAGCGGCGCGCCGAGCTGCTTCTGGTAGTCGGCCAGCAGAGCCGCGCCGCCGCGGATGTTCACGGCCGGGTCGGCGCGGAGCTGCTCGCGGCTCGCGCCGGTGAGCTCGGCGGCCTTCTCCAGGGTCTTGAGCGAGGTGGGGATCTCAGCCGGGGCCGGGGCCTTCCCGGTGACCGTGCGCGGCCGGCTCTCGTCGCCGCGGGGGTCCTCCTCGCCCTGGCCGTGGTGCTCGGCGGCGCCCTCGGTGACGAGCGCGGCGGCGTCGGTGAGGTGCATGGGGCCGAAGCCCGCGGAGTTGCTCGGCCGGCCCGCGTTGGCGTCCCAGCGTGACTCCAGGTAGGACACGCCGAGCAGGATGCTCTCGGGGACGTCGTAGGCCTTGGCGGCCTCGGTGAAGGCCGCCTGCCGGTCGTCGGGGGCCGCCTGGGCGGCCGACGCCGGCTGTATGAGGGCAAGACCGCCGACGGCCATGACGGCTGCGGCCGCCATGCGGAGCGGTGCGGATCGTTGCATGGGGGTGCTCCTCGGCTGGGGGATCCGATGCAAGTCAGACTGCGAAGTTAAGATCGCGATGTCAATAAGTTTCTTCATATTTGTGACAGTTGGAGAAGAGTTTCTTCACCATGCGGGTCCGGCAGGGGGTGAACCGTCATGGATGCGCGCGGATCTCCTCACGCCGGGCGCCGGACCGCTCCCCTCGCGATGGGCGCCGGGCCGCCGGTCAGGCGGCCGCCCGGGGAGCGGCTCCGCGCGGGCACCTCGGCGACGGCCTCCGGCGGCGGCTCCGCGACGGACGCCTGAGGATCGCAGAATGCCGTGCCGGCTTCCCGCGGAAAGCCGGAGAACTGGCCGAACGATTGCCTACGGCGCCGCCGGCGGCTCCCTCAGCACGAGCTCCAGCAGGCCGGGGAAGGCCTCGTCGAACTCCGGCCGGCGCAGCCGGTTGACCCGGCGAGGCCCGGCGTCGCGCTGTTCGAGCAGGCCGGCCTGGCGCAGCACGGTGAAGTGGTGGCTGCGGGTCGCCTTGCTGACCGGCAGGTCGAAGGTGCCGCAGGCACGCGCCCAGTCGGGCTCCCCGGCCAGCTCGCGCAGGATCGCCCGGCGCACCGGGTCGGCGACCGCGTCCAGCGCGGCCTGCAGGGAGACGTCCGCCGGGTGGACGTGGGTCAGGCCACGGGCCCGGGCGGAGCTGGGCGGGCCGTCCGATTCTGGCCGTGCGCTCATGTGATCGACCTCCGTCGAACAGCCTAGGAGATCCTGCGACGGACCGTCCCCAGCGGGTGGCCGGGGCCCGGGGCGGGCGGCGCCGGTGACCGCGGCGGGCGCCACCGGCCGTCCACCCCGCGGCGGCGCCACCGGCCGCCCGTCCCGCGGCGGCGGGCGCGCGCGAGGTCACCGGTCGGCCTCCCGCACGGTGGCGGGGATGATGCGGTGGTCACGCTGGAAGACGAGGTTGTGCAGGTCCGCGGTGGCGATGGCGCGCAGGGTGGGCAGCTCGGCGGCTGCCTCGCCGGGGGTGAAGACGTTCATGGGCCACTGGCCGACGGTGCCGCCCTGCAGGTGCGGGTGGTGGAATCCGGCGCCGTAGAAGGCGTGCAGGACGATCGGCTCGATGCCGGCGGCGCGCTGCTCGGGCCAGGCCAGGGCCCAGACGGCGTCAAGCCCGCCGTCGGCCGTGCGGCGTACGCCGGTGGCGATGATCTCGCCGGTGCCCAGGAGCAGCCCGGAGTCGATCTCGCCGAGCGCCTGGCGGGCGTACGGGTCGAGGAGGGCGACGGCCTCGCGGAAGTGCCGCTCCTTGCCCTGGCGGGAAGCGGCGTGGCCGTGGGTGCCGTCGCGGAGGTCGGCGAAGTGGCGCAGGAGCGCCGCGGCGTGGTCGGGGACGCCGGTGGTCATGTGGTCTCCCGGGAGTGGACGGCGGCGTAGGCGGTGCCGAGCCGGTGACGGAAAGCGGGGTCGGTGAGGAAGGCGCCGTGCCGGCCGCCGGGGAACCGGAGGAGGCGGGTGGGGGTCCCGGCGGCACGCAGGCGGCAGGCGTAGGCGAGCACGTCGTCGGCCACGGGATCGAGGGTGCCGACGGCGAGGACGGCGGGAGCCGCCCCGGTGAGGTCGGTGGCCTCGGCCGGGGTGCTGTAGAGCGGGGTGGGGGCGGTGGCGGCCGGATGGCGTCCGGCGCCGCCGCGGTAGTCGCGCCAGGCCGCCGCCAGCTCGGCCGGGCCGGGGAAGGCGTGGGGGCGGCGGTGATAGGAGGGGGCGTGGCAGCCGGGGTCGATCGGCGGGTAGGCCAGGACCTGCGCGGCGAGCGGCCGGTGTCGGTCGCGCCAGACGAGGGCGGCGGAGGCGGCCAGGGTGGCTCCGGCGCTGTCACCGCCGACCGCGACCGGGCCGGCGCCGTGCTCCTGGGCCCAGTCCATGGCGGCCAGCAGGTCGGTGAGGGCGGCGGGGTGGCGGTGGGCGGGGGCCAGCCGGTAGTCGACGCTGACGACGGTGGCCCCGGCGGCGTGGGCGAGGTCGGCGGTGGCGGCGTGCCAGCCGGCCGCCGACCCGGCGCGCCAGCTACCGCCGTGGGCCCACACCAGCCAGCCGTGCGGGGCGTGCCCGGGCCGGTAGACCCGGGCGGGCACGTCGTGGCCGGGGCCGGGCAGGGTGACCGGCCACCAGCGCCCCCCGGCGGCGCCGGGGGGCCGGTACGTCCCGGGGCGGGTCACTTGACCGCCGCGCGCCTGTCACGGCGGGGGGAGAGGAAGGCTCCGGCGAGCAGCGCGCCGGCCAGGACCAGGGCGGAGTTGACCAGGACGGCGAGGCTGACACCGGACAGGACGGCGTCGGGGCCGGTGGTGCCCAGGGCGGTCATGCGGGCGGTGGCGATGGCGCTCATGATCGGGATGCCCATGGTGATGCCGACCTGCTGGGTCATCGTGGCCAGGCCGGTGGCCAGCCCCTGCTCGGAGTCGGGCAGGCCGGAGGTGGCGGTGACCATGAAGCCGACGATCATCAGCATGTTGCCGACGCCGCCGATGAAGGTGGCGGCCAGCAGCAGCCAGATCCAGGTGCCGGAGGTGCCCAGCGCGACCAGGGCGAGGGTGGCGGCGGCCTGGACGGCGCCGCCGGTGACGATGGTGGTGCGGTTGCCGAACCGGCCGACGGCCTTGCCGCCCAGGGTGCCGCCGATGACGGTGCCGGCACCCAGGACGCCGAAGGCGAGCCCGGTGGCCAGCGGGGAGTAGCCCAGCACCTCCTGCAGGTAGAGGGTGAGCAGGAAGACCAGCGAGGTCTCGGTGACGAAGGCGATCAGACCTGTGGTGTTGCCCCAGATCACGCTGCGGCGCTTCATGATGCGGACGGGGACGAGCGGGGCGGCCGAACGCTTCTCGATGAACCAGAAGCCGACCAGCAGCACGGCGCCGGCGGCCAGCGCGGCCAGGGTGGCAGGGGCGGTCCAGCCGCCCTCACCGGCCTGGGTGAGGCCGTAGACCAGGGCGAGCAGGCCGCCGGTGACGGCGATCGCGCCGGGGACGTCCAGCTTGGGGCGCTCGGCGGGGCGGGAGTCGGTGATGACGGACGGGGCGAGGGCCAGGACCAGGGCCGCGACCGGCACGTTGACGAAGAACGCCCAGCGCCATGAGAGCAGGTCGGTGAGCAGGCCGCCGAGGATGGCGCCGGCGGTGAAGCCCGCGGACATGAGCGCGCCGTTCAGGCCCAGGGCCCTCTCCCGTAGCGGCCCCTCCTTGAAGGCGGTGGTCAGCAGGGAGAGCCCGGCCGGGGTGACGGCCGCGGTGGCCAGGCCCTGCAGCACGCGGGCGGCCAGCAGCATCTCGGGCGAGGTGGCCAGGCCGCCGAGGACGGAGGCCAGGCCGAGCACGGCCATGCCGCCCAGGAACAGGCGCTTGCGGCCGAACAGGTCGGCCACCCGGCCGAACAGCAGGGTGAAGCCGGCCGCGGCCAGGGCGAAGGCGGTGGCGATCCACTGCAGGTCCGACAGGGCGAAGCCGAGGCCGGCGCCGACGACGGGCAGTGCCACGTTCAGGATGGAGAAGTCCACCGCGATCATGAACTGGGCCCCGAGGAGCAGGGTCAGCACCAGCTTCTGCCGCCCTGTCATGCGGGTCTTCTGCCGCTGGTCGGCCGCGGACGCCGGTCCGGCCTCCGGGGCGTGTGGAGCGTGATCGAGCACGGACATGGGAGTCCCTCCTGAGAAAGGGGAAGTTCTAACGGGGCTGTGGTTCCGTTAAGATGAGATGACCATAGCACCGATGGGCATGTAAATGGAACTGGAGAACCGTTATGACCGTTGAAGGCGCGGAGCCGGGGACCGTACGGCCCGGCGGCAGGACGGCCCGGGTGCGGGAGGCGGTCCTGCGGGCAGCCGGGGACTGCCTCGCGGAGCGGGGCTTCGCCCATCTCGACCTCGCCGACATCGCACGCCGCGCGGACGTCGGCAAGACGACGGTCTACCGCCGTTGGGGCACCACCACCGGCCTGGTGGCCGACCTGCTGGTGGACATGGCCGAGCAGTCGCTGCCGCGCACCGACACCGGCTCGCTCATCGGCGACCTGAAGGCCAACGCCCGCCTCGTCCAGCGCACGCTGACCGACCCGCGCCAGGGCGCCCTCTTCAAGGCCGTGATCGCCGCCGCCACCTGTGACGAGCGCACGGCCGAGGCCCTGCACCGCTTCTACGAGACCCGCGTCGAGGAGTGGGCCGTCTGCGTCGAGCAGGCCGTGGCCCGCGGCGAGCTGCCCCCGGGCACCGACGCGCAGGAGGTGATCCGCGCCGTCTCCGCCCCCCTGTACTACCGGCTGCTGGCCAGCGGCGGCCCCCTCGACGAGGCGTTCGCCGACCGCGCCGCCGAGGCGGCCGCGGCCGCGGCGCGCGCCGGCGCCTACCGCGGCTGACCCCGTCGCCCGCGGGCCGGCCGCGCCCACCGCGGCCGCCCCTGACGCCCGCGGGCCGGCCGTGCCTCGCGCAGGGCTGTGACCAGCGATTTCATCGATCCACGCGGGCGGTTCCGGGCGCGCGCGAAGTATTGTCCGCCTCCCGGGGTGGGAATGGCTACAGAGCCGAGACCTCACTCACAGCCCGGAGACGACAGTGAACGGATGGACGTTCGAAGGCCAGCCCGGCGCGCTGGGCGACACCACGGTGACGCTGGTCGAAGGCGGGTCCTTCTGCGTGTGCACGCGCAGCGGCGACATCCTGCAAGGAGGGGCGCAGGGCGTCTACCACGCCGACACCCGGCTGCTGTCGCGCTGGGAGCTGAGGGTGGACGACGTGCCGGTGGAGGCCCTCCGGGTGCTCACGGGCGAGCCGTACCACGCGACGTTCATCGGCCGGGCGGGGCCGCGGCCGGGACGCGCGGAGAGCACGCTGCTGGTGGTCAGGGACCGCTACGTCGGCGGGGGCCTCCGCGAGGACCTGACCCTGCGCAACCTGTCCGACGAGCCGGCCGGATGCGTGGTCGACATCCACCTCAGCTCCGACGTGGCGGACCTGTTCGAGGTGAAGGCCGGCCGGATCCGTTACGTGCCCGACGTGGAGATGACCCCCGACAGGGCGGGGCTGCTGGTCTTCTCCACCAGCCGCTCGCGCGGGGCCAGGGTGGTGGCCGACCCGGTGCCGTTCGCCGTCCCGGGCATGCTCATCTTCCGGACCGTCGTCCCGGCCCGGGGCGAATGGACCGTCAGCCTCCAGGTCAACCCGATCCTGGAGGGTGAGGAGTCGCCCGCCTGGTTCTCCACCCGCCATCCGGTGGAGCACGCCGAACCGGCCAGGCGCCGCGCCGACTGGAGGCGTCTGAGCCCCTCCGTCAGCACCCCCGACCGCGCCCTCGCCCAGGTCCTGCGCCGCTCCAGGGAGGATCTGGGGTCGCTGCGGCTGTTCGAGCCCGACCGGCCCGACGAGCCGCCGAGCATCGCCGCGGGCGCGCCGTGGTACATGACCCTGTTCGGCCGCGACTCGCTGCTGACCTCGTGGATGGCGCTCCCGCTGGACCAGTCCCTGGCGCTCGGCACCGTGCGGCGGCTGGCCCGGCTGCAGGGCAGGATCGACGACCCGCTCACCGAGGAGGAGCCCGGCAAGATCCTGCACGAGCTCCGCTTCGGCGCGCAGCCGGGCGTCTCGGCGGACGGCGGCCTCGCCTACTACGGCTCGGTCGACTCCACCCCGCTGTTCGTGATGCTCCTGGGCGAGCTGCGCCGGTGGGGCGTGCACCAGGAGGCGGTCGACGAGCTGCTGCCGAGCGCCGACGCCGCCCTCGAATGGATCACCAAGTCGGCCGACCCCTTCCTGTTCTACCGCCGCAAGACCGACCACGGCCTGCTCAACCAGGGCTGGAAGGACTCCGTCGACGGCGTCAACTTCGCCGACGGCACCCTGGCCCGCCCGCCCATCGCCCTGGCCGAGGTCCAGGGATACGTCTACGCCGCCTACAACGCGCGCGCCCACTTCGCCCAGGAGGTCGGCGACCAGGTCCTCAAGAAGCACTGGAGCGACCGCGCGACGCTGCTCCGGGAGGCGTTCAACGAGCGGTTCTGGCTGCCGGACCGGGGCTACTACGCCATCGGACTCGACGCCGCGGGACGTCCCGTAGACAGCCTCGCCTCCAACATGGGGCACTGCCTGTGGACCGGCATCATCGACGAGGACAGGGCGGCCTCCGTCGCTGGGCACCTGCTCTCCCCGGAGATGTTCACCGGGTACGGCGTGCGCACGCTGGCCTCCACCATGGGCGCCTACAACCCGATGAGCTACCACAACGGCTCGGTCTGGCCGCACGACAACGCCATCATCGCCGCGGGCCTGATGCGGTACGGCTTCGCCGAGGAGGCGCAGCGGATCGCGTTCGGCCTGCTGGACGCGGCCGAGGTCTTCGGCTGGCAGCTTCCGGAGCTGTTCTGCGGCTTCAGTCGGGACGACTTCGCCTGGCCGGTGCCCTTCCCCACCTCCTGCTCCCCGCAGGCCTGGGCCGCCGCCACCCCCATCCAGCTCGTCCGCTGCCTGCTCCGGTTCGACCCGTGGATCCCCTACGGCCACATCTGGCTGGCCCCCGTCGGGCTGGACAACCTGCGGATCACCGGGATCCCGATCGCGGGCACCCGGATCGACGTCGAGGTCGCCGGCGGCGAGATCTCCGTCACCGGCCTGCCCGAGGGGATCACCGTGCACCGTGAACCACGCCATCCCACGACGGCGGTCCTCCATCACGTCCCCTGACGCCCCCTCCCCAACCCCCCCGCCCCCGGTAGCTCGATCAGTTGAATCCGGATGCTTCTGACCGGCCGGAAGGCCGTAGGCGAGGTTGGCATGATCTCTGAGACAGGTTTTTCGGAATGGCCCGACGGGCTGCGCATCGTGATGATCGCCCCGCCGTGGTACGACGTACCGCCCCACGGTTACGGGGGCATCGAGTCGATGATCGCCGAGCTGGTCGCCGGGCTGTCCCGGCGCGGGCACGACGTCACCTTGATCGGGGCCGGCCGGCCGGGGACGTCCGCGCGTTTCCTGGCCACCTGCGACACGCCGCCCTCCGAGCGGATCGGCGAGGCGATGCCCGAGGTGCTGCACGCGGCCAGGGCGCAGGCCCTCGTCGCCGGGCTCGACGCCGACATCGTCCACGACCACTCGCTGGCGGGGCCGCTGACCGCCGACACGCGGCCCGTGCCGACCGTGGTGACCTGCCACTACGACGTGGAGGGCGAGTTCGGCGAGTATTACCGGGCGCTCGGCGAGACCGTGTCGATGGTCGGCATCTCCGATGCCCAGCGGCGGTCCGCCCCGGACCTGAACTGGGCCGGGACCGTCCACAACGCCGTCGAGACGTCCTCCTTCCCCTTCCGGGAGGACAAGGAGGACTGGGTGCTGTGGCTCGGCCGGTTCAACGGGGACAAGGGCGCGCACCTGGCCATCGACGCCGCCCGCGCGGCCGGGCGGCGTATCCTGCTGGCCGGCAAGCTCACCGAGCAGGTGGAGCACCACTACTTCGATGAGCAGGTCAGGCCCCGGCTCGGCGCCGACGCCGAGTACATCGGCGAGGCCGACGCCGTCGGCAAGCGCGAGCTGCTGGCGGCGGCCCGCTGCCTGCTCTTCCCGGTCCTGTGGGAGGAGCCGTTCGGCATGGTCATGATCGAGGCCATGGCCTGCGGGACGCCCGTGGTCGCGCTCGGCCGGGGGGCCGTGCCCGAAGTGGTGGTGGACGGGGTCACCGGGTTCGTCCGCGGCGACGCCGGGGAGCTGCCCGAGGCCGTCGAGGCGGCCGGCGGGCTCGATCCGCACGCCTGCCGGGCCCACGTCGCGGGCCGCTTCGACGTCGAGGTGATGACGGAGGAGTACGAGAAGGTCTATCGCCGGGTGATCGCCGGCCCCGCCGGCCCCGCGGAGGAACCCATGAGCCTGGCACTGCCCGCCAACTAGGCCGCGCCTCTATGTTGGGGTGACGGAATTTTCGGCGGAGGGACGGCCATGGGTGAGTTCGTGCGGGTGGAGACGGCCGAGGGGATCGCGACGATCAGGCTGGACCGGCCGAAGATGAACGCGCTCAACCGGCAGGTGCAGGAGGAGATCGCGGCCTGCGCCCGGCAGGTGGACGCCGACCCCGGCGTCTACGCCGTCGTCCTCTACGGCGGGGAGCGGGTCTTCGCGGCGGGCGCCGACATCAAGGAGATGGCCGACATGTCCTACGCGGACATGTCGGCGCACTCCGCGGTGCTGCAGAGCTGCTTCACCGCCGTGGCGGAGATCGGCAAGCCGGTCATCGCCGCCGTGACCGGCTACGCCCTGGGCGGCGGCTGCGAGCTGGCCCTGTGCGCCGACATCCGGATCGCCGGCGAGTCGGCCAAGCTCGGCCAGCCGGAGATCCTGCTGGGCATCATCCCCGGGGCGGGCGGCACCCAGCGGCTGCCCCGCCTGGTCGGCCCCGCCAGGGCCAAGGACCTCATCTTCACCGGCCGCCACGTGCCCGCCGCCGAGGCACTGGAGATCGGGCTGGTCGACAGGGTCGTCCCCGACGCCGACGTCTACACCGAGGCGCTGGCCTACGCCGCCAGGTTCGCCGGCGGCCCCGCCCTGGCCCTGCGCGCCGCCAAGCAGGCCGTCGACCGCGGCCTGGAGGTCGACCTGGACAGCGGCCTGGAGATCGAGCGCCTGCAGTTCTCGGCCCTGTTCGCCACCGATGACGCCAAGGCCGGCATGCGCGCCTTCGCGGAGAAGTCCCAGGCCAAGTTCACCGGCCGCTGAGGCGTTCCCGGGCGAGACGGCGCGGGCACCGGTCCGGGCGGTGCCGATGTCGGCAGGACCCTCGGGGTAGATCAGGCTTTGCCGGTATCGTTCCAGACTATGGTTCGGTCAGTGAAGCACGCTCTGGTGCCTGCCCGCCTACGGCGCGCGGTGCGCGGCTGGTTCGACTCCCGATACATCTCCCTGGCCGATCACCGCCAGGACATCAGGGACGCGCTCTGGGAGGTCCAGACGCTGAGCCGGGAGGTGACCGCGCTGCGGGCCGAGATCGACAGGCTCCGGGCGCAGGTGGCCAAGGCCGGGGTCGAGGAGGCCCGGGCCCGCCGCTGGGACGACGCTCACCGGCTGGCCCAGGAGACCGCGGTCGCGATGGACCGGGTGCTCCAGAACGAGGTGCTGCTCTGGCAGGCCGTGGACCGCCTCCCGGGCGGCCCGCCCGCCGCGGGCGCGGCCGGCGTGGCCGCGCCCCCCGGCGCGGACCGGTCCTCCGGTGGCGCCCTGGACCGTCTCGCCGGGACCGGCGCGGACCGGTCCTCCGGGAGCCGTGCCGACGGATCCTCCGGGAGCGGCGCATGAGGGCGACCTGGGCCGCGGACGGCGGCGTCTGGCATCTCACCTTCCGGCTCGATCCCGAGGACGCCATCACCGGGTTCTGCGCCGACGGCCAGCCGCTGAAGCTGGCCACCAACTCCTTCCGGGTCGAGCTGCCGCGCGAGCCGTACGACGTCCACCCCGACCTGTCGGCCCTGGCCGCGTGGACCGTCGTCGCGCCGTGGACCCGGCGCGCGATCGTCTTCGACCGGCCGGTCTCGCCGGAGTTCGCCGCGGCGATCCGGTCGGGCTGGGGGATCGAGGCGGGGCCCGTCGGCGGGGCGGCGCGCTCCGGCGGCAGACTGGCGATCTCCTACAGCGGCGGCGCCGACTCCGCGGCGGTGGCCGCGATGCTGCCCGACGCGCCGTTCGTCCACTTCCAGCGGGTCTCCCACCCGCGCGTGCCCAACCGCTGGACCCACTACCGCGCCGACGTCCTGGCCTCGCTGGCGGCGCGGACCGGCCGCGAGCTCACCGTCGTCCGTTCCGACCTGGAGTTCACGCTCGCCGAGCCCCGGCCCGGCTACCCCGAGCACCACGCGGTGGCCGCCGGGGCGCTGCTGCTGGCCGACGAGCTCGACCTGGGCGGGCTGGCCTTCGGTTACGAGCTGGGCTCGCGCTGGCTGGGCGGGGACCGCTACCTGCTCCGCTACACCCCCGACAACCCGATGTGGTCCCCGCACGGCGCCTGGGGCCGGGCCTTCGCCGCGGCGGGCGTGCACATCGTGCTCCCGGTGGGCGGGGTGAGCGAGGCCGTCACCATGCGCCTGGCCCTGGAGTCGGACCTGCGCGAGCAGGTCCGCTGGTGCCTGCGCGGGGTGGACGGTCCCTGCGGCACCTGCGGCAAGTGCCTGTACAAGGAGCTCATCCAGGCCGCCGTCGAACGCCGCCCGCTGCGCACCACCGTCACCCCGGGCCGCCCGGTCGCGCGCAAGTGGCAGGAGCCCCCGCCGTACGGCGGGCAGGAGATGATCGAGTACGGCTGCGCGCGGGTGCCCGGTGTCGAGGACACGGTCTTCGGCAGGGCCGCGGAGTTCCTGGGCGCGACCGAGGCGTCGACGTCCTGGCTGGAGCGCTGCTATCCGCCCGCGATCGAGGAGATCCCCGAGCCGTGGCGGGAGCAGGTCCGTGACTTCATCGCCGAAGAGGTCGGGTTCATGAGCGACGACGAGGCACGCCGCGTCGAGACATGGGGGATGTCGTGAAGGTCTACCTCTCGGTGGACATGGAAGGTGTCACGGGGTTGACGGACCCCGAGGAGATGCACGCCGGAGGCCGGGGCTACGAGCGCGGCTGCGAGCTGATGACCGGCGACGCCAACGCGGTCATCCAGGGCGCCTTCGACGCCGGGGCCGAGGCCGTGCGCGTCAACGACGCGCACGGGTCGGTCAAGAACCTAAGGATCGACCTGCTCGACGAGCGGGCCACGCTGATCCGGGGGCCGGGCAAGCCGCTGCGGATGGGACAGGGGCTCGACGCGAGCTACCGGGCGGCCTGCTTCGCCGGATACCACGCGCGGGCCGGGGTCCAGCACGGAGTCCTCAACCACACCTGGATGGGCAAGGAGATCCAGAACGTCTACCTCAACGGCGAGGTCTGCGGCGAGACCCGGCTGGTGGCGTCGTTCGCCGGGTCGCTCGGCGTGCCGGTGGCCCTGGTGACGGGGGACGAGGCCGTCTGCGAGGAGGCCCGCGAGCTGCTCGGCGACGTCGAGACCGTCGCGGTCAAGAAGGGCGTCGACAAGTTCTCCGCCGAGCTCCTGCCGCCGGCCGTCGCCCAGGCCCGCATCCGCGAGGCCGCCGCCCGCGCGCTCAACCGGGTCGCGGACTTCCGTCCCTGCGCCCCCGAGCCCCCGTTCACCCTGGGCGTGGAGTGGAACTCCACCGCGATCGCCGCCGGATGCGCGCTCATCCCCGGCGTGAGATCGGCCGGCCCCCGCCACACCGAGTTCACCACCGGCGACTTCTCCCAGATCATGGCGTTGATGGGCATCTTCTCCATGATCGGCGGCCAGATCGCCTGCGGCAGCGGCGTCTACGGCTGACACGTCATGAGTGATTCCACTGCGATGACCCGCAGGGCGCTGCTGCTCGGTGTGGGCGCGGCCGGCGGCGCCGGGGCCATGTTCGCTGCCATGGGGGCGCTGGGCCTGGCCCCCGACGCCCAGGAGAAGGCGTTCGTCCCCCCGCAGCCCTCCGACTTCGCCCTGCGCGGCCGGGGCGCGGCGAAGGTGGTGGTCCTCGGGGCCGGGGTCGCCGGGCTGACCTGTGCCTACGAGCTGGGCAAGGCCGGATACGACTGCACGGTCCTGGAGGCCGCCGACCGGGTGGGCGGCAGGAACCTGACGCTGCGCGCCGGGGACCGGCTGACCGAGAAGGACGGCGAGACCCAGACGGCGGAGTTCGGCGAGGGGACCTACTTCAACGCCGGGCCCGGGCGGATCGCGCAGTGGATGGTCACCATGGACTACTGCCGAGAGCTGGGCGTGCCGATCGAGACGTTCGTCAACAACAACGCCTCGGCATATGTCTACACGCGCGGCATGACCGCCCCGGCCCGGGCGCGCACCGCCCGCGCCGATCTCTACGGATACGTCGCGGAGCTGCTGGCCAAGGCGACCGACGCCGGCGCGCTGAACCGCCGCCTCACCAAGGACGACCGCGAGCGGCTGGCGGAGTTCCTGCGGCGCTTCGGCGACATCGGCCCCGACCTGACCTACCGGGGCTCCACCCGCCGCGGCTTCGAGACCTACCCCGGGGTCACCGGTGGCGTCCCGGTCGGCGCGCCGCCCTCCCTGAGCGACGTGCTCGCCGCCGGCACGGGCCGGGCGCTGACGATGGACTTCGGCTACGAGCAGGCCATGCCCATGTTCCAGCCGGTGGGAGGGATGGACGCGATCGTGACCGCCCTCGTCCGGGCGGTCGGCCGCGACCGGATCAAGACGGGCGCCCGGGTCACCGGTCTCAAGAACCTGCCCGACGGCGTCGAGGTCGCCTACCAGGGCGGCACGATCCGTGCCGACTACTGCGTCGCCACCCTCCCGCCCCACCTGCTCGCCCGCCTCCCGCACAACCTGGGCGCCCCGATCACCGCCGCGCTCCGCACCCCCGTCCCGGTCGCCGCCGGCAAGATCGGCCTGGAGTACGGCAGGCGCTGGTGGGAGATCGACGACCGCATCTACGGCGGGATCACCGAGACCGACCTGGACATCACCCACATCTGGTACCCCTCCCACGGCTACCACTCCGGCAGCGGCCTGGTCGTCGGCTACTACAACACCGAGGAGAACGCCCACCTGTACGGCGAGCTGTCCCACCGCGACCGCCGCAGCCGCGCGCTCACCCAGGGCAAGAAGATCCACGGTGAGAAATACCGCACCGAGCTCCGCTCCAGTGTCTCGATCGCCTGGCAGCGCCAGCCGCACATCGAGGGCGGCTGGGTCTACTGGCCCTCCCACCAGGGGGCCTTCACCCTCCTGCAGCGCCCGGCCGGCCGGGTCTACTTCGCCGGCGACTGGCTCACCCATCTGATCGCCTGGCAGGCCGGGGCCATGGAGTCAGCCAGGAAGGCCGTCACCGAACTCCACCGGCGGGTCCTCCAGACCTCCTCCTGAGCCCGCCGCGCGGCCGTACAGTCTCTGGAGCGGGCAATCAGGCACGACCCTGAAGGAGACGACGATGGCGATCGGGACACTTGACTGGGTGGGGGCCGCCGCGCGGCCGGACCTGCTGGCGGAGCCGGTGGCGCGGGCGGTGGCGGGGCTCGACGGGGTCGAGGTGGCGGAGATCGATCCGGCGCTGGCGGACACGGCGGCCTTCTGCGAGCGCTACGGCGTGGGGCTCGAGGAGTCGGCCAACTGCGTCATCGTGGCGGCCAAGCGGGCCGGGGAGGTCCGCTACGCCGCCTGCCTGGTGCTCGCCACGATGAGGGCGGACGTCAACGGGGTGGTCCGGCGTCATCTGGACGCGCGGAAGATCTCGTTCGCGCCGCAGGACGACGCGGTCGGCCTGACCGGGATGGAGTACGGCGGGATCACCCCGCTGGGGCTGCCCGAGGAGTGGCCGGTGCTCGTGGACGAGGCCGTGGCGGCCCACCCGGGAGTCGTGATCGGCAGTGGCGTCCGCCACTCGAAGCTGGCGCTCCCGGGCGCCGTGCTGGCCGGTCTGAAAACGGCCGAGGTGCTCCGGCTGGCGAACTGACGCCGAAAAGAGATTGAGTGTTACCGCGCTTTGGGAAACCGTTGGAGCCCGGCAGACGTTGTTCAATCGAAGAATATGGCCTGATGGTTCATCTCATGGGCGGTGTTTAAGCCGGTATGGTTCTTCATGCCATGAATCAGGACGACCGACTGGGCCCCTACCGACTGCTCCGGCGGCTCGGTGAAGGCGGCATGGGTGTGGTCCATCTCGCGGTCGACCCCCAGGGCCGGCAGGTGGCGGTGAAGGTCCTGCGGGCGGAGGTGGCGGGCGACGACGTCGCGCGCCGCCGGCTCTCGCGCGAGGTGGAGACCATGCGGCGGGTGCGCACCGAGCACATCGCCGAGGTGCTCGACGCCGACGTGACCGGCCACCGCCCCTACATCGTGACCCGATACGTCCCGGGCCAGCCGCTGGACGAGCAGGTCAAGCAGGACGGCCCCATGGAGCTGCCCGCGCTGCTCAAGGTCGCGCACGGGGTGGCGTCGGCGCTGGCCGCCGTGCACTCCGTCGGAGTGATCCACCGTGACCTCAAGCCGGGCAACGTCCTCATCCTGGACGGCCAGCCCGTCCTCATCGACTTCGGCATCGCGCAGGCCGTGGACGCCACCCGGCTCACCCAGACCGGCATGTTCATCGGCACGCCCGGCTACCTCGCCCCGGAGATCATCGAGGGTCACGAGGCGGGTCCCGAGGTGGACGTGCACGCCTGGGCGGGCACGCTGGTCTTCGCGGCCACCGGCCAGCCGCCCTTCGGCAAGGGCACGCTGGAGATGATCTTCTACAACATCACCGCGGGCAAGGCGAACGTGGACGCCGTCCCGCAGCCGCTCCAGCCGGTGCTGCGGGCCGCGCTCCAGCGCGACCCGGCCAGGCGGCCCAGCGCCGCCGAGCTCGCCGCGCAGGTGGAGCGCCTGCTGCCCAGGGCCGGCCGGCCCCGGGTGCCCGACGAGATCACCACACTCCAGCACCTCGACGACTCCGGCCGCCCGGCGGGCCAGGGCACGGGCGGTCAGAGCCTCCTCGCCGGGCCGGGCGTCCCGGGTCAGGGCCCCGTCACCGGGCCCGGTGTGCCGGGCCGCGTGGGCGACCCGGGTGACGTGCCGACCCCGGCGGCCTCCCGCCCGGCGGGTCCGCCGCAGTCCACGCCGTGGCCCCCGCAGCCGCAGCCGCAGTCGCGCGAATACGTCTCGCTGCTCGGGGAGCAGCCCTACGACCCGGCCTCCACCCGCAAGGTGACGGCCGAGGAGCTGCGTCAGGCGGCGGCCCAGCAGGCCTCGCACGACCTGCCGACCGGCCTGCTCAGCCCCGAGGACATCCCCACCCGGGGGCGCTTCGACGGCGGCCGGCCCGGGGCCGACCCGGCGAGCCCGCTGGAGGCCACGGCGCCGGTGCCCGACGGGGAGATCCCGACCCAGCGGGTCCGCCCCCAGGACCTGGCCGAATACGTCCGCGGCTACACCTCGCAGCCCGGCCACCTCCAGCAGTCCGGCCCCGCCCCGCAGCCCGGCTACCCTCCGCAGCCCGGTCCCGCCCCGCAGCCGTATCCGCCGCAGCAGGCGGCCTTCGAGCAGACCCCGCACGTCCGCCAGCCCGCGCCGCCGGCCTACCCCTATCCGCAGCCGTCCCAGCCGCAGCCGCCGCACCTCGGGCAGCGCCCGGGGCACACGCTGCAGCGCTCCAAGGCGTACGGCGTGGCGAGCGCGATGATGCTGATCCTCATGGTGATCGCGGCCGTCCTCGCGCCGGTCATCGTCGCCGCCGTGGCGATCCCGGTGGCGATCCTGCTGCGGGCCGCCGACATCGCCCAGCCCGCACTCAACGCCCGCCGCCCGGTGGGCGCGGCCGCCGCCGACGTGTTCCGGGTGCTGAGCCAGCCGGCCGCGCTGCTGAAGTCGGCGGGCATCACCGCCGCGCTCGTCCCCTACGCGCTGATCCTCGGCCTGCCGGTGACGCTGCTGCTCACCGTGCTCGCCGTGCGGATGCCCCCCGCCAACGCGCTGAGCTGGGGGACGGCGGTCGCGCTCTGGACGGTCTGCGCCGGGCCCGGGGTGGAGGGCCCCGGCCGGCAGATGCGACGTACCCTGGCATCACTGCTGCCTTCGCGCAGCGCGGCCATGATCGTGGCCTCGGTGCTGGGCGCGGTGGCCGCACTCATGATCCTTGTCGCGATCGGCACCGTGGGGGACAGGGCACGACCGGCGCGGTGGGCGCCTGTCGATGTCGGAACGGTGGTGACGGAACTGACGGATCTACGGAAGGCGGCGCGATGACGGGGGAGACGCAGGCGCCTGAGCGGTTGGGACCGTACCGCCTGCTCAGAAAGATCGGCGAAGGTGGCATGGGGGTCGTCCACCTGGGGCTCGACGAGGACGGCCGGGAGGTGGCCGTCAAGGTCCTGCACCCGCACGTGGCCGCCGACCTCAAGGCCCGCGACCGGCTCACCCGCGAGGTGGAGACCATGCGGCGGGTGCGCAGCTCGCAGGTCGCGGAGGTTCTCGACGCCGAGCTGACCGGCGCGCAGCCCTACATCGTGACCCGCTTCGCCCCGGGCCGCACGCTGGAGGAGACCGTCCTCGCCGACGGGCCGCTCCCGGCCGACGAGGTGATCAAGCTCGCCCAGGGCATGTGCGCGGCGCTCGTGGCGATCCACGCCGCCGACGTCATCCACCGCGACTTCAAGCCGTCCAACGTGATGATCGTCAACGGTGAGCCGCTGGTCATCGACTTCGGCATCGCGCACCTGGTCAACGCCACCCGGCTGACCCAGACCGGCATGTTCGTCGGCACGCCCGGCTACCTCGCACCGGAGATCATCCGGGATACCGAGATCACCCAGGCGGCCGACGTGCACGCGCTGGCCTCGACGGTCTTCTTCGGGGCGACCGGCAAGCCGCCGTTCGGCACGGGCAGCTTCGAGGTCGTCTGCTTCAACATCATGGAGGGCCGGGCCAACATCGACCTGGCCCCGGTCTGGCTGCGCGGCTGGCTCCGCCAGGCCCTGGCGGTCGACCCCGCCGACCGGCCGAGCGCGCAGGCGCTGCACCGGATGGCACGCGCCCTCGACCCCTCGGTGACGGTCTTCCAGGAGACGCCGCCCCCGGCCCCCGCCGACGGCGGCACCCGGGTGTTCGACGCCGGCGACGGCACGAAGGTGCTCAACACCGACGGCACCAAGGCGCTGGGCGGTCAGGGCGCGTCCCCCTCCACCCCGCCGAACGGCACCCGGGCGCTGCCGCAGGACGGCACCTACGCCGACCTGCTGACGCCGGTGGAGTACGCCAAGCCGGAGCGGCGCGAGCGCAGGCCGCGCGCTGAGCCGACCCGCTCCTCCGAGGCGGCCCCGCCGCCCTACGTCCCGGCCACCCCGCCGCCCTACGTCCCGGCACCGCCCTCGGCGCGGCAGCAGAGGCCCGCCCCACCGCCCTACGCCGACCAGCGGGTCGCCGGCTACCCGCCGCCCCCGCCGACCGGCCAGGCGCAGCCGTACGCGCCGCCGGCCGTCCAGCCCCGGCCGCACACGCCGCCGCAGGAGCGCCCGCACACCGAGCCGCAGAACCGGCCGCGCTACCGCACCGGCCACCCGCTGGCCGCGGTGCTGCTGCTGACGATCCTCGTCGCGCTGGCCTGCGTGCGGCCGGTCATGGTGAGCGCGTTCGCGCTGGTCGCGGCGCTCTGCCTGCGGGTCGGCGAATACCTCTTCGGAGACCTGGCCCAGCGCCGCTCGGTGCGGGGCAACAGCGCCACCGACCCGCTGCTCCTGGTCCTCGGCACGCCATGGGCACTGATCAAGGCGCTGCTCGCGACGCTGATCACGGCCCCGCTGGCCGCGATGTTCGGCATGTGCGCGTGGGGCGGCCTGGTCTACATCGGGAAGATGGAGACCGACCCGGCCGCCGCCTACGCGGCGGGCGCGTTCGTGGCCGGGCTGTTCGTGCTGCCCGGCGGCGGCAAGCCGCGCAGGGCCGTCTCCCGCGCGCTGACCGGTGTGATCCGCAGCCCCGGGGCGGCCATGGTGACCACGATCGTCCTGGGCACGCTGGCGTTCTTCTCGGTGATGGCGGTGCTGGGGGCGGCGCCGTCCTTCGCGCCGTGGGACGAGCCGACCGACGTGGTCAAGCAGCTCACCAGGGAGTGGCAGGCCCAGGTGGAGAACGGCAAGATGGGCGTGCTCGACCTCATCGGCGGTCTGGTCAAGGACCTGATGACGAGCCTCGGTCTCGGGTTCCTCACCTTCGGAAAGTGATCCGTGCGCGATCGGCCCCGCTGATGCACGATTGAGGGGGACAGGCCGGAGGGAGTCGCATGGGAGCGCCGGACGGTGAGCGTCTAGGCCCGTACCACCTGCTGTCGACGCTCGGGGCGGGGGGCTTCGGCGAGGTCCACCTCGCCCTCGACCCCGAGGGGCGCACGGTGGCCGTCAAGATCCTGCACCCGCACGTCGCGGCCGACGCCACGGCCCTGGCCAGGCTGGCCCGCGAGGTGGAGACCATGCGGCTGGTCCAGGGGCCGCACGTCGCCGAGGTCCTGGACGCCTCGCTGGAGGGCGCCCACCCCTACCTGGTCACCCGCTACGTGCAGGGCCGCCCGCTCAGCGCGGTGGTCGCCGCGGACGGCCCGGTCGGGGGCGGCGACCTCGTACGGCTGGCGCGCGGCCTGGCCGAGGCCCTGGCCGCCGTCCACGCCGCCGGGGTCGTCCACCGCGACCTGAAGCCGGCCAACGTGATCCTGACCGACGGCGGGCCGGTCGTGATCGACTTCGGCATCGCCTGCGCGCTCGACTCGGCCTCGGTCACGGTCTCCGGCGCGGTCCTCGGCACCCCCGGCTACCTGGCGCCGGAGGTGCTGGAGGGCACGGGCGCGGGGGAGGAGGCCGACCTGTTCTCCTTCGGCGCCACGCTGGCCTACGCGGCCACGGGGCGGCACCCCTACGGCATGGGACCGCCCTCGGCGGTGGGCTACCGCGTCGTCCACCACGACCCCGACCTGGAGGGCGTGCCCGGCTGGCTGGAGCCGCTGCTCCAGGAGTGCCTGCGCCGGGATCCGCCGGCCCGGCCGTCCGCCGCCGAGCTCCTGGACCGCCTGGGCGCCGCGGGGCCGGCCGTCCACGCGGTGATCCCGCGGTCGCGCCCGCCCTCCTCGGCCGCCACGGAGGTCCATGACGCCGCCGGCGCCCGGGAGCTCGGGACCCGGGAGCCCGGCAGGGCGCGGGAGTCCGTGAGGGCGCAGGAGGCCGCCGGGACGCGGGGGGCCACGGGGGCGCAGGAGGCCGCCAGGGCCCACCGGGCCACCCTGGCCCGGGAGGCCGCCGACGTCCAGGACACCGCGCTGCACGAGGCGGTGGCGGGGGGCACGGTGCAGGAGCTCAGCACCCGGGAGTGGCGTCCGGGACGCCGTCCGGCCCCCGGCAGGCCCTCGGCCGAGGAGGCCCGCGAGCGCCGCCGGGCGGTCCTGCACCGCCGCTGGGTCATCGGCACCGGCCTGCTGGTGTCGCTGGCGGCCGCGACGGCCAGGGAGCCGCTCCCGGAGGTGTCGCTGCTGCTGCTCACCACCTACGGCCTGGCGACGCTGGTCGACGGGGGGATCGCCCTGTTCGCCCGCCGCAACCGCTCGCGGGCGGTCGTGGATCTGGCCTGCGGCGCCGGCGCCGTCGCGCTGTGGGCCGTCCTCGGCACGTTCTTCAGCACGCTCACCCTCGCCCTGGCCCTGGGCACCGTCGTCTTCGTCCTGGTCGCGATCCTGATGGCCAGCTGAGGGCCGGTCCGCGCTCCCGCGCTCCCGCGCTCCGGGCCGGCCCGCCCGGCGGCCGAGGGGCCCAGCGGTCACGGATCCGACACGGATCCCGCGCACGGATTCCGGAATATAGTTCGGTATGGTGGGGGAGGCAGCCGGGCGGGCAGCCGGCCGGTCGTCTGGCGCGAGCCGTTCGACCTGGTGGTTTGCACCTAAACTACTGATGGGTAACATGATGTCGGGGGCCAGGACGGGCGAGCCCCACCCGGCCACCCGCTGTCACACCGCCCTCGGGCACCTGGCAGTCTTGGCACCACGTGCACGTGCCCCGCGTGTGCGTACCGAGCATCCGGCGCCAACCGCAGCGACGCGGTGGCGCACGCGAACACGGGAGGTCGGCCACCGGCCATGAACATCGTCGTCTGCGTGAAGCAGGTCCCCGACACGGCGACCGAGCGCAAGCTGAGGTCCGATGACAAGACGCTCGACCGCGATGCCGCCGACGGCGTCATCAACGAGCTGTGTGAATACGCGGTCGAAGAGGCGCTGCGCCTGAAGGAGGCGCACGGCGGTGAGGTGACCGTCCTCACCATGGGTCCCGACAAGGCCGGCGAAACCATCCGCAAGGCCCTGGCGATGGGTGCCGACAAGGCGGTCCACCTGGTGGACGACGCGCTGCACGGCTCGGACGCGCTGGGCACCTCCTACGCCCTGGCGCAGACGCTCAAGAAGATCGGTTTCGATCTGGTCGTGCTCGGCTCCGAGTCGACCGACGCCCGCACCGGCGTGCTCGCCGCCATGCTGGCCGAGCGTCTGGACGTGCCGCAGCTCACCTTCGCCAACAAGGTCGAGGTGGCCGGCAAGGGCACGATCACCATCCAGCGCGTCACCGACTACGGCTACGACAAGGTGGAGGCCACGCTGCCCGCCGTCGTCTCCGTGGTTGAGAAGATCAACGAGCCGCGCTACCCGTCCTTCAAGGGCATCATGGCCGCCAAGAAGAAGCCGGTCGAGAAGCTCGGCGTCGCCGACGCCGAGATCGACGCCTCCAAGGTCGGCCTGGCCAACTCCTGGAGCGAGGTCGCCGACTTCGCCGTCGCCCCGCCGCGCGCGGCCGGCACGGTCGTCAAGGACGAGGGCGACGGCGGCGTGAAGACCGCCGACTTCCTCGCGTCGAAGAAGTTCGTCTGAGAACGGGGGTTAGCTGAACATGTCTGAGATTCTCGTTCTGGTCGAGCAGGTCGAAGGTCAGGTCAAGAAGGTCACGCTGGAGCTGCTGACGCTCGCCCGGAAGCTGGGCACGCCGTCGGCCGTGTGGGCGGGGCCGGGATACTCCCCCGAGGCCAAGGCCAAGCTGGCCGAATACGGCGCCGAGACGATCTACGTGGCCGACTCCGCCGAGATCGGCGACTACGTCGTCGCGCCCAAGGCGGAGCTGCTGGCCCAGCTCGTCTCCGACAAGTCCCCGGCCGCGGTGCTCGTCGCCGCGACGGCCGAGGCGAAGGAGATCGCGGGCCGGCTGGCCATCAAGATCGACTCTGGTGTGCTCACCGACGTCGTGGGCCTCCAGGACGGCCTGGTCGCCGACCAGTCGATCTTCGGTGGCGGCGTCAACGTCCAGTCGCGCGTGACCAAGGGCACCCCGATCGTCGCGGTCCGTCCCAACGCGACGCCGGTCGAGGCCGCCGCCGGCGCCGGCGCGGAGGAGCAGGTCTCCGTGGCCGTCTCCGCGGCCGCCAAGGCCGCCAGGATCGTCGAGCGCGTCAAGGAGGAGAAGGGCGCCCGCCCCGAGCTCACCGAGGCCGCGATCGTGGTCTCCGGTGGCCGCGGAGTGGGCTCCGCGGAGAACTTCTCCATCATCGAGAAGCTGGCCGACTCGCTCGGCGCGGCCGTCGGCGCCTCCCGCGCCGCCACCGACGCCGGCTGGTACCCGCACCAGTTCCAGGTCGGCCAGACCGGCAAGACCGTCTCGCCGCAGCTCTACATCGCGGCGGGCATCTCCGGCGCCATCCAGCACCGGGCCGGCATGCAGACCGCCAAGACGATCATCGCGATCAACAAGGACCCCGAGGCGCCGATCTTCGAGCTCGCCGACTTCGGCGTCGTGGGCGACCTGCACCAGGTCGTCCCGCAGCTGACCGACGAGATCGCCAAGCGCAAGTAGGCACCGCACGCGAGAACGGCGCCGCACATGTGTGCGGCGCCGTTCTCGTGTTTCCGGGTCCGGGTCCGGGTCCGGGTCCGGTTCCCGGTCGCGGGCGCGTGGGTGCGAGCACTGTCCGGTGGCGGGTCAGGCGGCCATCGAGAGCTCGCGCTCGGAGGTCTCGGACGGGGCGGCGGTCCTGCCGGGCCGGGGCAGGAACCGGGCGGCCAGGGCGATCAGGACACCGAGCAGGACGGCGATGGCGAGTGCGGTCCTGAGCGTCGCCACGTCCGAGAGGAAGCCGATGATCACCGGGCCGAGCAGCAGCCCCGCGTAGCCCATCGCGCCGGTCTGGGCGATGGCCGGGCCGGGGTTGTCGACCGCGGCGCCCGCCAGGGACATGGCCATCGGGGAGACCGTGGCCACCCCGACGCCCACGAACAGCATGGCGGCGATGGCGACCAGGGGTGTCGAGGCCGTGAGGACCACGGCGAAGGTGACGGCGGTGACCAGGCCGGAGGTGATGATCATGCCGCGTGCGCCGAAGCGGGCCCGGACGCGGTCGCCGGCGAGCCGGCCGAGCAGCATGCCCGCCTCCAGGATCGGGTATCCCATCGCGGCCAGGGCCTCGGGGGCGCCGAGGACGTCGCGCAGGTAGAGCCCGTTCCAGTCGGCGACGGTGCCCTCGACCATGAACGCGCAGAACGCGATCACGCCGAGCAGGTAGACCACCGGGGGCATCCGGTGCCGGCGGGCCCGCGCCTCGCGGCCGACGGCGACGACGGGGTCGGGCAGGTAGGCGCGGCTGACGAAGGCCAGCAGGGGCAGCGAGATCAGGGCGACCAGGGTCAGGTGGGCGGTGAAGGACAGTCCCGCCGCGATGGCCGCGGTGCCCAGCAGGCCCGCGGAGATCGCGCCCACGCACCAGCCGGCGTGCATGCCGTTCATCAGCGGGCGGCCGTAGGCGCGCTCGACCGTCGAGCCCTGCGCGTTCATCGCGACGTCCACCGCGCCGAACGCCATGCCGAAGAGCCCGGCGGCTACCAGCAGCGACGGGAACGTGGGGGCCCAGGCCAGCAGGGCCAGGGCGGCCGCGCAGAGGGGGGCGCCGACCCGCAGGATGCTCCGGCTGCCGAAGCGCGTCATCACTCCGCGCATCGACTGCATGGTGACCAGCGCTCCCAGACCCCACACGAGGAGGGTGACGCCGATCGACCCCTCGGACAGGCCGAGTTTGTCGGAGAGCGCCGGGATGCGCACGGTCATCGATCCACACATGAGGCCGGCAAGCACGAATGTGAGAACCGCTCCGGTGCGAGCGGTCCTCAGGTCGCGGGTCATGGCTCAGTCCCTTCAATGATGTTTCAGTCGCTGAAAATTGGGCACACACAAAACGGTCGCTTCCGCAGAGCGGAAGCGACCACCAATGCGTGCGGAGAGTGATCCCGCCTAGGCGGGCAGCAGGTCCAGCAGACGCCGTTTCAACTCGGCGTAGTGGTCGTCGTCGTAAAGGTCGGGGTCGTGGCTGGCCACGTCCCACAGACCCTCGCAGGCCAGGCGCACGATCTGCGCGGCGGCGGGGTCGGGCTCGGTGGCGAGCCCCTCGCGGTGCCAGCGGGCCATCGCCAGCCGCAGGGGAGCGAGCAGATAGAGGTTGCCGGAGGCGCCGGTGACCACCGCCCAGCGTCGCAGCCTGCCGCTCTGCACGGCGGCGAACGTGGCGGCCAGATAGTTCTTGGTGTAGGTGTCGTGGCCCTGGGCGGCGATGAGCTGGTCGAAGTCTTCGATCAGCCGCTCGACCATGCTTTTGATCAGGGCTTCTTTGGTGGCGAAGTGATAGAGCAGGCCGCCCTTGCTGCATCCGGCGCGCTCTGCGACGGCTGCCAGGGTGAGCGCCTGAGAGCCCTGGTCGCAGAGCAGATCCTCTGCCGCGTCCAACAGCTCTTCCCGTCTCATGCAAGCTACTGTACCGTCTGGACGGTTCAGTGGTCAAACCCGGGATGGCGCGCCTCAGGAGCGCGGATACGCTTGGAAGGCAATAGAGGGCTGGGGAGGGGAGTGCGGCCGTGGAGTCCGCCTATCTCGATCACGCGGCGACCACGCCGATGCTTCCCGAGGCGATCGAGGCGATGACCGCCCAACTCGGCCGGGTCGGCAACGCGTCGTCGCTGCACGCGGCGGGCCGCCGCACCCGCCGGGTCGTGGAGGAGGCGCGCGAGACCATCGCCGACGCGCTCGGCGCCCGGCCCAGCGAGGTGGTCTTCACCTCCGGCGGCACCGAGGCCGACAACCTGGCCATCAAGGGCCTCTACTGGGCACGTCGGGCCAACGGGGCGAGCCGGATCCTGATCAGCGCGGTGGAGCACCACGGCGCGCTGGACCCCGCGCACTGGCTGGGCGACCGTCAGGGCGCGACCGTCGAGCTGCTGGAGGTCGACGAGTTCGGCCGGGTGCACCCGCAGACCCTCCGCGCCGCCATCGAACGCGACCCCGACAGCGTCGCCCTGGTGAGCGTGATGTGGGCGAACAACGAGGTCGGTACCGTCCAGCCGGTCCGGGTGCTCGCCGGGATCGCCCGCGACCACGGCATCCCCTTCCACACCGACGCCGTGCAGGCCGTCGGCCAGCTCCCGGTCGCGTTCGCCGACTCCGGCGTCGACGCGCTGACGATCTCCGGCCACAAGGTCGGCGGGCCGATGGGCGTCGGCGCGCTGCTGCTGGCCCGGGGCGTGGACCCGGTGCCGGTGCTGCACGGCGGCGGTCAGGAGCGCGACGTGCGCTCGGGCACGCTCGACGCCCCCTCGGTGGCCGGGTTCGCCGCGGCGGTGCAGACCTCGGTGGCCCGCCAGGCCGAGACGTCGGCGCGGCTGGTCGGTCTGCGCGACGACCTGATCCGCAGGGTCCGCCAGGCCGTGCCCGACGTGATCCTCAACGGCGATCCGGTGAACCGGCTCCCCGGCAACGCGCACTTCTCCTTCCCCGGCTGCGAGGGCGACGCGCTGCTCATGCTCCTGGACGCCAAGGGCGTCGAGTGCTCCACCGGCTCGGCGTGCTCGGCGGGGGTGGCCCAGCCCTCCCACGTCCTGCTCGCCATGGGCGCCGACGCGGTCCGGGCGCGGGGCTCGCTCCGCTTCTCCCTCGGCCACACCTCGACCGAGGCCGACGTGGACCGGCTGGCCGCCGTCATCGGCCTGGTCGTCGAGCGCGCCCGCCGCGCGGGTCTGGGCTGACCGTCGGGCCGGTCCATCGCGGTCTCGGTGTCGGGCGCGTCCGCCGTACGGGTCTGGGCTGACCGTCGCGCGGGTCTGTGCCGCCCGCCGCGGCCGCGGGCGCACGCCGTCCGCGGCCGTGTCCGGGGCACGCGGGGGCATGCGGGGGGATCAGGTCAGGAAGGGCGAGACCGCGGTCCAGCCGGGGTCGCCGACCACGTCGACCCGGGGCCGGCCCTCCTCCCAGCTCACGATCAGCTCCTTGGCGTGGATGGCCGCCTCGCCCACGGGGTCGGCGTATACGTGCAGCACCCGCTGGCCCTCGGCGCTCATGTGCGCGGCGAACACGGCGCTGCCGTGCAGCCTGCTGATCCGGCCGGCGAGGCGCTCCTCGAAGTCGCGCAGGGCCTCCAGGGACCGTCCGGCGGGCAGCCCGTCGGCATCGCGGTGCAGGTAGGGCAGGGTGATCGCGATG
This sequence comes from Streptosporangium brasiliense, assembly GCF_030811595.1. NCBI lineage: Bacteria > Bacillati > Actinomycetota > Actinomycetes > Streptosporangiales > Streptosporangiaceae > Streptosporangium > Streptosporangium brasiliense. Next base: position 3,189,011 of record NZ_JAUSRB010000002.1, read on the forward strand.
TGCTGGTCGAACAGGGGATAGTCGACAGGGCGGAGCGGATAGCGGGCGGTGGCGATCAGGCGGGCCCCGGTGGCGGTCTCCCCCTCCAGGAGCGCCCACTGCTCGTCCTGGAAGCCGGAGGCCAGGTCGGAGACCACGCTGGGCAGGTGCACGGCGGGCACCGCGTCGATCGGCGGGAAACCGGCGGCGGAGATGTCGCCGACCCAGCGGGCCACGTCGTCCTCGCCGAGCAGCCAGTCGAGGGCGAGCAGGGCGGCCTCGGTCCTGGTGTCGTCGTCGAGGATGTCGAAGATCGGGTGGTGGGCGACCACGTCGACGCGGGGGGCGCCCAGGGGGGCCCGCAGGCCGAGCACGAGCTTGTCCAGCGCGAACTCGTAGCCGCCCACGTCGAGCGTGAGGTCCATGGCGTGCGGGTTGGCCTGCCGGGACGGGTGGAACTCCCACAGGGCGTCGGCGGCGGGCGCGGCCGCGGCCCAGCGGTGCGCGGTGGGGCGCAGTTCCGGATCCCCGGCGGAGGTGACCACGAGCGCCTGCTCGGAGCCGAGCCCGGGGGCGATCTCCCACACCAGGGAGGGGTGGACGACCTGGACGGCCGGCCCGATCCACTCGGCCAGCCGGTCGGCCTCGCCCGCGGCGACCATCGCGTCGAGCTCCGGCCTCGCCTCGGCCCACCACGTCCAGAACTCGCCGATGCCGTCGGCCGGATCGGAGGTGAATTCGCTCTTGCGCCCGAACAGTCGCATGACCCCGGATTCTCCCAGCACGACGGGGTGCACGCCAACGCGGGTACGCTCAGGGTGTTATGAGACTTCGTGTGCTTGCCGCCATGTCCGGCGGCGTCGACTCCGCCGTGGCGGCCGCCCGCATCGCCGAGGCAGGCCATGACGTCACCGGCGTGCACCTGGCGCTCTCGGCCAACCCGCAGTCGTATCGGACCGGCGCCCGGGGGTGCTGCACGATCGAGGACTCGCGAGACGCCCGCAGGGCCGCCGACGTGATCGGCATCCCCTTCTACATCTGGGACATGGCCGAGCGCTTCCACCGCGACGTGGTCGAGGACTTCGTCAGCGAATACGCCGCCGGCCGTACGCCCAACCCCTGCCTGCGCTGCAACGAGAAGATCAAGTTCGAGGCGGTCCTCGACCGGGCCCTCGCGCTGGGCTTCGACGCGGTGGCCACCGGCCACCACGCGCGGATCGTCGACGGCGTGCTGAGCCGCAGCCCCGACGAGGGCAAGGACCAGTCCTACGTGCTCGGCGTGCTCACCAGGGAGCAGCTCAAGCACGCGATCTTCCCGCTGGGCGACTCGACCAAGGCGCAGGTCCGCGAGGAGGCCGCGCGGCGCGGCCTCATGGTGGCCGACAAGCCCGACAGCCACGACATCTGCTTCATCGCCGACGGCGACACCCGGGGCTTCCTCGCCGACCGCCTCGGCGCGGCGCAGGGCCCGATCGTCGACGAGTCCGGCTCGGTCGTCGGCAGGCACGAGGGCGCCTACGGCTTCACCGTCGGCCAGCGCAAGGGTCTGCACATCGACCGCCCGGCCGCCGACGGCCGCCCCCGTTACGTGCTGTCGATCGAGCCGGTCTCCAACACCGTCACGGTCGGTCCCCGCTCGGCCCTGGAGGTCACGGAGATCGTGGCCACCCGGCCGGTCTGGAACGGCCCGGTGGCCGAGCCGCGCGAGCCGCTGGCCTGCACGGTCCAGCTCCGCGCCCACGGAGAGGTGTACGGCTGCCGCGCCCAGGTCTCCGGTGCGGAGGTCCACATCACGCTGGAGGCGCCCGCCACCGGTGTCGCCGCCGGTCAGGCGGCGGTCCTCTACCTGGGAGACACCGTGATCGGGTCGGCCACGATCGCCTCCGCGATCTGACCGGTCCCGGATCCGCGAGGCGGTCGATCCGGGACGCCGGCGTCAGACGGCCAGCCGGCCCGCCCGGATGGGGGCGCATGCCCGCGTGGGGACCCTCATCCGTGGCGTGAACGCGTGAGGCGCTCCTGAGGTGAATGTGCGGAGAGCTTCGCACCCGAACCTTGTTCCATTAATAATGGGCGGCATGTCTGGAATGTTTGGTGCGGGTGACTGCCGATGACGGACGAGTTCCGGGCCGTGATGGATGGGCTCGTCGAGGACTACAACCGGCAGGCCGGGCAGCTGCGCGAGATGTACGGCAAGCTCAGAGAGCTGACCGCGACCGCGCGGTCGGAGGACCGGATGGTGACCGTGACCGTGGGAGCGCGCGGCCAGGTGCGGGACATCCAGTTCGATCCCCGGGTCTATCGCAAGCTGTCACCGTCGGAGCTGGCGCAGTCGGTCATGGATCAGATCGGGGCGGCGACGGCCGAGGTGGCCGAGCGGACCCGTGAGCTGATGGCTCCCTTCGTGCCGGAGGGCCTGCCCTACGAGGAGATCTTCGGGGAGGGGGCGGACTTCGCGTCCTTCCTGCCCCAGCCCATGGAGCCGCTGCCGGAGGAACGCGGGTGACGGGGCCGTTCGACGGCTATTACGCGGCACCCGAGGAGATACGCCTCCGGAGGGCGGGGCAGTTCGGCGACGAGCGTGACCACGTCGAGGAGCAGCGCGCGGCGCTGGAGCAGGTCTTCCTGCGAGAGGGGATGCCGCTCGGAGACGATCAGTACGGCGCGGAGCTGGAGAAGAATCTCCCGAAGATCAAGGATTCGATCTTCGGCGCCTTCAAGGCGTACACCGACGAGCTCGAGAGCGTGCGCGTGCGGCTGATCACCGGTGCCGGTGGATACCGGTCGGCTGACAGTCCCGGCTTCTTTCCCGGCGCGTGACCCCGCATGGGATTCGACGGTTTCCTGGTGCCGGACTGGGTGAAGCCGTGGGTGGGCTGGGTCGTGGGGACGGACTGGCCGGAGGGCGACGAGTCGGGATGCTTCCGGTTGGCGGACGCGTGCGCGGCGACGGCGCGGAGTGTGGCTGAAGGGGGACCGCACGGTGGCCCCGGCACGATGCGGGCGGCCCGGCCGGACTCCGACTGGGACGGGACGGCGCTGCGGGCGTTCGCCGACCACGTGCGCCAGGTGTCGGGCGGCAAGCAGGCCGAACTGGTGGACCGGCTGGTGGCGGCGGCGCTGGAGTTCAACCGGGTGGGCGTGAACGTCGAGTACACCAAGCGGATGATCGAGGTTTCGGTCTGGCTGCTGATCTTCCAGATCGTCTGGTTGCTGGCGGCGGCGGCCGGGCCGTGGGGCGGGGTGTCGCTGGCGTTGATCGGAGCCAGGGCGCAGCTGGCCCGGATGACGGTCCGGCAGATCGCCATACGGCTGATGATCAACATCGGGCTGTTCGGCGGTCTGATGGCCGGGATGGATCTGGGAGTGCAGGCGTCCCAGTCGCGACGTGACGAGATCGACTGGCGCCAGGTCCTGGCGTCCGGTGGGACGGGCGCGCTGGCGGGAGCTTTTCTGACAGGCATGTCGGGCGGCCTGTCGCGGCTGGCTACCGGAGGTCTGCAGGCCGGACTGTCCCGGGCGGAGATGTCGGCGCTGGAGAAGCTGCTGGTGGCATCGGGCCGATCGATGTGGGGACTGATGGGGCAGTCGGGGCTGGCCAACGGCGCCGCCACGGCGGTCAGCCTTGGGTTGAGCGGCCACTTCGACTGGGAGATGGTGCTCAAGGGGACCACGGCGGGCGTGGTCGGAGGCGCGGACGCGCACTGGACGGGCGCGAGCCCGTCATGGCACGGCAAGGACGGCGGGACGGGCGGGGAGGGCCCTCGGGGCGGACCGGAGCCGCAGCGCGGCGGCTCCGACGTCCCTCCGGGACCGGACGGCCCCGCCGGCGGCCGTCCGATGGGCACGGAGGTCGACCCGACGGCGCTCCCCGGTGGCGCTCACGACTCGGCGGGACAGGCCCGTGAAACGGTGGGTCCAGGCAGGGAGCCGGTCGGCGAGTCGGTCACCGAACTGGCGCACGCCGTGCCCGCCGGTACGGCACGGCCAGAAGTCGGGCGGCCGGAAGGTGGGCGGCCGGAAGGCGGTCCGCCCCGCGCTGACGGTCCGTCCCCGCACCCCGCCGGCCTGCCGCATCAGGCCCCTACCCGTCCCGGTGGGGAGACGGGCCCGGGGCAGGCCGCGCCGGGGGCCACCGGTGGGCGGTCCGGCGCGGCACCCGCCGACGGCGCTCCGGGCCCGGCGCGCTCCACCATCGACAGGTTGATCAACTGGGGTGACTACCTGGCCGACGAGCCCGCCGCGAGACCGCAGGACGCACCGGCGCCGCACCGCGGTGAGGCGGCCGGGCGGTCCGAGGGTGAGGGTCCGGAGGATGGTGGGGCGGCCGGGCGGTCCGAGGGTGAGGGGCCGGAGGGGGAAGGGCCGGAGGGGGAGGGCTCTGACACGCGAGACGCGGTCATGAGCGATACCGGCGACGGCGGCCAGAATCATGCGGCGGAGCAGCCGAGCCTCTCGCCGGAGCAACTGCGGGAACTGGCCGATGTCCAGGCCGAGGGACAGCAGATCCTCTCGGACCGGTTCGGTGACTCCGCTCCCACGGTGGACTACACGTCCGTGCCGATACATCCTGACGTCGCGCGGGAGTACAACCGGGTGCTGAGCGAGCTCGCGGACAGGTTCCCGGCGGTGATGAGCGAGGTGGGCACGGTCAGCACGGGCGATCCGATGAACAGGTTCACCCAGCCTGTGGGGGGTTACTCCGTGCTGAGCGGCCCCGACAAGGGGATCTATCTCAACCCCCGCTATCTGCACGACCCCGGGCAGGTCGCTGACCTGTACGGGGCCCGGATGCGGGCGGGCTGGCTGTCGCTCGGTTACGAGGACCTCGGCGCGGTCCTCCACCACGAGTTCGGCCACCACCTGGTCTCACACATGCCCTACAGCGTGGAGCGGGCGCTGATGCAGGCGGTCAGGGAGGTGATCGGCGCGCGGGTCGGCCTCGACACGCCGTTCCTCCCGCATACCGCCGAGAAGGTGGAGGGGGCGTTGTCGCGTTACGGTGCCAGCGACCCGCACGAGATGATCGCCGAGGCGTTCGCCGAATACATGGGGGCGGGCACGCCACGCCTGCTCGCCCTCGCCATCGGCCAGATCCTGGAGTCCTACCACATGGGCGGGCGGTGACGGTGATCACCGAACCGGTGCCGGTGGGGCGGACCGTCTCGCCCGGGACCGGCTCTCAGGAGGCGCCGGTCAGGCTCTCGTAGAGACGCAGCACGCTCTCCTGGCCCTCCCGGAGGACGAAGCGGACGCCTCCGTCGCCGGGATACTCCTCCCGGTGGTCGAATCCGCCGAGGAAGATCGCGTCCGGCACCTTGTCGGGGAAGGCGTCGCAGTATGGCGTCCACATGTCCACCGTGGTCCGCGCCTCAGGATTGCGTCTCAGGCGCAGGCGGGCGCACGCGTCACAGATGCTCGGATCTCGGAGCACGGATGTCTCCCTTCGCAGGATGCCGTCGAGCCTACTCAAGCTCCTCGTCCGTCCGGCGCGGAGGGAGGGCACCCGCACGCCGGTGGCCGGATCCCGGCCGCCCTGGACGCCGGGGACCGGCGGCGATGCCGCCTGGCACTTGGCGGTGATCGCGCCGGCGGCCACCATGCTCGGGATCGGCCGGTAGCAGGGGTTGGACGCGTGTCCAGGCGTCATCGGTGGGTCCGTGGCGACGGATCATGTGCTTCACCGAGTCACGTCATCGTGGTTCCGTCAGGGAAACCGGTCGACGGCCGGGGAGTGTGAGGGGCCGGTAGGCCCCTCATCTGGAGTTGGGGCAGAGTCCCGATCGAGCGCGGACCGCGCGCAGCGCGGAGGCTCGGCGAGGCCCGCGCTCGGCGCACAGTGGTCTACAGAACAGGGCCAGGTGTGCTAGGGCAGCGTGACCGACTCACCCGGCTTCAGGCGGCGGATCTCGGCCTTCTGCCGGTCCGCCTCCAGGCCCAGCCACGAGTCGATCAGGCCGAGACCGGTGTCGTTGAGCAGCCCGTCGTGGGTGGAGAAGGCCCTGGCCGGGCGGATCTGGCGCAGGTATTCCACCATCTCCGCCGCCTTCATCCACGGCGCGTTGGTCGGCACCATGAGGGTGGGGACCTCGACCCCGGGCGGGGTGAAGGCGTCACCCGGGTAGAAGACCTCCTCCTCCACCAGGAACCCGACATTGCGCACGGTGGGCATGTCCGGATGGTTGGGGGCGTGCCACTCGCCGACGACCCGCACCGCGAAGCCCGCCGTGTCGAAGGTGTCGCCGTGCCGTACGACCTGGATCTTCGCCGGGACGTCGGTGAGCGTGGCGGCCACGCCCTCGTTGGTCCAGATCTCCAACGCCGGGTTGGCCTCGGCGGCCCGGCGCAGCCGGTCGGCCTCCACGTGGTCGAAGTGCTCGTGGGTGATGAGAACGGTGTGCGCCCCCTCCAGCGCGGACTCCTCGCTGAAGGATCCCGGGTCGATCACCAGGATCGAGTCGCCCTTCTCCAGGCGGACGCACGCGTGTCCATACTTCGTGAGCTTCATCGACTCAGCCTAACGGGGGGCATGGCGGCCGGGGCCGCCCGGCCTCAGTAGGGCTTGTAGCCGCCGCCGCGCTCGATGGAGGCGATGCCGGGATGCCCGCCGAGAGATCCGTAACGGCCGTAGGTGTACAGGACTCCGGCGATGATGTTGTCGACAGGGTCCTTGATCACCTTGTGGCCCTCGGGGCTCCAGGCGGCGAACGTGGGCGGGATCGTCTGCATCAGGCCCTGGGACGGGACGCCGTTCCTGGCGTTGATGTCCCAGTTGTTCTGCGCGTTGGGGTTGCCGCCGGACTCGTGGAAGATGATCGTCCAGATCCGCTCGACGTCCTTCGGGTCGTTGGGATCCAGGTCCTTGACCTTCTCCAGGAGACCCTTCCTGGACAGGAAGCCGTCGATCTTTCCCGACCTGATGATCGTGAGCGCCTCCTTGATCCACTCCACGAGCTTCTCCTTCGGCGCGGGGACGGTCCCGCCCGGCGACGTGCCGCCGGAGCCGATCACGCCGGACACGTCCCCGCCGGAGCCGCCGGAGCTGCCAGCGCCGCCGCTCCCGCCCGAGCCGCCGTTCGCGCCGGCGAGCGTCGTCCGGCTCGGGTCGTCCAGCGGGGTTTTCTTCCAGTCGAGGGTGCGGCCGTCCCCCGGCGTGAACTTCTCGTCACCGGCCACCGGGATGTCGGAGAAGGTGATCGCCCGGTTGTCCATGTGCTTCTTCAGGTCGGCCACCGCCTTGGTGACGGCGCCGTTGGCGTTGTTGAGATGGACCCGGGCATCGGCGACGGCCTTGTCGACCGTCGGCTGGATCCCGGCGGTGCGTTGCTGCTCCGTCTGGTTGGGATTGTTGGTGCAGTAGGTGTTCCAGTCGGTCACGAGCTTGTTGACGATGCCGTTCACCTCGGTCTCGGCGGTGCCGAGGGCGTCGGCGGCGGTGTCGAGGGCGCCCGCGCAGTCGGCCAGCGCGAGGTGCATCGCGTCACCGGCCTTGCCGTACTTGCGCATGTGGTTGTCGAACGCCTCCGCCGAAGCGCCCTGCCAGGCCCGGTCCACCCCGTTCACCGTGCGGATGAGCGTGATGGTGTGCTCGCTCACCTTGCCCGCCGTGGCCCGCCACCGGGTGGCGATCGCCTTGATCGATTCCCGGTTGCCGTTGACCTTCATGGCGATGTCGAGCAGTTCCGAGCTGCCCGGGACGACAGGGGTCAGCGGTTGCCTGTCACCGTCCCGGTCGGTCAGCGGTTGCCTGTCGCCGTCCCTGTCGGTCATCGGCGGCCCCCCGGAGGCTCGTCGGCGGTGCGGAGGTTGGTCTCCACTTCCTGTAGGGCATCCCTGACGGAACGGAGCCGCGTCGCGGCCCAGCCGAGCTCGCTGTCGATCTCGTTCTCGATGCCGTCGATGGCCCGCGCCAGATTTACGGAGTCGGTCAGCCCTCCGAGGATGAGCGAGTCGGTCGAGCCGGCGGGGTTGGGATAGCCCCCGGCGAGGCCGTCGAAGTCCACCGCCCGGTTGTTCGCCGCCGTGCGGCACGTCTCAAGTGCCTCGAAGTGAACGTCAACACCTGCCACGCAGCCGACCCCCTCCAGCGCTGACACATGGTCGATGAGCGTTGATCATAGTGGATAGCGGTATATCTGGGGGGATTTGTTCCGTCTGTCGCCGGTCCGGCGGGGACGCCGCGGAAGATTCCGCCGGGCACCTCGGAAACGGCCTCCGAGTGTCACGGTCCGTCCGCCGTCCCTCCGCGCCGTTGACACCGTGCCCGTCCGCCACCGGCCGCCGGCATTTCTGAATGCCATGTCTCGCCGCGTTAAATGCGCTGTTCACTGTCGAAACGGATATCGCCACGGTTGCGGCGGAAGTAAGTCGCGGGGCCGTGTTTGCGCTGGCCACCCGCCTGTTACGGCGTCTTTTAATCGGTGACACGCCGGGCGCGGCGATCTTGCATCGAGTATGTGCGTCGCTACTTTATGCATGCGTCTCGTCGATGCGCGGAAACCAATTCCCCATTTCGCCGGAAGAAGGACATGCACAGCATCCGCATATCTGGTCTCGTCGTCATGCTCACCTCGGCACTGGCGGTGACCACTGTCTGCGCCCTCACCCCCGCGGCCGTCGCGGCGGCGGCGGCCACTTCCTCCCGCACCGCCGTCCAGCCGGATCCGCCGCAGGAGCCGGCGGAGGAGCCCTGCCCCGGCGGGGAGCCGAAGCCGTGCGGCGCGCCGAAAGAGGAACGGGACAGCGTCGACTCCGGCCGCCAGGACGCCAAGAAGGACATCGCCGCGGCCAAGGAGGACATCGCCACGGCCAAGGAGAAGGTCGGGCAGTGCCCTCCCGGGTCGAAGCAGTGCATGGAGAGCCTCATCGGCGACGGCGCCCAGCAGCAGAAGGGCATCGACGACACCCGGCGGACGCTGGACGACTTCCGGCCCGCGCCGTCGGACAACGCCGCGTCGGTCATCGACGCGACATGTGACGCGTTCGGCGCGGATCTGCCCGCCGTGTTCAAGTCCTCCGAGTATTTCTCCCAGCTGACCGGTGTCTGCGAGCTGATGAACCCGTGATCGCCATGAACTCCCGTATCCGCAGGATGTCACTGCTGTCCGTCGCCGCCCTGGTCACGCTCACGCCGGCGGCCGCGTCCGCCGGACCCCAGCCCGGCGTGCCCGTCGCGCAGGCGTTCGACGGAGACAGGCCGCTGCCGTCGACGAGCCGGGCGGTCGAGCAGTGCGCCGCCGACCCCGGCAACTGCCGTTTCCGGATCGACCCGGGCGCGTCCCGCGAGTACTACAGCGCCGTCAAGTCGCTCGGCAACGCGGTCATCAACTGCACCGACGACCCGATCACGGTGCAGCGCCAGGTCACCCTGCGCACCGGCAGCACCGACAACCTCGGCGGCGAGATCACCGGCTCCATCACGGTGGAGGGACAGGTCAACGCCTCCGGCGAGGTCTCCGCCCAGGTGACCGGGGAGGGCAGTGGGACCTTCACCACGCCGAACACGAAGGAGGGCCCCTACGCCACGCTCGGGGCCAAGGGCGGCGCCACCGGCAGCGGCAAGCTGGCGGGCTCGCTCGGCGCCAAGGGCGCCTTCCAGGGCGCCTTCAAGCTTCACTACCAGCGCAGCTGGACCACCGAGAACACCGAGTCCACCAGCTACACCACCACCGTCCGCTCCGGCGACGCCCTGGTGTTCGGGGCCAGCTCCGCCATGCAGCGGGTAGCCGGGAAGATCACCGCAGGCAGCGGTCTGGAGGTGCGCGACGTCGTCGTCGACGGCCCCTCAACCGTCAACACCAGCACCTTCGTCGCCGACACCTTCACCGTGCCGGGCAACACCTGCGAGCGGCTGCGCCCGGCGGGCAGGACCGCCGTGGACGACACCACCAACCGCCCCACCCGCATGGCCGACCTCTCGACGGTCCTGCCCGCGCTGCCGCGGGGCGCACGGCTGAAGGAGCACACCGTGTTCGCCTTCGAGCGTTCCTGACCGTCCCGCCAGAGCACCCCTTCCGTGGAGATCATCATGAGAACACCGCACACTCCCGTCTGGGCCGGCGCGGTCCGGGCCACCGTCGTCACCGGCGCCCTGTGCCTGGGCCTGCCCGCGGTCGCGCAGCCCTCGCACGCCGCCCGGCTCGACAGCGAGCAGGTCGCCGTCATCAACGGGGACTTCGCACTGCCCGCCTTCGCCGGCACCGGCCCGGACTGGGCGGCGGTCCAGGGCTGGTCCGTGGGCTCGACCTACGGATCCGGCACCGCGTACGGTGTCGGACGCTACTCCGGCGCGGCCGCCGGGCACCCGAGCGGCAAGGCGGCCGTCATGCTCCGCTTCCCGACGGCCGCGACCTACTCCTTCAAGCAGCGGCTGCGCGGCGTGCGCGCCGGCGCCCAGGTCACCGTCACCTTCGACGACAGCCCGGGTGTCGCCACCGCCTGCACCCCGGCGTCCGTCGCCTCGGGCCAGTCCTACACCGTCGAGGGCTCCGGCGGCCAGGTCGACAACCGGACCACCGCCCCCGACCCGGACAAGAAGGCCAACACCCTCGGCAAGGGCGTCTGGCGCACCGGGCAGACCTACACCTTCACCGCCGGCGAGCACGAGCCGCTGCTCACCTTCACCTCCCAGGTGCCCGCCGCCGACAACGCCAACGGATACTGCGGTCCCATGATCGCCGCCGTGCGGGCGGTCCAGGTCCCGCCCCCGGTGGACAAGTCCATCCCGAAGACCGCCCTGCCGGCCTCCCAGGCCTTCTACGGCAATGACCGCAGGACGGTGGCCGAGGCGGTGAACCACTGCGCCGGCGCGCCGAACAGATGCGCCTTCACCCCGGAGGAGGCCTACTCCTACGCCTACTACGAGCCCGCGAAGGTCAACAGCGACACCTACATCAACTGCACCCGCAACGCCCTCACCCGCAACCGCCCCGTCACCTTCGCCGGACGCTCCTACGGTGACCTGCCGGCCAACGCCGGGCTGCCCGGGGGCGTGGCCGGGACCCCGGTCAGCAACATGTCCCAGCAGTTCACCGCCGGCACCGGGACCAGCCCCAGCTGGAGCACCGCCATCACCCACAACGTCACCGAGATCGTCCAGCCCTCGGAGGCGTCCTGGATCGAGACCCAGGCCGGCCGCCGGCGTACCGAGGGCTGGTTCACCTCCACCCCGGCGCCCGCCGACCCGCACACCGAGTGGCGCCTGTACACCGTCCTCGACTACTCCTCCGTCGAGCTGTCCGACCGCGTCTACCAGCGCACCGGCCCGATGACCGCGTCCGAGAAGCAGCGCTGCCAGTCCGACCGCCCCAGCGCCACCACGCCCGTCGGCGCCGGCGCCCCCGCGGGCGGCGAGCGCACTCCCTGACCGGCCGCCCATCCGGGACGGTCTCACCAGGGGCCGGGCAGCCGTGGACGATCGGCTCCCCGGCCTCAGGTCACGGTCGCCGCGGCGGGACCTGAGACCGGCCCTCGCAGCCCGCGCCCGCACGCCCCCGCGGGCGCGGGCTGCCCGCCGCCCTTACTGCGCCTCCCCTTCCGGCTCCCGCGGCTCATCCGGCTGCGGCTCCTGCGGCTCATCCGGTTCCTGCGGCTCGTCCGGCGGCAGGTACGCGGTCTGCGTGAGCCTGGCACCGAACTTCCTGTCGACGTAGTAGCCCCGGCCCGGCGGGAGCGGATGCGGCCGCACGTTGCCGAACAGGAAGCCCTCGTCCTTGTTGCCGGACAGGATCACCGCGGGGCTGGCCATGTCCTTCATCCGCTGGATGAGCGGGTCGTACATCGCCCGGCCGACGCCGCCCATCGCCCGCGACATGATCAGGTGCAGCCCGATGTCACGGGCCTGCGGCAGCAGGTCCGCCAGCGGCAGCAGCGGGTTCGCCGAGGTCGCGACCAGGTCGTAGTCGTCGACGACGATGTACAGGTCCGCCCCCTGCCACCAGCTTCTCGTCCGGAGCTGCTCGGGGGTGAGGTCGGCCGGGGGCAGCCGGTTGAGCAGCGCGGCGCGCACGTCGTTGATCAGCCCCGTCGCCGCCGCGCTGGAGGCGGCGTAGCCGATGCGGTGCTCGGTGACGGCGGAGTCCAGCAGCGCCCGCCGGTAGTCGATCACGATCATCCTGGCCTCGTACGGCGTGCGCCGGGCGACCAGGCCCTCGGTGATCAGGCGGAGCAGGTTGGACTTCCCGCTCTCGGTGTCGCCCACCACGATGAAGTGCGGGTCGGTGTCGAAGTCGATCATGACGGGCGACAGGGTGGCCTCGTCGATGCCGATCGGGATCCGGCCCGGCCCCGTCTGCTCCGGGTCGGGCAGCGTCTCGGCCGGCAGCACCGGCGGCAGCAGCCGCACGCCGGGGGCGGGGGGACCCTGCCAGGCATCCCTGACCGCGTGGACGAGCGCCCGCACGCCGACGGACAGGTCCTCGGCCTTCTGGACGCCGTCGATCCTGGGGAGCGCGGACAGGAAGTGCAGCCCCTCCCTGGTGAGCCCGCGGCCCGGGACCCCCTCGGGCACGGCCAGCGCCGACTTGCGGTTGACCTCGGACTCGTAGGCGTCACCGAGCTTGAGCTCCACCCGGGTGCCGAACAGGTCCCGGATGCCCGCCCGGAACTCCGACCACTTGTTGGTGGAGGCGACGACGTGGATGCCGTAACCGAGGCCACGGCCGGCCAGGTCGGTGATGACGGGTTCGAGCGACTCGAAGTCCTGCCGGACGGTCAGCCAGCCGTCGATCACCAGGAAGACGTCACCGAACTTGTCTCCCTCGATCGTCCCGTCGGCGACCTGGCGCCGGTAGGTGAGGATCGAGTCGATCCCCTGCTCGGTGAAGTCGCGTTCCCGCTGTTCGAGGAGGGCGGAGATCTCGGCGACCGTGCGGCGGACGCGGTCGCCGTCGAGACGGCTGGCGACCCCGCCCACGTGGGGCAGCCCCTCCAGCGAGACGAGCGAGCCGCCGCCGAAGTCCAGGCAGTAGAACTGCACCTCGCGCGGGGTGTGCATGAGCGCCATGCTGGTGATCAGCGTGCGCAGCACCGTGCTCTTGCCGCTCTGCGTGCCCCCGGCGACGCCGACGTGGCCGGCCGCCCCCGACATGTCCAGCCAGAACGGGTCGCTGCGCTGCTCGAACGGCTTGTCGATGAGGCCCACGACGGCGTGGAGCTGGCCCCGGCCGCCCCACCCGGTCGTGCTGAGCCCGAACTCCGGCGTGGCCGACAGCGGCGGGAGCAGGTGGGCGAGGGTCGGGGGCTCGCCCAGCGGGGGCAGCCAGATCCGGTGTGCGGGCGGTCCCTGGCCGTTCAGCCTCTCCACCACGATGTCGAGCAGACTGACCGAGCCCCTCTCCGGAGGCGCGTCCGCCGACGTCAGCTCCTTCTTGGGCTCCTCCACGACGGGGACCGGGGCGAAGTCCGGGCCGTACTCCACCACCTGCCGCAGCGGACCCTGCCCGTCCGGCACCGCCGCGTTACGGGGGTCCACCTGGTAGGACCCGGACACGTAGGCGGCCTTGAACCGGGTCATCCCGGTGGTGTCGAACTTGAGATAGCCGTTGCCGGGGGCGGAGGGCAGCTCGTAGGCGTCGGCGACGCCGAGCACGACCCGGCTCTCCATCGCCGAGAAGGTGCGCAGGCCGACCCGGTAGGACAGGTGGGTGTCCAGACCGCGCAGCCGTCCCTCCTCCAGCCGCTGGGAGGCCAGCAGGAGGTGGACGCCGAGGGATCGGCCGAGCCGGCCGATCATCACGAACAGCTCGATGAACTCGGGTTTGGCCGACAGCAGCTCGCTGAACTCGTCGATCACGACGAACAGCGTGGGCATCGGCTTGAGGTCGACGCCCTGCTCGCGGGCGCGCTCGTAGTCGCGCAGGGAGGCGTAGTTGCCGGCGGCGCGCAGCAGCTCCTGGCGGCGGACCATCTCCCCGTGCAGGGCGTCGTACATGCGGTCGACGAGGGGCAGCTCGTCTTCGAGGTTGGTGATGACCGCCGAGACGTGGGAGAGGGTGTCGAGGCCCAGGAAGGTGGCGCCACCCTTGAAGTCGACCAGGACGAAGTTCAGGATCTCCGACGAGTGGGTGATCGCCAGACCGAGCACCAGGGTCCGCAGCAGCTCGCTCTTGCCCGACCCGGTGGCGCCGATGACCAGGCCGTGCGGCCCCATGCCGCCCTGCGCCGACTCCTTGATGTCGAGTTCGACCAGGCGCCCGTCCACGCCGAGGCCGATCGGCACCCGCAGCCGGTTGCGCCCGGCCCTGGGCCGCCACGCCAGCGCCGCGTCGAGGCGGGTCGGGTCGCCGACGCCGAGCAGGTCGGTCAGGGAGGTGTTCATCGAGAGCACGTCCTGCGTCTCCCCGCCCTTGGCGGTCGACACGCGCAGCGGGGCGAGCTGGCGGGCCAGCCCCTCGACCCGCAGGAAGTCCAGCCGGTCGGGGTCGCCGAGGCGGGTCGAGGTCTCCTTGCCGGCGTGGTCGATCTTCACCATGAAGAAGCCGTCCTCCTGGATGTCCAGCCGGAGGGTGTTCTTCTCCTCGATCGGTCCCGCCGACCCGGACAGGTCGATCACGGTGACGCCCTGGATGGCGTCGGTGCCGAGCTGGGAGTCGTGCGGCACGTGGCCGCCGTCGATGATCAGCACGTGGTACGGCAGGGCGTCGGAGGAGGCGCCGGGCCTGAACCGCGCGCGCTCCTTCAGCTCCGGGCCGAGCAGCCGGTCGAGCTCGCCGAGGTTCTCCGCCATCAGCCGCACCTGGCCGGCGGCGTCGGTCTCCTCCGGGTGCAGCGCGTGGGGCAGCCACTTGACCCAGTCCCACTGGGTCATCCACTCCTTGCTCGCGCACACCATGATCCGCATGTCGTCGGGGGAGTGGAACACGGTCATCTGGGCGATCATCGCCCGCACGAGCTCGCGCACGGCGACCGGGTCGCCGGTCAGGTTGATCCGGGCGAAGGAGTGCAGGGCCACGGCCACCGGCAGTTCGGCGACCGTCGAGTGCGCCCGGACGAATCTGCGCAGCGCGCCGGCCGACAGGGCGTCCAGATCCTCGACCGGCTTGGAGTCGGGCGGGATCAGCTGGACGGCGAGCTTCTGCACACCCGTGCCGAGCCGTACCGTGCCGAAGTCGTCGTCGCGGGGCCGCCGCTCCCACAGGCGCTGGCCCATCGCCACCCACCACAGCGAGTCGGGGGCGGGGCCGCTCCATTCGAGGGCCTCGCGCTGCTGCGTGGCCGCCCGCCGCACCTTCTTGCGGACCTGGGAGAGATAGCGGAAGTAGTCGCGGCGCAGGCCGTTGAGCCGCTGCTTGCGCTCACCGGACTGGCGGCCGATCTGGCCCAGCGTCATGCCCATCATGGATATGGCGAACAGGCCGCTCGCCACGTACATGATCGGGTTGGAGTTGCCGCCGGCGGTGAACATCAGGCCCATCGCGGCGCCGCCGGCGACCATCGGCAGATAGGTGAGCACCGCGGTGAACCCCTGGGACTGGACCTCGGGGATCTCCGGCGGAGACTCGAGCAGGATCTCGCCCCGCGGCGGCTTGGGCGGTGGCCGGCGCTCCGGGCGCCGTACGATGACGATGCTCACCCTGGAATCGCCCCCCTGATCGTTTGCGGTCCTTTCCTACCAGAAAACGTTTATGTGCGGCTGTCGCGCATGATCCCCGTTCTCCCCGATACCGTATCCGTGGATGTCCATGATGTCCGTGATGCCTGTGGTGAGAGGGAGTACGACTGTGAGGTCGCTGGCTCAACCGCCCGCTCAGGGGCCGATGCTGCAGAGCGCGCTGGCGCAGTTCGCCCCGCCGCTGCCGACCCTGTGCCACGTCACGATCGTGGCCCCCCGCAGGAAGGTCGATCTGGCGCTGCCCGCCGACATCCCGCTGCCCCACGTGCTGCCGAGCCTGCTGCGCGCGGTCGACGAGGTGGGCGGCGACTCGGCGGCGGCCCCCGGATGGGTGCTCCAGCGGCTCGGCGGCCCCCCGCTCGACATCGGCCAGAGCCTCGGCGCCCTGGGCGTGCTCGACGGTGAGGTGCTCTACCTCAGGCCGCGCGAGGCCGTGCTGCCCCCCGCGATGTTCGACGACGTGGCCGACGTGGTCGCCACCGGCGTCACGGAGGGGAACGGGAAGTGGACCGACCGGCACACCCGCCTGGTGGGGGTGGGGGTCGCGACCGCGGTCCTGGTCGCCGGTTCGGCGGCCCTGGCGCTGACGGGGCCGCCGTGGACGGTCTCCGCGGTGCTCGCCGGGGTGTTCGCGTTCCTGCTGATCGTCGCGGGCACCGCGCTGTCCCGGGCCGTGGGCGACTCGCCCGCGGGCGCGCTGATCGGCTACGCGGCCCTGCCGTACGGCTTCTTCGCCGGGCTGATGGCGCCGGCGGGCGCCGGGGGCGCGTTCGGCTTCGGCGCGCCGAACATGCTCGCCGCCTTCGCCACCGTCGGCCTCGTGGCCACCATCGGCGTGATCGCGATCGCCGACGGCGTGCCGGGCTTCCTCGGCACCGCGATCGCCTCGATGGCCGGATCGCTGAGCGCCGCCGTCGTGATGATCTCCGGTGCCTCCGCCGCGGGAGTCGCCGCGGTCACCCTCGCGATCCTGCTGGCCTTCAGCCCGCTGATCCCGATGCTGTCCTTCCGGCTGGCCCGCCTGCCGATGCCCACGATGCCGACCAGCGCCGACGAGCTGCGCAACGACAACCAGCAGATCGACGGGGCCTCCATCCGGGAGCGCACCGTCCACGCGCAGCGCTACGCGACCGGGCTGGTCGCCGGGGTCGGCATGGTGGCGCTGGTCGCCCTGCTGTATCTCGCGATGGCCGACGGCTGGGTCGCCGTGGCCACCGCGTCGACGCTGTCGCTGACGCTCATCATGCGGGCCCGGGTCTTCCAGGGGCTCGGCCAGCGGCTCTGGCTGATCGTCTCCGGCCTCGTCGGGATCGTCACCCTCGTGATCTCGCACGTCGCCGGCGTGGGCGGCGTGGCGGCGGTCGCCGCGGTGATGGGGCTGCTGGGCGTCGCGGTGATCTCGGCGGTCATCGGGCTGTGGCTGCCGTCCGGGAAGCCCTCCCCCTTCTGGGGGCGCGCCGGGGACATCCTGGAGGTCCTGCTGATCGTCTCGCTGTTCCCGCTCGCCCTCGGCGTGCTGGACGTCTACTCCTGGGTGCGCGGTCTGGCGGGCTGAGCGCGGGCCGGAGAGATCACCAGGTCGGTGTCCCGAAAGTACGGGAATCGGTTAGGTTGTTGCGGAAGTGGCTGGATGTGCCTTCCGGTACGTACGTGGCCGACCTGACCGCGGTGGAAATGGAGCAGCCGGTGGCGGAGCTCGGAGATTTCGCGAACGTCGACATCCACAAGGTCCTGCGGGACACCGAGGCGCACTTCGCCCGGATCGGGGAGGTCCAGAAGGCCCTGACCACGGTGGTCGGGCGGGCGCGCGACGAGGACGGGCTGGTCACCGTGGAGTACTCGGGCGACGGGCTGCGCGAGCTGGAGCTCAATCCCAAGGCGATGCGCCTGAGCTCGGGCGAGCTCGCCGAGAAGATCAAGGAGGTCATCCGTGACGCGGCCCGCGACCTCCAGGAGCGGATCGGCCAGGTCATGGAGGAGTCGTTCGGGGAGGAGGCCAATCCCATGAGATACGTCAACGACCCCGACGCGGTGCTCGGCCAGGTCAGGGAGGCGGAGGCGGCCTACAACCGGACCTTCGAGGACGCGATGGGCGAGCTCGACCGCATCGCCCGCCGCCTGGACCTCTGAGGCCGTACATCACTTGGCGCTGCAACCGCCGGCCGAGCTGGCCGCCTTCGCCAACATCGTCGGAGTGCCCTGGCCGGTGTGCGACGAGGACAAGATGCACGAGTCCGGGCAGCAGTGGATCTCGTGCGGGACGACATTGGCGCGCGCCTCGGCGGCCGCCGACGCGCACGCCGTCCGGACCGTCTCCCGTAACGAGGGCGGCGATGTCAGGGCGTTCGAGCGGGACTGGGAGAAGAACTCGGGCCGCAACGGCGACGCGGTCAGCGCCGCCATGCTCATCGGCTCCGCCCTGCAGATCACGGCCATGGCGGTGCTCGCCCTGAAAGTGGCGCTGATCGTCATCATCGTCCGGTTCGCGGTGAACATGTCCCGGCTCGTCACGGCCGCCGGACCCACCTCGGGAGCCTCTCTCACGGCGATCCCCGCCGTGGTGGGCGGCGCCCGCCTGGCCGTACGGCAGGCCGTCCGCCGGATCGTCGACCTGCTGAAACGGAGCGCGCTCCGGCTGTTCGGACAGGCCTCCAAGCTGCTGCGCAAGTCCTCCGCCCGGCAGCAGGCCGCCCCCGGCCCCCAGCCCCCGAAGCGCCCGCCCACGCCCCTGCGCGGCCCCGACAACTATCTGGAGTCGGCCGTCGACAAGAACGTCGACGTGAAGTCGATCGTCCCGTACCCGATCTGGCGCAGGGACCGCCCGCCGGTATACCGGGCCGACAACAGGCCACCGGAGGAGGTGTTCGAGCAGGGCTTCCACCCGCGGGACACCTCCATGACCAATCTGGACGACTACGTCAACAGAAACCGGCCCTCCGCCTTCGTGGGCACCAGCACACGCCAGGACATCGACAATGTCCTCCCGAGGCGCTACGTCTACGAGGTGGACGCCCCCGGCGGGATCGACGTCCGTGACACCTTCTCCACTTACGGCACCAACGGCGCCCGCCTGTACCACGAGCAGGAGATCGCCTTCCCCGGAGGCGTGCACCGGCGGTACATCTCCGGTGCCTGGCCGGAGGGGGTGCCCAAAACGCCGGAGAACTTCATCTCCAATCCGCACTACGACCCTTACCCGGGCTACCCTCGGGCATGACCAGGAGGATCTGAGTGAACGACGCCCCACCGCCCCCGCCGCTCACCGACGAGCTGCGCGAACGCGCGCGGCGCAGCCCCGGGACATGGCTCTACGCGGTCGACCCGTTCTTCGACCCCGGGGGCGAGGTGCCGCCGTACGGCGTCGTCGGCGCGTGGCGGGCCGACGAACGCGGCGAGATCACCGGAGAGTTCCGGCACAATCCGAACTACCGGCCCTCGCCGGTGGCGCTGGGCTACCCCGAGCCGACCGACCCCGTCGACGGCGCCGTCCAGCTCAGCTCGGCCGGCTACGCCACGGGGGAGGAGATCGTCCCGCTGCTCCTGGAGGCCCAGGTGATCGTGGCCGCCGGGCCGGACGGGGGCATCCCCGTGTTCGACACGGGTGAGGGGCGGGCGGCGTTCGCCTACACGGCCCAGGCCCACCTGCCCGGCGAGCTCCCCGAGGGCGCCACGGGCTGGCAGCGGATCCGCGGCGGCGACCTGGCCGGCCTGCTGCCCCCCGGCGTCGGCGTCGTGATCAACCCCTCCAGCCCGGCCGGCGTGATACTGCCCCCCGCCGACCTGCGGCGGTAGGCGGGCCCCAGACCCGCTGGACCGCCCCGTGGGGTCGGTGGTGGGTGGGCCTCAGGCCTGCTGGACGGCCCGCAGGAGCCGGGCGGTCTCCTCCTCGCTGCGCTGCTCGACCGACCGGTAGTTCACCGATGTCGTCTCGACGTTCTCACCCGTCGTCACACGGTGCTCGACCAGTGAGTCGTAGACCTCCAGCGCCTGCCGGGTCACCTCTCGGTAGGCCGCGCCGACCATGCTCCCCAGCTCGTCGTCCCCCCAGGGGTCGCCCTCCCCCTCAAGGTAGGCGCGCAGGGCCCGGACCCCCTCCGCCTGGCTCGCGCCGGCCGCCGAGAGCCCCGTGCCCCCGCTCCGGCGGTCGGCGTGCGAGACGGTCACGCCGTCGCCGGTGCTCAACGCTCCTCCAGGCGCCGCACGGTGAGCTCGATCCCCGAGGCGAACTCCTCCAGGCGGCGCACCACGTCGTCGTGGACGCCGTCCAGACTCTTGGCGAGCGCCGCGGGGTCCACGGCCGTCACCGCGTCCAGGCCGGGCAGGCCCGCACGGAGGTCGTCGAGAGCGGCGTTCACCGCCGTGAGGATCTCCCCCGCGAGATCCTCCGAGGCCATCCGCATGACCCGCGGGTTGAGGTTCAGCTCGCACAGCCGTCCGTCCGGGCCGACCACGGCGCTCACCTGCCCGTCCGCCGCCTGGCCGCTGCCCCGGAGCGGCTGTTCCGCCAGATCCTGCAGGTTCTCCAACTCCGAGAGCAGCCGCCCGCTGTCGGCCAGCAGATCGCCGAAGAACTGTCCTTCCTGGTGCATCTCGTCCCTGTCAGCAGATCAGGGGAGGGATGGTCTGGTTCTGGGAGGTCCACACGTCGCCCTCCGGGTCGTAGACCGTCCGGTCGCGCTCCTGCACTCCCTCGTCGTGGGCGCCGGCCCCCGGCATGAACGGCATGAACGGCGAGCCCGTCGCGGGCATGCCCGCCCGCAGGACGCCCATCTCCGCCGCCGCGGCCGCCGCGCCGCCCTGGCCGCCGAACGTCGTGCCGGGACCGAGGACGGGGCGGAGACCGGTCGGGCCGCCTTCCCGGATGGGCGGGATCACCCCGGTGTTGGTCAGCGTGTTGGGACCCGTCCCGGTGTTGGTCAGCGTGTTCGGCCCCGTCTGGCCGTTGAGGTTCGGCCCTCCGGTCCAGGGGTTCTGGTGGGCATTGGCCAGCTCGGTCTGCTGGGACTGCTGGTCGGTCCCGCCGATGACGGCGGGTGCCTCCGGGCCTGTCCCGTCCTGCCGGCCGTCGTCGGAGCCGTCCTGACCGCCCGAGCCGTCCTGACCGCCGGATCCGTCCTGACCGCCGGATCCGCCGGAGCCGTCCTGGCCGCCCGGGCCGTCCTGACCGCCGGAGCCGCCGTCCTGGCCGCCGGATCCGCCGGAGCCGTCCTGGCCACCGGAGCCGCCGTCCTGACCACCGGACCCGCCCGAGCCACCGGACCCACCGGATCCGCCCGAGCCACCGGATCCGCCGGACCCGCCGGAGCCGTCCTGGCCGCCCGAGCCACCGGAGCCGCCCGACCCGCCGGACTGGCCGCCCGAGCTACCGGAGCCGCCGTTCCACACCCCGCCCGAATCCTTGTCGGTCGGGCTCACGTCGCCCACGGTGATCGGCTTCTGCTGGGTCTTCGGGGCGAACTCGACCGGATCGATGGCGGGGAGATCGAAGGCCAGCCCTTCGGAGATCGACTGGTTGATCGTGTTGATCTCCTCGTTGAACTTGCGCAGGTGGGCCCGGGCCGGCTCGTTCGGGTCCGGCTGCAGGAGGAGGGACGGCGGCGCGTACGGGGAGGGGGTGGTGCCGGAGGGGGTGCTGCTGGTGTTCGGCGTGGGGAGGGCGTACGGCGGGTCGGTCTTCAGGCCCGGGGTGCTGTTCAGATTGGGAGTCAGGAGCAGGGGCGGGACGGTGTCGCGGTAGTGCTTGAGCCGACCGGCGTACCAGGACAGTGCCACGCCGGTACCCAGCATCGCCTCGCCGAGCGCTCCCGCCGTGCCGTGGAGCCTCTGGAGCACGGCCTGCACCTTGGCCGAGCCCCTGCCGTTCCACGCCTCCGAAAGCTCCTTGGCGTTCTTGCTGATCGCGGCCTGGATCCCCAGCTCGCCGCCGCCGTTGCCGCCCGACTTGCCGCCGAGCATCTCCCCGGCGGTGCGGAAGGACTGCCCGGCCCGCTCCAGCCGGTCCGGATCGGTGGCCTGGAGCTTGGCCTCGACCTGAGCCCTGGTCAGCTGCCCCTCGTCGATGCCGTAAAGAGCCGAGTAGACCCTGAGCGGTTCCCAGCCGCGCGCGCTCGCGGCGGCGGTACCGCCGCCCTGGCCTCCCGTGCTGTCGCCGCCGTGGGCCTTCTCGTAGTTGCCGACGGCCTTCTCGACCGCGGCGACCAGGGCCTCGTAGTGCTCGACCAGCTTGTAGTACTTGTCGCTCAGCACCTTGTAGCTCTGGGCGACGTTCTGGCCGAAGTATTCGGCCGTCTGCCATTTCCCGGTGTCGGAGGGGCCCACGTTGCCGAGCCCCGAGATCTCACCGAGGGTGCCGGGGCCGCTCCAGGTGGCGCTCATCGACGCCGGGCTCTGGCCGTGCAGCGCGTCGAGCTCGCTCCGCAGCGCCTTGGCGATCTGCCTGATCCGCCCGTGGTCGGCCTTGATGTCGGCGCCGCTCGCCTCCACGAGCCCGGGCCAGCTCTTCGCGAGCTCCAGCTCGGGAGGCGGGTCGCCGAAATCGTCATTCTTGCTCATGTCTTACCTTTCGAAGCCCCGTTGATGAAGGGCGACGTCACGGGCTTGTCACTCATGAAGAGGTCCTCGTCCTCCAGCATCCAGGTGCTCCGCGAGCGCTCCTCGCTGTCCTCGTCCGCCTTGGAGGCGCCGTGCGGGACGACGGGCACCGTCGATCCGGTGCCCGCGCCGAGGGCGCGCGCGCCGCTCATGCCCCTGGCATCGGCTCCCGCCCCGCCGGCTCCGTGGCCGCCGGTGCCCCCCGGCGGGAAGGACCCGACGCCCGTGACGGTGTTCGCCGAGCCGTTGCCCGAGGAGCCCTGCTGGCCGGTGCCGCCCAGCAGGTTCTGCCGGCCCGCGTCGCCCAGCTGGCCCTGCTGGCCGGCGAGGTCGTTGAGCTGCGCGTTGTAGCCGGCCAGCTTGGTGTCCTGCCCGGGGTCCCCACCCGGATGGGTGCCGTTCCCGCCCGTGCCGCCGGTCCCCGGGCCACCGGGGTATCCGCCGTCCGCGCCGGGGCCGTTCCAGCCGGGCCCGTTCTGGCCGGGCCCGTTCCCGGTGGGGTCGTCCCAGCCGGGGCCGTTCTGGCCGGGCCCGTTCCCGTCCGGGCCGTTCCAGCCCGGCAGGCCGCCGCCGGGCAGCCCGCCGCCGGGCAGGTCGCCTCCCGGGACGCCGGGGCCGCCGTCCAGCCCGCCCGGTCCGGAGCCCGGCGGGAGGCCGTTCATGGTGAAGGCCGGGACATACGGCTGCCCGCCGCCCGGGGGGTAGGAGCCAGTGCCGTTGGGTCCGTACTTGTCCCCGGTGGGCGGGACGGGGGGGATGGTGGGGTCGGGCGGGGTGAACTCCGGGATGTCGGTCTTGACCGAGACCGGGAAGGCCTCGTTGACCTGGGCCGTGGCCGCGGTCAGCTTCTTCAGGTGTTCCTTGGCGGCCTTCAGGTCCTGCTCGGTCTTCGAGTCGCCGAACATGTTCTGGAAGGGCCCGTCGGTGAACAGCGACGTGACGCCGCCGATGACCGTGCCGCCGACGGCGCCGATGACCGCCCCGGGCACGGCGCCGACCCCGCCGACGAAGAACCCCACTCCGGCGCCGGCGCCGGCGCCGGCCATCCCGCCCTGGAAGGCGCCTTCGAGGAAGGAGACGTCCTTATCCGCTTTATCCGGTATGTGATCGCCCCTGAACGCCCTCAGGGTGGTGCTGTACATCTCCATGGCCGGGGCGATGCCCTGGGGGGCGAAGGGCCCCATCTTCCCGGGGGGATTGGGCACCACGACCGTGTCGACCACGTTCTGCGCCGACTCGCGGATCCGCCGGAGCTGGGCCTTGACCACCTTGGCGTCCTCGCCGGCGGTCCAGTGCTCGTCGAAGGCCTTGAGGTGCCGATCGAGGGACTCGATGAGGGTCTTCAGGTTGGCCATCGCCGTCCTGAACTCTCCCGCCGCGCTCTCGATCAGCTCAGGTTTGGCGTTGCCGAGCGCGGACTTCAGCGTGTCCAGCGTGACGCCGTCGAATTCGGAGGTGTCGATCTTCTGCTTGATCGGCAGTTCTTTGGCGGCCACGGTGCCTCACCCGTCCCCTCGGACCGGCATGATGCCTGTCCCGTCGTGCATGAGCAGTCCCGCGCCTGTCAGACCTGGGCCTGTCCGGCGTGCTCGGTCCCGGCCTTTTCGGCGGTCTCAAGGCGCGTGAGCGCCACCTTGAGCAGTCCGATCGCGTTCGTGAGCTGCGTCGTGATCTCCACGTAGGAGTTGCCGACCGCGCTCCCGGCGTTGCGCACGCTCGTCTGGAAGCCCTGGGCGGCGGGCCAGAAACCGCCGATCGCCGCGGGGTCCTGGAGCAGTTGCTGGATGGGCCCGCTCTGGGAGAAGACGGGGGTCGCCTTACGGTCCTTCGGATCGGGGCTGAGTATCTTGAGCACTTCCTCGAGGTCGATCTTGGCGTCCTTGACGGCCTTGTGGGTGACCTCGATCCCACCATCGCGACCCATGTCTAAACTCCCCGTTCATGGTCACGCCCCATGCCCTCCCAGCCTTCGGTGGCCGAGAGGGCTGCACGGATGTGCCTTCGATCACTTGCCGTCGAACATCGCGGCGTTGATCCGCTCGACGTCCTGCATGTTCATCCGGGTGATGGTGATGTTCTTGGCCATCAGCGACACGATGTCCGACAGGCCCTTGGCCTCGGTCTGCCAGAGCGTCCGCGTGGTGTTGAAGGCCTCCTGCGCGGAGCCCTGCCAGATCGCGGTCTTCTGGAGGAGCTTGGTCTCCAGGTCCTCCAACTCACCGACGAGGCTGTTGAAGGCCGACTGGAAGGCGCCCTCACCGGTCTCCAGACCGCCGAAGTTGACCTTTGTAACGTCGAAATCAACCATCATGGTCTCCGTTCGTCATCGAAGAGCAGCGTGGGGGAGTGCTCACTTGCCGTACTGAGCGGGGGCCGCGGCGTTGATGAGCGCCTCGATCTGGTTGATCGCCTGCTCCCGCTCCTGGTTGAAGGCCGCGTAGTTCTTGTTGCTCGACCCGATGTTCTCCGCGAGAGTCTGGAGACTGCCCAGGATGACGTCGATGCGCTGGTGCCACAGCCGGTGGACCTTGTCGAACGCCGCGTGCGACTGGCCCACCCAGTTGACCTTGAGCTCGGCGCCCGCCGTGTCAAGCTTCTTCTGGATGTCGCGGATCCGCACTGCGGACTCCTCGATCCAGTTGATGGCCGCCACCAGGTCGGCTTCGCTTACCTGTGTCTGCTGCGCCACGGTCACCTCCACGTGATCTGCTCGCACTCGCCCGCCCCCGGATGGTCAGGCGATGACGACGAAAAACCACAGTAGCGATCAAGTGTCACAGCAACACCGGCCGATCAAGTTAACATTTGATTACAATTGCATATATATCCGATATATGTGTAATCCGTAAGGTGGCGGTAACTTACATGGACTTATATGAGTTATGTCCTATATATAGCCTTAAGTCCATATTTGGTAGCTGGTCGCCCTGTACGGCCTCCGAAAGGCTGACGTAGTCTGCGTGATCGACGCGATCAGCTTTCGCGGGGCCCGTCCCCGTGCTGGAGGGCACTGTGACCAACTCCTCCGGCTCCTCGGGAGCCACCCCCTCCGGCTCCTCCGGAGCCAACCCCTACGGCGCCTACGGCCTGCCGAACGCGAACACGAAACCCGGTGTCGTGGACCCGCGCATGATGGACTCCGGGTTCAAGATGGAGCACGACAGGGTCACCACTCTCGGCGACAGCATGGGCAAACGCGCTCCGGTCATGACGGAGCTCAGCGGCAGGACCAGGGCCATCGACATGCACGTGCTCACCTTCGGCGTCATCGGCGGAGGTCTGAACGTGGCGCACCGCGAGGTGCGTGACAGCGCCGCCGACGCTCTGACGAAGGCCAAGGATGTGCTGGAGTCCTGGAAGAAGGCCCTCGACGGCGTGGTGAAGAACGCCAAGGAGGCCGAGAAGGCCAGCAGCTCCGAGGCGCCGCCGGAGGAGAAGGGCGGCCCCGAGATCCCCGACGGGGGCATCAAGACTCCGAAATTCGATCCGAAGGGCCTGGGCGACCCCAAGTTCGGCGATCTTCCGAAGTCTCCGAGTGAGGATGACCTGCCGAAGCCTCCGTATGACGATGGCCTGGACGACCTGAAGAAGCCTCCGTACGACGATGACCTGGACGACCTGAAGAAGCCTCCGTACGACGATGACCTGGACGACCTGAAGAAGCCTCCGTATGAGGACGACCTGCCGAAGCCTCCGAAAGATGACGATTACCTGCCCAAGCCTCCGAGTGAGGACGATCTGCCGAAGCCTCCAGGTGCCGGTGACCTGCCCAAGACCCCGAACTTCGACGACGGCACGCAGGGCAGGAACGGGCTGGACGACCCCCTCAAGACCCAGCTCGCCGGATACGACCCCAAGCAGTCGATCGCGGACGCCCTCAACACGCCGAGGACACCGAACATCTCGGACCTGAGGGCGCCGGGGACGGACGGCTCGTCCACCGGGGGTCTGGGCACGGGCAACCGCGCCGGCTTCGGATCCTTCGCCGGAGGGGCGAACGCCGGAGCGGGGCTGGGCGCGGGTCTGGGGCGCGGTCTGGGCGCCGGTCTGGGCGCCGGCGGCATGCCGATGATGCCGATGGCCCCGATGGCCGGCGGAATGGGCGAGGGAGACAAGGACCGTGACCGTTCCACCTGGCTCTCGGAGGACGAGAGCGTCTGGGGTGGCGACGGCGACGTCGCACCCGCGGTGATCGAGTAGGGGAGAGACATCCATGGGGAAGTACGACTCAGCTCCGGCCATGTACATAGGCGCCACCGCCCTGGCCGGGATGGCCGCGGTCGTCATCCCGTACGCGCGGCCCATCACGTTCCTGATGGGGCTGATGGGCGGCGACTCGCCCGAGATGGAGCGGGCCGCGGCGCAGTGGAACGACAAGTCGCCCATCCACATCGAGCCGCTCGCCAGCCCTGCCTCCCTCTTCCTCAAGCCCGGCGCCAAGCCCGATCCCAAGCCCGCAGAGGTGCGTCCCCCGATGATCGACCCGATCCAGGCCGGGGGCGGTGACATCGCCCTCCTCCGGCAGGAGATGGGGCGGCTCGTGAGAGAGATCGGCAACAACAAGCAGTGGGTGGGCACCTCCTACGACACGTTCGTGAAGACCTTCAACGAGTTCGACACCAACCTCGCGCTGTTCGAGAGCCGCCGCAAGGGCGTGGGAGGCAGCCTCGACGTGGCGGCGGAGATCTACTTCTGGGGTGCCGTCGTCTGCCAGGGCATAGCGACGGTTCTGGCCGGACTCGCGACGTATGTTTCGCTGGCCCGCGCCACCGCCGCCTTCGCGGCGACCGCCGAGGGCCAGGCGCTGGGCATCACGCTCAGGCTCGGGGCCACCATGCAGCGGATCGTGGACGCGCACACGAAGGGCGTCTGGAGGATCACCGGGATCGTCAGCGCCATAGCCATCCTCTACAACCAGCAGAGCCAGTCACTGCCCGGTGTGGCCGCCGTCCAGGGTAAGACCCCCGAGTTCACCCAGGCGCTCAAGTACGAATCGAGCACCGGAGGGCTGACCCCCGACCTCGAGGCCGCCAAGCCGTCCGAGGTGAAGATGCCGTCGCTGATGCCGGACTTCGGCTGGTGACACCCGCTCGGGGCGGCCCGCGGAGTGGCCGCCCCGAACCGGCCATGGGCCGGCCGGAGGGCGGGGTCAGCGGCCGCCGGCGGGTGTGGTCGGGGGCGTGCTCGGGGGTGTGGTCGAGGACGTGCTCGGAGGCGTGCTCGGAGGCGTGCTCGGGGGTGTGGTCGGGGGTGTGGTCGAGGACGTGCTCGGAGGCGTGTCCGAGGGCGTGCTCGGAGGCGTGGCCGGGGGCGCCTGGTACGGCGCGGGGACGTCGCGCTTGGGGGCCACCCACTGGGGGGGAGGGGTCGTCGAGATCACGGCCTGCTTGAAGTCGATCTTGAGGCCGTCGGTGGGCTTGATGTTGAACAGGTCGCTCATCGACTTGAGAAGATTGACCAGGGTGTCGCCCGACAGCTGGAGATGGGTCACCAGGAGCCCCGACATCTTGGCGAGGAGAATCTTCTCGGTGATGGCGAGCTTGGTCATCATCAGCCTCGCCTGGAGCCCCCACGGCGTGGCCGCCAGCGCGGTGGTGGTCATGGCGAAGAGGAGGGCCACACCGGCGATCTTGACGACTCCCAGCCAGTAGTCGTAGTAGGCGCCGCGTACTTTGTCGAGCTGGCCCTCCATGTTGTAACAGATGCCGCTGAGCCGCTGCAGCTCGCCGCCGAACACCGCGGTCGCGTGCAGGAAGGACTCGGCGTCCTCGGCGATCCAGTTTCCACGGGACAGGAAGACCGCGTTGCCCACCATGCTGGGGTACTTCACTTCGAGATCCTTGGCCAGGCCGTTCCAGTTGGCCTTGGCGTCACCCATGCCCGGGACGTTCGCCAGCGCCGGGGTGACGATGGCCACCGCGAACCAGAGCCGGGGGTCCAGCTTGGCGGCGGCCTTGAGTCTCTCGATGGCCACTGTGGCCAGGGGGAAGGACATCTGTCCCCTCCTTCTTCCCGGTCGTCACCGGTAGACGACGGTGCTGGCGTCCTCGGCGGCGCGCCAGTTCTTCTTGATGGTCTCCAGTGCGGAGATCCAGGCGTCGACGGTGGTGACGGCCTCGTCGACCATCTGCTTGATGTCGTCCTGCGTCTGGGCGTATTTACTGCCCATCAACATGCCGAGCAGCCCGAACCCCGGAAAGCCCACATCGGTGGAGTCGATGTCCTTCTTGAGCTCATGGAGTCCCGGGATGACCCGCTCGCCGAGGTTCCGCTGGATGTTCGCGATGGCGGAGGAAGTGACGTACTTGTCCTGGGCCATGGGGTGACGATCCTCCGGTCCGTATCACTGAACGTTTCGCCCGGTGTTGCTTATTAATGGTGTGCTGTTAACGCTGTCGGGACACTATCGGTTAATTTCTTCCATGTCAGGAGTGGTTTGAGTTACTTTTGATCACACACGGTTCGGTTGGGGGCGCAGATGTTTGATCCCGATAATTTTGATCTGGAAAGTCTGGAAAGAATCGGGAAGGAAGCCGAGAAGGCGATGGAGCGTCTCGCCGACGTCCAGCAGGAGATCGGGGAGATCCGCGGCACGGGGACGGGCGCCAACGGCCTGATCAGTGTGATCATCGATGGGTCCGGCCACGTGGAGAAGATCGAGCTCAACGCGCGCGTGATGCGCCTGGACAGCCATGAGCTGGCCGACGAGCTGACGAAGGCCTTCCGCCAGGCTCAGGAGGACGGCGAGCGCCAGACCCGCGAACTGCTGAGCGGCGCGCTGGGGGAGGACATGCCACTCCCGCCGGGGCCGCTCGACTTCACCAAGACGGAAGATCAGTTGTCGCAGGCGTACGAGAGCTTCGCCCGGTCGATGGACGAGCGCATGGGCGGGCCCACGCGACGGTCGGACCGCGGCTGAGCGGTCGCCCGGTCTGAGATCCGGTGCCCGCCCCACCCCGCACCGCCCGGGGACGGAGCCGGGGACGGGCGCCGAGGAACGGGGGGCGGGCACCGGAACGCGGGCCCGCCCATCACCGGTCCGTGTGTCCGTGCCCGCCCGGTGGGGCTATCCCTGCGCCCCCGGGGAGCGGACCGGCGCCGGCTGGCTGACCTGGATGGGGGTCCTCGCGGCCGCCGGGTCGAGCACCGGGCCCTCGGGGATCAGCCGCACCAGATGCGCCGGCAGCGGGGCGACCTCCTGCGGGGTGTAGCCGAGGATCGACAGTACGTCCGCGGACGGGACGGAGTGCCGGCGCCCCTGGTCGCTGATCAGGAAGAGCGGTCCGATCGCGTCCATCCTGCCGTTGCCCGGCAGCAGGCCCACCAGGGCGCCGCGGCCCGGCGGGAGCACCACCTGGTCGACCACCTCCTGGTTGAACCAGCCCCTCGGGGGCGGCGGGATCCGCGCCGTGCTGCCCACCGTCAGCGCCGCCCGGGCCGAACCACGCTCGGTGTTGGCGTAGACAGCGCAGAGCGGGCTCGTCGGCGGTGCCGTGGTGAGTTTCGGCATGGTCGGGGGGAGCTCCTCGCCGCCCAGCTTGGTGGCTGAGTGCTTCATCCCGTTCGCTTCCGCGGGGGCCAGGTCCGCAGGCAGCGGCTTCATGCGGCCGTACGCCTTCTTGATGGCGGGGTCCCCCAGCAGCAGGGCGGCCTGGGTGGGAGTGAGGTCCGCCAGGCCGTCGGAGAGCAGGACGTACCACTTCGGGGCCCCGCCGGTCATCGACGGGACGGTGAACACCCTGCCGACCGCGGACCTCCGGCCGTCGGGCCCGCGCGCCGCGGTGCCGAGACCCGGGATGGACGGGCTCTGGAAGTCGGGTCCGATGGGCAGCGCGTTGAGCCAGGCGGAGGGGACCTGGCGGGGCTGTTCCTGGGTCAGCGCCGGCATGCTCTTGGCCGGCACCCGCATCCGCTGGTCCGACCAGAGCAGCCAGACCTGGCCGCCCTCCTCGACGACCATGCCCGTGTCCGCCCCGATCGGCCTGCCGCCGATGTCGAGGCCGCCGACCAGTGAGGTGTACGGGCGGCGTTCGCCGTTGGCGTCCACCCCCTCCACCACGCAGGCCGACCAGGGGGTGCGGACCAGGCGGTCGTGGGCGGGCAGGGACTTGGGGGCGCCCGGGATGCCCACCAGCGCGCCGCGCGGGAACCCCGCGAGCGAGGCCGCGGTGACCGTGCGGACCTTCACCTCCCCCTCACCCAGCAGCAGCCGGGCGGAGGTCACGTTGTCGACGGGGATCATCTTCCCCTGCGGGGCGCTGTATACGAAGGTCGCGCCCGACTCCTCCTCCACGATCAGGGTCCCCGGCTGGGTGAGCTTGGTCGCGTTGCCGGGCCACAGCAGCCCCAATATGCCGAAGACGGCCGTCACCAGCACCGCGACCAGGATGCTGCCGAACATCGCCACGTTGTGCCTGCGCATCGGCGACTCGGGAAGGTCCGGTTCGCCCTGGAGCAGGGCCATTCCCAGGCGCTGGGTCATCAGCTTGTACGCCTGGTAAAGATCGCGACGGGTCTGCATCCCACCTCCGCCTCGCCGGGTGCGCGGTAGCCCACAGCATAGAAGCGTGATCACCGGACGGCCGCACCGGTGTGACGGGTGAACGGCGGCTGTCCATGAAGTTTCCGATCATCGAAACCATGCTGAACAGGCCAGATGGGGGCGTGGGACGGCCGGGACGAGGTGATAGGAGATATCCCGGAACGGTTGTTGATCGGGGAGGCCGCATGACTCAGGACAGGTACGTCACGTCGAAGGCGATCCAGGGGATCCGCAAGGAGATAGGCGAGGACGTCCTTCCGAAGGTCACGGAGCTGCGCCGGATGGTGGACAGCACCAACCTGGACGGCCTCGGCTGGGGCCTCGTCGGGGAACTGGCGGTCGGGATCCGCTACCGCGACGTGCAGAAGGACGTCAGGGAGAAGTTCATGCAGGCCGTGGATGTGCTGGAGTCCTGGCAGGAGACGCTGGACAACGCCAGGATCAACTGGCAGCGCGCCGAGGACAGCAGTACCGTCGTCTACACGTGACCCGGAAGAGCCGACATGCCGGTACCGCCGGGTAAGAAGCCGAGCCCGCTGACCGCGGGCAAGAGCGCCAGAGGCGTGCTCGTCAACTCCACGAAGGTGCTCAGCAACCTGGAGAAGGGGGCCCGGCTGGCGCCCACGCTCTGGGCGGGCGTGGCGATCGCGACGACCGCGGTCGCCAACGTGCCGGGGATGGCCGACATCTACAACAACTGGGACTCCATCCACGCGCGCCTGGACACCGCCAACAAGAGCTACGCCGCCGCCCTGCTGAACAAGCACAAGGACGGCTGGATCGCCGAGGACCGCGACGCCTTCGACGACGCCGTCCAGCGCTACCAGGAGGCGCTGGAGAGCCTGCGCGCCTACATCAAGACGATCGCCGGGATCGTGGACGAGTTGGGCGACTCCTACCGCGCCTACTGGCTGGCGATCGCCAAGGTCGCCGGGACCCTGCTCTTCCTCGCCTCGATCGCCGCCGCCATGCTCGCGACGCCCTACGCGGGCAACGCCGCGCTCAACCTGCGGATGCTCGGCGTCATGGCCAGCAAGGTCATCGCCGCCTCGACCGCCGCGCTCGGGAAGGTCGTCGCCGCGGGGGCCAGCAGCATGTCGATCTACTTCTCCGGCAAGGCGTGGCTGCAGGCGTTCAACCTGGAGCCCACCGAGAGCGCGAAGATCGACTTCACCCAGGCCAAGATCAACATCAAGGGACTGGCGCCCTTCCAGGAGCCTCCCGTCCAGAAGCCCGGCCAGCAGCCCCAGCTCCCGCCGCACGCGGGCTTCGAATGGCTGTCGCCCAAGAAAGAACTCCCGGAGAAGTACAAGTGACGAACTTCAACGCCGACGACCTGAAGCTGGAGAGCCTGGAGGACCTGGAGGAGGTCGTACGGCGGAGCGAGGAGACGCTGGGCCGGCTCGGCGGCGTCTACGGCGAGCTGGCGGCCGTCACAGGAGAGGGCTTCGGCGCCGACGGCCTGGCCCGGGCCCTGGTGGACGGCACCGGCCGGATCCAGCAGATCACCTTCGATCCGCGCATCACGCGCCTGGACAGCCAGTCGATCGCCGAGGCCGCGACCGAGGCCGTCCGGGCCGCCCAGGACGCCGCCCAGCGCCAGAACGAGGAACTGCTGAGGGAGGCGACGGGCGGGGAGCCGGTCGCCCTGGACATGGACAGCGCCCGCCGGCGGTTCGAGGAGATCGGCGAGGACCTGGCCCGCACCCTGCGCGACCTGAACAGCCAGGGCTGAGCCCGCGAGACGGAGAGACCCGGCCGGGAGCCGGGACGGACCCGGGGGACGGCCGAGGACTCGGCCGTCCCCCGAGTCTCATCCGCAGTTCGCCCAGTCGGAGCCGGTGCTGCCGCCGGGGCCGCCGCCGGAGAAGCGGACGCACTTGCCCTTGGCGGGCAGGATGACCGGGCCCGCGTAGTACTCGAAGTTGCCCCGATCGGTCCTGCTCCCGCCGCCCTGGACTTCCAGGGTGGCCCAGACCGAGGTGGCGGTGCCCACACTGGCGGTCTTCATGGTGACCACGCAGTTGGAGCCGGTGGCGGAGTTGTAGAGCTGGTAGGTGGTGCCGCCGTTGAAGGAGCCGGAGCGCTGGACGGCGAAGCCGGCTCCGCAGACCTGCTGCGGGGTGTAGGGATTGGGACGCGAGGGCGGCGGTGTCGTCTTCGTCGGCTTCGGCGCGGCGGCGGTCGGCTGCGCCGGTTTCGGCGCGGCGGTGGTGGGCTGCGCCGGCTTGGTGGGCTGCGCGGTCCTGGTGGGCTGCGCGGTGGCCGACTTGGTCGGCTGCGCCGGTCTGGTGGGCTGTGCTGACTTGGTGGGCTGCGCGGTCCTGGTGGGCTGCGCGGTCCTGGTGGGCTGCGCGGTGGCCGTCTTGGTCGGCTGCGCCGGTTTGGTGGGTTGGGCCGTCCGGGTCGGCGCCGGGGCCTGCGTGGGCTTCCGCGTCGGCGTGGGCTTCTGCGTCGGCGTGGGCTTCTGCGTCGGTCGGGAGGTCGGCTTGGACGTACGGCCGGGCTTGGGGGTCCGGGGGCTCCTGGCCGTGTTCTTGGCCGTGTTCTTGGGCTTCGAGGTCGGCGCGGGCCTGGCGTCGGCCTTGCGCGTCGCCGCCGGCGCCGTGGGGACCGGGGCCGGGATCGTGGGCACCGGGAGCGGAGGCGGGGTGACGGGCGAGGTCATCGACGTGGTGGGGGGCGTCACCGCCGGGGCCTCGGTGTTCAGCCGCAGCGGCCCGACGTCCGGGACCTGCGGGCCGGTCGTGGTGGCCCAGGGCACGGTCACCTTGTCCGACGGCCCGTCCCCGCCCGCCGGCCCGCCCCCGATGTCCTGGCTCTGACCTGATGGCCGGGCCGGTTCCTGGCCCGCCGCGACCGGGACGACACCGGAGACCCTCTCCTCGGCGGCCGCGCGTCCCACGTCGCCGAGGGAGGCGTAGCTCCCGGCGGCCCAGAGCCCGAGCCCGGACAGCAGGACGACCACGCCGGCGCAGGCGGCCAGCACGACGGGGAAACCGCCGCGCTTCGGCCGGTCATCGGCCGGCGCGGCCGCCGCCGGAGCGGGCACGTCCACCGGAGGGACGGCCCCCGGCAGCGCCGGAGCCCCCCAGAGGGGCAGCGCCGTCGGCCGCGGCGGCCCACCGGCCGCGCCCGGGAGAACGGCCGTCTCACCGGGACCGGCCGCGTCCGCGAGGAAGGGCCCGCCCGGCGCCTGGGAGCCGGCCGTACGGTCACCGCCGGAGAGCGCGGGGCCCGCCGGCTCCTCGCCGAGGAGGCGGAGCATGGCGGCCTTGGTGTCGGGGCGTTCGTAGGGGTGTTTGTCGAGGCAGGCGGCGAGGAGGGGGGCGAGTGTGGCGGGGACGCCGGTGAGGTTGGCGGGGCCGTCGAGGACCTTGCCGGGCTGTCTGTCGAAGGGGTGCTGTCCGGTGGCGGCGTAGGCGATGGTGGCGGCCCAGGCGAAGAGGTCGGCGGGCCGGCCGGACCCGGTGCCGGGAGTCGCGACCGGGGCACCGGGGGCCGAGGCGGAGCCGGAGTCCGGGGCGGGAGAGCCGGATGCGGCTCCGGGACCGGAGTCTGTGGCGGCGGTGGCGGGGGCGGATTGTGCGGCGGGGCCGGGGTCCGAGGCGGCGGGACCGGAGTCTGCCGTGGCGGGGCCGGCGGCGGAGTTGGCGCCGGCGGGGCCGGGGTCCGAGGCGGCGGCACCGGAGCCTGCGGCGGGGGTGAGCCCGGCGAGCAGGAGTTCGGGGGCGCGGTAGTCGGGTTCGGGGCCGGTGGTGCCGAGGCCGATGTCGCAGACGCGGGGTCCGTCGGGGGCCAGGAGCACGGTGTCGGGGGTGAGGGCGCCGTGGGTGAGGCCGGACAGGTGGATGGCGGTCAGCGCGGTGAGGGTGTTGACGGCCAGGCGTTCGAGGGCGTCGCCGGTGAGGGGTCCGTCGTCGGTCACGGTCTGGTGCAGGGAGCGGCCTTCGACGTGTTCGCGGACGATGTAGGGGGAGTCGTCGGACCAGCCGACTTCGATGAGTTTGACGGTGTGGGCGCCGGAGACGCGTTTGGCGGCGTGGAGCGTGTTGGTGATCTGCTCGCGGATCTGGGGGGTGGCCTCCGGGTGGGGGGCCAGCACGCGGATCACGCGCAGGGTGTCGTCGTCGGGTAGGTGGCCCAGGTAGACGGCCTGTTGAGGGTCCTGGCTGAGCCGCCCGACGAGGATGTGAACACCGACGCGTTCTGGATCTTCGGGCAGTAATGGGTTCAAATCCCCCATTGCATTCCTTCCACCTCAACTACCGCTAAATGTCGCGATCGTTTGATCTAGCATCATTCAACCAAATCTGTCCCACCCGAATAGCCGGTTTCAGACGTCAACTTCGACTCGACTCGGCCACGGCTTCCGGTGAGTGCGCGCAAGGACGTCGAAGGCCCCCCTCGTCGTGCCTGAGGGGGGCCTCCGGTGGAACGTGACCGGCTCCGGCGCGGACGCCGGTCCGGTCAGCCGACGCCTGGCCTCACCGGGCCGTGGGCGTCATCCGCAGTTCGCCCAGTCGGCGCTGGTGCTGCCGCCGGGGCCGCCGCCGGAGAAGCGGACGCACTTGCCCTTGGCGGGCAGGATGACCGGGCCCGCGTAGTACTCGAAGTTGCCCCGATCGGTCCTGCTCTCACCGCCCTGGACTTCCAGGGTGGCCCAGACCGAGGTGGCGGTGCCCACACTGGCGGTCTTCATGGTGACCACGCAGTTGGAGCCGGTGGCGGAGTTGTAGAGCTGGTAGGTGGTGCCGCCGTTGAAGGAGCCGGAGCGCTGGACGGCGAAGCCGGCTCCGCAGGCCTCCTGCGGGGTGTGGGGGTTGGGACGCGAGGCTGCGGGGGGCGGTGCGGACGGCGTCGGCGTCGGGGTCGGGGTCGGGGTCGGGGTCGGCTTGAAGGTGGGCCTGGCCGTCGTGAAGGTCGGCGTCGGCTTCGGGGTGAAGGTCGGCTTCGGGGTGAAGGTCGGCGTCGGCCTGGGCGTCGGAGCCGTCTGCGTCGGCTTCGGGGTGGGGGTCGCCGACGGCTTCGGCGTCGGAGCCGTCGGCGTGGCGCTCGGGGTGGGCGTGGCGGACGCACTCGGCGTCGGCGTCGTGGGCGCGCTCGGCGTCGGCGTCGCGGGGACGCTCGGGGTGGGCGTGGCGGACGCGCTCGGCGTCGGCGTCGGCGGCTGGCTCGGGGTGGGCGTGGCCGTCGGGGCCGGGGTCGGCTCGACCGTCGGGGTCGGCGTCGGCGTCGGCGTCGGGGGCGGGGTCGGCGTCGGGGTCGGCGTGGCGCTGGTGCTGGCCGCTCCCCTGGTCGGGGCGGTCGTCGGCACCGCCGGTCCGGTGGTCGCCGGGATGGGAGGCGGGGTGACGAACGACGTCATCGACGGGACCGGCGGCGAGATCGTCGGGACCTCGGTGTTCAGCTGCAGCGGCCCGACGTCCGGGACCTGCGGGCCGGTCGTGGTGGCCCAGGGCACGGTCACCTTGCCGGTGTCCGCCGGGTCGTCCCCGAGGCCCTGCCCGTCGCCCTGCGCCTGCGACTGGTCGACCAGCCCCAGGGTCGCGTGGGGCGCCGCCCCTTGGGCGGATGCCCGTTCCGCGTCAAGGGAGGTGTATCTCCCGGCGGCCCAGAGCCCGAGCCCGGACAGCAGGACGACCACGCCGACGCAGGCGGCCAGCACGACGGAGAAACCGCCGGTCTTCGGCCGGTCCTTGGTCTCCGCCGTCACCTGCAGCACGACCGGCCCCTGCACGGGGGGAGCGGCGTCCCGGGGGAGCGGCGGAGCGCCCCAGCCGGGTGGCGCCGCCGGCTGCGGGGCGGTGGCGCCGGGCTGCTGCGGCACGGCGGGCAGCGGCCCGTCCTGCCAGTCGCCGTCCCCGGTGATCCGGATCGCCGGCTCCTCGCCGAGGAGGCGGAGCATGGCGGCCTTGGTGTCGGGGCGTTCGTAGGGGTGTTTGTCGAGGCAGGCGGCGAGGAGGGGGGCGAGTGTGGCGGGGACGCCGGTGAGGTTGGCGGGGCCGTCGAGGACCTTGCCGGGCTGTCCGTCGAAGGGGTGCTGTCCGGTGGCGGC
Organism: Streptosporangium brasiliense; assembly: GCF_030811595.1. Classification (NCBI taxonomy): domain Bacteria; kingdom Bacillati; phylum Actinomycetota; class Actinomycetes; order Streptosporangiales; family Streptosporangiaceae; genus Streptosporangium; species Streptosporangium brasiliense. Next base: position 3,225,791 of record NZ_JAUSRB010000002.1, read on the forward strand.
GTAGGCGATGGTGGCGGCCCAGGCGAAGAGGTCGGCGGGCCGGCCGGGGTGGGGCGGGACGCCGCCGGGGGGCGGTCCGGCTTCCGCGCGCAGGAGTTCGGGGGCGCGGTAGTCGGGTTCGGGGCCGGTGGTGCCGAGGCCGATGTCGCAGACGCGGGGTCCGTCGGGGGCCAGGAGCACGGTGTCGGGGGTGAGGGCGCCGTGGGTGAGGCCGGACAGGTGGATGGCGGTCAGCGCGGTGAGGGTGTTGACGGCCAGGCGTTCGAGGGCGTCGCCGGTGAGGGGTCCGTCGTCGGTCACGGTCTGGCGCAGGGAGCGGCCTTCGACGTGTTCGCGGACGATGTAGGGGGAGTCGTCGGACCAGCCGACTTCGATGAGTTTGACGGTGTGGGCGCCGGAGACGCGTTTGGCGGCGTGGAGCGTGTTGGTGATCTGCTCGCGGATCTGGGGGGTGGCCTCCGGGTGGGGGGCCAGCACGCGGATCACGCGCAGGGTGTCGTCGTCGGGTAGGTGGCCCAGGTAGACGGCCTGTTGAGGGTCCTGGCTGAGCCGCCCGACGAGGATGTGAACACCGACGCGTTCTGGATCTTCGGGCAGTAATGGGTTCAAATCCCCCATTGCATTCCTTCCACCTCAACTACCGGTAAAGCTGCTAATAAGTTGATCTATAGCTATCAAAGCAAAGGAGCGCCCTGTAGTTCACTGATTTCACAGGTCTTTCACGTCCCGTTATCCGGAGCCCCCGCCCGCCACCTGCGGCTGCGCCCCAAAGGAATCGTGAGGCTACCCAGGGTCACCAGGGCGACCGCGGCGAGCGAGATCAGGGCGATCCGCGTCGCCATCGCGATGCTCTCGGCGTTCTCCGGCGGAGCGTGCCGTATCGCGTCGGCGGGCAGGGGCGCGGGCTCGGGCGGTGCGAGCGCCACCGTCTCCGAGTGCAGGATCGCCGAGATGGCCAGCAGCGGGTTGATCATCCCCGCGCCGGTCCCCTTCCCGGCGCCGCCGTTGGCGGTCAGCGCGATGCGCCGCCCCACCTCCTCGTTGGTCAGGTCCCGATAGCGGGAGCGGACCAGCGCGACGACCCCGGTCACGTACGCCGCCGCGTAGCTGGTGCCCTCCAGGTTCTCCTGGTAGAGGCTGCCGGGCCAGGTGCTGGTGAGCCCCGTGCCGGGGGCCAGCACGGTGATGGGCGTGACGGGGTTGGAGGAGTCGGCCCTGCGCCCGTCGGGGGCGGCGGAGCCGACGGACACGACTCCGGGGTAGGAGGCCGGATAGGCGGGCGCGGGGGAGCCGTCGTCCTTCTCGACGTTGCCCGCCGCGGCGACCACCACCACGTTCTTGGCCAGCGCGTAGGCGGTGGCGTTGCGCAGGTCGGGGTTGTCGCTCGCCTGGGCGGACACGTTGATCACATCGGCGCCGAGCTGGACGGCCTTCACGATGGCCAGCGCCAGCATCTTCACGTCTCCCCGGCCGTCGTCGGTGTGTTTGACGGAGATCAGCTTCACGTCCGGCGCCACCCCGGTGAACAGGACGCCCCTCATCGGGGTCGCGGCGATGATGCCCGCCACCTCCGTGCCGTGGCCGAAACAGTCGCGTCCCCCGGTGCCGGTGACCTCCTCCGCGGTGCCCTGCTTCAGCTGGGGGTGCCCGGTGTCCAGACCGCTGTCGACGACCGCGACGGTCACCCCCGCGCCCCTGGTCAGCCGCCACGCCTCGGGCAGGTTGAACCGCCGCTGGGCCCAGGACTCCCCGATGCTCGTCGTGCCCCGTCCGGGCGCGCACTTGTCGGGCTCGGCCGCCCCGGCCGCCGGAACCCCCGCGGCCCCGACAGTCAGCAGCACCGACACCGCGACGAGCGCCCGACCGATCATCATGCGTCCCCCAAGGCGGGTGAATAACCGGCAAAACCCTACTCAACTTGATCAAGTTCCGTCACCGCGGGGACGGATTCTCCCGGCGGAGGTGGCACCCGGCGGTCCTAAGCTGGCTGTCGTGAACGAGCGAAGCAGGCGAGCCGGCGCGCACCGGGGCGACCGCTCACGTCCCCTCGGCGGGCGCGGCCGGGAGCGGACATGAGCGGATATCCGTGGGGTGAGGCGACCGCGACCGGCATCGGGTCGCACCCAGGGACGGATCACGCGGAGGCGCTCAGAGTCGTCTTCGGCGAGCTGCCCGCACTCCCGTATCTACCGGAGCTGCCCGCGCGCGGGGTGGGCGCCGACATGGTCGGGCGCACCGCGTCGCTGCTGGTGGAGCTCCCGGTGGAGGTGCAGCCGTCCGGCTGGCGGTTCACCGACCGCCCGGGACGCGACTCCAAGCGGGCCCGCGACCACCTCGTCCGGGATCTCGACGCGCTGGAGGAGACGGCCCAGGGATACGAGGGACCCTTCAAGATCCAGGTGTGCGGGCCGTGGACCCTGGCCGGGGCGGTCGAGCTGCGCCACGGCGACAAGACGCTCGCCGACGACGGGGCCGTGCGCGACCTGGTCGACTCCTTCGCCGAGGGGCTCGCGGCGCACGTCGCCGACGTGCGCCGCAGGGTGCCGGGCGCCTCGGAGATCGTGCTCCAGCTCGACGAGCCCGGGCTGCCGGGCGTCCTGGCGGGCACGGTGCCGACCGCGTCGGGCTTCGGGCGGCTGCCCGCCGTCGAGGTCCCCGTCGCCACCGAGCGGCTCAGGGCGGTGCTGCCCGCCGGGGCGTTCACGGTGGTGCACTGCTGCGCCCCCGACGTGCCCTTCGACCTGCTGCGGACGGCGGGCGCCGGCGGCGTGTCCGTGGACGCCTCCCTGCTGCGGCGGCGCGACGAGGACGCGATCGGCGAGGTGATCGAAGCCGGCATGGCGATCCTCCTCGGCGCCGTGCCCGGCGTGGACTCCCGGCTGCCCGACGTCGGCGTGGTCGCCAAGCCCGCCGTCGAGCTCTGGCGCCGTCTCGGCTTCCCCGCCGCCACCCTGGCCTCGCAGGTCGTGCTCACCCCCGCCTGCGGGCTGGCCGGAGCCTCGCCCGCCTACGCCAGAGCGGCTCTGGCCAGGTGCCGGGAGGCGGCCCGGGTGCTGAGGGAGGACCCCGGCGAGTGACCGCTCCCTCCCGGCCGGCCCGGCGACCCGGATCGGCCGGTCCCCGGCGGGGAGGGTCTGCCATCTCCGGGTAAGGCCGCCGCGCGATGTCGGTCCCCGGCGATAGCGTTTCCCTTGGCTGTACGGATGAGGGGAGAGCCGGGCGATGAGCGCTGAGGTCGAAGGTGTGCCGGTGGCGGCGTTGGATCGGCACGCGGAGCTGGCCGAGCTGGTCGAGGAGGCCAACTGGCGCTACCACGTGCTCGACTCGCCCACCGTGAGCGACGCCCAGTACGACACGTGGATGCGGGAGCTGCGCCGGATCGAGGACGACCACCCGACCCTGCGCACGCCCGACTCGCCCACCCAGAAGGTCGGCGCGCCGATCTCCACCGATTTCACGCCGGTCGCCCACCTGCAGCGGATGGAGAGCCTGGACAACGCCTTCAACGCCGACGACCTCGCCTCCTGGCAGTCGCGGGCCGAGCGGCTGGCCGAGCGGGACCCGGCGCCCTATCTGTGCGAGCTGAAGATCGACGGCCTGGCGATCGCCCTGGTCTACGAGAAGGGCCGCCTGGTCCGGGCCGCGACCCGGGGTGACGGCCGCGTGGGCGACGACGTGACGGCCAACGTGCGCACCGTCGCCGGCGTGCCGCACCGTCTGGTCGGCGACGACGTGCCCGAGCTGGTGGAGGTCCGGGGCGAGGTCTACCTGCCCGTCGAGGGGTTCGCCAAGCTCAACGAGCAACTCGTCGAGGCGGGCAAGGCGCCCTTCGCCAACCCGCGCAACGCGGCGGCTGGCTCGCTGCGGCAGAAGGACCCGCGGATCAGCGCGCAGCGCCCGCTGCACATGATCGTCCACGGTGTCGGCAGGTGGGAGGGGCCCGCCCTGCCCCGGACCCAGTCCCAGGTCTACGAGCGGCTGCGGGAGTTCGGCCTGCCGGTCAGCGATCTCTACAAGGTCGTCGACGACCTCGACGGCATCAACGCCTTCGTCGAGTTCTACCGCGAGCACCGCCACGACCCCGTCTACGAGATCGACGGCGTCGTGGTGAAGGTGGACCGCATCGAGCTCCAGCGCAACCTGGGCTCCACCAGCCGGGCGCCCCGCTGGGCGATCGCCTACAAATACCCGCCCGAGGAGGTCAACACCAAGCTTCTGGACATCCAGGTGGGGGTCGGGCGCACCGGCCGGGTCACGCCGTACGGCGTCATGGAGCCGATCGTCGTGGCCGGCTCCACGGTCGAGCGCGCCACGCTGCACAACGGCTCGGAGGTCGCGCGCAAGGGCGTGCGCGTCGGCGACACCGTGGTGCTGCGCAAGGCCGGCGACGTCATCCCCGAGATCGTCGGCCCGGTCGTGGACCTGCGCGACGGCACCGAGCGCGAGTTCGTGATGCCGACGCACTGCCCGGAGTGCGGCACCGAGCTGGCCTACGAGAAGGAGGGCGACGCCGACCTGCGCTGCCCCAACACCCGGGCCTGCCCCGCCCAGCTCCGCGAGCGGCTCTTCTTCGCCGCCGGGCGCAGGGCCTTCGACATCGAGGGCCTGGGCTACGTGGCGGCCACCGCGCTGACCCAGCCGCTGCCGCCGCAGGAGCCGCCGGTCCGCACCGAGGCCGACCTGTTCGACCTGACCATCGAGCGGCTGCTGCCGATCCGGTCGGTCGTCCGCGATCCCGACACCGGCCTGCCCAAGACCGATCCGGAGACGGGCGAGCCCAAGGTCGTCTCCTTCTTCGCCAACCAGAGCGGCGAGCCCAGCAAGAACGCCGAGAAGATGCTGGAGGAGCTGGAGAGGGCCAAGGACCAGCCGGTCTGGCGGGTCCTGGTCGCTCTCTCCGTCCGGCACGTCGGCCCGCCCACCGCCCAGGCCGTCGCCGCCGAGTTCCGCTCGATCGACGCGATCGCGAGCGCCTCGGAGGAGGAGCTCGCCGCGGTCGAGGGCGTCGGCCCGCGGGTGGCCGCCGCCATCCACGACTGGTTCCAGGTCGACTGGCACCGGGAGATCGTCGAGCGGTGGAAGGCCGCGGGGGTCCGGATGGAGGACGAGCCGCCGGCCGAGCAGCTCCCGCAGACCCTGGCGGGGCTCACCTTCGTGGTGACCGGCACGCTGGAGGACTTCACCCGCGACGAGGCCGGCGAGGCCCTCGCGGCCCGGGGCGGCAAGGTGTCGGGCTCGGTGTCGAAGAAGACCTCCTACGTGGTGGCGGGCGAGAACGCCGGATCGAAGTTCGACAAGGCGGTCAAGCTCGGCGTGCCGATCCTCGACGAGGAGGGCCTGCGGGTCCTGCTGGCCGAGGGGCCGGAGGCGGCGGCCGCGACGGTGGTCGCGCCCGAGGAGTGAGGACGGACGGGAGCCGTGGCGGGGGGCGGATGTCGGAATGAGCGGTAACGGAACGTGCGCAACCGGTTTCGCGAAGTGGCCCAGAGGCCGTACTCTCCCATAGTGAACTAATGGGGGTTTTGTTACTCATGGCCGACCCAAACGACACACGCGACACCGGGCCGCGTGTGGGCTCACCCCTGTGGGCCTACCTCGCCGCCGTCATCACGATCGGGTCCACCGCCCTCGTCGCGGCCCAGTGGTGGATCAGCCCGCAGGCGCTGGCCGACACCGCCCGCAGCCCGCTGTTCTGGATGCTGACGGTCCTGGTCGTCCTGGGCGAGCTGCGGCCGGTGCTGCTGTCGTCGTCGATCACGGTGGGCGGCACCTACCCGTCGACGATGTTCACCTTCGCCGCGCTGCTCCACTACGGGCTGCCGATCGCCGTGCTGATGCAGGCGGTCGGCATGATCGTCAACGGCGCCGTCACCCGCAAGGCGTGGCACCGGGTCATGTTCAACATCGCCCAGGCGACGCTGGCCTGCACCGCGGCCGGGGTGGTGCTCGCGCTGTTCGGCAACTCCCCGGAGCCCGGGGCCCCCTGGGTGCCCGAGGGGCCCGACATGCTCGCGATCGGGCCGGCCGGGCTCGCCTACTTCGTGGTCCGGGCGCTGCTGGTCTCCGGCGCGGTGGCGCTGCACGAGCGCCGCTCGATCAACCGGGTGATCAGGACCACGATCGGCCACCAGAGCCTGGTCTACGCCGGGCTGCTCGGGCTGGCCCCGCTGGTCGTGGTGGTGCTGAACCACTCCCCGGCGCTGGTGCCGCTGTTCGTCGCGCCGCTGGCCGCGGTCTACTTCACCGCCACCCTGTCGGTCCGCCGTGACCACCAGGCGATGCACGACGGGCTCACCGGGCTGCCCAACCGCAAGATGCTCGTGCTCAGCACCGAGGAGGCGCTCGCCGAGGCGCGCACGGGCGAGCGGGTCGGCCTGTTCCTGCTCGACCTCGACAGGTTCAAGGAGGTCAACGACACCCTTGGCCACCCGGTGGGCGACCGGCTGCTGCAGATCGTGGCGCACCGGCTCACCCACAGCGTACGGCCGGGCGACGTGGTGGCCCGGCTCGGCGGCGACGAGTTCGCGGTGCTGCTGCCCTCGATCAGGGACGCCGCCGCGGCCCGGGAAGTGGCCGCGCGGCTGCGGGTGGCCCTCACCGAGCCGGTCCGCCTGGAGGGGATGACCTTCGATCTGGACGCCTCGGTCGGCATCGCCCTCTACCCCGATCACGCGCCCGACTTCGAGCTGCTGCTGCAACGCGCCGACGTGGCGATGTACCTGGCCAAGGAGGGGCGGACCGGCGTCGAGCTCTACGTCGCCGACAAAGACCGCAACAGCCCCGAACGGCTCAACCTCATCGGTGACCTGCGCCGGGCCATCGACCGCTCCGAGCTCCGGCTCCACTACCAGCCCAAGCTCGACCTGGCCAGCGGGCAGGTGCGGGGCGTGGAGGCGCTGCTGCGCTGGCGGCACCCCGAGCGGGGGATGATCTCCCCGGCGGAGTTCGTGCCGATGGCCGAGCAGTCGTATCTCATGCGGCACCTCACCCAGTACGTCATCGACGCCGCCCTGGAACAGGCGGCTCACTGGTGGCACACCGGCCTGCACGAGCAGATCTCGGTGAACGTCTCCGCCCGCGACCTGCTCGACTCCGCCCTCCCCGACCGGCTGGAGGCCGGCCTGGCCCAATACCGGCTGCCCCCCATGGCGATCCAGCTCGAGGTCACCGAACGCATCCTGATGACCGACCAGGCATACACCGCCGACGCCGTCCGCGCCCTGACCTCTCTGGGCGTGCCGCTCGCGCTGGACGACTTCGGCACCGGCTACTCCTCGCTGGTCCGGCTGCAGCGCCTGCCGGTCTCCGAGGTGAAGATCGACGCCTCGTTCGTCCGCAGGATCTGCGAGTCCAAGGACGACGAGCGGATCGTCCGCTCCATCGTCGACCTGGTCCGCTCACTCGGCCTGCGCTCGGTGGCCGAGGGCGTCGAGTCGGCCGAGGTGGCCGCCTGCCTGACCGCCATGGGGTGTGATCTCGCCCAGGGCTGGCTGTTCGCCGAGCCCATGCCCGCCGTCGACGCGACCGTCTGGCTCCGCAGGCAGCGTGACCCGGCCACGCCCGCCCTCCGTTTCCTGAACCCCTCCGAGGTTCTCGACCCGCAGACCGCCTAGCGCTCCGGTGACACGCTGAGACCGCGGCCGGGATCCGCGCCGCCGGGCGGGCCCCGGGTGGCCACCGCGACGTCAATGGGTCAGGCACGTTAGGTCACGAGCCCTAAGATGACAGTGTCCAATTGCCATTCCACGAAACGGGTTCAACGACTCATGTCCGCCATAACCCGCGACGAGGTCGCTCACCTCGCCCGGCTGTCCCGGCTGGCGCTGGCCGATGAGGAACTCGACCACTTCGCCGCCCAGCTCGATGTGATCATCGGTGCGGTCGCCCGCGTCGCCGAGGTGGCGGCCGACGACATCCCGCCCTCCTCGCACGCGCTCCCGCTCACCAACGTCTACCGCCCCGACCAGGTGCGGCCCGGCCTGGCGCCCGACAACGCGCTGTCCGAGGCCCCGGCGGTCGAGGACGGCCGCTTCCGTGTTCCGCGCATCCTCGGGGAGGAAGCATGAGCCTCATCCACAAGTCCGCCGCCGAGCTCGGCGCGCTGGTCGCGAGCGGTGAGGTCTCGGCCGTCGAGGTCGCCCAGGCCCATCTCGACCGGATCGCCGCCGTCGAGCCGCAGGTCAACGCCTTCCTGCACGTCGAGGCGGAGACCACGCTGGAGCAGGCGCGCGCCGTCGACGCCCGCCTGGCCGCCGGGGAGAACCCCGGCCCGCTGGCCGGTGTGCCGATCGCGCACAAGGACGTCTTCACCACCCTCGACATGCCGACCACGGCCGGATCCAAGATCCTTGAGGGCTACCGCCCGCCGTACGACGCCACCGTGACCCGCCGCCTGCGCGAGGCCGGGCTGGTGATCCTCGGCAAGACCAACCTCGACGAGTTCGCGATGGGCTCCTCCACCGAGAACTCGGCCTACGGCCCCACCCGCAACCCGTGGGACCTGTCCCGGGTCCCGGGCGGCTCCTCCGGCGGCTCGTCCGCCGCGGTCGCGGCCTACGAGGCCCCGCTGTCCACCGGCACCGACACCGGCGGCTCGATCCGCCAGCCCGCCGCGGTCACCGGCATCGTCGGCATGAAGCCGACCTACGGCGGCTCGTCCCGCTACGGCCTGATCGCCTTCGCCAGCTCCCTCGACACGCCGGGCCCCTTCGCCCGCAACGTCATGGACGCGGCGCTGCTGCACGAGGCGTTCTCCGGCCACGACGTCATGGACTCCACCTCCATCGACGCCCCGGTGCCCTCGGTCGTCGAGGCGGCCCGCATCGGTGACGTGGCCGGGCTGCGCATCGGCGTGGTCAAGGAGTTCGGCGGCGACGGCTACCAGCCGGGCGTGCTCGCCCGCTTCCACGAGACCGTCGAGCTGCTGGAGTCGCTCGGCGCCAAGGTCGTCGAGGTCTCCTGCCCGTCGTTCACCACGGCCCTGCCGGCCTACTACCTGATCGCGCCGTCGGAGGCCTCGTCCAACCTGGCCCGCTTCGACGCCATGCGCTACGGCCTGCGCGTCGGCGACGACGGCACGCGCAGCGCCGAGGAGGTCATGGCGCTGACCCGGGCCGCCGGGTTCGGCCCCGAGGTCAAGCGGCGCATCATCCTGGGCACCTACGCGCTGTCCAGCGGCTACTACGACGCCTACTACGGCCAGGCGCAGAAGGTCCGCACGCTGATCGCCCGCGACTTCGACGCGGCCTTCCACCAGGTGGACGTGCTCGTCTCGCCGACCACGCCGACCACGGCGTTCCCGATCGGCGAGCGCGCCGACGACCCCATGGCGATGTACCTCGCCGACCTGTGCACCATCCCGACCAACCTGGCGGGCAACGCGGGCATCTCGGTGCCGTGCGGCCTGGCGGACGAGGACGGACTGCCGGTCGGCCTGCAGGTCATGGCCCCGGTGCTCGGCGACGACCGCTGCTACCGGGTCGCCGCCGCGGTGGAGAAGGCCCTCGAAGACCGCTGGGGCGGCAGCCTGCTGTCCAAAGCCCCGGCACTGTAGGGCTTTCGAGGCGATAGGGCGACTGGGGGGAACGGCGGCATGATCACTCGGCTCGAGATCGACGGGTTCAAGTCCTTCTTGAACTTCGTCCTCGACGTGCCGCCCTTCCTCGCGCTGGTCGGCCCCAACGCCAGCGGCAAGTCGAACCTGTTCGACGCCGTCGGATACGTCGCCGACGAGATCGCCGGATCCGGCGGGCTGCTCGGCGCGCGCCGCGGGCTGCCGGGGGAGCAGTTCCACCGGGTCGCGCGGGGCACTCCCGTCCCCGGGTTCGTCGTCTCGGTGGAGGCCCTGGTCTCCCCGGAGCCCGGCGCGCTGCTGCCGGTCCGGTTCGACGTGGGCGCGGAGATGGTGCTGCGGATCCCCCGGTCCAGCGGGGCCGTCATCAGCCATGTGGCCCACCGGCTCCCGGAGGAGCTGCTGGAGTTCATGGTCGAGGACCCGGAGCCGGAGATCACGCCTCGCCGTACGGTCCAGTCGTGGCACCGTTACGCCCTGTCGCCGGCGGCCATGCGCCGCCGGTCCTGCCCGGCCGGCGGCGGGCCGCTGGCCGCCGACGGCGCGAACCTCGCCGCGGTGCTCGGGCGGATGGCGGGCTCGGCGGCGCTGGCCGACCTCGTGGTCGACCTCGCCGGTGTGGTCCCCGACGTGGTCGGGCTGGTACCCCGGGCCGACCGGGAAGAGTGCTCCTTCGACCTGGTCGTCGACGGCCAGGGAGCGGTGCCGGCCCCGCTGCTGTCGGACGGGACCCTGCGCGTCCTCGGCCTGCTCGCCGCCCTGCACGACCCCGACCACCCCGGCACCCTGCTGGTGGAGGAGATCGAGAACGGCGTGCACCCGGGCCGCCTCGGCGAGCTGATCCGCCGGATCCGCCGGCGGATCACCGAGCCCGGAGGGGCGGACCCGTACCGGCAGGTGATCCTCACCAGCCACTCCCCGGTGGTGGTCGCCGAGACCTACCGGACCGACCCCGACGCGCTGACCTTCCTGGACACCGCGGTCCGCGTCGACCCCGACAAGGACCGGGTCTCCCGGGTGACCGTGGCCAAACCGGTCCAGCCGGACGGCGAGCCGGGCACGTTCGTCTCGCCCAGACAGGTCCGCAAATACCTGGGCGCCGCGGCATGAGCCGTCCTCTGGTCCCGGGGCTGGTAGCGGAGGGAGAGGCCGACGAGGGCTTCCTCGGCGCCGTCATCTCCCGGCAGCTCCGCGAGCTGACGTGGATGTCGCCGCACGCGGTCGACGTCGAGGCGACGGAGGTCGTCTCGTGCGGCCGGGAGCACATGGTCACGGCTCTGGAGGAGCTCGCGGCGGACTGCCATCTGCTCTTCACCCACGACGACATCCGGGAGCGCGGCAAGCCGGGCGGCAAGGCCGACGGCGTCCGCTACCACTCGCACTATCTCGTGCCGGTCATCGGCCTGGGAGAGACCGAGGGCTGGCTGCTGGCCGACCGCGCGGTGTGGGCCGCCCTGGAGGGCAGCGACCTCGGCCTGCTGCCCGCCCGGCCGCGTGACGTCGAGCGGATCACCGATCCCGGCCGGGTCCTGGCCGCGACCGTGCCCCGGAGGGGGAAACCCATCCGCGACTACTTCGAATACATAGGACGGAACATCGATCTCGCGGTCCTGGCTCAGGTGCCCTCGTACGCAGACTGGGTCGCCGAGACGAGGAACGCACTGAAGGGACTTGGTTACCTGTGAGCACCGAAACGCTCATGCCGTACGACGAGGCGCTGGAGCGCTTCGAGCCGGTGCTGGGCCTGGAGACCCACGTCGAACTGGGCACGGCGTCGAAGATGTTCTGCGGCTGCCCGACCACGTTCGGCGCCCCGCCGAACACCCACGTCTGCCCGGTCTGCCTGGCCCTGCCCGGGGCGCTGCCGACGGCCAACGCCGCGGCGATCGAGTCGACGATCCGCATCGGCCTGGCGCTCAACTGCTCGATCGCCGAGTGGTGCCGCTTCGCCCGGAAGAACTACTTCTATCCGGACATGCCGAAGAACTACCAGATCAGCCAGTACGACGAGCCGCTCTGCTTCGACGGCTACCTCGACGTCGAGGTGGACGGCAAGATCGTGCGGATCGAGATCGAGCGGGTCCACCTGGAGGAGGACACCGGCAAGTCCACCCACGTGGGCGGCGCGACCGGCCGCATCCACGGCGCCGACTACTCGATCGTCGACTACAACCGCGCGGGCATCCCGCTGGTGGAGATCGTCACCAAGCCGATCCCGGGGACCGACCGGCTCGCCCCCGAGGTCGCCCGCGCCTACGGCACCGAGCTGCGTGAGCTGATGCGCGGCCTCGGCGTCTCGGACGTGCGCATGGAGGAGGGCTCCATGCGCTTCGATGTGAACGTCTCCCTCATGCCGCGCGGGTCCTCGGAGTGGGGCACCCGGACCGAGACCAAGAACGTCAACTCGCTGCGCAGCGTCGAGCGCGCGGTCCGCGGCGAGATCGAGCGCCAGGCCGCGATCCTGGCCGGCGGTGGTCGGATCCTGCAGGAGACCCGCCACTTCCACGAGAACAGCGGCACCACCACCTCGGGCCGGTCCAAGGAGGAGGCGCAGGACTACCGCTACTTCCCCGAGCCGGACCTGGTGCCGATCGCCCCCGACGTCGCGTGGGTGGCCTCGCTCAAGGCCGCCCTGCCGGAGCTGCCGAACGCCCGGCGCAAGCGGCTCCAGCAGGAGTGGGGCGTCTCCGACCTCGACATGGCGGCCATGCACAACGCCGACGCCATCGGCCTGGTCGAGGCGACGGTCGCGGCCGGCGCGCCGCCGGCCGACGCCCGCAAGTGGTGGATGGGCGAGCTGGCCCGCCGGGCCAACGAGGCGGGGGTCCCGCTCGGCGAGCTGTCGATCACCCCGGACCAGATCGCCCGGGTGTGCGCGATGGTCGCCGGGGGGGCGCTGAACGACAAGCTGGCCCGCCAGGTGCTGGAGGGTGTGCTGAACGGAGAGGGCTCCCCGGACGAGGTGGTCGCCGCGCGCGGCCTGCAGATCGTCAATGACGAGGGCGAGCTGATGGCGATCATCGACCAGGTCCTGGCCGACAACGCCGCCGCCGCCGACAAGGTCCGCAGCGGCAAGATCGCCGCGGTCGGCGCTCTCGTCGGCGGTGTCATGAAGGCCAGCCGCGGCAAGGCCGACGCGGGCCGGGCCCGTGAGCTGCTGCTGGACAGGCTCGGCGTCTCCGAGTAGCCGTCCGGACGCCCACGGGCGGTCCGGGCCTTCCCGGACCACCCCGCGGGCGGACCGCGGAGGCCCCGCCGATCGAAAGATCGGCGGGGCCTTTTGTATGTGGTAATTCTCATTTTTAATATCACGCACATATTGACGCAATTATTGATTACTTGCACAGTGATCACGTCAGTCACCCTTTTCTCTGTGGCGCTGTCCAGCCCCTCAGGATCGGAGAACGCGTGAAAAGGCATTTGGCGCTCGTGGCCGTGGTGCTGGCCGTCGCCGGCGGGACGCTCGCGACCGTCACCCCAGCTCAGGCCGGTGCTTCCGGCTTCTCGGCGGCTCTCGGGGTGGATGCTGTCATCATCGCCGACGGCGTCCGCCTGCGCTCCACCCCCGGCGGCCCGTACGTGATCGGTCTTCTCTACTACGGCGATTACGGCCAGATATTGGACTCCTCCAGCGGCTGGTGCAAGTTCCGTCTGGGCGGCAGATCGGCCTCCGGGCTGCCGGCGGGGACCACGGGATGGGCCTCCTGCTCCTATTTCGCCAGAGAGGACGGCCGGCGCCTGGCTGAGGAGCCCGTCGACACCTTGGAGCAGCGGTAGCCCCGGCCGGACCGGCGGCCCCGCCGATCCCCGGCACGGCGGGGCCGGCCCCGGCGCCGCCGGGCACGTGCTCAGCGTCCGTCCAGGCGGGCGCCCGGCGTCCACCCGGGCACGTGCCCGGCATCCGTCCAGGCGGGTGCCCGGCGTCCGGACGGCTACGCGGCGCGTGACGGGCGGGTGACCAGCTTCCTGACCAGCGGGGCGGCCAGCACCAGCAGCGACACGGCCAGCAGCACCGCCGCCACCGGGCTCTTGACCAGGACCGTCACGTCGCCCGCGCCGATGGCCAGGGCCCGGCGGAGCTGGATCTCGGCCATCGGGCCCAGGATCATGCCGATCACGGCCGGGGCCACCGGGAGCCCGAAACGGCGCATCGCGAAGCCCAGCATGCCCAAGATGTAGAGGATGACCAGCTCCACCCAGGAGGAGTTGAGTGCGTAGACGCCCAGGACGGCGAACAGCACGATCCCCGCGTACAGGTAGGGCCGGGGAATGTGCAGCACCCGGGCCCAGAGCGGGGCCAGCGGCAGGTTGAGCACCAGCAGCATCGTGTTGCCGATGAACAGCGAGGCGACCATGCCCCAGACCAGCGCCGGGTTGTGGTCGAAGAGCTGGGGACCGGGCTGCAGGCCGTACTGCTGGAAGGCCGCCAGCAGGATCGCGGCGGTCGCCGAGGTGGGCAGGCCCAGGGTGAGCAGCGGGACGAGGGTGCCCGCCGCCGAGGCGTTGTTGGCGGCCTCGGGGCCGGCGACGCCCTCGATGGCGCCCTTGCCGTACTCCTCGCGGGCGGTCCCGCGGGCCAGGCGCTTCTCGATCGAGTACGACAGGAAGGTGGGGATCTCCGCGCCGCCACCCGGCAGCGCCCCGAAGGGGAAGCCGAGCGCGGTGCCGCGCAGCCACGGCCGCCAGGACCTCGACCAGTCGGAGCGGCCGAGGAAGGCCCGGCCCACCGGGGTGACCTCCGGCTCGCTGTGCCGCAGCCGGGAGGCGACGTAGAGCACCTCGCCCAGCGCGAACAGGCCGACCGCGACGATCACCACGTCGATGCCGTCGAGCAGCTGCGGCACGCCCAGGGTCAGCCGCGCCTGACCGGTCTGCTGGTCGATGCCGATCAGCCCGATGACCAGGCCGAGTCCCAGCGAGGCCAGCCCGCGCACGACCGAGCGCGACAGCACCGACGACACCGCGGTGAAGGCCAGGACGGCCAGCGCGAAGTAGTCCTCGGGGCCGAAGGAGATCGCGAAGTCCACCACCAGCGGGGCCGCGACGACCAGCAGCCCGGTGGCGATCGTGCCCGCGACGAAGGAGCCGATGGCGGCGGTGGCCAGCGCCTGGGCGGCCCGGCCGCGCTTGGCCATCTTGTTGCCCTCGAGCGCGGTGATCATCGAGGAGCTCTCACCGGGCGTGTTGAGCAGGATCGAGGTGGTCGACCCGCCGTACATGCCGCCGTAGTAGATGCCGGCGAACATGATGAACGCGCTGGCCGGGGGGACGGTGAAGGTGATCGGCAGCAGCAGCGCCACCGTCATGGCCGGGCCGATGCCGGGGAGCACGCCGACCAGCGTGCCGAGGGTGACCCCGACCAGCGCGTAGAGCAGGTTGACCGGGGTCAGCGCGGTCGCGAACCCCTCCATCAGGAGCTGGAACGACTCCACCTAGACCACCCCCGACAGCAGCCCCGCGGGCAGCGTCACGCCCAGGCCCTTGACGAAGGCCAGGTAGGTGACCGTGGACAGCACGATCGCGATCACACCCGCGTGCAGGCGCCGGGTGGCCCCGAGCACCACGGAGAGGCCGAAGAAGAGCAGCGCCCCCGCGATGATCCAGCCGAGCAGGTCCAGCAGCCCGGCGAAGGCCAGGAAGATCACGCTCACCAGCGCGACCGTCCGCCAGTCCGCCCGGGCGCCGGCGTCGACGTCCTCGCTCTCCTCGGGGTCGCCGTGGCCGCCCCGGATCACGTCGATCACGTAGCACAGCCCGATCAGCAGCAGCGCCGAGCCGACGAGGACCGGGAAGAACCGGGGCCCCAGCCCGAGCGAGGAGCCCGCGGCGCTGACGTCCGCGGTCCCCAGGATCACGAACGCGCCCAGCCCGAGGACGACCAGCGCCAGGACGAGCTCGGGCCGCCGCCATGAGTGCGCCGGGGCGGCGCCACGCTCGGTGGCGCCGGCCGGATCTTCGGTGGAGTACATCAGGAGACGAGTCCCATTTCCGCGATGATGGTCTTGACCTTGGCCTGCTCGGCCGCGAGGTAGTCGGCGAACTGCCGGCCGGTCTGGAAGGAGTCGATCCAGCCGTTCTTGGCCACCGCGTCCTTCCACGCCTGCGAGTCGTGCATCTTGGTGACCAGGTCGGTCAGGGTCTTCTTGGCGGCGTCGTCCAGTCCGGGCGGGGCCACGAACCCGCGCCAGTTGGCCAGCTCGACGTCCAGGCCGCCCTCCTTCAGGGTGGGCGCGTCGACGCTGTCGAGGCGGGCCGGCGAGGTCACGCCGAGGGCCCGGAGCTTGCCGGACTTCACGTGCTCGGCGAACTCGCCGATGCCGGAGACGCCCATCGCGACCTTGTTGCCCAGCAGCGCGTTGAGCGCCTCGCCGCCGCCGGAGTGGGCGATGTAGTTGACCTGCTTGGGGTCGATCCCGGCGGCCTTGGCCATCAGGCCCGCCACGATGTGGTCGGTGCCGCCGGCGGAGCCGCCCGCGATCGCGATCTTCGCCGGTCCGGCCTTCCACGCCGTCACCAGGTCGGCCAGCGACTTGTACGGCGAGGCGGCCGGGACCACGATGATCTCGTACTCCTCGGTCAGCTTCGCGATGGGCGTGGTCTCGGCCAGCGTGACCTTCGACCTGTTCTGCTCCACCGCGCCGAGCATGACCAGGCCCATGGTCATCAGCAGGTTGCCGTTGCCCTTCTCCCCGGCGAGCTGGGCCAGGCCGATGGTGCCGCCCGCCCCGGGGACGTTGTAGACCTCCACCTTGCGGGACGGGTCCGCCGAGGTGATGACCTGCTCCGCGGTGCGGGAGGTCTGGTCCCAGCCGCCGCCGGGCGAGGCCGGGGCCATGATTTTCAGCGTGCCGACGCTGGAGCCCGAGCCCGCCCCCGAGCCGCACGCGGTGAGGGCGGCGAGGGACAGGGCCGCCAGGGCGGCGAGTCTCCGAAGACGCATGGTCAACTCCAAACAGCTTGAAGAAAAGCGTGGTGAGGATGCTGAGCGTCCCAGGTAACGGTGTCGATCCTTTGCGAGCTTGCCGTCGTATCGGTCGTATTGGTCGCGCCGGTCACGGCCGCCGCGACCGCGCTGTTATCTCCAGCTGCTTTCATGGTCCCTGACCAGGGAGTTCACTCGTGCGACGCATTCTCAACGCCTCCCTCGGCACCCAGCTGTTCATGCTGCAGACGGTGATCGTTTTCCTCGCGGTGGGCGGAACGGCGGGCGTCTGGATGGAACACACCCGCAGCCAGCTCGACCGGCAGTACCAGCAGCGCGCGCTGGCGATCGCCGAGTCCGTCGCCGGGCTGCCCCAGGTCCGCGAGGCGTTCACCCGGCCCCGGCCGGAGGTGAGCCTGCAGCCGATCGCGGCGGGGGTGCAGGCGGCCACCGGCGCCGACTACGTGGTGATCGCCAACCGGGAGCAGATCCGCTACGCGCACCCCAACACGGCCCTGATCGGCAAGCGGCTGTCCACCGACGGCTCGGAGATCCTGACCAGCGGCCGGACCTGGACCGGCATCCAGACCGGCACCCTCGGCCGCTCCGTGCGCGGCAAGGCGCCGATCTTCGACTCCTCCGGCCGGGTCATCGGCCTGGCCTCGGTCGGGGTGCTCCAGGACACCGTCGCCGAGGAGCTCGGCTCGGCGCTGCCGCCGCTGCTGTGGACCGTGCTCGCCGTGCTCCTCGCCGGGTCGGCGGCCGCCGGGCTGATCGCCCGGCGGGTCCGCCGCCAGACCTTCGGACTGGAGCCCCGGGAGATCGCCGCCCTGCTCGAACAGCGCGAGGGCGTGCTGCACGGCGTGAAGGAGGGGGTGCTGGCCCTCGACCTCCAGGGCAGGGTGACGCTGGTCAACGACGCGGCCCGCGACCTGCTCGGTCTCTCGGCCCACGACGTCGGGCGGGAGCTGCGCGAGATGCCCCTGTCGGACCGGATGCGGGACGTGCTGGACGGCGCGGACCCCGGCGACGACCGGGTGGTGCTCCACCGCGACCGTGTGCTCGTGCTCAACCGGACCCCGGTGGCGGTCCGCGAGCAGCCCAGCGGTTGGGTGGTCACCCTGCGCGACCGGACCGAGCTGGTACGGCTGGCGCGCGAGCTCGACCAGGCCAGCAGCACGACCGACGCGCTGCGCGCCCAGGCCCACGAGTTCGCCAACCGGATGCACACCGTGGTCGGCCTGCTGGAGCTCGGCGAGCACGAGACGGCCGTCAACTACATCACCCAGACCTCCGAGGCCTACGGCCGGTACGCGTCCGGCATCCGGGAGAAGGTCGCCGACCCGACCCTGGCCGCGCTGCTGCTGGCCAAGTCGGCCGAGGCGGCCGAGCGGGGCGCGTCCCTGGTGCTCGCCGAGGACTCCAGGGTGGAGGAGGGCATGCTCGGCGACCCCCACGACGCGGTGCTGGTGGTGGGCAACCTGGTGGCCAACGCCCTCGACGCGCTGGATGAGGTCGGCGGCACGGTCGAGGTCTCGGTCCGCGCCGAGACAGACGGCCTGCACGTCCGGGTCGGTGACTCCGGGCCGGGGATCACTCCCGGCCTGGCCGAGGAGGTCTTCCGCGAGGGCTTCACCACCAAGATCGCACACGCGGGCCCGCGCGGCCTCGGCCTGGCCCTGACCCGTCAGGCGTGTTCGCGCCGGGGCGGCTGGGTGCGGGTGCACAACGCCGACGGCGCCGTCTTCACGGCCCTGCTGCCCCGGCGCGAGGACCCGGCCGGGACCCCGCCGCGGGCGGCCGGGCCGGTTGGGTGGGGAGACGACGGGCGGGCCGGGCGGGGGGACGACGGGCCGGCCGGGACCCCGCCGCGGGAGGCCGGGCGGGGAGACGACGAGCGGACCGGTGGGCCCGGCGGAACCACGGACCGGGGGGCGCCGCGATGATCCGCGTGCTCGTCGTGGACGACGACTTCATGGTGGCCAGGATCCACAGCGGCTACGTGGCCCGGGTGCCCGGGTTCACGGTGGTCGACGCCGTGCACACCGGCAGGGCGGCGATCGCGGCGGTCGCCGAGCACCGCCCCGACCTGGTGCTGCTGGACATCTACCTGCCGGACATGTCCGGACTCGACGTCCTCACGACGCTCAGGGGCGTGTCCCACCCGGTCGACGTCCTGGTGATCACCGCCGCGCGCGACGTGGACACGGTCCGCGCGGCCATGCGCGGCGGCGCGGTGAACTACCTGATCAAGCCCTTCACCGCCGGGGCGCTCACCGAGCGCCTCGGCCAGTACGCCGACACCCGCAGGCAACTGGCCGCCGTCGGGTCCGAGGTCCGCCAGGACGAGGTGGACCGGTTCTTCGGCGCGGCCAGGGGAGGGCCGCCGCCGCTGCCCAAGGGACTGTCGGCCACCACCTGCGGCCTGGTCGCCGACGCGCTCAGGGAGACCGGCACCGACGTGTCGGCGGCCGAGGCGGCGGCGCTCACCGGGCTGTCTAGGGTCAGCGCCCGCCGCTACCTGGAGTATCTGTGCGCGGCGGGCCAGGCCGAGCTGAGGCCGAAATACGGCACCGCCGGGCGGCCCGAGCACCGTTACCGGTGGACGGGCTGATTCGTTACTGCTTTTCGGGCCTCGGCCGATGGATCTGGTTTAGGGTTGACACCGGTAAAAATCGCAGAGCAGCAGGAGGTACCGGAGGCCGTGCGGAACGCCGGAGCGTCGATAGACCCACCGACGGACCCGTTCGCGGCGGTGCCCCTCCCCTCGCGCCCGGTCCGGCCGGGCGCCCGCGATCCCGGCCAGCCTCCCGGCGAGCGGCCCAAGGGCGGGTCGCGGCTCCCGCCGGGCGTCTCGCCCGACATCTTCGGCCCCTCCGGAGGCGACCGGCCCGGGGGACCCTCCGGGTTCGGCCGGCCCCCCGGGCCCGGCACCGGGCCGGCCGGGCTGCCGCCCGCGGCCGCGCCGCCCCAGCCCTGGCAGATGGCCACCCCGCCCGAGCGGCCCCTCCCGCAGCGGTCCCCGCGCGAGGAGCCCCCGCCCGGCGGTGACGGAGAGGCCCGGCAGCCGGATTCGCCCCGTTACGAGGATCCGCCGCGCCGTCGCCGGGGCCGCAGAATCGCCGTCGCCGTCACGCTCCTGCTGCTGCTGGCCGGCCTCGCCTACGCCGTACCCGCCGTCGTGATGTCCGGCAAGATGCTGCCCGGCACCCGCGTCCACGGCGTCGACATCGGCGGCCTGACCGCGACCGAGGCGGCCGACAAGCTCAGGGACCGGCTGCCCGGCGAGGCGGGCGAGCAGATGATCCTGCGGGCGGCGGGCAGGAAATACTCCATCGATCCCGGGAAGGCCGGGCTGGAGTTCGACGTCGTCGCCACCATCGACCAGGTCTCCAGCGGCTTCCCCACCCCGATGGAGGTCTGGCGGGCACTGACCGGCACCACCGAGCTGAGCCCCAAGGTCTCCGTCGACCCCGAGCGGATGCAGAGCACCGTCACGGCCCTGGCCAAGAAGATCGACCTCAAGGTCCGCGAGGGCGCGGTCACCTTCGAGGGCGTCAAGCCGGTCGCGGTGACCCCCCGCGACGGCCGTGAGCTGGAGCGGGAGGCCGCGGCCCGGGCCATCGGGAAAGCCTTCCTGGGGCCGGCCGGCGAGGTCGAGCTGCCCGTCTCGGTGATCAAGCCCAGGGTGACGGCCGAGGTCGTCAAGGAGACCGCCGCCGACGCGGACAAGGCCCTGTCCGGCCCGCTCACCCTGACCCACGCGGGCAGGCGGGCCCAGCTCCCGGTGGAGACCCTCGCCGCCCACCTGTCATTCGAGCCCGACAACTCCGGCGGCATGCGGCCGGTGTTCGACGCCACGAACGCGGTCGCGACCGTGGAGGGCAAGCTCGTCGACCCGGCCCTGGCCCCCCGGGAGCCCACCTTCCGGATCGTCGGCGCCAGGCCCGAGCTGGTCCCCGGCCGCAGCGGCAAGGGGATCGACGACGGCAGGCTCGCCGAGGACGTGGCGCGGCTGGTCGCCGAGGGCGGCAGCCGGACCGTCCCCGTCACCCTCACGACCGTCCAGCCCCGCATCTCCGAGGCCGAGGCGCGCAAGCTCGGCATCAAGGAGAAGGTCAGCGAGTTCACCACCCCGTACGACTGCTGCCTGCCCCGGGTGACCAACATCCGCACGATCGCCAAGCTCCTGGACGGCTACCTGGTCAAGCCCGGCGAGACCTTCTCGCTCAACGGCGTCATCGGCCAGCGCGACACGGCCCGGGGCTTCGTCCCGGCGCCGATGATCCAGGGCGGCCGGCTGGTCGACTCGGTGGGCGGCGGCATCTCCCAGTTCGTCACCACCATGTACAACGCGGTGTTCTTCGGCGGTTTCGAAGACGTCCAGCACGTGGCGCACGAGTTCTACATCTCCCGCTACCCGGCCGGCCGCGAGTCCACGGTCTCCTGGCCCGCGCCGGACTTCCGCTGGAAGAACGACTCCAAGTACGGCGTGCTGGTGAAGACCTCCTACACCGACACCGGGGTCACGGTCGCCTTCTGGAGCACCAAGCGCTACGACATCGAGTCGATCTCCTCCGAGCGCTACGACCTCACCCCGTTCAAGAGCGCGACCGACAGCGGCCCCGGGTGCATCCCGATGGCCGGCCAGCAGGGCTTCACGATCGACGTGACCCGGATCTTCAAGCAGGACGGCAAGGAGGTCAAGCGGGAGACGGAGAAGACCGTCTACAAGCCCGAGACCGACCTCAAGTGCGTCCCCGCCGCCACCCCCACCCAGGACGACCAGGCCGACACCCCCGCCCAGGACGGCCAGGACGAGTAGTCCCGCGGCCCGCCGGCCGCGCGCGGCGGTTCACGCACGCGCTCCCGGGGCCCGCAGGCCGTGCGTGCGGGGTACGCGCGGCCCGCCCCGCGGACGCTACGGCGTCACGACGAGAAGGCGGTCGTCTCCCGGGCGGGGGGTACCGCGGCCGTCCTTGTTGCTGGTGCCGATCCACAGAAGGCCGCCGGGTGCGGCGGCGACCGCGCGGAGCCTGCCGTACCGGCCCTCGAACCTGGCTACGGGGGTCCCGGCCGTGCCGTCGGCGGCGAGGGGGACCTGCCAGAGCCTGGCGCCGCGCAGGGCGCCGACCCAAAGGGAGCCGTCCGCGTAGGCCATGCCGGAGGGGGACGCCTCGTCGGTGCTCCAGGTGACGACCGGGTCGACGTAGCGGGAGCCGCCGCCGACGCCCTCGACCTCCGGCCAGCCGTAGTTGCCGCCCTTCCTGATGAGGTTGATCTCGTCGAACGCGTCGGACCCGAACTCGCTGGCGTACAGGCGGCCGGACGGGTCCCAGGCCAGGCCCTGGACGTTGCGGTGGCCGTAGCTCCAGATGACGTTCCCGAACGGGTTGCCGGGGGCGGGCCTGCCGTCCGGTGTCATGCGCAGGATCTTGCCGGCCAGCGAGCCGAGGGCCTGGGCCAGGGCCCTGTCCCCGGTCTCGCCGGTGGTGGCGTAGAGATATCCGTCGGGGCCGAAGGCCAGCCGGCCGCCGTTGTGGATGGCGCCCTTGGGGATGCCGTCGAGGATCACGGTGGCGCCGGTCAGGCTCCGGTCGTAGCGGTAGCGCACGATCCGGTTGTCCCGGGCGGAGGTGAAGTAGAGGAAGACCAAGCGGTCCTTCTCGAAGGTGGGGGAGACCGCCACGCCCAGCAGGCCGCCCTCGCCGTCGGGGCGGACACCGTCGACCGTGCCGACCTCGGTGGTCCTCCCGGCCGCGGTGACCCGCAGCAGCCGGGCGGTGTCGCGCTCGGTCACCAGGGCGTCGCCGCCGGGCAGGAACGCCAGCCCCCAGGGCACGGCCAGATCCTCCACCAGGGTGCGCGGCCGGCCGGGGGGAGCGCCGGTCACGGTGGCGGCCGGGGTCCGCGCCGTGTCGGCGGACCCGGCAGAGGGCGCCGAGCATCCTGCCGACAGCGCCGCCACCAGAGCCGCCACCAGGGCCGAGGCCGGGACGGGAGCCAGCTGTGCCATCCGGGACATGCGAACCTCCTCCTTCATTCATACCGCTGTGTACGGCGGGAGGTTCCAGGACTTTCCCTTGGATAATGCAGCCATGAAGATCTGGGTGCCCTCCGAAGCCGCCGCCGACGTCCTGAGCGATCTACCCGATGTGGAGTGCGTCGTCTACGACGGCACCGGGCCGGTCCCCGACGGGGCCGAGGAGGTGGAGGTCTGGATCCCGCCGCTGCTGACGGTGGCGCGGGTGCCGGAGCTGCTCGGCCGGATGTCCCGGCTGCGTCTGCTGCAGACCGTCACGGCGGGGGTGGACGCCTACCGGCCGCACCTGCCGGAGGGCACGGTGCTGTGCAACGCGCGGGGCGTGCACGACGCCGGGACGGCGGAGTGGGCGGTGGGAGCCATGATCGCCGTGCTGCGGGAGTTCCCCGGCTTCGCCGCCGCCCAGCGGGAGGGCGAGTGGACCTACCGCCACACCGGTGTGCTGGCCGACTCCACGGTGCTGATCGTCGGCTACGGCTCGATCGGCGAGGCGCTGGAGCGGCGGCTGGACGGTTTCGAGGTGGACGTCATCCGGGTGGCGAGGACCGCGCGGGGGCAGGTGCACGGCCAGGACGAGCTGCCGGAGCTGCTGCCCCGGGCGGACGTGGTGGTGCTGCTGGTCCCCTCCACCCCCGCGACCGCCGGGCTGGTGGACGCGGACTTCCTGGCGGCGATGAAGGACGGCGCCGTGCTGGTGAACGCGGCCAGGGGCGGGGTGGTGGACACCGGCGCGCTCGTCACCGAGCTGGAGAAGGGCCGGATCATGGCCGCGCTCGACGTCACCGATCCCGAGCCGCTGCCCCCGGGGCATCCGCTGTGGACGGCGCCGGGGGTGTTCATCACCCCGCACGTCGCGGGCAGCACCCCGGCGTCCGGGCGGCGCCTGCTGAGGCTCCTCCGCTCCCAGCTCCTGCGCTATCTGGCGGGCGAACCGCTCAAAAACCTGATTACCGGCTCATACTGACTGTGATCTGTAACGTTATTGACCCGTTCCCACCAGGTGTTTACTGACCGCTGTCCGTACCGACCGGGAAAGGAATCCGGACCGTGGCTGCCCCGTGACCTCCGGTGCGTACGGTGATTAACTGCGATCCTGATCGCTCGCATGGTTATCAGATCGGTGACGACTGCGGCGTTGTCACCACCCGTACCGGCCGGAGAGCACACACTGGCCGTGTGCCGTCGCGGAAGCGAGACGAACCGACACTGATGGGCAGACGACATTGATCCGCTGGCGTGACCCCCGGGTAGCGCTGACCGCCGCCGCCGCGACCGGCGCGGCGGGGCTCGTTGCCGCCCTTCTCAGTGGTGCTCCGGCCGTGATCGTCGGCGCGGTGGCGGGTGTCGTCGCCGCCGCGATCGCCGCCGTCTCGCTGTCCGTCGCGGTCGTACGGGGCGCCGACCGGCGCAGGGCGCCGGCCTGGCGCTGGCTGGCCGGTGGCTCGGTCACCTGGCTGGTCGGGATCGGGGTGCGGCCGCTCGCGGACGGCACACCCTTCGTCGTGACCTTCGCCGACCTGGTGGTCCTCGTCGGCACGGCGATGCTCACCGTCGGCACCGGTCTGTCGGCCACCCGGCCGTCGCACGGGCGGGCGCTGCTGCGCGACCTCGCCGACTCCTACATGTGCGCCGCCTCGCTCTTCGTGATCGGCTGGGTCCTCCTGCTGGGCCCGGCCTACCGCCACGCCGACGACGCGGGCACCTTCGCGGTCACCGTCGCCCCGCCGCTGGTGTGCCTGATCCTCGCCTGTGCCGTGGGCCCGGTGGTGGTGCCGGTCCGGCGCTCGGCCTGGCCGATGGGCCTGGCGGCGCTGGCCGTGCTGGGGGCCATCACGGCGGCCGAGACGGTCACCGCGCTGGCCCGGGTGGGCGACGCCCCGTCGCCGCTCGGGGTGTGGCCGGCGCCGGCGGCCTTCCTGCTGCTCGCGGCGGTCCCGTGGAGCCGGCGCACGGCACGCGCCATGGACCCCGACAACGACCGGCGGCCGTCTGTCGGCCCCGCCGCCTCCTCGCTGATCGCGGCCCTGCCGCTGATCCTCGTCGCGCTGGCCACCGTGGTCGTGCTCCTGCGCGTGCTCGGTGGCCGGGTGCAGGGGCCGGTCGTGGTCCTGGCCGTCGTGGCGGCGTCGATCGTCGGCGTCCTGGTGGTGCGCATGTTCGTGGTGCTGCTGGAGACGGGCCGGATGCGGCGCCTGGTGGACCTCGGCGAGCGGCAGCTCCAGGACCTGGCCGAGAGCACCGGCGACGTGGTCCTGCTGTGCGACTACGACGGCGTGGTGCGGGAGATCGGCGAGGGCGTCGAGATCACCTACGGCTATCGCCCGGAGGAGCTGGTCGGCCGGACGGTCTTCGACTACATCCACCCCGAGGACGCGCCCGGCATCCAGGTGGCGCTGCGCGCGATGAGCCTGGACGAGGAGCCGGTCGAGGCGCCGGGCACCTGCATGATCGCCTGCCGGGTCCGGGCCGCCGACGGCACCTGGCGGCCCACCGAGTCGGTCGCCACCCGGCACGTGCGCGGCGAGGACCTGCTGCTGGTCACCACCCGTGACGTCAGCGACCAGGAGGCGCTGCGCAACCAGGTCGCCCACCTGACCTTCCACGACGGCGTCACCGGCCTGCCGAACCGGGCCTACTTCGAGGAGCGCACCCGCGAGGTGCTGGTCCGTCCCGGCGCGAGCAGCGCCGTCGTGGTGTTCCTGGACCTGGACGGCTTCACGGCGGTCAACGACTCGGTCGGCCACGCCAGCGGCGACTACCTGCTCGGTCAGGCCGCCCGCAGGCTCCGCGCCGCCGTACGGGCCGACGACACCCTGGCCCGCTGGGGCGGCGACGAGTTCGCGGTGCTGCTGGAGGCCGCGGTGGACGCCCAGACGGCGGTGGACCTGGCCGAGCGGCTGGTCCGCACGGTCTCCTCCGAACCGTTCCGGGTCGCCGACCGCGACGTGGCGCTGACCGCGAGCGTCGGGGTGGCCTTCGCCGACGACGACGTGTCCTCGGCCGACCTGATCCGCAACGCCGACGTGGCGATGGCCAGGGCCAAGGACCTCGGCGGGCGCCGGGTCGAGGTGTTCGCCGCGCACATGCACGCCGATGTGGTGCGCCGCCTGGAGCTCGCCGCCGACCTGCAGCGGGCGCTGCTGGAGAACCAGTTCGCCATCGAGTACCAGCCGGTGGTGGACCTGGCCACCTCGCGCGTCACCGCCGTCGAGGCGCTGGTGCGCTGGTGGCGGGGGAGCGCGTTCGTGCCGCCCGAGCAGTTCCTCGGCCCGGCCGAGGACACCGGCCTGATCGTCCCGCTGAGCGAGTGGATCCTGCGTGAGGCCTGCCGGGAGGTGGCCGCCTGGCGCGCGTCCTCCTGGGACATCGGGCTGTCGCTCAACCTGTCGGCCCGGCAGATCATGGCGCCGCGCTTCGTGGAGACCGTCGAGTCGGCGCTCGCCGAGAGCGGCCTGCCGCCCAGCGCGCTGACCCTTGAGGTCATCGAGGAGATGCTGGTCGAAGACGCCGAGGAGACCATCACCCGGCTGTCGGAGCTGCGCCGGCTCGGGGTACGGCTGGCCATCGACGACTTCGGCACCGGCTACGCCTCACTGGCGTTCCTGAGGCAGCTCCCGGTGGACATGATCAAGATCGATCCGTCGTTCGTGTCCGGGCTCGGCCGCGACGAGACGCTGACGCTGCTGACCCGCACGATCGTACGGCTCGGCCACGATCTGGGGCTGATCGTGGTCGCCGAGGGCATCGAGCGCCCCGAGCAGCTGGAGCTGCTGCGCGAGATGGGCTGCACCCGGGGGCAGGGCTTCCTGGTGGCGCGGCCGATGGCCGCCCGCGGGGTCGACTCGCTCATGCGCACCAGCCTGTCCAGCCTGCACAGCGGCGTCTGACCGGCCAGGGCCGTCCCACGTGGCCCGGCCGGCTGGTTTCGCGCGGCGCCGGGCTGTTCCCGCGTGGCGTCCGGCCGCGTGACACGGCCGGTGACGGGTGTGTCCTTGCTCACCCTCCCGGGCTGTCCCGCCACTGCGGAGCCCGGCGAGGAGGGCGTCCGCCCCGTGTCCGCCATCTCGGACTTTGAGACTCCTGTCCCATGAATTTGACGCAGACACACTCTGTCGGCCATGGTGGAGCCATGCATCACAGTGGGATTCTCGTAGTACTTCGCCGGCGCGCAGGCCGATAGCGAAGCACTTCGACCTGCGCGCCGCCCCAGCTCCGCCGTTCCAGGTGGAATGGGGCATTTTTTATGCCGCCAAACTTGCTGAGCCATACAAGGAACGAGCCGATGACCGAACAGATGACAGGAGCCCAGGCCCTCGTCAGAGCGCTGGAGCACGTCGGGGTCGACACCGTGTTCGGGATCCCGGGCGGCGCGATTCTCCCCGCCTACGATCCCCTTTACGACTCGGCCAAGGTCCGGCACGTGCTCGTCCGGCACGAGCAGGGGGCCGGCCACGCGGCGCAGGGCTACGCGCAGGCCACCGGCAGGGTCGGGGTCTGCATGGCCACCAGCGGTCCGGGCGCGACCAACCTGGTCACCCCGATCGCCGACGCCTACATGGACTCGGTCCCGATCGTCGCGATCACCGGCCAGGTGCCCAGTAACGCCATCGGCACCGACGCGTTCCAGGAAGCCGACATCTCCGGCATCACCATGCCGATCACCAAGCACAACTTCCTGGTCACCGACCCGGCCGACATCGCCAGGACCATCGCCGAGGCGTTCCACATCGCCGCGACGGGGCGCCCGGGACCGGTGCTGGTCGACATCTCCAAGGACGCGCTCACCTCCAAGACGGTCTTCCAGTGGCCGCCGGTGATGCAGCTGCCGGGCTACCGCCCGGTGACCCGGCCGCACTCCAAGCAGATCCGGGAGGCGGCCAAGCTGATCGCCGACGCCAGGCGGCCCGTGCTCTACGTCGGCGGCGGCGTCCACAAGGCGCGGGCGGCGGCGGAGCTGATGGAGTTCGCCGAGCTGACCGGCATCCCCGTGGTCACCACGCTCATGGCGCGCGGCACCTTCCCCGACAGCCACCGCCAGCACCTGGGCATGCCGGGCATGCACGGCTCGGTGCCGGCGGTCGGGGCGCTGCAGCGCTCCGACCTGATCATCGGGCTCGGCGTCCGCTTCGACGACCGCGTCACCGGTGAGCTGTCCACCTTCGCCCCGCACGCCAAGATCGTGCACGCCGACATCGACCCGGCGGAGATCTCCAAGAACCGGCACGCGGACGTCCCGATCGTGGGCGACTGCAAGGAGGTCCTCTCCGAGCTGATCACCGCGGTGCGCAACGAGGACCGCAAGGGCGACTACAGCGAGTGGTGGACCCAGCTCGACGCCTACCGGGAGACCTACCCGCTGGGTTATGACGAGTTCGAGGACGGCTCCCTGGCCCCGCAGTACGTCATGGAGCGGCTGAGCGCGATCGTCGGGCCGGACGCCATCTACACCGCGGGCGTCGGCCAGCACCAGATGTGGGCCGCCCAGTTCATCGGCTACGAGAACCCGGGCACCTTCATCAACTCCGGCGGCGCCGGCACGATGGGCTTCTCGCTCCCGGCGGCGATGGGTGCCAAAATGGGCAGCCCCGACACCACGGTCTGGGCCATCGACGGCGACGGCTGCTTCCAGATGACCAACCAGGAGCTGGCCACCTGCACCATCGAGGGCGTGCCGATCAAGGTCGCGATCATCAACAACGGCAACCTCGGCATGGTCCGGCAGTGGCAGACGCTGTTCTACAACCAGCGCTACTCCAACACCGACCTGCAGACGGTCCGCCGGATCCCCGACTTCGTGAAGCTGGCCGAGGCCTACGGCTGCGTCGGCCTGCGGTGCGAGCGGCCGGAGGACGTGGACGCGACCATCAAGAAGGCGATGGAGATCAACGACGTGCCCGTCGTGGTCGACTTCGTGGTCCACCAGGACGCCATGGTCTGGCCGATGGTGGCGGCCGGGACCAGCAACGACGACATCAAGTTCGCGCGCGACATGGCGCCGGTCTGGGACAGCGAGGACTAGCGGTGAGTGATCGAAGCGGACCGGCAGACGGGCGCGGCTGCCCGGCGGACGCGCGGGCGGGCCGTCAGGCGAGGAGGAAGGCATGAGCAGGCACACGCTCTCCGTGCTGGTGGAGAACAAGCCCGGCGTGCTCGCGCGCGTCGCGTCGCTGTTCAGCCGCCGGGGGTTCAACATCGACTCGCTGGCGGTCGGGCCGACCGAGCACGAGGACATCTCGCGGATGACCATCGTGGTCAACGTCGAGGACCTGCCGTTGGAGCAGGTCACCAAGCAGCTCAACAAGCTGATCAACGTGCTGAAGATCGTGGAGCTCGACCCGGCGCAGGCCGTGCAGCGCGAGCTCACGCTGATCAAGGTGCGGGCCGACTCCGAGACCCGCTCCAGCGTGCTGGAACTGGTCAACCTCTTCCGCGCGCGGTGTGTTGACGTCGCCCCTGACGCGGTGACCATAGAGGTCACCGGCACGCCGGACAAGCTGCAGGCCTTCATCAAGCTCCTGGAGCCGTTCGGCATCAAGGAGCTCGTCCAGTCGGGCATGGTGGCCATCGGCCGCGGCGCCCGTTCCATAACCGACCGTTCGCTCCGGGCCCTGGACCGGACCGCGTAAGCAGAGAAACCTGAAAGGTTAAGCAAGTGACTGAGATCTTCTACGACGACCAGGCCGACCTGTCGATCATCCAGGGTAGGCACGTGGCCGTCCTGGGGTACGGCAGCCAGGGCCACGCCCACGCCCTGTCCCTGCGCGACTCCGGCGTCGACGTCCGGGTCGGCCTGCCGGAGGGCTCCAAGAGCCGGGAGAAGGCCGAGGCCGACGGCCTGCGGGTGGTCACCCCGTCGGAGGCCGTCGAAGAGGCCGACCTGACCATGATCCTGGCGCCGGACCACATCCAGCGGCACCTCTACGCCGAGCACGTGGCCCCGAACCTCGTCGAGGGCGACGCCCTCTTCTTCGGCCACGGCCTCAACATCCGCTACGGCCTCATCGAGGCCCCCGAGGGCGTCGACGTCGCGATGGTCGCCCCCAAGGGCCCCGGCCACCTCGTCCGCCGCCAGTACACCGCGGGCCGCGGCGTGCCGTGTCTCGTCGCGGTGGAGAAGGACGCCAGCGGCAGCGCCTGGGACCTCGCGCTGTCCTACGCCAAGGGCATCGGCGGCACCCGCGCCGGCGCGCTGAAGACGACCTTCACCGAGGAGACCGAGACCGACCTGTTCGGTGAGCAGGCCGTCCTCTGCGGTGGCGTGTCCGAGCTGATCAAGGCCGGTTTCGAGACCCTGATCGAGGCCGGCTACCAGCCCGAGGTCGCCTACTTCGAGTGCCTCCACGAGATGAAGCTGATCGTCGACCTGATGTACGAGGGCGGCATCCACAAGATGTACTGGTCGGTCTCCGACACCGCCGAGTACGGCGGCTACTCCCGTGGCCCGCGCGTCGTGACGCCGGAGACCAAGAAGGAGATGCAGCGCATCCTCGCCGAGATCCAGTCCGGCGAGTTCGCCAAGGAGCTGGTGGACGAGTTCGACGGCGGCCAGAAGAAGTTCACCGCCTACCGCGACGAGCTGGCCCAGCACCCGATCGAGAAGACCGGCGCCAAGCTCCGCCCGATGATGAGCTGGCTCAAGTAGCACCGGGCCGCCGGCGGCCCGTGGGTGAACGGGCCCGCCCGTACGGCGACGCCCCCGTGACGGTCATCCGTCACGGGGGCGTCGCCGTTCCTGTCGCTGTCGCTGTCGCTGTCGTCTCCGGCGGGGGCCGGGGCCCTACTTGGCGGCGAAGACCTGGGTCCAGTAGATCTGGCCCTTGGCGTTCTTGGCCGCGCCGACACCGATGAGGGTGTACTTGCAGTTCATGATGTTGGCCTTGTGGCCCGAGCTGTTCATCCAGGAGCCGACCACGGCGGCCGGGGTCGGCTGGCCCATGGCGATGTTCTCCGCCCAGCCCGACCCGCCGGTGAAGCCGGCCCCTCGGATGCGGTCCATGAAGCTGCGGCCGTCCTTGGAGGTGTGGCTGAAGTAGCCCTGCTCCGCCATGTCGGCCGAGTGGCCGTAGGCGGCCTTGCGGAGCTGCGCGTCGTGCTTGAGCGGCTGGCAGCCGCCCTTCGCCCGCTCGGCGTTGGTCAGCCGCACGACCTCGTTCTCCTCGGCCGTCCCCACGGTGCCGGCCGGCGGGGGAGTCGTGGGGGTGGGGGTCGCCGAAGGCTTGGGCGAGGAGGTCGCCGTGGGGGTGGGGGTGGCGGTGGGGGACGGCGTGCCCGTGGGGGAGCAGGACAGCCGGGCGGCCTTGGAGGTGCCCGAGTGGCCGCGGTAGTCGGTGGCGACCGCGTAGTAGACGCCGGGGGCGCACGGCAGTGCGACGGTGACCCGCCCGTTGCCGCCCCTGCGGGAGGCGCTTCTGACGACCGGGTCGGGGCCGGCCTCGGCGCGCTTGACACGGATGCGGACCAGTGCGGTGTCGCCGCAGCCGAGCCGCGCGGCCGACGCCTGGATCTTCCCGGCGGCAGTGACGTAGGGAGCGGCCGCGTACACGCGGCATGCGGTCTGCGACGCCGTCGCGGCGTGGGCCGTGACCGGCGTGCTGAGTGCCGCCAGGCTCCCGAGGCACGCGAGTACCCCTAGCGGTCTGCGCATATCGGTTCCTCCAGTGGGGTGGACGCTGGATGGCTCCGCATTCTGTCGGTGACACATCCCCCTTGTCACTAAATTCCGGATATTAATTGTGAGTTCCAGGTAAACCGGAGTGGCATGAGAAGCGTCTGGGACCGTTCCCACCTACCGCCTCCCCGCCTCCCCGCCTCCCCGCCGCCGCGCGGCGGGGAGGCGGCCGGCGGCTCAGCAGCCGACGGGCTTGAGCCAGGAGCACTCGACGTCGGCCGACTCCTGCGGAGCCTGGCGGAGCTGGACGCTCGCCACGTCGGCCGGGGCGGTCCGGCTGAACTGGGCGAGGCGGATGGCGATCTTGTCCTCGATGTCCTTGGGGGAGCCGGACAGGAACTGGTTGAGCATGACGGAGAAGACCAGGGGCTCGTTGTCCGCGCTGGTCACGTAGCCGGACAGGGACGTGACACCGGTCAGCGAACCGGTCTTGGCGTGGACGTTGCCGGCGGCCGGCGTGCCGCGCATCCGGCTCCGGAGCGTGCCGCCGACCATCCGGTCGGGGTCACCGGCGATCGGCAGCGAGCCGTACCAGGTGGAGAACCAGGGCTTGGCGCGCAGCGCGATCAGCAGGCCGGTGACGCCGCCGGGGGTGAGACCGTCCACCCGGGACAGGCCGGAGCCGTCCCGCAAGCGCAGCGTCGGCATGCCGTTGGCCCGGGCGAAGGAGGTGATGGCGGCGAGCCCGGCGCTCCAGGTGCCGACCCCGGAGACCTTGCGGCCGATGGCCTTGGTCAGGATCTCGGCGTGCATGTTGTTGCTGAGCTTCATGAACGGCACGAGCAGCTCGCTGAGCGGCATCGACTCGTGCGAGACCACGGTGGCGGCTCCCTGCGGGGCCGCCTCGCGGGCGGTGGATCCCAGCACCCGCACGCCGTGCTTGGCCAGTGCCTTGCGGAAGAGCGAGGCGGCGTATCCGGTGGGGTCGTCGACGGCGACCCACTCGTCGTACTTCTCCGCGACGGTCCCGGTGATCACCACGGTGTTGGTGCTGTGCTGCCGCTCGACCAGCACGTCGGTCTCGGTCCCGGTCGTCGCCCGGTTGTCGATCTTCAGGTAGTCGGTCTCGGGGGTGGTGGAGACCTTGGCGGGCCCGCCCGCGGCGTCCCCGGGGGCGACCGAGACGATGACGCTCCCGGCGTCGTAGTCGGTGTTCGGCGAGGCGGTCAGCGCGGAGATCTGCGCCGCGTAGTAGTACGGCTCGTCGTCCCAGGCCCAGTCGGTGCCGAGCCGTACCGAGTCGAACCAGGTGTCGTCGGCGACCAGCTTGCCGGTGACCACCTTGATCCCCGAGGCGGCGACGCGGGCGGCCAGCGCGTCGTAGTCGGCGGCCAGGAGGGTCGGATCGCCGGTGCCCCGGAGGTAGAGGTTCCCGGCGAGGGCCGAGCCGGCCCGGCGGCCGCTGGACAGCACGCTCGTGGTGAAGCGGTAGTCCAGGCCGAGGGTCTCGACCGCGGCGGCCGAGGTCACCAGCTTGGCGTTGGAGGCGGGGGTGAGGATCTTGCCCGAGTCCAGGGCGTAGAGCTCCTCGCCGGAGGCGGCGCTCTTGACCACCACTCCCGCCCGTGCGGGGGTCAGCCGGGCGTCGCTGAGGATCTGGTCGATGTCCTTGACCAGATCGGTGACGCCGGAGGCGGGTTCGAGCGCGCTCGCCGGGGCCGAGGCCCAGGCGAGACTGGCGAGAAGGAGGGCGGAGACAGAGATTGTGGTCCGTCGTGAGGGGCGCACGGTTTCTCCCGGGGCCTAAGGGGGTTTGCGGAGATCATCGGGAATCGCGGGCTGGGTGACAATACGGAAATATTCGTATCTTCCGGACTGCCGAGCGGTCGCTTGCTGCGATTGAATGTGGCCATGGTCACATCGGAGCCCGCTCCCGCCGTCGTCACCGTGTCGCGCGGGGTCCGCATCGGCTACGGCATCGGCTCAGTCTCCACCGCGACGTTCTCCACGGTCCCGGGATTGCTGCTGTTGTTCTACATGACCAACGTGCTGGCGGTCCCCGCGTGGCTGGCCGGCATCGTGGTCTTCCTCCCCAAGGTGTGGGACATGCTCATCAATCCCTGGGTGGGCCAGCGCTCCGACCGGACGGCCTCCCGGATGGGCGCGCGCCGCCCGTGGATGCTCCTGGGCGCGCTCACCCTGCCCGTGGCGTTCGCGCTGACGTTCGCCGGCCCGCCGCTCACCGGCACTCCGGCCGCGCTGTACGTCGCCGTCTGCTACTTCCTCACCGCGACGGCCTACGCCTTCTACGAGGTGCCCTACAAGGCGATGGCCGCCGAGATGACCGACGACTACCACGAGCGTTCGGCGCTGCTGCAGTGGAAGATGGTCTTCGTCGGCCTGGCGATCCTGCTGTCCGGGGCCGTCGCGCCGGCGATCGCCGGCACCGAGGCCGCCGGCTACCGGCTCATGGGCCTGGTCGTCGGGGCGGTGCTGCTGGTCTCCATGCTCACCTCCTTCGCGGGCACGGCCCGCGCGCCGATGGTCGCCAGGGTGGAGGCGGAGGCGTCCATCCGCGCCCAGTTCGCGGCGGCCCGCTCCAGCCGGCCGTTCATGGTGCTGCTCGGCCTGAGCTGCGCCCAGATGTTCGCCGCGGGCACCCTGCTGGCAGGCGCGCCGTACCTGGCCACCTACGTCCTGGGCGACCCCGGGGCGACCACCACGCTCTTCCTGTGTGTCGTCGGGCCGCTGCTGGTCACGATGCCGGCGTGGGTCCGGTTGTCCAGGCGCTACGACAAGCGCGGGGCGATGATCCTCGCGGCGGCGCTGTTCACGGCGGGCACGGTCGGGCTGGCGTTCGCCGGGGAGCTCGGGCCGGTCTACGCGCACGTGTGCGTGCTCGTCGTGGGCGTCGGCTACGCGGGGCTCCAACTGCTGCAGTTCTCCATGCTGTCGGACGTGATCGCCCATGGCGCGCTGGCCACCGGCAAGCGCCGCGCCGGGGTGTTCACCGGCCTCTGGACGGCCTGCGAGACCGTGGTCTTCGCGCTCGGCGCGCTGGTGCTCGGCTGGCTGCTCGGCGCGGCCGGGTTCGTGGAGTCCGACCCCGGCACGCCGGTGGCGCAGCCCGAGGCGGCGGTCATGGCCGCGCTGTACGGTGGCACGCTGCTGCCCGCGCTCGCGGCCGGGGTCAGCGTCCTGCTGACGGCGCGCTACTCCCTCACCGCGGAGACGCTCAGATCAGCTGGGGTGTGATCACCAGGAACATGCAGTCGCCGAAGGAGAGGACGTCTCCCGGGCGGACCTTCGCCGGCCCGACCAGGCGCCAGTCGTTCAGCCGGGTGCCGTTGAGCGAGCCGAGGTCGACGACGATCCAGCCGTCGTCGTCGCGGCGGAGCTCGGCGTGCACCCGCGAGACGGTCAGGTCGGCCAGGACCAGGTCGCAGGCCGAGCCGCGGCCGACCACGTAGCGGGTGCGGCTGTCGCCGGGCAGCGCGAGCCGGGGCAGCCGGGGACGCCGCCAGGCCGACTCCACGCGCTTGGTGAAGTCGGAGGCCGAGGAGACGATCTCGGTCACCATGCGGCGGAACCGGCCCCGCTGTGGCAGGTCGGCCACCAGGCTGTCGAGCTCCCCCTGGCTGCGCGCGCGCAGTGCCATGTCGACACGGCCGAGGAAGGTCTCGTGCGAGAGGTGGCCCTCGACGGCGCGGTCGCGGAGCTCGTTGATCGCACGGTCGCGGTCCCCATCGGACGCGCGGGACGGGGGCGTCGGCGAGCTCATCTCCCGAGTATCAGCCCCAGGAGCGGAGCCTGTCCAGAATATGCGGATCTCTTGCCTCGCTTGCCGTGACCATACTGAGTATGCATACTCAGTATGCATGGCGATCCGACAAGGGCTGCTCGCCCTGCTGAGCCAGGGGCCCCGCTACGGCTACCAGTTGCGTGCCGAGTTCGAGGCGTCCACAGGGGCGACCTGGCCGCTCAACATCGGCCAGGTCTATACGACGCTCTCGCGCATGGAACGCGACGGTCTGGTGACCCCTGGCGAGCAGGACGACCAGGGCCGGGTCGTCTACACGATCACCGAGGCCGGTCGGACCGAGATGGAGCGATGGTTCAGCACCCCCGTCGCCCAGGCCGACCGGCCCCGGGACGAGCTGGTCATCAAGCTCGCGATGGCGGTCACCGCCGCCGCCGACGTGCGGCCCGTCATCCAGGCCCAGCGCGGCGCCACCATGCGCACGCTGCAGGAGCTCACCCGCGCCAAGCGCGCGAGCGCCGAGGGAGCCGCGCAGCGGCTGGTGCTCGACTCGATGATCTTCCAGGCCGAGGCCGAGCAGCGCTGGCTCGACCACTGCGAGGCCGTGCTCACGGCCTCCCCCCAGACGCAGGAGAAGCAGAGATGAGTTTCGACCCGGTCGTACGGCTCGCGGGCGTCAGCCGCGTGCACGGTGACGGACCGCAGGCCGTGACGGCGCTGCGAGACGTCAGCCTGGACGTCGCCGCCGGAGAGCTGGTGGCGGTGATGGGGCCCTCCGGCTCCGGCAAGTCCACCCTGCTCAACCTCGCCGGCGGGCTCGACCTGCCTACCTCGGGCGAGGTGACCGTCGAGGGCACCCCGCTGTCGCGCCTGCCGGCCAAGGAGCTCGCCCGGCTCCGCCGCAGGCACGTCGGCTACGTCTTTCAAGACCTCAACCTGATCCCGTCACTGACCGCTGTGGAGAACGTCATGCTCCCGCGCGAGCTGGACGGCATCAGGGCCGGGCAGGCCCGCCGCGAGGCGACGGAGGCACTCGCCGAGGTCGGTCTCGCCGACGTCGCCGACCGCTTCCCCGACGAGCTGTCCGGCGGTCAGCGCCAGCGGGTCGCCATCGCCCGCGCCCTGGTCGGCGAGCGCCGGCTGATCCTGGCCGACGAGCCCACCGGCGCGCTGGACACCCCGACCGGCGACGACATCCTCCAACTCCTGCGCACCCGCTGCGACGCGGGAGCCACCGCGCTGCTCGTCACCCACGAACCGCGCTACGCCGCCTGGGCCGACCGGGTGGTCTTCCTGCGCGACGGCGAGATCACCGACTCCACCGCCGTCCCTCTGGAGAGCGCCCGATGAGCGAGCGGACGGACGCGCGGGACACAGCGGCGACCCGCGGTCCGTGGGACGGGAGGACGGCATGAGCGCCCTCCTCGCCGCGCTGCGGATCTCCCGCAGGGACGCCCTGCGGGCCAGGGGCCGCACCGCCCTGATCATCACGATGATCGCCCTGCCGGTCCTCGTCATCACCGGACTGCTGACCTTCGCCGAGACCGCGGACCTCACCCCGCGGGAGCGCCTCACGGCGAATATCGGGGCGGCCGACGCCCGTCTCCGGACGACGGAGGGACGCGGCAGGCTGGAGCAGGATCCTTCGGGCTGGTGCTGCCCGACCGCGAGGGGGCCCGTCTCCACGAGGCCGTGGACGCAGGCCGAGCTGGCCGGGCTGCTCGGCCCCGGAGCCCGGCTCCTGCCCGCGAACGAGGGCAGCGTCGACTTCCGCGCCCCGGACGGGCACGACCGCGTGAGCGCGCGCGAGCTGGATCTGCGAGACCCCCTGACGGCGGGCATGTATCGCCTGGTGGAGGGCCGCCTGCCGACCTCGGTCCAGGAGGTCGCGGTGACCCCCGCGATGCTGGAGCGGGGGGCCCGTCTCGGCGCGCCGCTGTCCGTCCTGCGGGAGGAGAAGGCGGTGCGGGTCGTCGGAGTGGTCGAGCACCCGCACCAGACCAGGAGCAGGGAGATCGTGGGGCTGCCCGGCAGCCTGCTCCTCGACAGGAGGGACGGCTACGGCAACGGCTGGCTGGCCGACACCGCGGGACCGGTCACGTGGGCCGGTGTCAAGCGGCTGAACGCCGTCGGGCTGCTGGTGCAGTCACGTGCCGTCATCGAGGATCCGCCGGCCGGGATCCAGTTCGACGGACCCTCGCGCGACGTGGACCGGACGGTGGCGATCGGCCTCGCCGGGACCATGATCGTGCTGGAGGTGGTGCTGCTCGCCGGTCCCGCCTTCGCGGTCGGGCTCCGCAGACGCCGCCGCGAACTCGCGCTCGTCGCCGCGCAGGGGGGCTCACCGGGACACCTGCGCATGATCGTCCTTGCCGACGGCGTCGTCCTCGGCGGCGGCGCCGCGGTGCTCGGCACGGCCCTCGGCGTCGGCCTGGCGTCACTGTCGGCCGTGCTGGAGGCGGGCCGGCTGATCGGCGGGGTCGGCCCCCTGGAGATCCCTTGGACGCCCGTCGTGGCCGTCGCGCTCCTCGGCGCGGCCAGCGGGACCGCCGCCGCCGTGGTGCCCGCCGTACAGGCGGCCCGGCAGGACGTGGCGGCGGTGCTCGGCGGGCGCCGGAGCCGGGCGCGCGACCGGGTGGGCCGCCCGGTGCTGGGCCTGCTCCTGATCGCTGCCGGGATCGCGGCCACCGTGTCCGCCATCAGGTTCAGCGCGGTCTGGGTCCTCGCCGCCGCCGTCCTCACCCAGTTCGGACTGGTCGCGCTGGCGCCCAGGCTGGTCAGGGAGGCCGCGCGGGCGGCCGCCCGGCTCCCGCTCCCGTTCCGGCTGGCTGCCCGCGACGCCTCCCGCCATCGCGGCCGCACCGCCTCCGCCGTCGCGGCGGTCATGACCGCCGCGGCCGCGGTCACCGCGCTGGGGACCGCCTTCAACAGCGACTACGCCAAGTATCGCGACGCCTTCCAGGTCACTCGCCCCGTCGGGACCACAGCCGTCTACGGCAGGGGCTTCGACGACGCCCGATGGGACAAGCTGAAGGCCGTCGTCGAGCGGAGGCTGCCGGGGGTGCGGCCGATCGAGGCGGCCGAGGCGTACAACGCCGAAGGGAACGCGTTCGGCCTGGCCGTTCGGTCCGGCGATGAGAAGGGGAGGCACTTCTCCTACGACATGGACGGACTGCCGATCGGGGACGGGCGGCTGCTGGCCCTCGTCCAGGGCAGGCGGGACCCGGCGGCGGCGGCCGCCTTCGCCTCGGGGAAGGCGGTGGTGTTCGATCCGAGTCTGGTGCGGGAGGGACGACTGCCCCTGGAGGTGTCGTCGTTCGGCAGGGTGTCCGGGCTGTCCGGCGGCGACCTCTCGGTCCCCGCGGTCGTGGCCACGGCCGCCGACCCCCGGCATGCCGTCGCGGTGCTGCCTCTCGCGGCCGTCCAGGCCACCGGGCTGGAGACGCGGCCCCGCATCCTGTACATCGACCCCGCCTCCTACCGGCCCACCCGCCAGCAGGAGCTCGACCTGGAGTGGGAGCTCAACGGGGTGGCCCCGGGGACCGACGTTCACGTCCAGACCGGGTTCGAGCAGGAGATCATCCCGCAGCTGTGGCTGCTCCTGGGGGCGGCGCTCGTCCTGGTGCTGGGCGGCACGTTCGTCGCCACCGGGCTCGCGGCGGCCGACATGCGGCCCGACCTGGCGACGATGGCCGCCGTCGGAGCCCCGCCGGGGACGCGCCGGCTGGTCGTCGCCGGGCAGGCCGGATTCATCGCGGGGCTCGGCGTGCTGATCGGCACGGTGGCCGGTTCGGTCACGGGGATCGCCGGGGCGTGGTCCCTGACGGCCGAGTGGGGCTACTCCACGGTCGTCACAACGGATCTCGGCCGGCAGACCCTGACGCTCCCCTCGACGCCGCCGACGATCGAGATCCCCTGGCTCTTCCTGGCGGCGATCGTGGTCGGCCTGCCGGTGCTGGCCGCCCTCGTGGCGGGGCTCTCCGCCCGGACCGGGGTGACGCTGGCCCGCCGCACCGGATAGCGCCCGGCGCCGGAGCGGACGGCTGGCGGGGGCGTTCACCCGGACGAGGATGACGCCGGCCCGCCGTACCGGATAGCGGCGGCGCAAGGCCGCCGGTGGCCGCGGCCGGCCGGACCCGGGCGGGTCCGTCCGGCCGGCGCCGCGGCGGAGGTGGTCCCCGTCGGGGGTGGCGGGCTGTCCGCACGGCCGTTCCCGACACACCGTCGTGGGACGGCCGTCCCCGCGCGGAGGTTCTGTCAGCCGGTGACGTCGGCGCAGACCACGTGGGCGCCGACCTCGACCATCCGCTGCTCGCTGCGCGCGTCGGCGACCCGGGCCATGAGGATCGGCGCCTCGCTCGCCGCGAGCTGCGGCAGCCGGGCGCGGACCCCGCGGTGGATGTCCCGGACCACGTCCTCGGCGGCCGACATGTGCACCTTGACGTGCAGCATGATCCCCGGGGCGCCGGAGGAGGTGCGGGCCTCGGAGATCCACACGTGGTGGACGAGCGGGTAGTCGGCGAGCACGTGCGAGATCGCCACGCGCAGCGCGGGCAGGATCGGGTGCTCGCACCGCCGGTAGCCGGGGTCCACCATCTGCATCGGCCCCGACAGGTGGGGGCGGGGCGCGGGGATCCACGGCTGGGCGGGCGCGGCCGGCACGGAGGCCCGCTGCGGGTGTGCCACCGGGGCCTCCGGCGGGCGCGCGACCGGGAACTCCGGCTGGCGGGCGACCGGGGTCTCCGGCGGGCGTGCCACCGGGTACTCCGGCCGGCGGGCCGCCGGGGGGTTCTGCGGACGCGAGACCGTGGCCATCGCCCCGGTCGCGTATGCCGTCAGGGCCACGCCCGACAGCGCCGGCGTGGGGCCGGTGCGGGTCGACTGCAGGTAGCGCTGGAGATCCTCGATGGGCACGGCGGCGGCCGCCGGGCCCGCGGCGTCGATCACGATTTCCCGCACACCGGTGACGCGCTGGATGTCGAGGATGGTGTCGGCGTCGCAGGCCGACAGCGAGTGGTTGCCACGGTGCCGTGCGTAGGTGCTCGCCGAGGTGTATCCGAGCAGCACCCGGTCACCCGCCTGCGTCGTGCCGAGCACGACGGAGCGGTCCGGCCGCACGGCAACCAGGAGTCCCCATTCGGCAAGCGCCGCCAGCAGCCGGTGCGGGCCGCCGTGCTGCGCGAGCACATCGCCGAGGGCGGGGTTCCCGATGCTCATATGAGGAACGATAGGTAGGGGACCACGGCTTATGAGGGTAATCGTGAACTTTTCTCTGGAGCAATACCAAGTTGAATTTTCCGCGCATGGATGCTCCGGGGGTGGGTACCCCAGGTGACCGTCTCGGATCGCGGGACACTCGTGAACGCGTTCACAAGCGCCGATAGAATACGTGAGGTCCGTGCAGCAGCCGCCACGTCTCTAAGGATCTAGCCTGTGAACAAGCCCGTCGTACTGGTCGCAGAGGAACTCTCCGAGGCCGGTCTCGCGGTCCTGGGCGCGGACTTCGAAGTCCGCCACACCGACGGCGCCGACCGCGCCCAGTTCCTGCCCGCCCTCGCCGACGTGGACGCGCTCATCGTGCGCAGCGCCACGCAGGTAGACGCCGAGGCCATCGCGGCCGCCCCCAAGCTCCGGGTCGTCGCCCGGGCCGGCGTCGGCCTGGACAACGTGGACGTGGAGGCCGCCACCAAGGCCGGCGTCATGGTCGTCAACGCGCCCACCTCCAACATCACCAGCGCCGCCGAGCACACCGTCGCGCTGATCCTCGCCTCCGCCCGCAACGTCGCCCAGGCGCACCTGGCGCTCAAGGGCGGCGAGTGGAAGCGCTCGAAGTACACCGGTGTGGAGCTCGACGAGAAGGTCGTCGCCATCCTGGGCCTCGGCAAGATCGGCCAGCTCGTCGCCCAGCGCCTGCAGCCGTTCGGCGTCGAGCTGATCGCCTACGACCCCTACCTGCAGCCGGCCCGCGCCGCGCAGATGGGCGTCCGCCTGGTCTCGCTGGAGGAGGCCCTGCGCGAGGCCGACTTCATCACCGTGCACCTGCCCAAGTCCAAGGAGACCATCGGGCTCATCGGTGACAAGGAGCTCCACACGGTCAAGCCGTCGGTGCGCCTGATCAACGTCGCCCGCGGCGGCATCATCGACGAGAACGCGCTCTACTCGGCGATCAAGGAAGGCCGCGTCGCCGGCGCCGGCATCGACGTCTTCCCCAAGGAGCCGGTCACCGACAGCCCGCTGTTCGAGCTGGACCAGGTCGTCGTCACCCCGCACCTGGGCGCCTCCACCCACGAGGCCCAGGAGAAGGCCGGCACCCAGGTCGCGCGCAGCGTGAAGCTCGCCCTCGCCGGGGAGTTCGTGCCGGACGCGGTCAACGTCCAGGGCGGCGTCGTCGCCGAGGACGTCAAGCCGGGCCTGCCGCTGGCCGAGAAGCTCGGCCGGGTCTTCACCGCCCTCGCGGGCGAGGTCGCCACCAGGCTCGACGTCGAGGTCCGCGGTGAGATCGCCTCCCAGGACGTCCGCGTGCTGGAGCTGGCGGCGCTCAAGGGCATCTTCACCGACGTGGTCGAAGACTCGGTCACCTACGTCAACGCCCCGCTCCTGGCCAAGGACCGCGGCGTGACCGTCGAGCTGGTCACCAGCTCCGAGAGCCCCGACTGGCGCAACGTCGTCACCGTCCGCGGCGTGCTGGCCGACGGCCGCACGGTCTCGGTCTCGGGCACCCTGTCGGGCCCGCGTCAGATCACCAAGATCGTCGAGGTCAACGGCTACCAGATGGAGATCGAGCCGACCGACCACCTGTCGTTCTTCACCTACACCGACCGCCCCGGCATCGTCGGCGTCGTCGGCCGCATCCTCGGCGACCACAGCATCAACATCGCCTCGATGCAGGTGGCCCGGGACGCGAAGGGCGGCAAGGCCCTCATCGCGCTGACCGTCGACTCCGCCATCCCGGCCGACGTGCTCGACGTGATCGGCGCCGAGATCGGCGCCGACAGCGGCCGCTCGGTCGACCTGGCCGACTAGCGCGTACGGCGACGGCTGCCGTCCCCGGGAAGCCGGGGGCGGCAGCCGTTGTGCGTCTCAGCATGTGAGAAGTGTGTACGGAGTGCGGGACGGTGTCCGTACGGGCAGGTAACCTGGCAGGAAATGCGCCAGGTTCTCGCACTCATTACCTGCCGCGGCGGGGCCTGACAGGGCAGGCCGGCAGCCCGCCGCGGTGTGGCGGCGCACGCCGGCCCCGCGCCGCCGGTCCGCGATCCGGACCCGCGGCACTCAGGCCCGGTCCGATCCGTGACCGGAGTCCGGACCATCTCTCCCTGCCCGCATGCGACCGAGATGAGAATCGCCATGTACGACATGTATCCCTGGAACCGTCCCGAAGACGCCGAAGACGAGGCCGCCGACGCGCTCCAGACCGCCCTGGACCGCCGCGACAACGGGGGCGCTCCCACCCGCTAGCCGGGTAGGGCTCTCATTCCGACCCGCGGGGCGCCGGTCCGGGTGACCGGCGCCCTCCGGGGATCAGGGGGTGGCCTGGAGCATCGTGGGGGCGGGCTGGGCCGCGAGCTTGGCCTGTTCGGCGGCGAGCTTGACGCCCGTGCGGTCGGGGCGGACGCCGCCGACGAACGTGCTGCGACGCCAGGAGTTGAGCTTCTCCTCCTTGACCACGTCGCCGGTCTGCGGGGCGTGGACCATGTAACCCGGCTTGGTGATCATGCCGACGTGCCCGAGATTGTGGAAGAAGACGAGGTCGCCGGGCTTGAGGTTCTTCCAGGAGACCTTCTTGGAGAACGCCGCGTACTGGGCGGCGGCCACGCGGGGCAGCTTGATCCCGGCGGCGCCGTAGGCGCGGAGCATCAGGCCGGAGCAGTCGAAGCCGCCGTTGCCGGTGCCGCCCCAGACGTAGGGCG
This sequence comes from Streptosporangium brasiliense, assembly GCF_030811595.1. Lineage (NCBI taxonomy): Bacteria > Bacillati > Actinomycetota > Actinomycetes > Streptosporangiales > Streptosporangiaceae > Streptosporangium > Streptosporangium brasiliense. The sequence goes on from NZ_JAUSRB010000002.1 coordinate 3,268,605, forward strand.
TGCCGCGCTTGGACATGGCCCACTTCACGGCCTTCTTCCAGGCGGGCACGGGAGCATCCTTGGTGATGATCTCCTTGAGCTTGGGCCCGGTGAGCGGCGCGGTGGCGGTGACGGGGGCGGGGGCGGGGGCCTTGGGAGAGTCGGCCTTGGGGGAGTCGGCCAGCGCGAGAGACGGGGTCGCGAGCACGGCGGTGCCGGCGACGAGCAGGGACAGGACGCGGGGGCGAATCTTGCCGGACAGGATGGTTCCTTCCATAGGGCCGGCCGGGTTAGCTGTCGGGCTCGGGCGTGGAGGCCGCCCTACGGCGCGCGAAGCGCTGATTCGCCCCAAGGGATCCGTGAAGGCGGCTCAGGACATGGCTCCGCCAGGCGAAGCGCGGAGTCCTGGGCGGCCGTGGGTCCCGGAAGTGGTTCCCCGGCTCCGCGCAGGCCGAAGGGGGGACGGCCCGGCGGATTAGGCATCGGTTCGAATGCAGAGGACCATAACGAAACTTAACGAAAGGGTCAATACGTCGCAAAAGCGGACAAAGGGATCACAGGGGTCGAGACTGCTGTGGATCATGAGGTCCCGTACGCGCGAAAATGTCCGATGGGTGAGATCGGTGTTCGATTACCGAGACGGACCGGTAAGGTGCCTGCATGGATTCGCGCAACATTCGTCTGGCAGTCATCCCCGGGGACGGGATCGGAGTCGAGGTCGTCACCGAGGGCCTGAAGGTGCTCGAAGCGGTCGGCACGAAGGTGGAGACCGTCACCTACGATCTCGGCGCCAAGCGCTACCACCGGACCGGTGAGACCCTTCCCGACGCGGTCCTGGACGAGCTGCGCGGATACGACGCGATCCTGCTCGGCGCGATCGGCGACCCCAGCGTGCCGCCGGGCATCCTGGAGCGCGACCTGCTGCTCAGGCTCCGCTTCGAGCTCGACCACTACGTCAACCTCCGTCCGGTCAAGCTCTTCCCCGGCGTCGAGACCCCGCTGGGCAAGGCCCGCCCCGAGGACATCGACATGGTCGTCGTCCGTGAGGGCACCGAGAGCCTCTACGCGGGCGCGGGCGGCGTGCTGCGCCGCGGCACCCCGCACGAGGTCGCCACCCAGGAGTCGCTGAACACCGCCTTCGGCGTCGAGCGCGTCGTCCGCTACGCCTTCGACAAGGCGCTCGCCCGTCCCCGCAAGAAGCTGACGCTGGTCCACAAGACCAACGTGCTCACCTACGCCGGTGACCTCTGGGCCCGCACGTTCGACCGGGTCGGCCTGGAATACCCCGACGTCCAGACCGACTACTGCCACGTCGACGCGGCCTCGATGTTCTTCGTCACCCAGCCGGAGCGGTTCGACGTGATCGTCACCGACAACCTCTTCGGCGACATCATCACCGACATCGGCGCCGCCGTCGCCGGCGGCATCGGCCTGGCGGCCAGCGGCAACATCAACCCCGACCGGACCGCGCCGAGCATGTTCGAGCCGGTCCACGGCAGCGCCCCCGACATCGCGGGCCAGGGCAAGGCCGACCCGACCGCCACGATCCTGTCGGTCGCCATGCTCCTGGACCACCTCGGGCTGGCCGACGAGGCCGCCAAGGTCGAGCAGGCCGTCGCCGACGACCTGGTCGAGCGGCTCACCGGCTGGACCGGCCGGACCACTCACGAGATCGGTGACGACATCACCGCCCGAGTAGCCGGCTGACAGAGCCGCCTCCCCCACCCAGACGCGTCTGGCGGCTCACAGAAGCTGCCAGGCGCGTCTTCGTTTTATCCCGGCAGTGCCGGTTTTCGACACAGATGCAGTAGTTTCCCGTTACCTGGGTCCACCGCAGAATGGACCCAAGGGCAGACCGCCTCAAGAGAAGGATCTCCGCCATGACCACCGCTCAGAAGCTCAGCTTCGACGTGCAGCTCTCCGACCACGCTCGCACCGCAGCCGAGCGTGAGCAGGTACTGGCGAGCCCCGGGTTCGGGCAGGCATTCACCGATCACATGATCTCGATCGACTACACCGAGGGGGAGGGCTGGCACGACGCGCGGCTCACGCCGTACGGCCCGCTGAGCCTGGACCCGGCGACCGCGGTCTTCCACTACGCCCAGGAGCTCTTCGAGGGCCTGAAGGCCTACCGTCAGGAGAGCGGCGCGATCGCGTCCTTCCGGCCCTACGCCAACGCCGCCCGCTTCAACCAGTCGGCGGTGCGGATGGCCATGCCGGAGCTGCCCGAGGAGGCGTTCGTCGAGTCGCTGGAGCTCCTCGTCCAGACCGATCGCGAGTGGGTCCCCACCACCCCGGGGCACAGCCTCTACCTGCGCCCCTTCATGATCGCCACGCAGGCCGCGCTCGGCGTCAACTACCCGTCCCGGTCCTACCGCTACATGGTGATCGCCTCCCCGGCGGCCGCCTACTTCGGCGGCAGCAAGGCCGTCTCGGTCTGGCTGTCCACCGAATACACCCGCGCCGCCCCCGGCGGCACCGGCTTCGCCAAGTGCGGCGGCAACTACGCGGCGGCCTTCGTCGCCCAGCGCCAGGCCGTCGAGCAGGGCTGTGACCAGGTGGTCTGGCTCGACGCGGCCGAGCACCGCTACGTCGAGGAGATGGGCGGGATGAACCTGTTCTTCGTCTACGGCGACCGCCTGCTCACCCCGGCCCTCACCGGCACGCTCCTGCCCGGCATCACCCGCGACTCGATCCTCGCCCTCGCCTCCGAGCTGGGCCTGACCGCCGAGGAGGGGCGCCTGTCGATCGAGGAGTGGCAGGCGGGCTGCGAGTCCGGCGAGCTCACCGAGGTCTTCGCCTGCGGCACCGCGGCGGTCGTGACCCCCGTCGGCTCGGTCAAGGGCGCCGACCGCGCCTGGACGGTCGGCGACGGCACCCAGGGCCCCGTCACCGCCAGGATCCGCGAGGAGCTGGTCGGCATCCAGTACGGTTCCCGTCCCGACGCCCACGGCTGGGTCCACAAGATCTGCTGACCCGGACACGAGAAGAGCCCGGCCTCCCACCTGGCCGGGCTCTCCTCGCGTGACTCACATCTCGATCAGCCTGCCCGTGTCGATCGTGAGGTTCCACGGCGCGGGCAGGTCGAACGGGTCGCCGAGTTTCACGGAGACCTCGTGGGTGTATCCGTCCTCGCTCGGACGGCTGAGCAATCTGACCTTGTCGTCGAGTGCGTCGATGACCAGATAGAGCGGAACCCCTGCCCGGGCGCAGTTCCGAGGCTTGATGACGTGATCATCTTTGATGCTGCTCGGAGACACCACCTCGACGACCAGGAAAGTGGAGTCCGCGTATACGTGGTTGGGATCCCACTGCCGTGCCTTGGCCGGAACGGCGATGAGATCCGGCTCATAGCGATCCGCCTGGGCGTTCAGGAAGATCTTGGCTTCCTGAAGGAGCTCCAGCCCCTGCTCGGTGGCGACCGAGATGAGCTGGAGCAGCAGCTGGTAGATGATTCGGGCGTGGGTGAGCGTAGGCAACTCCCTCACCACGATCCGGCCGTCGATGATCTCGATCCGATGCTTCTCGAATCGATCGACGAGTTCGAGATAGAGGCGTTCGACCTCCGTCTGATCGGTGATCTGGTATGTGACAGGTCTGTCCATGAGCAGTCCCATGGTCTCAATCTTCCCCTCCGCGCGGGTGGGCGCAACGTGTTTGACACGCGACTCAAAGTAACCGTAAAGATTTGCGCCCGCCCGGGATTCGGGGAACTCCTCGTCAGTGCTTTCGAATCATGGTGAGCCCGTCGGCGATGGGGAGCATCAGCGAGGTCACCCGGCCGTCGGCCATGACCATGTCGTTGAACTCGCGGATGGCCCGGGTGTCGTCGTCGTCGGCGGTGGGGTCGGCGACCCTCCCGCTCCACAGGGTGTTGTCGGCGAGGATCAGGCCGCCCGGGGCGAGGCGGGACAGCAGGATCTCGTAGTAGACGGGGTAGCCGGCCTTGTCGGCGTCGATGAACGCCAGGTCCACGCTCTGCCCGCCGGGCAACTCCTCCAGGCGCTCGGCGGCCGGGCCGATCCTCAGCTCCACGCGGTCGGCGACCCCGGCCTTGTCCCAGTAGCGCTGGGCGATCGCCGTCCACTCCTCGCTGAGGTCGAAGCAGGTCAACCTGCCGCCCGGAGCCAGGCCCCGGGCCAGGCAGATGGACGAGTAGCCGGTGAAGGTGCCCACCTCCACCACGTTCCCGGCGCGGCTGAGCTGGGTGATCATGGTGAGGAACGGCCCCTGGTCGGGGGAGAGCTGCATGACCGCGCTGTCGCCGGTGGCCTCGCGGGTCTCCACGGCGAGCGCGTCGAGAACGTCGTCGGGCCGGGTGGTGTGCGCGAGCAGGTACTGCCCGACGGCAGGGTCGAGATAAGTCGCCTTCATGGGGCCATTGTCGCCACCGGCGGCCGGTTCGCGGCTGAGGCCCGAGCCCGTGTCGGCGGACCGTACATCTCGGATCGTGAGATCGATGTGTCAAATGGTGTCAGCGTGTGGCAGACTCCAGAGCATCATGTTCTACGGTCTGCTCATTATCGGCAGGCGCGCTGGCTGAAAAGGGACACCGCCAGCGCGCAGACCTCTCACGTCCGTGAGGGGTTTTTTTGTTTTCGGAGCCGGATGAGCGCGCGGCGAATCATCGAACCGCGAAGGAGACTGACATGGCCGACGACCGCTTCCACGTGTACGACACCACACTCCGTGACGGCGCCCAGCAGGAGGGCCTCAACCTCACGGTGGTCGACAAGCTGGCCATCGCCCGCCACCTGGACGGCCTGGGCGTCGGCTTCATCGAAGGGGGCTGGCCGGGCGCCAACCCCAAGGACACAGAGTTCTTCAGGCGGGCCCAAACAGAGCTCGACCTGAAGCACGCGCAGCTCGCCGCGTTCGGCGCGACCCGCCGGGCCGGTGTGAAGGCAGCCGACGACCCGTTGGTGGCCGCTCTGCGCGAATCCGGCGCGCCGGTCGTGACCCTTGTCGCCAAGAGCCACGACCGGCACGTGGAGCTGGCCCTCCGCACGACTCTCCGGGAGAACCTCGCGATGATCCGCGACACGGTCTCCCACCTCCGTGCGGAGGGACAGCGGGTCTTCCTCGACGCCGAGCACTTCTTCGACGGCTACAAGTCCAACCCAGCCTACGCGCTGGAGGTCCTGCGCACCGCCGCCGAGGCGGGGGCCTCGGTCATCGCCCTGTGCGACACCAACGGCGGCATGCTCCCCGACGAGCTCGCCGAGGTCGTCCACGCGGCCGTGCAGACCTCCGCCCGGGTCGGCATCCACTGCCACGACGACACCGGCTGCGCGGTGGCCAACACCCTGGCCGCGGTGAAGGCGGGCGCCACCCACGTGCAGGGCTGCGCCAACGGCTACGGCGAGCGGTCCGGCAACGCCAACCTCTTCACCGTCGTGGCCAACCTCCAGCTCAAGCGGGGCTTCGACCTCGTCCCGCCGGAGGCGCTGGCCGACATGACCCGGATCGCGCACGCGATCACCGAGGTCACCAACGTCACCCCGAACTCCCACGCCCCCTACGTGGGCGTCTCCGCCTTCGCGCACAAGGCGGGGCTGCACGCCAGCGCCATCAAGGTGGACCCCAACCTCTACCAGCACATCGACCCGGCCCAGGTCGGCAACGACATGCGCATGCTCGTCTCCGACATGGCCGGCCGCGCCTCCGTCGAGCTCAAGGGCCGCGAGCTGGGCTACGAGCTGTCGCCGGAGATCTCGCGCGACCTGGTGGAGCGGGTCAAGGACATGGAGTCCAAGGGCTACACCTTCGAGGCCGCCGACGCCTCCTTCGAGCTGCTGCTGCGCGACACCGTGGCGGGCGAGCGCCGGCGCCACTTCACGGTGGAGTCCTGGCGGGTGATCGTCGAGCGGACCCGCGGCGGCGAGCTGGTCAGCGAGGCCACGGTCAAGCTGCACGCCAAGGGCGAGCGCATCGTGGCCACCGGAGAGGGCAACGGCCCGGTCAACGCCCTGGACAGGGCCGTGCGGCTGGGGCTGGAGAAGCTCTACCCCGAGCTGGCCGAGGTCGAGCTGATCGACTTCAAGGTGCGGATCCTGGAGGGCACCCACGGCACCGACGCGATAACGCGCGTGCTCATCACCTCCAGCGACGCGACCGGCGAGTGGGCCACCGTCGGCGTCGACGAGAACATCATCGAGGCGTCCTGGCAGGCCCTTGAGCAGGCCGTCACCTACGGCCTGGTCCGGGCCGGCCACGCCGCGGACTGATCCGGGCCCTGTGGGGTACGGCCCGGCCCGGCCGGTGCCCCGCGGGGCGGGCCCGGCCCTACCCCGGCGGGGCGGGTCTGCGCCGAGCAGGTGCGGGGCCGGGACGGCCCGGCCGCGCCTCGGGCTCCGCCGGGTCCCGGGGCCCGGCGGAGCGGCGCTCAGGAGAGGTCGGCGCCGCTGACCTTGAAGCTGACCGAGCCCTCGGACGTCTTCAGGCTCACCTTGCCGCCGGAGCAGGAGAGCGAGGGCTTGTCGGTGCCCGGCACCACGACGGTGAGCAGCGCGCCCGCGGAGGCGGGGGAGACGACCGCCGGGGCGGCCTGCTTCTGCAGGTAGGCGGGGGAGACCCAGCCCTGGTAGGGGTTCTGCTGGCCGCGGACGACCTGCAGCCCGCTCACCGGCTTGCAGGACGGCATCGACACCTGGACCAGCGTCGCCTTCCAGCCGCTCTTGTCCTTGAACACGATCCGGCCGCCGGTGTCCGACACGGTGGACAGCCCGGGGGCGAAGTGCCAGAGGTTGCGGACCCGGGAGCCCTTGGGGACCGTGTCCAGCACGGCCATCACGTCGTCTCCGTGGTTGACCAGCACCGAGCGGGTCCTGGGCACGCCGTAGGCCCTGTCGGTCAGCCGGTAGCTCTGCCGGTCCTCCCCGATCGAGGACCTGCTCAGAGCGGTGGCGGTCCTGCCCCGGAACCGGGCGCCGACGACGGACGGCGTGTTGTGCGCCTCCGGGGACATCGTCCAGCGGCGGTAGCCGCTGTTCTCGTAGGAGTGGAAGCCGACGTCGACCAGGACGTCACGGCCCTGGGCGTAGTAGGTCACGCCGAGGTGGTCCTCGTGGCCGTGATACTTCAGGCCGGGGCCGAAGCGGATGGAGTAGAACGCCGACTCGGGCTTGTCCCAGGCGGTGCGCCCGTAGACGTAGCCGTTGCCGAACACCCGCACGGCCTTCTTCGAGTGGTCGTACCCGACCGGCCGCACATCCGCGCCGCCGTCCCCGATCGGGACCATGAACCCGTTGGGCTGGGTCGAGTGGGAGATGAAGTCCTCCAGCGACTCCCAGCGCCGGCTGATCTCGGCGGGCACCTTCCGGCCGCACTCCTTGATCCCGTCCATCGCGACCTTGAGGCGCTCGTGGACGTAGATCGCGTAGCGCGGGGCCTGCTCGCGCAGCGCCCCCTGGGAGTCGACGTCCAGCTTCACCGTCTCGGTCAGCCGCCTGACGGCCAGACCGGACCACGCCCTGTTGCCGTAGCGGCAGCCGATGCCCAGCAGCGCGATGTCCTGGTCGATGCCGTGGTTGTGGCCCTTCTCGTACAGGCTCGGGTCGGACAGCACCTTGGCGTGCTCGGCCAGGCTCCTGGTCAGCCAGGACGCGCTGACGTGCTTGCTGAGGCAGACCAGCGCGGGGGCGCGCAGCGCGATCGGGTGCTCCTGCCAGGCGTACGGGCTGGCCTTGGCGCCGCCCCGGCGGGGGTTGTCCGCCACCCAGTCCTTGGCGATCTCCGTGGCGCGGGTCAGATAGGCCGTCTGCCCGGTCGTCTCGTAGTCGGCGACCAGGCGGCCCATCCAGCGCAGCGAGTGGAAGACCATGCTCCACGAGCGGTTGCGGTAGGGGTCGGTACGCCAGTTGACGTCCTTGCCCACCTTCACCGGGGACAGGTTCAGGAACTCCAGCTCGCCGTTCATGATGTCCGGCGCCGTCGGGGTCGCCGGTAACCAGTCGCCCTGGCACTCGCTCGTGCGTTTGACCTTGTCCGAGGCCTCGGCTGTGCCGGCCACCGCGCCGCAGATCATGAGAAGGGCGAGGGAGAGAGTGAGTGCTTTGGTGCGGCGGCGCACGCCAGTTCCTTCCAGGCCAGACGAAGAGGGCGGATCATGCTGTCCGAATCCCACCAAACCGGTCAAGCTGGGTGAGCCTCTTCCGGCACATCGTTAGCAACTAGATGCGAGCCCGGCGTTTAAGGCGTCTTCGACGGCGACACCTGTCCATTCGCGACGCTGCGCGTCGCGGCTCGGGTGCTGATAACCGGTGACTTCCCTCGTCGCTCGTCCGCTGTGTTGTTGGCGACGCTGCGCGTCGCGGCTCGGGTGCTGATAACCGATGGCTTCCCTCGTCGCTCGTCCGCTGTGTTGTTGGCGACGCTGCGCGTCGCGGCTCGGGTGCTGATAACCGATGGCTTCCCTCGTCGCTCGTCCGCTGCGCTCCCTCGCTCCTCGGTCCAGCCACCGGCGCACCCTCGCGGGCTCCCTCGCTCCTCGGTCCAGCCACCGGCGCACCCTCGCGGGCTCCCTTGCTCCTCGGTCCAGCTCACCGGCGCACCCTCGCGGGTACGGTCACTCCGCTGTGGGCCGGGTGCTGGCCCAGATGCTCGGGCGGGGCAGGAGGGTGTCGGACTTGACCGCGTCGGCCCATTCGGCGGTGGTGGCCACCGAGGCGAAGTTGGAGCCCATCACCACCAGTACGTTGTTGTGCAGATCCTCGGCCGTCACGCGGCCGGCCCGGTTCGACAGGGCGAGCGTGCCGGTCGCGTCCGACAGGAACTCCACGGCCATGCCCCGGTGGAAGGCGTCGCGGGCGGTCGACTCGTCGCAGTTCTGGGTCATGTATCCGGCGACGGTCAGCGTGTCGACTCCCTGGGCGTCCAGCCACCCGGCCAGGTCGGTCCTGGCGAAGGACGAGGCCATCGTCTTGTCCATCAGGTGGTCGTACGGCTTGCGCGCCACCTCCTCGTGCAGCTCCCAGGAGTGGCTGCCGGTGGCGAACAGCGGGGACTCGGCGGGCGCGGAGTGCCTGACCACGATCACCGGGACGCCGTGCTCGCGCGCGGTGTCCATGGCGGTGAGGATGTTGGCCAGGCTCTCCTCACGCGGAGGGTAGGCGATGGGCAGGTTGCCGGTGAAATATTCGTTCTGGACGTCGATGACGATCAGTGCTCGCTTCATGTCCCTCATCATGGCCGGGCGGGCCGTGCCGGGGTGATAGCCCTTCCGGCCATCCACCGCGACGATCACGCCAGTCCGCGGGCGGCCCGTCGCTCCTCCGCGGGCGCCGCCGCGCCCGCCGTGCCGGGGTCGCCGAAGGTCTCCCGGTAGGCGGTGGGGGAGACCCCGACCTGGCGGCGGAAGTGGGGCCGCAGGGCCACCGCCGAGGCGAACCCCACGCTGCGGGCCACCCGCTCGACCGGCTCCCGCGTCGTCTCCAGCAGCCGCTGGGCGTGCAGGACCCGCTGGTGCAGCAGCCACTGGGTGGGCGTGGTCCCGGTGACCTGGCGGAAGCGCCGGTCGAAGGTGCGGCGGCTCATCAGGGCCCGGGCGGACAGCGCGTCCACGGTGAGCTCCTGGTCCAGGTGGCGCAGGGCCCAGTCGAGGGTCTCGCCGAGCGGGTCGCCGTCGGAGGGCGGCGGCACCGGGTGGTCGATGTACTGTGCCTGGCCGCCGGCCCGGTGCGGCGGCACCACCAGGCTCCGGGCGATGTCGTTGGCCGTCCGCGAGCCGTACGTCCGGCGGACGAGGTGCAGGCAGAGGTCGATGCCGCCCGCGCTGCCCGCGGAGGTCAGGATGTCGCCCTCGTCCACGTAGAGCACATCGGGCTTGACCTGGATCCGCGGATGGGCCGAGGCGAGCAGCGGGGCGTAGCGCCAGTGCGTCGTGGCCGTGCGTCCGTCCAGCAGGCCGGCGGCGGCCAGGACGAACGTGCCGAGGCAGAGCCCGACCACCGTCGCCCCGCGCCCGTGGGCCCGGCGCAGCGCCTCCAGCGCCTCCTGCGCGGGCGGACGGCCGAGCGGGCGCCGCCAGGTCGGCACGACCACCAGATCCGCCTCGTCCACGGCCTCCAGGCCGTGGGGCGCGGCGAGGGCGATGCCGATGTCGGAGCGGACCGGACCGCCCTCGGCGGACACCGCGCGCACGTCGAACTCCGGCAGCGAGACCCGCCGCTCCCCGAAGACCGCGATCGGCACCGACGCCTCGAACAGCGGAATCTCGTCGAACAGCAGCACCGCGATCGTCCTGAACCCCATGGCGCGATCCTATCGACGGTTGGCTTTCCGGCCACTCACGGACCGTGCCCGCGGTGGCGCAGGCTGGACCCATGAGATTCGCCGACATCGTGATCCCCGACACCTCCGCCACCCGCGGCGCGCTGGAGGTCGCCACCGCCTACTGCTCGCCGGCCCTGCTGAACCACTCGGTGCGGTCCTACCTGTGGGCGGCGGCCTACGCGGCGATGAACGACATCGCGTTCGACACCGAGCTGCTGTACGTCTCGTCGATGCTGCACGACATCGGACTGGTCAAGGAGTTCGACAGTCACACCGTGCCGTTCGAGGAGGCCGGCGGGCACCTCGCGTGGGTCTTCGGCGCCGGGGCCGGATGGCCCGTCGAGCGGCGGGTGCGCGCCTCCGAGGTGATCGTGCGGCACATGTGGGACAAGGTGGATGTCTCCCAGGACCCCGAGGGCCACCTGCTGGAGCTGTCGACCGCGCTGGACGTCTCCGGTCGCCGGCCGGAGGACTTCCCGGCCGAGCTCCGGGCCGAGGTGCTGGAGCGCTACCCGCGGCTGGGGCTCGGCGAGGAGTTCATCGCGTGCTTCAGGGACCAGGCCGCGCGCAAGCCGGACAGCCTGGCCGGCGGGTTCGTCCGCAGCGGCGTCGCCGACCGCATCCGGGCGAACGTGCTGGACCGCTGACGCCCGCCCTGTCCAAACCGGCCGTCACCCCCCTCGCGACGAGCGCCGTGGAGACGGTGGCGCCCCGGGTGGGCCGGGGGCGGATCACCTGGTCAGGAGCCGTCCTTGGGGCCGGTGCTCTGCACCACCTCGAACGACCAGAGCGTGGCCGCGGTCGCGGCCGGGCCCTGGCCGTGGCCGTGCCCCTGGCCGGGCTCCTGGCCGTGGCCGTGTCCCTGGGCCTGGGCCTCGGCGTGGCCGTGGCCCTGCGCGCCCGGGGCCGCGGCGGCCTGGGTGTGACCCCGCTGGAAGGCCTGGCTCTCCGTCCACCGGGTGAAGTCCTCCTCGGACCTCCAGCGGGTGTAGACGAGATACTGCTCGGTGCCCTCCACCGGGCGGAGCAGTTCGAACCACTCGAAGCCGTCGGCCGACTCCACCATCCCGGCCCGCCCGGAGAAGCGGCGTTCGAGCTCCTCGCGCTGCTCGGCGGGGACGGTCAGCACATTGATCTTGACAACGCTCATGAGACCATCCTGCCCCACCGGCCGGAGCCGCACCGTGAGCGCCGCCGGAGACTTCGGGGAGGGCGCCGTCCGGTCAGGCGACGGTCCTGCGGGCCCGCGGCGGTTCCTCCAGGCTCACCTGGGCGACGGCCGGGATGTGCTCGGTCTCCAGCGCCTGGCGCATGCGCGGGACGGCCACCCCGTCCAACTGCTCGCGGATCGCGCTCATCGGGAGGTTCTCGTCGGCCACCACGCGCAGCCTTACCGCCGGGTTCGCCTGCGTGCCGACCATGGTGGCGCTGGCGCCGAGGATCGCGGGGTGGGCGCTGACGTCGGCGGCCAGCGCGTCGGACACGCTGCCGGCGTCGATGTCGGTGACACCCCCGGGACCGCTGGCCAGGCGGATGCCGCCCAGCCTGGTGTGCCGGCCCTGGACCAGCAGCCAGCGCAGGCCGAGGAGGGCGAGCACGATCCCACCGGCGGCGAGCGCCCACCACGGCCACGGGCCGTGGCGGGTGAACGCCTCGCGCACCGGGGCGCCGAGGAGCGGCTCGCGGGCGGGCGCCAGGGACCGCGGGAGCGCGCCCGCGCCGCGGGCGACCGTGAGGGCGCCGAGGGCCGTCAGCAGCAGCCCCATGACGAGCAGTCCCAGCCGGTTGCCCCTCGCGGTCTTCCTGTCCATGGCGGTCACTTTCCTCGCAGGTTCACGCGTACGGCGTAGTCGTCGACCGGGGCGAGCGCGGTGATCCGCTCGGTGACGGCCAGCCGTACGGCCTCCGCCAGCCCGGTGACGTCCCACATGTGACTGTCCACCGTCACCTGCGCGGTCCGGCCGCGCAGTCTCACGTGGGCGCGATCGATCCCCTGCACCCGCCGGGCCGCGTGGGCCAGGGCGCGGGTGAAGCCGTGGCGCCGCATGCCGATGATCAGGTCGGGGTCGCCGGTCCGGGCGGGGATGAGCCTGGGCTGTCCGGGCACGAGCGCGAGCAGCACCAGCAGCAGCCCCAGCGCGGTGACCACGCTCGCCCCCACCATCACCCGCGGGTCGTTCCACGGTGTCGAGGACGCCCAGCTCAGCATCCTGTCGTAGGGCACCCAGCGCACCGGGCGGCCGAGGAGCGCGGAGACCGTCTCCACCGCGACCAGGACGCCGATCACGGTCATCAGGGCCGCGGTGATCACGGCGGGGATCACCCGGCGCGGACGGAAGGCCCGGCTCGCCGCCCGGTCGGCCGCCCGGTTCCGCTGGACCCCGGCGGGCGGGGGCGGTGGGGCCTGTTCCGTGAGCTCCGCGCCGGGTGCGGCAGGTGGCCGCGGTGCGGGGCCCGGCCCGGAGGCGGGTCCGGGCGCACCGGGGGTGGCCGTCACGGGCCGTCCTCCGGAGGAGGCGGCACCACGCCGGTCACGGCGATGTCGATGTGGCCGATGTGCAGGCCGGTCAGCAGGGCGACCCGGTCGGCGACGTGCCGCCGGACCGCCTCGGTGAGCTGCCGGAGCGGCGCGGGGTACTCCACCGACACCTCCAGCCTCAGCGCCGTGAGGTCCCCGTCCACGGTGGCGCGGGTGCGTCCGGTGAAGGTCAGCGGCCCCCGCTCGCGGACCTCGCGCACCCGCGCCACCTCCCCGGCCGCGCGGGCCGCGATGCGCGAGACCACCCGCTCCGGGATGTCCGTCCTGCCGCGCCGCTCGGCCGGTACGGCCGGCCGTACCCGCCGGGCCGGCGCGGCGGACCGGGCCGCGTCGCCGGGCGAGGTGCCGCCCGGCCGCTGCGCGGGGAGACCGCGCACGTCGGCGGGGGCTTCGGAGGGCGTGGCGCGGTGTCCGACCGGGGTGGTCATTGCCGCCTCATGCCCAGCCGGGACAGGTCGATCTCGCCGCTGTCGACGATGCGGCCGACGAGGAGTCCGACGGCACCCAGGACGAGCACCAGGAGAAACGCGCCGAGACCGCCGAAGGCCGCCGCGAAGCCCAGGGCGACGCCGACGAGCATGCCGACCATGCTCCACATGGGGAACCGGTTCATCGAATACCTCCGATATAGACGTTCACCGGACGGTCGCCCACCAGAGGGGCGAGCGCCGTCCGCACCTCTTGCGCGATCTCCGGCAGGGGCCGTCCCATCTGGACGACGATGGCGACCTCCACCTCGTGGTCGCGTACGGCGACGCCGGACACCCGCTCGCCGGGCAGGTAGGTCGCCACGGTCCCGAACGGGCCGCTCGACAGGTCGGCGACATCGGGGCAGCGCCGTACGGCGTCGGCTATCTCGTGGGCGAGGTCGCTCACTGGACGCGCGGTCCCGGCTCGGCCTCCTCCGCCCTGCCCTTGTCGCCTTCCTTCTCCTGGCCGGGCATGTGGACGTCGTCGACCCTGATGTTGACCTCGGTCACCTCAAGGCCCGTCATGCGCTCGACAGCCGTTATCACGTTGCGGCGCACGGCGGCGGCGACGTCGGGGATGGCCACGCCGTACTCGACCACCAGGTCGAGGTCGACCGCCGCCTGCCGCTCGCCCACCTCGACCGACACGCCCTGTGTGACGCTCCTGTCGCCGCCCACGATGCCGCGGACCGCGCCGAGCGCCCGTGCGGTGCCGGCGCCCATGTCGTAGACACCCGCGACCTCGCGGGCGGCCATGCCCGCGATCTTCGCGACGACCCCGCTGTCGATGCTCGTGTTGCCCCTGGGGGTCATCAGATCCCCTCGGCCCCCAGGACTGTCGGTCCGGGCCCGCGGCACCGTGCTCTCGTCGCCCCTTGACGGCGTGCTCACCGGGTTGGCTTCGGTCACGTCGATTCCTTCCCCCGGGGGAAGATCGAGTTCTTCCCCGAAGTTGCTTACTGGGCGTAATACCCCCCATAAGAACAGCAACCAGGACATACCTTTTTCTGGGGGAATCATGGATATGTGCGAGAAGTCCGTTTGGTGGGGTGTGCTGAGGCTGACCCGCCCCAGGGTTACCCGTGAAGGTGGACGACGGCCTGCGCGCCGTACGGCGGACACGCCGCGGCCCGGCGCCGGGCGGCGGTCCGGCGGGACCCCGGGCCCGACTAGCCTTGTCGTGTGCGTATAGCGAGGTTCTCCACAGGTGAGGGTGTCGGATTCGGCGTGGTCGAGGGCGGGCCCGGCGAGGAGTTCGTCTCCGCGATCTCCGGCCATCCCTTCGGCCCGATCCAGTTCACCGGTGAGCGTCACTCGCTCTCGCAGGTCAAGCTGGTCGCGCCCATGCTGCCCAGCAAGGTCGTCGCGATCGGCAGAAACTACGCCGACCACGCCCGCGAGATGGGCGGCGACGTCCCCGACGAGCCGCTGGTCTTCCTGAAGCCGTCCACCTCGGTGATCGGTTCGGGGGAGGCCATCGCCTACCCGACGGGGCTGTCACGGCGGGTCGACTTCGAGGGCGAGCTGGCGGTGGTCATCGGCAGGCTCTGCCGGGAGGTCCCCGCGGAGCGGGCCCACGAGGTCATCTTCGGCTACACCTGTGCCAACGACGTCACGGCCCGGGACCTGCAGAAGAAGGACGTCCAGTTCACCCGGGCCAAGGGCTTCGACACCTTCTGCCCGCTCGGCCCGTGGATCCAGACCGAGCTCGACCCGGGCGACCTGGGCATCACCACGACGGTGAACGGCGAGATCAAGCAGAGCTCGCGCACCTCCAAGCTCATGTACGACATCCCGACGCTGATCGCCCACGTGAGCGCGGTCATGACCCTGATCCCCGGCGACGTCATCCTCACCGGGACTCCCGAGGGGGTCGGTCCGCTGGACATCGGCGACGAGGTCAGCGTCGGCATCGAAGGAATCGGCACTCTCACCAACCGGGTGGTCTCCCGTGATTAGGGTTCGTTTCGCTCCCTCCCCCACCGGCATGTTCCACGTGGGCGGCGCCCGCTCGGCGCTGTTCAACTGGGCGCTGGCCGAGCAGTCCGGCGGCACGTTCGTGCTCCGCATCGAGGACACCGACGCCGCCCGCAACCGGCCCGAGTGGACCGAGGGCATCATCTCCGCGCTGGCGTGGATCGGCATCAACGGCGACAGCCCGTTCTTCGAGGGCCCCTACTTCCAGTCGGCCTACGAGGAGCAGCACCGCGAGGCGGTCGCCAAGCTGGTCGCCGGCGGCCGCGCCTACTTCTGCACCTGCACCCGCGACGAGGTGAAGGCCCGCACCGGCTCGGAGCACAAGGGCTACGACGGCTTCTGCCGTGACCGGGGCCTGGCCGAGGGCGCGGTCCGCTTCCGCACCCCCGACGACGGCGTCACCGTGGTCGAGGACCTGGTCCGCGGCACGGTCGAGTTCCCCAACAACGCGATGGAGGACTTCGTCGTCGCCCGCGCCGACGGCTCCCCGCTGTTCGTGCTGGCCAACGTGGTCGACGACATCGAGATGCGGATCAGCCACGTGGTCCGCGCCGAGGAGCACCTGTCCAACACGCCCAAGCAGCAGCTGCTCTGGGAGGCGCTCGGCGTCACCCCGCCCACCTGGGCGCACGTGCCGGTGATCGTCAACGAGAAGCGCCAGAAGCTGTCCAAGCGCCGCGACAAGGTCGCCCTGGAGTCCTACCGCGAGGAGGGCTACCTGGCCGAGGCCATGGTCAACTACCTGATGCTGCTCGGCTGGGGCCCGGGTGACGACCGGGAGATCATGCCCTGGTCGGAGATGGTGCCGCTGTTCAAGCTGTCGGACGTCAACCCGTCCCCGGCCTTCTTCGACGAGAAGAAGCTCCGCGCGTTCAACGGCGAATACATCCGGGCGCTGCCGCTGGCGACCTTCATCGCCCGCTGCGAGCCGTGGCTGGACCCGAGCTGGGACCGCGAGACCTTCGCCAAGGTCGCCGAGCTCGCCCAGACCCGCATCGCGGTCCTGTCCGAGATCACGGCGAACGTCGACTTCCTCTTCCTGGACGAGCCCGTCTTCGACCAGGCGTCGTGGGACAAGGCCATGAAGACCTCCGCCGCGGAGATCCTCACCGGCTACCTCGCCCGGCTGGAGAAGGTCAACATGGACCCCGAGTCGCTCAAGACCGCGCTGGAGGAGGTCGGGGCCGAGCACGGCCTCAAGCTCGGCAAGGCCCAGGCCCCGGTCCGGGTGGCCGTCACCGGCCGGACCGTCGGCCTGCCGCTGTTCGAGTCGGTCGAGGCGCTCGGCCGGGAGCGCTCGATGGACCGGATCCGCGCCGCCCTCGCCAGGCTCCAGGGCTGAGCCGCGGCAGCCGGACGGGGCCCGGGGCCGGGGCGGCGGGGCCGTCCGGCCGGCCGGGCCCCGCGGTGAGCGTGAGGGCGAGCGAGAGTGTGGCTCCGGCCGCCATCGCCAGCCAGACGCCCGTGGGGCCGAGCGCGGCGCCCAGGGCGTAGGCGAGGGGGAGCTGGAGCGCGAGACCCGTCAGCGTGGCGGTGAGCAGCCTGCCGCCTCTCCCGCTCGCCTGGAGCACCCCGCCGGCGGAGATCAGGCCGCCGAACGGGACGAGATAGAGCGTCATCCAGCGCAGGAAGCTCACGGCTCCGGCGGCCACCGCCGGATCGCCGGTGAACAGTCCCACCGCGGGCGCGGCGACGGCGTTGAGCGCGGCGGCGACGAGCAGGCCCGCGGCCAGGCCGTACCCGAGGGCGGGCCCGGCCGCGCCGGAGCGGGCCGTCTGGATCATGGCGGCCTGGCGGAGCGCGTAGAAGGCCATCGTCCCGGCCAGCATGATCTTCATCCCGATGCCGTAACCCGCCAGCGCCACGACGCCGGACCCGCCGACCACCTCCACCAGGACCATGCCGGCCAGGGCCCGGGCCAGGAAGTCCCCGGACATGGGCAGGCCGGTGCGGACGATCTCCACGGCGACCGTACGGCCCGCGCGGGCCGTACGGTCGCGGGGCGTCCGCCGCAGGAGAAGGGTCAGCGCGACGGCGAGGGTGACCGCCCGGGCCAGCACGGTCGCCGCGGCGGCCCCCTGGACGCCGAGGTCGAGGCCGTAGATGAACAGCGGGTCGAGGACGATCACCAGCGCGTTGCAGAGCAGGGCGGTGCGCATCGGGGTGGTGGTGTCGCCGCGCCCCTTGAAGATCCCGTCGGTCAGCGACTGAGCGAAGAAGATCGGGATCCCGGCCAGGGAGACCAGGTAGAAGTCGGCGGTCAGGGTGGCGGTCGCGGCGTCGTCGGTGAAGAGCCGGGCGAGCGGCTCGCGCAGCAGCACCCCGGGGACCGCCACCGCCAGGCTGGCCGCCGCCCAGAGCAGCCACGCCGTACGGATCACCGGGGTGAGCGGCTCCCGGCCGTCCCGCCTGCCGACCAGGACGGTGGTCCCGGTCTGGACGGCGAGGATGACACCCAGGGCGAGGTGCTCGGTGGCGGTCGCGACCGTCACCGCGGCCACGGCCCGGCTGCCCAGGCCGGAGACCCAGAGCAGGTCGATCAGGCCGACCGCGACCACGGCGGTCAGCAGCTCCACGTAGACGGGCAGGGCAAGGCGGATCAGTTTCACGCTGTACCTCGTTTCGAGCTATGTCGTTTAGAGGTATAGCGTTACGATGCTTCCATGGCAAGCGGCGACCTGACCCTGTCGATCCTGGGGTTTCTCGGCGAGGGGCCGATGCACGGCTACGAGCTCAAGGCCCGGATCCTCCAGCTCAGCGGCCATCTGCGGCCGGTCAGCGACGGGGCCCTCTACCCGGCGATCGCCCGGCTGGAGAAGGCCGGGCTCGTGGAGCGGCACGAGGAGGAGGGGGCGGGCGCGGCCCGCCGCCAGGTCCTCACCCTGACCGAGGCCGGGCGGGCGGAGCTGCTGCGGCGGCTGCGGGAGCCCGCCGACCTCGACATCAGCGACCAGACCCGCTTCTTCGGCCTGCTGACCTTCCTGGCCCAGCTGCCCGACCGCGCGGACCAGGCCGGGGTGCTCCGCCGCCGCCTCGCCTTCCTGCAGGCCCCCGCCAGCTTCTTCTACCGCGACGGCCGGCCGCTGCGGGCCGAGGAGGTCCCCGACCCGTTCCACCGCGGCATGCTGCTGATCGCCCGGGCCACCGGTGAGGCCGAGAAGCGGTGGCTCAAGGAGGCCATCGCCGAGCTGGAGTCCTGACCGGCCGCCGGGGTGGAGGCGCCTCCACCCCGGCGGCCGGCGGAGATCAGGTCAGCAGGCCACGGCGCTCCAGCAGGGGCTCGATGCGGGGGTCGCGGCCGCGGAAGTTGCGGAAGGCGGTCATCACGTCCATGGAGCCGCCGACCGACAGCAGGGCGGACCGGAAGTGGTCGCCGTTGTCGCGCTTGAGGCCGTCGTTCTCCTTGAACCACTCGACGCTCTCGGCGTCCAGCACCTCGCTCCAGATGTAGGAGTAGTAGCCGGCGCTGTAGCCGCCCACGCCGCTGGAGAAGATGTGCGCGAAGTAGTTGGTCCGGTAGCGCGTGCGGACCAGGTCGAAGGCGATGCCCGCGCGCTCCAGGGCCGCGGCCTCGAACGCCTCGGCGTCCTCGACGGTCTCGCCGGGGGCGAGCTTGTGCCAGGCCCAGTCGAGCAGCGCCGCGGCGAGATACTCCACGGTCGCGAAGCCCTGGTTGAACTTCTCGGCGGCCTTCATCTTCTCCAGCAGCTCCGCCGGCACCGGCTCGCCGGTCTCGTGGTGCCTGGCGAAGTTGGCGAGGACCGACGGCCAGGTCGCCCACATCTCGTTGACCTGGGAGGGATACTCCACGAAGTCGCGCGGCACCTCGGTGCCGGAGACCCGGGGGAAGCGGACGTCGGAGAACAGCCCGTGCAGGGCGTGGCCGAACTCGTGGAAGGCGGTGTTGACCTCGTCGAAGGTCAGCAGCGTCGGGCCCTCGGCGGGCTTGGTGACGTTGAGGTTGTTCATCACCACGGGCAGCTCGCCGAACAGGTGCGACTGGTCCACGAGGTTGTTCATCCACGCGCCGCCCCGCTTGGTGGGCCGGGCGTAGGGGTCGAACACGAACAGGCCGAGCTGCGAGCCGTCGGCGTTGAACACCTCGAAGATCCGCACGTCCGGGTGGTAGCCGGTCAGGTCGTCCCGGTCGGCGAAGGTGATCCCGTACAGCTCGCCGGCGGCGTGGAAGACGCCGTCCCGCAGCACCCGGTCCAGCTCGAAGTAGGGGCGCAGCTCGGAGCTGTCGAAGTCGTAGCGCGCCTTGCGCACCTTCTCCGCGTAGAACGACCAGTCCCACGCCTCGATGGGGAAGCCGGCCTGCTCGCTCAGCAGCTCGGCCTCGCGGCGGGCGTTGGCCACCGCCGGACCCACCAGCTTGCCGAGCATCTCCTCGACGGCGTCGGTGGTCTTGGCCGTCTGGTCGGCCACGGAGTAGGCGGCGTGGTTGGGGTAGCCCAGCAGGGCGGCCCGCTCGGCCCGGAGCGTCGCCAGCTTGACGGCCAGGTCGAAGTTCTCCGGCGCCCGGCTCACCGACAGCTCGTACAGCCTCCTGCGGGTCTGCCGGTCGGTCAGCTCGGCGAGGGCGGGCTGGTTGGTGAAGTTGAGCAGCGGCAGGACGTACTCGCCGTCCTTCTCGATCGCCTTGATCGCGCTCTCGGAGAGCCCGTCGAGCTCCTTGGCGTCCTTGACGACCAGCGCCGAGGCGGTGGAGGCCGTCAGCAGATTCTGCGAGAAGGCGGTGGCGATCCTGGTCAGCTCCTCGTTGAGCTCCTTGAGCCGCTCCTGCTCGGCCTCGGACAGGTCGGCGCCGGCCCGGACGAAGTCCTCGCGGTATTTCTCCAGCAGCCACGCCTCCTCCGGGTCCTCCGTGGTGACCTGCTTGATCCGTGCGTAGAGGGCGCGGTTGAGGTGGATGGCGTCGCCGTGCTTGGTCAGCTTGGGGAGGATCTCGGTCTCGATCTCCCGGATGCCGTCGGTCGTGTCGGAGGAGGCGATGCTCATGAAGACCGTCGCCGTCCGTTTCAGGATCTGGCCGGAGCGTTCCAGGGCCTCGACCGTGTTGGCGAAGGTCGCCGGGCCGGTGTCGCCGGCGATCGCCTCGACCTCCCGGAGCTGGTCGGCCATGCCGCGCTCGAAGGCGGGCAGGTAGTGCTCCTCCCGGATCCGGGTGAAGTCGGGCAGCTTGTAGGGCAGCGTGCTGGGGGAGAAGAACGGGTTCTCGGTCAAGGCGTGGGCTCCTCACATGCGGACAGATCTCCGAAAGCAGCGTTACATAACGGACCCTCGGCTGCACTCCGCCGCCAGGTGGATCCTGCCGTCGCCAATCGTTTTGGCCTTGACCCCCAACCTGGGCTATTCTTTCGGAGTCGCCAGCGAGCCCCGCAAGGGGGTCAAACGCGGTGGGGTATGGTGTAATTGGCAACACGACTGATTCTGGTTCAGTTATTCTAGGTTCGAGTCCTGGTACCCCAGCTGCATCCCCTTCCAAGGGGATGCTCCAGATCCGGTCCCCCCGGATCTGACGACAGTGTGTAGGGTCCCGTCGTCTAGTGGCCCAGGACGCCGCCCTCTCAAGGCGGTAGCGCCGGTTCGAATCCGGTCGGGACTACCACTGTCATCTCTGCAAGGCTCCGTCGTCTAGTGGCCTAGGACGCCGCCCTCTCAAGGCGGTAGCGCCGGTTCGAATCCGGTCGGGGCTACATGGGTGAAACCCCCGGAAGCATCGGCTTCCGGGGGTTTTCTGCTTTTCCGGCACATGGTCCGAGATTACCTCTTGATTAGATAGCCCTGCTGTCCAATAATTGGAGAGTGACGCTATCCAACAGGGGGTTGAAGATGATCACCTTGCTCGCCGACGGGCACGAGGAGAAGATCGACGGACCGGTCGTGCCGCACGGGGTGAAGATCCTCGGCTGGGAGCGCAAGCCGCACGGCTGGTGCCGGGAAGAAGCCTGCATCCCGTCCTTCCGCGCCGCGGCGGCCGAGAGCGGCGACGGTGTGGACCTGGTGAGGTTCGCCGGGCTGCTCGGCAGGCAGGCGGTGGCCGACCTCGACGAGGGCGTGGTGGCGGTCGGCGAGCCGGCCGGGCCCACCCTCGACCGGGCCCCGGACTTCGGCCCGCTGGCCGGCCTGCGCGGCACCAAGGTCGCGCTGGTCTTCTGGGCCTCCTGGTGCGGCTGCCGCTACGACCTGCCCGCCTGGGAGGCCCTCCACCGGGAGCTCGGCGGACACGGGTTCAGTGTGGTCAGCGTCTCCCTCGACCGTGACCCTCAGGACGCGCGGGAGTGGCTCGCCGACGTCACCCACCCCGCGGTGATCGACGCGGACGGCCGGATCGCCGAGCTCTACAACGTGATCAACGTGCCGACCGTGGTCTGGATCGACGAGGAGGGCCGGATCGCCCGGCCGCAGGACACCATGACCGCCACCGACACCTTCCGGTCGATGAACGGCCTGTCCTCCGAGCGGGCCACCGCCGCCCTGCGCAGGTGGGTGATCGACGGCGACGCCGGGACGACCGTCCGGGAGCTGCGCGCCCCCACCGACGACGAGCGTCTGGCGCGGCTGCACGCGCGGCTGGCGGCGTGGCTGTTCCGGGGCGGCCGTCCGGTGGCCGCCGAGCGGCATCTCGCCCAGGCCGCCGGGCTGGCCCCGCACGACCTGGCCATCCGCCGCGGCCTGATGCCGCTCAACGGCGTCGACCCGTTCGGCGAGGAGTACTTCAAGCTCCGCCAGGAGCTGGAGGACAGCGGTGTGGCGATCTACCGTCCGCTGCCCGACTGGCACGAGGAAACCCGGTGAACGATCTCCCGGTACGGCCGGCCGGGAGGTCCGGGGGAGGGTACGCCGGGGCAGCCGGCGGGAGCGGCTGATCAGCCGGGGATGTCCAGGGCCGTTCCGTACAGGCGGGACACCCGGATCCTGATCACCACGCGCCGGTCCGCCACCATCTGCTCGAGGAAGGCCGCCTCGTCCGCGGGATCCTCGAAGCCGGGCGTCAGGGCCAGCAGCTCCCGCCCGACGGCGTCACCCGGCACGGCCGTCACCTCCGACACCTCCGCCTCCCCCTCGGCGACGGCGAAGGACCACATGTCCGGGCCGTCGACATGCAGGGCGGCGTGCGGGTCGCGCCGTAGCTGGCGCGTCTTGAGCCGGTCGGCCGTGGTGGAGATCCGCAGCACGCGCTCCTCGGGGTCCCAGTGGTAGAGCACGGTGGACAGGTGCGGATGGCCGCTCTGCCGGACGCTCGCCAGCACCCCGGACCGCTGCTCGCGCAGCAGCCCGGACAGCTCCTCCTGCGTGAGGACGCGGGGCGCGGGCCCGGCGCCCGGCTTCGGCGCCTCTTCCGCCGGCACGGTCCCGTTCTCGTTCGCGTTCGTGTTCGTGTCCGTGTTCATCGGATCAGCCTTCCGTCGGTCGTGGTGTGGGGTCAGTCGTCTGGTGGTGGTGTGGGGCCAGTCGTCGGCCGTGGCGGGGTCAGCCGATCACGGCGTGCGCGGTGGCCGGGCTGCCGCCCTCCGGCTCCGCGGCGGGGCTCCGCTCGGGCCGGCCCAGCATGGTGAGGGCGACGACGAAGGCGGCGACGAGGAGCCCGGCACCGGTGGCGAAGGCCAGGTGGTAGCCGCCGGTCAGCGCCACGGCCCGGCTCTCGCCGGCGGCGAGCAGGCCCTCGGTGCGGGAGGCCGCCAGGGTGGACAGCACCGCGACACCCGCGGCCATGCCGATCTGCTGGGTGGTGTTGAACAGTCCGGAGGCCAGCCCGGCGTCGTCGTCCCCCGCGCCGGACATGCCGAGCGTGGTCAGCGCCGGGAGGGCGAGCCCGAAGCCCGCGGCGAGCAGCATCACCGGGAACAGGTCGGTGAGATAGTCCGCGTGCACGGGGACACGGGCGAGCAGCCCGAGGACCCCGATCAGGAGCGCGATCCCCACCAGCAGGACGTTGCGCTCGCCGAAGCGGGCGTTGAGCCGGGCGGAGACGCCCAGCGACACCGCGCCGATGACCGCCGCCGCCGGGAGCATCGCGAGGCCGGTCTCGGCGGCGCCGTACCGGAGCACCCGCTGCAGGTAGAGGGCGAGGAGGATCTGGAAGGAGAACAGCGCGGCGACCATCAGGATCTGGACCAGGTTGGCCCCCGAGACGCTGCGTGAGCGGAAGATCCGCAGCGGCATGAGCGGGTTCCGCGCGGTGGCCTGGCGGATGACGAACGCGGCGAGCAGGACGGCGGCGAGGGCGCCGTAGCCGAGCGTGGGCGCCGAGGTCCAGCCGTGCTCCTCGACCTTGGCGACGGTGTAGATGCCCAGCACCAGCCCGGCGGTGACCAGGAGGGCGCCGATGACGTCGGCCCCGGCCCCCAGGCCGAGCCCGCGGTCCGCGGGCAGCACGGGTACGGCGATCACGAGCGCCGCGAGCCCGATCGGCAGGTTGATGAAGAAGATCCAGTGCCAGTCGAGGGCGTCGGTGAGGACGCCGCCGAGCACCTGGCCGATCGAGGCGCCGGCGGCGCCGGTGAAACTGAAGACGGCGATCGCCTTGGCGCGCTCCCGGGGCTCGGTGAACAGCGTCACGAGGATGCCCAGGCTGACCGCGGCGGCCATCGCGCTGCCGATCCCCTGCAGGAACCGGGCGGCGATCAGCACGGCGGGGGAGGTGGCCGCCCCGGCCAGGAGCGAGGCCGCGGTGAACACCGCGGTGCCGGCCAGGAACATCTGCTTGCGGCCGATCAGGTCGCCGAGCCGTCCGGCCAGCAGCAGCAGGCTGCCGAACGCGAGCAGATAGGCGTTGACGACCCAGCTGAGGCCGACCGGGGAGAAGCCCAGATCGTTCTGGATGGCCGGCATCGCCACGGTCACGATGCTGCCGTCGAGGACGATCATCAGCATCCCGGTGGCGATCACTCCGAGGGCGAGCCAGCGCGACCGGGGCGCCGAAGGGGCGGAAGCGGCAGACATGAGGGCACTCCTGTCGAATGAGGTAACAGGAGAGACCGTAGCAGATAGTTTTGAAGTAGACGATCCCTTTCGGATCCTCTTTAGCCGCCGGGCCCCCGGACCGCCCGGGGGCGGCCGGCGGCCGGCGCCCCGGGCCTGGGCGGGCCCGCCCGCCACGGTGCGGGTGAACGGCGACGGGTCATCTGGTCAGAGCCAGAAGGTGTCGTGGCGGAAGTAGAAGGCGGCCAGTTCCTCGTCGCTGGGACGGCCGGAGACGGCGAACTCCGCCAGGCCCTCGAAGTAGCCCTCGCGGGGAGCGCCCGGGGCGAAGTGCAGCAGCATCGACGCGGGCTCGCCCGACTCGTTGCGGAAGGCGTGGACGCCGCCCTCGGGGACGTGGACGAAGTCGCCCGGCTCGGTGTCGAGCCAGCGGCTGCCGTCGTAGATCCGGACCGTTCCGGTGAGGATGTAGAACGACTCGGAGATCGACCGGTGGAAGTGCTGGTCGGGCCCGCTCGGCTCCGGCCCCATCTCCCAGCGGTAGAGGCCGAACTGGCCGTTGGTGGAGGCTCCCGTCGCCAGGTAGTGCACCATGTTGCCGGACCGGTAGGTCAGCTCGGGCGCGTGGGCGGCCGGGCGGTAGGTCGCGTTGATCTCGCCCTTGTCGCCGAAGTAAGTCGGATCCGGATATGTCATGGTCTGCCCTCTCGTCTGTCTCTTGTCGGTGCCTCTCCGGCGCCGCGGTGCGGGCCGGTGCCCGTGGCCGGACCGGGCCGGAGCCCGCGCATGACCGGTCCGGACTGGTGTTCGCGCGTGACCGGGCCGAGCCGATGCCCGCACGTGACCGGGCAGGGCCGGGCCGAGCCGATGCCCGCACGTGACCGGGCAGGGCCGGGCCGGGCAGGTGCTCGCACGTGACCGGTCTGGGCCGGAGCACGCCGGAGCACGCCGGGGCGCGCCCGACGGGCCGGAGCGTGCCGGGCGGGGTGGGCCGGGCGGCTCAGGGCGGCTCAGGGTACGGCGGGCCGGTCAGGGCGTGCCGGGCCGGTCAGGGGAGGTGGGCCGGGGCGGGCCACGCTCCCGTGGCCCGCCCCGGCTCACCCCCCGTCACCTCAGTTGTTGGTGGAACGGGCCTTGAACAGGGCCCGCTTGGCGGCCTTGCCCACCTGCTTGTCCGGGTGGGCCTTGCCGATCGCCTCCAGCAGCTCCTCCAGGTGCGGGTGGGGCACCTTCCAGATCACGTCGAGGAGGTTGATCAGTTTCGGCACGTTGCCGATGTCGTCGAGGCTGCTGACGAACTCCGGCCGGCCGAGACCGGCGGAGATGGTCAGCATGTCGAGGATCAGCCAGTGGGTGTCGGCCTGGGTGGGTGGGGGAGCGTCGTCGACGCCGAGTTGGGCCAGGTGGGTGGCCGCGTAGGGGCGCAGGGACGGCTCGTCGAGGGCGTCCTGCCACGCGGGCACGGCGACCTCGCCGAGCGAGCCGACCATGCTGGCCGCCTGGACCCGGACCAGGGCGTCCGCGTCGTCCTCGGCCGCGGCCTCCAGCAGCTCCTTGGCGGCCCGGTCGGGCTCGCGCAGCTCCATCCAGGCGGCGAACTCGGCGTCCGCCTCCTCCTCGGGCAGCTCCGCGCTGAAGGAGAGCAGGTCCAGGGCCGTCATCGCGTCGATGGCGGGCCGGGCGTCCAGCTCGATGTCGGCGTCGTCGGCCAGGTGGACCACGCCCTCCATGCCGAGCGGCGTCAGCCGTACCTGGTCGTGCTCGACCTCGACCATGCCGTAGCCGGCCAGCCAGTCGAGGACGGGGCTGAGCGGGTCGCCGTACTGGGCGGTGGCCGCGGCCCAGGCCTCGGCGCCCTGCTCGTCGTATTCGGCGGCGGCCTCGGCCAGCTCGGTGCGGAGCTCGGCCAGCGGCTTGGAGCCGGTCGCCAGGAGCACCCGGACCAGCAGCGCCCGGGTCAGCCCCGACAGGGCGATCGTGGCGTCCTCGTCCTCGAGCTCGGGGTCGCCGTAGTCGATCGAGTGCAGGCCGGCCATCCAGACGTCGAGGGCGTCGTCGTCCTCCTCGAAGGGCCAGTCGGCGGTGTCGGCGTCCGCGCTGACGGTGTCTTCGCCCTCGGGCTGGAGGAAGTCCAGGTCGATGGCGAGGTTCCAGATGTTCCAGAGCGCGGGCACCGAGTCGGCCAGCGACCTGTCGCCCCCCTTGGGCGCGGGCAGCCCCAGGGCGGCCAGGGCCTCGGTGATCTCGGCGTCGGTGAGCAGGCTCGTCTCGCCCACCCGGCGCTCGGACCCGACCCAGACCGCGAGGTCGCGCGCCTTGGCGATCAGCGGTGCGGCCCGGGTGGCCGCGGCCAGCTCGGCGTCGGGACGCAGCCGGATCGTCGGCAGCTCGGCGAGCTCGTCGGCGAACGGCTCGAAGTCGCCCAGCCCCTCGTCCTCCTCCTCGTCCTCCTCGTCCTCGTCGTCCTGCTCGGCGACGAGGTCCTCCATCGCGTCGACGAAGTCGTCCTCGAGGTCGTCGAGCTCGGCGAGCAGGTCCTTGAGCGAGGCGGAGCCCTTGGCGAGCCGGTCGGTCTCCGACAGGAAGGTCAGGTAGGCGCGGACCGCGGGCACCATGCCGTCGGCGGCGGCGTCCGGGTCCTCCACGACCTGGGGCATCCGGTCGAGCAGCACCGTGCGCAGATCGGCCCGCTTCCACCGGCCCACGTCGTCGGAGGCGATCAGCCGGTGCCACAGGACCACCGAGCCGACCAGGTTGGCATCGCTGCCGGGTGCGTTCTCGCGCGCCCAGAGGATGAATTCTTGGAGCAGGGGACGCAGTTCAGCGGCGGCTGCCTCGATGCGATCTGTCACCTACCCAGCCTAGGGGGCCGCAAGGGTGCTCGCCTCCCCATATCGCACGGTTCAGTTGGCCCGTCGCATCGTCTCGGTGATCCGCTCGGCGGCGGTGACCACGGGGGCGGCGTGCAGCCTGCCGGGGGTGCGGGTGAGGCGCTCGATCGGGCCGGAGACCGAGACCGCGGCGACCACCTTGCCGCCCACGCCCCGGATCGGCGCCGAGACGCTGGCCACGCCCTGCTCGCGCTCGCCGACGCTGTGCGCCCAGCCCCGGCGCCGGACGCTCGCCAGCGTGGCCGCGGTGAACTTGGCCCCGCGCAGGCCCCGGTGGAGGCGGTCCGGTTCCTCCCAGGCGAGCAGGATCTGGGCGGCCGACCCGGCGAGCATCGGCAGCGCGGCGCCGACCGGAACGGTGTCGCGCAGCCCGCTGGAGCGCTCGGCGGCCGCCACGCACACGCGCTCGTCGCCCTGGCGCCGGTAAAGCTGCGCGCTCTCCCCGGTGAGGTCGCGCAGCTGGATCAGCACCGGCGAGGCGACGGCCAGCAGCCGGTCCTCCCCGGCGGCCGTGGACAGCTCCGACAGGCGAGGACCCAGCACGAACCGGCCCTGCGTGTCGCGGGAGACGATGCGGTGGTGCTCCAGCGCGACGGCGAGCCGATGGGCGGTGGGGCGTGCCAGACCGGTGGCCTGGACGAGCTGTGCGAGGGACGCCGGACCGGCTTCGAGGGCATTGAGCACGAGCACGGCCTTGTCGAGTACGCCGACTCCGCTAGAGTTGTCCATACACCGATACTGCCGTCTCGACATATGAGAAAGCAAGTGGGGTGCGGAAAGCGATCGCAAGGAGGCGACATGGGCCGCACGCTGGCGGAGAAGGTCTGGGAGCAGCACGTTGTGCGACGTGCCGACGGAGAACCCGATCTGCTCTACATCGACCTTCACCTCATTCACGAGGTGACCAGCCCGCAGGCGTTCGACGGCCTGCGCATGGCGGGCCGTCCCGTCCGCCGTCCGGAGCTGACGATCGCCACCGAGGACCACAACGTCCCGACCCTCCTCGGCCCGATCAAGGACCCGGTGTCGCGCACCCAGGTCGAGACGTTGCGCAAGAACTGCGCGGAGTTCGGCATCCGGCTGCACCCCATGGGCGACGCCGGCCAGGGCGTCGTGCACATCATCGGGCCGCAGTTCGGCCTCACCCAGCCGGGCATGACGATCGTCTGTGGTGATTCTCACACCTCCACCCACGGCGCCTTCGGGGGCATCGCCTTCGGCATCGGCACCTCCGAGGTGGAGCACGTGCTGGCCACCCAGACCCTGCCCGCCTACCGGCCCAAGACGATGGCCATCGAGGTCTCCGGCGAGCTGCCGGTCGGCGTCACGGCCAAGGACCTGATCCTGGCGATCATCGCCAAGATCGGCACCGGCGGCGGCCAGGGATACATCGTCGAATACCGCGGCGAGGCCGTCCGCAAGCTCTCCATGGAGGGCCGGATGACCGTCTGCAACATGTCCATCGAGGCGGGAGCCCGGGCAGGCATGATCGCCCCGGACGAGACCACGTTCGAATACCTGAAGGGCCGGCCCCACGCGCCGACCGGCGCCGACTGGGACGCCGCGGTCGAATACTGGAAGTCGCTGGCCACCGACGAGGACGCCGTCTTCGACACGGTCGTGGAGATCGACGCCACGGCGCTGACCCCGTTCGTCACCTGGGGCACCAACCCCGGCCAGGGTGCTCCCCTGGGGGCGGCGGTGCCGGCCCCGCAGGACACCGACGACCCGGCCGCGGCCGAGCGCGCGCTGGAATACATGGGCCTGACCGCGGGCACGCCGCTGCGCGAGGTCGCGGTGGACACCGTCTTCGTCGGCTCCTGCACCAACGGGCGCCTGGAGGACCTGCGGGCCGTGGCCGACGTGCTGCGCGGCCGCCAGGTCGTCACCCGCACGCTGATCGTCCCCGGCTCGATGCTGGTCAAGCTCCAGGCCGAGCAGGAGGGGCTGCACGAGGTGTTCAAGGCCGCGGGCGCCGAGTGGCGCGAGGCGGGCTGCTCGATGTGCCTGGGCATGAACCCCGACACCCTCGCCCCGGGCGAGCGCAGCGCGTCGACGTCCAACCG
The DNA here is from genome assembly GCF_030811595.1 of Streptosporangium brasiliense. NCBI lineage: Bacteria > Bacillati > Actinomycetota > Actinomycetes > Streptosporangiales > Streptosporangiaceae > Streptosporangium > Streptosporangium brasiliense. The sequence continues at coordinate 3,297,727 of NZ_JAUSRB010000002.1, forward strand.
CAACTTCGAGGGGCGCCAGGGCAAGGGGGGCCGCACCCACCTGGTCTCCCCGCAGGTCGCCGCAGCGACCGCCGTCACCGGCAAACTGACCGCGCCCGCCGACCTGGCCTAGGAGATCCCGATCATGGAAGCTTTCACCACTCACACCGGCCGGGCCGTGCCGCTGCGCCGCAGCAACGTGGACACCGACCAGATCATCCCCGCGGTCTGGCTCAAGCAGGTCAGCCGGACCGGATTCGAGAAGGGCCTGTTCTCCGCCTGGCGCGAGGACCCGTCCTTCGTCCTGAACGACCCCGCCCACGAGGGCGCCTCGATCCTCGTCTCCGGGCCCGACTTCGGCACCGGCTCCTCGCGCGAGCACGCGGTCTGGGCCCTGCAGCAATACGGTTTCCGCGCCGTGATCGCGGCCCGTTTCGGCGATATCTTCCGTAATAATTCCACCAAGATGGGCTTGCTGCCCGTTGTCCTGCCGGCCGCCACGGTCGAGGCCCTGCAGGCCGCCGTCGAGGCCGATCCCGCCCTGGAAATCACGGTTGACCTGGGGGAACGCCAGGTCCGCTGGGCCGGGGAGATCGCCGGGTTCGAAATCGACGACTACACCCGCTGGCGTCTGATGGAGGGATTGGACGACATCGGGCTGACCCTGCGTAATGCCGATGACGTCGCGGCATACGAGAATAGGCGGCAGCCATGGCTGCCGACGACCGTCTGACGCGTTCAGAGAACGAGCTGGCGTGGCGGCTGCGCGATGCGCACCGCCGCGTCCGCGTGCTGCCCGTTCCCCTTGATCAGAGGGAGCGCCTGAGCAGGCGCCTGCTCTCCATCTGTGACGTGGCCAAACGTGATCTCAGCCATGCAGCGGGGCGTCTTGATTTATTCCTTCTAGACCTTGATGCTCTGGTTTCAGATACGCCGAGTGCTGGAAACATTGCGGAAGGTGATTGAGTCGCGCGGCTCCGTCCCCTAATTTCAAGCGGGCAAGGGGTTTCTCGTTCAGTTGGGACCCCGTGCCGTGACAAATCGGGTGAGACGGGTTTTCTGCCTCATGACCCACTCCCAGACATCGGTAACAGGGGGAGCAACCTTTATGAACAAGAAGGAACTCGTCGACGCGATCGCGGATCGGGTGGGCGACAAGAAGACAGCCACCGAGGCCGTCAACGCGGTGCTCGACGCCATTCAGAAGGCCGTCGCCGGCGGGGACAAGGTCTCCATCACCGGCTTCGGCGCCTTCGAGATGGTGCACAAGCCGGCTCGCACGGCCCGTAACCCTTCGACCGGCGCCGAGATCAAGGTCGCCGAGAGCTGGGGTCCGAAGTTCCGTCCCGGCTCGGACTTCAAGGAGCTCGTCAACGTGGAGGGAAAGAAGGCCGCGAAGAAAAAGTAGGGCCTCACGCGGACGGCCCGGATCCCCGCCGAGGGGATCCGGGCGTCCGGCTGTCCGGGACGGGGCGGCCGCCGCCGGGTGACGAGGGGCACCCGGTCCGACGGGGACGGGCGCGGGGGCGTCCGGCCGTCAAGGGCGGGTGACGAGGGGCGCCCGGCCGTCAGGGACGGGGGTCCGCGCTCCGGTCCGGCAGGGGGAAGGTCGAGAGCGTGACGTAGGTGATCCGGCCGTCGTCCATGACGATGTTCACCCGCTGTCCTGGACGGAGCAGCCGCAGCGGCCCGGCGTCGAAGGCCGCCGCGCCGAAGGGGACCTCGGTCCCGTCGTCCAGGAACACCGACCCCGACCGGGTCGTCGCGTCAAAGGTCCGCACCGTCGCCTGCACGCGATCAGCGTAGCTCTTCCAGCGCGGCGCGCTCACCGTGGCCGGCGTCACCCCGCCCGTCCGCCGGTTCCGGCCCGCCGGAGGGTCCTGAGCCTCCGGCCTGCCGGGCCTCCTCGGCGATGGAGGCCAGGCCGCGGACGATGATCTCCATGCCCAGCTCGAACCGGTCGTCGTTGGACTTGTCCATCAGGAAGTCCGAGAGGGCGACCAGGTTGGGGAACCGGTCGGCCGGCAGATCCTTGAAATACTGGTTCATGATGGTCTGGAGCTCTGTCCAGGTGCCCTCCTCCGCCTCGCGGCGGCGGTCCTCCCACATGTTCTCCTCGTAGGCGAAGCCGTCGATGAAGGTGGAGATCACGTCGCCGGCGGCTCCGGCCACCCGGTCGGGGAGCCCCGCCGCGCGGAAGACGCCCAGGAGGCGGTCCACCTGCGGCAGCACCTCGGGATTGAACGGCACGCTTCTCATGGAGATCCGGGCCAGGTCGCGGTGCTCCCGCAGCCTGGCCCGGCTGCTCCTGGCGAAGTCCATGATCTGCTCACGCCAGCGGGCGGGATCGGCGTCGGGCAGGGTCCAGCCGCGGAACATCCGGATGTACATCAGCTCGAACAGCTCGTCCTTGCTGCTCACGTGGGCGTAGAGAGCCGAGACCGCGACGCCGAGCTCGGCCGCGACCTGGCGCATGCTCAGCCTGTCGTAGCCTTCGCGGTCGAGCACCGCGTAGGCGGCGTCGACGATCCGGTCGCGGGTGAGCGGGATCCGGACGCGAGGCGTCCTGCGACGGGACCGCTCCCAGGGCAGCGCGGGCAACTCGTCACTCATGGCGCCAGTGTAACGCTCAAGTGAACAACGCTCACTGAGTCGAACGGCGCTCACCTTCACGATATATCTTGATCTGCGGTTGCATGAGATATATCGTGAACACCGCACGCCTTGAAGAACACTGTTCATGATAAGAACGTTGCTCAATTATGGTGAACATCGTTCATCGGTGGTGGACATCCCCCGCAGACATATGAGGAGCCTCAATTGGCCACAGACATGACAACCCCGGTCATAGCGGCCGTCGAGCCACCCGCCTACCGATGGCGCTGGGTCGCCCTGTCCGTGATCCTCGCCGCCGAGGTGATGGACCTCCTGGACGCCATGGTCACCAACATCGCCTCGCCCACGATCCAGGCCGAGATCGGCGGCACCGCCGCCACGATCCAGTGGCTCGGCGCCGCCTACACCCTGTCCATGGCCGTGGGCCTGATCACCGGTGGCCGGCTGGGCGACATCTTCGGCCGTAAGCGGATGTTCCTCATCGGCGCGGCCGGGTTCACCCTGGGCTCCCTGCTGTGCGCCCTCGCGCAGTCTCCCGAACTGCTCGTCGGCGCGCGGGTCGTGCAGGGCCTGTTCGGCGCGGTCATGCTGCCGCAGGGGCTGGGCCTGATCAAGGAGATGTTCCCGCCGAAGGAGGTGGGCGCGGCCTTCGGCATGTTCGGGCCGGTCATGGGCCTGTCCTCGGTGGGCGGGCCGATCCTGGCCGGATGGCTGATCGACGCCGACTTCTTCGGCACCGGCTGGCGCATGATCTTCCTGATCAACCTGCCGCTCGGCCTGGCCGCCCTCGCCGCCGGGCTGCGCTTCCTGCCCGAGTCACGCTCCCCGCACCCGCTCAGGCTCGACGTCCCCGGTGTGATCCTGGCCTCGGCCGCCGGCCTGCTCCTGGTCTTCCCGCTCGTCCAGGGCCGGGAGGAGGGCTGGCCCGCCTGGTCCTTCGTCATGATCGGCGCCTCGGTCGTGGTCTTCGCGGTCTTCGGCTGGTTCGAGTCCCGCAAGAGCCGGATGGGCGGCGACCCGCTGGTCGTGCCCAGTCTCTTCCGTAAGCGGGCCTTCACCGGCGGTCTGCTGACCGGCCTGGTCTTCTTCTCCGCCATGTCGGGCTTCACGCTGGTGTTCAACCTCTACACGCAGATCGGCCTCGGATACTCCACGCTCAAGGCCGCTCTCGTGATGATCCCCTGGTCGCTGGCCATGGTCGCCGGCTTCGGGCTGGCCCAGGCGGTGTCGAGGTTCGGCCGCAAGGTCCTGCAGGGCGGCGTCCTCATCATGGCGCTCGGCACACTCGGCGTCCTGCTGACGATCACCCTGGCCGGGGCGACGGTGACCGCCTGGCAGTTCGTCCCCGCCCTGGCGGTGACCGGCATCGGCATGGGCCTGCTGATGGCGCCCTTCTTCGACATCGTGCTGGCCGGGGTCGAGCAGCACGAGACCGGCTCGGCCTCCGGCACGATGACCGCCGTCCAGCAGCTCGGCGGCGCCTTCGGCGTCGCGCTGCTCGGCACGGTCTTCTTCGACCTGGTGGCCGGGGGGCCGCACCCCGACATCGCCGGGGCGATGCGGGTGGTGCTGTGGGTGGTGGCCGGCATGCTCCTGCTGACCTTCCTCACGGCCTTCCTACTGCCGAGGAAGGCCCGCGAGGAGGCGCACGCGGGGCACTGACCGCCGCTGTCACACATGCACGCGGGGCATTGACCGCCGCTGTCACATGGAGGGAGCCCCCCCGTCGGGAGGCTCCCTCCTGATCTTCTCCGCCATCGCCAGGGTGCGGGGGCCCACGCCGAGAGCCAGGGCCGCCCGCAGGTCGTCGGGGGTGTCCACGTCCCGGCGGACCGAGTCGATCCCCTCCAGGCAGATCTCCTTCGCGCCGCGCCGCAGGTGACGGTCGCGCGACTCGCCGCCGAACCCCGGGGTGAACGGCACACCGGGCCGCACCCCGTAGAAGGTCGTGCCGACGTCGGCGGCGTCGGGCAGGAACGCCTGGTCGAACTCCGCCGCGGCGGCCAGCACGAGTGCCAGCTCCGCCGGGCGGAGCGCGGGGAGATCGGCCTGGAGCGCGCCGACGGCGCCGCCGGGCGCCAGCCGTACCGCCTCCTGGGCGCCGTGCCGCAGCGCCGCGTTCAGCCCCGCCTCGGGGTCGCCGACCACATGGGCCCCCACCCCGCCGAGGGCCTCGGCCGCCACCGGGTCGCCCGTCACCACCACGATCCGCGTGACGATCGGGCAGCTCAGCGCCGCTTCGACGGTGTCGCACGCGATCGCCACGGCCAGCGCGGCCCGGTGCGGGCCGGCCGCCTCCGACAGCCGGGTCTTGGCGGCGACCAGTGTCTTGACAGGGACGACCAAGGTCCAGCCGGAACTCTCCGAAGCAGGCATAGCCTTAAGCATCCCGCCTCGACATCCCGCAGAGTCAACCGGGACACTTAGGGCGCATCCCGCTTACATGGAGGAGCTCATGAGACGCCCTGGATGGCCTTCCCGGTTCTGGGTCGCCGTGGCAGTCGCGATCGTCAAGCCGATCGCGTGGCTCCTGGTCAAGAAGGACTGGCGCCGGGCCGACCGCCTGCCCAAGGAGGGTGGGATCATCCTGGCGACCAACCATCTCTCCTGGGTGGACCCCGTCCTGCTGTCTCACTACCTCTACGACAACGGGCGCTGGCCGACGATCCTGGCCAAGTCGGGGCTGTTCTCGGTGCCGGTGCTCGGGCACATGGTGAGGTCGCTGATGGCCATCCCGGTCTACCGGGGGAGCTCCGAGGCGATCCGCTCGCTGAAGGAGTCCGAGCGGAGGCTCGCCGACGGGGCGTGCGTGCTGTTCTACCCCGAGGGCACCTGCACCCGCGACCCCCGTTTCTGGCCCATGGAGGGCAAGACCGGAGCGGCCCGGCTCGCCCTGTCCAGCGGCGCGCCGGTCATCCCGGTGGCCCACTGGGGCGCGCAGGAGATCCTCCCCTACGGGAGCAAGAAGCCCGACCTCTTCCCGCGCAAGACCTTCCGCGTGCTGACCGGCCCGCCGGTCGACCTGTCGAAGTACGAGGGACAGCCGCTCCACGCCGACGTCCTGCGCGAGGCGACCGCCGACATCATGGCGGCCATCACGGACCTGCTCGCTGAGTTACGCGAGGAGAAGGCGCCAGAGGCGCCGTTCAAGAGACCTTCCGACAACTGACTTCGGCGTACGGTGATGAAATGACCAAGGCGGCTGTATTCGGCACGGGATCGTGGGGCACCACCTTCGCGATGATCATGGCTGGGGCGGGCACCGAGACGATCCTGTGGGGGCGGCGCCCGGAGGTCGTCGAGGCGATCGACCGCCGTCACGAGAATCCCGACTATCTGCCTGGCGCGACGCTGCCCGAGAACCTGCGGGCCACGACCGATCCCGCCGAGGCGCTCGACGGCGCCGACTTCGTGGTGCTCGCGGTCCCCTCCCAGACGCTGCGGTCCAACCTGATCGGCTGGAAGCCGGACCTGCCGCCCGACGCAGTGCTCGTCAGCCTGATGAAGGGCATCGAGCTCGGCACCACCAAGCGGATGAGCGAGGTGATCTGCGAGGTCGCCGAGGTGCCCCAGGAGCGGGTCGCGGTGGTGTCGGGCCCCAACCTGGTCGGGGAGATCATCCGGGGCCAGCCCGCCGCGACCGTGGTCGCCTGCACCGACGAGCGGGCCATGGAACGGCTCCAGGCGGTCTGCCACCTGCCGCCGTGGTTCCGCCCCTACACCAACCCCGACGTGGTGGGGGTGGAGCTCGGCGGGGCGGTCAAGAACGTGATCGCCCTGGCGGTCGGCGTCGCCGCCGGGATGGGCCTCGGCGACAACGTCGGGGCGATGCTGATGACGCGCGGGCTGGCCGAGATCTCCCGGCTGGGCGCGGCGCTCGGCGCCGATCCGCACACCTTCGCCGGGCTCGCCGGGATGGGCGACCTCATCGCGACCTGCACCTCCCCGTTGTCCCGCAACCGCACCTTCGGCAAGAATCTCGGGCAGGGCATGACCCTGGCCGAGGTCGTCGCCGCGACGAAGCAGACCGCCGAGGGGGTCAAGTCCTGCGAGTCGGTCCTGGAGCTGGCCAGAAAGCACGATGTGGAGATGCCGATCACCGAGGTGGTGGTGGCCGTCGTCCATGACGGGCTGCCCCCCAGCGAGGCCGCGATGCTGCTGATGTCCCGCACCCCCAAGCCGGAACGGTACGGCGTGTGAACCGACGCGCGCGCAGACGGCAGGGCGAGAACACCCGGTCGGCGCACCTGCCCGCCCCGCCGGCGCCGCGGCGGACCCCCCTCGGCCCCCCGGTGTGGCGCAGCTCCGCGTGGAGCTTCGCCGACTCCGGCCAGCTCGCCGAGGCGTTCGAGGGCGGGGGCTCCGGCTCCGCCCACGGCCGGATCGACAACCCCACCACCACCGCCTTCGCCGCGGCGGTGGCCGCGCTGGAGGGCGCCGCGGCGCCCGAGGACGTCGCCGGGCAGGCGTTCTCGTCGGGGATGGCCGCGGTCAACGCGGTCCTGATGACCTTCCTGCGCGCGGGCACGCACATCGTCGCCCCGGCCCCGCTCTACGGCGGGACCCACTCGCTGATCACCAATGTGCTGTCCCGGTTCGGGATCGACGCCGCCTTCGTGGACTACGGCGACCCGGCACGGGTGCAGGCGGCGATCCAGCCCCACACGAAGATCATCTACGCGGAGACGCTGTCCGATCCCACGACGGCCGTCGCCGACATCCGCGGCCTCTACCGGATCGCCCGCAGGGCCGGCGCGCTGCTGGTGGTCGACTCCACCTTCGCCACCCCCGTCGTCTGCCGCCCCCTGGAGCACGGCGCCGATCTGGTGATCCACTCCGCGGCCCGCTACCTCGGCGGTCACGACGACTGCACCGGCGGCGTCGCGGTCGGCCGTCCCGCCCTGATCGCCCGGCTCCGGGAGGTCTGCGTCGACATCGGGGGGACGCTCTCGCCCGACGACGCCTTCCTGCTCCGCCGGGGGCTGGAGACCCTGCCGCTGCGGGTGCGCCGGATGTGCGCCACCGCGATGGTGTTCGCCGCGGCGGTGGCCAAGCACCCCGCCGTCCGCCGGGTCGACTACCCCGGCCTGCCCGGGCACCCGGGTCACCAGCTCGCCAGGCACCTGTTCGACTCCGGGCCCGAGGGCACCAGATACGGCGCCTGCGTGACGGTCACCCCGCGCGGCGGCCACGGCGCGGGCACGGCGCTGATCGACGCCCTCAGACTCGCCTCGATCTCCACCTCCGTCGGCGGCACCCGGACCAAGGCCGCGCACCTGGCCTCGACCGGCCGGCCGGCCGGCGGGGCCTCCGGGATCGACGCGGCGGCCGTCCGCTTCTCCATCGGCCTGGAGGACGCCGAAGACCTGATCATGGACGTGACCCAGGCGCTGGACTCCCTCCCCGAATCGGCGGGATAGGCGCGTCTGACAGGCGGATTGACCTCTCAGAGGGGGTAGATTCGGTCATCATGAGCGAGCAGCACGAAACCCGGCCGAGGGTCGCAATCGTCTTCGGTGGCCGTAACTCCGAGCACGCCGTCTCCATCCTCGGAGCCGGTAGCGTGCTGGAGGCCATCGATCGGTCCAAGTACGAGGTGGTCCCCATCGGAATCGCCCAGGACGGCCGGTGGGTGCTCGTCTCGGACGACCAGCGCTACGCGATCGAGGGCGACGAGCTGCCGGCCGTCGACGCCGGGGGGACGGGCCTGGTGCTGTCGTCCGGCGGCGGCACGCTGGTGGCCTCCGAGCCCGGCAGCATCCCGGTCGAGCTCGGCCGGGTCGACGTCGTCTTCCCGGTGATGCACGGGCCGTTCGCCGAGGACGGCACCATCCAGGGCCTGCTGGAGATGGCCGGGGTCCGCTATGTCGGCTCCGGGGTGCTGGCCAGCGCGGTCGGCATGGACAAGGCGTACATGAAGATGGTGCTCGCCGCCTCGGGCCTGCCCGTCGGCCCCTACGTCGTGATCCGCGACCGTGACTGGCGCACCGACCGGGACCGGGTCCTCAAGGAGGTCCAGGAGCTCGGCTGGCCGGTCTTCGTCAAGCCCGCCCGGGCCGGGTCGAGCCAGGGCATCTCCAAGGCGCACGACCTGGCGGAGCTGGAGTCGGCCGTCGAGTTCGCCCGCGAGCACGACCCCAAGGTGCTGGTCGAGGCCGCGATCGTGGGCCGCGAGATCGAGTGCGCGGTGCTGGAGTCCCTGGGCGACGACGCCCCGCGGGCCAGCGTGCCCGGTGAGGTGCTGGTCCGCGGCGACCACGAGTTCTTCGACTTCGAGGCCAAATACATCGGTGACGACATGTCCCTGTCGGTGCCCGCGGACATCCCCGCCGACGTGGCCGAGAACCTGCGGGCGATGGCCGTGCGCGCGTTCGAGGCGCTGGGCTGCGAGGGCCTGTCGCGGGTCGACTTCTTCTACACCACCGACGGCCGGCTGGTCCTCAACGAGATCAACACGATGCCGGGCTTCACCGCGATGTCGGTCGCGCCGCAGCTGTGGGCCGCCACCGGCCTGTCCTACGCCGACCTGGTCGACCGGCTGATCCAGCTCGCGCTGCGCCGGTCGCCGGGCCTACGGTAGCGCCGCCTTGATGGGGGCCGCGAGGTCGACGAGGACGTTCTCCGGGACATGCTGCCGGGAGATCGTCACCTCCACGTAGACCTCGCGGCCGACCGAGGTGAACAGCAACGGTCTGGCGGGGTCGGAGAACCACGCCACCCCGTCGATCTCGGGCACCTGCTCGGTGGCCGTCATCGTCGCCGGCCGCGGCACCCCGCAGCGCAGCGCGATCCCGGCCTCCCCCCAGACCACGACGTACGGCGACGCCGGGGTGGTCTCCACCCGGGCGGCACCGTCGAGCTCCTGCGGCAGCCGTTCGCCGAGTGTCCTGCACGCGGCGGCGGCCGGACCCTCCGGGGTGGGGGGATCCACCCGGACCGTACTACTGCATCCCGCCAGGATCAGCAGGGCGCAGGCGTACCCCGTCCAACGAGCGAACCGGAGTGACATCACGCATGTTCCTGAAAGGTCAAATGTGGACGATTGGACACGTAAGCGTACGTGTAATCCCCTCGACCGCCTGAATCTGAGCCACCACAAGCTTGCCTAGCTCATCCACGTTCCGCGCCTCGGCGCGGACGATAACGTCGTAGGGGCCGGTGACGTCCTCGGCCTGGGTGACGCCGGAGATCCCTGAGATCTCCCCGGCCACGTTCGCCGCCTTGCCGACCTCGGTCTGGATAAGGATGTAGGCCTGCACCATAACGTCCTCCCGGGCGATTGGATCAGTGCCGAAGGGCCACCGTACCCTGTGATGAACGGGAGGTGCGTCATCACAGTCGGAGATCTCGGCGAATTCGGAGTTGTTGCACGTATTACTGGGCGTTTGCCCCAGGGAAGAGCCGTACTGCTCGGTCCCGGAGACGATGCCGCGATGGTGAGCGCTCCAGACGGCCGGGTCGTCGTGACGACAGACTTATTGATCGAGGGTAGGCACTTCCGTCGCGATTGGTCCAGTGGGTACGACATCGGTCGAAAAGCCGCAGCGCAGAATCTTTCCGACGTCGTGGCGATGGGCGCCGACCCCACCGGCATCGTGGTCGGTCTCGGCCTGCCCGCGGAGGCGGCCACCGAATGGCTGGACGACCTCACCGACGGCTTCCGCGACGAGTGCGACCTCGTCGGCGCCAGCGTGGTGGGCGGCGACATCACCCGCTGTGATCTGGTGGTGATCGGCGTCACCGCCCTGGGCGACCTGGGCGGGCGCGCACCGGTCACGCGTTCGGGAGCGCGTCCGGGCGACGCGGTGGCGGTGGCCGGGCGGCTCGGGCACGCCGCCGCCGGGCTCGCGCTGCTCGACGGCGGCCTGAGCGAGCCGGCGGAGCTGATCGACGCCCACCGCCGCCCCCGGCCGCCCTACGCCCGCGGCCCGGAGGCGGCCGCGCTCGGCGCGACCTCGATGCTCGACGTCAGCGACGGCCTGCTCCAGGACCTGGGACACCTCGCCAAGGCGGGCGGGATCGGCATCGTGCTGGCCCCCGAAAACTTCGCCGTCCCCGCGCCGCTGGAGGAGGCCGCCCGGCTGCTCGGCGCCGATCCGCTGGAGTGGGTGCTCACCGGCGGGGATGACCACGCCCTCGCTGCGACCTTCCCCGAGGACGTACGGCTCCCGTCCGGATGGACCGTGGTCGGCCGGGTGACCGAGGGCGAGGGCGTACAGGTCAGGGGCCGCAAGCTGGAGCACGGCGGCTGGGATCACTTCCGGAAGTGACGTTTCCCACTCCTGTGACATCAGTTAAATTTGCCACAAACGGTTATTAAACTGGTATGAAGATGGGCGGTCGAGATTCCCGAGAGAAAGGGGCAACATGGGCCGCCACGGTGGACATGACCAGCAAGCCCCCCGCAACCGGGGGAAACGCGAGCCGGAGCCCACCCCGGAGCCTGACTATCGCGACGAGCCGATCGGGCGCCGGCTCCGTCCCGAAGAGTCGGCGGTGACCGAGCCCCGGGCCGGGTTCCTGGGATCGGGGTGGTCGGCCGCCTCGGAGCTGTCCGACCCGGTCTGGCCCGAGGAGAAGCGCCGCTCCGGCGGGCGGGTCAGGACGCTGGTGCTGGCCGTCGCGGCGGTGGCCGTGGTGCTCGGCGGGACCGTGGCCGGAGTCCAGATGCTGGGCAGCCCCGCCGGATCCACCGCCGACTGCCCGCCCAGCGGCTGCCAGGCGGAGACGCCGGACCAGTCGGAGCCGTACCCGACCGACCCGGCCGGCACCGCCGACCAGACCGGGGAGCCCACGCCGAGCCAGGAGCCCGAGACGGCGGAGGAGGGCGAGACCGACCCCGCCCCCACACCGGCGGCCACCCGCAGCCGGACCGGCCGCACCTCGACCGCGGCCCCCACCCCGACGCCGACGGCCACCCGCGCCCGGCGCACCGAGCCCGCGCGGCCCACCGAGCGGCCGGAGCCCGAGCCCAGCCGGACCGGCCAGTCCCTCGTCACCGACACCCGGACGCAGGACCCGGCGCACACCCCGGACGCCACCCAGCCCCCGGACCCCCAGCCCTCCGTCCCGGACGACCCCGGCACGCCGAACCCCCCGGCGGCCGGCGGCGCGGCGATCACGGTCGACTTCGGCGTCGTCACGGAGAAGGCGGAGGTCTACACCGCCGAGCTCGTGGTCACCGCCGGAGAGCGGCTCACCGACCTGACGCTGAGCCTGCCGGTCGGCGGCGAGGTCACCTCGGTGAGCGGGGCCGGCTGGGAGCAGAACGGCGACACCCTGGTCATCGGGCCGGCCGCGTCTCTGGAGGCCGGCGAGAACCTGGTCCTCACCTTCACCGCGCAGGGCCGGGCACAGGCCCCGCGGAGCTGCTGGAGCACCCGGGGAGAGTGCTCGGTCGTCTGAGCCGGAGCTGGTTGGATGGAGACATGACCGATCCGACCCCTCCTCGTGTGCTGACCGTCGCCGGTTCCGACTCCGGCGGCGGCGCCGGGATCCAGGCCGACCTGAAGACAATGCTCGCCCTGGGCGTGCACGGCATGAGCGTCATCGCCGCGGTGACCGCACAGAACTCGCTGGGCGTCCAGGGATACTGGGAGCTCCCGCCGGAGGCGGTGCGCGCCCAGCTCGACTCGGTGCTCGGCGACATCGGCGTCCAGGCGGTCAAGACCGGGATGCTGGCCTCGCCCGCGCTGGTGGAGGTGGTCGCCGAGGTGCTGGCCGGGGTCGAGGCGCCGGTCGTGGTGGACCCGGTGGGGGTCTCCAAGCACGGCGACACGCTGCTCGCCCCCGAGGCCGTCGACACGGTGAAGTCGCGCCTGTTGCGGACGGCCACCGTGGTCACCCCCAACCTCTGGGAGGTGGCCCAGCTCACCGGGGTGAAGGTCGAGGACGAAACCGACCTGGGCCGGGCCGCCGAGGCGGTCCTGGAGCTGGGCCCCACCTGGGCGCTGATCAAGGGGGGCCACCTGCCCGGCGCCCCGGTGGACCTGCTGACCGACGGCACCCGCGAGTTCCGCTTCACCGCCGAGCGCCACGACAACCGCCACACCCACGGCACCGGCTGCACCCTGGCCTCGGCGATCGCCTCCTACCTGGCGCGCGGCGAGGACGTCCCGGCCGCCGTGGAGCGGGCCAAGACATATGTCACGGGCGCGATCGCCCACGGGTTCGCGCTGGGGGAGGGCATCGGCCCGGTGGACCACGCCTGGCAGTGGCGCCGGGACGCGGGCCCACAGGAAACGCCCTAGAGAATCCTGGCGATCGGGCCGGTGCCCGGCCTCCGGGCATTCCGGCGAGGAGCCCAGCCGGACGCGGGCACGGGCGAGGTTCACCTGGTGGGGGGCGGGCGTCTGGCGGACCTCCAGGACGCTCCCCTCCAGCACCGACCGGGACCGGAAAGTGCCCAGGGCGTTGACCTGGAGGAGCGCCCACACAGGCACCGGCCGCCCGGGGCGGCGGTCCCATGGCAAGGCCCGAAAAGCAACAGCCCGTCACCCCTTCCGGGGCGACGGGCTGCGAGGAAGCCTGACTATCGGGTGACCTTGCCGGCCTTGATGCAGGAGGTGCACACGTTCAGCCGCTTCGGCGTGCCGTTCACCACTGCGCGCACGGGCTGGATGTTCGGGTTCCAGCGGCGGCGGGTGCGGCGGTGCGAGTGGGAGACGTTGTTGCCGAAGGTCGGCTTCTTAGCGCAAACGTCGCAGACGGAAGCCACGGTTCGCTCCTTTTATCAGTCGAGAGGCTCGATCCGCCGCACAAGCAGGCGGTCATCGGGCACGCCGGGACAACCGGCTGGCCACACGAGGATATCCGATGTCCGGCCCTGCATGCCAACACGGGCCGCCATGACTGGCCGAACGGGGATAATCTCCAGAGCAACCGTAGCGCATATCGGAAGGGTGGAGGGCAGGCATGCTGCAGGTTCTCGACCCGCCGGCGGTCCGGCGGTGGTCACGGCTGGCCGCCGAGACGCTGGGGAAGGCGCGCGAGGAGATCGACGCGCTCAACGTCTTCCCCGTGCCCGACGGCGACACCGGCACCAACCTGCACCTGACCATGCTCTCCGCGGCCGAGGCGCTCGACGGGCTGCCCGGTGACGCCGACGCGGCGACCACCTGGCAGACGCTCGCGCAGGGCGCGCTGCTCGGCGCCCGCGGCAACTCCGGAGTGATCGTCAGCCAGGCGCTGCGCGGCCTCGCCGAGGTGCTCAGGGCGGCCGAGGGGCGGGGCGCCGATCTCGGGCGCGGGCTGGTCAGAGCCGCCGAGCTGGCCCGCGGCGCGGTGGCCAGGCCGGTCGAGGGCACGGTGCTCAGCGTGCTGACCGCGGTCGCCGGGGCCGTGCGCGGCCTGACGGGAGACCTCGCCTCGGTGGCCAGGAGGGCGGCCGACGAGGCGCGCTCGGCGCTCCGCCGTACCCCGGACCAGCTCGACGTGCTCGCCCGCAGCGGTGTGGTGGACGCGGGCGGGGCCGGGCTGGCGATCATTCTGGAGAGCCTCGCCGCGGTGGTCACCGACTCCTACACCGGGCGGGTCGACATCCCGGCGCCGGCCCACAGGGTCGCCCCGGAGGTGGGCCCGGAGGTGGGGGAGGGCCCCGGCTACGAGGTCATGTACCTGCTCGACGCGGACGAGGCCGCGGTCGGCGCGCTCCGCGGCGAGCTGGACGCGCTCGGCGACTCCCTGGTGGTCGTGGGCGGCGACGGCCTGTGGAACGTGCACGTCCACGTGGACGACGCGGGGGCGGCGATCGAGGCGGCCATGCGGGTGGGCCGACCCCACCGGATCAAGGTGACCTACCTGGTCGGCTCCGGCAGGACCCACCCGGCGGCCCGGGGGCGGGGCGTGGTGGCCGTGGCCGCCGGGCCCGCGCTGGGCGCCGTGTTCGAGCAGTCGGGGGCGGTGGTGGTGCGCCGGGAGCCCGGCTCCAGCCCGCCCCTGGCGGCGGTGCTGGCCGCGATCCGCGAGGCCGGCACGGAGGTCGTGGTGCTGCCCAACGACAGCGGGACCCGCGAGGTCGCGGCGGCCGCCGCCGAGATCGCCCGCGAGGAGGGGCTGGTGGTCAGCGTGCTGCCCACCAGGGCCTCGGTGCAGGGTCTGGCGGCGCTGGCCGTCCACGACCCGCTGAGGCGCTTCGACGACGACGTGGTGGCCATGACCGAGGCGGCCGCGCACACCCGCCACGGGCACGTCTGGGTGGCCGACCGGGAGGTGATGACGAGCGCGGGCCTGACCGTGCCGGGAGACGTCCTGGGCGTGATCGACGGCGACGCCGCCGTGATCGGCACCGGCCTCGTGGACACCGCCCTTGAGATCACCCGCCGCATGGTGTCGGCGAGCAGCGAGCTGGTGACCATGCTCCAGGGCGTCAACGCGCCGGAGGGGCTGGCGCGGGCCGTACAGGACCATCTGGCCGAGACCAGGCCCGACGTCGAGGTCGTCCTGTACGAGGGCGGGCAGGGCGGCTACCCGCTGCTCATCGGCGTCGAGTGAGCCCGGCGCCGCGGCGGACGGGAAGGCCGGTGGGGAGGCGGGCGGCCGGGGACGGTACGGCGGGCCGGTGACGGACGGTGCGGTGCGGGCCGGTGACGGCCGGGGACGGTACGCGGGCCGGTGACGGCCGGGACGGGGCGGTGCGGTGACGGGCGGTGAGCGGGCAGGGGGCGCCGCGTGAATTCTGTCGCCCGGACACGGTAGAAACTTGGGGTGACGAGCTTTGACGAGCCGCTGGCGAAGGCACTGGACCCCAAGACGGCCAAGCTGCTGGAGAGCGTCCTCGACCTGCGCACCGTCGGCGACCTGCTGCGGCACTACCCCCGGCGTTACGCCGAGCGCGGCGAGCTGACCGATCTCGACGACCTGCAGGTCGACGAGCACGTCACCGTGGTGGGCGAGGTCACCAGGGCCATGCGCAAGCCGATGCGCAACAAGGGCGGCACCTGGCTGGAGGTCGAGGTCGTCGACGGCCGGCGCAGCAGGATCTACCTGTCGTTCTTCGGCAAGGCCTCCCACATCGCCGAGACACGGCTGCGGCCGGGCAGGCGGGGCATGTTCGCGGGGAAGGTCGGCGCGTTCGGACAGGGCGACAAGCGCAGGTGGCAGCTGTCCCACCCCGAGTTCGAGATGTTCGACGAGAGCGAGGCCGGAGCCGAGGAGTTCGCCGCCGCGCTGGTGCCGATCTACCCGGCGGGCAAGGACGTGACGCCCTGGGCGATCCGCCGGGCACTGGGTGTCGTCCTCGACACCATGGGCCCCCTCGACGACCCGCTCCCGGCCGAGCTGCGGGCCCGGCACAAGCTGCCCGGCCTGGCCGAGGCGCTCCAGGCGATCCACCGGCCGCGCGATCACGGCGACGTGACCCGAGCCCGCAAACGGCTCAAGTTCGACGAGGCGTTCCTGCTCCAGGCCGTGCTGCTGCAGCGCCGGATGGCCGCCGCCTCCTGGCCCGCCACGCCCCGGCCCCGGCGCGGCGACGGGCTGCTGGCCGACTTCGACGGGCGCCTGCCGTTCCAGCTCACCGAGGGGCAGCAGAGCGTGGGGGAGGAGGTCGCGGCCGACCTGGCCCTCGCCCATCCCATGCACCGGCTGCTGCAGGGCGAGGTGGGCGCGGGCAAGACCGTCGTCGCGCTGCGGGCCATGCTCCAGGTGGTCGACGCCGGAGGGCAGGCCGTGCTGCTGGCGCCCACCGAGGTGCTCGCCCAGCAGCACCACCGGTCGATCTCGGCCATGCTCGGCGACCTGGCCGCCGGCGGCATGTTCGGCGGCACCGCGGTCGCCCTGCTGACGGGCTCGCTGGGCGCGGCGGCCCGCCGCTCGGCCATGCTCGACGCGGCCTCGGGCACCGCCGGGATCGTGGTCGGCACCCACGCGGTGCTCCAGGAGCGCGTGCAGTTCGCCGACCTCGGTCTGGTCGTGGTGGACGAGCAGCACCGCTTCGGCGTCGAGCAGCGCGACGCGCTCCGCGAGAAGGCCGGCGGCGGGCGCCCGCACGTGCTGGTCATGACCGCCACCCCGATCCCGCGCACGGTCGCCATGACGGTCTTCGGCGACCTCACGGTCTCCACGCTCTCCCAGCTCCCCTCCGGGCGCGCCCCGATCACCACGCACGTGGTGCCCGCCGCCGAGAAGCCGCACTTCCTGGACCGCACCTGGACGCGGCTGCGCGAGGAGGTCGAGCTCGGCCGGCAGGCATACATCGTCTGCCCGCGCATCGGCGACCTGGAGGGGGACGAGGGCGACCTGTCGAAGGACGACGACGAGCGGCGTCCGCCGCTGGCGGTGCTGGAGGTGGCCGAGATGCTGTCGGAGGGTCCGCTGCGGGGCCTGCGCACGGCGGTGCTCCACGGCAAGCTGCCGCCGGAGGAGAAAGACGCCGTGATGCGGGCCTTCACCCGGGGCGAGGTCGACGTCCTGGTGGCGACCACGGTCATCGAGGTCGGCGTCGACGTCCCCAACTCCTCGGTCATGGTCATCATGGACGCCGACCGGTTCGGCGTCTCCCAGCTGCACCAGCTCCGCGGCCGGGTCGGCCGCGGCGGGCTGCCCGGCCTGTGCCTGCTGGTGACCGACTCCCTGGGCGGCACCCCGGCCCGCCAGCGGCTCGACGCCGTGGCGGCGACCCTCGACGGCTTCGAGCTGTCCCGGGTCGACCTGGAGCAGCGCCGTGAGGGTGATGTGCTGGGTGTGGCCCAGTCGGGCCGCAGGTCGTCGCTGAAGATGCTCCAGCTCCTGCGTGACGAGGACGTCATCCACGCCGCCCGCCAGGACGCCGAGGCCATGCTGACGGCCGACCCCGACCTGGCGGGGCACCCCGTCCTCCGGATGGAGATCGACCGGCTCCTGGCCGACGAGCGCGCGGAATATCTCGAGAAGACCTGAGGACCGGAAGGGGGCCGCCGGCGGTGCGGCGGGATGCGGGGCGGACGCCCAACTGCGGGGACGGCCTCCCCCCGAATGCCGTCCCCGCCTGGGCCCACTCTCGGGTCAGGTGCCGAGAGCACCGGCGTGCGGAAGGGCTCACGATCACGCCGGTCGGCCTCCCCCTGGGTCACTTGGAGGCCGCACGACTCATCATGCAAGGCGTCGGGACCGGGTGGAACGACCCTTGCGCTTTCGTCGCCACTCCTTGCCCACTCTTGACCTAGATCACCTCCCCAGACCCTTTTGACCTGCGGTTATGCGATCCGCCGCGACACGCCGGGCTGCCGGGGCGGGCCGTTGGCCAAGATTGTGGGACGAGGGGTGACATCCGGCACTGAGACAATGGGCGGGTGAGTCGAGTCATCGCGGGGAGCGCAGGGGGGCGGCGGCTGGCCGTGCCACCGGGGCGGGGGACCCGCCCCACGAGTGACCGGGCCCGGGAGGGCATCTTCTCCACGGTGGGGTCGCTGCTCGGCGCGCTGGACGGGGCGAGAGTGCTGGACCTCTACGCCGGCTCCGGCGCGGTCGGGCTGGAGGCGCTGTCCCGGGGGGCGGCCCACGCGCTGCTGGTGGAGTCCGACGCCAAGGCGGTCCGGACGATCAGGGCGAACATCGCGACCCTCGGGCTCCCGGGGGCCACGCTCGCCGCCGACCGGGTCGAGCGGGTGCTGGAGCGGGGCACCGAGGAGCCCTACGACCTCGTCTTCGCCGATCCGCCCTACGTGATGACCGACGGGGCGGTGGAGGCGGTGCTGGGGCAGCTGCGAGATCGCGGCTGGCTCGCGGAGGACGCGCTGGTCGCGGTGGAGCGGGAGAGCCGGGGGAAGGACCTGGTGTGGCCCACCGGATACGAAGAGGAGAGGGTCCGTCGTTACGGCGAAGCGTCCGTTTGGTACGGTCGCGCCGCCGGGAATCCATAGAGCAGGGGGTTCGCCTTGCGTCGCGTTGTCTGTCCGGGATCGTTCGATCCCGTTACCAACGGCCATCTGGACATCATCGGCCGGGCCTCCCGGCAGTACGACGAGGTCGTCGTAGCCGTCCTGATCAACATCGAGAAGAAGAGCCTGTTCACGGTCGAGGAGCGCATCGAGATGCTCCAGACCGTCACCAAGGAGTACGGCAACGTCCGCGTGGACAAGTTCCACGGCCTGCTGGTGGACTACTGCAAACAGCAGGAGATCCCCGCGATCGTCAAGGGTCTGCGCGCCGTCAGCGACTTCGACTACGAGCTCCAGATGGCCCAGCTCAACTACCGGATGTCGGGGGTCGAGACGCTGTTCATGGCCACCGGCCCGGAGGTGTCCTTCCTGTCCTCCAGCCGCATCAAGGAGATCGTCCGGTACGGTGGGAGCGTGGCCGGCCTGGTCCCGGACCTCGTGCAGGAGCTTCTGGTCGAACGGCTCAGGGGTTAGCTCCTGGTATTCTCTTGTTTTGGCCTTGCACAACGGCGTTGATTCGCCATGCCTGATGAGAGCGGAATGACTCTGCACAGCCTCGATCCTCGAGCCCCCTGGGTGATATCCACCCACGATCTGGGCAGGCGACCGGGTTCGATGCTCCGGATCACCCGCTCTCTCCCGGCACCGGCGGAGATCGGCGTTGAGATGATCGGTGTCCCCAAGGACGCCGATGTCGAGCTGGAGATCCGGCTTGAGGCGGTCATGGAAGGCGTGCTCGTCACGGGCACGGCGCAAGCCCCGCTGCGGGGGGAGTGCGCGCGGTGCCTGGAGCCGGTCATCTCGGATACCGAGGTGAGCTTCCAGGAGCTGTTCTTCTACTCGGCGGAGGATGCCGCCGAGGGTGACTCGATCCTCGACGGCGAACTGCTCGATCTTGAACCCACGTTCCGTGACGCGGTGGTGCTCACACTGCCGTTGAGCCCGGTCTGCAGTGAAGACTGCACGGGGCTCTGCGCGGAATGCGGGGTCAGGCTCGCGGATGCCGAGCCTGACCACGGGCACGAGGTGATCGACGCACGCTGGGCCAAGCTGCAAGGTCTGATTCCGGAACATAACAACGATCAGGAGAGCTGACGTGGCTGTCCCCAAGCGCAAGATGTCGCGGAGCAACACTCGCTCCCGCAGGTCGCAGTGGAAGGCCGCCGCGGTCTCGCTCGTGAGCTGCCCCCAGTGCCGCTCGCCGAAGCGTCCGCACGTGGCGTGCCCGACCTGCGGCACTTACAACCGCCGTCAGGTGATCGAGCCCTCCGCCTGATCGCATGCTGACCGACGGACGCCGGCCGGGCCCTCCGGCCCGGCCGGCGTAACCGTCAGCACACCAATGCGATGGCGGTCCGCCCGCGGCTGTGGTGGACGCCGGGGTCCGCGATGACGCGTACCCTCCCGGCGCCCACCACGTCTTCGGGCATCTCTCGTCCCCCTTCGCCATCGCGCATTCGAACGAGAAACGTGCGAGGAGAAGACGTGGGTACGAGCGTTAAGCCAGTTGCCGTCGAGTCCGTCAGGGACGAGCTGGAGCGGGTCCTCTCGGTCCGGCTGGACGTCGCGATCCTGGAGCGGGCGATGACGCACCGCTCCTACGCCTACGAGAACGGCGGCCTGCCCACCAACGAGCGCCTGGAGTTCCTCGGCGACTCGGTGCTGGGCCTGGTGGTCACCGACACCCTCTACCGCAACCACCCGGACCTGCCCGAGGGGCAGCTCGCCAAGCTCAGGGCCGCGGTGGTCAACATGCGCGCCCTGGCCGACGTGGCCCGCACGCTGGGCCTGGGCCGGTTCCTGCGGCTGGGCCGGGGCGAGGAGGGCACCGGGGGCCGTGACAAGTCCTCGATCCTCGCCGACACCCTTGAGGCGCTCATCGGCTCGGTCTACGTCAACAGGGGGCTGGACGAGGCGTTCCGCGTGGTCCACCTGCTCTTCGACCCCCTCATCACCCGCTCGGCCTCGCTGGGCGCCGGACTCGACTGGAAGACCTCGCTCCAGGAGCTCACCGCCTCCGAGTCGCTCGGCGTGCCCGAATACCACGTCGAGGAGAGCGGCCCCGACCACGCCAAGTCCTTCACCGCCGTCGTCCGCCTCGGTGGCGAGGAGTACGGCTCCGGCTCCGGCCGGTCGAAGAAGGAGGCCGAGCAGCAGGCCGCGGAGGCGGCCTGGAACCGGATCCGCCAGGACCGGGACAAGCGCGAAGCCAGCTGAGCCGTTCAAGGAGGGGCGCATGCCCGAGCTGCCCGAGGTCGAGGTCGTCCGGCGAGGTCTGGAGCGCTGGGTGTCCGGGCGGGTGGTCGCCCACGCCGAGGTGCTGCACCCGCGGGCGATCCGGCGGCACATCCCCGGCGCCGAGGAGTTCTCCGCCCGTCTGAAGGGCCGCGTGATAGGCCCGGCCGAGCGCCGGGGCAAATACCTCTGGCTCCCCCTGGACGGCGGCTCCGAGGCGATCCTGGCGCATCTGGGGATGAGCGGCCAGCTGCTGGTGGTGGAGCCCGGCGCGGCCCTGGAGAAGCACCTGCGCGTCCGGATCGGTTTCACCGACGGCGGTCCCGACCTGCGCTTCGTCGACCAGCGGACCTTCGGCCACGTGCTGGTGACCGCGCTGGCCCAGGCCGGCGGCCGTCCGGTGCCGGAGCCGATCACGCACATCGCGGCCGACCCGTTCGAGGAGCACTTCGACGAGGAGCTGTTCGGCCGCCGGCTGCGCGCCAGGCAGACCGAGATCAAGCGGGCGCTCCTGGACCAGTCGCTGATCAGCGGCGTCGGCAACATCTACGCCGACGAGGCGCTCTGGCGGGCCCGGCTGCACGGTGCCCGGCCCACCGGGGCGCTGACCCGGCCCAAGATCGCCGAGCTGCTGGGCGCCGCCCGCGAGGTGATGGCCGCGGCGCTGTCGGAGGGCGGCACATCCTTCGACAGTCTCTACGTGAATGTCAATGGCGAGAGCGGTTACTTCGACCGCTCGCTCGCGGTGTACGGCAGGCGGGACGAGCCCTGCCGGAGATGCGGCACCCCGATCATCAGGGAGTCGTTCATGAACCGCTCCTCCTACAGCTGCCCCCGCTGCCAGCCCCGTCCGAGAAAGGCCCGGTCATGACGGAGGTCCGGTTGACCGCCTGGGCCCGGGGGCGGGTGCAGGGCGTGGGTTTCCGCTGGTGGACGCGGGCGCGGGCGCTGGAGCTCGGCCTGGTCGGCTGGGCGCGGAACACCGCCGACGGGCGGGTGGAGGTCGTGGCGGAGGGTCCGGAGGACTCCTGCGTCAGGCTGCTGGAACTGCTCCGCGGCGGCGACACGCCGGGCCGCGTCGACGGGGTCGTCGAGCGCTGGAGCGAGGCGAAGGGAGGATCCACCGGTTTTGTGGAGCGCTAACCGTTCCTTTAGCTCCCCAAAATGGGGTATATTTTACCGTCGGGAGTGCCCACAGGTGCATCCGAGCGGAGCGTTCAACTTGACCGTCTCCCTCACCAGTGCGACTCTTGATAAGAACCACGCGCACCCCTCCCGCGGCAAGAAGTGCGCGAACCAGTCTGGTCACTCAGCGTGGAGGACCCTTAACCATGGCGAAGGCTCTACTCGGCCACGTCGGCGGTCCTGACCCTCGTATGGTCTCGGAAATGCGCCGTCTCCAGCAGCGCATCCGTGATCTCGAGGCAGAGCTCACCCGGCTCCAGGCCCAGAACGACGAACTCGCGGCCAGCACCCGTGATGAGGCGTTCACCCGCCTGCAGGATCGTGAGCCGGCCCTCACCTAAGGGGCCGGGACGAACACACTGTCCAGGGACGCCTCTCCGGGGCGTCCCTTGTCATATCCGTCGTCACCCGGGAGCCGTCACCCACGGACTCCCACGCGGTGCGAGGAGAGAGCGGACCGCCCCGGGAGCCTCCGGCGGCGGTAGGCCGCGTACCCAGCCACCCGCCAGGGATCTCACCTTCGGCGGCGGCCGACCCATACCCGCAGGCGCCCGCCGGGGATCCCGCCTCCGGTAGCGGTCCGTCATGCTCGCAGCCACCCGCCGGGGATCTTGCCTTCGGCGGCGGCCCGTCATGCCCGCAGGCGCCCGTAGGCGTCCTCACTTTGGCGGCCGCCCCTGCCCGTGGCCACCCGCCGGGGATCTCACCTTCGGCGGCGGTCCGTCATGCCCGCAGCCATCCGCCGGGGGCCTCCCCCTTGGCGGTCGGCCCATGCCCATGGCCACCCGTCGGGGATCGCCCGGCCGGTGGCGGACCGGGTCCATCCGTCCGTGCGGGGCACCACGCGCGGTGCGGGGCCGTGTGCGCGTGGGGAGCACAGGCGGTGTACAGGCGAGCGCGGGTGAAGAACGGTAGTCTTCCCAGGCGGGCGGACCGGCTGTGCGACGGGGGAGGATCCCGGCCGCCGGCGCCCGAGCCGTGACGCCCGACGCCGCGGCCGAGGTGAGCGCACCGGGGAATGGGGGGTTCCTGCATGTATCTGAAGACCCTCACCCTGCGCGGGTTCAAGTCCTTCGCCTCGGCCACCACCCTCCGTTTCGAGCCGGGCATCACCGCGGTCGTCGGCCCCAACGGGTCCGGCAAGTCCAACGTGGTCGACGCCCTGGCCTGGGTCATGGGCGAGCACAGCGCGAAGTCGCTGCGCGGCGGGAAGATGGAGGACGTCATCTTCGCCGGGACCTCCTCGCGGGCCCCGCTGGGCCGCGCCGAGGTCACCCTCACCATCGACAACACCGACGGCGCGCTGCCCATCGACTACACCGAGGTCACGATCAGCCGCCTGATGTTCCGGGCGGGGCAGAGCGAATACGCCATCAACGGTGACACCTGCCGCCTGCTCGACATCCAGGAGCTGCTGTCGGACTCGGGCATCGGCCGCGAGATGCACGTCATCGTCGGGCAGGGCCAGCTCGACCAGGTGCTGCACGCCGGCCCGGAGGACCGCCGGGCGTTCATCGAGGAGGCGGCGGGTGTCCTGAAGCACCGCAAGCGCAAGGAGAAGGCGCTGCGCAAGCTCGACGCGATGCAGGCCAACCTGACCCGCGTCCAGGACCTCGCCACCGAGCTGCGCCGCCAGCTCAAGCCGCTGGGCCGCCAGGCCGAGATCGCCCGTAAGGCCGCCGTCATCCAGGCCGACCTCCGCGACGCCCGGCTCCGGCTGCTCGCCGACGACGTGCTCACCCTGCGGACCACGCTGGAGCGGGAGACGGCCGACGAGGCCGCCGTCCTCGCCCGCCGTACGGCGGTGGAGGCCGAGCTGGAGCAGGGCCAGTTCGCCGAGACCGAGCTGGAGGCCGCCGAGGCCGAGGCCCAGCCGCGCCTGGCCGCCGCGCAGGAGACCTACTTCCGCCTCTCCTCGCTCCGCGAGCGCCTCAGGGGCCTGGCGGGGCTCGCCGCCGAGCGGCACCGCCACGCCACCGACACCGCCGTGGAACGGCGTGGACGTGACCCGGAGGACTTCGAGCGCGAGGCCGAGGAGGTCCGGGAGCAGGAGCGGGTCCTCGCCGAGCTGCTCGCCGAGGAGCAGGAGACCCTCGCCAGGGCCGTGGCCGAGCGCGCCGAGACCGAGGGCGCGCTCGCGGCCGAGGAGCGGCGGTTGGCCGCCGCGGCCAGGGCGGCCGCCGACCGGCGCGAGGGGCTGGCCAGGCTCCGGGGCCAGGTCGGTGCCGCGCGCAGCCGGGCCGGGGCCGCCGAGGAGGAGATCGGCCGGCTGGCGCGCTCCCTGGAGGAGGCCGAGCAGCGCGCCGGGCGCGCCCAGGCCGAGCACGACAGCCAGGAGCAGGCCGACCCGGCAGCCGACCCCGCCCTCACCGAGGAGCTGGAGATCGCCCTGGAGACCGTCGACCAGGCCAGGCAGGCCGTCGACCAGGCCAGGGCCGTGGTGGAGGAGGCGAAGTCGGCCGTCGCGGGCCCGGACGCCGGCCTCGGTGCGGCCAGGGCGGCCCTGACCACGGCGCGCCGCGCCGACCAGGAGGCGCAGCGCCAGGTCGCCGCGCTGGAGGCCAGGTTCGAGGCGCTGGAGTTGAGCCTGGCCAGGGGCGCCGACGGCGGTGCGGCGCTGCTCGCGGCCGACCTGGCGGGGGTGCTCGGCCCGGTGGCCGCCATGCTGGCCGTCCGGCCGGGCGCCGAGGTGGCCGTCGCCACCGTTCTGGGCGCGGCCGCCGAGGCCGTCGCCGTGGAGTCCCTGCAGAGCGCGGCCGACGCCATCGACTTCCTGCGGAGCGCGGGCGGCGGCCAGGCGTCCCTGGTCATCGCCGCGGACGGGGCGCAGAGCCCGGCGGGCCCCGTGCCGGTGGCCGGCGCCGAATGGGCGGTCGACCTGGTCACCGTCCCGCCGGAGCTGCGGGCCGCCGCCGCCCACCTGCTGGGGGGCGTGCTCGTCGTCGAAGATCTGGCGACCGCCAGGAAGGCGGTCGACCAGCGGCCGGAGCTGCGGGCCGTCACCCGTTCCGGTGACCTCCTGGGCGCCTACGCGGCCCGGGGCGGCTCGGCCGGCGGCACCTCGGCCCTCCAGGTGCGGGCCGCGCTCGACGAGGCCGTCGCCGACCTGTCCACGGCCAGGGTGGCCGCCGAGCAGGCGGCGACGGCGCTGGAGGAGGCCGCCGAGGCGGAGGGGGAGGCGCAGCTCGCGGTCGAGGCCGCCCAGGCGGGCGTGGCCGAGGCGCAGACGGGCGTGCAGACCGCGCAGGCCGGGGTCAACGCGGCGCAGGCCGCCCTGGACCAGCTCCGGGCCCGGCAGCGCGACGCCGACCAGCAGGCCGCCGCCGCGGCCAGGCGGCTGGCCCAGCTCGGCGCGGCGGCGCAGGCCGCCAGGGACGAGTGCGAGCGGCTGGCCGGGGGCGTGCGGGCGGCGCGGGAGGCACGCGACCAGGACGCGGCCGGGCTGGCCGAGCTTGAGGAGCGGCTCGCCGCCGCCGAGGCCGCCGAGGGGCTGGAGACCGAGCCCGGCACCGAGATCCGTGACGAGCTCGCCGAGGTCTGCGCGGCGGCCCGGCAGGCCGAGATGGAGGCCCGCCTGGCCGTACGGACGGCAGAGGAGCGGGTCAGGGGCCTGGAGGGCAGGGCCGACGGCCTGATGCGCGCGGCCGAGCGGGAGCGCGAGGAGCGCTCCAGGGCCGCCGTCCTGCGGGAGCGGCGGCGCAGGCAGGCGCAGGTGGCCCAGGCGGTGGTCCGGGGGGCCGAGCTGACGCTGCGGTCGCTGGAGGCCTCACTGGCCGGCGCCGCGGCCGAGCGGGACGAGGCCGAGCAGGCGCGCGGGCAGATCGACGCCTCGCTCAAGTCCGTCCGGCTCCGGGTCCGCGAGCTGTCCGGGGAGCTGGACAAGCTGGTCAACCGGGCGCACGGCAGCGAGGTGGCCAGGACCGAGCAGCGGATGCGCCTTGAGCAGTTGGAGGCGCGGGCGGTGGAGGAGTTCGGCGTCGAGGCCCACACGCTCGTCGCCGAATACGGCCCGGACGAGCCGGTCCCCACGGTGGACGGCGATCCGGTGCCCTACGTCCGGGAGGAGCAGCAGAAGCGGGCCAAGGCGGCCGACCGGCAGATGGCCCAGCTCGGCAAGGTCAACCCGCTCGCGCTGGAGGAGTTCGCGGCGCTGGAGGAGCGGCACGCCTTCCTCAGCTCGCAGCTGGAGGACCTGAAGAAGACCCGGCGCGATCTGCTGCTCGTGGTCAAGGAGGTGGACGACCGGGTCGAGCAGGTCTTCACCGCCGCCTACCACGATGTGGCCCGCGAGTTCGAGACGATCTTCACGCGGGTGTTCCCCGGCGGCGAGGGCAGGCTGCTGCTCACCGATCCGGAGAACATGCTGACCACCGGCGTCGAGGTCGAGGCCCGGCCGCCGGGCAAGAAGGTCAAGCGGCTGTCGCTGCTGTCCGGCGGCGAGCGGTCGCTGACCGCCGTCGCCTTCCTCGTCTCCATCTTCAAGGCGCGGCCCTCGCCGTTCTACGTGATGGACGAGGTGGAGGCCGCGCTGGACGACACCAACACCCAGCGCCTGCTGACCCTGTTCGAAGAACTGCGACAGACGTCACAGATCATCATCATCACCCACCAGAAGCGCACGATGGAGATCGCCGACGCCCTGTACGGCGTGTCGATGCGGGGCGACGGCGTCACCCAGGTCATCAGTCAGCGGCTGAGAGAACACGAGTCCGTCTGACCCCCAGGGGGTCGGAGCATCCCGGGCCGTCTGGAAAACTGTGGTCTTGTGGAACCCTTCGGCATAATCGCGATCGTTGTCGTCATCGCCCTACTGGCGGCAGGCGGCATGTTGCTGCTGTTCAAGCGGCCTGGGGGCAAGGTGGCTCCGCCCGCCGAGCCGCCGCAGGTGCTGCCGATCCCCAAGGAGGGGGAGCAGGCGCCCCCCAGGGGAGCCACCGATGACGACGCGGCGACCACCACTCTCCCGCCCCCGCCGGTCAAGCCGGCCGAGCCCGTGGTCACCGGCCCGGTCATCGAGATCCCGCCGCCGTCCGCGGGCCGGATGGTACGGCTGCGCGCCAGGCTGGCCCGCTCGCAGAGCACCCTCGGCAAGGGGCTCCTGGAGCTGCTCTCCCGCGACCGTCTCGACGACGACACGTGGGACGAGATCGAGGAGACCCTGATCACCGCCGACGTCGGCGTCGCGCCCACCCGGGCGATGGTCGAGGAGCTGCGCACCCGCGTGAAGGTGCTGGGCAGCCGGACGCCGCAGGAGGTGCGCGCCCTGCTCAAGGAGGAGCTGCTCACCCAGCTCGGCGTCGATCTGGACCGCACCCTGCACGTCAGGGCGCACGGCGAGCGCCCGGCAGTGGTGCTCGTGGTCGGTGTCAACGGCACCGGCAAGACCACCACCACCGGCAAGCTGGCCCGCTCCCTGATCGGTGACGGCAACAAGGTCGTGCTCGGCGCGGCCGACACCTTCCGCGCCGCCGCCGCCGACCAGCTCCAGACCTGGGGAGACCGGGTCGGGGCCGAGGTCGTGCGCGGCCCGGAGGGCGGCGACCCCGCCTCGATCGCCTTCGACGCCGTGGCCAAGGGCATCGAGGACAAGGTCGACGTGGTGATCGTGGACACCGCCGGGCGGCTGCACACCAAGACCGGCCTGATGGACGAGCTCGGCAAGGTCAAGCGCGTCATCGAGAAGAAGGCCACGGTGGACGAGGTCCTGCTCGTCCTCGACGCCACCACCGGCCAGAACGGCATGCGCCAGGCCCGGGTGTTCGCCGAGGTCGTGGACGTCACCGGCATCGCCCTGACCAAGCTCGACGGCACCGCCAAGGGCGGCATCATCATCTCCGTCCAGCGTGAGCTGGGCGTCCCGGTCAAGCTCGTCGGCCTCGGTGAGGGCCCCGACGACCTGGCCCCGTTCGACGCCGAGGTCTTCGTCGACACGCTCCTCGGAGACTGATCACCACCGCGCGGAGGGCGCCCCCGTGTCGCGGGGGCGCCCTCCGCGCGTCCGCCCGTGGGGCTCCCTCGCGGGCGGCTCCGGCGCCGTACGTTCTGCGGACGTCTCCGGCGCCGTACGCCGGTCAACGCCATACGCCGGTCAACGCCGCACGCCGGTCAACGCCGTAAGTCGGTACTCGGTGAACGCCGTGCGCCGGTCAGTGCCGCACGCCGACCGGGACGACCAGCGGGGTCCCGGCCACCGGATCCTCGATCACTTTGGCGTCCAGGTCGAAGACCTCCGCGAGGAGGGGCTCGGTGAGGACCTCGTGCGGCGGCCCGGCGGCGACGACCCTGCCCCCGCGCATGGCGACCAGGCGGTCGGCGTAGCGGGCGGCGAGGTTGAGGTCGTGCAGGACCATCACCACGGTGCGGCCGAGCTCGCGGTGGAGCCTGCGGACCAGCTCCAGGACCTCGACCTGGTGGGCCAGGTCGAGGAAGGTCGTCGGCTCGTCGAGCAGGAGCAGGTCGGTGCCCTGGGCCAGGGCCATCGAGATCCACGCGCGCTGGCGCTGCCCGCCGGACAGCTCGTCCAGCGGGCGCTCCCCGAGGTCGAGCAGGCCGGTCATGGACAGCGCCTCGCTGACCGCCGACTCGTCGTCGGAGGACCACTGCCGGTACCACGTCTGGTGCGGGTGCCGCCCCCTGGCCACCAGGTCGGCCACCGTCAGCCCCTCCGGCGCGCTCGGAGCCTGCGGCAGCACGCCGAGGACCTTGGCGACCTCCTTGGTCGGCATCCTGTCGATGCGCTTGCCGTCCAGCAGCACCTCGCCGCCCGAGGGTCTGAGCAGCCGTCCGAGCGCGCGCAGCAGCGTTGACTTGCCACACCCGTTCGGCCCGATGATCGTGGTCACGGTCCCGGCTTCGATCCCGAGATCGAGGCCGTCGACGATGACGTGATCGCCGTACCCGAGCCTTACGTCGACGGCCTGCAGCCTCACGAGCGTCCCTCCTTGCGCACACGGATCAGGAGATAGATCAGATAGGGGGCGCCGAGGACCGCGGTGACCACGCCCACCGGCAGCTCGGCGGGGCTGAACAGGGTCCGCGCGATCAGGTCGGCCGCGGCGGTCAGGACGGCTCCGGCGAGGGCCGAGACGACCAGCGGCGGCTGGGCCACCCCGGCCAGGCGCAGCGCGATCTGCGGGGCGGCCAGGGCGACGAACGCGATGGGCCCGGCGGCGGCGGTGGCCACCGCGGCGAGCAGGACGGCGGCGAGGATCATCAGACCCCTGGCGAGGTTCATCCGGATGCCCAGACCGGTCACGGTGTCGTCGCCGAAGCGCAGCGCGCCGAGCGAGCGGGTGCCGACCAGGGTCGGCGGTATGAGCACGGCGAGCGCGATCGCGACCGGGAGCACGTGCTCCCAGCCCCTGCCGTTCAGCGAGCCGCTGATCCAGACCATGGCCCGGCTGCTGTCGGTGACGTCCCCGACGGTCAGCAGCCAGTATTTGACGTTGGTGAACACCGCCGAGACGCCGATGCCGACCAGCACCAGGCGGTAGCCGTCCAGCCCCTTGCGCCAGGCCAGCAGGTAGACCGTCAACGCCCCGACCAGGCCGCCGAGCAGGGCCATGAGGGGGATGCCCACCTCGGCCAGGGCGCCGCTGGCGCCGCCCGCGGTGCTCCCGGCGGCCACGATGATCGCGACGACGGTCACACTGGATCCGGTGGTGACGCCGAGGATGTCGGGGCTGGCCAGCGGGTTGCGGGCGATGGCCTGGGTGATCGCGCCGGCCAGGGCGAGCGCCGCGCCGACGAGGACGCCGGTCAGGGCTCGGGGGAGCCGGAGCTCCATCACGACGAAGTGGTCCGGGCCGTCGCCGGTGACCGCCTGGAAGACCTGCGGGACGCTCATCGGGATGTCGCCGATGCGCATGCCGAGCGCCATCAGCAGCACCGCGGCGGCCAGCAGGATCAGGGCCACGACGGCGGAGCGCAGGCGCAGCAGCCAGGACGCGGAGCCGATCCGCAGCGGCCGTTCGTGCGCGAGCCGTACCGGGCGCTCACGCGGCGGCCGGGTGGGGGAGGAGGTCACAGGCGGACCGGCTTTCTGCGGCGGACCAGGAAGACGAAGAACGGGGCGCCGATGAGGGCGAGCACGACGCCGACCTCCAGCTCGCCGGGGCGGGCGACCACCCGGCCGATCACGTCGGCGAAGAGCAGGGCGGCGGCGCCGATCAGCCCGGAGTACGGCAGCAGCCAGCGGTGGTCCGGCCCGGACAGCGGGCGGGCCAGGTGGGGGACCATCAGGCCGAGGAAGGCCAGCGCGCCGCAGGCCGCGACCGAGGCCCCGCTGAGCAGCGTGATGGCGGCCACGCCGACGATGCGGGTCAGGGTGACGTTCTGGCCGAGGGCGCGGGCGACGTCCTCGCCGAGGGAGAGGGCGTTGAGGCCGGGCGTGTTGACCATCGCCAGCAGCAGGCCGGTGGCGATGAACGGCAGCACCTGCCAGACGACGTCACCGCCCCGGCCCGCGATCGAGCCCGCCTGCCAGAAGCGGAAGACGTCCATGGCCTGCTCGTCCATCAGGACCAGGGCCGAGGTGAGGGCGTAGAGGAAGGCGCTGACCGCGGTGCCCGCCAGGGCCAGGGTCACCGGGGTGGGGCTGCCGCGGCCGCCGGCCATGCCGAGGGCGAAGACCCCCACGCTGGCGATCAGGGCCCCGGCCAGGCCGAACCAGATGTAGCCGTACAGGTTGGTGACGCCGAGCACCATGATGCTGAGCACCATCGCGAACGCCGCGCCCTGGGTGACGCCGAGCAGGCCGGGGTCGGCCAGCGGGTTGCGGGTGTGGCCCTGCATGAGCGCGCCCGCGATGCCGAGCGCGACCCCGGCCAGGACGCCGACGGCGGTCCGGGGGATGCGCAGCGAGCGGATGACGATGTCGTTCTCGGTGCCGGTCGGCCCGGTCAGCGCGTGCCACACGTCACCCAGCGGGACCGGCTTCGCGCCGATCGTGACGCTCAGCACGACCGTCACCGACAGGGCGCCGAACAGCCCGGCCAGCACGAGCAGGCGGTGCCGGTGGACCGCCCTGAGCCTTCCGGGCGACGGCGGCCGTGCGGCGGCTACCGCTGTGCTCACCTCTGCTCCTCTCATTTGCCGTACCCCGCATGAGTATGTCAGTTTTAGGTATGGCTAAGCTAAATTAGGTTGGCCTTACCTTGAAGGGAAGCTGTTCGATGAGAGCGTTGCGGGTCTTGACCGTGGGCGTGGCGGGAGCCGTACTCTCCCTTGGCCTCGCCGCCTGTGGATCGACCACCACCACGGCGGACGCCGGCCAGACGGCTCCGGCCCCGGCGGCGAGCGACGCGGCCGCCTTCCCCCGCACGGTCAAGCACGCCATGGGCGAGACCCAGATCGCGGCCCAGCCCAAGCGGGTGGTGGCCCTCGACCAGAGTTTCGTGGACGCGGTGCTGACCCTGGAGACCGACGTCGTCGGCTTCACCAGCTACCGGACGATCGACGAGAAGCTCCCTGACTATCTGGCCCCGGTGCTCGGCCACGCCAAGGAGGCCAAGTCGGTCGGCACCCTGGAGCAGCCGAGTCTGGAACAGATCATCGCGCTCAAGCCCGACTTGATCGTCTCGGCCAAGGTCCGGCACGAGGCACTCTACGACAAGCTCTCGAAGATCGCACCGACGGTGTTCAGCGAGACCACGGGCGCCATCTGGAAGGAGAACCTCAAGCTCATGGGTCAGGCCCTGGGCAAGGAGGACCTCGCCGAGCAGACGATCAAGACCTACCAGGACCGGGCCGCCAAGATCGGCGAGTCGATCAAGGCCAAGGACGGCGAGCTGCCCACCGTCTCCGTCGTCCGCTTCGCCGGTGAGCCGACCGTCCGCCTCTACGTGGAGAACTCCTACTCCGGCCTGGTGCTGAAGGACGTCGGCTTCCCCCGTCCCGAGGGCCAGCCGACCGCCACCGACACGATCGCCGTGAACATCAGCCAGGAGAACATCTCCCAGCTCGACGCCGACCACATCTTCGTCGCGGCCTACTCCGACCCGGCGGTCGAGCCGGTCAAGAAGAAGTTCGAGGCCAACCCGCTCTGGGGCAAGCTCAAGGGCACCAAGCACGACGTGGCCGACGTCACCTGGATGAGCGCCGTCGGCATCCAGGGCGCCCACGCCATCCTCGACGACCTCGCGGGGTTCTTCGAGGTCGACCCGGCCAAGGCCGCCTGACGCCTGTCCGGTCACCGGCCCGGCGCCCCCTCCCGTGGGGCGCCGGGCCTTTTCCGTCGCACCGTGAGCGGGGCGCCGACCCCCTTCCGCCGCACTGTGAGCGGGCGCCGATCCCCTTCCGCCGCACCACGATCTGTCCCTATTTGTGAGCTGTTCACCGAAGATCACCATTTGTTTGCCGTACCGTTGTTGATCCTGATTTACTCGTCCCCGGCACATCGTCACATCGTTCACATGCGTCGCATCGAGAGGCGGGGGCGGGATGGTCGAAGTCGATTCGAAGGCGCTGGAGAAGGCCGCCAAGGAGTTCGTCGACGCGCTGCTCCCCATCGCGGAGAGCATCAAGACCCTCGCCGACGGGACCCATCTGAGTCCGCTGGCGTGGGGCCCCATCGGGGCGGTCACGGTGGCCAACAACTACAACCCTGCCCAGGAATACCAGTCCAAGCAGGCCGACGGCTTCGTCAACTCCCTCAACGGCATCAAGGCCGGCCTGCTCAGCGTGGTGATCCACTACATGGAGGCCAACCTCGCCTCCGCGAAGCAGAGCGCCGAGACAGAGAAGATCATCGATCTTCAGGCGAGGCTGGAGACGAACAGGTCCTTCCTTGAGGAAGCGAAGAAGAAGAACCAGGGACTCACGGACTAGGCGGGGTATCGCATGCCAGGCGAAGAACTCGGGGTACTGGGCGGCGCGGAGCTCGCGACCATCGGCGGGATGCTGGCCCTGGGCCGGATCGCGCCGAACTGGGCGGCCACCATGAAGAAGATCGATCTGGCCGGGAAGCTGGCGGCGCCGGCCATCGGAGCGGCGGCCATCTGGGCGCTCGCCCAGCCCTGGGACGACGACGCGATCTCCAAGGCGTGGAACGACTGGCGTACGGTGAACCTCAAGGTCCTGCATCTCAGGACCAGGGAGTGGGACCAGAAGCTCGCCAAGATCCAGGCGGCCTGGCCCGAGGGCGCCGACCGCCGCGCCTTCGACAAGTTCATGCAGGTCGTCTACCACGAGGTCCAGCAGTTCGAGACCGCCGCCGGGCAGATGGCCGGCGCGGTGCAGAGCGCCCAGTCCAACGTCAACCGCATCGTCAACACCTGCGGTCTCTTCATCGACTCCCTGCTGGCCATCATGATCTCCTCGGAGATCATGCAGCTGTTTGGGTATCGGGTGGAGGCCGCGGGCGACGTGCTGATCGCCCGGGCCAACTCCATGCCCGCCGGCGACCCCGCCACCGCCGCCCTCAAGATGAGCGCGCTGATCAAGGGCGGCCAGGTCAAGGTGCGGGGGATGGGGATCCAGGCCAAGGCGACCGCCACGAAGCAGTCTTCCGCCCTGTTCCTCATGGGCGGAACGATCACCGCGGTCGTCGGCATCAGCGCGACCGTCCTGTTCAGCCTCGGCGACCTGATCGGACTGACGAGCGCCGACAACCAGTTCCCGCAGCCCCAGGTCAACCTCGACAGCGGCGGCCTGCCGGGCGACGCGAGCAAGACGGACTTCGACGACATCAAGCGCGGCAGCGTCCAGCGCTCCGGCGACGAGGGCTGGTCCTACGTCTGACCCGCCCGGGTCCGTCCGGCGCCCCGCCGATCCTGGGCGGGGCGCCGGGATCGGCCCCGGCGGACCGCACGGCCTGCCGTACGGTCCGCCGGATCACCGGCCTTGGTGATCACCGGCCCTCGTACTCGGAGCGGATCTTCTGGAGCTCGCGCAGCGCCTCGGCGATCTGCGGATCGGAGTCGATGCGGGGGGTCAGCCCCATGCGCGGCAACCGGTCCTGCACCGAGTGGTTGAAGCCCTCCAACTGGTTGGTCAGCGGCGCCATCACCTCGCTCAGGCGCTCGGTCGCCCGGGTCTGCGCCTTCGTGGCGGCCTCCATGATCGCGTCCGCCAGCGCCTCGGAGCCCAGGCGCATGGCCCGCGGGTCGATCTTCACGCCGATCAGCGAGCCCTCGGGACCGACCTCGACCCGGACCAGACCATCGGCGGCCTCTCCCTGCCCGTTCGCCTCGGAGAGTTCGTCGATCATCTTCTCGTACTGCTTGGAGAGCTTGCCGAAGCCCTCCAGCAGCCGGTCGACCTCAGGGTCGCCGCTCCGCCCGAAGTCACCGTAGGGCGTCGTCATATGCCCCTCCTCGCGAGTTCTTCAAGATCGATGCAAGTGGTGCTCACATTAGCGCCCAAACCTTAGCGCCAAAAGGAAATTCTGGTCGGGTGGGAGCGGAGGTCAGGGCTCGGTGAGGAAGGACCTCAGCCCCACCAGGTGGGGGTCGATGTCCAGGCCGTGCCCGGCGAGCCAGGCGTCGTTGTCGTAGGTGTCCCGGTAGCGCTCGCCGCCGTCGCAGATCAGGGTGACGACGCTGCCCCGCTCGCCCGCCTCGCGCATCTCCCGCAGGAGCTGTACGGCCGCCGCCACGTTGGTCCCGGTGGAGCCGCCGACGTCGCGGCCGGTGACCTCGCGGACCCAGCGCATGGCCGCGATGGAGAGGGCGTCGGGGACCTGGAGCATGCGGTCGATCACGGTGGGCATGAAGGACGGCTCCACCCGGGGGCGGCCGATGCCCTCGATGCGGGAGCCGGGAGCGGTGGCCGTGGCGTCGCCGGAGCACCAGGAGGAGTAGAACGCCGAACCCTCGGGGTCGACCACGGCCAGCCGGGTGGCGTAGCGCCGGTAGCGGATGTAACGGCCGATGGTGGAGGAGGTGCCGCCGGTGCCGGCGCCGACCACGATCCAGGTGGGCTCGGGGTGGGGCTCCATCTCCATCTGGTTGAAGATGCTCTCGGCGATGTTGTTGTTGCCGCGCCAGTCGGTGGCCCGCTCGGCATAGGTGAACTGGTCCATGAAGTGGCCGCCGGTCTCGACGGCCAGCCGGTGGGACTCCTCGTAGATCGTTCCAGGGTCGTCCACCAGGTGACATTTGCCACCGTAGAACTCGATCAGCGCGATCTTCTCGCGCGAGGTCGAGGCGGGCATCACCGCGATGAACGGCAGGCCGATGAGCCGGGCGAAGTACGCCTCGCTCACCGCGGTCGAGCCGCTGGAGGCCTCGACGACCGTGGTCCTGGGACCGATCCAGCCGTTGGCCAGGCCGTACAGGAAGAGAGAGCGCGCGAGCCGGTGTTTGAGCGAACCGGTCGGGTGGACCGACTCGTCTTTCAGGTAGAGGTTTACCCCCCACCGCGAGGGAAGCGGAAAGACGTGGAGATGGGTGTCGCAGCTTCTATGGGCGTCGGCCTCGACTCGGCGGATGGCCTCGGCCACCCAGGTCCGGGTCTCGGGGTCGTGTCGATCCACGTATTTCATAGGGCTAAAGGTATCGCTAGCTGCGGTTATGTGATGATAGACACATGTTCAGTCAAATTGAAGGAAGGATGTTACGATAATGAGACTTGTCCGGCTGTAGGGCGTGTCGCACCCGCCACTGGCACAGCCACTGATGAACCCCCTGAGCAGGCACGATCACTCTTAACGGCACCTTTACCACGTGCGTGCGAGCATGCCGTAAGCCGTGGGGGAAGGTGTCTCGCGCCTGCACCGGACGGTGAGTGGGGGAATAGCAAGAGGGGGATGACGTGATCACGATGACCGAAGAGCAGCGCCAGGACTGGTTCGAGCGCGACGTTGTACCGGTCACCAACCAGCTCTACGCGTCCGCGATGCGTTTGACCCGTAACTCCGCCGACGCCGAGGACCTGGTGCAGGAGACGGTGACCAAGGCGTTCACCTCCTACCACCAGTTCCGCGAGGGCACCAACCTCAAGGCGTGGCTGCACCGGATCCTCACCAACAACTTCATCAACGACTACCGCAAGAAGCAGCGCTCGCCCAAGCTCTCGGCCACCGAGGAGATCGAGGACTGGCAGCTCGCCGCCGCCGAGTCCCACATGTCCTCCGGGCTCAAGTCCGCCGAGACCGAGGCGCTGGAGCAGCTGCCCGACAGCGCGGTGATGAACGCCCTGCGCGCCCTGCCCGAGGACTTCCGGGTGGCCGTCTACCTGGCCGACGTGGAGGGCTTCGCCTACAAGGAGATCGCCGAGCGGATGGGCACCCCCATCGGCACGGTCATGTCGCGTCTGCACCGCGGCCGTCGCCAGCTCCGTACGATGCTCGAGGACTACGCCATCGAGGAGGGCGAGTTCCGGCTGCCCGCGCAGCGGCAGGCCGCGTAGGCCCCGCGGGGCGTCCCTCGGTGGTCACCACCGGGGGCCGGGGGTTCCAGACCAATAGCGGCGAACCACTGTCCGGCGACAGGACGGAACCGCATCATTACAGTATGTCGCTTTCGGTCTCCCGTCCCGCCCTGCCCGCCCCGCCGGACGACGGCCCCGCCCCCGACCGACCGCTCCCGCCGCCCGGTCCGGGAGGTGGCGGGTGAACGGGCCGCGCGAGGAGATAGCCCGGCTCCGCGCCGAGCTGGGGGACCTCGGTGTCACCGGCGTCCACGAGGTCGGGGACGACGGGATCCTGTCGGTCTGGATAGGGCTGGTCATCCGCTTCCGTGATGGTTTCTACCGCTGGCAGGAGGGGCCGGTGAAACGCCGTCACCTGGGCACCGATCCCGGCGGATGCGCCATCCGGGTGGCGCGTCGATACGCCGAACTACAGGCCGATGTCCCATCCTGGTGGGAGGACCTGGCCAGGATCCTGCGGGGGGACGCGGCCGAGGATTACCCGTAGCCCCGTATGGCCTCCTTGGGGGAAGCGTGCGGCTGTGGATCGTCCTGATCGCCCTGATGGCAGGGGTCGGGGGATGCGCCACGCCGGTCGCCGTGGTGAGGCCCGGGAGCGTGCCGGTGGCCGCCGCCGCCCCCGCCACCCCGCCCCCGCCGGTCGACCCCGGCGCCCTGGCCGCCAAACTGGCCGCGATCCAGCCGCAGTGGCCCAGGAGCAGGTATCCCGTCCCGCCCGGGAAGCGCCACATCGACTGCGGACGGATCAAGTGTGTGGCGCTGACCTATGACGACGGGCCGGGCGAACACACCGGGCAACTGCTCGACATCCTCGCCGGCCGCGGCGTCCGGGCGACCTTCTTCGTGATCGGCCGGATGGTGGCGGAGGGGGACGGCCCGCACAACCTCCGCCGGATGGTGACGGAGGGGCACGAGATAGGCAACCACACCTGGAGCCACGCGCAGCTCACCGCACTGTCGGAGGCCGGGATCAGGGGCGAGCTGAGCCGTACCCAGGGGGTCGTCCACCACGTGACCGGGCGCTGGATGACCCTCATGCGGCCGCCGTACGGGGCCACCGGAAAGCGCGTCGCCGCCGTGGCCCGGGACAGGGGACTCGCCCAGATCCTGTGGGACGTCGACACCAAGGACTGGCGCGACCGCGACAGCCTGATCGTCACGCGGAGGGCGAGCACCGCCCCGCCGGGCTCCGTCGTGCTCATGCACGACATCCACCCCACCACGATCGAAGCCGCCCCCCATGTGCTGGACCAGCTCGCCGCCCGGGGCTACACGTTCGTGACGGTCTCCGAGCTGTACGGCGGGAAACTCGCCCCCGGCGAGGAGTACGGCGAGGACAGGGAGCCCGTCAGGCGATGACGGGCCGATGTCGGTCGCGGATGGAAGTATGGGCACCATGAGTTTCAGCGGCTTCCCCGACGAGGCCTTCCTGTTCTACGAGGGTCTGGAGGCCGACAACTCCAAGACCTACTGGACGCGTCACAAGCAGCTCTACACAGACATGGTCAGGGCGCCCATGACCGCGCTGGGCGAGGAGCTGGCCGCCGAGTTCGGCCCGGTGCACCTGTTCCGTCCGCACCGCGACGTCCGCTTCGCCAAGGACAAGTCGCCCTACAAGACCCACCAGGGCGCCTATGCCGCCACCGCCGACGCCATCGGCTACTACGTCCAGATCGACGCCGCCGGGCTGCACGCCGGCGCGGGCCTCTACTCGGCGCAGGGCGGCCAGCTCGCCCGCTACCGTCAGGCGGTCGACGAGGAGCTCAGCGGCGTCCCGCTGGCGAAGATCGTGGACGAGCTCCGTGCGGCGGGCTACGAGATCGAGGGCGACCGGCTGAAGACCCGCCCTCGCGGTACCCCGGAGGGCCACCCCCGCCTCGACCTGCTCCGCCACAGATCCCTGCACGCCGGCCGCCGCTTCCCTCCCGAGCCGTGGGTCCACACCCCCGAGGTCCTCGACCGCGTCCGCGTGGTCTGGCGCGACCTCACCCCGCTCGTCGAGTGGCTCACCGCCCACCTCCCGGCGGACTAGCCTCCGCCCTCCACGGCCGGAGCCCGCGGGGCCGTGAGCCGGAGCCCGTGGGATCGTGAGGCGGAGCCCGTGGGGCCGTGAACCTGACGGGCCTGCTCCCCGACTGTGCCGGGTGAGGAGGCAAGGTGAGCGACGAACTACTGGTGGTCCGCTGTCAGCTCGGCGAGCGTGAGGCGTTCGCCGAGCTGGTCCGGGCCTGGCACGGCCCCGTGTGGACCTACGTCCGCCGCATGCTGGGCCCGGTGGAGGCCGACGACGTGAGCCAGGAGGTCTGGCTTGCCGTGGTCCGCGGGCTGCCCCGGCTCAAGGAGCCCGGCAGGTTCGCGCCGTGGCTGTTCACGATCGCCCGGCGCGCGGTGGCCAACAGGCTCCGCGAGGAGTACGCCAGGCCGGAGGTCGCGGCCGGGGACGGACCGGTGTCACCGGACGCGACCGTCGCGCTCGTGGACCGCGCCGAGCTGGTCGAGGGGCTGTCCGGGCTGCCGGCCCGCGAGCGGGAGATCCTCGTGCTGTTCTACCTGGAGGATCTCTCCGTGGAAGACTGCGCCGAGATCTGCGCCGTCCCCGTCGGCACCGTCAAGTCACGCCTCTCCCGTGCGCGGCGCATGCTGCGCGACCATCTGACGGAGAAGGGATACCGGCGATGAACCCCGATGACATGATCGGCAAACTGTCCCGGCCGCTTTCACTGCGCAGCCGGATCGGCGCCGTCGTGGCGCTGCTGGGCGGGCTGGTGGGGGCGGTGGGCGTGGGCCTGCTGTGGGCCACGGAGCCGGCGCTGCCGGGCCGCACGCACCTGGCCTTCGGGCTGCTCGTCGCACTCTGCCTGGCCTGGACGGGCTACGGGAGCTGGGCGCTGACCCGGAGGACACCACTGTTCGCCCTCGACCAGGTGATCGCCGGCTGGCTGTCGGTGGTGGCGACGGGGCTGCTGACGGCCGCCGCGGTCGCCGTCGCCGCGGTCCGCGGGACCTGGGTGGGCGTGACGGGTGTCGCCGTCGCGGTGACGATGACCGCCGTGGCCCTCGTCGTCCTGGTACGGGCCCGCGCCCGTCACGCCGCGCTGCTACGCCGCAGGCGTGAGCTCGAAGGCCGGGCCGGTCGGCCGTGAACGGGCCCGCCGCACCTCACCGGAGGATCCCGGTGCGGCCGAGCGGGTAGCGTCCGGGCTGGGGATAGACGGACAGGCCGTGCGGACCGGCGCCGACCTTGATCTTGCGGATGAGACGGCCGGCACGGGTGTCGAACACGTAGACGACGCCGTCGTAGCGCCCGGACAGCCACAGGCGGCTGCCGTCGGCCGAGACCCCGCCCATGTCCGGCGAACCGCCGCCGGGTATGTGCCAGGTGTCGACCGGGCGGCGGAGCGCCAAGGAGATGACCGTGACCGATCCGGCGCCGCGGTTGGACACGTACAGCAGCCGCGAGTCCCGGCTGACGTAGAGCCCGTGGGCGCCCCGGCCGGTCCCGATGAAACCCGTGACCCGGAACTTCTCGGCGTCGACGAGCCACACGCCGCGTCTGGCCATGTCGGCGACGTAGAAGGTGGTGCCGTCGGGGGAGAGCCTGACGTCCTGCGGCATGTTGGCGCCGAGCCTGCCGGTCTCCGGCATGTGGCCGGGCAGGACGGCGTCATGCCCGTTGCTCCGGGACAGGCCGTTGCGCCGGGACAGGCCGCCGCTCCCGGTGTGACTGCCCCGCATGCCGTGGTCGTGCGCGGTGCCGCGCTGCATGCCGTGGCTCTGCGCGGTGCCGCGCTGCGTGTCATGGTTCCGCGCGGTGCCGCGCTGCGTGTCATGGTTCCGCGCGGTGCCGCGCTGCGTGTCATGGCTCTGCGCGATGCCGCGCTGTGTGCCGTTGTTCCGCGTGGCGCCGGGCCGGGCGCCACCGCGCCAGGTGGTGCCGCGCCGGGTGGTGCCGTCCGCCAGGTCGATGACGGCGCGGATCTTCCGGGTCGCCATGTCGACGGCGACCAGATGTCCGGAGAGCTGGCAACTGACGAGGAAGGTCTTCCGGTCGGCGGTGAAATCCGCGTGGTTGATCCCCCTGCACGGCAGGTTCATGGAGTGCCGGAGCCTCATGGTGCGGGGGGCGAGGAAGTCGAGCCGGTTCTCCCGCTCGGCCAGCACCAGGGCGGTGCGGCCGTCCGGGGTGAAGTACAGGTTGTAGGGGTCGTCCACGTGCACCGGCTTTCCGGGCCTGCCGGTCCTGGGGTCGATCGGCGTCAGCGAGTCGTCGTCGGTGTTGTTGACCCAGAGAGTCTTCATGTCCCACGACGGGACGACGTGCTGCGGCCGCCGGCCGACCTCGAAGGTGCGGAGCACCCGGTAGGTGCGCGGGTCGATCACGGTGACGGTGTCGCTCTCGCTGTTGGGCACGTATACCCGCTCGGGGAATCTCGCGGCGGCCGGGCCGAGCATGCCGGGCCGGCCATGGGCGTAGGCGTCCGGCGGCGTGGTGCCGGAGGCGGAGCCGGGGAGCGCGGGGCCCGTGACGCCGGGGAACAGCGGAGCGGTGCCGGGGAGCACCGGGGCGGCGGAGGCGCCGCCCGGTGTGGCCGATCCTGCGGCCGGCATGCCCGGCGTGCCGCCGGGCCGCACCCCGCCGGCGGTCGCGGCGGTCCCGCCGGGTGAGAGCGGGTCCGGCGCCGGGCCGCTCCCGCAGGCGGACAGGGCGCACGCGACCATCCCGATCAGGGGGATGACCGCGACACGCCGTCGCCGCTCGCGTTCCAGCCGCCGCATGGCCTGCCCCTCCGGTCCGGTCCCGGCCCTCCGGCCGGCTACGGAAACGCTAGGAGCGGGCGGGTCAGCAAATGCTCAACTCGTGGTCAGCACCGCGCCCGCCTTTTCCGCGTCCCGTGAGCCGCCTACCTTTCCCGTGCCGGAACCGGCCGGTATCAAGGAGCAGAACATAGGTTATGACCCGGTCGGTTCCGTAAGGTCGAATTCGGATGCTTTGATGCCTTTGGTGAATGCGTTCCATTCGGTGAGGGTGAAGTAGAGGACGGGCCCCGAAGGGTCTGTGCTGTCGCGGACGGCATGGGTGGCGTCGCGCTTGCGCTCCGGCCGGTGGGCGGTGCTTCCGAGCTCGGCCACCTCGACGCAGTCACCGCCGTTGCTGCTGCTGAAACTCGATTTCCGCCACGTGAGATTGCTCGGGTCCATCTCTTCTCTGCCATTCTCTCGACGAATGCCGTTGACATGCTGAGCGGTAATGCCCCGACGCGGAGGGCCTCGAATAACCGCACTCCTTCCGCGACCTCCGACAGGTCACCGGTGATGAGGCCGTAAACGGCCGCATCTGGATACGTTACCTCGGTAACGATTTCAAAGTGGCAGAAAATCTCATTTATTCTGGCCCGCCTGCCGGACCGAGCGGATTCACGGGCTCCACCCGTCGCGGAGCGGTCCTCCGGGCCGGATGTCCGGAAGAGGCCCGGGCGCACGGCCGGGACCTGCCCCCTAACGCCGGACGATCACGCCGCAGGCGATGCGGCCACCGGAGTCGCCCGTCTTGAGCGTCTCGGCGTCCGGGCCGCTCCCGCCCCCCTTGAGCTTGTAGCGCTTGGGGATGTTGGCCTGGTTGTCCGGCCGGGCGTGGACGATGACGGAGCTGCCGTCCCCGTCGAGGAGCTGCCGCACCCGGAAGCGGTCGGTCACGTCGGTGGCCCTGCCGACGCCGTCCTTGCCGACCAGGAGGCTGGGCAGGTCACCGGAGTGGCCGGGGTGCGGGCCCGGGCCGAGGTTGAAGTGGGGGCCCGCGCTGAAGAAGGGGCTGCCGGTGGCGGGGTCGGTCGACCTGGGGTCGCAGACGCCCTTGTTGTGGATGTGGAAGCCGTGGTAGCCGGGGGGCAGGCCGCGGACCCGGACCCTGAGCCTGACCTTGCCGTCGTCCCTGGTGTCGATGCGCAGCAGGCCGACCTGGTTGCCGTCGACGTCCTTGATCTCGGCGCGGGCCGACGCGCCCGCCTGGCCGGTCGGGCTCGGCGATCCGGTCGGGCTCGGTGACCCGGTCGGGCTCGGCGAGATGTACGGGCTGGTCGGGGCAGATGGACTGGTCGGGCCGGATGGGCCGGTCGGGCCGGGTGTGGGCGTTACCGCGGCCGTGGCGGCGGCGCCGGCCGTTCCCGCCCCGAGCGCGAGGGCCAGTGCCAGATGAGACCCGGGAAGCATGAGCGTCCCCCTACGGTTGCTGTCCCCCGTCGCGGAGGATCCGCGTTTCCCCTCCCCCCGGAGGTCGCGGCGGAGGGGCCTGAAAGGTTCTCCTCCTTCGAGTATCGGACGGTGCCCATGCCGTCCGGTCGGGAGGGGGCCGTGCGGCACGGAGGGAGGGCGCCGGGGAACGGGAGGACCTGGGAGCGGGAGGGCCTGAGAACGCGGAAAGGCGCCGGACCGCGAGGGTCCGGCGCCCTTGTCAGCACCTCTCCGTCAGCACCTCTCCGTCCGCACTTCTTCGGCGCGGAGGCGGGTCACCGTACGGCTCCCGCCTGGAAGCCCGGTACCACCGTACGGTTCCCGCGCGGAGGGCGGGTCACCGTACGGAGGCGGTAGGCCGTGCGGAGGCCGGGGGGACGGTCAGTTGCCGCGCTTGGCGCGGGCGGCGGAGCGGCCGCGGGTCGCGGCGTCCAGGACGACCTTGCGGATGCGCACGGTCTCCGGGGTGATCTCCACGCACTCGTCCTCGCGGATGAACTCCAGCGCCTGCTCCAGCGAGAGCTGGCGCGGCGGGATCAGGGTCTCCGTCACGTCAGCCGTGGAGGAGCGCATGTTGGTGAGCTTCTTCTCCTTGGTGATGTTGACGTCCATGTCGTCGGAGCGTGAGTTCTCACCGATGATCATGCCCTCGTAGACCTCGGTGGTCGGCGTGACGAACAGGATGCCGCGCTCCTGCAGGTTCGTCATCGCGAAGGCGGTGACCGGACCGGGGCGGTCGGCCACCAGCGAGCCGTTGTTACGGGTGCGCAGCTCGCCGAACCACGGTTCGTAGGCCTCGAAGA
This sequence comes from Streptosporangium brasiliense, assembly GCF_030811595.1. Taxonomy (NCBI): domain Bacteria; kingdom Bacillati; phylum Actinomycetota; class Actinomycetes; order Streptosporangiales; family Streptosporangiaceae; genus Streptosporangium; species Streptosporangium brasiliense. The sequence goes on from NZ_JAUSRB010000002.1 coordinate 3,341,000, forward strand.
CGTGGTGCACCAGGCCGGTGCCGCGGGTCTCGGTCAGGAACTCGGTCCGGAAGCCGATCAGGCCGCGGGCCGGGACCACGAACTCCATCCGGATCCAGCCGGTGCCATGGTTGGTCATGTGCTCCATGCGGCCCTTGCGGACGGCCAGCAGCTGGGTGACCGCCCCGAGGTATTCCTCCGGGCAGTCGACGGTCAGCCGCTCGACCGGCTCGTGCACCTTGCCGTCGACGACCTTGGTGACCACCTGGGGCTTGCCGACGGTCAGCTCGTAGCCCTCACGGCGCATCTGCTCGACCAGGATGGCCAGCGCCAGCTCGCCACGGCCCTGGACCTCCCAGGCGTCGGGACGGTCGGTCTGCAGGACGCGCAGCGACACGTTGCCGATGAGCTCCTTGTCGAGGCGGTCCTTGACCATGCGGGCGGTGACCTTGGAACCCTTGACCTTGCCGACCAGCGGCGAGGTGTTGGTGCCGATGGTCATCGAGATGGCGGGCTCGTCGACGGTGATCAGCGGCAGCGGGCGCGGGTCGTCGGGGTCGGCCAGGGTCTCGCCGATCATGATGTCCGGGATGCCGGCGATCGCGATGATGTCACCGGGGCCCGCCTGCTCGGCGGGCTTGCGCTCCAGCGCCTCGGTCATCAGCAGCTCGGTGATCTTCACCTTCTGGATGGTGCCGTCGGTGCGGCACCAGGCGACCTGCTGGCCCTTCTTGATGGTGCCCTGGTGGACGCGGCAGAGCGCGATCCGGCCCAGGTAGGAGGAGGCGTCCAGGTTGGTGACGTGCGCCTGCAGCGGGGCGGACGGGTCGTAGGTCGGCGCGGGGATCGTGTCCTTGATGACCTGGAACAGCGGCTCCAGGTCCTCGGAGTCGGGCATCCCGGCGTCTTCCGGACGGTTCAGCGAGGCGCGGCCGGCCTTGGCCGAGGCGTAGACGATCGGGAAGTCGATCTGCTCCTCGGTGGCGTCGAGGTCCATGAAGAGCTCGTAGACCTCGTCCACGACCTCCTTGATCCGGGCGTCGGGGCGGTCGACCTTGTTGATGCACAGGATGACCGGCATCTTGGCGGCGAACGCCTTGCGCAGCACGAACCGGGTCTGCGGCAGCGGGCCCTCGGAGGCGTCCACCAGCAGCACGACGCCGTCCACCATCGACAGGCCGCGCTCGACCTCGCCGCCGAAGTCGGCGTGGCCGGGGGTGTCGATGATGTTGAGGGTCATGTCGCCGTGCCTGACGGCGGTGTTCTTCGCGAGAATGGTGATGCCCTTCTCGCGCTCGAGGTCGTTGGAGTCCATGACACGGTCGTCCACGTCCTGGTTGGCCCGGAAGGCGCCGGACTGCCAGAGCATGGCATCCACGAGAGTGGTCTTGCCGTGGTCGACGTGCGCGATGATCGCGATGTTCCGCAGGTCGTCGCGGCTGTTCAAAGGCATGATGGGAGTCTCACTCTGTGATCGTGGAGGCTGGCCGCGGACGGTGCGGCCCTACCATTTTAATTGATCCGCACAATCACTCTCACGTCGTGGTCGGACGGAACATGTCAGTTCACCTTCCCGACACCTTTCCGCCGTGCGGTCCCCGGCCTCAGATCCAGGTCAAACCCGCTCTAAGCTCGGGGCATGCCTTTAGCGCCATCGTTCGCCGCGATGCTCATGACCGAGGACGGAGTCCGGATCGACGCCGCGCACACCCCGTCACGCGGGGCGGCCGAACTGGGGATCGTGCTGGCGCACGGGTTCACCGGATCGCTACGGGAGCGCCCCACGCGGCGGATCGCTCATGTGCTGAGCGGATTCGGCGGGGTGGTCTCGTTCGACTTCCGGGGGCACGGCCGGTCGGGGGGTGAGTCGACCGTGGGGGACCTGGAGATCCTGGACCTGGACGCGGCCGTACGGCATACCCGGATGATCGGCTACACCAGGGTCGCCGTCGTCGGGTTCTCCATGGGCGCGGCGGTGGCCGTACGGCACGCCGGGTGGCACGGGCAGGACGGGGCCTCGGGTGAGAGCGCTCCCCGGCCGGGCAGGCCCGACGCGGTGGTCGCGGTCAGCGCGCCCGCGCGGTGGTACTACCGGGAGACCCGGCCGATGCGCCAGGTGCACTGGGCGATCGAGCAGCCGCTGGGGCGGTGGGCCGCGCGGGTGGGCAAGCGGACGCGGATCAGGAAGGGCGTGTGGGACCCGGTGCCGTCGGCGCCCCATGAGGCGGCCGCCCACATCTCCCCGACGCCGCTGCTGGTCGTGCACGGCGACGCCGACGACTTCTTCCCCCTCGACCACGCGCACCAGATCTACGGGGCCGCCCGGGAGCCGAAGGAGCTGTGGATCGAGCCCGGATACGGTCACGCGGAGTCGGCGGCCACACCGGCGCTGATCCGCCGGATCGGGGAGTGGGTCGCCGCCGGTCCCTGAACCCTGGCAGGTGTTCACCCTTGCGGGGGAGGCATGACAGAGGATGCGTCGAGACGAGGAGTAGTGCATATGCGGAGCATCTACGTGGCCGGTCTCGGCCGCGGCGATGGCAGGCAGATCGTCGAGCTGGGCCTGATGGAGCTGCTCACCCGCCACGTGGAGCGGGTCGGGGTGTTCCGGCCGATCACCGGGGCGGGCGACGACCGCACGCTCGAACTGCTGAACGCCCGCTACCGCCCGGCGGTCTCGGCGATCGGGGTCACGGCCGAGGACGCCGCGGAGATCTACGCGCACAAGGGCACCGAGGAGCTCGTCGCCCGGTTGGTGGCCCGCTTCCACGCGCTGGAGCGCGAGTGCGACGCGCTGCTGGTGCTGGGCAGCTCCTTCGACACCGACGACCTCCCGCGCGAGCTGGCCCTCAACGCCCGGCTCGCCGCCGAGTTCGGCGCCCCGGTGATCGTGGTGGTGGGCGCGCACGGCGAGCAGGCCGCCGAGATCGCGATGGAGATGCGCACCGGCTACCAGGTCTTCTCGGACCTGGGCAGCACGGTGCTGGCGGTGGTCGCCAACCGGGTGCCGCGGGGGATGAAGGTGGAGCCGGAGCTGCCGGTGCCCTGCTACGTCATCCCCGAGCACCCCTCGCTGTCGGCGCCGACGGTCGGCCAGGTGCTGCAGGCGGTGTCGGCCAAGCAGATCCAGGGGGACGAGGACGGGCTGCGCCGGGACGTCCTCGGGTTCGTGTTCGGCGGGGCCACCCTCCCGCTGTTCCTGGAGTACCTGACCGACGGGGCCCTGGTGATCACGCCGGGCGACCGGGCGGACCTGCTGCTCGTCTCGGTGGCGGCCGACACGGCCGGTACGGCGAGGCCGTCCGGCGTGGTGCTGACGGTGGGGGAGGAGCCCACGGAGGCCGTCAAGGCCCTCACCGCCCGCCTGGCGCCCGGCATGCCGGTGCTGGCGGCCACCGCGGACAGCTTCACCGTGGCCACCACCCTGGGCGGCCTGGAGGGACGGCTGACCGCCGACAACCCCCGCAAGATCGAGACGGCTCTCGGCCACTTCGAGACCCACGTGGACACCGCTGACCTGGCCGACCGGATCGAGCTGGCCCGCTCCGACCGGGTCACCCCGATGATGTTCGAGCACACGCTGCTGGAGCGGGCGCGGGCCGACCGGCGGCACATCGTGCTGCCGGAGGGCGAGGAGGACCGGATCCTCCGGGCCGCCGACATCCTCCTGCGGCGCGGCATCGTCGACCTCACCCTGCTGGGCCGGGAGGAGGTGGTCCGGCGGCGGATCGGCGACCTCGGCCTCGACCTGTCCGGCGTGCGCGTCGTCGACCCGCTGACCTCCCCGCTGCGCGACTCCTTCGCCGCGGAGTACGCCGAGCTCCGGGCGCACAAGGGCATGACCCTGGAGCGGGCCATGGACGTGGTCACCGACGCCAACTTCTTCGGCACGATGATGCTGCGCCGGGGCGCCGTGGACGGCATGGTCTCCGGCGCCGCGCACACCACCGCCGCCACGATCCTGCCGGCGTTCCAGATCATCAAGACGGTCCCCGGCACCTCGATCGTCTCCTCGGTGTTCTTCATGTGCCTGGCCGACCGGGTGCTCGTCTACGGCGACTGCGCGATCAACCCCGATCCCGACGCCGAGCAGCTCGCCGACATCGCCGTCTCCTCGGCCCGTACGGCGCAGCGCTTCGGCGTCGAGCCGCGGGTGGCGATGCTGTCGTACTCCACCGGCCACTCCGGCAGCGGCGCCGACGTGGACAAGGTCCGCCACGCCACCGCCCTGGTCATGGAGCGGGCGCCGGACCTGCTGGTCGAGGGGCCCATCCAGTACGACGCCGCGGTGGACGCCAGGGTCGCCGCCGCCAAGCTGCCCGGCTCCCAGGTCGCGGGCCGGGCGACCGTGCTGATCTTCCCGGACCTGAACACCGGCAACAACACCTACAAGGCCGTGCAGCGCTCGGCCGGGGCCGTCGCGGTCGGACCCGTCCTGCAGGGGCTCCGCAGGCCGGTCAACGACCTGTCGCGGGGCGCGCTGGTCACCGACATCGTGAGCACCGTGGCCATCACCGCCATCCAGGCACAGGAGGCGTCTTGAGCCGCGTACTGGTGCTCAACACCGGATCCTCCTCCGTGAAGTACCGGCTCCTGTCCGGTGACGAGCGGCTGGCCTCCGGGACGGTCGAGCGGATCGGCGAGGCCGGGTCCCCGGTGAGCGACCACGACGCGGCCCTGAAGGTCGTCGCGACCGAGCTGGCCGACAAGGGCCTCGGACTCGACTCCCCGGAGCTGACCGCGATCGGGCACCGGGTGGTGCACGGCGGCAGGACCTTCACCGAGCCCACCCTGATCACCGAGGAGGTGATCAGGAAGATCGAGGAGCTCGTCCCGCTCGCCCCGCTGCACAACCCGGCCAACCTGACGGGCATCGTGGTCGCCCGCAGGCTCCGTCCCGACCTGCCGCAGGTCGCGGTCTTCGACACCGCCTTCCACTCCACGATCCCCCCGGCCGCCGCGACCTACGCGATCGACCGCGAGGTGGCCGAGCGGCTGGGCATCCGCCGCTACGGCTTCCACGGCACCTCGCACGCCTACGTCTCCCGCGAGGCCGCCCGCGCCGTGGGCCGGCCGCTGGGCAACGTGATCGTTCTCCACCTGGGCAACGGCGCGAGCGCCTCGGCGGTGTCGGCCGGGCGGTGCGTGGACACCTCCATGGGCATGACCCCGCTCGAAGGGCTCGTCATGGGCACCCGCAGCGGCGACCTGGACCCGGCGGTGGTCCTCTATCTGGGCCGGACCGGGGGCATGTCCCTTGAGGAGATCGACACGCTGCTCAACCGGCGCGGCGGCATGCTCGGGCTCTGCGGCGACAACGACATGCGCGCGGTGCAGGAGCGGCTGGCCGCCGGTGACCCGGATGCCGAGCTCGCCTTCTCGGTCTACTGCCACCGGCTGCGCAAATACGTCGGCGCCTACTACGCCGTGCTCGGCACGGTGGACGTGATCGCGTTCACCGGGGGTGTGGGGGAGAACTCGCCGCTGGTCAGGCAGACCGCGCTGGCCGGCCTGGAGGCGCTCGGCATCGCCGTGGACCCGGCGCGCAACCAGCGGGGAGAGCGGCTGATCTCGGCCGACGGCGCGGCCGTGAAGGTCGCGGTCATCCCGACGGACGAGGAGCTGGAGATCGCCCGCGAAACTCTTGAGGTTGTTTCGCGAACCAATCGCGGATAAATGCCGTCTACCTACAGCGGACGGATGAAACCCGCCGGGAGAGGTCCACGGGACATCGACCACCGCCCGACGGTGACCGATGGGACATACTTTCTGTAGTCAGGCGGTGGCCCAGCGTCGCGGGGGCGTGCTGGGCCGTCCGTCCGCCATCGCGTCCGCGACGTGCCCGTACGGCTCCGCGGAGCCGTACGGGCACGTCCTGGCGGAGATCTCAGCCCAGGCGGGCGATCGACTTGTACTCCAGGTAGGCGCTCAGCCCCTCGGGCCCGAGCTCGCGGCCGAGGCCGCTGCTCTTGAAGCCGCCGAACGGGGAACTGGTCTCGATCATGTAGAGGTTGACGCCGTAGGTGCCGGCGCGCACCTGGCGGGCGATGTCCATGCCGTGCTCGGTGTCGGAGGTCCACACCGTCCCGGCGAGGCCGTAGTCGCTGTCGTTGGCGATCCGGACCGCGTCGGCCTCGTCCTCGTAGGGGATCACGGCCAGCACCGGGCCGAAGATCTCCTCGCGCGCGATGCGCATCTCGTTGGTGGCCCCGGCGAAGACGGTCGGGGCCACGTACCAGCCCCGGTCGTGGGGGCGCTCCAGGCCGCCGACGACCGGCTTGGCGCCCTCGTCGATGCCGATCCTGATGTAGTCCTGGACCCGCTCCTGCTGCCGCTTGGCGACCAGCGGGCCGATGCCGGTCGCGGGGTCGGCGGGGTCGCCGACCGGCATGCCGCGGACCATCGCGGCGACCGCGTCCACGACTTCGTCGTAGCGGTTGCGCGAGGCCAGGATGCGGGTCTGGGCGATGCAGGCCTGGCCGTTGTTCATCAGCGAGGCGATCGACAGGAAGCCCATCGCCGAGGGCAGGTCGCAGTCGTCCAGGATGATCGCGGCCGACTTGCCGCCGAGCTCCAGGGTGCACCGCTTGAGCTGCTCGCCGCAGATCGCGGCGATCCGGCGGCCGGCCGCGGTGGAGCCGGTGAAGGCGACCTTGTCCACCCCGGGGTGGGAGACCAGGTGCTCGCCCGCCTCGCGCCCCGCGGCGACGATGTTGACGACGCCGTCGGGGATGCCCGCCTCCTTGACCATCTCGGCCAGCAGGTAGGCGTCCAGCGGGGTCTCGGGGGCGGGCTTGACCACGACCGTGCAGCCGGCGAGGAGGGCGGGGGCCAGCTTGATCATGATGACGAACTGGGGGACGTTCCACGGGACCACGGCGGCGACCACGCCGACCGGCTCGCGGCGGACGGTCACCGGGCCGAAGGTGCCCGGCCGTTCCTCCTCGACGGGGAAGGTCCTGCCGAGCGCGGCGTAGTACTGCAGCATGCCGAGCGGCTGCGGGGCCTGCGCCATCTGGGAGAAGGTGATGGGCGAGCCCATCTCCAGCGTGATGGTCTCGGCGATCTCGGCCTGGCGGGCCGCGTAGATCTCGGCGAGCCGGTCGAGGACGGCGGCGCGCTCGGGCATCGTCATCCGGGGCCAGGGGCCGTGGTCGAACGCCTGGCGGGCGGCGGCCACCGCCCGGTCCATGTCGGCGGGGGTCCCGTCGGGGACGCGGCCGACGACCTCCTCGGTGTGGGGCGAGACGACGTCGATGGTCCCGGTGCCCGCGGGGGCCACCCAGTCGCCCCCGATGAACAGCGTGTCGTGCTGACGCATGATCTGTTGCCTCCTGGTGGGCGGGCCGGAGTCGATATTTGAGCTAATGCTTGTTCGGACAGTGTCTTCCGCCAGGGAGGGCTCCACAAGGTCCCCCCACTGTGGAGACCGAATCATGTTCTGTCGACGCTGGCAAGGGGGCGCCCCGGGTCCCGGATCCCGAGCCCCGCATCCCCGCGAGGTCGCCGCCGCGGCATTTGTTTAAAGCACCGCAGACTGGTAGATAGTTCGTCAATGGTGCGCGGGTTCCGCCGTTCCGGTGGCGGGCCTCAAGATCGTCTTCTATAGTTTCGCTCCGTCCATGAGGGGGCTCTGGAGGTGAGCGAAGCGTGAGATCGACTCGCTCGGCCACGCTGGGCGTCGTGCTCGCCGCGCTGCTCCTGACCCCCGTCATGGCCGGTGCCGCCGCCCAGCGCGCGGCCAAGCCCGACCCCGAGGCCGAGCTCCGCCGGCTCACCCGCGAGGCGAGCCAGATCAACAAGGACTACCGCGGCCAGGTGCAGAGCCTGGAGGAGACCCGGGTCCAGGCCAGCAAGGCCGCCGCCAACGCCAAGAGCCTGAAGCGGGCACTGACCAACGCCAAGGCCGACATCGCCCGCATCGTCCAGACCACCTACATGGGCGGCGTGCTGGACGGCACCAACATGCTGAGCTTCGACGGCGACCCCTCCCTCGCCCTCAGCCAGGCCGCGACCATGTCCTACCTGGCCAGCCAGCGCGCCACCCAGCTCAACCGGATCCAGGAGCTGATCAAGAAGGCCAAGGACGCCGAGAAGGCCGCGGACGCGAAGATCGTCAGCCTCAAGAAGGACATCGCCGACCTGAAGAAGAACCGGGTCCGGATCGAGGGGCTCCTGGCCAAATACGGCTTCCAGACCCCCTCCGGCAGCGACGGCCTGACCGCCCGCACGGTCGCCATGCGCAACATGGTGCTGCAGTCCTTCCCGATGCCCTACGGCTACGGCTGCCTGCGCCCCGGCGACCCCGGCGACCACGGCAGCGGCCGGGCCTGCGACTTCATGATGAGCACCGGCGGCCGGATCCCGACCGCCGAGGCCAAGGAACGCGGTGACCGCCTCGCCCAGTGGGCCATCTCCAAGGGCCCCCAGATCGGGGTCATGTACATCATCTGGCAGCAGAAGTACTACGACGTCCGGACCGGCACCGGCTGGAAGCTGATGTCCGACCGCGGCGGCAACACCGCCAACCACCTGGACCACGTCCACATCTCGATGTTCTGATCCGCCAGGCTGCCGACCTGCGGTGATCTCGTTTGGTGGGGCTCTCAGGGCACATCCAGGGCACATCGGCCCGTCGCCCACGCGTCCTCGACGGCCTGCCGCATGCGCTCCTCGCTGGAGGGCATCAGGTGCGTGTAGGTCCGCAGGGTGAAGCCGGGGTCGGCGTGCCCCAGGAAGTCGGCCACGGCCTTGATGGACACGCCCCGCTCCAGCAGCACCGAGGCGAAGTGGTGGCGGAGCATGTGGAAGCCGTTCTCCCGGGTCGCCGGAATGCCGGCCTTGGCCAGGGTGGGCTTCCAGACGAAGCGGTTGAACTCGATGCGGTTGATCGCGCTGCGCAGCCTGGTCGTGAAGACCAGCTCCGCCGAGTGCGGCGGCCCGTCCACTGTGCGCCAGGGCAACGTGATCTCGACCGGCGCGAAGGTCTCCCGGTGATCCGACAGGCGCAGGGCGAGACTCTCGGGGAGGGGAACGTCCCGGACTTTTCCGCCCTTCGGGAGCGCGAAGAGCATGCGGCGATCGTTGAGCAGCTTGACCTGTCGCCGCACATGGACGACTCCGGCCGCAAGGTCGATGTCGTCGACGGCCAGGCCGAACGCCTCACCCTGACGGAGCCCGAGCGCCGCAGCCGTCTGCACCATGACCTCATAGCGCCGCGTGACGGCACCGGCCACGGTCTTCACCTGCTCCACCGACCACGGCCTGATCTTCTTGGACTCCGCTTTCGGTGGCTTCACCGATCCCGCATGGCAGGGATTCTTGGGAATGAGGTCGTCGTCCACCGCGGCGTTCAGGAGCGCGGAGAAGTGGGCGAAGACGGTCCGGACGTAGTTCGGCGCGAGCTTCACCTGAAGGCCGCGCAACCACATCTGAAGGAGACTGGGGCGCAACTCCCGCAACTCCTTCTTCCCGAGAGTGGGGTAGACGTGGAGCCGTAGGCGGATCTCCACCAACTCGTATGACGACCGGTCGAAGGTCTGCGCGGCGAGCCACTGATCCCCGTACTCCTTGACTGTGATCTTCCCCGCGTTCGGGTCGACGTAGGTTCCGCGGTTCAAGTCACTGGTGATCTGGGCGTCGAACGCTTCGGCGCAGGTGTTCGGGTCCTTACCGGCTTTCTTGGGGAAGTTCCTCTTGCGCTGTGCTCCGGACTCGTCACGCCAACGCACCTGCCAGCGGTCGCCTATGCCGTACTCGGAGCTCCGGACCTTCTTGGTGACGCCGTCCGGCTGCTTCTCCATCTTGTGCCAGCGGTCGTAGACGGTCATGGCTGCCTCCGCACCCAGGCCACGACGTCTTCCGGCAGGTAGCGGATGTGACGGCCGACCTTGTGGCTCTCCGGGCCGGTGCCGAGGTGGCGCCACTGGTAGAGCGTGGCGACGGGCACCCGGAGGAAATGCGAGGTCTCCAACACACCCCAGAGGCGGTCATCGAGGGTCATCTGGCCCCCAGGAGTGAGGCGTGCCGGTAAGCGCGCTTACCAGAAGCGCGTCACCGGCCGAGAGGCCCTTCCCGGCGTACTCCCAGTGGGAGATCACGAGGACGGTGTCCTCGTCGAAGAGGGGAAGCCGCCCGGTGGTGACGGCCTCACCGCGCATGTACTCGGCGCGTTCCTGACGGATGTCGCCGAGGGTGGTGGAGTAGCGGCGGCTCTTGGTGGAGAAGTGGCCGCGGAAGCCGAGCATGTGGGCCCACTGGACGAGCCGGAGGTCGGCCAGTCCGTCGAGCACACCCAGGCGCAGGCACTCGGCGATGAGGCGCCGGGGGTGATCGCGGAGGTCGAAGGCGGTCAGGTCGTCGAGAGGGTTGATACGCCGGTCCAGGGTGCCGACGCACTCGGCGGCCTTGGTGGCGTACTTGGCGATGTAGCCGGCCACCGCCTGGTCGGTGAGCTCGCCGTCCATGGTGATCTGCCGGACGTCGAGCTGAGCACCCCACTGGAAGGCCCGAACGGGCTCATCGGGCACCTCGGGAACGGTCACCGTGACGGCGGAGGCGGCGTGCCGTACGGCGTCGGCCAGCAGGTCGGCCGTCGCCCAGGCCGGAGGAGTCGTAGTGGGTCCGTCCGGGCCGTCGAGGCGGATCACGGCGTGGAAGTGGACGACGCCGCGGCGCTGGTACTCGGCGACCTTGGCGAAGGAGATCGTGACCTGGTCGCGGAGCTCGCGCTGTGTCAGTCCGGCGTTCTTGGCGACGCGGCGGCGCAGGGCTTCGGTGAAGCGGCGCCACAGTTCCGGGGACATGGCGTTGAACAGCACCGAGCCCGCGTAGTCGTAGCAGTCGGGGCACAGCGGTTCCCCGAGACAGGAATCGTCGGCCCCGTGCCGAGCCGTACAGGACATCACCGTGCCGTGCGGGCAGGTCTCGGCGTCGCGGCGAGCGTGGCAGGGCAGGACCTTGCCGTTCTTCTCCCGCCGGGTGTGGACGGTTCCGAAGGACGGCGCGGTGAAGGTGACGAACAGGCACGGGTGGGCGCTCACCGAGGCCGGGACGCCCTTCCCGCCGACCAGACCGGCGCGGACGAGTTGGTAGGTGTCGGCCCGGTAGGTCTCGGCGCAGGACGGGCAGCGACTCGCGCGGCGGGTCTTGCAGGGCACGCGGAGTACGCCGTCCGGCTCCAGGTGGGTGCTGTAGCGGTGGAGCAGTGTGCCGGTCGCCCGGTCCCAGTGCTCTACTTTGCCCCGCAGATGGATCGGCTGTCGGCAGCCGCCGGTCCGCTTGATCTGGGAGGCCCAGCGCTCGTAGTGGGGATCGCGGAGCCGGGAGACCATCCCGGCCACCGCGTGTGGATCGGTCAGGTTGGGCAAGATGGGTTCCGTCCTATCCAGAGTGATCTGTGAGGGATGGCCCCCGGCCTGGCGCGGAACTTGGCGGTTGTGTGGCCAGGCGGGGGGCGCTCACGGCTATGCGCCGTGGTTGTCGATTCCGATGCCGTCGCAGTCGGGACAGGTCTCACCGTCGCCGGTGACGCCGGTCCCGTTGCAGGTGCAGCAGCGGGAGTGGATCACCGGGAGCAGGCCGGTCACCGGGCACTCCTGATCTCGCGCGGGATGATGTCGACGAAGACCCGGTAGTTCCTGGGCCGGACGCGGTCGGGGAAGGCTCGCGAGACCGAGGTCACGGTGAAGATCTCGCGGAGGCGGAACATGCTGTAGGTGATCTCGGCGTGGGTGCCGTCGAGGCGGATGCGCATGGTGGTTGTCCTTCGGTCAGGCGGCGTGGACGGTGTCGGTGTCGGGGGTGACGCAGTCGCGGTAGCTGGTGAGGGCCTCGTGCCGGGCGCGGGCGCCGGCGAGGATGGCGACGGCCTCGTAGGAGATCGGCCCGAAATGCCGGGCGGTCATGTAGTGGTCGTGGGGCAGGTGGACCGGGTCGATCTCGGTGCCGAGGAGCTCGGCGATCCGGTCGACCTCCGCGCACATCTCGGAGTCGGTCACGCGCTCCGGGAAGTAGTGGACGGGGATCGAGGCTCTCGGGATGGGGATCTCGGGGTTGGCCTCTACGAAGTCGGCCAGCTCGCGCAGTCCGGTGATGAAGGCCGTACGGCGCTTGGGGTCGGTGGACATGGGTGGTGCTCCCTTCACAGGGCTTCCGGCGCGGTCCGCAGTAGGCGGAGCAGGTCGGAGGCGAGTTGATCGGACACGCCCAGGCGGGCGCGCAGCAGGTCACGGGTGATCGGCTTGCCGTGCTTGGCGTGGTGCTCGTCGACCATGCGCCGGGCGTAGTCGAGGAGCGCGGGGGACGGTCCGGGGGCGTCGCCTTGGTCGTCCTCGGTGGCGGGGATGAGAGCCGGGACGGAAGACGGCGCGGCTGACGGTTCGGGGGACGGCTCCGGGCGGGGGCCGGTCGCCCGCCGTTCGAGCATGGAGACGGCCACCAGGAACGCCGCCGCGGGTGTCGCGGCGGTGAGCCAGCCCCACACGGAGGCTTCGGCCTGGTGGAGGTTGGCGGCCAGGGACAGGACGATCCCGGCGACGAGGACGGAGGTCGGCCAGGAGACCCAGCCGTTCCGCTCGCGCCCGGTCTCCTTGTCGCGCTGCCGCTCGCGGGCGGCCATGACGCAGGTCAGGTCGACGCACACGGCCACGGCCCAGGCCATCGGGCCCGTCTGCCCGTGCTCTACCGCCGTCTGCCGGACGTGGGAGAAAGAGCCGGCACCGGCGATGAGCGCCAGGACGAGGACGGGACCGGAGTCCAGCAGCCAGGAGGCGAGGCGTCGCATGAGGGGTCAGCCCTTCCGGGGTTCCGGGACGACGGGGTCGGGAGTGAGGAACTGGGCGAGGTCGGCATCGGTCACCTCTGCGGAGTGCTCGCCGGTCGTGATGTCCGTCCATGAGGGGGTGAGGTCGGCGTACATCCGGGCCGCGTGCTCGGCGGCGGCTTCGGAGACGTAGAAGGATCGGGCCCGGTACCACTGGCCGTCCTGGGAGGCCACGATCGCGACGCCGGGTGTCTCGGAGGCGATCGCCCGTGCGGAGACCAGGGCCGCGGGGTCGAGGTCGCCGAGGGTCATGGTCGCGGTCTCGGGATCGTTGACCCGATGGCAGATCCGTCCCGAACACTGGGCACGCAGGGCCGTGACGCCGGGCCCGAGGTCGGAGCCGATCCGCTGGCCGCAGCAGAACAGGTAGATCCCGAAGGCCCGCCCGAGCTGGGCAACGCGGAGCAGGGCCGTGGAGGTCTTGGCGATCTCCTCTTTCTCGGACTTGTCGGCCATCAGATAGAGCTCGGCCAGCTCGTCGACCAGGACCACGACGGGGACCGGTCGCCGGTCCTCGGGAAGCTGCCAGATGTTCCGCGCGCCGGCCGTACGGCATGCGGTCATCCGGTCGACCATCAGCCTGACGAGGTCATCCAAGAGATCGACGCACTCCGCGCGGGACGTGGCCAGCGCCGACAGGCGAGGGCCGTACGGGGTGAACTCCACCCCGCCCTTGAGGTCGAAGCCGACCAGTGCCACCGGCTGAGAGGACAGACCGATGATCAGGGCGTTGGCCAGGTTCGACTTGCCGGACTGTGTGGCTCCCGCGTTGAGCCAGTGCGGGACCGTCCGGAAGTCGATGACCCAGGGCTTGCCCGTCTCCAATCGGCCGACGGTGACCTTAAGAAGCTCGGTCGAGAAGGGGAACCGGTCGACCCGGACCAGCGGGTCTCGGATGGTGGCGGCCAGGATGACCCGTCCGGGACGAGGGGACGAGACTCGGACGGCGTGCACGCCCCAGGAGTGCGCGAGCCGTTCGGCGACCTGGGCGTAGTCGTCAGGTATCTGCCCTTCCAGCAGGTGGAGCGTGACGCGCCAGCCGTACCGGGTCGGCAGGGGAAACCACATCCACGGCTTGGTGTCGACCGCGATCCGCTGGAACTTGCGCTTGACCCGGACGACGCCGGTCGAGGCGACCAGGCCGGGGACGGTGGTGAACCAGAAGCGCTGCCGCTTCTTGGTCAGGCCGCAGCCGAGGGCGACCTTGCGCCAGGTGAAGCGGACCGTGATGGCCGTCAGCGGGTAGCCGAGGCACAGCCAGAAGGACCGGTGGTGCCAGCGGTGCCAGGCCCAGAGCCCGGACGCCGAAGCGGCCAGGACTCCGAGTGTGATGAGGAAGCTGTCAGACACCGCGCGCCTCCACGGTGGAGACAGCGGGCAGGAGCGCCGAGGCCCGGTAGGCGATGCCCCAGCGTCCGGACAGCTCCCAGACGTAGCCGACCAGGCCGACCGGCTTGACCTCGTTGCCGGGGGCGACCGGAGGCTCTCCGACGACGCCGATCTTGACCAGCTCGATCTTGCCGAAGGTGTCCTCCACCGAGAACAGGACCTCGTAGACCGTCTGGCCGCTGGCCTTGTCGGTCTTGAGCTCGCCGGTCTCCTTGTTGACGATGCGCGGGCACGGGGCCTTCACGCAGATGAACTGGAGCCGGGTGACGTCGACGGGGATGGGGATGTTGCGCATGAGCTGTGAACCTCCAGGAGTGACTGTGCTAGTTATAAAGATACCTAGGTATCTAGGATTGTAAACCGACACAGCTAGGTTGCCTTCGAACTTCATTACAAGTTGCCCAGAGACCTAGATGCCTAGAACGGATACTGTGTGGTTATGGGCAACACTGACCGGCGCCGGCCTTACCTGCGGATCGCCGACGACATCCGCCGGGAGATGGCCGCCGGCCGGTACGCCGTGGGGGAGCAGCTTCCCGTTGCCCGGGAGCTGGCCGACAAGTACGGCGTCGCCATGATGACCATCGGCAACGCGCTGGCCGTACTGCGCGACGAGGGATTGATCGAGACCCGCCAGGGGTCCGGAAGCTTCGTGACCCGCATGCCGGAAGGCGGCGACGACCGCCAGGCCGTCACCGAGGAGCCCAGCGAGGAGTTCCTTCTCCTCTCGCAGCAGCTCCGGGAGATCCGGGAGCATGTGCAGAAGCTCAGCTTCAGGCTGGACGAGCTAGACGCTCGGACCCGTCCTGATCAACCCGAGCGGTGAGCCCGAGCGTGCGCCGCTGAAGTTCGGCGAGCTCGGTCGCGAGCTCCGCCAGTTCACGTAGCAAGATCTGCCGTTCGATCTCATTGAGACCCACGAGTACTGCCCCATTCGTTTAGGCAGGGTGCGAGCGCACCCTGTGGAACCTGATGGATGGGGAGCCATGCGCGGACAGGCTCACCGGACGAGCTTCGGATCAGCCCAGCCTCATCGCCTGGGCCAGGCTGGAGACCTCACGTTGGCGGAGATGCTTGCCGCTGTCACGGAGGTCACGCACGATGTTGCGGACTATGGGGCGGTTGCGGACGTGCTGGGGAGCGATGCGATCCGCGCGGATCAGCGCCTCCACCGCCTCGTTGTCCTTGCGGTTCATGTGGTAGCCCGCGGCTGTGCAGGTCCAGTAGTGGGCCTGTCTCTCCGACGAGGCGATCTCAGCGATCTCTACTTGCTCCGCCCTCGTGATTACGTCGCGCGGCCGGCCCAGTTCCATGCTGACCTCGACCGCGTGAATGGTCGTGTTGACCCGGTTGAACTGGGTCTGGAAGACGTTGCCGTTGGCCGGCAGCCGCTCGGCGATCTGCCAGGCTTCGGCCAGGTGGCTTTCGGCCTCTGACTGGTTCCACAGCCGGGAGAAGGCGACGGCCGCCCGGAGGTGAAGGGCTCCCCACAGGGACTTGATCGAGTCGTCGCCGGTCCCCACGTGGGGTTCGATCGCGTCGAGCGCGGACAGCGCCGCGTTCTTCGCCGGATCGAGCGCGGCCTCATGGAGCCAGACGCCGCACAGATCCCAGGACGCGGCGGCGACGAGCTCCGGAGAGCCGACCTGTTGAGCGGCGACGAGCTCCCGCTGTACGGCCGTCCACCCGAGGTCATGGTGACCGAGGAGGTTGGAGGAGACGCGCGCCATGTGGCAGGCCCGGAGCATCAGCGCCTCCGCCCGGTCGCGGTCCGCCGACGAGCCGGAGGTGATGAGCAGGAGATCGGTGATGATGCTCGGCAGCACCTCGCCGAGAGCGGTGAACTTGGCGTCCTGGCGGAGCTGTTCGGCGAGCCGGACGTTGGCCTCCAGGTCGTCGAGGCCCCGCGGTTCCCGGTTGCCCAGGAGCGCGGCCCCGCCCGGCATGGTGGCCTGCTGGAGAGCGAGACGGAGTCCCGGGATCGCCGAGTGGCCGGAGTCGAGTTCCTCCGTCTCGTGCCGGTACGGCTGGCCGGTGAGCTCGGCCATCTCCACCCCGAGCGCCTCGGCGAGCTGGCCGACGACACTCATCCGGTCGAGCGGCATCCGCCCGTTCTCCACCTTGGAGAGCCAGGAGACCGACCGGCCGATCTTCTCGGCGAGTGTGGCCTGATCCCAGCCCTTCCGGTGACGAGCCCGTGCGATTCTCTGGCCCGTCGTCATGTTCTCGGTGGCCACGTTCTCACCCTCCCTCTCGTCGTCTGGTTCGACGATAAGGCGGGTGATCCTCGTCACTGGCAGAAAAACTGCCAGTCGGGAAACACGTCTAGCCGCAGGTCGGCACTGACCTGCGGAAATGATTGGGAGTGGAGTTGTCATTCCTCGTACGCGACTTGCGTGGCCTGCCGTGTCGAGGATGTTCGATGAACCTTATGCCAGATTTGTCGCGTGGATATTCTCCTTATCGCTCCGACCGTATGAGGAGTGGAAAGTCATCGGGCCTGCCCCAGGAGGATGCGCAGCCACAGTTGCTCGATCTCACGGGTCCGCATCCAGGCGCTTTCATGTACGGCCACGCCGTCGTGCCGGTAGGTCCGGCGGACGAACGCCAGGCCGCCGGCCAAGCAGAACTCGTAGGTGATCCTCCGGCACGGGCAGGTGTGCTCACGGACTCGCACCCGGTCGGCCCGCGGTGCCTCCGTGCGCCATGCCACGAGCTCGTGATGGCTCTGCAGGGGAGCGACGTGGACCGAGTGGTAGGTCTCGGCGAGCCGGCCCGTACTGCTCATCGCGTCACCTCCGCGCCCTGAACGGCGACGAGTTCAGGGACGGCTCCATCGCGTCGCCCGAGCCGATGTGCCGGCGTGGCCCCTTCCTGCAGGTGCAGGCCGGGGACGAGGAAGGCATCGGTGAGCAGCGCAGCGGGCCGTGTCCCACGACGCCCTTCACGATCACCGCGGGACGCGATCCAAGAGAGGAAGTGGTCCCGGACCCGCTCCGACTCCGGGCCGCCGCTCACCGATGCCATGTGACGAGAGTAACCGAGCCTGTAAGTACCTGTCTATTCCATGGAGCTCCATGAAGCTTCATGAGTCAGTGTGAGGTGCCGTGAAGTGCCTTTCTACGGTCGTAGTGTGGCCAGATATGTCGAGCACACGCGCACGTGGGAGTTTGACGAGGACCGCTCCCGCTGGGAGCAGATCCTTGAGGTCCTGCTGTCCCGGATCGACTCGGGCGAGTGGGGACCCAAGTTCAAGATCTCCGAGGTCAAGCTGATGGAGGAGTTCGGCGTCGCACGCCCGACCATTCGCAAGGCCATGGAGCGCCTGCGCGAAGCCGGCAAGATCTACACCGTGCCCAACCTCGGCAGCTTCGTCAGCGTTGACGAGGATCACCGAGAGAAGGGCTGATCCAGCTCTCTACGGTGTCCGGCCATCTTCAGCTTGTAGGGCTTCGTGAAGAATGCAAGGCTCGTGGGCTGTGATCCCCCACGTCTCGCACAACGATGTCAGACAGGCGATGGCCGAGTTTGATCGGCTCGGCAGGGACGTCTTCCTCAGCACGTACGGGTTCAAAGAGGCCAAGTCCTACTACGTGTTCGAGGACGGCAGGTTCTACGACTCGAAGGCCCTCTACGGTGTGGCATGCAAGTTCGGCCATGGACGAGTTTGGGAATCCAAGGACTTCAGCGGTGGGGATGCCACGGTCGGCCGGCGCTTCCGAGCACTGGGCTTCAAGTTCCTGAACCTGGATGGTCTGCCCGAGGTCGAAGATGAGGTGCCCGACCTGGATGACGAGGGCTCAGGGGAGGGGCGCGCCGTCCTGCGGCAGCATCTGGCACGAGAACGAGACCCTCGCATCCGAGCCAGAAAGATCAAGTCGGTCATCAAACGTGGTGGCCGTATCGCCTGTGAGGTGTGTGGCTTCGACTTCCATCGCACGTATGGAGAGCGGGGAGAGGGCTACATCGAGTGCCATCATCGGGTACCCCTCCACGTTAGTGGTGAGACCCTGACGCGCTTGGAGGATCTGGCTCTGCTCTGCTCAAACTGTCACCGCATGATCCATCGATCATCCTGGCTCACCGTCGAGGAGCTCCAGGGGATCGTGGCCTCTCAGCAGCAGGAACATCTCTGAGATCACGCACGACCATGATCGGATGAGGACTTTCTCCACGTCTTTAAAGGCGGTCCGCTGCGCGGCCCGCCGGGCGCGCCGGTCGGCAAGCGTGCCCGGCTGCGGCTCTTCGGCCGGTCCGGGCACGCACCGCCCCACGCGCCCGAGAAGCCTACAGAAGCGACCGTTTAAGACCGTGACGATCACTCACTTCGGTCTTCGCCGTGCGAGGTCGGGGTGATCGGCTGCCGCGGCCCTCCTACGTCGGGCCTTGCCATCGGCATACGTGGTTGCTCTCTCATTCTCGCGAGGGTCATCTCGTAGGAGCAATTCATTCCAGCCGTTCTGCGATGTCACCATCTGCGGTGAGGCCATACTTCTTCAAGCGGCGCGCGTCGTCCGCTCGCCCGCATTTTTCGAGTGCCTCAATCAGGTATTGTGATGCATCATATTGGCCAGCCAAGGTGTTTGATATTAAGGCGTCTATGTCGCCACGTTCAGCGAGGATGCGACACACCTCTTTCGCGGCAAATGAACCATGCACGTTTGAAAGATCCATCAGTCCTTCTAGGTCTTTTTCTCCTCCCAGTACTTGCCCTAACATAAACGCAGCAATTGTGTCCCCGGATCTGACCATATCTTCTAATGCTTGTTTATCCTTTTTTACCGAGAGGTAAGATGCAAGAAATGCGCCCGACAGGACGTCCCCATTCGCTGCGCGCTTCTTTAGAGTTTCCGTATCGTCTAGGAACATTAGTGCGCTTACGAGAATCATAGCGGCACCTTGCGTTCCCCTATCTGCATGGTCCGTAAGCTCACGCAGATATTTTCCTCCCTCGGGAAGTCGTGCCGCCATGCCCAGTGCATCTAAGTCTCCTGCATCTGCCAGGCTCTTCAATTCCTCCTGGCGCCCCATTGATGCCAATGTTGTTGCTAGCTGTCGGCGCGCATTTCTTTTCCCTGCTTCAGCGCTTTCTCTCAGCTCTGGCAGCTTGCACTGCAAAGCGAGGAGGCGAGAAAGGTGCCACTCTGCGCGCTTATCTCCCGAGTTGGAGTACACACTTAAAGTGTCGATATTTCCTTGGTCTACTAGCAATTGGTAGTAATGTTCTGCTGCCTTACCGTCGCCCGCATCGGCGCGCCTAGCAAGATCTCGAATATTTCCTATGCTCTTGAGCCATTTGGCAAGCTCATCAGCGATGTGCTCATTACCGCTATCAGCGAGGAGCGCCAACCTCTCTATATCTCTCTTTTCTATCAGTAGATCGGCAAGCTTGAGTGATTCATTATAGTCTTGAGGTTTGACATTACTCCACAACAGCTCTGTGGCATCTTCTTTCTGGTCCTGCTTCGCGAGGAGCATCGCCAAGGCAAGGAGGTCACCACGTCGGCCCAACTCTGACAGTTTTCTTCTTAAGGGGAGCGCGATGCTATAAATAAGCCTTATCTCGGCGGCTTGTGCCAGTCGTCGCAGGTCGTTCAGTTCAACAATGTGAGTCGCCAGATATTGCCACGCTCCCTCTGTTATCCGAGAGTATCTTGGCTCCATACTGGCCGACTGCAACACATAGTCAGCCACTTTGTATCCTGTTATCTTTCCCAGGTCGGTAGCGACTGGCTCAAGTAGCGAAGCTGCTCCTCTAAGAGGTTCGGTGCAGTACGACAGTGCGACGTCAAACCAGTCGGGCTTAGCAAGGGCGAGAGCTCGGCCAGTGATATTCGTTATGGCAACGGATTTAATCATTTCGAGATCAAGGGGCGTTCTAATTCCCAGCAAGGATACGCTTATTGCTGCGTGCAACAATGCGGAAGCGTACCTGTCGGCGGACTTCCAGGCGTCAATGAGCAGAGGTCCTGCTGCAAGGAATTGTGTCATCCCGTAATCGTGAGACCGAAGAGACTCGCGGATCCGTCTGTCGGTTTTTGCCGCCTGTCGGGCTCGCTCAGTTTCTCGATCACTAAGAGAGTCTCCTATATGGACAACTTCTGCAAGGCGCATCAGCTCTCGCTCGAAACCTAAATTTGACTCTAGGTTTAAAATTGCGTCACGAGTGTAAGCGGTATAGAACTCTGGCCACAAAGTCCCTATGATGATGACTGGGATTTTTGAGCCGATAAGCTTGCGGACCATTCCGGGGCGAAGCCCTCGATGGTGATCAAGATATAGTTGGAGTTCGTCCAACCAGATTACGGTGCGTGGAGAAGGGGCCTCGGAGAACTTCTCTATATCCTCTAAATCTCCCGGATGCAGGAGCCACCAATCCGGAGCTATTGCACGAATCGCCTCATAGGCACATCGCGTCTTGCCCGAAGAGGATCCTCCGACCAAGAGAATGAAGCCGCCGTTAACTGTTGCCCGATTTACAGTAGTCCGTAGGCCATTGATTGCCAGATCTGTATCGCGTAGTACGTAATCTGGCATACTTCTATAGTCGTCGGTCGATTCGATGGCCCGATGAACACCGAGCAGTCGAGGATTGGCATCGCGCACTTTTAGCTCACTGCCACACGGTGCGTGAGTTGGCTTTTTAGCTCGCCTCCATGCTTGGAGCCATTCCTCTAATGCAGTTTCTGGCAATCCACATGCAAGGACGAAAGTGCGTAGCTTCTCCTCTGAAACTTGGGCACGCTTAAGCATGTCATGCAGAGTGCTACTGCTGAGTCGGTGTGGTTCCTTCCGCATGGCAGTAAGACGGTTCGCAGACCTTTCCAGATCTCCGTAGGACAGTCCCAAGTGCTTACGTAGGGCCTCAAGAGCCAAAACCAAGGAGTCCATGCTCTCGATCCCGCTCGGATCTAGAGGAGTCTCAGCCATGCTCATGTGCTCAGTCTTCCTGCCCAGTCTCTCCGGTCTCTGCGGCACGTCCTCCGAAGACTCCGGAGAGCTTCGAAATGACTGTCTCGCTATCCGGCATAGTCCCATGTCAGGGAGCCTCAAGGAAGGCGGACAGGGGAATTCCTCCGGGTTCCTCCGCTTCTCTGGCCGAAGGAAGTCGCAGGGCGGTGGCATGGATGAGCCATCCGGCCGCATGAGCGGTCTTAAGACAATTCGGAGGTCAAACGATGTCTCTCATGAGCTACTTGATCAGTATCGCCCCTATTATTGGCGGCGTCCTGAGCATCACAGGCGCGGTTATCAACGTAGGGGTAGCGATATACAAGAGGCGCGAGAAGTAGCCGCCTATCGTCCTTTGCAGGGCCCAGCGAAGGACGTGGGTCTGCGCCCGCAACCTAATACAGAGCCATCGCGTGGTGCCCGCTATGAGATTGGAGGGGATTACTCCCCCCGCGCGATGGCTCATCACATCTCTGAGGACTGCATCACGGTGCTGTACAGCAGTCCATATAGTAACCGGCTTAGGCAATCACACGCCCCGCGCTGCATTTACCATCTGAGCAGCGTTAGATGTCGTCCGTGAGGGCTTTGCCCTTCCCATGGACCGAGGAGTTCTGAGAACCCGTTCCACCAGGTCCGCAAGACAGTCGTGGACAATTATGTTCCAACTTGTGATAAAGAGATCCGAAATTCGAGCGGGCGGGCGGTGACGGGTTCCCTGCTCTATTTCGCGCGCACGGTTACCGCTGCTCGCGGCGAGTGAAAGACCAGACGCAATGTGAAGGTGCCCAGCGTGAACGGGTCGGCGCCGTCCCAGTCGAACTGCCCGACCTGCCCCGGTGGAGCATCAGGGGAGGCGGCTACGCAGTCATGGCCCTCCTGGCCCTCCTGGTCCTCGTACCACTCGATGAGGTGGACGTCCTCGAACCGGAAGGCCACGACAGGCGTCTTCGACAGTTCGGGTGGAGTCCACCGCGGGTCGTAGGCGAACTCCAGCTCCAACGTCGGCGGCCTGCCGGGCTCGTAGGTCAGGCGTTTGAAGTCGGTGTCGTGAAGGTAGACGTGGGCACCCTCCTCAGTCCAGAACTCGTACAGCCCTCCCTTGGACGTGATGCCACGATCCTTGTCTTTGGTTACGCCGGCGAACTCGGTCACTGACATGAGGACATGGTCCTATAGGCCGGAACGATCTCGCAGGTCTCGGCAGAGCGGTGACAGCAACCCTGACAGCAACGTCCCCACACACGGACTCACTTCGGCGACCGTCCACCACCCTCTGACCACAGTCTCCGCTACCCGAACAGGGTGATTGGTCCGCCTGAAAAGCGGAAGGTCGGCAGTTCGACTCTGCTCCTGACCACTAGATTTGAAGAGCCAAAGATGCCCCGAAGCGATGATCGCTCCAGGGCGTTTTGTTGTTCTGACGACAACAGCGACACCCCGCAGCGCGCACAGCGGACATAGGGAGCCACTCGTGTCCAGAGTGAGTGGGCGGCAGTGGATCTGGCAGGGATGAGTGAGCGTGAGTACTTCGCTCTGGCCAAGCGGCTGGGCATGTTCGTCGTGGACTCCGCAGCTGCGCTGCCGCTGGCGGTGAATTTCGCTAGGGCGATGGACACGATCACCGGGAGGCTATCGCGGGTGCGTCCACGGAGCCTGGTGAGGAGCGTCGTGGCGGCTGCGACCGGCAAGCCGGGCGCCAGACCCGCCAGGAGCAGGCATATCGCGACGAGGAAGAGGCGCCCGCCAGCGCAGAGCGGGCCCCGGTGCGCTATGGCAGCAGGGGTCAGCGGCGCAGCGAGTACTGCGCTGGCAGCGAGGGGTAGCAGGTGCACGGATATTCTCGGCAGCGTGGCTCAGAAATCCATGTTGTCCATCATCTCCTGCTGATATTCGCAGAACTCCAGGAAACTCGCGAAATTGTCCTGCTGTAGAGCCTGAGCAAGCAATACTCGGAAGGACTCGTCGAAGCGAACGTCCAGCTCCGAGTTGATCCACTTCATGCCTTCGGGAAGCTCCGACTCTAACCACGTGTCAACCTCGTCAAAGAGCTCGAACACCTGCGTGATGTCGGTCTCAGATGCTGGCATGAAGGAGAACAGTGGACTCCTGCGTACGCTGGTCAGGCCGACCGGTACTGCGGCGTTCACCCCTGGCGTATGCAGGTAGATGGTTGCGCGGTGGCCTTTTTCAAAGCCGCCGTGAGAGTAGGGATTACGCCATCGTTCGACAACGTCCGTAAGCCGCTGCCTGTAGCGGGCGGCATCATGGTCTTTGCCGAGAACGCGGTCGAACTTGTCGCCCCACCGTGACCCGATCACGTCGGTAAGGTCGTCCCGATCCGGATCGAAGCCGTGGAACGCCAGGGCCAGTACCAGGTCGTGCTCCAGCAGGCTGATGTACGCCGAGATCGCTGCGATCATGTCATGGAAGGCGTTCATCTGCATCTGGGCTTTGCCGCTCTTGAAGGTGCACCAAGACCCAGTCGCGCCTTCGATCGGCTCGTCGTGGATGTACTCATCCTCGATGAGTACTGGGGTGACGGCGCGTTCGCGGAAGTACTCGTAGGCACGCCGCAGTGACTGGTGCTGATTCACTACGGTGGCGTTGCCTTTGCCGAGCAGTTCGGGTGCTGCGTCCACGATCAACTTCTCGACTATGCGCATCGAGGAGCGGAGCTTCTTGACGATCTGGACCTGAATGTTGTGCACCTCCTCTTCAGGCTTCTCGGTGCGCAAGTAGAGCCGCACCCCGAGTTTCTGATGCGCGAGCTCGCACCACTCGCCCCGGTAGGTGAAGTCGACCCACCACGCGGCCTTCTCACCGGGTCCGCGCGCCGTGAGTCCGGTAAGCGTGAGCGCATACTTGAATAGGGACGGAACCGGCACGTCGTCCCGGCTCAAGTGCAGCTTGTAGGTCGTGCCCCGTTGGTTGTCTTCATCCTCGGGGACCGGTCCGAAGTCACGCAACGCTGTCTGCTTCAGGCGCTCGCTCGCTTCGGCCTCTCCGGGGAGTGAGTTCATAGGGGCAAGCATGCACGCATACGTGTCGGATCCGCCGCCCAATATCCTCCGAAACCGCTCGACGGCACATGGTTGTGCGTAACGTGCAGCCATGGGGCCGCCAAGACCATCTGAACGGCGTCCGGTCTCGGCCAACGCTGACTGAGTTCGGGACGGGCAGCGCTGGCTGAACGTGGCCGACTCCGGTCACTTCACGTTCATCGGCCTGCCCATCCTGAGTGGGCAGGCCGGGATCACTTACTAGCTAAGCTAGTTCTCCTCGATCCAGTCTGCGGGTATCAGCGCCTCGCCGTCAGCGCGCCATCGATATCTAACCGCGTCGCTGAACCACTGCTCCTCGAGATCGGCGTGCTCCATGACGATGACTTGGAGGTCTACTTCGGGACGCGCGATAGTCTCCATGACCGCTTGATAGATGCGGACGAGCGATTGCCGATCGTCATCAGGCAACACGTGTGAACCGTCGCCGGCGTAGTCGGCGGGAAACCAGACTTGCGACGGCTGGTCCAAGATCAGAATCCTGGGTACGGGGCGGTCCTCCATCGCGAACCACTCGTGCAACGCCAGGAAGGTCGCCACGTGGTACCCAACATAGTTTTCGCCGCTGCCCATCTCGGGCAGCGGGACCGCGCCATTGCGGGTGTCGGCGACGACCGTCAGACGCCTCAGGTCCAGGCGGATTGGCCATGCCGAGTGCTCAAGTTCAAGGCGTTGAGCCTTCTCCCACAGGTTTTGGCTGATGCGCGCCAGGAAGGATGAGAGCAAGTCAGGGTTTCCGTTCTCCTCCAGCCTTACCTCGATCTCGGCGATCTCGGCCTCGATCTCAGCCGTGCGGTCCCGGATCGGCGGTTGTTGGTCGCGCCGGTCAAGCATCTCCAGGTAGAAACCGATCCGCCCCTGAACCAACGCGGTACGAGACTCGGCATCGCGAAGCCTCGCGATGGCCTGGATTCCGGCTTCTAGCTCATCGATCTCAGCCTTATTGGTTCGCAGTAGCTGCGTGACCTCTTGGATCTCTTCAGCCAGCAGCGCCATCATCTGGTCGATTTTAGGGGTGTCTGTTCGTATGGCGACGATCTCCCCGTCAAGTCGTAGCAGCTCACGGCGCATGTCTGCCCAGGTTCCTTCAGCGCCGGGCGCGTCGTTACCGCACAACGGACAGGCAGGCACGGGGCCGTCCTCGTTTCCGAAGAACCCGAGCGACGCGAGGCGTGCGCGCTGCTCGCTGGCTTCGGAGGCGAAATCGCTGTTCTCGTTGGTCGCGCGACGAAGCCGGGTCAGTTGGATATTCAAGCCGGCTAGCCGGTCTCGCAGCTCCGCACGCTGCTGATTGAGTGCTGTGATTTGATCACCTTGGGCCTCCGGCTGTCGGACGGACCTAACGTCGACGAGCGAAAGTGGCCGCAGAATTCCGACGGCTTCACTCTCATTGAGGCCCTGAGGGGGCAGCTCATCGAGCAGTCCAACGGCCGCTGCTTCTGCAAGGAGCGCACGGGCCTGGCCCGTGGCGCCAAGTGTTGCGGCGCGTTCATCAAGGGCCCGTTGCAGGGAGACGAGCTCCCGCTTGAGGGCGCGTAGCCTGATCGTGAGTGTGGCGTACTCGGTATCCACCGCTCCCAAGAAATAAGGAATGACCGCTCGAATCGCGTTCGGGCGATGTTCATCCCCTTGGGTATGGAACAGCACATCCTGGTTGGCGATCTCGTTCTGTTCCTGCATCACGAAGAACAGCGCGTGGCGGATGCTGGGAGACAGCGGCCCCGCGGTGCCGGGCATCGGAAGACGCAGTGAGCGGTCAATGCCGCAAAGATCTCCGATGATCTGTTTAGCGGTGTCGACGTTCGTGTTGAACTCGAGTTCGTCGAAGGCTGGTATCGATTCTGGATCGGAGACGACGCTGACGTACATGCGGTCGGCGGTTTTGTGGAGGCGCTCCGGCGCTGGCCGGGCGACGTACATCGCCCGATCACCGCTCACGATCATGAGGCCAAACCCTCTGGAGTTGTCCCTCGTTACCCCCGCCTTGACCGGATACCCACCGCTACCGAGGCAGTAATCGATGATCGTCACGATCGCACTCTTGCCCCTACGCGAGGAGCCGGTGATGATGTTCAATTGTCCGAGCTCAAAGGTCACCTTGCGCGCACGTTCGCCACGGCCGTACACGACGACATGCCTGATCTGGAAGCTCAAGGACGGACTCCAAGAAGGGTGAAGATCGTCGGAAGGTCGCCAGCCCTGGAAAGCCACCGGCCAAGGAACAAACTGGCCCTTTGGATCTGAGTAACTTCCAGGGTGTCACCGGAGATCCTCTTGGGGACTCGCCCGGTCGATCGGACAAGGTGTTGTTCATCCAGCACCAGCACACCGGCTCGCAGGCTGAGCAGCAGTCCTTCCCGCACGAGCGGGCCAAGAACCGGCGCGGCTTGTCGAAGGTGGACCCGGGCCGCCGATTCACGCTCGATCCAGTTGACCGTCGTCGAGGAGACGTTTTTCGGCAGGACGGCTCGCACCGGGGCAGTGAAGGCCATGACGGGAGCCAGGACAGCGAGAAGGAGGTGACAGCCGGGGCTGTTGTCCTGCTCATGCCCCTGCACGGCGCGGGTGACCAAAAGTCCGGCGAACGCAGGATTGAACAGGTTCCGCTCTTCCCGGCTCAGGAAGTCAATCACCGCCATTCACCGCACCACCGGCAGGCTCCAGGATGGTCAGAAGACGCGCCTCGAAGTCCGGGTGCCAACCCACACGCTGGTCGTCCGCGAGGATGTGAAAAGATCCCTTGCAGATAAAAGGGTCATGGCACTCCGGCCGGATGTTCCTGCGGAACTCGGTCTCCACCCAACCGTAGATCCGTTTCGCCATCGCGATCTTCGTTTCTTCCGCCGCTTCCACGCCAAGCTCGTCCTGCATGACGGCGAAGTGCGTCTCCCACTCCTCGCGCAGCCGTCGCTCGTAGGTGCCGATCTCACCAGGAAGGAGTAGGTTTTCACGCGCCCAACGTGAGCGTTGGGTAGAAGCGCGTAGGTAGTCACGCACCGCGAGTTCGATTCGACGGCTCCCTATTTCGATTAGATCGAGCTGTCGGATGAACGTGCGTTCGCCGTACTCCTCTCGCGTCACCGTCATCTCGGCAATGTCGTCGTCGATCGGAAGGTTATAGGTCCGGAACTGATCGCGCAGCTCGCTAAACTTTTCATCGATCTCGCTACCCGAGATCGGCATCGCAGCCGCAACCCGCATCGTTTGGATGCACCGCTGGATGAACCAGCCTTCGAGGCGGTTGAGTAGCGATGCAGCCGCCTGCTTGCCGACAGCGAAGTGGCAGATTTGAAGGAGATCCCAGTGGACGTCCTCAATGGTGGGACCGTCGCCGAGCACGGTGATGGCGGCAACCATCGCATGTCGTTGATCGTCCTTCAGTCCGCGGTAAGCCTCGATGCTCTTCTTCTTCGCATCCGACGCCGATTTTGCGGCCGCCGCTTCGAGTAGCTCATGTGCTTTCCCGACATCCCGGCCCGGACCTGTCTGAAGGTAGTGGGCTGCCGAATCAACGGGCACGGTCGAGGTGGTTAGCA
Organism: Streptosporangium brasiliense; assembly: GCF_030811595.1. Taxonomy (NCBI): domain Bacteria; kingdom Bacillati; phylum Actinomycetota; class Actinomycetes; order Streptosporangiales; family Streptosporangiaceae; genus Streptosporangium; species Streptosporangium brasiliense. Next base: position 3,368,740 of record NZ_JAUSRB010000002.1, read on the forward strand.
GCAGGAGCCGGGTGCGGGCGGGGTCTAGCGAGCCGTCCCTGATCGCTTCGCTCCAAATTCGTAGCGTCTTCCACAGATCGGTGCTGCCGTCCGTGATCCGAGTGCCGCCGGCTCGATGCTTCAATTGCCAACGTCTGTTTTCGCCCGCAGCGATGATTTCCACGTCGTCCACCACCTCAACCGACACAGTCCAGCTCGCGTCTGTGCCGAACTCCCTGAGGCCGGCCAGGAGGGCATATCGCAGCTGGTACAGGTAGCCGATAGCCGAGGCCGAAGCATCGAACACACTGCTTGAACCACTCACAGGAACTCCTGAAAGCCCCGCCTGGACAGTCACCCTTGGCAGGGCATCACAGCCAGGTCGCCGAGTAAACACACCTCGTCACATTGGAAGCGATTCGTTGCCGAGGTTACCGGCTGGAGGAGGAGATGGTCTCCATGAGGAACGGCTCCGGGGGATGAGCAGTTCATCGCCTTCTCGGCGGCCGGCGCGTATATCCGCGGCTTCGATCACGAATGGGCGATGAGTCTGTACCGGAACGATGGGCTGCGGCCGGGTGTGCTCAACTCAGTTTGAGGACCTCCAAGCGGCCCGGTATCCGTCTACCGCCAACTGATCGCTTTGCCGTCCGCGCGTGCTCTCGACGGCGTCCGACTCGGCGAGCTTGCTAACGCGTCTGCTAACAACAGTCCTGGACGGCAGCGGGATACACGGGTCCCGAGATCTGCTCTGAGCAAGGTTTCTGTCGCCAGTGGTCGGCGGTGGACGTCTCTGACCATGCTACGGATCAGAAGGCTAGGGTTCGAGACCTCTCGGCTGCACATGGTTTGACCAGGGCATCTTTTGATTACAAGGAGGTCTTGATCGTTTATACAACCACGCGCTTACGGTGCCGTCTTCCCCCGCTTCCGCTTCGTGAGACCGGCGAGAGCATCGTTCATGCTGTCGTTCGCCGCGTGCTTCACCTCGTCGAGCAGGTGAACTAGACATCCGCCACGGTGGCTTGCCAGGTGTGCAACAACACGCCCTGGATAGCCTTCATGTCGGCGCCCTCGGGGAAGAGGAATGACCCACAGGCGAGGTCCCGCCCCGCCGCGGCCTCTTCATGAAGCAGGGCGCCAGCGGGGCGTCGACCGGCTGATCAGCGTGGCATTGGGCGCGCAGAACTCGCACACCAGGGTCTGCGCGGAGCCTGGCGACTGTGCATAGGCGCGAGAGGATTCACCCGCGGCGGAACGACCACGCGCCATCCGCGCGTATCTCCACGACCGTGGTGCCACTCGGCAGTTGAACCTCGCCGGAGTAGTTGCCGATCTCGTTGATCGGGAGGTTGAGGGCGCTTCCGCCATGCGTCTGCACGATGAAATTCGCCTTGCCCGAGTGAATGACCTGGGCCGTGGCGAGGCCTTCTGCGGGCGGGTCGAGTTTCAGCACTTGGTCGCCGCGTCCTTCGATGCTCGGGCCTGACCATGTTCGCGCGGCCGATAGAGGTTTCATGTCGGCGGTCCATTGGCCGTCCGCCTTGATTTCGAGCGCGGCGATCTGCGTGTTGTTTCGCGGGCTGAGCATGCGCGTGCCGGAATAGCTGCCGATCGCATTCACGGGAACGTCCTGCATCGCGCCTGAGCTGTCCAGGGCGGTGACGATGAAGTTGGCACTGCCGGTGTGGGTGAACGTGACCAGGGCGAGGTCGCTGATCGGATCGAATTTCACGACCTTCGCGCCGGTGCCGCTGTAGGTCTTCGGTTCGATCTGCGGAGGCTGCGCCACAGCGGGTGGAGAGCTCGGGGCCGTTGACGCTGTTGTGGGCGGCGCTGAGGGGCGCGTCTCGGTCACAGGAGCGGATTCGGCTGTTTGGGTGGGCGCTGCGTAGACAACATCAGGCGGGGCCCCAGTCGTCGTAGTCGTAACGCTGCCGACCTTGACGACGACCGCGACGCAGCCGAACAGCAGCAGGATGGGCGCGCAGACGACGAGCAGCCAGAACACAGCACCCTTGCCCGGTTTTTGCGGAGGTGGATTGTATCCGTAGCCGGGCGGGGGATACGGCTGGCCGTAAGGCTGCTGATACTGCTGGGGGTAACCGGCTGGCGGTCGCGGCGGCTGCCCGTACGGCTGCTGTGGCTGGTGATACCGATCCTGCGGGCCGTACTGATTCGCCATCGGAGCTCCTGGGACTGGGGGTGCGTAGGAGACGCCTCGAACGTCCGTCTGGTTGACGTTGGCTGTGAGGTTCCATGCGTTGCGTCTACGGAGGTGGTGTACGTGGCTCAGCGATCATGGTGGATGAGCAGAAGCAGCGTGTGTGAGAACGGCAATAGCCGTATTCGGCACCAGTCGTTGATCGTCACGTAGAGTGCGGCCGAAAGGAAGGGTGGCGAGAGTCTTCATCATTAATCGATCTTCGACACTCTTCGTCATCTCCACAGCTGAATGACTCAAGGTTCACTCACCCAGGGGGCGCAGGTGTTCCGGTGGATGACCAGGGCGGTCGTGTCCGTACCGCCGTCGCAGGACCATGATGCGCAGGCGCGTATCCATGGTGTCCAACTGCTCACCGAAGCCCGTGAGGAACTCAACCGGGCAGACATGAAGGCGCAGGTACTTCTCGGTGTCGCGGGGCTAGGCGTCGGCGCGGTTGCCGGTGGCCTGTTGGCGGGAAACTGGTCGCCATTGAAGCTGCACGCGGGTCTGCAATGGCTGTGGTGGGTGGGAGCGGTGTGCGCGCTCGCCTCTCTGGTCTGCATGGCGAGCGCCGTATACCCGCGTATCACAAAGCGGACGCTCGGTATCGCTTACTTCGGTGACATCGGGCGGTACGGCTCTGCGGCGGAAATCGCCAACGCCCTGCGCAACCACGACAACGATGATCTGACCGGCCTGGCCGAGCAGATCCGAGCGGTCAGCGTGATCGTGACCAGGAAGTATCTGCTCATCCAGTGGGGTTTCTGGCTGCTTCTGATCTCTATCGGGTCGACGGTCGGCTCGGCGGTGATCCAACTGGCCCTTTGACACGCTCGTGTGATTGCCAAACCGGCGTACCCGACGTACGCATGGGTCATGCGGCCCTTCTCCCAGCCTGCCTGGCACTCTCTGATCGAGAGTGGCACGCCGTGCCGGTACGAAGCCGGGGACGTGCTCCTACGGCAGGGCGCGCAGGGCAGCCACGTGCTGGTGCTGACCTTCGGTCAGGTCAAGGTGATCCGCCTGGAGCCGGACGGCAGTGAGCTCCTGTTGGCCGTACGAGGGGCGGATGACCTGCTGGGAGAGCTGGCCGTCTTGGACGGCGGAGAGCGGTCGGCGACTGTGTCCGCGCTGACCATGTGCCTGGCCTACGCGGTGCCGGCCGAGCGTTTCCACAGGATCGTCCGTCAGTTCGATCTGCACGGGATGCTGATCCGCCGCGCGATCCGCCGTCTGAGAGAAGGGGAGGACGTCCGGGCGGACCTGGCGGGGTTGCCCGCCGTAACGCTTGTGGCGCGGACTCTGCTGCGGTTGGCAACGGGACTGGAGGTACCGCTCTCCCAGAGCGATCTGGCGGCAGCGACGGGGCTCTCAAGGTCGGCGGTGGCCGCCGAACTGGCTGCGTTGCGGCGGGCGGAAATCGTCGCCACCGCGCGCCGGCGCATGGTTATCCAGGACTTGACTGCGCTTCGGGCAACGGCCTGGGATGAACGTCCAATTCTGGACAGTCGCTCGGAAAGTTGAATGCCATCGTGTAGCCAGTCATCAGGATCTGCCATGACAGGAGGCACCACAGTGATCCCCGATGCGGGCAGTCATCCGCTGCCGCCCTACCGCGGGCTATTGGCGGTGGATGTCGTCAGATTCACCGACAATCGAGATAGGTATCTTCCTGAACTGAGTGCGATGATCCCCGATGTCCTGGAGCAGGCGTTCGCGCGATGTGGTCAAGACCGCATCTGGCAGGAGAAGCGCTTCCCCGAGTTGCCGGGTGACGGGTATGTCTTCGGCATCGCACCGCAATACCTGCCGTTCCTGATCCACCCTTTCCTGGACAGTCTGCAGGCCACGCTATGGGAGCTCTCACCCTCGCTTCGCGCCCGCGACAGAGCCCTGACCATGAGGTTGAGGGCCAGCATCCATGTGGGACCCGTCTATGACCAGGACGACCCGTTGCGTGACCGCAAGGGGAAGACCACCAACGACGCCTTCAGGCTGCTCAATTCCGATCAGTTGCGCGAGGTGATGGCCCACGCGGAGCCCGACGTCACCCTCGTCGGAGCGATCATCTCCGAGCGGGTCTTCCAGGACGTGGTCGAGGGGGGATATACCGCCGTTCACGCGAGTCAGTTCCGCCGCGTCGCCGCCGAGGTGCCGGAGAAGAACTTCAAGCAGCACGCCTGGATCTATGTGCCCCGCCCGACCTTCCCCGACGGGGCGCCGGGGACGGACGGCCGTACGGCGGGCAAATGGGACGGTAGAACGGACGGGCAGGCTGTCACAGGTGCCTCGGCGGTCTTCCGCGAGCGGGTCGGACAGGCGTTCACCGGCGGAACGTTCCACGGCGACTTCAACTTCCGGGAGACGTGAGAGTGCGTTCAAGTGCTGAGTTCTACGAGCGGGTGGAAACGGCTATCGTCGACGGCACCTTCTACGGCGACTTCACTTTCAACCTGGGCAGGCTGATCGCCCCACGGCGGCTGGGCCAGGAAGAGGTCGCCAGAATGCGGGCGGTATACGTGCCGCACGGCGACACTCTCTCACGGGCCGTCGTGGCGGCTCGCGAGACAGGGGCCGTCGTCTTGTGCGCCCACCCGGGGAACGGTCGGCGCATCACTGCGGTGAATGTGGCAGCCGGTCTCGAACTGTCCCCCGAGTGGCTGGTCATCGATGAGGACGACGTCCATGCCTCGCTGCACTGTAAGAAGCGCAGGACCTACCTGCTGAACCTGCAGGAGAGCGCCCCGGAAGTGCTTCCCGCCCTGGGAAGAGAACTGGCGGGTTACATCACGCGCTTGCGTGAGGCCGGCTCCTGTCTGGTGGTGCTCGCCACGGAGCACGAGCTGGGGACGCTCGACCTCGCCGTCCAGCCCGAGATCGTCAAGTTGAGGGCGAGCGACCCGCGTGAGGTGTTCCTGGCGCACCTGGCCCGGTGGCGTTCGCGAGAGGAGTGCCAGGCATGGGCGGCCGACGAACGGATCGGCGGCATCCTGTCCGGCGCCTCTCCGCAGGACGCGGTGAGGCTCACCGAGCACGTGCACGAATCAGGACATCGGACGCCGCAGGAAGGGATACAGGAGGTCCTCGCCGCCTACCACAACTGGGAGAAGGAGCTCAGGAGCTGGTTCGAGACCACCCAAGCACCGGAGCAGGGATACCGGCGTGCCCTCCTGCTGTCGGTCGCCGCGATGGAAGGTTCGCCCGTGGCGAAGGTCTTCGACGCGGCCGACATGCTGTGCGCGACCGTCGGCATTCCGTACCCTCCGGGCCGAGGCTTGATCGGTCCGGGCGTCAACGCTCATCTGCAGGACGTCGACGCGAGGCACGTGAAAGGGCAGGTGGAGTTCACCCGTCCCAGATACGGCGTGGCCGTACTGGATCACGTGTGGGAGGACCGACCCTTCTTCAAGGATCATCTGACCGACTGGCTCAGGGAACTGCGCGATGATCAGCCCGCCGCCATCCTTCTGCGCCTGGCGATGCGGCACGGCCTGCCGGATCTGGTGGTGGAGACGGTCCAGCAGTGGTCCGGGCAGGATCCGGAGCGAGCGGCCAGGATTCTGACGGTCGCGGCGATGAGTGACGAACTCGGCCGCACGGTGCGCAGCAGGATGTACGTGTGGGCGCGGAACGGGAACCAGGAGTCACTTCATCTAGTGGTGGCGGCGGTCTGCGGAGGTCCGCTGGCCGACGGGTTCGACCGGATAGCGTTCACCCGCCTGAAGCATCTGGCCGGCCGTGACTCCGAGCGGGTCGAAGCCTCGGTTCTCGACGCGCTGGCCCGGCTTGCCATCCGCCCGCGACTGCGCGTTCCAACGGTGATGGAGGTCGTGAAGTGGGTCGAGACCGCAGGACGTGCCCGGCGCACCGGCCTGCGTGCTTTCGTGGGGTTGGCGGCCCTGCGCTCGCCTGAAGGGCGCCTGGTGCTGATGCCGCACTCGACGCGAGAGGAGACGCTCATCGACACTCTCGCCGATGGATGGCGGGCGACCCTCCGTAACCCTGAGAGCGCCGATACGGCCAAGAAAGCGGCGGTCGTCTGGTTGGAAGAGGTCGTCCGAGGCGACGCTGGCAGCGAGGTCATCTGCCGAGTCCTGGCCAAGGCGTGTAGATCCAGCATGGACGTCGGTGTGCTCGCGCCCCTTATCTGGCACTGGGCACGTACCGCCCCCGATGACGGTGTCGACCGCGAGAGCCTCTGTATCGAGCTGATGCGACGGATCGGTGAGGCGGACAATCTCACCTCCGGTATCTCACTGCTGAGCGCCTACGACGTCGAGGAGACGACCGAGTGGGATTCCTAGACTGGCTGGAAACGCTTCTGGCCCGCAGGCATCGGGGTGACTTCGTCCCGCACCATACAGAGCTCGCGCAGGTGCTGCGCAGCGAGCGGGAGAACCGGGAATTCCGGGCGCGAATCACGCTCACATGGCTCCTGCCCTGGGGGACGGAACTGCCCGTCGACATCGAAACCTCGGTGTGCGACAGACTCATCGTGGCCGCCCGTCAGGCGGCCACGCCGTTCTCGGTGCTCCACAGGGAGGAGGCGGAGAGCGCGGTCAACCTGGCGCTGGGCCGTGTCGAGACCCATCCCTATTTCCGTCGAGCACGTGCGGTGCTCGGCGTCGAGGCTGAGGCGGTCGAGTTCGCCCGTGAGCAGATGACGAGAGATCTGGAGACCGAGCGGCATCGAATGGCGCAGCAGGCCGAGGTCACCCGGCTGACGGCCCTGCGGGACACTATGTTGCGAGACGGGTCTATCGCACGGTTGTGGTGGCTCCAATCGGACCCGAAAAAGCTGATGGAACTGGTGAAACACGGGGACGAGTTCGAGAAGGCCATCAACCTGGTCTCCGGCGGCCACGGCACGCAGCCGAGCGCGCCGGGAGTGGGGGAGACGACCGTGGCCGAGCTCATCGAGCTCTTCCTGGCGGAGCTGGGACCGGAACACCGCCGACTCCTGATTCACCAGTTGAACAGGGTCTTCCGAGGCTACGAGCGTCCAGAACTGGCGGATCGGCTGGTCGCGACGTCTGGTGACGGTGCTGTGGAGCCATCACCGGATAGCGATCACGGAAACGGAAGGTATCTCGGAGGCGTTCCGTAGTCCCAGGCAGTGGGAGTTCCGCCGGCTAAGGCGGGTCAGCTGCTGCGCTCGTCCGGGACCGCCCGGATCAACGAGGGCAGGGCACACCCAGGGCACATGGGCGCGAGAAGCAGCGCAAAACGATGAGAACCAGTGAACGCCAAAAGTCCAGCTCAGAACCCCTCCCAGGCGATCACTGCAGGTCGGTCATCATGACGGATCAGATCTCGATGTTCTGACCCGTCAGGCTTCTGACCCGCCACGGACAGGAGGACTACGTGAACGTGCCAACGCCGGCGACTCGCACGCCACTTAAGTCAACTGCCGCTTAAGTCAACTACTGTCAGACCGCCTGCTCGGAGATCACCCCGAGCTGAGGCCGAGCAGATGGAGCGATCCGGATTATTGCCCAACGGGTCGATCGCCACGCGACAGGATCTGCAGGCCCGATGGCATCGGCACGGGTGAGCGTAAGGATCACTATCGGTTCGGCCCTTCCCCGGTAATGAAGGGATCCTCAGCGTTCCTCGGTCCGCCTCTACAGCGGGTGAGGCGCTTCAGGCTCGGTCGGTGGCGTTCGCTCCCGGAAGACGGTCGTGATGACGAGCGCCGTCGCAGCCAGAGCGATGAGCGCGGTGTCTGCTGCACGGCGAGCGTCCTGCCGGAAATCGGGGCTCTCACCTTCACCGTCGAGTGAGATCACTCCGGGACGTGGTCGGCCGTGCGGCTCTGCTGTGGCATGCATCAAGACGCGGATATCGATAGGGCTTGGGCGGCATGGCATTTGTTGATCTAGAACCGCCGATTAGTTGGCCATGATCACCAATCTTGATGATCTATCTATCTTTAAGTAAATTTTACGAGTACGTTCCTGTATGTCGAAATCTTGTTCGAGTGGCCCGTGTCGTCGCACGGGCCACTCGCATGTGTACAGGAGTGATACGTGCCATCAACCGCAGGGGTAGGGAAAACTCCTCCTCCCTTATCTCGTCGCAGACGAGGCAGGCGCCGGCTGGCGAACGCCGCAGCGGCGGGACTCACCGTGGCGATGATCGTCAGTCTGGCGGCGGCGCCGTCATGGGCCCAGCAAGGAGCGGCGCCGACTCCGGCACCGACACAGCCGGCGCCGCCGGCTCCCGCCCCCAAGGGCGGCACCCCGATCGTGGACCAGGTAGTGGAGGCCGCCAAAAAGAAAGCCCGCACGACCGGCAAACGCGTGGAGATCCCCTCCAAGCAGACCGAAAGCACGACGGTCTTCGCCAACCCCGACGGCAAGACCCTGCGGATGGAAATGCACGCCCAGCCCATCCGGGTCAAGAAGGCCAAGGGCGAGGGCTTCACCCCGATCGACACCACCCTCGTCGAGGCCGACGGCGTCATCAAGCCCAAGACCGTCAAGGGCGGCCTGACCCTGTCGGCGGGCCAAGACACCGTCCTGCTGAAGAGCACGACCAAACGGGGTACCGCCGAGATCGCCGCTCCCGGCGACCTGCCCAAGCCCAAGCTGAAGGGGAGTACCGCCACCTACCGGTCGGCCTACGGCGAGGGCGTGGACCTGGTGGTCACCGCGACCGCGACCGGCTTCCGGCAGAAGATCGTCATCCGCGAGCGGCCGAGCGGCCCGGTGACCTTCCGCCTGCCGGTGGACCTGCCCAAGGGCATGTCCTACGGCACGGACGCCGCCGGGCAGCCGGCCCTGCTGGCCGAGGACGGCAAGAAGATCGCCGACCTCCCACGGCCGCTGGTGCTGGACGCCGTTGCGAACGACCCCAACGGGCCGATCGACGCCGGCAGGGTCGGCGCGGCGCCGGTCAGCGTGGAGCCGGACGGCTCCGCCCTGCTGCTCGCCCCCGACGCGGCCTTCCTCGCCGACCCCGCGGTCGCCTACCCGGTGACCGTGACGGCCGCCGACTCCGACTGGTGGGAGCCCGAGCTGGGCAACGACACCTTCGTCAACAACGCCGACTACCCTGACGGCTACGCCAACAGCGGCCTGGACCGCATCCTGGCCGGCAAGTCCAACAGCGGCTCGGTGCGCTGGCGCAGCTACATCCGCTTCGACGAGATCCCGGCCGACTCCCCGCTGCGGGGCGGGACGGTCGACAACGCCGACCTGGTGCTGTGGAACTACCTGTCCAACGACTGCGGCCTGTACGTCGGCTCGGGCATCACCGCCCGCCGCGTCACCGAGCGGTGGGACGTCTCCACCCTGACCTGGAGCAACCAGCCGCTGGCCACCAGCGCGGGCGCCGACACCGAGTACGGCGCCTACAGCACCAACTGCTCAGGCTCCATGAACTACGCGGCCGACCTCATCCACTCCGTCGACGACATCGTCCAGGAGTGGGCCTACGGGGAGCCGAACTACGGCTTCCAGCTCGCCGCCGGCAACGAGTCCGACCTGACGAACTGGCGCCGTTACCGCTCCAAGGAGCAGACCGACGGCTGGGGCGCGCACGGCCCACAGCTCACCGTCGACTTCACCCCCGCGCCGAAGATCTTGACCTATTTCTCGGAGTCGGGACCGCGCCGCACCTCGCCGCCGACGTTCGAAGAGGCGTCGGCGCTGCACCGTGAGCCCTACGAGGGCGTGCCTGACCGGGCCGGCGTGCCTGTGGAAGAGTTGGTGACCTCGGAAGGTACCCGCACGGTCCCCTACGAGATCGGGCCCGACAAGCTGGGGCCGCTGCCGGGCGAAGACTGGTCGAACCCTCAGAACGAGGAGGTGGACGGCCCTGACATCGACGACAGGACTCCGCCGGCTCTGGTGGAGGTCGGCCCCACCCGTGGTGCCTCGGATGCGGAGACGACGGCTCAGGTCAGAGCCGTGTTCAGCGAGCCGGTCTGGGAAGAGCGGATCACGCTGAAGGATCGCACGGGCAACGTCGTGCCCGGCACGGCGAAGCTCGACACCGAGCGCAAGGTGCTCATCTTCACCCCCGAGCAGCCCCTGCTGCGTGGAACTCGCTACACGGTCGAGGTCTCCCTCGCCCACGACGCCGCCGGTAACAGAATGGCGGCGGACTCCTGGTCCTTCACCACTGTTCTGCAGGCGGCGGCACACTGGACTTTCGACGAGGGTTCGGGAGACGTCGCCGCCGACTCCTCCGGCAACGGGCACCAGGCCAAGGTGAACGAGACCACGACGTGGACCACCGGCAAGGTCGGCGGTGCGGTGACGAACGCACCCGCCGACGGGCTCGCGGGAGTGCTGCAGCAGCCTGGGACGCCAGAGCGGTCCGGACCGCTGCCCAGAGCCGCTGCGGCGGTGCCGACCGTGAGCGGGTTCGCCGTCGAGCCGTCGCAGACGGTGTCCGGATCCATCGTGACGCCGTCGTTGACGCCGGCCTTGAAGGCCACCGTCACCGAGGCCGGCGGGGTCGCGTCCACGGTCGAGTTCCGGGTGATGAAGTACGTTGATGACAGCCTTGTATGGTCCGGGTCGGCAGCGAACGTCGCTTCCGGAGCCCAGGCGTCGGTGACCGTGCCGTCCGGCAAGCTGGTGGACGGCACCCGGTACGAATGGCAGGTGCGGGCCACCAGTGGTGGTACCACTTCCGATTGGTCGTCGTATCAGTTCTTCACGGCGGACGTGCCTGAGGCGGTGGTGGACCAGTTCCAGGTCACTCCGTCGTCGGGGACGGGTTCTTCCGTCGTGAGCGCGTCGTTGACGCCGAAGTTGCAGGCGCGGGTCACCGACCCGCTGGGCGGTGTGTCCACGGTCGCCTTCGAGGTGGCTCGGTACTCCGACGACGTGGTGGTGTGGTCGGGATCGGCGGCGAACGTCGCTTCCGGGGCCCAGGCGTCGGTGACGGTCCCGTCGGCCAAGCTGGTCGACGGTACGAAGTACGAGTGGCGGGTCAAGGCCACCACGCCGGGTTCGACCCCGGCCTGGTCGGCGTATCAGTTCTTCACCGTGGACGCGGCACCGCGGGTCGACCAGTTCCAGGTCAGCCCCTCCAGAACCGCCTCCGACGGCGCCATCACCACCTCGCTGACCCCCACGTTGCTGGCTCGGGTCATCGACCAACTCGGTGGGCCGGTCACGGCCTCTTTCGAGGTGGCGCGGTACTCCGACGACGTGGTGGTGTGGTCGGGATCGGCGGCGAACGTCGCTTCCGGCACGCAGGCGTCGGTGACGGTCCCGTCGGCCAAGCTGGTCGACGGTACGAAGTACGAGTGGCGGGTGCGGGCCACGGCCAGCGGCGCGACTTCGGCGTGGTCGTCGTATCAGTTCTTCACGGCGGACGTGCCTGAGGCGGTGACGGACCAGTTCCAGGTCACCCCGGCCGAGACCGTGAACGCCGTCACGGTGGTCTCGTCGCTGACCCCCACGCTGCTGGCCCGAGTCACCGACCCGCTCGGCGGCACGGCCACGGTCGACTTCCAGGTCGCCGACTACCTCACCGACACCGTGCTGTGGTCGATGTCGGTGACCGGTGTCGCCTCCGGCACCCAGACGTCGGTGACGGTCCCGTCCGGGAAGCTGTCGGACAAGATCGCGTACGAGTTCCGGGTCAAGGCCACCACGCCGGGATCCACCCCGGCCTGGTCGGGATGGCAGAAGTTCCAGGTCGACGTGTTCGATCCGGCCACCGATCCGGCGGTCGGCCAGCCGCAGGTCATCCCCTCGCAGAGCGAGGACGGTGCCACGGTCACCTCGTCGGTGACGCCCGAACTGCGCGCGGCGGTGTCCCATCCGCAGGCCAGTGCCTCACGCGTGGAGTTCGAGGTCGAGCACGACCCGTCCGCCCCGCAGGGCCAGGGCAGTGGTCAGATCTGGGCCACGGCACTGGACAACGTGGCGTCCGGTACCGCCGCCGCGGTGACCGTCCCGGCCGACAAGCTCGCCGACGGCTGGCTGGTGCGCTGGCGGGTACGCTCCCTGGCGGGCGCCTCCTCCTCGACCTGGACGGCCTGGCAGCAGGTGAAGGTCGCCGTTCCCAAGCCCGGCGTGGGCCAGTTCCAGGTCACCCCGTCGCAGGTGGTCGACGGCAAGACCGTCACCACCGTGGTGACGCCGTCGCTGCACGCCCAGGTCACCTACGCCCCCGGCGGTAACCTGCGGGCCGAGTTCGAGGTCGAGCACGACCCGTCGGCTCCGGCGGGCCAGGGAACCGGCCAGATCTGGTCCGGCGCCGCCGACGGTGTTCCGGCGGGGACGCAGGGCTCGGTGACCGTCCCGGCCGGCAAGCTGGCCGACGGCTGGGCGGTGCGTTGGCGGGCCCGCACGGTCGCCGGCACGCTCTCCTCTCCGTGGTCGGACTGGCAGCCGCTGTTGGTGGACCAGCCCGGCTCGGCTCCGGCCGTGGAGAAGCCTCAGGTCATGCCCTCGGCGCAGGTGGGCGAGCAGACCGTCACCTCGACGGTGACCCCACAGCTGCGGGTCACCGTACTGGACCCCCGCGGCGAGCCGGTGCGGGCCGAGTTCGAGGTCGAGCATGACCCGTCGGCTCCGGCGGGCCAGGGGAGCGGGCAGATCTGGACCACCGCTGTCGACAACGTAGCGGTCGGCTCCCAGGCCGCGACCGAAGTTCCGGCAGGGAAGCTGAGCGACGGCTGGCTGGTGCGCTGGCGCGCTCGCGCGGTCTCGGACACCGCCTCTTCGCCGTGGTCGGCCTGGCAGCAACTGGCCGTGGAGATCCCCAAGCCCGGCGTGGGCCAGTTCCAGGTCACCCCGTCGCAGGTGGTCGACGGCAAGACCGTCACCACCGTGGTGACGCCGTCGCTGCACGCCCAGGTCACCTACGCCCCCGGCGGTAACCTGCGGGCCGAGTTCGAGGTCGAGCACGACCCGTCGGCTCCGGCGGGCCAGGGGAGCGGGCGGATCTGGACCACCGCGGTGGACAATGCCGCAGCGGGTACCCAGGTCACGGCCACCGTCCCGGCGGGCAAGCTGACCGACGGCTGGGTCGTGCGCTGGCGGGTCCGCTCGCTCACCGCTGAGCTGGCCTCGACCTGGTCGGAGTGGCAGCAGCTGACCGTTGAGCGGCCCGTCTCGGCGCCGGCCGTCAGCGAACTGCGGGCGACCCCTTCCCGCAAGGTGAACGGAAAGACGGTCACCTATACGGTGACGCCGGAACTGCGAGCCACGCTCGCAGACCCTCGCGGTGACAATCTCACCGCCGAGTTCGAGGTCGAGCACGACCCGGCCGCGCCGGCGGGGCAGGGCACGGGACAGATCTGGGCGACGGCGCTGGCCGACCTCCCTGTCGGGTCCCAGGCCACGGCCGCCGTCCCGGCGGGCAAGCTGACCGACGGCTGGCAGGTGCGCTGGCGCGCCCGCGCGGTCTCGGCCACCGCCACCGGCACGTGGTCGGACTGGCAGGAGCTCAAGGTGGACGTCGTTCACCCCGGCGAGGAACCACTGGCTCAGACCAGCGGGCCAGTGATCCGGACCGACGACAGCTTCACCGTCGCGGCCTGGCTGAAGTGGGACGACAAGGACGGCGCCTACAGTGTCATCGAACAGAAGGGAGCTCAGCAGGCACCATTCCGCCTCGGCAATGACCCTGACCACGGGCTGGTGTTCACCTTGACCAGTGCCGACGCCGTCGACGCGACCACCGAGGGTGTGCTGGCCGGCGTCGAACCGCCGACGGGCGAGTGGTTCCACCTGGCCGGCGTCTACGATGCCGAGGCCAAGTCGGCCACGCTGTATCTCAACGGCACCCCGGTCAAGACCACGCCGGTCACCGGGCCGGCATGGAACAGCGCGGGTGCGGTCACTCTGGGCACGTTCATGATCGGTGATCTCGATGAGGTGCGGATCTACCAGAACGCGCTGACGGCGGGCCAGGTCGCCACACTGGCCGACCCGCCCGCCTCTCCCGCAGCGTCGCCCACCAAGAGCGCCGCCGTCTCCGGCGAGAAGAAGGCGCCCACGGCAAAGGTGCCCGCGGCACAGAACACGGTACGCGCCGCCGCGACGGAGTCGTTCCCCTACGACCGCCACACGCTGGAGTGGTGCGAGGACAAGCGGGAGGACGAGGACGACGACGACCGACTGGCCGACAACGTCTGGGGTGAGGCCCGTCCGTACAGCGGCTGCACAGCCAGGTTCCACAGCTGGCTGGTCTGGACCGTCGACACGGAGAAGACCAGGCAGACGGGCAAGACGGTGGTCTTCCCCGTCCCGAGCTGGATGTACTTCCGCGTGTCGGTCGCCATTCACACCTATGCCGGCAACGAGACGGCCACCGGCGTCCAGGGCGGCACCGCAGGGCGCCTGCCCCGCGACATCAAGGTGTGGACGAAGCTGTCCGACGTCTTCGTCACCGGCGACGACGACGCCCTGGTGCTGGGCACGCTGAAGCTCCGGGTCCGGGCCAAGGCCGGCAAGGCGACGAGCAACTGCACCCAGATCGAGGGGCCGGCCGAGCGTGTCGGCGACGTGCCGGACCTCGGTGAGGAATGGCGGACCGAGTTCGTCTTCCGCTCCTCGGGAGCCCTTTTCGACAGCTGCACGATCCGTCCTTGGCTGACGCTTCACATTCCGGCCTGGCCGGACAAGAGCGTCGAGTTGTGGGACATCCCGCGGAACCCGACGGCCACCAACGACAACGCCGCCAAGGTGCGCTGCGACAGCCTGACCAAGCATGTGTACAAGGGCGGATGCGTCCTGGTGGGGGCCAACGCCCTCTACACCATGTATCGGAGCGACCCGTTTATGGGCGATGTGGCCAAGCATATCCATGACGCGTTCTACTCACCGCATCTGACCGCCCCTCACTTCAAGGACGCGAACGGCTCACCCATCGCTAAGAGAATCCCGGGCAACTACGCTACCGGGGGGCCGGCCTTGACATACGTCTCCAAGTCCACCAAGGCCCCGGACGGGAGCACGTATCGAGGGAAGAACAAGTACCGAAAGGACATCGACTGCCGGGAATGGTTCCCGAAGGCCGACAGCGACGACGATCCCGATCCGGACGACGTCCGCGGCGAATTGCAGTGTGACGAGTTCCCCTTCGGGTCCACCAAGGAAGGGGCGGGCTCCGCCGGATACAACTACTCCATCCGAGCGCTTCTCGCAGAGCAGAACGGGAACGCCGGGACTGATCTCGGCATCTTCTACGCTCGCTACCGGTTCCTCAACGGCAGCCAGTTCTGGGTCAACATCAAGTAAGGCCGACATGGCGGCCCCGCTCTCCAGGCGGGGCCGCCATGCTCCACGAGCCGCCATGCTCCACGGAAGGAAGACGATGAGCGAGGGCCGCACCCACTACGACGTCCTGGACGAATATGGGCTCGATGACGATTACTTCGGCTTCCACGCCGCCTGGGTCGAGGGAGTCGACGCCCACGAAGCCGCCCGCCGGATGCGGGCCGACCTCGATACCGCGGCGGAATGCAATATCCACGACGTCCATGAACACACCGGCGACGCCGGCGAGCGCGACGGCGTCGTCCTCATCGGTCAGGCCGGCTCCTGGGTCCTGATCCTGCAGCTACGGGGCTGGGACTGCCTGCGCGATCGGGCTCTGTCCATCGTGTCCAGCGGCGGGGGCCGCGCGGTGGCGATCGGCTGGAACGCTGACGGCGACGAACAGCTCATCTACGCGTCCGATGGACGGATCCTCACTTATATGGATTTCTCCCCCTCATCCCGTCGAGGTGGGGCCAATCGGCATGCGCTGGACGGATACCTGGACGGGCTGTCGTTCGTGGACAGCCCGGACACGGAGGCGAACATCGCTACGGCGCTGATCCTGATCGAACGCATCACCGGACGAGGCCTCGACCAGGAATGGCTTGAGTCCAGCAACACGTGTTACGTGATTCCTGACGGGTCCTGGTGACCGCAGCGCGGTGGGTCGCCGACTCATCGTGGCATGAGAATTCGGAAACGCGACTCCACGAGAATCAGGGCACACCAAAGTCTCCACGGAGACTCAGATCTCGATATAACCAGTCCGCCCGCCGATTCCATGAAACGATTTCGCGGCCTATTTTCGTCATGCTTGTCCCTCGAACAGTGCGGCTCCATGAAGACGGACGGGGAGTTTAATTTCCAGCGCTCCTTCGACTTCGACGGATCCTGTACGGCGTGCGCGGCGCCGGACGCTTTCCGGCGGGCCCGGGTGTGTTCGAACGCGTCATCCGGAGGGGCTTGGACGGGCCGTTCCCGGGGCGCACCGGCCCCCATTCCGGACGGCCGTCGGTCGGGTGGCCCATCGGTCGCTCCGGGCTGGCCCACCGATCACCCCGGAGCGGCCGCCGGCCCGCCGGCGTGCCGTTCGCCTCGCGCCTCATACCGGTTACCTCCCGCTCCACAGGGGTCTGTCTCTCGTCCCGCGCGGCTCACTTCCCGTCCTGCACGGCGGGGCTCTCCTGCCCGGCGAAGGTCAGCTCCGGGCGCCAGACGAGCAGCAGCCCGAGCGCGGCGTATCCGACGAGCAGGTGGCCGCCGCCGACCCACCGGGAGGCGGCCTCGCCGAGCAGCGCGAACACGGGGACCGTCACGACGCCCCAGCTCTCCGCCACCAGCGGCCACCACCGCAGCGGCCCCCGCCACCTGCGGGCGAGCACCAGCTTCACGCTGATCACGAACATGCCCAGCATCGACAGCGGCCAGAAGACGTCGAGCACCGCCAGCACCACCCCGTCGCCGGCCGCCTCCGGCAGGATCGCGTGCAGCAGCGACCAGGCGGAGGCCAGGGCGAGCAGCACCACCTCCACCTTGAGCATCACCGCGGAGACGCGCGACGTCCCGCCCGCCCGGGTCCGCATCTGCACCGCGAGCAGGCCGAACAGGCCGAGCTGGAAGGCCAGTCCGGCCAGGTCGCCGATCCGCCCCTCCGTCCCGCCGGCCGTGGGGTCGAACAGGAAGATGCTCACCGCCCAGACGAGCGTGCCGGCCGCCAGCCCGAGTCCGAGGCGGCGGACCGTGCCGGGGGCGATCGCGGGGGGCCGCGCGGCCGGTGCGGTGCCGGGAGGACTGACGTCCGTACGTGCCTTGGCCGGCGTGTTCGTGATGTGCGCGTCCATTGTGGCTGGTCCCTTTCCTGTGAGTTCCAGTGAGTTCCAGTGAATTCCTGTTAGTTTCTGCGAATTCCTGCGGGCGGAATCCTTGTGTGCGCGCATGGGCGCCGCCGGGTCAGGCGGTGCGTCCGACGTGCGGATCCAGAGTCCGCGCCGGTGGACCCGGGCGGGCAGGGCCGGTGGTCCCGGATTCCGCCCCGGGGGCCGCTCCCCGTCCAGGGGCGGCCGTCCCGTCCCGGGTCGGGACGGTGGTCCCGGGACAGGCAGGACATATGGCAGGTGACAATGCATGTCGTGGAGAACATGGGACCGGCCGGACTGCCGGCAGCGCGCAGGGCTCGCCTGCCGGGCGTACTGGCCGTCGTCGTGGTCGCGATCGCCGTCGGCACGGTGCTGCTGGACGTCCGCGCCGCTGGAGTGGAGGTGGCGCACAGCGCCGATCTCGACCCCGGCTGGCCGTCCGCGCTGGCCGGGGCGGTGCAGATGCTGCCCGGTCTCCTGTTGCTGTGGCGGCTGCCGCGGCACCCCGTCGCCTGGGTGCTGACCCTCTCCGGGCTGATGTGGCTGCTGAACGGCTTCACCGCAGGCTGGGCGACGTACGCGAGCTACGTGTCGCCGGGCACACCGGGGGCGTCGGCCGCCTACTGGTTCTACACGAGGTTCGGCGCGGCGCTGCTGCTCGGGCTGCCCCTGCTGATCCTGCTGTTCCCGGACGGACGGCTGCCGGCGGCCACGGCGTGGCGCCGGCTGTCGGCCGCCAGCCTCGCGCTGACCGCGCTCCTGCCGGTGCTGCGGCTGCTGGCGCCGATGGCGGTGCTGGCCCGCTACGAAGACACCCCGCTGCCCCCCGAGATCGCCAGGCTGTCGCTCGACCCGTTCAGCGTCGGCCTGCCGTACGAGATCTGGGAGCCCGCGCTGCACGTCGCCCACGCCGGGGTGGTGGTGAGCCTGGTGGTGCCGTTCGCGGTCATGGTGCACCGTTACCGCGGCGCCGACGCCGAGCGGCGGGCGCAGATCCGCTGGCTGATGTGGGCCGCGCTCGTGGACATGTCTGTGCTGCTGCTCCCGCTCGTGCTGCCGCCGGACGTCCCCGCGCTCCTGCTCGCGGTCGCGATCGCGCTGACCTCCTCCGCCGTGGTGGTCGCGGTGACCAAATACCGGCTGTACGACGTCGACCGGCTGCTGTCGGCGACGGTCCTGTACGGTGTGCTCGCCGTGCTGGCGGTCGTGGTCGACGCCGCCGTGTTCACCGTCGCCGCCGGCGTGCTCGACGAGCGGCGCGCCACGTTCGCCGCGATCGCGATCGTCGCCGTGGTCTACATGCCGATGCGGGCGTGGCTGATGCGGGCGGGCCGCCGGCTGCTGCGCGGGTCGCGGAACGATCCGTACGCGACGGTCTCGACGCTGGCCGAGCGGCTTGAGCTGACCGTCGATCCGGACGGGCAGCTGATCGCGGTGGCGCGGACGCTGGCCGAGGCGTTCCGGCTGTCCTATGTCCGGGTGGAGATCGAACGCCCAGGAGGGGAACGCTCGGTGGTCGAGCACGGCTCACCGCGCGGGCCGTCGGTGTCGCTGCCGGTCGCCTACCGCGGCGAGACGGTGGGACGGCTGGTGCTGTGCCGGACCGACCTGACCGAACGGGACCAGCGGCTCCTCGGCGACCTCGTACGGCAGGCGGCCGCGGCGGCCCGCGCCACCGAGCTGACCGTCGACCTGCAGCGCATCCGCGCCCAGCTCGTGGTCGCCCGCGAGGAGGAACGCCGCCGGCTCCGGCGCGACCTGCACGACGGGCTGGGACCGAGTCTCGGCGCGGTGGCGTTACGGATCGAGACCGCCCGGAACCTGGCCCGCACCTCACCCGACGGAGCCGACCGGATCCTTGAGCAGACGGCCGCCGAGGTCGCGACGGTGATGGCCGACATCCGCCAGATCGTGCACGACCTGCGCCCGCCGGCCCTCGACGAACTGGGCGTGCTCCGGGCGATCGAACAGCAGGCGGACCGCCTGCGGCCGAGCGGCCTGACGGTCACCGTCACCGGCGACGAGGCACTCCGCGCGCTGCCCGCGGCGGTGGAGGTGGCGGCCTACCGGATCGTGTCGGAGGCACTGACGAACGTGACCCGGCACGCGCGCGCCTCGCACTGTGACATCACTCTGCGCGTGGACGGGCGGGTGCTCGACGTCCTGGTGCGCGACGACGGCGCGGGGATCGGTGCGGACGTCGTGGCCGGGGTCGGGATGCTCTCGCTGCGGGAGCGGGCTGCCGAGCTCGGCGGCGGCTGCGAGGTCACCTGCCCCGCCGACGGTGGCACGCTGGTCCATGCGACGCTCCCGTTGGAACAGGTAGAACAGGTAGGACAGGTAACGGAGATGACAGGTGTCTGACGAGCCGATCCGGGTGCTCCTCGCCGACGACCACCCGGTATACCGCGACGGCCTGGCGGCGCTGCTGGGCTCGATGCCCGGCATCGAGGTGGTGGGCACCGCCGCCACCGGGCTGGAGGCGGTCGAGCGGGCCGCCGAGCTGCAGCCGGACGTGGTGGTGATGGACGTCCGGATGCCGGAGCTGGACGGGATCGAGGCGACCCGACGGGTCGCCGCCGACAGTCCGCACATCGGGGTGGTCATGCTGACGATGTCGGAGGAGGACGCCACCCTGTTCGCCGCGATGCGGGCCGGGGCCCGCGGCTACCTGCTGAAGGGCGCGAACCAGGCCGAGATCGGGCGCGCGATCACCTCTGTCGCCCACGGCGAGGCCATCTTCGGCCCCGCGATCGCACGCCGGGTGGCGGAGTTCTTCGCCGGTGGGCCGCCGGCGGACGACGGGGCGTTCCCGCAGCTCACGCCGCGCGAACGGGAGATCCTGTCGCTGGTCGCGGCCGGCAGGTCGAACGCCCAGATCGCGTCGGCGCTGTTCCTGTCGCAGAAAACCGTGCGCAACAACGTCTCCAACATCTTCGCCAAGCTGCACGTCGCCGACCGGGCGGAGGCCATCGTCCGCGCCCGCGACGCCGGCCTGGGCCGCTGACCCCCGCCGGCCGCCTGCCACACGCCCAGCTTCTGTTCCGTGGAATCAGTCGAGAGGCTCGATTCGGACATCATCGCCAGGAAGCAGGACCAGCCGAAGATCACCGACACATCCCCCAGTCCCTCGGTACAGGCCCAGGCGGAACCGCAACCCACCACGCCCAGGCGCGACATCAAGCCGTCCATCGGCACGATGTGGACGCGCCCGTTCACCACCAAGGACGGCAACGCGATCACGTCGACCACGACGCCGCACCTCATAGCCAAGGCGTCCGACCCACTGTGGCGCCGCTCGACCGTGGAGTTCGAGGTCGCCCATGACCCGAAGGCACCATCACAAGGGCAGGGACTGATCTGGTCCGGCACCGCCACGAACGTCTCCTCCGGAACCACCGGGGCTCTCCAGGTTCCGACCGGGAAACTGACCGACGGCTGGAAGGTGCGCTGGCGGGCCCGCACCAGGACCGGGTCTGCGGCTGGCTCCTGGTCGGGCTGGCAAGGCTTGCGCATCGATGTGGCCGGGCCGGCCGTGGCGGAGCCGTCGGTCAAGCCGTCCGCGCAGGCGCCCACCGACGTCTCGCCCAAGACCCAGGCAGCGGCCGCCAGGAAGTTTCCCTACGAACGCATGTCGTACGCGGAATGCCAGAAGGCCGTGGGCGACCTCAACTCGCCAAGTAACGATAATTCCCTGCACAACCAGGCGTTCAGTTGTAAGAACTCCTTCAGTGTGTGCTACGCGATGTGGATCGGTGAGCGCGACGAAGACGACGAGGGGGACCGCAGCACGGACCTCATCAGCGCCGCCAAATGGTCCCTCCGGCGTGAACAGCCGTCAGATCAAAGCCTGGGTGCGGGTCGACAAGGTCGATATCTACGGCTCCAATTGGAAGGACAATCGCTTCAAGGTTGCGTTCGGGGAGAAGGGTAGCAATTGTGACGCCACTTATCAGGAGAACGGTCAGGCAAAGGATCTCGGGTACGGCCATGAGGGCAGCGTTGTCCAGTGGTGTGGCGGTGGTGACCTCGAAATCACTCTCGATGTTCCTTGGGGCTGTCTCCCTCATACCGACAAGGTCGGCACTTGCTCTCTCGAGCCTTCGATCAAATACATGAACAATCCCGAGCTCATGGACAGCTATTATCGGCTTACTCATTGGACCGCAAGGGTAAGGAGTGGGACCAGTCGTTCATCTGTGACAGCGCGGACTGGATCACTGCCTACAGCGGTGGTTGCGTCGTGGACTCGATCCGACCCACCTTCGTCCTTGACGGAAACGACAAGAAGGTCCTCAGGAGCGCTCTTCACATCTGGGCCGCGCTGTACCGCTCGCCAGACACTGATCCAGGGCGCGGGACGCAGAAGAACATCCCCGGGCGCATTGACCGCGCCAATCCTGGCTGTGAGAGGGTGAACGGCGTCATCGGACGCTGCCTGCACCGCACCCGGAACAAGGCGGTGATCGGTAAGAACCGTGGGGTGGCCATCCCCGCTTGTCGAGTGGTGAAACCCGGTTACAAGAGTCCGGACAGCTGCGACGAATACCCCTTCGCCTCCACCGTCGAAGGCGCGAGTAATTCGACCTACGACTATTCGGTAGAGCTCATTCCGGTGAAGGACAACTGCTCCTCGGGGTCCCGGCTGGGGGCCTGGTATCAGCGACACCGGATCCGTGAACTATCACCGTTCTGGGTAGACGTGATCGTGCAGGGCGCGACCAGGCCGTCGAGCGGCCTCCCAGGGATAGTGGTGACCAACCCCTTCCCCGACGAGGTCCTCGACTACGCGACCTGCACCGTTGACGGGATTGAGGACAATATCCCCGGCCCTGTGGTGCCCTAGGTCATGACATGGTGCGGGGCGGTTGCGCCGCCCTGCGTCTGCCTTCCAGAGACAATGGAAAGATCATGAATGAGGTCTTCAGCGCGTACGCGAACCTGCGCGATACCTTTCCGGAGCAGGCCTGCATCACCTGGGTCAGCGGTGTCGCGACCCGTGACGTCGTCCGGGGATTCGGCGGTGACTACGGCCGGCTCACGGAACTGACCTGGAACGAAGTGTGCGAGGAGGCCTACGGCCTTGATGAGGGCACCGGCGCGATCATCCTTCTCGCATCGCACGGTGACTGCACGGTGGTCGTCGAACCCGTCGGATTCAGCGGGAGCGGCTCCGCCCTGCTGCGAGAGCTGTCCGCTGCGGGTGAGGCGCTCAGCCTCCACTGGACCGTCAACCATGACGCGCGTATCTCCTACGCCGCGCACGGGGAGCTTGTAACGGCCTTCGACCCCCTCGACGTGGAGGAGCTCGACTCCTCGGCTGCATCCCTGAACCTCACCCTGGCCCCGGAACAGTGGCGGGAGGATTGGATGGCCGCCGCCTTGACGGCCGGCGAGGAGCTTTCGGGCATCCGCCTCGATCGAACCTGGTTCGACGAGCCACATCTCGGCCTCGTCGTCGCAACGGACTTCACCGCCCCGCAACGTCCTGCGCTGCTTCTCGACGACGACGCGCAAGGCCTGGTCGCACGTGACCCGCGCATCGCGGCGATCGCCGCGGTCCCCACACGGGACAAGTTACCGGAGATCGCCCTGATCGCAGCCGAGATGGCCGTACGTACCACGGGCCTGCGCGGCGAATTGATCGACGAAGCGCTGGAACTGATCGCGGAAAAAGAACGTGGAGTCCGTGCCGGGCAGATCCGCGGCAAGGTGGGGAGTCTGGCCAACCGTCTTCTGGCTCAGGCGAGGGGGGCTCTGGAAGAGGAGGGCTCCACCTCTCTTCTGGTCCCCGGTCATGACACGGAATCCGGACAGTTACTGCTGAAACACAATGCAGCCCGGACGCTGGTGTCGGCGCTCAACTCCAATCCGGAGGAGGCTGCCTAAACTGCCCTGAACGCGGCGGGGAAGACACATCTCAGCCACGAAAACGATGATTTCGAGCGCGCCCATACGCTCAGTTTGATCCATTACTACATTCAGCATGGCGAGAACGCCCTGTAGCGCCAGAGAGCACGATGGAATGCTTCATCGGAGGAGTGTGGGGCGAAAGCATTCATTCTGGCTGAGTCGATTACCGGTGTGTGGCTGGTGGCGGAACGACTCGGCCGCGAACACACACGATACTTCTACGGTCAGCCGTGAGGGGCAGGGCTCCTGCGCTGAGTCCCTCTTCCAGCGCCCGATACAGCGTCGAGCGGCCGGTGCCCGGCGATCACGGTGACCGACTCCCCGCGGATCCGGCGGGCACAGGCGAGGGCGCCGGCGTCCGATGCGGGCGACGGCCCTGGGCGCCGGCGGAGATCCGGGCATATCTCCAGCGAATTGTGTTGGCCGTCGCCGGAGGGTCCTTCCTAAAGTCGCCTCATGACGATCACGTATGAGTGGCGCGGGGGGTTCGACAACGCGGCGGTCAACGCGTTGCACGCCGAGGGCTTCGATCACGCGCCCCTGCAGGACGACTGGTGGGCCCAGGTCAACCGGCACAGTCTCGGGTGGGTCTGCGCCAGGCAGGGGGAGGAGCTCGTCGGCTTCGTCAACGTGGCGTGGGACGGCGCCGTCCACGCCTTCGTCCTCGACACGCTGGTG
The DNA here is from genome assembly GCF_030811595.1 of Streptosporangium brasiliense. Classification (NCBI taxonomy): domain Bacteria; kingdom Bacillati; phylum Actinomycetota; class Actinomycetes; order Streptosporangiales; family Streptosporangiaceae; genus Streptosporangium; species Streptosporangium brasiliense. Next base: position 3,392,607 of record NZ_JAUSRB010000002.1, read on the forward strand.
ACCGCGCGGCTGCGGCGGCACGGGGTGGGGACCGAGCTCGTCGCCGTCGCCGTCAGGCAGGCCCGGGCGGCCGGGTGCGAGTGGCTCCACGTCGACTTCGACGATCATCTCCGGGGCTTCTATCTCGAATCCTGCGGGTTCCAGGCGACCGGAGCGGGTCTCATCGCGCTGTAGGGGCCCGCCGGAGCGGGAGGGCATGCGGTGCCGGCCGCGGCTTCCGACGGGAGAGCGGCCCCGGCGTGGGTAGGCGGTGTCCGGCGCCGGTGGCAGGAAGCTGTCATCGGCGGGGAACTTGCTGACTCCGACATGCCTGGTCCGTGGGCTCCGAAAGGCGCAGAGTTGGTTGTGCGAGGAAAGAACAACCGCTCAAGAAAAGAGATTAAGAAATGAAGAACTCCGCCGCTTCCCTGGTCAAGTTCAATGTCGCCGCCAAGCTGTCGGTCGCAATTGTTTCCGGTGCTGTCGCATTCACCGCGGCAATCGGCGGCTACTCCGTCTCGACCGCGGCGGGCACCACCTGGGACTCCGCGTCGACGGTGGCGGCGGGCACCACCTGGGACTCCGCCGGCGCCGACGGCACCACCTGGGACTCGACCGACGGTACGACCTGGGACTCCGTGTCGGTGCTCGCGGCGGGCACGACCTGGGACTCCGCCGGTGCGGACGGCACCACGTGGGACTCGACCGACGGTACGACCTGGGACTCCGCCGGTGCGGACGGCACCACGTGGGACTCGACCGACGGTACGACCTGGGACGCCGCCGGTACCGACGGCACCACGTGGGACTCGACGGCCACCACGACCACGCTGTAAAACGCTCCGGGGATCCACCCGGAAAACATGGAAGAATTAAATAGTGTCGGTCGAGCCGAAGGTGTGGCGGGCCCTTTCAGAGCCGCTGTGAAATTCGCCGATCGACGGAGTCCGGATACTCGCCCTTCCGCCCGGACAATGGCGTGAACAGCAGACCGGCAAACGGAGGCATCGCCCTCCGAGCCCGCACCGATGAGGGCACGAGCACCGAGCAGATCCGCGTGAAGGCGACCGCGGCGCTCACCGCTCCACAGGTCATCACCGCTCCTCAGATCATCATCGCCCTCCAGGTCATCACTGCCCCCAGGTCATCACCGTTCCTCAGATCATCACCGCGCCCCAGGCCACCCGCCGGGGACCGGCGACCTGAAGACATCCCGGCCATCGGCCACCGCAGACCTCCGCCGGCAGCGCCCCGCCCTGTTCGTCACCCTGACGCCGCGCGGGCCGAACTCGGGGCGCAACGACGCGGACAGGTGGGTGAGCGCGGCCTTGGTGGCGCCGTAGACGGCGTAGCCGGGAAAGGTGACGTGGGCGCCGATCGAGGAGATGTTGACGAGGTCCGCAGGACCGCCGCCGGCCGTGCTCGACGGCGCGCCGGCCCGGCGGGATCCGCCGGGGTGAGCGGTCGTGTCAGTGGGGCGCGGGCTTCAGCGGAGCGCCGGTGTCAGCGGAGCGCCGGTGTCAGTGGGGCGCGGGCTTCAGCGGAGCGCCGGTGTCAGTGGAGCGCGGGCTCGGGCTGGAGGCGGTGGCCGGCGGAGGCGGGCCGGGCGCCTTCGGTGGCCTGGAGGAGGCCGGCGAGGGAGGCGCGCGCCTCCTGGAGCCCCGCGATCCGCTCGTCGATGCCGCCGAGCTGCTCCCGCAGGTGCCCGATCACGCAGGGGTCGAGGTCGGGTCCGTCGCCGGTGACGCACGGCAGGAGGTCGCGGATGACCCTGGTGGGCAGCCCCGCTCCCAGGAAGGTCCGGATCCGCCGGACCGTCGCGGGGGCGTCGGCCGCGTATCGGCGGTGGCCGCCGCCGGCCCGCTCGGACACGAGCAGTTCCTGCTCCTCGTAGTAGCGGAGCAGGCGCACGTTCACGCCGGTCTCGCGCGCCAGGTCGCCGATCTTCAATGTGATCCGCCTCACATACGCTTGAACCTCACATCCATGTGAGATTCTAGCGTTGCCGTCATGACAGACACGACAGCGCGGACAGACCAGGCGCGGCACGCGACGACCGGCACCATCTCCCTCTACGGTTTCGCCCGCCCCAGGCCGGAACGGGCCGCGGAGCTCAGGGAGCTCCTGCTCTCCTTCGTGGAGCCCACCCGCCAGGAGGCGGGCAGCCTGGAGTATCACGTTCACGAGGAGGCCGACGGGAGCTTCTTCCTCTACGAGGTGTGGCGCTCGCAGGAGGACCTCGACCGGCACATGGAGCTGCCGCACATGAAGGACTTCTGGGAGCGGCGGATGGACTATCTCGAGCGCGAGCTCGACGCCCACTCCGGCGCCATGCTGAGCCCCTACCCGCGCTAGCGGGTGCCGCCGCTCCTCCGGGCGGCCGACCCCCATCAGCCGTGTCAGCAACCCTGGGGGTCAGCCGTGTCAACAACCCCGCGGGTCAATACAGCTAGCGGGGCTCGGGGTGTCCGGTGTGTTCGGCGATCCGCCCGGCGAGCCAGTGGTAGGAGGACTTCGGGGTGCGCCGCCCGGTGGCGAAGTCGACGTGGACCAGGCCGAAGCGCTGGTGGTAGCCCTCGGCCCACTCGAAGTTGTCCAGCAAGGACCAGACGTAGTAGCCGCGTACGTCCACGCCCTCGGCCTGGGCCTGGTGGACCGCCGCGATGTGGCCGTCGAGGTAGGCGATCCGGTCCTGGTCGTCGACCACCCCGTCCGGGCCGGGCACGTCGGGCTGGGAGCAGCCGTTCTCGGTGATGTAGACGGGCGGGAGGGCGTCGCCGTACCGCGCCTTGAGGCCGGTCAGCAGCTCGCGGAGGCCGTCGGGGACGACCGGCCAGCCGAAGGCGGTGGTGGGATGGCCGGTGATGCCGGTGTCGCTGAAGGGGAGGCCCTCGTCGGCGGGGGCGGCGATCCGGGTGGGGTTGTAGTAGTTGATGCCGAGCCCGTCGAGCCGGGCGCCGATCAGGTCGAGATCGCCGTCCTGGACGCAGTCGAGGCTCACGCCATACGCCGACATATCCGGGTATTTGCCGATGAGCACGGGGTCGTTGAACAGGCGGTTGTGCAGGGTGTCGTAGGCGTCGGCGGCGGCCAGGTCGGCGGGGTCGTCGGAGGCGGCCCAGACGGGGGTGCAGTTGTTGGTGATCAGCACCTGCTCCGCGCCCCGCGCGCGCAGGGCCTGTACGGCCAGGCCGTGTCCGAGGAGCTGGTGGTGGGCCACCGGCAGCGCGTCCAGGAGCAGGGCCCTGCCGGGAGCGTGGTTGCCCATGGCGTAGCCGAAGACCATGTGCACGAAGGGCTCGTTCAGGGTGATCCACATGGGGATCCGGTCGGCGAGCCGGTCGGCCACGGCGGCGGCGTACTCGGCGAACCGGTAGGAGGTGTCACGGTTGAGCCAGCCGCCCTCGTCCTCCAGGGCCTGCGGCAGGTCCCAGTGGAACAGTGTGGCCGCCGGGACGATGCCCCTGTCGTGGAGCGCGTCCGTCAGCCGGTCGTAGAAGTCAAGGCCCGCCTGATTGATCCGGCCCCTGCCGTCGGGCTGGACGCGGGGCCAGGCGATGGAGAAGCGGTAGGAGTTCGCGCCGAGCCCGGCCATCAGCGCGACGTCCTCGGGCCAGCGGTGGTAGTGGTCGCAGCTCACCTCGCCCGTGTGCCCGTCGCGGACGCGGCCGGGTTCGCGGGTGAAGGTGTCCCAGATCGACAGGCCCCGGCCGTCCTCGGCGACGGCGCCTTCGATCTGGTAGGACGCGGTAGCCGTACCCCAAAGGAACATCCTGACCTCCAGCTGGCATGAGTGTGGCTCATGTTAGCCTCTGATGTGCCCGCGTAGGAGATGATGGAGCGATGACGAACGTTTCCGGGGGGACGCTGCGCCGTCGCCCCGCCCAGCGGCGCAGCCTGGAACGGGTCGAGCGGATGCTGGACGAGTGCGCGCGGCTGCTGGACGAGGCGGGTTACGAGGCGTTGACCACCAAGGAGGTCGCGCGCCGCGCGGAGGTGCCGATCGGCACCTTCTACCAGTTCTTCACCGACAAACAGGGACTTGTGCGGGCGCTGGCGCTGCGCAACCTGGAGGCGTTCCTCGGCCGGATCACCACCCGGCTCTCGGCCGTGCAGCTGTCGGACTGGACCGAGGTGGTGGACCTGGCGATCGAGGAGTTCGTCGCGATGAAACGGACGACGCCGGGGTTCGCCGTCGTCGACTTCGGCGAGGTGCTGCCCTCGCCGGGCGGTCCGGCGATCAAGGGGACCGAGCGGATGCTCGACGCCGCGCTGGAGAACAACGTCATCGTGGCCGACCGGCTCCGCGCGATCACCATCGAGCTGCTCGGCGCCCCGATCGGCCCGGCCCTGGACCGGGCGCTGGTCGTCGCGGTCGAGGCCGCCGACGCCGTGCTCAAGCTCGCCTTCCGCTCGCGGCCCGACGGGGACCCCGAGCTGATCGCCGAGTGCAAGCGTCTGGTCCGCCGCTACCTGTCCGACTACCTCCCCCAGGGGTGATCCGCGCCCACCAGGAGTGGCCCGCCCCGGGCCTCCTCGGCCGGGTGTCCGGGAAGCGCCACACCCCCAGGGGCGTGGGCGTCAGGAACCACAGCTCCTCGGCCGGCCTCATCGGACGGACTCCAGGCGGGCGCGGAGCTCGTCGTCGAGCTTGAGCTCCACGGCGCCGAGCGCCTCCTCGAGCTGGGCCAGGGAGCTCACGCCGACGATCGGGACCGTCGGGACGTCGCCGCCGATCAGCCAGGCCAGCACCACCTGGTTGACGGTCACGCCCAGCTCGCCCGCCACCTCGCGCAGTACGGCGAGCCCGCGGGTGGTGCCCGGATGGTCGTAGATCTCCGGGATCGGCCGGTCCTGCCGGGTGTAGGCGCCGGCCATGAGCGTGTTGTAGGCCCACAGGGTCAGACCGGGCTCGGAGCGCAGGTAGTCGACCATGTCGTCCTGCACGAGCACGTGGCCCGACTCCACCGGCCGCAGTCCCGGCCGGGGCCGGAGGTAGGTGTGGCGGAGCTGCACCTTGGTGTAGGCGGGCCAGCCGTTTGCCGCCGACAGGGCGCGGGCGCGCTCCAGGCGCCAGGCGCGGACGTTGCTCGCCCCGATCTCCCGGACCTTGCCCGACCCGGCCAGCTCGGCGAACGCGCCGAGCGTCTCCTCCAGGGGGACGGACCGGTCTTCGACGTGGGCCCAGTACACGTCGACGTGGTCGGTCCCCAGCCTCCTCAGGCTGCCCTCGGCGGCCGCGCGGATCGCGGGGGCGGACAGGCCCTCGGCGGAGTCCAGGGTCCGGTCGCCGGGGACCGTCGGCCGGGCGCCGCACTTGGTGCTCAGCACGACCCGGTCGCGGTTGCCCCGGGCGGCCAGCCACCGGCCGATGGCGAGCTCGCTCTCGTCGCCGGTGGCGCCCTCGTTCCAGAAGGGGTAGTTGTTGGCGGTGTCCAGCAGCGCGCCGCCGGCGTCGACGAAGCGGTCCAGGATCGCGAAGGTCGCCCTGTCGTCCAGGGCGGTGCCGAACGGGATGGTTCCCAGCGCCAGAGGGATGTGTGTCATGGGCATCACCTTGCAGGCTGGAGTTCACTCCAGGTCAAGCCGGACATTCCTGCTTGACCTGGAGTGGGCTCCAGGTGGGATGCTGCCAGGCGTGAGCGTCTACGCACCAGGGCGGGTCTATACGCCAGGGCAGGTGGTGGAGGAGACCGGCTTCAGTCTCGACACCCTGCGTTACTACGAGCGGATCGGGTTGCTGGAGCCGGTCGGCCGTAACGCGGCCGGCCAGCGCAGGTTCACCCAGGACGACATCGGCTGGCTCGGCACGATCCGCTGTCTGCGGGACACCGGGATGCCGATCGCGGAGATGCTCCGCTTCGCCGAGCTGGTCCGGGCGGGCGACCATACGATCCGTGACCGGATCGAGCTCCTCGAAGCCCACAACCGGCGGGTGGAGAGCCAGGTGGCCAACCTGCGCGAGAAGCAGACGGCCGTCCTGAACAAGATCAATTACTACCGTGCGGTGGTTGATTAGAAGCCGTACGGCTGCTTTGCCCCAGGACGGTCCCCCCTTTTCGGTCCGGCTGTTAAACCGGTATATCGGTGACCGGTGGCGGGATCGGGGGAGGGCCCATGGCCGCACCACGCGCGCGCCGGATCAACATCCCGCTCCGGCGCGTCGCCCTGATGTGCGGGGCCATGCTGTTCGCGCTGCTCGCCCAGGCGACCCATATCCAGGCCTTCGAGGCCGACCGGCTCAACGAGGACCCGCGCAACCCCCAGAGGAGGATCGCGCGGTTCGAGACCCCGAGGGGCGAGATCCTGCTGCGCGACGGCACGGTTGTCGCGACCAGCCGGGAGAGCGGGGACGGCACCTACCGGTACCGGAGGTCCTATCCCTGGGGTCCGCTGTACGCGCCGGTGACCGGGCACCTCTCGCTCTACGGCGGGACCGGCATCGAGGCGGCCGAGAACGCGGTGCTGTCCGGCGGCGACCCATGGGTGAAGCTGCGCTCGCTGGTGGACGGCACCGAGGGCGGCGCCACGCTTGAGCTCACCATCGACGGGCGGGCGCAGCGGGCCGCCTACGAGGCGCTGCGCGCCACCGGGCTGCGCGGGGCCGCCGTCGCGATCGACCCGGCCACCGGCGCGATCCTGGCCATGGTGTCCTTCCCCTCCTACGACCCGAACCTCTACACGACCTTCGACAGCGCCGAACTCGACAGGGTGGACAGGCGGCTGCGGAGCGACCCCGGCGACCCGCTGCTGAACCGGGCGATCCAGCGGAACTACCCGCCGGGCTCCGCCTTCAAGGTCGTCACCAGCGCGGCCGCGCTCATCTCCGGGAGATACAGCCCGACCGTGCGGGTCGAGGCCCCCACCGCGTTCCGCCTCCCCGGCACCGGCACCTACCTGCGCAACTCCGGCGGTACGGCCTGCGGTGACGGCGACCCGCCGCTGGCGTACGCGTTCAAGACCTCGTGCAACACCCCCTTCGCGAAGATGGGCATCGACCTCGGCCAGGACGCGCTCCGCGAGCAGGCCGAGGCGTTCGGGTTCGGCGCCGACGACCTCACCGTCCCGATGCCGGTGGCCGAGAGCGTTTACCCGCGGGGGATGGACCAGGCCCAGACCGCGATGTCGGCGCTGGGGCAGTTCGACGACCGGGCCACCCCGCTCATGATCGCGATGATCTCGGCGGCGGTCGCCAACGACGGCGTGCTGATGCGCCCCTACCTGGTGGAGCAGGTCCGCCTGGCCGACGGCGCGGTGATCGACGAGGCGGACCCGTCGCCCTACCGCCGCACGCTCGACGAGGACGAGGCCGACCGGCTCACCGCGATGATGGTCACGGTCACCCAGCCCGGCGGCACCGGCACGGCCGCCGCCGTCCCGGGCGTCGATGTCGCGGCCAAGACCGGCACCGCGGAGAACGCCGCCTCCGGTCAGGACCACGCGGTCTTCACCGGCTTCGCCCCGGCGGCCACCCCCCGGGTGGCCGTGGGCGTCCTGGTGGAGCACGGCGGATCCGGCGGCCGGACGGCGGCTCCCGTCGCGGCGGCCGTCATGCGGGCCGTGCTGGGCATCCGCCCGGAGTAGGCGGGCCCGGCCGGGTCACGGCGGCCGTCACGCGGGCCTGCCGGTCCGGGGTACGGCGGGCCCGGTCGGATCGCGGTGGCCGTCACGCGGGCCGCGCCGGGCCTCCGGTCCCGGGTACGGCGGGCTCCGTCGAGGCTCCGGTCGAGTAGGCGTGGGCCTGCAGGTTGTAGAGGTCGGCGTAGAGGCCGTCGAGCTCGATGAGCTGGTCGTGGGTGCCCTCCTCGGTGACCTTGCCGTGGTCCAGGACGTAGATCCGGTCGGCGTAGCGGACGCTGGCCAGCCGGTGGGTGATCAACAGGACGGTGCGGCCGTCGGCGTGCTGCCGGATGCGCTCGAAGAGGGCGTGCTCGGCGCGGGCGTCGAGGGCCGCGGTCGGCTCGTCACAGATCAACAGCGGGGCGTCCCGGTGGAAGCCGCGGGCGACGGCGATCCGCTGCCACTGGCCGCCGGACAGCTCCTGGCCGTCCTTGAAGCGCCGGTCGAGCAGGGTGTCGTAGCCGTGTGGCAGCTCGGCGACGACCTGGTCGGCGCCCGCCACCTCGGCCGCCGAGACCAGCGCGGGCTCCCCCTTCTCCGTGCCCATGCTGATGTTGTGCCTGGCGGTCAACGGCCAGCGCGTGTGGTCCTGGGCGATGACCGCGATGCGGCCGCGCAGCTGGTCGGGGTCGACGTCGGCGAGGTCGGTGCCGTCCCACCGGACGTGCCCGCTGTCCGGCTCGTAGAGACCCGACAGGATCTTGGCCAGTGTGCTCTTGCCCGAGCCGTTCTCGCCGACGAGGGCGATCACCTCGCCCCGGTCGACGCGGACCGACACCCCTTGCAGGGCGGGGCTGCCGGAGCCGGGATAGGTGAAGACGAGGTCCTCGGCGGTGATCCGTTCGAAGGTCTCGGGAGCCTGCCCGGAGCGCCCGTGCCCGATCCGGCTCTCCGCGTCGGCGCAGAAGTCGAGGAAGTCGGTGAAGTAGAGGCCCTCCTCGTAGAGGCGGTTGGTGGCGAACATCAGGTTGGCGAGATACGTCTGGCCCGAGCGGATCGCCAGCACGGCCGTGCCCGCCACGGCCAGCGGCACCGCGCCCACGGCGAGCAGGATGCCCAGGGCGACGTAGACGACGGCCGTCCCGACCCCGCCGAGCGCCTCACCGACGATCTTCGCGAACGTCTGCCGCCGTGCCAGCCTCAGCAGGATGCTCTGCTCGGCCGTGGCCACGGCGTCGTACATCCGCATCAGGAAGCCCCGCATGGTGAACGAGCGCACCTCGGCGGCCGACCCGCGCTCCGCCAGCAGCTCCGCGATGATCCACTTGCGGCGGCTGGCGGGGATCAGCGCGTACATCGTGGTGTAGCGCATCCGCGCCGAGCGGACCGCGGCCCACGCGTCCGGCACCACCGCCAGCACCAGCAGCGGCAGGAGCACCGGATGGAGCACCCCGAGCACGCCCGCCGCCGCGACGATCCCGATGATCGCGGTCAGCACGTTGATGGCCGTGCCGACCACCACGTCCGCCATGGCGACCCCGCGCGAGCGGGCACGCTGGAGCGCGTCGTGGAAGTCGGGGTCGTCGAAGGCGGCCAGGCCGACCCTGCTGGTCAGCCCGTAGAGCCGCTCCTCGGCGATCCGGCTGACCTGGGGGTCGAGCCGGGACTGCGCCCAGCCCGCGCCCGCCTGCATCAGCGTGCGCAGGGTGCCGGCCACACCCACCACGATCAGGCTGGGCAGGGCCGCCATGACCCGTTCCGGAGTGGGCCCCGCCTCGAACAGGGCCGACAGCACCCCGGTCGTGGCGAGCAGCCCGAACGCGGTGAACACGCCGCCGAGCAGGCTCAGGACGATCGCGATGACGGTGTCACGGGGGCCGGCCAGCCACGCCAGCCGTACGGCGTGCGACACCAGCGCGGGCAGCCGGCGCGCGATGGTCAGGAAGCCGATGCCGGTCATCTTGCCGACGTGGGCGTGCCACTCCGACAGGCTGAGCTCGCCGAGCTCGGGAATGGAGTCGGAGGAGGTGTCCTCGTCGGTCGCGGTACGGGGAGCAGGTTCCAGGGGAGTGTCCGCCATGGGTGCAGTCTGAAGCGCCCCACGGCCGATCCGCCATCGGATGGCCGCGTGCGGTCAACCCGGCCCGTCATCGAGGCGAGGGCTCCAGGCCGGCGGCCCCGGACGCGGTGAGCCTCGCGGCCCGGACGCCGTCCGGGGCCGCCGCCGCCTCCGGGTCCGCCCGATCCGTCGTACCGGAGTATCGGCACTTCCGCCGCCGCACGTGAATTCGGTGCAATAACATTTCGCGAGCAGTGTTGTTAAGCCGAGTGTGCGAAATGGGGCTAAGCCTGGGCACGGCACGGTAATTGGTGTCACACTTTCTGTGACGGATGGCCCGCGACCTCCCTTAAGAGCCGATGACACAGGACACCGCGCACGTTTCTCTCACCGGCGGCAACCTGCCTCTCGAACCCAATGCCTTCGTCGGCCGTGAAGGCGACGTGGAGGAGCTCGTCGAGTTGCTGGGTGTCGCCCGGTTGGTGACCCTGTGCGGAGCGGGCGGCATCGGCAAGAGCAGGCTGGCGGTCCGGGTGGCCACCCAGGTGGCGGCGGAGTTCCCCGGGGGCGTCTGGCTGGTGGAGCTGGCCGAGGCGGTGCGCGGCGATCTGATCGAGCCCCGGGTGGGCGCCGTGCTCGGGGTGAAGGCCGAGCCGCCGCGTCCGCTGTCCGACACGCTGATCGACGCGCTCGGCGACCGGCGCCTGCTGCTGATCGTCGACAACTGCGAGTCGCTCATCGAGGAGGCGGCCCGGTTCTGCCGGGCGGTGCTCACCGTCTGTCCGGGCGTGCGCATGCTCATGACCAGCCGGGAGCCGCTGCGGGTGGCGGGGGAGACCGTGTGGCGGGTGCCGCCGCTCACATTGCCCCGGACCGGCGTCCAGGACCTCGCCGGCAGCGAGGCCGTACGGCTCTTCGTCGACCGGGCCAGCGCCGCCTCGCGCGGCTTCGCCGTCACCGAGCACAACGCCGGCGACATCGCCAGCCTGTGCGAGGCGCTCGACGGGATGCCGCTGGCCATCGAGCTGGCCGCCGCGCTGTGCCGGGTGCTGACGGTGGAGCAGATCCACGCCCGGATCAGAGACCGGTTCCGGCTGCTGTCCACCGGCGACAGGATGGCCCCGGCCCGGCACCAGACGCTCCGCGCGACCGTCGACTGGAGCTATCAGCAGCTCAAGGACCCCGAGCGGATCCTGCTGCGGAGGCTGGCGGTGTTCACCGGGGGCTGGACCCTGGACATGGCCGAGCAGGTCTGCGCGGGTGACGGGCTGTGGGCCGACGACGTGCTGGGCGTGCTCTGCGACCTGGTCGACAAGTCCCTGGTGCTGGCCGACGCCGAGGTCGCGGGCGAGACGCGCTACCGGATGCTGGAGACGATCCGCCAGTACGCCGCCGAGCAGCTCGACACCTCGGGGGAGGAGGCCGCGCTGCGGCGGCGGCACCGGGACCACATGATCGAGGTCGCCGGCCGCATCCACCAGACGATCGTCCGGCGCCCCCGCCCGACCTGGGAGGAGATCTGCCCGCTGCTGGTCCTGCTGGACGAGCTGCAGGCCAACGTGTGGGCGGCGGTGCGCTGGTCGGCGGAGGCCGACGACCCGGAGAGCGCGCTGCGCCTGCTGGTCCTGCTCCGCTGGCCGACCATCGCCGGCGGCAGGTTCACCCCCGCGGACGAGTGGCTGGACCGGCTGCTGGCGATGGAGGAGACGGAGCTGCCGCCGAGCGTGCGCGGTGACGCCCTCGTGCTGCGCGGGCAGGTGGCCTTCGGCCAGGGTGACCCCGACACCGCGCAGGTCGCCTGCACGGCCGCGGCCGAGCTGTGCCGGGCGACGGGTCTGCACGGGCCGCTGAGCGGGGCGCTCGCCATCCTCGCCTGGGTGGCCATCTACCAGCGCCGGCCGGAGCGGGCCAGGGCCTTCCTGGACGAGGCGCTGGAGGCGGTGCGCCGGGTGGACGATCCATGGCACGAGATGGTGATCCGCGCCATGGAGGGGACGTTCGCGCTGTCGGAGGGGCGGGCCAAGGAGTCGCAGCGCTCCTTCGAGGCCGCGCTGGCCATCGCGCACGAGCTGGACAACCACTGGGCGGCCCCGGTCGCGCTCATCGGCCTGGCCCAGGTCGCCTGGCTCCGGGGCGACCTGGCGGAGGCCCGCGCCTACTACGAGCAGGCCCTCGACCTGCTCCAGGACATCACGGCCCACTGGCAGACCATCACCTGCCTGGCGGGCCTGGGCCGGATCGCCCTGGCCCAGGGCGACCTCGCCACCGCGCGGGTCAGGCTGATCGAGAGCCTGCGGCTGTGCCAGGGGACGGGCCAGCGGCTCGGCGTGGCCCGGCGGATCGAGACGCTCGCGCAGCTCGCGCTGGCCGAGGAGGACGACCGCCGGGCGGTGCGCCTGGCGGGGGCCTCGGCGGCGATCCGGAGCTCGATGAGCGGCGCCGTCCTGCCCTCCGGCTTCGGCGCGCGGATGGAGGAGCTGCTCCAGCCCGCCCGGATGCGGCTCGGCGACGCGATGGTCGCCCAGCTCTGGGCGCACGGCAAGGAGATGTCCCAGGACCAGGCGGTCCGCTACGCGCTGGAGGGCGACGAGCAGTCCGACGCGCCCCTGATGGCGGGCCGGGGTCCGGTCGCCGCCCCGCTCACCACGCTCACCGGCAGGGAGTGGGAGATCGCCGGACTGATCGCCCGGGGCCTGAGCAACAAGGCCATCGCCGACGAGCTGGTGATCAGTCCCGCGACCGCCGCCCGGCACGTGGCCAACATCCTGGCCAAGCTCGGGTTCTCCTCACGCACCCAGGTCGCCACCTGGGTCATCGAGCAGAACCGAGGCTAGGCCCCGCCCGTCCTCCCGCCGCGGCGGGGGAGCGCGGGGCCGTAGCAGGGCCACAGCGCAGGGCCGTAGCGGGGAGGCAGGGCCGTAGCAGGGAAAAGGCCGTGGACGCTCCCGCTCCGGGGCCCTGCCTACACATCGGGTCTACACATCAGCCGCCGCATAGATACATCTCGGGATACGCACTCCGGAGCATGCGCCGCAGTGGCCGTCCGCCGTAGGTTTCCCTCGTGTTCGACCGATGACGCCCAGCCTTCCGCACCGTGCCCGTCATGACGGTGATCCGGTACGGCAGGCCCACACCATCCCCGGCGTCTCGGTCGAGCACACCGGTAGCGTCGCGTGTCCCTCCCAACGGTCGAGGTCTCCTCGGAGGGGTGGGGACTTCAGTGCCATGGGCCACGCGACAGCGGGCCCGAGCCGCGCAGGGCTCGGGCCCGCCTTCCGGAGGGACGGATTTCGAATACACACCCATCTACATACATCTGCCGATGCCCGGCCGGCAGGGCGGCCGTAGCGTCGGTGGAATGAGACCCACCTCGTCCATAAAGGGCACCGTCACCGAAGCGGTGTTCGGCTACGCGTACGAGCGGGGTGACCGGCCCGCACTGATCGACCTCGGCGCGGGAGTGGTGTACGGCTACCGCCGCCTGGCCGACGAGGTGACACGGGGCGCCTCGGGGCTGGTCCGTCGGGGCGCCCGGCGGCGCCAGGTGGCGGGGATCCACGTCGACAACGCCGCGGCCCAGACCCTGGCGGTGCACACCGTCATCGCGGCCGGCGGGGTGGCGGCCCCGGTCGCGTCCTGGGGCGGGGCGGCGGCCGAGCTGCTGGCCCGGTGGGACGCCCGGCTGCTCATCACGACCCCCGACCTGGCGGAGACGTCGCTGCTGGCCGCCGAGGCGTCCAGGGTCCGCCAGGTGATCGCCTTCGGCCAGGCGCGCGACACCGTCGACTTCGCCGACCTGCTGCTGCTCGAACCCGGCCCGCTGCCCCTGTTCGACCCCTCGGTCCAGCCCGCGCTGCTGACCGAGGACGAGGGGCTGTTCACCCATCAGGAGCTGATCGCGCGCATGCACGAGCTGGGTGGGCACACGGTGCTGGAGAAGTCCGACGTCCTGCTGGTGACCTGGTCCCTCGACTGCACCCTGGCCATGACGACCCTGGTCGGGCTGGCGCTGATGCGCGGCGCGCTGGTCGTGGTGGCCCCGGGCCTGTCGCCCACCGAGCTGTCGGCGACCATCCACGACTTCGGGGTCACCGTCATGGCGCTGCTCGACGGAGCCGTCCAGCGCGTCTAGCCCCTGACCCCGTCCCGCCGGGCCCTGGCCCGGAGGTCCTGCCGCGGCAGCGGGCGGGTGCCCCTACGCGGAGACGCGCCGCCCGGCACGGGAGCCGGGCGGCGCGTCGTCGGAAAGGGGCGGGAGCCGGGCGGCGCGTCGTCGGAAGGGGCGGGGGCCGCCCGGTCCGGACCTAGACCTGCTTGAGCGCCCAGAAGTGGTTGCCGTTGTCGCCCGCGAGGACCTGCTGGTCCAGGACGGACAGCGCACCGGTGGTCATGTTGAGCGCCCGCCGGCTGTACTTGTTGACGATGACGTACGTCCTGTCCGCCACGCGTTGCAGCTGCCACTTCTGCCTGCTGGAGGTGGTGGAGCAGGTGGACTGGACGATCTGGGTCCCGGCCGCGGTGCTCGTCGCCTTCAGGTCCAGGCACTTCCCGCTGTTGGCGTTGACCAGCTGCCAGTCCGGGGAGGTGGACGAGTTGGGGTTGCGCAGTGTCCACTGCTGGCTCTTCGCACCGGAATGCGCCTTGTGCGTCACCGGTGCGCCGGACGTCAGCGCCCCGTTGAGGACCTCGGCGTTCTCCCGGTTCCCGACGCCCGTCAGGTAGTAGGTCGAACCGTTCCCCGGACCGACGGAGTTGAGGATCCGGTTGAACTTCCAGCGCTGGTCGGTCGCGCCGGTGTAGGGGCGCTGCTCCAGCGGGGCCGGATACGCGCCCGTGACCGTCAGGGCCAGCCCGGACAGCCAGTTGACGATGGCGTAGCTGCCGTCCGTCTGGGGCAGGTACGCCCACCGCATGCCGTCGGTGCCCTTGCAGTTGTACTGCAGGGCCTGCGTCCCCGAGGCGGTTCCGCTGTAGGCGCTGTCGGCGCACATCCGGCTGTTCATGTTGACGAGCTGGAGGCCGGTCTTGTATCCCATCAGCCAGCTCTGGCTCAGGGCGTTGGTGCGGGCACGCTGGCTGAGCTTGGTCAGCCCGGCGGTGGAGCCGCCGATCGGCTCGATGGCTCCCCCGGTCGACACGCTGGTGATCGCGTAGGTGAGGCCGACCGTGGGGTGGGCGACGGCGTCGCTGGTGTCCCCCTTGACGAAGAACTCGTTGTCGGCGATGTTCCAGTGGGTGTCGAGGTAGCTGCCGGCCGCCGGGCTGACGTTGAAGTAGTCGTCGCGGTTGCAGTCGGGCAGCCGGTAGTCGTCCCACTTCAGGCAGGCCCAGGACGGGGTCCCGCCGTAACACATTAGGTCGAACTGGTCCGAGCAGTGCGAGCCGTAGAAGTGCGGGGCGCTCTCCTGCACCGCGCCGAACGTGTGGCCCAGCTCATGGGCGATGGCGTTGGCCCCGAAGCAGTTGGGGACCGCGTCGACCCGCGCGTAGGTGAGACGGTTGTTGTAGTTTTCGGCGCCGGGCCGGTCGTCGGTGTACCTCTGGCCCAGTCCGCAGACGACGGTCGCCTCGGTGAGCATGAGGTATTTGCGGTCCGCGCGGTTGTGGCCCAGTGCCTGCACCGCGGCGACGCCGCTGCCGAAGGTGGCCAGCGCCTCGGCGGGCACGACGACCTCACGGACCGCGACCTGACATCCTCCGGAGACCGCCTCCGTGACGTAGCGGATGTGCCGGCTCTTGCCGGCCGCCGCGGCGGCGTCGTTGAAGGAGTCGTCGGCGTTGGAGAGCCACGCCTGGAACATGGGCAGCAGCCTGCTGTAGCGGTCGGGCATGCTCGGCTCGCGGACGTACAGCACCTCGACGCGCTTGCCGCTCACCCCGTCGCCCTCACAGAACACCCTGGCGGGCGCCGCCTCCACCGCGGCCTCGGCCTGGGCCGCCGTGAGCCGGGCCGTATCACCCTGCGGTCCGGTCCGCGCGCCGAGCCGCGCGCCGGGGAACACGTCGTGATCGTCGACGCAGCTCACCGGCTCGGGTGATGCCGTCGTGCGGGCACCCGGTTGGGACGATGCCGTCGTGCGGGCACTCGGCTCGGGTGACGCCGCCGGGCGGGCACACGGGGCGGCCGGTGCCGCCTCCGCGGGGGAGGCGTCCAGCCCCCCGGAGACGAGGCTCGCGGCGGCGAGGACTCCCGCCACGGCTAAGAGGGTGGTCCGTCTGGCAAACACGTGAGAGGCTCCCCGATTGCGAATTTCGCGCGCCTTGGCGGCAGCGCTGATCAACATAACCGCCGACTTCGGCATGATCAATCCGAATGGTCCGGCCCTCCCCCGTGCCGCGGAGAGCTGACCTGAGCCCGTCCACGGGCCACAAGAGGCAGCTCAGGGCTGTGATCGGCGTGGTCCGCGCGCGGTGGACCGGGGCGCGCCCGGTGTGGCGGGGATCCGGCGGCCGCGGCCCTGCCGGCGATCACTCGCGGCCACCGGCCGCGGCGGGATCCGCGTGACAGGGGCCGGCCGGGATGCGCAGAAGTTATCCGCGCACACCTTGACGTCGCTCGGTGTCAGATGAATTGATTGATCCACTGACAACGTTGTCATCTTGCTCGGGGGAATCTGTGAAACCTCGACCCCGAAGGGACGGGAAGCTATGCGACGACGGTGGATGGCGGCCGTCGCGGTCACCGTGGCGGGCCTACTTACCCTGACCGCCTGCGGTGACGGCGGCGGCGCCGCGCAGAGCCCGCAGGCCGACGGCAAGAAGAAGGTTGAGGTCTTCTCCTGGTGGACCGGACCGGGTGAGGCCGACGGCCTGAAGGCCATGAAGGAGATATTCGAGAAGCAGAACCCCGGCCTGACGTTCTTCGACGCGGCCGTGGCGGGCGGCTCCGGTGACAAGGCGCGTGCCCTGCTGGCCACCAAGTTGCAGGCCGACACCCCGCCGGACACCTTCCAGGGCCACGCGGGCGCCGAGCTGCAGGGCTACATCAAGGCCGGTGACCTGGAGCCGGTCAACTCCCTCTACGACGAGCTCAAGCTGAAGGACGTCTTCCCGCAGCAGTTGATCGACCAGATCAGCGTGCAGGGCCAGATCTACTCGGTCCCGGTGAACATCCACCGCTCCAACGTGATGTGGTTCAACCCCGCCGTGCTCAAGGAGGCGGGCGTCACCGAGGTGCCCGCGACGATCGAGACGTTCGTCGCCGCCCTGGAGAAGGTCAAGAAGACGGGCAAGGTCCCGCTCTCGATCGGCTCGGAGTGGACGATGGTGCACCTGCTGGAGAGCGTGCTGCTCGGCTCGCTCGGCACCGACGCCTACAACAAGCTCTGGACCGCGGGCTCCGACTGGTCGGGTCCGGCGATGACCAAGGCCCTGAACGACTTCAAGACGATCCTGTCCTACGCCGGGGACCCGGCCGACGACTGGCAGCCCGCGGCCAAGCAGGTGGCCGACGGCCAGGCCGCCTTCACCATCATGGGCGACTGGGCCTACGGCTACTTCCACAACCCGCCGGACGGCGGCCTGGGCAAGAAGTCCAAGACCGACTTCGACTGGGCGCCCTCGCCCGGCACCGGCGGCACCTTCATGTGGCTGTCGGACAGCTTCACCCTGCCCAAGGGCGCCCCGAACCGCGACGGGGCGTTGGCGTGGCTGAAGGTGGCCGCGAGCAAGGAGGGCCAGGACGCCTTCAACCCCAAGAAGGGCTCCATCCCGGCCCGTAAGGACGCCGACACCTCCCTCTACACCGACTACCTCGCCGACGCCCTGAAGGACTGGGGGAGCAACAAGCTCGCCGGGTCCATCCAGCACGGCGTCGTCGTCAACGACGCCTGGCGGGTCGCGATCAACGAGGCGGTCGGTCTCTTCCACACCGACAAGGACGTGGCCGCGCTCCAGGCCTCGCTGGCCGAGGCCGCCAAGAACTCGGGTCAGTGATGTCCGGTACGGCCCGCGGCGACGCGGGCCGTACCCCGTGGAAGGGGTGTCAGTGACACGGGTGCGCAGGTGGCTGCCGGGGTTGCTGCTGGTCACGCCGTCGATCATCGCCATCGCGGTCTTCGTGTACGGCATGCTCGGCTGGAACTTCCGGCTGGCCATGACCGACAGGCACGACGAGATCTCCGAGGGGAGTTTCGTTGGCCTGGAGAACTTCGTCACGCTCTGGGATCAGAAGCGCTGGGGCATCTCGGTCAACCACGCCGTCGTCTTCACCGTGGTGTTCGTGTTCGGTGCGCTGGCGCTGGGCTGGCTGCTGGCCTTCCTCATGGAGAAGGGGATCAAGGGGGAGGGGACCTTCCGGGCGGTCTACCTGTTCCCGATGGCGATCTCGTTCGTGGCGACCGGGGTGGTCTGGCGCTGGCTGATGAACTCCGGTCAGGACGAGCGGGCGGTCGGGCTGAACCGGCTGTTCGACAGCCTGGGCCTGGACTTCCTGCAGTGGGAGTGGTTCCGGAACCCGGACTGGGGGATGGCGGCCATGGCCATCCCCGCGATATGGCAAATGTCGGGATATGTCATGGCGTTGTTCCTGGCGGGCTTCCGGGGCGTCCCCGAAGACCTCCGGGAGGCGGCCCGGGTCGACGGCTGCACCGAATGGCAGGTCTACCGGCACATCGTGCTGCCGCTGCTCCGCCCGGTGACGCTGTCCGCGCTGATCATCCTCGGGCACATCTCGCTCAAGGTCTTCGACCTGATCGTCGCGGTGTCCGGCAAGCAGATCATCACCGACGTCCCCGCCGTGTTCATGTGGGTGGCGGTCTTCGACTCCCACGACCCGGCCAAGGGCGCCACCATCGCCGCCTACATCGTGCTCGCGGTGAGCGTGTTCGTCATCCCCTACCTGGTCTGGACCCTTCGCAAGGAGAGGCGGCCATGACGGCCACGGAGACGCGGACCCCTCCGGCGCGGGCGCACGGGCCGGGCGGCCGGGCCGGGCGGCGGGCGGGCTGGGCGCGCGGCGTCCGGCTGGCGCTGCTGGCCGCCTTCCTGGTGATCTTCCTGATCCCGGTCTACGTGCTGCTGGTCACCAGCTTCAAGCCGCTGACCGAGGCCGACCCCAGCCGGGCCTGGGCGCTGCCCGAGGTGTGGACGGCGCAGCCGTGGCGGGTGGCCTGGGACAAGCTCGCCCCGGGCATCTGGAACAGCGTGCTGCTGGCCGTACCCGGTGCGCTGATCTCGGCGGTCCTGGGCTCCATGAACGGCTACGTGCTGTCGAAGTGGCGCTTCCCCGGCGCCGACGTGCTGTTCACGCTGTTCCTGTTCGGCATGTTCATCCCCTACCAGGGGGTCATGATCCCGCTGGTCCAGCTCCTGGTGAAGCTCAACGAGATCACCCAGTCCGTCACCGGGGCGTCGGGGGTCTTCTACGGCGCGATACCGGGGCTGCTCCTGGCGCACGTGGTCTACGGCATCCCGATCTGCACGCTGATATTCCGTAACTACTACGTCACCATCCCGGACGAGCTGATCGAGGCCTCCCGGGTGGACGGCGCGGGGATGCTGCGGACCTACTGGTCGGTGGTGCTGCCGGTCTCCGGGCCGGCCTTCGCGGTGGTGATCATCTGGCAGTTCACCTCGATGTGGAACGACTTCCTGTTCGCCGTCTTCCTCACCGGCCCGCAGAGCTGGCCCACCACGGTCATGCTCAACAACATCGCCGGCGCCCAGACCGTCCCCTACAGCCAGCAGATGGCCGCGGCCCTGCTCGCCTCCATCCCCACGATGATCGTCTACGTCCTGCTCGGCCGGTTCTTCATGCGCGGCCTCATGGCCGGGGCGCTGAAGGGGTGACTCACGGTCGGAGCGCCTCAGGATGGACCAGGGAGTCGCCCAGCGCGGTGCGGTGGTAGAGGACGCCCCGGCCGGTGCGGCTCCCGGCGACCAGGCCCGCCCTGCGCAGCGCGGCCAGGTGGCCTCCGACGGTGCCCAGGCTCAGGCCGAGCAGGGTGACGAGCTGGGTGGTGGTCGCCGGGCCGGCCAGCTCCAGGAGCACGCGGGCCCGGGTCCGGCCGATCAGCCCGGCCAGCCCGTCGGGCGCCCGGTGCGGGATCCCCGCGCCCCGGGCCGGATAGCTGATCGCGTACGGCCACGCGTGCTCAAGGTAGGAGCCCACTCCGCAGTCGAAGGGGGAGGGCACGAGGAGCAGGCCGCGTCCGTCGAGCCGGTGGGTCGCGTCCGGGCTCCGCGCGCCGACCTCGATGACCCCGTCCGGGCGCCACCGCACCCGGGGGCTGAGGTCGGCCAGCGCCGCCGCCCAGCCGTAGGCGGCCAGCCGGCCCGCCCGCTGGACCACGTCCCGCTCCAGGATCGCGTGGAAGCGTGGCCACGAGGGGGCGACGATCTCGTCCCAGACGGCCTGGAGCGCGGCGGCGAACAGTTCCACGACGTCCGGTGAGAACAGCACGTCCATGACCGCGTCCGGGGGACGCGCCATGCCCTCCAGGTTCCGGGCGATCTCGCCGTGCGCCTGGGCGGCCGGGGTCGCCCGCACGGCCGTGAGCTCGGCGGCGAAGGGGGTGCTCACCCCGGCCGGCGGCGGCGCGGGGAAGTCGGCGTTGTAGAGCCGGTCCCGGTACAGCGTCACCAGGGCGCCCAGGCCGGCCTGCCTGGCCAGCAGGCCCTCGTACGGCCCGCGCATCCGGTCCACCCACGCCCGCCACACCGGGTCGTCCTTCTTGCCGGACAGCAGCCAGAGCGCCTGCTTGGTGACCATGAGAGGGGAGATGGCGAACCTGCTCGCCATGACGTCCTGCGGGCTGACCTCGATCAGGTAGACCATGTAGCGACCTTTCGGAGATATCCGAAAGCTTAGTCAGCCGTCCCGGCCCGCCCGAGCATGGTCCGCATGACCCCCACACAAGAGCGCGGCGCGACCTACACGGAGGTTTTCGCGGGCCGGGAGTTCCGGGTGCTGTTCGGGAGCTTCGCGCTCCTGGTGGCCGGGGACCAGATCAAGATGCTGGCCCTGTCGGCCCTGGTCTACGCGCGGACCGGGTCGCCCGGACTGTCGGCCGCGACGTACATGCTGGGCTTCCTGCCCTACATCGTCGGCGGGACGTTCCTGCTCTCGCTGGCCGACCGGCTCCGGCCGCGCGAGCTGATGATCGCCGGTGAGCTGGTCCGGGTGGTGACCTGCCTGCTGCTGGCCTTCGCCGGACTGCCCGTCTGGGCGATGCTGGCCCTGGTCCTCCTGACCGGGCTGTTCTCGCCGGTCTTCGCCGCCGCCCGCAGCGCCCTCCTGCCCGACCTGCTGCCGGGTGACGCGTTCGTGCTGGCCAGGTCGGTGCTGTCCATGACGGCCGCCGGGGCGCAGATCGGCGGCCTCGCGGTGGGCGGCGGCATCCTCGCCGCCGCAGGCCCGGACGGGGCGCTGGCCGGCACCGCCGTGCTGTCGGTCGTGGCCGCGGTGGTGCTCCGGGCCGGACTGCCCGGCCTGCCGGCCCGGGGCGCGGTGGGCGGCGGCGCCGTACGGGAGACCCTGCGGGTCAACCGGTCCCTGCTGGCCGACGCCAGGGTGCGCGGGCTGCTGCTCGCCCACTGGCTGCCGGTGTCGTTCGTGACGGGCGCCGAGGCGATGCTCGTGCCCTACCTGGGCGGCACGGCCGGGATCGCGCTCGCCGCCGCGTCCGCGGGGCTGGCGGCCGGGAACCTCGCCGTCGGCCGGTTCGCCGCGCCGTCGGCGCGGGAGCGGCTGGCGCTGCCCCTGGCGGTGCTCGCCGGGGTGCCGCTGCTCGGCTTCGCCCTCCAGCCGGGCCTCGCGGGGGCCGTCCTGATCGCCGTGCTCGCCACGGCGGGCAGCGGCGCCTACCAGCTCGGGCTGCAGCGGAGGTTCCTGGAGGCGGTGCCCGAGCGGGTCCGGGGACAGGCCTTCGGACTGGTGTCGGCGGGCGCGATGACCGGCCAGGCGCTGGGCGCCGCGCTGGTGGGCGCCGCCGCCGAACTGGCGGCCCCGCACCTGGCGATCGCCGCCGCGGGCCTGGCGGTCATCGGGTGCTCCCTCGCCCTCCACCGCTCCCTGCGGCCGTCCCCGGTGCCGGGCTAGGGGCGCAGCTCTCCGGAGCCGCGGGGGATGAGCCGGGTGGGCAGCTCGATCCGGGCGGCTGGGCCCGGCTCCCCTGTGATGCGGCGGAAGAGCAGCTCGGCCGCGGTCCGGCCGAGCTTGGCCGGGTCCTGGGCGACCACGGTCACCCCGGGCACCAGCAGGTCGGCGAGCTCGAAGTCGTCGAAGCCGACCATGGCGAGCCGGTGCCCGGTGCGCAGCGTGGCCACGGTGATCCGGCCGTTGCCGGTGAACACCGCGGTGGGCGGGTCGTCGCCGGAGAGCATCCGGGCCAGCGCGGGCCCGGCCTGCTCCGGGGGGCCCGTCGCCACCAGCGACCCGTCGAACGGCAGGCCCGCGTCGGCGAGGGCGCGGCGGTAGCCGCGCAGGCGCTCGGCGGCGGTGAAGATGGACGCGCTGTCGCCGAGGAAGGCGATCCGGCGGTGGCCGTGCCGGATCAGGTGGGTGACCCCGGTGTGCGTCCCGCCGTTGTTGTCGCAGGTCACCGTGTCCACCTCCAGCCCGCCCGGCCGGTCGGCGAAGACGGCGGCGATGCCCGCGTCGAGCTCGGGCCTCAGGTAGTCGTGGTCGTCCCCGGCCGGCACGATGATCAGGCCGTCCACCCGGCGGGAGCAGAAGGTGAGGACGAGCTCCCGCTCGCGCGTCGGCTCCTCCCCCGAGGAGCCGCTGAGCACCAGCGAGCCGTACCGGAGCGCCACGTCCTCGACCGCGCGGCTGATCCCGGAGTAGAACGGGTCGGCCGCGTCCTCGATCACCAGGCCGATGCTCGCGGTCCGGCCCCGGCGCAGCACCCGGGCGCTCTCGTTGCGCCGGTAGCCGAGCCGTTCGATGGCCGACAGGACCCGCTCGGCGGTGGCGGGGTTGACCCCCGGCTCCTCGTTGACGACCCGGGAGACGGTCTTGAGCGCCACCCCGGCCGCCGCCGCGACATCTTTCATGGTGGGACGTCCACGGACACTGTCTGCCACGGCCCGATCATCGCCCAAGTCCAGCCGGTTGACAACGTTGTCATCCAGCCCGGCTGCTCACCGGGAGAGCGCGCCGCCCCGCACGCCCGTCGCGCGCAGGTCGGACTCCACCCTCGCGGCGGCGGCCAGCAGCGGCGGCAGCAGGTCGCGCTGGAGGGACTCGACGGTCGTCCGGCTCGCGTGGGAGGAGATGTTCATCGCGGCGACCACCCGGCCGGAGCGCTCCCGGACCGGCACGGCGACCGAGCGCAGCCCCTCCTCCAGCTCCTGGTCGACCACCGCCCACCCCCGCGCGCGGACGCCGTCCAGCTCGGCCCGGAGGGCGGCGGGCTCGGTGACGGTCCGGGGGGTGAACCCGCGCAGCCCGGCGCGGCCGAGACAGGCGTCGAGCTCCTCCGGGGGGAGCGCGGCCAGCAGCACCCGGCCCATCGAGGTGCAGTGGGCCGGGAAGCGGGTGCCGATGGCGATGGTCACCCGCATGATCCGGGTGGTGGCCACCCGGGCCACGTAGACGATGTCCTCGCCGTCGAGCACGGCCACGGACGCCGACTCGTGCACCTCGGCGACGAGCCGCTCCAGGTGCGGCTCGGCGACCTCGGGCAGGGAGAGACCGGACAGGTAGGCGTAGCCGAGCTCCAGCACGCGGGGGGAGAGCGCGAACAGCCGCCCGTCGGTCCGGACGTAGCCGAGGTCGACGAGCGTCAGCAGGAACCGCCGGGCCGCCGCCCGGGTCAGACCGGTGGCGCGGGCGACCTCGCTGAGCGTCAGCTCGGGGGTGGCCGCGCCGAACGCCCGGATCACCGACAGCCCCCGGGCCAGCGACTGCACGTGGTCGGGGCCGCGGTCGACCGGTCCGTCCACGTCTCGGTCGACCGGTCCGTCCACGCCTCGGTCAACCGGTCCGTCCATCCCCGTCCTCCTCGTTCCGGTCGAACTCTAGTGCCGCCTGCGCCACCGCGAACGCGCGGTTGGCCGCGGGCACGCCCGCGTAGACCGCGGTGTGCAGCAGCACCTCCTTGATCTCCTCCTCGGTGAGCCCGACGCGGAGCGCCGCCCGCACGTGCATGGCCAGCTCCCGCTCGTGCCCGAGCGCGGTCAGCAGGGCGAGGGTGAGGCAGCTACGGGTGCGCCGGTCCAGGCCGGGACGGGTCCAGATCTCCCCCCAGGCGTATTTGGTGATGAGCTCCTGGAAGTCCGCGGTGAACGGCGTGGCGCCCGCGGCGGCGCGGTCCACGTGCTCGTCGCCCAGTACGGCCCGGCGCGTCGCGTCTCCGGCGCTCCACATGTCCATCCGTCAGCTCCTTGTCGTGTCGCCGCGGGCCGTCCCCGCGGGAGGCGGCCACCTGTCACCCCGAGGGGCCGTGCGGGCCGCGACCACCCGGTCACCCCGGGGGTTCGGGCGGGCCGCGACCACCCGGTCACTCCGGGGGGTCGAAGTGGGCCGCGACCACCCGGTCGACGAAGACCCCGGCGGAGCCGAGATAGCCCGCCGGGTCCAGGGCGGCCTCCAGCTCCTGCGCCGTCAGAGCCAGGCCGGGCCCGGCCAGCAGCGCCTCGCGCAGCGACAGGCCCTCGGCGGCCGCCCGGGCGCAGGCGGCGTCCACCAGCCCGCGCGCCTCAGGGGTGCCGCCGAGCCGGGCGACGACGTGCTCGGCCATCGGCAGCCCCCGCGCCGCGCCGAGGTTGGCCCGCATCCGCGCCGGGTCGACGGTCAGGCCCTCCAGCACCTCGCCGAGCCAGGACGCGGCGCTGCCGGTGAGCCGGAGCAGCTCGCCGAGCGTCTCCCACTCGGCCTGCCAGGGGCCGGCGGCGCGCTCGTGCTCCTGGACCATGCCCGCGAGCACCGAGGCCACCAGGCCGGGGACGCGCTGGACGCAGGCGAGCACCGACACCGCGCCCACCGGGTTGCGCTTGTGCGGCATGGCGCTGGAGCCGCCCCGGCCGGGGGCCGACGGCTCGGCGGCCTCCCCAACCTCGGTCTGGGCCAGCAGCTTCACATCAGTGGCGATCTTGCCGAGCGTCCCGGCCGCCGTGCCGAGGGCGCAGGCCAGCCGGGCGACCGGGGCGCGGTCGGTGTGCCAGGGCAGGACCGGCTCGGCCAGGCCCAGCCCGGCCGCCAGGCGCGGCAGCACCTCGTGGCCCCGGCCGCCGAGGGCGGACAGGGTGCCCGCCGCCCCGCCGTACTGGACCGGTAGCGGCAGCTCCGCCAGCTCCGCCCGCGACCGGTCCAGCGCGCTCAGCCAGCCCGCGGCCTTGAGCCCGAAGGTGATCGGCACCGCCTGCTGCAGGACCGTGCGCCCGGCCATCACGGTGTCGCGGTGCCCGGCCGCCAGGCGCGCGCACGCGTCGGCGCAGGCGGACAGGTCGGCCAGGAGTGGCGCGAGGGCGCGGCAGGCGACCAGCATCGCGGCCGTGTCGTTGATGTCCTGGCTGGTCGCGCCGTAGTGCACGTATCGCCGCAGCTCGGGCTTGACCCGCTCGCGCAGGGCCGCGACCAGGGGGATGACCGGGTTGCCCGCCGGCGCGGCCCGGCCGCCCAGCTCGGCGAGGTCGAACAGCTCCGGCCGGCAGGCCGCCCCCAGCGCCTCGACCGCCTCGTCCGGGATCAGGCCGATCCCCGCCTGGGCGGTGGCCAGCGCGGCCTCGACGTCCAGCATCGCCGCCAGCCACGCCGCGTCCGACACCTCTGGCGCGGCACCGCCCCTGGCGAACATCCCCGAGAACAGTCCGTCGCGCGCCGACAAGGTCATGCTCACCTCCAGTAATGATGATGTCGACAGATTGTCACGTATATGGGTGAGCGTCGCGGTGAACGTCAAACACCTTCCAGAACGACGGCCAGCCCCTGGCCCACCCCGACGCAGATGGCGGCCAGGCCGTAGCCGCCGCCGCGACGGTGCAGCTCGTGGGCGAGGGTGCCCAGGATGCGGGCGCCCGAGGAGCCGAGCGGATGGCCGAGGGCGATCGCGCCGCCGTTGACGTTGACGATCTCCGGGTCGAGGTCCGGCCACTCGGCCAGGCAGGCCAGGGACTGGGCGGCGAAGGCCTCGTTGAGCTCGACGGCGCGCAGATCGGACCAGGTGACACCCGCGCGGCCGAGCGCCGTGCGGGCGGCCTCCACCGGTCCGATGCCGAACAGGTGCGGCTCCACGCCGACCGCCGCCCGCGCCGCGATCCGCGCCAGCGGCGTACGGCCGGCCCGCCCGGCCCCCGCCTCGTCGCCGATGAGCAGGGCGGCGGCGCCGTCGTTGAGGGGGGAGGCGTTGCCGGCGGTGACGGTGCCGCCGGGGCGGAAGACCGGCCTGAGCCGGGCGAGCGCCTCCGGCGTCGCGTCGGCCCTGACGCACTCGTCACGGTCGAGGGCGTCGAGCGGGGCCACCTCGCCGCCGAAGACGCCGCGCTCCCAGGCCGCCGCCGCGCGCCGGTGGCTGCGGAGGGCGAAGGCGTCCTGGGCCTCGCGGGTGATCCAGTAGCGGTCGGCGAGGATCTCCGCGCCCTCGCCCAGGGCGACCGTCCACTCGGCCGGCATCAGGGGGTTGACCATGCGCCAGCCGAGGGCCGTGTCGTGCAGGGTCTGCGGCCCCCGGTCGAAGCCGCGCGGCGGTTTGGGCATCACCCATGGCGCCCGGCTCATCGACTCCGACCCGCCGGCGATCACCAGGGAGGCGTCGCCCACGGCCACGGCGCGGGAGGCGGCGACGGCCGCCTCCAGTCCGGACCCGCACAGCCGGTTCACGGTCGTGCCCGGCACCGTGACCGGGAGCCCGGCGAGCAGGACGGCCATCCGCGCGACGTCGCGGTTGTCCTCGCCCGCGCCGTTGGCCGCGCCGAAGAACACGTCGTCGACGGCCGCCGGATCGAGGCCGGGGGAGCG
This sequence comes from Streptosporangium brasiliense, assembly GCF_030811595.1. Lineage (NCBI taxonomy): Bacteria > Bacillati > Actinomycetota > Actinomycetes > Streptosporangiales > Streptosporangiaceae > Streptosporangium > Streptosporangium brasiliense. The sequence goes on from NZ_JAUSRB010000002.1 coordinate 3,419,105, forward strand.
GGCGGCCAGCGCGCGGACCACGTGCGCGGCCAGGTCGTCGGGGCGGACGCCCGACAGCGCGCCGCCGTGGCGGCCGATGGGCGTGCGGACCGCGTCGAGGACGAAGACGTCGTTCATGGCCGGGTCCTCCCGCTGTCGCCGGTGAGGTGGCGCAGGACGCCGAGCTCCTCGGGGGTGGGGGGAGCCGTCTCGCGCAGCTCGGCGGCCGTCGCGAGGTCCCAGCCGGTGGCCGCGCGGGCCTGGTCGAGGGTGACGCCGGGGTGCAGGTGGGTGACGACCAGCTCGCTGCTCGCCGGGTCGGGTTCCAGGATCGCCAGGTCGGTGATCACGGTGCGGGGGCCGCCGCCGCGCAGGCCGAGGCGCTCCCGGTCGCCTGGACCGGAGCCGAAGCCGACGGAGGTGACGAAGTCCACGCGGTCGACGAACGCGCGGCGGCTCTGCCGTACGATCACGGTCACCTCGCGGCAGGAGGCGGCGATCTCGGGGGCCCCGCCCGCGCCGGGGAGGCGGACCTCCGGGTCGGCGTAGGGGCCGATCACGGTCGTGTTGATGTTGGCGAACCGGTCGATCTGGGCGGCGCCCAGGAAGCCGACGTCGATGCGGCCCGGCTGGAGCCAGTAGTTGAAGATCTCCGGCACGCTCACGACGGCGTCGGCGGTGTCGGCCAGCACGCCGTCCCCGATGGACAGGGGCGGCAGGTCCGGCCTGGCGCCGATGGTCCCCGACTCGTAGACGAGCACGAGGCCGGGGGCGTGGGTGCGGCGGGCGAGGTTGGCGGCGGTGCTGGGCAGGCCGATGCCCACGAAGCACGACTGGCCCTCGCGCAGCCGCCTGGCCGCCGCCACGGTCATCATCTCGTCGGCGGTGTAGGCCGCGGTCATCGGCCGGCCTCCGGGCCGGGGCCGGGGGCGTGCCCCGCGGACCGGGCTCCTCGCGGGGGGACGGGTACGGCGCTCATCGGCGGGCCTCCGCTCCGGGGGTTCATCGGTGGGCCTCCGCTCCGGGGGTGAGGACGTGTCGGGCCATCCAGGCGGTGAAGGTCTCGCGGTCGCGGCTGATCCCGTCCCAGGCGCGGTAGAAGTCGTTGTCCCGGGTGGAGTAGCCGGCGCTGTAGGAGGGGTGGGAGCCGCCGGGGGCCTCGGACACGTGGGTGATCGCCCAGCCGGGCAGCACGATCGCGCCGGGCCGTGGCTCCAGCTCCTCGACCACCTCCTCCACGGTGACCAGGGAGCGCCGCGCCGCCAGGACGGCCTCCTTCTGCACCCCGGTGATCCCCCACAGCTGCACGTTGCCCCGCCGGTCGGCGCGCTGGGCGTGCACCACGGCGACGTCGGGGTTGAGCGCGGGGACGGCGGTGAGCTCCTCGCCGGTGAACGGGCAGGTGATCGGCCGGACGCGGGCGGTGTGGGCGGGCAGGCCGGTGCCCCGGTAGCCGCGCAGCACCGCGAAGGGCAGTCCGGAGGCCCCGGCGACGTAGGCGTTGGCGATGCCCGCGTGGCTGTGCTCCTCGATCTCCAGCGGCGCGGGCCAGCGGTTCTGCACCGCGTCGCGGAAGCGGTGCAGCGACCCCACCCCGGGGTTGCCGCCCCAGGAGAAGACCAGCCGCCGGGCGCAGCCCATCCCGATCATCTGGTCGTAGATCAGGTCGGGGGTCATCCGGATCAGCGTGAGGTCGCGGCGGCCCTGCCGGATGATCTCGTGTCCGGCCGCGTAGGGGATCAGGTGGGTGAAGCCCTCCAGCGCCACGCTGTCACCGTCGTGCACGAGATCCGCCATCGCGTCGGCGAGCGGAACCACCGTGGCCATCGCGCCCCCTCGTAGGTATGTTCGTCATGCGGACGACTGTTCTTTCAGCGAACATACTGACCCGCCGTCTGGAAGGTCAATGCAGGGAAATATCGCGAAATACACCTTCCGGTGGTCTGCGCCGGGACTATGGGAAAGTGGGGCAATGACTGATCGGGGACTCAGGCTGTCGCGGGCCCTGCTGATCGCCGGGTTCGTGCTCGCCTCGCTCAACCTGAGGCCCGCGCTGGCCGGGGTCTCGCCGGTGCTGAGCGAGATCATGGCCGACCTCGGGCTGAGCGCGGCCGGCGGCGGGGCGATCACCACGGTGATGGTGGTCTGCCTGGGGGTGCTGGCCCCGCTCGCCCCGCTGCTGGCCCGCCGGGTCGGGCTGGACCGCACGCTGCTGGCCGGGCTGCTGATCCTGGCGGCCGGGGTGGTGCTGCGTGCCGCCGGGAGCGTCCCGGCCCTCTACGCGGGGGCGGCCGTCGCCGGCACGGCCATCGCCATCATGAACGTGGTGATGCCCGGCGTCGTCAAGCAGCACTTCCCCACCCGTGTCGGCCTGTTCACCTCGGTCTACGTCTCCGGCCTCGTGCTGGGCGCCGCCGCCGCGTCCGGGCTGACGGTGCCGCTGGAGCGTGCCACCGGGTACGGCTGGCGCGAGGCGACCGCGACGGCCGCCGTCCCGGCCGTGGCGGCGGCCGTGCTCTGGCTGCCCCAGGCGCTGCGCTCCCCGGCGCGCCGGGGGAGCGCCCCCCGGTCCTTCCGCGCGGTGCTGGGCAGCCGGGTGACCTGGGCCGTCACCGCCTACATGGGCCTTCAGTCGCTGACCTTCTACATCATGCTCGCCTGGGTGCCCACGATCTTCCGGGACGCGGGGCTCCCCGCCGACCAGGCGGGCTACATGCTCGGCCTGACCAACCTGGCGCAGATCGCCGCGACCCTCACGGTCCCGATCCTCGCGGGGCGGGTCCGGTCGCAGGTGCCGCACGTGACGGCCGCGACCGTGCTGACCATCGCGGGATACGTCGGCGTGCTGGCCGCCCCGGCGACCCTTCCCTGGCTGTGGATGACGGTGCTGGGCCTGGGGCAGGGCGCCTCGATCGCGCTCGCCCTGCTGATCATCACGCTGCGCGCCCCCGACCCCGCCTCGGTCACCGCGCTGTCGGCCGTCGCCCAGTCCGCCGGATACGTACTGGCGGCGCTCGGCCCGTTCCTGATCGGGGTGCTCCGCCAGGGCTCGGGCGGCTGGACGCTGCCGCTGCTGGCCGGGCTCGGCGCGTGCGGGCTGCAACTGGTCGCCGGGTTCCTGGCCGGCCGCCCGGTGGCCGCCGGCACGGAGAAGGCGCATTCCGCCGCCATTGCAAAATAGGACAAAAGCCGCCGAAACCTCCAGAGTGGACTGCCCGTCGTGTCCAAGGCACCTGACGGTCGTGTCGAAGGCACCTGACGGTCACCTCCGGCCCCTACGGTCCTGCGCATGATCCGTAGGCTCCTGCCCGTGGCGCTGGCCGTCCTCGTGAGCGGTACCGTCACCGTTGTGCTGCACCAACCCGAACCCGCGACGGCCGACCGCCGTGGCGACGCGCCCATCGTCATCGGCCACCGGGGCGCCAGCGCGCACCGGCCCGAGCACACGCTGCTGTCCTACGAGGCCGCGATCGCGCTCGGCGCCGACTACATCGAGCCCGACCTGGTCTCCACCAAGGACCACGTGCTGGTCGCCAGGCACGAGAACGAGATCTCCGGCACCACCGACGTCGACAGCCGCCCCGAGTTCGCGGCGCGCCGCACCACCAAGACGATCGACGGGCGCCCGGTGACCGGGTGGTTCACCGAGGACTTCACCCTCGCCGAGCTGCGTACGCTCAGGGCCGAGGAGCGCGTCCCCGACCTGCGCCCGGACAACACCGTCTTCAACGGCCTCGCGCAGATCCCCACCTTCGAGGAGATCGTCCAGCTCGCGCAGCGCCACGGCGTCGGCGTCTATCCCGAGACCAAGCACCCCAGCTACTTCGACTCCATCGGCCTGTCCCTGGAGGAGCCGCTGCTGGAGACGCTCACCCGGTACGGCTGGAACGGGCGGCGCGACCCGGTCTTCATCCAGTCCTTCGAGACCGCCAACCTGCGCGAGCTCAGGGAGCGGACCCGGCTGCCGCTGATCCAGCTCATCACCGCCACCGGCGCGCCGTACGACTGGACGGCGGCCGGAGACCCGCGCACCTACGACACCATGGTCACCCCCGAGGGGCTGCGCGAGGTGGCGGGCTACGCCGACGGTATCGGCGTGGACACCCGGCGGATCGTCCCGGCCGGTCCCGACGGGCGCCTCCTGCCGCCCACCACGCTCGTCGCCGACGCCCACCGGGCCCGCCTGAAGGTCCACACCTGGACCGTCCGGAACGAGAACTCCCAGCTCCCGGTGGACTTCCGGCTCGGCGACCCGGCCAACCCCGCCTTCCCCCGCGCCACGGGCGACGTGATGGGCTGGCTGGAGAAGCTGTACAAGCTCGGGCTGGACGGCGTCTTCGCCGACGACCCCGGCGTGGCCCGGGCCGTCCGGGAGCGTCTCCTGTAGCACGGTGACCACGGCGATCCAGATGACCGGGCGACCCACGGACGGCCATCCGGATCGCCGGGCCGGCTACCGGTGACCTCCGGCGGCGCCTGGGCTGAGGCGGCCGCCGGAGGTCCGAGCGAGGTCCGCGGCCACCGCGCGGTGAGCGACGGTGAGCGGCAGAGACCTCAGGGTGGGGGGTGTCAGGCGACGGCGACCTCGTCCATGGGACGCAGCTCGTCGGCGTAGCTGACCGACACGCGGCGCATCACGCCGCTGTCGCTGATGGAGTACTGGCCCAGCCGCCACAGCGGCGGCGAGTAGGCGTGGATGGAGACGCTGCCGTCCACCGCGCCGGTCAGCCGGTGGATGTGGTCGGGGCCGAAGGAGAACGACTCACCGGCCGAGACCACGGTCTCCAGGTGCTCGCCGCCGATGCGGGGGTTGCACTCCAGCAGCGTCCCGGCCACCACCCGGACCGCGCCGGAGGAGATGTCGTGGTCGTGCCAGCCGGTGTCGTCCTCCGGCCGCCAGCACAGCAGCCAGACGTCGACGTAGGCGTCCCGGTAGAGGGAGGCGTAGTGGCGGCCGCCCTCCTCGGGGAAGTCGACCTGCTCCTCCCAGCGGGAGGGGTCGGCGGCCAGTTCGTCGACCAGGTCGCGCAGCTCGCGCCGGTCGAGGGTGCGGGCGGGCAGCTCTCCGTAGCTCATCGCCGGCCTCCTGGGAGCGCACAGCGCTCACTGCCCTGGGACTGGTTCACGTTCACTTGCGCGACTCCTTCCGGTTCAGCAGGCGGTTGGGATTGGTGACCGCGACGGCGTGCCGGGCGGCATCGCCGAGCGCGGGGTCAGGGGCCCTGGCGTAGGGCTCGTCCGAGCCGTTGACCACGACGTCGATGCCGAGCTCGCGGACGATCGCGTCGATGGCGCGCGGGCCGTAGGAGGATGTCTCCACGTACATGTCCGGGTCCACCTGGCCCCGGCCCTCGCCGGCCCGGTTGAGCAGCCGCTCGGAGTGGAGCGGGGCCAGCCCGGCCAGCAGCGCGAAGCAGACCCGCAGCCCGGGGTGGCGGTGGCGGCCGAAGGCGGAGAAGGCGTACCAGGAGGCGTGCATCTGCTGCACGTACGGCACGACGGCGGGCCACCAGCCGGGGCCCTCGGGCTCGGCGGCCGGTCCGGGGTGCACGAAGAGCGGCAGGTCGCGGGCGGCGAGCACGTCGAGCAGCGGGGCGACCCTGGCGAGGTCCGCGCCGGTCGCCACGGCCGTCGCCGGCAGCTGGAGCCCGGCCGGCCCCTGGTCGAGCGCCTTGGCGAGCCGGGACGGGTCGATCTCGCTGAGGCAGGTCGCGGCCCAGGCCCCGAACGGGGCCGGCAGGGCGAGGGCGTCCTCGTGGTAGGCGTCGATGATCGGCCAGGCGTCCTCGGGCGGCAGCGACTCGATGCCGAGCGGGCTGGACAGCGAGACCAGGGCCAGGTCGAGCCCGTCGTTCAGCGCCAGGCGCCTGGTGAGGTCGTGGTCGGCGGGGTCGACCTCGTAGGCGGGTTCGCCGTCGAGGTGGAGGGTCCAGCCGTCGAGGCGCGGTGGGACCGTGCGGCGCCGGAGCGCGTCCACGAACGCGGGCGTCCACAGGTGCTGGTGCACGTCGACGGTCATTTCCCTCCTCCTTTCGAGATATTCCCTACCTAGAATATAGGTAACCGCTCTGACCTTACTACGTATTCAGGTGACGCGTTTCAGTGAACCGTTTCAGTGAACCGTTTCACCTCTTGTGTGTCAATGCCCTAAAACGCCGTGATGTACGGAGAACGGCCCTCTCGGGAGGCTGGAGGCATAGGCTGGCCGGGTGCCCCAGCCCCGGAAACGAGCGACGATACGCGAGGTGGCGAAGGCCACCGGCCTCTCACCGGCCTCGGTCTCGTATGCCCTGCGAGGGATGCAGGTCTCGGAGGAGACCATCGAGCGGGTGCGCCGGGCCGCCGCCGAGCTCGGCTACGAGGCCGATCCCATCGCCCGTGCGCTGGCCAGCGGCCGGACCGGGATGATCGGCCTGCTCTGCGGCTCCCTTGAGGACCTCTGGCAGCAGGCCCTGGCGGTCGGTATCGGCCGGGCCCTGAAGGACAACGACCGCTACGCGCTGATCCTGGACGCCACCGGCGACCCCGTGCGGGAGCGCACGCTGGCCAGGCAGCTCCGTGACCAGCGGGTGGACGCCCTGATCGTGCAGCCGGTGGACCCGGCCGCGCCGCTCTGGTCCGAGCTGTGCGAGAGCCTGCCGGTGGTGTCGATCGGCGACTCGCTGGCCGGGGCGCGCACGGCGGGAGAGGTCGTGTTCGACAACCGCGCCGGTGTGACCCTGGCGCTGGAGCACATGCGCGACCGGGGCCACCGGCGTGTCGCCGTCCTCACCCCGACCCGGGCCAGCACCCCCGACCGCCCCGCCGACGTGCACGTCCTGGCCGAGGCGGGACGGCTGGGGCTGGACATCGAGGTGGTCACCGCGCCCCAGGCGCTGACCGCCGCCACGGACGTCGCCCGGCGGATGCTCGCCGACGGGCACCGGGCGTTCTTCTGCTTCGCCGACTCGATCGCCTACGGGGTGTACGCCGCGGCGGCCGAGCGGAACCTGCGGATCCCCGCCGAGGTGTCGGTGATGGGCTACGACGACCACCCGATGTCGGGACTGCTCAGCCCGGGACTGACCACGGTCGACTGGGACATCGACGGCATCGTCCGCGCGGCCGTCCGTTTGGTCGTGGCCGCCGCCGAGGGCAACACCCGCCGCCGCCGGATCGTCCAGGCCCCCGAACTCCGCGAACGCGGCTCGGTGGGCTGACCCGCGCCCCACACCCGGGCCGCGCCTGTCCCGTGTCCGCCCACCCGCGCGTGCCGTGCCGTGCCTGCCCGCGCGGCCGCTAGGCGAGATCCGGCAGGAGCTCGCCCGGCGCCGGGGAGACCGGCAGCGGCCCGTCGGGCAGCGGCCCGTCGGGCAGCGGCCCGTCGGGCAGCGGCCCGCCCGGCGGCGGGCCGCCCGGAGGCAGGCCACCCGGCGACCGGGACCCCGCCCGCGCGTGGGGCCCGCACATGAGGCCGGGCAGCATCCCGCGCGCCGCGTCGAGGTCGGCGTCGAGGGGGCGGTCGGCCATCCGGGCGTCAAGGCCGACGTCGCAGGGCAGGCCCCGCTGGCGCAGCGCCCGGACCGCCGCGACCAGCTCGCAGGCCAGCACCGTTCCGAGCGGTTCGAGGGCGGACAGGGCCGAGCGCGCGGCCTGGGGGGTGAAGCTCGCGTGGTCCTCGGTCCCCAGGGAGAGCACGGCGGTGCCGAGGGTCACCGGGGAGGCGAGCTGGCGGAGCTCGGCCAGGGCCGAGTGGGCGACGTATTCGAGGATCATCACGCCGGACAGGCCGGGGCGCTCGGCCAGGAAGGGCAGCAGGCCGGTGTGGGCGGGGTCGGTCAGGGTGGCGAGCCGGGCGGCGCTCAGCGAGGCGGTCTGGACGACGGCGGCCCTGAGCGCGTCGAGGGCGAGCGCGACCTTGACGGAGTGGAAGTTGCCGTTGTGCCAGGCCCGCCCGTCGGCGATCAGTGGATTCTCCGGGGCGGCGTTGAGCTCCTCGGTGACGGCCCGCTCCGCGCGGTCGAGGGCGTCGAGGGCGGCGCCGTGGACCTGGGGGAGGGCGCGGTAGCCGTAGGGGTCCTGGACCCGGCGCGGGAGGGTGGCGCCGATCAGCTCGCGGAGCCCGGCCGCCACCGCCGCCTGATCCGGCCTGCGCTGCACGGCCTGCGCGAGCGGTTCGAGCGAGGCGTCGATCGCCTGGAAGGAGTGGGCCGCGACCGCTGTCGTGGCGGTGAGGACGGCTCTCAGGCGGTGGCAGGCCAGGGCCGCGTCCGCGAGGGTCGCCGCGCCGGAGCTGATGAAGGGGAGGGCGTCGCTGGAGGCCAGCGCGTATCGGGGGCCGGGGCCGCCGCCGGTGCCGGGGGGCGGTGTCCAGGGGAGTTCGCCGAGGAGGCAGAGGGCGGTGGTGGCCAGCGCGGTGAGGTCGCCGGTGCCGATGGCGCCGTAGGTGCGGATCGGGGGGGTGAAACCCTGGTTGACGGCGGAGGCGAGAACGGGCAGCAGGCCGGGGTTGAGGCCGGAGCCGCCGGTGAGGAGCTGGTTGAGGCGGACCACGAGGGTGGCGCGGGCGCGCGCCTCCCCGATCAGCGGACCGGCGCCGCCGGCGTGGCTGCGGAGCAGGTCGAGACCGGCGGCCTCGACCGGGACGCCCTTGTTGGCCCCCACCCCGGTGGTCTGGCCGTACAGCGGCCCGCTGAGGGAGCGGGCCGTCTGCCAGGCGGTCTCGGCGCGGTCGGTGGAACCCAGCAGGATCCCGGAGCCGTGCGCGGCCCGGTGGACCTGCTCGCAGGTCAGGCGGGCGCCGTCGAGGACAACCGTCATCGGGTCAGTCGCCGAACACCAGGTCGAGCAGCCAGCTCACCACGCCGACGACGATCGCGCCCCAGAACGCGGCCCAGAACCCCTCCACGTGGAAGGGCAGGTTGGCCTGGGCGGCGATCCAGCTCGTGAGCAGCAGCAGGCCGGCGTTCACGACGAGGGCGAACAGGCCGAGGGTGAGGACGTAGAAGGCGCAGCCGAGGGTCTTGATGATCGGCTTGAGGACCGTGTTGATCACACCGAACAGGAGGGCGACCGCCAGGAGCGTCCCGATCTGCATGGTGGTGGTCTCGGTGGTCACCGTGATGCCGCTCACGAGTTTGGTGGCCACCCACAGGGCGGCCGCCACGGCCAGGATCTTGATGATGATTTTCACGTTTCGGCATCCTCGCATGGGTCGTCGGATGGGCGATAGATCCGCAGCATTAGATGCGGATATATCAGGACACTAGGCACTTTGAGGGCGCGGTGGGCGCCGGAACCGTGGCGGACCGGGCACGAGGGGATCCCGGACGGGCCCAGGGGGCCACGCGGACGCGGAGAGCCTCCTCCCGTGACTCCACGTAGTTGCGAGGTTAAAGGTTTCATAGGCGGCCCGTCGCTCCCCCGGCGGAGGGGAATGGCTCCCGGCGAGAGCATGTGCCGCCGAGGGAGGCCTCACCATGTCCAACGAAACATCCAGCGGCTCCGGGGCCGCCGGCCGTACGGCGTCGCGGGAGATCCGGCTCGCCTCACGGCCCGAGGGCTGGCCGACGGAGGAGAACTTCGAGCTCGTGGAGGTGGGGGTCCCCGCCCCCGGTGAGGGAGAGGTCCTCGTCCGCAACCGCTTCATGAGCGTCGACCCGTACATGCGGGGACGGATGAACGACACCGAGTCCTACGTCCCGCCCTTCGAGCTCGGCAGGCCCCTCGACGGCGGCGCGGTGGGCGAGGTCGTCGAGTCGCGCGCCCCCGGCCTCGCCGCCGGCGACCTCGTCCTGCACGGGTACGGCTGGCGGGAGTACGCGCTCGTCCGCGCGGACCAGGCCCGCAAGATCGAGGAGATCCCCGGGGTCCCCCTCTCGGCCTATCTCGGCGTGCTCGGCATGCCCGGTCTCACCGCCTATGTGGGACTGCTCGACATCGCCGCGTTCAAGGAGGGCGACGCGGTGTTCGTCTCCGGGGCGGCCGGGGCGGTGGGCAGCCTGGTCGGGCAGATCGCCCGGCTGAAGGGCGCCTCGCGGGTCGTGGGCAGCGCGGGATCGCAGGAGAAGATCGCCTACCTGACCGGGAAGCTCGGCTTCGACGCCGCCTTCAACTACAAGACGGCCCCCGTGCGACGGCAGCTCGCCCAGGTGGCCCCCGACGGGATCGACGTCTATTTCGACAACGTCGGGGGTGAGCACCTGGAGGCGGCCCTCGACGCGCTCAAGACCTACGGCCGGGTCGCGATGTGCGGGGCGATCTCCGTCTACAACGCCGCCGGACCGGTCCCCGGCCCGAGCAACCTCTTCCTGGCCGTCGGCAAGCGGCTCACCCTCCGGGGTTTCATCGTGGGCGACCACTACGACCGCATGACCGACATGATCAGGGAGGTGGGCGCCTGGCTCCGCGACGGTGAGATCACTTTCGAGGAGACCGTCGTCGACGGCCTGGAGAACTCCCCCAGGGCGTTCATCGACATGCTCGCCGGTGCCAACACCGGCAAGATGCTCGTCCGGTTGGCCCGGTGACCGTGCATAATCCTCACAATCTGGGGGCAGGAGGGGCGAGAGGAGGTGGGTTAGGTGGAAACGGACGAGCTTGAGGCGCTGTCGGCCCAGGAACTACATGATCGTGCGGTCCGATATGCCGTGCACCACGGGGACTTCGCCTTCCTGTGGGATCTGCTGAAGGTGATCCCGGCGGCCGAGGCGTCGGCCGGCAACGAGACCGAGACGGCCAAGGACCTCAGCCGGGTCTCCGCCCTGCTCAGCGATGCCATGGCGTCGGGTGAGGGCCGGCTCGGCGAGGCGCTGCGTCCGTTCTACATCGACTACCTCTCCAAACATCCCGAGGCGTAGCCGGCCGTGGCTCCGGCCGTTCCGGTCCCCGGCCGCTTCGGTAGGGTGACCGGCAAGGTTACGGGAGGAGCGGTCATGGCACAGGTGAGAGTCGAGCGGACCGAGGACGGGTTCGTGGCCCGCAACGAGCGCGGTGCCGAGGTCGCCATGGGCGGCGGTGACGAGCAGGGGGTGTTCACCCCTGTCGAGCTGCTGCTCGCGGCGCTCGGCGGCTGCAACATCGTCACCGTGGAGCCGCTCACCGCCCAGCGCGGTCACCGGCTGGTCCGCCTGGCGATGACCGTCCAGGCGGAGAAGGTGGAGCCGACGCTGCTCGGGCCCATCACCGTCACCTACGACGTGGAGCTGCCGGAAGGCGACGACAAGGCCGACGAGGTCTTCCGCGCGGTGGCCCAGCGGGTGGAGGAGAAATACTGCACGGTGAGCCGGGCGCTGCGGGAGAAGAGCGAGATCCGGCTCGAACTCCCCGAGTGACCGCCGCGCCCGTGGGCGACCGGCACGGCCCCGGGACGGCTGCCGTGCTCGATGAACGGCCGCCTGTGTCCGGCGGATGACCGGAGGTCTCGCGGCGGCCGCCGCGCCCGGCCCGGGACCCCGGAGCTTGGTCTGGCAATACCGGGTCAACCCCGGCTGTAGGCCCAAAATCAACCCTTGGATGACGTCCTCGTTACATTTGGTTCTGTACTGTTGAAGCAGGTCAAGGGGTTCTGCGAAGCCCGGGGGGAGCATTGCAGAGACTTTTCACCGGATACAGGACGCGAGGGGGATCGCGTCCCTGAGCGGAGCCGCCGGAGTCTTGGGGGAGACGAAGGAGAGGCCCGCGAGGAGGCCGGGACCGGACAGTTGGGGGACTGTCCGGTCCCGAGTCTTTGGGGGTGGGGGCCGGACGGTTGGGGGACCGTCCGGCCCCTTTTCCGATCGTGGAGGGGGAGTCGCCCGGCCCCGCCCCCGCCAGGGGAGAGCGGGGATCCGTCCGATGTGCGCCACCGCCGGGGCTGCTGCTAGAGTTACCTCCGTTGCAAGCGCCGCTAGCTCAGTTGGTTAGAGCAGCTGACTCTTAATCAGCGGGTCCGGGGTTCGAGTCCCTGGCGGCGCACCACACAGTGAAGCCCAGGCCGATGACCATCGGCCTGGGCTTCACTGGTTCCAGGGGCGCCCGCTCACCCGCGCCGCCGTCGCCGGGTTCGGAAGCGACCTGATGGGGCGTGTGCGTCGTTTGTCGGTTATCGCGCTGGGGCAGAGCCCTTCCATGGGGATCGGGGGCGGCGTCGACGCCGTGGTGACGGCGCTCGTCTGGACCGCCGGCCCGGCGAGCGCGGCGGACATGGCGGCGGCGCGCCTGCAGATGGCCCTCTCGCTGGGCTGGCACATCATCCTGGCCTGCATGGGGGTCGGGATGCCCGTCCTGCTGCTGTCGGCCGAGTGGCGGGCGATCCGGACCGGCGACGGGGACTCCATGCGGCTGGCCCGGCGGTGGGCGAAGGCGACGGGGGTGCTGTTCGCGGTCGGGGCGGTCTCGGGGACGATCCTCAGCTTCGAGATGGGCCTGCTGTGGCCGGGGCTCATGGGGATCTACGGTGAGGTGATCGGCCTGCCCTTCGCGCTGGAGGGGATCGCCTTCTTCGTCGAGGCCATCTTCATCGGCGTCTACCTCTACGGCTGGGACCGGCTGCCGCCCGTGGCGCACCTGCTGAGCGGGGTGCCTGTGCTGGTCGCGGGGGTGGCCTCGGCGTTCTTCGTGGTGACCGCCAACGCGTGGATGAACCAGCCGGTCGGGTTCGTGATGGAGAACGGCCGGGTGACGGAGGTGTCCCCGTGGCGGGCGATGTTCAACCCGGCCACGCCGCCGCAGACGCTGCACATGATCGTGGCGGCGTTCATGGTCGCCGGGTCCGTCACCGCGGCGGTGTACGCGGTGGCGATGCTGCGCGGGCGGCGGGACCGCTACCACCGCCTGGGCTTCCTGATCCCCTTCACGATGACGGCGGTCTTCGCCCCGGTCCAGGTCCTGCTGGGCGACTACGCGGCCAAGTTCCTGGCCGACTACCAGCCGGCCAAGCTCGCCGCGGCGGAGGGGCTCTTCCTGACCCGCTCGGGCGCGCCGCTCAGCCTGGGCGGTTTCGCCGTCGACGGCGAGCTGCGCTACGCGATCGAGATCCCCAACGGCCTGTCCCTGCTGGTGGGCTACAGTCCGCGCACCGTGGTCGAGGGGCTGGACCGGGTGCCGGTGGCCGACCGCCCACCGGTCACCGCCGTCCACCTGGCCTTCGACACGATGGTGGGGATCGGATTCTTCCTGCTCCTGCTGTCGGTCTGGTACGCCACGGCCTGGTGGCGGCGGCGCGACCTGCCCCGCTCCCGCTGGTTCCTGAGGCTCGCGGCCGTCTCCGGGGTGGCCGCCGTCGTCGCGGTGGAGGCCGGCTGGGTCGTGACGGAGGTCGGCCGGCAGCCGTGGACGGTGTACGGCAAGCTGCGCACCTTCGACGCCGTCAACCCGGTGCCCGGCCTGTGGGCCGGGGCCGTCGTCGTCACCCTGGTCTACGTGGTCCTCACCGTCGCCACCGTCTACGTCATGCGGCGCTTGGCACGCGCCCCACAGAAGTCGGCAGCCCCCCAGGAACCGGAGTGATCCGATGGACGCGGCGCAGATCCTGCTGGTCGTGATGTGGGTGGGGTTGACGCTCTACGCGCTGCTGGCCGGGGCCGACTTCGGCGGCGGCGTCTGGGACCTGGTGGCGGGGCGCAGCCGTGCCGGCATGCCGCAGCGGCGCCTCATCGAGCACTCCATCGGGCCGGTGTGGGAGGCCAACCACGTCTGGCTGATCTTCGTGATCGTCGTGCTGTGGACCGGTTTCCCGCCGGTGTTCGCGGCGGTGATGTCCACGCTCTACATCCCGCTGACGCTCGCGGCGCTCGGCATCATCGCCAGGGGAGCGGCCTTCGTCTTCCGCAAGGCCAGCACGGAGCTGTGGCAGCAGCGCCTGTTCGGCGCGGCCTTCGCGCTCTCCTCCGTCCTGACCCCCTTCTTCCTGGGCACGGTCGCCGGGGCGGTCGCCTCGGGACGCGTCCCCCCGGGGCTGGCGGCCGGGGATCTCGTGAGGAGCTGGCTGAACCCGACCTCGCTGCTCGGCGGGGTCCTCGCGGTCGGCGTCTGCGCCTATCTCGCCGCGGTGTATCTGTGCGACGACGCGGTGCGGGCCGACCTGCCCGCCCTGGCCGAGGGGTTCCGGCGCAGGGCGGTGGCCACGGGGCTCGGCGTCGGCGCCGTCGTGCTCGGTGGCATCGCCGTGGTGCGCTGGGACGCCCCCCGGCTGTTCGGCGGCCTCACCGGCCGGGCGCTGCCCCTCGTCGTCGCCGGCGCCGTGCTCGGCCTGCTCTCGCTGGCCCTGCTGTGGCGGCGGCGCTACCTGGCGGTCCGGGTCACCGCCGCGGCGGCCGTCGCGGCGGTGATGTGGGGCTGGCCCCTGGCGCAGTATCCCGTCATGCTCCCTCCCGCTCTCACCGTCGGCGAGGCCGCCGCGACCCCCGCCGTGCTCGGCGCCACGCTCGCCGTCCTGGCCGTGGGCGCGCTGCTGGTGGTGCCGTCCATGGCGTGGCTGTTCCTGCTGCAGCGGCGCTCGCCGTACGACCCGGGCGCGCACGGCTGACGTCCGCTCGGGCCGGCCTCCCTCGCCAAGGGTGGCACCGGTGGGGGCGGCGGCCGTTCCGGACCGGTTGACCTCAATCAAAGTTGAGGTTGCAGAGTGGGGTCCGGCAATGACGAGCGGAGGAGTTTCCGATGAAGGCTGCTGCTTTTTCCGAGTTCGGCGGGCCCGAGGTGCTGCGGGTCATGGAGCTTGAGACCCCCGAGGCGGGTGCGGGGCAGGTCCGGGTGCGGGTCAAGGCGGCGGGCGTGCAACCGTTCGACGTCGCGGTGCGCCAGGGGTGGAGCCCGGCGGGGGTGACCGGGGGCCTGCCCCGGATCCCCGGCAACGAGTTCGCCGGGATCGTCGACCAGGTGGGCGAGGGGGTGAGCGGGGTCTCCGCCGGTGACGAGGTGCTGGGCTTCAACCTGCTGAACTCCTACGCCGAGTACGTCGTGGTCCCGGCCGAGAACGTCACGGCCAAGCCCGCGAACATGCCCTGGGAGGTGGCGGGCGGCTTCACCGCCGGCACCCAGACCGCCCACATCGCCCTCAGGCAGCTGGGGGTGGGGGAGGGGGACACGGTCCTGGTCCACGCCGCCGCCGGCTCGGTCGGCACCGCCGCGGTGCAGCTCGCCCGGCTGTGGGGGGCGCGGGTCATCGGCACCGCGCGCGAGGAGAACCACGACTACCTGCGCTCGCTCGGCGCGACCCCCGTCGCGTACGGCGACGGCCTGCTGGAGCGGGTGCGCGCCCTCGCCCCCGGCGGGGTGGACATGGTCCTGGACGGCGCGGGCGGTGCGGCGCTGGAGGTGTCGCTGCAGTTGGTGAAGGGCGAGCGTGTCGTCACGCTGGTCGAGCACGAGAGGGCGGAGGAGCTGGGGGTCCAGCTGACCCAGGGGGTGCGGCTGGCCTCCCGTCTCGCCGAGCTCGCCGACCTCTACGCCGACGGCAGGCTCACCTTCCACGTCCGCCGGACCTACCCGCTGGACCGGGCCGCCGACGCCCACCGCGAGGTCGAGACCGGCCACGGCCGGGGCAAGGTCGTCCTCGCCGTCGGCTGAGCGAACTTCAGATCATCTCCGCGTTTAACCGAGAGAAGTGTGGTGACACGCACACAACAAGTGACGTTTCCCATGTAAAGTCCGTTTTGAGGACCGTATGGCGGGGGGAGCCATCGTGAGAAAACTCATGCATGCGGCGGCACTGTTCATCGTCGCCACCTCTGGGATCGTCGCGACGGGGGCGTCTGCGCAGGCGCGGGATGGCAGCACGCCGGTTGGCCCGGACCAGTACCAGGCGCTGATGGACCAGTGCCGGTACGCCGACTCGGCGCGGCTGCAGAGCGAGTGTCGCTCGGCGGTCGAGCGCAACTACCGGATCGGGCGGGAGAACTCCGACCTCGACTGCCGGACCTACTCGGGGGTCACGGTCTGCGGGGAGCTGTCGCTCAGCAAGAGAGAGGCCGCGTGCGTCCAGCACTCGGTGGAGGCGGGGCTGACGGAGCGTCGATCCGAAGTCGAGTGCTACGCGTTCTACTGACCCCGCCCCGACGGCCCCGCCCCGCCCCGGGCCGGGAGGGCGGGGCCGCGGCGCGGGAATCGTTCTTCGGATGTGCCGCAACCTATGGCATCGGGGACCGAATTTTTAGTAAGGTTTCTTGTTAATAACGTGCTATCCGTCGGCCGTTGGACATGTCCCACCTCCATCCCCCTGTAGGAGGAGTCCACGTGCATCTGCGACACAAGGCGGCCACCGCGGCCGCCGCGCTCACTGTTGGATCTCTGCTCGCCCTGCTGCCGTCCGCCCCGGCGGTCGCGCACGGATCGATGTCGAACCCGCCCAGCCGCGCCTACGTCTGCAAGACGGAGGGGCCGGAGACCCCCAAGTCGGAGGCGTGCAAGGCGGCCGTCGCGGCCGGTGGCACCCAGGCGTTCTACGACTGGCACGAAGTCTCCCGGCTTGAGGCCGGCGGCAACCACCGTGCGATCATCCCGGACGGCAAGCTGTGCAGCGCCGGGCGTGACAAATATCGCGGGCTCGACCTCGCCAGGGCCGACTGGCCCGCCACCCGGGTCTCCCCGGGGCCGCTGACGATCACCTACCACGCGACCGCACCCCACGCCAACAGCAACTTCGAGTTCTACATCACCAAGCAGAGCTGGGACCCGACCCAGCCGCTGCGCTGGGCGGACCTGGAGCCCATCAAGACGTTCAACAACCAGAACCCCAGCACGTTCACGAACTGGACGATCAACCTCCCGCAGCGCAGCGGCCGCCAGCTCGTCTACTCGATCTGGCAGCGCGTGGTGGGCAGCACCGAAGCCTTCTACACCTGCTCCGACGTGGACTTCGGCGGCGGCACCACCCCGACGCCGACCCCCACCCCGACGCCGACCCCGACGCCGACCGTGACCCCGACACCCACCCCGACCCCGACCCCCACGCCGACCTCGACCCAGTCGGGCGGCGCCTGGAGCGCGGGCACCGCCTACACGGCGGGCACGCGGGTGACCTACGGCGGCCTGACCTACCAGTGCCTGCAGCCGCACACCGCGCTGCCGGGCTGGGAGCCGCCGAACGTCCCCTCGCTGTGGCAGCGCGTCTGATCCAGACCGGCCGGGGCGGCCACGACCGCCCCGGCCCCACCCCGGAGAGGAGTCCACGATGAAGCGCACCGCCCTCGCCGCCCTCGCCGTCCTGGGGGGCCTCCTGCTCGCCGGCTGCGGTGCCCACAGCATCCAGGAGCTCCGCGGTGACGCCTCCGCCGGGCATGGTGGCGCCCACGCGGGGCACGGCGCCGCCCGCACCCCGGGCGGGACCGCCGTCGCGGGCAAGGACTTCAACCCCGCCGACGTGATGTTCCTGCAGATGATGACGGCCCACAACGGCCAGGGCGTGGAGCTGGTCCGGCTGGCGCCGGTGCGGACCACCCGTCAGGAGGTCAGGACACTGGCGGCGGCGATCGCCACGACCCAGGAGGTGGAGGCCGCGTCGATGGCCGAACAGCTGATCGACTGGGGTCGGCCCATCGGCGCGGAGCCCGGCGAGCACGCCGCCCACGGAGGCATGCCGGGGGTGAGCAAGGCGGAGATCGCCGCGGTCGCCGGAGCGGCCCCGGCCGACTTCGAGAAGAAGTTCCTCAACATGCTGATCGCCCAGCAGGACGACGCCGTCCAGATGGCCAGGATGGAGGTGAGCACCGGCCTGAACGCCGAGGTCAAGGCGCTGGCGGCGCGGATCGACGCCTCGCGCACGGCGCAGATCAAGCAGATCCTGGCGCTGCTGGGCCAGTGATCGGACCGCGGGTCCGATGATCGATTTGTCCGCACGCTCTCCGGTATGGAATATTTCCTACCTAGTGTAAAGGAAATAGGGAGAGTCATGCGTAAGTTGTTCGGGGTCGTGGCAGGCCTGATCCTGGCCGGTAGCCTCGCCGCCTGCGGTGGATCCTCGACCGACACGGCCGAGCCCGCCGCGGCACCCAAGGCCGACGCCCCGCTCAAGGTCGGGGTGAACCCCGTGCCCCATGGCGAGGTGCTCAAATACGTCAAGGACAACCTCGCGGCCAAGGCCGGGCTGAACCTGGAGATCGTCGAGTTCACCGACTACGTCCAGCCCAACACCCAACTCGACGAGGGCAACCTGGACGCCAACTACTTCCAGCACATCCCGTACCTGGAGGAGTTCTCCAAGGGCAAGGACATCAAGCTGAGCTGGGTCGCCCCGGTCCACATCGAGCCGCTCGGCCTCTACTCCAAGAAGATCAAGAACGTCGCCGAGCTCGCCCAGGGCGCCTCGGTGGCCCTGCCGAACGACACCAGCAACCTGGGCCGCTCGCTCAAGCTCCTGGCCGACAACGGGGTGATCACCCTCAAGGAGGGCGTCGGTGTCAAGGCCACCGAGCGCGACGTGGCCGACAACCCCAAGGGCCTGCAGTTCAAGCCCCTGGAGGCGGCCCAGCTTCCCCGCTCCCTGGAGGACGTGGACGCCGCGATCATCAACGGCAACTACGCCCTGGAGGGCGGCCTGCAGCCGGCGACCGACTCCCTGATCCTGGAGAAGGGTGAGGGCAACCCCTACGCCAACGGCCTGGTGACCGTGCCGGCCAAGGTGGACGACCCCCGCGTCAAGAAGCTCGCGGAGATCCTCCAGGGTCCGGAGGTCAAGAAGTTCATCGAGGACAAGTACAAGGGAGCGGTCCTGCCCGCCGGCCAGTGACCTCGCCACCCCGCCACCCCGCCGCCGCGCGGCCCCCGCCGGGAATCTCGGCCGGGGCCGCGCGGCGGATCTGTTTCCCGGGGTGACCTGGGCCCTTCCGGGGCCGACGGGGCCGCACGCCCGCGTTTCCCCCCGAGGCCGGCGGGGGCGTGACGGCGGCCGGACGCCCGTGCTTCTCCCGGGATCGGCGGGGCCGTGACCGCGGCCGGGCGGCCGTGCCCCGTGGCGGGCCACGCGGCGCGACGTTTGAGATCCGTGTGGGGGATAGGGGATGAGGCGTTGGCTCGAAGGAGGGAATCCCATGACCATCGCAGGCGGCATCATCCTCATCATGCTCGGCGCCATTCTCACCTGGGCGGTCGAGTTCGACATCGCCGGGTTCGACATCAACATCGTCGGCGTCATCCTGATGCTCGGCGGTCTCGCGTGGCTGCTGTTCGCGATCTACCGCCTCAGCGTCGCCCGCCGGGCCGTGGAGACGCCCACCACCACGGTGGTCGAGGACCCGGTGACCCACCGTCGCGTCTACGAGGAGCGCCACTACAACGACCCCCCGGTCGTGTGACCCGTCCACTCCGCGGTACGAGAGCCGAGGTTTCCAGGGCCTGACCGCCCACTCCGCGCCGGTGCGCCCGTTAGCGTCCGCGCGTGCCGGGTAGGTGGGGCCTCTCATCAAGTGTGAAACG
This sequence comes from Streptosporangium brasiliense, assembly GCF_030811595.1. NCBI lineage: Bacteria > Bacillati > Actinomycetota > Actinomycetes > Streptosporangiales > Streptosporangiaceae > Streptosporangium > Streptosporangium brasiliense. The sequence goes on from NZ_JAUSRB010000002.1 coordinate 3,438,452, forward strand.
GAGGACGGGACGTTGAGCAGGGTCGTATCCCGAGGGACGAGCGCCGTGAGCGGAATGCTCGGCGGTGCCATCGCAGGAGCCATCTTCAAGCAGGTCTGGAAGTTCGCCTCGGGCAAGGATGACGCGCCCCAGGCGACGTCCGACGAGTACGGCTGGAGGGAGATCCTGGTCGCGGCGGCCATCCAGGGCGCGATCTTCGGCGTGGTCAAGGCCGCGATCGACAGGTCCGCGGCGCGGAGCATTCACCGAGCCACCGGCAAGTGATCTCGCCCGGGAGCCCCCGGCCCGTCTGACGGACCGGGGGCTCGGCGCGTCCCCGCGGAGATCCGGGCCGGGGGTCCCCGCGGAGATCCGGGCCGCGGGTCCGGGCCGGGAGTCCCCGCGGAGATCCGGGCCGCGAGTCTGGGCCGGGGGCCCGAGGGGCGAGAGCCCCGCGACTCCGGGGCTCCGCCGGGCCCGTCAGGCCCTCGCCCGGCGGGTGACCGCGGCGGCGACGGCCCCGCCGGCCAGGGTGAGGGCGGCCAGGCGACGGTGGCGGGAGAGCCAGGCCTGCGGGCTGCGGGCGTGGGCGCGGCGGCCGAAAGTGCCGTGGGCGCCGTAGTCGTCGTCCTCGTCGGCGGGCCTCCACAGGTTGGCCACGCCCGTGGGGGGCTGGGCCGCCGTCTGCTGGCTGTCCCGGCCGGTCCGGGCCAGATAGCGGTCGAGCAGCCCGGGGGCGATCCGCTGCGCGAGCAGGGTGGCGGCCGTCGAGCCACCCACCCAGTATTCGCGCCGTCCGGGGTGTTCGGCCGCGTGGACCAGCGCCCGGGCGGCCACCTCGGGCTCGTAGATCGGCGGCACCGGCTGCGGGTGGCGGCCCAGCTTGGACAGCACCCAGGAGAACTGCGGAGTGTTCAGCGCGGGCAGCTGCACCATGGTGATCTGGATCCCGCTCCGCTCCCCCAGCAGTTCGGTCCTGACCGACTCGGTGAACCCCTTGATCGCGTGCTTGGCCCCGCAGTAGGCCGCCTGCAGCGGGATGCCCCGGTAGGCCAGAGCCGAGCCGGTCTGCACGATCACTCCCCGGTTGCGGGGGCGCATCAGATCCAGCGCCACCCGCGTCCCCCAGACATAGCCGAGGTAGGTGACCTGGGTGGCCCGCTCGAACTCCTCCGGTGTGATCTCGGTGAAGGGGGCGAAGACCGACGAGAAGGCCACGTTGATCCAGACGTCGATCGGCCCGACCTCCCGCTCGATCCGTTCCGCGGCATCCCTGACCTGCTGGTAGTCGGACACATCGGCTTCGTAGACCAGCCCGGCGCCACCCGCCGCGCCGGCCTCCACCGCGGCGGAGCCGAGACCGGCCGTGCCCCGGGCGATCAGTGCCACGGTGGCGCCGCGGGCGGCCAGCCGCCGGACCACCGCCCGGCCCACCCCGCCGCTGGCCCCGGTCACCACCACGACCTTGTTCTTCATGATCGGTTCCTCCTCCGGTTCAGGCGGCACCCGTACCCGGGCAGGCACCGGTCATGCCGAGTGACCGGCCGCGAGAGGTGAGCACGTCCGTGTAGACGGCGACGGTCTGGTCGGCGACCCGGCCCCAGCCGTAGCGGGATCTCGCCCGGCCGGCGGCGGCGACGCCGTAGGCGGTGCGCCGGAACGGGTCGGCGAGCAGCTCGCGCAGGGCGCGGCCGAGAGCGGCCGGCTTGCGGGGCGGCACCAGCAGGCCGGTGACGCCGGGGACGACCGTGTCCAGGTGGCCGCCCACGGCGGAGGCGACCACCGGCACGCCGCAGGCCATGGCCTCCAGCGGCACGATGCCGAACGGTTCGTACCAGGGCACGCTGACCACGACGTCCACCGCGCGCATCAGCGCCGGGACGTCCTGCCGGGCCACCCTGCCGAGGAACCGGACACGGTCCGCCACGCCGTACATGCCGGCGATCCGCGCCAGGCGGGCCGGCTCCGGCTCGCCGGGGGAGCCGCCCGCGACCACGAGCGTGGCGTCCGGAACGTGGCGCAGCGCCCGGATCGTGGTCTCCACCCCCTTGCGCGGGACCGCCCGGCCGACGGCGAGCAGGACCGGCCCGGGGCCGAGGTCCATCCTCGGGCCGGTCGGGGTGAAGGCGTCCAGGTCGACGCCGCAGGGGACGATCCGGGTGCGGACGCCGGGCGCCCGCATCCGGCCCAGCTCCGCCACCTCGTCGGCGCAGGTCGCGATGACCGCGTCCACCTGGCGGGCGATGAGCTTCTCGGTCCCGACGCGCTCGCGCGGGCTGGTGTCGGCCGGCCCCTGATGACGCCGCTTGACCGTGCCGAGGGCGTGGAAGGTGTGCACGGTGGGCACCGCGGTGTCCTGGGCGGCGGCCAGCGTGGCCAGGCCGCTCATCCAGAAATGGCTGTGGGCCAGGTCCGGCGGGGTGGCGTGCCAGCGCCGGGCGAGCCACCGGCCGAAGTCCGGCATCCAGGGGAGCAGGTCGTCCTTCGCCATGGTCTCGGCGGGGCCGACCGGGACGTGGACCACGGTGACCCCGGGGGCGAAGCGGACCTCCTCCGGCTGGGCGGTGGTCTCCCTGCGGGTGTAGACGGTCACCTCGTGTCCCCGCGCGCCGAGGGCGCGGGAGAGGGCGGCGACGTGGACGTTCTGTCCCCCGGCGTCGGCACCGCCGACGGTGGCCAGAGGGCTGGCGTGTTCGGACACCATCGCGATCTTCATGGGCACGGCTCCCGTGGCGCGGCATGCGGCGGCGACGTGCCTGCGTCTTAGGCATCCGACTGGCTCTCCTTCCCCTCATGAGCGTTTTAAACGCGTTTGACCTCGGGTTTCTCGGGAACGCGACCGCTTTGAAGAGAGGAGTTCAACGATGGAGGCGCCGCAGTACGTCGCCGCGCGTGTGCAACGCGCGCTGGCCGAGGACGAGAGAACCCACGAGCTCGGCATCCGGGTGGACGTCCGGGGTGAGCAGCTCTTCCTGCGCGGCCAGGTGACCGGCGCCGAGCGCCGCGCGCTGATCGCCGACGTGGCGGGCGAGGCGGCTCCCGGCCTGACGGTCCACAACGAGATCACCGTCATGGACGTCCGGGGTCCGGGGGAGGAGGAGAGGCTGTGAGAGAGCTGCGGATCGCGGCGGTCGGAGACGTGCACCTGGACGAGAGTCTGAGGGGGAGCTACCGCGCGCGACTGGAGGGCGTCGAGGAGCACGCCGACGTGCTGCTGCTGGCCGGGGACCTGACCCGGCACGGCACCCTGGAGGAGGCGCGGGTGGTGGCGGAGGAGTTCCGCGACCTGCCGATCCCCGTGGTCGCCGTGCTCGGCAACCACGACCACCATTCCGACCTGCCCGCCGAGATCGCGGCCCTGCTGTCCGGTGCCGGGATCACGGTCCTGCACGACGACTCGACCGTGCTCGACATCGACGGAGTACGGCTCGGCGTGGTCGGCGGCAAGGGCTTCGGCGGGGGATACGCCGGCAAGTGCGCCAGCGATTTCGGCGAGCCCGAGATCAAGGCGTTCGTCGGGCACACCAAGCGGATCGCGGAGCGCTGGCGGGTGGCCCTCAAGGAGCTCCAGGCGGACCGGAGGGTCGTGCTGTCGCACTACTCGCCGGTCAAGGACACCCTGCACGGGGAGCCGCTGGAGATCTATCCCTTCCTCGGCAGCTACCTGCTGGCCGAGGCGGTGGACGCGGAGGGCGCCGACCTGATCGTCCACGGTCACGCGCACGCCGGGACGGAGAAGGGCGTCACCCCGGGGGGCGTCCGGGTGCGCAACGTGGCGCTGCCGGTGCTGGGCCGGGCGTACGGGGTGTACTGCCTGTAGTCCCGGAGGCCCTGCGGCGGTGAAATCGCGAAGAGATGAAACCACGGAGAAATGAAGTCGTGAGGGCGTGAAGAAGCGGGCCGGGTGAGAACCCGGCCCGCTGAGGCTTCTGATGGTAATTCGGGGCGACTTGGTGTTTGGTGCGGACGTTCTGCGAGCCATCGCCCGCATCACACATTGAAGATGCTCACACCTCCGGGACCGACGAGGAAGCCGAGGACGATAAGGACGATCCCCCAGAGGAGGTCGCGGCGGGCCAGGATTACATAGATCCCGGCGACGACGAGAACGACTGCGATGATCCAGAGCAAAGTAGCCATAACTAGGGACTGCCCTCACAATTCACGACTTAACATCCTTGCTCCGATACAGATCGACAATTGGCTGCAGAATCCAGAGCCAGCCGCTGGCCAGCGCGACCGTGCCACCGAACAGCACGGCCGGCCAGCTGTTGATGACCGTCTCCGCGACGAGGGCCACCGAGCTGGTCATCGCGATCGCCAGTCCCACCGCTCCGGCGACGCCGAGCTCGTTGGCGCGGTGCAGCATCTTCTCCTTCAGGCCCGTCCGGAAGAGCAGGCGGTGCTGGGCGGCGGGGGTGATGAAGCAAATGGAGGCCAGCGCGGCGCTCAGCAGCGCGATGAAGAACAGCCAGCGGCCCAGGAGGTCCACCTTGTGGAAGCCGGCGGCGAAGGGCAGCGTCAGCAGGAAGGCGAACAGGACCTGGACACCGGTGACGGCGACGCGCAGTCCCTGGAGCAGCTCGGCGAGCTCCCGGTCCACCCGCTCTTTGTGGCTCTCTCCCGGCTCCGGATTCTCCGTCCTGCTGCTCTCATCGGGCCCCGCCTCTTCGTTCTGTACCTGTTCCGGCTGATTCATGCGGGCCACCTACCCGAGTCAAGGTTTGCCATGCCTACCTGGAGATCTACGGGGTAGGCGAGGGAAATGGGAAGCCACAGTCACGAGGTAACCGATGCGATCCTGGAAACACTGAAGCGGGCGAGCAGCGGGCTGAAGGACGCGGACGTCAGGTTCGCACTCGCCGGGGGGTGCGCGGCGTATGCGCGCGGAGCCGCGCCCTCGCTGCACGACGTGGACTTCGTCCTGCCGCAGGAGGATGTGCCGACCGCCCTGGAGGCGCTGCGCGGACTGGGTTTCGAGACGGCCAAGCCTCCGGAGGACTGGCTGGTCAAGGCGTACGACGAGGGAAGGCTGGTGGACCTGATCTTCTCCATCTGCGACCACCCCGTCACTCCGGCACTGCTGGAGCGCGCCGAGCCGATGAAGGCGTCGGCGATGATCCTGCCCGTCCTGGAGGCCACCGACCTGGTCATCTCCTGGCTGCTGCCGCTCTCGGAGCACAGCTGCGACTACAGCTCGCTGCTGCCCCAGGTGCGGGCGCTGCGCGAGCAGGTCGACTGGGAGCGGGTCGCGGCGGTCGTCCAGGCATCGCCGTACGCGTTCACCTTCCTGACCCTGCTGGAGCGGCTCAAGGTGATCCCCCACCTCCCCGAACCCGCCGACGACCCGTCCTGGCCCTGACCGCCCCGGCCCTGCGCGCCCTGGCCCTGGCCGCCGCCCTCGGTGGTCCGCACCCGGGCCCTGCCGCGGCTGCCTCCGGGCGTCGCGGGAGGGCCCGGGGCGTGTGAAGAAGGCTCGGCGCGGGAGGGACTCGGGTTTGGGAGGAGCTCGCGGGAGGGGCTCGGTGTGGGAGGGGCGCGGCCTGGGAGGGGCTCAATGTGGGAGAAGGGTCAGGACGCGGCGGGAGGGCCCCGCCTGGCGGCGGGGCCCTCCCTGTTCACCGTGCGCGTCAGTACGTGGCGCCAGGGCCGCCTCCGAGGGGGAAGCGGCTGTAGTAGTCGCCGACGGTGTCGCGGTAGACGGGCTCCTTGAAGGTGGCCTCGTCGAATTCCGGAGCGTGCTTGATCTCGTCCTTGGTGCGCGAGACGTAGATCTTGCGCTCCTGCGGGTCGATCCGGGTGACCGTGCTCGCCGGGAGCATGACCTTCTTACCGAAGATCCACGGTCCGGTGTCGACGACGAGGTAGCTCTCGCCGACGTCGTAGGTGGCCTCGTCGACGGAACCGATCTTTCCGTCGGTGGCCTCTACGTGATAGCCCGCAATGTCGAGGCTCTTGTTGACGTCGTAGACATCGGTCCGGTAGGTCCAGAGCTCGGACGACATAGTTCGTATCTCCCTTTCGGTTGATTCTCCGGGCTCAACTCTCGTACCCGAGGCATGAGGGCTAAACGGAACACGCGCCATCGAATGGAATTAAATCCACGACTTGCCCACTCACATGGAGAATCATTGGATGTGATCAGAGCTCTTACCGGTCGAGATCAGCTCCAGAACCTGACCTCGGGATAACGGCGGGAGGGCCGTTCGAGCAGCGGCTGGGACCGCTTGCGCAGATGCAGGTCGAAGAAGGCGCCGACGTATTCGCGGGTGACCTCCACCGAGCGGGCCCCGGAGACCGGGAGGCCGAGGTCGATGCCGGACTGCTCCAGGAGCAGCGGGTAGTCGGTGAAGGACCCGTGGTCCCCGCCGTCGAGGGTGAGCCAGCGCTTCCAGCCGGTCATGCCCTTCCAGTCGCGGCCCCACGTGAAGTCCTTCCCGCCCGGCTCGTGGACCTCTCCGGCGCCCAGCATGAGGAACGGCCGGGAGAGCCCCTCGCCGGGGATCGGGACGAAGAAGGTGCCGTCCATGTTGATCCCGGCGCGCACCCGGGAGTCGTTGAGCATGGTCCAGGCGGAGCTGTTGCCCCCGATGGAGTGGCCCGCCATCGCGATCCGGGAGCGGTCGATCAGCCCGCCGCCCTTCCAGGCGGGACTCGGCCCGGTCAACCGGTCGAGCACGAAGGAGACGTCGGCTGTCCGGCTCCTGGTCGCCTTGTCGCCGAACTTCCAGAGGTCTTCGGCCTGCTCGTCGCAGGCGACGCAGGTCGTGGTGTGGCCGTCGGGGAAGGTGGTGCCGTAGGCCTCGTGCGTGTGGTCGATCCCCGCCACGATGTAACCCCTGCTCGCCAGGTCTTCGGCCAGGGCCGTCAGCGAGCTGCGCGACATGGTGAACCCCGGCGAGAGCACGACGAGGGGCACGGCGTGCCTGCGGCCGATCGGCGGGACGTCGACGAGCGCGTTGGTCCGGATCTTGCTCAGGGCGTCTCCGGGCACGCCGGTGATCTTCTGCCCCTTCAGCGTCAGCGCCGACTCCTCGGCGGTCATGTAGGGGGCTCGCCGTCCGTGGGATGTCCGCGCGGGGTACCACAGCGAGACCATGAGCTGCCGTGACTTCTCCTCGGGGACCCACGGGTCCGGGCGGGAGCCGTCGACCAGGTGCAGGGTCGTCATGCCCACCCGGTGCGGGCCGGTCGGCCTGGGCAGGGCGAGGGCCGACTTCGGCGCGGTGGGGGCGCCGCTCGGCGAGGGGGAGGGGAAGGCCGGTGCGGCGGGTGCGCCGGCCGCCGCGGCGGCCGGCGTCGCGAACGCGAGCAGTGCGACGGCGGCGGCCAGGGCGCCGCGAAGAATCGAGGTTGGCATGGGCACACCCTCCCGGCGCGGGGCCGGGAGCGCCTCGGCCGAGGGGCGGTCGGAGAGCTGCGACTTTCGTAGGGGGTCGGCCCGACGTTCGTCGCGGGCGCGTTCCACCGGAGCGCCTTAGGCTCGGACCCGTGGAGTACGGCGAGGCGGCACCGGTCGGCGGCCAGGTGCTGAGGCGGGTCAGCCATCTGATCGACCGGAGCGGCCCCTGGGCGCTGGGCCTGGCCGTCCTACTGCTGTCATGGGTGTCCGGAGACGGCCTGACGCAGGCGCCCTCGCTCTGGCGGCATCCCGGCTTCCTCCCGGTGCTGGCCGCGTCGGCGCTGGCGGCGGGGGCCGTACGGCGGACCCGGTGGCCGCTGTCCGTCATGGCCGCCGTGGGCTGGGTGTCGTTCGGGCTGTGGCCCGCGGTGGTCATCGCCTCCTACCACGCGGGTACGGGCCTGCGGCGGCTGATCGACGTCGTGGCCTACGCCCTGGCCGCCACCGCGGTCATGGGCGGGTCCGTGGTGGCCGACGCGGTGGCCGACGGCGCCCGCCGCACCGTGACGGAGACCGTGGTGGACGGCGCCATGCCCCTGGCGGCGCTGGTGGCCCTGCCGCTGGTCGCGGGCCTGTGGGTGAACGCCCGCCGGCAGGTGGTCGTCGCGCTGCGCGAGCGCGCCGAACGGCTCGAACGCGACCAGCGGGACCGCACCGACCGCGCCCGGGCGCAGGAGCGCACGCGGATCGCCCGCGAGATGCACGACGTCGTCGCGCACCGGGTGTCGCTGATGGTCCTGCACGCCGGCGCGCTGGAGGTGCGGACCTTGGAGGAGCGCAGTGCGCAGGAGGCCGCCCTCATCCAGGCCATCGGCCGGGAGGCGCTGGTCAACCTGCGGGAGGTGCTCGGCGTGCTGCGCTCGCCCTACCCCGGCGCCGTGGCGGTCGGCCCCGACGGCGGCGGGAGCGGCCCCGGCGGCGGCGAGGGCGTCCCCCTCGCCCCGCAGCCGACGCTCGCCGACCTCGACCGGCTCCTCGACCAGTCGAGGTCGCTGGGCATCCCCGTCAGCCGGCACGACGAGGGCATGGCCCGCCCGCTGCCGGCCATGGTGGAGCGGACCGCCTACCGGCTGGTCCAGGAGGCGCTGACCAATGTCCACAAGCACGCCGGTGACGCGTCCGCGGCCGTCTTCCTGCGATATCTTCCCGGGACGTTCGAGGTGGTGGTGGACAACGGCCTGTCGACGGCGGCGGCCGAGCCGCTGCCCGGCGCCGGGCTGGGCCTGACCGGGCTGCGCGAGCGCGTCGAGCTGGCGGGCGGCGAGTTCGAGGTCGGCAGGCTGCCCGGCGGCGGGTTCAGGACGTCCGCCCGGCTTCCGGCGGAGCGGGTGGAGGGGGTCGTGTGATCCGAGTGCTGATCGTCGACGACGAGGTGCTCGTCCGGTCGGGCCTGCGCATGATCCTGGAGGCCACCGGCGACGTCGTGGTCGTCGGTGAGGCGTGCGAGGGCGCCGAGGCGGTCGGCGCGGCCGTCCGGCTCAGCCCGGACGTCATCCTCATGGACGTCCGTATGCCCGGCATGGACGGCCTCTCCGCCGCGGCGGAGATCGGCAGGCTGCCCGATCCCCCCAAGGTGATCATGCTGACGACGTTCGACATCGACGAATACGTCCACCTGGCCCTCCGTGCCGGCGCGGTCGGCTTCCTGCTCAAGGACACGCCGCCGAGAGACTTCGCCGCCGCCGTCCGCACGGTCGCGGCCGGCAACGCCATGCTCGCCCCCACCGTCACCAGGCGGTTGATCAGCTCCTTCGCGGAGAAGGGGCCGTCGCCGGCCGAGGCGGCGCGCAAGCGGCTCGCCGTGCTCACCTACCGTGAGCGCCAGGTCCTGCGGGAGGTCGCCCGGGGCCTGTCCAACGCCGAGATCGGCCGCGAGCTGACGATGAGCGAGGCGACCGTCAAAGCGCACGTCAGCAACTCCCTGGCCAAGCTCGGCCTGGCCAACCGGGTCCAGGCGGCGATCCTCGTCCACGACGCGGGCCCGTTCCCGGGCTAGGCGGGGACGGACCGGGGCTGCTCTCTGGCGGGGCCGCGACCGGCACATGTCATCTCACGTACGGACCATGGCTCCGAATCCGGTATTCTTGTCGAGGTCAAGCGCCGCTAGCTCAGTTGGTTAGAGCAGCTGACTCTTAATCAGCGGGTCCGGGGTTCGAGTCCCTGGCGGCGCACCTGACGGGAAGCCCGGCCGTGTCACGGCCGGGCTTCCCGCGTTTCCCGGGCTCTCCGCGTTTCCCGGGTGGCCGCACCCCTTCCGGATGATCGGTGTGGCCACTGGGCCGCATCACCGCGTGGATCGATGGGTATAGCCGAATAGAGCAATGTTCGTACCCTTCAAGCTCCTTGTCTGATTCGCGAAAAATGTCGGTATCAGGCGAGACGATGGAGATGAGAACACGAGGCTGACGATCAACGGGCACCGCCGAGGTTCCGTGTAACCGGCAGGTCCCGGAGAGAGGGGCAGATGATGCCGACCACGATGAGCGTGTCCGACCTGGCAAAGATCCTTTTCGCCTCCACGTTGCAGGCATCCGACCATCCCTCGCCGGAGCAGGTGCGTACGGTCATCGAAGACGGTCTGCGCGCCTGTCACGAGGACATCGCCTCCTGTGCCGCCTGCGTCGCGCAGGAGGCCGGAGACCATCCCGAGACGTACGAGGCCCGGATGCGCTGGGCCCTCAGCGCGGCCGTCCAGGTCGACCCCGCCACCCTCGCCGTGCCCTGACCGCCCGGCGGTGACGTGCCGGTCCCTGCCCTGACCGCCTGGTGGTCCCGCGCTCTGACCGCTTGACGGTGACGCGCCGGCCCGTGTCCTGGCCGCTTGGCGGTGACGTGCCGGTCCGTGTCCTGGCCGCCTGGTGGTGACGCGCCGGTCCGTGTCCTGGTCTCCTGGTGGTCCCGTGCGGCCCGCGCGCTGGACGGAGTGCTGTTCAGGTCGGCTCGGCCCGGTGGGCCCCCGCCGGGTGGGTGGCCGCTCCCGGACGGAACGGCGCGAGGACGGCCGCCGCGCCGGCGGCCGCCATGACCGGCGCCACGACGGCGAGCAGGCCGGTCATCGCCCAGACTCCCCGGGAGATGAGATTGTCGAAGCGGTGTCGCAGGCGCCTCACTCGTGAAGCCTCCCTGTTCTCGCTTGGGTGATCTTTCGGCGGCCGGGGGTGATCGCGACCCGGTGTCGGGAGAGGCGGGGAGTCCCGCGACAGAGCCGGGGGCGGCGAGTCCCGCGACAGAAAGGCTCTGGCCAGACCCCGCGGGGGTCTGGCCAGAGCTGGGGGGGCGGGTGGGGCTAGCTGACGTTGGCGCAGATCACGTAGACGCTGATGCCGACGTCGCTGTAGTTGTTCTGGCGGCCGAGGCCGATCCAGCCGGCGCCGTCATCGGTGGGGAAGGAGCCGACCAGGATCGCGTCGTTGCCCTGCGCCTCGGCGCCGCCGCCGACGGCCTTCTTGCCGCTGGGGCAGCGGACCGTGCGGCGCTGGAAGTTGGGGACGTTGGCGTTGGGCAGCTTGACGATCTGGTAACCCGTGAAGTCGGCCGCCGCCGGGGCCGCCGCCGGCGCGGAGGCTCCGGCGGGCGTGACGGACAGCGCCGTCAGGCCCGCGCAGCCGACGAGGGCGGCCAGGGCGATGGTCGTGAGCCTCTTGCTTCGCATGGTGTCTCCCGGGACAGGGGGTGCTGGAGTGGTCACGGAAAGTAAATAAGCTGCTACACGGAGTGTCCAGCCTTGGTTTTGTCACCGCGCGGTGAGTTTCGCCGACTCGGGTTGCTGTGGTCATCCCCGGGCGGCGCCTCCGCCCCGGATGGTGGCCCGGGGTGTCGCGCACCCGGCGGCCGGCCGCGGACAGCTCCTGGTAATGAGAGCGCTCTCACATGTGAAGGGATGGCTGGCGCCCGACCGGCGATCGGCCTTCCGGCGGTCTCTGTCGTGTTTCTCTGGCGCGATGAGCCCATGTTTCGCGGGAGACCTCTCCCGCCTGCACTTCTTTCCTTTACTTATCCGTTACCGAAGCGAAACATTGACGCCAATGGAACGGGCCGTTACTTTCGCGGTCAAGAGAGCGCTCTCTCGATCAGCCCGCCTCGGATCCCCCCACTTCTCCCGGAGGCACCCCCCATGCATCCATCGAGCCGGACCACGGGTCCGGACAGTCCGCAGCCCCGCGAAAGGCGGCCCGCCCGCCGTCCCTGGACCCGCGGGCGCGCCCTCGTCGCCGGCGTCGCCGCCGCGATGGTGGCCGGCATGTTCGGCCTCGGCCTCACCCGTTCCGCGGAGGCGGCGCCGGTCGGCGCCGGCAGCTACGCGGACACCCTGCCCGCCGGCCGCTCGCTGCCGACCGGCTGCGGCTCCGTCTCCACCAACCCGCGCCAGTGGGTGACCGCCAACGCGCCCGCGGGGGCCGTCCCGACCAACGACTGGTGGTCGTCGATCCTCTACAAGCGGACCGACTGCGCCTACGGCGAGCCGCTCCACGCCCACCCGATCTCCTACGACACCTTCGGCGACGGCCTCGGCTTCTCCTACACCACCACCCCGGCGATCAGCGGGACGGCGACCGGGGTGGGAGAGTTCCACTACCCCTACGTCCAGGACATCCGGGTCGGCGTCGCCGGGCTGAACTCGCCCGACGTCAAGGTCGACGGCTGGAGCGACTGGACCGTCACGCCGTACTGGAGCGGTGGCGGCCGGACCATGAAGGCCACCATCGGCCACGGCCTGCCGTTCGCCTACTTCCAGGTCACCGGCGGCGACGCGCGGATCACCACCTCGGGTGCCCCGGCGGTGTGGTCCAACAGCGGCGCCACCGTCGGTTTCACCGCCAACGGCCACGACTACGTGGCCTACGCCCCCGCCGGCGCCACCTGGACGGTCGCCGGGACGACGATCAGCTCCTCCCTGGCGGGCAAGGGCTTCTTCTCGGTGGCGGTGCTCCCGGCCGGCGGTGACCGCGCCGCCCTGGCGAGCACCTACGGCCAGTACGCGCACGCGCACGTCACCGGCACCCGCGTCTCCTACTCCTACACCCCGGGCAGCGCCACGCTGAGCACGACGTACGCCTTCACCACCACGGCCAGGCAGGGCACCGCCACCGGCACCGTCATCGCGCTCTACCCGCACCAGTGGAACCACCTGACCGGCTCCACGCCGCTGCCGCAGACCTACACCTCCGCGCGCGGCCAGATGAAGATCGTCACCGGGACGCAGTTCAGGACGTCGATGAAGTACACCGGCGTGCTGCCCGAGGTGCCCGCCGTCGGCGACGGCGGCGGAGCCGACCTCGCCACGGTCACCGCCCTCCTCAACGCCGAGCAGGGCAACCCGATGGACAACCGGGGCGACGACACCTACTGGACCGGCAAGGGACTCGGCCGCGCCGCCCGCATCGCGGAGATCGCCGACCAGCTCAACCTGACCTCGGTCCGCGACGCGGCCCTGGGCGCCATCCGCACCCGTCTCACCGACTGGTTCACCGCCTCGCCGGGCAAGACCTCACGGGTCTTCTACCTCGACCCCACCTGGGGGACGCTGATCGGCTACCCGGCCTCCTACGGCTCCGACCAGGAGCTCAACGACCACCACTTCCACTACGGCTACTACATCGCGGCCGCCGCGACCCTGGCCAAGTTCGACCCGGACTGGGCGCGGGCCGGCCGCTACGGCGGCATGGTCGACCTGCTGATCCGTGACGCCAACAACTACGACCGCGGCGACACGCGCTTCCCCTACCTGCGCGACTTCGACATCTACGCCGGTCACGACTGGGCGTCGGGCCACGGGGCCTTCGGCGCGGGCAACAACCAGGAGTCCTCGTCCGAGGGCATGAACTTCGCCAACGCCCTGATCCAGTGGGGCCAGGCCACCGGCAACACGGCGGTCCGCGACGCCGGCGTCTACATCTACACCACGCAGGCGGCGGCGATCCGGGAGTACTGGTTCGACGTGCGCGACCAGAACTTCCCCGCGGCCTTCGGCCACAGCACGGTCGGCATGGTCTGGGGCGACGGCGGCGCCTACGCCACCTGGTTCAGCGCCGAGCCGGAGATGATCCAGGGCATCAACATGCTGCCCGTCACCGGCGGCCACTTCTACCTGGGCGACAACCCCGGCTACGTGACCACCAACTACAACGAGCTGACGAGGAACAACGGCGGGCCGCCCACGGTGTGGCGGGACATCCTCTGGGAGTTCCTCGCCCTCGGCAACGGGGACGCCGCCCTGGCGAACTTCCGCGCCAACAGCGGTCTCACCTCCGAGGAGGGGGAGAGCAGGGCGCACACCTTCCACTGGATCCGCAACCTGGCCGCCCTGGGCACGGTGGACACCTCGGTCACCGCCGACCATCCCCTGGCCAAGGTGTTCAGCAAGAACGGCGCCCGCACCTACGTGGCGTCCAACATCACCGGCGCCGCGATCACGGTGACCTTCTCCAACGGCACCGTGCTCAACGTCCCGGCCGGCAAGACGGTCACCTCGGGCGCCCACACCTGGAGCGGCGGCAACGCCGGCGGCGGCTCCGGTCCCACCCCGACGCCCACGCCCACCCCGACTCCCACTCCCACCGTGGGCCCCTTCGCCGCGACGCGCTACCCGCAGGCGGGCGGGGGGCTGCCGGGCGCCCCGGGTACGGCGGGCACCGTCACGCTGGCCGCGGCCAACGGCAACCACGACGGCACGCCCGTGAACGCGCAGGTCTTCACGGCCACCGGCCTGACCGCCGCCCACAACGGCGGGGCCACCGCGTTCGACCTCTCCGTGGACGCGGGCACCACGGTCGCCAACGGCGTCCAGCTCCGGGTCTCCTATGACCTGACCGGTGACGGGAGTTGGGACCGGGTGGAGACCTACCGCTACTTCGCCACCGACCCGGTGGCCGGCTGGGAGCACTACACCCAGGCCGCCGGCCTGCAGTCCTCCTCCGGAACGCTCGGCGACCTGTCCGGCGGCCGGGTGAGGGTGGAGGTCTGGAACGCCATCGGCGGCGGCACGACCACCCTCGGCACCGGCGACCGTTCCCTGGTACGGCTGCCGTTCGGCTGATCCACCACGAAGGCGCCGATCCGCCGGAAGGCGCGGCCCACCGGAAGGCACGGCCCACCGGAAAACGCGGTCCGCCGGAGGACATGGTCCGTCCGAAGGCGCCGGCCTGCCGGAAGGCGCCGGCCTGCCGGAAGGCACCGGTCCCCCGGAAGGCGCCGACCTGCTGGAAGGCGCGCTCCCGCCGCGGGAGCGCGCCTTCCGCGGCGGGCCGGTCCTCCGGCGCACGGGGTGGCCGGGGTCGGGGGATCCCGGCCACCTCTCGCGCACACCGGCGCGCTCTCTCGCCGACGTGCGCACGTTCGTTTCCCGGAGCGGGGGAAGGGGTCCGGAAGAAGGGACGGCTGACCGGAGGGCGACCATCCAGCATGGGTAGTGTTCCTCTCTTATGTATGACTTTGAGCGCAGGGGGTGACCGGGTTGACCATGTCGACCCCGCCGGATACCAGCTCTGGGATCCGAAAATGGTTACTTGACGGTCTGCACCGGCCTGATCTGAAGACCCCCGGGCCCCACCACGAAGAGACTCCGCACAAGCAGCACGCCTGGTGGCAGGTCATGTGCCTGACCGGCGTCGACTACTTCTCCACCCTCGGCTACCAGCCCGGCATCGCCGCCCTGGCCGCCGGGACCCTCAGCCCCGTCGCCACCCTGCTGCTGGTCGCCCTGACGCTGTTCGGCGCGCTGCCGACCTACCGCGCCGTCGCCAAGGAGAGTCCCAACGGCCTGGGCTCGCTGTCGATGCTGGAGAGCCTCCTGCCCGGCTGGCGTGGCAAGCTGCTCGTGCTGTTCCTGCTCGGTTTCGTGGCCACCGCCTTCATCGTGACGATCACCCTGTCGGCGGCCGACGCCACCGCGCACATCCTGCACAACCCGTTCGTCCCCG
The DNA here is from genome assembly GCF_030811595.1 of Streptosporangium brasiliense. Classification (NCBI taxonomy): domain Bacteria; kingdom Bacillati; phylum Actinomycetota; class Actinomycetes; order Streptosporangiales; family Streptosporangiaceae; genus Streptosporangium; species Streptosporangium brasiliense. Next base: position 3,453,752 of record NZ_JAUSRB010000002.1, read on the forward strand.
AGACCTGGCAGGGCTGGCAGGTGCCGGTCACCCTGGTGCTGATCGCGGCGCTCGGCACGGTGTTCCTCATGGGCTTCAGCGAGGCGATCTCCATCGCCGTCGTGCTGGTCGCCGTCTACCTGATCCTCAACGTGGTCGTGCTGGCCGTGGCCGTACAGCACGTCGTCGCCGACCCCAGCGTGATCACCGACTGGCGGACGGCGCTGACCGCCGAGTACTCCAGCCCGATCGCGATGATCGCCGTCTCCCTCTACGTGATGCCCAAGCTCGCCCTGGGCCTGTCCGGGTTCGAGACCGGCGTGGCGGTGATGCCGCTGGTCAAGGGCGACCTGACGGAGCGGATCAAGGGTGCCAGGAAGCTGCTGACCACGGCCGCGCTCATCATGAGTGTCTTCCTGATCACCTCCAGCTTCGCCACCACCCTGCTGATCCCGGCCGAGGAGTTCGCCGAGGGGGGCAAGGCCAACGGGCGCGCCCTGGCCTACCTGGCCCACGGCTACCTCGGCGACTGGTTCGGCACCGCCTACGACATCAGCACGATCGCGATCCTGTGGTTCGCCGGAGCCTCCGCGCTGGCGGGCCTGCTCAACATCGTGCCGCGCTACCTGCCGCGCTACGGAATGGCGCCCGACTGGTCACGCGCGGCCAGACCGATGGTGCTGGTCTTCACACTCGTGTCCTTCGCGATCACCTTCGCCTTCGGCGCGGACGTGGAGTCCCAGGGCGGCGCCTACGCCACCGGCGTGCTGGCGCTCATCCTGTCGGCCGCGGTCGCGGTGACGCTCTCGGCGTGGAAGAAGGGCCGGCCGAAGGTCGCGATCCCGTTCGGGACCGTCACGCTGATCTTCGCCTACGCGACGGTGGCCAACATCATCGAGCGCCCCGACGGCCTGGTGATCGCGCTGTTCTTCGTCCTGGCGATCGTCGTCACCTCGTTGATCTCCCGGGCCACCCGGTCGACCGAGCTGCGGGTCACGAAGATCACCATGAACGACGAGGCCCGCCGGTACATCAACGAGGCCGCCGAGATCCATCTGATCGCCAACGAGCCGAACGCCCGCGACTGCAAGGAGTACGTCGACAAGGCCCGTGAGGCGTGGGAGCGCCACCGGCTCCGGCGTGCCGAAGGGCTGATCTTCCTGGAGGTGACGGTCCCCGACGCCTCGGAGTTCACCTCCGAGCTGCGGGTGATCGGCGAGGAGCGCTACGGCTTCCGCATCCTGCGGGTGGAGAGCGCCACCATCCCCAACGCGATCGCGGCGATCCTGCTCCACCTGCGCGACGAGACCGGCAAGCAGCCCAACGTCTACTTCCACTGGGCCGAGGGCAACCCCGTCGGCGCGCTCCTGCGGTATCTCGTCTTCGGCGGCGGGGACGTCCCCCCGCTCACCCGCGAGGTCATCCGCCAGGCCGAGCCCGTCGCCGAGCGGCGCCCCATGGTCCACGTCGGCTGACCCGGCGATAGCCGCGCCGGCCGCGTGGCCTCCGGCCGGCGGCCCGCGCCGTTACGCACATGTCTCCTGACTGTCGCCCGACCCGCCGGACGGGACGGGTATACCTTGATCAGTCTGGACAGCAGCCGGCGCGGGCCGCATCGTCGGTGCATGGGAGAGACAGCGCGATGAGTAGAGACCTGGTCATCCACGTCACCCATCACGAGGAGGCGGGCTGTGCCGTGCTCACCGTCGAAGGTGACATCGACCGCAACACCAGCCCGCTGCTGCGGGAGGCCGTCCGCGGGCTGGTGTCCGGTGGAAACGTCAGGATCGTCCTCGACGTGGCGGAGATCACCTTCTGTGACTCCAACGGCCTGCGGACGTTCCTCAGCGGGATGGCCCTGACCTTCGACGCGGGCGGGTGGCTGCGGCTGGCGGGCGCGCAGGGCCACTTCGAGCGGCTGCTGCGCATGACCGACCTCTACAGCTTCTTCTCCATCGACGCCGACGTGGTCGGCTCCCTGAAGTACGCCTCCGACGGAGGACCTCAGGCTTCCGGATGAGTCCGGGGGGCGTCCTCCCCGCCCGGGAGGACCGGGAGGACGGGCGGCCAGGACAGGCCCATCGGGTTCGGCACCGGGAGCGTGCCCGACTCGACCACGGCGGTGGCCAGGGGGTGCAGCAGCCGGGAGAGGGCGGCGGTGCGCTCCTCGCCGAGGGCCCGCCAGGGACCGGCCGCGGCCTCGTCGGTCAGCCGCTCGATCCGGTCCCGCTCCCGCGCGCCCAGCGCCGTCAGACGGTCCGAGCCGTCCAGCCACCCTCGCTCGCGCAGGCCGGCGGCGCCGGCCGCCCAGTCGTCCGCAGCCCAGTGCCGCCCCGCGCGCAGGACGTCGATGCCGGTCTCGTCCGCCGCGGCCTTGAGCAGGTGGGCCTGGACCGGTGACACGCCGTGGGCCACGAGGACGGCCACGTGCCCGTCGCCCCGGTGCTCGCGCAGCGTGGTCGCGGCCTGCCACAGCTTCAGGTACGGCTCGTCCGGCGCGGGCAGGGCCTGGTTCGCCGCGCCCAGCACCCGCCCCGCGGTGTCGGCGTGTCCGGCGGCCTCCCAGGCGAGCGCGGCGGCGGCGGCCACGTCCGCCGGGCCGGCCGGCGCGCCGGCGAGCAGGCGCCGCAGAGCGGCTCCGGCGCCGTCGAGCCGGGCGCGCAGCACCGCGGCGGGGGGTGCGAACGTCCAGGCGTCGGGTAGGGCGCGGGAGACCCGGCCGGGGTGGAAGCCGTGGAAGGCGGCGGTGACGACGTCCGGGCCGACCGGTCCGAGCGGCGCCGCCCGCATCGCGAAGTAGCCCATCCAGAACCCGCGCATGCCGGCCGCGTCGGCGGCCTGCCGCGCCTCGGGCGCGAAGTAGGTGACGGCGTGCAGGGGCTCCAGCAGGTGCCACATCACGCGGGGGACATCGGCGTTCATGCGCGTTCCTTCCAGCGGTGGCGGGTCGTCGATCAGTATCCGGCCGGACGGCGGCCGGACGCCAGGCAGGGTTCCCGGCCGGACGCCAGGCGGTGCTCCCGGCGGTCCGGCGGGGAACGCTCCCGGACGTCCGCCCTCCCGCGCGGCGGGCTCCAACGGCCTTCACATGATTTATAGGGATATGTCACCAGCAGCGGCCGGTAGTTGACTCCATCAGGCTCTGACGGGTCAGAGCGGCGAGAAAGGTTGGGTCTTCTCAAGGGAGGTTGGTCGGGCTATCAAGAGCTCAGAGCCAGTTGTCAGCCGGGCATCCCAGCACAGCGACCCGCATGCCGTACGGCGTCGCGGGCGTGTCCGGCCGTCCACGCCCCCCTGAGCCGGAACGAGGCCGACATGCACCGGTTACGAAAAGCGATCGCGAGAATCCTCTGTGTGATGTCCATGCTCGCGGCCGGCCTCACCGCCGTGGCCGCGAGCGCCGAGGCCGCCGTCCCCAACCGGTGGGGGTTCGCCCACGTCAACGTCAACTCGGGTATCCCCGACCTCGCCCGTCAGGCAGGGAGCTGGGGCGCCGGGTTCAACGTCTCGGTCTCGCCCGGCGTTGTGGGGCAGACCTACGTGAAGTTCCCGCAGATCGGTATCGCCAAGGGAGTCGTGCACGTCACGGCGATCTCCCAGTCCGCCTACTGGTGCCAGGCGCAGAAGTGGGGGCCCAGCCCCACCCCCGCCGGACCCGACCTGGTCGCGGTGGTGCAGTGCTACCGCTACGGCGGGGCGCCGGTGTTCACCCCGTTCACCATCGCCTTCGAGCAGAGCACGGGCGTCCTGCCCGCGCCGCAGGCGTTCGGCTACGTGCACTACGACGGCGCCTCCGTCGTCGCCGACTTCAACTCGGCGGCGGCCCTGAACACGGTCGCCGGGGGCGCGGGAGTCTGGACGGTCACCCTGCCGGGCCTGGGCTCGGCGACCCTGGCCGGGAACGTCCAGGTGACCGCCGTAGACCCGGTCCAGCCCGCCCGCTGCAAGGTCGGCGGCTGGGCCTCGGCCCTCGGCGGGCAGACGGTCCAGGTCCGCTGCCACAACGCGACGAACGTCCCGCTCAACACCGGCTGGACGCTGACCTACCAGCGTGAGCGGGCGATCACCGGGGCGGCGGTCCCGCCGAAGAACTTCGCCTACACCTTCGACAACGCCCCGGCCAACCCCGGGCCGTACGCGCCGGCGCCCGCGGCGGTCAACTACAACTCCCAGGGCGGGATCAACACGGTGCAGACCGCCGGGACGGGCCAGCGCCTGGTGACCTTCCCGACGGTCGGCGTCCTGCCCGACCACGTCCAGGTCACCGCCTACGGGCCCGGTCCCGAGTTCTGCAACCTGGTGAGCCTCTGGAACACCTCGTCAAGCACCGCGATCGTCCGCAACGTCGTCTGCTACAACGCCACCACCCGGGTGGACCGGCCCTCCCTGACCACCTACACCTCGGCCTTCTGAGGCCGTCCGCGCCCCCGCCCGCGCTGCCGGCGGGGGCGTCCCGCCGGTCCCGTACGGCACGCCCTGCGGGACCGGCGGCGTATCCGTCCGGTGTGCCGCCTGTCCGTCCGGTGTGCCGCCTGTCCGTCCGGTGTGCCGTCCGTCTGTCCGGTGCGCCGCCCGCTCCGCGTGGACGGGGCTCTCCCGGGTAGCGGGAGGCCATGGCGACCTATGGCTTTCACTCATCACATGAGCAGATCCATCCGGCCGAGCTGCTGAAGGCGGTGGCGCGGGCGGAGCAGGCGGGCTTCGCGGCGGCGATGTCGTCGGACCACTTCTCGCCGTGGAGCGCGAGGCAGGGGCACTCCGGTTTCGCCTGGTCCTGGCTGGGCGCCGCCCTCCAGGCCACGGAACTGCCGTTCGGCATCGTCAACGCGCCCGGCCAGCGCTACCACCCCGCGATCATCGCCCAGGCGATCGGCACCCTGGGGGCGATGTTCCCCGGCCGGTTCTGGGCCGCGCTGGGCACCGGGGAGGCGAGCAACGAGCACATCACCGGTGACCGCTGGCCGCGCAAGGACGTCCGTACGGCCCGCCTGCGGGAGTGCGTCGACGTCATCCGGGCACTGCTGGCGGGGGAGGAGGTCAGCCATGACGGCCTGGTGACCGTGGACCGCGCCCGCCTGTGGACCCGGCCGGAGGTCCCACCCAAGCTGGTCGGAGCCGCGGTGAGCGCCGAGACCGCCCGCTGGTGCGCGGAGTGGGCCGACGGCCTGATCACGGTCAACCGCCCGGTCGAGACGCTGCGCGAGGTCATGGCGGCCTACCGGGAGGCCGGCGGCCGGGGGAAGGTGGCCCTCCAGGTCCACCTGAGCTGGGCCGAGAGTGAGGAGGAGGCCCTGGCGATCGCCCATGACCAGTGGCGGAGCAACGTCTTCGGGCCGCCGGTGAGCTGGGACCTCGACACCGCCGAGCTCTTCGACGTGATCTCCGCGGAGGTGCCTCCGTCGCGGGTGACCGAGGCGGTCAACGTCTCCGCCGACCTGGGGCGGCACGCCGCCTGGATCAACGAGTACGCGGAGCTGGGCTTCGACGAGATCTACCTGCACCACGTCGGCCAGGACCAGAGCGCCTACATCGACGCCTTCGGCGCCAAGGTCCTGCCGCAGCTCCGCTGAACGCCTCTCCGCCGGATAGGGCCCCGGGTCCCGCGGCGGGGGCGGGCCGGGGCCGGAGTGGGCGGGGGCGGGGACTCAGGGGCCGCCGGGGGCGAGCAGGCGGCTGACGGCCCGCTGGGCGCGGGAGGGGGCCGCCGGATCGCGGTGGAGCTGGATGGCCTGGTCGGCGGCCAGTGCGACGCCGTTCAGCTCGAAGGCGAGCTGGTCGACGTCGGTCTCCCCGGGCAGCTCTCCGGCCTCGACGGCGGCGCGGATCTCGCCCGTGACATAGGCCGACCAGGCGGACAGGGCCGCGAGCACGGCGTCGCGGACCGGGCCCGGCCGCCCGTCGAACTCGGTGGCGACCGAGGTCAGGAAACACCCTCCGGGCGCCTCGCCGTCCCGCATGTAGTCGACCCACTCCGCGAACACGCGCGCCAGCCGTTCGACTCCGGGCCTGGCGCCCGCGACCCTGGCCGGCACGCGCAGCCGGAACGCCTGGACCGCGGCGTCGAGCGCAGCCAGCTGCAGCGCCTCCTTCGTGCCGAAGTGGCCGATCACTCCGGCCTTGCTCATCCCCAGATCGGTCGCCAGGCGGCCGATCGTGAGGCCCTCGAGGCCGTCGGTCGAGGCCAGTGCGAGAGCGCACTCGATGATTCTGGTCCGGGTGCCGGCCGCCTCGGCGGCGGACTTGCGCGGGCTCATGACACCAGCTTAATCTACCGATCGTTCGCTAAAAACATCCGAACGTTCGTTATCTAAAGGAGCCGTCGTGCGGATCCACCACCTCAACTGCGGGTCGATGCGCCGGATCGACCCCGTCGGAGACAGCCCGCTGGCCCCCGCCCGTGCCCTCTGCCACTGCCTGCTCGTCGAGACCGACCATGACGGTCTCGTCCTGGTCGAGACCGGGCTGGGCACGCCCGACGTCGCGCGGCCGGAGGAGACTCTCAGCCGGGAGTTCCTCGGCCGGGCCCAGCCGGTCCTCGACACGCGGGAGACCGCGCTGCACCAGGTGACCGAGCTCGGCTTCCAGCCGGAGGACGTACGGCACATCGTGCTGAGCCATCTCGATCTCGACCACGCCGGCGGCCTGCCCGACTTCCCCTGGGCCCAGATCCACCTGCGTGAGGCCGAGCACCGTGCCGCGATGGCCGCTCCCGGCCATCATCCGGAGGACCGCGTCCGCTACCGGCCCGCCCACTGGGCGCACCGGCCGCACTGGGTGACCTACCCCGGCCACCAGGGCGACCCGTGGTTCGGCTTCGACGCGGTCCGCCCGCTCAAGGGCCTGGACGCGGAGATCCTGCTCGTCCCGCTCGGCGGCCACACCCTCGGCCACAGCGCGATAGCCGTGGCCGACGGCGACCGCTGGCTGCTCCACTGCGGCGACGCCTACTACTTCCACGGCGAGATCGACCCCGACAGCCCGCGGGGTCACCCGGGCATGGACATCCTGCAGCAGATCACCGAGGTGGACCGGCCGCTACGGCTGGGCAACCACGCCCGCCTGCGCGAACTGGTCCGCCTGCACGGCGACGAGGTGAGCGTCTTCAGCGCCCACGACCCGTGGGAGTTCCAGCGCCACACGTCGTCCGTCCGGCGCTCCGAGTAGTCGACGCTCTCAACGGCTCGGAGCACTGGAGTGCGGCCCGGGAGGGCGCAGGCGCCGCGTCAGGGGCACACCGTCCGGAACTCCTTTTCGGCAGGCACGTACTGCGCCCATTCCGCGCGGGTCAGCGAGCGGCCCGGGCCGGCGCAGACGGCCCGGAGGAGATCGCTGGGGATGCCGACGTCCCACAGCCGTACCGTGTGGTCCGCGCCGCCGGTGGCCAGTGTGGTGCCGTCGGGGCTGAAGGCCACCGAGGAGACCTGATCGGTGTGGCCGGTGAGAGGCGCGCCGAGCTGCCGGCGGGTCGCCACGTCCCACAGCCGTACCGTGTGGTCCAGGCTGCCGGTGGCCAGTGTGGTGCCGTCGGGGCTGAAGGCCACCGAGGAGACCTGATCGGTGTGGCCGGTGAGGGGTACGCCGAGCTGCCGGCGGGTCGCCACGTCCCACAGCCGTACCGTGTGGTCCGTCAACTGGGCGTTGCTCTCGCCGCCGCCGGTGGCGAGTGTCTTTCCGTCGGGGCTGAAGGCCAGCGAGTTGACCGGGCTGGTGTGGCCGGTGAGGGGCGTGCCGATCGGCGTGTGGGTCTTCACGTCCCACAGCCGGGCTGTCCTGTCCTGGCTGCCGGTGGCCAGTGTGGTGCCGTCGGGGCTGAAGGCCAGCGAGTTGACCGGGCTGGTGTGGCCGGTGAGGGGCGTGCCGATCGGCGTGTGGGTCTTCACGTCCCACAGCCGGGCTGTCCTGTCCTGGCTGCCGGTGGCGAGTGTCTTTCCGTCGGGGCTGAAGGCTACCGAGGTGATCGGGCTGGTGTGGCCGGTGAGGGGCGTGCCGATCGGCGTGTGGGTCTTCACGTCCCACAGCCGGGCTGTCTCGTCCGCGCCGCCGGTGGCCAGAATTTTCCCGTCCGGGCTGAAAACCACTGAATTCACCGGACTGAAGGCCACCGAGGGGTCGGCTCCGGCAAGGGGAGTGCCGTGCCGGCTGTGGGTCTTCACGTCCCACAACTGGACCGCGTTGTCCTGGCCGCCGGTGGCGAGCGCGGTGCCGTCAGGGCTGAAGGCCACCGCGTTGACCGTGTCGGTGTGGCCGGTGAGGGGGGTGCCGAGCTGGCGGCGGGTCTTCACGTCCCACAGCCGCACCGTGGTGTCGCCGCCGCCGGTGGCCAGCGTCTTCCCGTCCGGGCTGAAGGTCACCGAACTGATCGGATTGGAGGCCACCGAGGGGTCGGCTCCGGTGTGGCTGGTGAGGGGTTCGCCGATCGGAGTGCGGGTCGCCACGTCCCACAGCCGGACCGCGTTGTCCTGGCCGCCGGTGGCGAGCGCGGTGCCGTCGGGGCTGAAGGCCACCGAGTTGACCGCGTTGGTGTGGCCGGTGAGAGGGGTGCCGATCGGCGTGTGGGTTCTCGCGTCCCACAGTCGGGCTGTCCTGTCCTGGCCGCCGGTGGCGAGTGTCCTTCCGTCGGGGCTGAAGGCCACCGAGTTGACCGTGTCGGTGTGGCCGGTGAGGGGTCCGCCGAGCTGCCGACGGGTTGTCATGTCCCACAGCCGGGCTGTTCTGTCCGCGCCGCCGGTGGCGAGTGTCCTTCCGTCGGGGCTGAAGGCCACCGAGTTGACCGTGTCGGTGTGGCCGGTGAGGGGTCCGCCGAGCTGCCGACGGGTTGTCATGTCCCACAGCCGGGCTGTTCTGTCCGCGCCGCCGGTGGCGAGCGTCCTTCCGTCGGGGCTGAAGGCCAGCGAATTGATCGAGCTGGTGTGGCCGGTGAGGGGGCCGCCGACCGGCGTGTGGGTTCTCGCGTCCCACAGCCGGACGGTGCCGTCGTAGCTGCCGCCGGCGAGTGTCCTTCCGTCCGGGCTGAAGGCCACCGAGGAGATCACGTCGGGGCCGGTGCGCAGGACGCCGAGCCCGCGGCGGGTCTTCACATCCCACAGCCGGACGGTGCCGTCGTAGCTGCCGCCGGCGAGTGTCCTTCCGTCCGGGCTGAAGGCCACCGAGGGGACCACGTCGGTGTGGCCGGTGAGCGTGGCGCGTTCCGGCCGGCTGAGCGCGATGATCATGCTGGCGCGGGCTTCGGGGCTGTGATGGATGCGCCAGGCCGCCGCCGCGAGGAGCGCGGACATCAGGGGATCTTCGTTCTCGCTCTCCGTCGCCAGCTGGCGGGAGACGGCGATGTCGCGTCCGTCGTCGGCCTCCCGCTGGGCCCGGATGGCGAGACCCGCCGCGGTCAGGGCGACGGCCAGGAGGGTGATCAGAGTGGTCAAGAGGGCTCTGCGCAGCCGGATCCGGCGGGTCTCGGCCCGCACCGCGGTGTCCAGGAACTCCTGTGGCGTGCTGGACAGGACGGGGTAACGGTCGGGGTCGGCCTTCCACCGCGATCGGGCGTGCGTGAGGGAGGTCAGGCGTTCGCCCCGGTACAGGTAGGCGGCGGATCTGCCGCTGCCGGCCCATTCCTCGGCGTCCTCCAGCAGCTGGCTGTACAGGACGTGGCCGGTGAGATCGGACTCCAGCCAGGCGCGCAGCCGTGGCCAGGCCGACAGCAGCACGTCGTGAGCGATCTGCGCGCAGGCGTCGTCGACGACGATGAGCCGATGCCGGGCGAAGGTGTCCAGAACGTGGTCGAGGGCGGCGCGTTCCGCTCCGGTGCGGCCGGCGTGCAGGGTGGTGCGTACGGCGGTGCGGCGGGCCAGCCGGCCCTCGCGGGAGACGCTGGTCAGCCGGTGGAACAGCTGCCGGGCCAGGTCCTGACCGTCGGCGGTAAGGCCGGTGTAGGCGGCCTCGGCGCTGGTGGCGACCGCATGGGTGACGCCCCCGGTGCGGGCGTGGCCGCGGCTGGTGAGCTGGTCGCCCTCGCGGTGTTCCCAGATGGTCGACATGGCCTGCGACAGCAGCGGCAGCACGCCCGCGTCGTAGCCGCCGGCCGGTGAGCGCAGTTCGCTGAGGATCGTGTCGACCAGGCCGGGCTCGATGTCCAGACCGGCGGCGTCGGCCGGCCCGGTGATCGCGCGCCGCAGGTCCGTCTCGTTCATCGGCCCGAGGACGAACGGGCCGTCCTGGAGGGCCGCGGCCAGGTGGGGGTGGTCGGCGCACCGGTCGATGAAGTCGCCGCGCACCGCGATCACCACCAGCGCGGCGGGCGCCCCGCCCGGCCCCTGGGGGATGGTCGCGGCCGCGTGCAGCGCGGTGACGAACGCGGTCCGTTCCGCGGAGGACGGCCCGTCCTGCTCCGGGCTGAGGGTGAAGATCTCCTCGAACTGGTCGATGACCAGGATCAGCCTGCCCGCGGCCGCCGTCCGGGCGGGCAGGCCACGGCGTCGGGCGTCGGTGTCGACGGCCTGGCGGATCAGCAGGGGGGCCTGCTCGGGGTCCGTGGTGAGGCCGCGCAGCACGGCGGACGCCTCCAGGCCCGCCAGACCCGCGACGAGGACGGCCAGACGCGACAGCGGGGAGCGGGTCGGCTGGTCGATCACCAGTTGCGGCCAGTCACGCGCGGCCTGCGACAGCTCGCCGCGGCCGATCGCCGGCATCAGCCCCGCGCGCAGCAGCGAGGACTTGCCCGCTCCCGACGCCCCGGTCACCACCAGCGGTCCCGGCCGGGTCAGCCGCTGCGACAGTGTGCTCACCAGCTGGGCGGTGACCAGTTCACGGCCGTAGAAGACGTCGGCGTCCACCTCGTCGAAGGGCACCAGGCCGCGGTAGGGGCACCCGTCCACCCACCGCGCGCCGCCCACGTCCGGGTCCCCGTCCGCGCGGACGCGCCGCTCGATCGCCGACACCAGGTGCAGCAGCAGCCGGGTGTCGGTCGCCTGACGGTACTGCAGCCCCACCGCCAGGCCGATCTCCGCGCTCTGCTGGTCCAGGCCCTCGCGGATCGACCGCAGCTGCGTGCCCAGATCGGCCAGCACGAAGTCGAACTCGGCGAACTCCTCGCTCACCGCCGCCAGCCCCGCGGCCAGTCGCGCCTGCAGCACGCGGTCGCCGCTGTGCACCGCGGCCTCGATCGCCGCGCCGACGGCGCCGACCTGACGCAGGACCTGCGCGATCTCACCGCGCAGCCGCTCCGCCTGCTCCCCGCCGTCCTCCAGGATCCGCTGGATCCGTTGCTCCAGCTCGCTCTCCAGGGCTTCCCGCGTCGGCTCCCGGCCGCTTTCCCGGAGCCGGGCGATACCCGCTTTCACCGTGTCGGTGAGCATGTTCCCGCCGACCGCGGTAAGGGCGCCGATCCCCGCCGAGGCCAGTGCCGTCGCGCCCACGCTCGCGGTCAGCAACGGCGCGAACGCGCCGGCCGACAGCACCGCCACCAGTGCCGGGGGAGACCATCGGACCGCCGTCGCCCCCGTCGCCCGCGCCAGGCGGGCCACCCGAGCCCGTACCCCGGCCCCATCAACCCCGACTGGTCACCGTGCGGCTTGGCGCTCACCCCGCCAATATCGCCCGGCCGCGGTCACCGAAATCATGAAAGGTGCCAATCGCCGTGAACCTGTGACCGGCCCCTCGCCCGGCGGCGTATCTCCTCCGGCCTCTCAGCCCGTCTCCGGCCTCTCAGCTCAGCTCGTCTCCGGCCTCTCAGCCCGTCCGGCCGGGACGGCCCGGGTGCATGCGGGTCAGCGCCTGCGGGGTCAGCCGCCGCGCGAGCGCTTCCAGCGCGGCGGCGACCTCGCCGATCTCCTGGGGGTCGTCGGTGCCGAGCGCCGCGGCGAGCGCGGTGTCGATGGGGGCCGAGCGGACGGCCGCCACGCGGTCGGAGACCTCGGGGGCCTGCTGGACGAGGAGCCGGCGGCGGTCCTTGGGGTCGGCCTCCGTCACGATGGAGCCCGCCTCGCGGAGCCGGGCGACGCACGCCGACACCTGGCTCTGCGGGAAGCCCGTCCGCGCGGCGATCTCGCCGACGGAGCTGCCCGGATGCTCGCGGACGTCGCTCGCCACGATGAGGACCGAGCGGTGGCTGGTGGAGTGCGGGCCGAGGCCCTCGGTCGGGAGGGCCTCCTCGCCGATCTTCATCAGGGTCCGCCCCAGGAGGAACAGCTCTACTCCGTTCATGCCCACGAAGCTACATCAAGTTAGATGCATCTGAAATGATGTATCAGTCTTGATGTATCAAATCTGATGCATTAAGGTCGTCGGTGACGGAGCAGGACACGACCACCTGGAAGGACTCACATGAGTGCGACGAAGACGGACCTGCTGCCCGTGCCGGGAGCCGACATCTACTACGAGGTCCGCGGCACCGGTCCCCTCCTGCTCGTCTCGGAGAGCGGGGAGGGCGATGCCAGGCGCAGCGCCGACCTGGTCGATCGGCTCGTCGCCCGCTACACGGTGGTCACCTACGACCGCCGGGGCCTGTCACGCAGCACGGTCGGCGACCCGGCACAGCCCCTGACCATCGCCACCCACGCCGCCGACGTCCACCACCTGCTGGCCGCGCTGACCGACGAGCCGGCGCTCATGCTCGGCTGCAGCTTCGGTGCTCTCATCGGGCTCCACCTGGCCGTCGACCACCCCGGGCAGGTGAGCACGCTCATCGCGCACGAGCCCGTCGCGCCGCGGCTGCTGCCCGGCCCCGAGCGGGACTCCACGGACCGCAAGCTGGGTGACATCCAGGAGACCTACCGTCGCGAAGGCTGGGCCGTGGCCGTCAGGAAGGTCGCGGCGGTTCTCGGCATCGACCCCGCCTCGCAGGAGGTGGAGCCCGGTCTCCGGCCGCGCCCGATCGGCGCCGACCGGGGCCCCAACTTTGAGTTCTTCCTCGAGCACGACTTCACCGCGATCCGCCGCGACACGCTGGCGGGCGCCGACGTCGCCGCGCTGAAGGGCGGGCCGCCCCGGGTCGTGCCCGCGGCCGGCCGTACGACCCCGCGGGACGTCTTCGACTACCGGTGCGCGCAGGTGCTGGCGGAGCTGCTCGGCGGTGTCGACCTGGTGGAGTTCCCCGGCGGGCACAACGGCAACCTGACCCACCCCAGGGCGTTCGCGGCGCGGGTGTGCGAGGTCCTCGACGGGCCGGTCTGAGGTGGGTGGTACGGCCGCGCGGCCGGGGGAGAGGGCAGTACGGCCGCGTGGCCGGGGGAGAGCGGGGAGCGACAGAGGGTCGGGGCCGGGGCGGGTGGGGGTCTCGCGGCGGGCCGGACGCGTCCTCGCGGAGGGAGGTGACCTCTCCATCCCGGCGTTAGGTACGCTTGTACATATGACTGACCACGTCGCTGACATCGACCGGCGCTCACAGCGAGAGCGGATGCTCGCCGGTGACCTCTACATCGCCGCCGACCCCGAGCTGGCGGAGGAGGGTCTCCGGGCGGCCAGGCTGACCGAGCGGTACAACGCCACCTCGGCCGACGCGCCGCAGGAGCGCCGCCGCATCCTGGAGGAGCTGCTGGGCGGCATCGGGGAAGAGGTCGAGATCCGGCCCCCGCTGTACTGCGACTACGGTTACCAGACCCGGATCGGGGCCCGCTCGTTCGTCAACTTCGGGCTGACGGCCGTCGACGTCGGCCGGATCACCATAGGCGAGGACGTGCTGATCGGCCCGAACGTGCAACTGCTGACCGCGACCCATCCCGTCGAACCCGGGCCTCGGCGCGCCAAGTTCGAGGCCGCCGAGCCGATCACGATCGCCGACAACGTCTGGCTCGGCGGCGGAGTGATCGTCTGCCCGGGGGTGAGCATCGGGGAGAACACGGTCGTGGGCGCCGGAGCCGTCGTCGTCAGGGACCTCCCGGCGAACGTGGTGGCGGTGGGCAACCCCGCCCGGACAGTGCGCCACCTGTGAGCCGGGAGGCGACCGCGAGCGATCAGGGCGGTCAGGCGGCGGTTCCGGACGGGCCTGCGGCGGCTCCGGGCGGTCAGGCGGTGGTTCCGGACAGGCCTGCGGCGGCTCCGGGCGGTCAGGCGGCGGCCTCCGCGCGGCGCCCGCGCCGTCACGACCCGGACCGGCGTGACCGCATCATCGACGTCACCATCGAGGTGATCGCCGAGCACGGGCTCGCCGGGACCAGCCACCGCACCGTGGCGGAGGCGGCCGACGTCCCCCTGGGCTCGATGACCTACCACTTCACGGGCCTGGACGAGCTCGTCGAGCTGGCCTTCTCCCGATACGCGGGCGCCCTCGCCGACCGTTTCGACGCGCGCCTGGCCGCGGCCCCGGCGGACGGTGACCTCGCCGCGACCGTCACCGACGTGATCATGGTCGACTTCCTGCAGGCCCGCCGTGACCTGGTGCTCGCCTACGAGCTCTATCTCGCCGCCGCGCGTGACCCGGCCCTGCGGGAGGTGACACGGACCTGGATGAGCCGGAGCAGGCGCGCCCTGGAGCGGCTCACCGACCCGGCGACCGCCCAGGTCCTCGACGCCCTGCTGGAGGGACTCGTGCTGCACAACTTCCTCGCGGAGGACCCCATGACGCGTGAGGAGGTCCACCAGGCGGTCGCCCGCGTCGTCGGCCCCGCCGGGTAGACCGGGCGCGGCCTGTCGGACCGGAGAACCGCCCCCACGATGACGGGCGGGGCCGCGGGCGCGCCGCGGGAGCGGGAACCGTATCCTCCTTGCCTGCCGTACGCCATGACAGACGGCGGCTGTCCCGCCAGCGCGCGCCGGCCGGTATCCCCCAGGAAGACCGGTATCCCCCCAGGAAGAGATGCGCCTCCCCCGATGACGACCTTCGACCACACCCGCCGCGCCTGCTACACCGGATACGTCACCCAGGCCATCGTGAACAACCTGGCCCCGTTGCTGTTCATCGTCTTCCAGGACCGCTACCGGCTCCCGATGGAGATGCTCGGACGGCTGGTGCTGCTGAACTTCGCCACCCAGTTGATCACCGACATCGTGGCGGTGAAGTTCGTGGACCGGATCGGCTACCGCGTCCCGCTGGTGCTGGCCCACGTCCTGTCGGTGCTGGGACTCGTGCTGCTCGCGGTGGCCCCGGCCGTCTCACCCTCGCCCTACCTGGGGCTGTGTGCCGCGATCATCGTCTATGCCGTCGGCGGGGGCCTGCTGGAGGTGCTCGTCAGCCCTGTCGTCGACGCGCTGCCCAGCCCGCAGGAGGGCAAGGCCGCGGCGATGAGCCTGCTGCACTCCTTCTACTGCTGGGGCCAGGTCGCCGTGGTGGCGGGCACCACGCTGCTGCTGGCGTGGATCGGCCAGGACGCCTGGCAGGTCCTCCCGCTGGCCTGGGCGATTGTCCCCCTGGTCAACCTGGTGGCCTTCCTGAAGGTGCCGCTGCCCGCCACCGTGCCCGACGAGCACCGCACCTCCCTGCGGAAGCTCTTCGGCGCCCCCGCCTTCGCCGCCGCCGTCGTGCTGATGCTCTGCGCCGGGGCGGCCGAGCTGACCATGTCGCAGTGGTCGTCCCTCTTCGCCGAGGAGGGGCTCGGCGTCTCCAAGGTCTGGGGCGACCTGGCGGGCCCATGTCTGTTCGCGGTCCTGATGGGCGTCGGCCGCATCGTCTACGGCCTGTGGGGGGAGCGGATCCCGCTGGTGCCCGCCATGGCGGCCTGCGGCACGCTGGCCACGGTGTGCTACCTCGTCACCTGCCTGTCGGCCGACCCGGTGGTCAGTCTCGTCGGCTGCGCGGTGTGCGGGTTGGCCGTCAGCCTCCTGTGGCCCGGCACCTTCAGCCTCGCCGCCGCCCGGTTCCCCTTCGGCGGCGCGGCCATGTTCGGGGTGCTGGCCGTCTTCGGCGACGCCGGCGACGCGGTCGGGCCCTGGGTCGCGGGAGCCGTCGCGGACGCCTCCACCGCGGCCGGGGGACTGCTCAGCGGCCTGCCCGCCGTACTGCCCGACGACGGAGGGTCCGGGCTGCGGGCCGGCATCCTCCTCGCCACCGCGTTCCCGCTCGTCATCGTCGCCGTCACCCTCCTGTACGGCGCGGGCGCCCGGCGCACGGCGGCCTCCCGCGAGGCCGGCGAGCCGGTCGGTGGGTGAGTCGCGCCGCCCGGCCGCGCCGAGGTCGCCGGGCGGGTGCGCCGGTCGGCGGGTGCGCCGGCCGTGGGCGCGACCGGGGCGTCCTGGCCGGCGCACCCGCCCGGGGTGCGCCGGTCGGCGGCCGCCGGGCAGCTCACCTACCTGCCCGGCCCCCAGGCCGCCGGACCGGCGCGTCCCGCCCCTGGCCTCCACCGGGCGGGTGGGGAGCCCCCACCCGACACAGGCGGGTGCGGACTCCGGCCTCCAGCGGTAGGCGGAGGCTCCAGCCTTCACCGGGGGATGAAGGCGTCCGGGTCTCCACCCGCCGGCGGGGTCCGGGGCGGGAGATCAGGTCAGGACGGGCCGCTCCGCGCGGGCCGGTCCGTCAGACGCGCTGCCACAGGGCCGGGACGTTCGGCGGCTCCCAGCCGACGTAGGCCGTGTGCGCCTGCAGGCACCGGTAGGTGACGTTGTTGTAGGTGACCTGGTCGCCGGCCTGGTAGCTCGTGCCCGCCTTCCAGGTGCCCCCGGGCGTCGAGGTGGGGGTCGGCGTCGGGGTGGGGGTCGGCGTGCCGACGATGTTGAGCACGAAGTCGAAGCTCGCCTCCTTCCCGGAACCGACAGTGCGCACGTTCATGAGCAGCGACGGGTTGAAGATCGTGTCGGTGTTGTTGCGCGGTTCGTTCGGGAAGTAGAGCTGGGTGGTGAGGACCGGCCGGTTGGGGGCCTGGACCTTGACGTGGATGTGCCGGGTGCGGCCCGGGTACAGGCCCGGCACGATCGTGGTCAGCTTGAACGCGCCCTGGGCGTCGCTGAACTGGTGCCCGCGGAAGGTGTATCCGACGTTGTCGTAGGCGCCGTTGTTGTCCGCCTGCCAGAAGTCCAGGAGCGCGTTGGCGATCGGCTGGCACGAGCGGCCGAACACGTAGCCGCTGACGGTCAGCGGGACGCCGGCGCCGGTCAGCGTGCTGCGCAGGGGCGAGTTGGGCTTGAAGTAGGGGCCCTCGGTCTGCGCGATCGTCGGGGCGTCGCCGTCGTCGCAGAACGGCGTGGGCTCAAGCAGCTCGCCCGTCCCCAGCGCGTTGCGGGCCAGCGCGGGGGCCTGGCCGATCAACAGCGGGACCGGGGCTATCAGGGCGGCCTTCAGCAGTGTCTTCCGGCTGATGCCCCTGGATTGCTGTCCTTCGGTGTTCTCGTCGTGGGTGTTCTCGGCGTCCACAATGGCCTCCTTGGCCTCCGGGGGGATGTGCCTGGATGCAACCTGTCGAGCGCGCGCGGCACGGGCGGAGCCGGTCGAACCGGCGCCGTGCGACACCGCCGCGGGGAACTGGCCGGAACCTGGCAGCCTGGACTTCAACAAAGCTGACATTCAGCCGAGAGAACGGAACACCCTACAAGTTTCTATAACTTCGCGGTATGGGCATTTTGCCGGAAAAGCCGCAGATAGCAGCCCTGGAGTGGCCCTCTGGCGCTTCATACCGGATGTCCATGTAGCGGGTGTGATGGCCGGTGGTGGTGCCGGGCACGTCCGCCGCCCGGTGTTCCGTCCGCTGCCCGGTGTTCCGTCCGGCCGACGTGCCGGGCGGCTGCCCGGCCGGCAGCGCGCGCCCGGTCGCGCCCGCTTGTGATCGGCGTGCCTGCCCGCCTCCGCTGACCGGCCAGAATGAGGGACTGGACGACGCGAAACGGCCGAGAGGTGTTCCGATGACCGGTGAGAGCGGGAGGACGGCGCGAGGGGCGGCGTCCGGGAGAGGGCCGGGCGGAGGCGGCACGCCGGGGAAGGGGCCGGACGGAGGCGGTACGCCAGGGAAAGGACCGGGCGGTGTGGCCGGCGCGGACCGGGGCGGCACGGACCGGGGCGGCGTGGCCGGCGCGGAGCCGGGCGGCGCGTCCGGGGACGGGGCGGAGATCTTCGTGTCCGTCGCCGAGCGGGTCCGGCGCAGCCTGGAGGGCGCCTCGGCGGGGGAGCGGCTGGTCGCCCGGACCCTGCTGGCGAGCTACCCCACGGCCGGGCTGGAGACCGCGGCGCGGCTGGCCGAGCGGGCGGGGGTGAGCGCGCCGACCGTGGTCCGCTTCGTCGCCCGGCTCGGTTTCGCCGGATACCGGGCGTTCCAGCAGGCTCTCCGGGACGAGATCGAGGCGCGGCGGGCCTCGCCGCTCACGCTCGCCCAGCAGCTCGGCGACGGGGTGGCCCCGGATTCCCTGCGGGTGTCGGCCGGAGCGATCTTCCGGCAGCGGCTGGACGAGTCGTTCGCGGCGCTGTCGGACCCCGAGGTGGAGGCCGTGCTCGACCTGCTGGCCGACCCGGCCCGCCGGATCGCGCTGATCGGCGGGCGGTTCTCGCACATCCTCGCCGAGTATCTCGACCTGCACCTGCGGCTGCTGCGGCCCGGCACCCGCGTGCTCGACCCGCGGCCCGAGAGCCTGGCCGCGTTCTCCGTGGACGTCGGGCGGCGTGACGTCGTCGTGGTGTTCGACTACCGGCGCTACCAGCGCGACGTCGTCGAGTTCACCCGCCGCGTGCACGACCGGGGGGCCAAGGTGGTGCTCTTCACCGACCCGTGGCTGTCTCCCGCCGCGGAGGCCGCCGACCTCGTGATCCCGGTCCGGGTCGAGGCGCCGAGCCCGTTCGACAGCCTCGTCCCGGCGCTCGCGCTGGTGGAGACGGTGGTCGCCGGAGTGATGGCCCGGCTCGGGAAGGAGGGGGAGGAGCGGCTGCGGCAGTGCGAGGAGATCGTGGGTGACGTCACCGTCGAGTGAACGCCGCCTCCCGCAGGGGCTGCCTCCGGCCGTGCGCCGCCTCCGGCCGGGTGCCTCCGGCGACGGAGATGTAACAAATCTTTCATGGATTCTTGTTGATGGTCTTCGTGAAAGCTATGTTTCATCGTCAAGTGCCGGCCGCGACCGCCGCCGGCGCTGCCGTCACCATCAGGAGGTGCCGTGACCGAAGAACTGCGTCCGCCTCGCAAGCTCCGCCTCTGGGAGGCGCTCGCCCTGTCCGTCGGGCTCATGGGCCCCACCCTCGCCATGGCCCTGAACGGCGCCGGTGTGGCGGCCACGGTCGGCAAGGCCGTACCTCTGGTCTTCGTGCTGGGCCTGGTCGGGGTCGCGCTGGTCGCCTACGGGTTCGTACGGCTGACGCGGCACTTCAACCACGCCGGATCGGTCTACGCCCTGGCCGGGGTCACCCTCGGCCCCCGGGCCGGGTTCTTCGGCGGGTTCGCGCTGCTGGGGACCTACATCTTCTTCGCCGTGTGCACGCTGGCGGCGACCGCGGTGTTCGCCGAGGCGTTCACCACCGCCCTGGGCCTGTCCCTGCACATCCCGTGGTCCGTCGTGGCCGCGGTCGCGGCCGTCGGCGTCTGGGCCGTCAACTCCCGTGAGTCCCGCATCACCGCGCGGACCCTGCTGATCGTCGAGGGCGTCGGCATCGTCGGCATGCTGGTGCTCAGCGCCATCATCGTCATCCGCACCGGGGCCGGGCACGCGCCCGGCGGGCAGACGCTCGACCTGTCGGTGTTCGGGCTGGGCGGCACCACGATGAGCGCGGTGATGACCGCCACGGTGTTCGCGTTCCTGTCGTGGGCGGGCTTCGAGGCGTGCGCGTCGCTGGGCGAGGAGACCACCGACCCGCGCCGCAACGTCCCGCGCGCCCTGGCCGGGAGCGTGCTGCTCACCGGCGGCCTGTACGTCTTCGTGATGTTCGCCCAGACCGTCGGCTTCGGCACCGACGACAAGGGGGTAGCCGCCTTCTCCGGGTCCGAGTCCTCCCTGTCGGCGCTGGCGCAGACCTACATCGGCACATGGTTCTCGCTGGTCATCGCCTTCACCGCGGTGGCGTCGGCGTTCGCGGCCTCGATCAGCTCGACCGCGGCGGCCAGCCGGCTCATGTTCGCCCTGGCCCGTGACGGCTTCGGTCCCGGTGCCCTGGCCCGCACCGACCGGCGCACCGGCTCCCCCACCGTCGCGCTGGTCGCCGCGCTGGTCCTCGCCGTGGCCGGTGACGTGATCCTCGACCTCACCGGGGTGCACGCCTTCGACGCCTACTACTGGTTCGCCACGCTCGGCGTGCTGTGCCTGCTGGTGGCCTACGCGGTCGCCGGGGCAGGTGTGATCGCGTTTATCCTCTCCGGGCGCGGGAAGATCCCCCGGCACGAGATCGTGATCCCGGTGCTCGCCATCGCCTACCTGTGCTTCGTCTTCTACAACCAGTCAGTGGGACAGGACAGCCCGCTCAGCTACTTCCCGTGGATCGCCGCCGCCTGGTGCCTGGCGGGCATGGCGGCCGTGCTCGCCGCGCCGAAGCTGGCCCGCCGGATCGGTGAGCGGCTGACCGCCGAGCTGACCCAGGCCGACGGTCCCGCCGACGGGTCCCAGAGCCCTGTTCCCGAGGCCCCCGAGGCCCCCGAGGCCCCTGAGAAGGCGGCCCGGCCATGACGCCCTCCCCGTCCCTGTCCCGGGAGCGGTTCCGGCAGCAGATCGGCGGACAGGCCGATGAAGGGGCCGGCGGACCAGGCCGGGAACAGGCCCGCGAACGGGCCGGCGGACCAGGCCGGGAACAGGCCCGCGAAGGGGCCGGCGGACCAGGCCGGGAACAGGCCCGACAACCACAGCGACAGCACCAGGAGCGACGACCCGCCATGACCGCAGCACCCACCGTCTACGCCGCGACCTGCGACCTGGCCGCGCAGTTCCGCGGGCGCGCCGTACCCGCCTCCCGCGAGGAGGCGTTGCTGCGGAGCGGGACCGGCTGGGTCCCCGCAGACCTGGCCATCACCGGTTTCGGATCGATCGCCGACAACGTGTTCGGCTCCGCGGGCGACCTGCGGCTCATGCCCGACCCCGCCACCCGCGTCGACATCCCCGCCGACGGCGATCTGCCCGGCACGCGGCTGTATCTCGCCGACCAGACGCTGCCCGACGGCACGCCCTGGGAGTGCTGCCCCCGCGGGTTCCTCGCCGCGGCCGTCGAGGAGTTCCGCGCCGAGCTCGGCGTCACCGTGATCGCCTCGTTCGAGCACGAGTTCACGCTGGCCGGCCTGCCGCCCTCGCCGCCGTTCTCCTTCGAGAGGTACCGCACCGCCGAGCCGTTCGGCTCCGACCTGGTGACGCTCCTGGAGCAGGCCGGCCTCGCCCCCGAGACCTGGCTGCCGGAGTACGGCGAGGCGCAGCACGAGATCACGCTCAGCCCGGCGGAGGGCCTCGTCGCCGCCGACCGGGCGGTGCTGCTGCGCGAGCTCGTCCGCGACCTCGCCCGGCGGCGCGGGCTCCGCGCCTGCTTCGCCCCGCTCCCCGACCCGGCGGGCAGCGGGAACGGCGTGCACATCCACCTGTCGTTCCGCGACGCCGACGGCGACCCCGTCCTCTACGACCCGTCCCGGCCGGGCGGGCTGTCGGAACTGGGGACGCGCCTGTCCGCCGGGATCATCCGCCACGCCCCCGCGCTGACGGCCGTGACGGCCGCGAGCCCGGTGTCGTTCCTGCGGCTGACCCCGCACCGGTGGAGCGCGGGCGGGGCCTTCCTCGCCGAGCGCAACCGGGAGGCCATGCTCCGCATCTGCCCGGGGACCGGGCCGGACGCCGGAGCCCAGCACAACCTCGAATACCGGGCCGCGGACGCCACCGCCAACCCCTGGCTCGCGCTCGGCGTCCTGCTCCGGGCCGGGCTGGAGGGGATCAGGCGTGGATACCCCGAGCCCGTCGTCTGGCCGGAGACCGCCACCGAGGAGGAGCTCTCCGGAGTGCCGCCGCTCCCGCGGACGCAGGAGGAGGCGCTGAACGAGCTGGAGAAGGACGACGTCGTGAGCGGTTTCTTCGCCCCCGACCTGCTGACCACCTACCTCGCGGTCAAGCGGGCCGAGCTGGCCGCCCTGACCGGGCAGGACGACACCGAGCGCTGCCGGAGGATCGCCGATGTCCACTGAGTCCCTCACCCCCGAGTCCTTCAACCCGCTGGCGCGCGCCGGGGCCGTGGGGCCGGCCGGGTCCCCGGAGCGGCCGGGTCCCCCGGAGCGGGCCGGCGCCGTGGGCCATGCCGGGCCCCCGGAGCGGGCCGGCACCGTGGGGCGGGCCGGTTCCCTGGAGGAGGTCATCGAGGCGATCCCGCTGGTGGACCACCACGTGCACGGCGCCCTGGCCGGTGACGTGTCGCGGCGGGAGTTCGAGGAGCTGATCACCGAGTCCGACCGGCCGGTGCCCGCCTGGATGACCCAGTTCGACTCCCAGATCGGGTTCGCCGTCCTGCGGCACTGCGCGCCCGTGCTCGGCCTCGACCCGCACCCCGACCCCGAGGCCTACCTCGCCCGCCGTACCGAACTCGGGACCGAGGAGGTCAACAGGCGCCTGCTCGCCGCCAGCGGGATCGGCCACTTCCTGGTGGAGACCGGCTACCGCGGGGACGAGATCCTCGACCCGGCGCGGATGGCCGCCGTCACCGGCAGGCCCGCCGACGAGGTCGTCCGGCTGGAGGCGGTCGCCGAACGGGTGGTCGCCGACGGGACCGACGCGGCCGGCTTCGCCGCCGCCTTCGAGACGGCCCTCTGGGAGCGCAGCCGTACGGCGCGCGGGCTGAAGACGATCGTCGCCTACCGCCACGGGCTCGACTTCGACCCCAGCCCGCCCACCTCCGGCGAGGTGACGGCGGCGGCCGGCCGCTGGCTGCGGACGGCCGAGCGGACCGGGCGGATCCGTGTCGACGACCCGGTGCTGCTGCGCCACCTCATCTGGAAGGGCATCGAGCGTGGCCTGCCGCTGCAGTTCCACATCGGGTACGGCGATCCCGACGTCGACCTCCACCGCTCCGACCCGCTGCTGCTGCGCGGGCTCATCGAGCTGGCCGAGCCCTCGGGCGTCCCGCTGCTCCTGCTGCACTGCTACCCGTTCCACCGCAACGCCGGCTACCTCGCCCAGGTCTACCCGTACGTCTACTTCGACGTCGGCCTGGGAGTGAACTACACCGGGGCGCGCAGCGTGGCCGTCGTGGCCGAGAGCCTGGAGCTGGCCCCGTTCGCCAAGATCCTTTTCTCCTCGGACGCCTGGGGGCCCGCCGAGCTTCACCACCTGGGCGCCCTGCTCTGGCGGCGCGCGATGACCCGCGTCCTGTCGGACTTCGTCGCCGACGGCGAGTGGAGCCGGGAGCAGGCGGTACGGGTCGCCACGATGATCGGCTCCCAGAACGCCCGGCGCGTCTACGGCCTGGGGGAGGACGCGTGAGCGGCATTCACGAGCGGCTCCGTGCCGCGCTCCACGCCGAGCTGCCCGACGCCTGCGAGCTGCGGCGGGAGCTGCACGCCGAGCCGTACGTGTCCGGCCTGGAGGAGCCGACGCTCAAACGCGTGCTGGACGCGCTGCCCGCAGGCACCGGGCTGGAGCGGGTGGCCGAGACCGGCGCGCTGGTCCGCATCGGCGGCGACGGCCCGGCCGTCGGGGTCCGCGGCGAGCTGGACGCCCTCCCGATCGTGGAGGAGACGGGCGTCCCCTGGGCCGCGCGCAACGGCGCCATGCACGCCTGCGGCCACGACGTCCACCTCGCCGCGCTGGCCGCGCTGGCCAGGGCGGTCGACCGCGTGGGAGCGCCCGCGCCGATGGTCGCGGTGCTGCAGCCGCGTGAGGAGACCTATCCCTCCGGAGCCCTCGACATCGTCGAGTCCGGCGCGCTCGACCGGCACCGGATCGGCGCGATGGTCGCCGCGCACGTCCAGCCGGTGCTCGCCGCCGGCGAGACGGCCTGCACGCCCGGCGCGGTCAACGCCTCCGCCGACGAGTTCACGCTGATCGTGCGGGGCCAGGGCGGGCACGCGGCCTACCCGCAGCTCTCCCGCGACCCGGTCCTGGCGCTCGCCCAGATCATCGTGGCCGCGCAGCAGCTCGTCAGCCGCGACTCCGATCCGATGACGCCGACCGTGGTCACCTTCGGGACGGTCACGGCCGGCACCGCCCCCAACGCCACCCCGGCGGACGCCGTCGCCCGGGGCACCCTCCGGACGATGTCGGAGGTCTGGCGTGAGCAGCTCCACGACCGGTTCCGCGTGATCGCCGACGGGGTCGCCCGTGCGCACGGCTGCGAGGCGGAGGTGCTCATCGCACGCGGGGAGCCGGTGCTCGTCAACGACGCCCGCCTCGCCGAGGAGACCGCCCGCCTCCTCGCACTCGTCCCGGGCGGCGCTCACCACGCGCCCGCCGTCCTGCGCTCCTGCGGAGCCGACGACTTCGCCTACTTCGCCGCGGCCGTGCCGTCGCTGATGATGTTCGTCGGCACCGACACCTCGTCGGGCCTGCACAGTCCGGGATTCCTGCCGGGGGACGAGACCGTGACGGCGGTCGCCGAGAGCCTGCTCGCCGCCTACCTCGCCGCCGCACGCGTGATCGGCGCCGACGGCCGCTGAGATCCCGGACGGCCGGGCGGGACAGATCAGCCGAGATCCCGGACGGCCGCGCGGGACAGATCAACGGTCTGCGGAGTCCATGATCGGCGCGCCGTGATCGGAGAGAGC
Organism: Streptosporangium brasiliense; assembly: GCF_030811595.1. Classification (NCBI taxonomy): domain Bacteria; kingdom Bacillati; phylum Actinomycetota; class Actinomycetes; order Streptosporangiales; family Streptosporangiaceae; genus Streptosporangium; species Streptosporangium brasiliense. The sequence goes on from NZ_JAUSRB010000002.1 coordinate 3,478,273, forward strand.
CATGACCGGTGCGCCGTTGTCGGGGAGATCCGGGACGGGTGTGCCGTGATCGGGGAGATCGGGGACCGGTGTGCCGTGATCGGGGAGGCCCGGGACGGGTGTGCCGTGATCGGGGAGGCCCGGGATCGGCGCGCCGGGACCGGCGGGGGAGCTTCCATGAGCCGCCGGCCCCGGGCGCTCCGACGGCTGCTTGGCCATCCGGAACCAGACCACGCGTCCGGCCGGGGCGTCGTGCCACCCCCACGCCGAGGCCAACTGCTGCACCAGCCACAGCCCCCGCATCCCGCCGCTGTCGCAGTCCACATCCGTGTGGACATGGGGCGTGTGGCTGGCCGATCCCTGGTCGGTCACGTCGACCTGGATCGTCTCGGCGCGGTTGGTGACGATCACCGTCACCTGTCCGTTGGGGTGGCGTCCGGAGTCGGAGTGCCGCACCGAGTTGGTCACCAGTTCGGTGACGAGGAGGAGCGCGTCGTCCAGCCGGTCGTGGTCGATGGCTCCGAGCAGATCGCGGACGTACAGCCGGGCCTGCGGGACGGACGCGACGTCCCCGGGGAGCGCTACGTGCCCCAGCAGTTCCGATGTCATCGCGTCACCGTCCCCGCGATCCGTCTGACCATGCCCGCAGGCCGTACAAATCTTTGTAAAATCATCGCGGTTACTGATAAATAGCCCTAAACAGGATGTTCGCCGCCGATATGGATCGGGTACGCGGATCGTTCATGCCTCATGAGCCGGGTACCGGGGGTATGCCCAGTCGAGCCGGAACGTGCGGGTGTGCGTGCCGGCCTCGGCCCCCTCACCGTCGGGGCACCGCGGACGTCCCGCCCACATGCCCTGCCCGCCATGTGCCCCGCTCACATGCCCTGTCCACCCCATGTCCTGCCCACCACGTGCCCCGTCCACGTGCCCCGTCCGGCTGAGCCTCGGCCCCGGGCCGGCCGGATTGCTGAGAGGCTGGCGGCATGCGGATCGACCTGCACACCCACTCCACCGCCAGCGACGGCACGGACTCCCCCGAGGACCTGATGAGGGAGGCCGCCGCGGCCGGGCTGGGCGTGGTGGCGCTCACAGATCACGACACGACCGCCGGATGGGAGGCCGCCGCGGCCGCGCTGCCCGCGGGGCTGACGCTGGTGCGCGGCGCCGAGCTGTCGGGCCGGTGGTACGGCGGCGGGCCGACGGTGGGGCTGCACCTGCTGGCCTACCTGTTCGATCCCGGACACGGGCCGCTGGCCGCGGAGCTGGCCCGGGTGCGCCGGTCCCGCGAGCGGCGGATGGAGAAGACCGTGGCGCTGCTGAACGCCGACGGCATCGACGTCACGGTCCCCGAGGTGAACGCGTACGCGGCCGGCGGCACGGTGGGACGCCCGCACCTCGCCCAGGCGCTCGTCCGGCGCGGCCTCGTCGCGACCGTGGACGAGGCTTTCGGCCCGCAGTGGCTGGGCCACCGCTACCGCCTGGCCAAGGACGACATCGACGTCTTCACCGCGCTCCGCCTGGTGAACGAGGCGGGCGGCGTCTCGGTGCTGGCACACCCGCGCGCGGGCGTCCGGGGCCACGTCGTGCCCGACGCGCTGGTCGCCGAACTCGCGGCGGCGGGCCTGTGGGGCATCGAGGCCGACCACCCGGACCACCCGGCGGCCGAGCGCGCGCACGCGCGCTCGCTCGCCCGCGACCTGGATCTGTGGATCACCGGTTCCAGCGACTACCACGGCACCAACAAGACCACCCCGCTCGGCGCCTTCACCACCGACCCGTCCGTCTACCAGGAGATGGCCGCCACCGCGACGGGCACCGCACCCATCGTCGGAGCGTGAGGCGGACCGCCGGTCACCTCGACCACCGACGTCCCGGCGGGGACGGCCGCCACCGCGACGGGCGCCGTATCCATCGTCATCCATCGTCGGAGCGTGAGAGGGACCGCCGGTCACCTCGACCACTGACGTCCCGGCGGGAACGGGCCTCAGCCGGGCTGGCTGTTGTCCTTGAGCGTGCCCCAGCCGTGCCAGCGGTCGATCTCGATCCAGGCGCTGACCCGGTCGCGGTCCCGCCGCGGATACTCCTTCCCCAGGTACTCCTGGGCCAGCCGGTCGATGTCGGCCAGATCCGTGTCGTCACGTATTTCGGCGACGTGCCCGATGATGCTGAGGTGTGTGTACCAGTTGTCCTCGTCGAGCACGGTGAGGGTGACCCGGGGATCGTTGCGTATGTGGTCCAACCGCTTGCGGCCCTTGTCCATGTTGACCAGAATCCGGCCGTCGTCCCAGAGATACCAGGTGGCCGTGGAGACCGGCTGGCCGTCGGACCGGAGCGTCGCGATGACGGCGGGATTCGGCCTCTTCAGCATGGCTACGGCTTCCTCGGGAAGCGGCGGGTTCGACATGGTCTCTCCACTCCGTATCGGCGTCCCCTGCGGTGGAGGAGGCGCATGCGGTTCATGAGATATACGTCCACGGTGTCACACCCCGGATGGCGCCTGCCCCCGCGCCCCTCCGCACGCCGTCCGTCCCACGGCCGAACGCCGGCCCGACCGCGCGGTCGTTCAGCAGGACGATCGTCCGGCAGGGAGGTCGTCTGGTGCGGTGGCCGTCCGGCAGGACAGTCGTCGGGCAGGGCGGTCGTCCGGCAGGACAGCCGTCCGGCGAGGCGGTCAGTAACCCGTGGCGGGGTCGATCACTCCTTCCAGCGGAAGGCCCTCCCGCAGGCGGCGCACGTTCCGTTCGACCCGCTCGCAGAGCATCCGCATGACGTACTCGGCGGAGTCCGCGCAGTGCGAGGTGATCAGGGCCCTTGGGTCGCTCCACAGGGGGTGCCCCTCGGGGAGCGGCTCGGGGTCCGTCACGTCCAGGCCGGCGGCCGAGATCGTCCCGTCCCGGAGGGCTCCGGCCAGCGCGTCCGTGTCGATGTGCGCGCCGCGTGCGACGTTGACCACGACGGCGTCCGCCGGCAGCAGCGCCAGCTCGGCGGCGCCGATGACATGCCGTGTCTCCGGGGTCAGGGCGAGGGCCAGCACCAGGACGTCGGTCCCGGGGAGTACGGCGTGCAGCGCCGTGGGCGGCAGCGTCTCCCCGGCGCCCTCGACCTTCTCGGGCCGGCGGCGGAGCACCCGGATCCGGCAGTCGAACGGCTGCAGGAGACGGACCAGCTCGGTGGCTATGCCGCCGCCGCCGAGGATCGTCACCCGCCGGCCGTGCAGGGACCGGGGATCGACCGCCGACCAGTGCGGCGTCCGCGCCTGCCGTACGACACTGCGCAGGCAGGCCAGCGTCAACATGAGCGCGTGCTCGCTGACCTGCCCGGCGAACGACCCCTTGGCACAGGTGAAGACCACCGGCCGGTCGAAGATCCCGGACACCGCGAACTTCTCCACCCCCGCCCAGGGGAACTGCACCCACCTGATCCCGGGATGCCCGTCCAGGGCCGCCCGCAGCTCCTCCGGCTCCCCGGGGACAAGCCAGACCAGCCCCTCGGCCTCCGCCGGCGGCACGTTGACGCCCCCACCGGCCGACACGGCCTTCTCGATGTTGGAGCGCAACAGGTCGAGGTCAGGAGAGTTGGCACGGCCATAGGCCGCCCCCATCTCCGCGGACGGGGCGATCGCGATGCGGGCTTCCACGGGCCCACATTCTGCCGCGCCCCGTTGACCTGCCTTTGACCAGGGTGCGCCGCTGCCGGCCGGATCGGGGTCAGCCACAACCCTTGCCCCACCGCCGTCGGTGTCGACGTCCGGCCGGAGCCGGAGCGCCCCTACCGCGGGCCGGAGGGCGCGTCTGAGAGACGGCGGTCAGGCTGGTCCTGATCGTCTGCTGGTCTCGGTTCTGCTTTCAACGAGACCTTCAAGGAACTTCTGGGTCTCCGGGTCCACCGAGTAGACGGCGGTCCCGACCATTCCTCGCGTGAGAAGCACTTTGTAGGTGTTGCGGATCAGCCGATCGGCCTGCTCATCCGTTACTCCACGCTTCGTGAGCGCCGGATCCTTGCTGGCCTTCCGGACGGTGACGAGTTCGCCGTCACGGAAGAGCAGGTCCGGGCCGATGATCACGCCGTTCCAGTCGTATTCGAAGCCTTGCGCGGTGTAGACGCAGCCAACCTGCCCGAAACCGCCCTCCATGGTGGCCCACAGCGCGCTCGCCGGAGCGTCGCCGACGGCTCGGTCGCCTTTGACGTTCCAAGGGCGTGACCAGTCGTCGATCTGGACGTCATGTACGAGCGTGTCGTCGTCAAGCGGATCGCTCCACTTCCAGCAGAAGCCGGCTGTCATGCGCGCGGAGTAGCCTCCATCCAGTCTCCAACGTAGGAGAGCCTCGAGTTCCTGCGGTGAATCGGCCAGTGAAACCGCGAAGTGGTCGTCTCCGAGCCATGACTCGGGACGGTCGCCTTTCAGACCGAGGAGCCGCAGCACCCACTCCTCGTACGCGCGGCTGCCCCCACATCGGAACTGCTCGTCGAGTGATATCTCGCGGACCCGCAACCCCTGAGCCGTCGCATGACTCCTGATCTCCGCGACGGTGCCCATCTCGCCCGGCCGTACAACCTGATGCTCATCCAGGAAGAAGACGGGAACCCTTGCCGCCTCGATCAACTCGTCCACCTGAAAGCGGCCGCTGCGGAGCCGCGCCGGGGTGTACCGGTTCTCCGAGGTCTCACGGATCCGATGCGCTTCGTCGCAGATGAGAGCTTCAAGACCATTGCGCTCTACCTGCATGAAGTTGTTGAAGTATTTGAAGAGGTTCTTGGTCTTGGAGGAGCCCTTCCCGGCGACGCGGCGCATCGTCTCGGTGAATGACCGTGACCCGGTGGCGTGCAGCACTGAGCGGCCCTGTCTCGACAACTCACCGAGGAGCGACAGTGCGATGACGCTCTTGCCGCTTCCGGGGCCGCCGGTGACGATGACCACTTCCTTCGTGTCCGCTCTGCGGGCTCTGTCCACGGCGTTCAGGACGATCTCATACGCGAGCCGCTGCTCCGCCAGAAGGACGAACTGCTCCCGGTCCTTGATCTCCTGGGCGGCCAGTTTGAGTAGCTGCTTGGAAGGACGTACGGAACTGCTGAGCAGTCGGTCGGCCGCGTCAGCACCGGACTCGGGAGCGAACTGATCGCGAAGGTAGGTGAGAAAGGCGCCGCGCCGGGTCTTGGTGAACAGACGGCTCCGCTCGCCCTGATCCCGTGCGTAGAGGTCCTGGACATCGAGGTCGGCCGCGTTGTGGAGGTAGGCCACGCCTCTGACCGCGTCGCTCTGACCCTCCAGAGCTCCGACGAAGTCGGCGATGTATTCGCAGTAGCCCTCGACCTGAAGGGCGGGGTGCAGCTTGGGGCCGCCCGGGGCGCCTTCGACGAGCACGAGCTTCGGATCTTTCTCGAACAGTTCGGCCTGGCTCCACTGCTTCAGTTCCACGACGACGTAGGCATCTGCCGCCGTACGGCGGTCCACCCCTGCGAGCACGACGTCGGCGCGCTTGCTGGTCAGCGGCAGTTGGTATTCGACCAGCATCTCGACATGGCCCAACCCGGCATCGACCAGGTCGCGGGCGAGGACGGGAAGGCTGCGGTCCCAGGACCTGCGCTCGGCCTGGGAGGGGTTGGTGCGCACTGTTCTTCTGAGGTGTTCGGCGATGGCCTCGCTGAGCCGTCTTTCGGGGATCGAATCGTCGGTCGCCAGCTTGGCCAGACTTTCGGCGGAGTGCCGAAATGCCGTCACGGACCTACCCCCAGGCAGCACGAGAGACTCGTGCGGTATGGGGGCGTATCCGTGATCAGCCGATCAGCGGAAGCCCGTCGGGCCGCATCATTACGCCAGGCACATTACAGCGATCATCCGGAAAAATCAGACGAGTGGTGGTGCCTTTCTGGCAGACCCCCGGTAGGTCTCAACGGCATAGCGTTTGTCGCTCTGGTCGAGCTTGGCGTGAGCCGCGTCGATGAGGTCGATCCCCAATACGTCGGCGAGCCGGGACAGATAGATCATGACATCGGCGACCTCGGACCGGAGACGCGCGGCCGACTCCGGGTCGTCCATGACGTTGGAGGACTCTTCGGGCGTCAGCCACTGGAGCTCCGCCAGCAGCTCGCCTACCTCTCCTGCCAGCGCCATCGCGAGATTCTTCGGCGTGTGGAACTGCTCCCAGTCCCTCGCCTGCGCGAACCGCCGCAGCCTGTCGGCCAGCTCTTCAAGATCCCTCATGCAAGCACGCTACAAGGGGAATCAAATGCCGATCGAACGCTGCCCTACCGCCCCTCCGTCCAACTTCGACGATGAAAGGCGAATGGGATCACATGTTCTCGTCAGCACCGGACAAGAGGTTGCTGCCGTCTGCCGTCTGCCGTCTGCCGTCTGCCGTCAGACCAGGCAGGGCGGGGGTCGGGGAGGGGCGGGAAGGAGACGCGGTTGCCCGGCCTGACGGCCACTGGGGGCGATGCTCACCGATCGCCTGACAATGTCATAGCTGACTGTGATTATGGCATCACGTGATGGCGTCGCTCTGTTGACGGCAGGCCGTTGATGATCACATCTGGAAACGACCGGTGAGGAGTACGGTGGCATTGGGACAGATCAGGGGAGGAGCCGTGATGAGCAGACCTCTCGAATCGCCCAATCCCCTGGCCGGCGCCGTGCTCGCGGTGCTGAAGGCGGCCCGCGAGCTGCACGTCGAGATCACCAAGGCGAAGCTGGCGAAGCTCCTCTATCTCGCCGACCTGGACTATCTCGCCGACCTGGACGCCATCGAGTCGGGGCGCACCCAGTTCAGCGGGGCTACCTGGCGATGGGACGATCACGGTCCCTACGATCACGCGCTCATCCGCGCCGAGGACTGGGTGGTGGAGAGCGAACTGGTGGAGCGACGCGACACGCGAAGCGCGGAGGACGGCCCGCATGCGCTCTCCCTGACCGTTGACATCCATGCGCTCTCCCTGACCGTTGACATCGAGGATTCACTCGACCCGGTCTACATGGAGTGTGTGCGGAACGTGGTCCGCCTGCACGGAGGCAAGAACGCGATCGATCTGAAAGACCTCTCCTACGAGACCGCCCCAATGGTCGAGGCGTGGGCCGGCGGCGAGCGGGGAGCACTGCTCGATCTCAACCGAGCGCGGCGCCGTAAGCAGGCGAGGGTCCTTCGTGAACGGTTCCGATCGCGGCGCGGGGTCCGGCCTCCGCAGGAGGACGACCCGGGGGTCGGCGACGCGCTCAGAGCGGAGTTCCTGGAGACAAGAGACGGTCTGAGGCGGGCCGACGCGAAGATAATGGATGATCAGTGAAGGGATCCATCCGCAAGGGTGGCGTCTACCTGGTGTCCGACCGGTCCCTCGCGATGCCCCCAACGGCCAGCGCAACTTCCATCCGAAACGGCCAGTGATCGTTCTCAGCGGTGACGCGAAGAACGAGCAGGCCGCCTGGCCCCTGGTGTACGTCGTTCCCACGTCGACGGCCACCACGCTCAGGACCGAATACTGCGTCAAGCTCGCCCAGGGACTCGGCAACCTCTCGAGCAAATGCTGGGTGCGGACGGTATGTGCCCAGCCCTTCCTCAAAGAGGAGCTCGGCGACTACTTGGGGCGGTTACCGGCCCAGGTCGTCTTGCTGATCGAGGAAAATCTGTTCGCCTACATGGGGCTCACCGACTGAGGGCGTGACGACCATGCCCAAGGGGTCGATTGTGACGTCGACCCCGGCCGGATTCTGACCTGATGGGGATCAACGCCGGGTGGCGGAGGGCGGAACCTTCGCCGGGATGGACCGGAGCTCCTCGGTGTCCGAAACGATGGAGAACGAGATCGCGTAGCGCCTGACCAGCTCAGAGAGATTTGCGATGATGGCCAGGCAGGGATGCGGATCACAGAGGATGGGAGGGGTGAGGTGATGGCTTATGACCCGAAACTGGCTGCGGCGCTCTCGGGCGCCACACTGCGCCAGCTCGCACACTGGCGCAAGGCCGGCGTGAGTCGTGGCGCGGTGTTGATACCGGAGATCTCCAGCACGCGCCCCGTCCTCTACTCCTTCCGCGACGTGGTGGCGCTGCGGACCTGCGTCAAGCTGCGTAACGACGCCTCACTGCAGAAGATCAGACAGGCGCTCGACACTCTCCGTGATGATCTGAAGGAAAGCGACCATCTGTCGTCCTACACACTGGTCGCCGACGGCAGCAGCATCTACCTGGCAGCGCCTGATCAGGCGGTCGACCTGGTGCGGAAGAAGGCCAACGTGGTCATCCACGAGATGGTGGATGTCCTGCAGCCCTTCTACCGCGGCGGCAGGCACATCCCGCCGTTGCTACAGCCCCGTGCGCACGTGGCGGTGGATCCGGCGATCCGGGGCGGGGTTCCCGTGATCGAAGGCACCCGCGTCCCCTACGACGAGGTCGCCGCGCTGCTCCGGGACGGGGTGTCGCCGGAGCAGATCTCCGACTACTACCCGAGCGTCACCGCCATGGCTGCCCTGGATGCTGCCGATTTCGCCGACTACGTTGACAGCTACGATCCCCCCAAGGAGCCGCGTGAGGCTGCTGCTGGATGAGAACGTCTCCAGGCCGCTCCACCAAGCCATTGCCGCCTTCGTTCTGGGTCATGAGATCATCCACCTGCTGGATCTCGACCGCTGGTCCGGGATCCGGGATGAGAACCTCTATCCTCGGGCGGTGGCCGAGGGGTTTCACGTCATCCTGACCAATGACGCCAGGCAGATGCAGCGTCCCCGGGAGGTCGAGGCGATCGCTGCTTCCGGGCTGCACCGGATTGAATATCCCCACAAGCACCCTGGCTTGGTCGGGATCGGTCTCGCGATCGCCACGGTCGCAGCCGGGCTGCCCGCTGCCCTGGCCTTCCTCGCCGAGGCGGACGGACAACGCTTGGTGACACTGCGTGGCATCGACCCGACCCCCGCCAGCCGCCTACGCGTCGTCGACCCGGCTGCCGCTCCGCCCAAGTACTGGCCGGATCTGAATTAACCCTTCCGCTCGATTGGACATCGGCTCTGCCTCGATGGCCTTCGGGAGGCTTTATGTCGTGGCTATACGGCTTTCGCCCCGGATGGCGTCGTGGGCTGTCCGATCGGCCGCCGCGGCCGTCATCCGTACAGCAAGCTTGAATCATGCATGACGAGGAGATCACCAGGGTGACGACGGCCTTGCCGGCGAGTGCCAATCCGGCCGTCGCCCCGCAGGGCCGGAGGCGGCGCTGGGTGAGCGTGCTCGCCTGGCTGGTGGTGTCGCCGTTCGCGGTGTGGGCGGGGCTCCGGCTGATCCCTGCCGACGTGCACTTCCGATGGGTGCAGCTCGTGGCGTTCACGCCCTATGTGGCCCTCGCCTCGGCTGTCGCCCCGCTCGTCGCACTGGTGTCGAGGCGGTGGGCCGCACTGGCTGTGAGCCTGGTGGTGACCGCGACGCTGGCGGCGTGCGTCGTCCCGCGTGCGCTGCCGGACGGTGGCCGGACGCCCTCGGGCCCGGCGTTACGGATCCTCTCCTCCAATCTGGAGGTCGGGGCGGTCCCTCCGTCGGTTCTTGTCGATCTCGTGCGGAGGCTCCGCCCCGATGTCCTCGCCCTCCAGGAGCTGACGCCATCGGCCGCGGAGGGGCTCCGGAAGGCGGGGCTGGCGACGCTCCTGCCGTACAAGGCGGAACTGGCGCTGGAGGGGCCACGTGGGTCAGGTGTCTACGCCCGGTACGCGATCACGCCGGGGCGGGCCATCGAGTACGGCTTCGGCCAGATGGTGGCCACCGTGGAGGTGCCGGGGGCGGGACCCGTCGGCATCGTGTCCGTGCATCCCTGCGCCCCGAGTGATGAGACGGGGTTCCCGTGCTGGGCAGCCGGCCTGGCGGCGCTGCCCCGCCCTGGCGGTGCCATACAGGTGCTGGCGGGGGACTTCAACGCCACACTTGACCACGCCCGGATCCGCGACCTGCTGGACGCGGGCTACCAGGACGCCGCCGACGCGACGGGCGACGGCCTCACGACCACGTGGCCGTTCCGGCCTCGGAAGTTCAACGGCTTCGACATCCCCATTGTGACGATCGACCACATCCTGGCCGACCGGCGCGTGGGCGTCCGCTCATTCGGCGTGCACCTGCTTCCGGACACCGACCACCGGGCGGTCTTCGCCGAACTGGTCCTCCCGCGTCGCTGACCCTCTCCCACCGGCCCATTCGCCAGGCTCGTTGGCCCATGGCCGGCCCTCGAACGCCATGTCCGCCCTTTTCTGATGGGTCAGGGTCGTGCGGCGGAGGGTGGGACCTTCGCGGGGACGGAGCGGAGCTCGTCTTCGAGGGCGTCGACGAGGTTTCTGGCCGCCTGGCGCAGCCGTACGCGGCGGGCGCTGAGGTCTTCGGCGAACCGCCGGGCGGTCGGGCCCACCCAGACGGGCCGGCCGGTGAACTGGCCGTGGGCGGGGTCGAGCGCCGCCTCCAGGATGGCGACCCGTGCTCTGACCTCCGCCAATGTCTGTTCCAGCACCTGCCGCCGCGGGTTGGGCACCAGGTCCTCCGGACGAGGATTCATATATCTCCTCTGCGGATGCCGATACAACGGCGGTTTCATTGGACATTATTGGATCTACGGCACACCGGCCAGCCCTGGAGGAATTCATGGCATGTTCTGTACGGCGCGGCGTCATGGTGTGCGTGGTTGTGTTGCTGGCGGTGGTGTCCGGATGCGGTGACGGTGGCCCTACGGCGGCGGAGGCGGGGGAGACGCTCAAGGCGCATATCACCGAGTTGATGAAAGAGCGCCATGCTTTGGATGTCCAAATTACTGATTCTGGTGGACGTGATATTCCCTGTGGTGAGGGTAAGGCCAAGCGGACCTTCGCGGCTGTCGGTAGGGATGCGGCGGAGCAACGTGGGCCGGACAATCTAAACGATCTCCTGCTTGGGGCGCTCTCCCGAGTGGCCCCTTACCGGATTGCCGAAGACAGAGGAAACGCTCCTATCCGGCTCGCCAACGACGAATACAAGACGGTGATTATCTTGGAGTCGCCGGGCAGCGGGCAGTACGGGGTCCGAGGCGAGACCGAGTGCCTCCCAAGTTCCTGAGCTAACTGTCGAAGGCCAGGCCTCGTTCCTTGCCTCGCTTGTTGCGACTCTCGAACCGGTCTGCCATGGCGCCGGATAGATTCCCCAATGAGAGTTCGTCCTTGCTGTCCATCCCATTGGCGACGATCCATTTCTCGAAAGCCTCAAGTCCCTTGTTCCTCTGTTTGATCAATTCGGAGAACGGTTTGAGGTTGCCGTGCGCGTCGGCGACGGCCACGCCGGGCGGACAGGCGGCCTGGAACTCGGCGGGCGTCACCTTCGGGGCGAACCCGTTGGCCATGAGTATTTGCGCGTATGCGTGCTGGCGGCCGAGGGTTTCGATGCCGTCCGCCTTGTCGGCCCGGTCCATCCGGGTCTCGTCCTCTTCACCGAAGGCGCCTTCGGCGGAGAGGGAAGTGCTCAGCGCGAGCCAGGCGAAGTCGTACGCCAGGGTGGGCGCGGCGAATATGCTCGTCAGTCCGATGGCGGTGTCGCGGGTGAAGTTCACCACGTCCTTGCGCTGTTTGTCGATCATGTCCAGATTGCCCTGGACCTTCTCGATGGCGGCCCGCTCGAAGCCGCGCACGTTGCCCAGAGCGGTGAACACCTGGTCCAGGCGCTTGACGTCCCCGGTCCGCCGGGTCGTCGCCGACGCGTCGGCAATCAGTTTCTGGGAGAACCGCCCCATCCCCTCGTCGAACGGGGCGAGGTTCTCGGCCGAGTCGGCGAAGAGCTTGAGGAAGCGGTAGGTGTCCTCGGGGCTCAGGGTGAACGCGGACCTCATGCCGAACGCCGAGGTCGAGGGCTTCAGCACGCTGTCCTCGGTCATGTTCGCGTCGCCGATGTTGGCGCCCTCGGTGATCTCGGTGGCGTAGGCGCCGGCGATCTCGGCCAGGTGGACCCGGATCCCCTCGCCGAGTTTGAGATCGTCCATCGTCGTCATCACGGTGAAGGCGAACGCGGCCGACTCCTTGCTGTGCTTGCCGTCGTCCTCGTCGTAGGCGCCGGAGGCTGCGGCCAGCATGCGTCCGAAGGCGTCGGCGTTGCTGTCCGAACCGGCGTACTTGGCGTCGGCTGAGTCGTTGAACTTCTTCAGGAACTCCTTCAGCTTCGACTGGTCCTTGGCGTACGGCCCGGTCACCGCCGCGATTGCCTGTCGCGCGGCGGCCGGGTTGTTGCCCAGGGCGTAGAGGAAGCCCGAGCCGATCTTCTTGGGATCGGCCAGGCCCTGCTTCAGCACCACGTCCGTCAGCCACTCGGCGGGGAACTTCCCTCCGCTCAGCAGCAGGCCCGCCTTGGGGCCCGCGTTCCGTATCGCGTCCTTGATCTTGACGAAGCCCGGGACGCGCGATCCGGCGGTGACCGCGGTGCCGAAAGCCTGGCTCACCATGCGGAGCACCTCGTCGTCGGGATCGGGAGTGGCGGCGAGCGGTCGGGGGTGGGAGGAGTCCAGGTTCTTCCGCAGCAGCGCGGGGAGCCCGATGGTGCCTTCCGTGCCGAGGGCGGCGAAGAAGGCGGCGGTGAAGTCGGCGTCGTTCTTGTGGGCGGCCAGTTCCTTGACGATCTGCCCGTACTCGTCGGAGGAGGGGCGTCCGAGCCAGGGCACCTCCACCGGTTCGATGTCCAGGAAACGCCTGCCCAAGGCCGTGCCCTGCCGCTGGGCCTCCGCGGGGGAGAGATGTCTCCCCTCGCTGTAGCCGACCATCCCGGAGCCGGGCAGCCACGGCGCCAGGTCGTCGCCCGCCCGGATGGTCTCATTGCGTTTGCGCAGTCCCGGCAGTTCGTCGTCGATCCAGCCTTCGATCTCCTTGATCGGTTGCAGGTCCGCCGCCGACAGCTGCGCCGTGGCGAGCAGCTGCCGGATCCGCTCGGACTGCTCGCCGATCACGTCGCGGCCGCGTTCCAGCGCGGTGACGAAGCCCTGCATCAGGTCGGGGTCGATCCCGGTGAAGTCCGGCGACAAAGGCCCCGTCCCCGATGCCATCGACTCCATCATTCCCCTCATCCTATTTTTAGTTATTTCACTCTAGCTACCTAATGAGCATATTAAGGAGGGAATAATGCGTATCAATCCGGCATTGCGGGATTGGTTTCCGGCCTCGACGGCTGCTCTCAGTGCCAGACGCTGACCATGACGGTGATGACGAGTAGTTTGACCAGCCAGTCGCCCGCGTGGACGGCGGCGAGTTTCCAGGGGGCGTTGTCCCAGATGACCGAGCCGGTGAGGAGCACGAAGGGGAACCCGATCCACGCGGCCGATCCGAGCAGCGCCGCGCCTGTCCAGTCCGTGATCTCCATGCGTGCGGCGAGTCCCGCGAGGACGGAGGCGACGACGAGGCTCCGGAACAGTTCGACGAGCACCTTCCACGCCGGTGGCCTGCCACCGGCCGCGGCGTCCGCGCCGCCGAGCAGTTCCGTCCGCTGCCTGTCGAACACGGCGTACCACACCGAGCTGATCACGAATGAGGCCACAGCCGCCGCGACGATGGCCAGGTAGTTCACTTCCACGGAGTTCTCCTCATGCGCGCCTTTCGGCGCTGGTTATCGGATCCGTATCCCCGGCAGGGTTGGCGGGGGCTGGCAGGACCGGCAGGACCGGTCGCGGTCCGCCGGGAGAACGGCGTTGCCCGGTGGTGGTGCCGGTGATCGGGCGCACCGGTACGGGGCCGCCGGTGCGTCAGGGTTCGAGCAGCGTCTTGAGCGCGGCCAGGCGCTCACGCCAGAAGACCTTCATCCGCGCGGCGGTGTCGGCGTCGGCCAGCTTCTCGTGGATGAGCGCCACCTGGGCCTTCGCGTCGCCCTTGGCGACGAAGCCGACGGCGATCCGCGTCGACCCGTCCTGCCAGTCGGCCCGGAACGACTTGGGCGCGGTGGCCGTACGGACCCTGAGCTCGCCGGGCAGCCAGCGCTCGCGCTCCGCCGCGTCGGCGAACGCCTCGTACAGGCGGTCCACCGGGACGGCGATGGTCTTGCTGCCGGTCGCCGAGTAGTAGCCGGCGCTGTTCTGGCCGGGAGCGCGCATCCCGCGCTCCTGCTCGTACGCCACCGTGATGTTCTGCGCCGACCAGTTGTCGACCTGGTGCTCCTGCACGAGCCAGCGTGCGATCTCGGTGTGCGTGCGTCCGGTCGCGCCCCAGGTGTCGAGCAGCGTGAACCATCCGTCCCAGCCTCGGCCGGTGCGCTCGCGCACGGTCAGATCGGAGACCTTGCTGGTCCCGATCGCTCCGGCGGGCCGGCCGGTGGGCGGCGAGACCTGAGGGTGACCGGCCTTCTCAAGGATCCGGCGGAGAGCGGTGGTGTAGCTCTCGCCCGTCTTGTCCATACGGGCCCGTACGCGGGACTTGAGCGACTTCCGACTCGTCATCACATGCAACCCATCACGGCATGGCCGCAGGACCCACGCTCCCGTCGACCCCGCCGGAAAGGTCGTGTGTGACGGCATCCCGAGAACTCGAGGTCCCCTTTGCCCCCGTCGACGCCGGTGGCGTGAGCACCGGAAATGGGGGTTAGGCGCAGGATGACGCCGCGAGTAACGATATATACCGTCGATGGCTCGTGCAAGCACCACGCCCGTAGAGCTTGCAGGGGCGGGAGCCCCGCTCGGAGGGGCCGGGATGACGGTGCCGGTTTCTGTCGGATTCGGGTGGTACTGATGATCACCCCAGTGATTCCGACGATCTGTGGAGCTGTGCGATGGCAACGGTCATCTTCCGGGACGAGACCGCGACGGGGAAGCCGATAGCAGAGTCCGTCCTCCCCGACCTGCCCGAGAGCATCTCGGCGCGGGAGCTCGTCCGGCTCCGCGTCCGCGAGGAGGTCGCCCGCTACAACGCCGCCCCCTCTCCCCGGTTCAACGGCCTGGTCCGTCCGGTGGACGCCGAGGTGGAGCTGAACGGCTACCGGATGGGCACGAGACAGCGGATCGACTGGGAACGTCAGGCGGACGCCGCCGAGCGGGCGTTCCAGCGCAACGGGTTCCTGCTGCTCGTCGGGGAGCGTCAGATCGACGACCTGTCCGAGGTGATCGACCTGACCGTCGACCCGGTCGTGTCGTTCGTCAAGCTCGTCCCGCTGGTCGGAGGCTGACATGACCGAGCTCGACGACTTCACCCGCTCCTACGGCTACCTGATCGGGTACGTGGAGGAGGCGACCAGGGAGATGTACTGTCGCTTCGACGCGCTCTTCGAGCGGGGGCTGTCGCCCGGGCCGGACGTCGACTGGCGGGAGTACGGGCGCTGGGCGCAGCTGAAGCTGGGCCTGGGACGGGAGGGAGGACATGATCACGATGAGCGCGTCCTCCGGCTGATCCGTTCGGTGGCCGAGCGTGACATCCCCTGGACGCTCGGGGACGCGCGGATCCTCGTGTACAGCGCCCAGACGCTGGTCTACTGGGGCCACACCCGCTACGAGGAGATCTTCCGGCTCCCGCTCGCCGTGGCGCGGCGGTTCGGCTTCCAGGAACGCCGCGTGATCTTCGAAAGCATCGGGGCGCAGCGCTGGCTCCCGGAACACCGGCTCCCGGTACGGGAGGCACTGGCCGAGCAGCTCGACGAGCTGCTGATCGAACCCGCCGAGAACGGCCCGGCCGGCGTGGTGCGGAACGTGATCTGGGAATGCGACGACGTCGCCCGCACGCTGGCCGAGGAGTACGGCGCGCGCCTGGCCGACCCCGCGGTCCTGCCCCTGCTGCACCACTGGAACACCGCCCGGTCCTCCAGACCCAGCGGGAAATGGCTCAGGACCGCCAGGACGCTGCTCACGCCCGACGCGGCCGGCCTGGTCCGCGAGATCCTCGCCCGGGTGGCGGCCCACCGGGAGAAGGCGATCGACCACCGGGCCGACAGCGGCTACGAGTGGAGGGAGACCGTCTTCCTGCACGAGCGCACCACCGTGCCGGTGCGCGGCATGGTGTGGACGTGCGAGCTGATCGACGAGCCGTGGGTGAGCCAGCTCCTCGGCGACCTCGCCCTGACCTGCGGGACGGGGATCGGCGGGTCGGGCGCCAACTGCCGCAGCGAGCTGCTCGCCAACGCCGCCGTCGGTGTCCTGTCCCGCCGTGGCGGGCTCGACACCGTCGCCTCCCTGGCCAGGGTCCAGACCAAGGTCCGCAGGAAGTCGGTGCTGGCCAACGTGGCGCGCACGCTGGACGCGGTGGCCGTCCAGGCGGGACTGAGCCGCGAGCAGCTGCTGGACCGCACCGTGCCGGCCTTCGGGCTCGGCCCGGACGGGGTGCGGGAGGAGAGGATCGGCGACTGTCTCGTACGGCTCTGCGCCGACGGCCCGGCGCTCCGCTACGTCAACCCCGCGGGCAGGACCGTCAAGTCGGTGCCGCAGGCCATCCGCCGGGACCCCGCGCTGGCCGAGCTCAAGTCCACGTTGAAGGAGCTCAAGCAGACGCTTCCGGCCGAGCGGTTCCGGCTGGAGCGGGCACTGATCGAGGAACGGGTCTGGCCGTGGCGCCAGGTGACGGAGTTCTTCCTCGACCACCCGGTCACCGGCCTGTACGCCCGGAACCTGATCTGGCAGGTCCTTCAGGGGCCGGCCGGACTGCCGGTCAGGACCGCCGGCGGCTGGGAGCTCACCGATCCGCGGGGCCGCGGGATCCAGCCGGGTCCCGACACCCCGGTCCGGCTGTGGCATCCGATCCGTGAGACGGCCGAGGACGTGCTGGCCTGGCGCGATCACCTCCTGGAGCACGGCGTGCGTCAGCCGTACAAGCAGGGCTTCCGGGAGGTCTACCTGCTGACCCCGGCCGAGGAGCGGACCCGCACCTTCTCCAACCGGTTCGCCGGGCATGTGCTCCGGTACGGCCAGGCCAAGGCGCTGCTGAACCAGCGCGGCTGGAGCGGGTTGGCCATCGGCCACTGGGACTACGAGTGCGGCGGCGACCAGGGCGAGGCCGTCAAGGAGCTGTCCGGCTGGCGGGCCCGCTGGGGCATGCACGTCACCGGCGACGCGGCGGCCGACGGGTGGGGCACCGCCTCCTTCTGTGCCAGTGAGCAGATCCATTTCTACCGGGACGGTCAGGAGGCCGCCGGCTACCACGACACGGCCGGTAACCTCGCCGCCCGCGAGGGCGCTCCGCTGTCAGAGGTGCCGCCGCTGGTGCTGTCGGAGGTGCTCCGCGACGCCGACCTGGCCGTGGGGGTCACCTCGGTCGGCCTCGACCGGCAGGTGACGGGCGGTCATGAGGACTACTGGCACTCCTACGGCTTCGGCGAACTGACCGAGACCGCCCGGACCCGGCGCGACGTGCTCACCCGGCTCCTGCCCCGGTTGAGGATCGCCGACCGGGCGGAGCTGACCGACCGGTTCCTGCGGGTGCGCGGGGACCGGCGGACCTACAAGATCCACCTGGGGTCGGGCAACATCCTGATGGAGCCCAACGACGCCTATCTGTGCATCGTCCCCGGGCACGACCGTGGCACCGGGTCCGTCTTCCTGCCCTTCGAGGAGGACGGCGGCATGTTGTCGGTCATCCTGTCCAAGGCGTTCCTGCTCGCCGACGACACGGCCATCACCGATCCGTCGATCACCCGTCAGCTGGACGCCTGAGAGCGCCGCGGCTGCTGATCATGGCGTGTCCGGGCGCGGGGGCGAGGTCGTCGTCCACCGTGGGGGGCCAGACCGTGACCGCCACAGCCGGCAGCCGTCCGGTGCGCCCGCCGGACCAGGGTGAGGGACCCGGCCGGCACCTGTCGCGGGCTGCCGTGATCACCATAAACTGATCGATCATGGACTGGGTCGAGCGGGTCGCCGGGATCCGGCGCTGGACTCGCGGCGGCGAGCGGGCGCCGCACAAGCCGCTCCTGCTGCTGTACGTCCTGGGCCGTTTCCAGCGGGACGGCAACCTGCCGATCCCCTTCAGCGCCGCCGAGGCGGATCTCAGGCGGCTGCTCAAGGAGTACGGCCCACCACGGGACACCAGCCCCGGCTACCCGTTCCACCACCTGACCGGCGACGGTCTGTGGCTGGTCGACACCGTCACCGGCCCCGGCAGCCCCGGCCCGGGACTGGGCCGCCTGCGTGACGGCCAGGCCACCGGCCGGCTCCATCCCGACCTCGCCCGAGCCCTCACCGAGGATCCCCGCCTGGCGGCCGGGATGGCCCGCTTCCTGCTGGAGGCGAACTTCCCGTCTTCGCTGCACGCCGACATCTGCCGGCTGGTCGGCCTGGACCTGGACAGCTTGGAGACCGTCACCACGGCCGTGCCCGCACCCGCCGCCGCGCGTCGTGACCCCGCCTTCCGCGAGAAGGTGCTCATGGCCTACGAGTACGCCTGCGCGTTCTGCGCCTACGACGGCTGGCTGGACGGCACCGCGGTCGGGCTGGACGCCGCCCACGTGCGCTGGTGGGCCTTCGAGGGCCCCGACGACCTGGCCAACGGGCTGTGCCTGTGCGCCATCCACCACAAGCTGTTCGACAAGGGCGTGCTGGGCCTGACAGCAGAACGCACCATCACCGTCTCGGCCAGGTTCGTCGGCCGGTCGGCTTCGGCACGGGACATGGTGCTGTCTCTGGCCGGACGGCCCGCCCGCGACCCGCAACCAGGCATGGACGCCGTGGAGTCCGGCCACATCGACTGGCACGGCCGCCAGGTCTTCCGCGCCCCCGCCCGGAGCGCCTGAGCATCGGGCGCGTGGGCAGGAGCCCGGTCGGCTTCACTGTTCACACCGCCGAGGAGCCCGGCACGTCGGCGGAGAACCGGCTCGACCGGATGCGGCACCATCCCGGACTGATCACCGTGACCGGCCGGATCTCCCTCCACGGCCGCGACCTGCGGAGCTCGCCGGCCGCGGTCGGGGTCAGCCGCCGGGATACTTCTCCAGCCACGCGTCCGTGACCCGGTGCCCCTCGGCGGACCGGGCCACGAAGTCGTCGGCGAGTCCGGCGATGGCCTCGCGGCCTTCCAGGTGGGCGAGCCAGTCGGCGGGGAGGGCGGTTTCGCCGTGGAGGACTCCCAGGAGGTTGCCGCAGACGGCTCCGGTGGAGTCGCTGTCGCCTGAGTGGTTGACCGCGAGCAGCAGCGCCTGCCGGAGGTCGCCGGGCCCGGGGTGCGCCAGGGCGCAGTAGACCGCGATGGCGAGGGCCTCCTCGGCGACCCAGGCTCCGCCGAGCGACTCGACCTTCTCCGGGCTCGGGTCGCCCTCCGCCGCGAGGGCCACCGCGGCGCGCAGCGCCCGGCTGGTCTCCTCGTGGCCGGGATAGGTCTCCAGCAGGTCCGTCGCCTTCCGTACGGCCTGCGGGAGGGGCTCGTCCTCCATCAGGAAGTGGACGGCGGCGGCGAAGGCACCGGCGGCGAGGTAGCCGGTGGGGTGGCCGTGGGTGATCTGGGCGCACCGGGCCGCCAGCTCGAAGGCGTGCCGGGCGCCGCGCGGACGGAGCCCGAAGGGAGCCGAGCGCATGACCGTCCCGCAGCCCTTGGAGCCGGAGTTGACCGGTCCCGGCGCACCGAGGGGCGCGGGGGCGGCGGCCCGGCCGTGCCGCAGGCCGGACAGGCAGGCGTTGCCCGGGGCCCGCTGGGAGTAGAGCCACCTCTGCTCGCGCAGCCGGCCGGTGCGGAACGCGCCGTCCCTCGGGGAGGCGCCGTTCACCGGGGAGACGTCATCCGTCGGGGAAACGCCGTCCGCCGGGGGATCCGCCGGGGGAGGGGAGGGGTGCTGCTGGGTGTCCAGCCAGCGCAGGTAGGCCCGCCGGACGGCGGCGACCTCCTCCTGGATGGACGGCCCCTCCACGGTGGTTCCGGCTCCGTGGCCCGGCCTGCCTGGGGCGGTCCCATCTCCGCGGGCCGGCCCTTTTATGGTGGTTCCGTCTCCGCGGGCCGGCCCTTCCACGGTGGTCTCGCCTCCGTGGGCCGGCTCTTCCACGGTGGTCTCGTCTCCGTGGGCCGGTGCGCCTGCGGTGGTCCCGCCTCCGCGGATCAGCCCCTCCACGGTGAACAGCGTCATCTGCGTGTCGTCGGTGATCAGGCCGATCCTGCCGCGCCAGTCGGCGACGGGCCCGGTCAGGCCCGCAGAGCCGTACTGCCGGCGGATCCGCTGGATCGACTCGAACTCGACCGGGGCTCCCAGCGCGTCGCCGAGGGCGCCGCCCAGCAGGCAGCCCCGCACCCGGCTGCGGTAATCCGGCAGGTCATCGCTGGAACGGTGCACGGTCGCAGTCCTCCGGCTCCCGCCGGGGCACGGGCGGGGCGTCTGTCGTCGGTCAGGGGATAACAGGTTGAAAGCGGTCGGAGTAAATCGGCGTATGTGCGGAACTCTACGGCTGGAGTGGCGTTCACGGTGTCGGACTGGCCGACCTGTGAACGGCTGGACCCGCGGTGCTCTGCGGACGGCTGGACCCGTGGCGCTCTGTGAACGGCTGGACCCGTGGCGCTCTGTGAACGGCTGGACCCGTGGCGCTCTGTGAACGGCTGAGTCCAGACGGACCGGTGAACCGTTGAAGTCGCCGCAGCCCGCACATTCCACGCCGGGCGCCGCGTCAGGCGTGCCGCGGGCCGTACTCCGGATGAGTCCAAGGAGCTGAGATGTCCTATCCACCACCCCGCTACTCCGGCGACAAAGGCGAGGTCAGCGCGGTGTTCAGGCCCGTCGGCACCCCGCCCGACCTGGTGTCCGAGCGCATCGTGACGGCCGGACCGGCCGTGAGCGCGGGCACGGCGACCCACTACCTGGCCACCACCGCGTCCACGGGCGGCGAGTTCGGCCTCTACCGGGTGGACATGGGGCCGGAGCCGGGCGGGCCGAGCACCCACTTCCACCGGACGATCTCCGAGTCGTTCTTCATCCTGTCCGGGACGGTGCGGCTGTTCGACGGCGAGCGCTGGACCGACGCGACCGCCGGGGACTTCCTCTACGTCCCGGTGGGCGGGCTGCACGCCTTCCGCAACGAGTCGGGCGAGCCGGCGTCGATGCTGATGCTGTTCGCGCCGGGCGCGCCGCGCGAGGGGTATTTCGAGGGGCTCGCCGGGCTGGCGCGGCTCAGCGAGGAGGAGCGGGCCGAGTTCTTCGTCCGGCACGACAGTTACTGGGTCTGAGGGACGGGGACGGCGCACCCCCGGTCATGAGCACGCTCGGCCCCGTCTCCCGTGCTCCTGTCTCCCTTCCGTCACTCCGCCTACCTGCCGGACGGCTTATGTGACAGGGAATGGCGACATTCCCTGTCATATCCCCGGATCGACGTATGGGTGAGAACCGAACAAGACGGACCCGAGAAAGGCACCGGCCACCATGACCGCCATCCAGATCCCCGCCGCCGCCACCCCCGCCACCACCGCGTCGGCCGCCTCGGTCGCCACCCGTTCCCTGCTCACCTGCGCGGCCGTCGCGGCCCCCCTGTGGACTGTCGTCTCCCTGGCCCAGGCCGCCACCCGCGAGGGCTTCGACCTGACCCGCCACCCCCTGAGCGCGCTGAGCAACGGCTCCCTCGGCTGGCTGCAGATCACCAACTTCCTCCTGGCCGGCATCCTCACCGTCGCCGGAGCCGGCGGCCTGCGCCGTGCCCTGCACGCCACCCCCGGCGGCACCTGGGCCCCCCGGCTGGTCCGGATCAACGGCATCGGCATGATCGCCGCGGGACTCCTCGTCATGGACCCGGCCGACGGCTTCCCCGTCGGCACCCCCTACGGCATGCCCACCACACTCACCTGGCACAGCTACGGCCACATGGCCGCCGGCTCCATCGCCTTCGCCGCCCTCATCGCCGCCTGCTACGTCCTGGGCCGCCACTTCAGCCGCGCCGGTGACCGCGGCCACGCCATCGCCTCCCACCTCGCCGGCACCGCCCTCCTCCTCGGCGACGGCTGGGCCATGACCGGCGGCAGGGCCGGCTCCCTGACCCTGGCCGTCGGCGCCATCACCGCGATGCTCTGGATCTCCACCGTCGCCGCCCGCTACCGCCGCAACCTCTGACCCTCCGCCGGAGAGCCCGCCGCGGCCTCTGAATCCCCCGCCGGAGAGCCCGCCGGCACCGCGGCACCAGTCGCACCAGCCCCTGAATCCCGCATCACCAGAAGGACACCGACATGGCCAAGTTCGCCACCGTGCAGGACTACCTCACCTCCCTCCCCGAGGCCCAGCGCCAGATCACCGACAAGCTCCTGCCGCTCATCGAGGCGGCACTGCCGGGGGCCGGTGCGGTCTGGCAGGGGCACCCGGTGTGGAGCCTCGGCTCGGCCCCGGGAAAGTCCCCGGTCTGCTACGTCAAGGCGTACTCCGCCTACGTGACCTTCGGGTTCTGGCGAGGCCAGGAGATCGCCGACCCGTCCGGCCGCCTCGAACCCAATGCGCGGGCGATGGCCGGCGTGAAGCTCCGTACCCCGGCCGACATCGACCCCGACCTGTTCACCGCCTGGCTCCACGAGGCGCGCGACCTGGAGGCGCCGACCGGCGACTGACCTGGAGCCTGATCAGGCGACTGACCAGGCGACTGACCTGGAGACTGATCCGGAGACGACCAGTGACCGCCCGGGGACAGGGTGGCGGCGGAAGAGCGCCGGACGAACGGGAGGACCGTTCGTCCGGCGCTCTTCCGCGTCCGGGTTCAGGTGATGGACGCGGGCGGGCGCCGGCCGGGGACGGTGCCAACATGCGGGCCGGGACTTGACTTGGACTAAACCTACCTGAAATATAGGAAATGTGCCGCATGTCCCCCTGACCCTCCGGCGGGTCGTCGACTTCATGCGCCTGGACAGCAGCCTCTGTCCGTGAGGGCGCTCCGTCTCCCGCTGTCGTGAGGGCGCTCCGTCTCCCGTGCCGAGCCTCCGCCTCCACCGTTCCCGCGTGCTCCGCACGCCTCCCGCACCTCCTCAGCGCGTGCTCCGCAGGTCTCCTGCCTGCTCTCACGCGTTTCACCTCGCACGCCCGCAGCACGTCAGCACCGTCCCGGGCATGCGCGTTCTCACTCTCGGATCTTTAAGGGGCCAATCATCATGTGGACATCTCGTCGACGGACACGCGCCGCCGTCGTGGCCGCGGCGCTCTCGCTCACAGCGCTCACCGTGGCCTGCGGGGGCGCCGACACCGGTAGGACGACGGCGGTGGCCGCCGCGGGGGGCAAGGCGGGCGGGGCCGTACTGAAGATCAAGGATCCGGGGAACGCGGGGCCGCTGGCGGTGGCGAAGAAGGAGGGGATCCTCGAAAAGCGGCTGGCCGAGGTGGGGGCCACGGTGGAGTGGGGCGGATCGTACGCCTCGTTCACGGCGACGATCGACGCGGTCCGCTCGGGGTCGGTGAACGTGCTGGAGGGGGCCATCTCGCCGGTTCTCGGCTATCTCGCCAACAGCAAGGACATCAAGATCTTCTCCTTCACCGACCCGGTGACCGACCCGGCCGCGCCGCAGACCGACGGGCTCGTCGTCAGGCCCGACAGCCCGGTCAGGAGCGTCAAGGACCTGGTCGGCAAGCAGGTCGCCGTCAACAAGGGCGGCCGCGGGGAGTATCTGCTGCTGCTGGCCCTCCAGGAGGCGGGGATCCCCGCAGACCAGGTCAGGCGGGTATACCTCAACCCCGACCAGGGCGCCTCGGCCTTCGCCACCGGCAAGGTGGACGCCTGGTGGGCCATCGTGCGGGCCTACCCCGAGGCGGTGGCCAAGGGGGCGCGGGTCATCGTGCACGGCCGGGACCTCAAGGACCAGGACCTGAACATGCAGGCCGCCCGGACCGAGCTGCTCCAGCGGCACCCCGAGGCGGTGCGCGTCTACCTCAAGGTCCTCCAGGAGCTCACCGCCGAGGCCAAGCAGAACCCGGAGAGGTTCCAGAACGTCTTCCTCACCCAGGGGCCGACCGCCGTCTCCGGACCCCGGCTGGCCGAGGAGGTCGCCAAGGCCAGGTACGCCAACGTGCCGCGTCCGGCCACCGCCGCCGACGGCGCGTCCGTGACCGACGTGGCCGGGATCTTCCAGAAGTACGGCGTGCTGCCCGCCACGGTGAACCCCGACGACGTCGTCTTCACCCTGAAGCCGGCGGCATGACCCTCGAAAAGGTCCCCCGGAGGACCCTCGCACCCCTGGCGGGAGAAGCCCCCCGCCCGGAGGCAGGGGCTGCCGCCGGGCGGCGGGCCGCCGCGGAGCGGGGGCGGCAGGCGCCGTCGGCGCTCGAAACGCCCCGCTACCTGGGGGCGCGCCGCCGCCGACCCGCCGCCTCCGTCGCCATCAGGGCCGCTGTCCCGCTGCTGCTGGCCGCCGCCTGGTGGTACGGCACGGACAGCGGGGCCGTCCCGCCGGACGTCCTCGCCGGACCCGGCGCCGTCCTGGGCGCGCTGGGCGAGCTGGTCGCCACCGGCCAGCTCGGCGACTACCTGCTGGCCTCGGCGCGGCGGGCCGGGCTGGGCGTCCTGGCCGGCGGCGGCCTCGGCCTGCTGCTCGGCGTGGTCGCGGGCCTGTCGGTGCTGGGTGAGGAGCTGGTCGACCCGGTCATGCAGATGAAGCGGGCGGTGCCGTTCCTGGCCCTGGTCCCGCTGTTCATCTCCTGGTTCGGCGTGGAGGAGACGTTCAAGGTGGTGCTGATCGCGGTCGCCGCGGCCGGTCCGATGTACGCCTACTCCTATCTGGGCGTCCGCGGCGTGGACCGCAAGGTTCTCGAGGCCGCCCGGGGGTTCGGGCTCACCGGTCCCCGGCTGGCCTTCGGGGTGATCATCCCGACCGCGCTGCCGAACATCCTCATGGCCCTGCGCATCTGCCTGTCGGTCTCGCTGACCGGCCTGATCGCGGCCGAGCAGATCGGCGCCACCGAGGGCATCGGCTATCTCGTCACCCTCGCCCAGCAGTACTACCGCAGCGACTACATGGTCCTGTGCATCGTGATCTACGCGGTGCTCGGCCTGGCGATCGACCTGGCCATCCGGGGCGTCGAACGGCTGGCCATGCCGTGGCGCGGGCAGGTGGCGGCCCGATGAGCGCCTCCACGGCCACCGGCGCCGCCGTCGGGATCAAGGGGCTGCGCAAGGCGTTCGGCGCCAAGACCGTCCTGGCCGGTATCGACCTGGAGATCGGGCGCGGGGAGTTCTTCGCCCTGCTGGGACCGAGCGGCACCGGCAAGACCACGCTGCTGAGGATCCTCGCCGGGCTCGAACTGCCCGACGCGGGGACCGTCCTGGCCCCGCGCCGCCGTACGACCGTCTACCAGGAGCCACGCCTGGTCCAGGCCCGCAGGGTGCTGGCCAACGTCACCCTCGGGCTGCCCCGCTCGGCCCGCGAGGCGGGTCTCGCCGCGCTGGCCGAGGTCGGTCTCGAAGGGTACGGCGGGGCGTGGCCGGCCACGCTGTCCGGCGGGGAGGCCCAGCGGGTCGCCCTGGCCAGGGCGCTCGTCCGGGACCCGGAGCTGCTGCTGCTCGACGAGCCGTTCGCCGCGCTCGACGCGCTGACCCGGCTGCAGATGCAGGAGCTGGTCGCCGAGCTGTGCGAGCGGCACCGGCCGGCCGTCGTGCTCGTCACGCACGACGTGGACGAGGCCGTACGGCTGGCCGACCGGGTCGTGGTGCTGCGGGAGGGCTCCTTCGCGGTGGAGCAGCCGATCGACCTGCCGCACCCCCGTGACCGCAGCGACCCCGATTTCATCGCGCACCGGCGCCTTCTCCTGTCCCACCTCGGCGTCACCGGCGCCCCGCACTGAAGCGCTCGCGAGCACTTCCGAAGCACGGAGGAATCACATGTCAACGATCGAGAAGATCTGGTTCACCCGCTGCCCGGTGCCCACCGCCAGCGGCCTGGCCTACAACCTGGGCTGGCTCCACGAGGAGTTCGGCGAGGTCGGGGTCCTGCAGGACGCCGGGCCGGAGCTGGCCGAGCACCACTTCGACCACCGTCTCCTGGGGCTGTTCCGCGAGGGCGGGAACGTTCCCGCGCTGGCCGCGCGCTCGGAGGGGGCGAGGACCCGGCTGATCGGGCTGACCTGGATCGAGGAGTGGCAGTCCATCCTGGTCCGCCCGGACTCCGGCATCACCGGCGCGCAGGGCCTGCGCGGCGCGCGGATCGCGCTGCCGCGCTGGGCGGAGACGCGGGCGCGGAGCTTCCCCCGGGCGATGGCCCTGCACGGGATCAAGGGGGCGCTGTCGACGGCCGGGCTCACCTTCGACGACGTGACGTTCGTCGAGGTGGACCAGCCGAAGTCCGAGGTCGGGCGGGACGGGGCCGGCCGGGCCTGGTCCTGGCCGGGGATCAGGGAGCTGGCCGGCGGCGAGGTCGACGCGGTCTACGTGAAGGGGGCGCGCTCGGCCGAGCAGGCCAGGGAGGTGGACGCCGTGGTCGCGGTGGACCTGGACGCGCATCCGGACCTCCGTACCCGGGTCAACAACGGCACCCCGCGGCCGATCACCGTGCACGAGGACCTGCTGGCCGACCACCCGGACCTGGTGGTGAACTTCCTGACCCAGACCCTGCGCGCCGCCGACTGGGCGGGGGGCAACCTGGAGGCGGTGCGGGGCTTCCTGGAGGCCGAGACCCGTTCCGGAGCCCGGGGCGTGGCCACCGCCTACCGGGGTGACTTCCACAAGAGCCTGCACCCGGACCTGTCGCCGGAGCGGCTGGGCCTGCTGCGGGTCCAGAAGGACTTCCTCCTGCTCCACGGCTTCCTCGCGGCCGATGTGGACATCGACTCCTGGGTGGCGCACGAGCCGCTGGCCGCCGCCCGGGAGCGGCTGGCCTGGCAGTCCGGCGAGCTGCCGGACGGGCTGTCGGTGCCGTCCCAGGGCGGGGGCGGCCGCGGGCCCGGCGCGGCCCCCGAACTCGACGGGGCGGCGCTCTGATGGCCAGGTTCCTGATCACGCTGCCCAGCCGGGAGCACGGCGGACGCGGCGCGCGGCCGGACTTCCCGGGCCCCGTCACCGACCTGCGGCGCGCCTACGGCCCGTTCGACCACCTGGCCCAGGTGGGCAGGGCCGCGGAGATCGCGGCCTTCCACGGGGCCCTGGCCCCCTTCGACCCCGAGGGGGAGGAGTCCCTGGTCGTGGCGGCGGGGGTGCTCCGGCAGAGCCGCTGGCTCCGGGCGGTCGCCGAGTTCCACCCCGGCATCGCCACCCCCGTCTACGCGGCCAAGGTCTCGGCCTCCCTGCAGCGCTTCTCCACCGACCGTCTCGACTGGAAGCTCGCCGTCGACCTCGACCGGGGCACGGCCCGCGCCCAGGGCGACTTCCTGGAGGGGCCGGACCGTTACGCGCGGGCCGAGGAGTTCCTCACCGTGGCCAAGGGCGTCTGGTCCGAGGAGGGCTACACCTACGAGGGGCGCTTCTACCAGGTGCTCGCGGGCGGGTTCCAGCCGCCGCTCGCCGGACGGCTCTTCCCCAGGATCCACCTGTCGGGCACCTCGAAGGAGGCCCTCGAACTGTCCGCCCGCCACGCCGACGTGCACGTCTTCGACCCGGAGGACGACATCGAGGCCGCCGGCCTGCCTGGGGTCGCCTACGGCCTGCGGATCCCGGTCCTCGCCCGGGACGACGACGACGAGGCGTGGGAGGCGGCCCGCCGCCTGTGGCGGCGCGACGGCGGGACGGCGGCCACCCTGCCGGACCCCGACCCGCGGACCCGGCTGTGGCGGGGTTTCGCGCCGTCGCGGCCCGCCCGGGCGGCCGGGCCCGCCGGGCCGTCCGGGCGGGCTGTGGCGGAGGCGGCCGGTTCCCTCGGGACGGCGCTCCTCGGCCCCTTCGACACGGGGGCCGCCCGGCACTCGCCGGCGGAGGCCGCCGGGCTCCCGGGGACCGGCGGTCCCTTCCGGAGCGGGCTGGTGGGGGCGTTCGAGACCGTCGCCGCGGGGATCCGGGACTACATCGACCGGGGTGTCGGCGTCTTCTTCCTGGAGGCCGCGCCGTACATCGAGGAGACCTACCGCCTGGGCGAGCGGCTGCTGCCGCTGCTGGCGAAGGAGAGCGCTCATGTCCGTTGACATCTACTGGCGCATCGGGACGCACGGCGACCAGCCGTCGCTCCGCAGGCGGGTCGCCAGCCGGGGGGAGTGGGCGCCGGTGGTGCCGGGCAGCCTGGCCCCCGGCGTCCGCGACGGGCAGCGGGACGGCTACAGCTACGTCGAGCACATGGGCGACGTCGCCCGCGCCTCGGAGCTGTCGGGGTTCGTCGGCGGGCTGCTGCCGTCCTTCCCCAACACCGACGACCCCTGGGCGGCGGCGGCGACCCTGGCGAGGGAGACGACGACCTACCGGTTCATGATCGCCTTCCAGCCCGGGTTCCTCCACCCGGTGCAGGCCGCCCGCATGTCGGCCAGCCTGCAGCGGGCCACCGGCGGCCGGGTCGTCTACAACGTCATCTCCGGCGGCGGCGGGCCCGACCAGCTCTGGTGGGGCGACCGGGTCGGCCACGACGACCGCTACGCGCGGACCTCGGAGTTCCTCGACGTGCTCAAGGGCGTCTGGGACGGCGGGCCGTTCGACTTCGACGGGCGCTTCTACCGGGTCGAGGGAGCGGGGCTGCCGGAGGGGCTCGCCGGGCAGCCCTTCCCGGAGATCTACTTCTCCGGCTCGTCCAGGGCGGCCATCGACGCGGCCGGGCGGCACGCGGACTACTACCTGTCCTGGCTGGAGCCGTTCCACGCCCTGAGCGAGAAGTTCGACCAGGTCAGGGCCAACAGCGACCGCCCGCCCAAGTTCGCCGTCCGGATCGACGTGCTCGCCCGGGAGACCGAGGAGGAGGCCTGGGACGAGATCCGCCGGGGCTGGGACAACATCGACCCCACCGTGCTCCGCGGCGCCACCGGCGACTCCATCGGCTGGCAGCGCAGCCAGTCGTTCGTCACCGGGACCATCAGCGGCCACCGCGACCTGGAGGTCACCCCCAACGTGTGGGGCGGCTTCCACCTGCTGCGCGGCGGGCCGGCGTTCGGCCTGGTCGGCAGCTACGAGCAGGTCGCCGAACGGCTGGACGGGCTGATCGGCCTCGGCGTCGGCGCCTTCATCCTCGCGGGCGTGCCGCACCTGGAGGAGGCCTACCGGGTCGGCGAGCACGTGCTCCCGCTGCTGCGCGGCCACGACCTCCGTATCGGATCACCACTACTGGAAGGGACCCCCTCATGAGCGTCCGAGTTGGATATTTCCCCCACAACAACTCCCTGTGGGTGCTGCGCCACCGCGGCATCCTGGAGCGTGCCATCCCCGACGTGGAGTGGGTGGACCTGCGCTCCCTCCCGGACGGCGACAGGCCCGCGCCGACCGACGGGCTGCCCTCGGTCCACGGCGACCACCTGTTCGACGGCGGCTACGACTTCATCGGCACCGGCTCCACCCCGCCGGTCACCGCCCAGGGGAAGGGGCACGACATCGTCTACGTCGCGGTCTCCGGCTCCCGGCACGAGAACGGCAGGCTGGTGGTGCCGGAGGACTCGCCGATCACCTCTCCTGAGGACCTGAAGGGCAGGAGGGTCGCGCTCGGGCACGGCTCCTGGCAGACCACGCTGCTGCTGTTCGCCCTCGACAAGGCCGGTCTGAGCTGGAAGGACATCGTGCCCGTCGACGCCGGCACCGACGCGGGGGCGCTGCTGCTCAACGGTGAGGTGGACGCGTGGGTCGGCTCCTACCCCTCGCTCAGCAAGGTCGAGGCGCAGGCGCCGGTCCGCGAGCTGGTCGCCACCGACGGGCTGTTCAGCCACCGCTCGCTCTGGTTCACCCGGCGTGACTTCGCCGAGGGGCGGCCCGCGGAGCTCGCCGCGATCGTCGCCGCCCTCCAGGAGTCCGACGCCTGGATCCAGGAGAACTACCGCGAGGCGGCCGAGCTGTTCGCGGCCGACGACGGCGGCGACGTCGACCACTGGGAGAACGCCCTGCGCAAGCGGCCCTTCGGGCTCAACCCGGTCACCGAGGAGTTCGTCGCCGAGCAGCAGCGCGCCGCCGATCTCTTCCACGCCAACGGCCTCATCGACCGCGAGGTCACCGTCGCCGACGCCGTCGACCCGGAGCTCGCCAAGCTGATCAGGTGATCGCGGGGACCGTCCCGGAGACCGTCGCGAGACCGCGGGGTCTGCCGGGTGACCACCGGGGCGTCCGGGGAACCGCCGGGCCGTTCGGGAGGCAGTCAGGGGAGCCGCCGGGCCGGTCAGGCGGTCGCGGAGGGGGAGGGGGTTGATCTCCTCCCCTTCCGCGAGGCCCGGCCGCGCGGCCGAACCCGTCGCGCGCCGGGTGAAGCGCTCAGATCGGGTCCCAGGGGACGGAGTCGTAGATCCGCGTCACCGTCTTCATGAGCTCCGCGTCCACGGGAATGGACAGGTCGTCGACGCGCTCGACGGGGGCGATCCCCTGGGAGTTGGTGACGAAGGCCGCGGTGAAGGACGTCAGGTCGGCGAGGCGTACCGTGCCGCGCCGGGACGGCAGGCCCGCGCCGGGCAGCCTCGGTTCGAGGAGCTGCATGGTGATCCCCAGCAGGGCGGGCGCGTCGGGCCAGACGACCGCCGACCCGTCGAAGAAACCGATGTTGGTGATCCCGCCCTCGGATATGACCCCGTCGGGGCCGGTCAGCAGCGCCTCGTGGAAGCCGCCGCGCTCCGCCAGGCGCCGGTGGTAGGCCTGCCCGAAGCCCCCGATGTGCTTGATGTGGGGGACCGGCCGCTGGTAGGGGACGGCCCGCAGGCGCTGCGGGGTACTCGGCATCTCGGACGGTGGCCGTACGACGACCATGACGGACACCGCGCCGTCCGGCTCCGCCCGGAAGACGTAGACCCGGACCGATGCCGCGCCGTCGCCGCCGAGGGCGTGCCGGATGTGGTCACGGACCCGGTCGGCGTCCAGATCGGCGTCGAACAGCTCGCGGGTGGCCGCGCGCAACCTGTCGAGGTGGAGATCCATGCCGCGGACCTTCCCACCCCTGACCTGCATGGCGGTGAAGTGCCCATAGTTGGAAAGGGTGAGAGGGAGAAGCCGCTCCGCGGTGGCGGCGCGACCGTCGATCTCGACCCGGGGGACCGGTGAATTGGCCATGATCCCCACCATAGCGAGCCGTCCTCGCCTTCGACGCCCGGCGAACACGGCCGGAGCCGGTGCAGCTCAGGGGTTGTTCTCCCGCGCGGCCGAGATGTCGGCCAGGGCCGACTCGGGGTCGAGTTCGACGGCCAGGTCCCCGATGCTCAGGACGCAGACGGCCATGTCGTCCTCGACCACCGGTATGCGGCGGATGGCGTTGGAGCGCATCAGCCGTACGGCCTGCTCGATGCTCGTGTCCGGACCGACGGTCACGACGTCGCCGCTGTAGGCCTCCCGCACCGGCGTGTCGGGGCCCTTGTCCTCCGCCACGACGCGGACGGCGATGTCACGGTCGGTCACGATCCCTCTCACCCGGCCGTCGTGGGTGACGATCACCGCTCCGGTGTCCTCGGCGGCCATGAGGCGGGCCGCCACGGACACGGGCTGGCTCGCGTCAACGGTCGCCGGGTCGTGCGTCATCACGTCGGCCACCGTCTTCGCCATGACGACCTCCCCTGTTCGACAAATGAGGTACTGCCCGACATTTGCCTAGGAAACGGATCGGACGCGTGGACGGGGTGTCCGTCACGGGTCTGGGGTATGGCACGCCGTACCTCCGACCGGTGGGCCGGCTCACGGTCTGGCCGACGGGCGGCCGGCCACGAAGTTCTGGAAGCCGACCTTCACCCGCTCGATCGGGTCCCGGATCCTCTTCTCCCGCCACTCGGCCCTGCGCAGCTTCCGCGAGCCGGGCCGGTAACGCCGCCGAGCCCAGGGCGAGCCGGGGCGGGCCAGCCGGACCGCGCCGACCATGGCCAGCGGGGTGAGGTAGATCCCGAGCAGGCCGGTCCAGATCTTCCCCTTGGCCAGGCTGACGAGCGACAGCAGCGTGTTGCCGCTGACGATCAGGGCGATCTCGGTGCGGGACAGGACCTTGCCGTCCGGGCCGGGGGCGAGCACGTCGCCGAGCTCCAGGGGGCTCGCGCCGAGCAGGGCCAGGCCGCACAGCGCGACGGCGACGAACACGGCGTCCACCGACAGGCGGCCCTGCTGCGCCCAGTAGACGTCTTCGAGATGGAGCACCAGCGCGAACTCGTCCAGCACGAGCGAGGTCCCGACGCCGAAGAGTGCGGCGAGCAGCCCCGCCGAGACCGAGGTGCTGTCCTCCACCGCCAGCCCGCTGATCCCGCCCACGCACATGAGGACCAGGCCGAACACGACGTGGTGGATGTGCATGCCGCCGGGCGCCACGTTCCCCGGCCACCATCTCACCTGGGCCCGGATCAGGCGCACGCTGACCCGGATGAACAGGAACGTGACGATGAAGGAGACGAAGAAGCAGAACAGCCGGAGCTTCCCGGCCGCCACGATCTCCGTCGAGAACCATGCCCCCACGGCGCCCCCGCAGTCGTGAAAGGGGGGACTCCGGGCAGGTTATCAACCTCCGGCCCGGCCGGGGCGGCGGGGAGCCGGGCGCCGGGCCTCGTCGCCGGTGGCCCGGTCCCGGTGGGGGCGCCTAGTCCGGGTGGTGCTGGTGCTGCAGGTAGGCGGCGGTCTCGGGGTTCGCCGGGAAGTACGCCTCGATGGCCAGCTCGGCGACGGTGATGTCCAGCGGGGTGCCGAAGGTCGCCATCGTGCTGAAGAAGGCGAGCTCCCGGTAGCCGCGGCGCAGGCGCAGGGGGATCACTATGTCCCCGGGGCCCGGCCGCTCTATCTCGGGCTCCGGCTGGTCGCAGGGGTAGCCGTCCAGCTCGCGCCAGAGCGCGTCCAGCTCGGGGTCGGCGGTGAGGCTGATCTGGCGGCGCAGCCGGTGCAGCAGGTGGGCGCGCCACTCGCCCAGGTTGATGATCCGCTGGGCCATCCCCCGGGGGTGCAGGCTCAGCCGGAGCACGTTGACCGGTGGGACGAGCAGCTCCGGCGCGACGCCGCGCAGCAGCACGCCGGTGGCGGCGTTGCGGTCCACCAGGTTCCAGCCCTGGTCCACGACCACCGCCGGGTAGGGCTCGTGACCGCTCAGCACCTGGCCGAGCGCCTCCCTGACCGACGCCATCTGCGGCGAGTTGAGCGGCGTCTCGGCGTAGACCGGCGCGAACCCGCCGGAGAGCAGGAGGTGGTTGCGCTCGCGGAGGGGGAGGTCCAGCTCCTCGGCGAGGTGCAGGATCATGTCCCGGCTCGGCTTGGACCGGCCGGTCTCCACGAAGCTCAGGTGCCGGGTGGAGATGTCGGCCTGGATGGCGAGATCCATCTGGCTCATCCGCCTGCGTTCCCGCCACTGGCGCAGCAGTTCACCGACCGGCCGGGACGCGCTGGTGGAGGTCACAAATCACACGATAACCGGCGATGATCTGTAAAACCATTACCGTCCATGTAATGGGAACCGTGATGCCCCCGGTCCGGGTCCACCATGGCAGATGCGAGCCGCCGGCAGCCGGATGCCTCACACCTTCCGGGGTATGTGCCGGCCAGGGGTGGAAACTGCGGGAGATAGGGTGATGGACTGTGATGACGTTCCGGATCAGCGAGGCGGCGGCACTGCTCGGGGTCAGCGCCGACACGGTGCGCCGCTGGGTCGACGCCGGACGGCTGTCCGCGCGGCGTGACGAGCACGGACACCGCCTGATCCCCGGCACCGAGCTGGCCGCCTTCGCGCGGGCCCAGTCGGGCCGCGACGAGCAGGGCGGCAGCGCCTCCTCCGCGCGCAACCGCTTCAGGGGGATCGTGACCGAGGTGGTCAAGGACACCGTGATGGCCCAGGTGGAGATCGCCGCGGGGCCGTTCCGGGTGGTGTCCCTGATGAGCCGTCAGTCGGCCGACGATCTCGGGCTGGAGCCGGGCGTGGTCGCGGTCGCGGTCGTGAAGTCGACCACCGTCGTCGTCGAAGTGCCGGAGACCCCCTGACCACTGGAGATCGTGTTGAGACTGACCCGGACGGCGCCGGCCGGGGAGCGGGCCGGGCGGTCCGCCGCACCGGGCGGGAGAAGGGCCCGGTGAGGGAGCGGGCGCCGGGGCGGATGCCGTGGGTGCTGGCGGTCCCGGCGGTCGCCGGGCTGGCGTTCCTGGTCCTGCCGCTGGCCGGGCTGCTGGTGCGGGCCCCGTGGCCGACGATGGGGCGGCGGCTGGCGCAGCCGCAGGTGCTGGAGGCGCTGCGGCTCTCGCTGGTCACCGCGACCCTCGCGACCGCGATCTGCCTGCTGCTCGGGGTGCCGCTGGCCTGGCTGCTGGCCCGGGGCGACCTCCCCGGCCGACGGCTGGTCCGGGCGCTGGTGACGGTGCCGCTGGTGCTGCCGCCGGTGGTCGGGGGCGTGGCGCTGCTGCTGGTCCTCGGCCGCAACGGGCTGGTCGGCCGGTGGATCCACGAGACGCTGGGGTTCTCGCTCCCGTTCACCACGGCGGGGGTCGTGGTGGCCGAGGCGTTCGTGGCCATGCCGTTCCTGGTCATCAGCGTGGAGGGTGCGCTGAAGGCCGCCGACCTGCGGTTCGAGGAGGCGGCGGCGACCCTCGGAGCCTCCCGCTGGCGGGTGTTCACCCGGGTCACCCTGCCGCTGGTCGCACCGGGCATCTCGGCGGGGGCCGTGCTCTGCTGGGCCAGGGCCCTGGGCGAGTTCGGGGCCACGATCACCTTCGCCGGAAACTTCCCCGGCCGGACCCAGACCATGCCGCTGGCGGTCTACCTGGCGCTGGAGACCGATCCCGAGGCCGCGATCGTGCTGAGCCTGGTGCTGCTGGCGGTCTCGGTGGCCGTGCTGGCCAGCCTGCGGGAACGGTGGGTCGGGGCGTCATGATCAGGAGCAGGCTGGTCGTCGAGAGGCCGAGGTTCCGCCTCGACGTCGAGCTGGACGCCGCCCGGGGAGAGACGGTCGCCCTGCTCGGCCCCAACGGCGCGGGCAAGACCACCGCGCTGCGCGCCCTGGCCGGGCTGCTGCCCCTCACCGGCGGGCACATCGACCTCGACGGCGAGCCGATCCACCGGCTGCCCGCCGAACGGCGGCCGATCGGCATGGTGTTCCAGGACTACCTGCTCTTCCCGCACCTGTCGGCACTGGACAACGTGGCCTTCGGGCCGCGCTGCCAGGACGTGCCGAAAAAGCGGGCCCGGCGGCTCGCCCAGGAGTGGCTGGAGCGGGTCGGCCTCGGCGAGCACGCCGCCGCCCGGCCCCGCGAACTCTCCGGCGGCCAGGCCCAGCGCGTCGCCCTCGCCCGGGCCCTGGCCGTACGGCCCCGCCTCCTGCTCCTGGACGAGCCGCTGGCCGCCCTCGACGCCCACACCCGCCTGGACATCCGCGCCCGGCTCCGCCACCACCTGGAGGATTTCGAGGGGGTGGCCGTCCTGGTCACCCACGACCCGCTGGACGCGATGGTCCTGGCCGACCGCCTCGTCGTGATCGAGAACGGCCGCGTCGTCCAGCAGGGGGCGCCCTCGGCCGTGGCCCGCCACCCCCGCACCGAATACGTCGCCCGCCTGGTCGGGCTGAACCTCTACCGGGGGGTCGCCGACGGGCACGCCGTACGGCTGGAGGGCATCACCCTCAACGCGGACGAGTCCAACGCCGGCCCGGTCTTCCTCGCCTTCCCGCCGTCCGCCGTGGCGCTCTACCGCAGCCGCCCCGACGGCAGCCCGCGCAACCTCTGGGAGGCGACGATCGGCGGGGTCGAGCGCCACGGCGACCACGTGCGGGTGCTCCTGGCCGGCCCGGTCGAGGCCGCCGCCGACATCACCGCCGCCGCCGTCGCCGAGCTGGACCTACGTCCGGGCGGGCGGGTCTGGGCGGCGCTCAAGGCCACCGAGACCCACGCCTACCCCGCCTGAGCGCGGGTGACGGCCTGCCCCGCGCCGTCCGCATCTCCACGGTCGGCGCGATCATCGCGGGCGCCTGACAGTGAGGCCATGTGTTGCCTATAATTATGTACATGACTGTTCTTCCTCTGGCCGACGCCCGCGCCCGGCTGTCGGGCATCGTGGAGTCCGCCGTAAGCACCCACGAGCGGTTCGAGATCACCCGCAACGGCGTCCCCGCGGCCGTGCTGCTGGCCGCGGACGACTACGAGACGATGCGCGAGATGATCGAGATCCTCGCCTCCGCCGAGACTGTGGCCGCCATCCGCGAGGGGCTCGCCGATCTGGAGGCGGGACGCACCCACTCCCAGTCGGAGGTGGAGGCCCTCCTGCGCCGGACCGGTCGCCTGTGAGCGAGCGGTACGGACTTCACCTCACCCGCCGTGCCAGGCAGGATCTCGCCGAACGCCTGCCGGCGAAGGTCGTGCCCGCGGTCTGGGAGTTCATCACCGGTCCGCTGCTGGACAATCCTCACCGGGTGGGCAAGCCCCTCGACGAGCCCCTCGCACCCCAATGGTCCGCGCGCCGGGGGGACTACCGGGTCCTGTACCTGATCGACGACGGCCGGATCGTGGTCCAGGTGATCACCGTTCAGCAC
Source organism: Streptosporangium brasiliense (assembly GCF_030811595.1). Lineage (NCBI taxonomy): Bacteria > Bacillati > Actinomycetota > Actinomycetes > Streptosporangiales > Streptosporangiaceae > Streptosporangium > Streptosporangium brasiliense. The sequence goes on from NZ_JAUSRB010000002.1 coordinate 3,514,599, forward strand.
CGGGCGGACGCCTATCGATCGCACTAGCCCGAGCGCCCTCTCCGCCGGGCCGCCTCCGGCCGCCGGTCGGCGGAGGTCAGCGGCGGCGGCGGACCTTGGTGGCCAGGCGGTTGAGGATGCGCTCCCACTCGGTGCCGAAGGGGTTGTCCTGGACGAGGTAGGTCCAGGTGGCGGTGGGGCGGTTGAGGCCCGCGCCGTCGAGGTCGAGGCCCTCGGAGGTGATGGGGGCGGTCTCGAAGGTGGCGATCGAGCGGGACTCGATCTCGGCCAGCATGCGTTCGTAGGCGGGCTTGGCCTCCTTGTTGAACTCGTCGATCGGGCTGAGGCGGCCCAGCGCCCGCAGGTGGATGCCCTCGCGGAGCTCGCCCAGGTAGGCCAGGTGGTCGGCCCAGCAGCGGTCGAGGTGGAACAGGACGATCTGCCGGGCGGCCTCCTGGAGCACCTCCGCGCCGACCTCCTCCTCCAGCTCGGCCCACCGCTCGGGGACGGCCCCGGCGAGCGCGTCGGCGGCCGAGCGGCCGCGCAGGGCCTTCTCGCGGAGGCCGAGGACCAGGCTCCGGTGGTGTTCGAGGAGGCGGGTGTAGCGCCAGGTGTTGCGGTGGATCTCCATGTTGACGCCCTCGGCGACGCGCTGGGCGTGGCCCACGAGAACCTGGTCGGGCACGCCCTTGGCGTACTCGTCGGCCACGTAGTGGGTGATCAGATCGTCCTCGCCGCTCACGAAGAAGACCGAGCCGCCGGGGTCGCCCTGGCGGCCCGCGCGGCCGCGGAGCTGGTCGTCCAGACGGCTGCTGGTGTGCCGGCCGGAACCGATGACATACAGCCCGCCGAGCTCGTCCACGCCCTCGCCCAGGCGGATGTCGGTGCCGCGCCCGGCCATCTGGGTGGAGACCGTGATCGCGCCGCGCTCCCCGGCCCTGGCGATGATCGACGCCTCCTCGGCGTCGTTCTTGGCGTTGAGGACCACGCACTCCAGGCCGCGCCCGCTCAGCGTCAGGGAGAGCCGCTCGGACTCGGCCACGTCCAGGGTGCCGATCAGGATCGGCCGCCCGGTCGCGTGCACCTCGACGATCTCCTCGACCAGCGCGCGGTCCTTCTCCATCGCGTACTCGAAGAGCCGGTCGGGCGCGTCGGTCCGCACGCACGGCCGGTTGGACGGGACCACGGCCACCTTGAGGTCGTAGAACTCGCGGAGCTGGTCGCCGACCGCGACCGCCGTGCCGGTCATGCCGCATCTCTCAGGGTAGCGGGTGATCAGGCCCTGGACGGTGATCGAGTCGAGGATCTCGCCGGTCTCCGAGGGGGACAGCGCCTCCTTGGCCTCGACCGCGGCCTGCAGGCCGTCCGGCCAGCGCTGCAGCAGCGCCACCCGGCCCCGGGAGGGGTTGATCAGATGGACCCTGCCGTCGCGCACGATGTAGTCGACGTCCTTGGTCAGCAGGGCGTGCGCGTGCAGGGCGAGGTTGACCTCGGTCAGCGTGGCGGCGTCGTCGTAGAGGGCCAGGCCCAGCGCCTGCTCGACGGTGTCGATGCCCTTGCCGGTCAGGTGGACGTTGCGCGCCTGGTCGTCGAGCTCGTAGTGGTATCCCTTGACCAGCTGGCGGACCAGCGCGGCCATCTCCGGCACGGCGCCGCCCGGGTCGGCGGCCCCGGCCAGCACCAGCGGCACCCTGGCCTCGTCGACCAGCACCGAGTCGGCCTCGTCCACCAGCGCCACGCCCGGCTCGGGCACGACCAGCTCGGCCACGTCGGTGCGGGTCCGGTCGCGGAGCACGTCGAAGCCGATCTCGCTGACCGACCCGTACGTCACGTCCTTGGCGTAGGCGGCCCGGCGCTCCTGCGGGGTGGAGGACTCCGCGATCCAGCCGACCGACACGCCCAGCGACTCGTACAGCGGACCCATCCACTCGGCGTCGCGCTGCGCCAGGTAGTCGTTGACCGAGATCACGTGCACCCGCTTGCCCTGCAGGGCGTATCCGGCGGCGGCCATGGCCCCCGACAGGGTCTTGCCCTCGCCGGTGGCCATCTCCGCGACGTTGCCCGACAGCATGGCGAGCATGCCCACGAGCTGCACGTCGTAAGGGCGCAGGCCCAGCGTGCGGTGCGCGGCCTCGCGCACGATCGCGCAGAACTCGGCCAGGTCGTCCACCGAGGGCTCCGGCAGCTCGGCGAGCCCCTTGATCCGCTCCTCCCGGGCCCCGGCGGACGCCACGGTCCGCTCGAAGGGCACCAGGTCGATCGAACCGGGACGCTCCAGGAAACGCCTGATGAGCTGAGTTATCGAGGCCACGTTCCCTCCAACGCCCGTTTCCGGGACCACGTTCCCGCTGTCGCACCACCGTACCGACCTGATGGATCATCCGTCCCGGGGGACCGATGGGCAAGCCGTCCCGGTGCGCCGGATCCGGTTTGAATATGGACATGCGGCGCGGAGCAGAACAGGCTGGGGCCGTGGCCTTCTCTGACTACCAGTACGAGATCTACCTCAACGGGCTGGCCGGCCTGCGCCCGCCGTACCCGACGGACGTAGCCGGGCTCGAACAGGCCGCCAGGCGGCACCTCGCGCCCGAGCCCTACGGGTATGTGGCCGGTTCGGCGGGGACGGGGGCGACCGAGCGGGCCAACCGCGAGGCGTTCGACCGGTGGCGGATCGTGCCCAGGATGTTGCGCGAGGTCTCGGTCAGGGACCTGAGCACGGAGCTGTTCGGCAGGACCTACCCGGCGCCCGTCGCGCTCGCCCCGATCGGCGTGCAGTCGATCGTGCACCCGCACGGCGAGCTCGCGACCGCCAGGGCCGCCGCCTCGCTCGGCGTCCCCGCCGTGCTGAGCACCGCCTCCTCCCACACCCTCGAAGAGGTCGCCGAGGCCGGCGGACCCCGGTGGTACCAGCTCTACTGGCCGCACGACGACGAGGTCACGCTCAGCCTGCTCGACCGGGCGGCCAAGAGCGGCTACGACACCCTGGTCGTCACCCTCGACACCTGGACCCTGGCCTGGCGGCCCACCGACCTCGACCACGCCTACCTGCCGTTCCTGCGCGGCACCGGCCTGGCGATCCCGCTGTCGGACCCGGTCTTCAGGTCCCGGCTGGAACGCCCGGTCGAGGAGGACCTGAACGCGGCGATCCTGCGGTGGGCGCCGATGTTCCACGGCCGCTCCCACACCTGGGACCGGCTCTCCCTGCTCCGCGACAACTGGGACGGGCCGATCGTCCTGAAGGGCGTCCAGCACGTGGACGACGCCCTGCGCGCGGCCGACGCCGGGATGGACGGCGTCGTCGTCTCCAACCACGGCGGCAGGCAGGTCGACGGCGCCATGGCCTCGCTGGACGCGCTCCCCGCCGTCGCCGCCGCCGTGGGCGAGCGGCTGACCGTGCTGTTCGACTCCGGGATCCGCACCGGGGCCGACGTCCTCAAGGCGCTCGCCCTCGGGGCGCGCGCCGTGCTGCTGGGCCGGCCGTACGTCTGGGGTCTGGCGGTGGGCGGCGAGGAGGGCGTCCGCCACGTGGTGCGGAGCCTGCTCGCCGACCTCGACCTCACCCTCGGGCTGGCGGGCCACCGCACGCCCGCCGACCTCGACCCGTCCGCCCTGGAGGCACGATGAGCCTGTCCGACCTGCAGCCGATCCCCACCGACCAGCTCACCTTCCGGCTGCCGCAGAAATTCGAGACCGTGGAGGAGGAACGCCGCCACCGCCAGGAGCGCCTGGTGGCCGCGCTACGGCTGTTCGGCAGGTTCGGCTTCGAGGAGGGCGTGGCCGGGCACATCACCGCCCGGGACCCCGAGCACACCGACCACTTCTGGGTGAACCCGTTCGGCATGTCCTTCAAGCACATCAAGGTCAGCGACCTCATCCTCGTCAACCACGAGGGCCAGGTCGTCGAGGGGCGCTACCACGTCAACCAGGCCGCGTTCGCGATCCACGCGATGGTCCACCAGGCCAGGCCCGACGCGGTCGCCGCCGCGCACAGCCACTCGGTGTACGGCAAGGCGCTGTCGTCGCTGGGCGCCCTCCTGGAGCCGCTGACCCAGGACGCGTGCGCGTTCTACGAGGACCACGGGCTGTTCGACGACTACACCGGCGTGGTCGTGGAGACGGAGGAGGGTCGCCGCATCGCCCGGGCGCTCGGCTCCTGCAAGGCGGTCATCCTGCGCAACCACGGCCTGCTCACCGTCGGCGACACCGTGGACGCCGCCGCCTGGTGGTTCATCACGATGGAGCGCTCGTGCCAGGCCCAGCTCCTGGCCAAGGCCGCCGGGCCGACGGTGCCGATCGACCACGAGAACGCCAAGCTCACCCACGGTCAGATCGGCAACGACCTGGTCGGCTGGATCAACTTCCAGCCCCTTTACGACCAGATCACCGCCGCCGAGCCCGACATGTTCGGCTGATCCGTCGGTTTTCACCGGCTCCCTGCTCCGGCTCCGCTCCGGCCCCGGACACGGGGCCGGGCCCGGAGCTCCGGGCCCGGCGTTTCTCCGGCCGCCTTTACGGACGGCGAGGTGATTCAGTCGACGTTCTCACAGAAGGCGATGTGACCGGCGTTGTATCCGTCCACCCAGCCCTTTCTGTCCCAGTCGGCTGATCCGCCGTAGGTGAAGCTCTTCCCCTTGCCGCAGTTGTCGCCGGCTTCGAAGAAGCCCTTGCGGTAGGCCTCCCAGTACGCCTCGGGCTTCTCCCCGGCGGGCGGCTGTCCGGTCGGCTCCGTGGTCGGTGCCGTCGTCGGTGCCGTGGTCGGCTCCGTGGTCGGTGCCATTGTCGGTGCCGTGGTCGGGGTGGTGGTCGGTTCCGGGGTCGGGACCGCGACCTGCGGGACGCCCGCCATGACCGCCTGCGCGGAGGCGGGGGCGGCGGAGAACGGGGAGATCGCGCCCGCTCCGAGGACGGAGGCCGTGAGAAGTGCCGAGCTGATCAGCATCAGGCGCCGTCTGTCGTTCATGGCGTCTCCTTTCTGATCGGGCCGCCGGCGGAGACCGTCCGGCGGCCTGGTCTCTATGTCACGATATGAGCGAAATTGTCAGGGAAAAAAGCGATTATTTGATTGTTGTCTTTCTCTTGGACCAAATATGGGTGGCCTGATTTCCTTCCTGTCGTTTGGTTTATTTTTTCGACAAAAGGAAAACCGTGAATTCGCTGTTATAATGTGGCGGCCGGGTCAACGGCCCCGCGCCTCTCGCCGAAGGTGAGCAGGCCGACGGAGGCGAGCAGCAGGACCGCGCCCGCGACGGCCTGCGGGGTGAGCCGCTCGCCGAGCAGGAGCACCCCGATGACCGCCGCGCCGACCGGCTCCACGAGGCTGATCACGGCGGCCGTCGTGGCCCGCACCGCGGCCAGACCGGCGAAGAAGAGACCGTAGGCCAGGGCCGTCGGGACCGCGCCGAGATAGGCGATGATCACCGACGAGGCGAGCAGGTCACCCTGCGGCAGCAGGCCCTGCGCCAGCGCGAGGGGGAGCAGGCACAGGCCCCCGACGACGAAGCCGCCCATGGCGGTGGCGTAGGGGCCGTCGGTGGAGGCGCGGTTGAGCAGGGTCACGCCCGCGTAGCCGGCCGCCGAGAGCAGCGCCCAGCCGACGCCGGCCATCGAGAAGGTGGCCGACCCGCCGTCGAGGGTCAGCATGGCCAGGCCGGTCAGGGCGGTCGCCACCGCGCCGAGCCCCGCCGGGCCCAGCCGCTCGCCCAGCAGCACGCGCGCGCCGGCGGCGACGAGGACCGGCGTGGCGCCTATCGTGATCACGGTCGCCACGGCCAGGCCGGACGCGGCGATCGCCGCGAAGTAGGCCGTCTGGTAGACGGCCATCGCCGCACCCGTGACCACGGTCCGCCCGAGACCACCCGGGCGTCCGAGACCGAACAGGCGCGAGGCCAGCAGGAGCATCACCGCGCCGGAGGCGAAGCGCCAGAACGAGACGGAGACGGGACCGAGGCCGCCTGCCTGGTGGAGCAGCGCGCCGGCGGCGCCCCCGGTGCCCCAGGCGGTCGCCGCGATCGATACGTACAGCAGGCCCCGCTGCACGGAGACATGCGTCATGGAGATCTCTCCAGATGAGGTGGTTGTCGTCAGGCCGCACGTATGCGGGCGTCAGCCACCCACCGGACCACCCGGATCCGGTTGTCAGGAGAGAGGACCGCCCGCTAGCGGGCGGCGGGCGGGGACATGATGAGCGTCGTCACGGGACGACCATAACGGGACGGCGGCCGCGGCGACCAGTGGTTATCCGCCGGTACGGCGGGCCCGCACGACGGCGGGGGAGGGGCTTCCGGACGGTGGGGCGGGCCCGCGCGACGGAAGGCGGACGGGCTTCCGGGCGGCGCGGCGGGGCCGTTCCGATGTCCGCCGATGAACCTGACGTCACCTGTCAGGTATGGGCGCCACGATGGGGACCATGACGACGACCGCACAACTCATCGCCGTGACCATCGACTGCGCCGAGCCCAAGCGGCTCGCGGAGTTCTACGCGGCGGTCCTCGGCTACGAGGTCCAGTACGCCGAGGACTCCTACGCAGGCATCGGCGACGGCACGACGAGCATCTACTTCCAGCAGAACACCGACCGCAGGCCGGCCGCCTGGCCGGGCCCCGACAAGCAGTTCCACCTCGATGTCCGGGTCCCCGACCTGGACAAGGCGGTCCAGGACTATCTGGAGCTCGGGGCCACCAAGCCCGACTTCCAGCCCGGCGAGGGGGGCTGGGTCGTGCTCGCCGACCCCGAGGGGCATCTCTTCTGCGTCTGCCCGCCCCGGAACTAGCCGTCCGCCGCGTCGCGGGAGACGGACGACCGGAGCGGCCGGCACCGCTCCACGCGGCCTCGCCGTACGGCTAGGCCGCGGAACGGTCGGCGGGCGGGCGGCGGCGGGCGGCGGCGTCCAGCGCCGGCGAGCGCCAGGAGCCGTCCGGGTGGTAGGCGTTGGTCCCGGGGGGAACGATCTCGTCGATCCGGTCGAGGGTCGCGTCGTCGAGGGTGAGCGAGGCGCCCTTCAGCAGCGACTCCAACTGGTCCATCGTCCGCGGTCCTATGATCACCGAGGTGACGGCGGGATGCGCCACGGTGAAGGCCACGGCCAGCTCGGGCAGCGAGCAGCCGATGCCGTCCGCGACCTCGACGAGCCGTTCGACGATGTCCAGCTTGGCGACGTTCACGGGGAGCGAGGGATCGAAGCGCGCCGGCGTCAGCGCCGCCCGGCCGGTGGTGAGATCGACGGGCCGCCCCTTGCGGTACCTGCCGGTCAGGAAGCCCGAGGCCAGCGGGCTCCAGGTCAGCACCCCCATCCCCAACCGCCGGCAGACCGGCAGCACGGAGGTCTCGATCCCCCGGGCCAGCAGCGAATACGGCGGCTGCTCGGTCCTGAGGCGCATCAGGCCGCGGCGCTCGGCGACGTGATGCGCCTCGACGATCTCCTCGGCCGGGAACGTGGAGCAGCCGAAGGCGCGGATCTTGCCCTGGCGCACGAGATCGCTCAGCGTGGAGAGCGTCTCCTCGATGTCGGTCGTGTGGTCGGGGCGGTGGATCTGGTAGAGGTCGATCCAGTCGGTCCGCAGGCGCCTGAGGCTCTCCTCGACCTCCCTGACGATCCAGCGCCGGGAGTTGCCGCCGCGGTTCGGACCCTCGCCCATCGGGAAGTGCACCTTGGTGGCGAGCACGACGTCGTCGCGGCGGCCGCGCAGCGCCTTTCCCACGATCTCCTCCGACTCGCCCGCCGAGTACATGTCCGCGGTGTCGACGAAGTTGATCCCCCGGTCGAGGGCGGTGTGGATGACGCGGACGCATTCGTCGTGGTCGGGGTTGCCCGCGGCGCCGAACATCATGGCGCCCAGGCAGTGGACGCTCACTTCGATGCCGGTGCCGCCGAGGACGCGGTAGCGCATGGTCATGCTCCCTCAGCAGTCGTGGATGGGGGTGATCACGCGGCGTACTCTAAGTTCTAGAGTCGGCTCTAGGGCAACCTCTAGTCTGTGGGACATGCCTGAGGCCGCACCGGATCTGAGCATCGGACAGGTCGCCGAACGCACCGGCCTGAGCGTGCACACGCTGCGCTTCTACGAACACGAAGGCATCCTGGCCGGCCCCGTGCGACGGGGACCCGGCGGGCGGCGCCTTTACACCGAGAGCGACGTGGAGTGGCTGCGGCTGTGCGTCATCCTCCGCGCCTCCGGGATGCCCCTCCCCGCGATCCGCCAGTACACCGACCTCGTCCGGCAGGGCTCCGGCACCGAGGCGGAGCGGCTCGCGCTGCTGCGCCGGCACCGGGAGCACGTGATCGCCCAGATCGGTGAGCTGACCCGGTGCCTGGACCTGATCACCTTCAAGGTCGGGGTGTACGAGGACCACCTCGGGGCCGAGGGGTGCGGAGACCGCCTCGGACCCGGCCCCGCCGAGCATGTGTGCGGCGTGCCGTAGGCGATGAGGCCGCCGTCGCCGCGCCGGGCGGCCGGAGGGTGGTCCGAAGGAGACGCCTTCCACCCCTGAAAGGACCCTGGATCTGGCTTGGGCGGCCCGTTACCCACTCGCCGGGCGCTCTAAGCTTGCGGGATGACCCAAGTGCCGTTTCTTTACGTATGCCCGATCATCCCTGGTGGGTGGCGATGACTTGGGTCGGGATGACGATCGCCCTGGTCGGCGCGCTGGGCTACGCGCTGGGCGCGGCGCTCCAGCAGTTCGAGGCGGTCTCCGAGGGGGCCTCGCTCAAGCTGATGCGGCGGCCCCGGTGGTGGATAGGCGGTGTGATCGGGTTCGCCGGGGCGTCCCTGCACGCCGTCGCGCTCAGCTTCGCGCCGCTGGTCGCGGTGCAGCCGATCAGCGTGGCGACGCTGGTGTTCGCCGTGCCGCTGGCCGCGATGCTGCACGGCAGGCGGCCGCACCGGGCTGAGATCATCGGGTCGGTCGCGGTGGCCGTCGGCCTGCTCGGCCTGATGCTGCTCGTCCCCGCGCACGCCGTGACGCCGCACATGACGGACCGGGAGGCGTTCGGCTTCCTCGGCTGCGTCGGGCTGGTCGTGCTGCTGGCGCACCTGGCCGCGCGGAAGGCGGGGGGCTCGGCCAAGGCGCTGCTGCTGTCGGTCGGCGCCGGTGTGGTGACGGCCAGCGTGTCCACCTTCGTCCGGGTGGTGGGCGGTAACCTCAACGGCGACCTGAGCAACCTGCTGAGCTGGTTCACGGTCGCGATCCCCGTGCTGCTGATCTGCGCGGTGGTGCTGCTGCAGAAGTCCTACGCGGTGGGCTACTTCGGCATCGCCTACGCGACGGTGCAGGTGGTCGACCCCATCACCTCGATCACGGCCGGGGCGCTCCTGCTCGACGAGGCGATGCCGACCGGCCTGTCGAACGTGATCCCCGCGCTCTTCGCCGCCGCGCTGCTGGTCTGGGGGACCATCACGCTGGGCCGGCTGTCTCCGGACCACGGCACCCACGCCTCCACCCGGGAGACGGCCTCGCTCCCGTCCTAGGGGGCGGGCGGGGTCCAGCCGACGACCTCGTCCATCGCGCCGGTCATCCGGCCCGGGGTCAGCCGCCAGGCGAGCGCGATCGTCATGTCGCGCAGCCGTACGGCGAGCGGGTTGCGGATCCGGGTGGCGCGGCAGATCGACGCGGACCGGGCCACGATCTCGGAGGTCCGCTTCAACCGGGCGGCGGTGTAGCCGGCCAGCCCGGCGGCGCCCCGGTCCGCGAGGTGGGCCAGCACCACCGCGTCCTCGATCGCCTGGCAGGCGCCCTGCCCCAGGTTGGGCGTCATGGGGTGGGCGGCGTCGCCCAGCAGCGCGACCCTGCCCCTGTGCATGGCGGGCAGCGGGGTGGTGAGATGGTGCACGTCGTTCCTGAGCACGTTCTCCGGTGCGGCGGCGGCCAGCAGCGCCGGGATCGGGTCGTGCCACCCTCCGAACAGGCGCAGCAGCTCGGCCCGCTGGTCGCCGCCGCCTCCGCCGGCCGGGACCGCGTCGGTGGCGTAGCAGTAGACCAGCCCTCCGGCCAGCGGCATGACCCCGAAGACCTTGCCGTCGCCCCAGCTCTCCGAGGTCTGGCCCGGGACGCTCCCGTAGGGGATGAGCACCCGCCAGCTCGTGGTCCCGGCGTAGCGCGGGCCGGGGTGGCCGGGGAACAGCGCGACCCTGGTGGGGGAGTGGATGCCGTCGGCGGCCACCACCAGTTCGGCCTCCACCGGCTCGCTCTCCACCGGTCCGGTCTCCGCGCTTCCGGTCCTGACGGTCACCCGGCCGGTCTCCGGGTCCACCCCCTTCACGGTGCTGTTCAGCCGGACCGTGCCGGGGGCGAGGCGGGCCGAGAGCGCGCCCACCAGGTCGGCGCGGCGCAGCAGCACCACGGAGTCGCCGCCGTACCGGGCGGTGGTGGCCTCGTCGGTGGTCCTGATCAGCCATCGGCCGTCCGCGCGCCGTACGCCGCCCTCGCCCTGGACCGCCGACAGCTTGCGGATCTCGTCGCCGACGCCGATGGTGTCCAGTGCCTTGAGCGCGTTGGCGGCGACGGCCAGCCCGGAGCCGACCGGCTCCAGGGACGGCGCCCGCTCGAACACCGTCACCTCCCAGCCCCGCTGCTGCAGTGCCACCGCCGCCGTCAGGCCGCCGATCCCCGCCCCGATCACCACTGCACGCGCCATTACCTGCTCCCTCACTACGGATGTAGTGGACATTACTACGCCTGTAGTTCAACTACAAGTGTAGTATCGCGGGGTGAAGTCTCAGCGTGCCGAATCCGTCGCGGAGGCCGCCATCACCCTGCTCGCCGAGCGGGGCATGCGCGGCCTGACCCATCGGGCGGTGGACGAGGCGGCCGGGCTGCCGCCGGGGTCGACCTCCAATCTCGCCCGCACCCGCTCGGCGCTGCTGGAGCTGGCCCTTGAGCGGCTCACCGAGCTGGAGGTCGCCGCGTTCGGGGAGATCTTCGCCGCCGCGTCGGACGGCCTGGGCGCGCTGGACGCGCTCGCCGAGGTGGCGACCCGGGTGCTGTGGAGGCAGCTGACCGTCGACCGCCGCCGGACGGTCGCCCGCTACGAGCTGGCCCTGGAGGCCACCCGCCGTCCCGAGCTCCGCAAGGTCTACGACGAGGTGGGGAGCCGTTTCCGCGACCCCGTGGTGGTGATCCTCACCGCGGCGGGGTCGCCGGATCCGGTACGGCACAGCCGCCAGCTGGTCGCCTACTGCGAGGGCGTGATGTTCGACGCCATCATCGGAGCCGGGGCGGAGCCGACCCCGGACGACCTGCGCCTCGGGGTCCGGGAGCTGCTGAAGGGGATGCTGACGTGACCCCCGGTGCCGGCTGTCCGGCCGTCACCGCGCCAGCAGGCGGGCGCGGTGGGCGGGCCATTCGTCGTCGAGGATGCTGAAGTAGGTCGTGTCGCGCCAGGTGCCGTCCGAGCGGCGGCGCTGGCGGCGCAGGACACCCTCGTGCAGGCCGCCGATGCGCTGGATCGCCGCCTGGGAACGGGTGTTGAGGATGTCGGTCTTGAGCTGGACGCGGTTCACCCCGAGCTTGTCGAAGGCGTGGTCGATCAGCAGGATCTTGCACGCGGTGTTGACGGCCGAGCGCCACACGGCCCTGCCGTACCAGGTCCAGCCGATCTCGATGCTGTCGGCGTATCCCGGGGTGTCGATGTAGGTGGTCCAGCCGACCGCGCGGCCGGTCTCCTTGAGGATCACCGCGAACGGCACGTGCTCCGGGTCGTCGATCAGCTTCTCCGCGATGCCTTCCAGCTCCTCCTCGCTGCGCGGTGCGGGGGACGAGAGCCAGCGCCACACCTCCTCGTCGCCGCCGGAGGCCAGGAACAGGTCGGGGACGTGGGCCAGGGTCAGCGGTTCGAGCCGTACGACGTCGTCTTCGAGGGTGACGGGATCGGGCATGTGCGCGGTCATGGAGGTGACTGTAGGCCGGTCGGCGGAGCCGCCAGAAGGTCCACTGAGGGCGTGTCCCCGGCGACCACTTCGCAGGCCGGCGCGGTGGCCGGCCCCGGTGGCCGGGCGCCCCCGTCCGGCCGCGGCGGCGCCTGTCCACCGCCGGCCCTGCCGCCGGACGGCGCCTCCTCTCCCGTGCGGGGCATGAAGATCGAGCCGGCCCGCGACACCGCCTCGCGGGCGAGGTCTGCCAGGAGGCGTGTCGACATCCATACCGTCCGGTCGGTACGCTCCTGGGAGACCGTGAGGAGAGCCCATGGATTTCGCGTTCGACGCCACGACCGAGAAGCTGCGGAGACGGCTGCTCGACTTCATGGATGAGTGCGTCTACCCGGCCGAGGAGGCGTTCGAGGCCCAGGCCGCCGAGAGCGGGTGGGCCACCCCTCCGCTGATGGAGGATCTCAAGCAGGAGGCCCGCAGGCGGGGGCTGTGGAACCTGTTCCTGCCGGGTGAGCACGGCGCCGGGCTGACCAACCTGCAGTACGCCCCGCTGGCCGAGATCATGGGGCGCTCGCCCCGCCTCGCCCCCACCGCGACCAACTGCGCCGCCCCCGACACCGGCAACATGGAAGTGCTGTCCATGTTCGGCGACGACTGGCAGCGCAAGGAGTGGCTGGAGCCGCTGCTGCGAGGGGAGATCCGGTCGGCGTTCGCGATGACCGAGCCGGACACCGCGTCGTCGGACGCCACGAACATCGCGCTGTCGATCGTCCGGGACGGCTCCGAATACGTGATCAACGGCCGCAAGTGGTTCGCCTCCGGGGCGATGAACCCGGCCTGCAGGATCCTCATCGTGATGGGGAAGACCGACCCGGAGGCGTCCTCCCACCGGCAGCAGTCCATGGTCCTGGTGCCGCGTGACACGCCCGGGCTGGACATCAGGCGGGGCATGCACGTGTTCGGCTACTCCGACGCCGACCACGGCGGCCACGCCGAGATCGCCTTCGACGACGTCAGGGTGCCGGTGGACAACCTGATCGGCGAGGAGGGCGGCGGCTTCGCGATCGCCCAGGCGCGTCTCGGGCCGGGCCGGATCCACCACTGCATGCGGCTGATCGGCATGGCCGAGCGGGCCGTCGAGCTGATGTGCGCGCGGACCCTGTCGCGGACCGCGTTCGGCGGGCCGATCGCCCAGCAGGGGGTCGTCCAGGACTGGATCGCCGAGTCGAGGGTGAAGATCGAGCAGCTCCGCCTGCTCGTGCTGAAGACCGCCTGGCTGATGGACACCGTCGGCAACCGCGGCGCCCACACCGAGATCCAGGCCATCAAGATCGCCACTCCGCGGGAGGTGGAGTGGATCCTGGACAAGGCCATCCAGGCCCACGGCGCCGGAGGCGTCAGCCAGGACTTCCCGCTGGCCGCCCTCTGGGCGGGCGCACGGTCCCTGAGGCTCGCCGACGGACCCGACGAGGTGCACAAGCGCTCCCTCGCCTACCGCGAGCTCAAAAAGCACATGACTCCCCGCGGCTGAGGCCGGGGATCCCCATCCCACACCTGTGACGAAGGGAACGTTCGTGGCGTTGGACGACAAGACGATCAGGGAGCGCGCCGCGGCGTTCCTGGCCGCCGGGCACGACCCCGGGCGGCGGCTGGAGTTCCTGCGGGCCCGGTTCGACGCGGGACTGGCCTGGGTGCACTTCCCCGAAGGGCTCGGCGGGCTCGGCGCCCCGCGAGAGCTGCAGAACGTGGTCGAGCAGGAGCTGGCGCGGACTCCGCAGCTCGACACCGGCGTGCAGGCGATCGGGCTGGGCATGGCCGCTCCGACGATCCTGGCCTTCGGCACCGAGGAGCAGCGCAGGCGGTTCCTGCGCCCGCTGTGGACAGGCGAGGAGATCTGGTGCCAGCTCTTCAGCGAGCCCGGCGCCGGCTCGGATCTGGCGACGCTCGGCACCAGGGCGGTCCGCGACGGCGACGAGTGGGTCGTGGACGGGCAGAAGGTGTGGACCTCGGGCGCCCACCACGCCCGCTGGGCGATCCTGGTCGCCCGGACCGACGCGGACGTGCCCAAGCACCGGGGGCTCACCTACTTCGTGTGCGACATGCACGCCCCCGGTGTCGAGGTCAGGCCGCTGCGGCAGATCACCGGGGAGGCCGAGTTCAACGAGGTCTTCCTCACGGGTGTACGGCTCGGCGACGATCTGCGGCTCGGCGAGGTCGGCGACGGGTGGCGGGTCGCGCAGACCACGCTGATGAACGAACGCGTGGCGATCGGCGGCGCGCCGGTCCGGCGGGGCGGCGGCATGGTCGGCGTGGTCGCCGAGACCTGGCGGTCCCGGCCCGAGCTGCGCACCCACGACCTGCACCAGCGGCTGCTGCGGCTCTGGGTGGAGGCGGAGGTGACGCGGCTGGCCGGGGCGCGGCTGCGCGAGCAGCTGTCGGCCGGGCAGCCCGGACCGGAGGGCTCGGGCATGAAGCTCTCCTTCGCCTCGCTCAATCAGGCGCTGTCCGGGCTCGACGTGGAGATGCGCGGGGAGGAGGGGCTCGGCTACGACGACTGGACCTTCCGCCGCTCCGACAGCGTGGACTTCTTCGGCCGGGGCCCCGGATACCGCTACCTGCGCGCCAAGGGGAACTCGATCGAGGGCGGCACCTCCGAGATCCTGCGCAACATCGTCGCCGAGCGGGTGCTCGGCCTGCCGTCCGAGCCCCGCGTCGACAAGGACGTGCCGTGGAAGAACCTGCCCCGGTGAGAAGGTCCGGCGCGACCGCGCGGCGGATGAGGAGCGGTGAGCGACGGTGACGTGGAGCGAGCCGGACGTGGTGAGCACAGTGATCCGTGCGGGGCGGACGGCCCGCGTGGCGGACGAGTGGCGGATGAGGAGTGGTGAGCGACGATGACGCTGCTGTACACCGAGGTCGAGGAGGAGCTGCGGGCCTCCGTGCGGGGTCTGCTCGCCGACCGCAGCGGCCCAGACGCGGTGCTGAGGCGGGCCGAGTCCGCCGCGCCGTACGACATGGACCTGTGGAAGACGCTGTCGCGGGAGATCGGGGTGGCGGGGCTGCTCGTGCCGGAGGAGTACGGCGGGGCGGGGGCGTCGGCGCGGGAGGTCGCGGTGGTGCTGGAGGAGCTGGGGCGGGCGGTGGCGCCGGTGCCGTTCCTGACCAGCTCGGTGCTCGCGACGGCGGCGCTGCTGCGGGTCGGCGAGGAGGACCTGATCCAGGAGCTCGCCTCCGGTGAGACCACGGCGGCGCTCGCGGTGTCGCTGGCGGCCTCGCCGTACCGGCCGCTGCCGGAGACCGTGACCGTCACCGACCGGGGGACCCTGGACGGGGCGGTCCGGGCGGTGGCCGGCGCGGACGTGGCCGACGTGCTGCTCGTCCCGGTCGGAAGGGCGCTCTACCAGGTGGCGGCCGAGCACGTCCAGGTCGACGTGGCGCCGTCGCTGGACCTGACCCGGCCGATCGCCACCGTCACGTTCTCCGACACCCCGGGTGAGGCGATCGGCTCTCTCGACGTGCGGGAGGTGCTGTCCTTCGGGGCGGGGCTGCTCGCCTCCGAGCAGCTCGGGGTCGCCGAGTGGTGCCTGGAGGCGACGCTCGCCTACATCAAGGAGCGCCACCAGTTCGCCCGGCCGGTCGGGTCGTTCCAGGCGATCAAGCACCGGATGGCCGACCTCTGGCTGGACGTGGTGCGCGCCCGCGCGGCGGCGAGGAACGCCGCCGACCTGCTGGCGGCGGTCCCGTACGGCGCGGCGGCGGTCGAGGCGGTCGAGGCGGGCGAGCTGGCGGCGGCGGTGGCCAAGTCCTGGTGCTCGGAGGTGGCGGTGCGCGTCGCCGAGGAGAGTGTGCAGCTCCACGGCGGGATCGGGATGACCTGGGAGCACCCGGTGCACCTGTATCTCAAGCGCGCCAAGTCCACCGAGATCGCGTTCGGCGCCCCCGGCGCCCACCGGGACGCCCTGGCGGTCCTGGCGGACCTGCCCGCCCCCGTCTGACCCGCGGCTCCGTCTGACCTGCGTCCCCGTCCGGCCTGGGCTCGGCCTGGCCTTCGGCTCCGTCCGGCCTGCGTCCCCGCCTGGCCTGCGCTCCGTCTGACCCGCGGCTCCGTCCGGTCCGCGCCGGCGCGACGGCCCCCGGCACGGAGCCGGGGGCCGTCGCGGGGAGATCGGGGTACGGCCGGCTTCCCCGGCCGGCCGTACGCCCGCGGGCCGGTCAGTGGACCGGGTCCGCGTCCTCGCGTGCCTGCCTGGGCAGGAGGAAACCGGCCAGGAAGGTCAGCGCGACCATCCCGGCGACGACCCAGAAGGTGCTCTGCGCGGCGGCGGTCGGGTCGCCGTCCATCGCGCCGAAGAAGACGGTGCCGAGCAGGGCCACCCCGAGCGCCGCGCCGACCTGCTGGAGTGCGGTGAGCGTGCCGGAGGCGGAGCCGGTCTCGTGCGGCTCGACCCCGGCCAGCGCGATCTCGAAGTAGGGGCCCATGATCAGCCCGGACCCCAGGCCGGTGACGAGCAGGGCCGGGGCGAGCAGCCAGGGGCTGACCTCGGGGCCGAGGAGCAGCAGGAGGGCGACGACGCCGGCCGTCATGATCACGGCGCCCGCGTGCAGCACCCGGCGGCCGTGCCTCCTGACCGCCTGCATGGCGCCCATGCCGATGATCATGCCCACGGAGAGCGGGACGCCGGCCAGGCCGGCCTTCAGCGGGGTGTAGCCGAGGCCGAGCTGGGTGTAGAGGTTGAAGACGAGGCCGAACCCGCTGAAGGCGGAGAAGTAGATCGTTCCGGTGAACATGCCGCCGATGAACGCGCGCTTGCGGAACAGGCTCGGCGCGATCAGCGGGTCGCCGCCCCTGTGGTTGCGGCGCGACTCGTACCAGCCGAAGAGCGCGAACACCGCCATGGAGCCGGCCATCATCACGAACGTCCACGCCGGCCAGCCGTGCTCGCGGCCCTGGACCAGCGGGAAGACGATCAGCAGCGAGCCGAGGGAGGCCAGGAGCGCGCCGGGGAGGTCGAGCCGGAGGGTCCGGGCCGGGCGGCCGGTGGGCAGGAGCTTCATCGCGGCCAGCACCGTGACCAGGCCGATCGGCAGGTTGATCAGGAAGATCATGCGCCAGCCGGTGCCGAACAGGTCGGCGTCGACCAGCCAGCCCGCCAGGATCGGCCCGCCGATCGCGGACAGTCCCATGATCGGGCCGAACGCGCCGAAGGCCACCTGGAGCTCCTTGGGCGGGAACATCTCCTTCATCATGCCGAGCCCCTGCGGGACCATGGCGGCGCCGAACAGGCCCTGGACCACGCGGGCGGCGATCACGGTCTCCGGCGAGACGGAGATCGCGCAGAGCAGCGAGCCGATCACGAAGCCGGCCGCGCCGATGAGGAACATCCGCTTGCGGCCGACGATGTCGCCCAGGCGCCCGCCGGTGAGCAGGCCGGCGGTCATGGCCAGCGTGTAGGCCACCCCGAGCCACTGGATCATCGAGGTCCCGCCGCCGAGGTCGGCCTGCATCGTCGGGCCGGCGATGTTGGTGACGGTGGCGTCGAGGAGCTCCATCACGGAGCCGGCGAGGATCACGAAGAGCGCCGGCCAGCGCCACCTGTACGGCGCGGGCCCGGTGGCCTCCGCTGCCTCAACCGGGCGGATGTCGAGGGTGGTCATTGCTCCTCCAGAGCCTGTCGTTCGGGGGATGCGTGAACGCTGCGGGGGGTCGCGGGAAGGGGTTCCGCGATCGCGCGGGCCATTGAATGGAACTGTTCGTTCCGTTCCACAATAACAGAACGGAATGCTTCATTCCAGATTTCCCTGAGAGATGTCCGGACCTACCGGTCGGACGTCCCGCTCCGGATCCCCGCCGCGGTCACATGGACCACACTAGGGTTTTTGTAGGACATCTCCTGGCCTAGATGGCCAGCTCGCGGAGGATTTGTGGGACGGGTGTTCGAGGACTTCGAGGGCTTCGAGGACTTCGGGGACTCCTGGGGACTCCGAGGATTCCGAGGGTGAGGACGCCTGACGGTCCCGGCCGGGATGCGCCCGCGGGCACTCAGGGCCTCCCGCTTGCGGGTCGGGACGCTCGGGACCTCACACCTGCCGATCAACCGGGACAGTTGCCGGCCAGCCGGTCAGCCCATCAACCGGTCAGCCCATCAACCGGTCAGCCCATCAACCGGTCAGCCCATCAACCGGTCAGCCTGTCAGCGGTCAGTCGGTCAGTCGGTCAGTCGGGCAGTTCGGGAAGGGTCAGCCCCAACGCGGCCGCCAGGTCCACTGTTCTGCGGGGTGTCGAGCACTGCCTGGCCAGGCTGGTCTGGTCGAGCCGACCGTTACGGGCTTGGAACAGGCACTGCGCGGCGGGATGCCGTCGCAGCTCGTCCGTGGTGAGCTCGTCGGCGACGCGGTGCGCCGCGGCTACCAGGGCGGGGAACGACGACCGCAGATCCGCGGCCCACTTCTCGACCGTCTCCAGCCAGCCGCGTGTGGCGACGTCGGGCGCCGAGGAGAACCGCGCGATCGTCGCGGTCAGCTCCGACCAGGTGAATCCGTGCCAGGGCTTGGACTTCAGGACGGGCAGCTGCCACCGGCGCTTGACGATCGACCAGTGATCCGCGCGCGCCTCCACCGAGTGGACCGTGAATCCCGGAACGCACAGCGCGGTCAGGTTCCAGCCATGGCAGGCGCCGGTGTCCAGGCCGAAGACCCTGCCGTCGCGGATCATCGGCTCCCGCCCGGTCACATGGTGGCCGACGACGACCGGCTTGGCGTCGGTGTAGTGGTCGTGCCAGTGGCTGTCCGGGAACAGCGCGGCGAGCTCCCGTTCGCCGCTGGTCGAGCCGCAGAGGATTTCCTCTCTCTGCTCGGCCGGCGGAACTCCGGGCAGCATCGCGGCGTGGACGACGCGGACATGCTCGTTCTCGAAGAAGTACGGCAGCGTCCGCATCCAGCGGACCGTTTCGGCGTAGCGCTCGCCCAGCTGTAAGCGCGTGATCTCTTGCGCGTAGGAGAAGATCCCGCGCACGTGCTTGCGCTCGTGGTTGCCCATGACCACGACCGAGTTCGGGCGCTCGCGGAAGAACCTGACCACCTCGCCGGGCGCTGGACCGCGGTCGACCAGGTCGCCGACGCTGACCAGCAGGTCGTCCGGACGGAGATTCACTTCTTGGAGCAGTTCGAGCAGTTCGTCGAAGCAGCCGTGGATGTCGCCGATGATGACGGTACGCCGCACCCCGGTGAGCCTAGGCAGCCATCGGTCCGGCGGGCAAAGGATTATCCGGGGCGGCCTCCCCCCGGCCGGTGCGATCGCCGGCCGTCATCGACGTCGCCTGACATGAATGTCCGGGCTCCCGCCCACCGCCGCGGCACCGCGGCGGGCGGGTCACTTCGGGCGCAGCGAGGTGAGCAGCAGGTCGGCGAAGTGCTCTCCGATCTCGGCGCCGGACAGCGCCCCCTCCGGGCTGTACCAGGTGCCCAGGTGGTGGACCGAGCCGAAGAAGAAGTCGACGACCATCTCGGCCGGGGTGTCGCTCCTGGCTCCGCCGACAAGCGAGCCCGATCAGGCGCCAGCATACCTACCCATCGAGAGGGACTCATGCAAGGACGTTGGAGGAGAACGTCGGTCGTCGTAGTCGCGAGTGCGATCGCCGGGGGCGCTATCACCGGGCCGGTGTCCGCCGCCACGTCGGCGTCCGTCACGGCCGCGTCAGCGAGCTGCGGCAAGTCCGTGGCCTTCCCGAGCGGGGACACATGGAGCTTTTATCCGGTCCGCGAGATCACGTTCAAGGGCCGCACGCTGTGGCTGCGTAACGTGAGGCTTACCGACTACTCCTATGCCTACATCAAGAGCGGCTACCGCGCCGGTGACCTCGTCACGGTGCACCGCTCGAAAAACGGCGGAAAGACCTGGAAGAACTGCGGTCCGTTCGCACGGGACCACTCCAATCAACAGCCCAACTACCACGTGTGGATGCGCGCCTGCATCGGTGTGAGAGTCAGTGGCGCGCTCAGGAGTAAGTGCACGGGTTGGTATTACGACAAGGGCTGACACGTTCTCAAACAGCTATCTGGGGAGACTCGGCTTCTCCGTCCGCCCATACTCCCCTACGGCGACGTGGCCAGGATCGACGATCCTGGCCACGGGCTGAGACGGCTTCCGAGTTTGCCTGCTCTATCCGCGTACACGAAATTATTCACGGATTGATGTGGTAATAGCGACTCAATTAGCTTATGTATCGAATTTAGTGGAGGTCTTTACGAATAGGGCGAGTTTAAATTAGCCTTGCCGCTGGAGCCGTCACCTTCCACGGACCGAGCTGGAGTCCAGCGCCCTCATGACCCATCCGTCACCCACACCCACACCCTCGCCCACCTCCCAGCCGCCCCCCGCCGTCCGACCGGCTGCTCAGCGCCCCGGTGACCCCCAAGCGCCATCCTCCGCCGAGCCTTCCCCCAGCTCCATGCCCTCCCCGACCTCCACCCCGGCCCAAGGGGTGGACGGCGAGTATTCGGGGATCGACCCCGCTCTGATGGACGACTTCGAGCGGGGACTCGGCCGGGCACAGGACGCGCTCGGCCGGAACGAGCCGCAGATCCGCCGAGCCCTGCAGCAGTTCGATCTGGACACCTCGGGGCTGAGCGTCCTGCGCGAGATGCAGAGCTGGATCGGGACCAGCCGCCCCGACCTGCGGCGCCGTAGCGACGCGATCCGCGCCGAGCGCACGGAGTGGGGGGCCTCCTCCACCGTTCCCGGCGGGCTGGCCGCCTTCGACGAGGCGCTGTACGGCAAGGCCGCCCACGACCCCGACGTTTACGCCGCGGTCGCCCGGCTGGCCGGGACCGCCGAGAGCGGCGAGGTCGACGGGAAGACCCTGGCGGAGTTGGAGAAGCGGACGGGGAACGTGACGTTCGCCACCGCGCTGATGAACACGATGGGCGCGGCGACGTTCCGCGCGTTGATGACGGCGGCCGTGGGGCGCAAGGGCGACAAGAAGGCGGAGCGGCTGCAGGCCGCCCTCGGCAAGACGCTGGGTACGGCGAGCTCGCGGCTGAGCGCCGCCTGGCGCGACAAGCTCACTTCCGACCTCACCTCCGGGTGGGAGGAGCGGGAGTACCGCGCGATCGCGGTGGCACTGAAAAACGGCACTTTCAACACCGCCTTTCTGCTGGCGGTCGCCAAAAAGATCGACGCCTGGGATCGCACGCCGTATCCCCCCGGTACGAACTCGCTTGTCATGGTGCCTCTTATGGAGGCGCTCGCCCGTGATCCTGCGGCTGCTCAGGACTTCTTCGCGGGTGACCCAACCGCATTGAAGCACTTCCTGACCGAGTGGAACATGAGCGACGGAGGTGAGGCCTTGGGCAAGGCGCTGGAGGCCGCGATGCTCACCTTCCGCGATCACGACGGTTCACCGGAGAAGCCTTCGCGTGGTTACCTGTCGGCCAAGCTGGCCTCGGAGTTCATGCATCTGGAAGCGGAGCGGATCAAGGCAGGTGATTCCATCGAACCGTTCCTGAAGCCCGTCACCGTCGGCCACATCCTCGCTGGTTACATCAGAGACATCAACTACGTCACGCATAGAGGTCGCGGTCCCGTTACGCCCGGAGTCCGGGATGCTGACAATCCCGGTGCGTCCGGGCAGGACCCCTGGGGGGCGCAGTTCAACAAGGAGGAGCTGCACCGCGTGATGAAGGAGGCGTTCGCGGATTCCAAGGCATTCGCCCCCGTTCTGGCCGCTCAGACGGCGTTCACCGGCTGGCTTCTCGACCGGGGCGCTGCGGAGATGGCCGCCGGGCGAGGCGATGGAACACTCAGGGCCAGTGTGAAACAAATTGGAGGGGCGTTCGGCATGATCACCGACGCGGCGGGGTTGGCCAAGATCGAGGAGGGCAGGGAGCTGGATGAGGCACAGGAGCGGAATATGAAGCTCCTCACGGCCGCGGTCAACACCGGACTCGCCATCCCGCAGACGGGGGCTTGGCCGATCGTGGCGGGTGTCACGGGGGCGTGGAGCAGCCAGATCGAGGACCTGGCCAAGGGGGACGCGGAGACCAAAGCCCGTAGTGAAGCCAACGCCGCCGTCGACCAGACCCGTGCCCTCGTGCACGACCTCACCGCTCGGGCCATGCTTAAGCATGGAGTGTTTGGCCCGGCCGAGCCCGCCGCTGCGACCCACCCCTGGGCCTCGCTGGAAGACCTCAAAAAGGGAGACGATCCCCGCGACAATCCCAACAACTTCCTCAAGGAGGACGGTCGGACGCTTATGACCATGGACGAGATGATCGACAAAACGGCCACCAACAGCACCGACAAGTATCGGCGAGTCGAGGCATATGAGCGGTGGCTCTACCAGGGACCGTCGGGACGGCCCTGGCAGGACGTTGAAGACCGCCTGGATCAAGGCTTCTCCAACGGTTTCGCCCAGTACGGATCATGATGAGAAGACCGTTCGCCGCGGTGGTGGCGCTGGCCTGCACCCTGGCCGTGTCGACGGCCTGCCGAAATGAGGAGGTGAAGGTCGACCGCAGCCCTTTGCCGACGATGGCCACCCCTCCGTATCTCTGCGACCACATCCCGCTGAAGGCGGTGGAGTTGATGACAGGAGTGCGTGACCCGCTGGTCCGCGGTCACTTCGACCTCACGTATCCCGGAGATCTCGACGATGGAAGCTGCGTGATCTACCAGCGGGACGGCGAGCGGCGGAAGGTGCTGCTGATCGATCTCACTCCCGACGGATCCCCGGAGGAGATCAAAGAGCAACTTGAAGACGGCGCCTTGCCGTTGCCGGAAATCATCCCGGGAGCCATCGGTTCTTACTTCAAGGCCTCGGACAGTACGAGCAACGACGCATATGCGCTGCTTGTGCGGGGCAAAGCGGCGCTCTCCATCCAACTGGAGATAGGTGTCGCGGGGCGCGACAACGCCGCCGATGTGCTGGCGCTGATGAAACTGATCGCGCCGAAGCTGCTCACCGATGCCAGCGCTCCGTCTGCGACGACCATGTCTCCCTCTCCGTCCCCGACGAAGGAGTGATCAGGCCGTGGCCGAGATGGTGCCCAACCCGCTCTATGAGGCGTTGGGGGATGCTCTGCGGAGGGTCGAGCCGCTGGTCCAGGAGATCGAGAAGGACGTCGAAGCGCCGTACCGGCAGTTTCACTCGGGCAAGGTGTGGACGGGGCCGGCCGCCAAGCGGTTCGACGAACAGCTTGCCCACTATCGCACGCGTGCCCGCGGCTCGGGGGAGAAGATCCTGTCCGACCTGCGTCAGGCGCTGGCCCGCACGCCGCGCCAGGTGAGTGAGCAGGAGGCCAGGATGATCAGAAGCAGGTACGGCCTGTCCTGACGGTGTCGAGTCACTTCGGGCGCAGCGAGGTGAGCAGCAGGTCGGCGAAGTGCTCTCCGATCTCGGCGCCGGACAGCGCCCCCTCCGGGCTGTACCAGGTGCCCAGGTGGTGGACCGAGCCGAAGAAGAAGTCGACGACCATCTCGGCCGGGGTGTCGCTCCTGAAGGTGCCCTCGCGCTGGCCCTCGGTCACCAGGTCGCGGAAGCGCTCGTGGTAGCGGCGGCGCTCGGCGCGGACGCTCTTGCGGGTGTCGGGGGCGAGCAGGTGCATGGAGCGGAAGAAGATCTTGGAGTCGTCCAGGTTCTCCACCGTGGTCCGCACGACGTCGGCGGCGGCGGCGTGCAGGCGCTCGGCCACCGGGCCCGGCCCGTCGGCGAAGCGGGTGAGCCGCTCCATCTGCATGCGCAGCACGCGCCCGTAGATCTCGTGGAGCAGGTCATCCTTCGAGTCGAAATAGTGATACATGGCGCCCTTGGTGACGCCGGCCGCTGTGACGATCTCCTGCACCGAGGTGCTCTCAAAGCCCCGCTCGGCGAACAGGCGGGTGGCCTCGCCGAGCAGGCGCTGCCGTACCGGCTCCTGGTCCTGGTCCTGACTCATCTGCCCCCCAATGTGTGGTGCGGTAAGCATACCGACTGGTCGGTTAAGGCATTGGCGGGTATCTGGGTTGTGTTATTTCCGTCACCTTCGGGTGCCTGGAGTCCCCACTTGGGTATTTCATTTACCCAAGGGATCTTCAGCGTCGCAGATCCGCTTACGTCCCACCAACCGACCCTGGGGGTTCGCTGTGCCCGGCGGATCAATCTACGTGACGCCAGACGACCAGGTTCACGGCCTGTCACCCCAGGTCATGTACGAACAGTTCTGGCTCAAGGAAGCCGACCAGCGCCGGAAGATGCGCATGGTCAAGGCGGCGGCGGGCCTGGTCGTGGGCATCCTGCTCGCCTACCGCTTCGACCTGCCCGCGCCCCCGGCGGTCGGGCTCGCGGCCGGCCTGCTGGTCGCCGGGGCGGACATGTTCTGGGCGTGGTATTCCTACGAGGCCACCGCCGTCTGGCGGGGCCGGCGCCGGGGCGAGGTCATCACCGGCAAGCTGCTGCGCCGCAAGCTCCGCAGGCTCGGCTACCAGGTCCTCGACG
Organism: Streptosporangium brasiliense; assembly: GCF_030811595.1. Lineage (NCBI taxonomy): Bacteria > Bacillati > Actinomycetota > Actinomycetes > Streptosporangiales > Streptosporangiaceae > Streptosporangium > Streptosporangium brasiliense. The sequence goes on from NZ_JAUSRB010000002.1 coordinate 3,538,909, forward strand.
GCCGCGCCGTGCCCGGACAGGCCTCGATCGACCACCTCGTCATCGGCCCCGGCGGCATCTGGGTGGTCGACAACGAGGCGTGGGACCCCGAGACCGAGATCGCCCGCTACGGCGACCGGCTCTTCCTCGGCGAGAAGTACGGCACGAAGGTGGCCAAGGCGCTCGTCGACGCCTCCGATTCGCTGGCCCAGGTGCTCTCCCGGGAGTCGGGCATCCCCGTCACGATCGAGCCGCTGCTCGCGGTGCACGGCGGGCGGCTCCGGCGGACGGTCACCGCCGAGGGGCTCACCCTGCTCAAGCCGCGCCTGGTGGCCCGGTGGATCGTGCGCGGGCCACGCGCGGAGTTCGACGAGAGCCAGGTGGAGCTGCTCGCCCGCACCGCCGCCCGGGTGCTGCGCCGGATGAGCTGAACCCGGGCCGGCCGGCTCAGGCCAGCTCCTCGACGAAGGCGGCGAGCTGGACGACGTTGCGGCATTCGCGCATCGGGACGATGCCGCCGTAGGCCGTGGCCAGCGAGTCGCCGGTGTCCCACTGGCTCACCGGCTCCGGGTTGAGCCAGTGGGCGTGCCGGGCCTGCCGGCTCAGCCGTCGCAGCGTCTCCAGCGCGGGCGGCTGGTAGTTGGACCGCGCGTCGCCCAGGATCAGCAGGGACGTCTTCGGACCGACGGCGTCGCCGTACCGCTCGGCGAACCGTTCGAAGGCGTTGCCGTAGTTGGTCCGGCCGAACCGCACCATGTCGGCCTCCCGGGTCAGCCGGGTCATCGCCTCCACCACGTCGGCGCCGGGGACGAAGAAGCGGGTGATCTCGTCCACGGTGTCCACGAAGCCGAACGCGCGGACCTTGGCGAACTGCTCGCGCAGCGCGTAGGTCAGCAGCAGCGTGAAGTGGGCGAACGAGGCGACCGAGTCGCTGGTGTCGCAGAGGATGACCAGCTCGGGCCGGTGCGGGCGGCGCGGCCTGTTGAAGGTGGTCAGCGGCACCCCGCCGGTGGACAGCGAGGCCCGCACGGTCCGGCGGAAGTCCAGGCGGCCCCGGTGGCCGAGCCGGTGCTTGACGGTCAGCCGGGTGGCCAGGCGGCGGGCGAGGGGGTGGACCTCCCGGCGGAGCCTGGCCAGGTCGGCCCCGGTCACCCGGAGGAAGTCGAGCTGTTCCAGCGGCGGCCGTACAGCCGAGCGCGCGATCCGCTCGATCCCGGAGTCCTCGGCGATGCGGCGGCGCACGTCGGCGGAGACGGCCTCCTCGAACCGCCTGGTGTTCTCGCCGATCCGCTGCCGGGCCACCTTCTCCGCCAGGCCGCCGCGCTCCTGGCCGGCCAGCACCTCGGCCAGCAGCCGGGCCATGAGCGTCTCGGGGGACAGCGCCCGCAGCACCGGGTAGGAGAACCAGTTCTGCCGGCCGGGGGCCGCGGGTTGGCGGCCGAAGCGCTCCACCATCGCCCGGGCGAAGTCGTTCATCCCGTCGGCGCCCAGCAGCAGCTCGGACAGCCGGTCACGGAGTTCGGCGATCGCCGCGGTCTCCGGATCCAGCTCATCGGCGTCCGGACCGTCTTGCGGGCGCGGGCCGTACAGGCCCGTGGTGGCGGCGGGGAACCACAGGTCGAAGAGCGTGTCGAACCCCGGGCGGTGCGAGGGCCGTTTGACCAGGGTCGTGGCGTAGGCGGCGCGCAGCGACTCCCGCTCGGCCAGGTCGATCATCTGCAGCGCCCGGGCCGCGTCCAGCCCCTCGGCGAGCGAGACCGGCAGCCCGGCCTCGCGCAGGGCGTGCACGAAGCCGACGTGCCGGTCGAGCAGGCTCACCTCCCGCCCCCCGCCCCGCCGGCCCGGCCGCTCACGGGGTCCCCCGCCCCCTGGGATCGGCCGTTCACAGCGCCTCCCGTTTCCCGGGCCGGGCCGCTCACGGGGGTCCGCGCCTTCCGTGTCCCGCCGCTCACAGGGCCAGCTCCTTGCGCGCCCGAGCCTGGTCGGAGGCGTGCTTGAGCACCACCCCGAGGGTGGCGGCGACCGTCGCCTCGTCCAGTTCGGTACGGCCCAGCGCGAGCAGCGTGTTGGCCCAGTCGACGGTCTCGGCGATCGAGGGCGCCTTCTTCAGTTCGAGCGCGCGCATCGTGGCGACCGTGCGCGCGAGCTGCTCGGCCAGGGCCGCCTCGATCGCGGGCACCTGCGCCAGCACGATGTCGCGCTCGCGCTCCGGCGTCGGATACTCCAGGTGCAGGTAGAGGCAGCGCCGCTTGAGCGCCTCGGACAGCTCGCGGGTCGCGTTGGAGGTCAGCACCACGTACGGCTTGCGCACGGCGGTGACCGTGCCGAGCTCGGGGATCGTGACCTGGTAGTCGGAGAGGATCTCCAGCAGCAGGCCCTCCACCTCGACGTCGGCCTTGTCGGTCTCGTCGATCAGCAGGACCGTCGGGGTCTCGGACCTGATCGCCCGGAGCAGGGGCCTTTCGAGCAGGAACTCCTCGGTGAAGATGTCGTCCTGGGTGGCGTCCCAGTCCTGGCCGGTCCCGGCCTGGATCCGCAGGAGCTGCTTCTTGTAGTTCCACTCGTACAGCGCGCGGGCCTCGTCGAGCCCCTCGTAGCACTGCAGCCGGACGAGCCGGGCCCCGGTCGCCGCCGCCACGGCCTTGGCGAGCTGGGTCTTGCCCACTCCCGCCGGCCCCTCGGCGAGCAGCGGCTTGCCGAGCGCGCCGGCCAGGAAGACCGAAGTCGCGATGGAGTCGTCGGCCAGGTAGTCCACGGCGCTGAGCCGCTCCCGGGCGTCGGCGGGCGAGGGGAACCACATGTGCACTCCCAGTACAGGACCGAATGTTGTTCTACCATAGCGGTTCGCCGTTCTCCGTTTCGAAGCCCTCCGGGAAGTGCGCTATCCTTCAAGAGCTTCACGCGCCGCTAGCTCAGTTGGTTAGAGCAGCTGACTCTTAATCAGCGGGTCCGGGGTTCGAGTCCCTGGCGGCGCACCAGCGAAAGAGCCCAGGTCGGCACAGCCGATCTGGGCTCTTTCCATTGGACGGCCTTGGGGCCGTGTCCGGCGGCGAGGATGAGGGCCGCCGCTCCGTGGCGGAGGCCGTGCGACTTCACGGGCGGCAGGGTGGCGGGGCGGCAGGGCGCGCGGTCAGGAGCGGTCAGGAGCCGCGTGCTCAAGAACCGGGTGCTCAGGAGCCGGGCGAGGCCGGCGCGGACGGCGGGTGCGGCGGGTGCCGGTGCGGCTCGATCCTGGTCGGCAGCCGTATCGCCAGCAGGAGGGCCAGGAATCCGGCGGCGCCCCCGGCGGCGACCAGGGAGAGGGCGGGCCAGAAGGGATCCCCCCCGTCGCTCTCGCGGTCCTCGGCAAGGGGGACGGCACCGGACGGTGGCGGCAGGGCCGACTCGACCAGCCGGGCGGCCGCCGTCACCGGGGAGTCGAAGTCCTCCGATGCCAGCCTGCCGGGGTCGACGGACCGGGCGACCGTGTCCAGCGCGTCGCGCAGCGCCTGGCCGGCGGCCTGGTTGCACAGGATGAGCAGCGAGCGGCCCGGTAGCCCGGCGAGCGCTTCCGATCGGGGATAACCGCTGTCACGGGCGGCCTCGCGGGGCACGATGGCGGCCTGCACCGCCTTGTCCCGGAGGGCGCGCAGCGGGTCGAGCGCCGGGACGGTCTCCAGGTGCAGCCAGGGATGGCGCTGCCGCAGCACCCGCTCGGACCGCTCCCGAGAGGGCCCCTTCCGGGGGGCGTCCGGCACCGAGATCCGGACCTCCTCGTCCGGATGCGCGAAGGCCTCCGTCAACTTCTCCGGCCCGATCAGGTCGACGTCGTAGACCAGGACGTCCTGGTCCGGGACCGGGATGGCGGCGACCGCGGAGAACCCCTGCGCCGCCAGCGGATTGGCGGGCCACGTCGGCAGGGCGCCCGAGAGGGCGGGATCCGTGGGAGGGATCTCCATGAGGACCACGGCCGGTCCCGCGGCGGGTGCGGTCGTGGCGGGGGTGTCGCTCAGCCGGATCTCGGCCCTGTAGCCCGTCCGCCGGACGGCCTCGGCCACGAGGTTCCTGGCGAACTCGTCCTCCTGCCCGGCCGGGGCCTGGACGACGACCGTGCCCGGTTCGGTCCCGGCCGTGCCCCCCTCGGCGAGGGGATCGCCGCCCGGAGCGCGCAGCATCGCGACGACACCGGCGCCGATCAAGGTGATGGCCAGCGTCGCGAACGCCACGACCATGGTGACCTTGCCGTGCAGGCCCCAGCCGGGCCGTCTCCCGCGGTCGGCCTGTTCCAGCCCGCCGAGCGCGGCCTGCATCGAGGGCGGCACCGCACCCGCGCTCGGCACCGCGCCCGCGTTCGCACCCGCGCCCGGGGTCGGGCTCGGCACCGCACCCGCACCCGCACCCGCGCCCGGGGTCGAGCTCGGCACCACGCCCGGGGCCGGGCCGGCGGAGGCCGCCGGCCGGTAGGGCACGGTCGCCGCGGCGGGCGTGGCCCGGCTCTCGGGCACGACCTCGGGTGTCGCACCGAGTGCGCCTGCCGCCGGCCTCTCGCCGGTGTCTCGGCGCAACCACTTCCATCGCCAGCCTATGGGTGAGGTCCGCCGTGGCTTACCCGGGGCAGGCGAGGCCGGCAGGGCCGGCAGGGCCGGCGGGGCCGCCCTGGGTCCCGGGGGGCCGCCTCCTCCCGGAGCCGGCTCACGCTCCTTCCTCCACCACACGCCGGTGGCGGCGTGGGGCCGCAGTTCGGGATAGCCGGAGTGTTCGAGCAGCCGTACGGCGTCCGGCAGGTCCTCGGGGCCGAACGACAGCGGATTGGTCAGCCCGGCGAGCCCCCGCAGCATGTCCGCGAGCCGGACGTCGGGCCGGGCCAGGAGGCTCAGGCACACGTTCGCCGGGCCGTCCTGCCAGGTGATCTCCGTTCCGTGCCCCCACCGCACCTCGTAGGCGTTCTCCGGAGCGTGCCGTGCGAAGGACAGCCTGATCTTGTGCCGGGCCGTGCTGCTGGTCCAGGTCGCCGCGGTCAGCCTCGTCCGCATGCCGTACGGCAGGAGCGCGGCGACGGTGTCCAGGAAGCGCAACCGTTCGATCATGGGAACCCTGTCCGCGCCCACCACGCAGACGGGCCGCCCGGTCAGCAGCAGCGCGGCGGCGCACCGCGCGTCCGGCCCGGGGACGAGGGCCGTGGGGTCGAACTCCGGAACGCGTACGGTCAGGGGAGGGGACGGGGTCACCGGCAGGGCCACGAGGGCGTGGTAGAGCGCCTCGTAGGACACCTGATGGCCGACCAGCTCCTGGTACGGGACGTAGAACCAGCGGGTGTAGACGATCTTGCGGTTGGTGGCGTCCCGGTGCCCCGACCACTCCTGAGCCGCGAGCACGATGTGGTGCGACACCTGCTCGCGCTCTCTGGTCGCCGCGACCGCGATCGTCACCTGGGGCAGATCCGCCGAGAGAGCCGTGGCGTATCTGCTCCTGATCTCCTCGAAGACCTCGGGCCCGAGGCGGTCGTCGCTCCAGGACAGCAGCTCGTAGTCGTCGTGGGCACCGGGCCGCTTCCCCTCCAGCGCCCACTCGAATCCGATCTCGTGGCCGGTCACGACGCCTCCGTCGCCGGCCGGACCGCGGCGAGCCGCTGCCCCAGCCAGAGCATGGGCTCCACCACGTTGATCGGATGCAACTGCCCCCGGATGCGCGAGTCCTCGTCCGCCTCTCCGGGGAGCATGTTCTGGAAGTCGTCCCAGTCGAAATGCTTCGTGCGCCGGTCGACGTAGAAGCCGATCGAGGACGTGGCGAAGAAGCGGATCCGATCGGGGTGGAAGAACTGGTCGAGCGCGTTGAGCACCATGTCGGCGTTGCCGCTGGCCGACACCTGGCACAGCTCGTGGAACAGCTCCCGCGCGTCCTCGCTGGCCACCCGGGGCAGCCGGTACGGATCGTCGACGTCCGCGGTGAGCAGCCGCCGCTTCTCGGCCGTCTCCAGCACCCGGGGGTCGTCGAACTTGGTGACGCACACGGCGATGTGGTGCGGCAGCTTCCCGTCGACGAACTCGCCGGCGACGAGCATCCGCTCGGCGAGCCGGGCGAGCGGGGCGTGCATGTGGTCGAAGGCGTCCCCGAAGGTGAACTCCCTGATCGGGTCGAACAGGAAGACGATGCCCCGGCTCCGCTCAAGGTTGTCCAGCAGTTCCTGCCGGCGCGGGTCTCCCGACAGGTCCGGAGCGCTCGGGCCGCCCGCCGGGCGCCGTCCCGTACCGAACAACCCTCCGGGAGCGTCGACCATGCCGATGCCTATCCGGGTCGGCGGCCCCGGCTTGGCCTTCCTGCCCCAGAAGCCGGGCTTGCGGAGAGTGGGGCCGATCAGCGTCCAGTGATAGCGCTCCAGGGCCATGCTCGCCTCGGGGAACACCTTGCCCCGCAACAGGGCGTTGGTCTTCTCGATCAGGTAGTCCGATGACGCGGGATCGGATCCGACGATCTTCCAGTCATCGTTTCTCCTGGTCAGGGCGATGAACAGCGCCGCAAGCAGGGTGGTCTTGCCGCTGCCGGGAGCGCCCCACATGGCGATGTTGTGATCGGGACGTTCCCGGCTCGGATCGGGCTGCATGCGCGTCGTCACTCCGTCTCGTCGAGCAGGGGGAACGGGAGATGAACGGGGGAGGGGGCGACCAGGCCGAGATCGGCGGCCAGGCCGCGCACGTCCACCGCCTCCAGATGGGCCAGGGCCGCCGCGCCGATCCGGTGCCACGCCTGGTGCGCCTGGTCGGCGGGCTGGTCGCAGATCGCGCCCAGCACCGTGCCCTGCCGCTGCCGCAGGGCGGCGACCAGCTTCCGCCAGTCGTGCCGGTGGGGGCAGGGCAGGATCCTGGACTGGTCGGTGCGGGCCGGGTGCGGCGGGCGGCCTCCGACCGTGAGGACGACGGCGGGCGCCGGATCCGCCCGGCCGAGCCGTTCGACCACCACGGCGAGCATGTCCTCGAACTGCGCCGCGTGGGGGTGGTACGGATATCCCGTGGCCACCGCTCCCCGCTCCTCCAGCGCGCCGAGGGCGTTCAGGGCCTCTCCCGCGCCGGCCTCCCAGGCCGCGACCCGCACCGGGAGCTCCGGCGCCGACGGGTCGTACGAGTGCGCCGCGTAGGCGAGGAGGGAGACCCGGAGCAGGCCGCCGATCTCGCCGGAGGCAGAGCTGATCATCTGGCGTGCCCGGCTCAGCCGTTCCGCGACCTGGTCGTCCGCTCCGCAGACCTCCACCGCGCAGACGAGATGCGCCGGGCCGGTGCGCCCCGGGAGCCGGTCCGGGAGCGCGGCGACGAGCTGATTCCAGTCACGGGGGTCGGGCGAGAGCGCGGGCAGGCCGGTGAACCGCACCCGGCCGGGCCGTATCAGCTCGGCGGTCACCTCGTACCGGCCGGGCGTGACCGGGGCGGACTGGACGGACAGCAGCCGCGGCTCCGGACCCTGCCAGGTGACCACGGCGAACGCGGTGCCGTGCGCGCCGGCGGCCTCGCAGCGGAGGGCGACCCGGATCCGGGCCCCCGGGCGGGAGCCGAGGGGGAAGAGCTGCCGGCTGGTCAGCCGGGGACGGCTGGTGTCCGGGTCGACGAGGACGACGACCAGCTCGTACGACCTGGTCAGCGGGTCGTCCGCCATGACCTCCCGGACCCGTGCGGCGATCGGGGCTTCGGTCCGCAGCACCTGCGCGGCGGGATGTGCCGCACGCAGCCAGGCGAGGGCCTGCTCGACCTTCGGGTCGGCGGAGGAGGCGGCTACGAGGATCACGCCGGCGGAGGACAGGGCGGCGCGGGTCGTGCGTAGCACGGCCTCCCGGGTCCCGGCCGGATCGGCGTCCCATCCGCGTTCGCCCGCGAGGCCCGGCCAGGTCGCCGACCAGCTCCGGCCGCGGGGGCAACCGTTGTCGTCCCGATGGAGAAGGAACGTGGTGAGGCCGTCGGCGGCGACCTCCACCAGGGTGAGGCGATCGGTGTCGGCGAGATCGGCCAGGGCCTGGGCGATCGCTTTCCTGCTCAGATCCCTGTCGGGCTCCGGCACGAGGAGTCCTCCATAGATATGTCGTATTAGCTGTGCTGCGTCACCGGTGTCCCGATTAGTCGGCGTATATAACGTTAGGGGGTATTTCTGGGGCGAGGAGTTGCGTCAGGTCCCCTCGATGAAATTCTATCGGGTATCTGTAAATGCGATATTGGGCGCCTATGATATCCCCTCCGGATGATTGGCGCTGATATCCCCACCAGGGGGCGGCACCCTTCCAGTCGGCGCCGACGCGGTGAGACTCCCTTCCCGAGGAGGAGCATGAGACGTTTCCTGAGCGCGCTGTCCACGGTTTTGGTCACGCTGTCAGGAGCGCGGCCCGAGGTTCTCCGGACGTGCCCGACCGAACGCGGCAAATTCGAGGGCATCGGGGGCGCCGTCCTCACCACGAGCGTCCTCGCCTTCGTCTCCATGACGTTCGCCCTCAACAGCACGCTCGGCGTCAACATCGTCCTCGCCGTCGCCACCGCTCTGCTGTGGGGCCTGGCGATCCTCAGCCTTGACCGGTGGCTCGTCTCCACCATCAGGGCCGACGCGCCGAACCGCTGGGCGCTGGCGGTGCCGCGCGTCCTCGTCGCCGTCGTGCTCGGCCTGGTGATCTCCACTCCTCTGGTGCTGCAGGTTTTCAAGGCCGAGATCGACACCCAGGTCGCCGAGATGAAACAGCGGCGCGGCGACGCCTTCGCCGTACGGCAGGAGCAGGGCGCGGTGGGGAAGGGCGTCGACCAGCTCCGCAAGGAGGTGGCCGAGCTGCGGCAGGTGATTTCCTCCGGCGGCGACGTCCCCCTTGACATGGAACGGGACTCGAAGATAAAGGCGTTGTCCGCCCAGCGCGCCGAGGAGCAGAAACAAGCGGACAAACACTACAAAGAGTGGCAGTGTCAGCTCTATGGTGGCCCAAACTGCGTTAAAAAGGGCAATGGTCCACTCGCTCAGGAGAGTCGGCGCGCGTACGAAAAGGACAAGGGGCGCGTCGAGCTGCTCACCCGGCAGATAGAGGACCGCAAGCGGGAGCTGAACGCGACCGGGGAACAGGCCAAGAAAACACGGCTCGCCGCCGCCGAGAAGGCTCTGCCCCAGGTCCAGCGCCAGCTCGACGCCGCGGTCGAGCAGCAGGCCGGGATCCAGCGGACCTTCGACGAGGACAACCTGGCCACCGACGGGCTGCTCACCCGGCTCCGGGCGCTCAATGAGCTGACCGGCAAGGACCTCACCCTCAGCATGGCCCGGCTGCTGCTGTTCGCGCTGTTCCTGCTCATCGAGTGCCTGCCGGTCGCGGTGAAGCTCATGCAGCGGCCCGGCATCTACGAGAAGGCGCTCGCGCTCGCCGAGCGCCAGGAGCTGGACGGCATGCGCGAGAAGTTCGGCATCCGCGCCGGGGCCCGGTCCCGGCCGGCGGAGCCCGGCGGGTCGGACAGCGTCTGGCGCATCTGGTCGCCCCGGGAGGACGCGCCGCGACGGCCCGGCACCGCCTTCGGACAGGAGACGGGGCCTCCCCGGGGACCGAACGACACCCAGGTCGAGCCGGCCGACTCCGGTTACGAGTACGGGCCCCTGGAGGACCAGGTCCTGCGCGGCATGCCGGACACCCGTGTCCTGCGGAGGCCGGGGCCGGGTGCGGAGCGCTCGGGTGGGATCGAGCTGCTCCCCGACGAGGACTGAGGCCACCGGATGACGGCACGGATCGTCCGAGGCCGGTACGAGCTGAGGTCCCGGCTCGGCAGGGGCGGCATGGGCACGGTGTGGCTCGCCTGGGACCGGACGCTGCGGCGATCCGTCGCGCTCAAGGAGATCCTGCTGGCGCCGTACGGCGAGGACACGGCCGTACGGCGGGAGAGGGCGCTGCGCGAAGCGCGTGCCGCCGCGCGGATCCGGCATCCGGCGGTCGTCGACATCTACGACGCCTTCATGGACGACGGATCGCCGTGGATCGTCATGGCGTACATCGAGGGCACGCCGCTGGACCGCCGGATCGAGCAGCAGGCCCTCGCCCGGCGGCAGGGGCTGTCCGAGCGGGAGATCGCCCGGGTCGGACGCGAGGTGCTGGCCGGCCTGGCCGCCGTGCACGACGCGCAGGTGCTGCACCGGGACGTCAAACCGGCCAACATCGTCGTCGATCCCGGTGACCGGGTCTTCCTGGTCGATTTCGGGATCGCGCGGATCTCCGGGGAGGGCGGCCTCACTTCGACCAACATGCTGCTCGGAACCGTCGATTTCATGGCGCCCGAACGGATCGACGGGCACGCGGTGGGGCCGGCGTCGGACCTGTGGTCGCTGGGAGTGACGTTGTTCTGCGCGCTGGAGGGCTACTCGCCGTTCCTCCGTGCCGGCCTGATCGAAACGGCGCGGGCGGTCACCGCCGGGCGTCCTCCGCGCTTCCGGCGACCGGGTCCGCTCGCCGACGCGATCGCCGGCCTGCTCGTCACCGACCCCGCCCGGCGGATGGGGGCGGCCGAGCTGGGGCGGCGGCTGGACACGATCCTCGCGGGCCCGGCGACGCGGCCCCGTGAACGGGAGAAGCCGGAGCGGCGCACCGGCCCGGGAACGGACCGGGAGTCGCGGCGCGGTCACGGCGCCCACGGCTCAAGGCTGGTCCGGGATCCGGTCCGAGAGCCGGTCAGGGATCCGGTCAGGGATCCGGTCAGGGATCCGGTCCGGGATCCGGTCCGGGATCCGGTCAGGGATCCGGTCCGGGATCCGGTCCGGGATCCGGTCAGGGATCCGGTCCGGGATCCGGTCCGGGATCCGGTCAGGGATCCGGTCAGGGATCCGGTCCGGGATCCGGTCAGGGATCCGGTCAGGGATCCGGTTCGGGATCCGGTTCGGGATCCGGTCCGGACGAAGAAGGGCCGCGACGGCGCAAGCCCGCTGCTCGACCGGTCCCGCCAGGAGGCCGCCGCCCTGCTCGGCTCGATGGAGCCGAAGGCCGCCGGGCGGCTCCTGGACGGCGCGGCGGAGGCGCCGGGCCCGGCCGCCGAGGTGCTGGCGCTGCTGCCGCTGCCGCGAGCCGCGCGGATGATCGACCACATGACCCCGCATCGGGCGGCCAGGCTGGTGGGCGCGATGCCCCTCAGCCGGAGCGCGAGCATCCTGGCGCACACGGATGACCGTGTCACGGCCGCTGTCCTCGGCGCGCTCGGCATCGTCCCCGCCGCGGTCCGCCTGGTGGAGGCGATGACGGTGCGGCGCGCCTGCCGGGTGCTCGGATACGTGCCGCCCGCCGTCGTCGCGGAACTGCTGTCCGCGACCTCGGACGGCCGTGCCGACCGGCTCCTCGACGGGCTCGGCCGCGCCGTACGCGACGAGATCGCCCGCCTGACCGGCGGAGCGTGACGGTGTCGGCGCCGCGGTCCCGCGGCGCCGACACCGTCACGCCCGCACGCCGTGCGATCAGCGCCCGGCGGTCAGGCGGGCCGGCCGGCGCCGGCGGCGAGGGTGGCGAGGAAGTCGTCGACGAGCTCGATCTGGTGCTCCGGGGGGAAGCTGTCCGGGGCGAAGAGCGCCTGCACCACCAGGCCGTGCGTGAAGGACAGCGCGGTCGCCGCCAGCCGCTGCGCGTCGGCCTCGACGGGCAGCTCGCCCAGACGCCGCGCGTCCTCGATCGCGGTGCACAGCACCGCGCGGATGCGGTCGTACCGGGTGGCCTGCGCGGCGAAGAGCGCGGGGTCGGAGAGCGCCACGTCCCAGGAGCCGACCCAGATCCGGTTCATCGCCACACCCTCCGATGTCAGCGGGAGGATGTTGAGCAGGTGGGCGCGTAGCGCGGGCAGCCCGCTCGCGGGCGCCTTCAGGCGCGGGCGCTGCCGCGTGCGTGTCTCCAGGATGTCGAGGGCGTGGGCGATCAGCTCGTGCTTGCCGGCGAAGTAGTGCGTGACGAGCCCGGTGGACGCCCCCATGGCCGCCGCGACCGCGCGCAGGGTGAGGCCGGCGAACCCGTGCTCGGCGAGGACCCGCCAGACCGCCTCGGAGACGTCGTGGCGGCGGGCCTCATGGTCGGTGCGCGCGGGAGTCATGGCCCACTAGTCTACATACCGAACGTTTGTTACGAACTTGGCCGGAGGTCCGATGTTCGCTATCCCCCTCACCGCCCGCGCGGAACTGCGGCCGCTTGAGCCGTGGCTGGCCGAGGAGTTCCTCGCCAATCTCGACCGGGCGCGTGAGCACATCTCGCCGTGGGTGTCGCCGACGTTCGTCGCCACCGATCTCGCCGAGGCCCGTGCGGTGCTGCGGCGCTACGCCGACAAGCGGGCACAGGACGCGGGCGGCATCTGGGGGATCTGGCTGGAGGGCACACTCGTCGGCGGCGTGCTGTTCGTGTCGTTCGACACCGCGCTGGGCGTCTGCGAGGCGGGCTGCTGGCTCGAACCCGGCGCGGAGGGGCACGGGCTGATCACCCGCGCCGTCGGGCGGATCGTCGACTGGGCGGTGGGGGAGCGCGGCATCCAGCGCGTCGAGTGGCGGACCGTCGCCGGCAACGTGCGCAGCGTCAACGTCGCCAAGCGGCTGGGCATGACCCACGACGGCACGCTGCGGCAGGTCCACCCGGGCGAGGGCCGGCGCGTCGACATCGAGGTCTGGTCGGTGCTCGCCGACGAGTGGCGCGCCCGCGGGGCGCGGGCCGCCGCCGACAAGGCCGAGATCGACGGGCTGACGGCGGCCTTCTTCCGCCTGTTCACCAACGCGGACGGCGCCCGCCCGGACGTCGGCGCGATCCACCGGCTCTTCGTCCCGGACGGGATCATCGTCAGGGGCGGGCCGCAGCAGGAGGTCTACAGTCTGGACTCGTTCGCCGAGCCGCGGCAGAAGCTGCTGACCTCGGGCGAGCTCACCGAGTTCGCCGAGGAGGAGACCTGGGAGCGCACGGAGATCTTCGGCGACGTCGCGCAGCGGCTGTGCCACTACCGTAAGCGCGGCGTTCACGCCGGCCTGCCGTTCACCGGGACGGGGACGAAGAGCATCCACTTCCTGCGCACGCCGGAGGGCTGGCGGATGGCCGCCCTCTCCTGGGACGACGACCGCTAGCTGTATTGACCACGAACGTTGTTGACGGCAGGACTTGATCAATAGCGAAGACCTCCGATGTGGTGGAGGTGTCTAGGCTCCACACCACACACGGAGGCCTTCGTGTCCCACCGTAACGCCCGCCTGACCGTCCACGGCAGGCCGGAGCCGTCACCCGGCCGTTTCCGCGCTCGCTCCGGGGCGGAGACGGCGGTGGAGGCGGACCTGTTGACAGACACCACGTCAGTGGAGATCGTTTCCCGTGAGCGATCGGCCCTTCCCGGGCCGGCGGGGGAAGGACGCGGTGACGTTGATCGTTCGTGGACTGGTTGCCGGTGCCCTCGCGCTGGCCGCGGGCGTCCTGTGGGCCCGCCGGCGCTACGTGGTGGTCACCGTCGACGGGATGAGCATGGCTCCGACGCTGACCGACGGCGACCGCGTCCTGGTGCGGCGGCGACGGATCGGCCAGGTGGGGCAGGGCGACGTCGTCGTGCTGGAGCCCCCTTCCGATCCCGCCGGCGGATACGCGCCCGGACCGCCCGGGGCGGACGGCCGGCGCTGGAACATCAAACGGATCGCCGCGCTGCCCGGTGACCCGGTGCCCCAGGGGATCGCCGCCGGTGACGGCGTGGCCCACGTGCCCTCCGGGACGTTGGTGGTCCTCGGCGACAACCCGGACAGCATCGACTCCCGGCAGCGGGGGTTCTTCCCCGCTGACCGGCTGCTCGGCGTCGCGCTGCGCCGGCTGGGAGGGCCGGCCCTGTAGCCGGTGTCGTGGCGGCTGCCGGGGCCGGTCGACACGGGGGCCGTCGAGGAAGGCAGGACTATGTTGTTTCAACTCCTCGGCCCGGTGCGGATCCAGGACGGCGACTCACCCGTACGGATCACGGCGCCGAAACAGCGCACGGTCCTCGCCATGCTGCTCGCGCGCGCCGGCTACGTCGTCCCGGTCCGGTCGTTGGTGGCCGAGGTGTGGGACGAGCCGCCGCGCTCGGCGGTGGCGAACCTGCGCACCTACCTCATGCAGCTGCGCAGGCTGCTGCCCCCCTCCGCCGACCCGGCCGTCGAGCGGCTGGTCACCTCGGACGCCGGTTACCTGCTCCGGGTCGCGCCGGCCGAGTTCGACCTCTTCCAGTTCGAGGTGCTCGCCGCGCACGGCCGCCAGGCGCTGGCCCGGCGGGATCTCGTGGCGGCTCAGAACGCCTACACCCGGGCGCTCGCCCTGTGGCGGGGCAGGGCGGCCGAGGACGCGCCGCTGGGCCCGACCCTGCGCGAGGTGGTCGCCCGGCTCACCGACCAGTATCTGAGCGCGACGGAGGAGTACACGGAGATCCAGCTCGCGATCGGCAGCCCCATGGCGGCGGCCGAGCGCCTGCGCGAGCTGATCGGGCAGCACCCCCTGCGGGAGCGGCTGTACGGCCAGCTGATGGTGGCCCTGTACCGGTGCGGTGACGTCGTCGGCGCGCTGGACGTGTTCGCGATGGCCCGCCGGACCCTGGCCGACGAGCTCGGGCTCGACCCCGGACCTGAGCTGCGCCGCCTGCACCAGGCGGTGCTGCGCCGGGACGCGGACCTGATGACCCCCACCGTCCCTCCCGCCGCGCCTGTCACCGTCTCCCCCGCCGCGCCGCCGGCCGGGGACGGCTCCGTGACCGGGTGGCCGGAGAACGGGCAGGCCGGGAACGGGCATCCGCTCCCGCGCCAGCTGCCGCGGGAGCCGGCGCTGTTCGTGGGCCGGTCGGCCGAGCTCGCCCGGATGCTCACCGCGCTGTGCGCGGACCCGGAGCCGGGCGCGCCGCCGCCGGTGCTGGCGCTGCACGGCCCCGGCGGCGTCGGCAAGTCGACACTGGCGCTGCGGGCGGCGTACGCCGTGGCCGGCCGCTACGTCGACGGCCAGCTCTACGTCGATCTGCAGGGGTCGAGCCCGGGCCTGCCACCGTTGCAGCCCGCCGAGGTGCTCGGCCGCTTCCTGCGGGCCCTGGGGGTGCCCAACGGCGAGGTTCCCGCGGCTCCGGCGGAGGCGGCCGCCCACTACCAGTCGTTGCTGGCCGACCGGCGAGTCCTGGTCGTCCTCGACAACGCCGTCGACGCCGCCCAGGTGGCGCCGTTGCTGCCGGCGGGCGGTGGCTGCGCGGTGCTGGTCACCAGCAGGGCGGCGCTGACCACCATGGACGCCGTGCCGATCGTTGTCGGGGTGCTCGACGAGGCGGACTCGGTGCGGATGCTCGGGCTGCTGGCGGGTCCGTCGCGAGTGGACGCCGAGGGCGGGGCCGCGGCCGACATCGCGTGCCGATGCGGATATCACCCGCTGGCGCTGCGCATCGCCGGCGCCCGCCTCGCCGCCCGCCCTGACTGGTCGCTCGCGCGGTTCGGCGAGCGGCTGCGCAACCAGCAGCGGCGGCTGGACGAGCTGCAGGCCGCCGACCTGGCCGTCCGCTCCTGTTTCGAGGTCAGCTACGGAACGCTGGCCGGCGGCGCGGGCCCTGCCAGGGGCGCGGCGGCGCGCGCCTTCCGGCTGTTCGGTGTGCTCGACGTGCCCGAGGTCAGCGTCGGGCTCGCCGCCGCGCTCCTCGACGTCGATCCGGAGGCGGCCGAGACCACGCTCGACGAGCTGACGGAGGCCCGTCTGCTGGAGCCGGTCGGCGACGGGCGGTTCCGCATGCACGACCTGCTGAGGCTGTTCGCCGCCGAGCTGGCCGTGGCTCACGATCCGGCGGACGACCGGGCACGGGCCGTCCGGCACGCCCTGGACTGGTACCTCGACCTGTGCGGGCAGATGAACGATCTGGTGCAACCGCACCTGCGATCCATGACAGGCCCGCCGGGTGGACGGGACGCCGGGGTGACCCTTCGGAGCCCGGCCGAGGCGGTGCGGTGGTTCGAGACCGAGCTGCCCTGCCTGGTCGCGGCCGCCACCCAGGCGGCCGGAGAGCCGGAGACGGCCCGTTTCGTCACCGATCTGGTGCCGTTGGTCAGGTCTCTGGCGACGAAGTGCGGATACTGGCAGGAGCTCGAGACCGTCGTCCGGCTCGCCGTCGAGGTGGCGCGCCGGCACGACAACCGGATCGGGGAGGCGTCCACGCTGGCGACGCTGGGGGTGGTGGAGTGGCGGATCGGCCGGATCGACGCCGCTCGCGGGTGCATGCGCCATGCGCTCGGGCTCTGGCGCGATCTGGGTGATCGGGAGGCGGAGGGGCTGGCGCTGCACAACCTGGGCTGGCTGAGCATGCGCGTCGACGACCTCGACGACGCCCTCGGCCACATCACCGCGGGCCTGCGGCTGCTGGAGGAGCACGGGTCCAACCGGGTCGGCATGGTCAGGCACAACCTGGGCGAGGTCCTGCTGCGGCTGGGCCGTTCCGCCGAGGCGGCCGACTGCCTCGAACAGTGCCTGGAGATCCGGAGGTCGGACGGCGACTCCTTCGGGGAGAGCATCACCCTGGCCGCGCTCGGCCGCGCCTACTGCCTGCTCGACCGCCGGGAGCAGGCCCTGGCCACGCTCGCGGACGCGGTGCGCCACTGCCGGGAGATCGGTAACCGGGAGGACGAGTGGGAGGTGCTGCTCACCCGGTCCGAGGTCTGGCTGCGGCACGGCGATCCGGCCGCCGCGGCGGCCGACCTGGCCCGGGTCCTGGAGCTGGTGGCCCGGGCGGGGGACGCCTACGGCCAGGCCGCCGCCACCCGCCAGCTCGCCAGGGCGCACACCGCGCTGGGCGACCCGGGCGCCGCCGAGCGGTACGCCCGCCGGGCCGAGGAGCTCTTCGCCTCGCCCGCCGTACGGCGTGATCCGGTGTTGGAGACGCTGCTCACCGCCCGGTTGTAGCTGCGCTGTATCGGCGGCTGTATTTCCCCAAAATAGCGTTTCGGCTGTCCGCAAAACGCTTATGAAGGGGTGAATCCAGATGAACGCTGCTCTGGGGAAGCTCGGCGACCGGCTGCTCGAGAAGCTGGTGCCGAAGGCGACCGCCAAGGCTGACACCTACTACTACATGCACTGCTACTGCTACGGGACGACCAGGTACCAGAAGCTCTGCTGGATCGTCGGCGGCCAGACCGGCTGCGTGTCGGGCTGCGAGAAGCGCGGGACCTGCTGACCGGGTAGCGCCCGTAGGTCCGGGGGCCGGAGCTGCCGCCGGACTTCGGGGGTGTTCCGCGGATCCTCACCGTAGCGGGGATCCGCGGAACACCCCCGTCGCGGGGAACGAGCGGTGAGACGGTGAAGATGCTCTATTTGATGATCGGATGCCGGGCGTTGCTGGCCGGCGTCTTCGTGATCGCGCTGGCGGGCAAGGTCCGCGGGCGAGCGGCGTTCGACGAGTTCGTGGCCTCGATCGTGGCCCTGGGGATGTTCCCGCGCGCCGGGTCCGTGCCGGCGGCGTACGCCGTGCTGGGGGCGGAGGCCGTGGTGGTCCTGTCGCTCGCGCTGCCGTCCACCGTGCTCCTGGGGTTCGCGGCCGCGATGATGCTGCTCGCCGCTCTGACCGCCGGCATCCTGGCCGCCGTGCGCCGGGGGCGGCGCGCGCCGTGCCGCTGTTTCGGAGCCTCCGCCGCGCCGCTCGGCAGGGCGCACGTGGTGCGCAATCTCGTCCTGCTGCTGGTCGGCGGCACCGGGCTCACGGCGGGGGCCGTCGCCGGCGACGCCGGGGCGCACCCGGCAGGGATCGTCCTCGCGCTGGTCGCCGCCGCCGTGGGCGTCCTGTCCGTGGTGCGTCTCGACGACCTGCTGGGCCTGTTCACCACCTCCGTCTCACCGCGATGACGCGGGGTGTGACGACTTGAAGTCCTTAAGTGAGGTTGTCCGATGACTTTTCTGATCGCCGCCGTCGTGCTGGTCGGCATACTCTGCATCTTCGACCTGGTGCTCACCTTCGCGGTACTGCGCCGCCTGCGCGAGCACACCGCCGAGCTGGAACGTCTCGCCGGACCGGCGCGGTTCGGTCGGTACGACCCGGGAGTGCTGGTCGGCCGCACGCTGCCCCCTGTCGGGGCGGACGGCGGCGAGCGGGCACGGCTCGTGGCGTTCTTCGACGTCAGCTGTGACGCGTGCCATGAGCACGCACCGCGCTTCGCCGACGCGGCCCGCGCCGACACCGCCATGGCGGTCATCTCCGGTGACGGTGAGAAGGCCGGCGACCTCATCGAGATGATCGGTGGCGCGGCGAGCGTCGTCACGGCGGAACAGGCCGACAGCCTGGTGAAGGCGGTCGGCATCGAGGCTTTCCCGACGTTCCTCCGGGTCGACCCGGACGGCACGATCGTGGGAGCGGACACGGAGCTGGACGCTCTCGTCGGAACGGCCCGCGTGAGGTGACGATGTCTCCGGTCTCGGACACGGAGCCGGACGGGGGCCGGCTCCGCCGCCTGTCGCGCCACGTCGCGACGGTGGCACCGCTGTGCTGGCGGGTCGGTCCCGGGCCGGCCCTGTCCCAGCTGGCGGCGACCGTCGTCGGCGGCCTGCTGCCCATGGGGACCGTGTGGGCGACGAAGCTTCTCGTCGACGGACTGTCGGCCGGCCGTACCGACCGTGTGCTGCTGCCCGTCTGCGGTCTCATCGTCCTGGGACTGGCCGCCGGGGCGCTGCCGCATCTCACCGCCTATCTGCAGGCCGAGATGGAGCGCAGGCTGGACCGCCTGATGCAGGACCGCCTGTACACCGCGGTGAGCGGCTTCCAGGGCCTGTCGCGGTTCGAGAACCCCGATTTCCTGGACAGGCTGCGGATGGCCGCGCAGGCGACGGGCGGCGCGCTGCGGCCGATCACCTCCGGCCTGTTCGACATCGGACGCAACATCATCACGCTGGTCAGCCTTCTCGCCGCCCTGGCCGTGCTGAGCCCGCTCATGGCGGGGCTGGTGGCGCTGGCTGCGGTCCCCGCCCTGGCCGCCCGGATGTCGCTGGAGAAGCGGCGGACGAAGATGATCGCCGGGCAGTCCGCGGGGATCCGGCGGCAGATCCTCTACTCCTCCCTCATCACCGACGTGCAGGCCGCCAAGGAGGTCCGGCTCTTCGGGCTGGGCGGCTTCCTCAAGGGCCGGATGTTCGGGGAGCTGGCCACCATTCAGGCCGGTGAGCGGCGGCTGGACCGGCGGGAGGCGCTCACCCAGTCGGTGCTGGCGGTGCTGTCGGCCGCGGTCAGCGGCGCGGGACTGATCTGGGCGGTGCAGGCCGCCGTGGCCGGCCGGCTGACCCTCGGCGACGTGACCGCGTTCGCCGCGGCCGTGGCCGGGACGCAGGCCGCGCTGATCGCGACGGTGGAGAACGCCGCCCATGTCCGCCAGGCGCTGTCCCTGTTCGGCTACCACGAGCAGGTGACGTCGCTCCCCGACGACCTGCCGCCGCCGCGGTCGGCCGCCGCGCTGCCCGCGCTACGGCGGGGCATCGAGCTGCGCGACGTGTGGTTCCGCTACGACGACAGCCATCCGTGGGTGCTGAGGGGGGTCGACCTGACGATCCCCCACGGCGCGTCGGTCGCGCTGGTGGGGCTCAACGGAGCCGGCAAGAGCACCCTGATCAAGCTGCTGTGCCGGTTCTACGACCCGTCCCGGGGGACGATCCTCTGGGACGGGACGGACATCCGGGAGGTCCCACCGGCCGAGCTGCGCGCCAGGATGGGTGTGCTCTTCCAGGACTACATGAGCTACGACCTGACGGCGGCGGAGAACATCGGGGTGGGCGAGATCGCCGCGCTGCCGGACCGCGCCCGCGTCCAGGCCGCGGCCAGGATGGCCGGCGTCCACGAGACCCTCCAGGCACTGCCCCGCGGCTACGACACCCTGCTGAGCCGGATCTTCTTCGGCGACGGGGACGAGGACGACCCGCAGGCCGGGGTGGTGCTGTCGGGAGGCCAGTGGCAGCGGGTGGCCCTGGCCCGCGCGCTGCTGCGCGAGGGGCGTGACCTGCTCATTCTCGACGAGCCCAGCTCGGGCCTGGACGCCCGGGCCGAGCACGAGATGCACCGGCGGCTGCGCGGGCACCGCGCCGGCCGTACTAGTCTGCTCGTGTCGCACCGGCTCGGCGCGGTCCGCGACGCGGACCTGATCGTCGTGCTCGACGGCGGCCGGATCACCGAGCGGGGGACGCACGCCGACCTCACGGCGGCGGGCGGGGAGTACGCCCGGCTGTTCGAGATGCAGGCGAGCGGCTACCGCGAGGACGCCGGCGTCCAGTGACCGCGCGGGCCGTCCTCCGGCGGCGGCGCTGACACCCTGAACATGGTCGACAGCGGTGAGTTACACTCCTTAAAGGAGGATATTTCCGATAAGCGCCCCTGGCCGGCGGGTCACGCCGAGGGTGCCGCGCGGTGGGTCCACGGCCGGCGGAGCCCACGGCGCCCCACCGGCCGGTGACCGCCCCGGATCGGAGGCGCCCTTGAGCACGCGACCGATCGGCGATCACGCCCTGCTGTCGGACTGCCGCTCCGCCGCGCTGGTCACCTCCGACGGTTCGGTGGACTGGCTGTGCTTCCCCCGCTTCGACAGCCCGGCGGTCTTCGCCCGGCTGCTCGACGAGGACGCCGGACACTGGTCCATCCGCCCCGCCGGCCCCGCCGAGGCCACCCGCAGGTATCTGGAGGACTCGCTGGTGCTGGAGACCACCTTCCGCAACCAGGACGGGACCGTGGTGCTCCTCGACGCGCTCGCCCTGGGTGGCCGGGAGCGCGGGCACTCGCTGGGCGCCTCCTCGCCGGGAGTGCTCCTGCGGGAGGTGACCTGCGTCGAGGGGAGCGTGCCGCTGGAGATGACGTACGCGCCGCGACCCGAGTTCGGGCTGGTCCACCCGCTGATGGAGCCGGTCCGCGGCGGCCTGGTCGCGCGCGGCGGCGCCCACGTCCTCACTCTGTCAGCCCCGGTCGACCTGACGGTGAGCGACTCCACCGCGCGCGCCGCGGTCACACTGCGGGCCGGGCAGCGCCTCTGCCTGGCGCTCCAGGCGAGCTGGGGCTGGGCGCCCGAGCCGCCGCGCCGGCACCCCTGGCGCGTCCACCGCCGCCTCAAGGACACCGTCGCGGGCTGGCGCTCCTGGTCCCGGCTGCACACCGGCTACCGGGGGCCCTGGCAGGAGCAGGTCGGCCAGAGCGGCCGGGTGCTGCGGGCGCTGACCTTCTCTCCCACCGGCGCCATCGTCGCGGCGGCCACCACCTCCCTGCCCGAGAGCGTCGGCGGGGAGCGGAACTGGGACTACCGCTACACGTGGATCCGGGACACCAGCTTCACCCTGCAGGCGCTCGCCACGGCCACGTGCGAGTTGGAGGAGGCGTCGTTCTTCTCCTTCCTGGCCCGCGCCGCGGCCACCGAGCTCGACCGCGGCGTGGACCTGCAGATCATGTACGGCGTCGGCGGCGAGCGTGACCTGAGCGAGCGGCTGCTGCCCCATCTGGACGGCTGGCGGGGCAGCGCCCCGGTCCGGGTCGGCAACGACGCGTGGCGCCAGCGCCAGATCGACGTGTACGGAGAGCTGCTCGACGCGGCCTGGCAGCTCTACGGCGACGCGGGCCGGCTCGATCGGCTCACCCGCTCCTTCCTGGTCGGCGTCGCCGAGACCGCCGCCCGCCGCTGGCAGGAGCCGGACCAGAGCCTCTGGGAGGTGCGCGGGCCCAGCCGCCACTACGTGCATTCGAAGCTGATGTGCTGGGTCGCCCTGGACCGGGCCGTCGCCCTGGCCCCCACCCTGGGGGCGACCGGCCGCGTCGCCGAGTGGGAGCGGACCAGGGAGCGGATCCGCGCCGAGATCCTGGCCCGGGGGTGGAGCGAGCGGGTGGGCGCCTTCACCCAGACCTTCGAGACCGACGACCTGGACGCGTCGGTGCTGATGATGCCCCTGGTCGGCTTCCTGCCCGGCGACGACCCCCGCGTCCGGGCCACGGTGGAGGCCGTCGCCGCGCACCTGACCGACGCGCGTGGCCTGGTCCACCGCTATCACAGCGCCGACGGCCTGCCGGGCGGGGAGGGCACGTTCCTGCTGTGCACCTTCTGGCTCGCCCACGCCCTGGCCCTCGCCGGCCGGGGCGGGCCCGCCAGGAAGGCGTTCGAGACCGCCGCGTCATACGCCAACGACGTCGGTCTCCTGGCCGAGGAGGTCGACTCGGTCACCGGCGAGCCCATCGGGAACTTCCCGCAGGCGTTCAGCCACATCGGTCTGATCAACGCCGCCCGCGCCATCCGCGACACCGGCGGGTGAGGGCCGTGCCCGCACCGGCCCCGCCGGTGACAGCGGAGTGCCGGGTTTAATCCTTAATGTAATTAAATGGGGATATTTGATACTCCTGTGGGTATTTGTCCACATGGAAGGTTCTGGGGCGGGAAGGGCGTATGTGGTGACGGAAAATCCGTCAGACCACATTCCCGGAGGTAGTCATGGCACTACGGACCCCGCTCACGGCGATCGCGGCGACCTCCGCTGCCGTGCTGGCGTTGCTGGGTGGCACGCCGGCCTCGGCCCTGGCACCGACACCCACACCCACGCCGACGTCGATGTCATCGGGTAAGGATCAGCCGTCCGCACAGGACAGGCAGTTCATGGTCCAGGCGCACCAGGGCAACCTCGCCGAGATCGCCGCCGGCAAGCTCGCCCAGCGCAAGGGGACGTCCAAGGACGTCCGCGCGATCGGGGCCCTGCTCGTCGCCGACCACGCCAAGCTCGACCGCAAGCTCAGGGACGTCGCGCGGCGTCTCAGGGTGTCCCTGCCCCACGAGGCGACGGCGCGCCAGCAGACCAAGGCCAAGGAGCTGGGCGCCCTGTCCGGCGCGGAGTTCGACAAGGCCTGGACCAAAGCGATGATCTACGGCCACCGCGCGGCCCTGGCCGCCGCCAGGAAGGAGGCCGACAGCGGGTCGCTGCCCCAGGTCGAGGCGCTCGCCAAGGCCAGCCAGCCGGTCATCCAGGACCACCTCGACAAGTTGCTCGCCGCCCAGAAGTCCCTCGGCGCCCTGGGGGCGGTCCCGCCGCGGACGGTCCAGGTGGCGGCCGCGCCGCAGGCGGCCACCGGTTGACCGTCCGGTTCGGGACGGGCCCCGAGGTGGTCCGCGGCGAGGGCGGGCGAGATCCGTCCAGTCATCCGCAACCGGTGCGCAGGACCGTCGGTCTATTCATGGGGTGAGAGCCCATTCCATGCGGGGACGAGAGGAACGGTCGTGACGGCGGGATCACCACGGGGATCGGCATGATCTCGCACGAGATCATGAGCGGGCCGCACGGGCCGGCCCTGTCGCGCGTCCCGGGCGACGCCGGGGCGCTGGCCGAGCTGGTGCGCGGCCAGTACGGCGATGACCAGTACGGCGGCCGGCACGGTGGCGGCCGGCAGGACGGCCGGATCCGAGACCTGGCCGCGCTGCTGGCCGAGCAGCGGCCGCTCCACCACCTGCTGCCCCTGCTGGAGCGCGTGCCCGCCGAGCCGGACGCGTGGGCGGAGCTGGTCGCCTGCCTGGCGCAGGAGCTGGTGGTGCGCCGCGTCAACCTGGCCCGGGTGCCCGCGGCGGTGCGGTGCGCGGCCGCCCTGCGGGAGCTGGGCCACCCCCTGGCCGGGCTGCCCCTGAAGCGCACCCGGGCGGAGCGCCAGGCGGACGCGGCCTGCTCCGGCCCCGGCTGGACGCCCTACCGCCGGCTCCCCGTCCCGGAGCACCCGGAGATCACGCGGCTCCTCCAGGACCCGGCCGGACCGGAGGGTCCGGTGGCCGGGGGAGGAGGGGAGCGCCCCACCCCGCGGTGGGACGCCTGGCTCGCGCGTGGAGGGGCTCCGGGTCGCGGAGCCGAGATCGTGAGCACCCGGGAGGACGGGCGGCTGATCACCGCCGCGGTGGAGCACTGGAGCTCGCCGGGGGAGGCGATGATCATCGAGCTCCCCCGGTGTCTCGACCCCCGGGGGCTGGTGCCCCTGGGAGTGAACACGTTCCTGCCGGATGCCTTCGGCGCCCGGATCGCGCTGAACGGCGAGCGGGCCGGGCTGAGCGCGGTGGTGGGCGAGCTGTTCACCATGGCCTACTGCGACGCCACCTACTCCCGAGGGCTCCGCGGCGGGTACGGCAGGCTGAAGGCGTGGCAGTCGGTCGCCGGGTTCGTGCGCGCCCCGGCCGAGGCGTCCGTCCACCGGGTCAACGAGCTCGCCGCCCGGTGGCGATGGATGGCGTTCAGGACCACCAGGCGGCAGCCGTACTGGGTGTACCAGGAGCTCGCGATCGGCGCGCTCAGCCCGCGCGGAGACGTGCTGAGCCTGCTGGTCTCCCACGACACCGACTAGTAGTGCTTTGTTAGGTTTTCAGGGTGGCCGTTGGTGGCAGGTGGGGTATCGGCCTGTCCAGGCCGCCAGCAGGGCTTGGAGCTCCTTGAGGACCCGGTGGAGCGTCAGGCCACCCCGACCGCTTCTGGGCTGCTCAAGCGCAGCTCGGTGCAGAAGTTGATCTTCATCCGCGCTTCGCCCGCTATCGTCACCAGCTGTTCATGGTTGCTCGGGACCCCGAATCCCGCTTCGATCGATCAGGGAACGGGCGGCCCGCCGTCCCCGGGCCGTTCGGGCGCAGCCGTCGAGCGGGCGCGGGCCTGCCGGGCGAGGTCGCCGAACAGTTGCGCCGGTGGCACGATCTGGCCCTCCTTGCCGATCGGTGAGGGTGCCAGCGGCACCAGCAGATCGGTGGCCGGCGAGTGCAGCCACAGCGCCATCAGGTACAGCCCGGGGATCCGGAGCAGCCGTAGCTCGAAGGCGGCCTTCTCCAGAATCGGCAGCGCCCGGGCGGCGTGGACGGCGGTGGCGGTGGCGGCCGCGAACCGTCCCTCATTGAACTGCGGCGGCTGCGGGGTGCCGTCCGGGGCCTGGGCGGTCTCGGCGCTGGCGAGCACCTCCCCGCCGGCTGTGACCAGGTAGCGCCAGCCCACCGGCTGGGCCGCGGCCAGACCGGCGCCGGAGGTGATGTCGTCGAGCCCGATCGTGAAGACCTGGTGCGGCGTGGACACCTCAAGCTGGTCCCGTTGGGCGAGGCGCAAGGCCGGGGTGGAGAAGCGCGAGTCGTCGGCCAGGGCGTGCAGCTTGGCTCGGACGGTCTCGGGGACGTTGGCCGGGGGGGTGGGCAGGTGTAGGGGCATTCGCTGTTCTCCTTACCGCTTGGTCCGGTAGGTGGCGTCCCAGAGTCCCGAGCCCTGGTAGTTGTTGCGGAAGGTGTCATAGGGCACCTCAGAGGTGCCGTACCAAGGATCGGCCACGCTGACGTAGTCGACCCCGCCGGAGTTGTAGCATCCGCGGACGACCACGGCATGTCCGCCGCCGCCGCGCCATTGGACACGTACCCCGATCGGGCTGGGGGCCTGCAGTTCAACGCGGATCTGGTTCAGGCTCAGGGCGCCCGCCAGCCAGTCGCGGTAATGCCCGACCCGGCTCAGCGCTTTGTCCGTGTACCAGGGCTTGTTACAGCTGCCGGTGTCGGATGCGGCCGGACCGCAGCAGGTGTTGAGCCCGAACTCGGCGTTGACCATGGAACACTGGGTCCACGTGGTGGCCGGGTTGAAGAAGGCCGCGACGCTGACCGCGGTGGCCGACCAGCACCAGTAGGTCTGCTCCTGGTACTGCATCGCGAAGTCGAGCCGCTGTTCGTCCACCGCGTCGAGGACGAACATCTCGTTCGGCCCGTCACCGGTGTATTGGCAGTTGACCGTCCCGCTTCCTGCGCTTGAGTACACGTTCACGAGATAGCCGTCCATGCGCAGGTACACGTTCGGGAAGGCGACCGATTGCAGCGAGACCAGATCGTAGTCCCGGTTGACGACGCGGAACTTCTCATACGGTCCGGCGCCGCCGTACTGGCAGTTGACCGTCCCGCCTCCGGAGCTGGTGTACGCCGTCACGGCAGAGCCGTCCATCCGCAGGTACACGTTCGGGAAGGCGACCGATTCCAGCGCGATCGAACCGTCGACCTGGGGGCGGACCCGGAATCTCTCCGACGAGCTCGTGGGTCCGTACTGGCAGTTGACCGTTCCGCCGCCGGAGCTGGTGAAGGAGGTAACCGTCCGGCCGTCCAAGCGGAGATGCACGTTGTGGAAGGCCCCGGACCGAATCGTGATGGGGGTGTTGCCGAGTGCCGCCAGGTCGCCTGCTTTCAACGCCATGATCACCTTCCTGCGCATGGATGGGAACGCGGCCGCTGGAGTGGGTGGAACAGGTCTCCTCCGGCGAGGGATAGCCGGGCACGCTGGAGACCCCGGAACACAGACGCAGCGACCCCCTCGTCCTCCCGGTGCGGCCTCCCTAACATCCGCCGATCCGGCCGCCGAGTCACTAGCCACACCTGTCCGTATCAGGACATTTCGGGGAGACGGCCGCCGGCCGGGTCGGCCGCGCCCGGTCATGGTGATCGGCGACGTGCTGGCCATGGCGCCGGCCCGGCGCGGGCGCGGCCAGTCCGGTCACTCAGGTCGCCCGCGAGCTCGGCGTCGGCCGGTCGACGCTGTACCGGGCGTTGGAGGGCGATGACCTGAGCGGTCTCGAAAGCTGATCTTGCATGGCTGAACCCCCGGCCCGGCCGGGGGTTCCACCTGCAGCGGGTGTGGTCAGCAGGTGAAGGTGATCGGGTTGGCCTGCCAGCCGGAGTTGACGTAGTAGGTCTTTCCGGGTTGAGGGGTGTCGTTGATCCACAGGACGAGGCGGTGGGTTCCGGGGGTGAGGCCGGGGACGGTGAGGGCGGCGGTGCCACTGCCGTTGGTGTCTGTGGTCAGGTTCACGCCGGTCCAGACAAAGTCCGAGCCGTCCAACTTGTAGACCAGATGGAAGGTTTTGCCGGGCTGGTTGGTCTGGCGGAGGACGACCTGGAGGGTGAGGGTGCCGCCGACGCAGGCGGCGGTGGCGTAGCTGTTCTGGCTGTTGATGGTCTGGCCGAACCCGTTCTCCGCTATGGGAACGAGCTGCTGACCGGTGTAGGAGGGAGCCCCGGCAGGGGCGGCAGCGGGGCTGTCGAGCACCGTCAGCACGACACAGCCGGGCCGGCCGCCTGTGCTGGCCACGACGGTGCCGCCGCCCTGGACGGGAGTGCCGCCGGAGCCGCCGGTGGGGGGAGTGGACGGCAGCGGGCCGCTGGCGACATAGCTGCTCGCCCCCGCTCCTCCCTTGAAACCTCCGCCGGGGTCGGCGGTTGGGCTCGCTCCGGTGCCACCGTTGCGGAGCAGCCCGCTGTCGGCCGGGAACAGGCCGGAGCCGCCGGCGCCACCCGCGCCGTGGGCGCCCGCTACTCCGCCGGTGCCTCCACCGGCCCCGGCCTTCCCGCCGCCTCCGCCGCGTGCGGCCACCACGACCGCGCCGCCGGTGCTGACGGTGCTGTCCCCGCCGTTGGTACCGGGTTGCCCGGCCTGCCCGGGGGTGTCGCGCGCGAAGTTGGGCGGAGCTGAGGCACCACCTGTGCCGGCTGCCCCGACGGTGACCGTGAGGGTGCCGTCGGACGACGTGGTCACGATGGCGCGCACATACCCGCCCGAACCGCCGCCTCCGCCCGCGCCGCCCCAGGACACCGGGAAATTGCTGACGTTCCCGGCACCGCCTCCGCCGCCGCCCCCACCGCCGCCCCATGCCTCCACGAGCACACTCGACCCCGGCGGCGCAGTGACCGTGTAGGTGCCCGGGGTGGTGAAATCCTGCAGCTTCATCGCGGCGTCCCGTTCTTAGCCATCTCGCAGCGTCTGGGCAGGCGTCCGCCCTCCCGAAGCCTAAGATCATCCCGCCGCACTGTCCCTCACGCACCGGACACCACTTTCGTCCCCACTGGCCCGCATCTCTGTACCTTTCGCCACTTGTGGGGTCCCGGTAGTAAGGGGCACTCCACTACCTGGCGGCTAATCGCATGTTGTGAGCAGGCGCCAGCCTCAGAGCCTGACTTGGCGAGGGCACTGGATGCCTATCCTCAGACCGGCCGGGACTGGTGTCTGCTCACCGACCGATCCGCCGCCGTCGTGGTCGATGGATGCCGGGCTGATGAGCCTGACTTCGGGAGGGCCCTCAAGATCTGCCTCCCGACCGGCCCTCCCGGCATTCGCCCGTCACGACCCCGGCTTTTCGACGAGCGTGGCGTTCGTGGTTCGAGCCCGTCTGCGGGATCGACCTCCTCAACGCGGCCGAGCCGGTGAGCTCTTGCGGCAGAAGGAGGCCCCGTGGATCGCTGGGGTCGCGAACGGCTGATCGGATGTCGGACCGGCGAGTCCTTCGATTAGCGGGCCGCGCGTCTCCGCTGCGGTTTGGAGCTGCACCGATGGTCGGCTGTCTGTCCTTGGAGGAACATTGGCGAAGCTGTTTTGCGGGATCGACTGGGCCGAACACCACCACGACATCGCCATCGTCGACGACACCGGCGTCCGAGTCGCCAAGGCCCGCATCAGCAACGACGCCGCGGGCCTGCGCGCGCTGCTGGAGCTGCTGGCCGGCGCCGGCGACCACCCGGACGACCCGATCCCGGTCGCGATCGAAAAGCCGCACGGCCTACTGGTGGCCTGCCTGCGCGCGACCGGACGGCAGGTGTTCGCCATCAACCCCTACACGGTCTCGCGCTATCGAGACCGGCACGGGGTCGCGCGCAAGAAGTCCGACGAGCAGGACGCGTTGATCCTGGCCAATATCTTGCGCACCGACATGGCCGCGCACCGGCCGCTGCCCGCCGACTCCGACCTGGCCCGGGCGATCACCGTGCTGGCCCGCGCCCAGCAGGACGCGGTCTGGGACCGCATCCAGCTCGGCCAGCGGATCCGGTCGCTGCTGCACGACTACTTCACCGCCGCCTTGCAGGCGTTTGCGCATCTGCGTAACGGTGGCGTCACCAGGGCCGAGGCCCGGGTCATCCTCGCGCCGGCGCCCACTCCCGCCCGCGCCGCCGTCCTCACCCGCGGGCAGCTGCGGGCCGCGCTCAAACGGGCCAGGCGGGCTCGCTACCTCGACCGAGACGTCGAACGACTTCACGCGATCTTCCGCGCCGAACACATGCGGTTGCCCGACTTGATCGAGCAGGCCATGGGGCACCAGCTCACCGCCCTGCTCGGCCAGCTCGAAGCGGCCTGCACGGCTGAGCAGAACCTGGCCACCCGCGTCGAGGAATCCTTCGCCCAGCACCCCGACGCCGAGATCATCACCAGCTTCCCGGGAGTCGGTTCACTGGTCGGCGCCCGCATCCTGGCTGAGATCGGCGACGACCGGACCCGCTTCACCGATGCTCGCGGCCTGAAGGCCTATGCCGGCTCGGCGCCGGTCACCCGAGCCAGTGGCAAGTCGCGGCACATCATGACCCGCAAGGTGAAGAACGACCGCCTGGCCGCCGCCGGCTACATCTGGGCCTTCGCCGCGCTACGGCCCTCACCAGGCGCGCGGGGGCACTACGACCGCCGCAAAGCAGCCGACGACGCCCATACCGCAGCTCCGCGGCACCTGTTCAACCGACTGATCGGCTGCCTCTATCACTGCCTCCAAAAGCGCCGAACCTACGACGGGTCCATCGCGTTTCCACCTCACCCAGCAGCCGTCGCTTGACACCACAACATGCTCGGATGTCTGAGGACACGTTCGCAAGCGGAGGGCCGGGTAGCGCCGCCCGTCGCTCGTGGCCGCGGCACGCTCGGCGCAGAAGGCGGTCCAGTCAGGCGGGCCGAGCACATCCGGCGGGGTGATGGCGTGCAACTCCACAAGCGCCTTCCCGAGCTGTACGGCAAGGCGCTCCCGCTCACGCCGCGGATCTTCGGCCAGGCCCGCTTGAGGTCCTCACCGTGCAGCCTGTCCATCAGGATGTAGCCCCACCCGTGGAACTCACCGGCATCCTTGACCCCCGGCGTGGGGATCGACAGGCGGCCCTCCAGCGCACGCAGCACGTCCCGCTCGACGGGCAGCTCCTCCTTGTGAAGCGGCGGGTAGAGCTTGATGACCAGGTCGTCGCCGGCGGCGTAGACCGGTAGGGAGCCCTCATCACAGGCACAGCCTGAGCGTGATGCGCGCGCAGCGCGAGAACCCGGCGAGGTCCAAGACGCGGGCCGCGCTGTTCAACGTTCAGTGATCCCCAGAACAGCTCCTGGTGCCGCGTTCCTCGCGGTGGTCCGGCCGGAGCGCCAGAGGCAGCCGTGCGCCGGTGTCCCGTCCGCGCGGCGGGCCGTCCGTCAGACCAGGTCGAGGACGGCCTTGCCGTGCAGGCGGCGTTCACGCAGGGCGTCGAAGGCCTCGGCGGCCTCCTCCCAGGTCCCGCGCCAGGTGATGCCCGGGTCGAGGGTGCCGGCGGCGACCTGTTCGGCGAGGCGGGTCAGGTCGGGGGCGAGATCGGTGCAGGCCAGGAGGTAGAAGGTGGTGAGGGTGCGGTTGTGGCGGCCCTCGTTGCCCAGGAACGCGCCCGGGGGGAAGGTGGTGTCCTCCTGCGCGGCATGGCCGACGGTGACCAGGGTGCCGTGTTCGGCGAGCCGGGCGTACGCGTCGACGAGGTGGGTGCCGCCGACCAGCTCGACGACGCCGTCCACCGGTGCGCCGAGCTCCCGGGGTGCGGTGATCACCTCGTCGGCGCCGAGCAGCCGCAGGTTCTTCTCGTGCGTTTCCGGATCGCCGGTGACCGCCACCACGTGCGCACCGCCCTGGTGGGCGAGTTGCACCGCGTATCTGCCGACGCCGCCGGTGGCCCCGGTGACCAGGACGCGCCTGCCCGGCAGGGCGCCGATCCTGTGCAGGGCGCGCAGCGCGCTGACTCCCGCGACCGGGACCGTGGCGACGGCCCCGAGGTCGGCGCCGGCCGGGACTGTGCCGATCAACGCGGTGTCCACGGCCCGGAGCCCGGCCCAGGCGCCGCCGTCGGCCACGGTGACCACCGGGGTCCCGGCGGCCGGCCCGGATCCGTCCGCCGCGGGACGTTCCACCACGCCGGCCGCGTCCCAGCCCGGGACGGCCCCGTCGGGCTCCCCCGCGAGGACGTACTTCACCTCGCCGTAGTTCAGGGAGGTCGCGGCGACCCGGATCAGGGCCTCGTGCGGAGCCGGTTCGGGATCGCGGATCTCCGCGAGCCGCAGCCCGGTTGGGACGGAACGGTCGACGACCAGAGCACGCATGGGCGTACGCCTTTCGGATGGAGCGGAGGTGCCTGCCGCCACTATAACGCCACTGAGTGGCAAAAGCGCGTTGGAGGCTTTGGCTTCCCAGGCGCGCCAGGCCGTGCTCGACCGGCGGCTCGACCGGATGCCGCTCCGCACCCTGCGGCTGGTCCGGCCGGCACCGCGGCCCTTCATAGGCCGACGAGAGGGTCTCCGCCTCCGGTCCGTGGAGTCACGGCCGTCCGATGACCGGGACTTCCCGGGAGCGCGGTCAGCCCTGCGGCACCGGGCACTCGCGCGTTATCGACACGGTGTCGACCCACACGTCGAAGAAGAGGTCGTAGTGGCCGAAGTCCCCGGCGTCGTCGCGCGCGCTGAGAGTGAGCCTGTGCGTCCAGCGCGGGATCTGTTTCGGATCGTCCGGCCTGGTCCGGGCCGGCTGCCTCGGCGGCCCGAAATCGCCCACCTGGTCCCAGGGGATCCGCAGGCTCTGGCCCGGATAGGGATCGTCGCCCATCCCGAAGACGTCGCCCATGACGAACCCGAAGGCGAAGGCCAGGGTGTCCCGGAACCACGTCTCCTCGGTGACCGACTCGGCCGGAAGCCCGGTGAGCGCGCCGAGAAGCTGCCCGCCCTTCTGCGCTATCTGGTCGGCGAGGTTGCGCGCGACGCCGTCCACGTCGGCGAAGTCGTCGTGCTCGATGAGCGTCCCGACGACGACCACGTCCTGGATCGGGCCTTCGTACAGCAGTTGGTCGGTCGTCCAGATCCGCGAACCGCGCTCGCCCATGCTCAGGGTCCCGTCGCCGCCCGGGAAGGAGTGGGTCTTCAGCGCGCTGTTGCTGGGCCCGATGAGTCCGACGACCCCGTAAACCTCGTCTTCGCCTTCCTGGCGTGACACGCACTCCAGCCCCACGAAATTGACCTTCATCACCTTGTTGGTCAGAACGTGACACTGGCCGTGATGCTTCACCGTTATCTTTCCCGACCGGAAATCGGCTTCCCAGTCGGTGCCGTTCTTGCGCACACTCAGCTCTGGGGTCCGGGGCAGGCCGAGCGAGCTTCTCGGGCCGCCTTCCGCGTTCCAGACGGCTCTGATCGCGCGCTCGGCCGTGATCTTCTCCATCGCCTCGGCGATTCCGCCGTGTTCTCTCTCCGTAATGATCCTGGGGAGGCGGATGTGGGGATTCTCCGGCTCTCTGAACCTGTTGATGTCCGGATCTCGTGGGGGCATCGCTCACTCCCTGGGGTGGGAAGCGGAACAAGGGCGGAGCTCCGAGGGCGCCCGCGGCGGAGGGCAGCGGCACCGGGGAGAAACCTCAAAAGATCGTGTGCGGACCCCGGCGGCCGGCCGTCAACCCGTCGATCGGCCTGATCTCGGCGGCGAAATCGTGATCAGTATCTTTACATATGACACCGGTCCATTCCAGGGACCTTCCGGCGTTTCTCCGTCGCCGCGCGGCCGCCCCATGGAATCCCCGGACGTATTCTTTCCAGAACCCCGCCGGGCCGCATTCTTCAGAAAACCCCGGATTCTTCCGAAAACCCCGGCGGGCCGCGGAGCCGGCGGGGTCAGCGGCTGACCGCGTCCGCCGGGCGCAGGAGGTCCAGGTCGGAGCGGCGGGGGAGGCTCTCCCAGTCGCCGTCGGCGGCGACCGCGAAGGCCCCCGCCGCGCACGCGGTCGCCAGGCGGCGTCCGGGGCCGGTCCCCTCCAGGGTCTCGGCGAGCCAGCCCGCGGCGAAGGCGTCACCGGCCCCCACGGGGTCGAGTTCGGTGACGGGGTAGGGCTCGGCATGCCGTACGGCGCCGTCGGAGAGCTCCACCGCGCCGAGCGGGCCGCGTTTGATGAGCACGTGGCGCGGGCCGAGCCCCGACAGGGCCCTGGCCAGGGCGACCGGGTCCGCGCCGTCGACGATCAGGCGGGCCTCCGCCTCGGTCGCGAACAGGACGTCCGTCGCCGCGACGGCCTCCCGTAGTACGGCGGCGGCCTCGTGGGGCGGCCACAGGGCGCGGCGGTAGTTGATGTCCATCGACACGGTCGCGCCCGCGTCGCGGGCCTCGGCGACCGCGGCGCGCACCGCCTCCCGGGCGGAGGCGGACAGCGCGAGCGTGATCCCCGTGATGTGCAGCACGCGCGCCGAGCGGACCAGTGAGAGGTCGAGGTCCGCGGGCCGGAGCCGGGATCCGGCGCTCCCGGAGCGGTAGTAGCGCACGTCGACCATCTCGGCGGTGCGCCGGTTCTTGATCATCAATCCGGTGGGCGCGTCGGGGTCGACGATCATCCCCCGGACGTCGACGCCCTCGCCCGCCAGCGTCGAGCGGAGCAGCTCCCCGAACTCGTCGGCGCCCACCCGGCCGATCCACGCCGCGCGCCGGCCGAGGCGGGTGACGCCGATCGCCACGTTCGACTCCGCGCCCCCGACGCTCAGCCCGAAGTCGCGAGCGTGCCGGAGCAGGCCGGTACGCCGCGCGGTGAACAGCGCCATGCTCTCACCCAGCGTTACCAGATCGATCATCAGAAATTGGTCCTTAGGGGCTCGTCCGTGCCGGTCAACGGGTCGATCTCAGCTTTTTCAACGGGTCGATCCCAGCTTCCTGGAGATGCGCAGCGCCGTCTCCGCCACCAGCGGCCCCAGATCGCGGACCCGCGCGGCGGTGATCCGCGAGGTGAGGCCGGAGACGGAGATGGCCGAGGTCGCGGTGTCGGTGTGGTTGAAGATCGGTGCGGCGACGCAGCGCACCTCGGGTTCGTTCTCGCGGTCGTCGACCGAGTAGCCCCGCTGCCGGATCCGGCCCAGCTCGGCGCGGAGCCGGTCGGGGCCGGTGATGGTGTGGCGGGTGATCTGCGGCATCCCGGCGGCCACGACCCTCTCGACGTCCTCCTCCGGCTGCCAGGCGAGGATCGCCTTGCCGACGGCGGTGCAGTAGACGGGGGCCCGGCTGCCGATCCGCGAGGCCATCCGCACGTTGGTCTCGTTCTCGACCTTGTCGATGTAGACCACATCCGGCGGGTCGTAGACCACGAGGTGGACGGTCTCCCGGACCTCGGTCATCAGGCGGTGCGACTCCTCGGCGGCCACCGTCCGCAGGTCGAGCGTGGCCAGGTAGGACTGGCCGAGACGGAGCGCGCCGTGCCCGAGCCGGTAGGCGCCGCTCTTGCGGTCGCGGTCGAGGAGCCTGGCCTCGACGAGCGGGGCGGTCAGCCGGAGCACCGTGCTCTTGGACAGGCCCAGCGCCTCGGCGAGCCTGGTGAGCGACAGTCCCTGGCCGCCGCCCGCGTGGTCGCGCACGTGCTCCAGCACGGCGAGGGCACGCCGGAGCGAGGCCGACTGGTTGCGTTCCGGGGCAGGTTCGTTCATCACGGCCTCAGGGAGGATTCGGTGGGTCGAACACGCAGGTCAAATTAGGGGAGCCGGAGCCCTCGCCGCTACTTTGCAACACAACGTTCTGCACTGCACAACATAATACGCTCCCTCTTCCGGTGACCGGCGGCCCCTTCCTAGGGTCTGCCGCCAACAGGAGGAGAAAGTCGTGAAGATCCTGAATTGGGCAGCGGCAGGTGTGGCCCTGCTGGCCCTCGCCGCATGCGCGCCGTCCACCGCCCCGTCCGCGAGCGGTGGCGACGACAAGTCCGGGACCCTGCGGGTGTGGCTCTTCGACGAGCCCAACCGCGCTCCCAAGGAGAAGGTCGTCGGAGAGGCGATCAAGGAGTTCACCGCCGCCAACGCGGACGTGAAGGTCGAGGTCACCTACATCCCGACGACGCCGGCCCGGCACGAGAAGTTCAAGGGCGCGTTCAACGACCCGGCGAGCGCCCCCGACGTCGCCGAGTACGGCAACACCGACCTCGCCGAGTACGCCGCCGCGGGAGGCTTCGCCGACCTGGGCGCCGACCTGCAGAGCTGGCCGGAGGGCAAGGACGTCGGCGCCGACCTGCTGAAGTCCGCGACCGTCGACGGCAAGGTCTACGGCCTGCCCTGGTACATCGGCATCCGCGCCCTCTACTACCGCACCGACGTCTTCTCGGAGCTCGGCCTCAAGCCGCCCACGACGATCGAGAGCCTCACCTCGGCCGCCCGCGAGATCCGCAAGAAGAAGCCCGAGCTGTACGGCCTGGCCGTCGGCGGCGAGTACACCTTCGGCGCGCTCCCGTTCGTCTGGGACGCCGGCGGCGACATCGAGAACCTCGACAGCCCCGAGTCCCGCAAGGGCGTGCAGGCATACACCGACCTGCTCAGCGACGACAACTGCCCACCGCAGGCCTGCGCGAGCCTCACCGGCGGCAAGACCGTCGAGCTGTTCGCCAGCGGCAAGGCGGCCATGGGCATCCTCGGCAACTTCAGCCGCGCCGCGGTCGACGCGGGCGCGGCGGCGGGCAAGTACGCCGTGGTGCCGCTGCCGGGCGCCAAGGAGGGCTCGATCGCCCCGGCCTTCTCCGGCGGAAACAACCTCGGCGTCATGAAGAACAGCAAGCACCGCTCGCTGGCCGTGAAGTTCCTGCAGCTGCTGGGCGGCAAGGCGTACCAGACCAAGATGTACGAGGCCATGGGCAACCTGCCCACGCTGACCTCGGCCCGCGACGAGCTCGCGGCCAAGGACTCCTTCCTCAAGCCGTTCCTCGACACCGTCGCGGCCGGAACCCGTTTCGTGCCGATCGACCCGGCCTGGGTGAAGATCGACAACCAGAAGGTCATCCCGACCATGCTCCAGAAGATCGCGACCAAGCAGGCCACCGTCGAGCAGGCCACCGACGAGGCCGCGGCGGCGGTGAAGGCCGCGTTCGGCCGGTCATGACGACGGTCACCACGGCGCCGGCGGGCCCGGACACCCAGGTCCGCCAGGCATCGCCGCGTCCCGGGGGCAGGCTCCGGCCCTGGCTCTACCTGCTGCCGTCGGCGGCGGTGCTGCTGCCGCTCTTCGGCTATCCGATCTACATGCTCGGCCTGCTCTCGGTGTTCGACTACCGGCAGGCGCAGGTCAGCGGGGGCGAGCCGACGCGCTTCATCGGCGCCGACAACTACACGGCGCTCCTGGGCGACCAGCGCTTCTGGTCGGTGCTGGGGCAGACCGTGGTGTTCGCCGCCGCCCTGGTGGTCGCGACGCTGGCCGTCGGCGCGGCGCTCGCCGTCGTGCTGACCAGGGCCGGCCGGGTGCCCCGCCTGCTGCTGTCGCTGGCGGCCATGGCGGCCTGGGCCGCGCCCGCGATGACCGGGGCGACGGTCTGGATGTTCCTCTTCGACGCCGACCTGGGCCTGGTCAACCAGCTCCTGGGCATCGAGGGCTACAACTGGTTCTACGACAAGTGGGTCACCTTCGGCATCGTCGGCGCGACTGTGGTCTGGCACTCCTTCCCCTTCGTCATGGTGACGCTCTACGCCGGCATCCAGGCCATCCCGGGCTCGGTGCTGGAGGCGGCCTCGCTCGACGGGGCCTCGGCGTGGCACACCTTCTGGCGGATCATCGTGCCGATGCTGCGGCCACTGATCACGATCGTGGTCATCCAGTCGATCATCTGGGACTTCAAGATCTTCACGCAGATCTACGTGATGACCAACGGCGGCGGCATCGCGGGCCAGAACTCCGTGCTCAACGTCTACGCCTACCAGACCGCCTTCGGCTCCTCGGAGTACGGGCTCGGCTCGGCCATCGGCGTGATCATGACGCTGATCCTGCTCGCGGTCACCCTGCTCTACATCCGCGCCCTCTACCGCAGCGGGGAGAAGCTGTGAGCAGATCCCGCCTGATCGCCAACACCGTCGCGGTGGCCGCCGCGGTCGTCACGTTCTTCCCGATCTACTGGATGGTGCTCTCGGCGCTCAAGCCCGCCGGGGAGATCCAGTCGCTGGAGGTCCGCCCCTGGACCCTGGCGCCCACCTTCGAGCACTTCCAGCGCGTGCTCGGCGGGGAGAACTTCGGCCGCTACTTCCTCAACAGCCTCGTCGTCGCCCTGACGGTCGTCGTCCTGTCGGCGGTGGTGGCCTTCCTCGCCGCCGTGGCGGTGACCCGGTTCCGTTTCCGGTTCCGCACCACCGTGCTGATCATGTTCCTGGTGGCCCAGATGGTGCCGGTGGAGGCGCTGACCATCCCGCTGTTCTTCCTGGTCCGCGACATCGGCACGGTGGTGCCGGGGGTGGGGCTCAACACGCTGGGCTCGCTGGTCCTGGTCCACCTGGCCTTCTCGCTGCCGTTCGCGGTCTGGATGATGCGGGGGTTCGTGGCCGCGGTGCCCGAGGCGCTGGAGGAGGCCGCGATGATCGACGGCGCGAGCCGCCCGGTCATCCTGTGGCGGATCCTGTTCCCGCTCGTCGCGCCGGGCCTGATCGCGACCAGCGTGTTCTCCTTCATCACCGCCTGGAACGACTTCATCTTCGCCAGGACCTTCATCATCTCGGCCAAGGACAGCCAGACCCTGCCGGCGGCCCTGCTGGTCTTCTTCAAACCCGACGAGAACGACTGGGGGGGAATCATGGCGGCCTCGACGCTGATGACCGTTCCCGTGCTGATCTTCTTCGTGGCCGTCCAGCGCAGGCTGGTGGCGGGGCTCGGCGGGGCGGTGAAGGATTGACCCCCCAGCGCCCGACCCCGCACGGGCAGCCCCCCGGGGCACCGGCCTCTCCCGGGCAGCCCCCCGGAACGTCTGCCTCTCACAGGCAGCCCTCCACGGAGTCCGCTCCTTCCGGGCAGTCCTCTATGGAGTCCGCTCCTTCCGGGCAGTCCTCTATGGAGTCCGCTCCTTCCGGGCAGCTTTCCGGGGCAGCCGCCGCCTACGGGCTGATCCCGCGGCCGTCCTCGGTCCGGCCCGGCTCCGGCGAGTTCACGCTGACGCCCGGCACCGCCCTCGACGCGCCGGCCGAGCTGGCCGGGGTGGCCGCCTGGCTCCGCTCGGCGCTCGGCCCGGCCGCCGGGTGCGCGCTGCTGCCGTCAGGGGCCGGCGCCGCTGACGGGGACGGCCCGGGAGACCTCGGCGACCCTGGCGGCCCCGGCGGCCCCGGCGGCTCCGGAGACCTCGGCGACCCTGGCGGCCCCGGAGACCCCGCGGACCCCGCAGGCCCCGGAGCGGGGGAAGGGCCGGCGGCCGGAGGGGAGGGGCGCGTCGTGCTGGCGCTCGACGCCGACCTGGCGGCCGAGGAGTTCCGCCTCCGGATCACCCCTTCCGGCGTGCGGATCACCGGCGGTGACGCCGCCGGGGTGTTCTACGGTGCGCAGACCCTCCGGCAGCTGCTCCCGCCCGCCGCGCTGCGCCGCGCGCCCGTGGCGGGCGGCCCGCTGACCGTGCCCGCCGTCGAGATCGAGGACCGGCCCCGGTACGGCTGGCGCGGATGCATGCTGGACGTCGCCCGGCACTTCATGCCCAAGGCGGACCTGCTGCGCTTCGTCGACCTGCTCGCCCTGCACAAGCTGAACGTCCTCCACCTCCACCTGACCGACGACCAGGGCTGGCGGGTGGAGATCGCCAAATACCCGCGGCTGACCTCGGTGGGGGGCTGGCGGCCCTCGACCATGCTCGGCTCCCGCCAGCACGGGGCCTTCCTGCCCCGCCCGCACGGCGGTTTCTACACCGCCGACGACGTGCGGGAGATCGTCGCCTACGCGGCCGAGCGGCACATCACCGTGGTGCCCGAGATCGACCTGCCCGGCCACACCCAGGCCGCGGTTGCCGCCTACCCCTGGCTCGGCGTGGCGCCGGCCGAGGGGGCGCCGCCGGTCGAGGTCCGCACCTCGTGGGGGGTCTCCGAGCACGTCCTCGACGTCACCTCCACCGCGGCGCTGGACTTCTGCCGTGACGTGCTGGACGAGGTCATGGAGCTGTTCCCCGCCTCCCACGTAGGCATCGGCGGAGACGAGTGCCCCGGTGACGCCCGTGCGCGCGCCGCCTTCGTCACCGCCCTGGCCAAGCACGTCACCGACCGGGGGCGCGTGCCGTACGCCTGGGACGAGATCCTGGAGTGCGGTGCGGTCCCCGGGGTGACGGTGGCCGCCTGGCGCGGGCCGGGCGCGGCGGTCGCGGCGGCGCGGGCCGGCCACCGGGTGGTCTCCTGCCCGGACATGTCCGTCTACTTCGACTACCGCCAGTCGGAGCTGCCGGAGGAACCCATCCCCGTCGGCCCGCCGCTCTCCGTCCAGGACGTCCACGCCTTCGACCCCGAGCCGGAGGGGCTGAGCCCCGCCGAGCGCTCCCGCGTGATCGGGGCGCAGTGCAACGTCTGGACCGAGCACATGGACAGCCCGCGGGCCGTCGACTACAAGGTCTTCCCCCGGCTGTGCGCGTTCGCCGAGACCGTGTGGTCGGCCGAGCGCGCGCCGTACCCGGACTTCGCCCGGCGGCTGGAGACGCACACGGCCCGGCTCGACGCGCTGGGAGTGGAGTACCGGCCCGCGGCGGGCCCGCACCCGTGGCAGAGCCGCCCCGACGCCCCGGGCTGGCCGATCAGCGGGGCACAGCGGGAGGCCATGATCGCCGAGTTCGGCGTCGGGGAGGTCCGGGGGTAGGCGGGCGCCGCGCCGCTCATGACCCGTCTCGACTTGGCGGGATACCGATGATTTTCGCCCGGTCCCGGGGCTAGCTGTCGCTCGGGACGCTTGACAGGCCAAAATTGGTCCGTGGTCAGGATCGGATCGGTAGAGATGAGCGATTGCGAGCGTGGGCAACTTCCGCCAGTGCTGGGACAGCTGTTCGCCGACGGCGGTGACGGACGGACGCTCTCGGCCGAGCTGCCGCCCGGAGACGTGGTCTGGCCCGACCCCGGTTACGCTCGGTTCGCCATCGACCACCGTCCGGCGTTCTGGCTGAGCGACACGGCGGTCTCCGCCGAGCTCTGGGCCGAGCTGCGGGCCGAGCACGGCCGCTCGGGCCTGTGGCCGGTGCTGCTCGAGGACTCCGTCCAGCCGTGGTCGGCCGGGCAGATCGCCCCGGACGCGGCCGCGGAGATCGACAACTACCACGCCGCCGCGTTCATGGCCGAGGTGTGGTCGGACTGGATCGAGAAGGCCCACGCCGACCAGCTCGAACTGCTGGCCCCCTTCGGCCCGCAGTGCCCGGGGCCGGCCGCGTCGGGGGAGCTCGCCGCCGACCCCGGCGTGGTCGCCGACTGGTACGCCGGGCTGGTGGCCGAGCGCAGGACCCCGCTCGGGCTGGTCGCCGCCGAGCGGGGGGCCGACGCGCTGGCCGTCATGGGGTGGCAGGGCGCGCTGAACCACAACGAGTGGATGGTCCCGCTCGCGGCCGTGGTGCGGAGCTGGGAGGACAGGTTCGGGGCGCGGGTGGTCGGCATCGGCTTCAACACCCTGGACCTGAGCGTCGCCGCGCCCCCCGTCACCCCGGAGCACGCCCTGCACGTCGCCGCCGAGCACTGGACCTTCTGCCCCGACAGCGTCATCTACAGCGCCGGGACGCTGACCGACTACGCCGAGCAGATCAGGGGCCGGAACGCCTGGTCGTTCTGGTGGGACTGATCATCGGAGCAGGAAGTCCCGCAGCAGCGGGAGATAGCGGGGCTGCTCGGTGGTGATGGAATGGCCCGCTCCCGCGAGGCGGACGAGCGTGGAGCCCCGCAGGACGCGCCGGTAGTCCTCGGCCACCTCGGGCTTCAGATAGTCGCACTCGCCCCGCAGGATCAGCGCCGGGACCTCGACCGCGCGCAGCGCGGGGCGGGGATCGGCGGCCCGTTCGGCATCGGCCGAGGTGAGCTGGTTGACGTAGAAGCCGGGACGGTTGTCGTGGACAGGGGCCGCCGGAGCGCCCGGGCACCGGGTGGCGTCCTTGCCGGTCAGCAAGACACGCCGGAACCACGGGTCGGCCTCGTCGTCGGGCACCAGCGCGTGGGCGGCGTCCGGGTTGACGCCCATCAACACGCTGTGGACGATCATCCTCGGGGTGTCGGTCAGCTCGTCCCGCAGGCGGGTCTGCGCGGGCGGGAGCCCGCTCCACGGGTCGCCGGTGTCGTGGTCCGGGTAGGCGCCCTCCCAGAGCGGTCCGGGGGAGACGAAGACCGCCTTGGCCACGTGCTCGGGGTGGGCGGCCAGGTAGCGCGCGGTGAGCGAGCCGCCCCAGGATCGGCCGACGAGGATGAGCCTGTCGGCCCCCAGGACGTGCCGGATGGCTTCGAGGTCGGCCACGTGCCGGGCGACGGTGTAGCCGGTGACATCGGCCAGCCGGGTGGACCGGCCCGCCCCGACCTGGTCGTAGGCGTAGACGTCGAAGCCGCGGTCGGCCAGGGCGCGGGCCGCGTCGGGGGCGCCCTCGCCGGGCGTGCCCGGACCGCCGTGCAGGAAGATCACCGGCGTGGGGCGGGGCTCGGCCGCCCTGGTCACGGTGTAGGCGATCCTGGAGCCGGTGGGCAGGTCCCAGAAGGCGACGCCGGCCGGGGCCGGGGCCGCCGGGCCCCCGGGCATCGGCCGGAACACGGTGACCGCCGCGGTCGCCGCGACGGCGAGGGCGACCGATCCGGCCAAGGCCGCCGCGGCGGGTCCTGGACGGCGGATCACCAGCAGGGCCAGGGCGATCCGGATCAGCGGGAACCCGGTGACGAGCGTCGCGCCGAGTGCCGCCGCGCAGAGGAGCGGGATCACCGCCGTGACGGCGGCGCCCCCGAAGAAGGCGGCCCCGCCCACGGCCACGGCCACGACCGCGGCGACCGGCAGCAGGGCGCCTCCCGCCAGGCGGCGCACGAGAGCCGGACGGCGGGAGCCGGTCGGACGCGCTCCGACGGGGGCGGAGTCCGGGACCGCGGTGGCGGCGGGTCCGGAGGTGGCGGAAGCGGCGGAAGTGGCGGAAGTGGCGGGCATCGAGGGGACGGAAGCGGCGGGCATCGAGGGGACGGGTACAGCGGCGTGGTGGCCGGGGACGGCGGCGGAGGGGAGGGGCGGCGGGGGAGGGGGCTCGTCTTCCATGGCTCTCACGCTAGGAGCGGGGAACGCGGTGATCGCCCTCCTTCAGGACCGTCCCCACCCCCGCCGCGCGGCGGGGGTCCTCTCGCCCGGGGGACGGATACCGCCGGCGGGCCCCGTCCTCGTCCTCGGACCGGACAGCCGTCCGGACGGGCCCGTCCCGCCGACGTCGGGAGCCCGACGCCCCACGTCCGGCGCCCAGCGCCCGAAGCCCGGCGCCCAGCGTCCGACGCTCGACGCCCGGAGCCCGGCGCCCGGCCTGAAGGCCGCGTCGCGCCGGTGCGGTCGGGACGTCGTGGGAGGCGGGGTCCCCCGGGACGTCGTGGGAGGCGGGGTCACCGCATCCCAGGACGGACCAGTCCGGCCTCGTAGGCGGCGATCGTGGCCTGGACGCGGTCGCGGACCCCGAGCTGGGCGAGGATCCGCGCGACATGGTCCTTGACCGTGGCCGGGCTGATCCCCAGGGAGACGGCGATCTCGGCGTTGGACAGGCCCCGGGCGACGTGCAGGAGAACCTGGGTCTCGCGGGGGGTGAGACCAGCGACGCGGGCGGTGTCGGCCGGGCCGGCGTCGGCGGCGAAGCGGTCGAGCAGCCGCCGGGTCACCCCGGGGTCGAGCAGCGCGTCACCCCTGGCGACCACCCGGACCGCGTCGATGACCCGTTCGGGGTCGGCGTCCTTCAGCAGGAACCCGGCGGCTCCCGCGCGTAGCGCCGCGAACACGTACTCATCCAGGCCGAAGGTGGTGAGCACCACCACCTTCACGCCCGGGACCTCCGCCGTGATCCGGGCCGTGGCCGCGAGCCCGTCGAGGCCGGGCATCCTGATGTCCAGGACGGCCACGTCGGGCAGCAGGGACGCCGCCTGGGCCACGGCCGTCCCGCCGTCGGCGGCCTGGCCGACGACGGTGATGTCCGCTTCGGCGTCGAGCACCGCGGTGATCCCCACCCGGACCACCGCCTGGTCGTCGGCGACCGTCACCCGGATCACGCCGGCCTCACCTCCGGCAGCCACACCCGCACCCCGTCCTCCGTCTCGGTGACCGTACCGCCTGCGGCGTCGGCCGTGGCGCGCACCTTCCGGGCCTCGGCCGGGCCGGACAGCGCCAGGCCGTCCGGAAGGTAGGCCACGGTCACCGTCACGCCGTTCACGCCGCTCGTGCCGCTCATGCCGTTCACGCCGCCGGGCAGCATGGCTTCGGCGATCCGGTAGGCGGCGACCTCGACGGTGGCGGGCATCGGCCGGCGCGTCCCCGTGTAACGGACGGCGGCGTGGCTCCTGGCGGCCAGGGCGGAGATCGCGGCGATGACGGGGGGAAGGGCGTCGTCGGCGGGATCGTCGCGCAGCTCGCCGAGGAGTTCGCGCAGCGCGGTGAGACCGGCCCTGGCCTCGGTCAGGACGGTGTCGAGGCGCCGCTCGTCGGCCGCCCTGACCGCCGACTCGGCCCGCGATCTGGCGGTACGGCGCAGCCCGGCGGCGATCCGGTCCCGCTCGGCCCGGGCCGCCGCCGCCGCGTCCCGGTCGAGCCGGTCGCGCTCCAGCGCCGCGGCGTCCCGCAGCCGGCGCCGCCGCCCGCCGACGGACACGCCCGCGGCCCACACCGCGACGGTGGGGACGGCCAACGCCGCCGTGAGCGTCGCCCAGACGGCTACCGGCGGCCCCGTCAAGCCGTCGACCAGGGGGTAGGCGCCCAGGGCCGCCACCGCGAGCGGGGCCGGCCAGCCGCGCCCGCCGTACGCGCCGACGCTGTAGATCAAAGTCAGCTCCACCCACCAGCACAACAGCACCAGCTGCGCCGACTCCGGCGCGGTCCACCCGGCCGCGTCGCACCACAGCCAGGCCGACAGCACCGACTGCGCCGCGGCCAGACTCGGCCAGGGCAGCTCGCGACGCCACCTCAGCGGCAGGGCGTGCAGTACGAGCAGGACCGACAGCAGCGCTCCGGACGCCGGGGTCGCGAACGGCTCAGGCGCCTCCGCGTGGAGCAGCCCGGCTCCGGCGGGCAGCGCCACGGCCAGTACCACCAGGGCCCAGTCCAG
This sequence comes from Streptosporangium brasiliense, assembly GCF_030811595.1. Lineage (NCBI taxonomy): Bacteria > Bacillati > Actinomycetota > Actinomycetes > Streptosporangiales > Streptosporangiaceae > Streptosporangium > Streptosporangium brasiliense. Next base: position 3,582,844 of record NZ_JAUSRB010000002.1, read on the forward strand.
CGCCGCCGTTCCCCGCCAGCCCGCCGCACGGCCGTGCCGGTGGGCGTCCCGTCGGCTGTCGTCATGGCGGAGCAGGGGGAACGGGCGGGGGCGGCCGAGGGCGGGGGAGGGGGAGGGGGCGGCCGTGAGCGGGAGGCGGGCCTGGACCGTCCAGCCGCGGGGCGGCGGGGGAGTCCGCGCCGTCTCCGGCGCGGACGCGGGTCCGTACGGCGGGGCGCGATGTGGGAGGGGACCGGCACTCCGGCCGGTGCGCGGGCCGCTGACCGGGCCGGGGCACCGGCCGGTGCGCGGGTCGCTGTCTGGGCTGCTGCCCGGGTCGAGGCGCGGGCCGGCGTGCAGGGTGCCGCCGAGGGCGCCGACGGCCCGGCGCAGGGTGGCGAGGCCGGTGCCCGTGCCCAGGCCGGAGACGGTCGCCGGGCCGCCGTCGTCGGTGACCGTCACCACCAGCCGGCCGGTGGCGGCCTCCGCCGCCGGGGGGCCGGCGACGACGGATGCGATCCCCGGGCCGGTGGCCGGAGCGGGCACCGAGCCGGTGGCGGCCGGTGTCGCCGAGATGTCGTGGACGGCTTCCACCCGGACGTGGACGGCGGCGCCGGTGGCGTAGCGCATCGCGTTCGTCAGAGCCTCGCGGACCACGCGGAAGGCGACCGCGGCGAGTTCGGGCGGCGCGGTGGCGACCGTGCGGTGGTAGGTCACGCCGGGACGGCCGACGAGGAGGGTGTCGATGTCGCCGAGGGCGAGGGCACGGCCGCGGCGGTCCAGGGCGCAGAGGCGGTCGAGTTCGGCCACGGCCTGGCGGCCCGCGTCGGCGGCGTGGGTGACGGCCTCGGCGGCGCGGACCGGGTCGTCGAGGCGGAGGGCGGCGGCCGAGGCGACCACGATCCCGGTGAGCCGGTGGGCGGCCACGTCGTGGAGTTCGGCGGCGAGGCGGTCGCGTTCGGTGATGGCAGCCAGCCGGGGCACGGCCTCGGCGGCGGCCCGGTAGGCGGCGAGCGCCGCACGGTCGGCCCTGCGGCGGCGGTGGGAACGCCCGGTGGCCCACGCCATCGCGGCGCCGCCCGCCGTGAGCCCTCCCGCTCCGACGGAGTCCTGGAGACTCCCGCCGTGCATGACGGCCACGAGGGTGACGGCCGGCGCGGCGGCGACCGCTCCGATCGCCGCCGGCCCGGCCGTGCCGTACACCGCCAGTGCGTAAAGGACCGTGAGGAGCACCGCGCAACCGAGGGCGATCAGCACGGGCCCACATTACTGTCGGCATCGCCTACGGCCGCGGGTCCCGGGCGGCGCTCACCCGGACGGCGGACCCGGGCCGCCCGCCGGATCCGCCGGGACGCCGGGAGCCCGGAGGTTGGGAGAAGCCCGTGGACGGTGGGTGTGGGAGCCGTTGACCGGGCTGGGACCGGTGGCCTTTTCCCGCCGCCGGCGTCGGCGGTGCCGACCTCGTCCCGGTCCTGCGGCGGATGGATGCCATGACCGCGGCTTTGCCCGGGATGGGGACGGGCATTCCTGGATCTTCCGGGGAGCGGGCACAGGCCCGGCTGATGGGTGTTTTCATCGACTCATAGGCGTGTGCGGAGGTAATGAGGGCCGCCGATAAAGGGCCGGCACGCCGGCCGCGGCCATGGCGAGGGAGATCCCGCCCCTGTCCGCCGAGGGGCCGCATTCAGCCGGGAGAAGGGGTGTATCCCCAGCTCAACGGCTTGATCACCGATAAGCCGTTAAGTAACTCTCCTAACAGTTCCAATGGGGTCGGCGTTCCCGGTAGGCACGGTCAAGGCTTGACCAATGGCCTTTTCTTGGCTGTTGAGGTAGATCTTCTGGGGTTTCCATGGGTTTTGTTTTGCTTTGCCCCTGAATGGGGGGTAGTGTCCTATTCGTGATCGGTTGGCGACCTGCCCTTCAATAGAAGGAGCGGCCGGCCGACGTCGAATCCCGGAGGCCCTCAGGGTCACGGGAACCGGGGACCCACTTCTTGGGGTGAATCCGCCGCGAACGTGCGGCGGTAGGGCAACTCCACCGCCCGAATCCGTCAGCTAACCCGGTAGACGAGATGGAGAGGAGATCACCACATGGGGCACCACGCCCTCTTGCCGCCGGCGTCCACCCCGTTGGTGCCGGCCCTCTAAGACTTCCTCGCCGCGTCCGAACGCGGCCCCCCGCCGCGCTCCGCGTAGCGCCAGCACAGCTTGCTACGCCTCTTCTGTCCTGTGAGCGCGTATCCGCCTGCGCCTCTTCACGGCGCACGCGCCTCCCCGTTCCCTCGCGAAAGAGTCTTTTTACCTCATGCGTTTCTCCCTTGGTATGCGTAAGAACCGTTTCGTGGCCGCCGCCCTCCTCGGTGCGAGTGTCCTGACCTCCTCGGCCGTCGTCTCGGCTCTCCCCGCAGCGGCCGACACCGGCGCCTCCACCCCCGGCTCCGGCTCCGGCTCCGGCTCCGAGGTCGTCCTCCTGAAGGGCTCGACCAAGGCCTCCTACTTCTGGGACGACTCCTCCGGCCGCGCCGGGGACACCGGCCTGCCCGCAAGCGGCAAGCCGATGCAGAAGGGCATGATCGCCAGCCCGAGCTGGCCGCTGATGACCGAGGGTTACGTCGTCTACAAGGGCAAGAAGGCCAAGTTCTTCGTCGGCGACCGCGGCCCCGGCGTGCCCTCCAGCAGCGGTGTCATGATCGACCTCGACGCCAAGACCTTCGCCGACCTGACCGGCGGCACGTTCAACTCCGACACGCTCGGTGTGGACGGCAACGGTGGCATGGGCCACATCAAGGTCGACTACGTCATCACCAAGTGGGGCAGCGGCCCGGGCAAGAAGAACCAGCCCGTGCCGTTCTCCGCGGGCGCGTGGGGCCGGATCGACAACAACCCGGCCACCCCGCCGCAGGTGGTCAACAAGTAACCCCGAGGCTCGCCTCCCCAGCGAGACTCGCCCCCGCAGAAGCTCGCCTCCCGCGAAGACAGGAGCGGACGCCCACACCGGGCGTCCGCTCTTGCTCTCATTTCCACAGAATGACATTCTGTCCGGCATGACCAGCATGGCATCCGGTGTGACCGGTGCGGCGGGAGCGCCATGACCCGGCGCGCCCGGGCGAACGGCATCGAGCTCGCCTACGACACCTTCGGCGCGCCCGGAGGCCGCCCGCTCCTTATGATCATGGGGCTCGGCGCCCAGCGCATCCACTGGGACGAGGGGCTCTGCGAGCTGCTCGCCGACCGCGGGCACCACGTGGTCCGCTTCGACAACCGGGACGCCGGGGAGTCCACCCACCTCCACGGCGCCGCCGTGCCCGCCTTCGGCGGCGACGGGCAGCCCCCCTACCTGCTGGGCGACATGGCCGACGACGCCGCCGGGCTGCTCGACGCGCTCGGGTGGGAGTCCGCCCACGTGGTCGGCGCCTCGATGGGCGGCATGATCGCCCAGACGCTGGCGATCCGCTCCCCGCACCGGGTGCGCAGCCTCACCTCCATCATGTCCACCCCCAGCGTGCACGCCGCCCCGCCCACCGAGGCCGCGATGGCGGCGCTCATGGCGCCCGTCTCGCTCGACCGCGAGGCGGCCATCCGGCAGTCGCTGCTGACCTGGGAGGTCATCGGCTCGCCGGGCTACCCGCTCGACCGCGAGCGGATCGCCCGGCTGGCCGGGCTGAGCTACGACCGCTGCTACGACCCGGCGGGGACGGCCAGGCAGCTCGCCGGGATCATCGCCTCCGGTGACCGCGCGCCGCTGCTGAAGAACATCACGGTGCCCACCCTCGTGATGCACGGCGAGGACGACCAGCTCGTGCCGCTGCCCGGCGGGGTCGCCACGGCCGAGGCGGTCCCCGGGGCCAGGCTGATCACCTTTCCCGGCATGGGCCACGACCTGCCGCGCCCGCTCTGGCCCGAGTTCGTCGCCGCGATCGACGAGCTCACCTCCGCCGCCGAGCGTTGAGCTCCGGTACGGCCCGCGCCTCCCGGGGCGCAAGCCGTACCGGAGGATCAGATTTCGAGCTTCTCCTCGATGCCGCGCATGTTGTGCCGCGCGAGCGCCAGGTTGGCCCGGCTGCGGTCCAGCGCCAGATAGAGGAAGAGCCCCTTGCCGCCCCGGCCGCTGACCGGGCGGATCACGTGGTACTGGCCGCTGAGCGTGATGAGGATGTCCTCGATGCCGTCCTTGAGGCCCAGCGACTCCATGGTCCGCATCTTGGCCTTGACGACCTCGGTGTTGCCGGCCGCGGCGATCTGGAGGTCCAGGTCCTTGGAGCCGCCGAGGGCGCCGAGGGCCATGCCGCTGTTGTAGTCCACGACCACCGCGCCGAGGGCACCGTCGATCGCCATCATCTCCTTGAGAGAGATGTCCATGTTGCCCATGTCTTCTCCGATCACTGGGATATCGATATGCGGGACGTGATGGCGGCCAGGTTCGCCGCCGTCTTGCGGCCCTCCAGTCGCAGCAGCCCGAGATTGGTCCCCGGGCGGGCGAGAACTGTGAGGACGATTTCTGGGCCCGCGGCGTAGAAGGCCGCGTAGCCGTTGGTGCCCGAGATCAACGTCTCCTCGAAGGCGCCCTTGCCGGCCATGTCCGTCATCCGGCGGCTGAGGGCCAGCATCGCCGACGACAGCGCGCCGATCTGCTCGACGTCGCCGTTGAGATCGCTGGCTATCGTCAGGCCGTCCACGCTGCACGCGATGCTTCCGTTCACGTCCGTCATGCGCTCCCGCAGCAGCGCCATCTCCCGGCGTATCTCGTCACGTAGCAGCGCCGCCTCCCGGCGCACCTCGTCACGCGCTTCCACGGGCGTCCTCCTTCCGATCAGCTTCAGCGTCCGCAGCCTTATAGGCATCGGAACAAGCTCACCGAGCACCTGCGGCGTGGATGTCCCGTCCTGCGGGGCGGGGAGGGGGTCAAGTGAGTGCCTCCAATGCGTCTCTGAGCCGGATGAGCAGGTTCACGTCGGTGGGGTCGCCCGTCGTCCGGGGGAGCGGCGTGGCCGGCCGCGCCGCGCCCGCCGGCTGGGGGCGCGGTGCCGCCGGGGCGGCCGGGGGGTCGCCGGCCTGCCCGGTGCCGCCTTTCGGGCGCCGGGGCAGCGGGCCGGGCGCGGCGGGTCCGGCGGGTCCGGCGGGTCCGGCCTGCGGGATGTGCAGCAGCCCGGCCGCGGCCAGCTGCCGTACGGCGAGCAGCACCGAGTAGGCCGGGCGGCCGAGCCTGCGCGCCAGGTCGCAGGGGGTCGCCGCCGAGTCGGCGCCGACCAGTACCTCCCACTGGAGCGAGGTCAGCACCACCCGCTGGGCGGGGATGCGGCCCACCGGGACGACCGGGAGCGAGTCCAGCTCGGCGGACGGCCATGCCTGGTCCAACTGTGCCCTCCTTCGCCGGCACTCCTGGAGCAGCCCGGTCACGTCGAAGTACCACTGGGGTCCGAGCCAGTGCCGGTCGCCCGGCCGGAACCTCGGCCGCTGCCCGGTGGCGTCGAACAGGAAGTACACGGCGTCGAGCACCGCGCTCAGCACACAGAACTCCAGCTCGCCCCGGGTGAGCACGCCCTGGGCGACCAGCAGTTCGCCGCCCCGCAGGTCCTCGGTGGCGGCCTGTCTGGCCTGCCGTACGGCGAGGGCGGAGACCCTCCGGCCGGCGGCCAGCAGGTCCTCCGCCCGGGGGGCCGCCGGGCTCTCGGCGTAGGTCACCCGGCCGCCGGTGAGGTAGAACATCCCCGCCTTGCCCAGCCGCAGCGCGCCGGTGGCACGCTCCTCGGCGAGCCCGCTGAGTACGCTCTCCACGGTCGCCATGGCGTCACGTGGTTATCAGGCGGCCGGCGAGCGCCTGGAGTCGGTGGCGGGCCAGGGCGAGATTCGAGCGCTCCAGATCGAGCCGGACGTAAATCACCAGAGGACCGTCGAAAACCGTTTCCAGCGGTCTCAGTAAATGGTGTCCGTTATCCGTGCTTATAATCATGTCGCTGATCCGGACCGTCCCGCTGGGAGAAGTCGCGGCGAGCCCGTCCAGGGTCGCCCGCAGGGTCTCGTTCAACCCCGCGGCCGACTTCTCCGCGTCGGTGTGACGGCTCCCGCCGCCGACCGCGACGGCCATCCCGCTGGTCTGGTCGACCAGGATCGCGTCCAGCGCGCCAGGGATGGCCATGACCTCAGCCAGGCAGTCTTCGATTCCGAGCACGGGCTCTCCCTCGCCAACGACTACACGACGTCGCCCGGTCAGCGTAGGGATACCACCTGGAGCCCAAAGTGCCCCGATTAGAACTGATAGGTGGGGAGATGAAGGATTTGATATCCAGGTATAAGGATCTATAACCCGAGGGAGAAAGCCCCCGTCAATCCTCGGCGATAAGCGCCTGCTCGTCCGGTTTGTAAATAAGAACATTCTTCACATAAGAGTCCACGGCGGCGGGGAGACCGACGTCGTTGCCGGCCGCCTCGGACATGTACCAGCGGTGGTCGAGCACCTCGTGGAAGAGCTGGGCCGGCTCCAGCTTGTGCCGCAGCTCCTGCGGGACGGCCTCCACCGTGGGGTGGAAGACCTCCGCCAGCCACCGGTGGGCCACGATCGCCTCGTCCTCGTGGCGCAGGCCGTAGGACACCCGGAAGGAGTCGAGGTCGTTGAGCAGCCGCCTGGCCTGGTTCTCCTCCACGTCCAGGCCGGTGAGCCTGAGCAGCCTGCGCTGGTGGTGGCCGGCGTCGACGACCTTGGGGCGGACGATCAACCGGCCCGTGCCCGCCTTGCGGCGGACCATCATCTCGGCGACGTCGAAGCCGAGCGAGTTCAGCCGGCGGATCCGCTGGTCGATCATGTGCCAGTCGACCTCCTCGATGATCTCGTCGGAGGTGAGCTCGCTCCAGAGCCCGCGGTAGCGCGAGCAGACCGAGTCGGCGACCTCCTCGGGATCGATGGAGGGATGGAGCAGGCCGCCCGCCTCCAGGTCGAGCATCTCGCCGAAGATGTTGGTGTGCGCGACGTCGATGTCGTACAGCCGCTGGCCCTCGCTGATCATGGGGTGGAGCTCCCCGGTCTCGGCGTCGACCAGATACGCGGCGAAGGAGCCGGCGTCGCGGCGGAACAGCACGTTCGACAGTGAGCAGTCGCCCCAGTAGAAACCGCTCAGGTGCAGCCGGACCAGGAGTACGGCCAGCGCGTCGAGCAGCCGGTTGAGCGTTTCGGGGCGGACCGTCCCCGACATGACCGCCCGGTAGGGCAGGGAGAACTGCAGGTGCTGGGTGATCAGCGCGGAGTCGAGCGGCTCACCGTCCGCGCCGGTCCGCCCGGTGACCACGGCCACCGGCTCCACCGAGGGCGTGTCCAGCCGGTTGAGGTCCCACAGCAGGCGATACTCGCGCTTGGCGTAGTACTCGCTGATCTCCTTGATCGCGTAGACCTTGCCGGAGAGCCGGGCGAAGCGCACCACGTGCCGGGAGATGCCGCGCGGCAGCGAGACCAGGTGGTGCTCCGGCCACTGTTCGAGCGGGACGTCCCAGGGCAGGCGGATCAGGTCCGGGTCGCCGGGGGCGCCGGTGAGCTGGAGGGGCATCGAATCAGTCCTCGCGACGGGGGAATCGGGGAGGGGAGAAGGCCCGCTGGACCACCGCGGAGAGCTGCTCCTCGGTGAGCACCCGGGGCTCCCCGACGGCCTTGGCCCGCACGTAGACCTCGCAGAGCCACTCCAGCAGCCGGGTCGCCTCGAAGGCCGCGTGCAGGTCGCCGCCGACGGTGACCCCGCCGTGGTTGGCCAGCAGCGCGGCCCGCCTGTCCTTGAGGGCGGCCCTGACGTTGGCCGCCAGCTCCGGGGTGCCGTAGGTGGCGTAGTCGGCGACCCTGACGGCCCCGCCGAGCAGCAGCGTGTTGTAGTGGATCGGCGGCAGCTCGGTCATGGTCGTGGCGACCACGGTGCCGAAGGTGGAGTGGGTGTGCACGATCGCCCCGGCGTCGGTGGTCGTGTAGACGGCCAGATGCATGGGCGTCTCCGAGGACGGCTGCAGTTCCCCCTCCACCAGGTGTCCCTCGACGTCGATCACCGGACAGGCCTCCGGTTCGAGCCGGTCGAGGGAGACCCCGCTGGGCGTCACCGCGATCAGATCGCCGGCGCGCGCGCTCAGGTTTCCGGCAGTGCCGACCACCAGTCCGGTCTCGGCGGCCCTGCGGCCGTATTCACACAGCAGACGACGCTGCTCCGCCAGCAACATGTCAGCAAAAGTAGGGGGTTGCGGTAGTAGGCGGCAAACCTTCATCATCTGGTCTAGACCGGTTGCCGTTATGTGGTCGGAGGGAGGATCTGATCCTTTACTCCCCGACATGTCCTAAGTCAATGGTCACGCTGGGCATATGGGGTAATGTGTGCCGATCTGTCAGGGGAATGGGCTCCTTTGGCGTTTGATTGCTACCGGATATGTCGCGAGGACATTACGGCTCGGTCTAGACCGGCTGGGACCTCTTGACGGTGGACTTCAGAGGTACATACCTTCGGGCAAACGTTTAGGAAACTTTCCTAACTGATCCCCCGCTCAGGAGGGTTGCGATGTCCAACTCGGCCGGTACGCCCGGAGATATCACCCGGCGGCAGATGCTCCGCCGGATCGGTCTGACCGCTCTGGTCGCCGGCCCCGGCGCCGGGCTCCTCACCGCATGCGCCACCGGTGGCGGCTCCGCCCCCGCGGCCACCACCTCCGCCGCCCCGTCCTCGGGGGGTGCGGTCTCGGCGGCCAACCCGTTCGGCGTCGCCGCCGACGCCCCCCTTGAGGTCGTCATCTTCAAGGGCGGTCTCGGCGACAGCTACGCGACCGAGGTCCACGAGCCGCTGTACAAGAAGGCGTTCCCCAAGGCCACGGTCAAGCACGTGGCCACCCAGCAGATCGCGCAGACCCTGCAGCCGCGCTTCGCCGGCGGCGACGTCCCGGACATGATCGCCAACTCCGGCACCGACCTCATGGACAACGGCGCCCTGCAGCAGGAGGGCCAGCTGCTGGAGCTCACCGAGCTGTGGGACGCCCCCTCCATCGACGACCCGAACAAGAAGGTGCGCGACATGGTCGCGCCGGGCACCGTCGAGTCGGGCCTCATCGCCGGCAAGCCGTACCTCATGAACTACGTCTTCTCGGCCTACGGCCTCTGGTACGACTCCGCCCTGTTCGAGAAGAACGGCTGGACCCCGCCGAAGACCTTCGAGGAGTTCAAGGCGTTCTGCGAGAAGGCCAAGGCCGCCGGGGTCGTCCCGTTCGCGTACGCGGGCAAGAACGCCTCCTACTACGCCTACTGGATGATCCTCATCTCCGCCGCCAAGATCGAGGGCAACCAGCTCCTGATCGACATCGACAACCTCGCCGACGGCGTCTGGAAGCGCGACTCGGTCAAGCAGGCCGCCGCCGCCTGGGCCGAGATCGGCAAATACATGGACAAGTCCTTCGAGGGCCTGATCCACACCGACGTGCAGACCCGGCAGAACCAGGGCAAGATCGCCCTCTACCCGTCGGGCTCCTGGCTGGAGAACGAGCAGAAGAGCCAGACTCCCAAGGAGTTCAAGTACGCGCTGACGCCCACCCCCAGCGTCACCGCGGCCGACAAGATGCCCTTCGAGGCCATCCGCGCCGCCGCCGGCGAGGCGTACATCGTCCCCGCCAAGGCCAAGAACCCCAAGGGTGGCCTGGAGTACCTGCGCATCATGCTCTCCAAGGAGGGCGCGCGCGGCTTCACCGAGAAGTCCGGCAACATCACCGTCGTGACCGGTGCCGCCGACGGCCTGGACCTGACCCCGGGCAACGCGAGCCTCAGCGCCGCGCAGACCGCGGCCGGCTCCAACATCGTCACCTTCAGCAGCTTCGAGAACTGGTACAAGGAGTTCGAGACCGAGCTGCGCAAGCAGACCAACGCGCTCATGTTCGGCCGCATCTCCGCTGACGAGTTCTGCGACAAGATGCAGAAGGCCGCCGACAAGACCAAGGCCGACTCCTCCATCACCAAGCAGAACCGGACGGTGTAGGCACCGATGCGGCATGGCAGGTATCCGTTCATCGTCGGCTTTCTCGCCGCGCCGGTGATCCTCTACGTGGTCTTCGTGATCAGCCCGTACGTCCAGGCTTTCTACATCGCGCTGACCAACTGGAAGGGCATCTCGGCGAATCCTCAGTTCGTCGGCCTGGAGAACTTCTCCCGGCTGCTGGACGACGAGGTCTTCTGGGCCGCGGTGCGTCACCACGGGCTCCTTCTGCTTGTCATGCCGCTGGTCACCATCGTGATCGCCCTGTTCTTCTCCTTCCTGCTCAACCTGAGCGGCGGGCAGCGGGGCGGTCAGATGACCGGGATCTGGGGTTCGAAGGTCTATCGGGTGATCTTCTTCATGCCCCAGGTCCTCGCCGTCGCCATCGTCGGCGTCCTCTTTCAGACGATCTACCGCCCGGACGAGACCGGCGTGATCAACGGCCTGCTCGGCAAGGTCGGCATCGACCCGGTCGGCTGGCTCATCGAGCCGGACCTCGCCCTGTGGGCGATCATGGGCGTGGTGGTCTGGCAGGCCGTCGGCTTCTACGTGGTCCTGTTCTCGGCGGGCATGTCCTCCATCCCGAAGGACGTGTTCGAGGCCGCCGCGCTGGACGGCGCGGGCCGCTTCACCCTCTTCTTCAAAATCACCCTCCCGCTGCTGTGGGACACCATGCAGGTCGCCTGGGTCTACCTGGGCATCGCCGCCTTCGACTGCTTCGCCCTGGTCCAGGTGCTCTCGGTCGACCGCGGCGGACCCGACAACTCCACGACGGTGCTCCCGCTGGAGATCTGGCGGACGGCGTTCAACTTCTCCAAGTTCGGCTACGCGTCGGCGATGGGCGTGGCGCTGTTCTTCATGACCATCACGTTCGCGGCGCTCACCCTGCGCGTGACCCGGCGCGAGAGGATCGAGTTCTGATGGCTGCGGAAACGGCGTACAAGCCGGCCACCCGGTCGGGCGCCATGCACGGCAGGCCGAAGCGGCGCAAGAACCCGCTGGGCGCTTTCGGCGCCCTGTCCCATGTCGCGCTGCTGATCTGGGCGATCCTGATCATCGGCCCGATCCTGTGGACGTTCCTGGCCTCCTTCAAGACCAACGCCGAGATCTTCGGCGACCCCATCACGCTGCCGGCCTCCCTCGGCTGGGACGCCTGGGGGCGGGCCTGGGAGAAGGCCCACATCGGCCAGTACATGATCAACACCGTCTTCGTGGTGGTGTGCAGCACGGCCGCGACCATGCTGCTGGGCTCGATGGCCGCCTACGTGCTGGCGCGTTACGCCTTCCCCGGCAACCGGGCGATCTACTTCCTGTTCGTCTCCGGCATGACCTTCCCGGTCTTCCTCGCCCTGGTCCCGCTGTTCTTCGTGGTGAAGAACCTCGGCCTGATCGACACCCACCTCGGCGTGATCCTGGTCTACACCGCCTACTCGCTGCCGTTCACCGTCTTCTTCCTGTCGGCGTTCTTCAAGACGCTGCCCACCTCGGTGGCCGAGGCGGCGATGATGGACGGCTGCTCCCACACCCGGACGTTCTTCCAGATCATGGTGCCGATGGCCAGGCCCGGCCTGGTCAGCATCACGATCTTCAACGTCCTGGGTCAGTGGAACCAGTATCTCCTGCCGATCGTGCTGCTGTCGGGCAACGTCGAGAACAAGTGGCTGATCACCCAGGGCATCGCGAACATCTCCACCAGCGCCGGCTACGAGGCCGACTGGCCAGGCCTGTTCGCCGCGCTGAGCATGACCATCATCCCGGTGATGATCATCTACATCATCTTCCAGCGCCAGATCCAGTCGGGTCTCACCTCCGGCGCCGTCAAATAATCGCACTCGGCCGGTAATCCCGGAGGGGCACTGGGGAGTCGTCCTTAGTCGGAACCCGCCCCCAACCCCCCGGAGCCCCCTCCATGGTCGACCTGGAACCACCGGCCTTCCCCTTCCCGTTCTTCGGGGCGGGGGAGGCCAACTACTACATGTGGGCCGAAGTGCACGTCCGCTTCGCCCGCGAACCCACGAGCTCCCAGCGCGCGGCCATCGTCGGCGGCGTCCCGGCCCCGCTGCGGGGAGCGGTCGACTGGTGCGAAGGGCGCCAGCTCATGGTGGCCAGCGGCCTGTCCCTGCACGGCGCGGTGGTCCGCGCCTACCCCGCCGCCGGGGGTGAGGCCGACCGGGTCGGCGAGGACGGCTGGCTCTACGCCGCCCCCTCCCGGATCGCGGCCCTCAACGCCGACATCGAGACATGGCTCCGCCGCGTTCACGGCGAGTGCCCGATCCTGGCCGCCTACCGCGCCGAGGATCCCGACAGCGGCGGCACCCTCCTGTCGCCCTGGCACGACTGGAGCCTGGCCCGGCTGCCCGACCTCCTGCCGGAGCTGGAGCGGGTCCTCGACCACGGCGGCCACGCCCCGTCCATGGCCCGGGGCATCATGGCCATGGCCCGCCGGGCCAGCAGGCTGCCCCGGATTGGCGTGTTCGCCGCCGACGTGGTGTCCTGGACCGATGGACCTGCTTGACGACTCCGCGGTGGACCGGAGACTGGCCGACGTGCCCGAATGGCGGCGCGAGGGCGACGAGATCCGCCGGACGATCAACGCCCCCGACTTCCCGGCCGCGATCCGCATCGTCGACGAGATCGCCGTCGAGGCCGAGAAGCTCAACCACCATCCCGACATCGACATCCGCTGGCGCAACCTCCACCTGGCCCTCTCCACCCACGACGCCGGCGGCCTGACCGAGCTGGACTTCACCCTCGCCGCCCGTATCGACGAGATCGCCGCCGCGCACACCTGAGCGGCCCCGGGGACCGTACGGCCCCGCCCCCCGAGGGCGGCGGGGCCGTACGGTCTTCGGGTTCCCGACCCCGCCCTGTCATCATGATCAAGGATCTTGATGCCCGGCGGGGCATGAGGCGTCGGCCTGGGTCGGAGTGGGCGAAGGTCTACGCGCGCGGTACGGCGGCGCCGTCGATGAAGTCGCGGGTCAGCTCGGCACCGTCGTCGGTGGTCTGGCCGCTGCCGCTGAAGTTGGGGCGCGCGACGGTTCTGGTCCGGGTGAAGTGGTCGACGACGTTGCCGAATACCTCCTCGGCGTCGCCGCCGGTGCCGTGTACTAGGACGAGGCCCGGGCCGTGGCCGTCGACCTCGTGGTGGACGCGGGTGCCGTGGGCTGTGGTGAAAGGCATGACAGACCATCACTCATTGAGTCAGCTCTCATAATGTGAGCGCTAAGATAATCAGCGCTTGTGTGAGTGACAATTTAATGAGCGATCACCTAATTCTCGGGAGGGCCCATGGCCGACGCGGTGGCCGCGATGCTGGAGCAGTGGAGCCGTGAGCGGCCCGACATCGACAGCTGGCCGATCAGCGTCGTCGGCCGGATCATGCGCATCTCCCGCATGTGGGACAGGGAGATCAAGGAGTTCCTGGCCGGATACGACCTCGAGCCCGGCGAGTTCGACGTGCTGTCCACGCTGCGGCGGTCGGGCGCGCCGTATGCGATGAGCGCGGGCGCGTTCCTCAAGACCTCTCTGGTCACCACCGGTGCGATCACCCTGCGGGTGGACCGGATGCACGAAAAGGGCCTGGTCACCCGCACCCGCGACGAGAGCGACCGCCGCTCGGTCAAGATCCGCCTCACCGAACGCGGCCTGGAGCTCGTCGACCTCATCCTGCCCGTGCGTGCGGCCTACGATGCCCGCCTGCTGCGGGCCCTCGGCCCCGACGACTGCCGGCACCTGGCGGCGACACTGGCCACCCTGCTGGAGTCCTACGGCGACACCCCGGCTCCACCGGCGGCCGGCAAGTAGACCCCGTCCGGATCGCCCTGCGGGGGTCGGGAGGCGGCGCCTGGTCGACGAGAGCGGCCAGACGTGGTCGTGACAGGGAGTGGGCTCTGTCCGTCACGTCACGGAGGCAGGTCGTCGAAGGCGGTCCCGTGGGCGTTGACCGTCCAGGTCGTGGCGGTGCGGGCCGGACGGCCGGCCCGGTCGGCGGGCCGGAGGGGTCCGTGTCCGGCGGCGAGAGGTGTGGACGCGCGGGACGAGAGTGGCGAATACCGTATGTGATCAGTCGATTACTCGTTAGAGTGGGTGCCTGTCCTGCCCTGCCTGGTCAAGGAGATGTTCGATGCGCATCCTCGTGGCTCTCGCCGCCGTCGGTCTGCTGAGCGTGGCCTGTGCCGGGCAGGAGGCCGTGCCCCAGCCCCACCCGGCCGGACACGTGCCCAGCGCCACCGGGATCCGGCTCTCCGGGGGCGGCACGCTCACCGTGCCGGTGCCGAAGGCCTCGGCGATCGCCTACGACATCAAGCTGGCGCCCCCCGGCGCCTCGGCGCGGGTCATGTCCGAGTCGGGGGCGGTGCTCGCCACCTCCACGCTCACGGTCGGCGGCCTGCTGCCCAACCGGACCTACGGCGCGCACCTGCACGTCAACCCGTGCGGCGCCAGTCCCGAGGACGCCGGTCCGCACTACCAGCACGCCCACAGCCACGCCAGCGCCGACAACGAGGTGTGGCTCGACTTCACCACCGACGCCGAGGGCGGCGCCACCGCCACCGCCAAGCAGGACTGGGCGTTCGCCTCCGACCGGCTGCCCGGTTCCCTGGTGATCCACGCGCAGCGGACCAGGAGGAAGGGGGCCGAGGCGGGCACCGCCGGCCCCCGCGTCGCCTGCGTCACCCTCACCAAGCGCTAGCTATAGTTGGCCGGCGCGGCGCGGGAGCCGCGCCATGCCCTCCCGGGGACGCCGCGGGAGCCGCCCTGGAGGGGCCGTGTCCTCCTGGGACGCGCGGGGACCGTTCCGGAGGTGCTGTGGTGTCAGGGGACGTCGCGGACCCGCCCCGGAGGTGCCGTGTCCTCCCCCCCCGGGACGTGCGGGGACCGCCCCGGAGGTGCTGTGGTGTCAGGGGATGCGGGACATCATCCGCTCCATGCCGTTGATCCAGTTGTCCCTGAGGGCCGCCGCCGCGCCCTCCAGGTCGCCGTCGATCAGGCGCTCGGCCACCCGGCAGTGCTCCTCGGCGGCGCGTTCCATCGGGGTGCTCTCCCCGGTCATCAGGTGGGCGTAGCGGCGCATGCCCGCCTTGACGCTGGTGATCAGGTCGAGTAGCCGCTCGTTGGCGCAGCCGCTGAGCAGCAGGTCGTGCCATTCGTCGTCGTGGCGCTCGATGTCCTGCCGCTCGGCGACGTCGGCCGAGAAGTCCTGGGCGAGCGCGAGCAGCTCCGGGGCGATCCTCCTCAGATAAGCCGGGTCCGAGCTCTCCAGGGCGAGCGCCTCCAGGGCCGCCACGATGGCGCACAGCTCACGGAACTCCTTGCGGCTGACCGGTGCGAACCGGAACCCCCGGCCCTGGTTGCTCTCCAGCACGCCCTCGCCGGCGAGCGTGATCAGTGCCTCGCGCAGCGGGGTGCGGCTGACCCCCAGCTCACCGGCGAGGGCCGCCTCGTTGATGTCGGTCCCCGCGGCGAAGTCGCCCCGGTCGAGCCGGAGCATGAGCTCCTCGCGGATCTGCTCGCGGAGGGGGCGCCGCTCGATCGGCATGACACTCCTTGGGTTGATCTTGAGCCAAGCGTACCCACTTGACGTGATGCAAAATACTGCACTATGAATTCTGCATTCAAAATATTACATGTCATAGATCGGAGTTACGGGTGGGTCTGACCAGGGTTTCCGGTCTGCTGTTCGGCGGTGACTACAACCCCGAGCAGTGGCCGGAGCACGTCTGGGACGAGGACGCCAGGCTGATGGCCGAGGCCGGGGTGAACATGGCGACCGTCGCGGTCTTCTCCTGGTCCCGCCTCGAACCGAGCCCCGGGGAGTACGACTTCGGCTGGCTGGACCGGATCCTCGACCTGCTCCACGAGCACGGTGTGGCCGCCGACCTGGCCACCGCCACCGCGACCCCGCCGCCCTGGCTGGTGCGCGAGCACCCCGAGGTGCTCCCGGTGGACGCGGGAGGCACGCGCCTGGACTTCGGCTCCCGCCAGAGCTACTGCCCCAGCTCGCCGGTCTTCCGCGAGGCCACGGTACGGCTGGCACGGGCGATGGCCGAGCGCTACGCCGACCACCCGGCGCTGGCCATGTGGCACATCGGCAACGAGTACGCCGACCACACCCTCGAATGCTTCTGCGAGGAGTCCGCCCGGCACTTCCGGCGCTGGCTCCAGGCGCGGTATGGATCGGTCCAGGGCCTGAACGCCGCCTGGGGCACCTCCTGCTGGGGCCAGCACTACACCGCGTTCGACCAGGTCAACCCGCCCCGTAAGGCTCCGGGACCGGTCAATCCGGCCCAGGTCCTCGACTGGCGGCGCTTCTGCTCCGACGCGCTGCTGGAGTGCTTCGAGCTGGAGAAGGCCGTGCTCCGCGAGGTCACCCCGGACATCCCGGTGACCACCAACTTCATGAGCATCCTGCACGGCCTGGACTACTGGAAATGGGCCGAGGCCGAGGACATCGTCAGCGACGACGCCTACCCCGACCCCGCCGACCCCGCCTCGCACGTGGCGGTCGCGCTCAGCTACGACCTGATGCGGTCGCTGAGACGGCAGCCGTGGATCCTGCTGGAGCAGGCGTCGAGCGCGGTGAGCTGGCGCGAGGTCAACGCGCCCAAGCCGCCGGGCATGATGCGCCTGCACAGCCTCCAGGCCCTGGCCCACGGGGCCGACGGCGCGATGTTCTTCCAGTGGCGGCAGGCCAAGTACGGTCCGGAGAAGTTCCACTCCGCGCTGCTGCCGCATGGCGGCACCGCCTCGCGCGGCTGGCAGGACACGCTGCGGCTGGGCGCCGACCTCGGACGCCTGGCCGAGATCGCCGGGTCGCAGACGCGCGCCGACGTGGCGCTGCTCCTCGACTGGGACAGCTGGTGGGGCCTGGAGGCCCCCGAGTCGATGCCCTCCAACCGGCTCAGGCTCAAGGAGCTCCTGCAGTCCTGGTACGGGCCGATGCACGCCCGCGGCATCGCGGTCGACCTCGTCCCGATGGGCCGCGACCTGTCCGGCTACCGCGTGGTGATCGCCCCCAACCTCTACATGTGCACCCCGGAGCAGGCCGAGTGGCTGGCCGCGTTCGGCGGCCACCTCGTCGTCGGCCCGTTCAGCGGCGTCGTCGACCCGGCCGACCAGATCCACGACGGCGGCGCCCCCGGCCCGCTGCGGGAGCTGCTCGGCCTGACGGTGGACGAGTTCTGGCCGCTCCCCGACGGACAGCTCCAGCGGGTGCGGTTCGGGACCGGGGACGGCGGGGCGCCGGCCGTACCGGCACGGACCTGGGCCGAGTGGCTGCGCGTCGAGGACGCCGAGGTGCTCGCCCGCTACGAGGGCGGCGACCTGGACGGCCAGGCGGCGATCACCAGGCGGGGGCGGGCGACCTACCTGAGCTGCCTGCTCGACGACGTCACCCCGGTCCTGTCGGAGGTCCTGGCGGCCGCGGGCGTCCAGCCGGTGGCCGAGGTGCCGCACGGCGTGGAGGCCACCCGCCGGGGCCGCTACCTCTTCCTGCTCAACCACTCGACGGCCCCCGCCCCGGTCGACCTGCGGGAGCCGGGGACCGACCTGCTCACCGGCCGCCACCTGAGCGGCCGGATCGACATCCCGCCCCGCGACGCCGTGGTGCTGCGCACCGGTGCCGAGCCAACCGAAGGAGAACGGTGACACACCCCTACATCCCGAACGCCGAACCAGGCGTGCGGGCCGAGATGCTCGCCGCCATCGGCGCCGCGAGCGTCGAGGACCTCTACGCGGTCATCCCGGCCGGCCTCCGCCTCGACCGGCCGCTGGACCTGCCCGAGCCGATGGCCTCCGAGCACGAGCTGGTCGCGCACATGCGCGGGCTGCTGGCGCGCAACACCGACACCACCGAGGTGCTCAGCTTCCTCGGCCACGGCTGCTACCCGCACCACGTCCCGGCCGTCTGCGACGAGGTCAACGGGCGCGGCGAGTTCCTCACCGCCTACGCGGGCGAGCCGTATGAGGACCACGGCCGCTTCCAGGCCATGTTCGAGTACGTCAGCATGATGGCCGAGCTGCTGGAGATGGACGTCGTCAACGTCCCGACCTACGACGGCTACCAGGCGGCCGGGACCGCCATCAGGATGGCGGTCCGCTACACCGGCCGCTCCAAGGTGCTGCTCAGCGGGGCCGTCAGCGCCGACAAGATGAGCAAGCTGCGCGACTTCCTCGACCACGACGTCGAGCTCGTCATCGCCCCGGTCGGGGCGGGCGGCGAGATCGGTGACGTGGAGATCGACGAGACCTTCGCCGCGATCTACCTGGAGACCCCGAACGTCTACGGCGTCGTGGAGACGCGGGGCCGCGAGCTCGCCGACCTCGCGCACGGCGTCGGCGCGCTCCTGGTCGTCTCGGCCGACCCGATCTCGCTGGGCGTGCTCGCCCCGCCCGCCGCCTACGGCGCGGACATCGCCTGCGGGGACATCCAGTCGCTCGGCATGCACCAGAGCTACGGCGGCGGCCACGCCGGATACATCGCCACCCGCGACGAGGAGCGCCTGGTCGCCGAGATCCCCTCGCGGCTGTTCGGCATCGCGCCCACCGCGGTGCCCGGCGAGTACGGCTTCGGCGACGTCTTCTACGACCGGACCTCCTTCGCCCACCGCGAGGAGGGCAAGGAATGGGTGGGCACCGCGGCCGCCCTGTGGGGCATCACCGCCGGGGTCTACCTCGCGCTGATGGGGCCCGAGGGCATGCGCGAGCTCGGCGAGACGGTCCTGGCTCGCACCCGCTACGCGATGGACCGCGTCGCGGACGCCGGAGCCCGGGTGCTCCACCCCGACGCCGTCCACTTCCGCGAGTTCGCGATCGAGGTGCCCTCCTCCGACGGGCTCCTGGCCGCGCTGCGCGAGCGCGGCATCTTCGGCGGCGTCCGGCTGGACGACCGCACGCTGCTGGTCTGCGTGACCGAGCGGCACTCCAAGGACGACATCGACCGGCTGGCGGCAGCCGTACAGGAGGAACTGGCGTGAGCGGGCACGCGGGAGAGTCGTTCGCGGAGCTGCCGGTGGCGCCCAAGCCGCCGCTGCGCCGCTTCCACCAGGCTCGCTGGGACGAGCCGATCATCTTCGAGCAGTCGCGTCCCGGCCGCCGGGGCATCGCCGTACCGGCCGCGGGGGTGCCCGCGGTGGAGCTGCCCGCCTCGGTACGGCGGGCCGAGCCGCCCAAGCTGCCCGAGATGTCGCAGCTGCACGTGCTGCGGCACTACGTCCGGCTGTCGCAGGAGAACCTGGGCGTCGACCAGGCCATCGCGGTCGGCCAGGGCACCTGCACCATGAAGTACAGCCCCAAGGTCAACGACCGCTTCGTCAACGACCCCAAGGTGGCCGAGCTCCACCCGCTCCAGCCCGACGACACCGTGCAGGGCGTCCTGGAGGTCTACTGGCGGCTGGAGAAGATCCTGGCCGAGATCTCCGGGATGCACCGAGTCTCGCTCCAGCCCGCCTCCGGGTCGGCGGCGATCTACGCCAACATCGCGATGATCCGCGCCTACCACGCCTCGCGCGGCGAGGGGCGGCAGCGGGACCAGGTCATCACCACGATGTTCTCCCACCCGTCCAACGCGGCCTGCGCCAAGACCGCCGGGTACGAGGTCATCACGTTGATGCCCGACGAGAACGGCTACCCCGACATCGAGGCCCTGCGCGCCGCCGTCGGCCCGCGCACCGCGGCCCTGATGATCACCAATCCCGAGGACACGGGCATCTTCAACCCGCGCATCGAGGAGTTCGTCTCCCTGGTGCACGGGGCCGGCGGCCTGGCCTGCTACGACCAGGCCAACGCCAACGGCATCCTGGGCATCACCCGCGCCGCCGACGCCGGGTTCGACCTGTGCCACTTCAACCTGCACAAGACCTTCTCCACCCCGCACGCGTGCGGCGGTCCGGCGGGCGGGGCGAGCGGCGTCTCCGAGCGGCTCGCGCCGTTCCTGCCCGGCCCGACCGTGGAGTTCGACGGGTCGAGGTATCACCTCGACGCCGACCGCCCGCAGTCGGTCGGCAAGATGCGCCCCTTCCTCGGCGTCACCCCGAACGTGGTCCGCGCCTACGCCTGGGTCATGGCGCTGGGAGCCGAGGGCCTGCGCGAGGTCGCCGAGACCGCGGTGCTCAACAACAACTACCTGATGCACAAGATCCTGAGCATCCCCGGCGCCTCGGCGCCCTGGGGCGAGAAGCGCCTGGAGCAGGTCCGCTACTCCTGGCAGGGGCTGTTCGAGGAGACGGGCGTGCACTCGGAGGAGATCGGCGTCCGCGCCGCGGACTTCGGCGTGCACTACTGGACCAGCCACCACCCCTACCTGGTCCCCGAGCCCTTCACCCTGGAGCCGACGGAGTCGTACTCCAAGGAGGACCTCGACGAGTACGCCGCGATCCTCGCCCACGTCGCCGACGAGGCCCGCCGCGACCCCGAGCACGTCAAGGGAGCCCCCTACAACCAGACGGTCCACAAGATCGATCAGACGTCACTGGACGACCCCAAGCAGTGGTCGCCCACCTGGCGCGCCTACACCCGTAAGCACCTGGCATGACCGCTGACCGGCCGATGTCCCCCGACGCGTCCCGGGCCCTCCCGGGACCGGCGGCCTCCGCCCCGTCTCCCGCCGCCCCGGCGGCGCCCGTGCCCACGGGCGGAGAGGTCCTCACGGTCGGGCTGATCGTCAACCCGGTCGCGGGGATCGGCGGACCGGCCGGTCTCAAGGGCAGCGACGGTGCCGACGTCCAGCGGGAGGCGCTGGCCCGGGGGTCCCGCCCCGGGGCCGGCGACCGCGCGGCGCAGGCCGTGCGGACCCTGCTGGCCCGGCGTCCCGGCACGCGGATCCGCACCGTCGCGGGGTCGATGGGCGAGGACAGCGCGCGGGCGGCCGGGGCGGTCCCGGAGCTGCTGCGGCTCGTCCCCGGCGACCCGTCGTCCTCGCGGGACACGGTGGCGGCCGTCGAGGCCATGAAGGACATCGACCTGCTGCTGTTCGCCGGAGGCGACGGCACCGCCAGGGACGTGCTCGACGGCTCGCCGTCCTGCCCGGTGCTCGGCGTCCCGGCGGGGGTGAAGGTCTACTCCGGCTGCTTCGCGCTCAGCCCCGCCACGGCGGGGGCGACGGCCGCCGAGTTCGACGGGCGGACGGCCGAGGCCGAGGTGGTTGACCTCGACGAGGAGACCTACCGGCGGGGCCGGGTCGGTCCCCGGCTCTACGGCACCCTGCGTGTGCCCGCCGCCAGGGCGCGGTTGTCGGGCCGCAAGGTCGGGTCGTCCTCGGCCGCCCCCGGGTCGGCCGAGAGCATCGCCCGGGAGGTCGTGGCCCGGATGCGGCCCGGCGTCCGCTACGTCCTCGGCCCCGGCGCCACCACCATGGCCGTCGGCCGCCGGCTCGGCCTGGCCACCACGCTGCTCGGCGTGGACGTGGTCCAGGACGGCGAGCTGGTCGCCGCCGACGTGACCGAGCGGGAGCTTCTCGACCTCGCCGGCGGGGGCGAGACCCACGCCGTCGTCTCGGTGATCGGGGGCCAGGGGTTCGTGCTCGGCCGGGGCAACCAGCAGATCAGCCCCGCCGTACTGAAAAAGATCATGGCCTCCGGAGGGCTGACCGTCCTGGCCACCCAGCAGAAGCTCGCCGGCCTCGGCGGGCGCCCGCTGCTGGCCGACACCGGAGACCCGGAGGCGGACGCCCTGGTCGGCGGCCACGTCTCCGTCATCACCGGATATCGCGAGAGCGCGATGTACCGGATCCGTTCCGCGACTGAGGAGTTCCCGGCATGACCACCCTGACTGACAAGGTCGCCATCGTCACCGGCGGTGCCTCCGGCATCGGCCGGGCCACCGCGCTGCTGTTCGCCCGCCAGGGCGCGGCCGTCGTGGTCGCCGACCTCGACGGCCCCGGTGCCGCGGAGGTGGCCGGGGAGATCGAGGCCGAGGGCGGCAGGGCCGTGCCGGTCACGGCGGACGTGGCCGCTGAGGAGGACTGCGCGCGCGCCGTGCGGACCGCGGTGGAGACCTTCGGCGGCCTGCACGTGCTGTTCAACAACGCCGGGATCATCCGCCGGACCACCGCCCTGGACATCACGGCCGACGAGTGGGACCGGGTCATGGCGGTCAACGTCCGCTCGGTCTTCCTCATGTGCAAGCACGCGATCCCCGCCATGAAGGACGGCGGCTCGATCGTGAACACCGGCTCCGGCTGGGGCCTCAAGGGCGGCGGCAACGCCATCTCCTACTGCGCCTCCAAGGCCGCCGTGGTCAACATGACCCGCGCCCTGGCCATCGACCACGCCAAGGCCGGCATCCGCGTCAACTCGGTCAACCCCGGCGACACCGACACCCCGATGCTCCGCGAGGAGGCCCGCCAGCTCTCGGAGGACTGGGCCGCCTTCGCCGCCGACGCCGCCGACCGCCCGATGGGCCGCGCGGGCAGTCCCGACGAGATCGCCCAGGCCGTCCTCTTCCTGGCGAGTGACGCCGCCAGCTACGTCACCGGCGCGGCCCTGGTCGTCGACGGTGGCGGACTCGCCTAACCCACCCCCCGAAAACCCCACCCCCAGGAGGCACACCGTGTCTTTCCCCATCTCCAAGAAAGCCCTGGCCGCAGCGGCCTTGGCCCTGACCGCCACTGTCACCGCCGCCTGCAGCGGGAGCGGCGGCGGCGCGGCCACCGGCGGCCCGGCCGCCGGCGGGAAGGTCACCATCCGGTGGTCGACCTGGGGCTCGGCCGAGGACGTCGCGCTCTACAAGGGCTTCAACGACGACTTCATGAAGCGCCACCCGAACATCGTGCTGAAGATGGAGACGGTCCCCAAGTACGAGGACTACCACCCCAAGCTCCTGACCCAGCTCACCTCCAAGACCGCGCCCGACGTCTTCTTCGTCGGTGACGACAACGTCGGAAAGTTCGTCGCCGCCGGGGTGCTCGCCCCGCTCAACGACAAGCTCGCCGGCGCGGACAGCAAGAGCAAGCCCGAGGACTTCTTCGACGGCGTCTACGGCGGGGCCAAGAAGGACGGCCAGATCTACGGCGTCCCGAACGACACCAACCCCGAGGTGCTCTGGTACGGCAAGAAGGCGCTCAAGGAGGCCGGGATCACCGAGGACCCGGCCGAGCTGAACGCGGCCGGCAAGTGGACCATGGCCAAATACCTCGAGATGAACGCCAAGCTCAAGGCGGCGGGCAAGGCCGGCTCGATCTTCTGGAACTGGTACGGCTCGACCTACAGCGTCATCAGCGGTTTCGGCGGCAAGGTCTGGGACGGCGGCAAGTTCGTCGCCACCACCGACCCCAAGTCGCGCGAGGCCCTGCAGACCCTGGCCAAGGGCTACGCCGACAAGACCTTCCTGTCGGCCGACGTGCTGCCCGCCAGCAACGGCGCCAACACCCAGTTCATCCGGAGCAAGGCCGGGTTCTTCGCCGGCGGCCGGTGGATGATCGACGTGGTCAAGAAGGGCGGCGACCTGCCCAACTACGACATCGTGCCGTTCCCGTCGGAGACCGGCCAGCCGATGTCCGGCGCGGTCGCGGCCTCCTACCTGGCGCTCAACAAGGACTCCAAGAACGCCAAGGAGGCCTTCACCTTCCTGACCGAGTTCGTCAGCAAGGAGGGCCAGCTCCTGCGCCTCAAGAACGGCGGCGCGGTCCCCTCGATCAAGGGAGCCGAGCAGGTCGTGCTGGAGGGCGGCTACCCCGCGCACGCCCAGACCTTCCTGGACGTCCGTGACACCGGCTTCGCCAACTACTCCGACGAGGTCGCGGTGCCCGGCCTCACCAAGGACATCAACGACCACCTGCTGAAGGTCTGGACCGGCAAGGTCGCCTTCGAGCAGGGGATGACCGAGCTCCAGTCCCTCGTCGACGGCAAGATCGGATAGCGGCTGTGGGCGCCGTCACCTCGGCGCGCCCTGCCGCGAAACCCCGGCCCGCGCGCGCGACGACGCGCGTGCGGAGCCGGGACGGCTGGTGGGCCGCGCTCTTCCTCGCCCCGCAGGTCCTCGGCCTGCTCGCCTTCCTGGTCCTCCCGCTCGGGTTCGCGATCGCGCTCGCGTTCATGAAGTGGGACGGGCTCGGCGAGATGTCCTGGGTCGGCTTCGACAACTTCGCCGCCCAGCTCTCCGACCCCGACTTCGGCACGGCCGTCTGGAACACCGTCAAGCTCGCCGTCCTGACCGTCCCGGTGGGCCTGGCGCTCGCGCTGCTCGTCGCGATCGCGCTGAACAACGTCAGGGGCAAGACCTTCTACCGGGTCGTCTACTTCCTGCCGGTGGTCACCAGCTCGGTCGCGGTGGCCGTGATGTGGCAGGTCATCCTGGCCAGCGGCGACTACGGCGTGCTCAACAGCACCGTCCACGACTGGTTCGGGATCACCTTGCCCAACTGGCTGGACGACCCGGGCTGGGTCATCGTGGCCATCGCGGTCGTGACCGTCTGGTCCTCGCTCGGCCTCAACGTCGTGATCTTCCTGGCCGGGCTGCAGACCATCCCGCCGTCGCTGACGGAGGCCGCCCGCATCGACGGTGCCGGCCCGGTCCGGATCTTCCGGTCGGTGACGCTGCCGATGATCTCCCCGACCATCTTCTTCTCCACCGTGGTCGCGGTGATCAGCTCCTTCCAGGCGTTCGACCAGATCTACGTGCTGGTCAACCCCGACCACAACGACGGCGCCCGCACGATCGTCTACCAGGTCTACGACCTGGGCTTCAAGGACTTCGAGTTCGGCATGAGCAGCGCCGCCGCGCTGATCCTGCTGGCGCTGACGCTGCTCGTCACCCTCGTCCAGTTCGGAGTGCAGAAGCGCTTCGTCCACTACGACTCCTAAGGGGAGGCGTCGATGGCTGTGATCCCCGGACCCTCCCGCGTCCCCGTCCCTCGCCGGCTGGGCCAGGTCGCCCTGCACGCCGCGCTCGCCGCCGGCGGGCTGGTGATGCTGTTCCCGTTCGTCTGGATGCTGCTGACGTCGTTCAAGGGCGCGCACCAGATGATCAATTCGCCGCTCGACTGGCTGCCCGCCCCCTGGCGGGCGCAGAACTATCCCGACGCGTTCGGCGCGCTGCCCTTCGCCCAGGCCTACTGGAACAGCTTCTACATCGCGGTCGTCAACGTGGTCCTCACCCTGGTCACCTCCGCGATGGCCGCCTACGCCTTCGCCAGGATCCGCTTCCGCGGCTCCGGCCTGCTGTTCGGCCTGTTCCTGGCGACCCAGATGGTGCCGCAGCAGGTGATCATCGTCCCGCTCTACCTGATGCTGTCGAAGCTGGGCTGGATCGACTCCCACCTGGCGCTGATCGTGCCCGGCTTCGTCAATCCCTTCGCGGTCTTCCTGCTGCGGCAGTTCATCCGGGCGGTCCCGATCGAGCTGGAGGAGGCCGCCCGCCTCGACGGTGCCGGCCGCTGGACGATCTTCTGGCGGGTCGTGCTGCCCAACGTCAGGCCCGGCATGGGCGCGC
Organism: Streptosporangium brasiliense; assembly: GCF_030811595.1. Lineage (NCBI taxonomy): Bacteria > Bacillati > Actinomycetota > Actinomycetes > Streptosporangiales > Streptosporangiaceae > Streptosporangium > Streptosporangium brasiliense. Next base: position 3,608,222 of record NZ_JAUSRB010000002.1, read on the forward strand.
TCGGCATCATCGTCTTCCTGGCGAGCTGGAACAGCTTCTTCTTCCCGCTGATCTTCCTGAACTCGCCTGAGCTGGCCACCGTGCCGCTGCTGGTCAGCCAGTTCGCCGGGCAGCACGGCGCCACCGACTACAACCTCATCCTCGCCGCCTCGGCCATCTCGGTCATCCCGATGATGATCGCCTTCCTGATCGGCCAGCGGCGCATCCTCAACAGCATGGCCATGTCCGGCCTGGGAGGACGCTGACAATGCTCGACCTTCGCGAGCGGCCCTTCACCGAGCGCGGCTCCCGGCTGCTGGTGATGGCCGCCGATGACGGCTCGCTCTGGATCGCCCGCGCCGAGTACGAGACACGGCTGTCGGAGACGACCGTGCTCACCGGTCTGCGGGTGTTCTCCGGCGGTGCGGAGCTGCCCGTACGGCAGGCGCGCGCCGACCGCATCTCCTTCGAGGGAGGCGTGGACCTGGTCTTCGCCGACGCCGAGACGCTGGTGCTGACCGGTTCGGGGGCCCGCGCGGTCTGGGACGGCGGCGCGGTGGAGATCGACGGAGCCCGCGTGCTGGTGGGGGAGGCGCGCCCGTACGACGGCGCCGCCCTGCTGGAGAGCGCCGCGCGTCGCTGGCGGGAGTGGTCCGGCCGGATGCCGGCCGTGCCGGAGGGGCTGCGGGAGCGGGCCGAGCAGGCGTGGTGGACGCTCGGCGTGAACCTGCTGCCCATCGGCTCCGCGGGCGGCCGGGAGGGCGTTGTCCCATCCAAGTACGGATATGTCGGCATCTGGAACTGGGACTCCTACTTCCACGCCGTCGCCCTGCGCCACGCCGATCCCGAGCTGGCCCGTGACCAGATCCGCATCCTGCTCGACCACCAGCGTCCCGACGGCCTCATCCCCGACGTGGTCCACGACCTGGGCGTGCTCGCCGAGACCACCGACCTGCCCCGCTCCGACCACATCCGCCTGGCCCAGCACGTCGGCCAGGCGGGCGGGGAGGGCTCCGACGGGGCCGGAGATCCCGCTCGGCCGGCCGACGGAGCCGAGCCGGCCGACGGGGCACGGGGGGAGGAGCCGGAGCGTCCGGAAGGGGCCGCCGAGCCGATCGGCGGCGTCGTCCCGGTCACCAAGCCCCCGCTGACGGCCTGGGCCGTCTGGAAGATCCACGAGGTGGCCCCGGACCTGGACTTCCTCGCCGAGGTCTACGGGCCGATCGCCCGCTCGCACGAGTGGTGGCTGACCGTCTCCGACCCCGACGGCGACGGGCTGGCCGAATATCTCCATCCCTACTCGTCAGGTCTGGACGACAGCCCGATCTGGGACCACGGTCCCCGGGCCGAACCCCCGGACCTCAACTCCTACCTGGCCCTGCAGGCCGACCGGCTGGGCGACATCGCCGAGGCGCTGGGCCGTACCGGGGAGGCGCGGCTCTGGCGGGAGCGGGCGGCCGAGCACGTCGAGCTGCTGGTGGCCAGGCGCTGGAACGGCAGCCGCTTCGTGACCCTGTCGAAGGCGGCCCGCCGTACGGCGGCGCCGTCAGCGGAGGTCGCCGCGGAGGCGGGGACCCCGGAGAGGTCCGGCGGACAGGTCCGCGCGCCGGGGAACGCCGCCGGTGACGCCGGGGCGGCGGGGGCACGGGCGGGCGAGGTGGAGGTGGCCACCCGGACCCCGCTGGAGCTGATGCCGCTGTTCACCGGCCGCCTCCCCGAGGAGATCGCCGGGCGGCTGGTGGCCGACCTGCTCTCCCCGGCTTTCTGGGCCGAGCGCCCGGTGCCCACGGTCGCCTTCGACGACCCGGCCTTCGACCCCGACGCCATGTGGCGCGGCCCGGTCTGGCTCAACGTCAACTACCTGTTGATCGAGGGTCTGCGCCGCTCGGGCCACGCCGAGGTCGCCGACGAGCTGACCAGGCGGACCCTGGAGATGGTGAACGCCGGTGGCGGCCTGTACGAATACTGGAACCCGCTCACCGGCGCCCGCGCGGCCCGCGCGACCAGCGGCTTCGGCTGGTCCTCCGCCCTCTTCCTCGACCTGGCCGCCGCTCAGGCGTGACCGGCCGCGTATGACAATTCGAGTTACATTGGCGGCATGACGACGGTCACGGTGCGTCTCGATGACAAGACGCGCAGAGAGCTCGAGCAGGTTGCCGAGGAGATGGGCGAGTCGATCTCGGAGGTCGTCCGCAAGGCCATCCACCTCGCGTGGTTCACCACCATGCAGGAGCGGATGCGGAAGGAGTCGGCCGAGATCGCCAGCGATCCCGCCGAGCGGGAAGAGGCCGAGCGGATCAGGGAGTGGGCCCGCTACCTTGCTTCGTAAGGGGTCCATCTTCCATGTGACTCTTCCCCCTCGCTCTCAGGACCACACCCAGCAGGGACGGCGATACGCGGTCGTGGTGACCGCCACGAGTTTCATCGGGTCGGTCGTGACGGTGGCGCCCACGTCCACCTCCGCCCGGGCGAGCTTGACTCGCCCGGGCGGAGGTCGACGGCCGCAAATGCCGGATCCTGCTTGAGCAGATGCTGGCGGTGGACATCGCCAAGCTCACGCAGTGGGTGGGAATTCTGGAGGACGACGAGCTGGACGCGCTGGACGACGCGTTGAGGCTCTATCACGGACTCCTGTGATCTCCGCCCGTGTCTCTTCCTCGACCTGGCCGCCGCTCAGGCGTGAGCGGCGGGGATGGTGCCCAGGCGGCCGGCCTGGTAGTCCTCGAAGGCCTTGACCAGCTCCTCCTGGGTGTTCATCACGAACGGGCCGTAGTGCGCGACCGGCTCGCCGATCGGGCGGCCGCCCAGCACGATGACCTCCAGGTTGGGGCTGCGGCTCTCCTGGGTCGCCGACGCCGAGACGGTGATGGTCTCACCGTCGGTGCCGAGGCCCGGCAGGGTGCCGAAGCCGTCGAAGACCGCCAGCTGGCCCGACTCGATGGGCTGCCGGTCGGCGCCGACCGAGCCCCGTCCGGACAGGACGTAGGCGAGGGCGTTGAAGTCCTTGCGCCAGGGCAGCGTGAGGCGGGAGCCGGGGCTGAGGGAGGCGTGCAGCAGGGTGATCGGCGTCCTGGTGCTGCCGGGGCCGGTGAAGCCGCCGACCTCGCCGGCGATCAGGCGGACCAGCGCCCCGCCGTCGTGGCTGCTGAGCAGGACGACGTTGGACCTGCCGATGTCCTGATAGTTGGGCGCGACCATCTTCTGGCTGCCCGGCAGGTTGACCCAGAGCTGGATGCCGTGGAACAGGCCGCCCTTGGCGACCAGCCACTCCGGGGGAGCCTCCTTGTGCAGGATGCCCCCGCCGGCGGTCATCCACTGCGTGTCGCCGTCGGAGATCGTGCCGCCGCCGCCATGGGAGTCGGCGTGGTCCATCACGCCGTCGATCATGTAGGTGACGGTCTCGAAGCCCCGGTGCGGGTGCCAGGGAGTGCCCTTGGGCTCGCCCGGCGCGTACTCCACCTCGCCCATCTGGTCCATCATGATGAACGGGTCGAGATACTGGGGCTTGATCGTCGCCAGCGCCTTGCGCACCGGGAAGCCCTCGCCCTCGAATCCGCTGGGCGCGGTGGTCACGGCCAGCACCTCGCGCTCGCGCACGGCGTCGAGCGGCTGGGTCAGCCGGGGCAGGGTCAACGGGTTCTCTACGGTCACGGCGGGCATGTCGGGCTCCTTCCTGCGAGATTCGCTGGTATCAACTCAGTTGATTCTTCAACTATTCCGCAGGGGACGAGGCCGTGGCGCGGAGCGCGCCACGGCCTCGGAGCCGGCCGGGTCAGGCCCCGGCGGTCACCGGATCATCGGGTCCTGAACAGGGCGAACGCGCCCCGGCTCAGCGAGATGAGCTCCGGTGCGGCGGTGCTCTCGTCGATCACCGTCCGGGGGTCGCTGGTCAGCGTGGTGACGACGTAGGACTTCCCGGACTTCCCGGCGGGACGGGCGAGGTAGCCCAGGTCCAGCACGCCGAGCTCGGAGCCGCCCTTGAACCAGGTCGCCGACCACTTCTTGGGGTCGAGACCGAGGCTGCCGTCGTTGGCCGACAGCGTCTCGTGCAGCCGCTTGGAGTTCAGCGCGGTCAGGCCGGCGTAGGCGCGGCAGACGTCGCGCGGGGAGCCGAACCACTCCAGCGTGTCGATCTCACGGGGCTTGGTCCAGTACTTGATGTCCGACAGCGACTGCTTGGCGACCGTTCCCTCCAGGTAGGCGAGCTTCTTCGCGGGGCTGAGCGCGAGGTAGGACCTGGCCTGCTCCGGATAGTTCACCCCCTTGAGCAGGAACAGCTCCCGGGTGGTGAGGAAGGGGATGTTCAGCTTGGCGTGACCGGACCACTGCCGCACCTTGGCCTCGACGGCCTTGCGCCCGACGGTGTGGATGAGGATGTCGGTGGCGGTGTTGTCGCTGATCGAGATCATCAGTTTCGCGGCCTCGTGGACCGTGGTGGTGCTGTTGTCGGGACGCTCGAACAGGCCTCCCTGGCTCGGGCTCTTCCACTCGGGCTTGATGGTGAGCTTGCCGTCCCAGCTCAGCTTGCCGTCGCGGATCTTCTCGGCCACCGCGCCCAGCACGTAGAACTTGAACATCGAGCCCAGCGGCCGGGGCCGGTCCGGCGCCACGGAGTGGACGATCTTGCATCGGCCCCGGGAGTCGATCTCGGCGGCGAGGAAGCCGACCTCGGGGGCGACCTTGCGCAGCCGGGCGTCGAGCTCGGTCCAGCTCCCGGGGACCGGGGGGACGGGCACGTTCTGGGGGGCGACCCGCAGGGAGCCGATCTTCCCGTCGCCGTCCACGGCCAGCGTGAGGACGAACTTCTGCCCGGCGACGGTCACCGGTCCGACCAGGAGGTCGGGCTTGACGGTGGTCAGCTTCTCCAGCGTGAGCCCCTTGAGCTGCGCGGTGAAGGCGTTGAAGTCGGCGGGTGGGACCGTCTTGAGGAACTCCGCGCTGAGGTGGTCGCGCAGCTCGCTCTCGGCGATGGGCGCCCTGGGCACGGCGTCGAGGAACCAGCTCAGCTGCCGGCCGGCCGGGCTGTCGGGGATCACCGGAGCCGCGGCGACCGCCGGCGCGGCGGGGACGGCCGCCGCGGCCTGCCCGCCGGCCGCGAGCACCGCCAGTGGTGCGGCCGCGGTGGCGAGGGCGAGGGCGAGGATGCGTGCCTGTCTGAACGGAAGTCGCACGGAAAGCTCCTTGTCGGACCGGGGACGTCACCACCTCTCCGGTGGCCTTGATCCCAAACTAGGCAGGGCCGCGCGGCCGCGACACCCGGCCACCCTCCGTCCCACGGGGTGCGGCAAACTGCAACGGATGTGCGGACAACCCCATAGACGGAGACTTCTGCGGCAGGTCACGCTCCCTTTCATGACTGCCGCGACCTCCTCCCGTGTGCTCGCCGCGGCGGCGGCCGCGGTGGCCGCGGCCGCGATCGTCGCGGGCGGGCTGCTGGAGACCGGGCTGCCCGCGCCGTTCAGCCAGTGGCTGTTCATCGTGGTGTGCCTGACCCTGCCCGCGATCGGCTGGCTCGTCGCGGACCGGCGCCCCGACAACGTCTACGGCTGGCTGCTGCTGGCCGCCGCGGACTGTCTGGGCCTCGGCGCGTTCGGCACCAGCCTCCTGATGCGGGAGGACATCGGCCAGGGCCCGCTGGCCGGCGTCGCCGCCGTGCTCGCCTCGCTGTTCACCGTTTTCTACGGGCTGTCCTGGGTCTTCATCCCCATCATGTTCCCCGACGGGCGCCTGCCCTCGCGCCGCTGGCGGCCCGTCGCCTGGATCGCCGCGGCGGCCGTCACCGCGCACTGGCTGAGCATCCTCCTGTCTCCTGACGAGGTCTACGCCATCTTCCCGGGCGGCAACCCGCTCGGGCTCAGCGGGCCGGCCGGGCTGGTCGTCGCCGCCGTGGGCGGCCTGGGACAGGTCGTGACCTTCCTGGTGGGGCTGGCCGTACTGACCTCCCTGATCGTCCGCTGGCGGCGGAGCGCCTCCACCGAGCGCCGCCGGCTCCGCTGGATGGTCGCCGGGACCGTGGGCACCCTGGGCGGGTTCGTGCTGATGACTCCCTTCTTCTTCGGGGCGGGGGAACTCAGCCCGGCCGTCTGGGTGGGCGTCTTCAGCGCCATGGCCGCGATGCCCGCCGTGATCGCGGCGGCGGTCTTCCGGCACAACCTCCTCGACGTCAGGGTGGGGATCAGGGGCTCCCGGCTCTTCCTGGTCTTCGACCTGCGGCCCACGGTGGACGAGCTGCTGACCGAGCTCGGCCCGGCGCTGGAGGAGGCGGAGCCGGTGGAGCAGCTCGGCAGGCTGGCCGGGGCCGTGCAGGCCGGGCTGGAGGTCCGGTGGGCCGCCGTCGAGCTCGCCGACGGCACGCGGGTGGTGGCGGGGGAGGAGGACGGCGAGGCCGTGCTCACCGTGCCGGCCGGGCTGGGGCGCATCGCGTGCGGCCCCAGGACGGTGGGACGCTTCACCACTGAGGACCGGCGCCTCCTGCGGGCGCTGGCGGTGCCGATCGGGCTGGCGATCCAGAGCGCGGGGCTGGCGGCCCGGCTGGTCAACGCCGAGGAGGCCGAGCGGCGGCGGATCGAGCGCAACATCCACGACGGGGTCCAGCAGCAGCTCGTGGCGCTGATCGCGGGGCTGGAGCTGGCCCGGGCGACGGGCGGCGGTCCCGACAGCCTGGCGCTCCTGCGCGAGCAGGCCCGGCAGACCCTCACCGACCTGCGGGAGCTCGCGGCGGGCATCCACCCGTCCGTGCTCAGCCAGGGCGGCCTGGTGGAGGCGGTCGAGGAGCGCTGCTCGCGCCTGCCGGTGGCGACGACGGTGGCCGCCGACGCGGCGCTGCGGGCACGGCGCTTCCCCGACGAGATTGAGGGCGCGGTCTACTTCGCGGTGAGCGAGGCGATCGCCAACGCGCTCAAGCACGCCGCGGCCTCCCGGATCGAGGTACGGCTGACGCAGGCCGGCGGGCGGCTTCAGGCGGTCGTCTCGGACGACGGGAAGGGCTTCGACCCGGCGCTGACCGGCCGCGGGGGGCTGGGCCCGCTGGCCGACCGGATGGCCGCGCTCGGCGGGGGACTGGAGCTGACCGCCAGGCCGGGAGAGGGCACGCGCCTGCGCGCCTGGGTGCCGGCGCCCGGCTGACGGCCGTGCGGTCCGCCCGCGCTCAGCCGAACACCGCCGGCGGCGGGACGGGCACGACGACGGGGTCGCCGTCATTGAGCGGGGGTGCTCCGGCGATGAACCTGGTCAGGTCGTCCCCGTAGACGCACCGGGCCTGGGTGAGGCCCCCGGCGGCCCGGCGGGACAGGGCGGTGAGGGGCAGGCCGGTGCGGGAGGCGGCGACGATGAGGTTGCCGAAGCGGCGCCCCCGCATGACGCCGGGGTCGGCGAGCAGGGCCATGTGGGGGAAGACGCGGCCCACGGTGGCGAGCACCCGGCGCGCGAAGGCCAGGCCCTTGCCGTCGGCGATGTTGACCAGCAGGGTCCCGGCGGGGCGCAGGACGCGGGCGACGTCGCCCATGTATTCGGAGGTGGCCAGGTCGAGCGGCATCGTGGCGCCGCTGAAGGCGTCCAGCACGACCAGGTCGGCCGAGCCGTCCTGGAGCCCGGCGGTCGCCGTACGGCCGTCAAGGATCTTCACCTTGAGCCGCGGCACCGACTTCAGCCTGAGCTGGTCCCTGACGAGCTGCACGAGGCCGCCGTCCGGCTCGGCGACGGTCTGCCGCGACCCCGGGCGGGTCGCCGCCACGTAACGGGGCAGGGTGCAGGCGCAGCCCCCCACGTGCACGGCGTCGAGCGGGCCCTCGTCGAGGAGGTCGATCACGGTGGCCATCAGCCGGACGTATTCGAAGTCGAGGTAGGTCGGATCCTCCAGGTCCACGTAGGACTGGGGCACGCCGTCCTTGGAGATCACCCAACCGGAGGGCCGGTCGAGATCCCCCAGGAGCTCCACCTCGCCGAAGGTCACCGGATAACGGCCCGGCATCGGCCCTCGCGGTTCCCGCCTGACCATCACCTTTGATCCTCTTTCCTCTGATATACAACAACCCGGGGGACACCCTTGGGAGAAACCGTATGCGTAGTCGAGCGGTCCTCACACTCATCATCGTCGTTCTCACCGTCATCGCCGCCGGCGTCTACGTGCTGGTCCGCCCGAGGGAGGCGGAGGGCCGCAAGGTGGCCGGTCCTGAGGAGACGGCGCTGGCCTACCTGACGGCCTGGGAGAACAGCGACATCGGCGCGATGGGCCGCCTGGTCGCCGACCGGCCCGTCGACTTCGCCGAGCGGCACCGCGCCTTCGCCCGGGATCTGGAGATCGAGACGCTGGACCTGACGCCGGGCACGTTGCGGCGGCAGGGGGACCGGTCGGCCGAGCTGCCCTTCCAGGGAGTCAGGGAGATCAAGGACCTCGGGGCCTGGCCGTTCTCCTCGACACTGCGGCTGGCCCTGCGGGAGGGGCGGTGGAGGGTGCTCTGGGCGCCGGAGACGCTCCACCCGGCGCTGAAGGACGGCGGGCGGATCCGGCTCAGGGAGACCCCGGCGCCCGCGGCCGAGCTGGTCACCCGCTCCGGCGCGCGCTTCCCGCGCGACAGCGGGGCCGAGAGCTACCTCGACATGCTCGGGGCCGACCTGGACGAGACCGACAGCGGCTACGTCCTGGAGGCGGTCCAGGCGGACGGGACGGCACAGGAGCTGACGGCGTTCGCGCCGCCGTCCGTCGAAAAGGTCCGCACCACCTTCTCCCGGCCGGTCCAGGCCGCGGCGGCCCGGGCGCTGGACGGCGTGGACCGGCCCGCGGCGATCGTCGCCGTCCGGACCGACACCGGCGAGGTGCTCGCGGTCGCCGACCGGCTGGGCCGGGAGCTGGGCGGCCAGGCCGCCATCCGCGGCCGCTACCCGCCGGGCTCGACCTTCAAAGTGGTCACCGCCGCCGCGCTGCTCGCCGGCGGCCTCACCCCGGACTCGCCGGTGACGTGCCCGGCGACCTACACGCCCCCGAACGGCCAGGAGGTCACCAACGCGGGAGGATCCGGCATCCCCGGGGCCCTCACGCTGAGCGGCGCCTTCGCGGCCTCCTGCAACACGACCTTTGTCGAGCAGTCGATCCGCCTGCTGTCCGACGGCGGCCTGGTGCGGGCCGCCGAGCTGTTCGGGTTCAACAAGGACCTCAAGGGCCCCGGGGTCTGCGGCGAGATCAGACCGCACACGGACCTCGACGGGCTCCGCTCCGACGCCATCGGCCAGAACTCCGTGGTGGCCAGCCCGCTCTGCATGGCCCTGGCCGCCGCCGCCGTGCGGGACGGCGCCTGGCACCAGCCGGTCATGGCGAGGCTGCCGGCGCGGACCGGCGAGGCGGTCCCGCTGCCGCCGGGCGTGGCCGCGGGCCTGCGCACGATGATGCGGGAGGTCGTGACGGCCGGCACCGCCTCGGCCGTCCCCTTCCCGGCCGGTACGGCGGGCAAGACGGGGACCGCCGAGGTGGGAGGGGGCGGACGGGAGCACGCCTGGTTCATCGGCTACCACGGCAAGACCGCCTTCGCCGTCCTGGTGAAGAACGGCGGGAGCGGCGCGGAGGCGGCCGCGCCCATCGCGGCGCGCTTCCTGCGGGCGCTCTGAGGCTGCCCGGCGGGGCTGTCCGCGCGTCGGGGGAGCCGGTTCTGTAGGACAGATCACAACCTACGGTGAAGTAAGTTACGCTACCGTAGGTTTATGACCACGACTGCTCCCGAGAGGCTCACGCTCCCAGAGTCGATCAAGCCACGCCTCCGCGGCTGGCTGCACGCCGGAGCCCTGCCCGTCGCGCTCATCGCCGGATTCGTCCTGGTGGCGCTGGGCCCCACGCTGCAGGCGCGGCTCGCCGCCGCGATCTACGCGATCACCTCGGGCCTGCTCTTCGGCATCTCGGCCACCTACCACCGGGGCGCGCTCTCCCCGCGCCTCGGGGAGGTGCTGCGGCGCCTGGACCACGCCAACATCTACCTCATCATCGCCGGGACCTACACGCCGTTCGCGATGCTCGCCCTGGACGGCCCCGCCAGGGCGGCGGTCCTCGGCGTGATCTGGACCGGCGCGGTCGCCGGGGTGCTGTTCCGGGTGCTGTGGACCGGCGCCCCCCGCTGGCTGTCCACCGCGCTCTACATCGGCCTCGGCTGGACGGCCGTCTTCGTGCTGCCCCAGCTGGTGGCGGGCGCGGGGGTGGCCGCGGTGGTCCTGGTCTTCGTGGGCGGGCTGCTCTACACGGCGGGAGGGGTCGTGTACGGCCTGCGCCGCCCCGACCCCTCCCCCCGCTGGTTCGGCTTCCACGAGGTCTTCCACGCCCTCACCGTCGCCGCCTACCTGGTCCAGTACGTGGCGGTGTCACTGGTGGTCTACGCGGCGGTGTGACGCGCCGGGCGCCCTGGCCCGGCGGGCCGGGTCACTGCGGCGGGCAGAGCGGGACGAGCCCGAGACGGCGCACCGCGAGCTCCGCGTAGAGCGCGGCGCCGTCGGGCAGTACGGCGTCGTCGAAGCGCGCCTCGGGGGAGTGGTTGTAGGCGGCCTTGCCCGCGTCGGTGTCCGAGGGGCACGCGCCGAGCGCCACGAACGCCGAAGGAATCCGGTCGGCGACGAAGGAGAAGTCCTCCGATCCGGTGAACGGCTGGGGGGCCTCGACGAAGCGCTGCTCGCCGTACACCTCGCGGATGGTCGCGCCGACGAAGTCGGCCTCGGCGCCGTTGTTGACCGTGACCGGGTAGCTCACCTGGTAGTCGGCCTCCACCTCCAGCCCGTAGGCGGCGGCGATCCCCTTGACCAGGGTCACCACCCGCTCCTGGATCCGCTCGTGTGAGGTCCTGGAGAACGACCGGATCGTCGCCTCGAACCGGGCCTCGTCCGGGATCACGTTGTCGGTGGTGCCGGCGTGGAAGCTGCCGACGGTGACGACCACCGGGTCGAACACGTCGAACCCCCGCGTCACCATGGTCTGCAGCGCGGTGACCATCTCGCACGCGACGGGGATCGGGTCCTTGGCCCGGTGCGGCGCCGAGCCGTGGCCGCCCGCGCCGCGCACGGTCACGACGAACTTGTCGGCGGCGGCCATCATGGGGCCGCCCTTGGTGATGAACACCCCCTGGGGGAGCGCCGCGCTGATGACGTGCAGGGCGTAGGCGGCGACCGGGCGCTCGCCGGCCGCGTCCAGCACGCCCTCGTCGATCATGATCTTCGCGCCGCCCTGCCCCTCCTCGCCCGGCTGGAACATGAAGATCACATTCCCGGCGAGCTGGTCCCGCCGGGCCGACAGCAGGTGGGCCGCCCCGGCCAGCATGGTGGTGTGCAGGTCGTGGCCGCACGCGTGCATCCGGCCGTCCACCTGCGAGGTCACCTCCGCGCCGCTGCGCTCGGAGACCGGCAGGGCGTCCATGTCGCCCCGGAGCAGCACGGTCGGGCCCGGCCGGGCGCCGCGCAGCACGGCCGTGACCGAGCTGAGCCGCTCGCCGAGCCGTACCTCCAGGGGCAGGCCCGACAGGGCGGCCAGCACCTTCTCCTGGGTCCGGGGCAGGTCGAGGCCGATCTCGGGCTGCCGGTGCAGGGCGTGGCGGAGACGGACCAGCTCATCTCGCATGTCGGCGGCGGACTCGCGAAGGGACACGGCACTCCTCCTGGCGATTGCGTGATCTGAACGCACGATATCCCCGATTTGACCGTTTTGAGGTCTCGGGTTGGCGATCTTCTGGAAAGGAATGGATCACACGAGGAGGGCACATGGAAGAGCTGGCTCGCACCTGGTGGGTGCATCTGGTCCGGGGCCTGTGCGCGATCCTGTTCGGTCTGCTGGCGATCGTCTGGCCGGGGATCACAATCTACGCCCTGGTCATCGTCTTCGGCGCGTATGCCTTGGTCAACGGCGTGTTCGCGCTGTTCAGCTCCGGGCGCGGCGGCTCCCGGATATGGATGATCGTCTATGGCGTCGTCAGCATCCTGGCCGGCGTCCTGGCCTTCGCCCGGCCGGGGATGACCGCGCTGGCGCTGCTGTACGTCATCGCGGGCTGGGCGATCGTCACCGGTCTCCTCGAGATCGTGGCGGCGATCCGGCTGCGCAAGGCCATGGAGGGGGAGTGGATGTTCATTGTCAGCGGCGTGGTGTCGGTGCTGTTCGGCATCCTGCTGTGCGTCTGGCCGGGCTCGGGCGCGCTGGCCGTCGTCTGGCTCATCGGCACCATGGCCATCGTGTACGGCATCGCCCTGATCGCGCTGGCCTTCAGGGTCAAGTCGCTCGGCGCGCACCGGGCGGGCCCGTCGGGGAACCCGCGTGTCGTGTAGTCACCGTCAGGGAAGCCGCATGTCACGTAGTCACTGGAGAATCTTCACAAAAATCGGCCCATGTGCGTAATGTCTCCATATAGATGCCCTGTTGGCGGGGAATCATCTGTCCGACTCACTGTGGAGGGGACATGGACGTGCACGGCCGTCTCGCTCGTCATCTACTCGTCGACGGCTACCGGCTGGTGCTGGACCTCGAACGGAGCCGGGGATCCCGGCTCGTCGACGCCCGCACCGGCCGGAGCTACCTGGACTTCTACACCTTCTTCGCCTCGGCGCCGCTGGGTGTGAACCCGTTCGACGACGACCCGGACTTCCTCGCCCTGCTCGGCCGGATCGCCGCGAACAAGCCCGCCAACTCCGACCTCTACACCAGCCACCTCGCCGACTTCATCGAGACCTTCAACCGGGTCCTCGGCGACCCCGAACTGCCGCACCTGTTCTTCGTGGAGGGCGGCGCGCTGGCCGTCGAGAACGCCCTGAAGTGCGCCTTCGACTGGAAGAGCCGGCGCAACGAGGCAGCCGGCCGCCCCCCGGAACTCGGCACCAAGGTGCTCCACCTCACCCGCGCCTTCCACGGCCGCAGCGGCTACACCCTCTCACTGACCAACACCGACCCGGTCAAGACCGACCGCTTCCCGACGTTCGGCTGGCCCCGCATCGAGGTGCCCGCCGTCCACTTCGGCGGCGTCGAGGCGGCCGAGGAGCGGGCGCTGGCCCAGGCGCGGGCGGCATTCGAGCGGCACCCGCACGACATCGCCTGCTTCATCGCCGAGCCCATCCAGGGCGAGGGCGGCGACAACCACATGCGGGCCGAGTTCCTGCGGGCCATGGAGGAGCTCTGCCACGACAACGACGCGCTGTTCGTCATGGACGAGGTGCAGACCGGCGCCGGGATCACCGGCACCCCCTGGGCCCACCAGCAGCTCGGCCTCCGTCCCGACATCGTGGCCTTCGCCAAGAAGATCCAGGTCGGCGGGGTCATGGCGGGCCGCCGGGTCGACCTGGTGCCGGACAACGTGTTCCAGGTCAGCGGCCGGATCAACTCCACCTGGGGCGGCGGCCTGGTCGACATGGTCCGCTCCCGCCGGATACTGGAGATCGTCGAACGCGACGACCTGATCGCGCGGGCCGGAGAGCTCGGCCACGGCCTCCTCACCTCGCTGCTGAAGCTCCAGGCCCGCTTCCCGGAGGTGGTGGAGAACGCCCGGGGCCGTGGCCTCATGTGCGCCTTCGACCTGCTGGATCCGGCCGAGCGTGACCGCCTGGTGACCCGGCTCAGGCGTGAGGAGGGCGTGCTCGTCCTGCCCTGCGGCGAGCGGTCGGTACGGCTCCGGCCCGCCCTGTCGGTCACCCCCGAGGAACTGGCGGAGGGGGCGGCCGCCATCGGCCGGGCCCTGGAGGCCTCACAGGACCTGCAGCTGTCGGCCTAGACGGGCAGGCCCCGCCTCCGGCCGGTGGCCGTAGGCGCACCCGTGATCCCGTCATGGATGACCAGGGACTCCGTAGGGAGATCATCATCGACCCGGACACGTACGCGGACCTCGGCGGTGGACCGGATCCCGCTCGGGGTCCGCCCCGCTCACCGGCGCGGGGGATCCTCGCGGGCGGCCCGTCCCAGCCAGAGGCCGATCGCGGTCACCCGGGAGTCCGCGCCGAGCTTGGCGTAGATCCGGTTCACGTGGTTCTTCACGGTCTTCTCGCTGAGGAACAGGTGCTGGGCGATCTGCCCGTTGGAGCGTCCTGTGGCGATCAGCTCCATGACTTCGGTCTCGCGCCTGCTCAAGCCCGTCTCGACTCTGGGCTCTGCGTCGAACGGGGCGTCGTCGACTCTCATACGGCCTCCGTGGCAGCAACACGGTCAGGTCGCCGAACCCCCGGTCTTACGGCGTAGCGATAGCAGCGAGCATAACCCGCAATATCCATCTTTGGTGGGTAAGTCGAAAGTGAGAAAAACAGAACGGCCGGTCCTGTAGGACCGGCCGTTCCTCTGGGGTGAGCGAGGGGACTTGAACCCCCGGCATCCAGGACCACAACCTGGCGCTCTGCCAACTGAGCTACGCCCACCATGTCCGCCGCAGCAGCACATGGAAAGTGTAGCGGTTTTCAGGAGTCTTTTCGCACTCCGTTCCGCACGTGCTCAGGTGACGGGGCTGGAGACGCCCTCGGCCAGCTTGCGGGCGGTGAGGGAGTCGGGGCCGGGCTGGGCCACGAAGACCGCCGCGCGGTAGTAGCGCAGCTCGCGGATGCTCTCGGTGATGTCGGCCAGAGCCCGGTGACCGCCCTGCTTCTCGGGGGCGGCGAAGTAGACCCGTGGGTACCACCGGCGGGCGAGCTCCTTCACCGACGACACGTCGATCATGCGGTAGTGCAGGAACATGTCCACGGCGGGCATGTCGCGCGCGATGAAGGAGCGGTCGGTGGAGATGGAGTTGCCGCACAGCGGCGCCTTCTTCGGATCCGGGATGTGGCTCTTGATGTAGTCGAGCACCATGGCCTCGGCCTCGGCCAGCGTGACGCCGCCGCCCAGCACGTCGAGCAGCCCGGAGGCGGTGTGCATCTCCCGGACCACCTCCGACATCTGCTCCAGCGCCTCGGGCGGAGGCTTGATGACCACGTCGACGCCCTCGTCCAGCTGATTCAGCTCACCGTCGGTGACCACGCAGGCCACCTCGACAAGCGCGTCACGGCCGAGGTCGAGCCCGGTCATCTCACAGTCGATCCAGACCAGCAGGTCACTCATAGCCTTCAGGGTAGTACTCCCTTCAGGAGAGCTTGAGCGAGTCGACGACTCGGTTGGCCAGTGAAACGTCCAGATTGTCGGGCGCGGACACGTACACCAGCCCCGGACGCGCGCCCGCCCCCCGGTCCACGATCACGAAGGCCCCCCGTTCCTTCTTCCACTTCCAGCCGTTGGCCTCCGACTCCTTGGAGAAGTCCAGGTCGAACATGAGCAGCCAGGCGTCCTTGCCGTCGATCTTGAGGGCCTTGTTCTGCACGATCTTGCGCTGGTGGCTGGGGCTGTAGAAGGTCTCCTCGGTCGCGTGCAGCAGGGTCGCGGCGGTCGCCTGCATGCTCTGGACCCCGTCGTAGCCGAACTTGTCGGGAAGCTCGCCGGCGAAGATGTTGCCGAGCCAGTTGTTGCCCTGGCCGTCGTAGTTCTCCTGGGAGGTGGCCACGGCCGCGCTGGACCACGTGAACCCGAGCGGGCCGCCGCCGACGCTGTCGGGCACCTCCCACGGTGAGCCGGGGAACTCGTAGGACAGGCCGGTCACCGGGTCCTTGAGGCGTCCGTCCTGTGGCTGGGGCAGCTCGGTGGCGCGGTCCGGGTCCTCCTGCGACGGCGAAGGCGACGGCTCGGGTGTCGGCTCGGAGGTCGGCTCCTGCGACGTCACCGTCGGGGCCGGGCTGGGCTCGCTCGCGACCGGCCTGCGCCCGGGGCTCACCAGGAACATGGCGGCGACCACGATCCCGATGAGCACGATCACCGCTCCGCCGCTGCCCAGGATCCACGGCCAGGGGCTGCTCTTGCGCGGCGACGTGCCGGCCGGGAGGCCGTACTCCCCGGCGGGCAGCCGCATCGTGGTCCCGGCGTCCCAGCGCGGCTGCCCGGCCTCGGGCGCCCCCGGCCCCTGCGGCTGGGCGGAGGGCTGATTCCACGGCCCCTGCGGCTGCTGCTGCGCGGGAGGTTGGTTCCACGGCCCCTGCGGCTGCTGCTGCGCGGGGGGCTGGTTCCACGGCCCCGTGGACCCCGGTGGCGGTCCCGCCGGCTGAGGCGACGGCCCGCTCTGCGGTGCCTGGTGCGCGGCCTGCCCGGCGGCGTCCGTCGGGTGGGTGGCGTCAGTCCACTGGTTGCCGTCCCACCATCGCAACTGTGGTGAACCGTAGGGGTCGGGATACCAGCCGGAGGGGGTCTGCGTGGTCATGGCCGCCAGAGTAGTAAGAACCGGTTTGTCGCGCATTGCTGACCTTGATGGTCATATGTCAACACCTGAAGGTGAAGGCCGCCTTGTCCTGGAGCTTCTTGCCTCCGGGCAACGGGGAGAGCAGCCGGAGAGTGGCCGTCCCCTTGAAACTTCCCTCGCCCTTGACCACCCACTGGAGGATCACCTCGTGCGAGGTCTTCCCGGACGCCACGGTGTCGGTCTGCTCGATCGTCTCCTTGCGGTCGCTCCGCTTCCACTCATAGCGGATCTCCCCGGCCGAGCCGTTGGTGGTCAGCAGGCCCTTGATCTTGACGGTCGCGCCGCATCCCTGCGTCTTCTTCGGCGCGACCACCTCCAGGCCCGTCACCTCCAGCGGGACCGTCGAGGAACGGAGCAGCCAGGCCGCCAGGGCGGCCACCAGCATCAGCGCGAGCGCCACCGAGGACAGGGCCGCACGGCGCCGCCGCCGCCTGGCCGGGGCGCCCAGCACCCGGAGCTTGCCGGAGGGGGGCTCGGTCGGCTGCTCCCGGCCGGCCCGCCAGAGCTGCGCGGCCGTGGTCTCCACGGGCACCCCGGGACCGAACCGCATGACCACATCCTCGGTACGGCTCTCGCCGGTCCGTGGAGTGCGCAGCAGCGTGACGATGTCGCCCTCGTCCGGAACGGCCGGTGCCGCCACCGGCTGCCCGCCCCGGGTCCGCGCGTCGTGCGCCGACCACCGGTGCAGGGTCTCCACCAGCCTGTCGTGGGTGGTGAAGCCCGGCGGCAGCAGGTCACGCCCGGCGAGCACGGCGTCGCGGGCCGGGGCGAGCCCGTGGGTGGAGGCCGTCGCCGCCGCCCGCTCGAACAGCTCGGCCGCCCGCGGTGAGGGCGCGGCCCAGTTCGCGGCCAGTCCCCGGGCGAGCGAGGCCCAGGCCGCGACGTCACGCTCCGGGGAGGGGGGACGGCCGTATATCGCGTCGGCCAGACCCCGTTCGGCGAGCAGCGCGGACCCGTCCGCGGCGATCACCACGTTGCCGGGGTGCAGTGCCCCGTGGGCGAGCCCGGCGGCGTGCAGGGCCAGCAGCGTCTGCGCCGTCTCCACCAGGACGGTGGCGGCGGCGCCCGCGTCGGGCCGCGGGACGCCGGACGTCTCGGTCAGCAGGTCGGTCACCGCCGGGCTGGCCGGCTCCGCGGTGAGCAGCCAGACCTCGCCCTCCGCCGCGACCAGGTCGGCGACCGGGACCAGCCCGGTCAGGCCGCCCTGGGCCAGCCTGCGGTCGGCGACGACGGCCGCGACCAGGCGGTCACGCACCGCCGGATCGGCGACCAGCCGCGGATCCAAACTGAGCGCGCTCCCCGGCCGCCCGTCGGCGGCGACCGCTGACGACCAGGTCCCCAGCTCGCCGGTCCAGGTCCGGTGGGTCAGCCGGAATCCGGCCAGACCCCTCCGGTCGGCATTCATGATCGTGTCCGTCCCGCCATCTACCGCCGCCTCCGGTGCCGGCCGGCCACCCTCCGCTTCACCGCCAGTGTGAACGGCACCGCGCCGCTCGTCACCAGGCCGAAGGCGAGAAGGGCCGAGGGGACCGTCTCGACCGGGGGCGTGGGCGAGGAGGTCAGGCTCGGCGGCCCCCCGCTGCCGGTGGGGCTCCCCCCGCCCGTCGGCTCGGTGTCGGTGGAGGTGTTGGAGGGGCTCGGCTGGGTCGAGGTGGTGGCCGTGGCGCTCTGCGTCGGCTTGGTGGTCTGCGTCGGCTTGGTGGTCTGGGTGGGCCTGGCCGTCTGCGTGGGGGCGGCCGTCTGCGTGGGAGTCGGCTTCGCCGACGGGGTCCTGGACGGACGGTCGCCGGAGCTGTCGAGGGTGGAGCTCTCCTCTGCCGTGGGAGTCGGCGAGGGCGACCTGGTCGGCTTCCTGGTCGGTCTCCTGGTCCGGGTCGCCGACGGCGTGGGCGTCGCCGAGGGCCGCGCGGTGGGCGTGGCCGACGGCGGGCCGGCGGCGGGGCTCCCGGTCGGCGCCGACGTGGGCGTGGGCGTGGGTGTCGCCGACGGCTCCTGCGACGGTTTCTTCGACGGCTCCTGCAGGGGCTCGTCGGGCTCGTCGGTCTCATCGGCCGGGATGACCGACTCCACCGGGTCCGAGAAGGGGTCCGAGGGCTGCGTGGCGGCCGAGCTCTGCGCCCGGACCGGGACGCTGTCACCGGAGTTGACCAGCACCGCGCTCACCCCGCTGATCACCGCGATGCACCCGATGCCGATCAGGATCTTGGCGCTGGTCTTGCTGAGCACCGACGTCCTGTCGGAGGCGGAGTCCGCCTCACGCCCGCCGAGCTCCGTCTCGGCCAGCGAGGTGCTGGTCTCGGGCCGCTGGAGCTCCAGCGGGAGCAGCGAGGCCATGATCCCGACGAGCCCGGCGAGGCGGCGGCGGCCGCGCTCCTGCCAGTCCGGGCCGTAGGCGTCGGCGGCGACCGCCTCCAGCTCGGTGAGGAAGGCGGTGGCGGTCGGCGGCCGGTCCGCCGGGTGCTTGGCCAGGCCCCGGTCCACCAGCCCCTGCAGGGCCGGTGGCACCTCCTCGACAGGCGGGGGCGTGCTCTGGTGCTGCCTGGCCAGTGCGGCGATGTTCGTCGCACGGAAGGGTCGGGTGCCCGTCAGGCACTCGAAGAACACGACGGTGGCGGCATAGACGTCGGTGGACGGCCCGGCCGGGGCGCCCGCCCACTGTTCGGGGGCCATGTAGGGCGGCGTGCCCGCGGGGGTGTCCCCGTCACCGGAGCGGACCGCGATGCCGAAGTCGACGAGCCTGCTCGTGCCGTCGGTCTCGACCATCACGTTCTCTGGCTTGAAGTCACGGTGCACGATGCCGGCCGTGTGCGCGGTCGCCAGCCCGAGGAGGGCGCCCTTGAGCACGAGCAGCGCGGCCTCGGGGCCGGTCGGCCCCTCCGAGCGGAGGATCGCGCGCAGGGCGACGCCGTCCACGAGCTCCATGACGATGGCCGCGCCCTCGCCGGTCTCGACGTAGTCGTACAGCCGGACGGCATGCGGGCTGTCCAGGGTGTTGAGCACCCGTGCCTCGTGCCGGAACCGCGCCACGAAGCCGACGTCGCTCCTGAGCTCGTCGGACAGGTATTTGATCGCTACCAGGATGTCATCGGCGTCGTGCCGTGCCATGACCACGCGCCCGGCGGCGCCCGCACCCAACTCGCGAATCTCGGTATAACCGGGGACTCGCCAGGCTGATGGCGTGCCGTACATAACGGTCTCCTCAGATGTCTGGGCCCCCACCCATAAAAGACGGACCGTAGCTTAGCGATAGATCATCAATTTCTGCTCATTAATCACTAAACAGCGGCATGCGGCCGTAATGATCAGGGGTTATCCGGCGGGACGGGGTCGGCGGACGGTCCGGCCGGCCCCGCCGAAGAGGTCTCCGGAGCGGGGGCGGTCCGGGTGGCCGTGCGCGCCGTCCTGGAGGCCGGTCCGGCGCTCTCCCCAGCCCCTTCCCCCGGCCCTTCCTCCGGCTCCCCGGCCGGGCCGGGGGTCTGCGTCGGCGGGTCCGGCGGCTCGGGGGTCTGCGGTGGTTCGGCGGTCGGCGTCGGGCTGGGCGTGGGCTCGGCGCACGGGGCGGTCCGGCCGCTCGCGTCGCCGGAGCCGCCCGGCGGGACGCTCGTCGCCGTCACGCTCCAGGTGGACCCGCAGGGCACCCTCGGGAAGGCGAACCTGACCGTCCGGGTGTAGCTCGTCGCCCCGGACAGCGGCACGACCGCCCGCTGGACCGCCCGGCCCACCCGGAAGGCCACGCGCAGGCGCACCTGCCCGCGGTTGCCGGTGTCGACGGCGACCGTGACCACGGCCGCGCCCCGCGCGTCGACGCCGGCCCGCAGCACGTCCACCCGCCGTACCTCCGGCCTGGGCGGCGCGGGGGTGGGGGTGATCGTCGGGGTCGGGGTGGGAGTGGGGGTGATCGTGGGTGTAGGCGTGGGGGTGGGGGTGATCGTCGGCGTCGGCGTCGGGGTGCGGGACGGCCTCGGGGACGGGGTCCTGGTGGCTGTGGGGGTGGGCCTGGGCGTCCGGACCGGCGGCCCCACCGGTCCGGTGGCGGTCGGGGAGACCTGGGGTCCGGGGGTGGACGGCCCGGAAGTGGGCCCACCCTCCCCGGTGGACGCCGGCGGGGACGCGGAGGGAGAGGGCGGCGGCGAGAAGGCCGCCGGGCTCGACGGCTCACTCGACGGCTCGGGGGACGGCGAGGGCTCGGCGGCGGCGATCTCGATCCGCTGGACCTCCGGTGCCCGCCCGCCGGCCAGCACGTACGCGCCGACACCACCCGCGACCACCACCAGCCCCGCCCCGACCGCGATCCCCGTGGCCCTGCGGCGCAGCGTGCCGAGCACGGTGCGGAAGAGCGTGGTCCCGGCGGTCGGATCGGGGGCGTGGAGCCGGAACAGCAGCGGCAGCAGCAGGGCCAGCGCCGCCAGCCGGCCCCTGCCCCGCTCCTCCCAGTCCTCGCCGTAGGCGGCGACGGCCACGGCCTCCAGCTCGGCCACGAATCCGGCGGCGGTGGCCGGCCGGTCCGTCGGGTCCTTGGCCAGCCCCCTGGCCACCAGCTCCCTGAGCGGCTCCGGGACCTCTCCCACCGGGATCGGCGCGCTGTGGTGCTGGTGCATCAGCACCGTCCGGTCGATGGCCCGGTACGGCCGGCGGCCGGTCAGGCACTCGAAGAAGACCGCCGTCGCGGCGTATACGTCCGTGGCGGGGGAGGCGGCGCCGCTCACCCACTGCTCGGGCGCCATGTAGGGCGGGGTGCCCGCCGGGAGGTCCACCTCGCCCGCGTGCACGGCGATGCCGAAGTCGACGAGCTTGCTGGCGCCGTCGGCCTGGACGAGCACGTTCTCCGGCTTGTAGTCCCGGTGCACCAGACCGGCCAGATGGGCGGCGGCCAGCCCCATGAGCGAGCCCTTGAGCACGGCGAGGGCCGCCTCCGGCCCGGTGGAGCCGTGCTCGCGGAGCATCTCCCGCAGGGAGACGGCGTTGACGGCCTCCATGACGATGGCGGCGCCCCGGGCCGCCTCGACGTATTCGTAGATCCGGACCACGTTGGCGTCGGCCAGCTCCACCAGGAGCCTGGCCTCGGCCCGGAACCGGGCCAGGAAGTCCGGATCCGCCCTGAGCCGCTCGGCCAGGTATTTGATCGCGACCTGGACGCCTGACTCGTCGTGCCGGGCGAGCATCACCCGGCCACCGCCGCCCGCGCCGAGCTCTCGCAGCTCGGTGTAGCCGGGCAGGTGCCATCCACTGACCGTCATCGCGGCCTCCAGCGTTCCGGGTGAAGGTCCTCCCTGTGAGACGTGCGTCCGGCGGGCCCGGTTTGCCGGGAAAGGCTTACCGAATGGATATGGTTCGGGAGGCGATGTGCGTGGGAACGTCCACATCCACGATCATCGCCGGGTCGGTCTCGGGGGCGCCCCACGACGAGTGGAGCGGCAGGACCCCGGCCCAGACGGGCAGCGCGTAGTCCTCCTCGTCGTCGACCGGCGGCCCCTGCCGCACCTTCACCGACGCCTCGGCCAGGGAGAGGGCGAGCACGGCGGTCGCGGCGAGCTCCTTCCTGCTCGGCGGGCGCGCGACGTCCCACTGGCCGGGGGCGAGCTGCTCGGTGATCGCGCGCAGGCCGGCCAGGCGCTCCTCGTCGTCCTCGACGAGGCGGGGGCGGCCGTAGATCATGGCGGAGCGGTAGTTGACCGAGTGGTGGAAGACCGAGCGGGCCAGCACGATGCCGTCCAGGTGGGTCACCGTGACGCAGACCTCGCCGGTGCCGCGCAGGGAGCTGGAGCCGGTCGATCCGTGCAGGTAGAGGGTGTCGTCGATCCGGCCGTAGCCGGTGGGGACGACCATCGGGGAGCCGCCGACCACGACGCCCAGGTGGCAGACCAGTCCAGCGTCCAGCACCGCGTACAGGTCATCGCGGTCGGTCCGGGCCCGATCCTTCGAACGGCCGAGGGCGGTGCGGGGAGTCGTAGAGAGCATGGCTCTAATCTAGGGAGAAGTGGATATCGAGAACATGTCCACTTCTTGCCGCTTCTGGGAGACCACTTTGCCGCGTACCCCTGTTGACCTGCCCGTCTCGGTGGACCGTCAGGCTTCCGTAGCCCTCACCGTCCAGCTCGGCGACCGGCTCCGCACCGCCATGCGCGAGGGCACCCTCAAGTCCGGCGAGCGCCTGCCCTCCACCCGTGCCCTGGCCCGCCAGCTGTCCATCAGCCGCACCGTCGTCACCGAGGCATACCAGCAGCTCTACGCCGAGGGGTGGCTCGACGGCCGGCACGGCTCCGGCACCTACGTGGCGGACCTGGTCATCCACACGCCGGCCGCCCCCCGGCGCAGCCCCGGCGCCCAGGAGGCCCGCGCCGGGGACGGTGACGGCCCCGCGCCGTCCGGCGCCCCGGCCGTGCCGCTCCCGGCGGCCGCGCGCGGGCACGGCGGGCAGGTGATCGACCTACGGCCCGGCCGGCCCTGGGTCCGTGACTACGACGAGGCGGCCTGGCGCAGGGCCTGGCGGAGGGCGGCCGACCTGCCGCCGGGGGACAGCCCCGACCCCTACGGCCTGCCCAGGCTCCGCCGGGCCCTGGCCGAGCATCTGCGCAGGACCCGGGCGATCGCCGTCGGACCGGAGAACATCATGGTCACCCGGGGCACCGGCAACGGCCTCGACCTCGTGGCCGCCACGCTGGTGCGCGCCGGCGCCCGGGCGGGCGTCGAGGACCCCGGCTACCGCGTCGCCAGGAACGTCTTCGCCGCGCG
Organism: Streptosporangium brasiliense; assembly: GCF_030811595.1. Lineage (NCBI taxonomy): Bacteria > Bacillati > Actinomycetota > Actinomycetes > Streptosporangiales > Streptosporangiaceae > Streptosporangium > Streptosporangium brasiliense. The sequence continues at coordinate 3,631,180 of NZ_JAUSRB010000002.1, forward strand.
GGGCGCCGAGATCGTGCCCTGCCCGGTCGACGAGGACGGTGTCGTCGTCGAGGGGCTCCCCGACGACCTGCGCGTCCTCTACACCACCCCGGCCCACCAGTACCCCCTCGGGGGACGCCTGCCCGTCCCGCGCAGGGAACGCCTCCTCGCCTGGGCCCGCCGTACCGGCGCGATCATCGTGGAGGACGACTACGACGCGGAGTTCCGCTACGACGTCGCCCCGCTGCCCGCGCTGCACGGTCTCGACCCGGAGCGGGTGGTCCTGCTCGGCACGCTCTCCAAGTCCCTCGCCCCCGACATCGGCGTCGGCTGGCTGGTCGCCGAGCCGGACCTGCTCGCCGCCGTCGCCAGGACCCGTGAAAATCTGGGCGACCGCACCAGCGGCCCGGCCCAGCAGGCGGTGGCGATCATGCTGGAACGGGGCGACCTGGACCGCCACCTGCGCCGCATGCGGCTGGAGTACGCCCGCCGCCGCGCCGCCGTCGTGGACGTCCTCGGTTCCCTGGTCACCGGTGACACCGCGGGACTGCACGTCATGGTGGAGCTGCCGGCCGCGGTCGTCCCGTCCCTGCTGAAGGAGGCCGCGGAGCGCGGCGTGCTGCTGGACTCGACGGCCGTCCGCCACCATCACGGCGATGTGCACAGGCACGGGCTGGTGCTCGGGTACGGCTCCGCCTCGCTGGCCGACGTCAGGCGGGGGGTCGCGGTGATCGCCGAACTGCTCGGGCCCTGGCTGGCGGACGGAGCCGAATGGCGTTCTAATGGTGGGCTATGAGCACGCCTGGTATCAACTGGCCCCACCTGGTCGCCTGGATGGCCGCCAACGTCGCCGAGGTGGGGGAGCCCACCGGCGTCTCACTCATCTCCGGCGGCAGGTCCAACCTGACCTACCGGGTCGAGACACAGGCCCGGCCCCTGGTGCTGCGCCGCCCCCCGCTCGGCCACGTGCTGCCCACCGCCCACGACATGCGCAGGGAGTGGCGGGTCATCTCGGCGCTGGCGGAGACGGAGGTGCCGGTGCCCGAGCCGGTCGCGCTCTGCGCCGACGAGGACGTGATCGGAGCGCCCTTCTACCTGATGGGGCACGTCGAAGGCGAGGCCGTCCGCAGCCGTGACGAGGCGCGGCTGTCGCCCGCCCAGGCCAGGGCGCTGTCGGAGCGGCTCGCCGAGGTTCTCGCGGCCATCCACGCCGTGGACTACGGCGCGGTCGGCCTGGGCGACTTCGGCCGTCCCGACGGCTACCTGGCCCGCCAGCTCGAACGGTGGGGCCAGCAGTGGACGCGCTCGAAGACCCGTGAGCTCCCCGAGTACGACCGGCTCGCCGAACGCCTGCGCCGGCGCCTCCCCGGCAGCTCCCCGGCCGCCCTCGTGCACGGGGACTACCGCCTCGACAACACGCTGGTACGGCTCGCGCCGGAGGCCGGCCCCGAGATCAGGGCGGTGGTCGACTGGGAGATGTCGACCCTGGGAGACCCGATCGCCGACCTCGGCCTCACCCTGACCTACTGGCAGGACCCGGGGGACACCGAGCGCTCCTCCATCCCGCTGGCCGGCGACATCACGCTCACCCCGGGTTTCCTCGACACCAAGGAGTTCGCCGAGCACTACGCGCGGGCGTCCGGGACGGACCTGTCCGACCTGGACTTCTACGTGGCGTTCGGAAACTTCAAGCTGGCGGTCATCGTGGAGGGCATCCACGCCCGGTTCATGCAGGGCAAGACCGTCGGCGAGGGCTTCGAGCACATCGGCGCCTCCGTGCCCACCCTGATCGCCCGGGCCCACCGGGCACTCGACGGACGCTAGGACCCGGCCCCGGGGAGGTCCCGGTGCGGCGCCCGCGGGTCCCCTTGACCGGTCATCCAGTCATCTAGGCGGCGTCCGGTGAGCGGGCCGGGCCCTGCCCGGCGCGATACTCGATGCGGTCGCGCCGGGCACGCCGTGCGGTGAGCCGTGTGGCGAGCCATGTGGTGAACAGCGCGCCCAGGGCCGCGGCCGAGGTGACGCCGGCCAGTGCCGTCACCGCGGCGGGCATCGTGAACCTGCCGCTCAGGAAGAACGCCTCACTCACGATCACGCCGGTCGAGACGCTGAGGGCCACCGTGAGCGCCATGCTCTCCAGGGCGTCTCCCGCGTGGTCGCGGCGGCCGAGCAGGGGGCGGAACAGGGCCAGCACGGCGGCGCCCGGGCAGGTGAGCAGGTAGACCACCGAGACGGCGACCCGCACCGGCCCGGCGCCCGGGACCTCTGTCACGAGGAGGACGAGCCACCCGGAGGCGGCGAGCAGCAGCAGGCGTAAGAGGCTCATGGCTTCCTCGGGACGAGTTCGTAGACGACGCCGCCGGAGTTGCGGATCAGCACCCTGAAGCGGTCCGACGCGGCGACCTCCCGGCCCAGCCGGTCGACCGTCCCCCGGGGGAAGATTCCCGCGGTCTCGGTGGCGCTCTTCTGCACGCGGTTGAGCACCAGATACGACTTGGCCCCCGGCGGCACCTTCGACATGAGGCCGACCAGTGACGGCAGCGGATCGCCGACCAACTCCGGCAGGGTGGGGACATGCTCCGGCAGGCCCCGTACGGCGGTGCGCGACGGCGGCAGCTCATCCAGCCAGGTGTGCTCGTACCGCTCGTAGTAGTCGTAGGCCCCGGGGAGGAAGAACGTGGGCGCCACGATCAGCGAGCCGGGCGGCGCCACCCGGTGGACCTCCCGGACCAGCCGGACCTCGTCGGCGGTGAAGTAGTTCGACTGCTCCTTGCCGTAGTTGCCGAAGAAGAAGCCCGCGACCATGAGCAGCAGGACCGGGGTCAGGACCAGCGCGCGGGACCAGGCCCGGCGGGAGGGCAGCAACAGCGCCGCGGCCAGGAACGCCGTCAGCGGCAGCGTGAACAGGTAGACGCGGAAGATGATCTCGCCGCCGTAACTCCCCGCGGCGAGGAACAGCAGCGGGCTCAGCCCGATCATGAGCAGTGGCAGGCCCGAACGCCTGAGCCAGCCGCGGCGCGCGAGGGCGCCGGCGACGGCCAGCAGCCACACCCCGCCGGAGAGGGCGCGGTCGGCGTAGGCGACGATCACCTGCCCAGGGGCCGCCGAGCCGAGAGTGATGAACCCGTCGTCCAGGTTGCCGCCGGCGTCGCCGAGCGAATCGATGATGTCGCTGAACCTGCTCTCCAGGAGCTGCCAGGCGGCCACCGCGTCCCACGCCGCCACGGTCAGGCCGGTGACGAGCAGGATGCCCAGATTGCGGTGCCGCCGCAGCAGGAACAGGGCGACCAGACCGACCGTCAGCACCAGCGGCGTGAGCTGGTGGGACGAGGCGATCGCGATGATCGGGACGGACAGTACGCACGTCCAGAGCAGGCGGGTGGAGGTGCCGGTGACGGGCGGTGGATCCGCGGTCAGTCCCCGCGGATCGCCGCCCGCCTTGATCGGCCCTCGCCGGAAGCGCCTGACCACGACCGCGAGCACGGTGAGATACAGGACCAGGGTGGTGGCCTGGGGGGAGAAGTAGTCCTGTCCGACCCAGGAGCAGGAGAAGTAGACCCACACCGCGCCCCAGACCAGCTGGCGGTTGCGCGTCACCGTCCGGAAGAGCAGCAGCAGCGGCAGCAGCAGCGCGGCGTTGAAGGCCGCCGGCCCCCAGACGGCGATGCCCAGCGCGTCGTCCAGCCCGGCCGCCTCCGTCATCAGGGAGAAGAAGGAGAAGAATCCGGGCCACTGGTGATAGGCCGACAGCGGCCCTGTCTCCGGGTCGGTCGCGCCGTGCCGGATCAGGTAGTCGATGACCGAGACGTGCTTCCAGGCCCACGAGTAGCGCAGTGACGGATAGAGCAGGGCGGGTGTCGCGTGCAGCACGGCGATCAGCGCGAGCGCGTATCCCGCGTGCCAGAGTTCGAGGGCCCGCCGGTCGCCGAGCAGGGTGACGAACCCGGCGACCAGGACCACGATCGCCCCCCAGAACGTGGCGGGCAGCACGGTGAGCAGCCCCAGGTCGGTCATCCGGTCGAGGTCGACCCGGCGGAGCGAGAATCCCCAGAGCACGACGGCGGCCGGCAGCGCCGTACGGGCGAACAGGCGCGTCCAGAGGCTCGCCCGCCGGGCGGTCCCGTCGGTCCGCGTCGTGCGCAGCCGTCCGGCCGCGTAGCCGAGGCCGGTCGCGGCCAGGCCCAGGAGCATGACCAGCAGGGCCTTCCAGCCCTTGACGTCGGCAGGCCCGGTGAAGGTGACGGCGCGGAAGACCGCCCTGGGCAGCGCCCTCCTGACCGGGGCCAGATGGGCTCTCAGCCCTTCCCGCCCCTCGGTCCGCCGCCGGACGCCGGCCTGCGACCGGCCCTCGGCCGCGCACCGGGCCAGGAAGTAGGACAGCCGGGCCCGGTGTGCCGGCACGTTCAGCCGCACGACCGCCGAGGGCTGGTGGAGCAGCTCCGCGCCCGGTCGCAGCTCCCGCAGCCGGGAGCGCAGCTCGATCGCGGTCCCGCCCGGTGGTCCGGCCGCGGCGTCGCCGGGCCGGCGCTCACCCCTCTCGGCCGAGCCGTCCGTCTCCCGGAAGCCGCCCGCCTCGGCCAGCGCCTCGCGGCGGAAGGACAGGGCGCCGCCGTACAGGTCGTCGATCGGGGCCGCCTCGGCGGGCGAGCCGGTGCACGGCACCCCCAGCACCCACGCCAGCTCGGCGGGGTACCAGTCGGGCTTCCCCGTGCTCCAGCCCACCGCGACTCTGCCGCGCACCCCGATGACGCGGTCGTCGGCGTAGGCGGCCCGCAGCGACTCCGACCAGCCGGGCGCGGGGAAGGAGTCGTCGCCGAGGAAGGCGACCACGTCTCCTCGCGCGCTCGCCAGCCCCAGGTTGCGTGCTCCAGCCGGGCCGACGGCCTCCTCGCTGTGCACGACCACGACGCCGTCGAGCGTGGCCTCGGCCCAGGCGGCCAGCTCGGGACAGTGGTCGACGGCCAGCACGATCTCCTCCGGAGCCGGCCGCTGGGCGCGTAACGCCGTGACGAGGGAGGACAGGCGGGGCCCCGCGCCGGGGGAGTCGCTGACGATGACGGCCGACAGGGACGGGCCGGTGGTGCCCTCGGTGGCGTGCGGCTCCTCGTCGCGGGCCGGGACGCGCCAGGTGATGACGGCCGAGATGTCCTCGGCGGGCCGCGGCCCGGTCACCGTGCCGCCGGGCTGGGTGTCGTCGGACTGGGGCGGGGAGCCGTCGGGTTGGGTGAGCGTGTCGTCGGGCTGGGGCGGGGAGCCGTCGGCCTCCGCCCGTGCTCCGGCTCTCTCCGGTGCGCGGAGATCCCGGGTGTTCTCGGAGACGTCGGGCTGCCCGGACTCGGCGGAGTGGCCGGCAGCCCGGAGCTCGGCGAGAGCCGCGATCACCGTGGTCGGCTCGCCGTCGGCCGGGTCTCCGGTCCCCGCCGAGCGCTCGGAGCTCCTCGCCGGACGGCCGCCTTCCGAGAGCGGGACCGGGGCGGGGTCTTCCGAGAGCGGGACCGGGGCGGGGGTTGATCCGTCTCCGGGGGGCGGGATCGGGGTGGGGGGCGACGGGACCGGGGTGGGGGTCGATCCGTCTTCGGGGGGTGATCCGGGGGTTGATCCGTCTCCGAGGGGTGGGACCGGGGCGGGGGGTGGGGCCGGGCCGTCTTCGGGGGGTGGGATCCGGCCAGGGGCCGGTCTTCTCATCGGGCGGGTGGTCGAATCGTCGATTACCTCTCCGGCCTCCCTGCCCTCCACGCGCACCCTTTCCTGAGCCGGTCGATGCGAATGCCTGGCCCTGACTTTACTCCGCGGGATTCTTCTCCGCCCCCTGCCTGACAGGGCCACGGCCTGGATGTTCCGGCGCTGTTCCGAACTGTTCGGAACAGCGTCGATCTTGTGCGGCCTTCCGTTTATCGCTCACCATCCATCTTGTTTCTCGCTATTTGGCCTCATGTCGTCATCGAGGCCACAGTGTGGAGGTCGCATTTGAAAAGATCGTTCACTCGAAGGCGTGCCGGGATCCTGCTCGCCGCCACGTTCGCCGCCGCATGGGCGACGACGGCGGTGCCGCAGACGGCGACTGCGGCAGTCACGGGGCCACCGCCGCAGGCGTCTTCGTTCGATCACGTTCTTCACTGGAACAACGTTCTGCTGAAGGCGTTCCGTGCCAGCGTGAAGGAGAAGGCGTCTCCGGGGCGGTTGGCACGGGCCGCGGCGATGATGAACATCGCCATGCACGACGCGAACTGGCCGGCTGCGCCGAGGACCTACCTCCCCCGGATCACGCAGCAGCATCCGGACGACTCCATCGAGGCGACCATGGACGCCGCCGCGCACGGCGTCCTGACGAATGTCTTCCCGGGCTTCGACTTCACGTCGGCGCTGCAGGAGGCGACCGACCAGATCCCCTCCTGGGTCGATCCCGCCCGCATCGAGGGCGGCAAGGTCGACGGGACGAAGATCGCCAACCTGATGATCGCGGAACGCTCGGGGGACGAGCCCGCCTTCTCACCCACCTACGCCCTGGACGGGGTCCCGGGGTCCTGGCGCCCGACCGGCGCGGACGGCGCGCTCGACCCGAATCTCGGGCAGCTCAAGCCGTTCGCCATGACGTCGGGCACCCAGTTCCGGCCGCCGCTCCCGGCCGGGTTCACCTCCTACGACCAGCTTCTCCGCAGCCCGCAGTACGCGGCCCAGGTCAATGAGGTCAAGCTGCTCGGATCCGGGGGGCCGACGACCCCCACGACCCGCACCGCGGCGCAGACCCAGGTGGCGCACTTCTGGGCCAACGACCTCGACGGCACCTACAAGCCGCCGGGGCAGCTGCTCGCCACCAGCATCGAGATCTCGAAGCTGAAAGGACTCAAACAGAGCGAGAACGCCGAGCTGTTCAACCTCATCTCCATGGCACTGGCCGATGCCTCGATCGTGGCCTGGGACGCGAAGTACGCCACCCCGATCGACCTCTGGCGGCCCCAGTCCGCCGTCCGGGGCGCCGACACCGACAACAACGCGGCGACCGTGGCCGACCCGGCGTGGGTGCCCCTGTCGAAGAACCGGGACGGCGTTCCCTTCTCACCGCCCTTCCCCGCCTACATCTCCGGGCACGCCACCTTCGGGGGAGCGTGGGCCGGGGTCATGCAGCGGTGGTTCGGCCACGACCTCACCTTCACCGTCCGTACCGAAGACCCCTACGCCACGGTGAGGGAGCGCACCTTCACCAGCTTCGCCGCCGCCGCGGAGGAGAACGCGCGCAGCCGGGTCTACCTGGGCGTGCACTACCAGTGGGACGCCGACGGCGGGCTGGAGTCCGGATTCAACCTCGGGGAGTTCGTCTACACCACCCGCCGGGACCAGTGAGCGGCCCCGGCAAGGACGGCACGTAGCCGGCAGGCGAACCTTGACGCCCTCCGGGCCGGCGTGGAGATCCTGAGGACTCCGCGTTGACCTGGAGGGTGGCATTTTGTCACCGATGGGGGTTAGTGTTCCGCTGGTCAAGCGTCGTCGGTGACCGGGGAGGCCGCGTTGTCGTACATGATCGGCACCCCTCCCGGGCCGGACGACGCCACGGATCCAGCGGGATTCGTCATGGCGCTGGGGCGGCTGCGGCGCTGGTCGGGCCTGAGCTACCGGCAGCTCGCGGCCAAGGCGGAGGCGTCCGGCGACGTCCTTCCCCCCAGCACGGCGGTCGGGGCGCTCAGCCGGGCGGCACTGCCGCGAGAAGAGCTGGTCGCCGCCTTCGTCCGGGCCTGCGGGGTGGATGAGACGGTCGTCGCTCACTGGGTCGCCGTCCGCAGGCATCTCGCCGCCTCCGCCGCCCCACGGCCGCCTCTGCCCGTCGAGGAGGCCTACGCCCCCCTCCCCGCCGATCCGCGGCAGGATCCCGGCCCCTCCGGGGCGGGCTCTGCGGGGGCGGACCTTCCTGGGGCCGGCTCCGTGGAATCTGGTCTCTCCGGGGCGGCCTCTACGGGATCCGGTCTTCCCAGGGCGGGCTCTGCGGGGGCGGACCTTCCTGGGGCCGGCTCCGTGGAACCTGGTCTCTCCGAGGCGGGTTCGGTGGGATCGGTCTCCGCTGGTTCCGACCTCTTCGGGGCCGATTCCGTCGGGGCGGGCTCCGCGGAAACGGATTCCGCTCTGTCCGGCCGTACTGGATCTGATTCCCTCGACTCCGGCTCCGCCGGATCGGTTCCCGCTGAATCCGAGGCCGCCGAGTCCGTTTCTCCGGGCGCTTTCTCCACCGCCCTGGATTCCGTCGCCCTGGATTCCGCCGCCCTGGATTCCGTCGGGCGGTATCCCGTTGATTCAGATTCTGTGCGACCGAATTACCCTAATACGACCTCCTCTAATACGCCCCCTCCTAATGCGGGCTCCGTTGATTCGGCATCCGCCGGCTCGGTCCTTGTCGGGTGGGCTCCGGCCGGCCCGGGCCCGGCCGCTCCGGTCCCCACCGGTCCGGATCTCGCCGATCCGATCTCCCCGGGGCCGGACCGGGCCGGTCCGTCCCCCGTCGCTCCGGTCTCCATCGGTCTGTCCTCCAGCGATCCGGTCTCCACCGGCCAGGTCCCCGACGAGTCCGGGCCCGACGGTCCGGGGCCTGACGCTCGGGTCTCCACCGGTCCGGCATCCGCCGCTCCGGGGGCGAGGTCGTGGCGGCGGCCCATGGTCGCGGTGGCGGGGGCCGTCGCGGCACTGGTCGTGATCGGCGTCGCGGTGATGGCGGCGGCCGCGGGGACCTCCGCGCCCGGTTCTCCGACGGCGGAGGCCACGCGTTCCACCTTCCCGGGGTCCGTGCTCGCCGACGGCTGGTACCGGATCGTCCCCTCCCACGTCGCCGACCGTGACCTGTGCCTGGGAGAGGGACGCGAGCGTAACCGCCGCACCGACCGGGAGCTGGCCGTCCAGCGCTCCTGCCAGGGCCTGTCCCCCGACACCTACGTGGCGGCCGTGGGCCGTGACGTCTACCAGATCGAGTGGCACCACCCCGTCCAGGGCGTCGGCTGTCTGACGGTCGACCAGCCCTCCGACGGCAAGCCCGCCAAGAGCGGGGCCCCCGTCTACGGCGAGGCCCTGGTCGGGCCGTCGAACTGCACCAGGGCCGCCAACCAGCGTTTCCTCCTGGAGCCGGCCGATGCGCGGGTGTCCGGGGGCTTCACGGTCCGGCCCGTGCACAGCGGCATGTGCCTCGGCGTCCTGGGCGGGGTGGCCGACGTGGACGTCGGGGCCGAGCTGGTCCAGCACAACTGCACCGGCGGCGCCGACCAGGTGTTCCTCTTCGTCCCCGCCTCGGCGCCGGCGCAGGGCGGACGGGCCTCGGCGCCGTGATCCCCCGTCAGCCGGCGGGCTGTCCGGCCAGGGGCTGCCGGATGGCCAGGGGCTGCCGGAAATAGGGATCCTTACCGGCCTCGGCGAACGCCTCCAGCACGCCGGGGCCGGTGAGTGAGAAGTCGCACTTGTCGGCGTCGGTGTTGTTCCACTGGATGATCGCCTTGAGGTTGGGCATCGTCTTCATCGCCTCGGGGATGTCGCGGTACCAGTCGGCGCGCGCCGAGGTGTCGCTCCGGTGGCTCTCGGTCCCGTATTCGGCGAGGATCAGGGGCTTGTCGGCGAAGCCGTTCTGCTGGAACCACTCGTAGGTCGGCCCTACGGTCTCCTTGAAGTCCTGCCAGTCGGCGCCGCGGCAGGTCGCGAAGTTGTAGGGGTCGTAGCTGATCCAGTCGACGTAGTCGTCACCCGGGTAGTAGGCCTTCCACCGGTCCCGGAACGGGTAGTAGCCGGTGACGCCCCAGACCCAGAGCGCGTTGGTCGCGCCGGCCTGCCGGAAGCCGTCGACGATGCGCTTGTAGGCCGCGATGTACTCGGTGGAGGTCTGCCCGCTCTCGTCGCGGTCCTTCTCCCCGTCGAAGCCGACCAGGACGGGCCTGCCGTAGCTCTTCACCCGGGCGGCCTGGTCGGCGATCGCCTGGTCGTAGTGTCCGGCCGCGATGTCGCGCCAGGCGATGTCGAGGTTCTCGTCCCAGATGCTCGACTCCCAGCCGAGGAACAGGATGCGGTCGGTGCCCAGCTCGCTCTCGTCGCCCCGGAAGAACCGTCCGGCGTCGCTGTTGGACATGTCGTGATAGCTAATGGTGATGTCGAGCTTGCGGCCGATCTTCTGCTCCATGGCGGTCACGTCGGGGACCAGCTTGCGGTCGCGGCCCGGTGGCACGTGCATCCCCCACCAGGCCCCGCAGGGCGGCACGAGCCCGGTGGTCGGGGCGCACGAATCGGGTGGGTTCTGGGCGCCGGGCACCACCGGCGGCCGGTCGGCCGTGGTCTGCCGGCCGGGGGAGGTGTACACGTAGACGCCCACCGCGACCACGAGGACGCCGGCCAGGCCGATGAGGATCCATCGCGACGTCGAGGATCTGCCGCCCGTCCGGGCGTGCCTTCTCTTACCGGGCATAGTCATGTGATCATCCAGGCGTTTGGTGCCGGCGGACCGGTTGTGGCCAACATGGATCGCGACTTATCACTTGCTCGAATTTTAAATTAATTTTTCTCAAGAATCGTGGCGATCGATGGCTATGGTCCGCATAAGGGAAAAATGTCGGCGTCACAGGAAGATCGCTGTCTGTGACATTACGCCCCCCGCCCCGGATCGGTGGTCGCGTACGCGTTTGGCCTGGTCAGCGGCGTGGCGACACGATCAGTGCGGGGTAGGGCGACCGGGGAGGCCGCGGCGGCACGCGCTCGCGGGCCCCTCCCCCCGGCGCAGGGCTTACCGGGCCCTCATCCGGGTCCGCAGGTGGCCGTAGCGCTTCATGGCGCGGTCGGCCGCGCCGTACAGGACCGGGCTGTCGAGGATGAACCGCCGCACCCGCCGGACCGGTGCGCTGCGCAGCCAGTGCGCCGCCGCGCCGGCCGACCGCCGCCGCACGCAGCCCTCCGCCACCGGCTCACCCCGGCTGCGCAGTGCCTCCTTGTACTCGGAGCCGGTCCCGATCCCCAGGTCCATCGACCGGATCCCGGCCGCCGCGGCCGCCTCGGCCATCCTCAGATGCTGGATCAGGCCGGGGGAATATCGGGCGAAGGCCGGGTCGTAGGCGGGGAACCAGCCGACCAGGACCGTGTCCGAGCGCAGGCCGAAGTGGCCCGCGACCGGCCTGCCGTCGCAGTAGAGCATGGACAGGGGCCCCGCGAAGTCGCCGGTGTCGACCGCGTGCAGCCGCTCGGCGAGCTCCACCACCCACGGGCTGCCGAACCGGTCCTGGCGGCCCATCCGCAGATACTGCTCCGACTTCCAGCGCCGCAGCAGCCGGAACGACTCCTCGTCGCGGACCGCGAGGTCGAAGGTGAGCTCGCCGATGTCGCGACCGAGCTTGCGCTCCTTGTAGAGGGTGGACTTGAGGAACTTGGGGGAACGCTCGCGCAGCCCCTCCACGTAGGCCGGATAGCCGTCCGCGAGGTCGAGGACGACCGCCTCCTGGCGCAGGGTCTCGAACGGCTGGAACCACGGCTGCCCGTCGACCATGCAGCCGAACTCCCACACGTGCAGCCCGCAGCCCGTCAGCAGCGCCCGCGCGTCGAACTCCGCGCCGGGCGCGTGGACCACCCCCTGGCAGAGCGACACCCAGGCGCCCAGGGCGGTGCCCGTCCCGCCGGGATGCCGTTCGAAGGGGAAGAACCCGGTCGGCCCGCTCGCCTCGGAGATGACCGCGACCCTGGCCTCGGCGCTGACCTCGCCCATCGCGATCGCGAAGTCGGGGCTGAGGAAGGGGTTGGCCAGGCGCGGGGTGGCGCGCTGCATCGCGCGCCAGGCGCTGATCTCGGCCGTGCCGAGCTCTCCCGGCCGGATGACGTCGATCCTCATATGCCGCGACCCATCCGCTGCAGCCGGCCGACGATCGCGCGGGCGGGCACCCCCGCGGTGACGGCCAGCGCCAGGTAGGCGCGGGGCTCCCAGGGGCGCCGCCGTACGGTCCGGCCGATCCAGCGCAGGGCCTGGGCGCTGCGCCCCAGGGCGGCCTCGGCGAAGGCGATCTTCCCGGCGACCTGGGCGTAGCCGCCCGGCGTCGCCGCGAGATCCGGATGGCGTTCCAGCATCCAGCGGAGCGCCGAGGAGATGGTCTCGCTGGACTCCACGAAGGAGAAGTAGGAGGAGCTGTGCAGCCTGACCCGCACGCCCGTGGCGGTCAGGTTGGTGATCGGCCCGATCCGGGCGGCCCGCAGCAGCAGCTCGTAGTCCTCGCCGTACCCGCCGGGCAGTTCCTCGCTGACCAGCCCGAAACCGTCGACCAGCGCCTCGCGGCGCATCAGGTAGGTGGAGGGATGCATCGAGGGGAGCTGCCTGCGCAGCAGGTCCCGCAGGGTCACCGTCGGGGTGGGCACCGCCCTGGCGAAGGTGGTCTCGTCGTTGAACAGCTCGATCCCGCACGTCGCGAAGTGGCCGCCGGCCCTGAGCGCGGTCACCTGAGAGCGCAGCTTGTGCGGCAGCCACAGGTCGGTGTCGTCGCAGAAGGCCACCAGCTCGCCGTCGTCCAGCAGCACGCCGGTGTTGCGGGCCCCGGCGATCCCGGGGCTGCGGGTGTTGGCGGTCACCACGACGCGGCGGCCCGGGGTGTCGGCGGCGAACGATCCGTCCGGCGGGCTCTGGTCGAAGACGGTGACACAGGTCAGGTCGCCCGGATAGTCCTGGCCGAGGATCGAGGCGATCGTCTCCTTGAGCAGTCCGGTGCGGTTGCGGGTCGGAATCACCACGGTGATCGCCGGCCAGTCGTCCACGGTGGGTCCTTTCGTCGGGGCGGGGTTTCCGGCTCGCGGGAGGGGCGGTCCTTCAGAAGTCGAAGCCCAGGCGCTGGATGCCGTTGTCGAAATTGGAGGGCAGGTATTCGGGGTCGCCCACGGCCCGGATGCCGGGGAGCCGGGTGAACAGCTCGTGGAAGATCACGTTGAGTTCGCGCCTGGCCAGGTGGGCGCCGAGGCAGAAATGCGGGCCCGGGCCGCCGAACCCCACGTGCGGGTTGGGCGAGCGGGTGATGTCGAAGGCGTCCGGATCGGTGAAGACCGACCCGTCGCGGTTGGCCGAGACATACAGCAGCGCGACCCGGTCCCCGCGCCGGAAGGCGTGGCCGTTCAGGTCGCAGTCCTCGGTGACCGTACGGCGGAACTGCATGATCGGCGTCGCGTGGCGGACGATCTCCTCGATCGCCGTGGGGATGTGCCGGTCGTAGTCGGACAGCAGCAGCTCCCGCTGCCCGGGGTGGGCGGAGAGCAGATGGAGACCGTGGGCGATCGCGTTGCGGGTGGTCTCGTTGCCCGCCACGAGGAGCAGGGTGAAGAACGAGCCCAGCTCCCGCGCGGTCAGCCGCTCACCGTCGACGTTCGCGTGGACCAGGGCGGAGACCAGGTCGTCGGACGGCTCGTTCCGGCGCCGCCGCCCGAGGCGGATCACCAGGCGCTGCAGGCTCATCAGGGCCGAGGCGTTGCGCACCCCCATGCGCAGCGCCCGCACCAGGTCGGAGCGGACCCCGGAGTATTCCGTGGAGGTGTCGACGTGCCGGTGCACCTCACCCCGGAGATCGCCGGGGATGCCCATCATGTCGCAGATGACGTTGATGGGCAGCCGGGCGGCCACGGCCCCGACGAAGTCGCGGGGGCGGTGCGCGAGCACGTCGTCGACGATCTCCGCGCTGGTCCTGCGCAGGTCCTCCTCCAGTTTGGCCAGCATCCGGGGGGTGAACGCGCGGGCCACGATCCGCCGGAGCCGGGCGTGGCGGGGGTCGTCCATGTCGACCATCGCCTCGCCGAAGACGTGCCGCACCCACCCGGGAGGCTGCGGGCTCGACACCGAGGGCTCGCTGCTGAACACCGCGGGACGCCTGCTGGCCTCCACCACGTCCGCGTGTCTGACCAGGGCGTGGAAACCGGTGCCCGAGCGGAGGAACGGCACGCGGCGCTCGGCGAAGAACCTCGGTGCCGGAAGCTCCCGCAGCCGGGCGAAGACCGCGAGCCGGGCCTGCGGGGGCTGTGTCCAGAACGCCAGGTCGGCCAGGTCGTCGGTGGTCACATCCATCTAGGCTGCCGTTCTCGTCGTCTGGCCGTCAGGTCGTCGGTGATCACATCCATCTAGGCCGCCGTTCTCATCGTCCGGCCGTCGTCGGCCGCGGCCTTCTCGGGACGCCGCCGTGCCCCGCGCGCCGCCGCCAGGGTCAGGGCGAGCGCGCAGAGGCCGAGCAGGCAGAGCAGGGAGATCTGGACGCGCTCGGCCGGCGCCAGCCAGAGTCCGACCGTCACCAGCATCGCCGCCGGCCAGTGGAACCGCTCGTCACGGTGGACGGCCCTGGCGGCCAGCAGCGCCGGGGCGAGCGCCGCCACGGCGGCGGCGACAGGTGCCCACACCAGCAGCGGGGTGGGATCGGTGAGCCCCATGGCGCGGGCGAGGAAGGCGGGCAGGGCGAGGAGCCAGTCCCCGCCGGCGGCCTTCCCGGTGGCCATGATCTGTGTCACCCTCCCGGCGAGGCTCCCGGCCGAGCCGGCCATGGCCTCCGTCCCGTGCAGGCACAGGGTCACCGCGACGAGCTGCGCCCACAGCACCACCCGCCTGCGCCGCATGGCCAGCTCCGCGACGGAGGCCACGATCACCAGCCCGGCGCCGAGGGCCGTCGCGACGGCCCTGGGCAGGACCGGCGGCCCGCCGTCCGCGGCGGCGAGCGCGACGACCGCCAGGCCCTCCACGGTGATCAGCGGGGGCAGCCACCGCCCCGCCCGCACCGGCCACGGCAGGCCGGGCCGGGCGGGCTCCGCCGCCTCGGCGGTTGCCCTCCTGGCGGGCCTGGCGGCCAGGGTGGGATGCGCGTCGACGATCATCATCACCAGCGTCGGAGTCTCGTCCGGTGACCTCTCGACGGCCGGCGTCCGCGCCCCGCGCACCACCTTGACCAGGCCCGGGCCGACGACGAGCATGACGATCACCTGGGCCGCGAGGGTGCCGAGGCCCACGCCGGTGATGCCATGTCTCTGGAAGAGGAGGAACGACAGCCCCACGACCAGGACGCACAGCAGCGCCTGGAGCACGAGCAGGGTCCGCGCCCTGCTGCGGGCGCGGAGCACCCCCAGATAGATCTCGATGACCGCGTGCGGGATCGACGCCAGGGCGAGCAGCCGCAGCACGTTGGCGCCGTGCTCGGCGAACGACGGGCCCCAGCCGAGCCGGAGGATGAGCGGCGCGGCCAGCGCGGCCACCAGCACCACGGGGACCAGGAGCATCATGGTCCGCCGGAGCGCCAGCACGCACTTACCGGCCAGCAGCGCGGGATCTCCCGACCCCTCGATGGTCAGCGAGATGGCCATGTTGACCGCCAGCATGTCGAAGACGCCGACGAGCGTGACCGCCGCGGCGTAGTAGCCGGCCGTCCGCGCGTCGACTCCCGCGAACACCAGCACCGGCATGAGATAGACGCTGGCCAGGATGAACAGCGTGCCGGGGAAGTCGCCGGCGAGGAAGCGGCCGATGCGGCCGGACCGGGGCGGGGCGCGGTGGGCGCTGCGCGCGGCGGCCAGCGGGGCCAGCCTGCCGAAGATCGCGATGCTGACCGGGACGACCGTGACGGCCACCGGGATCGTCCAGGCCAGGAAGATCCCGGTGCCGGGGAAGGCCGGGGCCAGCACGGCCAGCAACGCGATCTTGGTCACCCCGACGGCTATCCCGATCAGGGGCACCCACGTGGCCTTGCCCAGCGCGGTGAGCACCACGTCCTGGACGGTGAACACGCACCACAGGAAGACCGACAGCAGGAACCAGCCGGCCAGGCCGGGGCCGGCCAGCCCGCTGAAGTTGGGGCCCCACATGTCGAGCGTGGACAGGAAGAACACGGTGGCGACGACCGCCGCGCCGCCGCCCACCAGATAGGTGGAGCCGATCAGGCGTCCGGTCGCCCGGCCGCCCTCGGGCAGGAAACGGGTCAGCGCGCCGACGAACCCGAACGCGGTCAGCGCCGCGAGCAGGCGCATCGCGGCGATCAGCGCGGAGGAGCGGCCGTAGTCGCTCTCGCTGTAGAAGCGCACCGCGACCGTCCAGTAGGCCAGGCCGAGCACTCCGGCGGCCCCCGCGTTGACGATCAGCGAGTAGGCGTTGCGCAGCAGGGGGTCGTTCAGGTCTCTGGGCAGCCGGTTCCACAGGCTCCGCGGCGCTCCCCGCCGGTCCTGCCGCCGGCCTCGGCGCAGGCTCTGGCGCCGCTGCCGCCGCCGCTCCTGCCGCCCTCGTGCCGTCCCGCCGGACAGACCCGTGTCAGTCACCGTCCGTTACCCGTCCCGGCGTGTGTGTCGAGAGAATCCGTCGTAGCCCGTAACGTGTCCGCCGCACCAGCGCGTATCCCTTGGTGAGAGCCCGTTCACGCAGGTAGAGCACCGGGAGCCGGTGTCCGGCGACCGCGCTGCCGAACTTGGTCATGGAGGTCTGCTCGGTGACCGTCAGGCGGGGCAGCGCCAGCAGGTCGTCGCCCTCGCGGAAGGCGTCGTTGGCCACCGCGCAGGCGGTCCAGTAGCCGGCCCTGCGCACCTCTCGGCGGACCCGTGCGCTGGAGTATCCGTAGGGGTAGGCCATGGTGGCCACCGGACGGCCGAGCCGGTCTTCGAGCAGGGCCTTGTTCGTGCGCAGCTCGTTGCGGAGCTCCCGGTCCGGGAGCTGGTCGAGTTGTGGGTGGCTGTGGCTGTGGCCGCCGACCTCCATGCCGCAGGAGACCGCCTCGCGCACCTGGCTCCAGGTCAGCATGGGGGCCGGCCGCCGCCCGGCCGCGACGGGGCCGGAGTCCTGGACCCAGCCGCTGGTCACGAAGACCGTGGCCGGCCAGCCGAAGCGCGCCAGGATCGGCAGCGCCTGGCTGTGGAAGTCGGCGTATCCGTCGTCGAAGGTGATCGCGACGGGCCGGTCGGGCATCGCCGCCGTCCGGTGCATCCCCGCGACCAGGTCCGACAGGGTCATCGGGGTGAAGCCCCGGTCGCGGAGCATGCCGAGCTGCTCGGCGAACCGTCCCGGCGAGACCGCCAGCGGCCGGGTCTCGTCGTTCGGGTGGTCGTTCACCGAGTGGTACATCAGGATCGGGACACGGATCATGATCGCCCCAGCTTCAGCCGCGCCGTGCCCACCGCGTAGCCCCAGGCGGTGCAGGCCAGGCCGGCGACGATGGCCGAGGCCCGGCCGAGGCCCGGCAGGTCGCCCCGGAGCGCCTCGCCGACGCCGCGCAGCACGCCCAGCGGGAGGGTCCTCATCACGTACGCCCGTTCGCTCGACAGCCCGTCGCCGGCGCCGACGCTTGAGGCGACCAGGGCCTTGGACAGCCCCTCGGCGTAGCAGCGCGACCTGAAGTAGGCGAACCCCGCCCGCTGCGCGGAGACCTTGTGCCCGATCACCGCGTCCGGCTCGAACAGCATCACCGAGCCGGGGCGGCGCTGCGACAGCCGGATGCAGAACTCGGTCTCCTCGCACCCGAGCGGGCGGCTCCGGCGCCCCTGCACGCTGCGGCCCATCCCGGTGTGGAAGCCGCCGATCTCGCCGACGGCCTCCCTGCGGAAGGCGGCGTTGCCGCCCATGACGTTGCGGATCCGGGCCCGCCGGGTGGGCATGCCCCGGTAGGCGCACCCCACGGTCCAGTCGAACTCGTGCGGCAGCCACCGGGGACGGTGCCCGGTGGCCCACAGCGGCCTGGTCAGCCCGCCCACCCCCACGATGGTCGGGTCCTGGAAGCCCTCCTCCAAAGCCTCCAGCCAGCCAGGCTCCGCGACCGCGTCATCGTCGAGATAGGCCACGATGTCGCCCGAGGCGGTCGCCGCACCGGTGTTCTTGCCGCCGGACAGTCCCTTCTCGTGCGTGTTCGCCACCACGGTCATGCCGGGATACTCCTGCTTGAGCCTCAGGTGCAGGTCCGGGTTGTGGTCGACGACCAGGATGATCTCGTACGGCCTGCGCCGCTGGCCCTCGACCGACGCGACGGCCGCCCGGATGTCCTCCCAGCGCTCCTCGGTGTAGACGCATATGACGACGCTGCTCCTCATGGCTACGCCGCGCCCTGATCCGCCGCCGGCGTGGCCTGGGGCTCCGGGACCGGCGCGGCCGGCCGCTGGCGCCACTCCCGGATGATGGTCCTGAGCACGCGCAACCCGTCGCGGACCGCGCGCAGATTGCTCTCGCCGTGGATGCGGCACCGCTCGTGGCTGGGCACCTCATGGACGCGGAGCCCGGCCTTGGCGGCGCGGATGTTCATCAGCGTCTCGACCTCGAAGCCCTCGCAGTCGAGGTCGAGCGCCTTCAGGTGACGGGCCCAGAAGGCGTTGTAGCCGTAGCACAGGTCGCTGTAGCGGGTGCCGTAGATCAGGTTCACCAGCGTGGTGAGGACCTTGTTGCCGGCCCGGCGGCTGAAGGTCAGGTCGTCGCTGCCCCCGCCGGCGGCGTAGCGGGATCCCTTGACGAAGTCCGCCCCGGTGACCAGGGCGCCGACGAAGTGGATGATCTCGCGGCCGTCGGTGGATCCGTCGGCGTCGATCATCACGATGATGTCCCCGGTGCACGCGGCGAAGCCGGCGGCGAGCGCGTCGCCCTTGCCCTTGCCGGTCTGGGTGACGATCCGCACGTTGGGCCGGAGCCTCCTGGCGACGGCGACGGTGTCGTCCACCGAGTTGCCGTCGACGAGGATGATCTCGTCTATCCACTGCGGGAGCGTGGCGAAGACGTGCGGGAGGTTCTCCGCCTCGTTCATCGCGGGCACGACGACGCTGACGGTCGGGGAAATGGCCATGTGAGGGGTGAGCGGGGTGAACCGCTCAAGAGGCGGCATGGAACGTAACACGCCGAGCTGCTTACCGTTCTGTCTGACGGTGTCGGGATTCATGATGGCGGATATTCCTTCTGTCCTTCCGTTGCGACCGCTCCCGGCGTGAGGTGAGAACGGCGCGACTGTGATCGAGGGATGCCTTGCGTCGGGAGAGTGAAGGGTGTGGGTCGGGAGTGAAGGATGTCGGAAAAGCGCTTACAGGGAATGAGGTGGGTGCTGGGAAAAAGGTGGCTATTGTGCCTTGGTTGACTGTTCTGTGGTGGGACGAGGCAGGAGGAGGGATCTCGCTCTGCCGTAACTCTTGAGCAGCCGGTCGGCGGCCCGGAAAAGGGAGGGGTTGTCCACTACGGCGGTGCGGAGTCTGTTGACGGGGACCCGGCCCACCCACTGGACGGCGGCCACGGGAGAGGGGCGCGAAATGCGGGCCTCTGCGACCATCAGGGCATCGGTTCTGAGCCATTCCTTGTATTCGCGTCCCCCCTTGCCCATGTCCACCCGGCGCAGCCCCGCGCCCGCGGCGTGTTCGGCCATGTGCAGGTGGTGGATGATCCCGGGGGAGTAGCGCGCGAAGGAGGGGTCGTAGGCGGGGAACCAGCCCACCAGGGTGTCCGCCGTACGCAGCCCGAAGTGCCCGGCGACGGGGGTGTCTCCGGCGTAGAGCATGGTGAGCACGCCGGCGAAGTCGTCGGATCGCCGCGAGTGCAGCTCTTCGGCGAGCCGCACGATCCAGGGCTGGGCGAAGCGGTCGACCCGTCCGGTCCGGCGGTACTGGTCCGACTTCCAGTTCATGACCGTGCGCAGCGTCCCGGCGTCGGCGCAGGCCCATTCGAGGCGGACCTCGCCCTGCTCGCGGCCGAGCTTGCGCTCCTTGTAGCGGACGGTCTTGTAGTTCTTCGCCGAACCGGCGCGCACCCGCTCGACGTAGGCCTCGAAACCGCCGCTGAGATCCATGACGGGGGCCGGCCGTACGTCGGTCTCGTAGGGGGCGAAGGTGGGCTGGCCGGCGACCAGGTGGTCGAAGTCGATGGCCGACAGCCCGCAGGCGCGGAGCAGCTCCCGCGGGTCGAGCTTCAGCTCGGGGACCGAGATCAGCCCGTGGCAGGTGGTGAGGTAGCCGCCCAGCGGTCTGCCGAGGCCGAAGCCGTGCCGTTCGTGGGGGAAGAAGCCGGTGATCTCGCCGCCGTCTTCGACCACCGCGACCCTCACGTAGTCGCGCAGCGCCCCCATGGCCATGGTGAACTCGACCGAGAGGAAGGGGTTGTCGAGGCCGGGGGAGGCTCTCTGGAGCTCGCGCCATCGGAGGGACTCGGCCGCGCCGAGATCCCGCGGGCGCACAACAGTGATCTTCACCCTGACCCGGCCCCCTGTTCGGTCTGCAGGTTTCCGCTTCCCCGGTGCACCAGGCGCAATACATATGTGAAGCCGCCGAGCACCGCGATCGTCGCCACTCCGGCACGGGGCGACCATGATTCAAAAGACAGCATCGCTGCGGCAAGGAGAACGTTTGCGAGAAGACTTGCCGCCACCCCAATTGATATTGCAGTAAGAGGGTCACGATCACGCAACAGTCCTACCGCGGCGACCCCGGGGACCGATAAAAGGAACAGCGGGGTAAAGATCATCCGTAGTGGGGTCTCGATGTCGGCGAGTGCGCTCGCGGCACCCGTGGCGCACGCAAGGCTGATCGCCCATTTGAGCACCTTGCGGCCTGTCGGCATCCCCGGCTCCCGGCTGATGATCGAATAGCTGATCGCATATTCATGTGACCAACCACTCCGCATGCGAGTCAATGCCGACGCATGGCGGCAGCCCATGGTTTACCGGATTGCAAAGTTAAGTCAGGAGCCCTCCGACCCGGAGTAAATGATCATGTTTTCTCCGGTTCCGCACTGGGCGCCGTGGAGGGGGTCGGCGCCGGCGTCGGCAGCGGAGCGGGGTCGCCGGGCGGATCCGACTCCTCGGGTCCGGGACCCTCCCAGGAGATCGCGCAGCTGGAGCCGCCCCCGGCGGCCTTGAACGCGACCCGCCCCGTGCCGCCCTCCGCGGGGTCGGCGGCGGTGACCCAGATCACGGCCCGGGCCCCGGCCTTGAGCCGCCCCTGCCGGGGGTGGACGTCCAGCCCGCCCGAGGTGGTCGCCGACCAGGAGATCGGGGCCTCGCGCGCCGAGAGCCGGATCTGCCCCGCGCCCTCCCCGATGTCGGTGGGACACGAGACGGCCAGCCGCCCGGCCGGGGGCGGCGGGGCGGGCGTGCGGGTGGCGCGCGGCCGGTCGGGGACCGGGCGCCGGGTCGCCGCCCGCCGGGCCGGGCCGGGTGTGGGCATGGGGGGCGGTGTCCTGGTCTTGACGGCCTCCGCGGTCCTGCCCGGAGCCGGGGTCGGCTCCGGGAGGGAGGCCGGATCAACCGGCGAGGGCTCCGCCGGGCCCGGCGCCGGGCCCGGCTCCAGCGTGATCAACGCGGGTCCCCGCTCCGGCGCGGCCTCGGCCCGCTGCGCCGGTCCGCCGGTCAGGTCCTGCCCGGTTGTCACGATCATGACCACGGCGGCGGCCAGCACGCACGCGGCGGCCGCGACGAGGGGCGGTGTCCGCCGGGCGGGTGCGCGCCGCCGGGGCTCGGCCGCCTGCCGGTGGTCGCGGGTGTCCGGGGCCGTGCCCCGCCGTCCGGTCACCGTCCGCGGTCTGTCCGGCGTGTCCAGGGCCGGCAGCGGTCGGGTGCCCTCCTCGCGCGCCCGTCCCGCCCCGGCGCGCCTCGCCCTGGGCCGCCGGGAGGACTTGGCGCGCCGCTCGGCCGCGACCGGGAACCCGGCCCGGTCGAAACGGTCACCCGCCTCGACGACGGAGGCGCGCACCCCGGCGAGGTCGGGGTTGACGCAGGTCTCGACGACCCGGCGGCGCAGGGAGAGCGGCGGGAAGGCGACCGGCACCATGTCGAGCAGCCGTCCGGCCGAGACGTGCCGGTCCCGCCGTTCCAGGCAGACCTCGCAGCGGCCGATGTGACCGGACAGCCGCCTGCGCAGCATCGTGGTGAGCGGTCCCTCCCACGAGTCGACCATCGCCGACAGGTCCGGGCAGTGCGCCCGGCCGACCCTGGCCAGGACCACGGCGGCGGCCGAGTTCTCCAGGTGCTCGCGGGCCCGGCCGAGCCGGGCGGCGGCCTGCCGGGAGGTCAGCCCGAGCACCGTGCCGACCTCGCCGGCGCTGAGATCGTGGCGCAGCGACAGCTCCAGGACCTCGCGCTCCTGCCCGCTCAGCTCGGCCAGCGCCTCGTGCACCAGCGCGGCCAGTTCGGGGTCGTCGGGGGTGTCGTGGTCGTCGAGCACCGGCGTCGGCGCCGGGCCGCGCGCCCCGGCCGCGCACCGGGTCCGGACCAGCGCGTACAGCCACGGGCGCAGCCGGCCCGGCTCGCGCAGCCGCTCCACGCGTCCGCAGGCGGTGACCAGGGCGTCGTGTACGGCGTCGGCCGCGCCGGCCCGCTCGCCCAGCAGCGAGTGGGCGTAGTCGTTGAGACGTTCGGCATAGGAGTCGTAGAGCTTTGCGGGCGCCGTGGTGTCGGCACGCCGGAGTGCCCCCACAAGTCGCTGATCGTCGGTTCGGCCGACGGCCGGCCATCCGGGCACGGACATTCCTCCCCGCGAGACGGGTACGCGTTCACGGGCCATGCCCGAGACCCCACACGCGTAGGACGCCACCTGTCCGTGGCGGGTTGTCCTAACCGGTCGATACCATGCCGACACGGTATGAACTGGTAAAACTGCGACAGGTGGGGCCCGTGTGACGCCGGCCGTACGGGAAGGAGATCAGCAGTTGGGCGCGCAGAGACGGCGCTCCATGCCCTCCAGGAAGAACTTGCGGACCTGGAGGATGTCCCGGGCGATGAACGCCTCGCCACCGGTCGACTTGGCCAGCGCGTCCATCTGCTTCTTGCCCTTGGCCGCGTCCGGGCCGAAGGCGATGAGCAGGATGCTGACCGGCTTCTCCGGGTTGTAGGTCTTCTTCAGGTACTGCAGGATCTCCTCGTTGGAGATGCCCTCCGGGTCGTCGTTGCCGGCGCCGTCGGTGAGGATCAGCACTGTGTTGATCTTGTCGCCCTGATATTCCTTGGTCATCTGCCCGTAGGCGGCCTTGAGGGTGTCGTTCAGGCCGGTGTCGCCGGTGGGCTTGGCCTGGATCGTGGCGAGCTTCTGGGCGAGCAGGTCCTTGCGGAGCACACCGTTGATGTTCTCCGTCAGCGGTCCGACCGGGACCGTCCTGCGGTAGTCCACGCCCTGCGCGGTGAGGTGGGTCGAGTATTCCCACACCCCGATCTCGCTCTTGGCCGGGAACAGCCGCATGCCCTCCATGGCGATCTTGGAGATCACGCGCATCCGGTCCGAGCCGGTCCCGGGGACCGGCAGCGCCATCGTGCCGGAGACGTCCAGCAGCGCCAGCAGCCGCGTGCCGAGGTTCAGCCGGGACCACGACTGCGACATCCGCGCGACCGTCTTGGCGTCGGGCGTCCGCAGCGTCTTGGGGGCCTTGGCCTGGAAGCCGCCGTCGGCGACCGCCGCGCCGCCCTTGCCGTCCGGGGTCCGGAAGCCCAGGTCGTGAAGTGTCTTCCGGGCGGCCTCGGTGCCGAACTCCTTCTGGAAGGCTTCGGCGGCCTTGCGGACCGTGGCGTCCTCGGTGGTGATCACCATGGGGTAGTCGAGGTTGAGGGTGCCCTCGGCCGGATAGAGCGGCACCGCCGGGACCTCGGGCTTCTTGGTGGTGTTGAACGCCCAGACGCCCTGCTCCGAGGCGATGCCGAGCGGGGCCCGGGTGCCCTTGACGCCGAGGCTGGACAGCAGCGCGTCCTGGTCGCGGACCGCCGACCCGGACAGCGTCTTGAGCGCTCCGACCAGTTGCGCCTGACCTGCGCCCGAGGCCCTGGCCACACCGGAGGCGGCCAGCAGGGCGCCGAGCCCGGCGGCGTTGAAGGAGGGGTCGGGCGCGAGCACGCGCACCTTGCGGCCCGGACCCTCGACGTTGGCCACGTTGGCGGCGTTGATCATGCCGCTCCAGCTCGCCTCGCCGAAGCTCTTCTTCAGGTTCGGAACCACCGAGCCGGAGGCCACCATGACGATGGGGGAGTGGGCCACGGAGGCGCCGGCGGCGGGCGCCTGCGGGTGTTTGGCCCGCAGGTTGGTCACCCACAGCCCGGAGTCCGGGATCCACACGTCCATCGCCGCCGCCTTGCCGCCGGCCAGCCCGGAGGCCACCGTCGCCGGGACGCCCTCGGCCACCGTGACGTCGGCGCACCCGCCGTCGACGTCGTGGCCGGCCTTGTTGAAGCGCTCGGCGATCCGGGACACGGCGGGCTGGATGTCGGGGGAGGCGGTGACCCGCAGCGCGACCCGCTCGCCGGCGCATCCCCGGTCCCGGTTGATGATCACAAAGGCGGCGACACCGAGGAGCACCGCGAGGGCGACGGATCCGGCCAGCGGGACCAGCACCTGGCCGCGCCCGCCACGGCGCCGTCTGGGCGGTTCCTGGTGGGAGGCATAGCCGTCCTCTAGTTCATCCGACCGGTGACGTCCGCCCACGATGCCTTCTTCGGTGTCGATGTCCTGAAGTTAGCGGGTCACCCTACCGGGAGTTTCTCCGCAACATTCACGGAACTGTACTGGGAACACTTACCGTGGCAAAACACCCCTCACGGTGCGGATATCACCCTACGCGACAGTAACTAACGTCTGTGATCTCTGCGTGAAAGCCCAGCTCAGTGGCAGCAGGAATGCCCGCGCCAGGCCCTCCGGCCCTCCCGCACGGCCACCGCCGCCAGCAGCACCGCCACGGCGGGATCGGCCCACCACCACCCGGCGCCGTTCAGCGCCAGACCGGCCAGCACCCCCGCGGCCATCAGCGCGCACAGCAGGTTCTGGGTCCCCTCACCCGTGGTCGCCGCCGAGTGCAGCCGGGCGCCGAGGCGCCGTTTGGCCCGGCCCAGCAGCGGCATGCCGACCAGGGCGGCCGCCGTCACCGCGATGCCCAGCGGGCTGGGCACCGCCCGGTGCCCGGCGTCGAGGTCGTGCGCCACATGGACCAGCAGGTAGGGGGCGAGCAGCCAGAAGCTGACCGCCACCGCCTTGCGGGCCCGGTCCTCGGCTCCGGCCGAGTGGGTCCGCGATCCGGTGAACCGCCAGACCACGACCAGGCTGGCCGCCGCCTCCACCAGCGACGACGTGCCCCAGCCGATGAGCGCGACGGAGTGCGAGCCCAGCCCGGCGGCGAGGCCGAGCACGCTCTCGGCGCCCAGCCAGGCCAGGGTGACCAGGGAGAGCGCACGTGCCCTGCGGGCGTCGCGCAGCCACTCGTCGCCCCCCGCGGGCCGTGCCAGCACCATCTGGTCAGCCACGACGCCTCCCGGATCCCCCTGCCGCAACGGTAAGCAACATACACGTCACCATGTGTGATCGGCAGCGTGAAGCCACAGGCGCTCGGTGCCGGCCGGAACCGCGTAGTCTCCCGGCCAGGGCGGCGCCGTCTCCCGGAGGGAGCACGCCCAGTTTCTCGGGGGGAAGTCCGTGCCGTTCACGCCCAGCCACATCGCCGCGGTGCTGCCGCTGCTCTCCTCGGCGCGGGCGCGCCGGGTGCTGGACCCCTGGGCCCTCGCCCTGGGCACGATGGCGCCCGACCTGCCGATCTTCCTCCCCTTCCTGCCCGACTACGCGTTCTGGCACTCCACCCGGGGCGTCCTCACGATCGACCCGCTCGCCGTCGTCGTGCTGCTCGCGCTCTTCCACGGCCTGCTCCGCGACCCGCTGACCGCGCTGCTCCCGCCGGGGCTCTCCGGACGCGTCGCCGCGCTGTTCCCCGGCGAGTACGGCCTGCGGCAGCTGCCCGCCGTGATCGCCGGCGGTGTCGTCGGCGCCTTCACCCACAAGCTGTGGGACTCCTTCACCCACCATTACAGCTCGGCCTTCTGGGGCTGGGACTGGCTGGACGCGCGGGTGGCCGGGCTCCTGCCGGTCTTCCGCCTGCTGCAGTACCTGTCCACCGTCGGCGGCCTGGCCGCCGTGGCCTGGTGGGCCCTGCGCGGGCTGACCCGGATGCCGCCGCAGGCGCCGCCGGAGCGCCTCCTGCTCTCCGGCCGGACCCGCTACGGCGTCCTGCTGGCGGCCGTCCTCGCCACCCTGCTGGGCGGGGCGCTCTGGCCGCTGGCCTTCCCGCCCCACGGACTGGCCGAGACGGTCACCAGGGTGGGGGCGGGAGTGGTGGCCGGCTGCGGTGCCCTGCTGCTCCTCTACGCGGGAATGTGGCAGCTCAGGCGGCTCATGGCAGTATTCGAAGGTGTTTAACGTCTCGGATCCCCGCCTCGCCGACTACGCCAACCTGCGCGACGTCGAGCTGCGCAAGAGCCTGGAGGCCGAGCACGGCCTGTTCATCGCCGAAGGGGAGAAGGTGATCCGCCGGGCCGTCGCGGCCGGTTACCCGGTGCGGTCGGTGCTGCTGACCCGGCGCTGGGCCGACCCGCTCGCCGACCTGCTCGACGGGCTCGGCGACCGGGTCTACGTGGTGGACGACGACGTCATGGAGAAGATCGCCGGCTTCCCGGTGCACCGGGGCGCGCTCGCCGCGATGGAGCGGCGCGAGCTGCCCGCGGTGCGGGAGATCCTGCGCGGAGCCTCCCGGCGCGTTCTCGTCCTCGAGGACCTCGTCGACCACGGCAACGTCGGGGCGATCTTCCGGTGCGCCGCCGCACTGGGCGTCGAGGCCGTGATCCTGTCGCCCCGCTGCGCCGACCCCCTCTACCGGAGGTCGGTCAAGGTGTCGATGGGCGCGGTCTTCGCGATCCCGTACGCGCGGATGGCCAACTGGTACGACGGCCTGGAGGAGCTCCGCGCGGCGGGCTTCCAGACGCTGGCGCTGACCCCGGACCAGTCCGCCGCGCCCATCGACGGGGTCGCCATGGCCGACCGGGTCGCCCTGCTGCTGGGGTCGGAGGGGGACGGGCTGTCCTCCCGCTGGCTGCACGAGGCCGACCGACCGGTCTGCATCCCGATGAGCCCGGCGGCGATGGACCTGGGTGTCGACTCCCTCAACGTGGTGGCCGCCGCCGCCATCGCCTGCCACGGCCTGATGCGCGGCGGTCCGGCCGGCCCGCCCCACGGAGCTCCAGGTGCGCCGGTTCCGGCGTGA
The DNA here is from genome assembly GCF_030811595.1 of Streptosporangium brasiliense. Taxonomy (NCBI): domain Bacteria; kingdom Bacillati; phylum Actinomycetota; class Actinomycetes; order Streptosporangiales; family Streptosporangiaceae; genus Streptosporangium; species Streptosporangium brasiliense. Next base: position 3,658,100 of record NZ_JAUSRB010000002.1, read on the forward strand.
CGCCAGACTTCACACCCCGCTGATCCCGGTCAAGGAGGACCCCGCTGTGTCCCGCGTAACGTTGCGTCCCGTGATCGAGAAGGACCTGACGATCTTCGAAGAGGAGTTCTACAGCCCGGAGGGCACGGGACCCTACCAGTGGTTCGGCCACCGCACCCCGGGCAGGGAGCGGCGCGCGTTCGCCGAGACGGGCCTGCTGAGCGATGACCAGGGCACGCTGACCGTCTGCTCCGGCGAGGAGGTGGCCGGGCGCGTCGAGTGGTTCAAGGCGTCCTGGGGGCGGCCGCTCACCTCGTGGTGCTGGGAGATCGCCATCGGCCTGCGGCCGAGCTTCCAGGGACGCGGCATCGGGACCGAGGCGCAGCGGCAGCTCGCCGCCTACCTGTTCGAGCACACCCGCGCCCACCGGATCCAGGCCTTCACCGACCTCCGGAACCTGGGCGAGCAGCGCGCGCTGGAGAAGGCCGGGTTCCAGCGGGAGGGCGTCATCCGCGAGGCGCAGTGGCGCGGCGGGCGCTGGAACGACCAGGTCCTCTACTCGCTCCTGCGCCCCGGTGCCGGCCGTACCGAGCCGTAGCCAGGGTGCCGCCGGGGCGTCCGTGCCGGTGGGGATCCGCCCTCCAGTCGCGCGTACCTGCCATCAGGTGTCAGGTACGGCTGCCAGCATGAGCGCATGGAGATCCTCACGACCCGGCGCCTCAACCGCGCGACGCTGGCCCGCCAGATGCTGCTCCAGCGGGAGAGAGTCGACGTCGTCACGGCGGTGGAACGGCTCGGCGGCATGCAGGCGCAGGAGGCCAGGCATCCCTTCACCGGCCTGTGGACGCGGGTGGAGGGATTCCACCGGGAGGACCTGCACCGGGCCCTGCACGAGCGCCGCGTCGTGCGGGCCACGATGATGCGCGCCACGCTGCACCTGGTGAGCGCGGCCGACTACGCGGCGTTCCGGCCGACGCTGCGGCCGGCGCTCGCCGCCGCGGTGACCGGCCGCGGCGAGCTGTTCGCCGGGCTGGACCTCGACAGGCTGATCCCCGTCGCCCACGCGCTCCTCCGGGAGCGGCCCCGTGACTTCACCACGCTGCGCGCCCTGCTCCAGGAGGAGTTCCCCGAGGCCGACGAGCGTGGGCTCGGCTACGCCGTACGGACCCAGCTGCCGATTGTCATGGTCCCCACCGAGGACCGCTGGGGGTTCCCGCCGGTGGCGGACTTCACGCCGGCGGACGTGTGGCTGGGCCCGGAGCCGGCGGGCCGGCCGGTCGAGGAGCTGGTGCTGCGCTATCTGGCGGCCTTCGGCCCTGCCACCGCCGCCGACGCGCAGACCTGGTCCGGGGTCAAGGGGCTGCGCGCCGTGCTGGACGGCCTGCGCCCGCGGCTGCGCGTCTTCCGCGACGAGCGGGGCCGCGAGCTGTTCGACCTTCCCGACGCCCCGCGCCCGGACGAGGACGTCCCGGCGCCCGCGCGGTTCCTGCCGGACTTCGACAACCTGGTGCTCGCCCACGCCGACCGCACCCGGCTGATGGCCGAGGAGCACCGCGGGCGCGTCACGACCAGGAACCTCCGCGTGCGGGCCACCTTCCTCTGGGACGGCTCGGTGCGCGGCACCTGGCAGGTGGAGCGCAGACGCGGGGCAGCCGTCCTGCGGATGACCCCCTTCGAGCCCCTGTCCGGGACCGCGGTCTCCGAGCTGACCCAGGAGGGCGAGGCCCTGCTGGGCTCGGTGGAACCGGACGCCGCGACCCTGGAGGTCCGCTTCGAGGACACCTGACGGCCCGGGCGCACCCTGAACCGCGGCGGCCCGCTAGACGTCTTCGCGGCTGTCGCCCTCGCCCGCCATCTGGTCATCGGCCCACTTCAGCAACCGGCCGGCGGTCCGGAAGCGCCGCTCGGCGCTGGAGTCGCCGAGAACGACGCCGATCATCCGGCGGCCGTCGCGGTCGACCGCGAACGACAGGCAGTAGCCGGCCGCCCGGGTGTAGCCGGTCTTGACGCCCAGGGCGCCGGGCTCCTTGCCGAGCAGCTTGTTGGTGTTGGTCCAGACGTGGGCCCGGTGCACCTTCGACTTGCGCACGACGTAGCGCCTGGTGGCGGCGATGGTCCGCAGCACCGGATCGGCGAGCGCGGCCTCGGCCAGCCGGGCCTGGTCCTGGGCGGTGGAGTAACCGGGACTCGGCTCGGGCAGCCCGTCGGAGTTGCCGTAACGGGTGCCGGACAGGCCCAGGGAGCGGGCGGCCGCGTTCATCTTGGCCACGAACCTGCGCTCGCCCGGCCCGTAGACGCGCGCCAGCGCGTGGGTGGCGTCCGCCCCGGAGGGGAGCATCGCCCCGTAGAGCAGCTCCCTGACGGTCAGGCGCTCACCGGCGCGCAGCGCCGCGGAGGTGGCGTCGTTGGTCGCCGCGTGCCGCACGTCTCCCGCGTTGACGGTGACCGTGTCGTTCAGCCCGGCCTCGCGCAGCACGACGTAGGCCGTCATGATCTTCGTCAGGCTGGCCACCGGCATCCGCCTGGCCGCCTGTTTGCTGAAGTGGACCGTTCCGGTGCCGGTGTCGACCAGGTAGGCGGCCCGCGCCGAGACCGTCGGGGCGGCCCGGTGGGCGGTGGCCGGCCGGGCCGACCGCTGAACGGTCTGGCCGGCGTGGGCGGGTGTGACGGGCGTGAGGAGCCCGGTGGCGGCAGCGGCCACTGTGGCGCAGACGATGAGGCGTATTCCCCCGGTTTGCATGGGAGACATGGTGACAGAGCCGACCGTCAATATGCGGATCCCGGGAGTCCTGCTATCGAAACGTTGACATGTGCGCCTGCCGGGCAGGCCGGACGGCGCGCTCTCCCGCATGGCCGTGCTGGCCGGGCAGGCCGGGCGGCGCCGGTGGCCCACCCGGTCATGGCCGCCGGATCGGCGGGACGGCGCGGCCGGTCCGCGCGACCGCCGGGCACACCGGGTGATCCCGGTGGTTCACCCGACGGGCAGGCTGTCCTCCGCGCGCCGGGCCGCCCTGCGGCGGCGACGACGGCGGACGAGGGCGGCGGCCACGATGATCACCACCACGGCGGCGGCGCCCGCCAGGAGTGGCGACTCGGCGGCCAGTCTCAGCCAGCCCCAGATCACCGAGTAGAGGCCGAAGGACGTCACCGGGACCCAGGTCAGGCAGCCGAGCGCGCTGGCCACGGCGTACCAGGGGTAGGAGATCCGCAGCACCCCGGCCACCCAGGGCAGCGTGTGCCGCAGGCCGGGCACCCAGAAACAGCCGTAGACGGCGAGCGCGCCCCACTTCCGGACGGCGTTCTCCACCTTGAGGATGTTCGCCTCGCCGACCTTCCGGCCCAGGCGGGAGGCGTAGATCCTGGGGCCGAGCTTGTAGCCGACCCAGTAGTAGACCTGGAACACGCCGAACAGGGCGATCCCGCCCAACAGGACCCAGAGCCACAGCGGCATGTTCAGGACGGAGGCGGACGTGGGGTCAGGGATGCCCGTCACAGGCGATCGCATCTGGAACATCACCACCACTCCGCTCGGGCTGCCGCATTTGATATTAGGACAGGCTTACCTGAGCCGGTAACGCGGATCCCCTGCAAGCGGACGTCAAGCGGAGATCAACCATCGCGGCATACACCTGTAGTGACGAGAGAAAGGTGTCTGTCATGAGTCCGGGTAGCAGTGTGGCGCCGGTGGTGGCGAGCGGGACCGCGAGCGTCGTGAAGCTGCTGGTGGCCACGTTGGCCTTCGCCGGAGCCTACGCGGGAGTGGAGGCGGCCGACAACGCCTCCGCCCAGGTCCAGGCGGGCGCGGCGGCGCCGGCGCGGGCGGTGACCCTGTCCTCGGAGGCGGTGCCGGCCGTCACGGTCGCGGAGCCGGCCGCCGGCACGATCGCTGTCAGCGCGCTCGCCGCGCCCCGGTCGTGCGACCGGCCGTATCTGATCCAGAGCGTGATCGACAACCCCCGCCCCGGCGGCTCCGTCTCCTACAGCTGGCGCCTGCGGCGCTGGAGCGCGGGCACCCGGAGCTGGCAGACCTACCTCGCCGCGAACTCCGGCTTCGCCGGCCGGAGCCGGACCGCCGAGTGGCGGCCCAGCATCGTCGACAACCCCGGTTGGTACCGCGCCGAGCTGTCGGTCTCCGGCCGCACCCGGCTGCTCGGCGAGAAGTTTCTCGTCAGCTGCTGAGTGAGCGCTGCGCCGCCTCGACCCACCGGGGCACGCCGACCCGCTGGGCCACCGCGAGGGCCTGGTCGTAGTGGGATCTCACCGCGTCGGTGAAGCCCAGCCGCAGGGCCAGGTCACCGAGGGTCAGGGCGACCGGCCACAGCGCCACCACGCCGGTGCCGGCCCCCGCGATCCGCTCGGCGAACGGCTTCAGCGTGTCATATGCCTCGACCATCCGCTCCCGGTCGTCCAGCAGCATGCCCGCCAGGGCCCGCCAGATCATCGCCAGCTCGTAGAGGAAGTCGGGACGGACCGGGGTCTTGACCGCGATGACCGCCCGCGCGTCGCGCATGTGCCCGGCCGAGGCCAGGGCCACCGCGTAGGCGTCGAGGGTCCACTTGGCCCCGCGCTGGTGGGCCTCCGCCAGGGGCTCCACCATTTCGGCGGCCCGGCCGTTGACCAGGTGCAGGCAGAAGGCGGTGATCAGCGGCAGGTCCTGGCGGCCCTCCAGCATGCCAGCCCTGGCCGTCAGCCGGGCGGCGTCGCGGTAGGCGCGCTCCGCGCCGGCGAAGTCACCGGCGATCATCAGGCGCTGCCCGGCGTACCAGGCGCCGACGGCCGCCGGCGCGGGCAGGCCGTACTGCCTGGCCAGCCGCTCGGCGGCGGCCACGTGCGCGTCGGCGTCGGCGAACGCCCCGGAGGCGGCCGCGCACTCCATCAGCACGAGATGGGCCAGGGCCTGGACCGAGACCTGGCCGGTCGTCTTGCCCACCTCCAGCAGCTCCCGGCCGATGACCTCGCGCTCACCGACCGGGGTGATGCCGTAGGACTGGCGCAGCCGGCCGCTCAGCGCGGTCGCCAGCAGGGCGGGGTCGCCGCTCCGCCGGGCCAGCTCCTCGGCCTCCAGCGACGCCTGCTCGCCCCGGCGGGTGGCCGAGCCCTCCAGCTCCAGGGCGAGCGTGGCCAGCAGGCTCGCCCGCAGTGACTGCTCGGCGGCCGGCAGCTCGACCAGCGCCTGCTCGGCGACGTCGACGATCTCCCAGGCGGTGCGGGTGAAGTCGCGCGCCATGCCCTTGTGCGGCACGGCCAGGGAGGCCGCCACCCGGGCCGTGAGCTCCAGATTGCCCAGCGGCAGAGCCGCGTCCATCGCCTCGCGCCGCCGCCTGCGGGCCGCGGCCATGTCGCCGCAGAGCGCCAGCGCCTTGATCAGGTTGAGCGTCAGCAGCAGGCGTTCTCTGGTGCTGTCGGGAGTGTGGGTGATGCCGGACCGGTCGAAGGCGGCGATCGCCTGCTCCCACAGCGAGGCCGCCTCCCGGTGGGCGAAACGGCGCTCGGCCTGCTCGGCCGCGAGCCCGGCGTAGTGCACCGCCTTGATGGCCGTTTCGGCGGTGCCGGCCGCGTCGTAGTGGTGGGCGAGCGCGGCCACGTCGCCGGGGTTCCGGCGCTCGATCACCGCGGCCACCGAGGCGTGCAGCCGGGAGCGGCGCAGCCGGGAGGCGTCGGAGTAAAGGGTGTCGCGGACCAGGTCGTGGTCGAAGCGGAGCATGCCGGGGCCCGGCTCGGTGACCAGCCCGGCGAGCAGCGCCGCCTCCACCGCGTCGACCACCGCGTCCTCGTCGCCCGTCACGTCGACCAGCACGTCCACGTCGACGTCGCGGCCGATCACCGCGGCCTGCAGCAGGATCTGCTGGGCCGCCGCGGGCAGCCGCGAGATCCGCCGCCGCAGCACGTCGCGGACGCCGGAGGGCACCCCGGAGAGCACCTCGGCGGCCGTCGCGCGGTCGCTCACGGCCTCGGCGTCGAGCAGGCGCACGGTCTCGCGGACGAAGAAGGGGTTGCCGCCGGTCCGCTCGACGATGCTGCTGACCGCGTCCTCGTCGACCTCGCGCACGCAGGTCGCCCGGACCAGCTCGGCCACCGCCTTGGGGTCCAGGCCCGTCAGGCCCACCCGGACCGGTCCGAGCCGGGCCAGCGCGGCCAGCACGTCGGCCTGCTGGTCGCTCAGCTCGCTGTCACGGCAGGTGACCACCAGCAGCACCCGGCTGGTGGCCAGCAGGCTCGGCAGCGCGCGCAGCAGCGCCAGGGTCTGGTCGTCGGCCCAGTGCAGATCCTCCAGCGTCAGCAGGATCGGGGTGTCCTTGGCGACGGCCGCCAGATAGCCGCCCACCGCCCGGTGCAGCCGGAAACCGCCGGAGACCTGGTCGTCGTCGGGCGCCGGGGCCGCGTCGTCCAGCAGCGGGGCCAGCAGCGGGGCGTATTCGCCGGGCCCGGCCGCGTTCACCAGGGTGCGCAGGATCTCCACCCAGGCCCAGCCGGGAGGGGTGGCGCTGCTGTCGGGGCAGGCTCCGGAGGAGGTGCCCCAGCCGTCGTCGGAGAGCCGTTTGGTGAGCTGGCGGACCAGCGTCGTCTTGCCCGCCCCCGCGTCGCCGCTGATCACCGCGACGGTGAAGCGGCCGGTCCGGGCCGCGGCGGTGGTCAGCCGGTTCAGCTCGGCGTCGCGGCCGACGAACGGCTCGGGCTCCAGCGGCGGCAGCTCCACCGGCGCCGCCGTGGGCCGGGGCGGCCAGGTGTCGGCCGGCACCTGGGGGCGCTGGCGGCCAGGCGGCGGGGCGGCGAGCTGCAGGCCGGGGTCCTGGGCCAGGATGTCGGACTCCAGCTTGCGCAGCGCCGGTCCCGGGTCGATGCCCAGCTCGTCGGCGAGGATCGTGCGGGCCCTGCGCAGCGCGGCCAGCGCGTCGCCCTGCCGTCCGCACCGGTAGAGGCCGAGGGCGAGCAGCCGCCAGCCCTCCTCGCGGAGCGGGTGCTCGGTGGTCAGCGCCTCCAGGTCGGGCACCGCCTCGGCGGGCATGCCCAGGCGCAGGCCGCTGTCGGCGTGCCGCTCACGGGCGACCAGGCGCAGCTCGGCCAGCCGGTTGACCTCGGCCTCGACCCACGGCTGGTCGGCGAAGTCGGAGTAAGGGGTGCCGCGCCACAGCCCCAGGGCCTTCTCCAGGCGGACCCGCGCCGAGGAGGGGTCGTCACCCTCCAGGTGCTCTCCGGCCGTGCGGACCAGCGCCTCGAAGCGGAGGGCGTCGACCTGGTCGGGGGCGACCCGCAGCGCGTAGCCGGAGGCGACCGTCACCAGCAGCCGGTTGGGTCCCCCGCGCGGACGGCCGGGCTCCAGGACCCGGCGCAGACGGGAGATGTAGACCTGGAGGCCGGACTGCGCCCCCTTGGCGGCGTCGTCGTCCCACAGGTCGTAGAGGAGGGAGTCGACGGGCACGACCTGCCCGCGTGCCACCAGCAATCGGGCGAGGACGGCACGCTGCCGCAGCCCGCCTAGGTCGAGCCCGTCATCGTCGGAATGCGCCTCGACCGGACCGAGAACCCGGAACGCCACCATGTCAGCCGCCACGCTATGCGGGCCTTCGAATCGCGCACAAGGTATTTCCCAATCTAGCGGCTGATCGGCTCCTTCGCGGGGGCCGGAGCGGCGTTCTCACGCCGGCGCAGAAGCGCCCACGCGCCGAGCGCCAGGCCGCCGAAGGGGATTTCGATAGTGTAGGTCCAGAAGCCGAAAAGCAGCGCAGCGGCCGTTGCGGAATCCAGCGGCGCCCCGAAGAAGACCAGCGCGCCGACGGTCCCGGCCTCCATGATCCCGGCCCCGCTCGGGGTCACCAGGGCGGTGGTCAGCACCCTGGACAGGGCGAACACGGCGATCGTCTGCGCCGCCCCCGGGTAGGCACCGGTGGCGTGCAGGCAGCAGACCAGGAGCAGCCACTGCAGCCCGAGGAAGAAGACCATCCCCAGGGTCAGCCCCGGCCAGCGGTGCCGTACGACCTCGGAGGTGTCGGCGCGCAGCTTCTCCAGCGCGTGGGAGAGGGTGTGCTCGGCGGGGCGGATGCCGCGGGGCAGCGGCCGCGCGGCGGCGTCGAGGGCGCGGCCGAGCGCGGCGGCGGCGCGGTCCCAGTAAAGCGCGGCGGCCACCACGGCGACCAGGGCGAGGATGGACAGCGAGCCCACCCAGCCCGCTCTGGTCACGGCCGGGCTGAGCTGTTGCCCGCTGACCAGCAGGGCCACGATCCCCACCGCGGGCAGGACGAACCGGAACAGGGTGTTCCAGATGCCGCTGGAGAGCGTGGAGACCACGACGGCCCGCAGCGGGAACCCCCAGCCCTTGGTCATGGCGATCGTCATGGCCACCCCGGCCGCGCCGCCGAAGGGGAGCAGGTTGCTCACCGCGCTGCCGGCCGCGTTCAGTGTCAGGGCCTGCGAATGGGACAGGCCCGGCAGGGAGGCGGTCAGCACGAACGTGTAGGCCATCAGGCTCGCCAGCCAGACGACGGCCATCAGGGCGACCATCTCCCAGCTCAACCGGGAGAACTGGGCGCCGATCTGCGTCCAGGAGACGTGCTTGCCGGTCAGCGCCTCCACGATCTGCGGCAGGAAGCGCACGAGCGTGGCGGCCAGCGCCAGAGATGCGACCGAAAGTCCGATTTGGACCCACTTGTTCTTCATGTAACCCCCCCAACCCAGTTTGCCGGTCCCCGGCTCATCCTTTGGGAGGAACTTCGAACGGATGTCTCAGTCTCGTGCCGGGCGGCAGGCCGCGCCGGACGTACCACTCGGTGCCGAAGACGAGACGGTAGAGGGGCTGGGGGACTTTGAGCATCACGCCCAGCGTGCGGGTGTCCGCGCCGGTGGCCTGCGAGGCGTGGGCGGCCATGCTCGCCCGCTTCTGGCGGGCGAAGCGGCGCACGCCGACCCGGTGGGTGATCGCCTCGCCGGGGGAGTAGGCCCGCTCGAAGGCGCGGACGTCCAGCTGGGGATAGAACCTGCGGATCAGGCGGAGCCCCTTGAGCAGGGGGTCGCGGTTGACCGTGGCCTCCAGCACGATCGGGGTGCCCGCGATCTCGGCGGCCCGGCCGCCGACCCGGTGCACCTGGACGTGGTCGGGGTGCCCGTAGCCCCCGGCCGGGTCGTAGGTCGTCAGCAGGTCGGCCTTCTCCTCGGTGAGGATCGCCGCGAGCCGCCGGGCGGCCTCCTCGGCGTCGGCGTCGATGAACGCGTTGTCCGGCCGGTCCTCGGCGATCCCGCCGCCGGGGGCCAGCCCGGAGTCGCCGTAGCCGAGGTTCACCACCCGGGCGCAGCCGAGCGCCGCCGCCGATCTGTACAGCTCGGCGATGCGCGCGGCGCCCAGCGCCTCGCCGGGGTCGAGGTCGGCCTGGCCGCGCTCCCCGGAGGTCGCCACGACGAGGACCACCCGGTGCCCCTCGGCGGCGAGCATCGCCATGGTGCCCGCGGTGAGCAGGGCTTCGTCGTCGGGATGGGCATGGAAGAACACGGCTGTCTTGACGGCGTCGATCGCGGTTCGCTCCGTTCGGGTGGTCCGGGCCCGTTTGCCGCGGGCATGCAGGCATGATCTCACGCGGGGCTACGCTGGCACGGTGAGGATCCTCCACGTCAGTGACTGTTACCTGCCGCGCCTCGGCGGCATCGAGGTGCAGGTCGGCGATCTGGTCCGGATGCAGAGGGAGGCGGGCCACGATGTCGAGGTGGCGACCGCGACCCCGGGCGAGCCCCTGGCCGGGGTGCACCGGATCGTCGCGAGACTCCCCTTCGACCTGCCCGTCCATCCGTTCGGGGTGGGCCACCTGCTGCGGTTGATGAGGGCGCGGCGCCCCGACGTGGTGCACGTGCACACCGGCGCGGTCTCGCCGTTCGCCTGGATGGGCGTCCGCGCGGCCGTGCGCATGGGGCTGCCGGTGGTCGTGACCGTGCACAGCATGTGGGATCCGGTCACCCGGGGCCTCTACCGGGGGCTGCGGCTGCTGTTCGAGTGGCACCGCTGGGGGCTGGTGGGCACCGCGGTGAGCGAGGCCGCGGCCCGGCCGATCCGCGCGGTGGCCGGCCGCGGGGTGCCGGTGCACGTGGTCTCCAACGGCCTCGACGTCTCCGGCTGGCGCTCGGCCGACCCGGTACGGCGCGAGCCCGGCGACGGGACGGTGCACATCGTGGCCGTGGGACGGCTGGCGCCCCGCAAGCAGCCGGTCCGGCTGCTCAGGCTGTTGAAGGAGGCCCGCGCCCAGGTGCCGCAGGAGACGCCGCTGCGGGCGACCGTCGTCGGGGACGGCCCGGCGCGCTCGCAGATGGAGCGTTACCTGCGCGCCAACGGGATGAGCGGCTGGGTCTCGCTGCCCGGCCGCTACAGCCGCGACCGGATCCGCGAGCTGCTCGCCTCGGCGGACGTGTTCGTCGCCCCGGCGCCCCGGGAGTCCTTCGGACTGGCCGCACTGGAGGCCAGGGCGGCCGGGGTCCCGGTGGTCGCGCGGACCCAGAGCGGGGTGGCCGACTTCGTGCGTCCGGGCAAGGAGGGGCTGCTCGGACGGAGCTTCGAGGACCTGGTCGCGTCGGTGGCCGGCCTGGCCGGCGACCGTGAGCTGCGCGAGTCGATCGCGGCGCACAACCGCGAGACCGAGCCCGTCCGCAGTTCGTGGCCGGCGGTGCTGCAGGGCTTCGAGGAGTGCTACGAGCAGGCCCGCACGGGCCGGGGCTGACCCGGCCGCGGCCGGCGGGCCGTACGGGAGGGGGCGAGACGTGGCGGAGCCCCTGCCGTGCGGCGGCAGGGGCTCCGAGGACGTCCGGCACGGCCGTCGCGCCGCGCTGCCCCCCGCAGGCGGAGCGACGGCCGTGCCAAGAGTGCCTCCTCTTCCGAGGAGGCACGGGCTCCGCTAGGCGCAGGCGCTGCCGAACTTGGCGGCCGCCTCCTGGGTCTTCTTGCCGATGTCCTGGAGGGCCGCGGCGGACGCGGCCGGGTCCTTCTCGTCGATCTTGAAGGAGGCCCAGGTGGCGGAGAAGTCGTTGAGCGCCGAGGCCAGCTCGCCGTCGGCCTTGCCGGCCAGGGCCTTGAGGCTGTCGGCGAGCTTCTGGTTCGCCTCGTTGTACTTGCCGAGGTCGGTGCCGAAGGAGGCCACGGACGAGCTGTAGTCGGTCATCAGCTTCGTCGCCTCGGTGCAGAGTGCGGCGTTGCCGGACCCACCGCAGGCGGCGGTGAGGGAGATGAGAGCGGCTCCCGCGAGGGTGGCGGCGATCCGGCGGGAGAAGAGGGGGCTACGCATTTCTGCCTTTCATTGCTTCTTGTGACGGATGAGACGTTAGGGAGCCATCCTTGCGGATCACTTTCATGCCGCTAACAGAAACAGACCAACATTACGGAGGGTGATTCTCTCGTCGCATTGGGTAAGGGAAGTGCATGGCTGAGGCGATCATTGGTTCTGGTCCACCCCAGCACTCGCTCAAGCGGGTGATCGGACGCAGGGCCCTGCTGCTGTTCGTGGTAGGCGACATCCTCGGCGCGGGGATATACGCCCTGGTCGGGAAGGTGGCCGGCTATGTCGGCGGGGCGCTGTGGCTGCCCTTCCTCATCGCCTTCGTGCTGGCCGCGCTGACGGCGTCCGCCTATGCCGAGCTTGTCGGGAAATATCCGCAGGCCGCCGGAGCTGCGCTGTATGCAAATAAAGCGTTCAATATTCCTTTTGTCACGTTTGTCGTGGCCTTCGCCGTGCTGATGAGCGGGATCACCTCGGCGAGCGCCGCGGCCCGGGCGTTCGGCGGCCGATACCTGGGCGAGTTCGTCACGCTGCCGGTGGTCGTCGGCGCGTTCATCTTCCTGGGCCTCGTGACGCTGGTGAACTTCGCCGGGATCTCCGAGTCCGTCAAGGTCAACGTCGTCCTGACGGTCATCGAGGCGTTCGGTCTGCTGGTCGTCATCGCGATCGGGGTCCACGCGCTGCTGTTCGGAGACGGCGAGCCCGCCCGGGCCCTGTCGTTCCACCCGGCCAACGGCGCGTTCCTCGGCGTCCTGGGCGGCACCGCCCTGGCCTTCTACGCGCTGCTCGGCTTCGAGGACTCGGTCAACCTCGCCGAGGAGTCCAAGGACCCGCAGCGCGACTATCCCCGGGCGCTCTTCGGGGGCCTGGTCGTGGCCGCGACGATCTACATGGCGGTGGCGTTCACCGCGACCATGCTGGTCGACAGCGAGACGCTGACGGACTCCTCCGGCCCGCTGCTGGAGGTCGTCAAGGTCGCGGGGTCGGCCTTCCCACCCAAGCTGTTCGCGCTCATCGCGCTGCTCGCGGTGGGCAACACCGCGCTGATCAACATGCTCATGGCCTCACGCCTGATGTACGGCATGGCGCGCGAGGGGATCGTGCCGAAGGTCTTCGCGGCGGTCCACCCCACGAGGTCCACCCCGTGGGTGGCCATCGTGTTCACCGTGGGCATCGCGGCGGTGCTGGTCGCCACCGGCGACGTGAGCAGCCTCGCCGACACGACGGTGCTCCTGCTGCTGTGCGTGTTCACCCTGGTCAACGTGGCCGTGCTGGTCCTCCGTAAGGACCGCGTGGAGCACGACCACTACCGGGCGCCGAGCTGGATGCCCGTGGTGGGCGCGCTGGTCTGCCTGGTTCTGGTGCTGCCGGTCACGGGCCGCGATGGCGACGTCTACCTCCGCGCGGGCGTGCTGGTGGCCGTGGGTGCGGTTCTCTGGTCCGTGAACCGGCTGTTCCTGCTGGGAGGGGACGGTGGTCCCGGGGGCGTCTCAGAAGGGGAGAGTCCGTCCTGAGGGCGTGCGCAGGTCGAGCGGGGCGGGCTTACGGGGCGGGCGGGGCGTATGGACGATTCGGACCCTTTTCATCTCTTACTCCTTTTTGTTGGAGTTTGAGAGAGACTACGCCAGCCCACCGACAGTTACGCGCCTCTCCCGACGGCCGCGCCGTGGGCCGGCGGGAGGTCCGGTGGCCTCAGCGCCGGAGCACGAAGTCCTCCTCGTCGTCGCCGACGCCGACCGACCCCACCGTCCACAGCGCCCCGGTGCCCGGCACCCGGGCGATGCCGGTGCGGTTGACGTCGTCGGTCTCCGCATACTGCTGGTCGTCGTCGTGGGCCCGCAGCAGCGGACCATACTCGCGCGACCACCTCACGCCGTCGAAGCGGAGGAAGAGCACCTGCCCCGAGTGGTCGGCGTCGACCCCGCTGATCCACAGGTCGCCCGGCCCGGAGGCGGTGACGCCGTGCAGGGCGCAGAGGCGGACCGGCACCTCCACCCGGCTCCAGCTCGACCCGTCCCAGCGCAGGACCAGTGGCTGTCCCACGCGCTCGCCGGGACCGGTGACGACCTCCCCGACCGCCCACACCTCGGACGGCGAGATCTGCCAGACCCGGTTGAGCCGGCCCCCGGGGATCTCGGGCGTCCGAGCGGTCTCCCACCCGCCGGCGGCGGTGCCGTGCAAGATCAGCGGTGTGTTCCGCTCGCTCGAACCGGCCACCCAGACGTGCCCGTCCTTGGCGGTGACCGCCCTGAGGGCGCCGCCGGTGCTCAGCACGTTGCGGAAGCCCCCGCCGGCCCACTCCAGGACCACCGCCTTCGACGGGCCGTTCGCGGCGAACCACGCCGTGCCGCCGGCCGTCGCGACATCCGCCATCCGGTAGTCGTCCGCCACCCCGAAGGGTCTCTCCCAGGCCCAGTGCCGCCCGTCCCAGTGCGCGGCGGAGGCGCTCCCGCCGTTGCCCACCACCCACACGTCATCCGGCCCGGCCGCGCTGACCCCCTCAAGGCGGTAGAGGTCGTCCCCCGCCAGCGGCACCTCGCGCCAGCGGCTCCCGTCCCACCGGAGCGCGGCGGGCGTGCCCTCCCGGTCCTCGGCGCTGTTCTTGAACCCGACGGCCCAGGCGTCACGGGGCCCGGTCGCCGCCACGTCGAGCAGCGCGGAGCTCCCCGGCAGCTCGGCGCCCTCGGCGGTGGCCCACGCGGCCGAGGCGGTGACCGGCCCCGTGGCCGTGCCGCTCGGCGCGGGGCTCACGGATCCCGTGCGGCCCGGCGCGGGGGTCCGCGAGAGCGCCGGGGTCCGCGGGGGCGTGGGGCTCCGCGAGAGCGTGGGAGCCGTCCCCGGCGCGGGCGCCGCCGTGCGGTCCGGGCCGCACCCGGCCGCAAGAGACATCCCGATGAGCGCGACCGCCGCCAGCCACGGCTTTCCCATCCCGGCCATCCTCCCAGTGTGCCCGCCCGTCCGCCCCGGAGACCTGTCGCCGGGATCACAGGTCGGTGCCGGAATAGTCCCGTGTGTCCTGGGCACCTCAGACAGGTGAGGGAGAAGAGAGGCTCCGGTCCTCGCAGGCACGCGGGCTGCCGTGGAGCGGAGATCCCGCAGGCTCAGGGTGGGGTGTCGCCGGGCACGACGGAGGGTGTGGTCAGCGCGTCCGCCACCGGGGGCCGAGCTCCGGCAGGCCGGGGCGCGGTGCGGGGACGGGGAGCCCGCGCGCCCGGCCCGGCAGAGGCATTTGTCCCATGTGGGAAAGTTGGATGGCTGGGAGAGGCCGGGGTAGAGGGTTGATCATGTTCGTGGGAAAAGAACCGGAGTCGAGTTTCACCGCCACGTCCGGGCTGCACGGCACGACGCTCGTCGTGCAGGCCAGCGGTGAGCTGGACCACTATCACACCCCGATGTTACGGGCGGAGATGGATCGGGCGTGGAAGGCCCTGCAGTCGCCGACCCTCATCCTCGACCTCTCGGACCTCACCTTCTGCGACTCCTCGGGGATAGGCGAGCTGCTCCAGGCGCGCCACCACGGCCAGGTCGAGGGAGTCCGGTTCATCATCACCGGCATCCAGGGGAACCTCGCGCGACGGCTCAACCTCGCCGGCCTGACCCAGGTGTTCGAGGTGTTCCCCTCCGTCGCCGAGGCGCTTGAGGCCGCCTGAGGCTGCGTTCCTTGGAGTAGGTAGACGAACTTGCGGTGCGGGGTCCGTGGCTGTGGCGAGGGTCGTCCCCAGATCCAGGGCCGGGCATGGGAGTTGAGCTGGGCGGTGGCGAGGGCGATCTCGGTGGCGTCGGCGAAGGTCTGCCCGGCGAATGCGGCCCGGCGTAGCAGCCGCCACCAGCCTTCGACCAGGTTCAGCCGGCGGGCCTTGTCCTGTTCACCTGTGGTACCGCTCGAAGCTGAGGGACCCTCGGCCGTGAAGGCTACGGCTATGCCCACCACGGCCAAGTCGGCTTGGCCCCGTCAGTCCGTGGCCTTCCCACCGCAGAACACCTCCTTGAGAAGGTTGTCCAGCAGCTTGGGGAACGCCGCCACGTCGCCTGCGCGGTCCCCGGTGGTCACCGAGGCGGTCAGGGTCTTCTTGCCGTCGGGCGTGCTGTACATCAGCGCCGAGTAGCCCGCCGTGGCGCTGCCGTTGTGGTTGAAGACGACGCCGCAGTCCGGGTCCAGCTTCTGCACGTACAGCCCGAGGCCATAGCTGCCGAAGACGCCGGCGCTGCTGGGGTGCGGTTCGCGCATCTCTGTCAGTAGCCGGGCGGGGATGAGCTTGCCGCTGTTCAGTGCGGAGAAGAATGTGTGCAGGTCTTTGGTGGTCGAGATGATGTCACCGGCGCCTGCCGTCATGGAGGGGTTCTGGCGGGAGACGTCGATCACCTTCCACTGGCCGGGGACCTCCTCGTAGCGGTAGTAGCCATGGGCGTGCGGCCCAGGGATGTTCGTGGTGCCCGGCAGCACCGTGTGCCGCAGCCCGAGCGGCCGCAGGATCCGCCGCTTCATCTCCTCGGCGATCGAGCGGCCGCTGACCTTCTCGATAAGGATCTGGGCCAGCGTGTAGTTGGTGTTGGAGTAGCTCCAGCCCTTCCCCGGCTTGAACCGCGGCCCCTTGGACAGCGCGAACCGCACCAGTTCCTCCGGCTGGTAGGTCTTGAACCGGTTGCCCACCCAGTCCTTGCCCGTCGCGGGGATCCCCGGCTCGACCGACCCGTCAGGACGGAACTCGCCGGTGTAGGCGTACAGCCCGCTGGTGTGCTGCAACAGCATCCGCACCGTGATCTCCCGGTCCAGCTTGAATTGGGGCAGGTGGTCGGCCACCGGCTTGTCCAGTCCGACCTTGCCCTCGGCCACGAGTTGCAGCACCACGGTCGCGATGAAGTTCTTGGTGACGCTGCCCGCCCGGAACAACCCGTTCGTGGGCGGTTTCACGCTTGAGCCCAGCTTGCGCACCCCGGCACTGCCGATCCACTCGCCCCGTTCGTCATTTACGCGCATCTGCACCCCGGCGGCCAGATCGGCATCGACGAACGCCTGGATGGCCTGTTGCAACTCCGGGCGGTCCTGCCTGGCGGCGGCCTTCGCCACCGCCCTGCTGTCGGCGGCGGCCGCCCCTGGTGCGGCCGCCCCGGCCAGCAGCGCCGCCGCCAGCGCCGTCATGACCGGCACTCGCCGGGAGGCCCGCAGCGTCCGGGCGCTGTTGTTCGTGACCGCATGGAGGGATGTGCTCATGGTGGTTCCTCGCTTCGCGATAGTACGTATTTTATGTAACTCGAAAGCTATGTTGCATTCGAAATAACGTCAACCGCAAGAAACGCATGTATCCAGGTAGAAGGCTATAAATTAGAGCAATGACGCTGGACCTGAATGCAAGGATGTGTTGCAATGACTGGCGGCGAAGACAATACTGGCGGCATGCCAGGAGGACGATTGACCCAGCGGGACCGCGAGCGCATCGCGGCCGGACTCGCCGACAAGCTCTCCTACGGAGAGATCGCCAGACGGCTTGAGCGGCCAACCTCAACGATCACCCGGGAGATCGCCCGCAACGGCGGCCCCGGCGGCTACCAGCCCCAGCAGGCGCACCAGGCGACCATCCGGCGGGCACGGCGCGGCACACCGGCACCCCCGCGCGCGGACACACCGCCGAGCGGCACCATGGAGGAAGAACTCCTCGAGATGGCAGTCGGAGCGGGGATGCCGACGATGGCCGCCCGCGTGCACCTCGACCTGCTGCTGTCCGAGGACGGCAGGCGCACCGCGGCCGAACTGACCCGCAGGCTCAAGATCAGCCCGGCCACCGTCTCCGTGGCTGTGAACTACCTGCTCCAGCACGGGTACGTCCGGCGCGAACGCGACCCGCGGCGGCGTCGCGACATCTACATGATCGACGACGACGCCTGGTACCACTCCATCGTGACCAGCCGCCGGCAGACCATCGAAACAGCGCGGGCCACGATGGCGACAGCCGAGACCTACGCACCCGACAGCCCCGTGGGGCAACGACTGGCCAAGGCGGCGGCCTTCCTGGAACGCGTCAGCCTGGACATGGTCGAGTCGGCCGAGCGCTGGCGCACCCTCCTGACGTGACGAATCTCAACCGAACCCCCTCGCGAGTGGCTCAGCAGTTCCTGCTGATCGTCACCGACCCGCGTCACGGGCCCGTCTATGGCCGGCGGTGAGTGAGGGCCGCAAGGGCGCCCTTCCCGACGCCGGCGCCGCGGCGGCCAACTCGCCTTCGCTGCGCGCCGGCCGCATGTCGATCGAGCCGCCTTCGGAAACCGGCTGCATGATGATCGTTCGTGGTGCGACGCGGTGAGCAGGTCTTAGGGGCGCACCGGAGATCGCGGGCCAGGCCCCCGTGTGGCCGGGCCCCGTACGGCCAAGCGCACCCACAGCCGGGCCCCGTACGGCCGGGCGCACCCCGCGCCGGGCGATCCGCGTCTCCTGAGGGATCGGATCCCGCACCGGCGTGACGGTCCGCCGGCCCGCTAGGCGGGCACCTCGCCGAAGAGGTCCCGATGGGCGATGGACAGGGCCGTGAACAGGGCCCCGTGAAGGATCGCGTTGCCCTCCACCGTGCTCGCGCGGACCTGGGTCGGGACGGGGGAGAGCGCGGCCAGGTGCTCGCTGACCCGCGCGGCCAGCGCGTCTCCGCCGGAGCGGCCCGTCTTCCCGCCCAGGATGACGAGCCCGGGGTCCAGGACCGCCACCGAGGCGAAGGCCCCCTCGGCGATCCTCGCCGCGAGGGAGTCGTCGTCGAGCCCGGCGATGAACTCGGCGCTCACCAGATCGCAGAACGCCCCGCCCCGCAGGCCGAGGGTGCCGACCTCGCCCGCGGCCCCCGAGGCTCCCCGGCGCAGCCTTCCGTCGAGGGTGACCGCCGCGCCCACACCGTCGTCCAGCCAGAGCAGGACGGAGTCCTTGCGTCCCCGGGCGGATCCGGAGCGGTGCTCGGCGACGGCGGCGAGGTTGACCTCGTTCTCCAGGGTGACCTGCGCGTCGATCCGGTGGCGCAGAGCCTGCAGCAGGTTCGGCCGCCAGCCGGGCACGCCGTTGCCGGTGGCCAGCTCCCCGCTCCGCGGGTTCACCATTCCCGGGGCGCCCACGACGACCGCGTGCACCTTCCGGCCGCCCGCCGCCTCCGCGACGGTCCGGGTGATGATCTTGACCAGGTCGTCGCCGGGCTCCCCGGAGCGCCCGCCCTCCGCGGCGGACGCCGCCCCCGCGGGGCGTCCGGCCTCGGACGGGCCCGTGCCCGCCAGCGGGTGGGTGGCGGAGCCGAGGGTCCGGCCGGTGATGTCGGCGACGGTCACGTTGACCATGTCGCGCCGCACGTCGACCCCGGCCACGTGGGCGCGGTCGGCGACGATGCCGTAGACGCGGGCGTTGGGCCCCCGCCGGTCCCCGCCGCTCTCGCCGACGACCGAGATCAGCCCGTTCACCTGCAGGCGCTCGATGAGGTCCGACACCGTCGGGCGGGACAGGCCGGTGAGCGCGCGTAGCTGGGGAGCGGTCAGGGCGCCGTGTTCCAGCAGCAGGTCGAGGGCGAGGCGGTCGTTGATCGCCCGGGCCATCTGCGGGGTCGCGGTCTTCATCTGTCCTCTTTTAATCAGGGAGCCTTCCTGTTAATTTCTAGCATCATGCACAGCGACAATCAACGTGCGCGCATCGCGATCTCGGCGGTGTTCGCCACCCACGGCGTGGTCTCGGGAAACCTGGCGACCCGCATCCCGTGGCTGCAGGAGCATCTCCAACTGGGGCCCGCCGCCCTGGGCGTGGCCCTGTTCTCCTCCGCCCTGGGCGCCTTCGTCGCCATGCCGATGGCCGGGCGCCTGGTCCACCACTATGGGGGGCGCGCCGCCACCCGGGTCCTGATCGCCCTGTTCTGCGCGGCGCTGGCCCTCCCCACGCTCTCTCCCGGCCTGCCCTGGCTGTGCGCCGCGTTCCTCGTCTACGGCGCGGCGGCCGGCATGAGCGACGTCGCGATGAACGCCCAGGGAGTGCTCGTCGAACGGCGCCTGGAGCGCTCGATCATCTCCGGCCTGCACGGCATATGGAGCGTGGGCAGCCTGACCGGCGCGGGGATCGGGGTGGCCGCGGCACAGGCCGGGCTCGACGCGCGCGTCCACCACTCGGTCGCGGCGCTGGTGCTCCTGGCCGTCGGCGCCGTGGCCGGCCGCGGCCTGCTCGACACCCGGCCCGAGCCCGGTGAGCAGGCGCCACCCCGGTTCGCCGTGCCCCCGCGGGCGATCCTCGCCATCGGGGCCGTCGGGTTCTGCGCCACCATCGCCGAGGGCGCCAGCGTGAACTGGGCCGCCGTCTACGTCAAGGACGTCACCGGCGCCGGTCCCGGTGTCGCCGCCGCCAGCTACGCGATCTTCGCGCTGGCCATGGCGGTCACCCGGCTGTCCGGAGACCTGATCGTCCGCAGGCTCGGACCGGTCGTGACCGTCCGCGCCGGCGGCCTGATCGCCACCGGCGGCGGGATCGTGATCGTCGCGGCCCGCACGCCGCTGCTGGGGATCATCGGCTTCGCCCTGGTCGGACTGGGCGTGGCGGTGGTCGTGCCGCTGTGCTTCACCGCCGGGGGCAACGCCACCGCGATGCCCAGCCTGGGGATCGCGGGGGTCGCGACGATCACCTATCTGTCCGGGCTCGTGGCCCCCGCCGTGATCGGCTGGATAGCCGACGCGACCTCGTTGCCCACCACGTTCGGCCTCCTGGCGGCCGTCACCCTGACGGGGGCCCTCCTCGCCGGGGCCCTGCGCCCCGCGGCGGGCCGGAGCGGCCGTCCCCTCGCGGAGGCCGAGGCAGAGGTCTGACCGTCCGGCCGCCCACCGACCGGGGACGGTCACCCACCGATCAGGGACGGCCACCCACCGACCGGGGACGGCCACCCACTGGCCCGGAGAGGGGGCCTCCCGGCCCGCGCCGGCCGGGTAGGGGTGGACGGCCGCCGACTGGCGGTCAAGTGCCCGCTCATCGCGGCCATGTTGCGGTTGTGGGACGGCCCTGGGCTCACGCATGCTCTGGGCAAGACCGATCGCGCGTACGGCACGCCGTCTTCCCGTAGGTGACCAATCCAGAGGTGAGTGACATGGCGCTTCATCCGAACATCGATCCCGGACTGGCCGAGGCCCTCGCGGCGGGCCCGCTCCCGGTGTCCGACCTGCGTGGCATGCGGCCGGAGGACGTGCCCGGTCTCCGCGTCCAGGTGGAGGCGGCGTTCGCGGCGATGGCCCCCCTGGAGCTGGACGGACAGGTGGCGATCGAGGACCGGACGGTGCCGGGCCCGGAGGGCGCTCCCGACCTCCGGCTGCGGATCTACCGTCCTGCCGGGCAGCGGGGAGCGGTCCCGGGGATCTACTGGATCCACGGCGGCGGCATGATGTTCGGCAACCTGGAGGCGGAGGACCCGTGGCTGGTGGACTACGCCGTCCAGGTGGGGTGCGTGGTCGTCTCGGTCGAATACCGCCTCGCGCCGGAGCACCCGCACCCGGCGCCGGTGGAGGACTGCTACGCCGGTCTGCTCTGGACCGCCAAGAACGCCGCCGAGCTCGGCATCGATCCCGAGCGCCTCGCGGTGGCCGGGGTCAGCGCCGGAGGCGGCCTCGCCGCGGGGACCGTGCTGCTGGCCCGCGACCGGGGCGGTCCCGCGCTGGCCTTCCAACTGCTGATCTGCCCGATGCTCGACGACCGCAACACCACGCCGTCCAGCCAGGAGTTCACCGAGGCGGTGGTCTGGGACAGGGCCGCCAACCTCCTCGGCTGGGCCTCGCTGCTGGGCGACGACGCCGGCACCGACGGGGTGTCGCCGTACGCCGCGCCCGCCAGGGCGACCGACCTGTCGGGCCTGCCGCCGGCCTACGTCGACGTCGGCGAGCTGGAGGTCTTCAGGGACGAGTGCATCGACTACGCCCAGCGGCTGGTGCGGGCGGGCGTCTCCACCGAGTTCCACCTGTATCCGGGAGCCTTCCACGGCTTCGACATGGTGCTGCCCGACGTGGAGATCAGCCGCCGGGCCGTCGCCGAGCGGATGGTGGCGCTCCGCCGGGCCCTGCTCCGCTGACATCCGCGCGCAGCCGTACGAGTTGGAGGGCCAGGTGCGCCCGGAGGCGTCCGGCGGGGCCGGCCAGGGAGAAGCCGAGAACGGCCTCGGCGCGCGCGAGGCGCGCCGCCAGCGAGCTGTGGTGCAGGTGCACGGCGGCGGCCGCCCGGCGCACCGACCCCTCGGCGCACAGGGCCCGCACCGCGTCCAGCGCCTCCGCGCCGTACGGCCGGCGGGAGAGCTCCTCGACGGCGCGCACGTCGGCGAGGCCGGAGATGGCCTCGTCCGGCACGTGGGTCGCGAACAGGGCGAGCGCTCCGAGATCGGCCCAGCTCACCACCCGGTCCGCGGGGTGCGGGCCGGTGAAGCGCAGCGCGGTCCGCGCGCCGGCCCAGGAGGCGGCGACGTCCGTCCCGTTCACCGACGGCCCGACGCCGACGCGCCACGTCCCGGGGAGCCCGTCCACGCAGGGGCTCACCAGCACCGCCGCGATGTCGCCCACCGTGGCCGTCCGGACGTGGTGGTCGGTGGCGCGCAGGTGGGCGGCGAGGGCGTCCCCGTCGCCGGCCGGAGCGGCGAGCACCTGGAGCCGGGCGGCGGGCCCGAAGCCGAGCAGGCGCAGCGCCCGTGCCCGCTCGGCCTCGCAGGCGTCGGCCGACAGGGCCAGCTCCACCAGGGCCGGATCGTTGCCCGTCTGCGCCAGGGCGGCGGCCCGCTCAAGTGTGATCTCCGCCGCCACGGCGAAGCGCTCCAGCACGATCTCGTCGAGCCCGTGGGCCCGGCCCCCGCGCTCCATCCACACGGCGCCGAGGGACGAGCCGAGCGGGCGGTCGGCCGCCGACTCGGGAGGAGCCCCGGACCGCTCGGGGTTCCCACCGGGGGAGACCCGCAGCCGCCTGCCCGTGACCGCGTCGACGAGACCCACGGGGCACTGCGTCAGCCGTGCCGTCGCCTGCAGGAGCACCGGGACGCTCGCGTGGTTCTGCACCAGTGAGTCGAAGTAGGCGATGACGCGGACGGCACTCTCCGCGTCGGCGTCCAGAGTCGACAGACGCAGCAGTAATCCCCGCACGGCTCCAGACTAGGCGGCGCGGCCGGCGGGTGTGCCGGATCCGGGGGCCGCCCGTCCGGTGCTCCAGGGGCTCGACCGGCGGCGCGGCCGGGGCGGGTGGGCGGCGGCCGGCTCCACGTCCTCAGCCCGCTTCTGGGCGGCCGAGGACGCTTCCCGGGTTGACCACGGCGGTCACCAGGCAGTAGCCGACCGGGCCCGAGGCGTCGTGCAGCGTGCAGTGGCCGGTCGCGATGCCTCCGCCGCTCAGATGGCCGCTCGACTCCATGCCCAGCTCCTCGCCGACCGGCGGGCGGCTGAGGGTGAGGGTGTAGTCGGCGTTGATGAAGTGCAGGCCCGCCGTACCGGAGTTGCTCAGCGGGCTGGCGAAGTCGGCGACCAGCGCAGCGCGCACGAACGGCGACACCGCCTCGCCCTCGACCAGCGGGTGGGTCTCCCTGAGCCAGACCCGGTTGGGGCCGGCCTCGGTCCAGTCGGTCAGCCGCCAGAGGTCGAACGGCAGCGCCACGGCGTCCGGCGGGGGCGGGCCGAGCTCCGCGGGGGAGGGCGCGTCCCAGGCCGGGGTGGACCACGTCTCGCCCGCCGGCTGCCCGCTCCCGCGCAGGAGCACGGCACTGGCCCGTGCGACCACGCCCTGCTCGCTCCGCACGGTGGCGTCGGCCACCCGGATCCTGCGGCCCTCCCGCACCCTGACCGTGTCCACGCTCAGCGGCAGGAGCGGGCTGTTGCGGAACAGGTCGACGGTCAGCCGGGCGAAGTGGAGATCCGGATCGCCGTGCTCCGCCTCGATCGCCCTCGCGGCCAGGCCGCCGAGCAGCCGGCCGTGCAGCATGTCCGGTGACCAGGGACTGCGGGCATGGGGGGCGGGGACGAGCACGTCGTTCTTGAGGACGAAGAACGCACTGTTGTCTTTCACAGAATCAGATTCTAGTGTCCGTGTCCGGCGGCGCCCCTGTCCCCGAGGAGGCCGGAGACCTCCGGGTCGGGTCAGGCCGGAGGGCGGTCCGGTCCGGCGGGGAAACCGGTGACGAGGCTCTGGATCTTCACGTGATAATCGACGCGTGAATGGATATTCCCGGCGGATATTTCTCCAGCTCAGCGGTGTCGCCACGGCCGGCGCGCTGATCCCGGGGCATGCCGCGCCCGCGGGAGACGATCCCTTCGCCCTGCTGCGCCGCCGCTGGCGGGACGTGACGGCCGGGTCGGGGTTCGACCCGGCGGCCGAGCCGTACCTGACCCGGCTGGCGGGGCTGGGGGCGGCGGCGGCCGGCTACCGGGACGCCATGGCGCCGACCGGCGCCTCGCTCTGGCCCGACCTGGCGTTCCCCTCCTTCACCGGCACCCCGGCGCGGCTGCGGACCATGGCCCGCGCCTACGCCCTGCCGGGGACCGGCCTGACCGGCGACGTGGGCCTGGCCGCGGCCGTCGCCACCGGCGTCGACCACTACCGGCGGCACGTGTACGCCGCGGGCGCGGACCCGGCCGGCAACTGGTGGGACTGGCAGATCGGCGCCCCCAAGAAGCTCCTCGACGCGGCCGTGCTGATCGGTCCCCACCTGGCCGAGCGGCAGAGCAGGGCACTGCGGGACGCGGTGGACCACTTCCTGCCCGAGTGCCGCCTGGACGACTACAGCGGCACCAGCACCGGGGCCAACCGGGTGGACCTGTGCACGGTGACGCTGCTGCGCGCCGTCCTCGGATCCGACCCGGGCAAGGCCGCGCTGGCCGCCTCGGCGCTCTCCCCGGTCTTCCCCTACGTCCACGAGGGCGACGGGCTCTACCGGGACGGCTCGTTCCTCCAGCACACCTCCGTCCCCTACCAGGGCGGATACGGAGCGGTGCTGCTGTCCGGGCTCGCGACGCTGTTCGCGGTGCTGCGCGGCTCGCCGTGGGAGATCACCGACCCGGCCAGGCAGATCGTTCTCGACGCCGTCGAGAGGTCGTTCGCGCCGGTCGTCCACGACGGCTTCTGCATGGACCTCGTCAGCGGCCGCGGGATCGGCAGGCAGCCGTACGGTGACCACAGGAGGGGACGGGAGATCGCCTCCTCGATCCTGCTGCTGGGGGAGGCGGCCTCCGCCGCCGAGCGGACCCGCTGGCAGGCCATGGTCAAGGGGTGGGCGCTGCGGAACACCTGCAAGCCCATGCTCAAGGCGGCCGAGGGCAGCGATCTGGGGTTCCACGCCCGTCTCGCCGCGATCCTGGACGACGACGCGATCCCAGCGGCCGACGAACCCACCGGGCACCGGCTGATGGCGATGAGCGCCCGCGCCGTCCATCGCAGGCCGGGCTGGTGCGCGGGGCTCAGCATGGCCTCCTACCGGATCGGCCACTACGAGTACGGCAACGGCGAGAACCTGCGCGGCTGGCACACCGGATCGGGGATGCTCTACTGGTGGGGCGAGGGCCACGGCGACCAGTATTCCGACGCCTTCTGGGCCACCGTCGACCCCTACCGTCTGCCGGGCACGACCGTCTCCACCCGGCGGCTGGCCGACGGCGCCGGTGAGGAGTGGGGCGACACCTGCCCGCCGGGCCGCTGGGTAGGCGGCGCCACCGACGGCACCTACGCGACGGTCGGCCAGCACCTGAACGGCTTCGGGAGCACGATGGAGGCCTTCAAGTCGTGGTTCTTCCTCGACGACGCGGTGGTCTGCCTGGGCGCCGGGATCACCGGCGGGGACGGCGTGCCGGTCGAGACCATCGTGGACAACCGCAGGACCGACGCGCCTCTCACCGTGGACGGCACCGAGGGCTGGGCGCACCTGGAGGGGCACGGCGGCTACGTCCTGCCCTGCGCCCGCCTGCGCACGCTGCGCGAGGAGCGCACCGGCGGCCCGGACCCGGTGACCCGCGGCTACGTGACTCTCTGGCTCGACCACGGTGTCGACCCCGCCTCGGCCGGTTACGTCTACCTGCTCCTGCCGGGGGCGAGCCTGGCGGAGACCCGGGCCCGCGCCGCCGATCCCGGCTGGGCGCGCGTGCTCGCCAACACCGCCCGCCGGCAGGGCGTCCAGGTCCCGTCGCTCGGGATCACCGCCGTCAACTTCTGGAACGACGGGGCCGTCGGCGGCCTGGCCGCCTCCGCCCCGTGTGCGGTCCTCGTCAGGGAGCGCGCCGACGGCACCGCCACGCTGACCGTGTCGGACCCCCGGCGCGAGCTGAGCGGGCTGACCGTGA
The DNA here is from genome assembly GCF_030811595.1 of Streptosporangium brasiliense. Classification (NCBI taxonomy): domain Bacteria; kingdom Bacillati; phylum Actinomycetota; class Actinomycetes; order Streptosporangiales; family Streptosporangiaceae; genus Streptosporangium; species Streptosporangium brasiliense. The sequence goes on from NZ_JAUSRB010000002.1 coordinate 3,683,605, forward strand.
CCTGGGACCGGCCGGTGGCCGAGGTGCTCCACGGCCACCCGCTCCTGACGGGCGCCGAGACCGGGTCGGGGCTGACGCTCGCCTTCGGGCGGCTGGCGGACCGGGGTGGCGGCTCGCAGACGGTCACCGTACGGCTCGGCCGCTGAGCGACCCGGGCCGTCCCGCGTGATCAGGCGGGGGGCGGCTCCGGCGCGGCGTGCTCGCCGAGCGTGTCGGTCAGGGTGTCCGGCGTGCGGAACCGGACAGCGTGCCATCCGTGCCGGCGGGCCACCCCGCCGAGGTCGCGCACCAGCACGCGGGCGGTCACCAGGCGATCTCTTCCGCGGCCGCGCGGATCTCGTCGAGCAGGACGGCCAGGTCCTCCTCGGTGGTGTCCGGATGGAGGACGCAGGCGCGCAGGGCGTCGTCCGTGCCCAGACGGGTGCCGGTGAGGAAGGCGTTGCCCCGCCGCTGGACGGCGGTGGGGATGGCGCGGTTGAGCGCGTCGAGCCGGTCGCCGGTGACCTCCGGCGCCGGGCGGTACCGGAACGCGGTGATGGAGGTGGTGACAGGGGCGAGGAGGTCGAAGTCGCCGGCGTCGTCGACCATGACGGCCAGGGTGCGGGCGAGCCCCACCGTGTGGTTCACGAGCCGGGTGATGCCCTGCCGGCCGAGATGTGACATCGTCGCCCAGGTCTTCAGCGCCCGGAAGGGGCGTGTCTGCTCCGTCCCGTACTCGGAGAACCAGCCGAGCTCGTCGGCGTTGTCGTCCTGCAGGTAGGCGGGCACCAGGCTGAAGGCGTCACGGGCCGCCGACGGGTCGCGCAGCAGCGCGCACCCGCAGCCCACCGGGACACCGAGCCACTTGTGCGGATCCAGCGCCAGCGAGTCCGCCCTGTCCATCCCCGCGTAGCCGGGGGCGGCGCCGTCGGCCAGGACGCCGAGCGCGCCGTAGGCGCCGTCGATGTGGAACCACAGCCGGTTCTCGGCGGCGACGTCGGCGATCTCGTCGAGCGGGTCGACGGCGCCGGTGTTGACGGTGCCCGCGCTCGCGGCCACGCAGAACGGCCGCAGGCCCGCCGACAGGTCCTCGGCGATCATCGACCGGAGCGCGCGGACGTCCATGCGGTAGGCGCCGTCGACCGGCACCGTGCGCACCTGCCGCGCCCCCAGCCCGAGCAGCTCGGCGGCCTTGCGCAGGCAGCTGTGCCCTTCGGCCGAGACGTACAGGACCATCGGCGCCCGCCCGGACAGCCCTTCCTCGCGCGCGTCCCATCCGTCCTGGCGTGCCGCCCGCTGCCGGGCGGTGGCCAGGCAGACGATGGTGGCCATGGACGCTCCGCTGGTCAGCAGCCCGCCGCCCGGCGGATGGGGGTAGCCGACGAGGTCGGCCAGCCAGCGCACGACGGTGCGCTCCAGCAGGGGGCCGGCGTGCTCGCCGCCCGCGCAGCTCGGATTCAGGGCGGCGGCCAGCGGCTCGACGAGCACGCCCGCCGGGGAGGGCGGGGAGTTGACCCAGCCGAAGAACCGGGGATGCCCGTTGCCCATCGGGTGGCGCATCACCCGGCCGCGCACGTCCTCCACCAGCTCCTCCAGCCCCCGGCCGGTCTCGGGCAGCCGCTGGGCGGTCAGCCAGAGGCGGTCGTCGGCCGGCACCGGCCGCCAGACCGGCTCCTGGCGGACGTGCCCGAGGTGGTCGGCCATGAGGTCGGCCGCCTTCCCGGCGGCCTGGCGCAGCTCATCCATCGAGCATCCCCTTTCGCGGACCGTGGTGCGCGGCCGAGGGGCCGCCCAACTCCATGGCCAGGTAGTACACACAGTCGGTGTCGCCGTCGTTGGCGAAGGCGTGGCGGCAGTCACCCGGGTAGTAGGCCGAATCCCCGGCGTGCAGGGCATGCGGCCGGTCGTTGAGCGTGAGCCGCAGCCGGCCGGACTCGACGGCCACGTATTCCCGCGATCCCGGCGCGTGCGGGGCGAACTCCCCGGCGTCGACGCCCGGGCCGATGGTCGTCCGCATGAACTCGAACTCCACCTCCGGCAGCACGGGAGACAGGATGCGCCGCTCCCATCCGGACGGGTCGCGCAGCACGCGCTGCTCGGCCCGGCGGAGCACCCGCGGCGTCTGGCGCCCGGGCTCGTCCAGCAGCCGCGCGATCGAGGTGCCCAGCGCCGTGGCCAGCCGGTCCAGGACGAGCACGCTCGGGGTCTTGGCCCCCCGCTCGACCTCCGACACCATGCTCCGGCTGATCCCGCTCGACTCGGCCAGCCGTTCGATGGACAGCCCGCGGGAGCGGCGCTCGGCCCGGATCCGCGAGCCCAGCTCGGCCATCGACAGGCCGCTGGAGAGAACTCCGTCGTCTTCCACGCTCTCCACTATAGCGGCGATATTTCCACGATAGTGGAGAGGTCGGGCCGACGGCGCGTGAGGTGATCAGGGCGGGGACGGGCGCGAGGGCGCGGGCGCACCGGAGCCCAACATACTTCCTCCGGTGCAGCCCGTACCTCGGACGGTGCAGGCCCGGATGACGGCCGACGGACGACGCGGCCCGGACGCGGCCCGCCCTAGCGTGAGATCACCGCTCTCCCGGTCACCGTTCTCCCGGTCACTGGTCTTCCGGTCACCGTTCTCCCGGTCACCGGTCTTCCGGTCACTGGTCTTCCGGTAACCGTTCTCCCGGTAACCGGTCTCCCGGTCACCGGTCTCCCGGTAACCGGTCTCCCGGTCACCGCTTCTCCCCGAGGAAGGACCCCGCATGGCCGAACCGTCCCCGCAACGCGCACCCGCTTCCGTCCGCCACTCCGCCACGATCGTCGACCTCGTGCTCGCCGCCCTCACCGCGGTCTTCTTCGTCGCTGTCGCCCTCGCCACCGGGGTGCGCTCACCCTGGCAGGGCACGATCCCCCTCGCCCTGTTCCTCGGCGCTCTGCTGCTCCTGCGGCGCCGCCGGCCGATGGCCGTGCTGCTGCTGTCGATCGCCGCGATCTTCGTCTACCACCTCGCCCGGGAATCCCCCGCCGGCTGGATCTGGCCGGCGTCGGTCGCCTACTTCACCGCCGCCGCCACCTCCCGCGTGCGCTGGGTGGCCGCCGTCGGCGTCGCCCAGCTCGTCTACTCCGCCGTCGACTTCCGGTGGGTCCTCGACAGGAACGTGGTCCGCTACGTCATCCACGTCACCGGCGAGGGGCTGCTGCTGGCGGCACTCATCGCCGCGGGACTCGCCTACGCCGCCTCGCTGCGCCGGCGCGAGCGGCTGCGCGAGGCCGACGCCCGCGCCCGCGCCGCCGAGGAACGGCTGCGCGTCTCACGCGAGGTGCACGACATCGTCGCCCACACCCTGGCCGTCGTCGGCGTCCACCTCAACGTCGCCGCCGACGCACTCCAGGAGGAGCCGGCCGAGGCCGCCGCCGCGCTGCGCCTGGCCCAGGACGTCAGGGGCCGGGCGATGGCCGACCTCACCTCCCTCATCGACGTCCTGCGCGAGGGGCCCGGCAGTACCGCGCCCCAGCCCGACCTCGCCTCCCTCGGCACGCTCATCGCCGATGCCCGAGCCACCGGGCTGGAAGTGATCTTCGACGAGCGCGGCGACCCCTCGGCCGTCCCCGCCGCCTCCGCCGTCGCCGTCTACCGTGTCGTCCAGGAGGCCCTGGCCAACACGCTCAAGCACTCCGGGGCGGTCAAGGCCGAGGTGACGATCGACTACCGGCCGCGCTCGGTCACCGTCGAGATCGCCGACAACGGCCACGGGGGCGACGGCGGCGCGGGCGTCCCCGAGGGGCACGGCCTGGCCGGCATGCGCGGACGGGTGGGCGCCCTCGGGGGCGCGCTCACCGTCGGCCCGGTCCCCGGAGGCTTCGCCGTGAAGGCCGACATCCCTGTGGCAGGCTCGTCACTGTGACGATCAAGGTGCTCCTCGCCGACGACCAGGCACTCGTGCGGGCCGGTTTCCGCAGCCTCCTGGCCCGCTCCCGGGACGTCACCGTCGTCGGTGAGGCCGCTGACGGCGAGGAGGCCGTACGGCTGGCCGCGAGCACCCGCCCCGACGTCGTCCTCATGGACATCCGCATGCCCGGCACCGACGGCATCGCCGCCACCCGCCGCATCGTCACCGACCCCGCCGTCCCCGGCTGCTGCGTCATCATCCTGACCACCTTCGACACCGACGAGCACGTCTTCGCCGCGCTGGGCGCCGGAGCCAGCGGCTTCCTCACCAAGGAGGTCGAACCGGCCGAGCTGCGCCGCGCGGTCGCCGTGGTCGCCGGCGGGGACGCGCTGCTGTCCCCGGGCGTCACCCGCCGCGTCGTCGAGCGGTTCGCCCACCGGCGGGACCTCGCTCCCGGCGTTCCCGGTGCCGGGCGGCGGCTGGCCGCCCTCACCGCCCGGGAGCTGGAGGTGGTCCGGCTCGTCGCGCTCGGCCTGTCCAACGACGAGATCGCCGGACGCCTCGTCATCAGCCCGCTCACCGCCAAGACCCACATCACCAGGGCCATCGCCAAGCTGGACGTGCGCGACCGCGTCCAACTGGTCATCCTGGCCTACGAGAGCGGCCTGACACAGCCCGGTGACCTCGGCCCGGACCCAGGGCGCCGGTAGGACCGTGGGAGGCGTGCCACGCCGAACTGTCGGCGCTGATTCCGCGATGCCGCCAAGCCAACGACCTGTCATCACGTGCAGGGCGTCACGGCGCATCTTGCCGCCGACGGGGACGATCCGGCAGAGTTGATCGGCGCCTGCGGGCCGATGCCGGGCATGGACCGATCAGGAGGGTGCGTGGTCGCAGCGGGGTGGTGGGTCCGGGGTGTGCTGACGGCACTCATGGCCGTCGTCTTCCTGGCCGGTTGCTCCACGGGCGCGGCGCCTCCGAAGATCCCGCGGTCGCAGCCGTCCTGGCATCTACTGGGCGGCGATGGTTCGCGTGTCGCGGCCGACGATCTCTGTCCGAAAGGTAAGGGGCCGAGAGGACTGGACTGCCGGTCGAAAGCTCCGGGATACGGAGCCTGTGTCAAGCGTCATCCGGTGAAAACCTCCGCCACGTTGTGCCAGCAGGCGTTGATCGTCCGTATTGAATGCAGATTCGGGGAGCGGGCCCCCTTCCGTGGCGGAGAGGACTGCGCCAGGTCGTTCGACTCCTATCTGGCGTGCCGGACGGGGACTCCCAGCAGGTCCGACGAGGTGTGCGCCGCGGGTGAAAGAGAGCTGTCACGCTGTCCGGGCCATTTCGATCCGGCCGCCGACTTCGACTGCGTGAAGGCGCGGGACGCCTACTACGAGTGTCGCGACGACGGGCGGGGCGACGACGCGTTCTGCTCGACATATATCGAGGTCCTCGGTCTGTGCCAAACGTTGAGGGTCGGCTGCTCCGATCTTCTCGACAAGTATCTCGTGTGCGCGGGTGAGGATCTCTCTCCGAACGAGTGCGCGTTCGGGCTCAACATGAGAATCAACTGCCTGCGGGATCTCGGGGACGGCATCTTCCGGCAGACCGCGACATGTGACTCCGTCTGGCGTGATTCCATCAGGGACTGCGGTGGCACTCGGGGACTTGAGGCAGACGGCCCCACGCCCTGTACGGGTGGCGCGAACTGGTACGCGGCGAGCTACTCGATCTGTGAAAAACAGGGTGAACCTGCCGAAACGGTTGGTGTGGCCTATGTGTATCCGTTGAGCGAAGGCGCCAGCCATACACCTGTCTGCTGGGCGCCTGAGGACGGGGACCGCCCCATGATCGAGGCGGCCACGCACGCCTCCGGCGGATGGGGTGTCCGCGCCATATACCACCACGGCGAGACCCGCTACGGACCCATGTGATCACCGTCTGCGGCGCCGTGCGCGCCGGGCGGCGGTCGGGCCGGGGATCAGGGGTCGCACCCGCGGCCGGTCACCGCACGCCGAGCTCGGTGTGCCCGACGATCGCCGGGATGACCGTGTCCCACACCTGGCGCGGCGGCATCTGGTGGCCCATGCCGGGCAGCGGGACCAGCGAGGACCCGGGGATCTCGCGGGCCAGTGCCTCGGCGTGCCCGTAGGGGAAGAGCGGGTCCTCGGTGCCGTGCAGGACCAGGGTCGGTGCGGTGATCTCGCCGAGGCGGGAGCGGATCGGCCCGCTGCCCTCGATCATCCAGTGGTTCGACGCGGCGGCCGGGACCGGGCTGCGATCGAAAGCGCGCCCGGCGGTGCGGCGTACGTGGTCCTCGTCGACCGGGATCGTGCCGGAGAAGGCGTGCTCGGCGGCGAGGAAGTACGCGATGACCGCGTCGCGGTCGGACCAGTCGGGGCCGGGGGCCGGCTCCTCGAACATCTTGGCCAACGGCTCGCTCATCGGCGGCAGGTCGGGATTGTCCGGACCGCCGGGCCCGCCGGGGCTGGTGGACATCAAGGTGAGTGACAGGACCCGTTCCGGGTGCTCGATGCCGAACAGCTGCGCCAGACCCCCGCCCATCGAGATACCCACGATGTGCGCCGCGGCCAGGCCGTACGCGTCGAGCACGCCGACCGCGTCGGCGAGCAGGTCGTTCTGCGTGTACGTCGGCGCGCCGACCGGGAACGTCGTGGAGCGGCCGGTGTCGCGGGTGTCGTAGCGGATCACGTAACGGCCGGACGCGGCGAGTCGGGCGGTGAAGTCGTCGTCCCACCAGTCCATCGACGCCTCCGCGCCCGAGATGAGCAGGATCGCGGGGGCGGCCGGGTCGCCGAAGGCCTGTACGGCCAGGTCGACGCCGTTGGCGTGCACCGTCTCCTGGGGGGTGGATTGGGACGGGCCCGTGGTCGGCTGGCTGTCGTGCATGAGGTGCCTCCTCGGCCGGGGACGAGTGTGTCTCGCCGTAACCATACTTCGATAATCGAAGTAGATGCTACTATTTTCGTAGTGCAAGTTGGTCGGCTACGGACGAGGTGGCGATGGCAAGCGCGAAGAGCCCTGAGAAGACCTCCGGGCAGGCCGCGGAGAAGGCCGGGAAGCGGACGTACGGGCAGGCGTGCCCCATCGCCCACGCGCTCGACATGATCGGCGAGCGCTGGGCGCTGCTGGTGGTGCGCGAGCTGCGCCTCGGGCCGCGCCGCTACGCTGACCTGCAGGCCGCCCTGCCCGGACTCGGCCCCAGCGTGCTCGCACAGCGGCTGCGTGACCTGGAGGCGGTCGGCGTGCTGCGCAGGCGTACGCTGCCACCGCCGGCGGCCAGCAGGACGTATGAGCTCACCGAATGGGGCGCCGAGCTGGAGCCGGTGTTCGCGGCGCTGCGGACCTGGGGCATGCGCTCACCGGTCGTGCCGCTGACCGGAGGGATCAGCGCCGACACCGTACTGCTCGGCCTGCGCGCCTTCTTCGTGCCGCAGCCGGACGCGCCGTGGACCGCGACGTACCGGATCGCCCTGGAGCGCGACGTCTACCGCGTCGAGGTCGCCGACGGCGAACTCGTCACCGTCGCGCGCGGCCAGGCGTCCGGCCCGGCTGACGCATGCCTTGAGAGCGACCACCTCGCGCTGCAGTCCGTGCTGAGCCACGAACGTTCGCTGGCCTCGGCGATCGGCGACGGCGTGCTCACGGTGACCGGTGACCTCGAGGCGGTCAGGCGACTGGTCGACGCGGTCCCCCCACGCTGACGGTCACCCGCGGCTGTCCCGACGGGTCCGGGCGCAGACCCACAAGCCGGTCCGCACCCCCGAGCTCCCCGCCGCCGGCGAGCTCCGCGACCTGGTCGCGGAATCCGGGGTTGTCGAGCGTCAGGTCCTCCCCTCCGCGTATCCAGGACATGTCGACATGTCGTGGCCCGTGCTTCAGGACTCCGGCATGCACACCCGATGCGAAGAGCCACGGTGAACCGCGACACGGCGGCCGGCCGCTTCCCGGCCCGGCCCCGGTCCGCCTGGAAGAGGCGTCCGCCGTGCGGGGTTGGCGTGGGGTATGGAGCCGATCACGCGTGGGCGGGTCCGCATCGAGCGGGCCGCCAAGAGGGTACGGGTCGTCCTGCCTACTACTTCCCCCATGTGGACGTCGCCGTCGAGCTGGAGCCCAACGGCCGCGGCGCGCACTCGCCCAGCCGGGGCGAGGCGGTGCTCTACGACGTCGAGGGGGTGGCCGGCGCGGCGCCGGCCTATCCGGACTCGCTGATCGAGGAGCTGCGCGGGCACGTGCGGTTCGAATGGAAGGCGGCCGACGCCTGGTTCGAGGAGGACGAGGAGGTCTACGTCCATGCCCATGACCCCTACACCCGGGTGGACGTGCTGCCCTCCTCCCGCCACGTCCGTGTCGAGGTCGGCGGCGTGACCGTCGCCGACTCCCACAGCCCGCGAATCCTGTTCGAGACCGGCCTGCCGCCGCGCTACTACCTGCCCAAGACCGATATCCGTCTGGACCTGCTCACCTCCGCCGACACCCGCTGCCCGTAGCAGGTGCGTTCAGGCACCCTTTCTTCGAAGATCTTCTTCTGACATTGTGATCGCTGGTTCCACTCGGCTGGATCGCTGTTCCTGTCCTGACATGGACGGATGTCGTTCCCTGTCCTCGGTCAACCCGTGTCCCGAGTGCTCGTCTCAGATAACTTGATCTCGAACCGCGACAATCTTCTCTACATGGTCAAGGCAGCCCGCCTGCGGCGGCCTGCGCGCGTCGGGCATCGCTGGCCGCGCTGCGGCTCTTCGGCCGGTCACGGCCAGCACAGCCCACGCGCCTACCTAATCTTGGCGAGGCAGTCGGACTGGCAATTGGCCGGATCAGCACTGCTGTCCCACTACGCCATGCCGTGAGTCGACAGATACGAGGCAATCATATAGCGAGTGTTTTTCGTGAGAGGCCGTCGATTTTTCTCTTCAGTTGATTGCTGTGGTGGGCGGAGGTTTAATTCAGGGGGGCGAGAATAACAAGCATAAGCGCAGTAGGTTTTGCCGGGTCCGCCCGAACCGCGCTCCGTATAGGATGCGCCAGGGAGCCGTACGCGTCTAAGCTATTTAGCGAATCAAACGAAACGGCTACGTGGCCCCACTTGTGCGATTCTAGGCTGTAATTTCCACGTTCAGACCATCCGAGATGGCGCAATCGCTCGTATGCTACATCCTGCGATGCTTCAAAAGTCGAAGCTCCTACGTCCATCAGTAGGATTTCGTCAATTTGCGTAGTGCTCTTCCATGTCCAATTTGATTGGGCCTGTAATATCACTCTGCCCAAATTGCGAACTTCTTTGACGGCGGCCCGGTCAACCTTGAACGTCTCATGGAACCATAGGTCGCCACAGCCGGAGAGCATGATTAATGCGAACAGGGCGGCGAGCGTGGATCTGGCTATTGCGGCCGAGCGCTTATTGTCGAAATCTCTCACAGGCCCTCCGTCATCTGGATGCCCATTTTGTGGTCGTGAGGCATGCCAGATTATCGAGGGTCTCCGCTGTCAATCTAGATGCAGATTTCTGTGACGTTGATGAGCGACGACCTTGAAGACTGCCCGGAGCCCTTGTTCGCATCGAAGTGATCAGGACCGTGACGATTCTCAATGAAGTTGTCAAGGTGGTCGGCTATGCCGCTTGAGGAAGCGGCGGGGTTGCCTCGTAGCATCGTCGGTCACGGATGAGCGCCCACACCACGTTGACCCGTCGCCGGGCCAAAGCCAGCACGGCTTGGGTGTGAAGCTTGCCCTCGGCGCGTTTGCGCTCATAGAAGGCCTGCGAGTCGGAGTGCCATCGGACGCTGATCAGGGCCGAGGTGTAGAAGACCCGGTTCAGGGCGCGGTTGTAGCGCCGTGGCCGGTGCAGGTTGCCACTGATGCGTCCGGAGTCGCGGGGAACGGGGGCGAGCCCGGCATAGCCGGCCAGGCGGTCCGGTGAGGCGAAGGCGGTCATGTCGCCGCCGGTGGCAGCCAGGAACTCGGCGCCGAGCAGGACACCGATGCCGGGCATGCTGACGATGATCTCGGCCAGTTCGTGGCGGCCGAACCGGTCGGCGATGAGGGCATCGACGTCGTCGATCAGCGCATTGAGCCTGATCAGCTCCGTAGCGAGCTGGGCCACCAGCAGGGCGGCCATCTGCTCGCCCGGCACGGTGACGGTCTGGGAAGATGCCGCCTGGAATACTCGCGCGGCCAACTCGCTCGCGCCGCGGCGCACGCCGGCTGCGCGCAGCCACTCCTCCAGACGGTCCTGGCCCACCGCGCAGATGGCCGCAGGGGTCTGATAGCCGGTAAGCAGGATCAACGGTCCCTTGTTGGTCACCTCCAGCGCGCGTTCCAGGGCCGGGCAGATGGCCAAGAGCTGATCGCGCAGCCGGTTGACTGCGCGCGTGCGGTCGGCCACCAGGTCCTGGCGGCGGGCCACCAGCATCCGCAGCTCGGCGATCAGTTCGGGTCCGGGGCGCAGCACGGTCAGGTCCTGCCGCATCCGGGCCTGGTCGGCGATGATCGCGGCGTCCTTGGCGTCTGTCTTGCCCGCTCCTCGGTAGCCATCGGCAGCCCGGTTGACCATGGTGCTGGAGATGTAGCGCACCTGCTGACCGTGATCGAGAAGCACCGCCAGCAGCAGCGCCGCCCCGCCGGTCATGATGTCAACAGCCCACACCGCCTCCTCGGCCAGCGCAGTGACCTCGGCGAACAGCGCAGTCAGGGCGCCTTCATCGTTGGCCACCCGCCGCGACAATAGCCGCTTGCCCTCCGAGTCGATCACCACCGCGTGGTGATGAGTCTTGCCGATGTCCACCCCGGCCCACACCCGCTGCACCGTCGTCCCTCCTTCGATCGTTCTTGCGGTCCCGCGGACGACCTCGCCGGCGCATCCCTACACAGCGATGAACTCGCAATTCTCAATCAGCGGCCGAGTCGTCCCGGGTGCCGGGCGGCCAATCGTCACAAGCCACGGACGGCAGATCGCTCAAAGCCACACCCGGCACCCCTGGGTGTCAGAACCCTACGACCGGTTCGGACGGCCCAAGAAGAAGGTAGGGATCGCTCAGTTCGCCACTCGCCAACCGTAGCTGGGGTGATCGACGCCGAGAGGCCCTCCTTCGTCGGGCCCCGGCACCGGGTGACCATGGCTGAGGTGGCAGCGACCCTGACAGCAACGTCCCCACACACCGACGCGTCCGCGCTACCGCCCATACGCGCCTCAGCACGGTCTCCGTCAGCTCAGCAGGGCGACTGGTCCGTCTGGAGGGCGGACGGTCGGTCTGTTGCGCTCCTAGACAGTTACCGAATTAATCTCATAGGTATCAAGCGGCGGCGCGGCGCGCCGCCGTACCCGGCCCTCTGCCGCACGCCGTCCGGGCGTGCGGCGTGGACGCCGGTCCCGGCCGGCGGCGCCGCGGACCGTAGCCGCACCGGGCGATCGCCGTAACCAACGAACTCGCCGACCCTTGCGACACGCCGCCACACGGGATCACCCGCATCGCTATCAACCGATCGCCAGACGGAACGCAGATGCAATGTCAGGTGCTGGCGGAAGCATGGTCCTGGCTGTCAGGACTGCGAGGTGCATCGGCAAGCGCACGACCGCGAAGAGTGATCAGAATGTAGGCGGCGAAGGCATACGCGAGGCCGTAGAGGAGGGGCGGGACCCAAACGCCTCTGTTGTTTATGTAGCAGGAGTAGTCCTCAGGTATATCCGTGAGCTCGGTCGGCGGGCACTGGGTCAGGTCCGACCAGGGGCCGACAATGTTGGCGGCGATGTTGACCGCTGCGAGGATGCCCAGCACAACGGCCACAACCAGGGTGGTGCGGTATCGCCACCGTCGCCGGAGTAGAGCGGCCACTCCCACCATGGGTACGGGCAGGGCGAGGGCCAGCATGATCACTTCGATGTCCGCCAGCACCTGTACGACGTCAATGCCCGTGGAACCGAGGTATCCGACGCCGAGTCCCTGCGCCAAGGGGTGGATTCCGATTCCATGCCAGACGCGGATGTCGTAGTAGAAGAGCCCGGTGCTTGCGATGAGGTCGCTGCCGACCCAGGCCATGACGGAGGGGAAGGTTGCGAGCAGCGCAGCCGCCGACCACCGATGCCATACCCGCATCTGCCCTGCTCTCCATCAACGGTTTCGAAGCGGGCAGAAAGCCCATCACAAGATCACCCATCTGAATCTTTTCACACGGGTAGTGCGGGTCAAAGCCGGTACTACCCTCACGATCGCCTGATGACGGCTGATCTCCGCTCAGGGCAGGGGGCGATCGAAGGACCAGGGCTTCGTGCCTCAGCCCCGGTCCACCGAGCACCAAGGCGACGAGAGTAGACGTTCCCCGTGCCCGTTGCGTGCCCGTCAGGAGGGGGATCAAGGGGGACTTACGGAGAAGCACGGGTAGCCGAAGCGCTCCCCCGCAGGTCAGCACTTCGCCAGCTCAGCGGCCAGGCGCGTTAGAGACTTCCCAAGCTGACACGGCGGGTTCGATTCCCGGAGAATGGGCGAATGACCCATGATCCAGTCGAACCTATCCTTGTTGTCGGCTCAGACGAGCCCATCGAACTCGTCGGAAGGGAGCTGTACACGGTCGCGTTCGTGATGGACTACGTCGAGTTCCACTTCAACGAGGCGAAGCTTACGGCATTGACTGAACCCCGTATACAGAAAGACTCCCAGGCTTGGGTCTTCCCTCAGCCAGGATCACGAGACGCCCTGTGCGCTCTCATCGAAAGGAAAGTTCAATCCGTCAACTTCAGGGCCGACGAGCACATCTCGCTCGACTTCGGAGATGCCATCCTCACCATCCCACTGGACGAAGACAGCCGCTTTCCTGGCCCAGAGGCTGCACACTTCTTCCTTCTCAGCGAAGATGGGGCTGCTCGAATTAAAGAGATGAGGGTCTGGTAGCGTCGGCGGTCATCTCAGCCCGGCTCATTGGGCCCAGGGTTGCACTTCGGGTTGCAATACAGGGGCGTTCAGCGCCGTTCAGGATGGACCGCGCAGGCCCGCTGACCTGCATTGAACCGTCCGGAACAGCTCAAGGCCGATCTTCTAATCCGCAGATTTTGAGTTCGAGCCGTGCTGCAGCGCGGGCAGATTCCGGGCAGCGGAATGTGGTGCCGGCCTCCAGGCTGGCCGTCGGACGTGGCATCGTGGACGGATCAGCCAACGACGCCACTCATGAGCGGCCCTTTGACGACCTCCGGAGTCAGCACCACGCCGGTCAACCCGGCTGCGAGGAGAAGTGCTCCGGACGCGGACGACGGTGCCTCAGCACCGGTTGCGGGTACGTCGTCGGGATCAAGGCCCGCCTGCCTCATCAGGTCGTTGAGCCGATCGGGATCACTCCCGTGCCGCCATTCGGGAATCTTGGGATTGAAGCACGTGACCAACTCCCCGTCCACCGCGTAGACGAAGTCGTCGGATGCGTAGTCGTGCCGCAGCACCGCCACGGCCACGGTCCCGGCCGAGAGGGCCTGTGCCTTGTCGGCTTCCGTGCACGTCCACCCGCTCTCCTCAATGAGCACCGTCCAGTCGCCCACCCTCCCCGCAAGCACCGTCTCAGGAAAGAGGCCATCGTCTATCAACTCGTCATAGGTGAGTGGCCGGATGCTCTCCTGGTCGGCACCCAGTCGGCGAAGCGCCTGCACCTCGCTGACTCCACGCACGAAGGTCAGGCACCACAGATCGCCCAGCTCGTCGTCTTCGGCCAGCCAGGCAACATCGGCGAAGGTAAACGCCATCCGCAACACCTCATCTGTTGATCGTCGTGCCATTAAGAGGGTACCGAGGGGTCAACCGCGGCCACTCATGGCAATCCCCTGAAACCGTGGAGACTTTCTATGCAGCGATGAGCTGCTGATATCTCATCGTGGTGGCCGCTCGGGCGGCCGTGATCTGCTGTTCATGGACGATCGGCGATAGCCCGCGGAGGGCGCCGTGCCGACGGCGGGTGTTGTAGAAACCGGCGATCCAGGTTGCGATCTTCAGCCGTGCCTCGGCCCGGGTGGCGAACCGGTGCCGGTAGGCGAACTCGACCTTGAGGGTGGAGTTGAACGACTCGGCCGGGGCGTTGTCCAGCGCACAGCCGGCCCGGCCCATCGACTGCACCACACCCCAGTGGCGGCAGGCAGCCTGGAACCGGGCGGCGGTGTACTCACCGCCGCGATCGGAGTGGAAGATCACCCCATCGATGTTTCCGCCCCGCATGACCGCGGCCATCTGCAACGAGGCGACCGTCAGGGCGGCATCGTGATGGGCGGACATGGCATAACCGAGCAGACGCCGCGAGAACAGATCCTCCACCGTCGCCAGGTACAGCTTGCCCTCACCGGTGACGATCTCGGTGACGTCGCCGCACCACAGCACATCCGCGGCGACCGCATCGAACTGGCGGCGCACCAGATCCGGCGCCGCCGGCCGTTTGCCCTGCCGGGTCAGCGACCGGGGCAGGCGCCGCACGCGGGCCGCCATGCCGAGTGCGGCCATCCGGGCCGCGACCGTGTTCACCGACACCCGCCAGGTCGAGCCCTGTTGGCCCAGGTTGAACCGATCGGGACCGGCAGGATCAGAGCTGCTAATGCGGTTTGGGTGAGATGTCGGCGCCGTGCCCGTCAGGAGGGTTACCAAGGGGGAGTCGCGGGGGCTCATGGGCAAGGCGAGAGCGCTCCTGGCCTGGAACGCAGCAGGTAGCGGTGTCGCGCGCCGCGATCTTCCAAACTGGTCGTCACGGACAGCCTTGGCTGTTCTCTGTTCGGAGAAGGTTGGCTAGCCAATTCGACAGCGGTCGGCTTCCTTGCTGTTGAGCGACATCTTCGCCCTCGATGTAGACGAGAAGCGGAGGGTCGTCACCTTCGTCGATCACGACGAACTCGAACATGTAGCCCTGCCATGTCGACACCACCAGGGCGTTAGGCGGCAGTCCGTACGAGGTGGGCATGCCGGCCACGATGGCTCTTGCTTCAGCGGAATTTTCGAGGACCTCGGGCATGTAAGCGATGCCGCCTTGCTTATGAAAGATCGGGTTGCGTCCCGGGCCGCGGCCGTACTGCCGAAGCCAGCCCTCATAGACTTGAGGCATATGGCTGAGGCCGTGAGCCTGGAGGATGGCACTGATATCCGCGTCGGTGCATCCTTCCCAGGCCGGCATGCCCACGATGGTATGCAGAGAGCGCGACGGTTTACCGCGGGATATACGCGGGATGATCTTCTCTGGCAACGTTGAGACAAGGACCGTGTGACGAGGTCAGAGGCGCAGTGCAGTGAGGAACTGCGGCTCACTGTAAAACCGTCGGTGCTCCGGCTCTGGGAGCCAACCTGGGACCCAACGGGCCGTACGACCTTGGACTGAGCTGGCCTGATTTGAACAGCCGGATCGTCGACGACCTGCACGGTGAACTGATCTGAACGACTCTGGACAGCGTTTGGGGACCTACGGAACAGATGGTCAAGAGCTTATGGGCCAAAACTGCAGCCGGTACGTCCACGTGGACGGCGTCCTGCGGGAGCACCCGGTGTCGAAGTTCGTGTGATCAGCTCAGCGCGTCGATCGGGTGGCCGGCGCCGTCAGCGGGCGCCGGAGGCGGCGGCGTGGGCGTCGATCAGTCCGGCCAGGGTCTGGGGGGACATCGAGCCCGGGAGGAGCCGCTCGCGGGCTGAGCGGTTGGCCTCGCGGCGGAGCACCTCGTTGGCCGGTGTGGGGATGCCCAGCTCCCTGCCGAGCAGAACGATCTCGCCGTTGAGGTAGTCGGCCTCGATCGTGCCGCTGCCCCTGGCCAGGCTCTGCCAGGACGAGCCGCCGCCTCGCGGGTCCCCTCCGACCGGCTCGGTCCGCACCTGGTCGCCGCGCCTGGCGGCCTCCTCGTCGGGGGAGGCGTAGGCGATGCCGGCCGCGTTGAGGACCGCCCTGCCCTCGGCCGTCACCCGTTCCAGGATCGGCTCGTGGCCGGGTGCGTGGCCGCAGAGCGCCTCGTAGGCGTTGCCCAGGTTGCCCAGCAGCTTGGCGTACTTCCACCGCATCACATCGGGTACGGCGGATCCGGCGAAGAAGCTCTTGCGGAGGTCGGCGGCGAGCTGCTCGGACAGCTCGTCGGTGCCCCCGGGGTAGAGCCCGAGCTGCAGCATGCCGGACATGGGAGCGCCGTAGGCGGTCACGGCGCCGGGTTCGAGATGGGAGGAGGGCAGCCAGACGCACATGCCGTACACGTGGTCGAACCGCCGCAGGGCCATCCGCTCGTTGGCCACCCCGTTCTGCGCGCACACCACGGGCAGGTGCCGCGGCCAGGGGTCCAGCGCGGCGACCGTGTCCTGTGACTTGACCGCGAGGATCAGCACGTCGTCGTCGCGGAGCCGGACCGGTCCGGAGGCGGCCGGGATGTCGAGCGTCTCGGTGGAAGCGGGGGTGGCCAGGCGCAGGCCGTCGCGCCTGAGCGCGTCATAGTGCGCGCCGCGGGCGACGAGCACCACGTCATGCCCGCTCTGGAACAGCCTTCCTCCGATGGTCCCGCCGACGGCCCCGGCCCCCACCACTATGTAGCGCATGATCCAAGACTGGCACATTCCGTTCCGGCGGTGCCGGCAGGGGCATCCGCGCGGGCCCGGCGGACGCGGCCGGGGCGGGCGGGAGCATGGCGGACGCGGCCGGGGTGGACGGGATCGCGGCGGACGGGACCGCGACGGACCGGGCCGTACGGCGGGCGCGTTCGCGCAGGATGGTCCGGAGCACCCGCAGGCCGTCCCGTACGGCGTGCAGGTTGCTGACACCGTGGATGCGGCAGCGCTCGTGGCTGGGGACCTCGCGGATCACGAGGCCGGCCCGGGCGGCGCGGACGTTCATCAGGGTCTCGATCTCGAAACCGTCGCAGTCGAGGGCGAGGGCGCCGAGATGGCGTGCCCAGAACGCGTTGTAGCCATAGCACAGGTCGGTGTAGCGGGTGCCGTACAGCAGGTTGGTCACCAGGGTGAGCATCCGGTTGCCGAGCGAGCGGGTGGGGCTGATGTCGTCGGAGCCGCCTCCGGGGGCGTAACGGGAGCCCTTGGCGAAGTCGGCGCCCTCGACCAGCGTGGTCACGAAGGCGATGATCTCCCGGCCGTCGGTGGACCCGTCGGCGTCGATCATGACGATGATGTCGCCGGTGGCGGCGGCGAACCCCTCGGTGAGGGCGTTGCCCTTGCCCCGGCGGGTCTGGGTGACGACGCGCAGGCCGGGACGGAGGGCTCTGGCGACGGCGACGGTGTCGTCGGTGGAGTTGCCGTCGACGAGGACGACCTCGTCGATCCAGGCGGGCAGGGTCGCGAAGACGTGTGGCAGGTTGGCGGCTTCGTTCAGAGCGGGGACCACCACGCTGACACTTGCGGTGAACGGGGTGTCGGTCATGGAGACAAGGTCCGCCGGGATGCCTGCAGGCCGCTTGACGGCCTCTTGCAGGGAGTGATCTCGCTCCTTGCAGCGCGAGATCCCGGTCTCCGCGGCGCGGGTGGTCTCCGCGGCGCGGGTGCCGGGCTCCCTCGCGGGGGCGGGCTCGGGGACCGGCGGTGGGGGTGTCCGGCGGGGAGCGCCGGTCGACTCTCCGCCGTCGGCCTGTCCCGGCTGTCAGAAAGGCAGTTGCCTGCCTGAGGGGCTCCGCAGGTCGAGCGGGGCCGGCTCACGCGGTGGACGCGGACGTTGGATGACCTGAATCCTTTTCACGGTCGCGCTCCCTTCTGGGCTTGATCAACGGGTGCTACCCATGTGAAGCCCAAGAATCACCTATCTGCGTATCACATGAAGCACACTAGCCACACGTTCCGCAGCCGTGGCGACATCTTCGGCATGTCCGATGCGTCCGGCCCAGGACAGCCAGAACCACCATTCGCCGTCCGCCTCGTGGGCGGCGAGGACGTCCTCCGTCCTGGCCGGGACCATCGGATTGATCACGTGAAGGCGGGGGAAGAGCCCCGCGGGAGCTTTCAGACGCACCTGGAACGAGTGCGCCTCCAGTTGGGCGGCTAGCCGTCGTAGATGGTCGACGGCCTCGCCGTGCTCTGCCGTCATCCGGATCACTCCTGGCGGGCGATGGGGGCTTTCCAGCAGAGTGCGGTTTTACGGCAGGTCAGGCAATCGGCCCCGCTTCAGACCGGGGTGGGGATCAGTGGAATAGACCGGAAACTCACCGATGTTCCGTGGAAAACCCGCGGATAAAGGGAATGCAATGCACAGGCACGCTTACGCTGTGGTGCGCTCTCGTTAATCTTGTGTGAACAGCGACCGGGAGGCGCCGTGGCCCGAGGTGAGCATTCGCCCGCGTGTGCGCGTCGCTGGCGCGGGCAGGCCGAGGCCCGCCAGTGGACGCTCTGGCAGACCACCCAGGCCATCCACGGCTGCTGCGGGGTGAGCCTGCTCAAGGCGCACCGGCTGGCCCGGGGATGGTCGGCCAGGCAGTCGGTCCAGGAGCTGGAGGAGCTGTGCGAGCGCCAGGGGCTCGGCGCGGCGCGGGCCAGCATCGACCTGCTCAACGCCTGGGAGAACAACCGGGCCAGGCCCCGGCCGCAGACCATCGACCTGCTGGCGCGGCTCTACCGGGCCAACGCGGTACGGCTCGGCCTGGCCGGCGACTACTGCGAGGACGACGGCGGGGTCAAGATCGTGGTCGTCTCCGGCGCCGAGGGCCGCTCGCCGTACCAGGCGGAGGAGCGGATCGACGACGACATGGAGCGCCGCGCGCTGTTCCACCACGCGCTGCTCGGCTCGCGGTTCGCGATGAGCGGACGGCTGCTCGCCGAGGTCGAGCGGACCCGCCAGGACCTGGACCGCACGCTCGCCGTCGCCACCGTCTCCGAGGAGCAGCTCGACCGGCTCGACGAGCAGGTGCTGCGCTACCGCCGCGAATACATCACCAGCGCCCCGCTGCCGATGCTCTACCGGCTGATGCTGGAGCTGTCGGACGTGCGGACGCTCTCGGCCGCCCGCCAGCCCGCGATGGCCCAGCGCCGCCTGCTCAACGCCACCGTGATGCTCGCGCTGCTGTCGGCCGACGCGCTGATGAAGCTCGGCGACACCCGTCAGGCGCACGCCTGGTACGGCACCGCCCGCACCGCCTCCGACGACATGGGCGATCTGCGGCTGCGCGCCCTGGTCCGGGCGCAGCAGGCGATGCTCCCCTATTACTACGGCGACCTGGCCGAGACCGTACGGCTCGCCCGCGAGGCCCGGATGCTCGCCGGGAGCGCGCCCAGCTCCCCGGCGGCGCTCGGCGCGGCGGCGGAGGCGCGGGCGCTGGCCAGGATGGGCGAGCACAAGGCCGCCAGGATCGCGCTGGCGGAGGCCGAGCGGATCTTCGCCAGGATGCCCCCGG
Source organism: Streptosporangium brasiliense (assembly GCF_030811595.1). Lineage (NCBI taxonomy): Bacteria > Bacillati > Actinomycetota > Actinomycetes > Streptosporangiales > Streptosporangiaceae > Streptosporangium > Streptosporangium brasiliense. The sequence goes on from NZ_JAUSRB010000002.1 coordinate 3,702,784, forward strand.
AGGGCCACGACCACCTGGCCTTCCGCTTCTCGGAGCGGCGGCTGCAGTTCTACCGGATCGGCACTCTGATCGAGCTGGGCGAGGACGTCGACTGGACGCCCGGCCCCTCCGGCCCCTACGCCATCGACCCGGTGCTCATCCTGCTCGACCAGGCCGCGCACCTGATCCGCGGCGGCAAGGTCGAGGACGCCTGCCATCTGGCCCAGAAGGCCCTGCTCCAGGTGCCGCCGGAGCACCGCACCTCCATCGTGGTCAACCGTGCCCGGGCGCTGCTGACGGAGGTGCCGCCCGGCCGGCACAAGGCGGTGGCGGTGCGCCGCCTGAGCGAACTGCTCGCCGACGCCACGCCGGTCAGCTGATGGGCCCGCTCGCGGAGGAGGCGTTCACGGTCCTGCGCGAAGTCTGCGAGGACCTCGGGATCGACCACAGGGACGCCGAGCTGCTGCGGGTGCGCAGCAACGCCGTCTTCAAGCTGCGCAGCGAGATCGTGGTCCGGATCGCCACCGCGCCCAACGCGCTGACCCGCCTGCCGGTCGTGCTCGCGGTGGCCCGCTGGCTGGCCCAGCAGGGCTTCCCCGCGGTGCGCCCGGCCGACGAGATCTCCGAGCAGCCCGTGGTCCACGACGGAAGGGTCGTCACGTTCTGGCACTACGTCCCGGCCAGCGGCCGTCCCACCACCACGGAGCTGGGCGAGATCCTGCGCAGTCTGCACCTGCTGCCGGTGCCGCCGGTGGCGCTGAAGCGGTTCGCCGACCCGCTGTCGGAGGTGCGCCGCGCCGTGGACCGCTCCGAGGAGCTCACCGCCTGCCAGCGGGCCTGGCTGCGCGACCGCATCGCGGAGCTGACCGAGCGCTGGGCGGGCCTGGGCATGGACGGCTCCCCGGTGCTGCTGCACGGCGACGCCTGGATCGACAACCTGCTGCGCTGCACCGACGGGCACGTGGTGCTCTGCGACTGGGACGGCGTCGCGGTCGGGCCGCGCGAGTGGGACCTGGTCCACACCTACCACGGCCAGCGCCGCTTCGGCCTGACGGCCGCGGACGTGGACGCCTTCGCCGACGCCTACGGCAGCGACCTGCGCTCGTGGCCGGGATACTCCACCCTCATGGAGGTCCGGGACATGTACGCCGTGGGCATCCACATCCGCAACGCCGGAGCCGACCCCTTCTCCCGCCGCGAACTGCCCCGAAGACTCGATTCCCTCACACGAGGTGAGCAACATGCCCGGTGGTACATGGCCGAACCCGTTAGTGTCTCCCAGTAAAAAATCTTGAACGGGGGCAGAACGGTGCCGAAGGCAACACTTCGCCATACCTTCCACGTCCGCAACACTCCGGAGGCGCTCCGCGCGCACCTGAGCCAGCCGCAGAGCTATGTCGGGCTCTCCCCGCTGGTCGTCGCGGTCAAGGACATCCAGCAGGACGGAGAGGAGACCCGCTACACCTCGGTCGAGCGCTTCAGGTTCCTCGGCCTGGTCAACTACGACAACCTGATCAAGGTGACGCTGCGCAGCACGCCGCAGACCGTGGAGGGGAAGGTGAACAGTCCCGGCGGGGTGCGGCTGGACTACCGCTTCGCCCTCGCCGGGAAGGACGGCGGGACCGAGGTCGAGGACACGCTCGTGGTGCACGCCTGGAACGGCCCGCTGCTGGGCTACGCGGCGAAGAAAGCCCGCCAGGTGCAGCTCGCCCGTGCCGGGATCCTCGCCTCACGCCTAGGCTGAGGGACGTGCGGGCGCCGACGGTCACCGGGAAGGTCATGGCCATCCTGGGCGCGTTCCTGCCCGGAGACGCGCGATTGACCCTCACCGAGATCTGCCGCCGGGCCGAGCTGCCGCCGGCCACCGGGCACCGGCTGGTCAGGGAGCTGACCGACGGGGGTTTCGTGGAGCGGCTGCCCGACGGGTCCTACCGGGTCGGGATGCGGTTGTGGCAGATCGGCGCCCAGGCGGCCGAGCCGCGCGAGCTGCGCGAGCTGGCCCTGCCGTACATGGAGGACCTCTACGCCGCCACCCGGGAGAACGTGCAGCTCGCCGTGCTCCGCGGCGATCGGGCGCTGTATGTGGAGCGGCTGCGCGGGCCCACGTCCGTGCCGATCGTCTCGCGGGTGGCGGGAGAGCTGCCGCTGCACGCCACCGCCGTCGGCAAGGTGCTGCTGGCCTTCGCCGGACCCGAGACCGTGGAGCGGGTGCTGGCCGGTGGGCTCACCGCGCACACGCCCAGCACGGTGGTGGATCCGGTGCGGCTCCGGGCCGAGCTGCGGGAGATCCAGCGGACCGGCGTCGCCTGCACCCAGGAGGAGATGTCGCTGGGCACCTGCTCGGTCGCGGTGCCGGTGCGTGGGCCCGGCGACCGGGTGGTGGCGGCGCTGTCGCTGGTGGCCTGGCGGCACAGCGCCGACCTGCGGCGGCTGGCCCCCGCGGTGCTGACCGCCGCCGGTGCGCTCTCCCGCGACCTGGCCACGGTGTCGCGCCGGCGGTAGGGGCGGCGAGCTCGTCGCGGAGCCCCTCCGAGGGGTGGCCCTTCGGGGGTGACCCTTCGAGGGGCGGCTCTCCGAGGGGCGGCTTCTTGGGGCAAAGCTCTGGGGCGGTTCCTTCGGGGCGGCGCCCTGGGGCGGCGGCCACCACCGGCCCGGGTGGTGGCCGTCCCGGCCTGCTCAGGCGCCGGCCGTCCGGTAGGTGAGGACGACGACACCGGAGTCGAAGGTGGTGCTGTCGGCCAGTTCGACGGGGGTGGCGCTGCCGGGGCGGAACAGGGGCTCGCCCTCGCCCTTGATGACGGGGTAGATCCAGACGCGGTATTCGTCCAGCAGGCCGTGCCGGGCGAGGTCGTCGGTGAGCCGGCCGTTGCCCCAGATCAGGATGTCCTTGCCGTCCTGCTCCTTGAGCTTGGTGACCTGGGCGGCCAGGTCGTCTCCGGGGATCACGACCGTGGGGGCCCAGGCGCCGGTCTCGACCGGCTGGGAGGCGACGACGTATTTGGTGATGCCGTTGACGTGGTCGGCGTAGGGGTTGCCGCCCATGTTCGGCCAGGCCTGGGCCATGCCCTCGTAGGTGGTGCGGCCCAGCAGCAGCGCGTCGCACCCGGTGGTCATGGCGAAGGCGTAGGCCATCGCGTCGTCGCTGTTGTGCTGCATGGACCACAGGTGCGGGTTGTCGATGAAGCCGTCGAGCGTGCTGTAGGTGGAGGCGATGATCTTGCGCATCTCGGGGGTCCTTCCCGGGTCACGGTGATCGACCGACATGGACGGTGTGATCACTGTCGCTGGATGTGAAGCGTCTTCACTGAACTTTCTGGGAGTCGGAGGGGGGAGCGATGCCATGCCCCCGGCCCGGGGGCGTCGGCCGGCCTCGGCGCCGGTCACGCCGGCCCGTCCCGCCCGCTCGCCCGCCACCGCTGCGGCGAGCGGCAGGAGCGCGGCAGGAGCGCGGCAGGAGTGTGGCAGGAGTGTGACCGGAGCGCGGCTGGAGTGCGGCTGGGATCGCTCCGCGGGGCGTCACCGAACGGTGGCCTCCTCGGCGGCCGCCCCTTCCGGGGCGTCCAGCCAGATCGGGCGCCAGTCGGCCAGCTCGTGGAAGCGGCGCAGCTCGGCGATGCCGCTGAGCCAGCCCATCCAGGTGGCGTAGGGCGCCTGCCCGGTGCTGAAGCCGCTCTGCACGAAGGTGAGCCGGGTCCCGCCGCCGGAGTCCTCCAGCTCCCAGGTGGTGACGCCGTAGTCGGCCCAGTCGACCGACAGCGTGCGGCCGGGGTCGAGGTCGATGATCTTCGCGGCCTGGCCTGCCTCGAAGCCGCCCATGGCGAAGCGCCCGCCGACGTGGGGCTCGATCTCGATGGGGAAGCCGAACCAGCGGCTGACCTTGCCGGAGTCGACGAGGGAGTCGTAGACCGCCTCCCGCGACGCGTCGATGATGACCTCTTCCCGGAGCCGCGCGGAGGTGAAGTCGCACATCGGGGTGAGGGGGCGGCCTTCGAGGTGGTCGACCAGGTTGGCGACGGCCAGCGCCCAGAAGGTCTGCAGCACGCCCCGGATGCTGGCGCCGGTGACGACGTGCTGGAAGTCGAAATGGGTCTGCGACAGCGTGATGACGGTCGACTCCGGGCTCTCCTCCGTCAGGCGGAACTCGACGGCGGTCTCCTCGCCGTCCAGCAGCCAGGCGAAGCGCAGGGTGTGGTCGTCGACGTGCAGGAGGCGTTGGTGGGGCTCCTGGCCCTCAGGAGTGTGGCGGCCCCAGAACGCGTAGCGGTGCGGCAGGTCGACCTCGGCGTGCTCGGCCAGCCAGACGCGCAGCGCCGCGGGGTCGGTCAGGGCGCGGTGGACCTCCTTGGCGGAGGCGGCGACACGGGCGTGCAGGGTCATCGGCTCACTCACGGGGCTCTCCTTTGGGGTAGCAGGCGACGGCGAGCTTGAAGGCGTCGCCTTCGGCGCCGCCGTAGCGGGTGAAAATGTCCCGCAGCGCGGTCTGCAGGTCGTTCAGGAACTCCTGGCGGCGCTCCGGCGGCACGTGGATCTCTCCGGAGACGCCGACGGACGGCAGCTCCGGTGCCGTCCGGTCGAGCGCGGCGATGTCGGCCTGGACCTCCTCCATGAGGTCGAGCAGGTAGCCCAGGCTCAGTTCGTCCTGCGCCCTGCGCAGGCCGATCCGGCCGACCAGGCGGGGCGACAGCCAGTAGGCGCGGGCCCCGGCCTGGTAGATGCCTTCGTGGATGCCGCGCACTCTGCGCTCGGACACCTGCTCGACCAGACCGGCGTCGACCAGGCGTTTGACGTGGTAGTAGACCCGCTGCGGGGTCTGACCGAGCCGGGCCGCGACCTCGGTGCAGGTGCGCGGCTCGGCGAGCTGCCGCAGCACCTCGACGCGCTGCGGTTTGAGCAGGGCCTCGGCCTGCTCGATCTGTTCCAGGTACAGGACTTCTCTCATCGCAAAAACAATCTTGTACGTAAAATTTAATTTTGTCAATGACTTCCGGACGGCTCGACCGCACTCTCCGGCGTCTTCCGCTGAGCGGAAGACCGGGGCGCGGAGGTCGCGGCGGTGGGGAATGCTCGGCCCATGCGCACTCAGGTCGGGATCGTCGGAGCGGGCCCCGCCGGGCTGCTGCTGTCCCATCTCCTCCATCTGCGGGGCATCGACTCGGTGGTGCTGGAGTCACGCAGCAGGGAGTACGTCGAACAGCGCGTGCGGGCCGGCGTGCTGGAGCAGGGCACGGTGGACGTGCTCGACGAGGCGGGCGTCGGCGGGCGGATGCGCGCCGAGGGGCTGCCGCACCACGGCATCGAGCTGCGCTACGGCGGGGCCGGGCACCGGATCCCGTTCGAGCGGCTCGTCCCGGGCCGGGCCATCACCGTCTACGGCCAGCAGGAGGTCGTCAAGGACCTGATCGCCCGGCGGCTGGCCGACGGCGGGAAGATCCTCTTCGACGTCCCGGACGTCGCCCTGCACTCCCTCGCGGCCGACCCCTACCTGACCTTCCTGGGCCGGCGCCTCGACTGCGACGTCATCGCGGGCTGCGACGGGTTCCACGGGGTCAGCCGGCCCTCCATCCCCGACGGGGTCCTGTCGATCTTCCAGCGGGACTATCCGTTCGCCTGGCTCGGCATCCTCGCCCAGGTCCCGCCGTCGGCCGAGGAGCTGATCTACTCCCGCAGCGAGCGGGGCTTCGCGCTGCACAGCATGCGCTCGCCGGAGATCAGCCGCTTCTACCTCCAGGTCCCGCCGGACGCCTCGCTGGACGACTGGCCGGACAGCCGGATCTGGACGGAGCTGCGGGCGCGCCTGGAGACGGTCCCGGGGTTCGCGCTGACCGAGGGGCCGATCATCTCCAGAGACCTGTCCGCGATGCGCTCGTTCGTCGCCGAGCCGATGCGCCACGGCAGGCTCTACCTCGCCGGGGACGCCGCCCACATCGTGCCGCCGACCGGGGCCAAGGGTCTCAACCTGGCCGTCGCCGACGTCCGGGTGCTGGCCGAGGCCCTGGCCGCCTTCTACGGGAGCGGCTCCACCGAGCTGCTGGACGCCTACTCCGACACCTGCCTGCGGAGGGTCTGGCGGGCGCAGCACTTCTCCTGGTGGATGACCACGCTGCTGCACACCTTCGACAGCGACGACGCCTACGGCAGGCGCCTGCAGACCTCCCACCTCGACTACGTCACCTCCTCGGAGGCCGCGGCCACCACGCTCGCGGAGAACTACGTCGGCCTGCCCTTCGACTCCGGAGCACCCCGTGACTGACGACCCGCACCCGCACCACCTCACTCCCGCCTACCGCAGCACCGTGCTGCGCGCCCCCGCGCATCCGCCGGTACGGCCCGCCGCCGACCCCGAGGCGGCGGAGCTGCTCGACCCGGTCTACGGCCACCAGGCGGTCGGGCCGCTGGACCACGACCTGACCAGGCAGCACGAGGGGGAGCCGATCGGCGAGCGCATCATCGTCACCGGCCGCGTCCTCGACGGCCGGGGCCGGGCGGTGCCCAACACGCTGGTGGAGATCTGGCAGGCCAACGCCACCGGCAGGTACGCCCACCCGCTGGACCTGCACCCGGCCCCGCTCGATCCCAACTTCACCGGCTTCGGCCGCTGCCTGACCGACGCCGACGGCCGATACCGGTTCGTCACGATCAAGCCGGGCGCCTACCCCTGGCGCAACCACCCCAACGCCTGGCGGCCGGCGCACATCCACTTCTCGGTGTTCGGCACCGCGTTCACCCAGCGGCTGATCACCCAGATGTACTTCCCCGGCGACCCGCTGTCCGCCCACGACCCGATCTTCCGGTCGGTGCCCCGGCCGGAGGACCGCGGACGGCTCGTCTGCGCCTTCGACCTGGACACCACCGAGCCCGAGTGGGCGCTCGGCTACCGCTGGGACGTCGTGCTGGGCACGACCCCCTTCGAGGAGGACTGATGCCGCCCCTGACCCCGTCGCAGACGGTGGGCCCGTTCTTCGCCCACGCCCTGCCGTACGCCGAGGGGCCCTTCGCGGTGCCCGAGGACCATCCGGACGCGATCGAGCTGCACGGCCGCGTCCTGGACGGCGCGGGCGAGCCGGTGCCCGACGCGCTGCTGGAGATCTGCCAGCCGGGCCTGTTCGGCCGCTGCCCGACCGGGGCCGACGGCTCCTACCGGTTCCGCACCGCCAGGCCGGACACCTACATCCCGCTCCTGGTCTTCGCCCGGGGCCTGCTCAAGCCGGTCTGGACCCGCGTCTATCCGGCCGGCGGCACGCCGCCGCCGGCCGGGCTCGACCCGGTACGGCGCGCCACCTTGATCGCCTCGCCGACGGGGGAGCGGTCCTACCGGTTCGACGTCCGCCTGCAGGGGGAGGGGGAGACCGTCTTCTTCCACCCCTTCCCGCCGCCGGACTGATCTCCACGCGGGCGGCGGGGCCGCGGAGCCGCCCGGATCCCGAGATGGGCTGTCTCACATTCACTTGACGCATCCCGTTTCCGCATTCACCATTTTTCCTACTAGTCAAGTCGGAAAAATGGGAAGGAGGTCTTGTGCGCGCGCTCATACTCCTGGGTCTCGTGGGGTTCGCGGCACAACTGGTGGACGGGAGCCTGGGCATGGCCTACGGCGTCACCTCGACGACGCTGCTCCTGGCCGTCGGCACCAACCCCGCGGCCGCGTCGGCCACCGTCCACCTCGCCGAGATCGGGACCACCCTCGCGTCCGGCATCTCACACTGGCGCTTCGGCAACATCGACTGGAAGGTCGTGGGGAAGGTCGGCATCCCGGGCGCCGCCGGCGCCTTCGCCGGCGCCACCTTCCTGTCGAGCCTGTCCACCGAGGCCGCCGCCCCGGTCATGTCGATCATCCTGCTGACCCTGGGCGCCTACGTCCTGGTCCGTTTCACCGTCTCCGGCCTGCCGCGCGGCAACCTGGGCAAGCCGCTGCGCAAGCGGTTCCTCGCCCCGCTCGGCCTGCTCGCCGGATTCGTCGACTCCACCGGCGGTGGCGGCTGGGGGCCGATCGGCACCCCGGCGATCCTGGCCAGCGGGCGCCTGGCGCCGCGCAAGGTGATCGGATCCATCGACGCGAGCGAGTTCCTCGTCGCCATCGCCGCCAGCGCCGGATTCCTCCTCGGTATCGGCTCGGAGAACATCGACCCCGCCTGGGTGGCCGTCCTGCTGCTCGGCGGTGTCGTCGCCGCCCCCATCGCGGCCTGGCTCGTCCGCCACATCCCGCCGCGCATCCTGGGTTCCGCCGTCGGCGGCCTGATCGTCCTCACCAACGTGCGGACCCTGCTGCGCAGCGACTGGATCGGCGCCTCCGGCGGTGTCCAGGCGGCCGTCTACATCGCCATCGCCCTCATCTGGGCCGGCGCGATCGCCTACTCGTTCCGCGAGTACCGCCGCGACCGGGTCCACGAGTCCGTCGAGGCGGTCGAGTCCGCCGAGCCGGTCCACCAGGGCGCCGCGGCACAGGGACCCACCCGCTCCGCCTAGCAGGGGCGGCCGGTCCCCGGCCGCCCCGGAGCGCGCCGCGGCCGCGGCGCGCCCTGCCGTCAGAACAGCACCCTGCCGTCAGAACAGCGGCTTGCCGTCGCGGGTCAGCCGCCAGCCGGCCTCGGCGAACCCGGCGGGGTCGATGACCCCGGTCGCCGTGGCGTGGTCGATCAGCGCCTGGCGGATCTCCACCTGCGCGTTGTAGACCACCGGGGCGGTCGTCACGTGCGGGAAGCCGCCGCCGCCGGACTGGCGGTAGTTGTTGACCGCGACCACGAACTGCTGGTCGGCGGCGACCGGCTGCCCCTGGTGGGACAGTCCGGCGATCCGCTGACCGACCGGCTTGGCGACGTCGACGTCGTAGCTGACGCCGGACAGCTGGTCGTAGTTGTAGTCGGGGGTGCCGTTGGCGTTGGTCAGCGCGGCGAGATCGACCGGGGCCTCCGGCGCCAGCTGGTTGTAGTACCTGGCCGAATACTCCAGATAGTCCTTGAGCTGGGCCCCGGTGAGCTTCACGGCCATCAGCGTGTTGTCGTAGATGTACAGGCCCGCCATGTCCCGCACGCTCACCGGCCCGGCCGGGAAGGTCGCGCTCCTGCTGAACGGCGCGGCGATCGACAGCACCGGCAGCCCGGCGTCCGCCGTGCCCTCCAGCGCCTTCTTGACCGTCTCGGTCTGGACCTTCTGGATGTAGTCCAGGATCGGGGTGTCCTTGTACGGCGACTCGGCCGCCGACAGCTCCTCCTTGGACTGGGCCACCACCGTGTTGACGTATTTGACCGTGGTGTCGTGCTGCTCCTTCATGAGCGCGACGATCTTCGGGTCCTCGTCCACCGTGTTGGTGTTCAGCGTGGTGGAGGACTTGCCGGTCACCGTCCACCGGCCGCGCTGCTTGGTGAGCCGGAAGTCGATCACGCTCAGCCGCTGGCCCCACTTGCTGGGCTCGGTGAGCAGCACCTGTCGGCCGGTGGCCTTGTTGGTGACGTACCGCTGCGCCACCTCGTTGTGCGCGTGCCCGAACAGCACCGCGTCGATGCCCGGCACCTCCTCGGCGACCATGGCCGAGGCGTTCTCGACGGGCAGGTCGCCGCCGTAGGAGGACATCCCGCTGTCGCCCGCGTGCGCGGTGACCACGACCACGTCCGCGCCCAGACCGCGGATGACCGGGACCCACTTCCTGGCGCTCTGCACCAGGTCGGTGAAGCGGAGCCGGCCCTCGACGTTGGCCTTGTCCCAGATCGCCACGCCCGGGTTGGTCAGGCCGAGCACGCCGACCCGGACCGGCCTCTCGCCCTTGATCCGCATCGTCTTGATGGTGAACGGCTGGTAGGCGGGCAGTCCCGACCTGTCGTGGACGGCGTTGGCGCCGAGCACCGGGGCCTTCATCTGCCTGACCCAGGTGGCCAGCAGCGGGAGCCCGTAGTTGAACTCGTGGTTGCCCAGGGTCACCGCGTCGTATCCGATGGCGTTCATCGCGCGGGCCATCGGGTGGAGCCGGCCCGTCTCGTTGACCGGCTCCATCTTGGCGTAGTAGTAGGCCAGCGGCGTGCCCTGGATGGTGTCGCCGGAGTCGAACAGCAAGGTCCGATCCGCGCCGCGCTCGGCACGGATCTTGTTCACCAGCGTCGAGACCTTGGCCAGGCCGACGTCGTTGCCCTTGCTGTCGGTGAACTCGGCGTTCTTGAAGTAGTCCCAGTTCAGGGTGTTACCGTGCAGGTCAGAGGTGCCCATCACGGTCACCGTCACCGACGTGTCGGGGGAGGCGTGCGCCACTGCCGGGACGGCCAGGGCCGTCAGTGTGGCCACGCCGACGATGGCGAGCTGCTTACTGTGCATGTGACCGTACGGTAACCATCCGAGGTCGCCCGGCGGTCACGGCATCCTTACGGGTCGGCGCGGTCTGAGGGGACGCGGTCTGAGGGGCACGGCCCGGGAGGACACGGTCTGAAGGGACACGGTCTGAGGGGGAGGGAACGGAGACGGGGACGGGGGCGCTCATGCGACCACCTCGCCCGGCCTGATCCGCGCGACCAGCGGGAGTGTGACCCGCACGCCGTACCCGCCGCCGGGCAGCGGTCCGGCCGACAGCCGGCCGTGGAAGAGCGCGACCCGCTCGCGCATGCCGATCAGCCCGTGCCCCGGCTCGCCCGCGGACCCGGTACGGCCCGCCCGGGGTCCCTCGTCGAGGATCTCCAAGGACAGCGCCCGGGGCCGGTAGGCGACCGTCACCTCCACCCCCGTGGGGCCCGCGTGCCGGAGGGTGTTGGCCAGCGCCGCCTGGACGATCCGGTAGGCCGACAGGTCCAGCCCCGCCGGGAGCGGCACCGGCTCGCCCTCGACGCTCAGCCTGACGTCGAGACCGGCCGTGCGCATCTGCTCGACCAGGTCGTCCAGCCGGGCCAGGCTCGGCTGCGGCGCCAATCCGTCGCCCTCGCGGCCGGTGCGGAGCAGCCCGAGCATGCGGCGCAGTTCCTCCACCGCCTCCCGGCCCGTCTCCTCCACCACGTTCAGCGCCTCGCGCTCGGTGACCTGGTCGGGCCGGAGCATCAGCCGCGCGGCCCCCGCCTGCATGACCATCACGCTGACGCTGTGCGCGACGACGTCGTGCAGCTCGCGCGCGATCCTGGTCCGCTCCTTGCTCACCGCCTCCCGGGCGAGCAGCTCGCCGCGCTCCTGCGCGTGGAACGCCAGCTGCCGGTGACGCCGTACGGCGACGCCCGCCCCGCCGGTGATGGAGGTCATCACCAGCGCGACCGCCGCGTCCCCCGGCCCCGGAGGCCCGGGGGGCGCGAACATCATCGCGCCGACGAACAGCGCCGTCACGGCCAGCCCGGCGACAGCCCGCGGATCTCGTGGCGGCACCTCGCTGAGCAGGGTGAACAGCAGCAGGAGCTGGGCGCAGAACTGCCAGGCCGACGCGGACTCACCGGAGTAGGCGAACGCCGCGACGGCCGCCAGCGAGTAGACGTACGTCACGGTGGCGGGCGCGCGCCGGCGCAGGAGGACCAGCACCGAGGCGGCGGCGACCACGATCCACCAGCCGGGATGCGGGCGGTCCGCCACGAAGGCGCGGTCGCCGACCTCCTCGGCGACCGCGAACAGCGCCATGACCACCGCGATCAGCCAGTCGATCGCGGTGGGGGGCGGGCGTTGGCTCATGAGGTGAGGGTAGAGCGGGCACCCGGGCGGTGAAATCCGCCTTGAGGCGGATAACAGCCCCGAGCCGACCCTGACGGCCCCGGGGACGGCCGCTCCCCGGTCGGCCCTGGGGGCGGCTGCTCCCCGGTCGGCCCTGGGGACGGCCGAGCCCCGGCCCGGCGGCACCCCGGCGCGGGAGCCGGTCCCGCCCGGGGCTCGGCCCCCGCGCGGGTCAGCGCTCGACGGAGGACATGTCCGGGTAGCGGTCGCCGAGGGCGGCCCCCGCCGGCACGGCGGCGTCGAGCTCGGCGAGCTGACCGGGGGTCAGCGTGACGTCGGCCGCCGCCGCGTTCTCCTCCAGGTAGCGCAGCCGCTTGGTCCCCGGGATCGGGATGACGTCCTCGCCCCGGGTCAACAGCCAGGCCAGGGAGAGCTGGGCCGGAGTGCAGCCCACCTCGTCGGCGATCCTGCGGACCTCGCCGACGAGCTCCTCGTTACGCGCCCCGTTCGCCCCGGTGAAGCGGGGCAGGTTCTTGCGGAAGTCGTCGTCGGGCAGTTCCTCGGCCGGGGCCAGCGCGCCGCCGAGCAGCCCCCGGCTGATCGGCGAATAGGCCACCAGCGCGATGCCCAGCTCCCGGGCGGTCGGCAGGATCTCCTCCTCCAGGCCCCTGGTGAACAGCGAGTATTCACTCTGCAGGGCGGCGATCGGGTGGGTGGCGTGCGCCTTGCGCAGCGTCTCGGCGCTCACCTCCGACAGGCCGATCCGGCCGACCTTGCCCTCGGCGACCAGCTCGGCCATCGCGCCGACCGTCTCCTCGATGGGCACGTTCGGGTCACGCCGGTGCAGGTAGTAGAGGTCGATGTGGTCCACGCCCAGCCGCTGGAGCGAGGCGTCGGCGGCCTTCTTCACATAGGCGGGGCTGCCGTCGATGCCGCGGCGGGCCGGGTCCTCACCCCGGACGATGCCGAACTTGGTGGCCAGCACCACCTCGTCCCTGCGGTCCCTGACCGCCCGGCCGACCAGCTCCTCGTTGTGGCCCCTGCCGTACATGTCGGCGGTGTCGAGGAAATTCACCCCCAGGTCGAGGGCACGGTGGATGACCTCGATGGACTCGGCCTCGTCGGCCGTGCCGTAGAACTCCGACATTCCCATGCAGCCGAGTCCGATGGCCGAGACCTCCGGACCTCCCTGACCGAGACGGCGCCTGTTCATTGGCCCTCCAGCGCGTTGTAAAAGTCGATCTTGTAGTCGAGGACGCCGAGGTCCTCGGTGAGCTGCGCGATCTGCGTCCTGACGCGGTCACGGTGGATCTCCAGCATCCGCCGCCGCTCGGCGAAGGTCTCCGGACCCTGCCTGCGCAGCTCGGCGTAGCGGCACATGTCCGCGATCGGCATGCCGGTCGCGCGCAGTTTGGTGAGGAATTCGAGCCAGTCCAGGTCGGGCGCGGTGTAGGCGCGGTGCCCGCTCGGGTCCCGGTCCACCTGGTGGATGAGCCCGATGCGTTCGTAATAGCGCAGCGTGTGCGCGCTCAGCCCCGACTTGCGCGAGGCCTCCTGGATGGTGATCCCCATGGAGACCACCTTCCTCCTTAGAGCGCGCTCGAAGTCAAGCGGGGTCCCCCCGGAGTCACGACCCTGAGGGGGCAGGCACTACCTTCCGCACTGTTTCCCCAGCTCACGGCGGTTGTTCCGGAGCCGTCCCCCCTGATGCGGGCACCACCTCGCCCCGGGGTCCCTCCGGGATCGCTCAGGGGCGACTGGGGATCATTTCTGGTACTCCGGACAACGGCCCGTCGCCATGGTTGAGCCATGGGGAGTCAGGCTTTATCTGGATCCAGGATGATCCTGGGCGGCTACGCGGCGATCGGCGCCGGGGCCGTGGCGATGTTCGGGCTGCACGTGGCCACCGGCCTCGATCCGGTGCACACGGTGATCAGCGAGTACGCGTTCGAGCCGGACGGCTGGCTGCTGCCCGTCTCGCTCACGTTCTTCGCCGCGGGCGCGGCGGCCTTCGGCACCGCGCTGTTCCGGCGCGGCGAGGACCGCGGGGCCGCGCTGCTGGTCGGTATCTGGGGTCTGTGCATGCTGCTGATCGGCGCCTTCCCCACCGACGAGCCCGGGGTGCCGCTGTCGATGTCGGGTGGCATCCACCGGTACGCGGCGTTCGTGGCCTTCCTGACGATGCCGGTGGCGGGCCTGATACTGGCCCGGCGGCACGCCGCGAGCCGCCATGCGCGGCCGGTGCGGCTACTGAGCCTGGCCTGCCTGGGCGTGCTGGTCCTGGTGGTCCTGCCGTACGTCGTGCGGATGGCCGGCATCGACCTGACCAACGACGACATCCCCGCGGGGGTCACCCAGCGGATGGTGGTGGTCCTGGAGGTGGCGGTGCTGGCCCTGCTCGGCATGGTGGCGGCGGCCGGGTACGGCCGCGGCCGGGGCCGTCGCCCGGTCCTGGCCGCCGCCCGCCCTCCCCGCCTCCACCGTGACCGGCGGCGCGTGGCCGGCCCGGCCGGGGACGCGCGAGGGGCGCGTACCGCGCTGGGCCGCCGGCGGGGTGAGCGCGCCGGGCGTGTGCGGGTCTGCCGCCGCGCTCCGGTCCGATCCCGGCTCCGGCCGGACCCCCGCCGCCCGCGGCGAGGTGTCCACCGCCGGTTCCCTGATCTGGGGGACGGCCGTGGACGGGTCCCGGCCTGACCGCCGGGACGCCGGTGGGAGGGGCCGTCATCGGACCCGCGCCACACGGCTGAGGGCTCCGCCGGGCCCGCGTCCGCCCAGCTCAGCAGGGTTGCTGGTGATCCCCGTGGGGAAGGGGGCCAGCATGGGGGAGCGCATCGGCCCCGCCGGGGACGGCGGGAGGCTGTGGCGGGCGGGCGACACGGCGTGGCGGGCGCTCGGGGTCATCGCCCTGGTCGCCGTGATCCTGTGGGTCCTCTACGTGGTCCAGGCGGTGGTCATCCCCATCATCCTCGGGCTGGCCATCACCACCCTCCTGCTCCCGCCCTACCGGTGGCTCAGGAGGCGCGGGATGGGCCGGGGGCTCGCCACCACCGCCGTCTGCCTCGGCGGGTTCCTCATCCTGGCGGCGCTCGTCGCGCTGCTCGTGCCGCCCACCGTCGCCGGCGTGGCCGAGCTGCAGCGGAGCTTCGGCAAGGCGGGCGGCGACCTGCAGTCGCTGGCGTCGACCCTCGGCCTGGACGAAAAGACGATCTCCCGACTGTCCGAGCAGGTCAGGCAGTATCTGAGCCGGCAGGGCGGAGAGATCGCCCACGGTGCCCTGGCGGGCGCGCGCACCGTGGGGGAGATCCTGGTCGGCCTGGTGCTGGCCATGATCCTGTCGATCTACTTCGTGCACAGCGGCGACCGGCTCTTCGCGTGGATCACCGGCCTGGCCCCCAGCGGGGTCAGGCCGACCCTGCGTGAGAGCGGCACGGTGATCTTCGACGTCGTCAGCCGTTACATCCGGGGGGTGGCGATCGTCGGCCTGGTCGACGGGTTCTTCATCGGGGTCGCGCTGTGGATCCTGCGTGTGCCGATCGCCCTGCCGCTGGCCGTGCTGACGTTCGCCGGGGCGTTCCTGCCGGTCGTGGGCGCGTTCACGGCGGGTCTGCTGGCGGCGGTCGTGGCCTTCGTGGCCAAGGGCTGGCTGGTGGCGCTGATCGTGGTCGCGGTCACCGTGCTGGTCCAGCAGTTGGAGGGACACGTGCTCGCGCCGCAGATCTACGGCCGGGCGCTGGAGCTGCCCAGCGCGGTCATCCTGATCGTCATCGCGCTGGGCAGCGTCCTCGCCGGGATCGTCGGCGCCTTCCTGGCCGCCCCGGTGACCTCGGTCGCCGTCGCGCTGATCCATCACCGCCAGGAGGACGAGGCCCGGCGCCGACCGGGACATCCGGGATATCCAGGACACGAGGCCGTGGGCCCGCCGGCCGGGGGACCGGTGTCCGGGGACCCGTCACCTGAGGACCCGTCACCTGAGGGTCCGTCCCCGGCGGGCCCGCCGCCCGGGAGCTGAATGTCCGCGGGCCCGTGAGGGCGCGGTATCCCCTCCTGCTGGGCGGCGCTTCAGGTCTCACTCCCCGTTCTGTCGCTGTTCCCCCGTTTTGTCGCCCGGCTGCCGTACGCTCCGCGGAAAGTCGACAACGGAGAGGTGTGGCATGACGGCACGGAGCACGTACCTGGAGCTGTCCGAGGACGGCGGCAGCTCGCACAAGTTCTACGAGGTCGTGCTCGACGGGCTCCAGGTGACGATCAGTTACGGCCGGATCGGTGAGCCGGGGCAGTCCAAGGTGTCGGCCTTCACCACCCCGGAGAAGGCCGAGGCGGCGGCGGCGAAGAAGATCGGCGAGAAGGTCCGCAGGGGATACGCGCCCGCGGTGCGCGGGGTCCGCCAGCGCCGGGCGGTCACCCGGCGCAGCACGGTGAGCGTCCGTTCCACCGCCACCCAGGCACCGGTACTGTGGCGCTTCGCCAGCGGCGCGGCGGCGTTCGGGATCTTCGTCGACTCCGAGCGCTGCTGGGTCGGCAACCAGAACGGCGACGTCTACACCGTCACCCACACCGGCACCGTCACCGGCCGCTTCCGGCTGCCCGACGGTGTGAAGTGCATCGTCGCCGACGACTTCTGGATCTACGCGGGCGCCGACGACGGCAAGGTCTACGACCTCAGCGGGAAGGTGCCCCGGCTCGCCTACGAGATCGCCGAAGACGTCGACATCTACTGGCTGGACATCCACGACGGCGTGCTGGGCGTCTCCGACCGGGCCGGCCGGATCACCACCATCGACCACGAGGACGAGTTCCAGTGGGCCCGGAAGGGACGGGGCGACTCGGCCTGGATGGTCCGCTGCGACGACGAGGCCGTCTACCACGGGCACTCCACCGGCGTGGCCCGCTACGACGCCGCCGACGGCGCGCCGGTCTGGGAGACGTCGCTCAACGGCGCGGTGCTGTTCGGCTGGCAGGAGACTGACTCGGTTTACGCCGGTACGGCCCGCGGCACCGTGCACCGGCTCCGCAAGTCCGACGGCGCGAGCCAGGGGGTCTACCGCTGCGACGCCACCGTCTTCTCCTGCGCCACCGCGCCCGACGGCCGTTACGTCTTCGCCGGGGACAACCACTCCTCGGTCTACTGCTTCGACCGGAACGGCGAGCGCCTGTGGAAGCTGGCCACCGGCTGCGGCTCGGCCTTCTCCATGCAATACCTCGACGACCGCCTCTACATCGTGACCACCGACGGCACCCTGGCCTGCATCGACGCCACGGAGGAGGCGATCAGGGCGGCCCAGGACGGCACCGTCCCCGAGCCGCTGGACGTCAAGGCGGCGGCCGGTCTGGCCGTGGTGGAACCGACCGCGGCGCTGGAGAGCGTGACGCTGGAGGCCGTCTCCGGCGCCGACCGCGGTGTGGTCGTGGAGTGCGTCCAGGAGGGTGAGCGGCTCCGGGTGCGAGTGATCAGCGAGGGCTACGACACGCGGCGCAACGTCCAGTTCCCCAAGGGGGTGCGTGAGGCGGGGGCCCGCTATCTCGTCGAGGGTGTGCGCTTCTCGGAGCGCGGCGGCTTCTACCGGGCCTACGGCGACATCAGGCGTCTGCTCTGATCCCTGGCCGCGGTCCCGCGCCGCCCCGCCGGCGTCGATGACCTGCCGTACGGCGCCGGCGAAGGCGGCCGGGTCGGCGCGGTCCGGGCCGAGCTTGCTGCCCTGCCGGCCGCCGGAGGAGACCTGCACGCCGCCGCCGGCGGCTCATCGCCTGCCGCCCCGAGAGCCGCGAGCGGTTCAGGCGTGCCCTGCCGTGGCATGTCCTGCCCTGCCGTGGACCGGCGGCACCGACCAGTCAACGCACAGCCTCTGCCTGTTCAGGCGTGTCCCGCCGTGGCGTGTCCTGTCCCGTCGTGTCCTGTCCCGTCGTGCCCTGTCCCGTCGTGGACCGGCAGCACCGACCAGTCGACGCACAGCCTCTGCGGGTCGGCCGGATCCGTGCGGACCCGCACGGTCATCCCCGGCAGCACCCCGCCCAGCAGGATCGGCGGGACCTGCTGCCGGTGCTCCGGCACCTCGTACGGCACGCCCGACGCCGGGGTGACGCGCAGGCCGAAGACCACCACGTGCCGGCCGTTGACCTGCCAGCCGGTGGTGTCCATGGCGGTGATCAGCGCGCTGGCGGGCACGCCGGTCCGCAGGAGATGGGAGTCGCCCGAGGCGTCCGAGACGAGAAATCCCATGGCGACGAAACCGCCCAGGCAGACGACGAAGACCCCCACCCCCCAGAGGCCGACACCGCTCGTGGCCGCCAGCATGCCGGCGATGGCGAGCGGCAGCGGCGCCACCCAGAGCAGTTTCGTCGTGGTGCGGTTCATCGAGCTTCCCGATCGTCTCGTGTGCGGTGCTCGCCATGGGTAACGGAGGGTGCCTGCGGACCGCTTGACGACCGGTTGCACGCCGTCCGGCGTTAGGGTTCCACTTATGCTCCGTGGAGACAGGGTTCTGCTCAGGGCCGTGACGAAAGACGATCTGGTCGCGCTGCACCGGTTGCACGACGACGTGGACACGGCGGTCAGCTCCACGGCGGGGCCGTGGGTCCCCGAGCCGGTCGACCGGGCCATCGCCCGATACGAGCGGCGGGAGCCCGATCCCGCCAATGTCGGCTTCGCCGTCGAGTCGCTCTCCGAGGGCGACCTGCTCGGCTCCTGCCTGGTCTGGGGGATCGACACCCTCAACCGCAACGGCCACCTGGGGATCACGCTGCTGCCCGAGGCCCGAGGGCGGGGGTACGCCCCCGACGTGCTGCGGGTGCTGTGCGACTACGCTTTCCGGATCCGTGGCCTGCACCGGCTGGGGCTGGAGACGCTCGCCACCAACACCGCCATGATCGCCTCGGCGGAGAAGGTCGGCTTCCGGCGCGAGGGCACGCTCCGAGATCATGCCTGGGTGGCCGGGTCCTTCGTCGACGAGGCGCTGTTCGGGCTGCTCGCCGCCGACTTCTCCTGACCGGCGGGGCCGGAAGTCCGTATCCATGGGATCGCTGGCTGTATCTATGGATAGTGCCGGTTGTGCGGGTAATGCCGGTCCTGCCAGCATCGACGAATATCACGGACCGGCCGACCGGATCGGCCGGCACCGGCAGGACCGGCTGAGGCTGTGCCTCGCCAGCGCCTGACCGGCAACGGACGACAGCTTCAGGAGGCTCGGTGCCACACGTCAACTGCCAGGCGGTCCAGCACGTGGCCGGGACCGCCCCGTCCGACGATCTCCGCTCCCGTCGGGCGGGTGCGCGATGAGAATCTGGCTCCCGATCGGGCTCGGCGCCCTGCTCATCCTCATGGGCGGCACCTGGACGCTCCAGGGCCTCGGATACGTGGGCGGCAGCTTCATGAGCGGAGCCAAGGAGTGGTTCTGGATCGGCCTGGCCACACTGGCCGTCGGCCTCGTCCTGGCCGCCATGCCCCTGCTCCGCCGCCGCTGACCCCTTGCCGCTCTGACCCGCCCGGCCGGCAGTGGTCTGCGGTGAACCGTCGGGCGGGCGTGGCGGCGGGACACGGAGACCTCCGATGTGGTGTGGAACCCAGACCCTCCACCACATCGGAGGTCTCCGCCGTTGATCGAGCCCTGCTGCCGCCCCCTCGTGGCCGGTATCGCCGCTCCGGCGACCGGGAACGTCTACCGCCCCGCCCGCCGCACCGGCGCCTGCCGGTGCCGACCCGCCCGGCGTCACCGTCCGCCGAGACCGCCCCGCCCGCCGCACCGGCGCCTGCCGGTGCCGACCCGCCCGGCGTCACTGACCCGCTCGGCGTCACCGCCCGCCGTACCGGCGCCCTGGGGAGACCGGACGCGGTGAAGGCGTGCGGTCACCGCACTAGCGGTTGCCGCCGGAGCCGTCGAGTCCGGCGCGGCGCAGCGCGTCGGCCATCGCGCCACTGGGCGCGCCGCGCTGCTGGCCGCGGTCCTGCCGCTGGCCGCCCCGTCCCTGCTGCTGGCCACCGCGTCCCTGCTGCTGGCCGCCCCGCCGGCCGTTGTCACGCCGCTCGCCGCCCTGCTGGTCGCGCCGGCCGGAGCCCTTGGCGGGCTCGTCCTCCAGCCGCAGGGTGAGCGAGATGCGCTTGCGGGGGATGTCGACGTCGAGCACCTTCACCCGGACGATGTCACCGGGCTTGACCACCTCGCGGGGGTCCTTGACGAAGTTGTGCGACAGGGCCGAGACGTGGACCAGGCCGTCCTGGTGCACGCCGACGTCGACGAACGCGCCGAAGGCGGCGACGTTGGTGACCACGCCCTCCAGCAGCATGCCGGCCTTGAGATCGGAGATCTTCTCCACGCCCTCCTTGAAGGTCGCGGTCTTGAAGGCCGGGCGGGGGTCGCGGCCGGGCTTCTCCAGCTCCGACAGGATGTCGGTGACGGTCGGCAGACCGAAGGTGTCGTCGACGAAATCCTGCGGCCGCAGGGCCCGCAGCGCCGTGCCGTTGCCGATCAGCTCCTTGATGCCGCCGCCGGTGGCCGACAGGATCCGGCGGACCACGGGGTAGGCCTCGGGGTGCACGCTGGAGGCGTCGAGCGGGTCGTCGCCGCCGGGGATGCGCAGGAAGCCCGCGCACTGCTCGAATGCCTTGGGACCGAGCCTGGCCACGTCCTTCAGCGCCTTGCGGGAGCGGAACGGGCCGTTGGCGTCGCGGTGCTGGACGATGTTCTCGGCGAGGCCGGAGCCGATGCCCGAGACCCGGGTCAGCAGCGGCGCCGAGGCGGTGTTGACGTCGACGCCGACGGCGTTCACGCAGTCCTCGACCACCGCGTCGAGCGAGCGCGAGAGCTTGGTCTCGGCGAGGTCGTGCTGGTATTGGCCGACGCCGATCGACTTGGGGTCGATCTTGACGAGCTCGGCCAGCGGGTCCTGGAGCCGGCGCGCGATCGACACCGCGCCGCGCAGGGACACGTCCATGCCGGGCAGCTCCTGGGAGGCGAAGGCGGAGGCGGAGTAGACCGAGGCGCCGGCCTCCGACACCACGATCTTGGTGAGCCCGGGGACCAGCTTCACCAGCTCGCCCGCCAGCTTGTCGGTCTCTCTCGACGCGGTGCCGTTGCCGATCGAGACCAGCTCCACGCCGTGTCTCTTGGCCAGCGTGGCCAGCGTGGCCAGCGACTGGTCCCACTGGCGGCGCGGCTCGTGGGGGTAGATCGTGTCGGTGGCCAGCACCTTCCCGGTGGCGTCCACTACCGCGACCTTCACCCCGGTGCGCAGACCCGGGTCGAGCCCCATGGTCGCGCGGGTCCCCGCGGGGGCGGCGAGCAGCAGGTCGCGAAGGTTGGCGGCGAACACGCGCACCGCCTCGTCCTCGGCGGCCTGCCACATGCGCATCCGCAGGTCGATGCCGAGGTGGACGAGGATGCGGGTGCGCCAGGCCCAGCGGACGGTGTCGGCCAGCCACTTGTCGGCCGGGCGCCCCTGGTCGGAGATGCCGAAGCGGTGGGCGATGCGCCCCTCGTAGGTGCCGGTGGGCTCCTCCTCCGGCTCCAGGGTGAGGGTGAGGATCTCCTCCTTCTCCCCCCGGAACATCGCCAGGATCCGGTGGGAGGGCAGCTTGGTGAACGGCTCGGCGAAGTCGAAGTAGTCGGAGAACTTGGCCCCCTCCTCCTCCTTGCCCTCGCGGACCGCAGCGACCAGGCGCCCCTTGCCCCACATCCGCTCGCGCAGCTCCCCGACCAGGTCGGCGTCCTCGCCGAACCGCTCGACCAGGATCGCCCGGGCCCCGTCGAGCGCGGCGGCCGCGTCGGCCACCCCCTCGCCGACGAACGCCGCCGCGGCGGCCTGCGGGTCGACCGACGGGTCGGCGAGCAGGCCCTCGGCGAGCGGTCCGAGCCCGGCCTCCCTGGCGATCTGCGCCTTGGTCCGCCGCTTGGGCTTGTAGGGGAGGTAGATGTCCTCCAGCCGGGCCTTGGAGTCGGCCGCCGCGATCTGCGCGGCGAGGGCGTCGTCGAGCTTGCCCTGGCCGCGGATCGACTCCAGGATCGCGGCGCGCCGCTCCTCCAGCTCACGCAGGTAGCGGAGCCGCTCCTCGAGCGTGCGCAGCTGCGCGTCGTCGAGCATCTCGGTGGCTTCCTTGCGGTAGCGGGCGATGAACGGCACGGTGGCCCCGCCGTCGAGCAGTTCCACGGCCGCCTGCACCTGCCGTTCGCGCACACCCAGCTCTTCGGCGATCCGCTGATGAATAGACGTCGTCACGATCTCTCTTCCCTCGTGGTGGCAGCTGTGATGGGCGGCCGTGGTGAGCAGCCACCAAGCTACCGCGTCGCCCCGACATCGGGCTGTCCGGAGATACAGGTCAGGCGTTACGGACGATGGAGGCAGACCGGAACAGGACGACGGCGGCCGGGTGCGGGCCGCGAGTTCTCGGGAGGGGGCCAGGTGACGGCCGGGTGCGGGGGACGCTCAGGCGGCGGTCGGCCTGTGGGGGGCGGGGCGGTGGTCGTATCCGCGGGCCGGTGCCGGGCTGATCCGGTCGGCGAGCCCGTGGAGGACCTGGGCGGCCCATCGGCGCGAGGGGCCGGGGTGCTTCGGCACGCGGCGCAGGGCCTCCGCCTCGGCGAGCATCTCGGCGTGCCGCGTGTGGATGAGGGTGCAGACCTGCATGTCGTTCATCATGGATCTCCTTACGGGCGTCTCACGGACAGTGGATTTCTCACGGGCGGGCGCGGGTGATGGCGATGTCGCCGGACACGGTCTTGACGTGGATCTCGGCCTTCGCCCCGTCGTCGGTGGGCTGGTCGGACTGTTCGAGGGAGGAGCCGACCCTGCCGGAGATCGAGGAGACGTCGAGCCACGCGCTGGTCCCGGTGGGGATGCCGATCACGACGTCGCCCGACGCGGTGTTGACCCAGACGCCCCCGTGGGCGACCGAGTCGACGGTGACGTCGGCCGAGGCGCTCTTCACCTGGAGGGAGTCACCGGCCTGCCGGATCCGGACGGCTCCGGAGGCCGTCTTGACGGTGGCGGCGCCGCCGACCACGCCGAGGTCGGCCTTGCCGGAGGAGGTGGTGACCGATGCCCCGTCGCGCACCTCCCGCAGGCCGACGTCTCCGGACGCGGTCCTCACCTGCGCGCCGCCCGCGGTGACGTCACAGATGACGTCACCGCTCGCCGTCTTGACGGCAAGACCGGCGCAGTGGTCGATCCGCACGTCACCGGAGGCGGTGTCGGCCGAGACCTCGCCCAGGGGCCCGGTCATCCGGGCGTCGGCCGAGGCGGTGGTGAAGTCGACCCGTGAGCCCTCCGGCAGACCGACGACGATCTTCAGCCTGGGGGTACGGCCCAGCGACAGGAACCGCCGGGGAGCCTCGACGGAGACCGTGCCGCCGGCGTGTTCGACACGGGTCTCCTCGGCGTACTCCACGTCGATGGACCTGGACGGGTTGGCCGGCCGTACTTCGACCACGGTGTCGGTGCGGGGCGCGGCCGTGATGTCCAGGTCGCCCGAGGCGAAGTCCACCCGGAGCGTGATGGGGGCGGGGGTCTGGAATGCGGGCATGGCGAGATCTCCCTTGCGGGGTGCGTGAGGTTCTGTGAGGGTGTGAGGGGTGGCCAGGTCAGTGGACCCAGCCGCTGATGCGCTTTCCGGTGGAGGGCGGGCGGGGCGTGCGGGGGGTCTCGGACAGGGCGGCCGACACGGCCCTGACGAGCCAGGCGTTGACGGAGACGCCCTCCTGCCCCGCGGCCTCCTCGATCCGGCCCTTGAGCGACTCGGGCAGCCGCAGCGTGACGCGTGCGGTGCCCGCCTCACCGGGCGGCAGGGGCGGCTCCGGGGGAGCGGGCGGGGATGGCGGGCCGGGCGGCATGGGCGGGAACGGCGAGGTGAAGACATCGGCCGCCGGGGGCGGCGTCACCACGAACTCGGGCTCGCGGTTGCGGATCCGCACCTCGACGGAGCCTGGCGCGAGCTCTCGGGTGACCTCGTCGGCCGCGGCGGAGAGCGCGTCGATGAGCGTGAGCCTGACGGCGGAGTCGAGTGCCGTCGTGAGGTTCTCCACGGCGGCCCGGGTCTCGGGGTCGGCGACCGCCGCCGACGCGGCCAGTGCGCGGCGGAGGTTCTCGACGAAGGGCGTGACGTCCATACGCATCACTATGACGTCATTTTGACGTCATGGCAACCCGTGTGACGTCATTTCCCTCTTCGGGTGGTGTCGCGGAGGTCGCCCGTGCCGGCCGTGCGGGAGCGGGAAGTGCGCCGTTTTGGGCCTTGCCGACACGGGAGGGCAGGTTTACGATCCGCGTAATTGTTAGGAAACTTTCCTTTAAGAAAGAGTTCCCGCATGCGCCGAACCGCCGCTGTGCTGCTGGCTCTCGTCCTGGCGACCGCCCTCGCCGCCATCAGCGCTCCCGCCAACGCCGCCACCCGACTGACGGCCGCCTTCACCCTGACCGGCAATCAGGGCAAGTTCGTGGTGAGCAATCCCGGCACCACGCCGGTGACCGGATGGTCGATCACGTTCGACCTGCCGGCCGGGGTCACCGTCAGCGGTGCCCAGAACGCCACCACCACCCAGAGCGGGACGCGGGTCAAGCTGACCCCGGCCTTCTACATCAACACCGTGCGGGCGAACGGGAACACCGAGCCGTACAGTCCCACGTTCACCCTCAGCTCGGGGGTCCAGCCGACGAGCTGCACGATCAACAACGCCAACTGCGACGGCAGCGGCGACCCGCCGCCGCCGGACGCGCCCCTCACCGCCGCCTACTCGGGCAGCGGGACGCAGGGCAAGTTCGTGGTCAGCAACAACACCGACACCGCGCTCAACGGCTGGTCGATCACGTTCGACCTGCCGGCCGGGGTCACCGCGAGCGGCGCGGAGAACGCCTCGCTGAGCCAGAGCGGGCGCCAGGTCACGCTGAGCCCGGCCCACTACAACACGACGGTGGCCGCGCGCGGGTCCACCGAGCCCTACAGCCCCTCCTTCCGGCTCAGCGCCTCCGCCGAGCCGGAGAACTGCCGGGTCAACGACGTCAGATGTGACGGTTCGGCCGACACGGCGCCGGCCGCGCCGGGGAACCTGCGCTCGCCGGTCAAGACCACCAAGACCGTGTCGCTGGCGTGGGACGCGGCGACCCCGGGGAGCCTCCCGATCGTCGGCTACCAGGTCTACAACGGCGCCACCCTGGCCACGACGGTCACCGGGACGGCCGCGACCCTCACCGGCCTGACCCCGAACACCGAATACACCTTCACCGTCAAGACCAAGGACAGGAAAGGGACCCTCTCCCCGGCCAGCGCGGCGCTGAAGGTGACGACCAACAACGCCGGCGACGACACCCAGCCGCCCACCGCGCCCGCCAACCTGCGCAGCACCGGAAAGACCTCCTCCAGCGTCTCCCTCGCGTGGGGGGCCTCGACCGACAACAAGGGCATCGCCGGCTACGAGGTCTACGCCGGCGCGAACCTGGTGGCGGCGGTCACCGACACCTCCGCCACGGTGAGCGGGCTGTCGCCGTCCACCGAATACACCTTCACCGTCAAGGCCCGCGACCTGTACGACAACCTCTCGGCCGCGAGCAACGCGTTGAAGGTGAGCACCGACGACATCGTCGGCAGCGGCTACGCCCGGGTCGGCTACTTCGTGCAGTGGGGCATCTACGGCCGCCAGTACTTCGTGCGCAACCTCGACACGACCGGTGTCGCGGCGAAGCTGACCCACCTCAACTACGCCTTCGGCAACATCGACCCGGTGAACCTGACCTGCCTGCACGGTGTCACCAAGGGCACCACGGCCAACCCCCAGGACCCGAACCAGGGTGACGGGGCGGGCGACGCGGACGCCGACTACGGCAGGCCGATGAGCGCGGGGCAGTCGGTGGACGGCGTCGCCGACACCGGCTGGGAGAAGCTGCGCGGCAACTACAACCAGCTCCGCAAGCTCAAGGCGAAGTATCCGAACCTGAAGGTGCTGATCTCGCTCGGCGGCTGGACCTACTCGAAGTATTTCTCCGACGTGGCGGCCACCGACGCCTCCCGGAAGAAGTTCGTGAGCTCCTGCATCGACATGTACATCAAGGGCAACCTGCCGGTCTACAACGCCGCGGGCGGTCCGGGCAGCGCCGCCGGGATCTTCGACGGCATCGACCTCGACTGGGAGTGGCCCGGTGCCGAGGGACACGCCGGCAACCACATCGGCGCCAACGACAAGGCGAACAACACGCTGCTGATCGCCGAGTTCCGCAGGCAGCTCGACGCGCTGACCCAGGAGACCGGCAAGCGCTACCAGCTCACCGCGTTCACCCCGGCCGACCCGGCGAAGATCGCCGCCGGCTGGGACCTGCCGGAGGTCGCCAAGTCCCTGGACATCTTCAACGTCCAGGGCTACGACTTCCACGGCTCGGGCAGCGACAACTCCTGGGAGCCGAACCGGACCGGGCACCAGGGCAACCTGTACGCCGACACCGACGACCCGTACTCCTTCCACTTCAGCGTCGAGAACGCGGTCGACGTCTATCTGCAGGCCGGGGTGAACCCGCGCAAGATCACCGTTGGCCTCGCCTACTACGGGCGCGGCTGGCAGGGCGTCGCCGACGGCGGCAAGTCCGGCGAGTGGCAGTCGGCCACCGGCGCGGCGCCCGGCCAGTTCACCGACGAGGCGGGCACCCGCGGATACGCCAACCTGATGGCCAGTGTGCCGGGATGCACCGTCAAGCATGACGAGCAGGCGGTCGCGACCTACTGCTACACCGGCAACGGAGGCCAGTGGTGGACCTTCGACGACGCGTGGTCGATCGGCAAGAAGACCGCGTGGCTGCGGAGCAAGGGCCTGCTCGGCGTGATGATCTGGGAGATGTCCGGTGACCCCGGCTCCCTGACCAGCGCCGTCGACGCCGGCCTGAGGTAGTCCACCGGAGTGTGGTCCCCGGTGGCCGGGTCGCCCGCGGCATCCGATGCCGCGCCGGTGGCCCGGCCACCGCCGTGACCGGGCACGGGGCCGGACAGGGAGCCGAGCGGCCGGGGTGGCGGGTGCGGGGATCGAACCCGCCCATTGCGGCTTATGAAACCGCCGGGCACACCAGCGCCCTCACCCGCCGAGAATGCGGACGGCCGCTCCGGGAGATTTCCCGGGCGGCCCGCGCGTGACGTCGCCAATCGTCACGTGCGAGTTTTTTCCCGCATGCTCATCCGCTCGTTCATGTGCGTTCTCCGAACATGGTCCGATGAGTTGAGAATGGCCGGTCCGCCTCCGGCGGCGCAACGTGTTTTCGGCGCGCGAAATTCAGGTGAGAAAAGCGGTCATGGACCGGGACAATCCTTCTTCATGGGCATCAGGAAGGATCTGCGGAGGGCGCTGGGGGCGGGACGCCCCGTCAGGGTGCGCCGCGCCATCAAGGGAGCCGACCGGCTGAGCGGCTATGTCATCGGCGTCGGGCGCACGTGGGTGCTCCTCCAGGAGATCTCCTGCGAGCTCCGGCTCGACGGCTACGCGGCCGTACGGCTGCGCGACGTCGAGTCCGCCTCCGGGGCGGGCTGGGCGGGCTCGGACTTCACGCACCGGGCCCTGCGATCGGCCGGCGAGCGGGCCCGCCCCCTGCCCGGGGTCGACCTCGACTCGACCGCGGGCCTGATCGAGACGCTCGGCGCCGGCTTCCCGCTGCTCGGCCTCCACATCGAGAGGGTCGATCCGGACGTCATGTACGTCGGCCACGCGAGGGGGATCACCCGCAAGGGACGGCTCCGCCTCCAGGAGATCAGCTCCAAGGCCGTGTGGGAGAGCACGTGCGTCCGGCACAGGCTTGCCGACACCACCAGGGTCGACGCCGGCGGGGGCTATCTCGACGCCCTGCACCGGGTGGGCGGGGTCCCGCCCGTCTGCTGAGCGGTGCCCGCCGGGCCGTGCCCACCCGCCGGCCGTGTCCGATGAGCCGCCTCTCCTCCAGTGTCTCGATCCCAGGAGAACGCTGTCGTAGGAGTCGGCCGCGTGTGCCTCGCGGCGCCCGGCGACCTGGGCCGGCGGATCCGGACAGCCGTCGCTGATTCAGCGCATTATGTCGGGACCGCTGTTCCAGTGCCACAGGGATTCCGTTTCGGACGGTTCCATCGGCCGTAACCGCAGGAGTTTCCCAGTCAGCGGGAATCGCTCCATTCGATAACCGGTCAATACAGCCAAGAAAGGTCCCTGCCAGGCCGCCGTCCGGTGCTTCGAACCATTCATCCGGGCCGACGCGGGCGTTATCCCGGCCGACGCGGGCGGGCGAGGCCGGCCCGCGGGCTCCCCGAGCACCGTGGCCGCCCTCCCGGAGCCGTGAGGAGCCGGGTCCCCGGGAGGGCGGCCACGGCGGTGTTCGCCGCGGAATCCGGCGGTGTTCGCCCGGGGGAATACCGCGGTGATGAAAACGGTTATCGGCATCGCTGCACAGCGTGTCGAACAGAGAGGAGCCGAGCTTGGCCAGGAACGAGCTGCGCCCCGTGACCAGACTGCGGTCGTCCGCGGGCACCGGCTACACCTACGTGACCCGCAAGAACCGGCGGAACGACCCCGACCGCCTCACGCTCGCCAAGTACGACCCGATCATCCGCAAGCACGTGACGTTCCGAGAGGACCGATGACCATGAAGCAGGGCATCCACCCCGACTACCGCCCGGTCGTCTTCCGCGACCCGAGCGCGGGCACCGCCTTCCTCACCCGCTCGACCATGACCAGCGACAAGACCGTCGAATGGGAGGACGGCAACGTCTACCCGCTGGTCGACGTCGACGTCTCCTCCGCCAGCCACCCCTTCTACACCGGACGCGGCCGGGTGCTCGACACCGCCGGCCGGGTGGAGCGCTTCAACCAGCGGTACGGGAAGCGCTGACACGTGCGCCCGCCGGCCCGCGCCCGCCGGCGCGGCCCCATCCGACACCGGGAGCCCGCCGTCCCGCGAGACGGCAGGCTCCCGGCGTCCTGCCCACACGCCGGCACGGCGGGTGGGGCGGTCGGCGGGGGGCCCGCCGACGCCCTCAGCCGCAGGTGATCTCGGTGAAGGCCGGGGGCGAGGCGGCGGCGCCCACGAAGCCGATGCCGGAGACCGTGGCCCCCGGCGGCAGCGCGGGCTTCCCGGCCGGCGCGTGGATCATCGCGACGGGGCCGCTCTGCATGTGAGTGCCGTTCCACGCCTGGGTGAGCGTCGCGCCCCGGGGCATGACCCACTGGATGTACCAGTCCTTCATCGGCCGGCCGCCGGAGTTGCTGATCGTCGCCGCGCCCCGGTAGCCGCCCGGCCATGACTCGACGAGGGTGACCGTGGCCGAGCAGCCGGCAGCGGTAGCCGCCGGATGGGCGGCGGTGTGCCGGGCCGTCGGCGTCCCGCCGACGCAGGCGGCCGCGACCAGGGCCGCCACGGCCCCCGTCGACGCCGGTCCCAGCAGTGACGCGATCCTGTTCCCGGACGTCACGGGGTTCCTTTCAGAGAGGCCGGCGGCTCGGAGCGGCCGGCGGCGGCCTCGGCCGGTGCCCTACGGCGACCGGCCGAGACCCCGCGTTCCTAGGGGCTGGTGCAGGTGAGGGCAGGCGAGCCGCTGGTCCCGACGCCGGTGAACCCGAACGTGGTCGAGCCGTTGGGCGCCAGGGTCCGGTTCCAGTCGGCGTTCTTGGCGGTGACGGCGGACCCGGACGTGGTGTAGGTGGCGTTCCACAGGTTGTTGACGGCGCTGCCGCTGCCGAGCGTCCAGTTCACCGTCCAGCCGTTGAGGGCGGAGGAGCCACGGTTGGTCACGGTCACCTCGGCCTGGAACCCGCCCGACCAGGAGTTGACGGTCCGGTAGGTGGCGGCGCACCCGCTGCCCGGCCCTCCCGTGACGGTCGGCGTCGGCGTGGGCGTGGGGGTGGGCGTCGGATTGGGGGTGGGCCCCGGCCGGCCGACGCCGGTCACCTCTCCGTTGCCGCCGTCGAAGACGACGTCGGAGCAGTTGTAGAACGTCTCGTTGGAGTCGGAGCGCTTCCAGACCGAGTAGATGATGTGGCGGCCGGACTTGCCCGAGGGCAGCGTGGCGTTCCAGTAGTAGTGGGCGTCGTTGGTGCCCGGGGAGCCGACGCTCTGCGGGTGGTCGGCGGTGTGGAAGGGCTGGGACTCAAGGTCGTCCCAGGTGAGCGCCCGGTTGGGGTTCCAGCCGTCCTTGGTGACGTACAGGTAGAACCAGCCGGGGTGGGCGGCCCACTTGTTGTATTTGAACTGGATCCCGGCCCCGGAGGTCAGGTGGGTCACCGGCCAGTCGGCGTTCGGCAGGTCGAACCCGCTGTAGCCGGGATTGCCGCCGCTGCACACCTGGCCGTCGGGGATGAATCCCCGGGTCCGCCCCGCACCGTCGGAGCGGAGCAGGCTGAACCAGTTGTAGAGGGAGTTGGCCCCGCTCTGGGCCACCGCCGCCTCGCAGGCGGGGTTGATGGGGATGATCTGACCCGTCGTCGACAGGCCGTCCTGCCAGCAGAGGTAGGTGCGGCTGCCCGGCACCATCATGGCTCCGTGCGCCGAGGCCGGAACGGGCACGAGAACGACGGCGAGCAGCGCGGACATGAACGCGACCGCGCTGGCGACAGCGATACTTCGCCATTTACTCACAGAACTACCCTCCCTTTCGGAGGAGGACGGATTGCTGATCAATGGCGGTGAGGCGCTCACGCGAAACGGACTCTAGGTCGCCGTTCCCGAGGTGTAAACGGCCCGCTCTCCCCCCGGCCCGGCGGAGGGCGTCCGCGCAGTTCGGAAGGGCACGGGGGAGGGCGGGCGGATGAAAGATTCACGGCCGGCGGCGGCCGCGCGCCGCGGACCGGGCGGGCATGTCCCGACAACGGAAAAGGCCGGCCCGACCGGTGTCGAGCTGGCCTCTTTGACGTCTCCGTGGGCGGTGCGGACTCGCGCCCGCATCCGGCTTATCCCAGGCTCTCCGTCGCGGCGAGTTTTTCGAGCGCCGCTCCCGTGAGCCGGTATTTGTCCCATTCGTCGAGCGGCTCCGCGCCCAGTGCCCGGTAGAAGGCGATGCTCGGGGTGTTCCAGTCGAGAACCGACCACTCGAACCGGCCGTAACCGCGCTCCACGCAGATGCGGGCGAGCTCGGCCAGCAGCTGCTTGCCGTACCCCTGACCCCGGTGACCCGGGCGGACGTAGAGGTCTTCGAGGTATATCCCGTGCTTGCCCAGCCAGGTGGAGTAGGTGACGAACCAGAGCGCGAACCCCGCCGCCTGCTCCCCGTCGGTGGCGATGTGGCAGAACGCGGCGGGGGCGGGGCCGAAGAGCGCGTCGTGGAGCTGCTCCGCGGTGGTCTCGACCTCGTCGAGCGCCCGCTCGTACTCCGCCAGCTCACGGATCATGTCGATGATCGCCGGAACGTCATCCGGTGTCGCGGGACGAATCATGGTGGGAAGTCTAGGCTCGCGGGGTAGGTGCTCCGGCGCGGCGGAGCACCCGCCCGCCGCGGGAAGGCCCTGCGTAAGGACTGCGGAAGGGGTCGGCGGGAAGGGGCCGGTGGGCCCGGCGGGGGCCCGGAGTGGCCGGGTGGGCGGGGGCTCCCGTAAGTTGTCAGCTGATCGGACGCGGGGCGTTCACAGGTCGTCGAGGAAGGCGGACCAGCATGTCGGCAGAGCCCACCGGTGAGCGGTTGACGGAGCTGAGGCAGGCGTTCGCCGCCATCGACGGCGACGGCGACGGCTTCATCACGGAGAAGGAGTTCGGCGAGCACTTCCCCGACCTGCCCGCCGAGGCCATCGGGTCGCTGAACCGTGACGCCGACGCCGACGGCGACGGGCGCCTCTCCTTCGAGGAGTTCATCCGGATCGTGTCGCGGGACTGACCTGGATCATGTCGCAGGACTGATCCGGACCGTGTAGCGGGACTGATCCGGACCGTGTAGCGGGACTGATCCGGACCGTGTAGCGGGACCGGACCCGGCAACGCTCAGGCGAGGGCGAAGCCGAGCAGGGCCACGTCGTCGCGGTTGTCCTCGCGGTCGATCAGGTTGAGCAGCGACTCCAACTGGGCGTCGAGGCCGAGACCGGCCGCCCTCGCCATCTCGGAGCGGAGCCTGGCCATGCCGGCGAAGATGTCCGCCGACCGCTTCTCGACGATGCCGTCGGTGTAGAGGAGCAGCCGGTCGCCCCGGTCCAGGCGGGCCTCGGCCGTGGAGAAGACCACGGACGGCACGGCCCCGATCAGCGGGGCCGTCGCGCCGTCGAGATAGCCGGCCTCCCCGTCCGCCCGGCAGACCAGGACGGGTGGGTGGCCCGCGCTGGAGTAGTGCAGGCGCCCGGTCGGCAGCGACAGCCGTACGCACAGGACGGTTCCGTGCATGCGGTCGTGGCGGCTGGCCGTCATCCGGTTGAGGCGGCTGAGGGTCCGGCCGGGGTCGGGGTCCTCCAGGGCGTAGGCCCGCAGCGCGTTGCGCATCCGGCCCATGGTGGCGGCGGCCTTCACCCCCTTGCCGACGATGTCGCCGATCACCAGCACCACCTCGTCGTCGGAGACGCGGATGACGTCGTACCAGTCGCCGCCGACGCCGGCCTCGTCGTTGCCCGGCAGGTAGCGGCCGACGATCTCCACGCCGGTGATGTCGGGGACCTCGGGCAGCAGGGCGAGCTGCAGCGTGGTCGCGATCCGGTGCTCCAGCTCAAGCTGCTCCAGGTTCTCCAGGCGCGCGACGGTGAGCTGGGCGAGCTGCCGGAGCACCGTGTCGTCGGCGCCGTCGCCGGAGGCGGTGCCGCTCGGCGGCTCGATCCGGAGGTCGCCGCCGGAGGTGAGCGCCACCTCCGCGGCCGGGGAGTCGGCCAGCAGCCGGCCGTATCTCTCGGTGAGCGCCAGCACCTCGCGCGCCGACGGCGCCTCGTTGATCGCGAGCGCGGCCTCGGTCAGCTCGCGCAGCTGGCGGTTGTGCCGCGACCGGGTGGCGGCCAGCCGCAGCACGCCGCGCACCCGGGTGAGCAGCTCCCGGGCGGAGAACGGCTTCACCAGGTATTCGTCGGCCCCCGCGGTGAGCCCCGTCAGGGACTCCTCCTTGCCGGCCCGCGCCGACAGCAGCATGATCGACACACTCCGGGTGTCGGGGTCGCCGCGTAGCCTGCGCACCAGCTCCAGCCCGTCCATGCCGGGCATCATCACATCGGCGATGACCAGGTCGGGGGGCTGCTCCCGGGCGGCGTTCAGCGCGGCGGCGCCGTCGGCGACCGCCGTCACCACCCAGTGCGGGCTGAGCAGGCGGACGAGATAGTCGCGCAGGTCGGCGTTGTCGTCGGCGACGAGGATCCGCTCCAGAGCGGGATGGTCCGCGGCGGGCTCCGGCACGGCCCCGGCCGCCGGGACGGGGTACGCGGTCTCGCCCGCCGTACCCCGGGCCGTGGCCTCGCCCGCGCTGCCCCGAGCTGCGGCCTCGCCCGCGGTGCCCTGGCCCGCTGTCCTGTCCGTGGTGTCTCGACCGGCCTCGTCCGCGGTGCCCCGGGCCGCGGTCCCGGCCGCCGGGCCACGGACCGGCGGCTCGTCCGGGATCGGCAGCCACGGTGTCTCGCCCGGCGCCGGTCCGTACGGTGCGCTCGCCTCGACGATCTGGTCCTGGGGCAGGTGCGCCGAGCCGTACGGCAGGGTGATCGTGAAGGTCGTCCCCTTACCGACACGGCTGTCGGCCCCGATCCGGCCGCCGTGGAGGGTGACCAGCTCGCGCACGAGGGCCAGGCCGATGCCCGTCCCCTCGTGGCTGCGCGACGGCGACCCGCTGACCCGGTGGAAGCGTTCGAAGAGGCTGACCATCTCGTGGCCGGGTATGCCGACGCCGGTGTCGGAGACCGTGACCACGGCATGGCCCTCGCCGTCCCGGACGCCGACGGTGACGCCGCCGGTGAAGGTGTGCTTCAACGCGTTGGAGAGCAGGTTGAAGACGATCCGCTCCCACATGCGCCGGTCGAGGTGGACCGGCTCCGGCAGCGGGTCGCCCTCCACGCGGAGGGTCAGCCCGACGCTCTCCATCGACGAGCGGAACACCCCGGCCAGCTCGGCGGTCTGCGCGGCCAGATCGGTCGGCTGGTAGCGGGCGCGGGTCCAGCCGGAGTCGACGCTGGTGAAGTCGAGCACGTCGTTGACCAGCGTGAGCAGCCGCATCGCGTTGCGGTGGGCCGCGTGGAGGGCGACCCGCTGCTCGGAGCCGAGGGAGGGGTCGTCGAGCAGCTCCTGCAGGGGGCCGAGGATCAGGGTCAGCGGGGTGCGCAGCTCGTGGCTGATGTTGGCGAAGAACGCGGACTTGGCGTTGTCGAGCTCCGCGAGCGCCCGCGTCTGGTCGCGCTCCCGCTCGTGGGCCTCGGCGGCGGACAGCGCCCGCGACACGCTCGCCGCGAGCACCTCGAAGAACTCCTGGTACGGCCCGCGCAGTTGCAACATCGGGTTGACCCCGCACACGAGCACGCCCAGCAGGTCGGCTCCCGAGGTGAGGGGCAGCGCGACCACCGGGCCGCAGGAGCCGAAACGCCCGCCGGGCAGCTCCGTGACGGCGTCCCCGCCGGCCACGGAGCGCAGCAGGTCGTCGTCGGCGGCGATCCGTGCCGGAGCCGCGCCGTGCGGCCCGGTGAGCCGCAGGTCCCCGTCGTCGCCGGGGAGGTACAGCAGGGCCGACGGCACGTCGTCGCGTGCCTCGGCGAGGGCGGAGACGACGGCCTGTGCCACCTCCTGCCGCGTGCCCATCCCGCTCGTCGCCGCGCCGACCTGGCTCAGCGTGCGCAGCCTGCGCTCGCCCAGCACCCGGCCGGTCGTCTCGCTGACCAGGCACAGCACCCCGCCGGAGGACCCGTCGGCCAGCCGTATCGGGCCGTAGGAGACGTCGAAGTAGGTCTGTTCGAGAAAGCCGTGCCGGATCAGCCGGAAGGGGTGGTCCGGGGCCCAGAAGGGTTCGCCCGTCTCGCGCACCCGGTCGAGCAGCGGGCGCAGGACGTCCCAGGTCTCCGCCCAGTTCTCCACGGCCGGTCGGCCGAGGGCCGCCGGGTGCTTGGCGCCGATGGTGGGGATGTAGGGGTCGTTGTAGAGGGCGATGTATTCCGGCCCCCAGAACAGGACGATCTGCATGCCGGAGGAGAGTGCGATGTCGACGGCGCCTCTGAGGGGGGCCGGCCACTGATCCATCGGCCCCAGGGGAGTCGCCCCCCAGTCGTGCCCTCGGATCCGCTCGCCCATCTCTCCGCCACCGAAGGGGGGTTCCTGCCGCATCTCACTCCTGGCTTTTCAGGTAATCTGACGATACCTGGTGCACAACTGACCCTGTGGTGAGGACATGGCCATTCGGCTGGAGAAGCGGGCGGACACCGACGGCTCGTTCTTGCTCATCCCGGTCGGCGACCTCGATCGCGACGCGGCGGAGGCGCTGTCCACCGCGGTGGGGGAATGTCTCGCCCACCCGCCCGGCAGACTGGTGATCCAGATGACACACGTGCAGTTCTGCGACTCGTCGGGGATCGTCGCCCTGCTCGACGCCCACGCCGAAGCGGCGGGGCGGGGCACCGAGCTGGTCCTCGCCGACGTCAGCGAGCACCTGCGGGCGCTCTTCCGGATCTCCGCCCTCGACCAGGTCGTCCGGATTGTCGAAGAATCTCGTGGCTGAGGCGGCCCAGGAGGGCGTACGGGCGGCCCCGGAGGGCACGCAGGCGGCGGAGGAGGGCCCCCGAGCCGCCGCGGATGGCGCGCAGGTGACCCTGGACGGCGCGCGGGCGACCGCGGACGGGGCGCAGGTCGCACTGGACGGCGCGCGGGCGGCCTCGGACGGCGTGCACATGACCCTGGACGGCGCGCAGGTCGCGCCGGACGGCGCGCGGGCGGCCGCGGACGGGAAGGTGTCCTTCCCGATCGTCGGCGATCTCGCCGGGCTCCGGCGGCTGGCCCGCCGGTTCCTGGAGCCGGAGGCGTTCGACGAGCTGCGGGAGATGAACTTCATCCTCGCCATCAGCGAGGCCGCCAACAACGTGCTCGACCACGCCGGCACCGCGGGCACCGTCACCCTGCTGCGTGCCGCCGACCGGATCGTGGCGGAGATCAGTGACCGGGCGGGGCTGCTCACCGACGCCGAGGCCGGCACGACCGCGCCCCCGGTCGGGTCCCGCCGCGGCTACGGGCTCTGGCTGATGCGTCAGATGTGCGACAAGGTGGAGATCCTGCACGGTCCGGCCGGATCCACCGTCCGGCTCACCGTCCTGCGCGCCTGAGGTCCGGCTACGGCTCGGCCAGCGGATCCTGCCGCAGGCTGATGCGCCTGGCCCACCTGCCGATCTGCGCTCCGTCGAACTGCTGGACCCCGGGGAGCTGCAGCAGGGCCGCCCGCAGGGCCTCCTCCACCTCCTCGACCGGCCTGCCGCCGTGCCCGGCGCCGATCCGCCCCACCACCTGGGTGGTCCGGGCGTCGAGACGTGGCTCCCTGCCCGCGGCGGTGTGCGCGGCCACCTCGCGCAGGGCGGCGTTGTCCATGGTGATACGGACGCGAGACATCCTCGGTTCCCCCCGGAGACCATAGGTTCCACGGGACCGGTCCCGATGCCCGTTTCTCGCTGGATCAGCAGTGGCATACGTCCTGGCCTGCCAGAACGTGACTCCGGTCCCGGAGGGAGTGTCCCACGGCCCCGCATGATCCGGTGGCAGGACGCGCCGGCGGAGCTCATCGGGCCGGACGCGAGGTGAAGGCGTGGGCCCCTTCCGCCCAGGTCCGGTCGAGGTCGGAGCCGTCGGGGTAGCGGCCGTCGAGCTCCAGGATCACCATCCCGTGGGCGAAGGACCACAGCGCCTGGGCCAGGTACGGCTCGCCGGCGGCCAGGAAGAAGGGGGTGCCCGCCCACTCCTCCAGGCCGGGGGCGAGCCGCTGCCGGGGGAGCGGTCCCGAGGTCGCCAGGCGGTAGAGGTTGGGATGGGCCAGGGCGGTGCGCCGGTAGGCGCGGAGCACCGCGTCGACCGGCTCCCCTCGGGGCGCCGAGCCGAGGGCCGCCTGGAGCGCCGCGTAGAGGGCCGTCCCTATCTCGGCGAACCCCCGCTCCATGAGCGCGGCCTCGACGGCGGCCTTGTCGGGCAGGTGCTTGTAGAGCGACGGGGCCCGGATGCCGAGCCGGTCGGCCAGGGCGCGCATGGTGAGGGCGTCGCGTCCCTCCTCCTCCAGCAGCTCTCGGGCGACCGTGACGATCTCCGCCGCCCGGGGGGTGAGGGGGGTCAGTTCCGGCTGGGTGCTCATCAGG
This sequence comes from Streptosporangium brasiliense, assembly GCF_030811595.1. NCBI lineage: Bacteria > Bacillati > Actinomycetota > Actinomycetes > Streptosporangiales > Streptosporangiaceae > Streptosporangium > Streptosporangium brasiliense. The sequence goes on from NZ_JAUSRB010000002.1 coordinate 3,739,533, forward strand.
GCATCTTCTCAGCGCGGGCCTTCAGCGCCGTGTTCATCGCCGCGAAGTTGTCGGCCACCTCCAGGGCGCCGCCGGCCAGCGGCACGAGCGCGCCGGTGAACGTCTCGCCCTGCGTCAGCCGGCTGCGTCCGGCGCCGAGGTCCTCGATGCGGAAGTAGTGCTCGCCGTCCACGATCCCCGGCACCCCGAACCGGCCGATCCAGCGCAGCTCCCGCCCGGGGGTGGCGGCCAGGACCGTGGGGCTGAAAGTGGTGATCTCGCCCTGGTCGGAGAGCTGGTTGGTGAGCACCGCGCCGACACGTGCCTGTCCCTCCGCGCTCACGATGAACGGGTTCCACTGCGGATAGGAGCCGAAGTCGGTCAGCACCTGCCACACCCGCTCCGGCGAAGCGTTGATCTCGATCTCGGTGCGGATCTTGTGGGGGGCCGCGAGCGTCCAGGCGTACAGGCCCGCGGGGACGGCGACGAGCAGGGCGACGGCGATGAGCAGGATCTTCTTGAGCACTTGTTCCTCCGTGGCTAACTTTGTTAGCCACGACTTTAGGCTAACAAAGTTAGCCACGCAAGTGCTGGCGTGGAGAGTCCGCCGCGCCCGCCTCGTCCCTCGATCCGACACTTGGTCCGATCGCTCACCGGAGTGTGCGCCGTCACGTCCCCGGGCGCCTGCGAGGGCGACGGGATCGCCATCTAGGTTGTATTCCTAACTAGCTTGTTCTACCGTCTAGGTAGCACAGCACCGATGGAGGTCCCCCGTGTCGTTCACCCCTCTGTCGTTCGTCCTGACGGCCGTCCTGATCGGCTATCTGGCCGTCGTCAGCCCCCTGCTCGGCAAGCGCACCTACGACAGACTGGCCCGGACCCGCGACCAGGACCCCACGGTCTACCGCCGGATGTTCACGCTCTGGAGTGCCGAGCTGTGGGCGCTGGCCGCCGTGGCGCTGCTCATCGTCGCCGTGGAGCCGGGTCTCGACGCCGCGGGCGTCGGCCTGGCGATCAAGGAGCCGCTGGACGACACCCTCGGTACGGTCGCCGGCTTCCTGGTCGCCGCCACGGCCGGAGTGCTCGTCCTCAGGTGGCTGGCCGCCAAGGGCAGGCCCGTCCCCGGTCAGCAGGCCTTCCACCACCTGCTGCCGCGAACCCCGGCCGAGCGCTGGTACGCCGCCGGCCTGTCGGTGACCGCCGGCGTCACCGAGGAGATCGTCTACCGGGGCCTGCTCATCGCGGTCGGCACGCACGCGTTCGGCCTGAGCGAGGGGGGCGCGGCCTTCGGCGCGCTGGCGGTGTTCGTCCTCGGCCACCTCTACCAGGGCTGGCGCGGCATGCTCATGGTCACCCTGATCGGATTTAGCCTGACCTCGCTCTACCTGAGGACCGACAGCCTGCTCCTGCCGATCCTGCTGCACGCGCTGATCGACCTCCGCGGCCTGGTGCTCACCCCGCGGCCGCGACGCGAGCTAGTCGGGCATGCGGTCTAGGTAGGATCGCTACCATGACGAGCGATCGACGAGCGAGCTGGCTCAAAGGCGTGCTCGACCTGCTGGTTCTCGCCAGCCTGACGGCCGGCGAGAACTATGGCTACGAGATCGCCAAAGACCTCGCCGAGTCGGGCCTCGGTCAGATCAAGGGCGGCACCCTCTATCCGGTGCTCAACCGGTTGGAGGAGGCGGGGCTGGTCACCGCCGAGTTCCGGGTGACCGAGCGCGGGCCCGGCCGCCGCTACTACCGGCTCACCGACCAGGGCAGGCAGACGCTTGCCGAGCAGGGCGGGCTCTGGCTGGGCTTCGACGAGTCGGTGCGCGCCGTACTGGCCAGGGGCCGCGCCGAGGCTCTTCAGCCCGCGGGTTCACAGGGGGAGGAGCCCCGATGAGCGGCCATGTCGACGAGGCCACCGGGAGCGGCCGTCCCGGGGAGGCGGGCGGCGGCTACTTCGGCGAGCTCGCCGTGCTGCTGGCCGAGGCGGGCACACCGGCCGACCGGGTCAGGGCCACGCTCGACGACCTCGCCGGCTACCTCGCCGAGAGCGGCGGCGCCCCCGAGGAGGAGTTCGGCCCGGTGGCCGAGCTGGCCCGGGAGCTGGCCGTCCCCCCGGCCCCGCCCGCCGGGCCCGCCGCGGGCGCCCGCACCTGGCGCTGGACCGCCGACCTGTTCCACGACGTCAAGATGCTCAACGAGTACGGCGCGCAGGGCTGGGAGGTCGACAGGGTCGACGCGAAGGGCCTGTTCGTCAGCGTCCGCGACCCCGAGCACCCCCAGCAGTGGGAATACCGGAGAGAGCTGGTCCCGCCCGGCCGCCGGCAGAGCCTGCTCGACCTGCTCGCCCCCGACGGCTGGGAGCCGTGCGGCACGTGGGTGCGTTTCGAGTATTTCAAGCGGCCCAAGGCCGCCAGTGTGGGACCGGCCGCCGAGCTGGCCGCGCCGCCGCAGGCTCCCGGACGCAGCCTCTTCTTCAGCCCGAAGTTCTACGCCCTCGTCGCCGCCACGCTGGTGCTGGCGGCGGTGGCCCTGGTGTCGCTGCTGCGCTCCGCCGGAGAGGAGCTCACCGGATCCGAGGGCGGCCTCGACACCGTCCTGGGTCTGCTCACCGGGGCGGCCGTGGGCGCGCTGGTCCCGATGGTCCTGTTGTGGCTGGCCGCTCGGCGGCGTGACCGGAGGCGCTGAGCCTGGCGAGGGCATCCGGCGCGGCTCCCGCTTGCGGATGAACATCGAAGATGTTCGAATGAACGTGAAATGTTTGCGGAACGGCTGAGCATGGCCGCCGCCCCTCCAGGCTCGGTACGGCCGGGGCGCCGGACCCCGCACCCGCCGCCCGCTCGTACCGGACCGACCTGGGAGAAACCGTGACCGCCCCGCACCGGACCGACCTGGAGGAATCCGTGACCACCTGGATGCTGCTGGACTACGGCGAGGTGATCTCCCTGGCGCAGCCGGCCGAGGAGGTGGCGGCGATGGCCGCCGTCGCGGGCCAGGACCCCGAGGCCTTCCGCGACCGCTACTGGCGTCACCGGGACCTCTACGACCGCGGCCAGGACCCCCACCTCTACTGGGGGAACGTCCTCGGCCGGGAGCTGGCCGCCGCCGACCCCGTCGTGGCCGAGCTCAACGCGGCCGACGTCGCGAGTTGGTCCCACCTCAACCCCGCCAGCCTCGACATGCTCGGCGAGCTCACCGGCCGCCACCGGCTCGCGCTGCTGTCCAACGCCCCCGAGCCGCTGGCGGCGGCCATCGACCACGCCCCCTGGGCCACGATGTTCGCCCACCGCTTCTACAGCTGCCGCCTGGCCCTGGCCAAGCCCGACGCCGCCATCTTCGAGAAAGTCCTCGACGGGCTCGGCGCGGCCCCCGGCGAGGTCACCTTCCTCGACGACCGGGCCGACAACATCGACGCCGCGGCGGCACTCGGGATCAACGCCGTGCTCTATCGTGCGCAGCCGTACCCGCACGGAGGGTGAGGGCGGCCTGCGGTCCGCGTGACGCCGGAGCGCCGGGACCGTGAGGAGGACGCGCCGGCGGGGGCGGCGCGGGCGGCCGACGCCACCCCCCGCCGGGCGGCGGGGCGCCGTGCCGCCTCGGCGGATCTCCGGGGGAGGCGGGGCCCGCCGGCGCTCACCGGAAGGCCGACAGGCTCCCCTCGGAGGCCCGCCGCAGGGACTCGCTCACATCCGGGTCGATGGGGAACGCCTCGCTCAGCCGGGTCAGCTCCAGGAGGCGGGCCAGGAATCCGTGGACGCCGGCCAGCCGGAGCCAGCCGTTCTGCTCGTAGGTGCGACGCATGCTCGTCAGCAGCGCCCAGACCCCTGTGGAGTCGCAGAAACCCAGGTCCGCCGTGTCGATGATGATCCGGACGTGTCCTCGCGTCAGCAGTCCCGCGAGTGCCTCCTCAAGCTGTGGGGCCGATAATTTGTCTAGATCACCGGCGAGCGAGACCACGGAGAAATGTGGATGGTCGCTCACCGTGACGGAAAGTCGAGTCATGTTGCCCCGCTGTCTACGGCTGTTGGAGACAGCGCCCTTGTGGGGAGCCGTGCAAAGACGGAAACCACTATCACCACCGTACGCCCGTGGCTCAGGACAGTTCAACGGGTCGGCGTGAACGCCGGGGTCAGGGGACGCGGCCCGGATCAGCCGGTCCGGATCGGTGCGGGCGTCCCGGACATCCTCGATCGGCGCGTCGTAGCTGCGCCGTATCACCGCGGTGCGGGCCTCGCCCGCCGGGATCCGGCGGCCGTCGATCTCGCGGTGGGTCCCGTTGCGGAAGCCGGCGACGCCGGTCACATGTCTTCCCGGTCCTCCGTCCTGGGTGTGCCGTCCGGGGGGCCCGCCTCCGCGGCGCTCCGCGTCCGGCGCTCGCGCCTTCCCCGGGCGAGCTCGGTGCCGAGGGCGTCCAGGCTCCGCTCCCAGAACCGGCGGTAGCGCTCCAGCCAGAGGTCGACCTCCCGCAAGGGGGCGGGGTCGACGGCGTACAGGCGCCGGGTGCCCTGGGCGCGGACGGTCGCGAACCCGTTGTCGCGCAGCACGCGCAGGTGCTGTGAGACCCCCGGCTGGGAGATCCCGAACTCCTCCTGCACGACGGCGCCGATCTCGCCGGCCGACAGCTCGCCGTCGGCGAGCAGCTCCAGGATCCGGCGCCGCACCGGATCGCCGAGAACGTCGAACGCGTGCATGGCGCCATTGTATGAGCGAGAACTTATATAGTTCAATCCGGGACGGTCGGGCCCCGCGCCGGCCGGGAGGCCGGCGGGCCGCCGGGGATCCCTGGCCGGGCGGGCCGTTTGCCCCATGTCACCGGGGGCACCGGGAGACCATGGGAACCACCGATCCGGCGGTGCTCACCGTCAACGCGGGGTCGTCGAGCCTCCAGCTCCACCTCGTCCAGAACGGCCGGGTCCTGCGCACCTCGCACAGTGAGAAGAGCCCCGACCCGGCCGAGGCCGAACGGACGCTGTCGGACTTCCTCGACGCCGCGCCCGAGCACGGGCCGGTGGCGGCCGGACACCGCCTCGTGCACGGCGGCGACGCCGTACGGCGCCCGGCGGTCGTCGACGACGAGGTCCTGGCCGCGGTGCGCGAGTGCGCCGACCTCGCCCCGCTGCACGTGCCGCCCGCGCTCGCGCTCGTCGAGATCTGCCGGCGGCGGCTGCCGGGGATCCCGCACGTGCTCTGCCCGGACACCGCCTTCCACGCCGACCTGCCCGAGCCGGCCGCCACCTACCCGCTGCCGCCGGAGTGGAGGAGCCGGTACGGCCTGCGGCGCTACGGCTTCCACGGGCTGTCCTACGCCTGGACCCTGGGCCGGGCGTCGCGGCTGCTGGGGCGGCCCGCCGAGACCTTGCACCTGGTGCTCACCCATCTCGGCGGGGGCTCCTCGGTGTGCGCGGTCCGGCAGGGCCGCAGCGTGGACACCTCCATGGGGTTCACGCCGCTTGAGGGCGTCCCGATGAGCAAGCGGTCGGGCAGCGTCGATCCCGGCATGCTGCTGTGGCTGCTGTCGGGCTCCCGGCTCTCCCTCGAAGAGCTGCGTGAGGGGCTGGAACACCGCTCCGGGCTGCTCGGGCTCTCGGACGGCAGGTCCGGTGACACGAGAGACCTGGTGAACGCCGGGGACCACGCCTCCGCCCTGGCCCTGGAGGTGTTCGCCCACCGGGTGGCCCGCGAGATCGCCGCCGCCGCGACGAGCCTGGGCCGGCTCGACGCGCTGGTGTTCACCGGGGAGATCGGCTGGGACCAGCCGGAGGTCCGCGAGGCCGTCTGCCGCAGGCTCGGGCTCCTCGGCGTCGAGCCGCCCGTCCGGGCCGACCTGGACGCCGACGGGGCGGTGAGCGCGCGGGGGGCCGCGGTGCCCGTGCTGGTGGTGCGGCCGCGCGAGGAGCTGCAGCTCGCCCGCGACACCCTCGGTGCGCTCGGCGACGCCCGGTAGGCGGCGCCCGCCGCGCATATATCCCGGTAACCGGGTACGGAAATCCGTACAGGAGGTGAGATCGTGACACGTGACCTCGTGAACGGAGCCGCCGGCGGCGTGCTCGCCACCGCGGTGATGAGCGCGGTGATGCTCGCCGGAGACCGGGCCGGCCTGATGCCGGACCAGCCGCCCAAACGGATCGCCCGCGCCTTCCTGCCCGGCCACAGGCACCGGCCCAAGCGGGGTGAGGGGGCGCTGGGCGCGATCACCCACTTCGGCTTCGGCGCGGCCTGCGGTGCCCTGTACGCCCTGACCTGCGGGCGGCGGCGCCCGCCGGTCGCCCTCGGCGTCGCCTACGGGCTGGCCATCTGGCTCGTCAGCTACCAGGGGTGGGTGCCGCGCCTGGGCATTCTGCCGCCGATCTCCGGTGACAGGCCGGGGCGCCCGGCGGTCATGGCCGCCGGCCACGCGGTCTACGGCGCCGTGCTCGCCCTTGTGGTGAACGGTCTCGGCACCGCCGGTGACGGCCGGTGACCGGAGATCGGGGATCGGCCCGGCGGCTCTCCGCCGGGGCCCGTACAGGATCGCGGGGCCCGCCGGGCGGAGGGCCGGGCCGGGGCGGGACAGGAGGGGGGAGGCCGCCCCAGCGGATGGCGCTCGTGGCGACGGCGGGACTCCTTCCTGTGACGCGGCCCGCGGGGCCGCGAGCGGTCGTGCCGCCGTGTTCTACATGATGGGCGTCGCGAGGTTTCCACCCGCCGGGTGCAGGCGTCCGCCGTGCTCGTCGTGGTGGTCGGCGTCGGCGTCGTCGAACCACACTCCGCCGTCGGCGAGGTAGCGGAAGCGGATGGGCTGCTGCGACGGGACGGTGAGGCTCACCTGGTAGGTGCCGTTGTCCTTGCGCTGCATCGGGTGGGCGTAGGGGTCCCAGTCGTTGAAGTCCCCGACCAGCGAGATCCCGCCCAGGGGCTGATCGGCCGGCACGGTGAAGGTGAGCTTGACCTGGCCGTTCTTGGTGGGTTTACCGCGTTTGATCATCGAAGTTCTCCTGACGCACTGTCTCCATAGGTGGCCTGCCGTGATCGTGGTGACGACGAGACGCGAAGGTCACGTCTGCTCCCCGAGCGCGCGTCCTCCCGGACGGGCACGATCGGGAGGCCGGTGCCCAGTCACGGTCAAGCCGGTACGATCCACATGGATCGTTACCGCCAGTGACAAGACGACAACACGGTGTGCGAACTTTTGGGGTGGATAACGACTGACTTTGACTGGATCGTGGCGGTGCCGTGCCGTCCCCGGACGCACCGGAGGCCGGGGAGCCCGCGCGGTCGACCCGCGCTCCGGTGAAGGATGTCCGTATGGACATACGGCCTATCTCGCCGCCGCTGCTGGTCGAGGAGCTCGCCGGCCGGATCGCCTCGGCCCCTCCGGACTCATGGGTGCGGGTGGCGCTCGACGGTGCTCCGGCGGCGCGGCCCGAGTGGCTCGGGGACGCGCTGGTGGATCCGCTCCGCCTCCGTGGTCGCGAGGTCCTCCGGGTGTCCTCCGGTGACTTCCTGCGTCCGGCGTCACTGCGCCTGGAGTACGGCCGGACCGACCCGGACGCCTTCTACGGTGACTGGCTCGACCACGGAGCCCTGGTCCGAGAGGTGCTCGGCCCGCTCGATCCCGGCCGCTCGGGGAAGGTCCTGCCCACGCTCTGGGACAGCGCCGCCGACCGGGCCACCCGCGCCTCCTACGTCACCGTGCCGCGGGGCGGGGTGCTCCTGCTGGACGGTGCCCTGCTGCTGGGCCGGGGGCTGCCGTTCGACCTGGCCGTGCACCTGTGGCTCTCACCGGGCGCGCTCGCCCGGCGGACCGCCCCGGAATGGCGGTGGACACTGCCCGCCTACGCGCGCTACGAGCGGGAGGTCGGGCCGGGCGGTGTCGCCGACGTCGTCGTCCGCGTCGACGACCCGCGGCATCCGGCGATCGTCAGGCGCCCGTGAGACCGGCCGGGCAGGAGCGGTCCGGCCGGGAGCCGGTCCGGTCGGAGGCGTGTGCCGTCGCCCGGTACGCGGGCGGGCCGCGTCCCCCCGGAACGCGGCCCGCACTCACCTGCCTGCTTCCCGGTCGGTCCCCGGGCCACCCGCCCGCCGGCTAGACCCCGGCGCGCGAGGGCATCCTGGTCTCGCCGTAGGTCTCCTCGAGCGTCTCCCCGCCCACCGCCCGGGTGTCGGTGGCGTGCGTCTCCTCGATCCGCAGCGCGATGCCCAGCGCGAAGAAGGTCGGTGCCCACTGGCCGATGAAGATCCCCCACCGGTCCGCCCGGTCCAGGCCGGCACTCTCGACTTCCCTGGAGGTCAGCCACGTCGCGAAGGACAGGCCGATCGACGCGAGGCCGGCCGTGTACATCATGCCCGACCGGACGCCCATCTTGTGAAGCATGCTGATCATTTCATCCCCCCTGATGATGGTTCGTTCCTATCGTTACCCCTTGGTGTTGTGTGTAACCGAATGTCGTAAAAGCAGGCCGCCGTCTCACCTCGGACCGGCGGCAGGACGGGCCCGGGTACGCGGCCCGGACCCGTGGGGGCGCGGCCCCGGCCCTCCGGCCCGGGGTCTACGTGGCCGTGCCGCCGGCCTGTTTCAGCAGACCCTCGCGCCGGCCCTCCAGCTCGTCGGCCAGGCCCTCCTGCTCGTCGGCCATGTTGATCATCGCCGACCGCTCGGCGGCGTCCGTCGGACCGATCTCGCCGACCTGTCTGCGCAGCTCGGCGGCCTCGGCGCGCAGCCTCGCTATCTCCTCTTCGACCTGGTGGAGTTCGTCTTGAATGCTCATCCGGTGTCCATACCCCGGCAGTGGGCCCCGACTCCAGAAGCGCCGGTCCCCGGCCGCTCCGCCCCGCCGCAAGCGCCGGTTCCCGGCCGCTACTCCGCCCGATGTAGGCCGACGGCCTTCCGGTGGAGGATGGCCGGCCGGCGTCCGTGCCGGAGGCTTGGAGCCATGCGTGCTCATCAACGGTCCGGTTACGCCGTCGCGGCGCTGCTGCTCGCCGGCAGCGCCGTCCATCTGGCCGTCTACGCCGTCGACGGCGGCGGCTGGACGGGGCCTGTCTCGTGGCGCAAGCCGATCCTGTTCGGGTTCTCCTTCGGGGTGACGCTGGCCGCGCTGGTCTGGGTCACCGGCAGACTCCGGCCCGTCCCCCGCAGGGCCGGGGCGCTGCTCGGCGTGCTCGCCGCGGCCAGCTTCGCCGAGGTCGCGCTGATCTCCCTCCAGCGCTGGCGCGGCGTGCCCTCCCACCTGAACTTCACCACCCCGGCCGACACGGCGGTCTCCGCCGCCCTCGCCGGATTCGCGATCGTGGGCCTGATCCCGCCGATCCTCGTCATCGCCGTCCTCGCCTTCCGCGGTCTGGACGCGCCGCCGAGCATGCGCCTGGCGATCCGCGCGGGCCTGGCCGTCCTGCTGCTCAGCCTGCTGTCCGGCGCGGCGCTGATCGCCAACGGAAGGGCCATCGGGCTGCCGCCCCAGGCGACCGACCTGTCCGTCTTCGGCGCGGCGGGACAGCTCAAGGTGCCGCACGCGGTCACCCTGCACGCCCTTCAGGTGCTGCCCGTGCTCGCCGCGCTGCTGGCGCGGACCGCCTGGACGGAACAGGTCCGGACCCGGCTGGTCGCCCTGGCCACGGCCGGGTACGGCGGGCTCGTCGCGGTGAGCGTGCTCCAGGCCGCGCGGGGGCTCGCGCCGGCCGACCTCACCGTGACCTCCGGGGCTCTCCTGGCGGTGAGCGCCGCGGCGCTCGCGGTCGCGGGGGCGGCGGCGCTGGCGGGGCTGAGGCCGGGGGCGCGCCGGCCCGGGGCCGACGGCGCCCCGGCCCGGTGGGGAACGCGCCTCAGTCCGTGACGGAGGCGGTGAGCCGGGCGAGTGCGCCGATCTCCAGCGCCGCCCACACGGCCCCGTCCGGCCCGACCGCGATGCCGTGCGGCTCCGACGCCGGGGTCGGCAGGTCGTACCCGTCGATCCGGCCGTCGGCGGTGATCCGCCCGATGCGGTTGGCGCCCCACTCGGTGAACCAGCAGTCGCCGTGCCGGTCGACGGCGACGGCGTGGGGGCGCGCCCCGCGGTCGGGGAGCGGGAACTCGTCGATCCGCCCGTCCGGCCCGATCCGCCCGATCTGGCCGGCGCCGATCTCGACGAACCACATCGTGCCGCCGGCTCCGGCGGCGATGCCCACGGGGGCGGCGCCGGCGGTCGGCAGCGGGTGGACCGTGACGCCGCCGTCCATGCCGATCCGGCCGATCGCGTCCGCCTGGTTCATCGTGAACCACATCGCGCCGTCGGCTCCGGCCGCGATCGCGGACGGGAACGCCCCGGAGACCGGGAGCGGGAACTCCGTGACCGCCCCGTCGGTGGTGATCCGGCCGATCCGGCCGGCGTTGGTCTCGGTGAACCACATCGCGCCGTCGGTCCCCGCCGCGATCCCGAACGGCCCGGCGTCCGGCGACGGCAGTGGGTACGAGCCGATCCGCCCGTCGGTGGTGATCCGGCCGATCCGGTGGCTCTGGTACTCGGTGAACCACAGGGCGCCGTCGGGGCCGGAGGCGATGACCGTCGGCCCGCACGAGGCCGGGTCGAGCTGGTGGGAGGTGAGCTCCCCGCCGGGGGTCATCCGGCCGATCCGGCCGTGATGGACCATCGTGAACCACAGGGCTCCGTCCGGCCCGGCGGTGATCCCGTACGGCCCGGCGTCTCGGCCGGACACCTGGAGCTCCTCGACGGAGAAGGTCGAGCTGCGTGACATGGGGTTCTCCTTCGTTTTCTGGTCTTCGTCCCGGCGCCGGAGGCCGGGGCCGCCCGGGGGGATCCCGCCGGGCCGGACGGTGGGGCCGGTACGCGTCAGAGCAGGCGGCCGTCGCGCATCTCGATCTCGGTGCCGGTGAAGCGGCCGCGCAGCGCCCGGTCGTGGGAGACGACGACGAGGGCTCCCCGGTAGCCGGCGAGGGCCTCCTCCAGCTCCTCCACCAGGGTGAGTGAGAGGTGGTTGGTCGGCTCGTCGAGCAGCAGCAGGTCGGCCTCGGTGGTCAGCAGCCTGGCCAGGGCGAGCCGCCGCCGCTGGCCGACCGACAGCGCCCCGGCCGGCGTCCGGAGGTCCTCGGGCCGGAACAGGCCCATCGACAGCAGCCGCGCGCGGTGCTCCTCGGGACAGCCCGGCCGGCCCTCGGCGAACGCGGCCAGGACGCTCCGCTCCGGGCGCGTCAGGGACGACTCCTGCGGTAGGTAGCCGATCCGCCCGCAGTGCCGTACGGTGCCGCCGTCGGGGCGGAGGTCGCCGGCGAGGACGCGCAGGAAGGTGGACTTGCCCGCGCCGTTGACGCCGTGGACCAGCAGCCGCTGCCCCGGCCCGACGTCGAAGGACTCGACGGCCAGCCGCGCTCCCACCCGTACGGCCCGCAGCTCGGCGACCGGTCCGGCGGCCGTGCCGCGCCGGAACAGGCCCGTGAAGCGCAGGGGCTCCGGCGGCTGGGGCACCGGGCTGTCCCGGAGCCGGCGCAGGCGTTCCTGGGCCTGGCGGACCCGGCCGGCGACCGAGCTCTGCACCCGGCCCCCGGCGCGGTCGTAGGCCATCTTGTTGCCGTCCTTCATGGCCCGGCCGTGCGCGACGCGGTGCGCGGTGGTCGCCGCGAAGGTCTCCACCTCCTTGATCTCCTCGCACCAGTCGGCGTAGGCCTGCTCCCAGCGCCGCCGGGCCGCGGCCTGCTCGGCCAGGAACCCGCGGTAACCGCCGCCGAACCGGGTGATCCCGCCGCCTTCGACCTCCAGGATCGAGGTGACCACCCGGTCGAGGAAGAACCGGTCGTGCGACACCGCGACCACCGTGCCCCGGTGCGCCCGCAGCCGCTCCTCCAGCCAGGCCGTCGAGGCCCCGTCGAGGTGGTTGGTCGGCTCGTCGAGCAGCAGGATCTCGGGGGAGGCAGCCAGCAGGCAGGCCAGGCCGAGCCGGGCCTGCTCGCCGCCGGACAGGCTGCCCAGCGGGCGGTCGCGGCCGATGTGGCCGAGCCCGAGGCCGTGCAGCGCCTTGTCCACGCGGGCGTCCGCCTCGTAGCCGCCGCGCGCCTCGTAGGCGCTCAGCAGCTCGCCGTACTCGGCGAGCCGGTCCTCGGTGAGGTCGTCCTCCAGGGCGCGCATCCGCCGTTCCATGGCGCGCAACTCCGTGAGGGCGGCGTCGACGGCATGCCGGACGGTCTGGCCGGCGGGCAGGCCGAGGGTCTGGCCGAGGTGCCCGACCCCGCCGGCGGCGGAGACGGTGACCTCGCCGTCGTCGGCCTTCTCGACGCCGGCGATCAGCCGTAGCAGGGTGGACTTGCCCGAACCGTTCTCCCCGACGATCCCGACGCGCTCGCCGGGCCTGACGGTGAAGGAGACGTGGTCAAGAACCGGCTGCTCGCCGTACGCCTTGGAAACTCCCCGAAGGGTGAGCTGGGTGGACAGAACGGGCCTCCGAAACATGGTGTGAACAGGTCGTCGCGGTGCTCGGTGGCAGGCCCATGACTGCTGCGCTCCCTCATCTCATTCTTAATGCTACTGAGTTGTATTAAGCTGGAGTATGCCCGATGCCCCCGAACCAACGCAACTGGAGGCGGCCATGACCTCGGCCGGGAACGTACGGCCCGGCGGGCGCACCGCGCGGGTGCGCGAGGCCGTGCGCGGAGCCACCCTCGCCGAGCTGGCGGAGAAGGGATACGAGGGGCTGACCGTGGAGGGCGTCGCCCTGCGCGCCGGCGTGCACAAGACCACGGTCTACCGGCGCTGGGGCAGCGTGGAGGGGCTCGCCGCCGACGCCCTCGACCTGGCGGGCGGGGAGCCGTGGCCGGTCCCCGACACCGGCACGATCGAAGGGGACCTGCGGGAGCTCGCCCGCCTGGTGCTGACCGGGTTCGCCGATCCCGAGACGGGGCCGGTCTCCACCGCGTTCATCACGGCCTCCGCGCGCAACCCGGTCGTGGCCGGGGCGCTGTGCGCGTTCTTCGCCGCCCGCCACGAGCAGTCGGCGGTCATCGTCACCCGGGCGGTCGAGCGCGGCGAACTGCCCGGGGGCATCGACGCCGCCGACCTGGTCCGCACCGCCGTCGCGCCGCTGTACTACCGGCTGTTCGTCAGCGGCGAGCCGGTGGACGAGGCCGTCGCCGACCGCGCCGCCGCCGCGGCCCTGGCCGCCGCCCGCGCCGGGGTGTTCCGGCCGCCCCAGAGCCCCTGACTCCCGGCCCCCGGAGCCCGGCCCCCGGCCCCCGAGCCCGGCCCCCGACAGGGTCTTCGAATTGGCCGCGGCGGTGCGCATGATGGTCCGCCCGGTCCGGAGGTCATCGGCGCGTGGCCGGGTCAGGTCGCTCCGTCAGGTCCGCGTACACGCGCAGCAGCAGGTCGTGCAGCAGGGCGCGCTCCCGCTCGTCGAGAGGTGCCAGCACGGTGTCGCGGACGGCGGTGGCCTCGGCGGTGAGCGAGGTCAGCGCGGCGCGGCCGGCGGGGGTGACCGTCACGCGGACGCGCCTGCGGTCCGCGGGGTCGCGGGTCCGCTCGGCGTAGCCGGCCGCGGTCAGCTCGTCGATCACCTTGACCACGTCGCTGGGGTCGATGTCCAGCCGTGCGGCGAGGTCGCGCTGGACGTGCGGGCCGAAGTCCGCCAGCGCGGCTAGCACCGCCATGTGCCACAGGCGCAGGCCCCTGTCCCCGAGCTGCCCGGTGAGCCGGGTCCGCGCGGCTTTGCCCACCTTCGACAGCAGGTAGGTCGTCAGCGCGGTCAGGGTGGGCGGTGTCTCGTCCATACCCTTATTGTAGGGTCAAACCAATGATTGGTTATCACCCATGAATAGGGGGACGTGATGGACGCGCTTCACCCGCGCCTGCTGGTGGGCCGGTTCGCCGACTGCTTCCGGTTCTACGACGCGGTGCTGCCGGAGCTGATCGGGGCCAGGCGCACGCGGGGTGCCGAGAGCGGGCCGTACGCGAGCTGGGACGTCGGCGCCGAGGGCGTGCTCATGCTGTTCGACCGCGCGGCGATGGCCGCGGTGACCGGCACCGCCGGCCTGCCGGCCGAGGCGGCGGTCCAGGACCGGGCCATGCTGGTCAGCCGCGTCGGCGATGTGGACGCCGGCTTCGACCTGTGCCTGCGCCACGGCGGGCACTCGGTCGCGCCGCCCGCCGACCGCCCGGAATGGGGCCCTGGCATGCGGACCGCGCATCTACGGGACCCGGACGGCAACCTCCTCGAACTCCAGTCGTACTGAACCCGTACCGGCCCCCGGGCCCGCCCGCCCCGCCTCCGGGCCGGGCCGTCGGGGTCGGTGGGGTTATCGGGCGCGGCGGCGGCCGCCGCGGCGTGGGGGGAGGGGGGTCTGGGCGTGGAGGGTGTCGCGGCGTTGTCCGCCGTGCTGTTCGAGGTGGGTGATGACGCGGCGGAGGGTGTCGGCGAGGTGGCGGGTCTCGCCGGGGTCGAGGGGGGCGACGACGAAGGCTTCTTCGTCGTTGAAGGCGGGGAAGAGGGTTTCCATGAGGGCGCGGCCCTGAGGGGTGAGGCGTAGGAGGGCGAGGCGGCCGTCGCCGGGGTGCTGACTGCGTTGGGCGAGGCCGCGGGATTCGAGGGTTTTGATGATGCCGGTGAGGGTGCCTTTGGAGATGCCGGCCTCGGCGGCGGCGTGGCGGGTTTCGATCTCCTCCCAGATCCAGATGACCCAGAGGACGACGAAGGCGCTCCAGGTGAGGTCGGCGGTGCGGAGGGCGGAGTTCTCGAGGTGCTGGCGGACGGCGGTGGCGGCGCGGTAGAGGTTGGAGACGGCGGCGAGGGCTTCGCGGTGGACGGGGATCGGTCCGAGGCGTTGGTTGACCGCGTGTTCGGTCTCGGTGAGTGAGTAGTGCGCGGGCACTCATGCTCCTTCGGCGTCGAGCGGCGGCGGGCTCGCGCGGGAGCCCGCGGACTCGCGCGAGCCCGCGGGCCCGGCGGCACCGGGCTCCCGCGGGGACGGATCTTCGCCCCTGCTCATTTGTACACTTACGACCTGGCCCCGCGCGCCTCTACGGTCCTGGTCCGCGCCCGCCCGCGCGGTCCGGGCGTCCGGCCGCCGTCACGGGGTGGCGGGCGGGACGGCGGGACGCGTCCCCCTCAGCCGCCGACACCCACGCGGGCGCGGGTGTGGGTGCGGTGCGGGTGCGACCACCGGTAGAGGTCGTCCCGGATGAGGCGGAGCTCCTCAAGGGCCCGGCCCGCACCGGTCTGACGCGACATGGTCAGGGCCTGGCGGGCGACTCCGGCCGAGCGCTCGCCCTCGTGCGCGTCGGCGTAGGCGTGGGCGAGACAGGCCATGTTGTAGGCCGTGAGGTAGTTCGACGGAGCCTCCGAGAGGTCCCGCTCCAGGATCTCTATCGCGTCGGCCGGATGGTGGAGCTGGATGAGGCATCCGGCGGCCAGGGCGTTGTGGACCCAGGCGGGGTAGTCGAACGTGATGGGAACGTCGTCCTTCGGACTCTCCTGGGGCGCCTCCGCCGACTCCTCCAGGCGGCGGTGACACATGTCCTCGGCCCCGGCCATGGCGTGGCCCTGCGCCTCGTGCCGGCGGGCCATCGCCTCCAGCGGCGGCGGGGAGAGCACGTGCTCGCGGGCGGCGACGGCGAGGTCGATCACCTGCTCGGGGTTGCCCCGGGTGTCTTGCAGGCCGGCCCGGCGGGCGAGCGTGTAGGCCACCAGCCGTTCGTCCCCGGCCTGGTGCGCCGCCAGCAGGGCGCGGTCCGACCAGGCCAGCGCCTCGGCGAGGTTGCCGCCCTCGTAGTGCATGCGGCTGATCAGTTCGGCGTCCTGTGAGCTGAGCAGGAGCAGCGACTGGCGGATGTCCGACCTGGCCTCGCGGTGCAGCGCGTCGATCGTGGCGAAGACAGGGGACAGGGCGTTGATCGTGCGGGCCGGGCGCAGGTCCGGCCGCGAGTACGCGCGCAGGACGGTCCGGAAGTAGGCCGCGGTCTGCTCGTCGGTCCGCCGGGGGTCCTCGATCGCCCGGCCGGTGCGCTCCTCGTCCTCGGCCGAGAACGTCCCCGCCATCAGCGGGATGCCGGTCAGGTGGTGCCAGAGGGTCGTGCCCGCCGCCTCGCCGCTGAACAGCTCCGCCTCGTTCATGCCGAACGCCCGGCAGAACAGCTCCGAGTACAGCTCGTCGGGCCGCTGCTCTCCGGCCTCCCAGGCGCGGATCATCTCCGTGAGCCTCTCCTGGCTGGGCAGCCGGTCCCGGGCCGTGTCGTCGGCGACGTCGGTCAGCTGCCTGCTGAGGTCCTGCCGGCTCCACAGGCGGCCACGCCGCCAGGCGCGCATGCGGGCGGCCCAGGTCGGAATGTCGATGGCAACCATCGGTGCATCCTCTCGATGTGTGGGCAGGAACCGACATTCCGCCCATACAGGACATCCGCTCCCATTCTCCTATGGACGTTGCGTGCCGTCCTCATAAGGATGCTAAAAACTCCGGCGGCCGCCTTGACCGTGATCTGGTCTCCGGCGCGGCCGGGAGCGATCACGGGGAGCCCTGCCCGTCCGGTGCGGGCGGGCAGGGCCCTGATCTCGGTTGTCGGTGCGGAAGCGTCTCAGTTGTCGGTGCAGAAGAGATGGATACGGCAGTTCGTCAGCCGGGCCGCCTCGGTGGCGGCCGGCTCACGCTCCTCCAGGCCCTGGAGGTCCTGAACGTCGAAGGACATGGTCTCTCACCTCCCTTCACGGGTTCCACGGCCGCGCCGGGCGCGGCACCGTCGCGGTGGAGCCGCCGCCTCCCGGGGGAGGGCGGCGGGTCCGGGAGGGGTGATCCCGGCCGGCCGCCATGACGTCGTCGAGCATCCACAGCCGCGCGCGCCGGTGACGGAGCCGGATGAGGAAGGCGACGACGCCCGCCGTACCGCCGAGGAACGTGGGGGTGACCGTGGAACCCGGGCCGGGGACCAGGAGCCTGCCGAAGCGGTGCACGGCCCTGGCCTCCAGGCAACCGGCCAGGTCCTCCGCCCACCGGTGGTAGCGGTCGTCGGCCGTGAAGTCGGCCATGTCGAGAAGGAACTCCCCCTCGCCGGGGAGGCCGTGGCACGGCACCGGACCCGTCTGCCACCGGGTGCGGTGGACCGCGACCGCGGCCCTCTCCGCCAGCAGCAGCGCGACCGGGTCACCGGTGACGCTCCAGTAGCGGATGAGGAAGGAGCCGATCCCCGACGACCCGCTGCACCAGTGGGGCCGGCGCGGGCGGACCGTCTCCGGCGCGTCCGACAAGACCGGCCACCACGCGGTGTCGCCGTCGAGGTCGGCGTGCTCGTAAAGGGTGTCGGCGACCTCGCGCGCGCTCGCCGTCCACTCCGGGCGGCCCAGGGCGGCGCCCGCGTAGAGCAGCGCCGTGCCGACGCCCGCGATGCCGTGCGCGAAGCCGAGGTGGCCCGCACCGACGAGGCCGGAGTCGAACGACTCCGGGGTGGTCCACCTGGGGCGCCCGTCCCGGTAGGACCGCGCGCGGTGGAGGTTCTCGAACGCCTCCGCGGCCCGCTCTCGGAGCGCGGGCTCCCCGGACCGGAGCGCGAGGTGGAGAAGCGCCATGCCGCAGCCGGCCAGGCCGTGCGTCACGTCGGGGTTCGGGTGATCCGTCGGCAGCCGGCCCGCCGCCCACAGGGCGAACTCCCTCATCCCGTCGTCGCCGCCGGCCTCCGCCGCGTCGTAGAGCGCCCAGACGGCCCCCGACCGGCCGAAATACAGGCCGGGAGGCCAGAGGTCCTCGCCGGTGAGGCGGTCGCGGAGCCATCGGGCGGCGGCGGCGGCCGTACGGTCGAGGCCGTTCCCGCCCCCGCCCCCGCTCCCGGCTCCGGTGGGCGAGGCGCCGTGCCCGGTGAGCGAGGCGAGCGTCAGGACGGCGAGGATCCCCGCCGCGCCCCCGTTCACCGAACACGGGTCCGCCTCGACCCCGTCGACGACGTTCGGCCACGGAGAGGGGCTGCCGTCGCGGGTGTCGGCCGTCTCCACCAGGCGCGCGAGTCCGCCGGCGACGAGGTCGCCGGACCTCGACGGCACCCGGTCCGGCTCCTCGGCGGGGTCGGACGGGCCGCCCGGCTCCGGCGCGGGGGCGGGGGCGGGCGGGCCGCCAGGTTCTTCGGTGGGGGCGGGCGGGCGGCCGGGCTCCAGCGCGTCCAGGAACTCCTCGCACCTGTCGAGTGACCAGCGCCGCTCCGGCTCGCCCATCAGCCCCGCCACGAGCGGGCGCAGCAGGGCCAGCGTGGGGTTGGCGGCGGCGGCCTCGGCGACGTGGCACAGGACGCGCCGTCCGCGTGCCGGTCCCGTGACGTCGTCCTCCGCGAGCGCCGGGTCGGCGCCGACCGCGAGGAAGTATGCCGTCGCGCCGAGGGCGTAGAGATCGGCGGAGCCGTCCGGAGCGGGCCGGAACCTGCCGCTGTGGGGCGACAGCTCCGGCGCCAGGTAGCCAGGGGTCCCGCCCACCATGACGACGCTCCCCGGCGGGACCGCGTGTTCGAGGTCGACGAGGCGGATGTCGCCGCCGGGCAGGAGCATCACGTTGTCCGGTGAGAGGTCGCTCAGGACGTAGCCATGGCGGTGAACGGCCCGGACCCCCTCGACGAGGCGGCGGACGACGGGCAGGACCTCCGCCGCCCCGTTCCCGAAACCGCTCCGGCCCAGGGGGCTGGCGCGCTCCTGCGACCACCGCCGCAGCGTGATCCCGGGCACGAGCTCCTCGGCGAGGAAGACGTGTCCTCCCTGCTCGAAGAGGTCGACCACGGCCGGCACGACGCCCGTGACGGCGAGGGCCTCCAGGCAGGACCGCTCGGCCGCCACGCGGTCCCGGGCGTCCCTGCCGCTCAGGTCGGAGCAGGCGTGGGGACGTCCCTCCTTGACGACGACCTCCGCGCCGGTCTCGGTGTCCTCTGCGAGGTAGACGCCGCCCCGGTTGGCGTGCCGTACGGCCTCGCGGACGACGTAGCGGCCCTTCAGCACGACGGCGGACGGCCGCGCCGAGGGAGGGGACGGCTCGGAAGGGGGCGTCGCGGGCGCGGCCGCCGTCAAAGGAGAGGGCGCCGCAAAAGGAAGGGCCGCCGTCAAAGAAGCGGGCAACGCAGAAGGAGCGGGCGTCGCGGAAGGAGGGGCCGCCGTCAAAGGAGCGGACGTCGCGGAAGGAGCGGGCGTCGCGAAAGGGGAGGTCGCGAAGGGCGGCGGCGAGAACCGCGGCAGCCGCTCGTCGCGGACCAGTTCGCCGCCCGGCGCGCGCAGACGGACCTCGTAGAACCCGTCGTTGCCGAGCACCCGGTGCCCGCCGAAGGCGCCGTAGCGGTAGTGCACGATTCCCCCCACCCGGTAGGGACGGTCGGTGAGGATCGCCGGGCCGGGGAGCCCCAAGGTGGCCTCGTCGAGGAGGGCGGCCAGCCGTGCCGACCCGTCGTCGTCGAGCGGATAGGCGGTGACGAACTTCCCCGCGTGGGCGCGGGGGCAGTGCGGGGTGAGGAGGTCCCAGTAACCGCTCAGGCGCGTGGGGAACTTGAACGCGCAGCCCGCCTCGATGAGCACCGGGGCGGCGCGGGACAGCACGACGGGGGCGGAGAGCATCGTCGCCGACAGGTGCAGCTTCCACCCCTGCGGAGGCATCGGATAACCGTCCGGGGTGACCCCGCACCAGAATTCCCCGTCGTCGACCGACCAGCCATGAGCCCCCGCCCGCCTGAGTCCGGCGATCACGATGTCGCGCAGAAGGGCTCTCTCACCCGAATGAATTTCCACGCGAGTTCCCCTTCCGGCCATGGTGCGCTGCGCCGCCTGGCGACAGGATCGCCCATGACTGCCGTCAATGACAGGTAGTTTTCCGGTCTGCCAAGTCAGTGACAGTTATTTCGCTCTGGTTTTCACCCATAAATATGCTTAAATTTGTTTGCGGGAATCCTGGATTCCCGTCGATCGCGGGACGCCTGCGGGTGTCCCGGTTGCGCGGTCCGGCCGGAACACCCGGTGGGAGGTGTGGGGCCGCCGGGAGGGCGTTCCTCTGACGCGGACGGCTGTCGTAAAATGCTGAATTCGCCTCACGTGCTCACGGGAGTGACCGCCCAACGTGTGCGTTAGAAGGTAATTGTCCGGATTATCAGCGAGAAACGCGGAACGGCCGAGCTGTTCGACAGGCCATCGGGGAGTGAGCATGAGCACGGAGCATGCCGAAGGCGGCGTGGCGCGTGGTGGCGTCCTCACCGGAGTCGGTGGCGGGCCCGGTGGCGGCCCCACCATCCTGCGGATCCTGCTGGGTGCCCAGCTCCGGCGGCTGCGCACGGCCCGGGGCATCTCCCGGGAGGACGCCGGATACGCCATCCGCGCCTCTCACGCCAAGATCAGCAGGCTGGAGCTGGGGCGGGTCGGCTTCAAGGAGCGCGATGTCGCCGACCTGCTGACCCTGTACGGGGTGACCGCCCCCGGCGACCGGGAGCCGATGCTCGACCTGGCCCGCCAGGCCAACGCCCCGGGCTGGTGGCACAGATACGGCGACCTGCTCCCGAGCTGGTTCGAGGTCTACGTCGGACTGGAGGAGGCCGCCTCGATCGTGCGGACCTACGAGGTCCAGTTCGTCCCCGGTCTCATGCAGAGCCCCGGCTACGCCCGGGCGGTCATCATGCTCGTGCACGGCGGCGCGTCGGCCGAGGAGGTCGACCGCCGTGTCGCCCTCCGGATGGCCCGGCAGGAGCGCCTCACCCGGCCGGACGCGCCGACGCTCTGGGCCGTGATGGACGAGGCCGTGCTGCGCCGCCCCATCGGCGGCGAGCAGGTGCTGCGCGCGCAGGTCGACCACCTGCTGGAGCTCACCGAGCTGCCCAACGTGAGACTGCAGATCATGCCGTTCCACCGGGGCGGTCACGCGGCGGCGGGCGGGCCGTTCTCCATCCTGCGCTTCCCCGAACGCGACCTGCCCGACGTCGTCTACATGGAGCAGCTCACCAGCGCCCTCTACGTCGACAAGCTTGAGGAGACCGACCACTACATGCAGGTCATGGACCGCCTGTGCGTCCAGGCGTACTCCGTCTCCGACAGCAAGAGGTTCCTGCGCGACCTGCGCGCGGAGCTGCCGGGCTGAGCCGGGCCGCCGGCCCCCGGGCTGCTGGCCCCCGGGCCCAGCCGGCCGCCGGGCTGCTGGGCCCCTGGGCTGAGCCGGGCCGGGCGAAACGGGGCGGGGCCGCCGGGCCGAGCCGGGCCGCCGGGCCGGGCGGGGCGTCAGGCCGTCCTGCTGCCGACGCCGCCGAGCACGATCATCCGCGTGGACGGCGCGTCCATGCGGGGCCGCCACCGCGTCACGTCGACCAGGCCAGGCTCGACCAGGTCGAATCCGTCGAAGAACGGCAGGATCTCCTCGTGGCGCCGGAAGTCGATCGTGAGCGGGCCGCCCGCCATCGCCGCCCGCGCCCGCGCGACGGCCTGGGGGTCCCCCTCGGCGCTCGGCTGGGAGATGGCCAGCATGCTCCCCTCCGCCATGCGCTCGCGGAAGCGGCCGACGATCCTCACCGGCTCCTCCGGGCCGGGGAAGAACTGGAGCACCGCCACGAACAGCACCCCGACCGGCTCGGCGAAGTCGATGAGCCGGCCGAGCTCCGGGTGGGCGATGATGTCATCGGTGTCCCGCAGGTCCGCGCGGATGGAGACCACACGGTCGTCGGTGGCCAGGAGCGCGTCGTTGTGCACCGACACGATGGGGTCGTTGTCGACGTAGACCACCCGCGCCGCCGGGTCGATCCCGCGGGCGATCTCGTGAACGTTGGGCGAGGTCGGGATGCCGGTGCCCAGATCGATGAACTGGCGGATGCCGGACCGGGCCATGAACTCGACCACCCGGCTCAGGAACAGCCGGTTCGCCCGGGCCAGCGGAGGATAGTCGGGGGCCTGGGCCACGAGCATGTCCGCGTACTCGCGGTCGGTGGCGTAGTTGTTCTTGCCGCCCAGGACGTAGTCGTATACGCGCGCCGCATGCGGAGTGGTGGTGTCGATGCCGGCGGGCACTGAATGATCATCCCTCACGGGGCCGAGTGTATCGACCGTATTTGTGATGATTGGTGGCTGTTTACACTTCTGTGGCCGACCTTGCTGCGGCATCCGTGCCTGTCGCCGCCCTTGCTACGGCCTCCGTGCCCACGGCCGGGCCCCGTCGGGCTCCGTCTCCGCAGCCGGTCCCGCCGTGGTCTCCGGGCCCGTGGCCGTTCCCGCCGTGGCCCTTCGGCGGCGGGCGGCACCCCGCGGGGCCTCGACGGCGCCGTCAGTAGTCCTCAAGCCGTCAGTAGTCCTCAAGGGTGATGGCGGTGGCCGCCCGGTGGATCGGCTCGACGACCTTGGCCATCATGCGCTCCTTGCCCGGCATCCGGTTCATCAGCGAGAGCATCTTCAGCGACAGCCAGACCTGGGCCCTGCTCCCCATCACCATCCGCTTGACGTTGGCCGGCCCGAGGTTCTGGTTCTGCTCGGCGAAGTGCCGCATCCGCCGCTCGTAGCCGTCGAATCCGGCCCGGTGGTCGCCGCCGGCCGCGGCCAGCTCGCCCGCCAGGACGTAGGCGCCGACCAGGGCCAGGCTCGTGCCCTGCCCCGAGGCGGGAGAGGCGCAGTAGGCGGCGTCCCCGACCAGGGCCGTCCGTCCCTTGGACCAACGGTCCATGTGGACCTGGCTGAGCGAGTCGAAGTAGAAGTCGGGCGCCTGGTCCATGCCGTCGATCAGGCGCGGGACCTCCCAGCCCTGCCCGGCGTAGGCCTCGGCCACGAGCCGCTGCTGCCCGGCGCGGTCGCGGTGGTCGTGCTCCAGCGGCTCGGAGGCGAACAGGAACATGGCCTTGGCCCCGGCGTCCTTGGCCGTGCTGTAGGTCAGCGCGGTCCGGCGGGGGGCGACGTAGGTGAGCTCCCAGCGGTCGAGGTCCAGGTGGTTGGGGACACTGAAGATCGAGATGTAGTAGCCGAGGTCGCGGACGAACCGCTCCTCGGGGCCGAAGACCAGCGCGCGGGTGGTGGAGTGCAGCCCGTCGGCGCCCACCACCAGGTCGAAGGCGCGCCTGAGGCCGCTGTCGAAGGTGACCTCGACCCCGTCGCCGGTGTCGGTGACCGAGGCGATGGAGTCGCCGAAGAGGTATTCGACCCCGCCGTCGGTCAGGTCGGCCAGGATGCGGGTCAGGTCGCCGCGCAGGATCTCGGCGTCCTCACCCTCGCGCCCGCCGAACGTGTCGCCGTCCATGCTCGCCACCCGCCTGCCGGTGGCGGTGACGATCGATCCGCCCCGCACGTCGGTGCGCTCGCGCCGGATCTCGTCCATGACGCCCATGCGCTCGACCACCTCCAGCGCCGCACCGCGAATGTCGATCTTGTAGCCGCCCTCCCGGAGCGCGGGAGCCCGCTCCACCACCGTGGGCGTGAAGCCGTGGCGGCGCAGCCAGTAGGCCAGCGTGACGCCCGCGACGCCGGCGCCTGAGATCAGGACGTTCTTGTTCCGCATGGGGGCTCCTCGGCAGGTGTTCGGTCCCGTGTCCGAGCATGACGGTACATCAGCATGAGACGCTTGTGCAACACAAGTGTTTAAGACGATTGTTCAAGTCGGTGTGCCGTCAGGCGGGGGCGTAGTCCGGGGTGACGCCCTGCTCCGCCAGCCACGCGCGCATGCCGGGCACCTCCGAGGGGTCGGAGACCACCTTGGCCGCGTACCGGGTCACCGTGACCTCCTCGCCGTCCTCGAACAGCAGCCGTGAGGGGGACGACCAGGAGAGCGTCCACCGGGCCTGGCCGTGCTGGATCAGCGTCGCCTCCAGGGCCTGCCCCAGCACCCCCGCCAGCAGCGTGTCCGAGGGGTTCCAGCCGAGCCGCCGCAGCTCGGCCTCCAGCTCGGCGTGCCGTCCCCGGGCGAGCGCCTCGAAGGCGGCGTCGAGGTAGGGCCGGGGAGTCCCCATGACCCGCTGGCCGGCGACGGACAGGTCGTGCAGCGCCTCGGCGTTGCGGACGGTGTACATCCCGTGCGCGACCAGCTCCTCCCAGGACACCGGCCGCAGCGCGGACAGCGCCTCGGGGCTCCAGATGGTCCGCTCGACGGCGCCCGTGGCGACCGCCGGGTCGAGCAGGAGTGCCGTCGCCGGCCTGGGGTCGGCCGGGTGCCCCGGCTCGGGCAGCAGGGCGATCGCCGCCAGGCGCTCCCGCAGGCTGGGGTGGGAGTCGTAGGGGGAGGTCTCCTCGGGCTGCTCGCCGGCCCTGGCCAGCTCGGCCTGCCTGGCCGGGTCGTCGAGCAGCGCCCGGAAACCCGCCAGCACCTCGCCGGGACGGTTCCCGCCCGCCCCCGCGAGGGACATGTAGCGCTCCATGAACAGGTCCCAGGCCAGCGCCGTTCTGTGGATCTTGTGCAGCGCGCCCGACATCGCCTCCCGGCCCGCGATCGCGACCGCGAACTCGTCGGCCTCCAGCTCCTGGCGGCGCGAGACGGCCTGTGAGACGCGCAGGTAGAGCTTGGCGTAGAAGGAGAACAGCCGCTGCACGAAGGGGTGCCTGCCCAGCCCCTGGACGGCCGCGACCAGCGCGACCCGGCCGCGGTAGACGGGCGCGCCGAGACGGGTGTGGGCGCCGCTGTAGTGGCCCAGCTCGTGGCCGAGCACCGCCCGCGTCTCGTCGACGGTGAGGGTCTGCAGCAGCGGCAGGCCGATGTACATGCGGCGCCTGGTCGCGCGCAGGCCGAGGAGGCGGGTGTCCTCGGAGACCGCGGCGTTCACCTCGGCGACGAGGCGGATCTCGTCGGGCGGGGAGGTCTGCACGCGCCGGGCCAGCTCCTCGACCGTCCGCCACAGCTCGGGCTCGTGCTCCCGGGCGACCGCCACGCCGGGCTGCTCGTCCTCCTTCCTGCGGCTGACCATCCACAGCGCCTGGACGAGCGCGCCGGCCGCGAGGGTCAGCAGCGCGGCGACCTTCAGTCCGGCGGCGTGGAAGTCGATGAACAGCCAGACGTCGAAGAGCACGGCGGCCGCCAGGACGAGCCCGACCAGCACGTAGAAACCGGCGAGCAGAGCGAAGGCCAGTGCGGCCCGGAGCGCGGTGGTCATGGGGGAGAGGCTCCATGATGAGGGGACAAATGCCCAAAGACCCTAATAGAGCACCAGGTCGTCCGGCGGGCGGTCCCAGCATCGGACTGCCCACGACGCCGCTCCGCGGACCTCCGGCGCGGCCGTGTGACGCCAGGTCACCGGGGGTGCGGAGGGGACCGAGTGTCGTCCGGGACGCGCGGTCACGCCGGGATATGTTGGGGCGATGGACACCGGCTTTGGCTACTTCGCGACACATGACGCGGTCGACCCGGCCCGGCTCGCCCTGCTGATCGAGCAGCGTGGCCACTCGATGCTGCTGTTCAGCGAGCACACCCACATCCCGGCGGGTCCGCCGCCCGAACGCCCCGACGGGGGCACGCTGCCCCGCAAGTACTGGCACACCTACGACCCGTTCGTGGCGTGCACCGCCGCCGGCCTGGCCACGACGCGGCTGCGCGTGGGGACCGGGGTCTGCCTGGTCCCCCAGCACCACCCGATCAGCCTCGCGAAGTCGGTGGCGAGCGTCGACGCCCTCACCGGTGGGCGGTTCGTCTTCGGCGTGGGGGCGGGCTGGCTGGAGCCGGAGATCCGTAACCACGGGGTCGACCCGGCGCGCCGGTTCGCGGTGATGAAGGAGCACGTCGAGGCGGTGCGGGAGATCTGGGCCCGCGACGAGGCCGACTACCACGGCGATTTCATGTCGTTCGACCCGATCTGGTCATGGCCCAAGCCGGCCCAGCGGCCCGGCCCGCCGGTGCTGGTCGGCGGCACCGGCCCCCGGGTCTTCGACCGGGTGCTGTCCTACGGCGACGGCTGGCTGCCGAACTACGGGCCCGGCGTCCTGGAGCGCGTACGGGAGCTGTTCCAGCGGGCGGAGGAGGCCGGCCGGGCGGTGCGGGTGGTGATGATGTCGGTCCCCTCCGACCCCGCGGTGCTGGAGGAGTGCGAGAAGGCCGGAGTCGCCGCCGTGCTGCCGTGGCTGCCCTCGGCGGGGCCCGGCCGCATCGAGCGGGAGATGGACGCCTTCGAGACGGCGCTCGCGGAGATGCGGGGGGAGTGACCCCGGCGGGGGTGATCCTTACCATTGAGTCATTAACGTGTAATGCGTTCTTGTAAATGCGGCGGAACGGGCCGACATTCTGAGCAACGGAGCCGATCGGGGGACAACCCCTGGAGGCAAGCTTGAAGGTCCCCCGCCGAATCCTCGCCCTCATCGCAGCGCTCACCCTCGTCTCCCTCCCGGCGACGGCCCTGGCCGACACCTCGACGGTCCCCGGCGCCATGGCCTCGATGGGCGACTCCATCACCCGCGGCTTCAACGCCTGCGGCTTCTACCTCGACTGTCCCTCCAGGTCCTGGTCCACCGGGTCCGACTCGGCCGTCAACAGCCACTACCGGCGCCTGCGGGCCGACAGCCCCGACCTGGTCGCCCACAACGACGGCCGGTCGGGCGCCAAGGTCGCCGACATGGCGGGACAGGCCCAGCAGGCGGTCTCCCAGGGAGTCGACTACGTCACGATCCTGATCGGGGCCAACGACGCCTGCACGTCGTCGGAGGCGGGGATGACCTCGGTGGCCGATTTCGAGGCCAGGTTCCGTACGGCGCTGCAGACGCTCGCCACCGGCCTGCCCGAAGCGGCGATCTTCGTCTCCAGCATCCCCGACATCAAGCGGCTCTGGGAGGTCGGCAAGGACAGCTCCTCGGCCCGCACCGCCTGGTCCACCTTCGGTATCTGCCAGTCGATGCTGGCCAGGCCCCGCTCCACCGACCAGGCCGACATCGACAGGCGTGACCGGGTGCGCCAGCGGGTGGCCGACTACAACGCGGCGCTGGCCAGGGTCTGCGCCGAGCAGATCACCTGCCGCTACGACGGCGGCGCCGTCTTCGGCCACCCGTTCACGCTGTCCCAGCTGAGCCGCTGGGACTACTTCCACCCCAACACCTCCGGCCAGCAGACGCTCGCCGAGGTCACCTACGCGGCCCGCGTCCTCCTGTAGGGCCACGGCGTCCCCTCACCCAGGGCCCGACGTCCCCTTGCCGGGCCGCGCCCTGCCGGACCACGGAGCCCGCGGGCCCCGAGGCCGGCGGGGCGCGGCCGCGGGCCGGTGGCGCAGGGGGGCAGGTGGAAAGTCCCGCGGCGGTCGGCGACGTGTCCCGCTGCCGGGGGCCGGGGCGGTCAGCGGTGGCCGGGCACCGGCCTGACCCAGCCCAGGGCGCGTTCGACGGCGCGCCGCCAGTTGTCGTGCTCCATGGTGCGCAGCCGCGGATCCATGCGCGGGCTCCACTGCCCGGCCCGGTGCCAGTTGCGCCGGAGCCCTTCGAGGTCCGCCCAGTATCCGACGGCGAGACCGGCCGCGTAGGCCGCGCCGAGGGAGACCGTCTCCACCGCCATGGGACGCACGACGGGCACGTCCAGCACGTTGGCGATGATCTGCATGAGAAGGTTGTCGGTGGTCATGCCGCCGTCGACCTTGAGCGCCCGCAACGTCAGGCCCGAGTCGGCGTTCATGGCGTCGACCACCTCGCGGGTCTGCCACGCGGTCGCCTCCAGCACGGCCCGTGCCAGGTGCCCCTTGGTGACGTAGGAGGTCAGCCCCACGATGACCCCCCGGGCCTCGCTGCGCCAGTGCGGCGCGAAGAGCCCGGCGAACGCCGGGACGATGTAGCAGCCCCCGTTGTCCTGCACGCTCCGGGCCAGGGTCTCGATCTCCGGCGCGCTGCTGATGAGGCCGAGCCCGTCGCGGAACCACTGCACGAGCGCGCCGGTCACCGCGATCGGCCCCTCCAGTGCGTACACCGCCGGCTCTCCGCCGATCTGGTAGCCGACGGTCGTCAGCAGGCCGTGGCCCGAGCGGACCGGCACGGTGCCGGTGTTGAGCAGCAGGAAGCCGCCCGTGCCGTAGGTGCACTTGGCCTCGCCGGAGGCGAAGCAGGTCTGCCCGAACAGCGCCGCCTGCTGGTCGCCGAGCGCGGCGGCGATCCGCACGCCGGGGAACACCCGCCGGGCGGTGCCGTACGTCTCCGTCGAGGGCCGGATCCGCGGCAGCATCCGGCGCGGGACGCCGAAGAAGGCCAGGAGCCCGTCGTCCCACTCCAGGGTGGTCAGGTCCATCAGCAGGGTGCGGCTGGCGTTGGTGACGTCGGTGACGTGGACACCGCCGTCGGGCCCGCCGGTCAGGTTCCAGATGAGCCAGCTCTCCATCGTCCCGAAGAGCACCTCGCCGCGCTCGGCGCGCTCCCGCAGGCCCGGCGTGCGGTCGAGGAGCCAGCGGATGCGCGGCGCGGAGAAGTAGGCGGCGAGCGGCAGGCCGCAGCGCTCCGGCACGGCCTCCGCGCCCGGCCGGCGGGAGAACTCCTCCACCAGGGCGTCGGTCCGCGTGTCCTGCCACACGACGGCCCGGCCGACGGGGACGCCGGTCCGCCTGTCCCACAGGACGGTCGTCTCCCGCTGGTTGGCGATGCCGACGGCCACCACCTGCTCCGGACCGACGCCGGCCTGGGCGAGCGCCTCGGGCCCGATGCGCTCCAGATTGCGCCAGATCTCGACGGCGTCGTGCTCGACCCAGCCCGGCCGGGGGAAGTGCTGCCGGTGCTCGCGCTGGGTCACCGAGACGAGATGGCCCCGCTGGTCGAAGAGGATGCACCGCGTCGACGTCGTGCCCTGATCGATGGACATCACGTAGCGCGTGACCATGGGGTCCTCACCTGAACCTCGGTGGCTGCGGGGCGGTCAGCACCGGGACGCCCCGAGATCCCGGGACACGGCACGGGCCGCGTCTCGAACATAAGTCACCAGAACCGGGTTCGGCTGCCCCTTGGTGTCGCAGATCCGCTCCACCGCGCCGGAGATCCCGATGGCCCCCACCACCAGGCCGCCGTAACCCCGGATCGGCGCCGCGACACCCGCCTCTCCCACGGTCATCTCCTCGACCTCGGTGACCCAGCCCACCTCCCGCGTCCGGGACAGCGCCCGGGACAGCGCCCGGGGCGTGGTGATGGTCCGGCGGGTGCGGGCCTCCAGGCCGCCGGCCTGCAGGGCCGAGGCCACCCCGGCGTCGTAGGCGAGCAGCACCTTGCCCAGTGCCGTGGCGTGCATGGGCAGCAGCGACCCGACGTCGAGCGTCTGGAGGGTGTCGTCGGGGCGGAAGACGTGGTGCACCACCAGGACCTGGCCGTCGAGGACCGTCCCGATCCTGACCGCCTCACCGCTCCGCGCGGCCAGGGCGTCGGCCCAGTTGATCGCGCGCGAGCGCAGCTCGTTGACGTCGAGGTAGCTGGTGCCGAGATGGAGCAGGGCCGCGCCGAGCTGGTATTTGGCCGTCGCCTCGTCCTGCTCCACGAAGCCGACGCGCTGGAGGGTGCGCACGATGCCGTGGGCGGTGCTCCTGGCCAGGCCCAGGGAACTGGCGATCTCGCCGATGCCCAGCCGGCCGGGGCTCCGGGCGAGCAGCCGCAGGATGGCCGCCCCGCGCTCAATCGACTGGACTGAGCCGGGCATGTGATCGGTGACGGGCGGGACGGCTGTCGTTCGGCAATGTCGGCCCCCATCGAGAGACGGTCTCCGCTCTCCCGGCGCCGCCGGGCATCGAGCGCTGCGCGCAGCCCGCCGATATTACTATCGACTCGCATTCCTGACCAGTGTTCGACATTGTCGTCAGCCTGCCGTTGACCCGGTCCCGTTCCGCGCCTAGCGTCCCGATCAGCCGAGAGGACCGCCCCTTCCTGGCGACTCCCTCCGCGGCCGTCCGCCGGCGGTCCGGCCCCCACGGGGAGCCGTCCGTCGGCAGCCCGGCCCCCACGGGGACCGGACGCGGGCTTGTGACGTAACACGGCACCGTGAGGAGGACACATGGCGGAACGACTGAAAGCCAGGGGACTGCTCGGCGAACTGGCCGCCGAGTTCGCGGGCACGCTGATCCTGATCCTGTTCGGGGTGGGCGTCGTGGCGCAGGTCGTCGCGGCCGGCATCGGCGATCACGACAGCATCGCGTGGGCCTGGGGCCTGGGCGTCACCCTGGGCGTCTACGTGGCGGCCCGGATCAGCGGGGCGCACCTCAACCCGGCCGTCACGGTCGCGCTGGCGGCCTTCAAGGGCTTCCCCTGGCGCAAGGTCCTGCCCTACTCGCTGGCGCAGACCGCGGGCGCGTTCGTGGCGGCGCTGATCGTGCGGTGGAACTACTCCGAGGTGCTCACCGCGGCCGACCCCGGGCTCACCATCAAGACCCAGGGCGTCTTCTCCACCCTGCCCGGCAACGGGACCCTGCCCGTCGGCACCTGGGGCGCCTTCCGCGACCAGGTGATCGGCACCGCGATCCTGCTCCTGCTCATCCTCGCCGTCTCCGACGTGCGCAACTCGCCGCCGGCGGCGAACCTGGCGCCCTTCGTGGTCGGCCTGATCGTCGTGGCGATCGGCATGGCCTGGGGCACCAACGCCGGCTACGCCATCAACCCGGCCCGTGACTTCGGACCCCGCCTGGCCTCCTTCCTCACCGGCTACGGGACGGCCTGGCGCGATCAGTATGGCCAGCTCTACTTCTGGGTGCCTATCGTGGCACCGGTGATCGGCGGACTGATCGGCGCGGGACTCTACCAGGCCGTGGTGGCCCGCTTCCTGCCGCCCGCGGAGGAGCCCGAGGCGGGCCGGGTGCCGTCGCCGGCCGACTACGAGACCGCCTGAAAGCCGCCCCCCAGAGCAGATCCTTGAAGGAGACATCACTCCATGGCTGACTTCGTCGGAGCCGTCGACCAGGGAACCACGAGCACCCGTTTCATGATCTTCGATCACGGTGGCAACGAGATCGCCCGCTACCAGCTCGAACACGAGCAGATCCTGCCGCAGGCCGGCTGGGTGGAGCACAACCCGCTGGAGATCTGGGAGCGGACCCGGGCGGTGATCGAGACGACGATGGCCAGGGCCGACCTGACCGCCGCCGACCTGGTGGCGCTGGGCATCACCAACCAGCGCGAGACCACGGTGGTGTGGAACCGGGTCACCGGCCGGCCCTACTACAACGCCATCGTCTGGCAGGACACCCGCACCGACCGGATCGCCGCCGCGCTGGACCGCGACGGCCGGGGCGACGTCATCCGCCGCAAGGCCGGGCTGCCGCCGGCGACCTACTTCTCGGCCGGCAAGATCCAATGGATCCTGGAGAACGTCGAGGGGGTGCGCCGGGCCGCCGAGGACGGCGAGGCGATCTTCGGCAACACCGACACCTGGCTGCTGTGGAACTTCACCGGGGGGACCGACGGCGGCGTGCACGTCACCGACCCGACCAACGCCAGCCGCACCATGCTGATGAACCTGGAGACCCTCGACTGGGACGATGAACTGCTGTCCTTCTTCGGCATCCCCCGCCGGATGCTGCCGGCCATCAAACCCTCCTCCAACCCGGATCTGTACGGCACGACCAGGCGCACCGGCCCGCTGGGCGGAGAGGTCGCGATCTCCGGTGACCTCGGCGACCAGCAGGCGGCGACCGTGGGGCAGGTCTGCTTCGAGGTGGGGGAGGCCAAGAACACCTACGGCACCGGTAACTTCCTGCTGCTGAACACCGGTCATGAGCTGGTGCGGTCGAAGAACGGCCTGCTGACCACGGTCTGCTACCAGTTCGGCGCCGACCGACCGGTGTACGCGCTGGAGGGGTCGATCGCGGTGACCGGCTCGGCGGTGCAGTGGCTCCGTGACCAGCTCGGCATCATCTCCGGCGCGGCCGAGAGCGAGGCGCTGGCCCGGCAGGTCGACGACAACGGCGGGGTGTATTTCGTGCCGGCCTTCTCGGGGCTGTTCGCTCCCTACTGGCGTTCGGACGCGCGGGGCGCGATCGTCGGGCTGTCGCGGTTCAACACCAACGCCCACATCGCGCGGGCCACCCTGGAGGCGATCTGCTACCAGAGCCGCGACGTCGTCGAGGCGATGCGGCAGGATTCCGGCGTCGCCCTCGACGTCCTGCGGGTCGACGGCGGCGTCACCGCCAACGACCTGTGCATGCAGATCCAGGCCGACGTCCTGGGGGTGCCGGTGTCCAAGCCGGTCGTGGCCGAGACGACCGCGCTGGGCGCCGCCTACGCGGCGGGGCTGGCCGTCGGCTTCTGGAAGTCGACCGACGAGCTCAAGCAGAACTGGAACGAGGACCGGCGCTGGCAGCCGGAGTGGTCCGACGAGCAGCGGGCCGTCGGCTACGCCGGCTGGAAGAAGGCGGTCAACCGGACCCTCGACTGGGTCGACCTGTCCTGAGAAGGACGGGCCGGCCGGGCCCTGAGGAGAGGGGCGCGCGGCCCTGGGGTCACGACTTCAGGGCCGCGCGCGCACGGGCGGCCCGCACGGCGGAGGTGAGGGTGGCGATGTCGTAGGCGCCGTGGTGCCGCCGTCCGTTGATGAAGAACGTCGGCGTGCCCGACACGCCGCTCAGGTCGGCGGAGTCGATGTCCTCGGCGACCCGGCCGGCGCCGGCGTGGCCGCGGAGGCTGTCGCGGAACCGCTCGACGTCGAGGCCGAGCTCCTCGGCGTAGCGGATCAGGTCGCGGACCCGGAGGTCGTTCTGGTTGCCGAGCAGGAGGTCGTGCATCTCCCAGAACGCCCCCTGCTCGGCCGCGGCCTCCGCCGCCTCCGCGGCGAGCTGGGCACCGGGGTGCACGTCGCGCAGCGGGAGATGCCGCCAGACGTAACGGACGTCGCCGAGGTCGGTGAGCAGCTCGCGGATGACCGGCTCCGCCTGGCCGCAGTAGGGGCACTCGAAGTCCCCGTACTCGACCACGGTCACCGGCGCCTGCCTGGGGCCGCGCAGGTGGTCGCGGTCCGGGTCGACGGGCGCGGCGAGGTCGACGATGCTCTCGGAGGTGCCCAGCAGTGCCCGGATCCGGCGCCGTTTGGGCAGCAGCGCGGTCACGCGGTAGACGACCCATGTCATGAGGGGCGCGCAGAGCGCCGCGGTGAGGATGCCGAGCTTCGCCTCCTCCAGCTGCGGACCGTCGAAGGCGAGAGTGGCGATCAGCAGGGACACGGTGAAGCCGATGCCGGCGATCGTGCCGGCGGCCGTGACGGAGGCCCAGCCGACGGGCGGGCGCACGCGGCCGCGGCTCAGCCACGTCACCAGCCACGAGGATCCGATGATCCCGACCGGCTTGCCCACCAGGTAGGCCAGCAGGATCCCGATGGTGATCGGCGAGGTGAGCGCCCGCGCCAGGAAGTCGCCGCTGATCGTGACCCCCGCGTTCGACAGCGCGAAGAGCGGTACGACCAGATAGCTCACCCCCGGGTGGTAGAGCTGCTGCAGACGCTCGTTCGGTGAGATCGTCGAGGCGAGCCCCATGCTGGCCGAGCGCGCCAGCTCCGGTGTCGGCTGCTCCCGGAAGAGCCGGAAGAGGTCCGTCGCGTGCTCCAGGTCGCCGCGCGCGACCGGCGAGGCGTAGGTCAGCAGCCCCATGGCCAGGCCGATGACGATGGGCTCGACACCGGACTTGAAGAGCGCGGCCCACGCCGCCACGCCGAGCAGCGCGTAGGGGAGGCCGCGGCGCACGCCGGCGGCGCGGACGAGCAGGATCACGCCGAAGATCCCGATCGCGGCCAGCAGCGCCGGCAGCGTGATCCGCTCGCTGTAGAAGATCGTGATGACTCCGAGCGCGACGAGGTCGTCGACGACGGTGACCGTGAGCAGGTAGGTGCGCAGCCGTGCCGGGAAGCGGGACCCGAACAGCGCGAGCATGCCGAGGGCGAACGCCGTGTCCGTCGACATCGCCGCACCCCAACCGTGCGCGGAGGGGCTGCCCGCGTTGACGGTGAGATAGATCGCGACGGGCACGGCCATCCCGCCGACGCCGGCGGCGAGCGGCAGCACGAGCCGCCGCCGGTCGCGCAGCTCTCCCATGTCGAACTCGCGGCGCGCCTCAAGCCCGACGACGAAGAAGAAGAACGTCATCAGCCCGCTGTTCACCCATCCGCGCAGGTCCTGCGACACCTCGAAGCCGCCGAGGTGGATGGAGACCGGCATCCGCCAGACAGTCCCGTACGACGCCGGGCCGATGTTGGCCCAGGCCAGGGCGGCCAGCGTGGCGACGAGCAGGACCATGGCGCTGCCGGTCTCGGTGCGCAGGAACTCGCGGAGCGGA
This sequence comes from Streptosporangium brasiliense, assembly GCF_030811595.1. Lineage (NCBI taxonomy): Bacteria > Bacillati > Actinomycetota > Actinomycetes > Streptosporangiales > Streptosporangiaceae > Streptosporangium > Streptosporangium brasiliense. The sequence continues at coordinate 3,773,589 of NZ_JAUSRB010000002.1, forward strand.
GTGCTGAGACCCTGCGTCCATACGGTCCGTCCGGAGAACGGCGGGCCCGATTCCCGTGGTTCTGTCATCCCTGACGTTATCTCCTGTCCGGCGCCGTCGCCCGGAGGCGGACTCGTCGAGCACGGGCGGGAAGGTAATGACTTCTTTTCCCCCTGTTAGTTTCCAGCGCAACACTTCCGGGGCTTTGCTGGAAGCAACCGACCATCACGTGTCTCTACTGAACGAAAAAATCCTTCAGGTGCCTCCCCCCAGCGCCGTCGGCACCCGTCCGTCATCCGTAGATCTATAGCGGCAGCCGCCTGAGACGCCTGCCGGCATCCCCCCTGAGTGGTTTTCAGGAGGTCGTTATGGCTCGCTCACGCATCGTCTTCTCCCTCTCGCTCGTCGCGGCCATCGCGCTGGTGGCGCTGGTGCTCGGAGTGGTGGGAGGCCGGGCGACGAGCTCGGCCAGCCAGGCGTCGGGCGGAGGTGCGGCCGGAGCGGCCGGCGGCAAGAAGATCGACGTGATCATCAAGGCCAGCGACTCCTCGTTCTGGCAGACGATGATCGCCGGGGCGAAGCAGTCCGGCGGGGACTTCGGCCTCAAGGTGAGCACCTTCGGTCCCACCTCGGAGACGAACATCGACCAGCAGGTGCAACTGGTCGAGAACTCCATCTCCCGGGGCGTCGACGGTCTCGTCATCGCGCCCAACTCCTCCAGCGCCCTGAACTCGGCGATCGACCGGGCGCGCAAGGCGGGCCTCAAGGTCATCACCGTGGACAGCCGCGTGACCACCCCCTCGGAGGGGTTCATCGGCACCGACAACGTCAAGGCCGGGACACAGGCCGGCAAGCGCATGTGCGAGCTGCTCAAGGCGCAGAACAAGACGAGCGGCAGTGTCATGATCGAGTCCTCCGTGGCGGGCATCCAGTCGCTGGTCGCCCGGGACTCCGGCTTCAAGCAGGGGTTGGCGAACAACTGCCCACAGGTCAAGGTGGCACTGCAGCGCTACAACAACAACGACATCAACACCGCCGCCTCCCAGGTCAACGACGCGCTGACCGCCAACCCTGAGCTGGCGGGAGTGTTCGCCGACAACAACACCTCGGGGGTCGGCGCGGCCCGGGCGATCCAGGACAACAAGGTCACCGACACCGTGCCCGTCGTGGCGTTCGACTCCGACCCGCAGGAGAACGCCGCGCTGGCCGCCGGCACCATCGACGCGCTGGTGGTGCAGAACCCCTACTTCTTCGGATACCAGGGTGTCCTGGCGGCCGGAATGGCCACGGTCGGCCGCGTCCCGCCGCGTGACATCGACCCCGGAGCGGTCGTCGCGGACAAGCGGAACATGAACGAGCCCGACGTGAAGCTGCTGCTCAACCCGCCGACGATGAAGGCGGAGTGACGGAGATGAAGGCGGAATGATGAAAGAGCCCGTCGTCGAACTGCACGGCGTCTCCAAGGCCTTCGGCCCCGTGCAGGCGCTCACCGACGTATCGCTCCGCCTGGTCCCCGGTCAGGTGAACTGCCTGGCCGGGGAGAACGGCGCGGGGAAGTCGACCCTGATCCGGGTGCTGACGGGCGCGCTGCGTCGCGACAGCGGCTCCTACGAGATCGACGGCCGGTCGGTCACCGCCCCGACGCCGGCCTCGGTGCGCGCGGCCGGCGTCCAGGCCGTCTACCAGGAGCTCAGCCTCCTGCCGCACCTGTCGGTCGCGGAGAACCTGTTCATGGGCCGTCTCCCGGCACGTAGCGGGGTCATCGCCAGGAACCGGCTGCGCGTCCGCGCCCGGGAGGCCCTCGACGAGGTCGGCCTGGCGGACCTCAGCCCGGAGGCCATCGTGGAACGGCTCCCGGCGGCCACCCGCCAGCTCGTGGAGATCGCCAAAGTGCTGACCGCGGACTCCGTCAAGGTGATCGTGTTCGACGAGCCGACCACGGCGCTGACCGAGGCGGAGTCGGAGCGGCTGCTCGAACACATCCTGCGGCTGCGCGAGCGCGGCATAGCGATGCTCTACGTGACCCACCGGCTTGAGGAGATGTTCGAGATCGGCGACTGGGTGACCGTCCTGCGGGACGGGAGCCTGTCCGAGGCGGGGCCGATCAGCGACTACGACGAGGACAAGCTGATCACCGCGATGGTCGGGCGGGAGATCAGCTCGCTCTACCCGGAGACCCACCGCAAGGCCGGGACGCCCGCGCTGCGGGTGCGGGGACTGCGCCGCTTCGAGAACTCGCCGAGCATCGACCTACACGTCGGAGCCGGGGAGATCCTCGGCATCGGGGGCCTGCTGGGATCGGGGCGCAGCGGGCTGCTGCTGTCCATCTTCGGCGCCGCCCCCATCGTGGCGGGGGAGCTGGAGGTGATGGGCAAGCCCGTGAAACCGTCCGGGCCGCGCACGATGATGAACGCCGGGGTGGGGCTGCTCACCGAGGACCGCAAGGTGCTCGGGCTGCTGCCGGAATTGTCGATCCGGGAGAACGTCACCATCGCCAGCCTGCGCAGCGGCTCCCGGCGCGGCCTGCTCCCCGGCCAGGAGCAGGTCGAGGAGGCCGACCGGCTGCTCGACAGCCTGCGGCTGCGAGCCGGTTCCTACGAGCAGCCGGTCTCGACGCTGTCGGGCGGCAATCAGCAGAAGGTCCTGCTCGCCCGCTGGCTGCTCACCAAGCCGAAGGTACTGATCTTCGACGAGCCGACCAAGGGGATCGACGTCGGCGCCAAGGGCGAGCTCTACACGGTGATCGGGGACCTGGCCGCCAAGGGGCTGGGCATCATCGTGGTCTCGTCGTACCTCCCGGAGCTGCTCGGCCTCGCCGACCGCATCCTCGTGCTGCGAGACGGCGCGGTCGCGGGCGAGCTTCCCGGGACAGCCACCGAGGAGGACGTGCTCCGCCTGGCGAGCGGCGGCGGCAGAGGCGCCGAGCCGCTGCTCCGGGAGGAGATCCCGGCGCCCCGCACGGGGGCCCCGGCGCCCCGCGAGGGGGCCCCGCGGCCGGGGGAGACGGCTCCGGTGTCCCGGGGTGGTGAGGCTCCGGCCGGGCCTGAGGGGGCTCCGGTGATCGGGGCGGCGGGTCCGGCGCCCCGCGAGGGGGCCCCGGCCTCCGGTGAAGGGACTCCGAGGCCGGGGGCGACGGCCCCGACGACCTCGGAGGGCGCGGGAGCCACGGGCCCGCCGGCCCCAGACGATCCAGGACAGGAGAGGTGAGCCGAGATGCCCAAGCTGATCTGGCGGGAACCGATCGCCACCACCACGATCACCAGCCGGCCGCCGACCGGTGAGGGGCTGGGGCCGGAGGCGGTGCCCAGGGCCAGGGAGCCGGAACCGGGACGGAAGCCGGAGGTCGAGCCCCCACGACGGGTCATCACGCTGGGGGACATCGCGGGACGGGAGAGCGGCGGACTCGTCGTGCTGCTCGTGGCGGTCGGCGCCCTCACCCTCGCCAGCGACGAGTTCCTCACCGCCAACAACCTGGCCAACCTCGCCCGGCAGGTCGCCATCTTCGGGATCATCGCGGTCGGCCAGCTCGTGGTCATCCTGACGGCCGGGATCGACCTGTCGGTCGGTTCGGTCCTCGGCCTGTCCGGCGCGACCACCGCGCAGCTCCTGGTCGCCGGCATGCCGATCTGGCCGGCGTTCCTGGTCGGGGTCGCGATCGGCACCGCGCTCGGGATCGTCAACGGCCTGCTGGTGACCTACGCGAAGCTGCCACCGTTCATCGCGACCCTGGGCATGCTCGGCATCGCCCGAGGGATCGTCCTGGTCACCACCGACGCCCAGACCATCCAGGGCCTGCCGGCCGGATTCCAGGAGATCGCCAACGGCACGATCCTGGGCATCCCCAACCTCCTCCTCATCGCCGCCCTGGTGACGGGTGTGATGTGGTTCGTGCTCTCCCGGACCGTCTTCGGCCGGTACATCTACGCGGTCGGCTCCAACCCCGAGTCCGCCCGCCTCGCGGGTGTGCCGGTGCGCATGGTCACGATCTCGGTCTACGCGATCTCGGGCATGCTCGCGGGTCTCGGTGGAGTGCTGCTGGCGTCCAGGCTGGGCGCGGGCATCCCCACCGCCGGGACGGGCTTCGAGCTCAACGCGATCGCCGCCTGCGTCATCGGCGGTGCCAGCCTGTTCGGCGCCAAGGGCAGCGCCCTCGGCGCGGCCACCGGAGCGTTGATCATGGGAGTCCTCAACAACGGTGGGAACCTCCTGGCGATCAACGCCTTCTACCTCCAGATCGCCATCGGCGTGCTCATCCTCGTCGCGGTCGGCTTCGACCAGCTGAACACCAGGAGGGCGGCCAGCAACGCCTGACCGGGGGCGCCGGCTCCCACCACGTCCGGGCGCCCGGCCGTGCCCCACCCGGAAGGACGGCCGGTCGCGCCCCGGCAAGGACGTCCGGTCGCGCCCCGGCCGGAAGGACGTCCGGCCGGGGCGGTGGGCTCACCCGGCCGCTACCACGTGACCGGGATGCGGGTGAACCCCCCGGTGAGGGAGGCCTCGCGCTCGACCAGCTCCTCGGCGGGGACGGCGAGCGCCAGGGTGGGGAAGCGCCGGAACAGGGTGCCGAACACCGACCGGAGCTCCACCCGGGCGAGGCTCGCCCCGATGCAGTAGCGGGCCGCGTAGCCGAAGGCGAGCTGCGGGTCGCCGAGCGGACGGCCGATGTCGAAACGGTCGGGGTCGGGGAAGGTCCGCTCGTCGCGGTTGGCCGCCGTCGTGGCGATGAGCACCGCCTCGCCGCGCTTGATCGCCACGCCGCCGATGCTCAGGTCCTCGTGGGCGTAACGCGGCAGGCCGTGGTTGCCCGGCGCCGCCATCCGCAGGATCTCCTCGACGGCCGGGGCCGTCAGCGACGGATCGGCGATCAGGGCGTCGCGCTGCGCCGGGTTGGCCAGCAGCAGCAGCACGCCGTAGTCGATCCGGTTGACCGTCGTCTCGTGGCCGGCGAACAGCAGCCCCGCGGCGAGGGTGGCGATCTCCTCATCGGGCGCCTCCATGGTGGCCATGTCGGAGAACACGTCGTCGGCGGGGTTGGCCCGCTTCTCGACCAGGATGCCGCGGGTGTAGTCGGCCAGCTCGTTCAGCGCCGCCTCCGCGCGGTCCGGATCGCTCAGATCCGTCATCTCGTCGGCCAGCTTCCTGAAGTGCCCGCGGTCGCCGTACGGCACGCCGAGCAGCTCGCAGATCACCAGCACGGGCAGCGGCAGGGAGAACTCCTGGCGCAGGTCCACCGGGGGCGGCAGCTCGGCCATGTGGTCCAGCAGGCCGTCGACGAGCTGCTGGACGTGTGGTTCGAGGGCGCTCATCCGGCGGGCGGAGAAGGCCGGGGCGAGCATCCGGCGCATCCGGTCGTGCTCGGCCTTCTCGGTCTCGATGTCGCCGCGCGGGCCGCCGAGCAGCACCGAGCCGGAGATCCGGGCGGCGCGTTCCGGGTCGGGGGCCGAGCGGCCGAGACGCGGGTCGGCGAAGGCCTGCCTGGCCTCCTCGTAGCCGGAGACCAGCCAGGCGATGTCGCCCGCCTGGGTGCGGACCCGGGTCACCGGCCTGACGGCCCGCAGCGCGCGGTACATCCGCGGCACCTCCAGCGGGTTGTTCCGCGCGAACGGCAGCCTCGGCAGATCGTCGCCGGTGTGGTCGCTGTGGTGGGTGATCTGGTTGTCCATGGCCGGGAGGCACCCCCAAGGCTCGACGGCAGGGCCACTTCCGAACGTTTCACCTGCAGGCGTGTTCGGCAAGAAGGCAGGGCGTCGCGTGCCCTGTCCTGCCCCGCATGTTTCGACCCTATGCGAGCCGCACCGCCGCACGCCCTCCGCCCCGCACGCTCCGGCCCCGGGCGTTCAGCCCCAGTTCGGTGTACCCGCCCGGCACGCTCCGGTCCCGCACGCTCCGGCCTCGGGCCGGTGTGCCGTGCCCGGCACGCTCCGGCCCCGGGTGTTCAGCCCCAGGCCAGTGTGCCGCGCCCGGCCCAGTAGGTCTCGGGGTCCTCGGCCAGGCCGGCCAGCCGCCCGTCGAGCTCGGCGTCCCAGCCCACCTCGGCCGCGCCCAGGTTGCTGCGGAGCTGCCCGGCCGAGACCGCGCCGCTCAGCACCACCCCGGCCCACGGCTGTGCCAGCACGGCCGCGAGGGCGAGCGCGTCGGGCGTTACCCCCCGATCGCGCGCGGCCGACGCCAGCTCGGCGGGCGCCGCGCGGGCGGTCAGCCGCCCGTTCGCCACCCCCTCCTTGACGATCACGCCCATCCCCGCCCCGTGCGCCCGGGCGAGCGCCGCGCCGGCCGAACGTTCGAGCAGGTTCCAGGTGGACTGCACGGTGTCGAACGCCCCGATCTCGACCGCCCGCGTGACCGTGTCCGCCTGGCGCGGCCCCGTCGTGCTGAGCCCGATCGCGACGCCCTCGGCCCGCAGCGCGCGCAGCCGGTCCAGCACGCCCTCGTCCTCGAGCACCCCGCTCTCCACCGTCGCCGAATGGATCTGGTAGAGCGACAGGTGCTCTCCGAGCAGCTCGCGCGTCTGGTCGAGCTGGCGGCGGAGCTGCTCGGCCGAGAGGTCCTTCACCTCGTGGTGCTCGGCGTCCATCCGCCAGCCGCCCACATAGGCGTATCCCCATTTCGAGCCGACGGTCACCGCTCCCGGGGCGATCCCCCGCTCGCGCAGCCAACCGGCGAGGAACTCCTCCGCGCGGCCGTACGAACGCGCCGTGTCGAAGTAGCGCACGCCCTCCGCCCACGCCGCGTCGAGCACGGCCCACGTCCGCGACCGCATCGTGGCGACGCCGCGGTCGTCGCCGAGGTCCTCCTCGCGTCCGAGCGTGATGTAGGCGGGGCGGCCGAGCGCGGCCAGGCCGAGACCGAGCGGCGTCACCGTCAGGTGAGTGCGGCCCAGCGGCCGTCGGACGAGTTTCTCCACCCCCACAACACTAACCAACGGGGGTGGAGTCGATCATGGGGAGCTCCCGCGACGTTCCTGGCCACGGCCCCGCGTCGGTGCCCGGGTGGCGGCGTGACCGGCCCGCCGTACCGGGTTCCCAGCCCCGTGCGTCGGCCCGCCGTACTGGGCTCCCCGCCCCAGGCGCCGGCCTGCCGTACCGAGTTCCTCACCCGGGCGTCGGTACACGGCGGTGAAGGTGTCCTACATCCCCGCCAGCCAGCTCTCGTCGTCGGTGGCATGGGCGAGCAGGCGCTGCAACAGCTCCCGCAGGGTCTCGATCTCGGGAGGGCTCATGTCGCCGAGGAAGCCGGCCTCCGCCCGGGTCAGCGACTCCCGCGTCCGGGCGAGCAGGCGCTCGGTGCCCGGGGCCAGTGCGAGCCTGCGGGTGCGGCCGGAGGAGCCCGGCAGGCGGCCCAGGTGACCGGCCCGTTCCAGCTCGCCGACCATCTCGTGCAGGGACTGGCGCGAGACGCCCAGCTGGCGGGCCAGCTCGGACATGGTGAGCTCCGGTTCGAGCTGGAGCTGCGTGAGCAGTCCGTACTGCCGCAGGGTGAGCTCGTGGGGCCGCAGCTCCTCCTCCGCCCGGCGGGAGGCCAGCGTGAAGGCGTAGGCCAGCAGGTAGGGGATGGGCGGCTTGGTCGGCGGGTGCACGTCCCAACCCTAGGCGCGGGACCAATTGTCAGGGTCCCTGACAGATTAACGTAATTCGAATCTAAGCTTTTCGAGCTTCGCGCCCGGCTCCGGCCGTGGCGCCCACCCAATCCCGCGGCAGCGCCTGTCTTCGGCATGCCCGCACACGGATCCGAGCACTGGAGGAGAGATGATCCACGCCCGTGGACTGGCCCGGCGTTTCCGGGTCAAAGGAGAGACCGTCGAGGCCGTGCGCGACCTCGACCTCGACGTCGAGAAAGGAGAGCTGGTCGCCTTCCTCGGCCCGAACGGCGCGGGCAAGTCGACCAGCCTGCGCATGCTGACCACGCTGCTCCCCCCGAGCGCGGGCAGCGCGACCGTCGCCGGATGCGACGTGCTCACCGATCCGGCCGGGACGCGCCGGCGGATCGGATACATCGGCCAGGGCAACGGCGCGGGGGAGAACTTCCGTGTCCACGACGAGCTGGTGACCCAGGGGCGCTGCTACGGGCTGCCCCGGGCGGAGTCGCACCGGCGGGCCGGCGAGCTGCTCGCCGCGCTGAACCTCGAAACGCTGGCCAAGCGTCCCGCGGGCACGCTCTCGGGCGGGCAGCGGCGCCGTCTCGATGTCGCGCTCGGACTGGTCCACCGGCCCGAACTGCTCTTCCTGGACGAGCCCTCCACCGGCCTGGACCCGCACAGCCGCGCCAACCTCTGGGAGCACATCCTGCGGCTGCGCGAGGAGTCCGGCATGACGATCTTCCTGACCACCCACTACCTGGACGAGGCCGACTCCATGGCCGAGCGGGTAATGATCATCGATCACGGGCGGGTGATCGCCGACGACTCCCCGGAGAACCTGAAGGCCGACCTGGCCGGCGACCGCATCACCGTCACCACCGGCGACGGGGCGGACGCCGAGCGGGCGGGCCGGATCGCCCGGCTGGTCCCGACGGCGCACGAGGTCACCGCCGAGGGGGACACGGTGTCCCTGCGGGTCAGGCGCGGCACCGCCGTACTGCCGGAGTTCCTCCGGTCCCTGGAGGCCGCCGGGGTGAAGGCGCTCACCGCCGAGGTCGGGCGCCCCACCCTCGACGACGTCTTCCTCGCGCTCACCGGCCGCAGCCTGCGCGAGAGCGCCCACACCCCCGAAGGAGCCTGAAGGTGAACATCGTCAGCGACACCGGCGTCGTGTTCGCCCGGGAGATCCGTCCCGAGCTGCGCAACCCCATCGGCCTCCTCTTCGGCATGATCCAGCCGCTCATCTTCCTCGCCCTGTTCGGCCCCCTCCTGCCGGGCACGCCCGGGGGCGGGCAGACCTCGCCCTGGCAGTGGTTCGTGCCGGGCATCGTGGTCATGCTCGGCCTGTCCGGCACGGGGTCGGCCGGTTACTACCTCCTGGTAGAGGGCGGGGGCGGTTCTCTGGAACGGATGCTGGTCACCCCGCTGAACAGGACCGCGATGCTGGTCGGCCGGACGATGAAGGAGATCGTCACCCTGCTCGCCCAGGCCGCCCTGATCATCGTGGTGGTGCTGCCGTTCGGCTTCCGCCCCCACCTCCTCGGCACCGTGGCCGGGCTGCTCGTGCTGGCCGTGCTCGGCGTCGGGCTGGGCTCGTTCTCCTTCGCGCTGGCCCTCGCCGCCCGCAGGCAGCCGTCGATCTTCTACGGCGTGCAGCAGACACTGCTGTTCCCGCTCATGCTCCTGTCCGGCGTGCTGCTGCCCGTGGAGAACGCCCCCTCCTGGCTGTACGGCATGGCCCGCGCCAACCCGGTGACCTACGTGGTCGAGGCGGAGCGGGCCCTGTTCGCCGGGGACCTCGCTCACCCCTCGGTGCCCTACGGCGTGGCCGCGGCCGTGGTGGTCGCCCTGGCCGGTCTCGCCGTCGGGACCCGCGGCATGCGCCGCGCGTCCCTGTGAGGGGCGGGGCACCCGTCCGGCTAGTCCTTGTGCCGCTGGTAGTAACGGGCGACGCGGACGCGGTTGCCGCACAGCGCGGGTGAGCACCAGCGGCGGCGCGGATGGGCCGGGAGGAACAGCATGCGGCAGCCGGGTCCCTCGCAGCCGCGGACCTTGGTGACCGCCGGACCGGCGAGAAGGTCGACGGCGGCCTCGGCGAGCTCGGCCAGGAGCCGGGCGCGGGAGTCTCCGGCCCTGATCACGGTGGCGGTCAGCGCGGCGCCGTCCCACGTCAGCCTCCGGTACGGCGGAGCCGCGCGCTGGGCCTCGTGGAGCGCGTCCAGAGCGGTCTGAGGCGGAGCGGCGCCCTGCCGGGCGTGCTCGACGGCCTCGGCGATGTGGCCGCGGAGCGCCCGCACCGCCGCCAGGTCGGCGTCGTCGGCCGTCTCCACCGGTGACAGCCGCCCGTCCTGGGCGAGCAGCCACTCTCGGAAGGTGTCTGGAGAGGCGAGCACGTCGAACTCGCCGTCGGGCATGTTGGCCCGGGTGTTGAGCAGATCCAGAGCGAGGGGCTCACCGGTCAGGACGTCCATTGTGCTAATGCTATTGCATCTCCACGAAACATTAGAGGGGGCTCGCCGGGCGCGCCCCGTTCCACGCAGGCGAGATCGACGATCGTCATGCGGAGGACGCCATGCCGGGCCGGGCGTCAGAAGAGCGCGGGGGCGGCGGCCGCGCTCAGCCGTTCCAGCTCGCCGGGTTCGAAGAGCCGGATCACCCCGTACTCGCCGTCGTATCCGGCCTCCCGGATCACCTCGCCGCGGCGCAGCCGGTCGACGGCCTCGCCGAGCAGCGGCGAGCGGATCCGGATGTCGTCGACGGGCACGTCCTCCAGTATCGCCAGCTCGGGTCCCAGGGCGGCGGTGAGCCTGTCGATCTCCCGCAGGACCTTCTTGCTCTTCGGCCCCACACCGAGGATCTCGCTCACGATCTCCGGCAGCGGGACGAGGCGGCGGAAGCCGGCGGCGCCGGCCGGCCGGACGCCTTCCGGCCGGTCGGCCAGGTCCTCGACCCGGCTCAGCACGCCGACCGTGAGCGGTTTCCCGCACACGGGGCAGATCCCGCCGTGCTCGCGGGTCTCCTGCGGCTCCATCCGGACGCCGCACCCGCGGTGCCCGTCGGCGTGATACCTGCCCTCCTCCGGGAAGAGCTCCACCGTGCCCGCGTGCCCGGCGCCGGTCCGCAGCGCCCGCAGCACCGCGAAGTAGTCAAGGTCGGTCTCGAACACCGTGGCCTCGCGGCCGACCATGGGCGGCGAGTGCGCGTCGGAGTGGCTGACCAGCCGGTAGCGGTCGAGGGCGGAGACCCGCCAGTTCATGGCCGGATCGCTGGACAGCCCGGTCTCCACCGCGAAGACGTGGTCGGCGAGGTCGCCGTAGCACTCCTCGATCGTGTCGAACCCGGACTTGGAGCCGAACACCCCGAACCACGGCGTCCAGGCGTGGGCGGCCACCAGGTAGGCGCCCTCGCCGCTGTTCAGGGTGATCTCCAGCAGGTCGCGGGAGTGCAGGCCGAGGATGGGCCGGCCGTCCGAGCTCAGGTTGCCGACCTGCCCGAGCCTGCGGTTGAAGGCCGCGGCCGCGTCGAAGTCCGGCATGTAGACCAGGTGATGGATCTTGCGGGTGCGCCCGCCGCTCTTGTAGACCGTCGAGATCTCCACCGACAGCATGAACCGCACCTGACCGGAGGCCAGGCCGGACGGCAGCGTGCGGAGGATGTCGCGGTCCAGGTCCTCGCGGAGCCGGAACAGCCCCGGCTCCGCCGGCACGAGCTTGTCGCGCAACTGCTCGGACCAGAGCGGATGGGTGAAGTCGCCGGTGCCCATCAGCGTGACGCCCTTGCGCCGCGCCCACCACGTCAGGTGCTCCAGATCGCTGTCACCGCTGCAGGCCCTGGAGTATTTCGAGTGGATGTGCAGATCGGCATGGAACCGCATCCACCACATTGTTTCACAGGCCCGCCGGGAACGGGCGGGCCGGGGAGGGCGCGGACCCGGCCCGCGCCCTCCGGACCTGGCCTCCTCCGATCCCGAGAGGCCGGCGGACACCCGGGGCAGGCCGGCGGGACGATCCTCCCGCAAGGCGCGCAAAATGGGATGCGGGAGGCAGGGCCGCCTGTCTATCCTTCCGGCGTGAATCTCCGCACCGAGCAGGCAGCCGACCAGCAGGCCGTACGGCATGTCCACCTCCAGGCCTTCGGCGACCACGGGAAGGTGGTGACCGAACTGGTGGATTCGCTGCGGGCGGCCGTCACCCCGCTCCAGGGACTCTCGCTTGTCGCGGAGCACGGGGGCGAGATCGTCGGCCACGTGATGTTCACCCGCGTCTGGCTCGACGCCCCTCGCCGCCTGGTGGAGGCGCAGTCGCTCAGCCCGCTCGCCGTGCTGCCCGGACACCAGGGGCAGGGCATCGGCTCCGTCCTGGTCCGCCGCGGCCTGGAGATCATGGCCGAGCAGGGGGTCCCCGTGGTGTTCCTGGAGGGCCCGCCCGCCTACTACGCACGCTTCGGATTCGGCCCCGGCGCCGGGCTGGGCTTCCGCAGGCCCTCCCTCCGCATCCCCGAAGCCGCCTTCCAGGCGGTCCGCCTGCCCGCCTACGAGCCGTGGATGACCGGGACCATGGTCTACCCCGACACGTTCTGGCGGCACGACGCCGTCGGCCTGCGCGACCCCGACGTCTGAGGGCGGCCACCGGCCGCCGGCCGTCGCGACCCCGACGCCTAGGCCGGCCGCCGGCCGTCGCACCAGGAGCGCGCCGCCGTCGCCGCTGTCCGTGCCGCGACCCGGGGGCCGCGGCACGGGCTCCGGCCGGTGGGACGGCCGGACCGGAAGGCGGTCGGCCAGGGGTCGGCGGTGCCGATGCCGTAGGAGCCGACGTCGCGCGCCTGGAGTTTCCACGTTCCAGGACCCCGTCGGGCCGTGGAGCCGGCGGCGGGGATGCCCTTGCCGGACCGGGCTGTCGGTGAAACATTGCCCGTGTAGCCATCAAGCACTTTCCGACCGACAAGGTAGGGATTATGCGGGTCATCGGGGCGGGCTTCGGCCGTACGGGAACACTCTCTCTCAAGGCGGCCCTGGAGCGGCTCGGCTTCGGGCCGTGCCATCACATGATGGAGGTGATGGGCAGGCCGGAGCAGATCCGCCGGTGGCTCGCCCTGGCCGAGGGGCGGCCGGTCGGCTGGGACGACCTGCTGGACGGCTACGACTCCTGCGTGGACTGGCCGTCCGCCGCCTACTGGCGCGAGCTCGCCGAGCACTACCCCGCGGCGAAGGTCGTCCTCACCGTGCGGGACCCCGAGCGCTGGCTGGACAGCATGAACGCCACCATCTTCAAGCAGCGCGACCGGGGCGCCACGCTCTCCGGCAGGGCGGCGCTGGGGCTTTCGTCCCTGCTGGGCACCGACTTCGCCGCGTTCGCCAAGATGACCCGCCTGACGGTCGAGAAGCGGGTCTTCGGCGGCCACGGCAGCGACCCCGGACACGCGCTGAAGACCTTCCAGGCGCACGTCGAGGAGGTCAAGTCGGTGATCCCGGGCGACCGGCTGCTTGTCTTCGAGGTCCGCCAGGGGTGGGAGCCGCTGTGCGGGTTCCTCGGGGTCCCGGTGCCCGACGAGCCCTTCCCGCGGGTCAACGACACCGCGAACTTCGCGAGGAACGCCCGCCGGCACATCGGCCCCATGCTCCTGCGGCGCAGCCGATAGGCCACCCGCCCGGGAGATCGACGGGCGGCCGGGGCGCCCCGGCCGCATCCGGTCGCTCCCGCGGCGCTCAGCGGGGCGCCGCGTCGACCCGGGTCACCGAGCCGCTGATCTCCTGCGGGTTGCGGATCAGGTTGAGGATGGGGCACACCCGTTCCACCTCGGCGTGCAGCCGCGCCAGCTCCTCGTCGGAGGCGGGCGAGGAGAGCCGCACCTCGTAGCGGAAGTTCTGCGGATACACCGGGATGTCCGTGCTGTCCGGCTGCTGGGCGCGGGGATCGTACTCGGCCTGCACGTCGACCGCGAGCGAGTCGATGGGGACGTCCAGCTCGGCCGCCTTGATCAGGAAGATGTGCGTCACACAGCTCCCCAGCACGCCGGCCTGCAGCTCCGGGGACCCGGGCCCGAGGTCGTACCCGGCGAAGTCCGGGCCGCTGTCGCTGATGATCTGGAAGTCCCGGATCCGGATGCGCCGCACCCCGCTGCGGCCCTCGGCCGTGACGTGGGCGCGCAGCGGCACCGGGCCGGCCCCGGGCGCCGCCCGCCGGGCCAGCAGCGCCGCGCGCTTGTGGGACAGGTATTCGCGGAGAGTGCTCATGGTCTGCTTTCTCGTGGCGGATGGGTTCAGCGCAGCGTCAGCGGGCCGCGCGGAGTGTCGAGCCGCGCCTGCAACGTCGCCGCGGGCCCGGCGGTCACGTCGAGGCTGACGCCGAGCGCGGCCAGGTCCCGCCGCACGGCGGCCGGGTCGGGATGCGTCGCGGTGAAGGAGACGAGACCGAGCTGCGGCAGGCCGGACGTGGCGGGGTGCGACGTACGGCCCCAGTCGATGAGGAAGGGCACCAGCCCGTCCGCCGCCGGCTCCGCCCGGCGGGTGAGCCGCCAGGCCAGCAGGGTGCCGTCCGGGGTGAGCCGGGACAGCGGCTGCACCTCGCCCGGGTCGTACCCGCGCTCGCGCGCCTGCCGTACGGTCTCCTCGATGCCGTCCGGGTGCACGGCCCAGGCCGCGAGCCGGGCCTCGGTGAGGGTCTCCAGGCCGAAGGCGCGGGGCCGCCCGGCGGGGTCCGCCGCCGGGTCCGGGCCGATGATCTCCAGGTAGGAGTCCGGGCCGAGGCCGACGAGGTAGTTGGCGGTCCCGCCGGGGTGGCTGCCCCCGGCGGCCGGGGTGACCCCGGTGCGTGCCGCGAACTCGGCGACCCCGGCCAGGAGGTCGGGCACCGCGTAGACGAGATGGTCCAGGTGTGGATCGGTCACTGTTCCGCCTTCCGGCCGGCCCGCGGCGCGGGCGAGGTGGGTTCTCCCAGCGAGAGCATGAGCCGGTTGGCCCAGTTGAAGAACGCGGCCGCGTGGAGCGCGTCGCTGATGGCGAGGTCGTCGAGGCCGGCCGCGCGGAGCGCGTCGAGGTGTTCGGCGGTGAGCCCGCCCGGGGTCTCCGCCAGTGCCACCGAGGCGTCGATGACGGCGCGCCAGCGCGCCTCCTGGGGGGCGTCGACCCCGTCGTCCAGCAGGCGCTGCACGTCGTCGAGACGCTTGGAGTGGTGCGAGGCGAACCGCGCGTGCACCGAGGCGCAGAAGACGCAGCCGTTGTGGCGCGAGGTCGCGGCGGCGGCGAGTTCGCGCTCCGCGCGGGGCAGCCCGGCGTCGGTGTTGTAGAAGATGTCGTTGTCGGTCTCCGTGCGCGCCCGCAGGATCTCCGGATCGCGGGCGAGCAGCAGGAAGTACGGCGACGCGGCGCGCCTGCGGTCGACGAGCGCCTCCCAGTGGCGCTCGCTCAGCTCCTCCTCGGTGAGCGGCGCCAGCCACGGCACCCAGCCGAGCTCCTCCTGCGTGAAGGCGTGCGGGCGGTCGATGTCGGGGTGCTGGAGCACGGCGTCGGTCATGGCTTCGGTCCCTTCCGGGCGATGTCGAGCAGCCGCAGGCCCGCGATCACGCGCACCTGGAAGCTGAGGAAGGCGACGAGCTGCGAGAGCGTCACGATCGCCGAGGTGCTCCAGCCGGCGTCGACGAGCCGCCGCAGCGCCTGGGGGCTGGACTCGCGCGGACGGAACACCAGCAGGTGCGCGTGTTCGAGGGCCGCGGCGAGCCGGCCGCCCAGCGCGGCGTGGTCGCGCACCCGGTAGTCGAGGCCCTCGACGCTCTCGGCGGCCGGCGGGCCCCCGGCGGGGTAGGCGCCGTAGGGACCGGTGGTCCGGGCGGCCTCGACCTCCCGCGCGACCGCGGCCGGCAGCTCCGCCGAGTGCTCGGCGAGCCGGTCGGCGTAGAAGCGCGCGACCACGGCGTCCCGGTGGAGCCCGGTCACGAACGCCGCGACCGCGTGGCGCTCGGCCTGGGTGACCTCACCGGGGGAGTCCGGGGAGAAGAGCGCGAGGTAGCTGCGCTGGGCGTTCTCGCGGGCGGCCGGCCGCCGGCCGCGCAGGTGGTCGACGGGGGAGCCCGGCGCGATGCCGGCCAGGCGGTCGATGATGTCGGTGCTCATGTCCTGCTCGGTCCGGTCGGGGTGGTGTGGGTGCTCATGTCCTGCTCGGTCCGGTCGGGGTGGTGTGGGTGCTCATGTCCTGCTCGGTTCGGTCTGGATGGCGGTGGTGGGATGCGGTGCCCAGCCGAGCGCGGGCGCGACCTCGGTCGCGAGCAGCTCGATGGAGCGGAGGATGAGCGGATGCGGCGGGTCGACCGAGTGCACCTGGAAGACCAGATCGGTCACCCGGTCGAGCGTCGGGTCGGCGCCGAGGCCCGCGATGACCTCCTGCGGCGTCCCCAGATGGACGTCGAAGGCGGGGATGAGCTCGTCGAGCCCGCCGTCGGGCACCGGGAAACCCGCCGCCCTGAACTGGCGGGCGGCGCGGGCCAGCCCGATCTCGGCGTGGCGCAGCGCCTCCGCGCGGCTGTCGGCCACGAAGGCCGTCCGCGAGGCCATGACCCGCGGCGTCGCCCCGGACGGCAGGTTCTCGTAGTAGGCGTCCACGATGGGCCGCTGGATCTCCGCGAGTGTCGCGTGCGGAGCGTCCTCGGGGCGCGGCTGGGTGCGCGAGAGCATGAGGCCGTTGCCGGCCCGGCCGGCGCGGGCCCCGCCGCTCACCGAGAAGGTCGCCTCCCAGACGGCGCCGGGAAGGCGCGGTGCCGGCGGGTAGAGCCTGCTGCCCCCGCCGAGGGCACGCCCCGACCAGGCGTCGAGGAGCACCGCGAGATGTTCGGCGTAGGTGGCCGAACGGGCCGCGCTGTCCTGTCCGAAGGCGGCGAACGACGACGGCGTGCCGCCGCTGCCCACCCCCACCTCCAGCCGGCCGCCCGAGAGCAGGTCGAGCACGGCCGTGTCCTCGGCGACGCGGACCGGATTCTCCAGGGGCAGCGTGATGATGCCGGTGCCGAGGCGGATGCGGCTGGTCCGCGCCGCCACGTCGGCGAGGAACACCAGCGGCGCCGGCAGCCCTCCCTCGGCCTCGTCGAAGTGGTGCTGGGCCACCCAGGCCGTGTCGAACCCGACGGCCTCGGCGTGCCTGATCTGCTCGGCGGCGAGCCGGTAGCGCTCACCGGCCGGCACGTCGTCGAGCAGGCGGGTGAAGAAACCGAGCCGGCGGCCGATCATCCTGCCGCCTCCGCGGTCGCGCCCGGGATGGCCGCCAGCAGCTCGCGGGTGTAGTCGTGCCGCGGGCCGGTGAAGACCTGTCGCGTGTTTCCGGATTCCACAATGCGTCCTTTGTTCATGACCGACACGGTGTGCGAGATCTGCCGCACCACGGACAGGTCGTGAGAGATGAACAGGTAGGTGAGCCCGAGGTCGCGCTGGAGCGCTCCGAGCAGGTCGAGGATCTGCGCCTGCACGCTCACGTCGAGCGCGGAGACCGCCTCGTCGAGCACGACCACCTCCGGGTCGACGGCCAGCGCGCGGGCGATGGCCACGCGCTGCCGCTGGCCGCCGGACAGCTCCCGCGGCCTGCGGGTGAGCACGCTCGACGGCAGGGCGACCCGGTCGAGGAGGTCGCGCACCCGGATGCCGCGCGAGGCCCGGTCGCCGATCCGGAAGTTGCGCAGCGGCTCCTCCACGATCTCGGCGACCGGCTGCCGCGGGTCGAGCGAGCCGGTCGGGTTCTGGTAGACGAGCTGGACGCGGCGGCGGAGCCCGCGCAGCGCGTCGCCGCGCAGGCCGGCCGTCTCGATCCCGCCGACCGTCACCGACCCGGAGGTGGGGTCGGCGAACCGCACGACCATGCGGGCCGTGGTCGTCTTGCCGGACCCCGACTCCCCGACGAGCGCGTGCGTCGTGCCGCGCGGCACCTCGAACGACACCCCGTCGACCGCGCGGAAGGGCCGTCTCCGGACGCGGAACTCCTTGACCAGGTCGCGGACGACGACGGCGGCCTCCCGGGGGGAGGTCTCCGGGGGCGGGGCCCGGAACTCCCGCACCGACAGCGCGGGGGCGTCGCTCAGCAACCGTCTCGTGTATCCGGCCTCCGGGGCCGCTGTCACAGCCCCCGTCGCGCCCTGCTCCTCGATCCGCCCGTCCTTCATGACGATGAGCCGGTCCGACCGGTCCGCCGCGACACCGAGGTCGTGGGTCACCAGCAGCACCGCCGTGCCGGACTCCGCGCGGAGCCCGTCGATGAGGTCGAGGATGCGCCGCTGCACGGTGGCGTCCAGCGCGCTCGTCGGCTCGTCGGCGATGATGAGCCGCGGTTCGAGCGCGATGGCGATGGCGATGAGCACCCGCTGGCGCATGCCGCCGGACAGCTCGTGCGGGAACTGCCGGGCGCGCGTCTCCGGATCGGACAGCCCGACGCGGGCGAGCAGCTCGACGACCCGGCGCGAGATCGCCCGCCGGTCGCCGCGCCGGTGGATGCGCAGGGCCTCACCGATCTGGGCGCCGACGGTCTTGACCGGGTTCAGGGAGTTGGACGGATCCTGCGGGATCAGCCCGATCTGGGCGCCCCGCACCGACTCCAGCCGGCGCGACGGCCAGCCGGCGATGTCCGTGCCGTCCAGCAGGATCCGCCCGGAGTCGACGGACCCGTTCGGCGGCAGCAGCCCGAGGATCGCGTGCGCCGTGGTCGACTTGCCGGACCCGGACTCGCCGACGACCGCCACCACCTCACCGGGTTCGACGGTGAAGGAGATCCCCTCGACCGCCTGGAGCGCGCGCGGGCCGGTCCGGTAGGAGACCGCGAGGTCGCGCACGTCGAGCAGGCTCATGGGTTCTCCCGTCCCATCGATCGGCTGATCCGGCTGGCGGCCAGCACCACCGACACCACGACGGCGCCCGGCAGCGAGGTCAGCCACCAGGAGGTCGCCAGGTAGTTGCGCCCCTCCGAGACGAGCAGTCCCCACTCAGGGGTGGGCGGCTCGGCGCCGTAGCCGAGGAACCCGAGGGTGGAGATGGCCAGGATCGCGGTGCCGAACTGCAGGGCGGCGAGCGCGATGACGGGGCCGAGCGAGTTGGGCAGCACGTGGCGTCCCAGGACGGCCGCGAACCGGCCGCCGCTGCCGAACGCGGCCTCGACGTAGTCGGTCCGCCGGACCCGGACGACCTCCGAGCGGACCAGGCGGGCGAAGGCCGCGACCGAGCCGACACCCACCGCGATCGCGACGTTGACGGTGCCGGGGCCGAGCAGGATGATCATGGTGAGGGCGAGGAGCAGGCCCGGCACCGAGAGCAGCACGTCGATCCCGCGCATGATGAGCGCGTCGAGCACGCCGCCCGTCGACCCGGCGAGCAGGCCGAGCAGCGTGCCCAGCACCAGGCCGACCCCGACCGCGACAGACGCCCCGGACAGGGAGTGGACGGCCCCGTACACCACGCGGGTGAACAGGTCGCGGCCCACGGCGTCGGTGCCGAACAGGTGGTCCGGGCCGGGGCCCCGCAGTTTCTCCGCCGGGACGCCCGCGATCGGGTCGTCCGCGGTGAACAGTCCGGGCACGACGGCCCAGAGCACGACGACGGCGATCACGAGCCAGGCGAGCACCAGGCCCACGTCCGGACGGCGGGATGCGATCCTCATGCGGCCGCACCGACCTTCGCCTTGAGCCGCGGGTTGAGCACCGGGAAGAGCAGGTCGACCACCAGGTTGACCAGCACGAAGACGGCGGTCGCGAGCACGACGACGGCCAGCATCACCGGCGTGTCCTGCGCGTTGACCGCCTGCTCGGTGAGGCGGCCGACGCCGTTGCGGCCGAAGACCGTCTCGGTGACGACCGACCCGGCGATGAGCTCGCCGAAGGTCAGGCCGGCGATCGTCAGCGTCGGCGGCAGCGCGTTGCGCGCCACGTGCCGCCACAGGATCCACCGGCGCGAGGCCCCCTTGGCCGCGACGACCGGGACGAACGGCTGGCTCTGGACCTGGTCGAGGCTGCGGGCCAGCACCTGCGCGATCGGCGCCGAGATCGGTATGGCCAGGGTCAGGACCGGCAGGATGAGCTGCTGCACCCCGTCGCCCCCGATGACCGGCACCAGCTTGAGCCGGAAGGAGAACACCTGGATCAGGAGGATGCCGAGCCAGAAGGCGGGGATCGAGACGCACAGCGACGGTACGGCCAGCAGCGCGCCGCGGACCCAGTCCAGCCGGGTGTGGCTCGCGGCGAACGCGATCAGCACGGCGATCAGCACGGCCAGGGTGAACCCGGCGGTGGCCAGCCCGGCCGTCTCCGGCAGCGCCTCGGCCAGCCGCTCGACCACCGGCGTGCCCGTGTCGACGGAGTAGCCGAAGCCGCCGCGCAGGAAGCCGAGCATCGTGTGCAGGTAGCCGGTGATCGCGGGCGCGTCGTCGCCGTAGTAGGCGCGGATCTCGGCGATCTGCGCGGGGGACAGGCCCAGCTCGGGGTTCTGGAACTTGATCAGGATCGAGTCGCCCGGCAGGATCTGCAGCAGCACGTAGCTGACGGTGAAGGCGGCCCACAGCACCAGGACCGCCTGTCCTGTCCGCAGCAGGAGATATCTGGTCATCGGCCTGTCTGATCCGACAGCCAGACCGAGTAGAAGACCGGCCGGGCGACCGCCTCGAAGGTGACGCCCCGCACGTACGGCGCGGCGCCGTACACCTGCGGCTCCTCGAACAGCGGGATCGCGTAGCCCTGGTCGACCACGTAGCGCTGGATCTCGGCGACCTTCGCGTTGCGCGCGGTCCTGTCGGCGGCCGCGGACTCCTGCTCCAGCAGGCGGTCCAGTTTGGGGTCGTCGGAGAGGATGACGTCGCGGTTCTTGGTGTGGAAGTGGCTCTTGATCACGTCCTGGTCGGCACGGCCGACCATGGAGTGCGCGATGGCCGTCTTCTCCGCGTTCTTGATGTCCACCGCCTGCGTGCCGGCGTCGGCGGGCCGGATCTCCAGCTTCACGCCGATCTTGGCCCACTGCTGGGCGACCAGTTCGAGCGTCTGCTTCGACAGCGGCTGCGGGCCGGAGACGAAGACGCCCAGCGTCAGCTCCCGCCCGTCCTTCCGGCGGACGCCGCCGGCGCCGCGGGCCCAGCCGGCCTCCTCCAGCAGCGCGTTGGCCCTGTCCGGGTCGTAGGCCAGCTTCCCGGACAGGTCGACGTAGCCCTGCGCCAGATGGCTGAGCACGGAGGTCGCGACCGGGTAGCCCGGGGTGAACAGGGTGTCCACGACCTCCTTGGCGTCGGTGCCGGCCTGCAGCGCCCTGCGGACCTTGACGTCACTCAGGATGCTGTTGGCCGGCCGCAGGTAGAGGCCGTTGTTGACGCCCCGGGTCGGTTCCGCGTAGACGGTGAAACCGGCGTTCTTCACCGTCTCCTCGTCGTACGCCTGCACGTAGCGCACATAGTCGGCCTGCCCGGAGGTCAGTGCGCCGACACGCACGTTGTCCTCCGGCGTCACGATCATCTTGACCGCGTCGAGGTAGGCGCGCCCTTGGTGCGCCGAGGACGCCGGCGCCCAGTCGTAGTCCTTACGGACGGCCAGGTCGATCTCCTTGTCGACGACCTGGCGGGCCACGGTGAACGGCCCGGAGCCGACGATGTTCTTGAGCTGGCACTGCTCCTCGTAGGGGCGCGAGATCGTCGACTTGGCCACGAGGCCGGCGCCGACGACCGAGGTGCCCTGGAGGAAGCCGGGGGAGGGCTGCTTGAAGAAGAACTTCACGGTGCGCGGGTCGACGACCTGGCTGCGGTCGTAGTTGTTCACGAACTCGGCCGGCGGCAGCTTCAGGTCCGGGTCGCCGAGGCCGTAGACGTCGAAGTTCGCGGCGACGGCCGACGCGTCGAGCGGGCTGCCGTCACTGAAGGTCACGCCCTCGCGGAGGTGGAAGGTGTATTCGGTGGCGTCGGCGTTGACCTCCCAGGAGGTGGCGATCCACGGCTCGATCTCCAGCGTCTTGGGGTTCTGCCAGGTGAGCTTGTCGGTGAGCTGGTTGAGCACGCCGCCGTTCGGGTAGAAGCCCGCGGCCGGCAGGTAGAGGCAGGTCGGTGCCTGGTGCTCCAGGTATGTCAGCGTGCCCCCGTACACCGGTCCGCCGGAGGCCTTCGCGCCGCTGGGCGCGCTCTCCCCGCCGCAGGCGCCGAGGAGCCCCACGGCGGCGAGCACGGCGGCGCTCGCCATCGCTGTGGACCGCAGTCTGGATGATGGCATGGGGTTATCGCCCTTCATGAGCAGGAGACCTTTGTGAACGGGGGCGGGCGGTCGGCCGTACGGCACCGCCACGCGGCGGCCGGCGGTGCCGGGGACGCGAGGGGAGGGGGATCGGAGGTGGGAGTGAGAAGAGAAGCGAGAGAAGAGAAGCGGCAAGACAGGCAACAAGAGAAGGGAAGCGAGAAGAGGAGAGGGGCGCGGCGGCAGCGGACGGCCGGCGGTCTGCCGGACTCCGGGACCCGCGGGGCCTCAGCTACAGGAGGAGCCCCGACAGCTCGTGGTGCGGCGGCGCCGCATGCTGGTGTCGTCCCGCGCCGGGAGCGGACGCGCTCTGCGCTCCGCCGCCATGCGGTGGTTGGTGCTGCCGGTCATAAAAACCACAATATCCTACCTGAAGAGTAGGAAAAAGCCTGTCCGCATGTTGAGACGTCGCAGGTCAACTGCCATGGAGTGCACGCAGATCGTTTCAAGGCGGGATCAGCAAGTGGCACGGACGGGCTGTTTCCGGGACCGGGAGGCGGTGCGGGCCGGTTGGGTCGCGGGCGCCCCTATTGACACGGCCGGAGCGGGCCCAAGACACTCGCCGGAAACGAGCTCAGGGTCCGCGTATCCGGACCGGCTTGTTGTAAACGTTTACAGCACTATCGAGGAGTGACCCGATGGCCGTTACGCGATGGCGCGGGCTCGGTGT
This sequence comes from Streptosporangium brasiliense, assembly GCF_030811595.1. Lineage (NCBI taxonomy): Bacteria > Bacillati > Actinomycetota > Actinomycetes > Streptosporangiales > Streptosporangiaceae > Streptosporangium > Streptosporangium brasiliense. Next base: position 3,796,034 of record NZ_JAUSRB010000002.1, read on the forward strand.
CCTGACGGCCCTGGCCCTCGTCGCCCTGCTGGCCGTTCCTGGTCAGGCGCAGGTCGGCAAGGAGCGGGCGGGCACGATCACCGAGGGCTCCGCGTACTCCGCCGCGATGGGCGGGCCCATCCCGTACAACGTCTACCTGCCCTACGGCTACGGCGACGGCGCGCGGCGCTACCCGGTGCTCTACCTGCTGCACGGCAGGGGCGACACGATGCAGGCGTGGACCCGGGTCAAGGGCGCGCTGGACCAGCTGATCCGGGACGGGCGGATCCCCGCCCTCATCGCGGTCATGCCGGACGCGCCCTGGAGCGGACGCGGCAGCTGGTACGTGGACTCCCGGTACACCGGCGCCGACGAGCCCGGCCGGCCGGTGGAGACCGCGCTGACCCGTGACCTGGTGGGCCACGTCGACTCCACCTACCGCACCGCGCCGATCCGCGGCGCGCGGATGGTCGGCGGCTACTCCATGGGCGGCTACGGCGCGCTGCGCCTCACCCTGGCCCACCCGGACCTCTTCGGCGGCGCGCTCGTCCTCAGCCCCGCCGTCTACACGCCGCTGCCGCCGGCCGACTCCTCGGCCCGCGACCACGGCGCGTTCGGCCTCGGCGAGGAGAAGTTCGTCGACGAGGTGTATCGCAAGCTCAACTACCCCGACCTGCTGGCCGGCACGGACCCCGAGCTGCCCGTGCGGCTGTTCGTCGCGGTGGGCGACGACGAGTACGCCAACCCGCGGCCCGCCGACGCCCGCCACGACCTCGACTTCGAGTCCGAAGCGCTCTACAACGCGGCACGGCGGGCGCCGGGCGTCTCGGCGCAGATGCGCATCCTGGACGGCGGCCACGACTGGAGCGTCTGGGCGCCCGCCTTCGAGCAGGGCATGGCCGACCTCGGACCCGCGCTGAGCGTCGTCCCACCGACCGGCCTGCCCGCGCCGCTGTACGGCACCGCCGGCACCGACTGGGCGGGCGGCGTCGCGGCGCAGGCCGACGGCTCGGTGACCCTGGGGCTGGCGGCCGGCGGTCCCGTCGACGGGCAGCCGCACGCGGGCAAGCTGGACGCGGTCCTGATCCGCCGGGGCCCGGACGGCGCCACGCGGTGGACGAGACAGCTCGGCACCGCCTCCGACGAGCGCCTGTACGGCGTCGCGGCCCTGCCCGACGGCGGCGTGCTGGCCGCCGGCTACACCAAGGGCGACCTGGACGGCCGCCATCCCGGCAACACCACCGACGACGCGTTCGTGGCGCGGCTGGACGCCGACGGCGCCGTCCGGTGGCTGACCCAGTTCGGCGCGGCCGGCACCGCCGACCGCGTCTACGGGCTCGCCGCCGCCCCGGACGGCGGCGCGTACCTGGCCGGCTACACCAAGGGCGCGCTCGCCGGCCCGAACAGCGGTGACAAGGACGCCGTCCTGGTCCGGGTCGCCGCCGACGGGCAGATCACCTGGACCCGCCAGCTCGGCGGCGCCGGCGAGGACAAGGCCACCGGCGTGGCCGCCGACGGCACCGGCGTCTCCGTGGTCGGCAGCGCCACGGCGGGACTGCCCGGCGCGCCGGCGCTCGGCGGGCTGGACGGCTGGATCGCCAGATACGGCACCGACGGCACCCCGCAGTGGGTGTCCGCCGAGGGCGGCACCGGCGACGACCGGCTCGCCGCGGTGACGGTCACCACGGACGGGCTCACGGTGGCCACCGGCGAGAGCGGCGGCGACCTCCTGGCCGTGGCCTACACCTCCGGCAACCGGCGCAAGTGGCGCACGGTCGTCGCCACGGCGGCCCCGGACGCCGGCGCCGCCGTGGTCGCGCTGCCCGGCGGCGCCGTCGAGGTGATCGGCTACACCCGCGGCCGGATCGGGGTGGCGGCGGGCGGCGCCGACGTGCTGGCCGTACGCCTGTCGGCCGGCGGCGTGCGGCAGGCGGCCGCCCAGTTCGGCACGGCGCGCGACGACGGCGTCGACCCGTTCGCCGAGCCGGACCTGTACGCGACGTCGGCCCCGGCAGGGAAGGTGCTGGTGGCCGGGCTGACCTATGGCGCACCCACCGGCGGCGCCGCGCTCGGCAACGGCGACCTGTTCCTGGCCGCCGTCGACCCCGCCACCGGCCTGCCGTGACCTGAGGACGGGGTGGCCGGGCGGCGCAGCAGGGCGCCGAGCAGGAGCAGGAGCAGCACGGCGCAGCTCCAGGCGGCCCAGTCACCCCATCTGGCGTACAGGGTCGGCGCGGCCGGCGCGGGGAGGGCGGCGGTGACCGACGCGAACGGCGTGTCCGCGGTCGGCGCCTCGGCCACGATCCGGCCCTGGGGGTCGCTGAGGACCAGCAGGCCGGCGCGGGGCGCGCGGGCCACGCTGAGCCCGCTCTCGACCCCGCGGGTGACCGCCATCCGGCTGTGCAGCCACCCGTCACGGTCGAAGTCCCAGGCGGGCGCGTACAGGGCGGTAGCGCCCCGGTTGCGGTAGTCGCGGACCAGGCCGGGGTAGTCCAGGTCCTTGCAGATGATCAGGCCCCACGGCTTGCCGGGGACGAAGGCCGGCCGGGTGCCGGTGCGCAGCCCGTCCTCCAGACCCGGGATGAGGTGGTGCTTGACGTACTCGACCGGCGCGCCGCCGCCCGCGGGGAAGTCGAGCGCCACGTTGTACAGCTCTCCGCCACGGGACACGACCAGCCCGGCGATGACGTCGACCCGGTGCCTGGCGGTGATCGCGGACAGCGGAGCGGCCAGGGTCCGCAGGTCCGCGCCGTCGGCGAGGAACGTCTTCTCCGGAGTGACCACGACGCGCGCCCCCGCCGCCGCGAGGGCCTCGATGCGGGCCGTGTAGCGCCGGACCAGGTCACGGCCCTGCGGCGTGCCGAGCCTGATCAAATCGTTCGGGTGGTCGGTCGCCAGCAGCGCCACGGTGTCCCGCTGCGCGGGGGGCGGGGTGCGCAGCTGCCAGCCGCCGTAGCCCAGCGCCACCGCGAGGACCGAGCCGAGGACGGCCACGAGGCGCAGCCGTCCGGCCGCGGCCGGGGCGAGCAGCGCGGCGATCCCCGACGGTACGGCCATGAGGAGGAACGTGATGCCCCAGACGCCGGCGGCCGAGGCCGTCTGCAGCACGGGCAGGACGTCGGCCTGGGTGTAGGCCAGGCTCGACCACGCGCCGTGCGGTGTGATCACCGACAGGGCGTACTCCACCGTGACCCAGGCCGCGGGGACGACGAGGGCCGCCGACAGCGGGCGGCCGCGCGACGTCAGGGCGCGGAAGGCGACCGACGCCAGCCCGAACAGCGACGCCGTCCCCACGAAGGAGACCGCCACCACCGGCAGCGGTAGCTCGATCGAGTTCAGCGCGTAGTCCCACAGCGGCGCCGTGCCGCCCAGCCACGCGGCGGTCCCGGCGGCGAAAGCCGTGCCCGCGCCGACTCGGGGCGCGAGTGCCAGCACCGGCAGCGGGGCGAGCCAGGTGCACCACGGCACGGGGTGCAGTCCGCTGCCGGAGCAGAACAGAAGCGCCGACAGCGCGGCCGCCGCGATCGCGGCGGCGGATCTCCAGGTCTTCGAGTGCATGCTCCGATGCTCCGCCTGGCGTGGGCGGCGGGGCATCGCCGCCGCGATCGATCCGGCGGATCACCCGTGCGGACTACGCGCCGGGCACGACGAGGCCCGCCTCGTAGGCGAAGACGACGGCCTGCACCCGGTCGCGCAGGTCGAGCTTGGTGAGGATGCGGCTGATGTGTGTCTTGACGGTGTGCTCGCTGACGACCAGCTCGGCGGCGATCTCGGCGTTGGACCTGCCGGCCGCCACCAGCCGCAGCGTCTCGATCTCGCGCTCGGTCAGCGCCCCGAGCCGGCCGGCCAGCCGCGGCGCCACGCCGTGGCCGGGCCGCCGGACCAGGTCCTGGACCAGCCGCCTGGTGATCGTCGGAGCCAGCAGGGACTCTCCGGCGGCGACCACGCGCACGGCGTGGGCCAGCTCGTCGCGGCGGATGTCCTTGAGGATGAAGCCGCTCGCCCCGGCCCGCAGCGCGTCGTAGACGTATTCGTCCAGGTCGAACATCGTCAGCACCAGCACTTTCGCGGACGTCGTCGCGCAGATGCGCCCGGTCGCCTCCACCCCGTCCATGACCGGCATCTGGATGTCCATGAGCACGACGTCCGGCTGGAGCTCCGCCGCCGCCGCGACGGCCGCGAGGCCGTCGGCCGCCTCGCCGACGACCGTGATGTCCGGCTGGGCGTCGAGGATCAGGGAGAAGCCGCCGCGGAACAGATCCTGGTCGTCGACGATGAGGACGCGCAGCATGGGCTTCATCTAACCGGAAGCACCGCGGACACGACGAACCCCCCGGGGCCCGGCCCGGCGTGCAGGGTCCCGCCGCAGGCCGCCGCCCGCTCCCGCATGCCGGTCAGCCCGTGACCGTCCCCGGTGCCCCCGGCGCCGCCGCCGTCGTCGGCGATCACGACCTCCAGTGACGCCCGCGTCCAGGTCAGCCGGACCCGTACGGCACCCGCGTCCGAGTGGCGCAGCACGTTCGTCAGCGCCTCCTGGACGATCCGGTAGGCGGCGACGTCGACCTCGGCGGAGATCCGGCGCGGCTCACCCTCGCGGGCCAGCGTCACCTTCAGCCCGGTCCGCCCGGTCCGGTCGACGAGCTCGGGCAGGGAGTCGACCCCCGGGCGCGGCCCCCTGCCCGCGTCCTCTCCCGAGCGCAGCGTGCCGAGCAGGTCGCGCAGCTGTACCAGCGCCCCGCGGCCGATCTCGCCGATCGCGTCGAAGGCCGCCTCGGCGCGCGCCGGGTCCGAGCGCATCGCCACGGGTCCCGCCTCGGCCTGCACCACCATGAGGCCGACGGAGTGGGTCACGATGTCGTGCATGTCGCGCGCGATGCGGGTGCGCTCCCGCGCGGCCGCCGCGTCGCGCTCCTGGGCGAGCCTGCGGGCGCGCTCCTCCAGCTCGGCGGCCTGCGCGCGACGGGCGCGGGCACCGGTCCCCAGGGCGTAGGCGGCGACGAGCGCCGTGCCCAGGAAGCGGTAGGTCTCCGGCCCCTCCTGCGGCAGGACGAGGGAGAAGGCCGCGATCAGCCCGGCGACCGGGATCGACAGCAGGCGCTGCCGGGGCGTGCCCAGCGCCGCGATGGTGTAGAGGCTCACCATCGGCCCGTACGGCAGCAGCGGCTTCTCCCACATCACCATCGCGCTCATGGCCAGCGCGACCACCAGCCCCGTCGCCATCGGAGCCCTGCGCCGCCACAGTATGGGCACCGAGGCGAGCACGGCCAGCGCCACGACCCACCACGCGCGCGGTGCGGGCAGCAGCAGGGGGACGACGGTCGCCGCGGTGACGGCCATGGTGATGGCGAGGTCGATCCGGGCCGGCGGCGACTCCCGCAGCCACTGCGCCACTGTGGGACTCCTGACGTCGGTCCGCCGGCCCCGCGGCCGGTTGGTCCGCCGAGCCTACGACGGCGCCGCGGTGCGCGCGTCAGCCGCCGGAGGGATCACCGGCGTCACTCCCGGGAATGAGCCCGCGGGCCTGACAGGGGTCGCGGAAAATCGTCATACGGACCGTTTACTGTTAGGAAAGTTTCCTTTATATTTTTGGCAACCTCCCAGCAAAGGAGTGCCGCGCCGCCCGGTCGGGCGCTGACAGACCTCGCCGATCTGCGTCCCGCCGCGTCGGCGTGGTCACGTGACCCGGATGTCGCCCGGACCGGACGGTTGTCAATCACAGGAGCTCATGCCCGAAGGAGATCGATGAATCACGACCAGGTCCGTGGCGCCGTGCTGTCGTTGTTCCGAACCGTGATCGGACTGCTGTTCGCCTGCCATGGGGCGGCGAGCCTGTTCGGCGTCCTCGGTGGTCCGAACGGCGGCAGGCCGCCGGAGTTCGGGGCGTGGCCGGGATGGTGGGCAGCGGTGATCGAATTCGGCGGCGGGAGCCTCGTGCTGCTCGGCCTGGCCACCCGCGTCGCCGCGCTGCTCTGCTCCGGGACGATGGCCTACGCCTACTTCGTCGTCCATCAGCCGAAAGGGCTGTTCCCGATCGTCAACGGAGGCGAGCCCGCGGCGCTGTTCGCCTGGTCGTTCCTGATGCTGGCCGTGCTCGGCGGCGGCCCCTGGGCGCTGGACGCGCTCACCGCCCAGCGCCGGAAGCGGGCCGCGGGCCGGGCCGCGGCACTCCCGGAAGAGCGGCCCGGAGTGGCCGTCATCCGCCGGATGCCGAAGGCGCGCCTGCGCCGCAGCCCCTGACCCCGGAGGGGGCCTGAGGTCCCGCCGGACCCGGGTCCGGATCCCGGTCCACCGTCACCGGCCGGTCATCGAGGCCCCCACCGGCATCACCTTCGTCGGCTACGAGAACCCGCCCGGCGTCACCACCGCCGAGCAGCGGATCCAGAGCTGGCTCTCCAGCGACCGCGCCGACTGGTACAACCACGTCAACCTCACCACCCACGAGAGCGGCGGCCACTTCATCCCATGGGAGATCCCCGACGGCTGGGTCGACGACCTGCGCCGCACCTTCCGCGGCCGGCGCTGAACCACACCGCCGGAGATCGCCGCCGGCGCTGGACCACGCCGCCGGAGCCCCCGACAGCCGCCGCATGCGGCATCATGATCTTTGACGTTGTATGGGAGGAACGGCAGGTGCAGAACAGATCTGGCGATGTCGACCGCTTCATGGCGGCCCTCGATCACCCGTTGAAGGCGGGTGTCGAACAGCTCAGATCGGCGATCTTGGCGTCGAACAGCGACATTTCCGAGCATGTGAAATGGAACGCCCCGAGCTTCCGCCATGACGGGGAGGACCGGGTGACCTTCCGGCTCCAGCCGGGGAATCGGCTGCAACTCGTCTTCCACCGTGGGGCGAAGGTCCGGGCCGACGGCGCCGAGTTCGCCTTCCAGGATCCAACGGGTCTGATGACGTGGCTCGCGCCTGACCGTGCTGTCGTCACGCTCCCGGACCTGGAAGCCGTCCGGTCCCAGCAGGTGGTGGTGGTGTCCTTGGTGAACCGGTGGGTCCGGGCGTAGCGGCGGGGTAGGGCGGCTCACCGGGCGCCTTCCGACGGTCGGTGGGAACGGCGGAGCCCTTCCACCGGCACGGGTGGAAGGGCTCCGGGTCACATGCTCCGGGTCACACCGGTGGAAGGGCCCTGGGCCAGGGGGTCAGCCCGGGGGGAAGTTGCCGTTCTTGGCGACCGGCAGGGCCAGCTGGCTGGCGCCGCTGAGGACGGCCTGCTCGATCGGGAGTCCGGCGAGGACGGGGTTGATGTGCCGCAGCGTCAGCGAGACCGTGGGCAGGGCCGGGGTGGCGAGGTCGAACTTCTCCAGGTCGATCCACCGGACGATGTTGAACACCTCACTCGGGATGTTGTCGCCGGCCTTCTGCACCGGGACGCACAGCTGGCGGGCGTAGAGGACCTGCGCGCCGTGCGTGGGGATCATCGGGGTCAGGACGGGGTTGAGCTGGCGCAGGGACAGCTGCTGGTTCAACGGGGTGTTGGGTGTGATGCCGTAGCACTTGAGGTCGATGTGGCGGACGAGCGACAGCACCTCGGGGGGTGGGGCCACGTTGTTCTTGATGACCGGCACGCACAGTTGCTGCGGGGTGTTCATGGAGATCTGCGTGCGCGGCAGGGTCTGGAACAGCGGGTTGAGGTGGCTGAGCACGAGGCCCGTGGTCACCGTGGTGCCGGAGATCTTGTAGCAGGCCAGGTCGATGTATTTGATGAAGTCGATCGCGGGCGACGGCGGGACCTGGGTGTTCTTGGCGACCGGCACGCACAGCTGCTCACGCTGGCCGAGGGTGACGGTCTCGATCGGCAGGGTGCTGAGCACGGGGTTGATGTGCCGTAGCGTGAGCGTGGCGGCCGGAGGCTGGTACGGGCTGGTCCTGAAGCATTCAAGATCGAGGAAGGCGGTCAGATCCTTCGGCGTCGGCAGCGCGAGGGCGCTGGCGGGCGGTACGCAGAGGAACGCCACGGCGAGCATCGCGACGGCGGCGGATGCGAGGCGCCGGAGCGTCGATTTTCTACGCCCGTGAATTTCAGTTACGGATCGGTCCATTGTGGCTCCAAAATTTGGGGCAGGCCTCCTTGCCACCGAGTGTGTGCCGCCGCGGCCGGACTTACAATATCGCTGACCATTTTTGTCGTACTCGAAATTCGGGTCGGCGGGCCGGGGAGTTGTTAACGGGCATAAAAGCGTTATTGGTTCGCTGAAAATCGGAGCGCGGCGGCTCCGCCACCGGCACGGCTGCGAGGGCCCGCACGCCTGCAAGGACCCGCACCCTTACAGGGGCCCACACACCTGCAAGGACCCGCACGTCTGCGGTGATCATCTCCACCGCCGCCCCTGCCCGACGGACCGCACCCGGTCCGCGGCCCCGTGCCCGGACCGCGCCGGCGGCTGGAGGTTCACCAAACCCGGGGGAAGACGTTAGCCAGGCCCGGCGGAAAGGAGAGCGGGCCGCCATTCATCCCCCTTTTGCGGCCCTCCTGAAATATCGCCGAGAGGCGTAAAAGGTCAAATGGGAAGCGGCGGGAAGAAGTGGCAGGATCGGGATATCGTACGGTGCGCGCCGGACGGAAGTCCCGGCGACGTGAAAGGCGGCCGGGACGAGCGAAAAAGGACTTCCGAAGCTCGCCGGGAGCGACAAGGACACCCGCGCTCACAACGCCAAGCCCCGCGCGGTACTTCGCCGCGACGCCCACCCACCAAGGCCACACGTTCACCCTCGGTCACCACCGACGGAGGCGGCCTGCTGTCACCCGTCCCGCCGACACACACCACACCCGAAGTCACCACTCGATGATGGAGAGCGACACGAGTGGTGACCGCGAGCCTCACAACCGGCTCACCGGCCCAGGTCGTCCCACCCCTGGAGCAGGTGGGCCGTGGCCGCCGCAGGGGCCGTGAACGACCAGCGGCCCGGCGGCAGGTTCAGGGCACAGCCCCCGTCGGCCAGCCTGGTGGTCGGCAACTGCTCGCTGAGGCCCATGAGGAAGGTGCCGTTGACGGTCATCCCGTCCCACGCGCCGCGCACGGGCAGCACCGCTCGGGCGGTCACGCCCTCCGGGACGGCGAACGTGAACTGGACCCCGTCGGGCCCGGCCCGCCAGCCCGACTCGACGGTCCCCGACGCGCTCTCGTAGCGGGCGTGCGCCTGGCGCAGCAGCGGGACGGGGCCGGGACGCAGCAGCAGCTCGCCGAAGCCGCCACCCGTCCCGCGCGGGTCGTCGCCCAGGCCCGCCACGTGCCGGAACAGCCAGTCGCCCACGCAGCCGTAGGCGTAGTGGTTGAAGGAGTTCATGGCCGGCGTCTGCAGGCCGTGCCGGTGGTGCCAGGCGTCCCAGCGCTCCCACATGGTCGTCGCCCCGGCGCGGAGCTGGTAGCGCCAGGACGGATAGCCCTCCTGGTTGAAGATCCGGCACGCCAGGTCGTGGTGGCCGGTCTCCGACAGCACGGGCAGCAGCAGGGGGGTGCCGACGAAGCCCGTCATGAGCCGGTGCCCGTCGGCGCGGACCAGCTCGGCCAGCGCCTGCGCCGACGCGGCCCGGTCCTCGGGCGGTACCAGGTCCCAGGCGAGGGCGACGGCGTAGCCGGTCTGCGTCTCGGTGTGCAGCCTCGGCCCGCTGAGGAAGGCCCGCTGGAAGGCGCCCGACACGCGGGTGAACGCCTCGCCGTACTCCGGCGCGTGCGGCTCGCCGAGCACGTCGGCCACGTGTGCGACCAGGCGGAGGCTGCGGGCGAGGGCGGCGGTGGCGATGAGGCTCTTGGGCGTCTCGACCGTGCCGGGGGCCAGCCAGTCGCCCAGGGCCCTGCCCGGTCTGATGCCGTCCTCGGTCTGGGCCAGGCAGTAGTCGGCCCACCGCCGCATCGGGTCGTAGGCGCGGAGCAGCGTGCGGTCGTCGCCGTAGCGCCGCCACAGCAGCCACGGCACCTCGACCAGCGCGTCGGACCACACGGGGGAGTCGTATCCGTACTCGGGCAGGACCGGCGCGACATGCGGGACCGCGCCGTCGGCCCGCTGCCCGTCGATCAGCGTCGTCACCCAACCGGACAGGAACGCCTGCGTGTGCCGCAGGAAGCTGAGCGTCGAGCCGAACACCGAGATGTCGGCCGTCCAGCCGGTCCGCTCGTCGCGCTGCGGGCAGTCGGTCGGCACGCTCACCAGGTTGCCGTCCGCCGACGCGCCGATGTTGGCGACGAGCTGCCGTACGGCGGGATCGCTCACGGTCAGCGAGCCGGTGACGGCGAGCGCGGAGGACAGCAGCACCGCCTCCAGGTCGTCCGGTGTCAGCGCGCCCGGCCAGCCGGTGACCTCCGCGTAGCGGAATCCGTGCAGGGTGAACGCGGGTTCCACGACGTGCGGGCCGGGGCCGAGGACGAACTCGTCACGCTGGTCCGCGGTGCGCAGGTTGTCGGTGTAGAGCCGCCCGGTCGCGGTCAGCTCCTCCCCGTGCCGCACCACGATCCGTACCGGGCCCGGCGCGTCGACGCGCAGCCGTACGCGCCCGACGACGTTCCGCCCGAAGTCGGCCACCTGGACGCCCGGCGCGGGTTCGGTCACGGACACGGCGGGCACCGTACCGATCACCCGCACCGGGGGAGCGGGGTCGGCCTCCACCAGGATCTCCGGGGCGGCCGTCGTCCCGGCGGGTCCGACCTGCGGGGAAGGGGCCTGGACGGTCTCGCCCATCACCAGGTCGGCGCGCGGGCGGCCGAGATCCCGCCGGGTCCAGGCCGCGTCCGTGGCGAGCACGCGGCGGACCCCGTCGTCGTCCCGCACGAGCACCTGGGCGCTGGCGGCGGGCCGGTCGCCGTAGCGACGCGGGCCTCCGCCGGCGACGTGACCCGCGTACCAGCCGGGAGCGAGCCACAGCTCCAGCTCGTTCCCGCCGGGTACGAGCAGCTCCGTGAGCTCCAGCAGCCGATAGCGCGTCCGGTGGCCGTAGTCGGTCCAGCCGGGGGCCAGCTCCTCCTCGCCCAGCCGTACCCCGTTGAGCAGCGCCCGGTAGACGCCCAGCGCGGTGGCGGCCAGCCAGGCGCGCCCGGGAGCGGGGCGCCACGTGAACGACCCGCGCAGGCTCACCGCAGCCTGAGGGTCGCCCGCCAGCCAGGGGGCGTCCCACTCACCGCGCGCCCGCAGGCCCGTGGTGAACGCGCCGGTCGCGTGCCCTTCCACACTCCACGTGTACGGCGTCAGCGGCGCCAGCCGCTCACCCGGCACGTCTACGACGTGCGATCCGGCGGGCACGGACGACCGCCACACCTCGCGCCCGTCCGAGGACACCACCACGGTGGCCTCCCCGAGCAGCCGGGCGTCCCACGACAGCCGGGGTGACGGCTCGTCCACGCCCACCGGATCCGCCAGACCGCACGTCAGGCCCGCCCGTGGACCGGGCGGGGCCGAACGGATGAACGGCGTCTGCGCGCCCGAGACCTGCACTTCGAGCACCCCCGAATCCCGGTTCACGCATCGAGCCCGGTGGTGAAGGCGTTGTGCAGACCGTCGACGTCGACGCCGGACAGGCTCGGCGCCATCACGTTGATCAGCAGCACGAAGCACGCGTCCTGCTCCGGGTACATCCACCACTGGCACCCCGAGGCGCCGCCGTGCCCGTACAGCCGCCGGTCGAGCAGCCCGGGAGCCGAGTGGCGCAGGTTCCAGGTGAGGCCCCAGTCCTGCCCGGCGTTGACCGGGTCGGGCTGCAGCTTGACCAGGCCCGTCGTCTGCGGGGTCGTCATGGCTGCCAGGGTGGTCGGGTGGATCAGCTCGCGGTCGCCGCGCAGCAGCGCCCCGCCCAGCGCCAGGAGGTCCTCGGCGCGGGAGAACAGCGCCCCCGCCGGGTGGCGGAGCCGTACGAACTTGTCGAAGTCGAAGCCGGGCCCGAGCAGTTCGAGGTGGTGGACCTCGGCCGCGTCGCACGCCGGGTCGAACGTGATCCGCCCGCCGCCCGGCACCAGCGTGTTCAGGTCGGAGTCGATCACGTCGGCCACGTCGCGGCCCGTGACGTCGCGGACCATCTCCGCGATCCCGGTGAAGGCCAGGTTGGAGTACTGGCTGAGCGTGCCCGCCTCGAACATCGACGGCGCGGTGACGAGGTGCTCCAGCAGGTCGTCGGGCGTGAGCGTCTGCTCGGCGATGCCGCTGGTGTGGGTCAGCAGGTGCCAGAGCGTCACGTCGGGCCGGGCGAAGTTCGGCAGCACGTCCCGCAGCGGGCGGCGCAGCGACAGCAGCCCGCGCTCGACCTGGCGCAGGGCGGCCAGGCCCACCAGCGGCTTGGTCACCGAGAACAGCGCGAAGTGGTCCTCGGTCCTGGTCGCGCGGCCGTCGTGCTCGCCGAACGCCTCCAGCACCTGGATCCCGTCGGAGGTGGCGGCGCCGAACACCGCGCACGGCAGCCGCCCCTCCTTGATCTCGCGCCTGACCCAGTCGAGCGCGATGTCGTGAGTGGTCATCCTTTGAGTGCACCTTCCGTGAGGCCGGCCAGGACGCGCTTCTGCGCGACGACGTACACCGCCACGAGGGGCAGCGTGGTGAGCAGGACGTGGGCGAAGACGAGGTTCCAGTTCAGGCTCTGCAGGGTGCCGGAGGCGAACTGGAACAGGCTCAGCGGCAGCGTGGCGTTCGCGCTGCCCTGGAGCAGGAAGAGGGCGAAGAAGAAGTCGTTCCAGACGTTGATGATCAGGATCACGCCGCCGACGAACAGCACCGGCCGCAGCAGGGGCAGCAGGATGCGGACGAAGACCTGCGGGCGGGAGGCGCCGTCGATGGCGGCGGCGTCCTCCAGGTCGCGGGGGAACGCCCGGACGAATCCGGTCGCCAGGAAGATCACGATGCCCAGGCGGCAGCCGGTCATCGTCAGCACGTAGCCGAGCGAGCCGCCGTCCAGCGACAGGGCGCGCAGCAGGTAGACGGTCGGGATGATCGACGGCGGCAGCAGGATCGACAGCCCCATCACGAAGTAGGCCGCCTGCAGCCACCGCGACCGGCTGCGCCCGAACGCCCACGCCGCCGCCGCGCCGAGGAGCACCACGGCGACCACGATCGGCACGGTCACCTTGAGGCTGTTGACCAGCCCCGTCAGGTAGCCGCCCCGGTCGAGCACGATGCCGTAGTTCTCGGCGATCGCCCACGTCCTGGGCAGGCCGAGGCCCAGCTCGGCGGCCTCGCCCGCGGGTTTGAACGAGTTGACGACCACGAGCCAGACGGGCACGAGCACCCACGGGATCGCGAAGAGCGTCAGCGCCGTGTACTTGAGGACCGCTCTCATCCCGTCACCTCCCTGCGCCGCAGCCACCACACGAGGGGCACGGCGGTGGCGATCACCAGCAGCGTCACGGTGAACCCCAGCGCGCTGGCGGAGCCGAAGAAGCCCTGCCCCCACTGCTGGCGCATCACCACGTTCAGGGCCCGCGTGTGGTCGCCGGGCCCGCCGCCGGTGGTGGCGGCGATCACGTCGTACGCGCTGAGCGCGCCCACCAGCGTGACCGCCACGTTGAAGGTCAGCGCCGGGGCGAGCATCGGGAACACCACCCGCCGCAGCCGGGTCCACGGCCCGGCCCCGTCGACGGTCGCCGACTCCAGCAGCGCCTTCGGGATGGAGTTGAGGCCCGCGATGTAGACGAGGGTGATCAGCCCGCTCCACTTCCACGCGTCGATGAACGCGACCACCACCAGCGCGGTGGACGGTTCGCCCAGCCACGCCCACTCGATGCCGAGGAAGGAGTTGACCGCCCCGTCGGGGGCGAGCAGCCCGCGCCAGATGTATCCGGCGGCCAGCGGCGAGATGAGCGTCGGCAGGAAGAACGCCGAGCGGAAGACGGTGTTGATCCCGCTGGTCCGCTGGAGGGCCAGGGCCAGCGAGAGGCTGACCGTGTTCTGGATCGCCATGCACAGGATCGCGTACAGCACGGTCACGGTGACCGCGTTGGCCAGCAGGTCCTGGTCGATCAGCGTGCGGACGTTCTCCAGCCCGTTCCAGGTGATCTCGGCCCGGAAGCTCGTCCAGGAGGAGAACGCGAACCGGACGTTGAGCAGGAACGGGGCGACGAAGAAGACCGTGACCAGCACGATCGCGGGCAGTGCCCACGGCAGCCAGGCCGCCCTGTTCCGCATCACCATCCGGGCAGTCCTGCCGCCTTGGCCGCCTGCTCGACCTGGCCCTGGAGCTGGGTCGCCGCCTTCTGCGGATCCTTCTGCCCGGCGATCAGCTCGGACATGAGCTGGGCCAGCCCGCCCATGCCGGGGATGTCGGAGTTGAAGGCGATGACCGCGCCGGTGTCGTACGCCTTCTTGACGTCCTGCAGCACGGACGAGACGCCCTGCGGGTCGGGCACGTCCTTGAACACGGGGAAGGTCTTGGACGCGGCGACGTACTCGGCGTAGGCCGGGCCGGTCATGAAGCGCACGAAGTCGAGCGACGCCTTCTCCCGCGCCGCGTCACCGGTCTTGGGTAGGTAGAACGTGCCGATCGGGCCGGGCGCGTAGGTCACGAGCGGCTTGTCGCTCGACAGGCCGACGAAGCCGACGGACTCGTCGACGGTCTTCTGGTCGCCGCCCGCGGCCGCGAGGAGGGCCGGGAGCATGTCGGAGTGCTGGGCGACCATGGCGGCCTCGCCGGTCACGAGGGCCTTCATGGAGTCCTCGAACTTGGCGGTGACGATGTCCTTGTTGAAGCAGCCGTCGGTCTTCAGCTTGGCGTAGGCGGTCAGGCCGGAGACGAAGGGCGAGCCGGCGTCGGCCAGCGTGCTGCTGTGGCCCGCGATGGCCTTGCCGTACGCGTTGGACTGGTTGGCGCCTGCCAGGTAGAGGATGGGCAGGATCTGCACCGGCCAGATCGACCCGCCCGACTCGAAGACCGGCGTGACCCCGGCGGCCTTGAGCTTGGGGCAGGCGGCGGCGAGCTCGGCGAAGTTCGTGGGCGGGGTCAGCCCGGCCTTGGTGAAGACCTTCTTGTTGTAGTAGAGGCCGAAGACCTGGGGGAAGCCGGTGATGGCGGCGTAGACCTTGCCGTTGACGGACCCGGCGGCCTGGTAGAGGTCGCCGGACCTGGCGATGTACGCCTCGCCTGTCAGGTCGCGCAGGTTCTCGGCCGGGTTGAGGGCGAGCAGGCCGCTCACCGTCGCGTGGTACTCCAGGATGTCCGGGCGGTCGCCGGTGGCCCACTTGGTCTGGGTGGTGTCCTCGAAGCCGTCGGACGGGATCGACACGAGCTCGATCTTGTGGCCGGACTGCTTCTCGAACTTCTTGTACATCTCCAGTAGCGGTGCCGGGTCCGCGCTGTTGTGCCAGAGGGTCAGTTTCACCTGACCGGTCCCCTCCGGGGCGGACGACCCGCAGCCGGAGAGGGACAGGGCGAGGACGGCGCCGAGCGCCGCGCCGAGCGGACGAGATGGTGCTCTCACGCCCGTGCTCCTGTTCATGTGGGGGAGAATTGTGTAGAACGTTCTACGGCAAGGTAGAAACGCCCGTCAAGGGGTGGACCTGAGGAGCGGTAGCGGGCTAGCCTCTGCTCTCAGCAAAGTGTGTAGTTCGTTCTACGAGAACCCAAAAGGATGGCGTGTGACGAGCGGACGGGTGACGATCGCCGATGTGGCCAGGCGGGCCGGGGTCTCCACGGCCGCCGTGTCCAAGGTGGTGCGCGGGGCCTACGGCGTGAGCGCGGAGATGCAGGCCAAGGTGACGCAGGCCATCGACGAGCTGGGCTACCGCCCGCACGCCGCGGCCCGCGCCCTGCGCGGACGCACCTACACCCTCGGCGTCATGCTCTCGGACACCCGCAACCCGTTCTTCCCCGACATCATCGAGGGCGTCACCGGCCGGCTGGGCGACACCGAGTACCAGGTGCTGCTCGGACCCGGCGGGATCGAGCCCAAGACCCAGGCCAGGATGACCGACGCCATGATCGACCGGAGCATGGACGGGCTCATCCTGATCTCGCCGGTCATGACGGACGCCGAACTCGCCGCCATCGCGACGGCCACCCCGGTCGTCGTGGTGGGCAGGCACGGCGGCGCCGCGGCCTACGACTCGGTCGTCGACGACGACGTGATGGGGGCGCGACTGGTGGTCGACCACCTGGTCGGGCTCGGGCACACCCGCATCACGCACATCACCCACCTGGAGCGGGCCCGCGCCCAGGGGCTGCCGCACATGGTGCGCGCCGAAGGCTACCGCCAGGCGATGCGCGCCCACGGACTCGCCGACGACGTGCTGGCCACCTCCTTCACCGAGGAGGGCGGCTTCGAGGGCGCGCGGGAACTGCTCGCGCGCGACGACCGGCCCACCGCGATCTTCGCCGGGGCCGACATCGCGGCGCTCGGCGTGCTGCGCGCCGCCGACGAGGCGGGCCTGTCGGTGCCGGAGGACCTCTCCGTCGCCGGATACGACAACATCGGCATCGCCTCGCTCAAACGCATCTCGCTCACCAGCGTCGACCAGGACGGGCAGGTGATCGGGGCGACCGCCGCGCGCCTGCTCGTCGAACGCATCGAGGGCCGCTCACGGTCGGTGACCTCGTCGGTGTCGCCCACGCTGATCGTCCGCGGAACCACAGGACCGCCTCGCCTCTGAGAACCAACCGCACGTCGGGGGACTGTCGCGGACCACGCATTAAAACGATTCGATGGAAGGACCCCCTACGTGAGACGACTCACTCTCCTCGCCCTTCTCCTCCCGCTGGTCGCGCCCGCGCAACCGGCCCTCGCCCAGACGGCCGCCCTGACCTGCCCGGTCAGGGTCGACCCCGCCGCGTTCGCCTCCGAGGCCCGCCTGAGCGCCCTGGCCGAGCGGCAGGAGACGTTCGGCCCCAGGCCGACCGGCTCCACCGCGCACGCCGACTACGTCGACTGGCTGGAGGACGAGATGGCGGCCATCCCCGGCCTCCAGTTCTCCTCCCTGCCCTACGCCATCGACCGCTGGGACAGCCTCGGCACCGGCCTGACCGTCGGCGGTACGGCCGTGCAGGTCGCGGCCCCCGTGCCGTTCTCCTCCTCCACCGGCGCGGGCGGCGTCTCGGCGCCGCTCGTCCACCTGGCGGCAGGGACGAACATCACCGCGGCCAACGCCGCCGGGAAGATCGTCGTCAGGGACCTGCCGTGGACCAACGTGCCCAACCTGCTGTTCTATCCGCTCGGCCTCGGCTACTCCATGTACGACCCGGGCCTCACGATCAACATGCTCGGCTCGGAGTCGATGGAGGCCCCGGCCGCGGCCGACGCCGACCTCAAGGCGGCCGCCGCCGCGGGCGCGGTGGGCGTGATCGAGGTCAGCCAGCTCCCGCACGCCCAGATCCAGGGCATGTACGCGCCCTACGAGGGCCTGCCGTACGGCGTGCCGGGCGCGTACGTCGGCGCCGACCAGGGCAAGCAGATCAAGGACGCGCTGGCCGCCGGGCAGCCGGTCCAGGCCGCGCTGACCGTGAACGCCGCCTGGACGCCGACGACGACCCGCACCCTGCTCGCGACGCTTCCCGGCGGGAGCGCCCAGAAGATCGTCGTGGAGAGCCACACCGACGGCATGAGCCCGGTGTGGGACAACGGCCCGCTCACCATGATCGAGATGGCCCGCTACCTGTCGTCGCTACCGGTGGAGTGCCGTCCGCGCACCGTGCAGTTCGCGTTCGTGACCGGCCACCTCTACCAGCACCTGACCGGCCCCGACGTCCGTGAGGGCGGCGCGGGTCAGCTCGCCGCCCAGCTCGACGCCGAGTACGACCAGGGCAAGGTCTCCTCCGTCGTCGTGCTCGAACACCTCGGCGCCAAGCGCTACGACGCGGTCGCCAGGCCGAACGGCCTGCCGGGCAAGCAGCTCGTCGCCAGCCCCACCCTCACCGAACTGCTGCTGGTCCCGGTCAGCGAGAGCACGCCGCTGCGCGAACTCGTCAAGGGCCACATCGAGTACTGGGACGTGAGGCGTACCGCGATCCTCAAGGGCCTGTCGGCGGCCGACCTCGCCACGGTGCCGCGCCACTGCAGCTTCGGTGGCGAGGGCACGCCGTACAACCAGCACCTGCTGCCCGTCATCGCGCCCATCGCCGCGCCCAAGACGCTGTTCTCGCCGCAGTTCGGCACCGAGGCGATCGACCTGCCGGCGATGCGCAAGGCGTCGCTCGCCTTCACCGACGTCGTGCTCGACCTCGGCCCGATGGCCCAGTCGGCCGTCGCGGGCGACGTGACCGCCATGCGTCAGCAGCGCGCCTCCGGCACGCCGGGGTGCGCGTGAGCATGGACAGGAGGACGCTCGTGCGTCGGCACACCATCGCCGACGCCGGGTGTCCGCTCACCGTCGGCAACGGGGAGTTCGCCTTCACCGCCGACGCCACCGGGCTGCAGACCTTCGCGCCGCTGGGCACGCAGGCGCAGTGGGGCTGGCACACGATGCCCAACCCCAAGGGCCACGTGCTGGAGGACGCGCTCACCGACTACGACGGCGTCGGCTATCCGGACCTGTATCCGGCCACCGAGGCGGGTGGCTGGCTGCACGTGAACCCGCACCGCCTGCATCTCGGCCGGATCGGCCTCGACGTCGACGAGGCCGCCCCGCTCGGCCGGTCGGCGCAGACCCTCGACCTGTGGACCGGCACGCTGTCGAGCTCCTTCGAGCTGGGCGGCCTGCCGTACGAGGTGGAGACGGTCTGTCACCCCGAGCGGGACCTGCTGGCCATCCGTGTCGTGGGCGGCGCGGGGATCAGGATCGCCTTCCCCTACGCCAGCGACGGCTGGCACACCACCGCCGACTGGGACAGCCCCGACAGGCACACCACCACGCACACGCTCACGCGCACGCCGTACGGCTCGCGCTGCGACTTCACCCGCGTCCTGGACGCGGACCGATACCACGTGGCCGCCGGGTGGGCGGGGTCGGCGCGGCTCACGTCGCCCGGCGGTCACGTGTACCTGATCCAGGGCGACGAGCTGGAGCTCGTCGTCGAGTTCGCCCGCCACCCCGTCGGCGCCGCCCTCCCGTCCTTCTCCCAGGTCCGTACGGCCGCCGCCGCCCACTGGGAGAGGTTCTGGACGAGCGGGGGAGCGGTGAGCTTCGACGGCAGCACCGACCCGCGAGCGCCCGAGCTCGAACGCCGGGTGGTGCTCTCGCAGTACCTCACCGCGGTCAACTGCGCGGGCTCCACCCCGCCGCAGGAGACCGGGCTGGCCGTCAACTCCTGGAGCGGCAAGTTCCACCTGGAGATGCACTGGTGGCACGCCGCCCACTTCGCCCTGTGGGGCAGGCCCGAGCTGCTGGAGCGGAGCCTGCCGTGGTACCGCTCGATCCTGCCGCGGGCCAGGGCCACGGCCGGACGGCAGGGTTTCCGCGGCGCCCGCTGGCCCAAGCAGGTGGGTCCGGAGGGCAGGGAGAGCCCGAGCGAGATCGGCGCCTTCATCGTCTGGCAGCAGCCGCACCTGATCTACTTCGCCGAGCTGCTCCGCCGGGTCCGCCCGGGGGCGCTGGAGGACTACCGGGACCTGGTGTTCGAGACGGCCGAGTTCATGGCCTCCTTCGCGGGCGGCGGGCATCTGGGGCCGCCGCTGGTCCCGGCGCAGGAGTCCTACTACGAGTCCAGGCGGTCGGTGCGCGATCCCGCGTTCGAGCTGGCCTACTGGTGGTGGGGGCTGGAGACGGCCCAGCGGTGGCGGGGCCTGCTCGGCCTCGACCCCGACCCGGAGTGGGCGCGGGTCCTGCACGGCCTGGCCCGGCCGCTGGTGCGCGATGGCGTCTACACGGCCATCGGCGTGGAGCCGTACACGATCAGGACCGACCATCCCTCGATGACCGGCGCGCTCGGGTTCGTGCCGCCCACCCCGCTGATCGACCCCGAGACCATGCGGGCCACCCTGCACGACGTGCTCGCCGACTGGGACCTGGAGAGCACCTGGGGCTGGGACTATCCGATGCTCGCCATGTGCGCGGCCAGGCTCGGCGAGCCTGACACCGCCGTGGACGCGCTGCTGATGGACGCCCCGAAGAACACCTACCTGGCCAGCGGCCACAACCACCAGTGGCCCGGACTGCTGCCCCTCTACCTGCCGGGCAACGGCGGCCTGCTGGCCGCCGTCGCCCACATGGCGGCGGAGGGGTGCTTCCCCGAAGGCTGGCTGGTTCAGGCGGAAGGGGTGGTAGGGATGCCGTGATCGGGGCCGGCGAGCAGGGCGGCCACGTAGTGATAGAGGTCGCCGGCCGACGACGTCAGAGTGGCGACGCGGCCCTCACGCACCTCCGAGGCGATGAACTCGGTGGCCCCGTAGACGATCAGGCGGGGCACCGCGGCACGTAGCGGCGGCAGCGAGGGGTCCTCCAGCCTGGCCCGCGCGGCCAGTGCCCCGAACATGTCGAGGAAGGGCCGGTAGGCGGCGTCACGCTGCTCGACGGCCCGCTCGCCCGCCCTCGGCAACTCCACGAAGTACGCCTGCGCGTACTCCGGGCGCTCCTGCCACCACCGCAGGTAGGCGACCATCCCCAGCCAGAGCGCCTCGCTCCAGCGGTCGCCCGCCCCCGACGCGGCCGTGTGGATCGAGTCGATCATCTCGGGCAGGTCGCGCTCGCATCCGGCGAGGAAGCACGCCTCCTTGTCGGCGAACTGGGCGTAGAAGGCGTTGCGCGAGACCCGCGCGGCGGCGATCACGTCCGGCACGCTCGTGGCGGCGTATCCACGCCTCGCGACGAGCCTCAGCATGGCCTCCACGAGGCGGTCCCGCTGGGAGGCGCGCACCGTGTCGGGGGAGAGTCCGTGCCGCCCCCTGGGGAGTGGCCGGGCCGCTGGAACTTCCTTCTGTTCATGTCTTGACATCGCTCCCCGATCGTACTTCCCTCTCTTGGAGACGTTCACGTCTCCAAATAATCCACGAGGTGACCATGGAGAACTTCACCCGTCGGCAGGCGTTGCGGGCAGGGGCGCTCGGCCTCATGTCGGCCGGATTCCTGTCATGGACCACCGAGGCCAACGCCGCCTCCACCATCGAGACGATCTACAAGGCGGCGGGTCCGTGGCCGGTCGCCACCGGCACCTCGGGCGGCCACCGGCTCTACTACCCGCAGACCCTGGGCTCGGGCGGCGTCACCCACCCGATCGTCACATGGGGCAACGGCTCGTGGGCCACCCCCGACAACTATCCGGGACTGCTCAACCACCTCGCCTCGTGGGGCTTCGCGGTGGTCGCCTCCACCGACACGACCACGGGCACCGGCGCCGAGATCCTCGCCGCCGCCCAGCACCTCATCGGCCTCGCCACCGACCCCGCCAGCGTCTTCCACGGCAAGCTGAACACCGCCCAGGTCGCCGCGGTCGGCCACTCCCAGGGCGCGGGCGGATCCATCAACGCGGCCAACGACTCCGCCGGGCTGATCAAGACCGTCGTGCCGATCGCCGTGCCCGCGCAGTGGATGGCCAGTCCAGGAGACGAGTTCTCCGTCGCCGACCTGACCTGCCCGGTGCTCTTCCTCAGCGGCGCGGACGACTGGCTGATCTCCTCGGCCGCGACCGTGCAGGGCTACTACGACCAGGCCACCGCCGGAGCGGGCCGGGCACTGCTCAAGGGCGCGGGGCACAACGACATCCAGAACACCGGCGGGGCCTTCCTCGGCTACGTGACCGCCTGGCTGAGATACCGCCTCCAGGCCGACCCCCAGGCCCGCGGGGCGTTCGCCGGCGGCACCGCCGAGCTCCCCACCAACACCGCCTGGCAGAACCAGGCCCTCAAGAACCTCACCTAGGAGAACCACCATGGCGGATCTCACGCGGCGTGGGCTGCTCGCCGCTGGCGCGCTCACCCTGCTCGCCGGATGCGGCAAGGACCAGCCTCGGCAGCAGGCCGCGGACGGCGGGCCGCACGGCGAGGTCACCGTCTGGCTGCACGGCTCGCAGGACACCGGCCGGCAGTTCCAGGAGCTCGTGCACCGCTACATCGCCGAGTTCAAGGTCGACGTGAAGCTGCTCTACCTGCCCGTGGGCCAGCTCGACGCCAAACTGCTGACCGCCTTCAGCGGCGGCGCCCCGCCCGACGTCTTCAAGATCGGCCACTGGAGCTTCCCCGCGCACGCCAAGAAGAAGCGGCTCGCGCCCGTCGACACCAAGGCGCTCCCGCTGCAGAACTACGAGCCGGGCACGACCACCCCGCTCACCTACCAGGACGTGCCCTACGGCGTGCCCATCGACTTCAACCCCTGCATGCTCTACTACCGCAAGGACCGGTTCAAGGAGGCCGGACTCGACCCCGACAAGCCCCCGGCGACCTGGGAGGAGGTCGCCGAGTACAGCGCCAGGCTCACCTCCGGGGACCGCAGGCGGGTCGGCCTGCAGTGGCTCTACGGCGACCCGCAGTGGGCCCTCATGACGCTGACCGCCCTCGTCCGGGGCAAGGGCGGCGAGCTCGTCGCGGCGGGCGGCGCGAAGGCGTCGCTGGCCACCGAGCAGGGCATCGACGCCCTGACGTACATGTCGGGGATCGGCAACCCCAAGCTCTCCAACCCGCTGGGCGCGCTCGGCCTGTTCTACTCCGGCGAGGCCGCCATGGTCGTCAGCGGCGCCTTCCTCGGCCCCGCGCTGGAGAAGCTGGGCAAGGACAAGCTCACCTTCGGCAAGCAGTACGGCGTCGCGCCCATGCCCACCTGGGCCGGCGGCCGGCCCGTTGTCCCCGCCTACACCTGGGGCTGGGGCGTGGCCAAGGACTCGCCCAACCAGTTCACCGCCTGGCACCTCGTCAACTACCTGCAGGGCGCCCCGTCGGTGACCGCCAACCTCGACAACGGCATCATCATCCCGACCAAGGGCTGGCGCGACGCCGGGCCGCGCGGCAAGTCCGAGATCATGAAGATCGTCGCCGACAGCCTCCCGCATGTCGACTTCGGCCCGATCACCCCCGGCACCCTCGAACTGGCGAAGGCCGCGGCCGGCGCCGTCGACTCCGTCGCCCACGGCAAGTCGACCCCCGCCCAGGCCGCGGCGGCCTTCGACTCCACCGTGAGACTGGTCCAGTGAGCGTGCTCGGCGGGGGCAGGGTCCGGCCCCAGGCCATGGCGGGCGTGGCGCTGACCCTTCCGGTGGCCGTCTTCTTCGTCGTGTTCTGGCTCGTCCCGTTCCTGGCCGCCATCTATCTCAGCTTCACCGACTACGAGATGGCAGGGACGCCCAACTGGATCGGCCTCGCCAACTACGAGCGCATGTTCGCCGACCCCGGCTTCCTCAACTCGGCGTGGATCACCGTCGTCTACACGGTCTGCACGGTCGTCCCGACGATCGTGCTGGCCCTGCTGGTGGCCGTGCCGCTGAGTAAGCCGGGAGGGCTCAACCGCCGGCTCAGAGCGCTCGTCATGATCCCGGCCGTGATGCCGCTCGCCGCCACGTCCATGGTCTGGGTGATCATCTACTCCGACCGCGGCCTGGCCAACACCCTCCTCGGCCTGGTCGGGATCGCTCCGCAGTCCTGGCTGACCAGCTCCGACCTGGCCATCTGGGCCCTGGTCGTGATGGTCGTCTGGAAGAGCATGGGGCTGTTCGTGATCATCCTGACCGCCGGGCTGCAGGCGCTGCCCGGCGAGGTGTACGAGGCCGCCGCCATCGACGGCTCAGGGGCGGTGACCACGTTCACCCGGATCACGCTCCCGCTGCTGCGCAGGACCCTGCTGTTCGTCCTGGTCATCTCGGTGGCCGGATCGATGCAGGCGTTCGTGCCCGCCTTCCTGCTCACCGGCGGCGGGCCCGCCGAGGCCACCCAGGTGCTGCCGTACTACATCTGGGCCAACGCCTTCCCCTACGAGCACATGGGCTACGCCGCCGCGATGGGCATGGTGCTGCTCGCCGCCATGGTGATCGTCTCGGCGCTGCAGTTCGGGTTCCTGAAGGGAGGCGACGAATGAGAGCGGGAACGGTCCTGCGCACCGTCTGGCTGATCGTCGCGGTCGGGTCCATGCTGCTGCCGGTCTACGCCATGCTCGTCGTCGCCTCGGCGCCCGACGACACCGACCTGCGCGGGCTGGTCTTCAACGGCTTCCACCTGCCCGAGAACATCGGGCTGCTGTTCGGCGAGGGCAACCTGCCCACCTACCTGCGCAACAGCCTCATCCTGTGCGTCGGCACCGGCGTCCTGGACGTGATCTTCTCGGCCGCCGCCGGATACGCGATGGCCCAGCTGTCCTTCCCCGGCCGCCGGGTCCTGTTCGCGCTGGTGGTCGGCACGCTCGCGCTCACCCCGATGGTCCTGGTCATCCCCGTCTTCCTCATCGTGAAGGAACTCGGCTGGGTCAACACCTTCCAGGGCATGATGGTGCCCGGCATGATCAGCGCGTTCGGCGTCTTCCTGGTGCGGCAGTTCGCCCTCGGCATCCCGAAGGAGCTGCTGCTGGCCGCGCGGGTCGACGGCGCGGGGGAGTTCCGCATCTTCGCGCGTATGGCCGTGCCGCTGCTCAAGCCCGCGCTCATCACCCTGTTCCTCGTGCACTTCCTGGCGCAGTGGGACAACCTGCTGTGGCCGCTGATCGTGGCCAACGAGCAGGAGCTGTGGCCGTTGCCGGTGGGGCTGGCCAACTTCCAGAGCGAGGTCGGCTTCAACTATCACCTGACCACCACCGCGGCACTGGTCACCGCCGTGCCGCCGTTCATCCTGATGGTGGCGCTGCAGCGCTACTACGTGGCGGGGCTCACCTTCGGAGGGCTGAAACGATGATCCCGGACACCGCGCGGATGATGGAGTGGATCGAGACGGTCACCTCGCGGGGCATCAGGCGTCCCGGCTACCCGGCCGACGACTGGACCGCCGCGTGGGCCGCCGAGCGCTTCATCGAGTTCGGGCTCCACGACGTACGGCTGGCGCCGGTCGAGCTGCCCGTCTGGCGGCCGGTGACGGCAGCCCTGGTGGTGCGCCTGGACGCCGACCCGTCGAGAGTCGTGCGGGTGGCGGCGTCCGCCCTGCCGTACACCACGCCGAAGGCGGTCGTGACCGCGCCGGTCAGCCGTGAGGTCGTGCCGGGCGCCATCGTCGTGCCCGAGTACACCTTCACCGAGCTGCCGCAGTCCTACCTCAGGGACCTGGCGACGGCCGTGCACGACCCCGAGGGCGTCTTCGACGGGCTGGTCCAGACGCTGCCGTTCCAGCTCGACTACCTCGACGTCATCCAGGGCGTCATGGACGGCGGCGCCGCCGCCTTCGCGGGGGCGCTGACCGGGGTGCCGTGGGAGACACGCGACTACTACGTGCCCTACGACGCCGTGCACCGCGACCTCCCGGCCGTCTGGCTGTCGGGCGGCGACTCGCGGCGGGTGCTCGACCTGGTCGACGAGGGCCCCTGCACGGGCACGCTCACCGTCGAGTCGGAGACGGGCCCGGCCGTCTCGCACAACGTGATCGGCACGCTCCCCGGCCGCTCCGGCCAGTGGGTGATCATCGGCTCGCACCACGACGCGCCCTGGGCCTCGGCCGTCGAGGACGCCTCGGGGATCGCGCTGGTGCTGGCCGCCGCCCAGTACTGGGCGGGCGTGCCCGAGCGGGACCGGCCGCACAACCTGATCTTCCTGCTGACCGCCGGTCACATGGCGCACGCCGCGGGCACCCGGGCCTTCATCGAGGAGAACCGCGGCCTGCTGGGCGACGTCGTGCTCCAGCTCCACCTGGAGCACGCCGCCCGGCGGTGCGTGGTCGTGGACGGCGAGCTGGTGCCCACCGATGACCCCGAACCCGGCTGGTGGTTCACCACCAGGGAGCCGGAGCTGGAGAGCCTGGTGGCGGAGGCCCTCGTCGCGGAGGACCTGAGACGCTCGTTCGTGCTGCCGCCGGACGTGTTCTCCCCGATGCCGCCCACCGACGGGGCCTTCTTCCACCCCGAAGGGGTGCCGCTCGTGCACTTCCTGTCGGCCCCCATGTACCTGTTCGACTCGGCCGACACCCTCGACAAGGTGCACGAGGCCGGCCTTGAGCCGCTCACCCGGGCGGCGATCAGAATCGTCGAAGGGACGGCCGGATGGCGCCGCGCATGATCGTGCGAACCACTGCCGGGCTGGTCGAGGGCAGGGCCGAGGAGGGCGTGCTCGCCTTCCTCGGCGTGCCGTACGCCGCCCCGCCCTTCGGCGAGCATCGCTTCGGCGCGCCCGTCCCGCCACCCGCGTGGGACGGCGTACGGCCCGCCGTCACGCGGGGCCCGGCCGCCCCGCAGGCGGCCGGTGAGGACATCGGCCTGTACGCGCCCGACGTCTTCGAGGTCGGCGAGGACTGCCTCAACCTCGACGTGCGCACCCCTGAGACCGGCCGGGCCGGGCTGCCCGTCCTGGTCTGGATCCACGGCGGCGCGTTCTCCATCGGCGGCAACGGGGCGGCCTGGCACCAGGGCCCCCGCTTCGCCCGCGACGGCGTGGTCTGCGTGGCCATCAACTACCGGCTCGGCTTCGAGGGCTTCCTGGCCCTGGAGGACGCCCCGCTCAACCGGGGCGTCCTCGACTGGCTGGCCGCGCTGGAATGGGTACGCGACAACATCGCGGCCTTCGGCGGCGACCCCGGCAACGTGACGATCGCCGGGCAGTCGGCGGGCGCCGCCGCCGTCGCCACCCTGCTGACGATGCCCCGCGCCGAAGGGCTGTTCCGGCGCGCGATCGTGATGAGCGGCTCGGCCAACCTGGTCGCCACCGAGCAGGAGGCGCGCGACTACGCCAAGACGCTCGCCACCCGGCTGGGGACCGACCCGACCAGGTCCTCCTTCGCCAGGCTGTCCCCCGAGGCGCTCGTCGCCGAACAGCCGCCGGCGCTGACCGGCGACTCCGGCGGGCTGAACGAGTCGGTGCCGGTCAAACCGGTCGTCGACGGCGACCTGATCCCGGCCGTCCCGCTGGCCGCCCTGCGCGCGGGCGCGAGCGCACACCTCCCACTGCTGGTCGGCTGCACCTCCCAGGAGGCCGACGTGTTCGTCCGCCGCCTGGCCGCCGACCTCGACGAGGCCGCCGCGCAGGCTGTGCTCGACCACCTCGGCGTCCAGGTCGACGGGCCCGGCCTCACGCCCGCCGAGCGCGTCGGACGCGCCTTCACCCAGCACCTGTTCACCCGCGAGACGCGCTGGATCCGCGAGGCCAGGCCCGCCTACGCCTACGAGTTCCGGTGGGAGTCGCCCGTCGAGAGCCCGGTCGGTGGCGGACGCGTGGGCGCGGTGCACAACCTCGACCTGCCCTTCGTCTTCGACGTGCTCGACGCGCCCGGCGTCGAACGCACCGCGGGGCCGGGCGCGCCGCAGGCCCTGGCCGACGCGATGCACGCCGCCTGGGTGCGCTTCGCCCGCACGGGCGATCCCGGCTGGCCACTCGGGCACACCATGGTCTTCAATGAACTCACCGACCGGAGGTTGTGACATGCAGTCCTACTCGAGCGCGGTGGCGCGGACCCCGCTGCTGGGCGAGACCATCGGCGACAACTTCGAGCGGACCGTGCGGCGCTTCGGCGACCGCGAGGCACTCGTCGACGTGCCCTCCGGCCGCCGCTGGACCTACGCCGAGCTCGACGCCGACGTGAACCGGCTGGCCCTCGCGCTCCTCGCCTCCGGCATCGCCAAGGGCGACCGGATCGGCATCTGGGCGCCCAACTGCGCCGAATGGATGATCGTCCAGTACGCCACCGCGAAGATCGGCGCGATCCTGGTCAACGTCAACCCCGCCTACCGCGCCCACGAGCTCGACTACGTCGTCAGGCAGTCGGGCCTGCGCCTGCTCATCAGCGCGCTCACGCACAAGGGCAGCGACTACCGCGCGATGGTCGAGGAGATCGGGTTCGCCGACGTCGTCTACCTCGGCGACCCCGGCTGGGACCGGCTGCTGGCGCTGACCGCCCCCGAGGAGCGGCTGCGCGAGCGCATGGCGTCGCTGAGCGCCGACGACGCGATCAACATCCAGTACACCTCCGGCACGACCGGCTTCCCCAAGGGCGCCACGCTCTCGCACCACAACATCCTCAACAACGGGTTCTTCGTCGGCGAGCTCATCCACTACGACGAGCACGACAGGGTGTGCCTGCCGGTGCCCTTCTACCACTGCTTCGGCATGGTGATGGGCAACCTCGGCGCCACCTCCCACGGCGCGTGCGTGGTCATCCCCGCGCCCGGCTTCGACCCCGAGTCGACGCTGCGGGCCGTACAGCAGGAACGATGCACCTCCCTGTACGGCGTGCCGACCATGTTCATCGCCGAGCTCGCCCTCGCAGGGCAGTACGACCTGTCCAGCCTGCGCACCGGCATCATGGCGGGCTCGCCCTGCCCTGTCGAGGTGATGAAGCGCGTCGTCACCGAGATGAACATGGCCGAGGTGGCCATCTGCTACGGCATGACCGAGACCTCGCCCGTCTCCACCATGACCAGGTCCGACGACGGCCTGGAGCGCCGCACCGAGACCGTCGGACGGGTGATGCCGCACGTCGAAGTCAAGATCACGCACCCGGCGACCGGGCTGACCGTGCCGCGCGGCGAGCCCGGCGAGCTGTGCACGCGCGGCTACTCGGTGATGCTCGGCTACTGGAACGAGCCGGAGCGCACGGCCGAGGTCATCGACGCCGCCCGCTGGATGCACACCGGCGACCTGGCCACCATGGACGCCGACGGTTACGTCAACGTGGTCGGTCGGATCAAGGACATGGTCATCAGGGGCGGCGAGAACGTCTACCCGCGCGAGGTCGAGGAGTTCCTCTACCGCCACCCCGACATCGCCGACGTGCAGGTGATCGGCGTGCCCGACGAGAAGTACGGCGAGGAGCTCATGGCCTGGGTCGTCGTCCGCCAGGGCGGCACACCTCTGACCGCCGAGGCCGTCAGGGAGTTCTGCGCCGGCAAGCTCGCCCACTACAAGATCCCGCGCTACGTCCACGTCGTCGACGGGTTCCCGATGACGGTCACCGGCAAGATCCGCAAGGTCGAGATGCGCGAGGAGAGCGTGCGCCTGCTCGGGCTCGACCAGTGAGCCGGCGGTGAGGCTTGCGGCCGTGTGCGGGAGTTGCCGTGGCTCTCGGCCGCTGTCTCATCAGTCGCGTCATATGGAACGCTGATGTCGTGGATCGGATGATGCTCGCCGGGCTCCTGGGCCGTGACGGGGAGGCGGAGATCGAATCTCGTCATCACTTTCGACTCTTCCTCGCGCCGGATGCTTTTCGAATCGTCGCCTGCCTCGGTGCCGGCCAAGAGCACAATGGTCAGGGATGGGATTGAACCTGCTCGGGCGGGCGCATGGCGTGTGTGCCTCGGTGGAAATTCGATACACCCGGATCAAAAGATGGCCCCCAGCCTTTGCGGCGGGGGCGGAATACGACCCGGCGACGGGGGAAGCGGTCAGAGTGGAACCGGCCAGCCCGCTCCACCGGTACGAGGAGACCTGAACCCGATGCGTGTCACCTTCGCCACCCAAGCAGTTCCCGGCCGTCCGAACGAGGACTTCGTCGGTGCCACACCGGACGCGATCGTCCTGCTCGACGGCGCAGGCACCCCGCCCGGCTCGGAATCCGGCTGTGTTCACGGTGTCACCTGGTACGCGCGCTCCCTCGGCTCCACCCTCCTGGCCGGCCTGGCCCAGGACGGCAAGCCGCTGACGGAGATCCTGGCGGAGGGCATCAAAGCCGTGGCCTCCCTGCACGACTTCGTCTGCGACCTGACCCATCCCGGCTCGCCCTCGGCCACCGTGGTCATGCTCCGCCGTACGGCTGACACGCTGGACTTCCTCGTCCTGGCCGACTCCGTCCTCATCCTCGACGTGATCGGTACGGCGGAGCCGATGGTTGTCTGCGACGACCGGGAGGCCCAGGTCGGCGCGGCCCACCGGACGGCCATGGACGCGCTCGCCTCCGGCAGCCCCGGGCATGTCTCGGCCCACCGTGCTTACGTGGAGACCCTGCGCGATCACCGTAACCGCGACGGCGGGTTCTGGGTCGCCGCCGTCGACCCCCTCGCCGCCGAACAGGCCCTCACCGGAACGGTTCCCGCCGCCCGCGTGCGTGCCGCCGCGCTGCTCAGCGACGGAGCATCCCGCCTCGTCGACCGCTTCCGCCTGGCCACCTGGCGACAGACCCTCGACCTGCTCGACGACTCCGGCCCCGAAGAGCTGATCCGCCGAGTCCGCGAGGCCGAACGCAGCGATCCGGACGGCTCCCGCTGGCCACGCGGTAAGGCGCACGATGACGCCACGGCCGTCTCTTGCCACATCTGACCGCTACTCCACCCACCACCAGCGGCTCCCGAGATCATGGACCCGACTGCCTGAACCGCCGGCAGCGGTTGGATGCTCGGCTGCCTGTTTCACCGCCCGCGGGAACGCAAGCTCTACGACGAGTCCGCGGCGTTCCCGCCTGCGGGTGGCCGACCACCATCAGGGACGGTGCCACCGGACAACGCTGACGCCGCCTGATCGTCAACCGATACCGGTCTGCTCAGCCGCACCTCCTCCTCCGCGTATCCCAGCGCCTGGTAGAAACTTCGGGCGCGGACATTGGCCGCACCGGTCTCCAACGTGATGCGCTGCAGGCCGTGGTCGCGCGCCCAGGACTCAGCGGCGTTCACCAAGGCACGCCCGATCCCCATGCGTTCTGCCTCGGCAGAGACGACGAGCTCGCCGATATAGGCGTCCACCTGGCCGGTGAAGTGCCGGCGGGTGGTCACGGTGACAAAGCCCGCGACACGCCCGTCGCGGACCGCCACCAGCACGCCGTGGCCGTCGCTGTTGCCCTGGCCCAGGGAACAGGTGACCCAGCCGCGCACGGCGACGGATACGGCAGCGGCATCCCGCCAGGCCGCGACCCCCTCGGTCAGGCGCGGGGCCAGCGTGACGATGGCATCACGGTCTTCGTCTCGGTAGGGCCGGATCACGACGGAGGACTGTCCACCACTCATGACCGGCAGTCTGGCATCCGACCCCCTCGTGAAAAAACAGTCGCCCCCGATCCCCTCGCGAAAAACAGTCAGCGGCCCGCAGGCGCCAACTCGGCTTGACGCCTTACGCAGATCGGATGTGCGGACCGGCGGCCGGTACGCGGTGCCGACCTGCCGGTGCTGGTCCGGCGGTGGCTCGAACGGCACGACTCGGCCATGGAGGAGCCGTCAGTAGAGCCTGTGGATCAGGTAGGCCTATGGCGTGCGCCTGATCATATGGCGGGCGCCCGTCGGCTGGGGTGACTGCGTCTCGTTGAGGAGTGACTGCACGACCGGGAGGGTGTCGCGCCGGCTGACCTGGACGTGGCCCACTGCTCCACGGCAATGGCACTGCTCCACGGCGCTCCTGCCGGGATGCTCTTCGCCGATCGGTACGTCGCCGCAGGCGGCCGGCTGACCGTCGATCCCGCCGCCCATCTGTACTGGCGGACATTGGACGCCTTGGCCTTCGCGCCGGATGCCGAAAAGGTCGCTGGCCCTTGGCGCGAACTCGGACGCACCGATCTGACTTCCACGCTGCTCACCTCCCGGTTGGAGGACTATCTGCAGGAGCTCTTCGACCGCTACGGCTGACATCGCCCAACGCATAGCTCAAGACAAATGTGGCATCGACAATGGCACTGATCGCGTTTCCCGTGACTCCCCGCCGATCCCCTCGCTTCCTGTCCCATCGGGCACACGACGGGCACGATGTCAGGACGCTGGACAGCACCGGAGATCATCCTCACTTCTGCATGGCAGAAAAGCCACAGCCGACCTAAGAACCTGCGGATTAAAAGATCGCCCTCGGGCCGTTCCGGACGGTTCAATGCAGGTCATCCCTGAAGGAGCGGGGCTGGTCAAGTAGCGGTGAGAGGCCGGGCCTGCCGTTGTTTCCCGTCTTTCTTTGGTCCCGGCTATGGGTTTCAGGCATGCCGACGAGGGGCCTGGGTCAAGATGGAGCGCCCGCAGCGGAGCGAGGACGTACGATCTTGACGCGGGCCCCGGCGGTCGGCGGACACTGGTGAAACGCCGGGACGGGTATGCGGTTGTGGCTGCGTTCCCCATCGGCAGCTCGGCGGGCGGCAGGCCGGTCGGCTGCGGTCATCCCTTCGCGGTGGGTCCTTCCCGCATGGCGTGCGGGGGTGGCATGGGGCGTTTCACAGGCGACCGGCGGGGCCAATCAGAGGACTCGCTCGCGCCGCATCCGGGGGGCGGGGAACAGACCTGCGGGCGGCCTCGCGCCGGTCACCGGCCTACGGGCCCTCATTCGGTTGTGTCCGCACCAGCGGCCGGGGTGCGGTGGCGCTCCAGCCGGCGGATGCGGCCGTCACGCAAGCCGTAGAAGACCAGCTCCAGTAGCTCGCGGGCGGCGGCGATCTTGGCGATGCTCTTTGCCTCGGGGCTGCGGCGGGCAAGGATGCCGGCCTTGACCTGTCCGATCACCGATGTCGCGGGCACCCGCTGAACGGCCTCCACCAGGGCCCAGCGCAGGGTCGGCGGGCCCTGCTTGGTGATGTGCCCGCGGGCGACCTTGCAGTCGGATTCGCGATGGCGCGGGGTGAGGCCGGCCCAGGAGGCGAGCTGTTCGGGCCGCTTGAAGCGGCGCACGTCCCCGACCTCGGCGACGATCACGGCGGCCAGGATCGGGCCGATGCCGTCACAGGCCTGGATCGCCCGATAGCCCGCGTGACCGGCGAGCAGGTCGGCGATGACCTCCTCCAGCAGGCCGATCTCGTCGGTGAGGGCGTCGGTCAGGCGCAGCAGCGAGCCCAGCTTGCCGGCATAGGGCTGGGGCAGTGCCACGGCCTGCAGCCATATCCGGCCGCCGGTGCCGAAGATGTCGCGGCAGGCGGCCGGGATGCCGCGCTTGGCCAAGATCGCGTGGATCTGGTCGCGGCCGCCCGCGCGCAGGCGCACCAGCTTGATCCGGTAGCGGGTCAGCTCGCGCAGCTGCCGGACCGGCTCGGGGGCGATCCATGCCTCGGGCAGCCGGTTCATGCGCAGCAGGTCGGCCAGGTCGGCGGCGTCGCGCCGGTCGTTTTTGACCCGGCGGTAGGTGAAGGCCTTGACGCCCAGTGGGTGGGCCAGGTGGACCTCGGCGCCGGCCGTCTGGAGGGTGTCGGTGGCCCAGTACCAGCCGTGGGTCGCCTCCAGCACGACCTTCGGCTCGGGGCCCGCCTGAGCGAGCGTCTGGCGAAGCGCCGCCGGACTGTTGTCGATCTTCTCGGTCCATAGGCGCTCGCCGTCGGCGGTCATGGACACCAGCACGCTGCGGTGGCGATGCAGATCCATTCCCACGTACTGGATGCCGTCGTAGTCTGTCCTCATCAGGGGCCTCCCTCGTCGTGAGGACGTGTGACACCCCAAGCATCCGCTTACGGACCAGGGGACGTCGCGGGGAGCGGAGGCCCCGCTCCTTCATCGCATCAGATGGCATGTGTGGTCCGTCTTGAACGGCTCTGAACCTCCCTGCATTGCAACCCGAAGTGCAACCCAGCACTTGGTGGGCGAGAGCCGAGGAGTGAGGCTTCGGACCGTTGATCCCCTGATCCTGCGTGAAGATCAGCGGATGCGCTGTGGTCACGTCCAGCGAAGTGGTGTATGAGTTGACCTTCGCGTGATCCTGTTTCTGCAGGTTAAGCGTTAAGTGTCTGCGGAAGTGGATTCGAGGTCGGTGTGTCATCCACGAGGAGCCGGACGCGGGCTTTGGCGAGGATGTCCAGGCCCAGGTAGCGGCGGGCCTCGGTCCATTCGTCGGTCTGTTCGGCCAGGACCACGCCGACCAGCCGGATGATCGCTTGCCGGTCGGGGAAAATGCCGACGACGTCGGTGCGGCGGCGGATCTCCTTGTTCAGCCGCTCTTGGGGGTTATTGGACCAGATCTGACACTGTTGGCGAATCCGCGAGACTGCCTGCGCGGAGAGTGACGGCGGTGGGATCATGATCCTTCTGTTAGATCGGGGCTGCTGCCGAGGAGGTTCGGTTGTCCCTGCGCCCGATCGAGGATCATGACATTCCCGAAGAGACCGCCCGCATCTGCGCAGCAGCCTTCCCGAAGGGAAGCCTGCCGATCCGGTTGCGGGACGCTCTGGGACAGGTGTTCCGGGATGCCGAGTTCATCGGCATGTTCTCTCGGCGCGGACGGCCTGCGGTGTCGCCGGGCCGATTGGCGCTGGTCAGCGTGCTGCAGTTCCTGGAAGGGCTGTCGGACCGGCAGACCGCTGATGCAGTGCGGGGACGGATCGACTGGAAATACGCCCTGGGTCTGGAGTTGACTGATCCAGGGTTCGACTTCTCGGTGCTGAGCGAGTTCCGATCACGTCTGATCGAGGCCGGGCCCGATCGGCTGCTCGATCTGATGCTTTTGCGGTTGCAGGCGGCGGGGCTGGTGAAGGCCGGTGGCCGCCAGCGCACCGATTCCACCCATGTTCTCGCCGCGATCCGCGCAGTCAACCGATTGGAACTTGTCGGCGAGACGATGCGGGCCGCGCTCGCCGCTGTGGCCATCGTCGCTCCCAACTGGCTCGCCCCGCTGATCGAGCAGGGCTGGGCCCAGCGTTACGGTCATCGGGTAGAGGAGTACCAGCTACCCAAGGACGACGCGAAACGCCTGGCCTATGCCGAGACGATCGGCGCCGACGGAGATCGGCTGCTTGGCTGCATCGACTCCGACGAGGCTCCGGCTTGGCTTCGTGAACTCCCGGCCATCGGGGTGTTGCGGCGGGTCTGGGACCAGCAGTTCCGCCTCGACGAACAAGGCCGCCGCCGCTGGCGAGAGCCGAAGGATCTTCCTCCTTCGGGCGAGCGGCAAGCCTCGCCCTATGACGACGATGCCCGCTACGGAGTCAAACGCGGCAGCGGCTGGGTCGGCTACAAGGCTCACCTGACCGAGACCTGCGAGCCAGACGTCCCGCACGTGGTCGTGAACGTCGCCACGACCGCCGCGCAGGTCGCTGACAACGACCTGATCCCCGTCATCCACGCCAGGCTCACCGAACGTGATCTCTTGCCGGATATCCATCTGATCGACTCGGGATACACCGGCGGCGAGCTTGTCGTGACCAGCCGGAATACCTACGGCATCGACCTGTTGGGGCCCGCCCGGGAAGATTGCAGCTGGCAGGCCAAAGCCGGGGAGGGCTTCGACAGCTCTGGGTTCACCATCGACTGGCACAACCAGACGGTCACCTGCCCACAGGGTAAGACCTCCACCAGTTGGGCGCCCTGGCGAACCAAGGCCGGCGAGGAGTCCATCCACGTCGACTTCTCCAAGTCCGACTGCACCTCCTGCCCGGTCCGCGCCAAATGCACCCGCGCCAAACGCGAACCCCGTCAGCTCACCCTCCACGCACGCGAAGTCCACGAGACCTTGCAGCGCAACCGGGCCGCCCAACAGACCGAAGCCTGGAAACAGCAGTACGCTCTGCGCTCCGGCATCGAAGGCACCATCTCCCAGGCAGTGCGCGGCTTCCAGCTGCGCAGATCCCGCTACCTCGGCTTGGCCAAGACCCATGTGCAGCACGTCCTGACAGCAGCCGCGATCAACTTCGTCCGCATCGACGCCTGGCTCACCGGCGTCCCTCTATCCACCAGTCGCCGCCACCATCTCGAAAAGCTCCAAACCGCGGTCGCCGCCTGACCACCGGGATTGGCCAACAGTGTCAGATCTGCTTCCAGATCTCCCGCGGGAACGCGGCAAAGGCCAGCACCTCCTCCCGGGCGGCGTCCAGGTGCTCGCAGGCCGCTGGGTACTTCGCTTCCAAGGCGTCGATGACCCAGGCATGCTGGGCCCACACCGCTTCACTGGTGGGCTGGTCGAAGATCGTGCGCACCAGCGTGGCCACCCACGGCTGCGCCGACTTCGGGACCGTGGTGAGCAGGTTGCGCAGGTAATGAGTGCGGCAGCGCTGCCAGGACGCGCCCGGCAAGGTCGCGCCGATCGCCTCGACCAGCCCGGCATGGGCATCAGAGATAACCAGTTGCACCCCTGACAGGCCACGAGAGACCAGCCCGCGCAGGAAGGCCAGCCAGCCGGCGCCGTCCTCGGCCGAGGTGACCTCCAACCCCAAGATCTCCCGCTGGCCGCCTGCGTTGACCGCGGTGGCCACCAGGACATGCACGTTGATGATTCGTCCGCCCTCACGGACCTTCTGCGTCAGCGCGTCCAGCCAGACGAAGGCATACGGACCGGCGTCCAAGGCGCGGGTGCGGAAGGCCTCGACCTGGGCGTCGAGCACCTTGGCCATCTCGCTGACCTGGCTTTTGGAGATGTGCTTGATCCCGAGTTGCTCGACCAGCTTGTCCACCCTCCGTGTCGAGACCCCGAGCAGGTAGCTGGTGGCCACCACACTGATCAGCGCTTGTTCGGCCCGGCGACGCCGTTCCAGCAGCCAGTCCGGGAAGTAGGAGCCCGAGCGCAGCTTGGGGATCGCCAGCTCGACGGTGCCGGCCCGGGTGTCCCAGTCGCGGCTGCGGTAGCCGTTGCGCCGGTTGGTGCGCTCGTCGCTGCGGGTACGGTAGTCGGCGCCGCACAGACCGTCGGCCTCGGCCGACATCAATGCCTCGGCCATGGTCTTCACCATGGATCGCAACAGATCCGAGTCCCCGGTCTCGATCTGCTGAGCCAGCCAGGCGGCAGGGTCCACACTGTTGTTCACGGCCATCGCTTTGTTCTCCTTCGATCATGGTTTCGCAACCTGAAGGATCACGCGATGGCCGTCCTCATTTCACGGCGCCACGCCATCTAGCTGGGGAAACTCATACACCACCTCCGTGGACGCAACCGTCGCGTAAGCCCATGGGAGCCAGAACAGCCACGCTGCCCCGACGAGGGCTGTGAGGTACAGGCGGGGGATGCTGGGACGCTCCGTCCCAGGATGAGCTTCGGGGGCTCCGTCATTCCTGCCAAACTTGGCCGTATGCCACGCACGAACTCGTTCGAGCCAGGGAAGTCTCACGGACTCACGTTAAACGCGCATCCCCGCCCCGTCACGCCCCCAGCGTTGACAGCGTTGACGCGGAGCCTTGTTCGAGCACGTCAGGACGGCTCCTAAGGTGCCCGGCCGTGCGTTGACAAGGGGTGACAGGCGTTGACATGAAAGGAGACCCCGAGTTGCTGTCAACGGCTGTCATCGCGTGTCAACGCACGACCGCTCTCCCGAAAATACAGGTGACCTGCATGGACACTCGACCGTGTCAACGCTGTCACGCCTGTCAACGCTCCAGGGGGCAACCCTCGCGTCGTCCCTTCTCACCCCTCCTTGGGCTGGCTTGGGGAGTCGGTGCCATCGGCCCAGACGCGGATTACAGCCCTGTAGTGGCGAGAGACCTCGAACAGGTGCGCCAGCACCTCCGCCATCCGCCGCGGATCGTCGGCCGGCAGCTCTGTACTCCATATGCGTGTGTGCGGGTTCCAGGTGGCGACCTTGCCGATCATCTGGGTTTGAAAGGCGAAGTCCTCTTTTGAGAGCTCAGTGTTGGACACGATCGTGACTCTCAGCGTTGGAGCTTCCACGGGGGAGCGGTCCGGGGCAGGAGGTGAGACGGTCATGTTCATCACGTTTGCACGGACGCCGGCTTAAGAGGAGAGCGTGCAGGATAGAAGCTCTTCACCACCTCAAGGGCCGAGGAATAAAAGGCTGCATAATAAAGTATTTTAGGGCGTTCATCTCTGATCTCCGGCAGAGAGAAAATTGGTTTCGGCTGTGCTTTGCGCCCCTCATTGGCAATGATGCAAGCATGACTGGTGCGAACCCTGACTGGCTCGCTAATCGTGCATCCACAGAGATGGAGCGGGCCTCCTCGCCGCTGGGGAGATGCTGAAGTCGTACCGGTCTGCGAATGGACTCACGCAAGGCGAGCTTGCTGGCCGTCTCCTGATCGACCAGACATGCGTCTCCAAGATTGAACGTGGTGTCCGGGTCATCAAGGATGTGGATTTCCTCGCACGTGTCGCCGAACTGTTGGGCATTCCACTCAATGAGCTATATCCCGGGAATGGCCATCCCGCTCAGGCGGGAGCGTCTCCCGATCCGGTGGCGGCCAGCCAACGCCGGTGGCTGGAGGGCCGTCGTTACCTCAACCGGAACCGTGCCACCTTGGCTGCCGCGGCGGTGGCCATGTACCCCAAGGGCCTCCGGGTGCGTGATGTGCCGCTCAGCGCGACGGCGGATTGCCGAAGCGCTCGACAACTACTGAGCGTTTTGCGACTCAGTAGAGGCTGAGATGTCTGGCTGAACTCGACCCGTCGATTGACGGTCGAAAATACCACAAGAGCGCCAACACTACAAGTGTTGATGGATCTTGACTTCTTACATAACAAACATCGATCATTCTGACAGTTGTGTTATCGGGCATATCTAGCCATTGCGATACATCTTCGGGGATATGTGAATTTGCGATGCAATCTGCACGCAGAGCCAATCAAGCGGAACGGAGAGTAAAGCGATAGTTCGAGCATGCGCTGGGTCCTTGGCTTCGACGCTTCATGTGGGAGGTGCAGCCAAATCGCGGATGTCGCTAGGGACACCGCGCGGGGAAGGCTTGAAGTGCTGCCACTAGCGCACGAAGATATGCAGCGGTGGCGTACGGAAGTCCTTGGTGCCGATGCGCCATGGGTACCTACCCTTGTCCGAGTTGATGGCGATCGAATTCGTGCCTGGACAGGGCTTGCAATGGGTCTGCGTCTTCTTGTGCGCCTCGGCCCACAAACCGCCATCAAACT
Source organism: Streptosporangium brasiliense (assembly GCF_030811595.1). NCBI lineage: Bacteria > Bacillati > Actinomycetota > Actinomycetes > Streptosporangiales > Streptosporangiaceae > Streptosporangium > Streptosporangium brasiliense. The sequence goes on from NZ_JAUSRB010000002.1 coordinate 3,834,577, forward strand.
TTTTAAGGCTCTCGGCGAACTGAGCCACGCTGGTCAGGCGACAGAGTCGAGTCAAGATTCGGTCGGGCGACGACGCTTCTTCCAGTTAAGTGCGGGAATCAGCATCGCGGCCAGCATCGTCCTCACTGGCAAGGCGCCCGCCCTGGCCGACGACCCCGGGAAGGCTCGCGCCTGGGTGATGGCCAATCTCGACCGACTTCCACAGGACTATGTGGCGTTCTCCCAGCATAGCGCGCCTTATCGTAGGGCGATCTACGCGAAGCTTGATCCGAGCGTCAGGTCTCGCCTGTGGATCGATCACTTTGCGCAGTACCGTCGAACCCATCCCAACCTGTCGTCCAGGCAGCAGCGGATCTTGACCGATCTCGAAGCCTACGTCAGGATTGAATCAAACCTCCTAAGGCGCTCTCCGGATGAAGATAGGGGAGATGAACGCCTCAAGTTCGAGGTAATCGACGCATTCGGTAAGGATGAGGCGCGTAACTTGGTGGCCAACCTCGGCCCAGCGGAGCCAGTGCGGACTGGTCCTACCGATAACAATCTCGTCACCGCAGTCGATTGCGAATGTTCTCCCGAGAGCGATTGGTGCGGGGGTAGCTGGAAATGCTACTGGTATCGCGACTGTAGGAATCTCTGGGACGCATGCGGCTGGCTGCACAGCTACGACTGCACTGGCATGTGCATGTGCACGTGCGTGGTGGGCGACGATTCGCCAAGCGCCTAGGCTGCTTACTGAGGCAGACTAGTTAGGAAATCGGATAGAGTCCTCGATGGCTTTCATTGAGGATTCTATCTTTGTATTTCTGCCCACATCGTGGGCTACGTCTGCTGTGCTTCAGTGTCCCTTATTAGTACGCGAATAACTCCACGACGGGTTTCAGGGAGATCCGCGCCGAGGCGTGCCAGGACACTTACTGCATTACCCTGCCCCTCCCTAATGAGCCCTAACAGAAGGTGCTCGGTGCCGATATGTACGTTTCCGAGCTGGGCGGCCTCGTGGCGTGACAACTCCAGGATCCGCTCCCCCTGCCGGGTAAAAGAGACCTCCCCTGTAGGTTCGTGAGCCCCCTGTCCTATCCGCTGTTCAACCCTGGTTCGTACGTCCTGAGGGTTGATCCCCAGTTCTATTAGGACGTCTGAAGCAATCCCTGCATCAAAGCGGGTCAGCGCCAGCAGTAGGTGTTCAGAAGAGACCTGTCCATGGCGATGGGCGGCAGCCTCCTCCTTGGCCAAGTCGAGAACCTGAGTCGCGTTCTCGGTGAGTAGGAGATCTAAAGGCATGCGTAAGACTTTCCTTCTTCTCCGCATTCTCCGCATGGATTTTCTCCTATATACGGGACTGGACCGAAGGTCCGGATGTCAAGCATATTATCTTACATGGTGAAATTTCACTGGGCAATACTAAGGTGATATCAATGAATTCCTGGTAGGTGGCCGTGCTCGAAGTGGGTGAGGACGAGAGCCGTGCGGGCGATGTCGCTGATTTGGCTGGGGCTGACGGTGATGTGCTGGAGAGTGCGCCAGCGGCCTTTAAGCAGGGCGAATCCGTTTTTGCCGAGGCAGCGCAGGGCGCGCAGGAGTCGGTTGTAGGTGTGGTTGTCGAGGCTGAGGGTCTGCTCGGCGCAGCGGTCGGTCGGGATGAGGATGCCGTCCATGATCACGTACGCCAGTTGCTCGGCCTGGGCGCGGTCGAGAGCCTCGTGAAGATTCGGCGCCTGAGCTGCCAGAACCTCGATGCCTTCGTGGATGTAACGGTAGGCGGTGACGTGGGAGACGCGGTGATCGCGGCCGAGCCTGCAGATGTCGCTCTCGCCGCGGAACCAGCCCAGCACCATCAGCAGGGGAGGACGTCGAGTGATCGCGAACCAACCCGGAAACTTGCGCACGTATTTGGCGCAGCCAGCCGCAGTCGCCCGCCAGCAGTCGCCCGCCAGCAGCCGCACACCACCGCACACAGCATGAGAGCCCCTGGCCGGCGTACGCGCTGGTCAGAGGCTCTCTTGGCTGCTCATGCGAAGCGCGCCCTGCAGGATTCGAACCTGCGACCGTCGGATTAGAAGTGGAGGGCGCTTCTTACCCTTCGCGACGCTCCGACCTGGCGCTTCGTGGGCTGCCGAGTCTCCTCCGGGACCGGCTATTCCGCGCATACTCCGGATCTTGGAGTCCGCCTCTTCTGCCGGGCTTTCGGCAGTCTTCGGCGTCTCCACCACGTCGCCAGGATGAACCGTGACCAGCCACGTTATCCGGTGGGCTGAGGCTGAGGTACGAAGCCCCAACCCGTCGATCGCCCACAACCACGCACAAAGATCAGCCACCGCCAGGCGATCGTAAGAGCGGCCTCAGGCGCCGGCTTCCATCGCCTGGTCGGCGAAACGGAGAAGTCCGGCGATCCGGAGGTGGCAGTCGGCCGGATCTTGGCGTGAGAACGAGGAGCCCCTCCAGAGACCGTCGGGAGTGAGGAATCCCGGGGCGTGGTCCGTGCCCAGCATCTCGTCGAGGTGGAGGAGTCCGCCGAGGACCCAGTCCTGGTCGTAATGGCAGTCGCGCTGCGGCAGGTACCGCTCCAGGTAGGCGGTGAGAATGCCAGCGTCTTCCGGCTGCCCGAATCGGGTGATGGCGAAGCTGTATCCCTGACCGGCGTAGACGAGGTCGCTTTCCAGGAGGAGGTCGGTCAGAACTTCGCGGAACTGAGTACGCCGGTCAAGGCCGATGAGCCACGCCGCGGCGAGCCTTTCCCGCCAGCCGGCGAACTCTCCCCGTTGAAGCATGCGTTCAAGGTCGGCGTCGGTGACCTGTTGAGCGTCCTGGCCCAACGAGCGGAGAAACCTGGTTCGCTCCCAGTCGGCCAGGTTGACGAAGTTGCCATGAAGAAGATCAAGGTAACGGGCGGTTCCATGCTCCGGCGCGGCGACCGCATAGCGCTCAATGACCTCGACCGTCAGGTCGTCTATCGGATCAGTCATGGACACATCCTGACGTGCGACGCAAGAGCATGATGATCATTAGGGAGTCCTCGTGGTCAATGATGGGAGCCAGCCAGCAGAACTCACTTCCGGGAGCGCTTCAGCGGGTACCAACAGCCAGCGGTTTTACAGCCCGTGACCGTTCCGGCTGAGGCATGGCCTCTCACCTGCGACACGACCGCGTCTTGCCGCAATGGGATCCATGATCATTGCACACATATTGCATAGCGACCATTGAAGGCTCATTGATCGCCTGAGACCGCCATCGTTGCTGGGATGCCCGGGGAGGGGGCAGGTGGCCGTGTTCCCGCAGGAACGGCAGTCTCGGAGTCCACCCCGAAACCTGACGTCGAGCGACCTGAGTTTCAGACCTGTTTTCCAGTACGGCTGGAAACGGGCTCGCGCCGGTTGTCCGTGCGGGCGAGGAACGCTGGCGCTGCCGTCCCCGCATAGCCGAAAAGGCTTCCAGGCGGTCATGACTCATCCTGTGTAGGCACTCAGGTCCCATACCCGCACGGTCGCGTCGTCCAGTCCACCGCCGGTGACGACGACCGGTCGACCGTCCACCTGCCCGACCGCCACCGCCGCAACAGCATCGGTGTGGCCGGTCATCGGTTCGCCGATAGGTACACGGGTGGTCACGTCCCACATCCGTACGGTCCCGTCATCACCACCAGTGACGGCAACCGGTCGACCGTCCACCTGCCCGATCGCCACCCCAAAAACGGTGCCGACGCGGTCGCTCATCGGTTCGCCGATGGGTTTACGGGTGATCAGATCCCACACCCGCACGGTCCCGTCGTCCCAGCCGCCGCTCTCGTCGTCCCCGCCGCCATTCTCGTAGTCCAAGCCGCCACCGGTGACGGCGACCGGTCGGCCGTTGACCTGCCCGATCGCCACCGCATAGACGTCGCCGGTGTGGCCGGTCATCGGTTCGCCGATGGGTTTACGGGTGATCAGATCCCACACCCGCACGGTCTTGTCGGTGCTGCCGGTGACGGCGACCGGTCGGCCGTTGACCTGCCCGATCGCCACCCCAAAGATGTCGCCGGTGTGGCCGGTCATCGGTTCGCCGATGGGTTTACGGGTGATCAGATCCCACACCCGCACGGTCGCGTCGCCCGAGCCACCGCCGGTGACGGCAACCGGTCGACCGTCCACCTGCCCGACCGCCACCGCCGCAACAGCATCGGTATGGCCGGTCATCGGTTCGCCGATGGGTTTACGGGTGATCAGATCCCACACCCGCACGGTCGCGTCGTCCAAGCCACCGCCGGTGACAGCGACCGGTCGGCCGTCCACCTGCCCGACCGCCACCTCCATAACAACACCAGTGTGACCGGTCATCGGTTCGCCAATGAGGACGCGAGTAGTTAGATCCCACACCCGCACGGTTGCGTCATCACCACCGGTGACAGCGACCAGTCGGCCGTTGACCTGCCCGACCGCCACTGTCTGGACAGAGCCGGTATGGCGGCCCAACAGCTCTGCGGAAGGCCAGAAGTTCACGACGAGTGCGACAAGCACCACGCAGGCCATCGCCAGGACGATCCACCCGAGGCGTCGGCGGGAAAGCACCGGCCTCGCCGTCACAGCCGGAGCCATCGGGGTCCTGTTCCCAGTGGGAATCGTGTCCTCCGCGACCGTTATGACCGGCGTCGCGAGGTCGGCGGGTGAGGGCCGAGCGAGGTCGGGGGGAGCACTCGCGTGCGGCCCGGTCGTGTCGTGGCCGGATGCTTCGGGATCATCCATCTCCAGCCGACCCGTATCGGGCACCACGCACCGTCCTTTCTGTCCGACATCACACCTCGGGACGGCCGGGCGGAGCCATTCGGCCCCAGGTAGCCGAGAAAGCGAGCCGTCACGTCTGCTGTTCAGATCATGACGCCTCCTGCACCGTAGATCACGCTAAACGGTGATCAATCCTCACCCCGGAGCCATCGCATCCACAATCGCCTGACTCCCCGCGAGGTCCACGGCTCCCGTGATTCCCCTGGGCTTGCCCGTCCATACTGGTACGCGAGCGGTATACCCGGACCTTCTGATCCGTAGATTCCCGAACGATGTCCGGAGCCGTTCGGACTGGTTCACCATGCAGGCCACGCGTGGATTGCCTGTTCGTATCAGTCCAGCTCGGTCCGGAGCCGTGCGGTCCGTTGGCTCCCACATTGGCTCCCAGAATCGGAGCGCCGATGCTACATGGCGGTCTCACATGCCTGGCCGTATCAGGAGCGTCAGTCCTCGTAGTCCTCGAACTCCCACTCTCCGATTCGGCCGATCTTCGCGGCGAGTTCGGCCCAAGTGGGGGCTTCCAGTACGGCGATGCGGTCGCTCAGCCAATTGGTCACCTCGGTGGGATGAAGCTCTCGGACGAAGAGCCAGTGCCGGCCGATGAGAAAGGGATGATGTCGCAACTGGTCAGCGAGGGCCGGTGGAGTGCAGACGGTGAGCTGGAACCGCTCCTCTCCTGGCTCGCTCTGCGGGCCGACGTACATCTCCAGCAGTTCACAGGCGTGGGTGGGATCGCCGACACCCCGACTTTCAAGATCTGGCCAGCGAAAGTCGGCCACTCGTGCTCTCATCGTCCAATGATCGCTCAGTGAGTGGCGTGGTGGAGGAGCTGTCAGCTTGGGAAGTGTATGGAGTACAGCAGGCAGGGCTGCTGAGCTGGGCGCCAGGCTGGTCGTGAGTGACCGTGGTTGACCCCTCGTCCCCCTGTCTAATTGCACGCTAATTGCACGGCGGCCAGAGCTGGATTCCAGGTCAGGCGTGGTCGGTCACGTAGTCGAAGTACACGGTGAGACTTGGCCAGTCGCCGTCCTCGGTGATCTCGTTGTGCATGATCATGTCGTGGACTTCGACGTTGCCCAGGTCCTCGATGCTGTCTGCCACCCTGCGAAGGAGCGCGGGCACGTCTGCTTGTCCCGGTCCCTTCGGATTGGCCTGGGAGAAGTGGTGCATGGTCCAGGTGATCCGCTCGGACAAGTCGGGCCTTCCTCTGATCGCGTCGCTGTGACGCAGCATAGGGAGCATGGGGCCTCATGCCGCACACTCCGCCCGCCTGATCATCCCGTCTGCCGTCGACCCGCCCGTAGGGGAAGCGGGCCACGAGCCAGGGCGCCAGGTGGAGCGCCCCACTGGACGAACGACCTGGCGCCCTGGCTTGGGGTCTGCTCGGCTTGTCCCGGGTCGATGGCAGACGGGATGATCAGGCCTCCTACCTCAGCCACTAACGGGCCGGCGGTGATGAGCACGTCCTTGGCGATCCATCCCGGAGCCGGAGCGCCCCCGCCGGGGGCAAGAGCTTATTCGATCTTCTTCACGTTGTGCGATGGCCTGTTTGGAACACCGTGCTCTACGGTGTCGCCGTGGATGGGCACGGCTGGTTCGAATGTGACGAAGAGCTGGACGAGGCTCAGAATGCTTTCGTCGCAGCCTTGCGGACGCGTGCGCTGAGGTGGTCGGAGGACCCGGCATGTAGTGGCCTGCTACCGCCTGAGGACGGCTCTGCGCTCGTCGCGTACCTCGATATCGATGCGCCGAAGGAGAACCTTCTCCTGCTGACCGTCGGGGTTCATCTGGAGAGCCACCATCTGCGAGGTGATCGCCTCCACAACCAGGATTTCTCGCTGCCCGATACAGCGACCAGCTTCGCGGTAGACGTGTCAGGCTTTTCCGAGTACCTGGCGGAACAGGCCGCGGACTGGTTCGAGGCCATCATTGGCCGTTCCGTCGTCCGCTACGAATGGTTGCACGCCGACCAGGTCTACGCGTCCCGGTATCTCTTCTCTGACACGGGGGAAGCGCTGGTGCAGAGCTACAACCGTGTGCTTGCGCCTCCTGGTCAGCATGACTGTCTGATGCGCGCTGGGCATGTCTCTGGTCGGGGTTGGGTCGACACGCGAGGGCTGGGGGAGCCGGACCGTGTCGTTTGTGTCCGTGGGGCTGCGTTGTAGTTGTCGCTGACAGCCTTGCGCGTGGGATGCCGCGGAAGCGCACGCCCTGGAGCGGCGCGTCGCTGGGGTCGGCGAGTGGATTGGGTACGGCGGGTGCGCGGTGCGGTTACGGCCCGGGGCGCCGCCGGCCGGGACCGGCCCCCAGGCCGCACGCCCGGCCGGCGGGCGGCGGAGGGCCGGGTACGGCGGCGCGGCGCGCCGCCGCTTGATAACCATAAGAACAATTCGGCAGTGTGGCGGGATGCTCCAGAACGCTTTGGATTGCCTTGAGGTCCGTGTCACTGCCAGCAGTCGTGAGGAGGCGGATCGAATCTGTTCGGCAGTGGTAGGGCAACGGCTGGCCGCTGGTTGTCAGATCGTCGCCCCGATCGAGTCCACCTACTGGTGGGCGGGAGAGATTCAGCGCTCTGAGGAGTTGCTGCTGCTGATGAATACCACCGTTGAGCGATTCGAGGACCTTGCCCGGCGGGTGCGGGAGTTGCACTCGTATGAGGTGCCGCAGATCGTCGCAGTTGCATTGGTGGCCGGCACCGCTGACTACCTGGAGTGGATCAGGCGGGAGACGGCCCCAGACTCCGGCGCGTAGAGACGATGTCGCCGAGTAGTTCCCGGGCGGCCTGGTCCTGCTGGGTGGCGAGGGCCTTCTCCACCGTCGTGAGGTGCTGGAGGCCCCAGGTGGATTCGCCGCGCTGGACGGCGTCGAGTGCGCGGCGGGCGTAGGCGACTCCTTCGGCAACGTCGCCGATCTGGAGTTGGGCCTGGGCGATGTCGGCGTAGATGACGGCCACCTTCTTGTGGTCGGCGTCCTGGGCGACGGCCGACAGCGCGGCCTGGCCGGCCTCGATCACTCGGCGTTCGTCGCCGAGCCGTACGTAGGTGGACAGTTGGAAGGCGGCCATGCGGCCAGGGTCGAGGAAGCGGGTCCAGGCGCGTTCGCGGTGGGGTCGTGCACGGCCGTAGGCCTCTTCGGCCTGGTGCAGCAGATCGATGGCGCGTCGGTCGCCAAGGGCGGCCAGCTCCTCGGCCTCCCGGCTGAGCAGCCATGCCCGGGTGGCGTCGTCGCCTTGGGCGGGAAGGAACTGCTGGGCCTGCCGTACGGCCTCGTGGGCGTCGTGGCCTTCGACGGCATACGACCTGTAGGCATAGGTACAGGCCTGGATGATCGGGTGTCCGCTCTCCTTGGCGGCCAGAGCGGAGACACGCTCGAATGAGGCGGACTGACCGACCTGCTTGAGGTCCCAGGCGATCCAGGAGGCAAGGGTGGCTGCTTCGCCGGCGGTTGCCGCCAGGCGTCGGCGGAACCGGTCGGGCGGGCCGCTCTGAAGCAGGTTGCTCAGTTCGTTGATGTGCGTGGTGAGCCCTTGGTAGATGGCGCGGGCGGGGAGCACGTACTCCAGGCGGTGGAAGCCGATGGTGCGGGCTTCGAGGCGTTCGATGGTGTCTTCGTCGAGTGCCTGGGGTCCGGTCAGCGCGCGGGACAGGCGCTCCCAGGGGTCGGCGATGGTGGCCGCGGTTTCGGCGGTCATTCCAGCGGCGAGGATGAGCATCGTTCGGCGGTCCACGTGAGCGTCCAGCCTTCCCACAATCCAGGCCAGGGTCAGAACGTCGACGTCCCATGGATCGGCGCCCTGAGGCTGGCCAACGGCAACAGCGCTCTCCAGGCTAAGCAAGGCACTTGTTGGCGTTCCATCCCGAGACGGGATGACTGAGGCGGGATGGGGGACGGCGTCGATCACCCGTGGTGCTGCCGGCCAGGTGGGAGCCAGGCCCAGAGCCATGCGGGCGGAGTCGGGCATGCGCAGACCCTCGGCGATGCGCTCGAACACCTCGAAGGAAGTGACCTGGGCGGCCCCCTTCATGATCTCGCTGACCTTGCCCTGGCTGAGATTCACCGCGACACCGATACGGGTCTGACTGAACCCTGTGTATTGGCGGATTAGCCGGAAGAGTTGACCGATATTACGGTTTCGGAGGGCCGTCAGCATTTCAGGGCGTTGCCACAGTTTCGGCAGGATAACGACTGGTTCAGTCGCTTCTGCGGGCATAGGACGCGTCCCCTTTTGCACTTGGGCTGCCGGATATCCAACGCTTCCCGCTGAGGGTTATCCCGTCAAGGGATATCGACTATTCAGCCGGAGGATTCCGGCTCGGGATGGGTTACGTAAGTCCAGGTGAACACCCTTGACCCATGATTGCCGAGGGTGAGCCGACGAATGAGGGGTGCGAGGCCTGCTGCGGTCGCGGCTGGCGTTGGATCCGCAGGAGCCGCGCGGACGTCGAGTTCCGCATTGACGGCCAGGTTGTGAAGCCGGTCCGGGTCGAGTGCTTCGACTGCTCAGGCCTCGGCGAGGTGGCGGCCTAATGGAGATGCACGAGCTTCCGGCCATCAGACGGAACAGAGCGACCACGCCTCTGAACGCGGCACGGCGATTACATGATGAGTTGGCGGAGTTGGGGATCGCCTCGGACGTTCACGATGGGTACGGGCTCGCGCTGGTGTCGGTCTGGTTCGGGCTGGTCGTGTGGACCGATGGTCACGTTTTCCGGTGGGGCACGGGCGAGGGGCCGGAGCGTGATCGTCGTGGATGGCATGCCTTCGGCCCTGCCGATGATCCGGTGACGACTGCATGCCGGGTGGCCGACCGCTACGCGGAGCTGCGCAGGACGCATCCCCATCCGGGACCGAGCCCATGGGCTCCGCAGTGATCGGGGAAGGCGGTTGCCTGAGCCCGCACGTGGTGATGCCACTACGTGATCACATGCGGCTGGTCTGGCATGCGCCGTACAAGGGTGTGACGCGACTGCGTGTGAACGCCTGGACCTGTCACTGCCGGGCCACGATGTATGAGCTGTGCCATGCCGGAGGACAGGCGTTCATCCGGCGCACGCTCCAGCTCGATGACAACCGGCAAGTTCACGAGACCTATCGCTGGCCGATCCGTGAGGCCGACGATGTATGGAGGGCGTTGCTCTCCGGCAAGGCCCGATAGGCGGGCGCGGCGGCATGGTCCACCCCCGTGCCCATGCCGCCGCGTCGCGGGGTGACGACTTCCTGTCGGATGAAGCCCTTCGCATCTTTAACATGCGCTGATAGCCTGCTTGACTAGACAGGCATGTTGAATGTGAGGCTTTAATGTCGTTTGAATACACGCCTCCCAAGTACGCGCAGTTGATCGCCGAGCTGGAACGGCGTATCGACTCCGGCGAGTACCCTGCGGGCTCGCTGCTGCCCAGCGAACACACGCTCATGGCGGAGTTCGGGATGGCACGGCCCACGGTGGTCAAGGCGCTCGGCGTACTTCGCGATCAAGGCTGGATCGTCACGCAGCAGGGCAAGGGCCGTTTCGTACGCGGCCGCCCGGCGATGCCCACGAGCCAACAGGCTCGGGCGGGCCGCGAACTCCTTGATCGGACAGAGACCCAGGTCGCGAGCAAGCTGCTCACGGCCGGACCGGTGGAGGCCCCTAACCGCATCGCCGCCTACCTGGGCATCGAGCCGAAATCCCCCGTCACCCTGCGCAAGATCCTGGTGGAGCGCGACGGCGAACCGACCGAGATCTCCGCAACGTGGGTACCGGCGGAAATCGGCGAGGGTACAGCGCTGGCCGAGTCGACCGATCTCCGGCAGGGGATCCGGCGCTACGTGGAGAGTGCCGCCGGCGTCTCCCTGGATCACATCATCGAGCACATCACCGCGCGCAACCCCACGGCCGACGAGCGCGAGCTCCTGGACGTGAAGAGCTCGGCTGCGCTGCTGACCGTCTACGCCGTCGCCTGCGACGCCACCGGCAAGCCGTGGGCCGTGGTGGAGACGGTTCTCCCGGGTGATCGCCACGAGCTGGAAGACGCCTACCCGATCCGGTAATCAAACTTTCCTCACGAAGCCCGCTTGGTGCACTTGACTAACCAAGCGGGCTTCGTGCTTAATGAAGATGCAACTTGGTCAGTCAAGCAGACTGGCCAGTCAAGACAAGGAGATGTTGCGCTATGGCTATCCAGGGCCCCATCCCGATCGGCTTCGACCAGGTCTTCCCGCACGGCTGCTACATCGTCGGCGAGGTCGAGCAGGTCAAGGACTTCGACGCCTCCACCAACGGCCGCACCGTCTACGCCAAGGACAAGACCACCGGCGAACTCGTCTGGCAGGTCGCCGTCATGGACGCCGACCCCACCGTCAAGGCCGGCCAGAAGACCGTGTCGGTCAAGATCCTGTCCCCGGTCCAGCCGGTTCCCCCGGCCCCGCTGCCGGGCCTGCCGTTCACGCCGGTCGAGTTCGACGCCATGACCGTCACGCCGTACGTCGGCCAGAACACCGGCCGCCTGGCCTGGTCCATCCGGGCCCGCGCGATGCGCGCCCCCCGCACCGCTGGCACTCCCACCAAGAACACCGTCACCACCGCAAAGGACGCCGCCTGATGACCCGTCGCAGAACCCACCGCGTCAGCATCATCACCCTGAACACCGGCCGTGGTGCCCACGCGACCAGCCACCCCTACCCGTCCCGCACGCCGGTCCTGGCGCTCGACTTCGGCGCCCTGTCGGTCCTGGTCACCACCACGGCCGGCGACCAGGTCACCGGCGCCGACGTCGCCTTCGCCCGCCAGCTCGCCTGTGAGGCCGACCGGTTCGCCCGCTCGGTCGAGCGCTCCTTCCACGGCCTGGCCAACGGACGGGGCGCGGCGGCATGAGCGAGCGCAAGCCCTACACCTACCTGACCGCGTCGATTGACGAGGGAGTCACCCGGCTCAACGTCGCCTTCTACACCGCCGACCTACAGGTCATGGTGCTGGGCGTCGGAGAGGGACGGCCGACCCTGGACTTCTACAGCGCCGAGGGCGAGCTGAAGATCTCCACCACCGGAGCCGGACCGGTCACCGCCGCCGATGTCGCCCTGGCCCGGAAGATCACCGACGCCGCCGCCTGCTACCTGGCCGAATGCCAGCGCCTGCACACCCAGCAGCAGGACAACCCCGACCGGGCCGACGAGAGCGCGGCCTGACATGAGGCGGGGCCGCTGGAACTGGTCCTTCCGGCGGCCCCTCATCTCCCCGGATGCGAATCAAGAGAGGGCACCAGCCTAATGTTCAAAAAACTGCCCGGCGACGAGGCACAACACCTCGTCTCCACCACCCCCGACACCGCCGTGGTCTTCCGCCCGGCCGTCGTCCAGACCCCGGCGATCGTCACCCTCGTCATCTTCGCCTGGCGGCTGCTGGCCGGCGCCGTACGCCTGCTGTGGCGCCACCCGATCGCCGCGGCCGTCGTCGCCGTTCCCGGCGTGATCTGGACCCTGTACGGCTGGCAGTGGAGCGCCGCCCTCGTCACCCTGGCCCTCGTCGGCCTCACCGCCTGGGCACTGGCCGACCGTTCCTCGTTCCTACGCCGGATCGGCTGGCGGCTGCTGGCCTGGTGGCGGCTGGTGTGGATCTACCGGCGGCACTGGCAACCCGTGATGATCATTTCCGGATTGGGGCGGCACGTGCGCGGCCGCGACTACCTGCCTCACTTGGCCAAGGTCTCCTGCACCTCCTGGGCCGACCTGGTCACCGTGAAGATGCTCACCGGGCAGTCGGTCACCGACTGGGCCGACCGCATCGACCACCTGGCCCACGGGTTCGGCGCGACCTCCTGCCGGGTCACCGTCGCCCGGCCGGGCCGGCTGCTGCTGGCCTTCCCCCGCCGCGACCCACTGGCCACACCCTTACCCGCGCTGCCCATCCCGGGGGTGCCCTCGGTCGGACCGGTCGAGATCGGCAAACGCGAGGACGGCACCCCCTGGCGGCTCAAGGTCCACGGCACTCACCTCCTGGTCGCCGGCGCCACCGGGGCGGGCAAGGGGTCGATCATCTGGTCCGTCATCCGCGGGCTGCTGCCCGCCGTCCGCGCGGGCCTGGTGCAGGTGTGGGCGCTGGACCCCAAGCTGATGGAGCTGTCCTTCGGCCGGGCGCTGTTCGACCGCTACGCCGCGGATCCGGCCGCCTGCGCCGAGCTGCTGGAAGCCGCGGTGAAGGTGATGCAGGAGCGGGCGGGCCGGTTCGCCGGAGTCCAGCGCGACCACATCCCCATGGTGGAGGATCCGTTCGTCCTGGTGGTGGTCGACGAGGTGGCGTTCCTGACCGCCTACCAGTCCGACAAGGGCCTCAAGCTCCGCATCTCCGCCGCCCTGGCCACCCTGACCACGCAGGGCCGGGCGGTCGGCGTGGGCGTGCTGGCGGCGTTGCAGGACCCGCGCAAGGACGTGCTGAGCATCCGCAACCTGTTCCCCGACAAGATCGCCCTTCGGCTGGATGAGTCGGAACAGGTCGACATGGTGCTCGGCGACGGCGCTCGGGATCGCGGTGCGCTGGCCGACCTCATCTCACCCAACCCCACGCTCGGCGCGGGCATCGCCTACGCCCGGCTGGAGACCTCGCCCGAGCCGACGCGTGCCCGCGCCGGCTACGTCTGCGACGCCGACATCCGCGCCATGGTCGCCGCCTTCGCCGCCGACACCCTGCCCCTGCCCCAGACGGGAGAGGGGGCCTGATGAGGATCACCATCTGCGGCACCGCCGACGAGATCGACGCCCTGCCGTTCCGCCGGCTGCGGACCGTCGACGGCGCCGACCTCGCCGAAGTGATCGTGATCGTCGACCTCGACTCCGCCCGGCTGCGCAGGGACCCCTACGGCGACGCCTACCGGCTGTGTGCCGACGTACTCGACCCCGGCCGGAAGGAGGCCATGTGACCGACACCCCCGCCCACCCGTCCACCCCTTCCACCGCCACCCCGCCGAACGGCTCTGATCCCGTCAACGCCGCGGATCGCACGCTGCCCCGCCTGGTACGCGACACCCTGCCCCTGGCCCTGGACGTCGCCGTCGAGGTCGCCAAGCTCAACGGCGTCTGCATCCACCCCATCGAGATGCGCCGCCTGGACACCCACACCGGCACGACCGAACCGTTCGACCTCCCCTGCGGCACCACCCAAGAGGCCAAGTGCCCGCCGTGCGCCAAACGCAACCAGCAACTCCGCAGAGCCCAATGCCGCGAGGGCTGGCACCTGGAGGCCGAGCCCATCGCCGAACCCCACCCCTCCACCGCCGACCAGCGGTGGCTGATCGAGTTCCGGGCCGACGTGCAGGCCAAACGCGACGAGGCCGAACGCGCCGGCGAAGACACCGCCGACTGGGACGAGGCCATCGCGGGCATCGACGCCGAGATCAACGCCGCCGGGATGCGCGGCACCGTCCTGAGCGGTCGCACGGCTCCCAAGCGCTCCCGCTCCACCCGGCGCCGCCAGGACGCCCCGGACCTGCCCAAGCGGGCCAAGCAGGACACCACCCTCGGCCGGACCTTCATCGCCGCCGACGGCAGGGTCTACCGGCCATCGCTGTTCGTCACCCTCACCCTGCCGTCCTACGGCAAGATCCGCTCCGGTCTGGGCGTACCGGTCGACCCGGCCGCCTACGACTACGCCCGCGCCGTCCGCGACGCCCTGCACTTCTCCAAGCTGGTCGACCGGTTCGTGCAGAACCTCCGCCGAGTGGCCGGCTACGACGTGCAGTACTTCGCCACCGTCGAACCCCAGAAACGGCTCGCGCCGCATCTGCACATGGCCATCCGCGGCACCCTGCCCCGCGCGGAGATCAAGCAAATTGCCGCCGCCACCTACCACCAGGTGTGGTGGCCCCAGGTAGATCAAGTGAAGTTCGACGGCGAGCATCTGCCGGTCTGGAGCGCACGGGCCGACCTCGGCGACGGGGCCGCCTACCCGGACGGACAGTCCGGCGACTACCTCGACCCCACCACAGGGGAACTGCTGCCCACCTGGGATCAGGCGCTCGACCGGCTCGACGCCGACGACGCGGCCGAACCCCTGCACGTGCTCCGCTTCGGTGACCAGGTCGATGTCCAGGGCATCGTGGCCGGCTCGCCGGACGCTCACAAGCGCATCGGCTACCTCACCAAATACCTGACCAAGAGCCTCGGTGACCCCCTCGACCCCGACGACGACAACTCCGCCCGCCGTGACCACGCCGCCCGGATGGTCGAGGCGCTGCGCTACGAACCCTGCTCGCCGACGTGCCCCAACTGGCTGCGCTACGGCGTGCAGCCCAAGGGCGCCAAACCCGGCATGACACCGGGCCGGTGCAAGAGCAAGGCGCACAAGGCCGAACACCTCGGCTACGCCGGACGCCGCGTTCTGGTCTCCCGCAAGTGGTCGAACAAGACCCTCCGCGAACACAAGCAGGACCGCCGCGCCTGGGTCCTCGACATGCTCGGCCTGCCCGACGACACCACGACCGACCCGCACCGCTACGTCTGGCGGCCGGTCTCCACCAAGGACCCGAACCGCGCTCCGCTGGCCAAACGCCTGCTGCGTGGCGTCGCCAACCGCCACCGCACTCGAAAACGCCTTCTCGAACTTCAGGCCAGAGCGGAAGGACGACCCATCGAAGAACTTTCGGCAACTCCAGCGCTGGGGGTGGCGGCATGAAGAAGAGGGACGAGTTGATGACCGTTCCCGAGATCCTCGACGAACTGGGTGGCATCTCGGAACGCACGTTCTACCGCTGGCGTGAGATCGGCAAGTTCCCCACCGGTATCCGGCTGCCCAACGGCAAGATCCGGGTCTACCGCAGCGAGTTCGAAGCCTGGCTTGAGAGCCTCCGGGAGGTAGCGTGACCACCTCGTACAAGGTGAAGTTCTGGGGGATTCGCGCCAACACCCGATCTGAGGGGACAGGCAAGAAGCCCCGTATCGTCTCCCACACCGTTCGCTGGACCGTGGGCAACCGGGAGAGGTCCTCGACCTTCAAGACCAAGGGCTTGGCCGAGAGCTTCCTGTCGTCCCTGCGACAGGCGGCCAAGAACGGTGAGGCGTTCGACCTGGAAAGCGGTCTTCCCTCATCGATGGGCAAGGCGAAGGATGCGCGCACCTGGTACGCCTTCGCGGTGACCTACGTTCACGCCTGGTGGCCTCATGCGGCGGCCAAGACTCGCGAGGGCATGACGGACGCACTGGCCAACGTGACACCCGTTCTCATGCGTGACCTTCCCGGCCGCCCCGACGAGGAGGTCATCCGGCGGGCGTTGCGAGAGTTCTCCTTCCTCCCGGAGGATCGTCGCCCGGAACCCTCGCCGGAGATCGTTCGTGCGGTGCGGTGGCTGGAGGCGGCGTCGCTGCCCCTGAGTGCTCTTGAAGAGGCCAAGCACACGCGGGCGGCCCTGGAGGCCCTGGCGCTGCTCCTGGACGGCAAGGCGGCGGCCACCTCGACCTACCGGCGCAAGCGGGCGGTCTTCCATCACGTGCTGGAGTACGCGGTGGAGTTGGAGGAGCTTTCGGCGAATCCGCTGCACAAGGTGAAGCTCCGCAAGATCAAGTCCAACGGGGAGATCGATCGGCGCTCGGTGGTCAACCCGGCCCAGGCCCGTGAGCTGCTCACCGCGGTGACCTATGTGGGCCGGTCGCGGGGGCTGATGCTGGCGGCCATGTTCGCCTGCATGTACTTCGGCGGTCTCCGTCCGGCTGAGGCCGCTGGGCTCCGTAAGAAGGACTGTCAGCTTCCGGCGACCGGGTGGGGTCTGCTCACCCTGGAGAAGACCATGCCGCAGAGCAACAAGCGGTTCACCGACTCGGGGGAGGCCCATGACGATCGCGGCCTCAAGCACCGGCACACGAAGGAGACCCGAGAGGTTCCGATCCCGCCGGAGCTCGTGACCATCCTCTGTGAGCACATCGACAAGCACGGCGTCGGTGAGGATGGCCGGCTGTTCCGCACTCGCACGGGTGGCCTGATCTCCGGATCGGCCTACGCCAAGGTCTGGAAGGAGGCCCGGACCTACGCCTTCACTCCGGACCAGGTCGCCTTGCCTCTGGCGACCCGGCCGTACGACCTGCGGCACGCGGCGGTCTCCCTCTGGCTGAACGCCGGAGTCCATGCGCCGGAAGCGGCCGAACGGGCCGGCCACGGGGTGGATGTGATGCTCAAGGTCTACGCCAAGTGCATCGACGGCCAACGCGACGTGGCCAACCAGCGCATCCTGGACGCGCTCGCCGCATGACCTCGACACCGCACATCGACAGGACTCCGGGACCCCTCGGGGTCCTTCGTCGTTCCAGCCCCGGAATCGTTCCGCATGCCTCCGAAATCCCCGACCCCACCTGGGAAAACGCGCCCCGGAGCATTCCGCGTATGTTCCGCGAGTACTGGCACATGGCTGCGTCCGACTGCCTGCGGCTGCATGAGCCGTGCGGGCCGTACACATGCAAAAGACCAGGTCAGAGTGGAGATGACCTGGTCTTGGTTGCGCGCCCTGCAGGATTCGAACCTGCGACCGTCGGATTAGAAGTCCGATGCTCTATCCAGCTGAGCTAAGGGCGCTCCCGCCTAATTGTGCATGATCTGAGGAGTGTCCATGCATCGGATCGGCGGTCGTGTCGCGAGGATCACTTTACGGGGCCGGTGGCCGGTGCTGTCGAGGGGGTGTCTGAGGTGCCTGTCCGGGGGGCTGACCGGCGCCGCGACCGTTCTGGCGGCTCCGGCGGGCCGGTGGTGACTCTCCTGGAACCGGTGGCGATCCGCGTGGAAAAGATCGGGGGTGGCCGGGCGGGAGGGCTTTACGGGCGGGCCGGAGATGTCTTGGTGGGGGGACATGGTTATCCGAAACGGGTCTTCTCGGCTGGTGGACCGGTCTAGGCTCGTATGTCATGTTCGCCGGCACGGTCCATGAGGAGATCCCCCTGTTGGGCGGTGACGTGACCGACGGGGTGGTGCGGGTCGGTGACACCGTCCGCAGGCCCACCCGGCCTTCCACTCCATCCGTGCACGCGCTGTTGCGGCATCTGGAGGCGGCCGGGTTCGGCGGCGCGCCCCGGGTGGTGGGACTGGACGCGCAGGGGCGGGAGGTCCTGACCTTCGTCGAGGGTGACTCCGCGGTCACACCGCCGGCCGCCTACGCGGTCACCGACGAGTCGCTCGCCGCTCTGGCGGGGCTGCTGCGGCGTTTCCATGACGCTTCGGCGGGCTTCGTCCCGCCGCCGCAGGCCGTCTGGGAGGACGGCTCCAACGACGACGCGGCCCCCGAGCTGATCGGCCACTGCGACGTCAACCTCGACAACGTGATCTTCCGTGACGGGCTCCCCGCCGCGCTGATCGACTTCGACATGGCCCGGCCGACGACCCGGCTGTTCGACGTGGTGACCACCCTGCGGCACTGGGCGCCGATCGCCGACCCCCTCGATCTGGGGCCCCTCCAGCGCGATCTGGAGGTCGGTCCGCGGCTGCGGCTGTTCTGCGACGCGTACGGCCTGGCGTCGCGCGACCGCCGCCGTCTCCTCGATCTGGCCCGGCTCCGCTTCGACCGTTCCTACCACGCCATGCGCACCAAGGCTCTCACCACAGGCGGCGGCTGGTCCCGCATGTGGGACGGGGGTGCGGGGGAGCGCATCCGCCGGGCCTGCGCCTGGCTCGAGACCAACCAGGACGAGCTCCATGCCCATCTCATCTGACCGGTCCGCGTCCAGGTTCTCGTCTGAGCGACCGGGATTCAGGTTCTCGTCCGGCCGGCCCGCGTCGAGACGGGCCGAGGCGCTGGGGATGCTCGCCGGGGTCGCGCTCGACGCCGTCTTCGCCGACCCGCGGCGCGCCCACCCGGTGGCGCTGTTCGGGCGGGCCGCCGCGGCGCTGGAGAGGCGGGTGTACGGCGACGCCCGGCCCAACGGAGTCCTGTACGTGGCGCTGTGCGTCGGCCCGGCGGCGCTGCTCGGGGTGGCCGCGGCCCGCGCCGGGAACCCGGTGGCGAGGGGCGCGCTGAGCGCCGTGGCGACCTGGTCGGTGCTGGGCGGCACGACGCTGGGGCGCGAGGGGGTGGCCATGGCGGAGTTCCTGGAGGCTCACGACCTGGCCGGGGCACGCGGGAGACTGTCCCATCTGTGCGGACGCGACCCCTCGCTGCTGGAGGCGCCCGAGCTGGCCAGGGCCACCGTCGAGTCGATCGCCGAGAACACCTCCGACGCCGTGGTGGCGCCGCTGTTCTGGGGCGCGGTGGCCGGAGTCCCGGGGCTGCTGGCATATCGGGCGGTCAACACGCTGGATGCGATGGTCGGCCACCGCAGCGCCCGCTACGAGCGTTTCGGTTGGGCCGCGGCCCGGCTCGACGACGTGGCCAACTTCGTCCCCGCCCGGATCACCGGGGTGCTCGCCGTCCTCGCCGCCCCGCTGGCCGGCGGTTCGGTCCGCAGGGCGGCGGCAGTGCTGCGCAAGGACGGCCACCGTCACCCCAGTCCCAACGCGGGCCGGTGCGAGGCCGCCTTCGCCGGGGCGCTGGACGTCACCCTCGGCGGCACCAACGTCTACGGCCACCGCGTCGAGCACCGGCCCGAGATGGGCGACGGGCCCAAGCCGTCGGTCAAGGACATCCGCAGGTCCGTACGGCTGGCTCGGGCGGTGGGCTGCGCCGCCGCCGGCCTGGCCGTTCTCGCGGCGCTACGGACCTCGCGCCGGTAGTCATGTGCGGCGTGCGGACCTCGCGCCGGTAGTCACATGCAGTACTGGGGTCCTCGCGCCGGTGGTCATGCGCGGTGCTGGGGTCCTCGCGCCGGTGGTCACGCGCGGTACGGGCTCCGCGTCATGAGCGGGTGGGCGGTATGGGCTCACACGCCTGTGGCCGGATGACACGGATGGGCGTCATGGATCCTGGCGTTGACAATCCCATGACCTGAGTGGGCGGTGCGGCATGTCGCGCGTCATGCTGGTCACCATGATTGTCGATCCATTCGAGGAGCTGCCCGTGGTCCTGACCGGTCCCGGCGATCCCAGGCCCGTTCGCACCGTGACCGCGTCCGCCGCGCCGTCCGCACGATCGTGTCCGGTGGGCGCGTGAGAGGCTCCCTGCTGGTCGCCGGGACGACCTCCGACGCCGGAAAGAGCGTCGTCACCGCCGGGATCTGCCGCTGGCTGGCCCGGCAGGGCGTGAAGGTCGCACCGTACAAGGCGCAGAACATGTCACTGAACTCCTTCGTCACGGCCGACGGCGCCGAGATCGGCAGGGCGCAGGCGATGCAGGCCGCCGCGTGCGGACTGGAGCCCACCGCCGACATGAACCCGATCCTGCTCAAGCCGGGCAGCGACCGGCGCAGCCAGGTCGTGGTGATGGGCAGGCCGCTGGCCGACGTCGACGCGATGGAGTATTGGGACGTCAAGGACCGGCTCCGGCAGGTCGCGGTGGAGGCGCTGGAGCGGTTGCGCGACACCTACGACGTGGTGGTCTGCGAGGGCGCGGGCAGCCCGGCGGAGATCAACCTGCGCAGGGGCGACATCGCCAACATGGGCCTGGCCCGCGCCGCCGGTCTGCCGGTCGTCGTGGTCGGCGACATCGACCGGGGCGGGGTCTTCGCCTCGCTGTACGGGACGGTGGCCCTGCTGGAGCCCGCCGACCAGGCGCTGATCGCCGGGTTCGTGATCAACAAGTTCCGGGGGGCGCGCGAGCTCCTCGAACCCGGCCTCGACATGATCAGGGAGCTGACCGGCCGCGAGGTGTACGGCGTGCTGCCCTGGCTGGACGGCCTCTGGCTGGACGTCGAGGACTCCCTCGCCCTGGACAACCGCCCCGCGGTCGGGGCGCGCCCGCCGTACGGCGGGCAGACCCTGCGAGTCGCGGTGGTCAGGCTGCCGCGCATCTCCAACTTCACCGACGTCGACGCCCTGGCCTCCGAGCCGGGTGTGGTGGTCCGCTTCGTGACCTCCCCGGCCGAGCTGGACGACGCCGACCTGGTGGTGCTGCCGGGCTCCCGGGCGACGGTCTCCGACCTGGCCTGGCTGCGCGCCACCGGCCTGGCCGACGCCCTGCCCGGCCGGACCGTGCTGGGCATCTGCGGCGGCTACCAGATGCTCACCCGGACCATCCGCGACGACGTCGAGTCCGGGGCGGGCTCGGTCGAGGGGCTCGGGCTGCTGCCCGCGACGGTGGAGTTCGCCGCCGAGAAGACGCTGGGCCGCCCGGTCGGCGAGGCGTACGGCTGCCGCGTCGCGGCCTACGAGATCCATCACGGCATCGTGACGGCCGAGGGCGGCGATCCCTTCCTGGACGGCTGCCGGTCCGGCTCGGTCTGGGGCACCACCTGGCACGGGGCCCTGGAGAACGACGACTTCCGCCGGGCGTTCCTCACCGACGTGGCGGCCGTCTCCGGCCGTGACTTCACCCCCGCCCCCGGCGTCTCCTTCGCCGCGGCGCGTGAGGAGCGGCTGGATGCCCTCGGCGACCTGATCGAACGCCATGTGGACACCGATGCCCTGCTGCGGCTCCTGGAAGGCGGCGCCCCGCGGGGCCTGCCGCTGCTGCCTCCTGGCGGGTCTCCGCACGGCGCACCGGATTTCTCGCAGAACAGAGGCATCTCGCAGAACAGAGGCATCTCGCAGAACAGAGGCATGGAGAGTGAAAGATGACCCGGGTCGTATTGATCCTCTTCATCATGGCCGTGGTCGCCGCGGTGGTCCTCGGCGCCGCCCTGGTGTTCCGCGCGTCGCGGGCGCGCCGGCCCGGGCTCGACGACCCCAAGGAGATCCTGAAGCGCCGCTACGCGGCCGGTGAGATCGACGAGGACGAATACCTCCGCCGCATGTCCGGCCTCTCCCAGGACTGGTGAGCCGCGTGTCCGGCCTCTCCCGGGACTGGTGACAGGACCCGGGGGGAGGCGCCGTGCCGGCCGGCGGCTGATCGGCGGGGCCCAGCGCCGCTTCATCCGACAGCGCAGGTCGAGGCCAGGTCGAGCGGGTGTGGTCAGGTCTTCGCCGCCGGGGCGGGCCGGTTCTTGGCTATCCAGGCGTCGATCTCCTCCCAGTGGTCGAAGAGCCAGTGGATCCGGCTCTCGCGGTCGCGGGGGACGTCGGCGGCCCGCACCCGCCACCACCGGGCCTTGATCTCGGCGCGCATCGGGAGCCTGCGCCAGAGGTCGCCGAGGGTGACCAGGTCGTCGAGGCCGGTGTGGGCGACGAAGACCACGTCCGCCTGGGGACAGGACTCGATGGCGGTGATGGCCCCGTTGGGGTGGGGGGCCAGCAGGTGCTCCATCCGGCGGGCCCGGGCCGCCTCCTCCGCCAGCCCCTTGCGCTCCAGGTGGAGGATGGCCCGCAGGCGGCGCCTGGGGGTGAAGTTCCCGCCCTCCGGGAAGATCACCAGGGCGTCGTCGGCGTCCATGTCCGAGGCCAGGCGGCGGATCTCGGTGAGGATGCCGCTCTCGGCGGTCCTGCGGGGGACGAAGGCGTTGGGGAGGCGGTTGATCACCACGTCCAGGGACGGGTCGAGTTGGAGGATCGCCTTCATCACGATCCTCGGGCGCCTGCCGTACACGCTGAGAAGATGGTGGACCAGGAGGAAGGAGTCGCCGGGGCCCGCGTGGCGGGACAGGACGATGACCGGGCGGGTGAGCCGGCGGGAGAGCTCGTCGGCGGTCCGTGCCGGCTCGTCGACCTCGACGCTCAGGCCGAAGATCCGTACGGCGGCGCCGTACACCCGGGACAGGAACCACCGGATCAGGGCGTAGTGCCGCTCCTGCTGCTCGTCCCGGTGGAGCCTCCCGCCGAACCCGCCGGCCACCCAGAGCCCCAGGCAGGCGACCAGCGCCATCGACTCCAGGGTCAGCCACGCCGCCGCGAACCAGACCAGCCGGGTGCCGCGCCGCTGCGGGGGCGGCAGGCGCAGGGAGGCCGCGGTCACCACCAGCAGCCAGATCGGGAGCGTGACCACCGCGACCACGGTGAGCACGATGACGAGGGGCGCGAGGATCAGGCGGCGGAGGATGCGGGGAGGGAGCATGGAGACCTCCTGCCGGGACATGGCCTGAACGGCCCGGCTCAGCGCGTCGAGTGCTGGGCCAGATACTGGGACGATGCCCTGTAGGCGCGTTCTATGTATTCAGATATACGTGACGCGTCCCGATAGCGCAGCTGGGAGAGGTCCACTCCGGGGCGGGTCCCGCCGCCGGCGGGCATGACGTGGACCTCGAGGTCGGCGGGGAGGGCGGCCATCTCCTCGGCGAAGCGGTGGCGGCGGGCGATCTCGAAGGCGATCAGGCCGACCTCCCACGGGCGGCGCGGGGCGACCAGGGGCCGCTCGATCCGGCCGACGTGCAGGACGTACACGCGGCGCGCGCCGAGGGCGACGGCGCGGCCGACCGGGATGCTGTGGACCAGGCCGCCGTCGAGGAAGTGGTCGTCGCCGATGCGGACGGGGGGCAGCAGGCCGGGGACGGCGCAGGAGGCGAGGACGGCGTCGACCAGGGGGCCCTCGGTGAACCAGTGGGCGGTGGCGCGTTCGACGGAGGCGGCCACGCACTGGAACGGCACGGCGAGGTCCTCGATGCTGGAGACCGGGAGCATCTCGGCCAGCAGGCCGCGCAGCGGGCCGGGGGAGTGCAGGTGGGTGCCCGTCCTGGCGAGGGTGGACAGCCGGGTCATCCACGACCCGCCGAAGGCGGTGCGGACCACGTCGGAGCGCCACAGCCGGGTCAGAGCGGCCACCGCGTCGCCGGGGGCGGCTGCCAGCATGACGCCGTTCAGCGCTCCCACGGACGTGCCGACGATCACGTCCGGCCTGATGCCAGCCTCGTCCAGCGCCTGCAGCATGCCCACCTCGTGGGCGCCGAGCACGCCTCCGCCGCCGAGCACGAAGGCCGTGTCCACATTCATGGCCTCACGATAGACCCGGAGTCGCGGCCTCACGACAGACCTGGCCCGCGTGCCCGTGCCCGCCTGCCGTGCCGGGCGGACATTGCCCCGGGCGGGCGTCGCCCCGGGCGCCGTGCCGGTGATGCCGTACCGGCCTAGCTGGGGAGGTGTTCGGGGAGGGCGAACCGCTGGGCGAACGTGGACATCTCGTCGCGCTGCCGGTCCGGCTCGGTGGCGGTGGGGGTCACGACGATGCGGGTCACGCCCTGTGCGGCGAGTGCCTCGACCTGTTCGGCGGTCATGTCGATCGATCCCCACCGGGTGTACTCCAGTGCCTCCGGGCTGCGGCCGGCCTCGGCGGCGGTCGACCGGGCGAGGTCCAGCTGGGTGGCGCGCTCCTCCGGATCGAGCGCGCCACCCGGGAAGTATCCGTCGCCGCGGAGCCCGGCCCGGCGCGCGGCCGCCCGGCTCGATCCGCCGATGTGGATCGGCAGGTGTGTGACCCCATAAGGCTTGGGGAAGCTGCACAGGTCGTCGAAGGAGAAGAACTCCCCGGCGAAGCTGACGCCGTCCTCGCCGCCGGCCCAGAGCAGCCGCATCACGTCGATCGCCTCGTCGGCACGGCGGCCGCGGGTGCTGAAGTCGACCCCCACCGCCCGGGCCTCGCCCGGCAGGGTGCCGAGCCCCACGGTCAGCAGCCGCATCCGCCCCCTGGACAGCACGTCGATGGTCGCCAGGCGTTTGGCGAGGACCACCGGGTGGTGGTACGGCAGCAGCAGCACACCCGTTCCGAGCAGGATCCGTCGGGTGGCCGCGGCGACGAAGCTCAGGCAGTCGAGCGGATCGACGTAGGGCAGCGACGGCGGGAGCTCGAAGGGCCCGGCCATCGCTCCGGGATACAGCACGATGTGCTCAGGCAGATACAGCGACTCGAAACCGCAGTCCTCGGCGTGCCGGGCACAGGCGACGATCCTGTCAGGGTCAGCGCCGTAGTAGGCGGTGTTGTAGCTGATCGCGAACTTCATCGTCATTCCTCTGGTCGGCCGGTGCGATGACTTGTGTGGCCGTCGGCCGGGCTCCGGCCTCCTCACCCGCCCGTCGCAGTCACGTTAGAACCCTGTCGCCGGTGTCAAGGCAACACGTGTCCGGTCACGACTGCGGGGAGCGGCCGATCCGGCCGCGCCGCGACCCGGCCACCGGCTCAGCGGCGGGACGGCCCGGCCTGACGCCGTCACGTCGGTGAGGCCGTCAAGTCTCGATCTTTCATGGGCTTTCCGGCAGATTGCATGGCATCATCCCCGCCATCCCGGAGGCATCCATGGCCCGTAAGGCCGCAGAGCACGCGATCGTCCTGGGAGCGGGGGTCAGCGGGCTGCTCGCCGCGCGGGTGCTGGCCGACCGCTACGACCGGGTGACCCTCGTCGAACGCGACGCGCTGGGGGAGGACACCCCCCGCAGAGGCGTGCCCCAGGGGTTCCACGCGCACGCCCTGCTCCCGCGCGGCCTGCGGATCCTGGAGGAGCTGTTCCCCGGCTTGACCGGGGAACTGGTCGCCGGGGGCGCTGTGCCGTACGAGATGATCGTGCAGCTCCGGATGATCATGGGAGGCCACGAGTTCGCGCGGATGCCGACCGGTGAGAAGGGAGTGTCGGCGACCCGTCCCTTCCTGGAGAGTCACATCCTGCGGAGGGTACGGCGGCTGCCGAACCTGGTGACGGCGGACCGCAGCCAGGTCACCGGGATCATGGCCGAGGGGGACAGGGTCACCGGCGCGCGGATCGCCGGGGACGGCGGCGAGCGGGAGCTGCCCGCCGATCTCGTCGTCGACGCGATGGGCCGGGGCGGGCGGACGCTCGCCTGGCTGGAGTCCATGGGGTACGAGCGGCCGGAGGAGGAGACCGTCAAGGTCGAGGTCGCCTACGCGACGTGGTACCTCAGACTCGCCGCAGGGGCGCTGGGCGAGGACCGCATGATCCTCGTGGGCACCTACCGGGGGCAGCCCAAGGGCGCCGCGCTCTGCGCGGTGGAGGGCGACCGCTGGCTGGTGACGCTGGGCGGCAGCGCTGGGATGCGCCCGCCGACCGACCCCGAGGGGTTCTTCGCCTGGCTCGACGAGGTGGCCCCCGCCGACGTGGCCGCCGCGGTGCGCGCGGCCGAACCTCTCGGCGAGATCGGCTCGGCCCGGATCCCCACCAGCGTGCGGCGCCGCTACGAGCGGCTGGGCCGCTTCCCCGAAGGGCTGCTCGTCACCGGGGACGCGATCTGCAACTTCAACCCGATCTACGGCCAGGGCATGTCGATCGGCGCCCTGGACGCGCTCGCGATGCGCGAGTGCCTGCGCGGGGGCGCCGACGGCCTCGCCCGCCGTTACTTCGCCGCCGTCGCCAGGGCCCTCGATCCCGCCTGGCAGCTGTCCACCGGCGCCGACCTCGCCCTGCGGGAGGCCGAGGCGGAACGGACCCTGCGGGTCCGCCTGCTCAACGCCTACATCGGCAGGCTGCAGCGGGTCGCCGCGCGGGACCCGCGGGTCGCGGTCGCCTTCAGCCGGGTGAGCGGTCTGCTGGACCCGCCCTCGGCGCTCATGCGGCCCGCCGTGGTGTGGCGGGCCGTACGGGGCTGAGCCGGGGCCGGGCGGCGGGCCGGGAGGTTCACCCGGGCCGGGCGGGCCGCGCGGAGGGCTCGCCCGGGCCGTACTGTGCGGATATCCGCGTATCTCCCCCGCCTTCGCGCAGCCCGCTCATCCCAGGGCTGGAGCGCCCCCGCCGGAGGCAAGATCTTGGGCTCTGTCACCGAGCTTTATCCGGGGGAAGACCCGTCGGGCGTCAAGCGCCAGTACCCGTAAGGATTGAAGAAGAAACTGTCCTCCTCATAGCCCTGGCAAGGGTGCCTGTGCATGATCCAGCGCTGCGCATCGGGTGCGAGCCGGAACCCCTCCCCGTCGGTGATCTCCAGTGCCCGCGACTCGACCAGCAGGTAGAACGCCACCTCGTCAATCAGTTGCACGCCGCCCTCCAGGAGTTCCCCGGGCAGGTGCCGCGAGACCGGCTGGACCAGGTCGACCTCCACATCCGGCGCACCCAGCAGATGCATGCCGCAACTTCTCATCAGGCTCCCATCGCTGATCGGCCGCTTGACCCAGGCACGGAACAGCGTGATGGCCGACTCCGCCCAATTCGGCGCGCCGGACACCTTGTCGGCCAGGGCGAGCCACCGGTCCCGGCCGTGCGTCAGGCCGCTGCTCTCGTTCTTCACGGCGGTGGCGCCCGAACGCAACAGCGCGGCCGTCACCTCCAGCATCCGCCGTGAGACGTCGAACGTCCGCGTCCACAACTCCTCGGAGATCGCGTCGTCGGCGGGTGTGGCGTACCGGGGGTCGAAAGAGCGGTGCTGCTGCATCGGCGGCGACAGCACGTACACCACTGAGTCGTGCCCCTTCACCGCCTCCCAGTCCGATTCGGTGAAGGAGACGTCCGCCATGCAAGCCTCGAACGAACTCGGCATCCGTGGGTCGAAGGCCCGCCGGTGCCCCTCACGGTCGACGGTGAAGCCGATCCCCGCGACGTCGCCGACGACTTCTCGTACCGTCTCCACGTCCAGGTCCGAGCCGAGCACGCACAGTACGTGGCGCGGTTTTACCGCGCCTTTCTGCCGGAACACGTTCTTGTCGCCTTTCTGGGTATCGAAATCTTCTTCCCGAAGGGCACCGTCCTGGCGGACGCCACCTGCCGGCTCAGCCCGAGGCGGCGGAACACGCACCCCGCGGTACGGATCTGTCATCGCGGGTCAGAAACGCGCGATGCGGGAAAGGCCCGTCAGCGACTCGGGCAGAGCGGTCAGCCGGTTGTGGCTCAGGTCCAGTTCGACGACATGGGTGAGGCCGTCGTTCACCGGCTCGGGCAACACGTCGATGTGCTGCCAGGGCATGCCGAGTACGGTCGATCCGTCACTCAGGCACCTGCTGATCCCGTCTCCGACGACTTCCTCGTCGTAGCCGATCCCGCCCAAGATGCTTCCCTCGATGTCGCGCGCGTGCCCGGATCCGCTCCCGCCGTACCGCCTCGGACCCGAGGAACAACAGAGGAACGAGGAACAGAGGAACAAGGGCGAGGCTAGGGGTCGCCACTGGTGAACGACTTGTCGATCACGGGGAGGCCGTGGACCGGTGAGACTCTCAGGCCGCCGAACTTCACGAGTCAAAGATCAGCCAGCTCTCTCCCTGCGCCGATGACGTGGAGGCGGCCTCCTGGCTCCGCCGGCTGTCGCCGTTCCACCTCAGCCCGCTGCCGGCTGATCACGTGCCGCGCCGATCTGGGCGTACCGGGTGTCCCGGTCATGCCGGCTGAAGGACGGGCCGGTCGGACGCCGCCTCGGCGGCGGCCACCGAGCGGGTGGAGACGGCGCGTGAGACGAGGACGACCGCGACGACGCACAGCGCGGCGGCGGTGCAGAAGACCATGGGCAGCCCGGCGTAGGTGCCGAGGACCCCGCCGGCCGCCGCGCCGAGGGGCGAGGCCCCCATGCCGATCAGGCGGTAGCCCGAGTTGACCCGGCCGAGCAAGTTCTCGGGGATGAGCCGCTGCCGCAGCGACACCAGGATGACATTGGAGGCGGCGTTGGTCGCTCCGAGGAACACGGCGGTGACGCCGATCGCCACCGGGGTGGGGAGCAGGACGGGCACCAGCAGCAGGAAGCCGTTGGCGAGGTTGGCGGTGAGCATCGTCCTGACCTGGCCGACGCGGCGGGCCACCCACCCGGCCAGCAGGGAGCCCGTCACCGCCCCGGCGGCCAGCGCCGCGGTGAGGACGCCGTAGTCGCCGGCGGGCAGGCCAACCCGTGACTCCTCGCCGACGACCCACAGCACGAAGACCGCGAAGTAGGCGGCGTTGGCGAAGTTGAGCACGCCGGCGAAGGCGGCGAGCGCGCGCAGGATGCGGTGGTCGCGCAGGTAGCGCAGCCCGTCGGCGATGTCGGCGCGCAGGGCGCGCTTCGACGGGGTCTCGACCCGGAACCGCCCGCGCATGCCGGTCAGGGCCAGTCCCGCCACGGCGTAGAGCAGGGCGGGCACCCCGAGCACCGCGGCGGCGCCGGATCCGATCAGGAGCCCGGCCAGCGGGCCGCCGAGGAAGTTGTTGCCGACCGTCTGCGCGGCGATGAGCTGCCCGTTGGCGCTGCCGAGGCGGTCGCGCGGGACGGTCATCGGCAGCACGGACTGCGCGGAGGTGTCGGAGAAGACCTCGGCGACGCCGATCAGGAGCGCTCCGGCGAGCAGCACCGGCAGGCTGAACGCCCCCAGCCAGGCGGTCACGGCCAGGGCCGCGAGCACGCCGGCCCGGGCCCAGCTCGCGGTGACCATGATCCGGCGCCGGTCGTGCCGGTCGACGATCGCACCCGCGTGCAGTGCGAGCAGCAGCCAGGGCAGCGTCGCCGCCGCGCTGACCAGGGACACCAGGAACGGCGATCTGGTCAGGGTCACCGCGATCAGGGAGACGCCGACGACCGCGACGCCGTCGCCGATGTTCGACAGGCCTGATGCGGCCCACAACCAGCGGAACGATCGCCCAGTCATCCGAGCCTCCGGTATCGTGTAAAGAAAAGTGTGCAAACAATCCTTTGCAAAGGTAGGGCTGCACGTGATGGATGACAAGACCCACGGCCTTGACGCTTCGGCGCTCAAGGGGCTTGCCCACCCCTCCCGCCTCCGCCTGCTGGATCTGCTGGACCGTCACGGCCCGGCGACGGCGACCCAGCTCGCCGCCCTGACCGGGGAGAACACCGGGGCCACGAGTTACCACCTGCGCCGCCTGGAGCGGCACGGGCTCATCGAGGACATACCGGAGCGCGGTAAGGGCAAGGAGCGCTGGTGGCGCACCCGTAGCTTCGCCTTCGACGGTGACCGCCTCCGCCATGACCCCGATACGGCGGAGGCCGCCGAGTTCCTCCTCGCGGAGATGGTCCGCCAGCGGCGTGCCGAGCTCGCCAACTGGCTGGAGGAGTCACGGACCACCCCGCGGCCGTGGATCGAGGCGGGGGTCAACTCCCGCGTGGCGGTGCGCCTGACCAGGGAGGAGCTCGCCGACCTCGTGCGTGACGTCACCCAGGTCCTCGACGCCTACCACGACAGGGCCCGGGAAAGGGGCGAGGGGGTCCCGGACACCGCACGCGTCATCGTCCACTTCGACGCCTTCCCCGTCGGGCTCGGGGAGCGGGACCGGCCGGAACGGGACCGGCCGGAATGAGAGCGGCCGCCGCCGTGCGGGCGGCGGCCGGGGCCGGCGGAGTGGATCAGGGCGGATCAGCGGGGCGGCTCAGGGGGCGGCTCAGGGTGGATCAGGGGGGCGGATCAGGGGGGATCAGCGAGGTGGATCAGGGGATGAGCAGGATCTTGCCCGTGGTCCGGCGCGCCTCCAGGTCCTCGTGGGCGCGGGCGGCCTCGGCGAGGGGATAGCGGCGGGAGATGTGCACCTGGAGCTGTCCTGAGGCCACCCAGCCGAAGAGGTCGGTGGCCCGCCGGACCAGCTCGTCGCGGGTGGCGACGTAGTGGGTGAGGGTGGGGCGGGTCAGGAAGAGGGAGCCGTGCGTGTTGAGGGTCTGCGGGTCGACGGGCGGGACCGGGCCGCTGGCCTGGCCGTACAGGGCCATCATGCCGCGTGGGCGCAGTGAGGCGATGCTCCCGTCGAAGGTGGCCGCGCCCACGCCGTCGTAGACCACGTGCACGCCGGAGCCGGTCAGCTCGCGGACCGCCTCGGAGAAGCCTTCGTAGCGGAGCACCTCGTCGGCGCCCGCCTGGCGGGCCAGCTTCTCCTTCTCCTCGGTGGAGACCGTGCCGATCACCCGGGCGCCGCGCAGCTTGGCGATCTGGGTGAGCAGCAGGCCCATGCCGCCGGCCGCGGCGTGCACCAGCACGTCGTCGCCCGGCTTCACCTCGTAGGTGGAGTGGGTCAGGTAGTGCGCGGTCATCCCCTGGAGCATGACGGCCGCCGCGACGTCGGCTGGGACGCCGTCGGGCACGGAGAGCAGGCGGGAGGCGGGCACCACGGCGCGCTCCGCATAGCTGCCCATCACGTTCGCCCACGCCACGGTGTCGCCGGGGGAGAAGTCCCGCACGTCCTCGCCGACCGCCACGACGGTGCCCGCGCCCTCGTTGCCGGGGACGAAGGGCAGGGACAGCGGGTAGCGGCCCATCCGGTGGTAGACGTCGATGAAGTTCACCCCGCTGGCCGCGACGTCGATCAGCACGTCACCGGGGTTCACCTGGGGGTCCGGATGGTCGGTGCAGGTGAGGACCTCGGGGCCGCCGGTGGCGGAGACGACTATGGCGCGCATGGTGCCGGACTCCTTCGCTCAGTCGAGTTCGCTCAGTCGAGTGCTTCGATCCTCCCCAACCCCACGGTGATCACTCGTTGTTCCCGGTCAGGGCTTGCCGGCGGCCGCCTCGTCCTTGGCGCCGTGCATGGTGAAGTTGTCGAAGGAGGTCAGGAGCTTGGCCTTGCCGTCCTCGCCGACCCGGGCGATGAAGCCGACCTCGCCGGAGGGCAGCGGGTTGGAGTCCACGAACGACTGGACCCGGTCGCCGTCGACCCACATGGCCAACTGCACGCCGTCCGGGGTGTCCGAGCACTCGGCCTGGAGATGGACGGGCCCGTCCTTGGGCAGCGTGACCTGGACGGGCTTGGTGAGCTCCCCTCCGGCGCTCTTGACGCTCTTGCGGATGCGGGCGTTGCCCGCGGTGTCGAGCAGGAACTCGTAGCGGGTCGCCTCGTAGGTGTCCTCGCCCCGGCAGAACAGGCCGTACTCGCCCAGGCCGGTGCTGCCGTCGCGGATCCCGACGTCGACGCCGAGCAGCAGGCGGGCGGGGAGCAGCGGTGTGGGGCTGGCCGAGGGGTCGGGGGTGGCCGGGGGCGCGGTCGCGAAGGGCACCGGCGCCTTCTCCCGCAGCACGGAGTCGTCGCCGTCCACGTCGATGGCGTAGTAGCCCTCGGGGGCGTAGCCGCTGTTGTCGCTGCCGTCGTAGGTGCCGCCGCTCCAGCCGCTCCCGGTCTGGGTGAAGTCGTTCTGGTAGAGCAGGTCGAGGTTGGCGGGCGGCCCGCCGGCGGCGAGCGAGAGATAGAGGGCGGAGCCGCCGCCCACCGCGACCAGGGCCGCCACCGCCGCCCCGACGATCAGCTTCTTCCGCCCGGTGGAGCGCCCGGCGGGCACGGCCGTGACGGTGTGGCCGGGGCCGGTGTGGCCAGGGCCGGCGCCGCCGGGGCCGGTGTGCTGCCCCGGCGGCACGGCTCCCGGCCACTGGGCGGTCCCCTGGAGCGTGGGCTGGCTCTGGTGGAGGGTGGGCGGGTTCTGCTGCCAGGTCGGCTGGATCTGGTGGACCGCGGGCGGGCTCTGCTGCCAGACGGTCTGGACCGATCGGACGGTCTGCTCGGGCGCGGCCGAGCGGCCGACGAGGTGGTCGAGGACCTGCTGGGAGGTGGGCCGGTTACGGGGGTCCTTGGCGATCGCGTAGGTCACCAGCTCGCGCAGCGCGGGGTCCATGCCCTCCAGGGAGGGCTCGGTGTTGAGCACCTGATAGACCACCGCGGCCACCGCCTCCCCGCCGAACGGCGCCTGGCCGCTGGCGGCGAAGGCCATCAGGCAGCCCCAGGAGAACACGTCGCACGCGGGGGAGACCGGTTCGCCGCGCAGCACCTCGGGCGCCATGTAGCGGGGCGTGCCGACGATCTCGCCGGTGCCGGTGATGCCGCTGAGGGTGTCCAGGGCGCGGGCGATGCCGAAGTCGATCACCCGGGGACCGACCGGGGAGAGCAGGACGTTGGACGGCTTGAGGTCGCGGTGCACGACCCCGGCACCGTGGATGGCGGTGAGGGCGGTCGCCACGCCGACCGCGAGCGCGTCGAGGCTGGAGCCGCGGAGCGGCCCCCCCGACTGCACGGCGTCCTCCAGGTTCGGGCCGGCCACGTATTCGGTGACGACGTAGAGCTGGTCGCCGTCGAGCGCGGCCTCGATCACCGCGGCGGTGCAGAAGCGGCGGACCCGCTGGGCCGCGTCGGCCTCACGGCGGAACCGCATCCTGAACTGCTCGTGCTGGCTGTACTCCGAGTTGATCACCTTGATGGCGACCTGCTGCCCCTCGGGGGACTCACCGAGGTAGACCGTGCCCATACCGCCTCGGCCGAGCCGGCTGAGCACGCGGTATCGACCGATCTGTAGGGGATCGCCCGGAGTGAGGTTGTTCACCGTCATACCTAACCGCATTTACCGTCAATGAAGTGGCTCAGCTTACCGAGATCTTCCCGGCGGCCAGCCGCCGCAACAGTGACAGGTCGACTTTCTCCAGGCTGCCGACGGCCAGCACGCCGTACGGCACCGCCCCGTCGCCGGGCACCGCCACCACCCGGCATCCCGCGGCGCGGGCGGCGGCCAGTCCGGCGGGGCTGTCCTCCACCGCCACGCACTCGGCGGGGTCGGCCCCCAGCGCCGCGGCCGCCTTCAGGTAGGGATCCGGCGACGGCTTGCCGCGCGCGGTGTCCTCGGCGGCCACGACCAGGCGGAAGCGCTCCGCCCCGACCGTGCGGAGCACCATGTCCACGATCCGCCGGGGGGAGGCGGTGACGAGCGCCGTCGGCACGCCCGCCGCCCGCAGCTCGTCCAGCAGCCGGATCGCGCCGGGCAGCGGTGTCACCCCGCCGGCGATCCGCTCGGCGAAGGCCCCGGTGAGCCGCGCGCCCACGGTCTCGGCGGATGTCCCGGCGGCCCGCGCGCCGGCCGCTTCAGGGAGACCGGTGGTTCCGGGGAGATCGGCGGTTCCGGAGGGAGCCGGGCCGGGGACGGGCGGGCCGGGGACGGACGGGCCGAGGAGGGGCGGGCCGGGGCGCGCGGGCACCCCGTCGGGGCAGGGTCGTCCCTGCCGCGTGCCGCCCCGCCGCCTGTGGTCCTGCCGCGTGGGGGCCTGCCCGGCGCGGACGCGCCGTAGGAGATGGGCGGCGGTGTGCTCGACGGGCCGGCCGAGCACGTGGTCGGTGTCGGCCCCGGCCAGCTCCAGGCCGAGCTCGGCCGCCACCGCCGCGCACGCCTGCCACCACAGCCCCTCGGTGTCCACGAGCGTGCCGTCCATGTCGAACAGGACGGCCCGCAGCTCAGCCGGCACCGGCGGGAGCCTCCGTCCCGGCGGGGGCGTGCTCGGTGGCGGCCGCGGCCCGCTCGGCGACCAGGACGGGCCGTTGCACGAGGCCGAGGGCCACCCGCGTGCCGGGGGCCAGCCGTACCGCGTCGTGGCCGGGCACGTCGCTGAGGACCTCCAGCTCGCCCAGCCGCACCCGCAGCCGCGCGGAGGAGCCGCGGAAGGACGACGCCACGACCAGCGCCCCGCCCTCCGGGTCCGGCGTGACGAGCACCGCCTCCGGGCGGACCAGCACGTCCACGTCGGGGGAGGCGGGCGACGGGCCGTCCACCGGGAGCGACCGGCCCAGGACCGCGACCTCGCCGCCGGACACGCGGCCGGGGATGTGGTTCATCGTGCCGACGAACTCGGCCACGAACGGCGTGGCGGGCCGGTCGTAGACCTCGGCCGGGGCCCCGCACTGCTCCAGCCGTCCGTCGCGGAGCACCGCGACCCGGTCGGCGACCGACAGCGCCTCCTCCTGGTCGTGGGTCACGAAGACGGTGGTGATGCCGAGGTCGAGCTGGAGCCGCCGGATCTCCTCCCGCAGCGTGACGCGGACCTTGGCGTCCAGCGCCGACAGCGGCTCGTCCAGCAGCAGCACCCGGGGCTCCAGCGCCAGCGCCCTGGCCAGCGCGACGCGCTGCTGCTGGCCGCCGGAGAGCTGGTGCGGGTAGCGGTCGGCGTGCGCGGGGAGTCCGACCAGCTCCAGCAGCTCGGCCGCCCGGGCGTGCCGCCGGGCGGCGGGCACCTTGCGGACCCGGAGCCCGAACGCCACGTTGTCGCGGGCGTTGAGGTTGGGGAAGAGGCTGTAGGACTGGAAGACCATGCCCGCGTCCCGGCGGTTGGCGGGCACCCGGGTGATGTCCCGGCCGTCCACCAGCACCGCCCCGGCGTCGGGGTGCTCGAAGCCGGCCACGCAGCGCAGGGCCGTGGTCTTGCCGCAGCCCGACGGGCCGAGCAGGGCCATCAGCTCGCCCTGTTCGACGGTGAGGTCCAGGCCGTCCAGGGCGACGGTGCGGCCGAACGCGCGGCGCAGCCCCCGGAGTTCGACGGTCATGAACGCTTCCTTCCCGCTCCCGAGACGGTGAGCAGAAGCAGCCAGATGAGCAGCAGGCTGATGACGGACAGGGCCACCGAAAGCTGCCCGTCGTTGCCGGAGACGGTCACTATCCAGACCGGGAACGTCTGGTAGCCGAGCAGGGCGGCGACGGTGTATTCGCCGAGCACCAGGGCGAGGGTGAGGAAGGAGGCGCCGGCGATGGCGGAGCGGATGTTGGGGACGATCACCCGCAGCATCACGTGCGGCCACGAGGCGCCCAGGTTGCGCGCGGCCTCCACCAGGGTCCGCACGTCGATCACGCGGAGCCCGGCGTCCAGCGAGCGGTAGACGAACGGCAGCGTCAGCACCACGTAGGCCAGGACCAGCACGACCGGGAACCGCTCGCTCTGGATCGCGATCATCGTCGCCCAGAACGGGGTGGCGGCCAGCGCCTCGGTGCCGCCGCGCAGCGCCGTGCCGATGCCGACCACGTAGGTGATCGGCGGCACGACCAGCGGCAGCGTGGCGACCACTTCGAGCACGGGCCCCAGCCGCGGGGCGCCGAGCCGTACGGCCAGCATCGCCGGGAGCGTCAGCAGCAGCACCGTCACGATCGTGGCGGCGGCCAGCCCGAGGGAGACCAGCAGGCTCGGGAGGAACCCGGGAGCCGACAGGATGCGCCCGTAGACGCCGAGGGAGATTCCCTTCCCCTCGGTGTGGACGGTGAACCAGAACGAGACGGCCATCGGGACGAGGAAGTAGAGCGCGGCGACGCCCAGCACGGCCCCCCGCCAGAACCGCACCCGCCGGGGGCGCGGGGCGACGGGGCCGGGGGCGGACTCCGGCACGGTGGCTACCGCAGCCATCGGGAGCTCCTCCTCTGCAGGGGCAGGTAGACCGCCATCACCAGGACCGCGATGACGATCATGTCGAGGCTGAGGGCGAGCGCGATGTTCTCGTGGCCGATCAGCACGTCGCCGGTGAGCGCGTCGGCGATCTGCAGGGTGACCAGCGGGACCGTGCTGCCGACCATCGCCGCGGCGGTGGCGTAGGCGGCGAAGGCCCCGCCGAACAGCAGGACGACGCCGCCGAGCAGCGCGGGGGTCAGCACCGGGACGCCGACGTGCCGCCAGAACTGCCAGGTGGTGGCGCCGCTGTTGTGCGCCGCCTCCCGCCACTGCGGGCGCAGGCCGTCCAGCGCCGGCGTCACGACCAGGACCATCAGCGGGACCGAGAAATACATGTAGACCAGCGCCAGGCCCCAGAAGTTGTACAGCACTCCCGAGCCCAGCCCCAGTGCGGTGGTGACCACACCGGAGTTGCCGAGCGTGGCGATCCAGATGAACGCCAGCGGCACGCCGCCGAAGTTGGCCAGCACGCCCGAGGCGGTCAGCACGCTCTCGCGCAGCGCCCGGAAGCGGGAGGTGACCACGGCCTGGGCGAGCAAGGTGCCCAGGACCGCGCCGGCCACCGCGACCAGCGCCGACAGCCGCACGCTGCTGAGGAGGGTGGTGAGGTAGGCGCCCCGCAGGCTCTCGACCACGTTGGCCGTGCTGAAGGAGGAGAGCCTGGTCTGCGGGTCCCTGACGGTGAACGCGCCGAGCAGCAGCGCGAGCGCCGGGATCCCGAAGGCCAGTGCCATGAAGGCCAGCAGGGGCAGGGCGGCCGGCCAGCTCCCGGTCCGGGCGCGGCCGCCGCCCCGTACGGCCGTGCCCGCGTCGGTCGTCGTCACGGGTCAGCCGGCGACGGCGGCGCCCCAGCCGCCGGCCAGGACTTCCTTGGCCTTGTTGACCTGGGCCTCGGTCGGGAAGGTGGGCTCGCCCTCGACCGGGGGCAGGTTGGCCTCGGCGGCCTTGTCGACCGAACCGTCGGCCTTCATGGCGGGCAGCAGCACCGGGCGGGCGAAGCCGCCGAGGTAGAGGTTCTGGCCCTCGGGGCTGTAGAGGAACTCCTGCCAGAGCCGGGCGGCGGCCGGGTGCGGGGCGTCCTTGTTGATCGCCTGCGCGTAGAGCTGGAAGTATTTGCCGTCGGTCGGGATGACCGTCTTCCAGTCGAGTCCCTTCTCGGCCATCTTGGGGGCGTAGGCGGCGTTGTTGTAGTCCCAGTCGATGCTGATCTGGGTCTCGCCCTTCTCGATGGTGGCGGGGGTGGTCTCCACCGGGTTGAAGTTGCCGGTCTCCTTCAGCTTCTTGAAGAAGTCGAGGCCGGGCTGGATGTCGTCGAAGGAGCCGCCGTTGGCCAGGGCCGCCGCGTAGACGCCCGCGAACGCCGAGCCGGACTTGGTCGGGTTGCCGTTCAGCGCGACCTTGCCCTTGTACTCGGGTTTGAGCAGGTCGGCGAAGGTCTCCGGACACTTGGCGATCTTCTTGGCGTCGCAGCCGATCGAGACGTAGCCGCCGTAGTCGTTGAACCACAGGCCGCCCGGCTCCTTCTGGTTGCCGGGGATCTTGTCCCACGTCTGGACCTTGTAGGGCGCGAACAGGCCCTCGGCGGCACCGCTGATGGCGAAGGACTGGCCGATGTCGAGCACGTCGGGGGCGCGGTCCTGACCCTTGCGGGTCTTCACCGCGTTGATCTCGTCGGCGCTGGAGGCGTCGGGGGTCTCGCTCTCGATCTCGATGCCGTACTTCGCGGTGAACGCCTCGATGATCTTGCCGTAGTTGGCCCAGTCGGGCGGCAGGGCGATGACGTGGAGCTTGCCCTCCTTCTTGGCGGCCTCGACGAGCTTGTCCAGCCCGCCGAAGTCGGCCGCGGAGGCGGCGGTCCGGGCGTCCACACCGGCCGCGGAGCCGCTGCCGGAGGGCGTGGCGGTGGTCGGGGCCGCCCCGCACGCCGTGGCGCCTGCGAGCAGAAGTGCGGTCAGGCCCGCGGAGCGGATTCGGGATGCGATCACGTTGTCTCCCAAGGGGGTGTCGCGCGATATGCCATGAAATTAAGCGAACTTGTACAAACAAGCTAGACCCAGTAGGTCGGCAATCGGTTTCCTTCCGATGAACGCCAGGAGTACGTCAGTGGAATGCGAGAGCTGGGGATTCATAGGGGTTTCCGGCTTGTTTAGGGTGGAGGTGGGACGGCCGTCCGGTGTGCGCAGTGAAGGAGCTCCCGCCGGGAGGCCGGCCAGGTGGAGCCGGAGTCGGACCGGGTGGAGCCGGAGGCCGGCCGGGGTGAAGGGCGGGAGTTTGAGGGACGAGGCGAGATCGCGCGGCCGGCGGATGCCCGGCCGGGCGTCCGGGTGGAGGCGATCATGACGGCGCGCTACGTGGGGATCGCGGCCGAGCTGAGGGAGGCGATCGTGCGCGGCGAGTACGCCGTGGGGGCGCAACTGCCCTCGGAGGCCGAGCTCGCCGCCCGTTTCGCCGCCTCCCGGGGCACGGTCCGCCAGGCGGTGGCGGTGCTCGCCGCCGAGGGGCTGGTCGGCTCCCGGCAGGGGGCCAGGCGGATCGTGCTCGGCCGCGAGCGCAGCCAGAGTTTCGCCGAGCTGAACAGCTTCGCGCAGTGGGCCAGGGCGATGGGTCACCGGGTCAGCGGGCGGGTGCTGGAGCAGCGGCGCCGGGGCGCGGACGCCGCCGAGGCGGCCCGGCTCGCGCTCCAGCCGGGCGATCCGGTGCTGTCGGTGCTACGGCTGCGCTCGCTCGAAGGCGAGCCGGTGCTGCTGGAGCGGACCGTCTACGCCGGATGGATCGCTCCGGCCGTCGAGCGGATCGACCCCGGGTGCGAGTCGGTCACCCAGGCCCTCTACGACGGCGTCGGCCTCGTCATCGCCTACGGCGAGCATCTCATCGACGCGGTCGCGGCGGGGGCCGAGGACTCCCGGCTGCTGGCCGTGCGGCGGGGCAGCCCGTTGCTGCGCCAGCGGCGGGTCACCACCACCCACGAGGGCCGCCCGGTCGAGCTGTCCGACGACCGCTACCGCGCGGGCAGCGTGACCTTCAGCATCCGTAACTCGGTGGACGCCAATCCGCTGGTGCGGCAGGTGGGGGACTTGCGCCCGGCTCAGTGAGAACGTATGTTCGATAGACATGCCCCGTCTTCCCCCGGGTGCCGATCCGGAATCCGCAGGGGGAGAAGCGTCGTGAGCAGACTTTACGGTGACCCGATCGAGGTGTGGACCCGGGAGGGGCGGCCGGTCCAGTTCGTCTGGCGTGACCGGCTGCACGCCGTCCGCCGGGTGGTGGACCACTGGGTGGTCTCGCGCGAGTGGTGGAAGACCTCCGACAGCGATCCGGGGGAGCGCCGGTTCTGGCGGGTCGAGGCCGACCCCGGCAGCAGGATCGGCACCTACGAGCTCCGCTTCGACACCGCGGGTGAGGGCTGGCTGCTGATGAGGGCGTGGGACTGACGGTGCTGAGGGTGCGGGACTGACAGCGCTGAGAGCGTGGGGCTGACGGCGCTGAGAGCGCGGGACTGACGGTCCCGCCCGCCGCGGCCCTCCCGGGGCGCCCTCGCGGTCAGTGCTGGGCCTGCCGTACGGCGCCCCGCTCGGTGAGGGGCCGTCAGTGCTGGGTCTGCCGTACGGCGCCCCGCTCGGTGAGGGGCTGTCAGTGCTGGGCCTGCTGTGCCGCGCCCTGCTCGGTGAGGAGCCGTGAGAGGGCCTGCGGCGCGGCCGGGCCCGCCGGGGCCCGGCGGGCCCGGCCGGCGCCCATGGTCTGGATCCGGGTGATCTGCCGGACGGTCGCCGCGCACAGCAGGGCCGAGACCGTGACGGTGGCTAGCTCGGCCGGGCCGAGGCCGGTCAGCTCGCTGTCACCCGGGGTGCCGAGCGGCGGCCGCGTCAGCACCAGGGCGAGCAGGGTCAGCCAGCTCAGCCACCAGGCGGCCAGCAGCGCCGCCCAGCGGCCGTGGTGGCCGACCGGCGGCCGGGAGTCACGCCAGAGGCGGTGCACCAGCGCCGGCGGGGCGATCAGGTTGACCGCCGGCACGGCCCAGGCGGCCAGCACCCGGCCCGCCGGCGCCCCGGGGACGGCACTCTGGCGGGCCTGGACCAGCCAGGTCAGGTAGGCGGCGACGGCCGCGACGGTCGTCGCGGCGGCGAGCATGACGAGGACGGCGAAGACGCTGACCGCGCCGGCGAGGGCCTGCGCGCCGGGGGCATGGGGGTCGCCGCCGAGTGCCGAGATCTCCCGGGCCAGCCGCCGGCCACGGGCCTGCTCGAACACCACCAGGGCGGCGGTGGCGGCCACCTGGGCGGTGAGGGTCACATATACGGCTGAAGCAGACTTTTTAGGTAGGGATGGGACGGAGCGCATGTATATCTCCCCCCGCCATGCGCTGAAGGACCTGCCCCTTTCCTATCCCTCCCGCGCCTGCGCTAATCTGCCTGTTTGCTCCCTCCCGCGCCTGCGTCGATCTGCCTGTCCGCGCCGGGCGGATCAGCTCACCACACCCGACTCCCACGCCCAGGCCGCGATCTCCACCCGGTTCCTGGCGCCGAGTTTCGCCTGGATGCTCCCCAGGTGCGTCTTGACCGTGGACAGCGAGACGAACAGCTCCGCCGCGACCTCCTGGTTGGTCCGTCCCCTGGCCACCAGGCGGACGACGTCGAGCTCGCGCTCGGTCAGCGGCTCGCTGAGCGGCCGGGTGGTCCCGGCCCGGGGATGGGCCAGGTGTTCGAGCAGGCGCACGGTCACCGACGGCGACACCAGCGCGTCCCCGGCCGCCGCGGCCCGGACCGCCTCGATCAGCAGTGTCGGCCCGCTGTCCTTGAGCAGGAACCCGGTCGCGCCCGCGCGCAGCGCCCCGTAGACGTATTCGTCCAGGTCGAAGGTCGTGACGATGACCACCCGCATGGGGTCGGGGACGCCGGGGCCGGCCAGGATCCGGGTGGCCTCCAGGCCGTCCAGCTTG
This sequence comes from Streptosporangium brasiliense, assembly GCF_030811595.1. Taxonomy (NCBI): domain Bacteria; kingdom Bacillati; phylum Actinomycetota; class Actinomycetes; order Streptosporangiales; family Streptosporangiaceae; genus Streptosporangium; species Streptosporangium brasiliense. The sequence continues at coordinate 3,875,178 of NZ_JAUSRB010000002.1, forward strand.
GGCATCCGGATGTCGAGCAGGCACACGTCGGGCCGGAGCCGCCTGGCGTGCTCGACCGCCTCGGCGCCGTTGCCGGCGGTCGCCACGACCTCCATGTCCTCCTGGGCGTCCAGAATCATCTGGAAGCCGGTCCGCACCAGCTCCTGGTCGTCAGCGATGAGCACCCGAATCGTCACCTGATGGATTCTGCCAGCTCGAAATGTGGCATCGGACTTTCGGACGATGGCCCCGCCCGCTAATCGGACGGTCGGCTGATCCGCCGCGGTGCCCCCGCGAGGGAGAGTCGTCGCCATGAGTGTTGTTCTTGAAGGGGCCGGTCTGGTCAAGCGGTTCGGCCCCACTGTGGCGCTGGGCGGCGTCGGGCTGGCCGTCGGTGCCGGCGAGGCTGTGGCGATCATGGGACCGAGCGGGTCGGGCAAGTCGACCCTGCTGCACTGCCTCGCCGGGATCATGAAGCCGGACGCGGGCGAGGTGCACCTGCTCGGCCGGCGCATCGACGGGCTGGGGGAGCGCGAGCGCAGCGCCCTGCGCCGTACCCGGTTCGGGTTCGTCTTCCAGTTCGGCCAGCTCCTGCCGGAGCTGCCGGCCGAGGAGAACGTCGCGCTGCCTCTCATGCTCGGCAACGTGTCCCGGGCCGACGCCGTACGGCAGGCCCGCGGATGGTTCGGCCCGCTCGGCCTCGGCGGCATGGAGGGCCGCCGCCCCGGCGAGCTCTCCGGCGGCCAGGCGCAGCGGGTGGCGATCGCCCGCGCGCTGGTCACCCGGCCGGCGGTGATCTTCGCCGACGAGCCGACCGGCGCGCTCGACCAGAGCACCGGCCACGACACGATGCGCCTGCTGGTGGAGGCCACCAAGCACAACGGCGCCTCGCTGGTGGTCGTCACCCACGACCCCCAGGTGGCCCGATGGTGCGACCGGACGGTCGAGGTCCGCGACGGCCAGATCCTCCCCGGCCGGTACGGCGCGCAGCCGGCCGCCGGTCAGGAGCCGTCGACCCAGGTCCTCCCCGGGGTGACCGGATGAGCGGGCTGATGGGCCTGACCTGGCGGCTGCTGCGCGGCGGCGGCCGCCGCGGCCTGCTGGGCGCGGGGCTGACCGTGGCGGCGGTGGCGGTCTCCACCGCGCTGCTGCTGTTCGCCGTGGCGGTCAACATGGCCTTCCAGGGACGGGCCGACCGGGAGGCGTGGCGCAACCCGGTCGCGGCCACCGGGAAGGCCGTGGCGGTCGAGGCCGTGCACGCCGACTACGTGCGGGACCGGCGGATCACGGTCGTGGACCTGGCGGCGCTGGAGCCGGGGGCGGCCCCGCCGCCGGGCCTGGCGCGCTTCCCCGCGCCCGGCGAGGTCTGGTTCTCCCCGGCGCTGGCCGAGCTCGCCGGGGAGCTCCCGGCGGGCCAGCTCGCCGGCCGCTTCCCCGAGAAGGTCGGCGGGACGGTCGGCGACGAGGCACTGGTCCACCCCGGCGAGCTCGTCGCGGTCCGCGGCCAGGTCCCGGACGCCCCGATCATGACCGTCGAGCCGGCGGACGATCCGCGTGCCGGCATCGGACCGGTGAGGATCTCCGGCTTCGCCGGGCAGCCGACGGGTGACGCGCAGGCGTACATGGCGCTCGGGCTGATCGCGAGCGTGCTCATGGTCGTGCCGCTGCTGGTGTTCGGCGGCGCGGCGGCCCGGCTCACCGTGGCCCGCCGGGACCAGCGCCTGGCCGCGCTCCGGCTGGTGGGCGCGACCCCCGGCCAGGTGGTCGCGATGACCGTCGCGGAGGCGGTGATCACCGCGTTCGGCGGCGCGGTGCTCGGCATGGCGCTGTACGGCCTGGGCGTCCCGCTGCTGACCGGGATCGAGATCGCGGGCGGCTCCTGGTTCCTGTCCGACCTGTGGCCCGGCGTGCTCGCCGTACTCGGCGTGCTGGTGGCCGTGCCGCTGCTGGTGGGCCTGTCGGCGGTGGTCGGCCTGCGCCGGGTCGTGGTCAGCCCGCTCGGCGTCGCCAAGCGGGAGACGCCTCCGGCGATGCGCTTCGTCCGGGTCGTCGCGCTGCTGGCGATCCTCGCGGTGGTGCCCGCGCTCGGGCTGGGGGCCGCTGTCGGGGTGGTCGCGGTGGTCCTCGGCCTCGCCTTCCTCGCCATCAACCTGGCCGGCCCGTGGGTGGTCGGCATGCTGGGCCGGATCGTCTCGCGGATGGCCCGCGGTCCGGCCCGGCTGCTGGCCGGGCGCCGCCTGGTGGACGACCCCAAGGCGGCCTGGCGGACCGTGAGCGGCGTCGCCCTGACCGGGTTCGTGGCGGGGTTCATCGGCCTGCTCAGCCCGGGCAGCGGCCTGTTCGGCGACGCCGACCCCGCCGAGCTGCGGCTGTCGGTCCCCGCCGCCCAGGTGGCCGAGGTCACCGCCGGGGCCCGCGAGCGGCTGTCGGCGGCGGGCGTCCCGGCCACCGTCAAGGCCGGTGGGGAGGGCGGGAGCAGGCTGCTCACCGCCTCGCTCCGCGAGCGCGACGCCGCGTCGGTGGACCGGGCGCGCACCGCGCTCGAGGGCCTGGTCCCGGGGCACGTGGCCACCTCGGCCGCCGACGACGACCGCTCCGGCATCCAGGTCCTGGAGGACATCGGCACCGGCACGGTGACCGTGCTCACGGTCTCGTTCCTGGTGGCGATCGCCAGCGCCGGGATCACCGCGGCCTCCTCGATCCTGGACCGCAGGCAGACCTACGCCCTGCTCCGCCTGGCGGGCACCCCGCTGGAGGTGCTCGACAGGGCCCGCCGCGCGGAGACGCTCATCCCGCTGGCGGTAATGGGAGGCGGCGCCATCGCGGTCGGCATGTTCTGCGCCGCCCCGTTCGCCATCTCGGCGATGAACGTCACCGGTGTGGTCACCCTGCTGGTCTGCGTGGCACTCGGGTTCGCCGGGGTGGTCGGGGCCGGAGCGGCGAGTGCCCCGCTCCTGCGCTCGGTGACCGCCGACCCCGCGCCTCGCCCGGACTAGAGATTCCTATTTAACCAGTAGGGAAACTTGCAAATATGGAGGCGGATCGTTACCGTCAGGAGCACGGGGACCCCGGCCGGCGGAGGAGTCGTGGGGCCGGACCCGCGCGGCGGGCGCAGACCTCCCGGCCGGGCGTTCCCGTGAACGGGGGCGGACCTCATGGTCACGGGTGCCGCTCACGAGGACGGAGCCGGCGGGCAGGAGGCCCCCTCGCCCGGCGGCTCCTCTTCGGGGCCCTCAAGAAGACCTAGGAGCGATTCGATGGCGATCCGCATCGGGGTGCACGCCCACAACCCCTGGCTGCACCTGCTGTCCCGCCTCGACCACCTGCTCGACGGCATCGAGGTCCACCGCTACGCCGACGCCGCCCGCACCGGGGAGCTCCTCGCCGCAGGGGTGATCGACTTCGGCGGCGCCGGGTCCACCTCGTCGCTGACCGCCCAGGCGGCGCGCCTGCCGGTCGCCTACGCGGCCGTGTCGGCCCCGCGTCCCGGCTACGGCGCGCTGCTGGTGTCCGGTACCGGCCCGGTCATGACCGTGGCCGACCTGCGGGACCGGCCGGTCTCGCTGCGCGTGGGCTCCTGGCAGACCCACTTCCTGGCCAAGGTGCTCGCCGACGCCGGGCTCTCCTACCAGGACATCGAACCGCGCCCGGCCGCCTCCGAGGCGCGGTTCTGGCTGCGCGACGGCGTGGTGTCCGGCTGGGTCGCCGAGGGGGCGGAACTCGTCGAGGCCGAGCGCTCCGGGCACTTCGCCCGGCTCCGCGGCACCGCCGGCATCATCGCCGACCGCTCGGTGTTCCACACCCGTGCCTCCTACGCCGAGTCGGACCCGGAGGCCGTCGCCGCGGCCGTGCGCGCCCTGCGCGAGACCGGCCGGTGGGCGCGGGAGCACCCGGTCGAGGCCGCCCGGCTGACGGTCGAGGCGGTGGGCGGGTCCGTGGACTCCTGGACGACCGCGCTCAAGCGGCTGCCGTGGACGCTGGAGCCGGTCACCACCGAGGTCGTCGCCGAGCAGCGGGCGGCCGCGGACGTGCTGTACGACGCCGGTTTCCTCGTGGCCCGGGTCGACCCGGCGGCGGCGGTCGTGCCGTCGCTGAACCGGATCGTGATGGCCGAGCTGGAAGAGGTCGTGGCCTGACCGGGTCAGCCCAGGACCAGATCGCGGATCGTCCTCAGCGAGGTCTCGTCGCGGGGGCCCATCACCAGCAGGCTGGTGACCGGGCTCTTGCGCCAGGCCTCCAGGCGCTCGCGGATCCGGCCCGCCGGACCCACCAGGGAGATGCCGTCGGCCAGCTCGTCCGGGATCGCGTTGAACGCCTCCTGCCTGCGGCCGGCCAGGTAGAGCGCCTGGATCTCCTCGGCGGCCTCGGCGTAGCCCATCCTGCCGATGATGTCGGCGTGGAAGTTGCGGCTCTTGGCCCCCATGCCGCCGATGTAGAGGGTCAGCATCATCTTCACGCCGTCCAGCGCCGCGCGGACGTCGTCGGTGATCAGAGTCATGACCATGGCGGCGATGTCGAAGTCCGGCCCGGCCCCGGCCAGCGACGGGCCGTACATCTGCTCGACCTTCTCCGGGAACACGAACAGCGGCAGCCAGCCGTCGGCGATCTCACCGGCGAGCGCCACGTTCCGGGGGCCCTCGGCGCCCAGGTAGAGCGGGATCTCCTCGCGCAGCGGATGGGTGATCAGCTTCAGCGGCTTGCCGAGGTTCGCCCCGCCCGGGTAGGGGAGCGGGTAGTGCTCGCCGTCGCTGGTCACCGGCTCCTCGCGGCGCCAGATCTTGCGCATGATCTCGACGTACTCGCGGGTGCGGGCCAGCGGCCGGGGGAACGGCCTGCCGTACCAGCCCTCGACCACCTGCGGCCCGGAGGCGCCGAGGCCCAGGAGCAGCCGCCCGCCGGTCAGGTGGTCCAGCGTCATCGCGGTCATCGCGGTCGCCGCGGGGGTCCTGGCCGAGATCTGCACCACGGAGGTGCCGAGTTTGATGCGGGACGTCCGCGCGCCGTACCAGGCCAGGGGGGTGAAGGCGTCGCTGCCGTAGGCCTCCGCGGTCCAGACGGACCCGTAACCCAGCCGCTCCGCGGCCTGGACGAGTTCGGTGGCGTCGTCGGCGTTCCGCTGCCAGTAACCGAGATTCAGGCCAAGTTCCAGATCGGTGCTCATCGGGGCCTCCATGCAGATATGCGCACCGCGATTAGAACACGTTCTAGATTGGCCGGTCGAGAGCGAGGTGTCAGTATTCCCGTTTCCGGGAAACCTGAACCTGTGCTTAGTGCTGTCCGCAAGGCTCTGTGTCTGATGTTGCTGTTCATCGTCGGCGCCTCGGGGATCGGTCCCGTGAGAGCGCAGGCGGCCGGGCGGCCGAACATCATCTTCATCCTCGCAGATGATCTGGACACAGTGGACCTGCAGAAGTTTCCTAATATCTGGAACTATCTTGTCCGCGGAGGTACACGTTTCGATAATTTCTTCGTCACGAACTCCTGGTGCTGCCCCTCACGCTCGTCGATTCTCCGTTCGCAGTACGTTCACAGCCACGGCGTGCTGACCAATACGGCGCCCGAGGGTGGTTTCACGAAATTCCACGACTCCGATCTGGAACGTTCCACGCTCGGAACCTGGATGAAGTCGGCCGGCTACCGCACCGGGCTGATGGGCAAATACCTCAACCACTATCCCGGCGGCGTCGCCGCGCCCACCTACGTCCCGCCGGGCTGGGACGATTGGGCCGTGCCGGTGACCCGGCTCTACGACGAGTACGACTACACCCTCAACGAGAACGGCCTGCTGACGGCGCACGGCTCCGCGCCGGAGGACTATCTGACGGACGTGCTCAGCCAGAAGGCCGGAGCGTTCGTCTCCCGGCAGGGCACCGAGCCGTTCTTCCTCTATCTCGCCCCGGTCGCCCCGCACAACCCGGCCAACTACGCGCCCCGGCACGCCGACGCCTTCGCCGGCGCCACCGCGCCCCGCCCCCCGTCCTTCGACCAGCCGGACGTGAGCGCCGAGCCCCGCTGGCTCAGCTCGCGCCCGCGCTTCAGCGCCAGGGCGATCGAGGGCATCGACGAGCGCTACCGCCGCCGGATGCGGGCCATGCTCGGCGTGGACGACATGGTCGGCGCTCTGATCGGGACCCTGAGGGCCACCGGGAAACTGGACGACACCTACATATTCTTCGGCTCCGATAACGGGTTCCACCTGGGCCAGCACCGGCTCGCCCACGGCAAGACGACCCCGTTCGAAGAGTCGATCAAGGTGCCGCTGGTGGCCCGCGGGCCCGGCATCCAGGCCGGCGGGGCGATCGGCGAGCTGTGCGCCAACGTGGACCTCGCCCCCACCTTCGCCGAGCTCGGCGGCGCCCAGCTGCCGGACTTCGCCGAGGGCAGGTCGATGGTCCCGCTCCTGCGGGGCCGGACGCCCGCGCCGTGGCGGCAGAACGTCCTGCTCGAGTTCTACCGCCCGACCAGCCAGGCGTCGGCCCGCCAGACCCCGGTCCCCGCCTACCAGGGCATGCGGACCGCGCGCAACACCTTCGTCCGCTACTCGACCGGTGAGTACCAGCTCTACGACCTGGTCAAGGACCCCTACCAGCTCCACAACCTCGCGGCCAAGGTCCCGCCCTCGGTGATCACCCAGTTCGACCGGCAGCTCGACGCCCTGACGGCGTGTTCCGGCGCGAACTGCCGTACGGCCGACTCCGTCCGGCCGCCCTCGTTCACCGCGCCGTCATCGTTCTTCGGACCCTCGTCGTTCTTCGAACCGCCCGCGGTCCTCGCCCCGCCCTCCGTCCTTGACCCGCCCCCCTTCCTCGGCCCGTCGGCGGTCCTCGAACCGACCCCGGTCTTCGGGGCCGGCCCCTGAGATGACCGGGGCCCGTGAGATGTCCGGGTAGGCGCGCCGTAGATGGGTCTCGACGGCGGCCGACGCCTTCCCGGGATCCCCGGAGGCGATGGCCCGATGGATGAGGCGGTGGTCGGCCATGAGCCCGCCGGTGTCACCGAGGCGCTCGACCGCCTCGATGGCGTAGCGCCGGACCGAGTCACGCAGGGAGCGCATCATGGCGGCGGTCAGGCGGTTGCCCGACGCCTCGGCGATGGCGACGTGGAAGGCGGTGTCGTGCTCGACGAACTCCTCGGCCGTCGCCGCGCGCTCCATCCGCTCCAGCGCGCCGCTCAGGGCCGACAGGTCGGCCCCCTGCCGGGCGGCGCGCGCGGCCGACCACTGCTCGATCATCAACCGGGCGTCGATGACCTCCTCGAGCGACAGGCTCGCCAGCCCGAGGTGGAGCCGGAGCAGGTCGGTCAGTGCTCCGGCGGGCCGCGAGGTGAGCACGGCCCCCGCGTCGGGGCCCCGGCCGACCTGCGAGGACACCACGCCCAACGTCTCCAGCACGCGCATCGCCTCGCGCACCGACGACCGGCTGACCTGGAGCTGCTCGGCGAGCTGGCGCTCGCCCGGCAGGCGGTCGCCGACCGTGAGGCCGTCGGCGGCGATGCGCTCCTCGATCCGGGCGATCACATCCTCGAACGCCCGGGTGCGCCGGACGGGCTGCCATCCGCTCAAGGAACCTCCTCTTGTGACCGAATATGGTCAGACCATACTGTGGTCAGACCATAGAACGGAAGGAGTGCCGTGCGTGTCGCCCTGTTCATCACCTGCGTGAACGACACCCTGTTCCCCGGCACCGGGCGGGCGGTCGTGACGCTGCTGCGCCGCCTCGGGTGTGACGTGGAGTTCCCCCAGGCGCAGACCTGCTGCGGTCAGATGCACGTCAACACCGGATACCCCGAGGAGGGGAGACGGCTGGCACGGCACTTCGTGGACGTCTTCGCCGAGTACGACGCGGTCGTCGCGCCGTCGGGGTCGTGCGCCGCGATGGTGCGCGAGCAGTACCCGCGCCTGGCCCGCGCCGGGGACGCCTCCTTCGCCGGTGAGGTCGCCGAGACGGTGCCGAAGGTCCACGACCTGTCCGAATTCCTGGTCGACGTCCTCGGCGTCACCGACGTCGGCGCCTATTTCCCACACCGCGTGACCTACCACCCGACCTGCCACTCCCTGCGCGGACTGCGCCTGGGCGACCGTCCCACCCGCCTGCTGGAGCAGGTCAGGGGGCTGGAGCTGGTCCCTCTCCCCGGCGCCGAGGAGTGCTGCGGCTTCGGCGGCACCTTCGCGGTGAAGAACCCGGCCGTCTCCGCCGCCATGTGCGGCGACAAGGTGCGCAACGTCGCGGGCACCGGCGCCGAGGTGCTCTGCGCCGCCGACAACTCCTGCCTGATGCACATCGGCGGCACGCTCAAGCGCCAGCGCACCGGCGTCCGGATCATGCATCTCGCCGAGATCCTCGCCGCCACGGAGGCCACCCGATGAGCGGCGGCACCTTCCTCGGCATGCCCGCCTTCCCCCGCAACGCCGCGGCGGCCGTACAGGACTCGCAGCTCAGGTTCAACCTGCGCAAGGCCACGCACACGATCCGCGGCAAGCGGGCCTCCGTGGTGGCCGAGCTGCCCGACTGGGCGGAGCTCCGGGCCGCGGGCAAGGAGATCAAGGACCACACCCTGCGCAACCTGGACCGCTATCTGCTCCAGTTGGAGGAGGCCGTCACGGCGGCCGGCGGCCACGTCCACTGGGCGGCCGACGCCGCGGAGGCCAACCGGATCGTCGCCGACCTCGTCAAGGCGACCGGCGAGACCAGCGTGGTGAAGGTCAAGTCGATGGCCACCCAGGAGATCGGCCTCAACGAGGCCCTCCAGGAGGAGGGCATCACCGCCTACGAGACCGACCTGGCCGAGCTGATCGTGCAGCTCGGGGACGACTGGCCCTCGCACATCCTGGTCCCCGCCATCCACCGCAACCGCTCGGAGATCCGCGAGATCTTCCAGGAGAAGATGGCCTCCTACGGCCGCGCGGCCCCCGAGGGGCTGACCGACGAGCCCCGCGCCCTCGCCGAGGCCGCCCGGCTCCATCTGCGGGAACGCTTCCTGTCCACCAAGGTCGCCGTCTCCGGCGCCAACTTCATGATCGCCGAGACCGGCACGCTGGTGGTGCTGGAGTCCGAGGGCAACGGCCGGATGTGCCTGACCCTGCCGGAGACGCTGATCAGCGTGGTCGGCATCGAGAAGCTCCTGCCGAGCTGGCGGGACCTGGAGGTCTTCCTCCAGCTCCTGCCCAGGAGCTCCACCGGCGAGCGGATGAACCCCTACACCTCCACCTGGACCGGCGCGGTCGAGGGGCAGGAGTTCCACTTGGTCCTGCTCGACAACGGCCGCACCCGGGTCCTCGCCGACGAGGTCGGACGCCAGGCGCTGCGGTGCATCCGCTGCTCGGCGTGCCTGAACGTGTGCCCGGTCTACGAGCGCGCGGGCGGTCACGCCTACGGCTCGGTCTATCCCGGTCCGATCGGCGCGATCCTCACCCCGCAGCTACGCGGCATGGGCTCGGCGCTGGACGCCTCACTGCCCTACGCCTCCACGCTCTGCGGCGCCTGCTTCGACGCCTGCCCGGTGGCGATCGACATCCCCGAGGTCCTGGTCCACCTGCGCGGCAAGGCCCGCCACCCGCGTGCCGAACGGCTGGGCATGCGCGCGGCCGGATGGGTGTTCGACCGCCCGGCACGGCTGGCCGGCGCCCAGCGGCTCGGCGCACGCTTGCGCAGGTTCGTCCCCGGACGCCTGCCCGGCCCGCTGGCCGGCTGGACCGACACCCGTGACATCCCCGACATTCCCGCCGAGTCGTTCCGCGACTGGTGGGACCGTACCGACGGAGGCGCCCGATGAGCGGCGGAGCAGCCGGACCAGACCCGACGGCGCGGGCGCACGCGGCGGGCCCGGACCCGCGCGGCCGGACGGGACCCGGGACGGGCGCGGCCACGGGCGGCCCCGGCACGGGCGCGGCCACGGGCGGCCCCGGCACGGGGAGCAGGGAGCTGATCCTGTCGCGGATCCGCGCGGCGGTGGCCGGGGCGCCGGAGCCCGGGATCACCCGCGCCTACCGCACGTCGCCGGACCAGGCCGGGGCGGTGGAGCTGTTCGCCGAGCGGGTGGCCGACTACCGGGCCGTCGTGCACGTGGTGGACGCGGACGAGGTGGCCGGGGCGATCACGGCGGCGCTGGGACGCCGGGCGGCCGGCCGGGTGGTCGTCCCCGACGGGCTGCCGGAGGAGTGGGCGCGGGCCGTGCGGTCGGCCGTCGAGGCGGGAGCCGTACCCCTCGGGCGAGGAACGTCCGGGGCCGGAGCGGCCGCGATCATGCGGGACGCGCCCGCGCTGAGCGCGGCGGAGCTGGACGCGGCCGACGGCGTGGTCACCTCCTGCGCGGTGGGGATCGCGGAGACCGGCACGATCGTGCTGGACGCCGGCCCCGGGCAGGGGCGACGGGCGCTGACCCTGGTGCCGGACTACCACCTGTGCGTGGTCCGGGCCGACCAGATCGTCGCGGGCGTGCCCGAGGCCGTCGGCCGGCTCGACCCGTTACGGCCGCTGACCTGGATCAGCGGTCCCTCCGCGACCAGTGACATCGAGCTGAACCGGGTCGAGGGCGTGCACGGCCCCCGGACGCTGGAGGTCGTGATCGCCCGCTGACCGTCACCCTTCCTCCGCACCGTTCCTCCGCTCCTCCGCACCGTTCCTCCGCGTCCGGACCGGCCCCTCACCCGTTCCCCGGCCTCCTCGGCTCCCTCGGCGGGCGGGCACCCGGTTGCGCGGGCGCGCCCGGCTGCGGTGAGCTGGGATACGTGCCCGGCGACGGGCCGTGGGACACCCGCTCCGCGTGGCAGGGAGGGCATGTGACCGCCTTAGCACCCGACACGTCCGTCCGGACCGGACGGCTCACGCTCCGCCCCTTCGCCCCGGCCGACGCCGGCCGGATCCGCGCCGTGATCGGGGCGCGTCACGCCTTCCTGCCGCCGGGCGCGCCCGGTCACCCGTCCGGCATCGCCCAGTGGCTCGCCCACGGCGTGCACGAGCTGCGCCGCTCCGGCCAGGGCGTGCACCTGGCGATGGACGCCGACGGGCTCATCGTCGGCGCGATCAGCCTGTTCAAGACCCTGTGGGGCGCCGGGACCACCGAGATCGGCTACGGCGTGCACCCGCTGCACCGGGGGCGCGGCTACGCCCCCGAGGCCGTGCGCGGCCTGACCCGCTGGGCGTTCGAGACGACCGCCCTGCGCCGGATCGAGCTCCGCGCCCACCTGGACAACACCGCCTCCCTCCGGGTCGCGGAGAAGGCCGGGTTCGTCAGGGAGGGCGTATTGCGCGCCGCGGAGATGGAGGACGACGGCCCGCACGACGTCGTGGTGTTCGGCCTGCTCAGAAGCGACCTGGCCTGATCGGGCGCGCGCCGTGCCGGTGCCGTCCGCGGCGCCGCCGGCGGGGAGCGTCCGGCCGTGTCCCGGTCGTCTTTACATATCCGTTACCTGTCCATGCCGCGACGTTATCGGATATCCTCGCGAGTCGCCGTTGCGTATTCCCAGGTCAAGGTCATTGGAGTCCCGTTTCTATGAAGCCGCCGCTGCTGCTCATCGGGCAGGGCTCACACGACGACAACGGATCTGCTGAATTCGGCAGGTTCGTCCACCGGCTCCGCTGCCGCCTGGACCAGACGGCCGCCGCCGTGTCCGGCGGATACGTCTCCAAGGCGAGGCCGCGCCTCAGCGACTCGATCGCCTCGCTGATCGCGCACGGGCACCACCGCATGGTGGCGCTGCCGCTGACCCTCACCGGAGACGCCCGGATCGACGCCGACATCCCGGCGGCGATGGCCCGCGAGCACGCGCGGCACCCCATGCTCACCTGCGACTACGGCCGTCCCCTGGGCTCCGACCCCCGCATCCTGGCACTGCTCGCCGAGCGCCTGGCCGACGCCGCGGCCGAGGTCGCCAGCCTCCGCCTGGTCCCGGCGGCCGCGGGACCGCTGGACGACGAGCCCGAGCGCATCGAGATCGGCGAGACCGCGGTGGTCCTGGTCGGCGACGGCTCCACCAGCCCCGCCTCCAACGCCGACGTGCACCGGGTCTCCCGCCTGTTCTGGGAGACCCACGCCCACGAATACATGACGGTGGAGACCGCCTTCGTCTCCCTCACCCCGCCCGGCGTCCCGGGCGGCATCGAACGCTGCCGCCGCCTCGGCGCCAAGCGTGTGATCGTCGTGCCCTACCTGCTGTTCGCCGGCGGCGTGCTGGATCGCGTCTGGGCCCAGGCCATGGCCTACGCCGCGGGCCACCCGGAGCTGGACGTCCGCTGCGCCGACGTCATCGGCGACTGCGAGGGCCTGGCCGACGTGGTCATCGAGCGCTACGAGGAGGCGCTCAGCGGCATCGCCTGGTGACCCTCCCGGGAGGCCCCGTTTCCAGGGGACACTAGACGGTATGACCATCCTTGAGCAGACCGTCGCCGCGATCCGGCCCGCCGACCCGGCGGCTCTCGCCGGGGCCCGGGCCCACCAGGACAGCCTGACCAAGCCCCGGGGCGCCCTGGGCGTGCTGGAGGAGGTGGCCGTACGGCTGGCGGGGGCCGCCGGCGTCAGCCCGCCGCCGCTCCCGGTCCCGGCGGCTCTGGCGATCTTCGCGGCCGACCACGGCGTCCACGCCCAGGGCGTGACCCCGTGGCCGCAGGAGGTCACCGTGCAGATGGTCGGCAACTTCCTCGCCGGCGGCGCGGTGGCCAACGCCTTCGCCGCCCAGATCGGCGCCTCGGTGACCGTGGTGGACGTCGGCGTGGCCGCCGACCTGCCCCCCGCGCCGGGCCTGACGGTCAGCAAGGTCGCCTACGGCACCGCCGACCTGTCCCTCGGGCCGGCGATGACCGCCGGGCAGGTGGTCGCGGCGCTGGAGGCCGGGATCGCGGTGGCCCGCGACCTCGTGGAGCAGGGCGCCCGCTGCCTGGTCACCGGGGACATGGGCATCGCCAACACCACCGCCTCGGCCGCGCTGATCTGCGCGTTCACCGGCCGGGACGCGGCCGCTGTGACCGGCAGGGGCACCGGGGTCGACGACGAGACCCTGGCCCGCAAGGTCGAGGTGGTCCGGCGGGCCCTGCGGGCGAACGGCCTGCCGGGAGGAGCGGGCGGCGCGTCCGGGGAGGGTCTGCCGGGAGGGTCGGATGGCGTGTCCGCGGCGGGCCTTCCGAAGGGCCTTCCGGGAGGAGCGGGCGGTGTGTCCGGGGAGGGCCCGTCGACAGGGCCGGGCGGCGCGTCCGCGGAGGGCCGGGCGGTGCCGGCGCTGGAGATCCTGGCCGCGGTGGGCGGCCTGGAGCACGCCGCGATCGCCGGGTTCATCCTGGGCGGGGCGGCTCTCAGGGTGCCGGTCATCCTCGACGGCGTCATCGCGGGATCGGCGGCGCTGGCGGCGGCGGCGCTGGCCCCCGCCGTGGTGGACCACTGCGTGGCCGGACACCGTTCGGCCGAACCCGGCCACGCCGCCGCGCTCGCTCATCTCGGCCTGCGTCCCCTGGTCGAGCTGGAACTCCGGCTCGGGGAGGGCACCGGCGGCCTGCTCGCCCACCCCATCGTCTGCGCCGCCGTCAGGGTGATGCACGAGGTGGCGACCTTCGATTCGGCCGGGGTCACCGACAAGGAGGCGTGACCTGCGCACGGTCCGGACACCACCGGTGAATCGCGGTCAGCCCTTTCTTTACCCTGTTAACACGGGGGCAGCAAACAGCAGACCATTAGCCGGTAGGTTTACCTCTTAAGACGCCATGCTTCACCATTCATCGCGAACGGGAGATCTGTCACCATGTCGCCCTACCTGCTCGGTTTGCAACTTTCCGGGCGGCGGGTGCTCGTCGTGGGCGGAGGACGCGTCGCCCAGCGGCGGGTCCCGGCGCTGCTGGACGCCGGTGCCCTGGTCACCATCGTCTCGACGAGCGTCACCCACGCCCTCGACGATCTCATCGCGACCGGCCGCGTGACCTGGGAGGCCAGGCCGTACCAGGTCGGTGACGTGGACGGCGCCTGGCTGGTCCAGGCCTGCACCGACGACCGCGCGGTCAACACCGCGGTGGCGGCCGAGGCGGAGGCCAAGCGGGTCTGGTGCGTGCGCGCCGACGACAAGGACGCGTCGGCGGCCTGGACCCCCGCCAGCGGCCGGGTGGACGAGATCAGCGTGGCGATCACCGCCGGCGGCGACCCCCGCCGCGCCGCGGGGATCAGGGACGCCGTCGTGGGAGCACTCCGCGACGGCACGGTCGACGCCCGGCGCAACCGCACCAAGCCGGTCGGCGTCGCCCTGGTCGGCGGCGGTCCCGGCGACCCCGGCCTGATCACCGTCCGGGGGCGGCAGCTGCTCGCCCAGGCCGACGTGGTCATCGCCGACCGCCTCGCCCCGCAGGCCCTGCTCGACGAGCTCTCCCCGGACGTCGAGCTGATCGACGCCGCGAAGATCCCCTACGGCCGCTACATGGCCCAGGAGAAGATCAACGAGCTGCTGATCGAGCACGCGAAGCAGGGCAAGTTCGTGGTCCGGCTCAAGGGGGGCGACCCGTTCGTCTTCGGCCGGGGCGGCGAGGAGATGCTCGCCTGCGCCCGTGAGGGCATCCCGGTCCTCGTCGTCCCCGGGATCACCAGCCCGGTCGCGGTGCCCGCCGCGGCCAACGTGCCGGTGACGCACCGTGGCGTGAGCCAGGAGTTCCATGTGATCTCCGTGCACGTTCCGCCCGGCGATGCCAGATCCACCGTCGACTGGCCGAATCTGGCACGGTCCGGCGGAACCCTGGTGCTCATGATGGCCGTCGAACGGATCGGAACAATCGCCGAAACGCTTATCCGAGACGGACGTTCGCCAGAAACTCCCGTAATGGTGGTACAGGACGGTACTCTTCCCACCCAACGCGCTCTTTACGCCACGCTCTCCACCGTGGCCGAGCGCGTGACCGCGGCTGGGATTCGGCCACCTGCGATCGTGATCGTCGGCGATGTCGTGAAGGTCGGCCAGGAGGTCGAGATGGTTCGAGCGGAGCGGGTACCGTGAAGTCGGCTGCCAACAAGCCCACTCATCCGAGCGAGCGCGACCACCGCCTCGCCGGCGCCTCTCAGGAGTCGTCCGACGACATCTCGTCGGACGACGCCGAGTCTCCCGGCGAGCAGACGGTCATCTTCAGCGCCATCCCGCCCGACGATGACGCGGCGCCCCTTCACGCCTTCACCCCTCGCCCGCAGGCCACCCACGAGACCGGCCGCCCCGCCGCCCCGCCTCCGGCCCCGGAGGACCCCCTCGCCGCCTTCCGGGCGGCCGCGGCCGCCGCCGAGGCCACCATCGCCTCCCTGACCGGCGGGACACCCGCTGCTCCCCGGCCCGGTGACACGCCCACTCCGTCCCCGGGCGGCGCGGCCGGTCCCCGTGAGCGGGACGGCGGAGCCGGTCTGTCCCCGGCCACCGGTCCCGCACGCGGCGGTGGCGCCCCCGCGTCCTCCCCGGGCGGGCACGCGACCGGTCCACATGATCGGGGTGTCACGGCCGCGGGTGCTGCTCCGGCCGGTGGCGCGCTCGGCCCCCGTGAGCGGGGCGGCGTTCCGCCCTCGCCGGGCGGTGGGCCGGGCTCCGCGTGGCGAGGCGAGGTGTCCGCCCCGCCCCCGGGCAGTGAGGCCGTCCCATCCGGGACGGGTGGGACCGCCGCTCCGGCCCCGGACGACGCCTTCGCCGCCTTCCGGGCGGCCGCGGCCGCCGCCGAGGCCACCATCGCCTCCCTGACCGGCGGGACACCCGCTGCTCCCCGGCCCGGTGACACGCCCACTCCGTCTCCGGGCGGCGCAGCCGGTCCCCGCGAGCGGGACAGCGCCTCCGCTCCCGCGCCGAGCGGTCATGCGGTCGGTTCCGCGCGGGATGGCGTCGCTGCTCCAGCTGCTCCCGCGCCGAGCGGTCATGCGGCCGGTCCTCGCGAGCGGGGTGCCGCGCCCGCGGCGCCTTCTCCAGCCGGTGGTGCGGTCACTCCTCGTGAGCGGGCTGGTCTCCCGTCCTCGCCTCCGGCCGGCGGAGCCGGTTCCGTGTGGGGTCGCGACGTTTCCGCTCCCGCTCCGAGCGGTCGTGCGGCCGGTTCCGGTGAGTCGGGTGGTGCCTCCGCGCCGTCTCCAGGCGGCGCCGTCGTCCCTGGGGCGGGTGGGGCCGCCGCTCCGGCTCCGGACGACGCCTTCGCCGCCTTCCGGGCGGCCGCGGCCGCCGCCGAGGCCACCATCGCCTCCCTGACCGGCGGGACGCCCGCTCCCCGAGAGGGGAGCAACACCGCAGGCCCGCCTCACGGTGCCACAGGCTCGCCTCGGGGCGCCGCCGCGGCCGCCTCCCGTACGGCGGGCGAGGCCGGTGCCACGCCGCCGGCCGAGGTGTTCACCCCTTTTGGCGCGGACGCCGAAGGCCCTTCTTCCCAGGTGGGGAGTGACGGACGGGCATCCGGCGTCGACACGGGGCTCCCTGCCGTGAGTCCCGCCGCTCCATCCCTGGACGGTGACCCCGCCGGTTCCCGCGCCGGTCGTGACGCTCCTCCGCTCCGCGCGGAGCGGATGGGCGGAGCGGACGGAGAGACCGGGGCAGGTCTTCCCGGAGCCGGAGCCGGAGCCGGAGCCGGAGCCGGAGTCCCGGCCGGCACCGATGCCAGAACGGGAGACCAGGCCACCGACACCGGATCAGTCCCAGGCGCGTCCCCGGACGACACGGCTTTCCTTGCCCCGGGCGCGTCCCTGGGTGGCGCAGGTTCCTCGGTCCGGGACGCGTCCGTGGACGGTGCGGCCTTCCTCGCCTCGGACGCGTCCTTGGACGGCGCAGGTTCCTCCGCCCCGGGTGCTTCCCTGGACGGCGCGGCTTTCCTTGCCCCGGGCGCGGGTCTCGATGACGCAGGCTCCTCGGTCCGGGACGCGTCCTTGGATGGCGCAGGTTCCTCCGCCTCGGGCGCTTCCCTGGACGACGCAGGCTTCTCCGCCCCGGATGCTTCCCCGGACGGCGCGGCCTCCCTCGATCCGCAGGGCTCGGAGGAGCCCTCCGGTCCGGACGGGCCCGGCGGCTCCGTCGACGATGACCCGGACGGCACCTACGCGGCCGAGGAGGCGTGGGACGACCGGGTGCGGGAGGTGCTGCTGCCCGATGCCGTCTCGGCGGCCCTGACCAACGCGCTCAACGTCCTGCGGACCAGCGTCACCGACCTCCGCTTCGGCCTGGACCTTCCCGGAGCCGAGGAGGCCAGGCGGACCCAGAGCGAGATCCTGGCCCAGCTCGACGACTATGTGATCCCTCGGGTCCACATGAGCACCGCGCCGGCGCTCGTCGTGGTCGCCGGATCCACCGGCGCGGGCAAGTCCACGCTCATCAACACCCTGGCCAACGCCAAGGTCAGCGCCACCGGCGTGCGCCGCCCGACCACCGGCACACCGGTCCTCGTCTGCCACCCCGACGACCACGAGTGGTTCGCCGGGGGAAACCTGCTCGGCAGCCTGCGGCGGCGGGACGCGCCCGACCCCCAGGCGGATCCCGGCAGCCTCGTGCTCGCCTCCGCCGAGCGCCTCCCCCCGGGCGTGGCCCTGCTCGACACCCCCGACATCGACTCGGTCGTCGAGGAGCACCACGAGATCGCCCACCGGATGCTCGACACGGCCGATCTGTGGATCTTCGTCACCACCGCCGCCCGCTACGCCGACGCCCCGGCCTGGCGGCTCCTCCGCCTGGCCAAGGAGCGCGGCGCCAGGCTGGCCATCGTGCTGTCCCGGGTGCCCCCCAGGTCCCGGGAGGTGGTCACCAAGCACTTCTTCAGGATGCTCGCCGAGTACGGCCTCGGCGAGGTCGACCGCTTCGTCGTCGACGAGAGCAAGGTCACCGGTGGCATGCTCCCCGACCACGAGGTCACCGAGCTCCGGCTCTGGCTGACCGAGCTGTCGGTCGACGACCGCCGCCGGGCGCAGGCCGTACAGGCGACCCTGTCCGGGGTGCTGGACAGCTTCCGCACCCGGATCCCGGCTCTGGCCAGGCAGCTTGAGGCCCAGGTGGTCTTCCGGAGTGAGCTGCGCGCGGACGTGGACGCCGCCTACGCCGGCGCGCTGGCCGAGATCGAGGGGGCGACCAGGGACGGCTCGCTGTTGCGTGGAGAGGTGCTCGCCCGCTGGCAGGATTTCGCCGGCTCGGGCGATCTCATGAGGACCCTGCACCTGCGCAAGCCGGGCCGGTTCGCCGGGAAGGCGAGTCACCAGGCCCCCGAGCGGCTCAGCGCGCTGAAGTCCGCGCTCCGCGCCGCGGTGGAGTCCGTTGTCATCTCGGCGGCGCAGCGCGCCGCGGAGGAGGCCGTTGCCCGGTGGCTGCACCGTCCCGGCGCCGGGGAGAGCCTGGCCGCCGTCCCGGGGCTCGGCCGTGCCTCCGACGAGCTCCTGCGCCGGACCGGCCGGACCGTCGCGGCCTGGCAGGAGCACATCATCGAGCTGATCCGCACCGAGGGCGTCACCAAGCGGGCGGTCGCCAGGCTGGTCTCCTTCGACGTCGAGTCCCTGTCGCTGATCTTCGCGGTGGGGCTGCTCGGCGACGGCGCCGCCGAGGGCGAGAACGCCGTCACCGGCGCGCTGCCGCAACGGCTGGTCCACGCGCTCCTCGGCGCGGAGTCGCTGCGCAACATCGGCGCCAAGGCCCGCAGCGATCTGCGCGCCCGGATCGGCATGCTGTTCGACGACGAGATGTCGCGCTACGTCCAGGCCCTCGACGGGGCGGGCATCCCCGACGGGTCCGCCGCCACCCGCCTTCACCAGGCGACCTACAGTCTTGAGGTCGCCCGATGAGGAGCCGGCCAGGAGCGGGGAGCGGCCCGCGGCGGGGAGCGGGCCCGGCGTGGTGAGCGGAGTGTTCCCGGAGCGTGCCTCCGGCACGACGGCCCGTGAGATACGAGCGATCCGCGCAGCGGACGAGGAACGGTAAGCGAGCATGACCACTGTTGGCACCACCCAGACGCGCCAGGGGATCGGCAGCCGGCTCGCCGCGCTGGCCCGGATCGTGGAGCTGGGGCCGGGCAGAGTCGACCCCAAGCTCCTGGCCGAGTCGGGGCAGTTGCTGCTGCGCGCCGGTGACAGGCTCAAGCTCTCCTCCGACCACACCGTGGTCGCGCTCGCCGGGGGCACCGGCAGCGGCAAGTCCACCCTGTTCAACTCGGTCTCCGGGCTGGAGCTGTCGCCCACCGGCGTCCGCCGCCCGACCACGGCACGCACCCACGCCTGCGTCTGGGGCCTGGACGGCGCCGGCCCGCTGCTCGACTGGCTGCAGATCCAGTGGCGGCACCGCTTCGCCCGGGCCAGCGCCCTGGACAAGGGCGAAGGCCGCCTCCACGGGCTGATCCTGCTGGACCTGCCCGACCACGACTCCATCCGGGCGCTCACCGACACCGAGGCCGACCGGCTGATCCAGGTCGCCGACCTCGTCGTGTGGGTGCTCGACCCGCAGAAGTACGCCGACGCCTCCACACACCGCCGCTACGTGACCGAACTGGCCGGGCACGACGCGGTGACGATCTTCGTGCTCAACCAGGCCGACCGGCTGGAGCCGGAGGAGCTGGCCGAGTGCGTCGCGGACCTGGAGGACCTGCTCCGCCGCGAGGGCGTCGAGAATCCCGTCATCGTCACCACCTCGGCGATCACCGGCAGGGGGGTGGACGGCCTCAAGGCGGTCCTCGCCGAGACCGTGACCAGGCGCCGGGCCGCGGTCCAGCGGCTGGAGGCCGACCTCGACCGGCTCACGCTCCGCCTGGCGAAGATCATGCCGGACGGTGAGGTCCCGGCCGCCTCCGCCTCCATCGACGACGCCCGCCGGATCGGCCTGACCGACGCGCTCTGCGACGCCGTCGGCGTGCCGGCGGTCGGCGAGGCGATGGAGAACGTCTACGGCGTGCGGTCCATGGAGTGGGTCGGCTGGCCGTACACCCGTTGGGCCGCCAAGCTCCGGCCCGACCCGCTGAACAGCCTGCGGCTGGGCGACCTCAGGGACGAGATCCGGGGTCTCACCGGCGGCTCGGTCAGCGCGCAGCCGGCCGAGGTGGACAACGCGGTGCAGGCTCTCGTCGACGGGCTGACCTCCGGCATGCACGAGGCCTGGCGCAACGGGATCAGGGACGCCGCCCGCTCCCGCTCGCTCCAGCTGCCGCAGGTGCTGTCGGAGGAGCTGTCGGAGGTCGCCCCGCGCCTGGACCGGGTCCCCTCCTGGTGGCGGCTGCTCCTCATCTGGCAGTACCTGCTGGTCCTGCTGTTCGTCGCGGGTCTCGCCTGGTGCGGTACGGCTCTCGCCTACGGTGTGTTCGGCGTCGGGACGCTGCCGGCGGGCCTGGCGGTGTTCGGTGAGGCGGCCTCGCTGCCGTGGGTCGGGCTGATGGCGCTCTCGGTCCTCGGGCTCGGCCTGCTCACCGCGGTGGCCAGCCGTAACTTCGTCGCGCTCGGCGCGGGCGGCGAGCGCGACCGGCTGGAGCGGGAGATGCGCCGCAGGGTCGGCGGGGTCGCCGGAAGCATGGTGATCGAGCCGGTGGAGCGCGAGCTGGCCCGATACAACGAGTTCTACTCCGCCATGCGGGGCGTGCAGGGCTGAGCCCGCGCCGTCCACAGCTCCCGTCCGGCGCCGGCGGTAATCCACAGAGCGTGATTCGGCGGCCTGTGCCGGGGGCGGCCCGGGCCATCGTGTCTCCCAGGCCACGGGCAGTCCGCCCGCTCTCAAGGGAGACATGATGAACGACATCTACGTCACGCTGACCGGCAACGTCGCGGCTCCGCCGCGCCAGCACACCTTCCCCGACGGCTCACGGGTCACCTCGCTCAAGGTCGCCTCGACGAGCCGTTACTTCGACAGGGAGAAGCAGCAGTGGTGCAACGGTGAGACGACCTACTTCGGTGTCCGCTGCTTCCGCGGGCTCGCCGACAACGTCGCCCAGTCGGTCCACGTGGGCCAGCCGATCGTGGTCCAGGGGCGACTGCGGATCCGCGAGTTCACCCATGAGGGCCAGCGGCGCTTCATGCCCGAGGTGGAGGCCGGCTCGCTCGGGCACGACCTGCGCTGGGGCCTGGGGAGCTTCAGCAAGCCGCAGCGGCAGGGGGTGGCCCCCTCGCTGGGGCGCGAGGAGCGGATCGAGCTCGACCATGAGACCTACGACTGGGCCATGGGCGGTGCCGTCCCCGCGGCGGCCGGGGCCGCCGGCGCGCTGAGCCTGGTGAAGGACGGGCCGGACGAGGGGGAGAGGGCCGGGGCGGGGAGGGGCCTGACGTGGGCGGGCGCCGCCGGGACCGGGCCGAACACGGAAGATCACGGCGTGTCCGAGGGGGAGACGGGGGCCGAACAGGAGAAGATGATCGCCAGGGGGGCGGACATGACCGACGGAGATTCCACGGACGAGACGCCGTGGCCCACGGAGGCGCGCATGGCGGCCTGAGACATGGTGGCCTGAGGCATGACGGCCTGGACGGACCACTGCCGGCGAGGGGCGCGCACGGCGCCCGAGACGGGCCGCCGCCGACAGGGGCGCTGTCGGCAGGCGGGGCAGAGGCTTTCCGGCAGCCGGAAGGCAGGGGCTTCCCGACGGCGGTTCGCGCATCTCCGGCGAGGAGTGAAGTGAGGTGTGTCCCGGAAGGGGACCGGAGCGAAAGAGGAGGGGGCATCGGCCGAGCGCGGTCGGTGCCCCGCCGGACGAGCGCGGAGACGCCGAGGAAACGGCCGATGGTCTTGCCCGTGTCAGATGCCCGAAGCACCTGTTAGGTCCAGGTCACGCCCCGCAGCATGGCTGCTCCTTTCCCACACGGTCCGCTCGCGGAGTGAGCGATTCCCAGTCGTGGGCCACCTGATGGGAGACCCACTCTGCCAAAGGTAGCGGTTGCTGTCGCGCGGCGCACACTCCGCAACTATCGTGTTACACATCGTTAGTCGGAGAAGGGGGCGACATGGCGGCACCCATTCACACCTCGGTCAAACGGCGCGGCGGCGTGGCGGCCTTGGCCAATCGGTGGCCCTTGCTTGGGCAGCGCCGTGCGCTGGTCGTCTACCTTTGCGGGATCGTGGCGCTGGATCTGGTGGCGATCGGGTTCTCCGCCCTGTCGACCGATTTCCGCCGGCAGGACCTGCTCACCTTCGCCGCGCTGATGGCGTGCGGAGCCGTCTGCATCGAGGCGACCCGCCGACTGGGCATGCCCGCCGGGGTCTCCCGTGACCTGCTGTCCGCCTGGTGGCTGCCCGCCGCGCTGCTCCTGCCCCCCGTCTACGCGCTTCTGGCCCCCATCCCGCTACAGATCCTCCTGCAGAAACGGGTGCGCGAGACGGTCGTCTACCGGAGGGTCTTCAGCTCGGCCGCGATCGGCCTTGCCGGGTGCGCGGCCTCGGTGCTGTTCCACACCGTCGTCGGCGACCTGACCGCCCTCACCGCGGGGGCCGGGGGGCCGATCCTCGTCGCCGTGGGCTGCGCCGTCCTGTTCACCGTGCTCAACACGGCGCTGATCGCGGTCGCCGCGCACACCGCCGCCCCCGACAGCCGCTGGCGGGAGGTCCTGTGGAACCGGGAGAGCCTGCTGCTCGACGTGGTCGAGCTCTGCCTCGGGGTCCTCGTCGCCATCACCTGCGGCCTGAACCTGGCGCTGCTGCTGCTGGCGCTGCCGCCGGTGGTCCTGCTCCAGCGCAGCCTGCTCCACGCCCAGCTGCAGGCCGCGGCCCGCACCGACTCCAAGACCGGCCTGCTCAACGCCGCGGCCTGGCAGCGCGAGGCCGACACCGAGATCGTCAGGGCGCGCCGCACCGGCGAGACGCTCGCCCTGCTGATCGTCGACATCGACCACTTCAAGCGGGTCAACGACACCTACGGCCACCTGATCGGCGACCAGGTCCTGGTCGGGGTGGCCGCCACCATCCGCAGCCAGCTCCGTGACTACGACGTGGTGGGCAGGTTCGGCGGCGAGGAGTTCGTCGTCCTGCTGCCCCGGGCGGACGTGACCGAGGCCCGCCGGGTCGCCGAGCGGCTGCGGTCGCGCATCGGGCGGATGGCGGTCCCGGCCGACGACAACATGGTCACCGTGACCATCTCGGCCGGCGTCGCGGTCATGACCATGCACGGCGACGACCTGATCGAGCTGCTCGCCGCTGCTGACCTGGCCCTTTACCGTGCCAAGGAGCTCGGCCGCGACCGGATCTGCCTACCCGTCACCACCGTGCCCCCGGCCCGCAGGCCGGGTCCCGAGGCCGCCCCTAGCTAAGGCTGACAGGCCCTAAGCTAGAAGGCATGCCGGAGTACATCTACACACTGCAGCGCGTGCGCAAGGCGCACGGCGACAAGGTCGTCCTCGACGACGTGACGCTGTCGTTCCTGCCGGGCGCGAAGATCGGCGTCCTGGGTCCCAACGGCACCGGAAAGTCGACGCTGCTGAAGATGATGGCGGGTCTGGAGCAGCCGTCCAACGGCGACGCCCGGCTCATGCCCGGCTTCACCGTCGGCATGCTTCAGCAGGAGCCCCCGCTCAACGAATCCAAGACCGTGCTCGGCAACGTCGAAGAGGGCGTCGCCGAGACCAAGGCCATGCTCGATCGGTTCAACGAGATCGCCGAGCTGATGGCCACCGACTACAGCGACGAGCTGCTCGACGAGATGGGCAAGCTGCAGGACGCGCTGGACCACCGCAACGGCTGGGATCTCGACAGCCAGCTCGAGCAGGCGATGGACGCCCTCCGCTGCCCGCCGCCGGACGCCGAGGTCACCCAGCTCTCCGGTGGTGAGCGGCGCCGGGTCGCCCTCTGCAAGCTCCTGCTCGAGCAGCCCGATCTCCTCCTGCTCGACGAGCCCACCAACCACCTGGACGCCGAGAGCGTCCAGTGGCTTGAGGCGCACCTGGAGAAATACCCCGGCACCGTCCTGGCCGTCACCCACGACCGTTACTTCCTGGACAACGTGGCCGGCTGGATCCTGGAGCTCGACCGCGGCCGCTGCCACGCCTACGAGGGCAACTACTCCACCTACCTGGAGGCCAAGGCGGCGCGGCTCAAGCTGGAGGGCCAGAAGGACGCCAAGCGCAAGAAGCGCCTGGAGGAGGAGCTGGAGTGGGTCCGCTCCAACGCCCGGGCCCGCCAGACCAAGAGCCGGGCGCGTCTGCAGCGCTACGAGGAGATGGCCGCAGAGGCCGACAAGCACCGCAAGCTGGACTTCGAGGAGATCCAGATCCCGCCGGGCCCGCGCCTGGGCACCACGGTCATCCGGGCCGAGAAGCTCACCAAGGGCTTCGAGGACCGCGTCCTGATGGACAGCCTCTCGTTCGACCTGCCGCGTAACGGCATCGTCGGCATCATCGGTCCCAACGGTGTCGGCAAGACCACACTGTTCCGGATGATCACCGGTAGCGAGACCCCGGACGACGGCGGCATCGTCGTCGGCGACACCGTGAAGATCTCCTACGCCGACCAGAGCCGCGGTGGCATCGACCCGACGAAGAACGTCTGGGAGGTCGTCTCCGACGGGCTCGACCACATCAAGGTCGGGCAGGTCGAGATGCCGTCTCGCGCCTACATCGCGGCGTTCGGTTTCAAGGGCCCGGACCAGCAGAAAAAGGCGGGCGTCCTGTCCGGCGGCGAGCGCAACCGGCTCAACCTGGCGCTGACCCTCAAGCAGGGCGGCAACGTGCTGCTGCTCGACGAGCCGACCAACGACCTCGACACCGAGACGCTCTCCAGCCTGGAGAACGCGCTGCTGGACTTCCCGGGCTGCGCGGTCATCACCTCGCACGACCGGTGGTTCCTCGACCGCATCGCCACCCACATCCTCGCGTGGGAGGAGGGCTCGAACTGGTTCTGGTTCGAGGGCAACTTCGCCGACTACGAGAAGAACAAGATCGAGCGGCTGGGAGCCGACGCGGCCCGTCCGCACCGCGTCACCTACCGTAAGCTCACCCGCGACTGACGCGGGGCCTCAAGCGGCCTCCGGCGCCCCGCCGTACAGCGGGGGCCGGAGGCCCGCTACCGTTTCCGATGTGTCTGGACAGAGCGTGACCGGCGACGTGAGCCGTACCCACCGGCATGTGTTCCCCAGAGCGGTCAGGTTCGCCGACATCGACTCGCTGGGCCATGTCAACAACGTCCGGTTCTTCGACTACCTCGAAGACGCCCGCCTGGAGATGTTCCACATCGACCTCCACCGGGAGGGGGCGGCGCCCTTCCGGGGGCTCGTGGTGGCCCGGCACGAGATCGACTACAGACGTCCACTGACCTTCCGCGCCGACCCGGTCCGGGTGGAGACGTGGGTGACGGAGATCCGGCCGGTGCGCTTCACCCTCGACTACGAGATCCGCGACGGCGAAGAGGTCTTCGTGCGGGCCCGCTCCGTGATGGTCGCCTACGACGTGCAGAAGGCCGCTCCCCGGCGGTTGAACCCCTATGAGCTGAGCTACCTGCGCAGGTTCGCCGCCGAGTAACGGGCCGGGGGAGCCTCTGCTCCGGCGGCCGTGGTCAGCCGGTGGTCCGAGGGCTGACGTCCAGTACGGCCTTGCCGGGGATCTTCCGGTCGAGCAGTGCCTGGGCGGCGTCGGCGATGCCTTCCCAGGGGCCGCGCCAGCCGACCTCGGGCAGGAGCCTGCCGTCGGCGACGAATCGCAGCAGCGTGGACAGGTCGGCGCCGAACGGGGTGGTGTCGCCGAAGCTGTTCATCGACCTGGACGGGCCGAGGGAGAAGAACGAGTACGGCGCGAAGACGGCCGGTTCGCCGGAGGCCCAGCCGATGTTCTGGACGCTCCCGCCGGGAGCGAGCAGCGCCCACGCGGCGGTGAGCTGGGGCCCGCCGACGTTGTCCAGGATCACGTCCACCGGCCGGTCCACGCCCTCCAGGCCAATGACCACCTCGTGGGCGCCCAGCTCGGCCAGGCCCTCCGCGCGCGCCGCCGAGCCGGCCGACGCGATGACATGCGCACCGCCCAGCGCCGCGAGCTGGACGGCGAGCCGGCCGACGCCGCCGGAGGCGCCGGTGATCAGGACGCGCCTGCCCAGGATCGGGGCGGCCCGCAGCGTGCGCAGCGCGGTGACGCCGGCCATCGGCAGGGCCGCGGCGTCGGCCAGGTCGACTCCGTCCGGGACCTCGGCGACGGAGTCGGCGTCGACGGCCATGCGCTGCGCCCAGGCGCCCGGTCCGAAGGCCGCGACGCGGGCCCCGACGGCCGGGCCGCTGCCGTCCGCGGCGGCCTGCGCCACGACGCCGGAGGCGTCGTAGCCGGACACGGTCCCCGGCTCCTGCTGCCGGGCGAAGGCGATCTCTCCGTGGTTGAGAGAGATGTGACGCACGTCGATCACTGCCTGGTGCGGGCGCGGTGCGGGCTCGGCGGCATCGTCCACCCGTAGGGCCGCGGGGGCGGTCGGGTCGACGACGAGCGCACGGATGCTCATTGGTCCTCCTCGTGAGGCGACGGATCTCTGTCCTGACGCCGTTACCGGACCGGCGGTCCGCTAGGGAGCGGTTGTATCATATCGGACTGACGGTCCGCTAACTGGAGGACAACGGATGGCCGAAGAGCGTCACGAGCGCGCCAACGCGGCACGGAACCGGCGAGCGGTCCTTCAGGCAGCGGAGCGGCTGCTGGAGGAGGGCGGGGACGAACACGTCTCCCTCGACCGGGTCGCGGCTCTCGCCGGTGTCGGCAAGGGCACTGTTTTCCGCCGCTTCGGCAGCCGCGCCGGCCTCATGCAGGCGCTCCTCGAAGAGCGGTCGCTCGCCTTACGGGAGGCCGTCAGCCAGGGGCCGCCGCCGCTGGGCCCGGGGGCGCCCGCGAGAGAGCGCCTGCTGGCCTTCCTCGACGGGCTGGGGGGCATCGCCGAGCAGAACGCCGCCCTCCTGACCGCCCACGAGCAGGCGTGCGCGGAGGACAAGCACGCCGACCCGAGCTACCGGTTCTGGCACCGCCACATCCGCGACCTGCTGGCCGAGGAGCGTCCCGACCTCGACACGGAGTTCCTCGCCCACGCGCTGCTCTCGGTGTTCGACGGCAAACTGATCAGGCATCTGACACGCGACGATCCACGGCGCTTCACCGCGTCCGTGCAGGAGATGGTCATCGCCCTGCTGACCTCGCCGCCCCGCCGCTGACCGCCGGACGCCCGGAGCACTCCTCCGCCACCGACCGCCGGGCCCCGGGGCACTCTTCCGCCGCCGGGCCGTACGGCGAGACCCGCGCCGGACCTGCCGCCGGCGGCTCGGGGCGGGTGCGCCGACGGCGGTCCGGGACGTGTGCGCCGGGGACGGCTCTCAGGAGGTGCTGAGCCAGGCAGCCGTGTCCGGCGGGAGCAGGTAGCCGTCGACGGGGGCGCTGCCGATCAGCACCCGGTCGTGCGCCGGGAGCGGCACCGCCTCGGATCCGCAGTTGATGACGCAGGTCAGGGGGCCACGGGTGAAGAAGAGCGCCCCCTCGGGGGAGTCGAGCCAGATGATCTCGTCGGTGAGCGAGCCGCGCAGCTCGCGGCGGGTGCGCAGGGCCTCCTGGTAGAAGCTCAGGGTCGACCCCGGATCGCTCGCCTGGCGGTCGGCGCTCAGCGCGGCCCACTCGACCGGCTGGGGCAGCCACGGCCGGGCGCCGTCGGGTGAGAAGCCGTACGGCTCGGCGGCGCCGGACCACGGGATGGGGACCCGGCAGCCGTCCCGGCCGGGCAGCTTCCCCTCGGAACGGGCGAAGATGGGGTCCTGGCGCGACTCCGGGGGAAGGTCCTTGACCTCGGGGAGGCCGAGCTCCTCTCCCTGATACAGGTATGCCGACCCCGGCAGGGCGAGCATGGCCAGCAGCGCCGCCCGGGCGCGGGCCAGGCCCGTCGTGGAGTTGTCCAGGCCCTCGCCGTACCGGGTGACGTGGCGGACCACGTCGTGGTTGGACAGCACCCAGGTGGGCGCGGTCACGGCGGCCAGGGTGTCATCGATGACCTTCCGGAACGCCGTCGCGGACCAGGGCGCCTCCAGCCAGGCGAAGTTGAAGCTCTGGTGCAGCTCGTCGGGGCGGACGTAGCGGGCGAGGTCCTCGGCGGAGTCGGTCCACACCTCGCCGATGGCCATCCGCTCGCCCGGATAGGAGTCGAGCACCTTGCGCCATTCGCGGTAGACCTCGTGCACCTCGGGCCGTCCCCAGATCGGCGACTCGGCCTTGAAGGCCTGGCCCTCCGCCGGGGTGTCGGGCAGGCCCTCGGCCTTGTGCAGGCCCATCGCCACGTCGATCCTGAACCCGTCCACCCCCCGGTCCAGCCAGAACCTCAGCACGTCGAGGAACTCGGCCTGCACCTCGGGGTTGCGCCAGTTGAAGTCGGGCTGTTCGGCGGCGAACAGGTGGAGGTACCACTGCCCGTCGGGCGTCCTGGTCCAGGCCGGGCCGCTGAAAGTCGACTGCCAGTTGTTGGGCGGCAGCTCACCGCCGTCCCGGAACAGGTAGCGTTCGCGACCCTCACCGCGCAGCGCCGCCTTGAACCACTCGTGCTCGGAGGAGCTGTGGTTGGGCACGATGTCCACGATCACCCGCAGCCCGTGGGCGTGGGCGTCGGCAACGAGCGCGTCGAAGTCCGTCAGGGTGCCGAACAGCGGGTCGACGTCGCGGTAGTCGGCCACGTCGTAGCCGCCGTCGGCCATGGGGGAGCGGTAGAAAGGGGTCAGCCAGATCGCGTCCACGCCCAGCTCGGCGAGGTAGGGAAGGCGCTGCCGGACACCGGTGAGATCGCCGACGCCGTCTCCTGAGGCGTCGGCGAAGCTGCGAACATAGATCTCGTAGACGACGGCATCACGCCACCAGGGGGTCTCCATGTGCATGGATTGCCCTCACCTGGCGGGGTTTATGCGTCAGGGGCGTTGACCATGCTGTGCGCTGCGTAGACGAGGTAGTCCCACAGGCGCTTCTCCAGGTCGTCGGGGAGCTCCAGCGAGATCACCGCGTCGTGCATGTGCTTGAGCCAGGCGTCGCGCTCGGCCGAGCCGATGACGAAGGGGTTGTGCCGCATCCGCAGCCGCGGGTGCCCCCGCTGGGCGCTGTAGGTGTTGGGCCCACCCCAGTATTGGATCAGGAAGAGCCGGAGCCGGTCTTCGGCCCCGGCGAGGTCGTCCTCGGGATAGAGCGGTCGTAGCAGTGGGTCGTCCACGACGCCTTGGTAGAAGCGGTGGACAAGACGCCGGAAGGCCTCCTCGCCGCCGACCGCGTCGTAGAAGGACTGAGGTTCCTCGGGGATAGCGGACACGCCCCCAAGCCTAAGCGACTCCGGCCGGCCCCATGCCTGGGCGAGGTCAGCCGGCGATCGCGATGGAGGCGCGGTCGAGGGCGGACTTGATCCGGATACGGAGCTCGCGGGCGACCTCGGCCTGCCGGGAGGGGATCGTCTTGGCGCTGATCCGGAAGACGAGGGCGGTGTCGGAGATCTGCTCGATCCCCCAGACCTGGGGCTCCTCGACCATGATGCTGTCGCGGTAGGAGGAGTCGTTCCACATGTCCTCGACCACGTCCTTGAGCAGGTCGCGGACCGCCGGGATGTCGGAGGCGTAGGCCACCGGGACGTCCACGGTCGCGCGGGACCAGCCCTGGGACTCGTTGCCGACGCGGGTGATGGTGCCGTTGCGGACGTACCAGACCCGGCCGTCGAGGTCGCGCAGGCGGGTGATGCGCAGGGTGACCGCCTCGACGGTGCCGACCGCCGCGCCCGCGTCGATCACGTCGCCCACGCCGTACTGGTCCTCCAGGAGCATGAACATGCCGGCGATGAAGTCCTTGACCAGTTCCTGGGCGCCGAAGCCGACGGCCACGCCGACGATGCCGACGCTGGTCAGCAGGGGGGCGATGGGGACGGAGAGCCGTTCCAGGACGGTCAGGGCCGCCGTGCCGAGGATGACGATCGAGGCGACGGGCCGCAGCACCGAGCCGATGGTCTCCGCGCGCTGCCTGCGCCGCTCGGCGGCGACGGCGTCGAGCCCCTCCAGCGTCACCATCTGCTTGCCGCGCAGCCGGCCGGCGATCGAGCCGCCGTTGGCCGAGGACGCGCGTTTCACCACGCGGGTGATCAGCCGGTTGGCCACGTTGCGCAGGAGGAGGGCGATGGCGACGATGAGAACGATGGCGATCGCGCTCGCGATCACAGGTGCCCAGGCGGCGGGCAGGACGGACTGCATGAGGCTGCAGATTACCCCGCCGCCGTTCTCACACCCGTTGGTCAGGCCGGCGCCCATCCTGAGAATGTCATCGACCACGGGTGCGCCGGTGGCGTCGGTGGTGGGTGCGGGGGTGGGGGCGAGCAAGAACACGGAGCAGATCCCTCTCGGATCGGATCGGTGGGCAGAACGGGCAACTCGCGTTGCCTACCCATATTGCCGACCGAACCGGCCGCCGTCACATCACGCCGGGGAGACGGGAGGTCCGGGCCCGGGGCCGCGGGGGGCGGGGCCGGACACTCCGGTGACGGGCGGCTCGGACGGGGCACGCACCCGGAAGCGTGTCCCGTGCCGTTTCCGAGGGGGATCCCTCCGATCACCGTCCGGACGGATCCGGACGGCAGTCTGCGTTTGATGTTCCGGGGCCGGTGGGGTGCCCAGCGTCCGAGGACGCTCCGCACCGGTCACCCCGCCGGCCCCGCCGAGCCGCGGTGGGGGCGGCGGACCGGAGGGCTGCGACTCCCTCCGGGCCACCGCTCATCTCACTCCCCCACCGCGGCGAGTACGCGTGCGACCTTGGTCGCGGCACCGGCCGGGTCTTTCGCCGTGTGCATCCGCTCTCCCCAGGACCACCAGTAGTACCAGTCCCGGTGGCTGGGGGCGGCCTGTGCTCGGCAGGTGACGTTCTCCGCCAGGCTGGTGGCGTTCGGGTTGATCACGCGCACGAAGGCGCGCCCCGCCTGGGTCCGCACCACTCGGGCGTGAAGTCCGCGCGAGTCGAGTTCTGACACCAATCGCTCCAGGTGTCCGAAGTCGTCTTCCCCCACCTCGTCCCTCCTCATATCGCCTGTCCCGCACCGGATCGTGTCCGTTTGATTACACGGATCAGTGCTGGTTGGCCAAAGATGACTCACCTGGGCCGATGGGTCAACGGAGGGGAGACCAAGATCAGGATGCGCCTTCTCCCAAGTAGGTTGAAAGAAGCAGTCCGCTGGTGGACGATCCTTAGCCGATGGCTCTATTCGCGCGTTCCTGGTGAGCCAAAGTTGGTCCATCATTCTCGGTAGGCACAGTGCGACAACTAAATCACACTGAGTCAGCGGGAGAGGACCGGTCGGGACTAGTGTGCCAGCCAGCCCAGCTGGCCGCGAGAGAGGGGCCGGTATGTCCGGCAGGCAGCACAGGGAGACGGAGTTGGCGCGGCAGATCCGGGCCAGAGGTCTGGCGGCGGGGCGCGAGCCGGCTCAGATCGCCGAGGAGATCCACGACAGGTGCGGTCCCCAGTTCGGGACCACGCGGATCAAGGGTCATCGCCTCGCGCACGGTGTCGCTCTCGCCGACGTGATCGAACAGATACGGGCGCTGTTCGAACGCGACGGCAAGTCGGCGCCGGGTATCGGAGAGACGCTCCTGTCCGCCTATGAGAGCGGGCTGAAGCGTCCGGGGCCCGAATACCTCCACTACCTGTGTTCCGCCTACCGGGTCGAGCCGGCCTCCCTCGGATACGACGGTCCGTGCATCTGCGGCCACGGCCACAAGATGCCCGGCACCGGCCGAGGTGATCTCCAGGATGGAAGACCCGACACTTCCCCTGGTCCGCGCGAGCTGTCGATCAAGCCGACCGGTGGCGACCCTTCCGCGGACGGGGGCGAGGAGGACGAGAACGTGCTACGGAGGACGCTTTTGCAGCTCCTGGCCGGCACCGGCGTGGCGCTGGACGGACAGGTGCTTGGATCTGTGGAGAACATCCGCAGGAGGATGGACGAGACCCTGGTTTCGGCCACCGTTTCGCCTGCGATGCTCGACCAGTGGGAGGAAGCCACCATCGGCTTCGGCCGGCAGTACATGAACACACCGCCGCTGCGGCTGCTGTGCGACGTGCTGCTGGAGTTCAGCGCCGTGCGCAAGGCCATGGAGCGGCGCCAGCCGGTGGACCTGCAGGAACGGCTGTGCCGGATGGCGGCGCAGCTCGCCGGGCTCAGCGGCATGATCATGGTGAACCTCGGCGACCACAGGATGGCCCGGTCCTTCTTCAGGACCGGCCGGACGGCCGCCGACGACACCGGGGACCGCGCGCTCCGCGCCTGGGTCCTGGCCAGGGAGGCCCTGGTCCCGCTCTACTACGGGGATCCGCGCGAGGCCCTCAACCTCGCCAGGAAGAGCCGGGACCTGGCCGGTCAGACGCCGTGCGCCGCCCAGGCGATGGCCCCGGTCTTCGAGGCCCGCGCGCTGGCGATGATGTCGGGGGCGGGCAAGAAGGACGTGGTCGACCAGGCCAAGCGGGCGCTGTCGCGGGCCAGGGCGGCCTTCTCCCAGATGACGGCGGCCGACCAGGACGACGCGACCTTCGGCTACACCGAGCGTCAGCTCTACTTCCACCAGGGTGACGCGCTGGTGAAGCTGGGGCAGGCGATGGAGGCCGATCTCATCCTGGAGCAGGCCCTCACCAAATACGGCCCGGGAGACTGGCTCGATCCCACGATCATCAAGTTCGACCGGGCCACCTGCAAGCTCCTCGAAGGCGAGTTGGAGGAGGCGCTGGTGATAGCCAAGACGGCGCTCGCGGGGCTGGGCGAGGGCTGCCGGCCCGACATCCTCATGCAGCGCGCCCACGAGGTGGCCAGGGCGGCGGAGGCCAGGGCCCCCGGCCACCCCGCGCTCAAGGACTACCTTGAGACGTTGCGCGCCACACCGGCGGTGGACCCCGTCGCGGACGCCGCTACATGAGGCTCCGGCGCTATCGCTGGTCCGACCTGGAGTCCGTCTGGGCACTGCATCAGATCTGTCTCGCTCAGGTAGGTCTCGCGCCGGGGGACGGCGTCTACTACGAGGACGACTTCCCGCAGATCAACGAGATCTACATCGCCGACCGGGGGGAGTTCCTGGTGGGTGAGGTCCCCGGTGGACGCGTCATCGCGATGGGCGGGCTCCGCCGTGTCGACGACCGGACGGTGGAGATGTGCCGCCTGCGGGTCCATCCGGAGTTTCAGCGGCGGGGGCTCGGCGCCCGGATGGTCGAGGCGCTGGAGAAGCGGGCGATCGAGCTGGGCTACGTGCGCCTGCGCGGGGACACCACAATGAACCAGCCGGCCGCCATCGAGCTCTACCGCAAGTATGGCTGGCGGGAGATCGGACGGGAAGAGCGCGGGGGGTGCATCGTGCTTTATGGGGAAAAAGATCTCGTTGAGGTCATGTCGCAGCTTGCTCCATTTAAGTGACCTAAGACTGATTTAACGCTGAGCATTGCGATCCGGCGAAATGCCAGAATACTTATTCATCGTACCTGTAGTCATTTCCCGTGGGGGGTACGATGAAAAAGATCATTGTCCGTAAACCCGGCACCGCCACGTTGAGCGGGGCCGCCAGCGTCATCCACAAGGGGTGAGGGAGCATCTCTGGCTGACCGGGTCGTTCCCCGGTGACCGCACGGATCCGTCGGCCCTCGTGGTACACGGGCACCGGCGGTCGCGGGGCCCCTACACGGTCGGCGGCGCGATCCTGCGCGAGGTCGTCCCCGAGGTCCTGGAGAGGGCTCCGGCGCAGGTCGCGGCCCACGACATCGAGATCCGCAGCGTGGCCCCCGATCTCCGGGATCGGGTGGCCGCGCGACGGCAGGGCGTGGACGCGCACATCGATGACGACGAGCGGATTCTCGTGCCCGCGCCCCGTCGCACCCTGCGGCTCGCCAACGGGGTGGCGGAGTTCCTCAGCGCCTGCCTGCGCGGGTCCCGCACGCTGGTCGTGACGGACGTCCACGAGGCCGACCCGACCGACCTCGAACTGCTCGCGGTGCTGGTCAGGCGGTTGGATCCCGCGCTGCTGACGATGGTGCTCTGTTCGGGACAGGCGCCACCGCCCTGGTTCCGCGGCCGGGTGGCGGGCTCCGGCGGACCGGTGCCCGCCCGGGTGTCCGCGGGCCCGGACGGGATGCCGCCGGATGCCGTCGCCGCCGCCCACGTGGCCTCCGAGTGCACCGACGAGTGGTCGCGGGCCGCCTACGAGGCGCTGGACCCGGCGGAGCGGGCCCTGCTGCACGACCTGCGGGCCGACGAGCTGGAGGCCGCGGGTGAGTTCTCCGCGCGCCTGGGCGCCGTCCCCTTCCACCGTGAGCACGGCTCCGACCCCCGCGGACGCGGGGCCGGGGCGCTCTGGACCGCCGTCGACCACTGTGTCAGGGAGGGTTTCCTGGACGCGGTGGCCGAGCTGGGGCGGCGCGGATCGCGGCTGGCCGAGCCCGGCTCGGACCTGTGGTGGCGCTTCATCCAGCGTACGGCCACCGCCCTGGGGGCCCTGTCCCGCCAGGAGGAGGCCCGTGACCTCTACGAGCGTGCCCGCCGCGGCAGCCAGGACCCCGCGGTGCACGCGGCCTCGGCCTACGGCACGGCCATGCTCGACGCCCGCCATCCCGACCCGGCCCAGCGGGACCTGGGGCGCGCGACGGGCTGGATCAACCAGGCCGTCGCCATCTCCACCCTGCTGCCCGACCGGGGTGAGCGGGCCTTCAAGCTGGGGTTCGACCGCAACGGCCAGGCTCTCGTCGAGACGCGCCTGGGCCGGCCGCGTCAGGCGCTGGCACTGGTCGAGTCGGCCATCGAGCTGGCACAGGAGGATCTGCCGCCGGGACGGCACCCGGTGCACCGGATGGTGCTGCACGCCAACCGCGGCCGACTCCTGGCGGAGCTGGGCCGTGCCAAGGAGGCGCTGGAGGAGTACTCGGCGGCGATCGCCCTCGACCCGTTCTTCGCCGACCACTACCTGGAGCGGGGCAACCTCCTGTTCCGGCTCGGGCTGACCGATGAGGCGCTGGCCGACTACGAGGCCGCCATCCGGGTGAGCCCGCCCCTGCCCGAGGCGTACTACAACCGGGCCGAGCTCCGGCTCGCGCTGGGGGACCTGGAGGGAGGTCGGGCCGACCTCGACCACGTGCTGGAGCTGGACCCGGACTACCTGGACGCCTACATCAACCGGGCGGGCGTGCGGGCGGTGCTCGGACTGGAGGCCGAGGCGCGGGCCGACGTCGCGGCCGGGCTGGCGCTCATGCCGGGCAATCCCCACCTGCTGACCGTGAAGGGGCAGCTCGACACCGCGTCCGGGCGGTTCGAGGAGGCCGCGCGGGCCTTCGACACCGCCCTGGAGAGCGCCCCCGCCCTCGGCGCCGCCTGGGCCAACCGGGGCATCCTCCGCTACGAGACCGGTGATGCCGAGGGCGCGGTGACCGATCTGTCCAGGGCCATCGAGATCGAGGAGAGCCCGGAGCTGTACTTCAACCGGGCGACCGCCCTCCAGGCCCTGGGCAGGGAACAGGCGGCGCAGGAGGATCTGCGCCATGCCCTCGACCTCGACCCCGACGACCCGGCCATCCGTGAGGCCCTCGGGCTCTAAACGGGAAGACCCGGACGTGGCCGGGGTCCACGCTGAGCCGTGCCGCTTGGGTGGGAGGGGGTGGGGTGGGGTGGCTTGGGTGAGGTGAGGCGGGGTGAGGTGGCTTGGGCGGGGAGAGACTGGGGCGAGGTGGACAGAAACCCCACTGGAGGAGAGGTCAGCCCCTCCGAGGTGAGCTTTTCTCCTCCCGATGAATCGCAGGTGTTGATTTTTACCCTAAGTAAGGATTTATCCACACCTTCCCCGTTTGGGGTGAGGATCCTCTCCCGGAGGGAGTGCTGTCTTCTCTCCGGGTGGATATGTCTTGCACCGGGGCGGAAGTCCCGTCGGCACCCGCCGTCGTAGCCGCCGCAGGCGCTGAGGGGGAGCAGGGCCGGTGCGGTCGCCGACGTCGCACATATGTCTACCCCAGTGACGGGGCCCGGCCGGCGCGTCATTTGTCGATCCGCTCCACAGGGAGAGCGCCGTAGCCCCTTCCTGTGGAGGACATCGGTCAATTCCCCCTTGTGAGCGCGGGCGGCACGCGGTGAGGCCTGCCGCGTCAGCGGTGAGCCGCTTGCAGCGCGTGGCCGAGGGCTTCCCGGCCGGACGGCGTCACGTCCCCGCCGAGCAGGACCAGGGCCCGCTCGGCGGCGCCGGCGGGCTCGACGTCAATGGTGACCAGCTGCTGGCCGGGAGCGCTGTTGACGTCGAACACCTCGCAGGTGAGGATCAGGTCGCCGGCCTCGCGGTGGCGGAGGGGCATGGCCGCGTGCGGTACGGGGGACACGTCGTGCCGCGCCCATAATCGGCGGAAATCCGCGCTCTGGGAGGAGAGCTCGTCGACCAGCTCGGTCAGCTGAGGATCGTCGAGGTCCGCCCCTGCGGCGGCGCGCAGGTGCGCCACCTTGGAGCGGGCGACCTGCTCCCAGTCCAGGCCGAACTCACGGTAGAACTCGTGCGCGGCGGGGGCCAGAAAGACCATCCGCAGTAGGTTGTCCGCGTGCTCCCACCCCTCGTAGAGGGCGGTGGCCAGCGGGTTCGCGGCCAGCACGTCCATCCGGCGGCTGATCACCAGCGCCGGGGTGTACGGCCAGCTCCAGATCAGCCGCAGCAGGTCCGGGCTGACCCGTTCCGCCCCGTCGGCCGTCCTGCGCCGTGGCCCGGGATGAGCGAGTCCGTGCAGGTGCGCCGCGGCGTCGGGGTCGAGGTCCAGCGCCCGTGCCAGGGCGTCGAGCACCTGCTCGGACGGATGGCGTTCGCGCCCCTGCTCCAGACGGATGTAGTAGTCGGTGCTGACCCCGGCGAACATCGCCACCTCCTCCCGGCGCAGTCCCGGAGTCCGGCGGAGACCGGAGTGCGGCAGTCCTACCTGCTCGGGGGCGGTGACCTCGCGTCGAGCGCGCAGGAACTCACCCAGAAGATTGTGATTGTCCATTTCATCACCATGTGAAGCGTGTGCTTGGATTCATCACTTTGTGGCAGAAACCGGTTGACCAGGTGCCGTATTCCGCGGCTC
Source organism: Streptosporangium brasiliense (assembly GCF_030811595.1). Taxonomy (NCBI): domain Bacteria; kingdom Bacillati; phylum Actinomycetota; class Actinomycetes; order Streptosporangiales; family Streptosporangiaceae; genus Streptosporangium; species Streptosporangium brasiliense. The sequence goes on from NZ_JAUSRB010000002.1 coordinate 3,912,072, forward strand.
CCGGGCCGGCCCCTCCAACGGAGGCGGTGACGGCCTCGACGCGCAGCGTGCGCGCTCTTCCCCGCCCTTCCTCGCCGGCACTCCGAGGCATCCGTCGGCGGCGAGGTCCACCCCTGGGAGTGACACTCCTACCCTCCTGGAGGGCACCCCGCCTAGCGTGGGATCCAGGCACCGTGTCGGTGCGCTGCGCAGTACCGATCCGGTGCTCCACCGGCCCGGGCATCGCCCGGGACGTGACCGATCCGGTATGGAGTGATCCACCATGATCAAGCTCAGGAACGCTCTCGCGGCTGGCACGATGATGGCTTTCGCCCTCATCGTGCCCGCGACGACGCCGGCCCAGTCCGCCGGCGCCGGCACTGAGGCCGTTGTCACCGTTCAGAGTGACGGCGGCAGTGCCAACGGCGCCGCCAACGGCAGCGGCGGCTCCAACGGCGCCGTCAACAGCGGCGGCGGCTCCCACCGTCACTGAGAGGCTCCCACCGTCACTGAGAGGAGAGACGCGTATGGGACCGCGGCCACGGGGCGCACGCTGAAGCGGCCGGACGCGAGCGTGGTCAGCCCAGCCGGGTGATCCGGGAGACGACCTCCACCAGGTCCGGCGGTTCCAGCGGGTCGGGGAGCCCGGCCAGCTCCGCCGGGGAGAACCAGCCGGAGCCCAGAAAGGTGTCGCTCTCCTCGGCGGTGAACGCGCCGGGGGCCACCGCGGGAGTGCCCTCGAACCTCGCCAGGTAGAACCGCTCGGTCTTGGCGTAGTGGGTGCCGAGCCAGTCGAACTCCCGGGGCACCGGCACCCAGAGGTCCAGCACCGCCTCGCCCGGCAGCCCGGTCTCCTCGGTCAGCTCCCGCCGCGCCGCCTCCAGGGGCGTCTCACCCGGATCCATCCCGCCGCCCGGCGGTTCCCACAGGGTCCTGCCGCTGACCGGGTCATGCCAGTGCAGCAGCAGCACGCGGCCGTCGCCGTCCACGCAGACCACCCGTGCCGCGGCCCGGTCGCTCACCGGGGAGCCGTCCGTCCGCAAGCCGTCCCCGTCCGTCTGAGAGTCGCTCATAAGTCCGGGACGTTATCACCGTCCATCGGGTCCAATCCTTCCACAACGCCTACCGAAAAGCAGGATGACCTGCGGAGACGTCCCCAACCTGACAGCCTTACGCGGTCAGCCGTGCCGGAGGTCCCCGCGCAGGGCCGGAGTGCTCCGGCCGTCCGCCGGCGCGGTGCCGCGCGGGTCAGCGTTTCATCGCGCCGTCGGCGATGGCGTCGGCGGCCTCACTGATCGCCATGCCGACGATCTCCAGGCGCCGGACCAGCTCGCGCTCCTTCAGGGTCTCGGCGCTGATCGGGTCGGAGAAGATGCGGGCCATCTCGTACTGGTACATGCGCCGGATGGTGCCGCCGACCTTCTTCGCCTCCAGCGCGTCATGGGTGATCACCGAGGGGCGGGACGCCAGGCCGTGGACCGCGGACTCCAGGGCCTCGATGCCGACGATCACCTGGTCGAGCATGGGGGCGAAGCGCTGCTGGTCCCGGACGCGGTAGAGATGCGACTCGCGGACGAAGTCGCGCAGGGAGTCCAGCACGTCGTCGATCGAGCGGGACAGCCGGAACAGGTCCTCGCGGTCGATCGGCGTCACCAGGGAGCCCGACAGCTCCTCCACCAGACGGGCGCGTTCGGTGTCGCCGCGGTGCTCGATGGAGCGCATCCGCTCGTGGGCGTCGGTCCGGCCCATGTCACCCCCGATCATGGCCATGGCCAGCCAGGCCCCCTGTTTGGTGGCCTCCAGCTGCCCGATCAGCGCCTCGACGAGTACGCTGTCCATGCGGCCCGCCATCAGATCCCGCACCCGCCGCAGCCGCTTCACACGATCACCCTCCGGAGGATGAGCGCCGCCGCCGCGGCGAGCAGCCCGCTCACCGGCAGCGTCAGCATCCAGGCTAAGACGATCTTCGTGGCGGCGTGCCAGCGCACCCGGCCGGCGCTCTCGGCCATCCCGGCCCCGATGAGGGCGCCGGCGATCGTCTGGGTCATGCTCACCGGTGCGCCGATCGCCGAGCAGCCGATCACGGCGGCACCGCTGGCCAGCTCGGCGGTCACGCCGTGCAGCGGGCGCGAGGCGATGATCCCCCGGCTGAGCGTACGGCCGGCACGCGGCAGGCCGTACAGGGCGCCGATCCCGAACAGCGCCGCCACGGCCAGGCAGACGGGGAACGGAGGGCTGGAGAGGCCGAGGGTGAGCATGAAGACGGCCAGCATCTTCTGGCCGTCGTTGGCCGCGTAGGCCAGGCACTGCAGGGTGAACCCGGCCCGGTGCCACTGCCGCAGCGTGCGGCCGTGCGCCAGCCGTACGAGCAGCCGGATCGTCAGGACCGCCAGCAGCCCTCCGACGAACGGGGCGGCCATCGCGACCGCGAGCACGAACAGCACGGCGCCGCCCGAGACGGGCAGATCCCAGCCCAGGCGCGCACCGGTGAGGGCGCCCACGATGGCGAGGGTCAGGCTGGTGGGCAGCCCCTGGTTGTTGAGGGCCGCGACGACGGCCAGCGCGGCCAGTACGGCGACGGTCAACGTGATCTGGCCGTAGGGGCCTTCCATGCTCGTCAGCCTGGTGGTGAAGGTCTTGGCGACCTGGTAGGTCACCAGGGGCATCAGCGCGACCGTGACCATCATCATGATCACGCCGGTCGCCGGCGGGATGCTGGGGATCTTCAGCCCGATCGCCAGGAGCGCGCCGCCGTCGTTGACCCCGGTGACGACCGCGAAGAGTCCGGCGAGCGACGTCAGGGCGACCAGGCTCACGCTTCCACATCCCAACTGAACAACAGGTGAAGGACAAGGCCGGCCCGGCTGTGGCGGCCACAGGCGGATGACGGCTGCCCTCGCTCGTGGTCCATGGGTAGCGTCCCCAGTGCCCCGATAGGGACATACCTACCCAGAGGTCGAGTGGATGATGGATGGAGAGTTCATTCTGTTGGACCCGGGACCGGCGTGCACCTCACAGCGCGTCAAGATCACGAAGGCGCCCGGCATCCCGCACCCGCGCCGCTGACCCGGAGGCGGGCGTGGCGCGGGTGGAGACGGCCGGCGCGCTGTACTCTGCCCAGGTCGGTGCGGAAGCACCGGACGATCCGACCTCTTCGAGGGTGAAGGCATGAACGAGCGAGTCAGAAGGCCCGGCACGGGCTCCGGGACACCGGAGGGGGGCGAGCGCATGAGCTCCGCCGCCCAGTACGTGCTGACGTTGTCCTGCCCGGACCGGCCCGGCGTGGTGGCCGCGGTCTCCGGTCTCCTGGCCGCGCGGGGCTGCAACATCACCGAGAGCCAGCAGTTCGGGGACCCCGTCTCCGAGCGCTTCTTCATGCGGGTACAGTTCGTCTCCCCGCTCTCCCACGCCGATCTCCGCACGGCCTTCACCGCGCTCGCCCCCGAGCTCGGCATGGAGTTCAGGCTGCGCGACCTGGCCGTCAAGCCGCGCGTGCTGGTGCTGGTCAGCAAGTTCGGGCACTGCCTCAACGACCTGCTCTACCGCACGCGCTCCGGCCTGCTCGACATCGAGATCGTCGGGGTGGCCTCCAACCACCCCGACCTGCGCCCGCTGACCCAGTCCTACGGCATCGACTATCACCACCTGCCGGTCACCCCCGAGACCAAGTCCCGCCAGGAGGCGGAGATCCTGAGCCTGGTCGACCACTACCAGGCCGACCTGGTGGTGCTCGCGCGCTACATGCAGGTGCTGTCGGAGGACCTCTGCGTCAAGCTTGCCGGCAACGTGATCAACATCCACCACTCGTTCCTGCCGTCGTTCAAGGGGGCCAAGCCGTATCACCAGGCCCACTCCCGAGGGGTGAAGCTGATCGGCGCGACCGCCCACTACGTGACCGCCGACCTCGACGAGGGGCCGATCATCGAGCAGGAGGTCGCCCGGGTCAACCACACCCACTCCGCGGAGGACCTGGCCGCCATCGGCCGCGACGTCGAGTGCCAGGCCCTCGCCCGCGCCGTACGGTGGCACGCCGAGCAGCGGGTGCTCCTCGACGGCCACCGGACCATCGTCTTCCCGCGCTAGCCGGGCGCCGTGACCGTGGCGCGCCCCCCGGCGGGGGCGCGCCGGGCGGCGACTACGCCGTCAGGCCCGTGTGGTGGGCGAGGAAGGTGAGCTGGTCGGCGGCGAGCTCGACGGTCTTGCTCACCGCGCGGGCGCCGTGGCCCACCTCGGTCTCGTTGCGGAGCAGGATCGGCCGGTCGGAGGACTGGGCGTGCTGGAGGGCGGCGCACATCTTCCAGGCGTGCAGCGGGTGGACCCGGGTGTCGGACTGGAAGACGGTGAACAGCGTCGCCGGGTAGGACACGCCCTCGCGGACGTGGTGGTAGGGCGAGTAGGCGTACAGCCACGCGAACTCGTCGGGCTTCTCGGCCGAGCCGTACTCGACGTTCCAGGTCGCGCCGAGGCCGAACAGCTCGTAGCGGACCATGTCGAGCAGCGGGGCCGAGCAGGCGACGGCGGCGTACAGGTCAGGGCGCTGGGTCAGGGCCGCGCCGACCAGGAGGCCGCCGTTGGAGCCGCCGGAGATGGCCAGCTGGGAGGCGGTGGTGACGCCGGTGGCGATCAGGTGCTCGGCCGCCGCGTGCAGGTCGTCGTAGACGTTCTGCTTGTTGGCGAGCATCCCCGCCCGGTGCCACTCCTCGCCCTGCTCGCCGCCGCCGCGCAGCTGGGCGATGGCGTAGGCGCCGCCCGCCTCGACCCAGGTCAGGATCGACGCCGAGTAGCCGGGGGTCATCGAGATGCCGAAGCCGCCGTAGCCGTACAGGATGGTCGGGCGCGGCCCCTCGACGCCGGGCTTGGAGATCACCAGCATGTGGACCTCGGTGCCGTCGGCCGAGCGGTAGGTCACCTGCTCGGTGTCGACGGCGGGCACCTCGACGGCGCCCGGGGAGGAGGCCCAGAGGCTGGTCTCGCCGGTGCGGGCGTCGTAGCGCTGGATGGTCGGCGGCGTGGTGTTGTCGGTGTAGCCGAACCACGCCTCGTGGCCGCCCTCGGGGCGCTCGCTGATGCCGCCGATGGTGCCCAGGCCGGGCGTCGGCACCTGCCCCACGCGCTCGCCCGCGACCAGGTCGTGGACGGAGATCTCACTGATCGCGTGGCGGGTCCAGCCGACCAGCATGACCGGCCGGTCCAGATCGTCGAGGATCGCGAAGTCCGACAGCACGGCCTCCGGGTCCTGCGGGATCAGGTCGCGCCAGTGTTCGTACTGGGGGGCGGTGGGGTCGGTCACGCAGATCCGCCCGCGCGGGGCGTCGCGGTCGGTGAACACGTAGAGCCTGCCGTCGCGGCCGAAGCTCAGGGCGGTCTGGGCGTCGACGTCCTCCTGGACGACGACGAGGTCCGGCGCCTCGGGGGAGGAGGCCGACAGGTCGGCCACCCACAGGTCGTTGCGCGGCGCCGTGCCGCGGGAGGCGGAGATCTGCAGCCAGCGGCCGTCGCGGGAGACCGCGACACCGTAGTAGTTGGTCTTCTCCATGCCGGCACCGAAGATCAGGACGTCGTCCTCGGTGGAGGTGCCGACCTGGTGCAGGTATACGCGGCGGTGGAACTGCTCCTCACCGTCGGGCACCTCGGTGGAGGGGAGCCTGCGCACGTAGTAGAAGGCCTTCCCGCCGGGCAGCCAGGCCACGGGGGAGTAGCGGCACCGGTCGATCGGACCCTCGATCCGGGCGCCCGTCGCGACGTCCATGAGGTAGAGGCTCGACTCCTCGTCGCCGCCCACCGAGATCTGGTAGGCGAGCAGGCGCCCCTCCTTGTCGGGCTGCCACGAGTCGAGCGTGGTGAGGCCGGTGGGGTCGAGCGCCGTCGGGTCCAGCAGCGCCCGCTCGGTGCCGTCGGGGTCGACGGTGTAGAGCACCGCGTGCTCCTGCTCCGGGGTCCGCCGCATGAAGAAGCGGCGCTCCCCGCGCCAGACCGGTGCGCCGACCGAGCCGGACCTGAGCAGCTCGGCGATCCGCGTCTTGAACGCCTCTCGTCCGGCGAGCGCCCCCATCTCGGCCGCGAAGAGCTTCTCCTCCTCCGCCAGCCACGTCGTGGTGGCCGGATCGTCGGGGTCCTCCAGCCATCGGTAGGGGTCGGGGACGGGGGTGCCGTGCAGGTCGTCGACGAGGGCGTCACGGCTGGCAGGAGGGTATGGCTGTCGCGTCATGGCAGGAACCCTACGACCTCCCGGCGACGGTGCGGACCCATTGCGCGAGAGGCGTATTCGATCTGCCGTCGGAGGAGTTAAAAACTAGTAATGCGGGCATAAAACGTACCAGGCGTCCCTTCAGTCATTTATGGGTGGCTCATTTATGAGTGGCGGGAACGATGATGCAGAAGCCAAACTTGGTTGAGGACGGTGCCGTGGTGACCATCCGCTGGGCCGTCCGGCGGAGGTCCTCGTGACGGAAGCACCAGGGCCCCAGGAGGGGCCGCCATTCGGGGCACGCGACGGCGTGCCCCCTCAACTGACGCGCCGTGCAGCGGGAAAGGCCCGCTGATGCGCCAAGTCCTGCTGTTGAACGCCACCTACGAACCCCTGACCACTCTCTCCCTGCACCGCGCGGTCGTGCTCGTGCTCAGGGAGAAGGCGGACGTCGTGCACCGCGACGGGCGGGGCGCCGTGTTCCGCTCGGCGAGCCGCACGCTCGACGTCCCGTCGGTGATCAGGCTTCGCCGATATGTCCGTATCCCCTACCGGTCACGGATCCCGCTGACCCGGACCGCGCTGATGCGCCGGGACGACTACCGGTGCGCCTACTGCGGCCAGCGGGCCGAGACCATCGACCACGTGATCCCGCGCTCGCGGGGCGGCCCGCACACGTGGGAGAACTGCGTGGCCTCGTGCACCTCGTGCAACCACCGCAAGGCCGACCGGATGCTGGAGGAGCTGGGATGGACGCTGAGCGTCGTCCCGGTGGTGCCACGGGGCGTCCACTGGCGGTTGATCGGCGCGCACAGCGTCGGCGACCCCCTGTGGGCGCCCTACCTCGCGGAGAGCGCGGCCTGACCGCGGCCTGACATCCGTTCGCCCCGGCCCATCCGGTTCGGCACAATCGACGTATGGGATGGACGTTCACCTCCGATGCCGAGGTGTATGCCGGGGCGGCGGAGCCGTGGCTGCTGAAGGACCCGGTCCGCAACACCGTCCCGCTCACGGTCCTGCGCGGCATCCGCAGCGGCCTGTGGGGCGACGACGTGCTGCTGGCCTGGCTGGAACGCGACGGCGAGACCGTCGCCGCGGCGAGCCAGACGCCGCCCCATCCGCTACTGCTCGCCGACGTCCCCCCGGAGACCGTCCGCGGGCTCGCCGCCCGCCTCATCGAGGACGAACGGGTGATCCCCGGAGTGTCCGGGCCGCTCGCGCAGGCCGAGGCGTTCGCCGACGCCTGGTGGCGGCCCGAGGCCGGGCGCCGCTCCGAGCGCCTCTACCGGCTCGACGCGCCCGTCCCGCCGCGGCCGCCGGCCCGGGGAGCCCCCCGCACGGCCACCATCGACGACCTCGGGCGGCTGGTCGGGTGGTTCGGTGACTTCCTGGCCGAGGCCGGCGGTGTCCTGCCCACTGACCTGACCGCGCTGGTGGCCAGCAGGATCAACCGCGAGGAGCTGGTGCTGTGGGAGGCGGACGGGCTGCCCGTCGCGTTCGCCGGGCTCTCCTCACCCATCGCCGGCATGTGCCGGGTCGGCCCCGTCTACACGCCCCCGGACCTGCGCCGGAGGGGATACGGTGCGGCGGTCGCCCACGCCGCGACGGCCGAGGCGCTGGCCGCGGGCGCCACGGAGGTGCTGCTGTTCACCGACCTGTCCAACCCCACCTCCAACTCGATCTACCAGGCGATCGGCTACCGCCCGGTCGCCGACTATGCCTCCATCAGCTTCACGTGAGTAACCTGTCTGTCATGCCGCGCTATGACTTCCGCTGCCGCGCCTGCGGATCCACCTTCGAGCTCTCCCGTCCGATGGCCCGCTCCGGCGAGCCCGCGCTCTGCCCGCAGGGCCACGACGACACCGTCAAGCTGCTGTCCACGGTCGCCGTGACCGGCGGATCCGGCGCCCCGGCACCCCGGCCGGGCGGCGGTGGCGGTGGCTGCTGCGGGGGCGGCTGCTGCGGCTAGGCTCCCCGCCGGGGCTCCCGGTCCCTCCTGAGCGTGCCGACCACGAGCCGGGCGACGCGCTCGACCGTGGCGATCCCCGTGTCCTTGCCGGGGCTGCGCTCCGACAGCACGGCGACCAGCAGGTCGTGGCCGTCCGAGCGGAGTCTGCCGATGCTGTTGACGGTCCACAGGCCGCCGTGCACCCGGGCCGGGAGCCAGCCGTTCTTCAGCGAGACGCGGTCCCCGGCGGACGCCGCGGCGCTCACGCCCCACGCCTGGCCGGGGACGACCGACGACATGAGCCTCATGGCGAAACGCCGGTTGGCCGCGCTGACCGGCCCGGCCGGTGAGCTGAGCGCCCAGAGCACCCTGAGCTGCTCCGACGGCCCACCCCTGGTCGCGCCCCAGTAGGGCCACGGGGCCGGCCAGGTGGCGGTGGCCCCGAGCCCGCGCAGCACCCGGGCCAGCCCACGCCGGCCGCCGACCGCGGCGTAGAGCTCACTCGCGGCCTGGTTGTCGCTCCGCCTGATCATCACCCCGGCGCGGGAACGCTCGTGGCGGGTCAGCGGGCGCCCGGCCGCCTGGGCCCTGAGCAGCAGCGCGGTCAGGATGCCGGCCTTGGCCACGCTCGCCAGCAGGAAGGGTCCGCTGTCGTGGTAGGTGTAGCCGGCCCCGGTGACCAGGTCGAACGCCGCGGCCGCCACGCGGCCGGGCCGGTCCTCCAGATAGTCGTCCAGCGCCCTGGTGAGGTCGCGGCGCTCGGCGGGGCCGGGGACCGACGCGCCACCGCCGGACGTGGCGGCGGCGGGGGGCGGCGCCCGCCACCCCTTCCGCGCCGGTGCGGTTGCCGGCCCGGCGGCCGGTGCCCACGCGTAACAGGCGGCGACCGTCGTCACGGCGACGACGAGGGAGGCCCACCGAACCCTCATGGCCGGAGTCTGTCACCCGGCCGGCCTGATCCGGCCGAGTGACAGGTCAAGGTCCGGCTATGCGGCGCGCTCGTTCTGCAGGGCGCGCCGCCTGCCCTGGAAGGGCAGGAAGCGGTCGGCCAGGTAGGGGCGGGCGGGCTGGAAGGTGGGCTCGGTGGCGACGATCCGGTCGAACCGGAAGGCCCTGATGCCGTGCCGCAGGCGGCACATGCCCACGAGATACCAGTAGTCGCGGTGGACCATGCAGGTCACCGGGTCGACGTCGCGGACGGTGATCCGGCCGGTGACGTCCCGGTAGTGCAGGCGGACCACGAGACGGGAGGTGATGGCGTTGGCGATGGTCCGGGCCCGGTCGGCGACCGGGTCGGGCATCGGGTCGACGAGGGTCGAGAGCGTGGTGGCGATGACTTCGTCGTCGAGCTCCATGTGCTCGAACGCGTGGCGCAGGCCGCTGCGGGCGGCGTTGGCCTGCGGGCCCGAACCCAGGTGCGCCAGGGACAGGGCGAGGGCGGCGATCTCGGCGGTCGTCAACGGGCTGGCGGAGGGCTTCATGACGTTAGCCATACCCTGATCATAGGGACGGGCACCGACATTTTTCGAACTTCTTGTCGGGTACGGGGACCGTACCCGACAGGTAAGTCCGACAGGTGAAGCGGCGTCAGCGGGAGAGCTGGGACAGGTCCCGGGAGGCGCCGGTGGAGGCCGAAGTGGTCATCGCGGCGTAGGCCTGGAGCGCGGCGCTCACCGGGCGGTGACGGTCGCGCGGCCGGTAGCCGCCCAGGTCGGCGACGAGCCGCTCGCGGCGGGCCGACAGCTCCTCCTCGGAGACCTTCAGCTCGATCGACCGGCCGGGGATGTCGATCTCGATGAGGTCGCCGTCCTCGACCAGGGCGATGGTGCCGCCCTCGGCCGCCTCGGGGGAGGCGTGGCCGATGGACAGCCCGCTCGTGCCGCCGGAGAAGCGCCCGTCGGTGACCAGCGCGCAGGCCTTGCCCAGGCCCTTGCCCTTCAGGAACGAGGTCGGGTAGAGCATCTCCTGCATGCCCGGCCCGCCCTTCGGGCCCTCGTAGCGGATCACCACGACGTCGCCGGCCTTGACCTTGTTGTTCAGGATGCCCTCGACCGCGTCGTCCTGGGACTCGAAGACCACGGCGGGCCCGGAGAAGCGCCAGATCGACTCGTCGACTCCGGCGGTCTTGACGATGCAGCCCTCGGTGGCGATGTTGCCGTAGAGGACGGCCAGGCCGCCGTCACGGGTGTAGGCGTGCTCGAAGTCGCGCACGCAGCCCTCGGACCGGTCGAGGTCCAGCGAGTCCCAGCGGGCCTCCTGGGAGTAGGGCTTGACGGTGCGGACGTTGCCGGGGGCGGCGTGCCAGAGCTCCAGCGCCTCGGGCAGCGCGGTGGCCGAGCACGGGTCCCAGGCGTCGATGTAGTCGCCCATCGTGCCGCCGTTGACGGTGTGCGCGTCACGGTGGAGCAGGCCGGCCCGGTCGAGCTCGCCGAGGATGGCGGGGATGCCGCCGGCCCGGTGGACGTCTTCGACGTGGTATTTCGCGGTGGCCGGGGCGACCTTGCACAGGCAGGGCACCCGCAGCGAGATCTCGTTGATCTCCTTGAGCCCGAAGTCCACCTCGGCCTCGCGGGCCGCGGCGAGGATGTGCAGGATCGTGTTCGTCGAGCCGCCCATCGCCACGTCCAGCGCCATGGCGTTCTCGAACGCGTCTTTGGTGGCGATGCTGCGCGGCAGGACCGTCTCGTCGTCCTGCTCGTAGTAGCGGCGGGTGATGTCCACCAGCCGGCGCCCGGCGTCCTGGAACAGCTTCTTGCGCGCCTTGTGCGTGGCCAGGATCGTGCCGTTGCCCGGCAGCGCCAGGCCGATGGCCTCGGCGAGGCAGTTCATCGAGTTGGCGGTGAACATCCCGCTGCACGAACCGCAGGTCGGACAGGCGTTCTCCTCCATCTCCAGCAGCTCGGCGTCGGAGACGCCGTCGTCGGCGGAGGCGATCATCGGGTCGATCAGGTCGAGCTTCCGGCCCGGTGTCTTGCCGGCCTCCATCGGGCCGCCGGAGACGAAGACCGTGGGGATGTTGAGCCGGAAGGCGGCCAGCAGCATGCCCGGGGTGATCTTGTCGCAGTTGGAGACGCAGATGAGCGCGTCGGCGCAGTGCGCGTTGACCATGTATTCGACCGCGTCGGCGATCAGCTCGCGGCTGGGCAGCGAGTAGAGCATGCCGCCGTGGCCCATCGCGATGCCGTCGTCGACCGCGATCGTGTTGAACTCGCGCGGGATCGCGCCCGCCTCGCGGATCGCCCCGGCCACCACGTCGCCGACCTCGCGGAGGTGGACGTGCCCGGGGACGAACTGGGTGAAGCTGTTGGCCACCGCGATGATGGGCTTGCCGAAGTCACCGCCGGCTACACCCGTCGCCCGGAGCAGGGCCCGGGCTCCGGCCATGTTCCTGCCGTGAGTGACCGTACGAGACCTGAGGGCGGGCATGAGGCTTCTCCCATCATCGAAACCGAGTCTTCAAATGGTACGGCTACCGCCCGGTGCTTGAGACGGCTGTCCACAACACGAGACGCGCGGCCGTCGACCGCCTGGTGGGCGGTCGCGGCGCGGAGCCGCTCCCCGGTGGCGTGCCGCGAAGGTGTCCGGACGTCGACGGGAACGTCTCCGGCCGCCGGCGGAGCGGCGGGAGCGCTGAGGCGGCGACCGGTGGAGCCGAGGTGTGCCCGGCCCTGCCACCGACCTTACCGAACGCCCCGCGCCGGACGCCCCACGGCCGTCGGTGACCGTGTCGGGTCATGGAGGCGGCCGCGTCGGTCACGGAGGCGGCCGCGTCGGATCCCGGTCGTGGAGGGCGCCGGGTCCCGGGCGTGGGGAGGGCGGGCGCGTACGCGGGGGAGGGGACCGGGGGAGGGGGGAGGGAAAGGGTGCGGGCATGAAGGACGGGAGCCGCCGGCGCCCGGCCGGAGACTCCCGTCAGGGGTTACGGAGGGTCGCTCCCGGGGGCCGGGGCGCCTCCGGGGTCAGGATTCGGGGTAGCGCGCGGGCAGGACCTGCTCGGCGGCCCGGTAGATCTCGTCGATCTCGGTGTCGGTGAGTGACCGTTCCCGCTTGGTGATCCATTTGCGGACACGGCTGCCGTCGAAGACGTCGACCTCGCGGACGTTGAGGATCTTCCACGGGATCGCCGGGCCGTAGATCGCCAGGGACGGGACGATCGTGACCTCGTGGCCGAGCGCCTCCCCGATCAGCTCTGCCGCCTGGGACGCCTCCCAGCGCGCCTCGTCGAGGCGGGGTTTCTGGTTGAACGGCCCGTGGAACAGCTTGCGGTGCGACTGGACGCGGACCGGCAGGCGCTTGTCCCATTTCTCCGAGTCGACGGCGTAGATCCCGGTGGGGCCCACGACCAGGTGGTCGATCTGGGCCTCGCTGTTGGGGATCGCACGGGCGTGCAGGGTGCGGTAACCGCCCCGCTCCAGCCGCTTGAGCTGGGCCTCCGTGCGCCGCTCCGCGACCGAGGCGCGCCGCCAGGCGGGCACCGTCGAGTTGGACCGGGCGTGCAGCACCGTGTCGACGATCGTGGCCACGACGGCCGCGGTGACCCCCAGCCGCCAGCTCGCGAGCAGGATGCCCGCGACCACTCCCACGCCGACCGCGATCAGGGCACGGCGCCGCAGATGGCGATATTTGGGATGGTCGAGCAGACTGCGCAGGGAAGCGCGCTCAACGGGCGCGTACGTAGACGCGGGCGCGGTGGGTCGAGACGTCGGCCTGTCCTCGGCCGGTCGGTCACTGACCCAAATAGGTGACGTAGCGTTACCGTCTTCTGGTACCTGACCGGAATCCACGTAACTCACGGTAGCTGACGTCCATTGGGGTGCCTAGTATTGGGTATCTCATACTTTTGTGACCACCATCACTCGCTTGGCGCCGTCCTGATCCGGGTATCTACTCATTTCCTCTCTAGATAACCGGGCCGTCTGCGCCTACTGTGCGGGACGTGGCCCACATACATGATCTTACCGCCCTTGAGCAGGCGGCGGCCGTGCGGAGCGGGGAGATCTCGCCCGTCGAGATCGCCGAACACTACCTCGACCGCATCGCGCGGCTGGACCCGGAGGTCGGCGCCTATGTGACCGTCACCCGCGAGATGGCCCTGGAACAGGCGGGCAAGGCCGAGGCCAGGGTGCTGGCGGGGGAGGAGCTCCCGCCGCTGCTCGGGGTGCCGATCCCGATCAAGGACCTCAACCTGGTCAAGGACGTGCCGATCCACTTCGGCTCGGCCACCTACGAGGACTTCGTCGCGCCGGTGGACGACAGCGTGGTCGAGAGGCTCAGGGACGCCGGGACCGTCATGCTCGGCAAGACCGCGACCCCGGAGTTCGGACTGCCCTGCTACACCGAGACCTCGCTCTCCCCGCCCACCCGCACCCCGTGGGACCTCTCCCGCTCCGCCGGCGGCTCCAGCGGAGGAGCCGCCGCCGCGGTCGCCGCGGGCCTGGCCCCCGCGGCGCAGGGCAGTGACGGCGCGGGCTCGATCCGGATCCCCGCCTCGGTCTGCGGGCTGTACGGCATCAAGCCCACCCGGGGCCGGATCAGCTCCGCGCCGATCATCCCCGACCTCGCCGGCCTGTCCACCAACGGCCCGATCACCCGTACCGTGGCCGACGCCGCCGCGCTGCTCGACGTGATGACGCACGACAACCCCGGCGACCTCTACTACGCCCCGCCGCCGGAGCTGGGCACGTTCACGGCGTACGTGGGCCGGGACCCGGGCCGCCTGCGCATCGCCCGCTACGCCGAGCCGCTCGTCCCCGGCGCCGAGGTCGACCCCGAGGTGCTCGCCGCCTACGAGCACGCCTCGGCGGAGCTGGCCGCGCTCGGGCACGAGGTGGTGGACATCGCGCCGCCGTTCACCCCGGACCTGGTGCCGCAGTTCGTGACGCTCTGGTACGCCTTCGCCTGCATGCACCCGGTGGACCTGGGCAAGCAGGAGCGGCTCCGGCCGCTGACCGCCTGGCTGCGCGGGCGCGGCTTCGCCACCCCGGCCCCCGACTTCCTGCAGGCCCAGTCGGCGCTGCAGCTGGCCACCCGGTTCGGGCTGATGGTCACCGACCAGTACGACGCGGTGCTCACCCCCACCGTCACCCAGCCGCCCCGGCCGGTGGGCTGGTTCGAGGACGTGGCGGAGCCGGAGGAGACCTTCGAGCGGATGAAGCGCTTCGCCGCCTTCCCCGCCATCTACAACGTCAGCGGCCAGCCCGCGGTCAACCTCCCGCTGCACTGGACGCCGGACGGCCTGCCGGTCGGCGTCATGCTGGCCGGACGGTTCGGCGACGAGGGCACGCTGATCTCGCTCTCGGCGCAGGTGGAGGCGGCCCGCGGCGGCTTCTGGGGAGAGCGCAGACCGGCCGTCTGGTAGGTCTCGAACAGGTCTCGACGACATCTCGCCGCGGGTCTACCGTTGGTCGTGTGGACGCGATCCGGGTCCTCGGGTTTCTCGTCGGAGCCTCCGCGGGACTGTTCCTGTTCATCACCCTGCTGGTGATGCTGCCCGGCAGGATGCGCGCGCGTGCGGCCCGGACCACCTCGGCGGGCGCGGTGTGGTTCGGCGGCCCGCACGGCGGCGAGCAGGGTGGCGTCGCCCCCGGTCCGGTGCTGGTGGACCGGGGGGCTCCCCGGGAGCCGCGGGGCGACTGGGTCTCGCTGGCCGAGCTCGCCGAGCCGGGCCGGCACGTCGGCGGGGCGTCGGCGCGATGGTGACGGTGCTGCCGGCCCTGAGCCCGGCACAGGCCGACGACCTCCGGGAGGCGCTGCGCGCCGCGGACCGCCGCAGCGGCCTGCGCTTCGCGGCCTACCTCGGACCGGCCATCGGCCCGCGCCGTCACTTCGCCGAACGGCTGCACGCCGCGCTGGGCGAGGAGGCCGACAGGGCCGTGCTCGTCTTCGTGGACCCCGGAGGGCGGGCGCTGGAGATCGTCACCGGTCTCCACGCCGGCCGGCGGCTCCCCGACCGGGAGTGCCGCCTGGCCGCGACGTCGATGGCGCTCGCCCTCGGTGCGGGAGATCTGGCGGGCGGGCTCGTCTCCGGCGTGGGGCTGCTGGCGGATCTCGCTTCGCGCCGCAGATGACCTTCTCGCATAATCGGGTAGTGCTGAAGATCGTGCGCGACACGCTGGCGGGTCACGTCTCCGGGGGAGGCACGGTGAGGCAGGAGCAGGACGAGGTCGTCGCCTACATCGCGGCGGTCCTGGCCGAGGTGCGCGGCGACATCGGCAGGGCGGACCGCAAGGCCGCGGTCCTGGCGGCAGCGGCCGTCCTCGGCGTGCTGCTGGGCAACCGCTACGGGCCGGACGGGCTGCCCAGCCAGGTGGAGTGGCTCTGGTGGGCGGGCGTCTTCTTCTGCGCGATGGGGGTCCTGATGCTCGCCGGCGCCCTTTACCCCCGCAGTGCGCGGCTCGCCGGGCAGGCGGTGGAGCGCCGCCGCTCCTACGCGGGCCGGCTCTACGACGAGGATCCCCACGCCGGCGAGGCCCCGGTGGAGGACTCCCGCGCCGGCGCGTTCGCCCGCAGCGCGCTCGCCGACCTGAGGGCCCGCACGGCGGCCCAGGACACCCGGGTCCGGGCCGACCGGCTCGTGCTGGACATCAGGAGGCTCAGCTCCGTCGCCGACGCCAAGAAACGCTACGTCCGCAGGGGCGTGATCCTGTTGGTGATCTCCCTCTGCTGCTGCGCGCTCTCGGTGACGGTCGGCCAGGCCATGACGTCGTGGGACTTCTTCGGCAGGCCCATGGCCCCCGCCGTCCAGCCGACGCCCGCGGCGGGTCCGTGCGTCCCGTCCGGCACCTGTGACAGGTCCTCCTACGGTCAGGCCCGCAGCAGTTTCACCAGATAGGTGCTGATGTCCGTCAGCAGGGTCGAGGGGGCCAGGGGCGCGGCGGCGACGGCGGAGAACAGGCTGGGCAATCCCGGCAGGGGGAAGCCGTCGTCCCTGGCGGCCTCCTCGCCCACCGCGTTCTTGCCGAGGATCGCCCGGCTGCGCTGCCAGGCGTCAAGGACCTCCTCGGGGGAGGGCACACCGAACCCGTGGCCCACCGGGGCCGCGTGGCGCAGCCGTACCAGGGGGGTGTCGGCGAAGGCCAGCGCGGCGCGGGCGCGCACGCCGAGGTCCTCGCGGCGCTCCGGCTCCACCCAGTCCATCGCGGTGCAGGGGGTGCGGCAGGTGGCCACGCAGGTGGCGAGCGCGCCCGCCACCTGGCTGTGCTGCCGGTCGAAGTAGGCCCGCCAGCCCTCGGCCGGCTCCCCGGCCACCCGCAGGGTCCGGTTGGTGGCCGACTGCTCCGACTTCGTGTGGTCGCACTCGCGCTCGCCGATCACGCCGAACCTGCTGCCCGGCGCGCTGAGCCCGCGCGGCCAGCGCGCCGGGTCGCCCGCGTTGCCGAGCAGCGGCTCGAAGGCGAGCAGCGGCAGGTATTCGCTGGCGATGTGGATGGCGGCGACCATGGGGCTCAGCTCGCGCCGGTGCCACCGGACCGCGATCACCTCCAGCAGCAGCCCGTAGGCGGGCCGCAGCGACTCCAGGGCGCCGCGCGGCTGCTCCCGCGGCGTCTGCGGCATGGTGCACGCCCGCGCCCGGCGCCTCAGGTCGCTGGGTACGGCACGCGCCTCGGCGGCGAAGTCCTCCGCGTCGAGGGAGAGCAGCCGCTGCCCGAACTCGCACACCGCCTCGATGTCGCCGGCGTCCTCGACGACGTCCACGGCGAGTGCCCCGAGGTCGGCGAAGGCGTGCCTGCGCGCCAGGGAGACGAGTAGATCGCGTGCTGATTCCACTTGATCACCTTCTCACGGGGCGCGGATCCCGGGTCACCTTATCCGGCCATAGCGGGATGTTGACATGTTCTTGCAGGTA
Organism: Streptosporangium brasiliense; assembly: GCF_030811595.1. Classification (NCBI taxonomy): domain Bacteria; kingdom Bacillati; phylum Actinomycetota; class Actinomycetes; order Streptosporangiales; family Streptosporangiaceae; genus Streptosporangium; species Streptosporangium brasiliense. Next base: position 3,929,031 of record NZ_JAUSRB010000002.1, read on the forward strand.
GGGACCATTTTTACCATCAACTGGCGGTGGCCGGCGCACCGATCACGGCGCCGCGGCCCGCCCGCCCGGCCCGGACGGCACCGCTGGGGACGGTAGGCCGCCAGGTAGGCACGGACCCGGGACGCGCGGACGCCCCCCGCCGTGACGGCGGGGGGCGTCAGGAGCCGGGCGGATCCGCCCGGGGCCGGGGCCGGGTCAGGCCGCCGAGGTGTCCTTGGCCTGAGCCCGCAGGGCGCGGCTGACGCCGTCGGCGCCCTCCAGGAGCAGGCGCTTGAGGGCGTGCGGCGGCTGCTCGGCGGAGATGAAGTCCTGGGTCCGGGCGACGGTCTCCGGGGAGATGGCCAGGGCCGGGTAGCAGCCGTTGGCGAAGCTCTGGGCGCTGTCGAAGGTCCAGGTCTTCCAGATCCGGCCGATCTCCTTGAAGTATTCCGTGGCGTACGGCTCAAGCAGGTCCGGGTGGTGCGGGTCCATGAAGCCGAGGACCGTCGAGCGGAGCAGGGCGCCGCTCAGCTTGCCCTCGATGATGACGCCCCAGGCCTTCGCCTTGCCCTCGGCCGTCGGGATCGCGGCGCGGGAGAGCGCGGCGGAGCGCTCGCCGGTGGCGGTGGCGTCGCGCAGGAGCTCCTCGGCGATGTCCTCCTCGCCGAGCACGCCGCCGGAGACCAGGGACTGGATCAGCGTCCAGCGCAGGTCGGTGTCCACGGTCAGCCCGCCGAGCACCTCCGAGCCGTCCAGCAGGCCCTTGACGAACGCCAGGTCCTCGGCGGAGGTCGCCACGGCGGACAGGGCGTTGACGTAGGCGAGCTGGTGGTCGGAGCCCGGCTCGGCCCCGGCGACGAGGGAGCGCAGGGCGGAGGCCAGCAGGGCCAGGCCCTCGGCCCGCCAGGCCGGGTCGGCGTACTGCTGGACGGCCAGGCGGGCCTGGCGGAGCACCGTCTGCGCGACGGTGATGTCCTTGACCGACGCGATGCCGGAGATGACCAGGGCGACGTAGTCGCGGGTGGACATCTCGGCGTCGCGGGTCATGTCCCAGGCGGCCGACCAGCACAGGGCACGGGGCAGGGACTCGGTGAACCTGGCGATGCCGCCGTTCACCAGCGTCTGCAGCGAACGCTCGTCGAGCCGGACCTTGGCGTAGGTCAGGTCGTCGTCGTTGATCAGGACCAGGTCCGGCTGGACCTCGCCGACCAGCTCGGCCACCGCCGTACGTGCCCCGACCACGTCGAGCTCGACCCGCTTGGTGCGGACCAGGGCGTCGCCCTGCAGGGAGTACAGGCCGATGGCGACGCGGTGCGAGCGCAGCGTCGGGTAGTCGGCCGGGGCCTCCTGCAGGACGTTGAACTCTAGGAAACGGCCCTCGGGGTCGGTGGTGAACGACGGGCGCAGCGTGTTGACCCAGGCGGTCTCCAGCCACTCCTTGGACCAGGAGGACAGGTCGCGGCCGGAGGTGCGCTCCAGCGCGCCGAGCAGGTCGGCGAGCGTGGTGTTGCCCCAGGCGTGCTCGTTGAAGTAGTCGCGGACGCCGGCCAGGAAGTTGTCCAGGCCCACGTAGGCGACGAGCTGCTTGAGCACCGAGGCGCCCTTGGCGTAGGTGATGCCGTCGAAGTTGACCTCGACCGCGTGCATGTCGACGATGTCGGCGGCGATCGGGTGGGTCGAGGGCAGCTGGTCCTGGCGGTAGGCCCAGGCCTTCTCCACGTTGGCGAAGGTCGTCCACGCGCCCTGGCCCCAGCGGGTGGCCTCGGCCTGGCAGAGCACCGAGGCGTAGGTGGCGAACGACTCGTTCAGCCACAGGTCGTCCCACCAGCGCATGGTGACCAGGTCGCCGAACCACATGTGCGCCATCTCGTGCAGGATCGTCTCGGCGCGGCGCTCGATGATCGCGTCGGTGACGCGGGAGCGGAAGACGTAGTCCTCCAGGAAGGTCACGCAGCCGGCGTTCTCCATCGCGCCCGCGTTGAACTCGGGCACGAAGAGCTGGTCGTACTTGCCGAACGGGTAGCGGACGCCGAAGATCTTGTGGAAGAAGTCGAACCCCTGCCGGGTGATCTCGAAGAGGTTGTCGGCGTCGAGGTGCTCGGCGAGCGAGGCCCGGCAGTAGAGGCCCAGCGGGATGCCGTCGTGCTCGGAGGTCACCTTGTGGTAGGGGCCGGCGCACAGGGCGGTGATGTAGGTGGACATCACCGGCGTGGCGGGGAAGTGCCAGCGCTTGGCGGCCTGGAGCGCGCCGTGGCGGCCGTGGTGCTCCTCCAGCTCCTCGGCGGAGTCGGGCGCCGCGTTGGAGATGACCTCCCAGTAGGAGGGCGCGAGCACGGTCAGCTCGAAGGTGGCCTTCAGGTCGGGCTGGTCGAAGCAGGCGTACATCCGGTGGGCGTCGGCCGTCTCGAACTGGCTGTGCAGGTAGACGTTCTTGTCGACCGGGTCGACGAAGCGGTGCAGGCCCTCGCCGGTGCGCGTGTAGGAGCAGTCGGCGTCGACGCGCAGTTCGTTGGTCTCGGCCAGGCCCGGCAGCGGCAGCCGGCCGGTCTCCAGGTCGTAGCTGCTCACGTCGAGCTCGGTGCCGTTCAGGACGGCCTTGCGCACCTTGGCGCCGGCCAGGTCGATGAACGTCTCCGCACCCGCCTGAGCGCTGGTGAACCGGACCGTGGTGACGCTCTCGAAGCGCTCCTCACCCTCGGTCAGGTCGAGTTCCACCGCGTATGACTGCACACTGAGCAGACGCGCGCGCTCACGGGCCTCGTCACGGGTCAGATTGCCTGCCACTACCGCTCCCTCGTCACAACTTCCCCCGCTCCGTTGCGAAGGGATGCCTGAATCCTGCCATGTGAGGCAGAGGATCGCCGCCCCGGAGGCCGAGGGACGAGCCGACCGCTCCGTTCGAGGATAAAGCCGCTCGTCAACGTAATAATCCCTACGTGGAATAGGAAACTCGGTCCCACAGGTTGTCGCCGACGACAGGCTTCCCGATCAGAGAGCTGAGAGATGACTGAGCGCACCCCGGTCGACCTGTGGTTCGATCCCTTCTGCCCGTACGCGTGGATGACCTCCCGGTGGCTGCTGGAGGTGGAGAAGCTGCGGCCCATCGAGCCGCGCTGGCACATCATGAGCCTCAACGTGCTCAACGAGGACAAGGACGTGCCCGAGAGCTACCGCGAGATGATCGCCAAGGCCATCGGCCCGGTCCGCGTGGTCACCGCCGTGCAGGAGAAATACGACTCCGAGACGGTGGGCCGGCTCTACACCGAGCTCGGCACCCGCTTTCACAACCAGGGCAGGCTCAAGGAGCTCGACAGGCTCCGCGAGACCGTCGAGGAGGCGCTGGAGGCCGCGGGCCTGGACCGGGAGTTCGCCGACGCGATGGACTCCGAGGAGTTCGACGAGGCCCTGCGCGCCTCGCACGACGACGGCATCGGACGGGTCGGCCAGGAGGTCGGCACCCCGGTGATCTCGGTGGAGGGCGTCTCCTTCTTCGGCCCGGTCATCTCGCCCGCGCCCAAGGGCGAGGAGGCGGCCAAGCTCTGGGACGGCGTCCGCCTGGTGGCCGGCATCGACGGCTTCTTCGAGATCAAGCGCTCCCGCACCCGCCAGCCGATCTTCGACTGACCGCGGACCCGCGGCCACCGTGCCTGGCCGTCCGGATAAGCGCGGAGAATCACTTCTCCGCGCTTATCCGGATATTACGAATTTTTATACATCTCGATAATCCATCGGTCGCAACCCCGCCCCGCCGTACTCTGCCCGTGCAGAGCGCGATCCGATGTCCGTCGCGGCAGTGGATCGCATCCGGCAAAATTGCGATCTTCATGCGATTGCGCAGGTATTCCGTGACCTTACGGGCTCTCGCCTTATGACGGTCGGCACGCAAGGATGAGAGCCATGCGTCACCTTTATCTGAACGGAGCTTGGCGGGCATCGGCGTCGGGCGAGAGCATCGACGTCGTCAACCCCGCGACCGAGGAGACGATCGACAGGGTCCCGGCGGGCTCGCCCGCCGACGTCGAGGCCGCCGTCGCCGCAGCCCGCGCGGCCCTGCCCGGGTGGTCGAGCACGGCCCCGGCCGAACGGGGCAAGGTCCTCAACGCGGCGGCCGAGCTGATACGAGAACGCTCCGACCAGATAGCCAGGATCATCACCACGGACATGGGCGCGCCCTACAACGTGGCGCTGAAGGTGCAGACGCTGATGCCCGCCGGGGTGCTGGCCTCCTACGGCCAGCTGGCCGAGACCTACGACTTCGAGGGCGGGCGGGTCGGCAACTCCCGCATCTTCCGGGAGCCGGCCGGTGTGGTCGCCGCCATCACGCCGTGGAACTACCCGCTCCACCAGATCGTGTGCAAGGTGGCCCCGGCGCTCGCCGCGGGCTGCACGGTGGTGCTCAAGCCCAGCGAGGTGGCGCCGCTGGCGGCCTTCGCGCTGGCCGGGATCTTCGACGAGGTCGGGCTGCCCGCCGGGGTGTTCAACATGGTGAGCGGCTACGGCCCGGTGGTGGGCGAGGCCCTGGTCACCCACCCCGACGTGGACATGGTGTCGTTCACCGGTTCCACCCGGGCGGGGCGGCGGGTCGCCTCGCTCGCGGCCGAGACGGTCAAGCGGGTGGCCCTGGAGCTCGGCGGCAAGTCGGCCAGCCTGGTGCTGCCGGACGCCGACCTGCCCGCGGCGGTCAAGGTGACCGTGGCCAACGCCTTCCTCAACTCGGGCCAGACCTGCTCGGCCTGGACACGCATGATCGTCCACCGCGACCAGTACGACGACGCCGTCCGGCTCGCCGTCGAGGCGGCGGGGAAATACCCCCTCGGCGACCCCTTCGACGAGCTCACCCGCCTCGGCCCGCTGGTCTCCGCCGCCCAGCGCGACCGGGTCGTCCGCTACATCAACCGGGGCCAGGAAGAGGGCGCCCGGCTGGTCGCCGGAGGCGCCGACCGGCCCCTGGACCGGGGCTTCTACGTGGAGCCCACGGTGTTCGCCGGGGTGGAGCCGGGGATGGTGATCGAGCAGGAAGAGATCTTCGGCCCGGTCCTGACGATCATCCCCTACACCCGCGGCGAGGACGAGGCCGTCACCATCGCCAACGGCACGCCGTACGGCCTGGCCGGCGCGGTGTGGGCGGGCGGGGAGGAGCGCGCGGTCGCCGTCGCCAGGCGGCTGCGCACCGGCCAGGTGTCCGTCAACGGCGGCCAGTTCAACCCCCGCGCCCCCTTCGGGGGCTACAAGCAGTCGGGGCTGGGGCGCGAGCTGGGCGAGTTCGGGCTTGAGGAGTATCTGGAGATCAAGTCGGTCCAGCTCTGACCTGGTCCGGCTCTGGCCTGGTCGGCCCTGATCCGGTCCGGGCCTGACCTGGCCCGGTGCTGGGCCGGTGCGGCCCGATGGGCCGGTCCCGGGCCGCGGCGCCTCGCGCGGGCGTCGCCGCGACGGCCCGCGGTGCCCCCGGCCCGCCAGGACAGGGCCGTCCAGGGCCGTCGTCGCCGTTCCCCGCGGGCCTGTCGGCATCACCGTTCAAAGGCCGCCGCCTTTTCTCCGAGATTGCCTATCCGCCCGGGGAGGGTTGTCCTTACCGGAGGTTCTGGGTAAACCCGTCCTATGGGAAGCCTCGCCCCTCCGCAAGAAGGCCTCGCCCCCTCCGAAAGGCGCCGAATGAGATCGGGCACCAAGCGTCTGAGCGCGTTCGACCTGGTGATCGCCGCAGGGGGGTTGGTGCTGGTGCTGCTCGCCGGGCAGAACCTCGGACCGGCGCTGGCCGCGCTCCGCGGCGAGGGCACCTGGGGCACCTTCACCGCCCAGCGGGTCGAGTGCGTCCAGCATCCCGGCCACGAGCAGTGCACCTGGCTGGGTGACTTCCGGGCCGGCGGAGAGGCGCGCCAGGGGATCGCCTTCTACGGCGCCGACCGGGAGGCGTTCACCCCCGGCCAGACGGTGCGGGCCTTCGACACCGGCCGCCGGGGCCACGTCTACGGCCCCGGCGGCTCCAACGAGTGGATCATGGTCGTGCTGCTCCTCGTGGCCGGCCTCGGGCTGGCGGCCAGGCCCCTGGTCCGCCTGCGCCGCCGCACAGCGGGGGACGCCGGGGCCACGGGGACCGAGGAGGTCGCGGGAGGCTGACGAGGGGATCGCGGGAGGCTGAAGGGCATGGCCCCACCGTCCCGGCGGGAGCCCGCACTCGGTCAGGGGGCCTGCAGGAGGACCTTCCTGGCGGCGTCCTTGGCGAGACGGTCGACGTAGAGCATCCCGTCGAGGTGGTCGGTCTCGTGCTGGAAACAGCGCGCCAGCAGGCCGCGGGCCTTGACCTGGACCGGCCGGCCCAGGCGGTCGGAGCCGCGGACGGTGACCCCGGCGGCCCGGGGGGTCCTGGCGTAGATGGGGGTGCCGGTCTCGCGGCCGGGGACCGACAGGCACCCCTCCTCGTCGACGACCTCCGCGTCGTCGTCGACCGTCAGCACGGGGTTGATCAGGTGGCCCTTGCGGTTGCTGCAGTCGTAGACGAAGACCCGCTTCGACACGCCGATCTGCGGACCGGCCAGGCCGACCCCCTGAGCGGCGTACATCGCGTCGAACATCTCGTCGATCAGGCGGCGCAGATCGCGGTCGAAGTCGACGATCGGCTCGGCGGGCGTGCGCAGGACCGGATCCCCGACCACTCGGATGTCACGCATGGGGACTCTCTCTTGTAAGGGTTCGGATGGCTAAGCGGTCATTACTCTAGTCGGGGTGGGGGTCGAGCCGGCCACATACACCTGCGAAACTGGGCGGGTGCGCGTCTACATCGGTGCCGACCATGCCGGCTATGAGCTCAAGAACCACCTCGTCTCCTGGCTGAAGGAGCACGGCCACGAGGTCACGGACTGTGGCCCGTCCGTCTACGACCCGGAGGACGACTACCCGCCGTTCGTGCTGCGCGCGGCCGAGGGCGTCGCCGAGGACCCAGGCAGCCTGGGAGTCGTCATCGGCGGTTCGGGCAACGGCGAGCAGATCGCGGCCAACAAGGTGCGCGGCATCCGCGCCGCCCTGGCCTGGAGCGAGGAGACAGCAGAGCTCGCCCGCGAGCACAACAACGCCAACGTGGTCAGCGTCGGCGCGCGGATGCACACGGAGGAGGAGGCGACCCGGTTCGTCGAGATCTTCCTCGGCACCGCCTACTCGGGCGCCGAGCGGCACAACCGCCGGATCGCGCAGCTCACCTCGTACGAGACCATCGGCCAGCTCCCGCCGCTGCCGTAGTCCCGCCCGCCCGGCCCGTGGGGGGCCGGGCGTGCGCCCGCCCGCCCGTCACGGGCGGGCGGATCCGTCACCCGCGGTCTCTTGTCCGGTCCTACCCGCGGTCTCTCACCCGCCGCTACCCGTGCTCGCTCACTTGCGGCGCGGCTGCTCCTTGCGCCCGGGCTCCCGGCGCGGCGTCTCGTCGCGCAGCGGCCGCCGGTCGGCGGCCTCCTGCTGCTCCTGGGAGGGCCGGGAGACATCCCGCGCCCGCATCGCGGTGACCGCGCCGATCTGCAAGCTCTGCAGTGCCATGCGGCCACCATAACCCGCGCGGCGCGGGCGTGCCCGGCCCGCTCAGAAGATCAGACCGGCCCAGGGCGCGGGGTCCCACGACATCGCCACCGACAGCTCCCGTACGGCTCCCGCCCGGAACTCGTGCACCACCCCGGCCGCCTGCAGCGCCGCGAGCGGACGGCCGCCCAGGTAGGCCGCGCCCAGCGCGGTGACCGGGAGTGCCAGGTCCGCAGGGTCGTCGGTCGGCACGCAGCGGGCGCCGGAGGTGTCGGCCGACAACCGCCAGCGGCGGGCGTTCCACGGGCAGACCGCGTCCTCGACCTCGATCACCACGTCCACGGGCGCCGAGTAGCGGCGCGCGGGCAGCGCGCGCTCGACGTCCACGAGGCGGATCCACAGGTCGTCCAGCCATCCGGCGTTGAGGTGGCGCGGTTCGGCCAGCAGGTGGATCAGCGGGTCGTCGACCGGCCGCTGCCAGACCTTGACCCGCGCGATCAGGTCGCGGTCCAGGACGTGCCGCCAGAGCAGGGCGTAGGCGGCCGGATCGAGGCCGAACAGCTCCTTGAGCCGCAGCTCGCCGTCCGGCACGTCATGCTCGGTGACGCTCTGCTTGAGCCGGAAGAGCGCGTAACCGCGGGGGCCCCCGTCGTCCTCGACGACCACCGCGCGCAGCGGTCCGTAGCCTCCCTGGTCGGTCTCGTGGTCCGACAGCACCGCGTCCCAGCGCGCGGGAGTGCGGGCGTAGAGTCCCGGACGGCTGTCGAGCACGGCCTCGAAGACCTTCTCGAAGACGGCCCTGGCCTCGGCGGGCTTGACCACGCGCAGCCGCAGCGCGGGGTCGGTCGGGGCGTGCCGGCCGAAGGCCGAGCCGTGTGTGGGGATGTTGAAGAAGAGGTTGTCGGCGGCCCTGCCGTACCCGAAGCGGCCGTAGATCGCCGCCTCGGAGGCGTAGAGCGCGGCGACCGCCTCGCCCCGCTCGCGCAGGTCGGCGAGCTGGCGGCCCATCAACGCGGACAGGATCCCTCTGCGGCGGTGCGAGGGCAGCACGCTGACCGCGGTGATGCCGCCGACCGGGATCGGTCCACCGGGCACCGTCATTGTGAAACTGCACACAGCGGTGGCGCCCACGAGCAGGTCGTCCTCGAAGGCCCCCAGCGAGCGGTCCAGCTCGGCGTTGCTCCGGAACAGCTCCACCCGGTGCGGGGGGAGGGTGTTGCCGAACGCCTCTTCGTCGACGGCGATCCAGTCGAGCCACTCGTTCTCGGTGATCGGGCGCAGGGTAAGACTCATTTTTCCTACGGTAGAGGGGGACAAACCGTTCCGGCTATTCAATATCCGTCCTTAATGATCAAGGCATTGGTCAAGTGGGCTGCCCAAATGGGGGATAGCCCGATACAGTCAAACGCATCATGAGTTCTCGCCCGGTGCCACTGATCCCTCCGGGGCTCCGTGCGTTCTTGGTGCGGGTCCCCCTTCTCGTGCCCATTGTGCGGTTCCTGCGCCGTGGGCCGCTGGCCCGTGACCGCAACCTGCTCATCACGCTCATCGCGCTGTCCCTGGTGCTCGGCGCCCTGGCCGCCCGGGTCTCCACGGAGTGGTTCTCCCCGGCGCTCATGATCCCGATCACCCTCGTCGGCGGGCTCCAGCTCCGGCTGCGCAGCCTGGCCAAGCTGCTGTGCGCGGTGGCCGCGGCCCTGCTCTACATCGGCATCGTGCGAGGGGTGGGGCAGATCGGCCCGGGCCTGCTGGTCACCTTCGGCTTCACCACCGTGCTGGCGGGGCTGATGGCCCGCACCCGGGGCAAGCTGGGCGTGCAGGGCCTGCGCGGCGACGCGATGCTGCTGGAGCTGCGCGACCGCCTCAAGAACCAGAGCGAGCTGCCCGCGCTGCCCAAGGACTGGGACTCGCGGGTGGTGCTCAAGCAGGCCGGCGGCTCCTCCTTCGGCGGCGACTTCCTGGTCTCCCTGCGCGAGGGCGACACGGTGGAGCTCGCCCTCGTCGACGTGTCCGGAAAGGGCGTCGACGCGGGCACCAGGGCCCTGATGCTGTCGGGGACCTTCGGCGGCCTGCTCGGCTCGGTCGACGACTTCCTGGCCGCCTGCAACACCTACCTGCACCGCCAGCGCGAGGCCGAGGGCTTCGTCACGGCCGTCCACGTGCGGCTCAACCTCGCCACCGGCGAATACGTGATCACCTCGGCCGGTCATCCGCCGGTGGTCAAGTTCGAGGCGGGCACCGGCACCTGGCGGGTCTCGCCCGCCAAGGGCGTGGTCCTGGGCATCGTCCCCGACCTGCACTGCGAGCCCGACCGGGGGACGCTCCGCAAGGGTGAGGCCCTCATGCTCTACACCGACGGGCTGATCGAGCAGCCCGGCCGCGACATCGACGCGGGCCTCGACCGGCTGCTGGGGGAGGCCGAGCGGCTGCTGCCCTCCGGCTTCCGCCATGGCGCCCGCAACCTGGTCACCTCGATGTCGGCGGGGCACAACGACGACTGCGCCCTGATCCTCATCTGGCGCCCCTGACCGCCGCGCCCCGATGTCACAGCCATCAGGGACGGCCACGGCGGCGCGCCGCCACGGATGTCACCGCCGCCCGGGGCGGCCGCGGCGGCGCGATGTCGCAGCCGTCCGGAGCACCGGCCGTCCGCGGCGTCACAGCCACCCGGAGTCGCTGGCGATCCGCACGGCGTCGAGGCGGTTGCGGGCGTGGGTCTTGCACATGATCCGCGACATGTGGTTCCGGACCGTTCCCACCGACAGGAAGAGCTGGTCGGCGATCTCGTTGGAGCGCGCCCCCTGGGCGGCCAGCCGGAGCACGTCCAGCTCCCGGCGGGTCAGCGGGTTCTCGGCCGCTTCCAGGGCGGCCACCGCGAGCTCCGAGTCCACCGCCCGGCGGCCCGCCGCGACCCGGCGGACGCCGTCGGCGAGCTGCTCGGGCGCCACGTCCAGGCTCATGAACCCGAGCGCGTGGACGGCGAAGGCCCGGCGGACCTGGCCGGGGTTGGGGTGGCGTGACAGCAGCAGGACCCGGCAGCCGGGGACGTCGCCGTGCAGCCGGAGTGCCGCGGCGAACCCGTCGACGCCGGGGAGGTCCAGATCGACGACCGCCACCTCGGGTCCGTGCTCCAGGGCGGAGGGGACGACCTCTTCTCCGCTGCCCACGTCGGAGACGACCTTCAGGTCCGCCTCACACTGCAGCGACGCCACCAGGCCGCGCCGGACCAGGGGAAGGTGCTCGGCCACCAGGATCCCGATCAAGGTTCTCCTCTGCCCATTGTCGAAGGGTGATCAAATGATCGCTCAACGTTAACAAAGTGTCTCCATTCGGCACAGCATGCGCAAGTGGCTCGATCTAGAAGGCCCGCTTTCGAGGGCCCTGGCTCCGGGCACTTGGGCTAATCTCTTATGGGGCATTGTCGGTAAATCCGTGACCGGGGGTATGAACCTGTGAGCTGGCTCTTCGTGATCGGGATCATCGTCTTCCTCGTGGGGTTGATGGTGTCGATCGGGCTGCACGAGATCGGTCACCTGGTGCCGGCGAAGTTGTTCGGCGTCAAAGTCACGCAATACATGATCGGCTTCGGTCCGACCATGTGGTCGCGGCGCAAGGGCGAGACCGAATACGGCGTGAAGTGGATCCCGCTCGGCGGCTACATCCGGATGATCGGCATGCTGCCGCCCCGGCCCACCGACGATCCCAACAAGGTGCGCTCGGTCTCCACCGGGCCGTGGCAGGGCCTGATCGAGAACGCCCGTGAGGTCGCGCTGGAGGAGGTCCGGCCGGGCGACGAGGACCGGGTCTTCTACCGCAAGCCCTGGTGGCAGAAGGTCATCATCATGAGCGGCGGCCCGGCGATGAACTTCGTGCTGGCGTTCATCCTCTTCGCCGTCGTCATCATGGGCTTCGGCGTCCCGGTGCTCAAGCCGGTCGTGTCGGGGATGACCAAGTGCGTCATCCCCTACAGCGAGTCGCTGAAGCCGGGCCGCACGTGCACCGAGTCCGACCCGCCCACGCCGGCGGCGCAGGCGGGCGTCAAGCCCGGCGACGAGATCGTCGCGTTCAACGGGGTGCCGGTCTCCTCCTGGGAGGAGGCCACCAAGAAGATCCGGGCCAACGGGGCCGGGCCCATCACCCTCGGCATCGTGCGCGACGGCAGGCCGCAGACGCTGAACGTCACCCTGATCTCCCAGGACCGGCCGGCGGTCGACGACCCGAAGAAGATCGAGAAGAACGTCGGCTTCCTCGGTGTCGCGCCCACACAGGTCATGGAGAAGCAGAGCCTCGGCTACGTGGTCGGCCACATGGTGGATCTCACCGGCAGGGTCGCCGAGTCGCTGCTCAACCTGCCGCAGAAGATGATCGGCGTCTGGAACGCCGCCTTCTCCGGTGAGGAACGCGACCCCAACGGCCCGGTCGGCGTCGTCGGCGCGGGCCGGATCGGCGGCGAGATCGCCGCCTCCGCCGCCCCCACCGAGAACAAGCTCGTCGCCCTGCTGAGCCTGCTCGCCGGGTTCAACCTGGCCATCGGCGTGTTCAACCTCATCCCCCTGCTCCCGCTCGACGGCGGCCACATCGCGGGCGGTCTCTGGGAGGGGCTCAAGCGGGCCTTCGCCCGGGTGACCCGCAGGCCCGAGCCGGCGCACGTGGACATCGCCAAGGTGCTCCCGCTGACCTACGCGCTGGCCTTCACGATGATCATCCTGTTCGGCCTGCTCCTGTACGCGGACCTGGTGAACCCGGTCCGCCTCGCCGGCTGACCCGTCGGGCCACGGCGGTCCGGGAGGTGGCGGTGCTCGCCGCTAGGGTTGTTCCGTGAAGGACGGGACGCCGGGGGCGGCGATCGACGTGGCACTGTTCCGGCTGCGCCGCATCTGGGCGCGGCCGCTGCGCGCGCGCAAGCTCGGAGATCCGCAGCGGCCGGTGCAGCTGTCCAACGTGATGGTCGTGCACGCCGTGCACAAGCTGAGCCTGGACGTGCCCGAGGTGACCGTCGGCGCCGTGGCGGAGCAGCTGGACATCGACCCCTCCACGGCCAGCAGGCTGGTCAACGACGCGATCGGCGCGGGGTTCGTGGAGCGCGAGGCGTCCGAGGTCGACGCCCGGCGGGCCCGCCTGGTGCTCAGCGAGCGCGGGCGGCGGGTGCTGGAGGTGGTCGTCCACTACCGGCGCACCTACCTGGACGGGCTGATCGCCGACTGGGACGAGGCGGACCGTGAGGCCTTCGCCCGGCTGATCACCCGCTTCGCCGAGGCGGCCGTGGCCCACCCGGCCGACCTGGCCAACCTCGACCAGGTGATCGCCGAGGTGATCGAGGAGCCCACTACTCTCCGGTGACGCCGTCGAGCTGCTCGCGGATGATGTCGGCGTGACCGTTGTGCCGGGCATACTCCTCGATCATGTGGATGAGGATCCAGCGCAGCGAGACGTTCTCTCCGCCGCGCTGCTGCTTGCCCACGGTGTCCACGGGCAGTTCCGCGCAGAGCGCGCGGGCGTGGTCGACCTCGGCCCGCCAGCGGGCGAACGCCTCCTCGGCCGAGGCGGTCTCCACCAGGTCGAAGTCGCCGTCGGGGTCCCGGTCGGACCAGTAGATCCCCGGGGTGCCCTCGCCGTTGAGGATGTTGCGGAACCAGTGGCGCTCGACGTCGGTCAGGTGGCGGACCAGGCCCAGCAGGGAGAGCGTGGACGGTGTCGAGGGGCGCAGGCGGAGCTGCTCCTGCGACAGCCCGGCGCACTTCACGGCCAGGGTCTCCCGGTGCCAGTCCAGCCACGAGTGCAGCATGGGGGTCTCGTCGGCGATATAGGGAGGATCAATACGGCTGTCGGTCATGAGACCTCATGATGCCGATACGCCCGGGTAGCTGTCATGTCGTCCAGCCGTGACCGGCCGCGCCGCCGCGGCAGCGCGGCCGGATGTCACGACCACCACGTCGCGTGGGTGACGGTGTCGAATCCGAGGGAGTCGTAGAGCGGCTTGCCGGCCGTCGCGGAGGTCAGGGTGACGGGACCCTCCAGGTGTCCCAGGACCGCGTGCATGAGTGCCCGTCCGACCCCGCGGGAGCGGTGCTCGGGCAGGGTGGTCACCCAGTAGACCCCGCCCACCCCGCCGTCGGCGACCGTCATGCAGGCCCCGGCGGGCACCCCGTCCCGCGTGGCGAGGAACAGCTCGATCCCCTCGCGTCCCAGCAGTCCCGTGGGGAACACCTCGCCCGCCTGATGGGGCTGGAAGGCCGGCAGCGGGAACCCGTGGACCACGATCCGCTCCGCCGTCTCCAGCTGGTCGTCCGTCTCCACCCGGCGGACCTGTACGGCCGGCGGCGCGGGCACCGGACCGGGGCGGCGGATCATGACGGGCAGCCGCCGGGGGCTCAACCCCGAACCGCCCAGGTCGAGCGAGCTGAACGGGTCCTCGACGACCACCCCGCCGGTGGATCGGCGCCGGGCCAGGTCCGTCAGCTCGGCGACATCGTCCGCGTCCGGCTCCGGCGAGAGCAGCAGGATCCGCAGGCCGCTGCGCTCGCTCCCGTCCACGCCGACGAAACCGGGCCGGTGGACCAGCGCGTGCCCGCGGGTCTGCGCGAGAGCGCTCCAGAAGGCGGCGGCGTTCCGGGTGGCCAGGTGGAGCGAGGTCATGTCCGTGACGGGGCCGGCGAGCGCTGGTTCAGTGGTCACGGGGACAACCCTACGAGACCATCGGATCCGATCATCCGCGGGCGGTGGTGCGGCCCCGGGACTTCCGGGCCCGCACCACCGCGCTCATACCGGCTCAGGAGATGTGGAGCAGTGTGTCCGTGTTCTCCAACCTGGCCACGGCATGGCTGATCTGCGGCATGTCCTCCGAATAGGTGAGGGAGGCGATCGCCTTGGACGCCTGCTCGTAGCGCTCCATCAGCACCCTGGAACGGCCCAGGCCGAAGCCCAGCAGGCAGTTGGCCACCGGGTCCGGGGTGAGCTTGTCCGCCGGGACGTCGGTGGGACAGGCGGCGGGCAGGGACTGGCCGTTCATCGGGTCGTACTCCGTGGGGGAGGAGGTGCACCGCCCGTCTCCGAAGGGGGACTGATCGGGCAGGCACGAGGCGTAGGTGTCCCGCGCGGTCCGGAACATCTTGGAGATCATGAGGTCGTCGCCCAGATCCGACGGGATCCTCTGTGCACTGAACAGTGCCATCTTCATCAGATCGTCCTGCTCGATCGTCTTCGCCCAGCCGATCCTGGAGTATTCCCGCAGCAGGGTCGCGGCCCTGGTCACCGCCTTGTTGGCGTTGTACAGCGGGGAACCGACGGTTTCGAGTTCACGGGCGACCTTGCTGTAGTAGGCGTTCTGCTTGCCGGCCAGGATCCGCACCACCTGTCCACGCAGCCCCGGGTAGACGTTGGGGTCCTCAGTGACGGGGAGGCAGTATTCGAAACTCTCCTTCCATCCCTCCTCGTCCCACCTCTCGGTGTTGTGGGGGTCTGGCTCGCGGGGGTCGCGGGGGATCTGCACCCCGGCCTTCACAAGCGCGTAGGCGCTCCAGTTGCACGGCGGGGAGTTCGTCAGACAGCCCTGGTGCACTCCCGGAAAGATCTTCGCCCAGGTCTGGATGTCCCTGACGACCGAGCCCTGCTCCATCCGTGCCTTGAAACTGACCCGCACATCGGAGAAGCGCTGGTAGCCGTACATGCCCGCGGGCACGAACCGCTCGTTCACATACTCCACGTCCTGGCACAGGTAGACGAGCGGGGCGTCCGCCGTGTCGAGCTTCTGACTCGCGAGGATGTACAGGCTCGAAATGTTGGCGATGGTCACGTTGGACGGCCGGCTGAGCGGGGCCGGGTCGTCCCGCTCCTCGCCGGCCGGTGAGCACGGACGTACGGAGCCCGGATCCCCCATCTTCTCCACCGGCTGTTCGGGGGTGCCGAAGAGGTCGTACAGGTGGTTGCCGTCGAACTCCTTCATGGTGTCCCGGAGCTGGTCGTTCAGCGTGTTCACGGCCGTTCTGTAGTCGTTGACCAGACCGGTGAACAGCTGGTTGGTCCGGGTTCCGTCCGCCCGCGGCGTGGAGAGCGGCTTGCTGAAGGAGCTGTTGGCCTTGAGGATCTCCCGGCCCAGCGCCGCGACGCCGGCCGCCCGGGACGGGGAGATGTCCCGGTGCGACCCGGCGTTCTCGGACTCCAGCACCTCGTAACCGCGCGCGAACGGAAGCCACGCGGACGGATTCGGCACGGTGCCGAGCCTCGGCCCCTCCAAGCCGTACTTCCGCCGCGCGTACCAGTCCAGATAGGCGATGGCGCCGTTGGCCTTGTAGACCTTCAGGGCCTCGTCGATCTGGCTCTCCTTCCACTCGCCGTCGGCCTTGACCGGGCCGGTGAAAGGCGCACTCGTGACCGTCTGCACGAGTGCGGCATGGAGCGGTATCTCGACGTCATGCACATACCGCTCCTTGGGGATCTGCTCCCCGTTGTGGTCGGCGGCGTAGTGCACGTACCCGTCGAGCACGGCCGAGGCGTCATGGAGGGCGATCTCCTGCAGGGCGGCGAAGATCTCCGCGCCCCAGCTGTCGAGTTGGGAGCTCAACGCGGAGATCTGCAGGTTCACCTGGTAGAGCTGCGTCTGGGTGATCCGGCCCATCCGGATGACCTCGTCGAATTTGTTCACCATGTCGGTGTAGATCACTGACAGCTGGGCGTCGACGGAGTCGAAACGGGCCTGCATCTGCTTCCCGAGCTCCGAGATCTCGTCCCGCAGTGCCATGATCTCGCCCTGGACGCCGCCCGGCATGGAGTCGGTGAACAGCGGCAGCAGAGCCTGGACGCCTGCCATGACCGCCCCGAGCATGTTCGCGGTGGCCACATTGCTCAGCACGCCCATTCCCATGCTGGCGGCCGCGGGCAGGAAGTCGCTGATGGCCTTGCCGATCTGGTAGCTCGCTCCGGCGACGATCTCCAGGGTCCTGCCGAAGTCCGCGTCGACCCAGCCCGACAGCTGACCGAGGATCTTCAGCGCGAGGTAGGAGTTCTGCAGGGCCTGGTCCCAGTCGACCTTGTCCTTGACGATCTCCCCGTAGGTGTCGAAGTCGATGGCCGGGGCGTAGTCCGTCAGCGACACGTGCTCGGGGATCTTCAGCCCCGAGAGCCCGACCAGCGCCACCTTGACCTGCGCCCGCTGCTTCTTCATCACCCGCTCGGTCTGCACCGTCACCGCGTGCCGGAACGCCTCCGGGTCATTGGAGAAGTCGATACCGGTGATCTCCGGGACGTTGACCCAGGCACTGATGTTCGGGTCCTTCTGGATGGTTTCGAGCGACGCACGCGAGCTGACCCCTATGGGCAGGCCGATGTTGCGGTCCCAGGCCGCACCGAACTCGGGCTTCACCGCGGCGAAATCGGCGACCTTCTCATAGATCTCCGCCTGGTAGGGGAGGAGGATCTCCATGTAATCGGCGGCGAGCCGATCGCCGGCGGCGTTCTTCTTCCACTCCGCCGACTTCTCGTACTCGCGGATCTGACCCTCGAGCCATGTCGATCCCTGCTTCTGAAGGGCCGCAGCCGGGCCGCTGGATTTCGCCAGATCCAGGATGCTCTTGACCCCGGACGCTATCTTCGCCGTTCCGGACCCGGTGGTGTCGTACTCGGCCTCGTTCCAGGTGTCCAGCACGACACGCATGGTCTGGTCGATCTCGTCCGCCATCGCGTCCGGGTGATCTATCATCCATGCCATCATGTACACCGACGTATAGGCGTTCCGCACCTTGTCGGTCCTGCCCGTGACGAGGACCTGGGTGGAGAACAACCGCTGCCGGAGCTTCTCGTCCAACTCGGCCTTCGAGGGCTCGGCCCTGGCCCGCGCGGCCAGACCCGGCGGCGGCGCGACCAGCGCCACAAGGACGAAGACAAGAGCCATCGCCAGGACGCGCCCGGGCGAGCTCATCCTCCCGCGCCTGTTCCGCCACAGGCGGACGCTTCTTCCTGCACCCATGATCTTTCCTGCACCCCTACTCTCTCGTCCTCGAACGTCCTCGAATGGATGTCCGCCACCCGCACCGGCCGCCCCGCCGGACCCATGGCCGCAAGGGCGGGCCTGGTCGCGGGGCGGTGCTCGTGGCGGCCGCGGGGCCGGTCGCCCTATGACACGGCGGGCTTGAGGTCCGCCGGACGGCGGGCGGGCGGCCTGTTCCGGGACGGCGCCCGGTGCCCGGGATCACTGACGCCGGAGCCCGTGAAGCTCATCTGTCGCGCCGGCGGCTCATCGGCGGGCCGGGTCGGCGGTGTGGCGGTGCCGTCCTTCGCGACCGCGCTGCCGCCGTAGGTGACGGATCGGGTGGTCGTCCGGCCGCTCGGATCGTAGGCGATCAAGGTGTACGTCTTGGCCGACCTGTCGTTCCAGTTGTCCTTGTACTGCCCCTTCCACGCCGACGGAGGTCTGGGCGCCTCGTCCAGCAGGACCACTTCCGTGGTGATCTTCCGCTTGATCACGATTCGCGTCGTATTGGACACCGTCCACGAGAGGAGGAATCCGTTCGGGCATCCCTCGTACACCGACACCGGCGTGGCGCCGAACTCGTTGATGCCGGCCGGCCCCGAGGTCATGGCCTGGTACGTGACGGGGTTCTGCTCCTCCGCGTACTCCCTGACCGGCCGGACGCTGAGCATGTAGTCGCCCAGCGACCTCAGCCCTTCGACGCGGTAGTTGACCTGCCACTTGCCCGCGTTCGCCGGAACGGTCCTCACCTGCGACGCGGAGGAGTCGAGGTCCATGATCCGGAGCTCGAAGGAGTCCTCGTCGGTGCTGTTGTCCTTCCACTGCACGGTCAGGGCCTCGTCCTCGACCTTCGACACCGTCAGCTCGCCCGCCGCGGCTGGCGCCGGCCTCATGGTCCTGCGCTCCACGACGACGGGTACGGCCGCACTGCGGTAGTTGTAGGCGGTGACGCGGTAGCGGTAGAGGGTGTCGGGCTTGAGGCGCGTGTAGAGGTAGGTGTCGGGGTTGGCGCGGTTGTCGCGGGTGACCCACTGGCCGCTCCCGTCCGGGGCGACCTCCATCTGCTCGAACCGGACCATGACGTTGCTCTCTCCGGTGTCCACGTCGACCCGCATCTCCGTGGCCTTGGTGGTCTTGCCGAAGCTCACCTCCGGCTCGGTCGCGTCGCCGGGCGCCACGAAGTACTGCTGCCCTATCGCCGTGTCCGGTCCGCCGATCTCCGGTGTCTTGACGGCGACCGCGGTGAAGGAGTGGATGCCCTCGGTCGCCGATGCGGAGACCACCGCGGTGAAGCCGTGGCCCGTCCCGTGGTCGGGGTACCGAGCGGCGATGTCCTCACTCATCGGGGCATCAGCGGTGACAGTGGAGACAGGCCGGCCGTCCTCGAGGATCCTCACCTGGATCGGAGCGGAGGTGTCCGGGTCTATGGCCCAGCCACTGATGGTGATCTCCTCCCCGCCGTCCCACGACAGCGCGGTCATCCCGCCGACGGGGTCGGCCGACCGCGGGGTCCTCCGCTCGAGGACCACGGGCGGGGCGACACTGCGGTAGTTGTAGGCGGTGACCCGGAAGCGGTAGAGGGTGTCGGGCTTGAGGCGCGTGTAGAGGTAGGTGTCGGGGTTGGCGCGGTTGTCGCGGGTGACCCACTGGCCGCTCCCGTCCGGAGTGACCTCCATCTGCTCGAACCGGACCCAGACGTTGACCTCTCCGGTGTCCACGTTGACCCGCATCTCCGCGGCCTTGGCCCCTCCGAAGCTCACCACCGGCGCGGTCGTGTCGCCGGGAGCCACGTAGTACTGCTGGCCCACCTGGATGTCCGAGCCTGGCCCTGCCCTGTTGACCGCTACCGCGGTGACGGAGTGGATGCCCTCGACCAGTGATGCGGAGATCTCCGCGCTGAAGCCGTGGTCCGTGCCATAGGCGGGATATCCGGCGAGGACGTCGTCGTCCGACGGTCCGTCAGCCGTGACGGTGGTGATCAGCCGGCCGTCGTCCAGGATCCTCACCTGAACCGGATCGGCGGTGTCGGGGTCGATGGCCCAGCCTGTGACGGTGACTTTCCCGTCGCCCTCCCACCCCAGGCCGGTCATGGCCCCGATCGGGTCGGCGACCGTGAAACCCGCGCACATCTCCGGGCCGGGCACGGTGGCCGTGTGATCATAGAGCGTCACGCAGACGGTGTTCCGTCCAGGATTGGCGATCGGCACCATCAGGTCGAAGCCATGGCGGTCGCCTGTCCCCCAATGTGCGACATCGGGCCGATAGGCGTCAGCGGTGGTCCACCAGGACGATGTCCTGTTGTAGACCAGCACCTGGCTGGGCGCGGTGGCCGAGGCGTCGTCCATGGCCCAGCCGACGACTTTCACCTGGTTTCCCCACCCCGGCTGGTGCTCGACCCTCTCCAGCTCGCCGTACGGAGCCGATGCGAGGGTCAGGGACGGGGCTCTGCCCTCGACGAGCTTGCGCACTCGGGCGGGCCGCTTGAACCCCTCGGGTGGCGCGGCGGTGATGTGCAGGTCCACCAGGCCGTCCGGTGACCCCTTCCGCTTCTCCTCCGCCTTCTCCCTCCGCTTCTCCCGCTCCGTCCCCTTTCCGTCGGGCGGCGCCGCCTGGGCGGACGGCGCTGCCCGCGCACCGGCATGCACGACAGTGGCCGTGGACACCAGGAGCAGCGGGATCAGCAGTACAGCCGCGAGTCCGTGGATCTTTCTCCGGAACAACCTGTCCATCCTTCATCCCTTCATCGGGGCGATCTCTGACAGGGAGCCGATCCGCCGTGCCGGGCACGGATGGCTGCGCTCCGCGGCCGTGCAACCGGCTTGGGTCCCCCTCACCACGCACCCCTCAAGCAGCTCCGCCAAGGCCGATCGATCAGGGGCCGATTGTCGCGGCACGCACTGGAAACCGACTGGAGGCCACTGGGACCGCCGGAAAGCCTGTCCGGGCGGCGCTGCCGGCCATGTGACAGCGCGTGCGCTCCAGCAGCGCCGTCCGCACTCTGGGGAGGCTGCCTGGGGTGTCCAGCGACTTCAGGACAGCCGGGGACACAACCCGACAGAGCGTCTGGGAGAGAAGAAGGTAGATACATGGAGGCGTCGCAGGAAGTGCTCAACGAGCACTACTCGCCCCAAGTCGCTGCAAGTCGCCGTGTGGGATACGCCCACAAGCCGGCTGTCCGGGAACAGTCGGGCGCCCCGGCCTGCGCCCGCGCGGCATCGTCCACGCGCGTGGGCAGGTCAAGCCGCTCGGCGGCAAGCAGGAGCGCGTCCTCGCTCCGCCGAGGGGCGGCAAGCCGCGTGACGTCCCGCTTCCGGAAGTGTCGCGCTGCGGCTCGCCGCCCGCATCAAGGTCGCCGCGTGTCCGTCAGGACCGTCGCCACAGCGGCGCAGGCGCAGGCGCAGGTCAGGTCAGGTCAGGTCAGGACAGGACAGGACAGGACGGGACGGGACAGGGCAGCAGGACGCTAGTACATCGAGATGTGCGTGTGGTCGAAGTGGTTGGCGGTGACGCCGCCGCGGTCGGACATGGGACGCCAGCCGGAGCCGGAGTTGATGCGCTGGCGCCAGATCACGTATTTGACGCCGAGGCTGGCCCTGTTCTTGACGGCCCAGGCGGCGATCTCGTCGCCGAGCTTGACGTGGGCGGCCGAGGGCATCGAACCGCCGGTGCTCATCATGAAGTCGCAGGCGCGGCCGAGCGGGTGTTCGCCGCCGTCGTTCACGGCCCGGTAGCAGCCGACCGTGTAGGGCAGGGCGAAGCGCTTCTCGATGGCCTCGCGCATGATCCGGGTGCGGTCGGTGATGTTGTCGGCGCCCGTGGGCAGTTGGGGCGCCCAACTGCCGTCGGCCCGGCGGCCGGAGCCCGTGGGGACGAGCGCGTCGAGTTTCTTCTCGATGGCGTCGATCAGCTTCTCGGCCTCCTTGCGCTGGGTGGCCACCGCCGCGGCCTCCTGGCCGATCTGCTCGGTGAGCCCGGCCGCCTTCTCCGCCGCCTGTTTCTTCAGGTCCCGGCTCTGGGCGAAGCCCTGCAGGTAGGCGCTCTGCTGGGCGGTGAGCTGCTGCATGATCGCGGCGCCGCCCATGTCGACGTTGGTGGAGAACAGCAGGGACGGCAGGTCGCCGGTGCTGCTCTGGTAGCGGAGCTGGGCGATGGAGTCGACCTGCTTGTCGGCCTCCTGGTAGGCGGTCTCGGCCTTGCGCAGGTCCGCCTTGGCGACCACCTCCGCGGCCTGGGCCTTCCTGAGGGACTCGCGCTTGGCGGCGTAGGTCTCGATGAGCGTGTCGACCCGCTTGTTCAGGTCGGCCAGTTCGGCGCGGAGCTGGGACTCCTTGGGTTTGGGGGCCGCGCTGCCCGCGGTCTTGGGCTTGGGGGCCGCGCTGCCCGCGGTCGCCGTGCCGGAGGTGAACGCGAGGACCGAAACCACGGAAATGGTCAAGGCCGCATGGCGACGGAACGTGGGGGATAGAGCCGCCACGACTCTCCTCTCCATCCGCCTACCGGGTTAGCTGACGGGTTCGGGCTGGAGGAAGCCCTTCCACCGAAGTGGTTCACCCCAAGTGCGGTGGTTCCCCGGCTCCCGGGCGACGCGCCCGGAATTAGGCATTTCGGACATCAGGTCCGATGTGTGAGGATAGTAGTGGTAAACCCCAGGTAACGCGACCCCAATCTGAGACTAATAAGTGATCATCCTGTGACAACTTCTCGCAAAAGGCGCGCCGCCTCCTCGGGAAGGACGTCGTTCACGAAAGCCCCCATGGCCGACTCCGACCCGGCGAGATACTTCAGCTTGTTCGGCGCCCGCCGGATGCTGAACAGCTCCAGGTGCGCATAGGAGAGGTCGCGCCCGACGTTCACCGGCGCCTGGTGCCAGGCCGCGACGTACGGCATGACCACGCCGTACAGCCCGTCCAGGCGGCGCAGCACCTCCGTGTAGAGCGGACCGAACGCCGCGCGCTCGGCGGGCTCCAGCGCGCCCAGGTCGGGGACCTGGCGGTGCGGGTAGAGGTGGACCTCCACGGGCCAGCGCGCCGCGGCGGGGACGAAGGCCGTCCAGTGCTCGTTCGAGGCGACCACGCGGATCCCGGCCTCCCGCTCGGCGGCCAGCACGTCGGCGAACAGGTTGCGGCCGGTCCGCTCCCGGTGGCGTCCGGCCGCGGCGAGGGAGAGCTTGGTGCGCGGGGTCACGTAGGGGTAGGCGTAGATCTGGCCGTGGGGGTGGGCCAGGGTGATCCCGATCTCCGCCCCCCGGTTCTCGAAGCAGAACACCTGCTCCACGCCCGGCATCGCCGACAGCTCCGCCGTACGGTCGATCCACGCCTCCATGACCAGCTCGACCTGGTCGGCCGAGAGCGCGGAGAAGGAGGAGTCGTGATCGGAGGTGAAGCAGACCACCTCGCACCGCCCGGCCCCCGGACGGACCTCGCTCAACCCTCCGACCTGGTGGTATTCGCCGATCTGGGAGGAGAAGGAGGGGAAGCGGTTCTCGAAGACGACCACGTCGTAGGAGGCTGAGGGGACCTCGGTCAGGTGGCCGGGGGTCGACGGGCACAGCGGGCACTCGCTCGCCGGGGGGAGGAAGGTGCGGCCCTGGCGGTGCCCGGCCACCGCGATCCACTCCTCGGTGAGCGGGTCGTAGCGCAGCTCGGAGGCCGCGGGGCGGGGCGGCAGGTCCCGCTGGTCGATCGCACCGCGGTCGGCACTGTCCTGCCGGTCGAAGTAGAACAGTTCCCGGCCGTCGGCCAGGTGGGTGATGGTGCGCTTCATCGGCTCAGCGCCTCGCTCTCCTGCTGCGGCTCGGTGATGATCAGCTCGCGCACCTGGGCGGTGAGCTCGTCGCGGGCTTCCTCCGGCAGGCCGGAGTCGGTGATCACCACATGGGCCTGGGCCAGCTCGGCGATCGTGCTGATCCCCACCGTCCCCCACTTGGTGTGGTCGGCGAGCACCACCAGGCGGTGCGCGGAGGCGACCAGCTCGCGATTGGTCTCCGCCTCCAGCAGGTTGGGCGTGGTGAACCCGGCGCGGGCGCTCATCCCGTGCACGCCGAGGAACAGGGTGTCCACATGGAGCCCGCGGATCGCCGCCACGGCCACCGGCCCGACCAGCGCGTCGGAGGGGGTGCGGACGCCGCCGGTCAGCACGACGGTGCGGTCCGGGCGGGGGGAGCGGTGGAAGACGTCGGCGATCCGGATCGAGTTGGTGATCACCGTCAGGTCGGGCACGTCGACCACGGAACCGGCCAGTGTCCAGGTCGTGGTCCCGGCCGACAGTGCGATGGCCGTGCCGGGCCGGACGAGCTGGGCCGCGTGCCGGGCGATCGCCTCCTTCTCCGGCTGCTGGCGCACCGACTTGGCGGCGAAGCCGGGCTCCTCGGTCGAGCCGGGGCCGGCGACGGTGGCCCCGCCGTGCACCTTCTCCACCAGGCCGCGCTCGGCCAGCACCTCGAGATCCCTGCGGATCGTCATGTCGGACACGCCGAGCTCGCGGACGAGGTCGGCGACCCGGACCCCGCCGCTGCTGCGCACCCGCTCCAAAATCGCCTGCTGCCGCTGTTGGGCGAGCATTGACCAACTCCTTAATCAAACAGATTCCACCAAATTATCACGGGGCAGCTGGGTGATCGGTGTTGAATTCTGGTGAATAGCTGCTCACAGCCGCTCAAGCTCGGCATGGATGTTCGCCCTGGCCGACTCCTCAAGATCGGCGATCTTGAAGATCGCCGGCAGGTCGAGCAGCGCGCGCAGCACCGCCGCCCGGCCCTCCCGGAAGGCGTCGTCGGGGACGAAGGAGTACTCCTGGCGCACGGCCGCCGCGTAGGCCGCGTAGATCTCCGGTGGAGCGGCCAGGATCGCCAGGTCGGCGTCGCACAGCACGGCGCCGTCCGCGTCGCCGGGGGCGGGGTCGTGGGTGGCGGTGAGCCTGACCAGCCGGGCCACCGTGGCGACCGCTCCGGCGGGCAGCCCCACCTCGGGCAGCATGCGCTCGGCCAGCCGGGCGCTGCGCTCCTCGTTGTCGCTGCGGCACGGGTCGTAGACGGCGTCGTGGAACCAGGCCGCGAGCCGTACGAGGTCGGGGTCGGCCGCGCTCCCCGCCAGTGTGTCGATGTGGGCCAGCATGGCCTCCAGATGGTCGGCCGTGTGATACCTGCGGTGCGGCTCGCCGTAGCGGCCGATCAGGTCCCGCCCGAGGCCCTCGGCCTCGGGCCCGGCCAGGGACCGCCAGCGGTCCATCAGCTCTGCGCTCATGCGGGGAGCCTAAAACCATGGTCAGCGCTCGTGTCGGCCACCCCGCGAACGGTGAGGATCCGGTCATGCGACTGACCTCTGTCCTGCTCGTCCTGATCACCGTCACCGCCTGCGGGAACGGCGGCGGCACGGCCTCGTCGCCCCCGCCCGCCCCCACGCCCAGCGCCCTGTTCACCCCGCCCCCGGTCGCCTTCGACGAGGCCGCCGGCATCGCGGCCAGGGACGGCCGGGGCGGGCGGGTCACGAGACTCCACCTGTACGGCCCGCAGCCGCCGATCGTGTGGCTGGCGGCGGTCCTGGGCGGAGACGGGGTGCTGGCCGAGCTGCGGGTGGACGCGACCACCGGGAAGGTGGTCGACAGGCAGGCCGCCGACCCTGAGGCCGCCGGCACGGCGGCGCACCTCGTCGCCGGCGACGAGATCGGCGTCGCCGGGGCGCGGGAGGCCGCGGCCAAGGCCGTGCCGGGCGGCTGGATCACCGCCGCGGGGCTGGAGGAGAGACGCGGCGGGGTGGTCTGGGCGATGGAGGCGGTCGACCCGGCCAGGCGGACCAGGAAGATCGAGGTGGACGCGGCCACCGCCGCCACGAGAATCGTCCCTTGAGCCCTTGTACGGCATGCCTCCGAGGAGGAATGTGAAGGCCGGACCCTACGGAGAGGGGCGGTCGGCATGGGCAGGCGGGCACGTAAGAGCCGGGCACGCAGGAAGCGGAAGGCCAACCACGGCCGGCGGCCGACGGCCCGCTAGCTAGCTGCGGCGGCCCCACGAGGCGAGCAGCCTCGTCTGGGGGTCGGTGTCCGAGGCCACCGGCTGCTGCTCTCCTATGACGCCGGCCTGGCGGTAGCCCTCCTCCGTGCGGGCGAACCAGACCGCGCAGGTCTCGACCAGCTCGGGGTCGAGCCGCTCGTCGGCGCCGATGGCGCGGGCCAGGTCCCAGGTGTGGATGAGGGCGTCGGCGAACAGCTCGGTGATGTATTCCTCCCCGGCCACGTCGCCGAACGACAGGTGGACGGTGCGGGTCAGGGAGCCCTCCCCGGCCGCCGCCTGGGCGGCGGCCACCGCCGAGGTGTCGAATGCCTTCAGCGGGTCGTCACCGAGCAGGTCGCCGTCGAAGGCGTCGCCGAGCTCGGCGACGGTCCGTCCGGCGAGCAGCTCCGGAGCCCAGCGGTTCTCCCCAACCACATGGTTGACCAGCGCGCGCACGTCCCAGTCCACACACGGCGTCCTGTTCCCCCACTGTTCGGGCTTGATCTGGTGCACAAGAGCGCCGAAGTCGTCCAGCGTGCGTCGGTAGGCCTCACGTATGTCGATAGTCATCATGTCCTCCCGAGTCGTCATTTCGACCGTAACTCCTGAGTCGTACGGAGTCATCGCGACCGTGGGCCGGACCGGACGGCGCGCGCGGGCAGGAGTGCTCCGGGGGCGCGGCGGCGCGGTTGGCGCTCTGCGTGAGCGCGCCGCGCCATAGTGTCATCCATGGGGGAAGCATCCGGATCGGCTGGATTCTCGCGCGGCTTCAGGCTGGTGATCGGGCTGGCCGCCGCGGTGGTGGCGCTGGCCGGGGTCAGGGCGGTGGCCGACATCGCCGGCCCGGCCTTCCTGGCGCTCGTCCTCACCGTCGCGGTGAGCCCGCTGCGGGTCTGGCTGCGCCGCCGGGGCGCCAGGCCGTGGGTGCTGGTCACGGTCCCGCTGCTCACGGTCCTGCTGCTGCTCGTCGCGCTGGTCGGCGCGCTGGTCGTCTCGGTGGCGCAGCTCGTGGCGCTGCTGCCCTCCTACGCCGGCCAGTACCAGCGGCTGCTCGACTCGATCGCCCGGGAGATCGACCACCTCGGCATCACCCAGGAGCAGGTCAGGTCGGCGATGAGCAAGCTCGACCCCGGCTCGCTCATCGGCCTGGTCCAGAGTTTCCTGGGCGGCCTGTTCGGCGTCGGCTCGGCGCTCGTCCTGATCACGCTGCTGCTGTTCGGGATGAGCCTGGACGCCACCGCGGCGCACGACGCGGTCAGGTCGCTGCGGGCCTCGCGGCCCCACATGGTCGGCGCGCTGGGCGAGTTCGCCCGGGGGACCTGCAACTATCTGATCGTCTCCACCGTCTTCGGGCTGATCGTGGCGGTGCTCGACGCCATCGCCCTGTGGATCATGGGAGTGCCGCTGCCGCTGCTGTGGGGTCTGCTGGCGCTCATCACCAACTACATCCCCAACATCGGGTTCGTCCTGGGGCTCCTCCCGCCCGCGCTGCTGGCGCTGCTGGACTCCGGGCCGGGCGCGATGGTGGCCGTGGTGGCCGTCTACTCGGTGCTGAACTTCGTCATCCAGTCGCTGATCCAGCCCAAGTTCACCGGCGAGTCCGCCGGGCTGTCCACCACGGTCACCATCCTGTCCCTGCTCGTGTGGACCTACGTCCTCGGCGCCCTGGGGGCGATTCTGGCGGTCCCGCTCAGCGCCCTGGCGCGTGCGCTGCTGCTCGACTCCGACCCCGTGACACGCTGGGCCATCCCCCTGGTCAGCGGCCGGACAGCCGGCCGCCCCTGACGGCCGGGCCCGCCCGGCGCGCTCCACGGAGCCGGCTCAGAGCTCCTTCAGCGCGGCCTCCACCGCACGGTGGAAGGTCGGGTAGGCGTAGATCATCTCGCGGAGGCGGCGGACCGGGATCCTGGCGTGCACGGCCAGGGTGAGCATGCTCAGCACCTCGCCGCCGACCGGGCCGGCGCTGGTCGCGCCGGCCAGGACGCCGTCGGCGGCGACGAGCTTGACGAACCCCTCGTTGCCCGCCCGATGGATCCAGCCCCTGGTCGAGTCCGGGATCCGGGTCAGGGCGGTCCGCACCTCCAGGCCCTGCTCCCTGGCCTGGGCCTCCGACAGCCCGACCGAGCCGATCTCGGGGTCGGTGAAGGTCACCCGGGGCACCGCGTGGTACTCCGCGTCGTGGACGGGCTCGCCGAGGATGTCGCGCACCACGATGTCGGCCTGGTACATCGACATGTGCGTGAAGGCGCCCTTGCCCGTCACGTCGCCCAGCGCCCAGACTCCCTCGGCCGCGCGCATCCGCCCGTCGGTCTCGATCGACCGGGCCGACTCGTCGAGCCCGACCGCGCCGACGCCCAGCGCCCTGAGGTCCGAGCGGCGCCCGGTGGCCACCAGCAGCCGCTCGGCACGGACGGCGGGGCCGTCCTCGACCTCCAGCGTGAACGCCGAGCCGTCGTGGCTCACCCGCCGGGCCCTGGCGCCGGTCCGCACCTGGATGCCCTCGGCCTCGAACACCTCGGTGATCAGCGCGCTCGCCTCCGGCTCCTCCAGAGGCAGCAGCCGGTTCGTGCCCTCCACCACGGTCACCGCCGTGCCGAACCGGGAGAACACCTGGCCGAGCTCGGCCCCGATCGCCCCGCCGCCCAGCACGATCAGGGACTCGGGTGCCTTCTCGGTCTCGATCGCGTGGTGGTTGGTCCAGTAGGGGGTCTCCCGCAGCCCCTCGATCGGTGGCACGGCGGGCTGCGAGCCGGTGGCGACCACGATGCCCCGGCGGGCCCGCAGCACCTGGCCGTCCACGGTGACCTCGCCAGGACCGGTGATCTTCGCCGCTCCCCTGACCAGGCGGGCGCCCTTGCCGGTGAGCCGGTCGGCGGCGACCTGGTCGTTCCAGCCGTCGGTGGCCTCCTTGCGGATCCGCTCGGCCACCTGGGCCCAGTCGGGTGAGACCGTCGAGTCGCCCGCCAGCCCCGGCACGCGCCTGCCCTCGGTGAGCAGGTCGGCCGCGCGGATCATCATCTTGGACGGTATGCACCCCCAGTAGGGGCACTCGCCCCCGACCAGGGCCGCCTCGACGGCGGCCACCTGGAGGCCGGCCTCGGCCAGCCGTCCGGCGGCGTCCTCGCCGCCCGGACCCGTGCCCAGCACGATGATGTCGAATTCCATGCCTCAACCTTGCCCTTCGTCGGACGTGGGAACGTTTCGGAGGTGGCCGAGCAGGCGGGCGAGCTGCTCGCCGTACCGCTCGGCGAACTCCTCGGAGGCCGGGTCCTCGCCGCAGATCGCACGGGCCACCTGGGGGAAGACCGCCCCGGCGTTCGAGGCGGAGAAGAGCATGAGCAGCAGGTGGGCGGGGTCGAGGTCGTCGGGGAACTCGCCCGCCCGCTGCCGCCGCCGCATGTCCTCGACGTCGCGCCGCATGTCCTCCGCCACCGCGGCGCTCTCGCCGCCGCTCTCCTCCAGCCCCTCCCAGATGAGGATCCTGGCGGAGTCGCGGTCGCTGACGGTCGCCCTGACGTGGAAGCGCACGAGCTCGGTCAGCGGGAACGAGGCCCCGGCGAAGGCGCTCTCCCGGCTGTGCCACCGGGAGGTGAGCGCCTTGAGCAGCCCTTCCTTGCCGCCGAAGTAGTAGGAGATGAGCTGCTTGTTCACCCCGGCCCGGGCGGCGATCTCACTGACCCTGGCCCCGGCGAACCCCTTGGCGGAGAACTCGGCCCTGGCGGCCTCGATGATGCGCTCCCGGGTGCGCTCGGGGTCGCGCCGCCGTTCGGCCGGAGCTCGGCGAGGGGTCTTGTCCATGTCTTACCGTAACACCGTCACCCATATGGATGAATCTATCAACCTTATGGTTGACGCTTTCATCCGCCCGGTTGACAGTGGGGTCGTGGCAGGGCAGCGGGTCGCGATCTTCGGCGGCGGCATCGGCGGACTCCGCCTTGCGCAGGGCCTGCGCAAGGCGGGCGGGAGCACGTCGCGGCCGTCGCGGACCACGAGGCCCGGATGCGCGAGTACGGCTACGCGGCCGTGCGCGACTCCCTCGGGGCCGCCAGGCAGTCCGTGGACGACAACGCCGTCGCCCGGGCCGGTCTCAAGACCTTCCTCCGCGCCGCCCGGCGCCTGCCGGCCCTGAGGCGCAGGGCCTTCTCCTGACCCCGCGCCTCACGTGACCCCGCGCCTCACGGCAGGCTCTGCTCCACCCAGACAACCTTGCCCTTGGGCGTCAGACGGGAGCCCCAGCGGTGGGCGAGCCAGTTGATGAGGTGAAGCCCGCGGCCGGTGTCGTCCTCGCTGCCCGCCTCGCGCATGACCGGCATCGCCAGGGAACGGTCGGTCACCTCGCACACCAGCGTCGGACCGCGGAGCAGGCGCAGCCCGACCGTGCCGGAGCCGTGCTTGATCGCGTTGGTGACCAGCTCGCTGATCATGAGCTCGGTGGCGTCGGCGATCGCGTCCAGCCGCCACTCGGTCAGGGTGGCGCGGACGAAACGGCGGGCGGTGGAGGCCGAGCGGGGGTCGGAGGGCAGGGAGATGTCGACGACGTCGTCCTCGCCCAGCTCGCGCACCCTGGCCAGCAGCAGCGCGATGTCGTCGCGCTCGTGTCCCGGGCGCTGGGCGTCGATCGTGAGGTCGCAGACCTCTTCCAGGTCCTGGTTACGGCCGGCGAGCAGGTCGCACACCATGCCGATGCCCTCGTCGATGTCCCGGTCGCGGCTCTCCACCAGGCCGTCGGTGTAGAAGGCGAGGACGGCGTCGTGCGGGAGGACGAGCTCGCGCATCTCGACCGGGTCGTTGCCGATGCCCAGGGGGAGCCCCGGCGGCAGCTCCAGCAGCTCGGGCTTGCCGCCGGGCCGTACCAGGATCGGCGGCACGTGTCCCGCCGAGGCGATCGCGCAGGTCCGCGTGACCGGGTCGTAGGTGGCGTAGACGCACGTCGCGATCTGGGTGGCGTCCAGGTCCTGGCTCATCCGGTTGAGCCGGAACAGCACCTCGGCCGGGCTGAGGTCGAGGCTGGCCAGCGTGCGGGCGGCCGTGCGCAGCTGGCCCATCGTGGCCGCCGCCCTGATGCCGTGCCCCATGACGTCGCCGACCACGAGGGCGACCCGGCAGCCGGGCAGCGGGATCACGTCGTACCAGTCGCCGCCCACCCCCACCAGGTCGCTGGCGGGCAGGTAGCGGGAGGCGATCGTCAGGCCCAGCGGCTGGTAGAGGTCGGCGGGGAGCAGGCTGCTCTGCAGGGTCAGGGCGGTACGGCGCTCGCGGTTGTAGAGCCGGGCGTTGTCCAGGCAGACCGCGGTCCTGGCCGCCAGCTCCTCGGCGAGGGCGATGTCCTGCTCCTCGAAGGGATCGCTGTCCGGCCTGCGGGTGAAGATGACGAAGCCCAGCACCCGGCCGCGCGCCTTCAGCGGGACCACCAGGAACGAGCTGTCCTCCAGCACCTTGGACACCGAGTCGCGCTTCCAGAACCGCCCGATCTCCTCGGCGGTCCGGCGGCCCAGGCGGGGGTAGAGGATCGGGTTGCCGGTGGCCATGCACCTGGCGTAGGGGGTCCACGCCTCGTAGACGGCGACCTCGTCCACCGGGAACGCCTTGGCGTACTCGCCGGGCGCCGGGTCGGACACGCCGACCGCGATCCGCCGCACCAGCGCCGTGCCGTCGGTGCTGCGCTGCGGGAACTCGCCGTCGGTCATCAGCCGGTCCTGCACGAGGATGCCCGCCGCGTCCGCGAAGCGCGGTACGGCGACGTCCATCAGCTCCCTGCCGGTCTCGAACATGTCCAGCGTGCTGCCGATCCGCTTGCTCGCCGCGTTGAGCAGCGAGAGCTGCTCGTGCATGGTGGCGGGGCTGCTCATCCGGGGTGCCGCGGCCGCCGGGTCCTTGGCCACGAACCGGCGGTTCACTCGCTCCACCGGGGGGCCGGGACCGGGGTCCACCAGGTCGTGAGCTCAAGGTCCTCGGCGATGACGTTGGCGCCGTTGTAGCCGGGGGCCGCCGAGACCGAGCCGCCGGGGTGGCTGCTCGCCCCGCAGAGGTAGAGGCCGTCGATCGGGGTGCGGTACTGCCCGAGCTCGGGGACCGGCCGGTTGCCGCCCAGCTGGGCGGGCTCGTAGGCGCCGACGTGGTGGCTGCCGCGCACCATGTTGACGCAGTGCCGCTCGATGTCGAGCGGGGAGAAGACCCGTTTGCCTAACACGGCGCCTCCGGCGAGGTTGGGGGCGTATTCGGACCACTCGGCGAGCAGCCGCTCACCGATCTCCTCACGCCGCCGATCCCAGTTGCCCGGGTCGCCGCCGAGGTCGTAGGGGG
This sequence comes from Streptosporangium brasiliense, assembly GCF_030811595.1. Taxonomy (NCBI): domain Bacteria; kingdom Bacillati; phylum Actinomycetota; class Actinomycetes; order Streptosporangiales; family Streptosporangiaceae; genus Streptosporangium; species Streptosporangium brasiliense. Next base: position 3,960,767 of record NZ_JAUSRB010000002.1, read on the forward strand.
CCCATGGCCACCAGAAGGCCACGTGCTTGCCGTCCGGGGCGTAGGAGGGGTCGAACAGCGAGGGGCAGGCGCCGTTGCCCGCCAGCCGGTCGGGCAGCCGCCCCTGGTGGATCTGGTCGAAGGTACGGCCGAGCTGCTCGCTGTCGTCGGCGCCCAGGACGACCAGGAAGGCCCGGTCCACATCGGGCTCGAACTCGGCCGCCCGGTAGCGCGGCGCCTCCTCCAGCGCGAGGTGCAGAGTGACCAGGCTGTGCCCGGCCCACTTGTAGTTCTCCACCTTGGCCGCGATCTCCGAGCCGAAGTTCTCCGGGCCCGCCAGCCGTACCGTCTGGGGGGCGTCCACCGCGCTGGCCACGAACCGCCGCGCGTTCAGGACGTCGCCCGTGGCCAGCCTGACCCCGACGGCCCGGCCGTCGTCGACCAGGATCCGGTCGGCGTGCGCACCGGTGATCACGGTGCCGCCGTGCTCCTCGATGACGGCGCGCAGCGCGTTCGCGACGTTCACCGAGCCGCCCACCGGCACGCCGAGCCTGGCGATGCGGGAGAGCAGGCGGGGGAAGAAGCCGCCGGTCCCGGGCACGTCCTCGATCGAGATCGCGTGCAGGAAGGACTTGAACAGCACCCTGACCTGCTCGCTCTCGAAATTCCTGTCCACCGCCTCATACAGCGACAGGGGCATGTAGCTCAGCAGGTCCCGGCCCAGGTCGCCCTGGAGCCGCTCGGCGAGCACGTGCGGCGGCAGCGGCCTGGAGTACAGGAAGCCGTTCATCAGGTCCCTGGCCGCCTCGGCGTAGCGCCCGTGCAGCTCCAGCCACCGGTCGGCGTCGGCCTGGGAGAAGCGGGCGAAGGACTCGGCGGTGCGCTTGGCGTCGGTGTAGACCGTGACCGCGCGGCCGTCCCTGAAGATCGTGGAGTGCTGGGTCTCGGGATACACGTAGCGCAGGCCGTGGCGCTGGAGTTCGAGGTCGGCCGGGACCGGGCCCTCTTCCAGGAAGTGGTAGCTGCTGTGGGTGTTGTGCCGGAATCCGGGGAGGGTCAGCTCCTGGGTGCTGCAGCCGCCGCCGGCCTCGTCGTTGCGCTCGACGACCGCGACGGACAGGCCCGCCTTGGCGAGATAGGCGGCGCACGTGAGCCCGTTGTGACCGCCGCCGATGATCACGCCGTCGAACCCCGCCACGTTCTCCTCCTGCGCCTTGACTGCCATTCAGGAGAATCGTAAAGAACGATCTACGCTCGGGTCCGGGTTTGACGGAGATTTCTGGATATTTCTTGATCTCAATAGCATGGTCCCGATCTGTGACGCTGCCGTCAAGATTGTCCCGAAGATCCGGGCGACTCCAGGACGGGAAGCCCGGCCAGCGCCGCGTCGATCCGGTCCTGGGGGAGCGCGTAGTCCTCCAGCTCCCCGGCCAGATGGCGATCATAGGCGCTCAGGTCGAAGTGCCCGTGCCCGCAGAGCGCGGTCAGCAGGACCTTCGGCTCGCCGCTCTCCTTGCACCGCAGTGCCTCGGCGATGGTCTCGGCCAGCGCGTGGGCCGGCTCGGGCGCCGGGACGATCCCCTCGGTCCGGGCGAAACGCAGCCCCGCCTCGAAGCACTCGCGCTGGCCCTTGGCCACCGCCTCGAACATGCCCAGCTCGTACATGTGCGACAGCAGAGGGGACATGCCGTGGTAGCGCAGGCCGCCCGCGTGGATCGGATCGGGGACGAAGGCGTGGCCGAGCGTGTGCATCTTCAGCAGCGGCGTGAATCCGGCGGCGTCGCCGAAGTCGTAGGCGTAGACGCCCCGGGTGAGCGACGGGCAGGACTCCGGCTCCACCGCCCGGACCACCGGGTCCATCCGCCCGGCCAGCTTCTCCCGCAGGAAGGGGAAGGCCAGCCCGGCGAAGTTGGAGCCGCCACCGGTGCAGCCCACGATCACATCCGGCACCTCGCCGAACGCGGCCAGCTGCTCGATCGCCTCCTCGCCGATCACCGTCTGGTGCAGCAGCACGTGGTTGAGCACGCTGCCGAGGGCGTAGCGGACCTCGGGGCCGGATCCGGCCACCTCGACGGCCTCACTGATCGCGATGCCCAGGCTGCCCGGCGAGTCGGGCCGCTCGGCCAGGACGCTCCGGCCCGACACGGTCAGCGGAGAGGGGCTGGCGTGCACGGTCGCGCCGTAGACCCGCATCAGGCTCCTGCGATGCGGCTTCTGGTCGTAGGAGGCGCGCACCATCCAGATCTCGCACTCGATGCCGTACTGCGCGCACGCGAACGCCAGCGCCGTGCCCCACTGGCCGGCCCCGGTCTCCGTGGTGAGCCGCCTGATCCCCTGCCGCGCGTTGTAGTAGGCCTGCGGGACGGCGGTGTTCGGCTTGTGCGAGCCCGCGGGCGAGCCGCCCTCGTATTTGTAGTAGATCCTCGCCGGGGTGCCGAGAGCGCGTTCGAGCCGGTGCGCGCGGATCAGCGGAGTGGGCCGCCAGAGCCGGTAGACGTCACGGACGCTCTCCGGGATGGCGATGAACCGCTCGGTGGAGACCTCCTGGGCGATCAGCTCCATCGGGAACAGCGGTGCGAGGTCGTCCGGCCCGACGGGCTGCGAGGTGTCCGGACGCAGCGGCGGCGGTGGCGGCACGGGGAGGTCGGCCACGATGTTGTACCAGGTGCGGGGGGTGCGGGACTCGTCGAGCAGGACTCGGGTGGCTCCGGTCATCGTGCGCCTCCACGGATCGGCTCCACCCAGTGTCCACGCGATCGCCCTCGGTGGTCCACACTCCACGCCCCGGCGTCAGGAGAGGCGACGCCAGTGATCCACAAGTCGGCCTCCAACGCCTCTGCCTAGAGTGATCGCCGGCCGCCGGGTCCGGCACCGACGGCCGACCGGACCGTTCGGGGCCGGTGCGACCGGGCCGAGTCACGTCGGCGACCTCGGGAAGAGGAGTCATGACAGGGGACAAGAAGCTCCCAAGAGCCGCTGTACTGCGGATCAACAAGTGCCTGTGGAACGGATCGGACGTGCTCGACCTGAGCGACATACCCCTGGACGCGCCGCCTGGGCAACTACGTGAACTGACCCACCTGCGCGAGCTCCGCCTGAACCTCACCAGAGTCCCCGAGCGGCTGAGTGACCTCACCGCCCTCACCCATCTCCGTCTGGACGGTGAGCTGACCAGCCTGCCCGAGTCGCTGGGCGGCCTCACCGCCCTCACCTCGCTCGACGTGTACGGCAACCGGTTGACCGAGGTCCCTGAGTGGCTGGGCGGCCTCACCTCCCTCAAGTGCCTCTACCTGCAAGGGAACCAGCTCACCGGCCTCCCTGACTCGCTGGGGAACCTCACCGCCCTCACCGAGCTCATCGTGAGCAAGAACCAGCTGACCGAGATCCCCGAGTCGCTGGGCGGCCTCGCCGCCCTCCAGCGCCTCTACTTGGGAATCAACCGGCTGACCAGCCTGCCCGAGTCGCTGGGCGGCCTCACCGCCCTCACCTCGCTCATCCTGATGAACAACCGGTTGGCCGGCCTGCCCGAGTCGCTGGGCGGCCTCACCGCCCTCCGACACCTCTTCCTGCAGAACAACCGGCTGACCAGCCTGCCCGAGTCGCTGGGCGGCCTCACCGCCCTCACCGAGCTCTACCTGGAGGGCAACCAGCTGACCGGCCTTCCCGGCTCGCTGGGCAACCTCACCGCCCTCACCCGGTTCCGCCTGGAGAGCGACCTGCTGGCCGGCCTCCCCAAATGGCTGCGCCATCGCGCCAAGACTCCGCGGTAGCACCGTCGCCGGCTGACCCGTCGACGGGCCCGAAAGATCCTGAAATTTTGGAGAAGCGAAAAGGCCAGGTCGCCGCATATGGGCTGACCTGACCTTTTCTCGTTGGAGCGGACGACGGGAATCGAACCCGCGTAGCCAGTTTGGAAGACTGGGGCTCTACCATTGAGCTACGTCCGCGCGAGCCGGTGTCAGTCTGGTCTAGACTTCATCCGGTCGTCAGGGCGTAATCGTACCGGAGTTCCGGAGCGAGCGCGTACCCGGCGGGACGGGGTGTGGCGCAGCTTGGTAGCGCACCTGCTTTGGGAGCAGGGGGCCGCAGGTTCAAATCCTGTCACCCCGACACGTAGTGGCAGACAGAGGCCGTTTCCGATCTCCGGAAACGGCCTCATCTGTCTTCCGGGGGGACCGGCCGGAGGGGCTCGCCCCCCGCGTACGGCATGCCAAGGTCAAGAAGTCGAACAAAAGAGCGAATGTTGTGTCGCTCGATGAATTTCCCGTGGTCGAGCCGGGCAGAAAGTCGTCGATACCTTCGACCGGTCCCCGCAGGGGACACGGCACGGCCGTCACGACCGGCGACGGCCCCCCGCCGGCACGGGGAGCCGTCCGGCCCTCTCCACGGAGGAAGCGTCCATGACCATACCCAGCGGGCCGTCCGACTCCGGCGGCTCCCAGCGCTCGTCGTTGATCTCCCTGAGGGTCGCGGTGATACTCGCCACCGGTCTGGTGGCCGGCATCGGCGCGGCCACCCTGCTGGTCCTGGGAGAGGTCCCGCTCCCGCTGGCCGCCCTGAGCGGCTGCGGCGCGGCCGGTGGGGTCACCATGGCCCTGCACAAACTCGTGGAGTAGGCCGGGCGACGGCCCGGCGGGATGTACGGCGGGCGGGCCGGGCGGCTGTCGCGGGACGTGCCGCGAGGGTCAACGGCGCCGTGCGGGATGTGCCGCGAGGATTCAGGTCTGCCGTGCGGGATGTGCCGCGAGGATTCAGGTCTGCCGTGCGGATGCGCCGTGAGGGGCAGAGGGTGCCGTGCGGGAAGTGTCCGAGGGTCAGACGGTGCCGCTGAAGAGGGCCCAGACGGCCTTGCCCCCACGGTTGAGGTGGTCCCAGCCCCAGCACTGGCTGTAGGTCTCCACGATGTAGAGGCCCCTGCCGTTCTCGGAGATGAAGTCGGGCTCCTTGGGGGTGGGGACCTCGTTGCTGGGGTCGGCCACGGCCAGGAGCACGTGGGGCGACAGGTGCAGCAGCATCAGGGTGATCGGGGTGGTCTCGGGCTGACTGGCCGGACACAGTGCGTAACGGACCGCATTCGTGACCAGTTCCGAAACCACTAGCGCTGCGTCATCGCTCAGTTCCGACAATCCCCAGTCGCTCAACGTGGACCGGGTCACATCCCGGGCGGTCTTCACCGAGTCGGCCTGCCGGGGGAGCGGGCAGGCCGTGGCGCCGGAGTGGTTGGCCGCGAGCAGTTCGTCGAAGCCGACGTCGCGAGTCGCCTGCAGGTAGTCGGCAGCCGATTTTGGCTCCTCCACCATCCTGCCGGTACCTCCCGCTGTCATCGTGAGTCTCCGTGCCAGTTGTGAGTTTTCAGAGCCTGTGCACCATAAGCCCAATATGCACTAGGCCATCATGGGTCACCGGAACGTCCGCTGCAAGACCCAAATGCACGTGCAGTTGCAATGTGCAGCCGCATGGGCGGTTATGACATCACGTTGGCGAATCGGACACGGGGATGGGACCTTGTCATCGCGGCCGGAAGTGGTGACACTGTGTGCGCTGGCCCAAGTGAAGAGGGAGGCGAAGTGACGCAGGTTCAACAGGGATCAGGTCCCACAGCTCTGCGTATCCTTTTGGGCTCCCAACTGCGCCGGCTGCGCGAGGCCAAGGGGCTGTCGCGAGAAGAGGCGGGCCATCTCATCCGGGGCTCCGAATCCAAGATCAGCAGAATGGAGCTCGGCCGGGTCGGCCTGCGCGAACGCGACGTCGCCGACCTGCTCACCTTCTACGGGGTGGAGGACGAGGCGGCCCGCTCGGCGGTGATGGACCTCCTGCTGAGGGCGAACGAGCCCGGCTGGTGGCACCGCTTCAACGACCTGCTGCCCTCGTGGTTCCAGACCTACGTCGGCCTGGAGGAGGCGGCGTCCCGGATCCGCACCTATGAGGTGCAGTTCGTGCCGGGCCTGCTCCAGACGGAGGAATACGCCAGGGCGGTCATCACCGCGGGGAGCGCCGGGATCGCCCCCGAGGAGATCACGCGCCGCGTCGACCTACGGATGGAACGCCAGCAGGTGCTCAACCGGCCCGACGGGCCGTTCTTCTGGGCGGTCATCGACGAGGCCGCGCTGCGGCGCCCCATCGGCGGCGCGGAGGTGATGAGGGCGCAGCTGGAACACCTGCTCGACCTCATGCGCCGGCCCAACATCACGATTCAGGTGATGCCGTTCAGCTTCGGCGGCCACAGCGCCGAGGGCGGGGCCTTCAGCGTGCTGCGCTTCCAGGATCACGAGCTCCCCGACGTGGTATACGTCGAGCAGCTCGCCAGCGCCCTCTACCTCGACAAACGAGAGGAAGTCGACCGCTACAGCGAGGTCATGGAACGGCTGTGCGCGGTGAGCACCACCCCGGGCGAGACCACCGACATCCTGCGGCGCATCGTCAAGGAGAACTGAACGAGCGGCGGTCGCCCCGAGGTGTAGGTCTGCCCTAGACTGGCCAGCGGCGCTGGACACCCGCCACAGTGGAGCATGCCCTAATCTCGCATCTCGACGGCTGTGCCCGGTGCCGCTCATGTGGGCGCGGCGCGCGAGCTTGCCGCGGTAGCCGTACGACTTGACGCGCCCGCGATCACTCGAAGCTTGATCAAGGAGACCACCCCGTGAAGACCGCTGTGGAGGAGCTCAGCCCGACTCGGGTCAAGCTCACTGTCGAGGTGCCGTTCGAGGAGCTCGGCGAGAGCCTGCAGGCGGCGTACAAGAAGGTCGCGCAGCAGGTGCGCGTCCCCGGCTTCCGCCCCGGCAAGGTTCCGGCCCGGATCATCGAGCAGCGCTTCGGCCGCGCGGTGGTGCTGGAGGAGACCCTCAACGACGCCGTACCGAAGCTGTACGGCCAGGCCGTCGACGCGAGCGACCTCTTCCCGGTCAGCCCGCCGGAGATCGAGGTCACCAAGATCGATGACGGCGAGCAGGTCGAGTTCACCGCCGAGGTGGACATCCGCCCGAACTTCGACGTCCCCGACTACCAGGGCATCGAGGTCACCGTCCCGGTCGCCGAGGTGTCCGACGAGGACGTCGAGGCCCAGCTCGACGGCCTGCGCCAGCGCTTCGCCACGCTGACCGGCGTCGAGCGCGCCGCGGCCAACGGCGACTACGTCGTCATGGACCTCGCCGCCGCGATCGACGGTGTGAACATCGAGGAGCAGCAGGCCAACGACGTCTCCTACGAGGTCGGCGCCGGCTCGGTGCTGCAGGGCCTCGACGACGCGCTGGTCGGCATGTCCGCCGGTGACACCAAGGAGTTCACCACCAACCTGGTCGGCGGCGAGAACGCCGGCGAGGAGGCCGTGGTCACCATCACCATCAAGAGCGTCAAGGAGAAGGTCCTCCCCGAGCTCGACGATGAGTTCGCCCAGCTCGCCAGCGAGTTCGACACCCTCGACGAGCTCAAGGACAGCGTCCGCGAGCAGGCCCGCCGCAACAAGCTGATCGAGCAGGTCGTCAAGGCCCGGGAGAACGCCCTGGAGGCGCTCCTCGCCAAGATCGACATCCCGCTGCCGGACAGCGCGTTCGAGCGCGAGGTCGACAGCCGCAAGCACAACCTCGAGCACCAGATCGCCGAGAGTGGCCTGAGCAAGGAGGCGTTCTTCCGCCTCTACCAGACCACCGAGGAGGAGCGCTTCGCCGAGTTCGACGAGAGCGCGGCCAAGGCGCTCAAGACCGGCTTCGTCCTCGACAAGATCGTCAAGTCCGAGGAGCTCGGCGTCAGCGAGCAGGAGCTGACCAACTTCGTGGTGCAGCGCGCCATGCAGATGAACGTCGCCCCGAACACCCTCGCCCAGCACCTCGCCGACAGCGACCAGCTCACGCTGGCCATGGTCGAGATCGTCCGCGACAAGGCCAAGAGCCTCATCGGCGACGCGGCCAAGGTGACCGACGAGGCCGGCAACGAGGTGGACCTCAAGGCCATCTACACCGAGATCAACGGTGAGCAGCCCGCGGAGGAGGCGGCTGACGAGCCCGCCGAGGCCGAGGCCGAGGCTGAGGCCAAGTAGGCCCCGCCACGACGCACCCGACGCCCCCCGCCGTGCCCGGCACGGCGGGGGGCGTCCGGCGTCTCCGGCCCCCGCCGCACCTCGGGGACCGGTCAGGGGCGAGCGATTCCCTGGACGGTCCTGAGGGCTCCTCCGCTCCCGGCCCGGCGAGCCGCGGTCCGGACCGGGCGAGCGCCGCCGTCCGGGCCGGGTGTGCCGCGGTCCCGGCCGGAGCGAGGGCCCCGGCCGCCGCCGCGGAGGGAGCGGGAGCCGGCCGGACGCCTCCGGCCCGGTCCTCCCCGAGGCCGCGTGCCCCCCGGCCACACCCCTACAGGGCCGTACGGCACCCCCTGGACCGGTCTTCACGGGGCCGCGGCACGGGGGCCGGACCGGTGTCGACACGCTGGGGGTCACGGGCGGAAACTGGATCCGAGGGGCCGCGGGAAAGAGTCCGATACGGGGTGATGAGCATGCGCCGTCAGCGAACAGCACGTGGAGGGGGCATGTCCGGTAGGCGGCGCGCGTTAAGGTCACAAGCAAAGCCAATCGATTACGACGCATCGGAAGGTGACGCTGTGACCAGCCCGCCGACCTTCTACCAGCCGACCGGCTCCGGGCCCGAGTCGATGAGCCAGTCGAACGGCTCGTTCAGGCTCGAAGACCAGCTCTACCAGCGGCTGCTGCGTGAGCGCATCATCGTGCTGGGCACTCAGGTCAACGACGAGATCGCCAACCGAATCTGCGCCGAGCTGCTCCTGCTCGCCGCGGACGATCCCGACCGGGACATCTGGCTCTACATCAACTCGCCAGGCGGATCAGTGACCGCTGGCATGGCGATTTACGACATGATGGAATACGTGCCGAACAACGTGTGCACGGTCGCGATGGGCCTGGCCGCTTCCATGGGCCAGTTCCTCCTCTGCGCTGGCGCACAGGGCAAGCGTTACGCCCTGCCGCACGCCCGCATCATGATGCACCAGCCGTCCGGAGGCATCGGCGGCACCGCCGCCGACATCGCCATCCAGGCGGAGCAGATGCTCTACGTCAAAAAGACCCTTGCCGAGCGCATCGCCTTCCACACCGGTCAGAGTTTGGACCAGATCGAGGCCGACTCCGACCGCGACCGCTGGTTCACGGCCGAGGAGGCCAAGGACTACGGTTTCATCGACCAGGTCGTGCGCAGCGCTCGACAGGTGCCCTCCTCGGGCGCCGTCTCCTGAAAGGGCACAAGGTGAGTGAGTTGATCCGGCCGGGAGACATCAACGGCCGTTACGTTCTTCCGTCCTTCACCGAACGCACGTCGTACGGCATGCGGGAGATGAACCCGTATGCCAAGCTGTTCGAGGACCGCATCATCTTCCTCGGCGTGCAGGTCGACGACGCTTCGGCCAACGACGTCATGGCGCAGCTGCTGACGCTCGAGTCGCTCGACCCCGACCGTGACATCAGCATCTACATCAACTCGCCGGGCGGTTCGTTCACCGCCATGACGGCGATCTACGACACGATGCAGTTCGTCCGTCCGGAGATCCAGACGGTCTGCCTGGGACAGGCGGCGTCCGCCGCGGCGGTGCTGCTGGCCGGCGGCACGCCGGGCAAGCGCTTCGCCCTGCCGAACGCCCGCATCCTGATCCACCAGCCCTCCACCGAGGGCGGCGGCCAGGGCAGCGACATCGAGATCCAGGCGCGGGAGATCCTGCGGATGCGCTCGCAGCTCGAGTCGATCCTGGCCCAGCACTCGGGCAAGGACCCCGACGCGATCCGCAAGGACATCGAGCGCGACAAGATCCTCAATTCTGAGGAGGCGAAGGCGTACGGGCTGATCGACGACATCATCCCGTCCCGCAAGAAGCTCGCCAAGGCCATAGCCTCTTAATGAGCCGTATCGCACCGGAACGGTGCCCAATTGGGCACGTTCCGGTGCGACTCGCCGCTAGGGGGCTCACTGAGGGCTCAGAAGACGGTAACGTCGAAACCTGAGCGGGATGACTTTCCGCACCGGGTATCGGACCGGTCGGAAGAAACGGACCGCGGCAGCCAGGGCGGTCCCACGCAAAGGAGTATCTGGGGTGGCACGCATCGGCGACGGGGGAGACCTGCTGAAGTGCTCTTTCTGCGGGAAGAGCCAGAAGCAAGTCAAGAAGCTCATCGCCGGGCCCGGCGTATACATCTGCGATGAGTGCATCGATCTCTGCAACGAGATCATCGAAGAGGAGCTCAGCGAATCCTCCGAGCTCAAGTGGGACAGTCTGCCGAAGCCGAGGGAGATCTACGAGTTCCTCGACGCCTACGTCATCGGTCAGGACCAGGCGAAGAAGGCTCTCTCGGTGGCGGTGTACAACCACTACAAGCGGGTGCAGTCCGGTGAGCGCGGGCGTGACGACGGCCTCGAACTGGCCAAGTCCAACATCCTGCTCCTGGGCCCGACGGGTTCCGGCAAGACACTGCTCGCCCAGACGTTGGCGAAGATGCTGAACGTGCCGTTCGCCATCGCCGACGCCACCGCCCTGACGGAGGCGGGCTACGTGGGCGAGGACGTCGAGAACATACTTCTCAAGCTGATCCAGGCCGCTGACTACGACGTCAAGAAGGCCGAGACCGGCATCATCTACATCGACGAGGTGGACAAGATCGCTCGCAAGAGCGAGAACCCCTCGATCACCAGGGACGTCTCCGGTGAGGGCGTGCAGCAGGCCCTGCTGAAGATACTGGAGGGCACCACGGCGAGCGTGCCGCCCCAGGGCGGGCGCAAACACCCTCACCAGGAGTTCATCCAGATCGACACCACCAACGTGCTCTTCATCTGCGGTGGTGCCTTCGCCGGCCTCGAAAAGATCATCGAGTCCCGGGTCGGCCGCAAGGGCATCGGCTTCAACGCCATCATCCACTCCAAGGAAGACGTCGACACCTCTGACATCTTCCGCGCCGTCATGCCCGAGGACCTGCTGAAGTTCGGCATGATCCCCGAGTTCGTCGGCCGGCTCCCGGTCATCACGAGCGTGCACAACCTCGACCGCGACGCGCTCATCCAGATCCTCACCGAGCCGCGCAACGCCCTGGTCAAGCAGTACCGCCGTCTGCTCGAACTGGACAACGTCGAGCTGGAGTTCACCGACGACGCTCTGGAGGCGATCGCCGACCAGGCGATCCTGCGCGGCACCGGCGCGCGTGGCCTGCGGGCCATCCTGGAGGAGGTCCTCCAGTCGGTGATGTACGAGGTGCCCTCCCGCCAGGATGTGGCGCGCGTCGTCATCACCCGCGAGTCGGTGCTCGAACACGTCAACCCGACGCTCGTGCCGCGCGACCAGCTCAACAAGCAGCAGCGGACGCCCCGGGAGAAGTCCGCCTGACCCGTCCGCACCTCCGGCGCCCCCGCAGAGAGTCTCTGCGGGGGCGCCGTCGTTTCCCGGCCCCGCCCGATGGAGCGACCGCCGGGGGCCGCCCGGCCGGACAGCAGCCGGACGCGGGTCAGGTGGTGGACCCGGGCGCCGGGGCGAGCTCCAGCCGCTCGGCCTCCAATCTTGCGGCCATGGGCCATCGACCATCTGGACATCCCTAGAATTGGACACCGTGACGACGCCAGAGCTGCCTACCCAGTACACCCCTGCCGACGTGGAGACCCGGAGCTACGAGCGCTGGGTGTCGGAGGGACACTTCGCCGCGGACCCGAGCAGCGAACGCGAGCCGTACAGCATCGTCCTGCCTCCGCCGAACGTGACCGGTGTCCTGCACATCGGCCACGCCCTCGACCACTCGATCCAGGACGCGCTGACCCGCCGCGCCCGCATGCGCGGTCAGGAGACGCTCTGGCTGCCGGGCATGGACCATGCCGGCATCGCCACCCAGAACGTCGTCGAGCGAGAGATCGCCAGGGACGGCCTGTCCCGCCACGACCTGGGCCGGGAGGCGTTCGTCGAGCGGGTGTGGCAGTGGAAGGAGGAGTCCGGCGGCCGGATCCTCGGCCAGATGAGGAAGCTCGGCGACGGCGTCGACTGGTCGCGCGAGCGCTTCACCATGGACCCCGGGCTCTCCCGCGCCGTCCAGACGATCTTCAAGAAGCTCTTCGACGACGGGCTCATCTACCGCGCCGAGCGCATCATCAACTGGTGCCCGCGCTGCCTGACCGCCCTGTCGGACATCGAGGTGGAGCACAGCGAGGACGAGGGTGAGCTCGTCTCGATCCGCTACGGCGAGGGAGAAGACTCCATCGTCGTCGCGACCACCCGCGCCGAGACCATGCTCGGTGACACCGCCGTGGCCGTGCACCCGTCCGACGAGCGCTACGCGCACCTCGTCGGACGCGAGGTGGAGCTCCCGCTCACCGGGCGCCGGATCCCGGTCGTGGCCGACGAGCACGTCGACCCCGCCTTCGGCACCGGTGCGGTCAAGGTCACCCCGGCGCACGACCCGAACGACTTCGAGATCGGCCGCCGCCACTCGCTTCCGGCGATCGCGGTCATGGACGAGCGCGGTGTGATCACCGCGCACGGCCCGTTCCAGGGGCTCGACCGTTTCGAGGCCCGGCCCGCGGTCGTGGCCGCCCTGCGCCAGCAGGGCCGCATCGTCGCCGAGAAGCGGCCCTACCTCCACTCGGTCGGCCACTGCTCGCGCTGCAAGACCGTGGTGGAGCCCCGCCTGTCGCTCCAGTGGTTCGTCAACGTCTCCCCGCTGGCCAAGGCCGCCGGTGACGCGGTCCGCGACGGCCAGACGAAGATCCATCCGCCGGAGCTGGCCAAGCGCTACTTCGACTGGGTCGACGACATGCACGACTGGTGCATCTCGCGGCAGCTGTGGTGGGGTCACCGGATCCCGGTCTGGTACGGCCCGGCCGGCGAGGTCGTCTGCGTCGGCCCGGACGAGGAGCCGCCCGCCGGCTACGTCCAGGACCCGGACGTCCTCGACACCTGGTTCTCCTCCGGACTGTGGCCGTTCTCCACCCTGGGCTGGCCGGACGAGACGCCCGAGCTGGCCAAGTTCTACCCGACCTCCGTCCTGGTCACCGGCTACGACATCCTGTTCTTCTGGGTGGCCCGGATGATGATGTTCGGCCTCTACGCCATGGACGGCCGGCCTCCCTTCCGGACCGTGGCCCTGCACGGCATGGTCCGCGACCAGTACGGCAAGAAGATGTCGAAGTCGTTCGGCAACGTGGTGGACCCGCTCGACTGGGTCGAGCGCTTCGGCGCCGACGCGACCCGCTTCACGCTGCTGCGCGGTGCCAACCCCGGCTCCGACGTGGCGATCAGTGAGGAGTGGGCCGGAGGCTCCCGCAACTTCTGCAACAAGATCTGGAACGCCACCCGGTTCGCGCTGATGAACGGCGCGGCGGTCGGCGAGCTCCCGGTCGAGGAACTGACCGCGGCCGACCGGTGGATCCTCTCCCGGCTCCAGGAGATCGTCGCGTCGGTGGACGCGGCCTTCGAGGAGTTCGAGTTCGCCAAGATCTCAGACCTGCTCTACCACTTCGCCTGGGACGAGGTCTGCGACTGGTACGTGGAGCTCGCCAAGATCCAGATAGCCTCGGGGCAGGAGCACACCCGGCTCGTGCTGGGCCACGTCTTCGACTCTCTCCTGCGGCTGCTCCACCCGCTGGTGCCGTTCGTCACCGAAGAGCTGTGGCGGGCGGTCACGGGAGGCGAGTCGATCGTGGTCGCGCCGTGGCCGGTGGTCCAGGAGTCGCTGCGCGACGCCGCCGCCGAGGAGGAGATCCTCGCGGTCCAGGGCCTGGTGACCGAGGTCCGCAGGTTCCGTTCCGACCAGGGCCTCAAGCCTGGTCAGCGGGTCGCCGCCCGCCTGTCGCTCGCCGGTACGGCTCTCGCCCCGCACGAGGGGGCGGTCCGGTCGCTCCTCCGGCTCGACCAGCCGTCGGAGTCCTTCGCGGCCACGGCCCGCCTCGACGTCGGCGGGATCGTCGTGGAGATCGACACCGCGGGCACGATCGACGTTGCCGCCGAGCGCAAGCGCCTGGAGAAGGATCTCGCCGTGGCGCAGAAGGAGGCCGCGCAGGTGGCGGCCAAACTCGGCAACGAGCAGTTCATGTCGAAGGCGCCTGACGACGTGGTGGCCAAGGTCCGGGCCCGGGCGGCCCAGGCCGACCAGGACATCACGCGGTTGGCCGCGCAGCTGGCGGCGCTCCCCGCCGGCTGAACAGGTCGCCTGCGACGCGGCGGGGGCGTCCGCACGGCTGAGCAGGCATCTGAAGTGCGTCTGAGCCGCATCGCGGGCGCAGGGTCGGACCAGTGAGCCCGGAGCCGGTGGCTCCGGGCTCACGCGTTTGAAGGTCCCTGACCCAGGGAAGACCTAGTTGTTACCGCGATGTGGGTCATGAGAACCCAGGCGGACTGCTAGAGTTCTTCAGGCAGGGCGAGCTCCTGCACCCCCCTCTGAACTGAAACCGATAATCCGGACCTGTCCGCACGATTGGACAAGAGCTGGATGTCGGAGTAAGTTAGAAGGGTTGCTCCGGAAGCGGAGTGGTCGACATCCTAGCGGGTTCGGCGGGTCTGGAACGGCTGACGCGGAAAGCGACAGTTTGACACAGACCGGGCGGGCCTGATAAGATGGAAAAGCGGAATGGAACGCCCCGGAGCCGGGACCATGGTCACGGTGACGGAGAACGCGTCCGTTTCTTGAGAACTCAACAGTGTGTTAAAAGCCAGTGCATGAAGCACAACCCCGTCCCACCCACGTGTGTGGGAGGACGGATTCCTTTGGTTGATGACACCGCCACCTTTGCCGGTGGTGGGTGCTTTCAGCCGGGAGCAACTCTGTAGACATTGTTTGGAGAGTTTGATCCTGGCTCAGGACGAACGCTGGCGGCGTGCTTAACACATGCAAGTCGAGCGGAAAGGCCCTTCGGGGTACTCGAGCGGCGAACGGGTGAGTAACACGTGAGTAACCTGCCCCTGACTCTGGGATAAGCCCGGGAAACTGGGTCTAATACCGGATACGACCACTTCCCGCATGGGATGGTGGTGGAAAGTTTTTTCGGTTGGGGATGGACTCGCGGCCTATCAGCTTGTTGGTGGGGTAACGGCCTACCAAGGCGACGACGGGTAGCCGGCCTGAGAGGGCGACCGGCCACACTGGGACTGAGACACGGCCCAGACTCCTACGGGAGGCAGCAGTGGGGAATATTGCGCAATGGGCGGAAGCCTGACGCAGCGACGCCGCGTGGGGGATGACGGCCTTCGGGTTGTAAACCTCTTTCAGCAGGGACGAAGTTGACGTGTACCTGCAGAAGAAGCGCCGGCTAACTACGTGCCAGCAGCCGCGGTAATACGTAGGGCGCAAGCGTTGTCCGGAATTATTGGGCGTAAAGAGCTCGTAGGTGGCTTGTCACGTCGGGTGTGAAAGCTTGGGGCTTAACTCCAGGTCTGCATTCGATACGGGCTGGCTAGAGGTAGGTAGGGGAGAACGGAATTCCTGGTGTAGCGGTGAAATGCGCAGATATCAGGAGGAACACCGGTGGCGAAGGCGGTTCTCTGGGCCTTACCTGACGCTGAGGAGCGAAAGCGTGGGGAGCGAACAGGATTAGATACCCTGGTAGTCCACGCTGTAAACGTTGGGCGCTAGGTGTGGGGACCTTCCACGGTTTCCGCGCCGTAGCTAACGCATTAAGCGCCCCGCCTGGGGAGTACGGCCGCAAGGCTAAAACTCAAAGGAATTGACGGGGGCCCGCACAAGCGGCGGAGCATGTTGCTTAATTCGACGCAACGCGAAGAACCTTACCAAGGCTTGACATCGCCCGGAAACACTCAGAGATGGGTGCCTCTTCGGATCGGGTGACAGGTGGTGCATGGCTGTCGTCAGCTCGTGTCGTGAGATGTTGGGTTAAGTCCCGCAACGAGCGCAACCCTTGTTCAATGTTGCCAGCACGCTCCCTTGTGGGGTGGTGGGGACTCATTGGAGACTGCCGGGGTCAACTCGGAGGAAGGTGGGGATGACGTCAAGTCATCATGCCCCTTATGTCTTGGGCTGCAAACATGCTACAATGGCCGGTACAGAGGGTTGCGATACCGTGAGGTGGAGCGAATCCCAAAAAGCCGGTCTCAGTTCGGATTGGGGTCTGCAACTCGACCCCATGAAGTCGGAGTCGCTAGTAATCGCAGATCAGCAACGCTGCGGTGAATACGTTCCCGGGCCTTGTACACACCGCCCGTCACGTCACGAAAGTCGGCAACACCCGAAGCCCGTGGCCCAACCACTTGTGGGGGGAGCGGTCGAAGGTGGGGCTGGCGATTGGGACGAAGTCGTAACAAGGTAGCCGTACCGGAAGGTGCGGCTGGATCACCTCCTTTCTAAGGAGCATCGGCCACATCCTCAGCTTTGAGGGTCTGGTCCAGGCCGGGTCCGTGAGCGTACGTCTCACGCTCGGCACGCTCATTAGTGGAGCACTGGCTACTCGGTTCAGCGGGATCGCTGACCGGCTAGTACCGCCCATCCTCCTCACGGGGGTCGGGAGTGGGAACGCGGGTCGAGGGGTTCCGGGGTTCCGGACACACTGTTGGGTCCTGAGGAAACGGACCGGATGCGGAGCCTGCCTGTGGCGGGCTTCGTGGTCTGTGTGACCTCGTGCGGGACCGTCCTCCTGTCATACCGGCCTGGCCGGGGTTGGGGTTTTGCCTCAGCTTCTGGTGTGGGTGTTTGGTGGTGGGGTGGGTGCGGTCGCTGTTTGTTGTTTGAGATTTGCATAGTGGACGCGAGCATCTTTGTGGCCAAGTTTTTTAGGGCACACGGTGGATGCCTTGGCATCAGGAGCCGATGAAGGACGTGGGAGGCTGCGTTAAGCCCCGGGGAGTCGCCAACCTGACTTTGATCCGGGGATGTCCGAATGGGGAAACCTAGCACCAGTCATGTGGTGTTGCCTCCGCCTGAATGTATAGGGCGGTTGGTGGTAACGCGGGGAAGTGAAACATCTCAGTACCCGTAGGAAGAGAAAACAAATTAGTGATTCCGTGAGTAGTGGTGAGCGAAAGCGGAAGAGGCTAAACCGTATGCGTGTGATAGCCGGCAGGCGTTGCGTGTGCGGGGTTGTGGGACCCTCTGGGAGGAGCTGCCGCTCCTCCAAACAGTGAGAAATCGATGGGATAGTCGAAGCTTCTGGGAAGTTGCGCCGGAGACCGTGAGAGCCGGGTAGGCGAAATCTTGTCGACTGTTTGAGGGGATCCCAAGTAGCACGGGGCCCGAGAAATCCTGTGTGAATCTGCCAGGACCACCTGGTAAGCCTAAATACTCCCTGATGACCGATAGTGAACAAGTACCGTGAGGGAAAGGTGAAAAGCGCCCCGGTGAGGGGTCGTGAAATAGTACCTGAAACCGTGTGCCTACAAGCCGTAGGAGCGTAAACAGGCTTGCCTGTTTGTGATGTGACTGCGTGCCTTTTGAAGAATGAGCCTGCGAGTTATGGTGTGTGGCGAGGTTAACCCGTGTGGGGGAGCCGTAGCGAAAGCGAGTCTGAATAGGGCGTTTGAGTCGCATGCTGTAGACCCGAAGCGGAGTGATCTAGGCATGGGCAGGTTGAAGCGCGGGTAAGACCGCGTGGAGGACCGAACCCACCAGGGTTGAAAACCTGGGGGATGACCTGTGTTTAGGGGTGAAAGGCCAATCAAACTCCGTGATAGCTGGTTCTCCCCGAAATGCATTTAGGTGCAGCGTTACGTGTTTCTTGCCGGAGGTAGAGCACTGGATGGCCGATGGGCCCGACAAGGTTACTGACGTCAGCCAAACTCCGAATGCCGGTAAGTGAGAGCGTAGCAGTGAGACTGCGGGGGATAAGCTCCGTAGTCGAGAGGGAAACAGCCCAGACCACCGACTAAGGCCCCTAAGCGTGTGCTAAGTGGGAAAGGATGTGGAGTCGCAGTGACAACCAGGAGGTTGGCTTAGAAGCAGCCACCCTTGAAAGAGTGCGTAATAGCTCACTGGTCAAGTGATTCCGCGCCGACAATGTAGCGGGGCTCAAGTACACCGCCGAAGTCGTGGCATTCACACATGTGTCCGAGCCTTTGTGGTTTAGGTGTGTGGATGGGTAGGGGAGCGTCGTGCGGCCGGCGAAGCAGCAGAGTGATCTAGTTGTGGAGGCCGTGCGAGTGAGAATGCAGGCATGAGTAGCGAATCAGAAGTGAGAAACTTCTGCGCCGGATGACCAAGGGTTCCTGGGCCAGGCTAATCCGCCCAGGGTAAGTCGGGACCTAAGGCGAGGCCGACAGGCGTAGTCGATGGACAACGGGTTGATATTCCCGTACCCGCTACGATGCGCCAATACTGAATCCAGTGATACTAAGGGTCCTTAACTCGGTTGCCCCTTCGGGGGCGGCGTCAGAGTGAACGCCTGGCCTGATCTGGTAGTAGGTAAGCGATGGGGTGACGCAGGAAGGTAGCCCAGCCCAGGCGATGGTAGTCCTGGGGTAAGCATGTAGGGAGGACCGTAGGCAAATCCGCGGTCCATGTATCCTGAGATGTGATGCCGAGCCGATTGTGGCGAAGTGGGTGATCCTATGCTGCCGAGAAAAGCCTCTAGTGAGTGTCGTGGCGGCCCGTACCCGAAACCGACTCAGGTGGTCAGGTAGAGAATACCAAGGCGATCGGGTGAACTGCGGTTAAGGAACTCGGCAAATTGCCCCCGTAACTTCGGGAGAAGGGGGGCCTTCGCTGGTGATGGGACTTGCTCCCTGAGCTGGTGGGGGTCGCAGAGGCCAGGGGGAAGCGACTGTTTACTAAAAACACAGGTCCGTGCGAAGTCGTAAGACGATGTATACGGACTGACGCCTGCCCGGTGCTGGAACGTTAAGGGGACCGGTTAGCTGCAGTAATGTGGCGAAGCTGAGAACTTAAGCGCCAGTAAACGGCGGTGGTAACTATAACCATCCTAAGGTAGCGAAATTCCTTGTCGGGTAAGTTCCGACCTGCACGAATGGCGTAACGACTTCCCCGCTGTCTCAACCGCAGACCCGGCGAAATTGCACTACGAGTAAAGATGCTCGTTACGCGCAGCAGGACGGAAAGACCCCGGGACCTTCACTACAGCTTGACATTGGCGTTTGGAACGGTTTGTGTAGGATAGGTGGGAGACGGTGAAGCTGTCACGCTAGTGATGGTGGAGTCATTGGTGAAATACCACTCTGGTCGTTTTGGACGTCTAACTTCGGTCCGTGATCCGGATCAGGGACAGTGTCTGGTGGGTAGTTTAACTGGGGCGGTTGCCTCCTAAAGAGTAACGGAGGCGCCCAAAGGTTCCCTCAGCCTGGTTGGCAATCAGGTGTCGAGTGTAAGTGCACAAGGGAGCTTGACTGTGAGACCGACGGGTCGAGCAGGAGCGAAAGCTGGGACTAGTGATCCGGCGGTGGCTTGTGGAAGCGCCGTCGCTCAACGGCTAAAAGGTACCCCGGGGATAACAGGCTGATCTTCCCCAAGAGTCCATATCGACGGGATGGTTTGGCACCTCGATGTCGGCTCGTCGCATCCTGGGGCTGGAGTAGGTCCCAAGGGTTGGGCTGTTCGCCCATTAAAGCGGTACGCGAGCTGGGTTTAGAACGTCGCGAGACAGTTCGGTCCCTATCCGCTGCGCGCGCAGGAGACTTGAAAGGAGCTGTCCCTAGTACGAGAGGACCGGGACGGACGAACCTCTGGTGTGCCAGTTGTTCCGCCAGGAGCACGGCTGGTTGGCTACGTTCGGAAGGGATAACCGCTGAAAGCATCTAAGCGGGAAGCTCGCCTTGAGATGAGGTCTCCCACCCGTGAGGGGTAAGGCTCCCAATAGACGATTGGGTTGATAGGCCGGAGGTGGAAGCACAGTAATGTGTGGAGCTGACCGGTACTAATAGGCCGAGGACTTGACCACAAAGCATATTCTTGGTCACTGCAGCGCTTTGGTCCCTTCGCCGGGTCCGGAGCAGCGCGTGATCAGGGTTGTTGCCCGCGTCCACTATGCGATTCTGAAACAGCGAACACCGCGACACGTGTGTGTTTGACAGTTTCATAGTGTTACGGCGGTTATGGCGAAGGGGAAACACCCGGTTACATTCCGAACCCGGAAGTTAAGCTCTTCAGCGCCGATGGTACTGCACCGGGGACGGTGTGGGAGAGTAGGTCGCCGCCGGACAATCATTCAGGTTAGGCCACCCCTTCGGGGGTGGCCTTTCCTGCGTTCCGGGGCTGTGAGGAGGACCGCCCGCGAGGTCAGTAGGCTTGGGACGTGGACTATCGAGCGGTTGAACTGGCAATCATGGAACGCGGCGTCGAGTGGAACTTCGAGCCCACTCTCGACAGGATCGCCGCGCTCATGGACGTGCTCGGTTCCCCACAGCACTCCTATCCGGTCGTGCACGTCGCCGGCACCAACGGCAAGTCGAGCACGACGCGGATGATCGAGACGATCCTGCGTGAGCGGAACCTCCGTGTCGGCCGTTTCACCAGCCCGCACCTGGTCTCCATGCGCGAGCGGATCTCCGTGGACGGAGCCCCGCTGAGCGAGGAGCGTTTCGTCGAGGTGTACGAGGACATCGAGCCGTACCTCAAGATGATCGACGCCCAAGGGCGTCGGCTCTCCTTCTTCGAGACCCTGACGGCGATGGCCTTCGCGGCCTTCGCCGACGCGCCCGTCGACGTCGCCGTCATCGAGACCGGCATGGGTGGCAGCTTCGACGCCACCAACGTCGCCGACGGCGCCGTGGCCGTCATCACCCCCATCTCCCTGGACCACGTCGACTATCTCGGCCCCGACATCGCGACGATCGCGGGGGAGAAGGCCGGCATCATCAAACCCGGGGCGACAGTCGTGCTGGCTCAGCAGCAGCTCCCCGCCGCCGAGGTGCTGCTGCACAGGGCGGCCGAGGTGGGGGCCACCGTGGCCCGCGAGGGGCTGGAGTTCGGCGTGCTCGGCAGGGAGCTCGCGATCGGCGGCCAGCTGCTCCACCTCAAGACCCTCAAGGGGACCTACGAGGAGGTCATGCTCCCGCTGTACGGCGCGCACCAGGCCGGCAACGCGGCCTGCGCCCTGGCCGCCGTCGAGGCTCTGACCGTAGGAGACGAACCGCTCGACGCCGAGCTGGTGCGGCAGGCGTTCCTGCAGGTGAGCTCGCCGGGCAGGCTGGAGGTCGTGCGGCGGGGCCCCACGGTGCTGGTGGACGCCGCGCACAACCCGGGCGGGATCCAGGCCACCCTGGAGGCCGTCCAGGAGTCCTTCGACTTCGCCAAGCTCATCGGCGTGGTGGCGGTGTTCGAGGACAAGGACGTCCAGGGCATCCTGGAGCTCCTGGAGCCGATGATGGACGAGATCGTGGTGACCCGGAACTCCTCGCCCAGGTCCATGGACGTCGACGAACTCGCGGCGCTCGCGGAGGAGATCTTCGGACTGGACCGGGTCCACCAGGTCGAGCGGCTGGACGGCGCGATCGACCGGGCGATCGAGATGGCGGACGCCATGGGCGAGTTCAGCGGGGCCGGGGTGCTGATCACCGGTTCCGTGGTCACCGCCGGAGACGCCCGGCTGCTCCTCAAGGCGGGAGAGCCCACGTGAGCGGGGCGGCGGAGGAGAGGCGAGGGTTGATCACGGTCACCCCGGGCATGCGGCGGCTCTGTGCCAGCGTGCTGGGCATGGAGGCGATCGTCATCGGGCTGTTCACCCCGGTGGCGATCAACACCCAGAACGTCGAGCCGACCGTCGCGGTGACCGTCGGGATCGGTCTGGCCGTCTTGTGCGTCCTGGTCGCGGGCATGTTGAAACGTCCGTTCGCCTACATCATGGGAAGTGTGATCCAGGTGCTCGCCATCGCCGCGGGTTTCCTGGTTCCGACCATGTTCTTCCTGGGCGCGATCTTCGCCGCACTGTGGATCACGGCGATATTCGTCGCTCGCCGTGTCGAGGGCGTGACTTCCCGCTAAAGTCGGCCAACATGGCCGTCCCTCCCACTCAACCGACCCGGGCGGTGACCGCCGGGCCCGAGGGCCTGGCGCGCACGCTCGGTGTCTCCACGGTGCTCGACGTCATCCTCGGACTGCTCGTCGCGGTGGTCCTCCCGCTGGCGATCGTCGCCATCCCCAACACCATCTCGGTGGTGGCCGCCCTGCTCCCGCCCGAGATCTCGCAGATCGCGATGGTGCGGGCGCACGGGCTGGCGCTGCCCGCGATGGTGCTGACGGTGCCGCTGGCCGCCGTCGCCGTGCGCCGGGTGCGGGCGGCGCCGATCCTGGTCGCCGGGCTGACCCTGCTGGCGCTGGCCGACGCGGCCGGGGGTTACGCCGACTCCGCGCCGCTGGTGGGGATGCTGCGGGTCCTGCACGGGGTCGGTGCGGGCCTGCTGGTGCCCGCCACCCTGGTGGCGGTCTCGGAGCGCTCGCCGTTCCTGCGTGCCGTGTGGGGAGGCATGCTCGCGGTGAGCCTCCTGACCGCCCAGGCGCTCGCTCTGTGGCCCCTGGACGAGGTGAGGTCCTGGAGGGTCACGCTCCAGCCCTATCCGATGCTCACGGGCGTTGCGCTCGTGCTGGCGGCGGTCTATCTCGTGCTCTGGATGAGGAGCGGTGAGAGCGCCGCGGCCGGCGGGGCGGCCACCGCCGAGCGTGGACGCCCGCTGACGGCGGTGGTGCCGGCCGTGGGCATCACCGCGCTGGCCCTGGGCAGCACCTTCGACTGGCCACCGGGGCTGCTGGTCCTGGCGGCTGTGGTGTCGGTCCTCGCGCTCTTCTGGATCGGCGCCTTCGCCGGTGCCGGCGGGCGGGTGCCTGCTTACACGATGCTCGCGGTGGGCGTCGTCGTCCTGCCCACCGCCGCCCAGGTCACCTATGTCGAGCTCGGTGGGCTCGGCGGTCCGGGCCTGTCCGGGCTGTGGCCGGCCTTCGTGATCGCCGGGGTCGCGGGCGTCGCCGCCGCGGCACTGGTGAGCCGGTTGGGCGACGGAGCCCTGCCCCTCGTCGGCGCGGGTGGCCTGGTGGTCGTGGTGGCCGGGCTGTGCGCCGTACGGCTGCTCCTTCCCGCCGCCGAGGGGCCGGCGCTGATCCTGCCGTTCGTGCTGCTCGGAGTCGGCGCGGCGGTGGCTCTCACCTCCGCGCTGCGCTCGTCCGGTCCGGGGGCGGCGCTCTTCGCGCTGTCGCTGTTCTTCCCGGCTGTGCTCTCCGGCTTCCTGCTGGGCAGCGGTGTCCAGGTCATCCGGCTGAAGGAGGCCACGACCTCCCAGGCGCTGGTCGACGGGTTCGTCGGCGCCCTCCACCTGTGGGCGCTGATGGGTGGTGGCCTGGTGGTCGCGGTGATCGTGCTCTGCGCCGTCCTGGCCCGCCGGTCCCCGTCCGCCGGAGACGCCGGAGACGCCGGAGACGACGGATCCGGTACGGCCGGCACCGCCATGACCGCCGGGTCCGACGGATCCGCCACGACCGCCGGGGCCGACGGATCTACCGGGCCCGCCGCCTCCACCGGGCCTGTGCCGGCGGGCCCGGACGCCGCCGCACCGGCCGAGGCGTCCCGGGCCGGGGCGTTCGATGACTCCGGCGTCCAGAGCCCTCCGGGGACCGAGGCGCCCACCCCCACCTGGCAGGCGCCGGCATCGGAGGCTGCGGCATGGCCGCGCCCACCTGTCCGGCGTGCCGCCGAGCCCGGGATGATCCCGGAGCCGGCCACCGAGCTGGAGCCTCTCGCCGGCCTCCAGCCCTCGCGAGAGGCCGGCGCCGTGGCGGAGAGGGGGCCGGAGGCCGGCGCAGGCGGTGCCGGGCCTGGGCAGGACAGGCATGGCAGGCAGGGCAGGCAGAGCGACGGCGGGTCCGGCCGGGACGGGCAGGACGGCCGCAGGCCTGGACGGGATGGGCAGGACAGCCGCGGGTCCGGACAGGACAGGCGGGACGGCCGCAGGCTCGGACAGGACGGGCAGGACGTCGGCGGGTCGGGACGGGACGGCCGCGGGTCCGGACAGGACGGGCAGGACGGCCGCAGGCTCGGACAGGACGGGCAGGACGTCGGCGGATCCGGACAGGACAGACGGGATCGCGGATCCGGACAGGACGGGCGGGACGGCCGCAGGTCGGGACGGGACGGGCAGGGCGACAGCGGGCCCGGACAGGACAGGCGAGACCGGCCCGGACCCTTCTCCAGGCCGCAGCCGGATCCCAGGCCACAGCCGGATCCGCGGCCGGACAAGACCGGCACCCTGCCGGTGGTGCCGCCGCCCACGCCGTCCCCGGAAGACGCGCTGGGGGACGGGCCCACCCGGTCATGACGTCGCCGAGCATGGGGAATCGGGCCGAGGGCGGTAAACTTCGCGCGTTCATCGCAGTCCGCGAGTCATCCTCCCCGTTCAAAGGAGAACCTCAGTGTCCGAGCGCACTCTTGTCCTGATCAAGCCCGACGGTGTCGCGCGTGGTCTCATCGGCGACGTGATCGCCCGGATCGAGCGCAAGGGCCTGAAGGTCGCGGCGCTGGAACTGCGCACGCTGGACGCCGACACCGCCAAGTCGCACTACGCCGAGCACTCCGAGCGGCCCTTCTTCGGCGAGCTGGTCGAGTTCATCACCTCCGGCCCGCTGGTCGCGCTGGTCGCCGAGGGCCCCCGCGCCATCGAGGCCTTCCGCTCCCTCGCGGGCCTGACCGACCCGGTCAAGTCCGCCCCCGGCACCATCCGCGGCGACCACGCCCTGGAGATCGGTGAGAACGTGGTCCACGGCTCCGACTCGCCCGAGTCCGCCGCCCGTGAGATCAAGCTCTTCTTCCCGGACCGCTTCTAGGTCCCTGGCCTCCGGCCCTGTCGAGCCTCGTCATCCCTGGGGATGACGAGGCTCGACGTATTTGACACGTCTTAAGATTTTCCTGGAACTGGCGGGCTCATTGCGCTCAAGGGTGGGTACGTCACGTTACGATTCGAGTGCGTTCTGTAGTTTTCGCCGACGATCCCACGGGAGGAGGGTCGCCTTCCCCATGAGCAGCAAGCTTTCTTTTCTCGGCCGCGACATGGCAGTCGACCTCGGCACCGCCAACACACTCGTCTATGTTCGGGGTCGCGGCATCGTGCTCAACGAGCCCTCGGTCGTCGCCATCAACACGACCACGGGAAAGATCGTCGCGATCGGCATCGAGGCCAAGCGCATGATCGGCCGCACCCCCGGCAACATCGTGGCGATCAGGCCGCTCAAGGACGGCGTCATCGCCGACTTCGACGTCACCGAGCGCATGCTCCGTTACTTCATCCAGCGGGTGCACAGGCGCCGTCACTTCGCCAAGCCCCGCATCATCATCGCGGTGCCGAGCGGGATCACCGGGGTCGAGCAGCGGGCGGTCAAGGAGGCCGGTTACCAGGCGGGAGCGCGCCAGGTCTACATCATCGAGGAGCCGATGGCGGCCGCGATCGGTGCGGGGCTCCCCGTGCACGAGCCGACCGGCAACATGGTGGTCGACGTCGGCGGCGGCACCACCGAGGTGGCGATCATCTCGATGGGCGGTGTGGTGACCAGCCAGTCGATCCGGGTGGGCGGCGACGAGCTGGACCAGGCGATCATCAGTTTCGCGAAGAAGGAATACTCGCTCATGCTCGGCGAGCGGACCGCCGAGGAGATCAAGATGGCGATCGGTTCCGCCTGCGTGCTCCCCGAGGAGGGGCATGCCGAGATCCGGGGCCGTGACCTGGTCAGCGGCCTGCCCAAGACGATAATCGTGTCGGCTCACGAGGTCCGCAAGGCCACCGAGGAGCCGGTGAACACGATCGTCGACGCGGTCAAGACCACCTTGGACAAGTGCCCGCCGGAGCTGTCCGGTGATCTGATGGACCGGGGGATCGCGCTCACCGGGGGTGGCGCGCTCCTCAAGGGCCTGGACGAGCGGCTCAAGGACGAGACGGGCATGCCGATCCACCTGGTGGACAACGCGCTCGACTCGGTCGCGCTCGGCTCCGGCAAGTGCGTCGAGGATTTCGAGGCCTTGCAGCAGGTCCTGGTCTCGGAGCCGCGGCACTGATGAAAGACACGCGTCGGGCACGGGTGAGCCTAGGGCTGCTGCTGGCCGCGGCGCTCGTGCTCATGACCGTGGACCATCGGGCAGGTGACGACTCTCCGCTCGGGTCGCTGCGGGGGGTCGGCACGACCCTGTTCGGCACCGCCGAGAGCGCGGGAGCCGGCGTCGTCCGGCCGGTCGGCCGGTTCTTCGAGACGATGGTGGGCGCGCCCGACGCGCAGCGCCGCATCGACGCGCTGAGCGCGGAGAACCAGCGGCTCAGACGCGATCTGGTGGCGCAGAGCCTGGACCGCCGGCACTCCACCGAGCTGCGCCGTCTGCTGGGGGTTGCCGGGACCGCCGGATACAAGATCGTTACTGCTCAGGTGATCGCCCGGCGGGGCACGCCCGGATTCGAGGAGGCCGTCGAGCTCGACGTGGGCGGCGCCGACGGGGTGCGTCCGGAGATGACCGTGCTGAACGGCGACGGCCTGGTGGGACGGGTGGTCCACGTGGGGACGTCCACCTCGACCGTGGTCCTGCTCAGCGACCCCGCCTCGGCGGCCGGCGCGCGGCTGGAGGGGAGCAACGAGATCGGGGTGGTCCACGGGATCGGGGAGAGCGGCCGCCAGCTCCGCTTCCGGCTGCTCGACTCGACCGCGCAGATCGTGCCGGGCCGCCGGATCGTGAGTTTCGGCTCCCAGCGCGGCGTGCCGTACGTGGCGGGGGTGCCGATCGGGGTGGTGGAGCGGGTGGAGGCCACGCCTGGTGAGCTGACCCGGATCGCCTACGCGCGGCCGTACGCCGACTTCACCGCGCTGGACGTGGTCGGCGTGGTGGTGCAGTCGCCGCGGCGCGGGCCGCGTGACGCGGTGCGGCCCGCAGCGCCACCCAAGCCCGCTGCGCCGTCCAAGCCCGCTGCGCCGCCCAGGCCCGACGGTTCACCGGAGCCCGACGCCTCGCCCAGGCCCGAGGCCTCCGAGAGGCCCGCGGTGCCGGACAGGGCGGAGGTCACGCAGCAGCCCGAGGCGCTGCGCGGTCCCGGCGCACCGGGGGAGGGGATCTGACGGTGAGCGGGCGTGACGTGCTCTCGGTGGGGCTGTTCCTGCTGGTCATGGTCTTTCAGGTGACGGTCGTCAACCGGCTGCCGCTGCCCGGGGCGGGCGCGCCCGACCTGGTGCTGCTCACCGTGGTGGGCTACGCACTGGTCCGCGGCTCCTCCGCAGGCGCGGTCGCGGGGTTCTGCGCGGGGCTGGCCGGTGACGTGCTGCCGCCCGCCGCGCACGTGCTCGGGCAGCAGGCGCTGGTGCTGTGCCTGATCGGGTTCCTGGCCGGGCGGGTGGGGGAGAGCTATCCGGATGCCGGGCTGTTCACGGCGCTGGCCTGCGCGGCCGTCGGCCCGCTGGTCGCCGTGGCGGTCGGCGCGCTGCTCGGCGACGACCGGATCAGCCAGCCCATGCTGACGGCGACGCTGCCCCAGGCGGCCCTCTACAACCTGCTGGCCGTGCCACCGATGGTGTGGGTGGTGACGAGAGTCGTCCGGGGGCCCCGGAGGCGGGGCCTGCAACCGGTGAGACATCTGGCGCGGGGGCGCATATGAGCCGGCGGGTCGACGGGCACGGGATCGCCGGACCGTGTCCCGGCGCGCCGTGGGGCGAGGAGCGGACATGACCCGGATGCGGGGCCGACTGGTCGTGCTGCAGGTGCTGGTGGTGTCGTTGCTGGCGCTGCTGGCCGTACGGCTCTGGCAGGTGCAGGTGGTGCGGGGCGACGAGTTCGTGGTGGCCGCGACCGAGACGCGCACCCGCGACGTGGTGGTGCCGGCGGTGCGCGGGCAGATCCTCGACTCGGCCGGCCGGCCGCTGGTGCGCAACCGGACCAGGCTCGTGGTGTCGGTGGACCGGACGAGTCTCAACCGGATGGAGGGCAACGGCAGGGGCGTGATCCAACGGCTCGCCTCGGTGCTGGACCGCCGGCCCGCGGAGCTGCGCGAGCGCATCAGGGCGTGCGGGCCGGGGGTCACCAGGCCCTGCTGGCCCGGCTCGCCCTACCAGCCGATCCCGATCGACGACCACGTCACCACCCGCGAGGCCCTGCAGATCCTGGAGCGGCAGGAGGAGTTCCCCGGGGTCACCGCCGAGGTGCAGGCGGTGCGCGAATATCCGGGCAGCAGCGCGGGCGCGCAGGCGCTGGGTTACCTGCAGCCGATCACGCAGGCCGAGATGGACCGGCGGGCCGGGTCCAAGGCGGTCTTCTCCGGGGTGGACCTGGTCGGCCGGGACGGTCTGGAGTCGGTGTACGACAGTGCCCTGCGGGGGGTGCCCGGGATACGGCGGATGCAGGTCGACCGGCTCGGCAAGGTGATCGGGGTGGAGCGGCAGGTGCCGCCGACGCCCGGCGACACGCTCATCACCAGCATCGACGCCAAGGTGCAGGCCGTGACGGAGAAGGCCCTGGCCGAGGCCATGAAGTCGGCGCCCACGGCCGACGGCGCGGCGGCGGTGGTCCTCGACGTGAAGACCGGCCGGGTGATCGCGCTGGCCAGCGCGCCGACCTACGACCCCAAGGTGTGGACCGGCGGCATCTCCGAGGCCGAATACCAGCGTCTGCTGTCCGGCAAGGTCGGCAAGCCGCTGGTGTCGCGGGCGATCAAGGGGGAGTTCGCGCCGGGCTCGACGTTCAAGGTGTCGTCGGTGGCGGCGATGCTCCGGGACGGCTACCCGCTCAACGGTCAATACGACTGCCCGGGCTCCTACATGGTGGGCAGCCGGCCGTTCAACAACTTCCGGGGCATCGGGCTCGGCACGCTCACCCTGCACACGGCGCTGGTGAAGTCCTGCGACACGATCTTCTACAGGGCGGCCTACGAGCAGTGGCTGCGCGACGGCGGGCTGAAGCCGAAGGCGAGGACCAAGGAGCCGATGGCGGCGATGGCGCGCGCCTTCGGGTTCGGCAGCCTGACGGGCGTCGACCTGCCGGGCGAGTCGGCCGGGC
The DNA here is from genome assembly GCF_030811595.1 of Streptosporangium brasiliense. Classification (NCBI taxonomy): domain Bacteria; kingdom Bacillati; phylum Actinomycetota; class Actinomycetes; order Streptosporangiales; family Streptosporangiaceae; genus Streptosporangium; species Streptosporangium brasiliense. The sequence continues at coordinate 3,989,656 of NZ_JAUSRB010000002.1, forward strand.
GGATCCCCGACCGGCAGTGGAAGAAGGACCTCTGGTCGGCCACCAAGGCCGACAACTGCAAACGGGCCAAGACCGGCTATCCGGAGGTGGCCAAGAGCGATCCCAGCCGGGCGGCCTTCCTCAAGCAGTTGGCGTACGAGAACTGCCTGGAGGGCTACCAGTGGCGTCCGGGTGACGCGGCCAACTTCTCCATCGGCCAGGGCGACGTCCTGGTGACCCCGTTGCAGCTCGCGGCGGCCTACGCGGCGCTGGTCGGGGACGGCAAGCTGCGCAGTCCCCGGCTCGGCTGGGCGCTGGTGCGGCCGGACGGCACCATGGTCAAGGAGATCAAGGTACCGGTGGTGCGGAAGCTGCCGATCTCGGCGAAGGAGCGGGCCTACATCAAGGGGGCGCTGAGCGACGTCCCCTCCGACGGTACGGCGGCCGGGGCCTTCGTCGGGTTCCCCATGGACAAGGTGAGGATCGGCGGCAAGACCGGCACCGCCGAGGTCTACGGCAAGGCCGACACGTCCTGGTTCGCCTCGTTCGCGCCGACCGACAAGCCGCGCTTCGTGGTCGTCGTCATGGTCTCCCAGGGCGGCATGGGCGCTCAGACGGCGGCTCCGGCCGCGCGGAAGATCTATGAGGGCATCTACGGCTTCACGCCCACGGGCGGGCAGACCAAGGCGGCACTGCCGGCCCACCGCCCCGCCGCCGAGCCGCCGATGATCAAACGGGACGGCACGGTGGCGCGATGAGCCGCACGACCACCGCGCACGGCGGTGCCCCGCTCCGCCCGGCGGCGCACGGCGGTGTTCTCCATGGCCCGGCGGCGCACGGCCGCGTTCTGCACGGTCCGGCGGCGCGCGGCGTTCTCCACGGTCCGGCGGTGGCGCGATGAGCCGGACGGTCGCCGCGCCGCGGAGGGGGTCCCTCACCCGCGGGGCAGTGGTGGCGACCTCGGCGGTGCGCCGCATGGACGGGGTGCTGCTGGTCGCCGTCGCGGCGCTGGCGGTGATCGGCACGATGCTGGTCTGGTCGTCCACCAGGACCTGGGCGCCCGGGTCCACCGGGCTGGTCAAGAAGCACATCCTCAACCTCTGCATCGGGACCGCGCTGACCGTCGCGGCGGCGATGGTCGACCACCGCAGGCTGCGGGCCTACGCGCCGCTGGTGTACGGCCTGTCCCTGCTCGGGCTGTTCCTGGTGATCACGCCGCTCGGCTCCACCGTGAACGGAGCCCACTCGTGGATCATGGTGGGCGGGGGGTTCGCCTTCCAGCCGTCGGAGTTCGCCAAGCTCGGCCTGGTGCTGATGCTCGCCATGCTGCTGGCCAAGCCCGCCGCCGGCACCGACCGGCCGCGCGGCCTGGACGTCGGGATAGCGCTGGTGGTGGGCGTCTTCACCATGGGGCTGGTGATGCTCCAGCCCGACCTGGGCACCACGATGGTCCTCGGGGTGATCACGGCCGCCGCGCTCGTCGTCGCCGGGGTCCGCAAACGCTGGATCGGCGGCCTCACCCTCGCCGTGGCCGGCGGGGCGGTGGCCGTGTGGTTCCTCGACGTGCTGGAGCCGTACCAGATCGCCCGGTTCACCGCCTTCCTCAACCCCGCCAGTGATCCGCGTGGCGTCGGCTACAACAGCACCCAGTCGCTGATCGCCATCGGCTCGGGGGAGCTGTTCGGCAAGGGCCTGTTCGACGGCGGTCAGACCACCGGCCGGTTCGTGCCCGAACAGCACACCGACTTCATCTTCACCGTGGCGGGGGAGGAGTTCGGCTTCCTCGGCTCGGTCACCGTGGTGGCCCTGCTCGGCGTGATCCTGCTGCGCGGGATGCGGATCGCGCGGGAGTGCGACGACCGGTTCGGCACGCTGACGGCCGGAGTGATCGTGTGCTGGCTGGCCTTCCAGTCGTTCGTCAACATCGGCATGACGATCGGGATCATGCCGATCACCGGTCTTCCACTGCCGTTCGTCTCCTATGGCGGCACGGCGACCTTCGCCAATATGATCGCCGTCGGCCTGCTCCAGGCCATCCACATCCGCGAACAATCGTTCTAGGCCCGACATGAGAGCCGCCCGCATGTCCGTGGCCCCGGATTCTCACTGGCGTCGCGGTGGTCAAGCGAACATTCTGGGAACGATGACGGAACTCGCGATGACGGAGGAGCCGTGACATCGGAGCTCGCCGAGCGGCAACGGGCACTGGAACTGCTGCGTACCGCGTTCCCCGACTATCGGATCGTCTTCAGCAAGGGCCGGTGGGCCGCGGTGTCGGCGGGCAGCCCGCCGGCGGTCTGGTTCGCCGAGACCCCGAGCAGCCTGTGCGGGCAGCTCTTCCAGGCCCAGCTCCGCAACGGCGGGACGGTCGGGCCCTTCGGGGAGGCCGGTTCATGAGGGGGTTCGGCCCGTGAGGGGAGTGCGCTTCATGAACATGAGGGGAGCGCGCCTCATGGCGGGGGCCCGCTCCCGCGCCGGCGGCGGACTCTCAGGTCCACCCGGTACCGGCCGGCGCACTAGCGTGGCGGCGACCCCTTCGGAGAACGGCCGGGAGAGCCGATGACCCAGAGTTCACGCCGTGGAGACCGCGCCGCGCTGGCCTGCGCGACGATCATCCGTAACCGGACGCTGGCTTCCGTGTCCGGTCCGCCGTCGGCGGCGGTGATCCAGCAGATGGTCGACGAGATCCATGCCTGCTGCCCGCAGCAGACCAGGTTCAAATGCCGCAGGCTCGCGCACGGCTGGACCGTGGAGGAGGCCATCGAGCACTTCCACGCCCTGTGCGACAGGGAGGGCGTCAAGCGGCGCGGGCTGACCGAGCGCTCCTGGCGGGAGTGGGAGGCCGGGGCGCGACCCGACCGGGACTACACGGACCTGCTGTGCCGCCTCTACGAGACCGGGCCCGTGCAGCTCGGCTTCGCCAACGACTACACCCCCGAGGAGCTGCGCTCCGTGCCGTCCGGGCCCCCCGCCCTGGACCTGATCTCGGCGGCGGCCGACGAGGCGGGCGCCCACGCCGAGGAGGCCGAGGCGAGCGAGCTGGGCTCGGGCGCGCTGGAGCGGCTGCGCACCCAGGTGATCTGGGTCGGCAAACGCTACGTCGCCGAGGCCCCGCTGCCGCTCTTCGTGGAGATGCGGGAACTGCAGGAACGGACCCGCAGGGCGCTGGACAAGCGCATCCACCCCGGGCAGGCCCGGGAGCTCTACTTCCTGACCGGCGCGCTGTGCGGGCTGATGGCCAACGTCAGCATGGACATGGACCGCCGGGTCCCCGCCGACACCCTCGCCCGGGCCGCCTGGACCTACGGCAAGGTGGCCGGGCACGCGCCGCTGATGGGCTGGGCGCGCGGGATGCAGGCCTCGGTGGCGCTGTGGGACCGGCGCTACAGCGACGCGGCCAGATACGCGGAGGAGGGGCTGACCTCGATGAGCGCGGGGTCCGGCGCCACCCGCCTGCACATGCTGCGGGCCCGCTCCTACGCGCTGATGGGCCGGGGCCGGGAGGCGGAGGAGGCGCTGCGCCGGGCGGCGGACGTCCGGGCGGCCGGGGCGGACGAGCTGCACGACGAGATCGCCGGAGAGTTCGCGTTCCGCCCGGCCAAGGAGCGCTACTACGCGGCGGTCACCCACCTGCATCTGGGCGCCTCGGCGGCGGCCATCGAGGCGGCGGGCGAGTCGCTGGCCCTGTACGCCGCCGGGGATCCGGAGAACCGCTCCTACGGGTGCGAGTCCATGGCCAGCGCCCACCTGGCGATCGCCCACCTCATGGAGGGCGACGCCGCGGGTGCGGAGGGCGCCATGGCGCCGATCCTCGCGCTCCCGCCCGACCGGCGCATCGGCAGCCTGGGCACGACCCTCAGCACGGGCCGCGCGCTGCTGTCGGCCAGACCCGGAGGAGCGCACATGGCCAGACAGATCGAGAGTTTCTGCGCCGTCGGCCTCCCCCAGCAGGCCCGGCACGCGATCTCGGACAGGAGCGGACGATGACCATTGCCGCCGGAAACCCGCTCCTCACCCGGGCGGCCGCGGCGCTCGGCCACACCAGCCGGGAGGCCGGGCTGGACAGCACCGGTTTCACGTTGCTGCGCGACTTCGCCAACACCGTCTACCACCTGCCCGCCGAGCGGGTGGTGGTACGGCTGGCGCAGGCGACCACGCCGGGCAAGTTCGACCGGCTGGTGACCTCGGTCCGGGTCACCCGCTGGCTGGCCGAGCAGGGCTTCCCCACCATCCGGCCGCTGGAGGAGATCAAGCAGCCGGTCGTCGCGGAGGGTTTCCTGGCGACCTTCTGGCACCACGAGGAGCACATCGGGCCGCCGCCCGACCCGGCGCAGCTCGGCCCGCTGCTGCGCAGGCTGCACGACCTGCCGCCGGTGCCGTTCGAGCTGCCGACCCACGACCCCTTCGGGGCGGTGCGCCGGGCGATCCTGGCCGGCCGCACGCTCGACGACGACGACCGCGCCTGGCTGCTCGGGCGCTGCGACACACTCGCCGAGACCTACTACGAGCGGCTGGAGTTCGCCCTGCCGTACGGGCTGACGCACGGCGACGCCCACCGCGGGAACATGATCCGGACGCGTGACGGGTTCCTGCTGTGCGACTGGGACGGGGTGTGCGCGGGGCCGCGGGAGATCGATCTGATCCCGACCCTGCAGGGGGTCCGGTTCGGGCTCACCGAGCGGCAGCGGTCCAATTTCAGCGAGGCCTACGGCTATGACGCGACGCGCTGGGAGGGCTATCCGGTGCTGCGCGACATGCGCGAACTGCAGACTCTCACCGCCGTGCTCCGCAACGCCCACCGTGACCGCCGGGCCGGCGAGGAGCTGCGGCACCGGCTCGACTCGCTGCGGGCGGGGGACGACCGCCTGTGGCACCCGTTCTAGCCGGATAGGCTTGACGCATGTCTGTCGAGTCGCTGTTTCCCCGCCTGGAAGCGCTTCTGCCCAGAGTGCAGAAGCCGATCCAGTATGTCGGAGGTGAGCTCAACTCGACCGTTAAGAACTGGGACGAGACCACGGTCCGCTGGGCCCTGATGTACCCGGACGCCTACGAGGTGGGCCTGCCCAACCAGGGCGTCCAGATTCTCTACGAGATCCTCAACGAGATGCCCGAGACGCTGGCCGAGCGGACCTACGCGGTCTGGCCCGATCTTGAGGCGCTCATGCGGTCCGAGGGCGTTCCCCAGTTCACGGTCGACGCCCACCGGCCGGTGCGGGCGTTCGATGTGTTCGGGCTGTCGTTCTCCACCGAGCTCGGCTACACCAACATGCTCACCGCGCTGGAGCTGGCGGGCATCCCGCTGGAGGCGGCCGACCGGGGCGACGACGATCCGATCGTCCTCGCGGGCGGCCACGCGGCCTTCAACCCGGAGCCGATCGCCGACTTCATCGACGCCGCGGTGCTGGGCGACGGAGAGCAGATCGCCATCGCGATCACCGAGGTCATCCGTGAGTGGAAGGCCGAGGGCTCGCCCGGCGGACGCGACGAACTGCTGATGCGGCTGGCCGAGTCCGGCGGGGTCTACGTGCCCAGGTTCTACGACGTCGACTACCACGCCGACGGCCGGATCCGGCGTGTCGCGCCCAACCGGTCGGGCGTGCCGTGGCGGATCCACAAGCACACGGTCATGGATCTGGACGAGTGGCCCTATCCGAAGAAGCCGCTGGTCCCGCTGGCCGAGACCGTGCACGAGCGGTTCAGCGTGGAGATCTTCCGCGGCTGCACCCGCGGCTGCCGGTTCTGCCAGGCCGGAATGATCACCAGGCCGGTCCGGGAGCGTTCGATCACCACGATCGGCGACATGGTCGACGCGGGCGTCAAGGCGTCCGGCTTCAACGAGGTCGGGCTGCTGTCGCTGTCGTCGGCCGACCACTCCGAGATCGGTGACATCGCCAAGGGCCTGGCCGACCGTTACGAGGGCACCAACACCTCGCTGTCGCTGCCCTCGACCCGGGTCGACGCCTTCAACATCGACCTGGCCAACGAGTTCTCCCGCAACGGCCGCCGCTCGGGCCTGACGTTCGCCCCGGAGGGCGGCTCCGAGCGGATGCGCAAGGTGATCAACAAGATGGTCACCGAGGAAGACCTGATCCGGACCGTCACCACCGCCTACACCCAGGGCTGGCGGCAGGTGAAGCTCTACTTCATGTGCGGCCTGCCCACGGAGGAGGACGCCGACGTCCTGGGCATCGCGGACCTGGCCAAGAAGGTCATCAAGGCGGGTCGCGAGGCCACCGGGTCGCGTGACGTCCGCTGCACGGTCTCCATCGGCGGTTTCGTGCCCAAGCCGCACACCCCGTTCCAGTGGGCGGCCCAGGCCGCCCACGAGACGGTGGACCACCGGCTCAAGGCGTTGAAGGACGCCCTGCGCGGTGACCGGGAGTACGGCAGGGCCATCGGCCTGCGCTACCACGACGGCAAGCCCTCGATCGTGGAGGGCCTGCTCTCCCGGGGCGACCGCCGGGTGGGCAAGGTCATCCGGGCCGTCTGGGAGGACGGCGGCCGGTTCGACGGCTGGAGCGAGCACTTCTCCTACCAGCGCTGGATGGACGCCGCGGCCAAGGTCGGCGTCGACGTCGACTGGTACACCACGCGCGAGCGCGAGGAGAACGAGGTGCTGCCCTGGGACCACCTCGACGCCGGTCTCGACCGCGAATGGCTCTGGCAGGACTGGCAGGACGCCGTCAGCGACGTCGAGGTCGAGGACTGCCGCTGGACCCCGTGCTACGACTGCGGCGTCTGCCCCACCATGGGCACCGAGATCCAGATCGGGCCGACGGGGAAGAAGCTGCTGCCACTGACGGTTGTCTGAGATAGGCCGTGCGTGAGCACGGCCTATCCTGAACTGACGACCACGACTTGGGAAGGACGACACCACCCTGAAACCCGCTCCTGATGGGCCTCCGCCCGCGCCCGTGGTGCAGCGCCTGCGTGTCCGCTACGCCAAGCGCGGACGCCTGCGCTTCACCAGCCACCGTGACATCTCCCGGGCCGTGGAACGCGCGGTCCGGCGTGCCGACGTGCCGGTGGCGTTCAGCGCGGGCTTCTCACCCCACCCCAGAATCTCCTACGTGGGCGCGGCCGCACCCACCGGAGTCGCCAGCGAGGCCGAATACCTCGAGATCGCCGTGACGCGCGAGTGTGACCCCGGCCGGCTCCATGCCGCCCTGGACACCTCGCTCCCGCACGGTCTCGACGTGCTCGACGTCGTCGAGGCGGGCACCGGGAGCCTGGCCGACCGGCTGGAGTGCTCTGCGTGGGAGGTGCGGCTCCCGGAGGCCGACCCCGCCCTCGCCGGGGTGGCGGTCGAGCGGTTCCTCACCACCGAGCGAGTCGAGGTGGAGCGCCTCACCAAGAAGGGGCCGCGCCGCTTCGACGCGCGTGAGGCGGTGCTGAGCCTCGGGGTTATTGAGGGAACTGAGACAACAGCAGGTCAGGCGTCCAGTCAGCCATGTGTCATACTTCGCATGGTTGTACGGCACGCAACTCCTGCCGTTCGACCCGACGACGTTCTTACTGGACTGCGACTTGTGGCTGACTTCGCGCCGCCGGTGCCCCCCGAGGTGACCAGGCTGGCGCAGGGACCGCTGGACGTGCGCACCGGTAAGCCCGCCGATCCGTTCGACCTTGACCGCGACACTACGCGCGGCGGCGAAACGGAACCGGTGGGCCCGTACGTCGGCGGCGACCTATAGGACTTGGCGCCGGGCCCAGGCTCGGCGTACAGCGAGAGACGAGAGCTCCTGTGCGGCGCGGAGACGCGCCCGGGAGCTGACGGGAGAGCGCCCGCATGCTCGACAACGAGCCCAACGTCGGGGCCAATGGCCCCGGCGGGGATATGACAGAACAGACACAGCCGACACGCCGTCGGCGGGCCGCAAGCCGGCCCGCCGGGCCTCCGCCGGAGGAGCCGGAGACCGCCCCGCCGGTGGCGGCGGCCGTGGAGCGGCCTTCCGCGCCGGAGGCGCCGGAGCCGGAGGCCCCGGCGGCGGTGACCACGGCGCCAGAGCCGGAAGCGGTCCAGGAGACGGCGCCCGAGCCGGAGGCGGCTCAGGAGGCGGCGCCCAAGCGCGCCACCCGACGCAAGGCGGCCACGACCGCCGCCACGACCACCACCCGGCGCAGCCGCGCCAAGAAGGCGGAGCCCGAGCCGGCCCCCGAGGCCGCCGCGCCCGCCGCGGAGGAGGCCCCCGCGCCGGTGGCGCAGGACAGCCCCGCGCCGGCCGCCGAGCCGGCGGCGGAGGAGGCGCCCGCGCCGGTCAAGCGCAGCCGTACCCGCAAGAAGGCCGTCCAGCAGGAGGCGCCGCCGGTCGAGGCGGAGCCGATCGTCGACATCAGCACGGCCGAGGCCGAGGAGGTCGCGGCGGCGCTGCTGCTGACGATGCCCGCCGACGAGGCGCTGGACGACGAGCCCGCCGGTGAAGATGTCACCGAAGAGCGGCCGGGGCTGTTCGTCGACCCGTTCGGGCTGTCGGTCCAGGACCGCGCCGAGGTCCCCTCGGTGACCTTCCAGGCGCCGGCGGCGGTGTTCCAGCCGCTGTTCCAGGCACCCGATCCCTACCGGGCCGAGCAGCCCGCCGTCCGTCCGGCCCCGGCGCAGCAGCCTGTGGCGCAGCCCGAGCCGGAGCCCGCCGAGGTCGAGGCGGAGACCGCCGAGGAGCCCGAGGACGACGACACCGACGGCGACGACGAGGCCGGTGGCCGCCGTCGCCGCCGCCGCAGGGGCGGCCGCGGCCGGGGCAAGACGCGTGAGCTGGACGAGACCGAGGACGACGATTCCGAGCAGTCCGAGGACACGGCGGCGCCCGAGGCCGAGCACGACGAGGACGCGGAGGGCGGCAGCTCCCGCCGCCGTCGCCGTCGCCGCCGCAGGGGCACCGAGGAGGCGGGCGAGGTCCAGGACGATCCGCCGAACACGGTGGTCCGGATCCGCGCGCCCCGCGCCGGGCGCAGCACCTCGGCGGACGAGGTGCAGAGTGTGCGCGGCTCGACCCGCCTGGAGGCCAAGAAGCAGCGCCGCCGGGAAGGCCGCGAGCTCGGCCGGAGGCGTCCGCCGATCATCACCGAGTCGGAGTTCCTGGCCCGCCGGGAGTCCGTCGAGCGCATGATGGTGGTGCGCCGCACCGGTGGCCGGACCCAGATAGCGGTGCTGGAGGACGGCGTCCTCGTCGAGCACTACGTCAACCGTGAGGCGAGCCAGTCCTACGTGGGCAACGTCTACCTCGGCAAGGTGCAGAACGTGCTGCCGAGCATGGAGGCGGCGTTCGTCGACATCGGCAAGGGCCGCAACGCGGTGCTGTACGCCGGTGAGGTCAACTTCGACACCGCCGGGCTGGAGGGCCAGCCCAAGCGGATCGAGGTGGCGCTGAAGTCCGGCCAGTCGGTGCTGGTGCAGGTCACCAAGGACCCGATCGGGCACAAGGGCGCCCGACTCACCTCGCAGATCAGTCTCCCCGGCCGTTACCTGGTCTACGTGCCCGACGGCTCGATGACCGGCATCAGCCGCAAGCTCCCCGACAAGGAGCGCACCCGCCTCAAGAGCATCCTGAAGAAGGTGATGCCGGAGAACGCCGGGGTCATCGTCCGCACGGCCGCCGAGGGCGCGTCGGAGGAGGAGCTCGGCCGTGACGTGGCCAGGCTGTCGGCCCAGTGGGAGAACATCCAGCGCAAGGCCAAGTCGGCCAGCGCGCCGGAGCTGCTGTCCTCCGAGCCCGACCTGACCGTCCGGGTGGTCCGTGACGTCTTCAACGAGGACTTCACCTCGCTGGTCGTGGCGGGCGACGTGTGGGAGACGGTCGACGAATACGTCCGCTATGTCGCTCCGCACCTGGCCGACCGGCTCTCCCGGTGGGAGGACGGCAGTGACGTCTTCGCCGCCTACCGGATCGACGAGCAGATCGCCAAGGCGATGGAGCGCAAGGTCTGGCTGCCCAGCGGAGGTTCGCTGGTGATCGACCGGACCGAGGCCATGACCGTGGTCGACGTCAACACCGGCAAGTTCACCGGCCAGGGCGGAAACCTCGAGGAGACCGTCACCCGCAACAACCTGGAGGCGGCCGAGGAGATCGTCCGCCAGCTCAGGCTGCGGGACATCGGCGGCATCATCGTCATCGACTTCATCGACATGGTGCTGGAGAACAACCGCGATCTGGTGCTGCGGCGGCTGCTGGAGTGCCTGGCCCGTGACCGGACCAAGCACCAGGTCGCCGAGGTCACCTCCCTCGGTCTGGTGCAGATGACGCGTAAGCGGGTCGGACAGGGCCTCCTGGAGGCCTTCTCCACCGTCTGCGAGTGCTGCAACGGCCGCGGTCTGCACGTCTCGGCCGAGCCGGTCGAGAGCAAGCCGGAGCCGCGTGGCACCCAGGGCAAGATGGCCGTGGAGAAGGCGGTCGCCGAGAAGCTCGGCAAGGACGCCGGCCACGCTGTTGCGGCCAGTGACCAGTCTGGCCGTGATACGGTGACCGATGCGCTTGACGACGTCCCGACCGAGGACGCGCAAGGCATACAGGCTTCCGGCCGGGGGCGGCGACGCTCCCGCAAGGCCAAGTCGGCCGAATAGGTCGGCAACCAGGCAAGGCCCCGCCGGCCGTCAGGCCGGCGACCGCCGACGTTCCGCCCGGTTCGACCAGGACACCGGTAATCCGGTACCCTGGTGAACCGGTGCGCTCATGGCGCGCCCTGTTCGCGCGCCTACCCGGTTCGTCGGTCAACCAAGTGACCATAGCCGGATGCGGGGCGCAGCATCCAGCGAGCAAGTAGTCAGAAGAAGGGTTCCGCGGTGTACGCGATCGTTCGTTGCGGCGGCAGGCAGCAGAAGGTCTCCGTCGGTGACGTCCTCGAGGTGGACAAGGTCGCCGGCGAGGTCGGTTCCACGGTTTCGCTGCCGACGGTGCTCGTCGTCAACGATGGCGACGTGACCACCGAGACGGGCAAGTTCACGGTTGCCGCCGAGATTCTCGGCGAGACCAAGGGTCCGAAGATCCGGATCCTGAAGTACAAGAACAAGAGCGGCTACAAGAAGCGCCAGGGTCACCGCCAGCGTTACACGCAGGTGAAGATCACCGGCATCAACCAGGCCTGAGTTTCGGGAGTTTTGCGAGATGGCACACAAGAAGGGCGCGTCGTCCACTCGGAACGGCCGTGACTCCAACGCCCAGCGGCTCGGTGTGAAGCGCTTCGGCGGCCAGCTGGTCAACGCCGGCGAGATCATCGTCCGCCAGCGTGGCACCCACTTCCACCCGGGCGACAACGTCGGCCGCGGTGGCGATGACACGCTGTTCGCGCTGGCCGCCGGTCACGTGCAGTTCGGTGTCAAGCGCGGTCGTCGCGCGGTGAGCATCGTCCCGGTCGCGGAGTAGATCCGCACCGACAGACGTTAACGGCAGGGGTGGATCGCATGGCGCGGTCCGCCCCTGTTGGTGTTGTAAGCGGGTATTTCCGCAGATGGGGGTAGGAGGGCAGACATGCCGGACTTTGTGGACCAGGTGGTCCTGCACATCAAGGCCGGTGACGGGGGACATGGCTGCGCCTCTGTGCATCGGGAGAAGTTCAAGCCGCTGGGCGGCCCCGACGGCGGCAACGGCGGCCGCGGCGGCGACGTGATCCTGGAGGTCGACCCCAACACGGCCACGCTGCTGGAGTATCACCGCCGCCCGCACCGCAAGGCCGACAACGGCAGGCAGGGCTCGGGCGCCAACCGCGACGGCGCCAACGGCGGTGACATCATCCTCTCGGTCCCCGACGGCACCGTGGTCAAGGACGCCCAGACCGGTGAGGTCCTGATCGACCTGATCGGCGCCGGCACCCGCTACGTGATCGCCGAAGGCGGGCACGGCGGGCTCGGCAACGCCGCCCTGGCCACCGCCAAGCGCAAGGCCCCCGGCTTCGCGCTGCTCGGCGAGCCCGGCGACGAGCTCGATGTGATGCTGGAGATGAAGAGCGTCGCCGACGTGGCGCTGGTGGGCTTCCCGAGCGCGGGCAAGTCCTCCCTCATCGCGGCGCTCTCCGCGGCCCGGCCGAAGATCGCCGACTACCCGTTCACCACCCTGGTGCCCAACCTCGGCGTGGTGACCGCCGGTGACACCGTCTTCACCGTCGCCGACGTGCCCGGCCTCATCCCGGGCGCCTCGGAGGGCAAGGGGCTGGGCCATGAGTTCCTGCGCCACGTCGAACGGTGCAACACGCTCGTCCACGTGATCGACTGCGCCACCATGGAGCCCGGCCGCGACCCGATCAGCGACTACGAGGCGATCGAGGCCGAGCTGAGGGCCTACGGCAAGCTGGAGGACCGGCCACGCCTGGCCGTGCTCAACAAGGCCGACGTGCCCGACGCCCGCGAGCTGGCCGACATCGTCCGGCCGATGCTCGAGGAGCGGGGCATGCGGGTCTTCTCGATCTCCGCGGCCACTCACGAGGGCCTCAAGGAGCTGACCTACGCCATGGGCGAGATGGTCGCCGCGGCCCGGGCCGCCGCGCCTGTGGTCGAGCCGACCCGCCTGGTCATCAAGCCCCGGCAGCTCGGCGACGCGGGCTTCACCGTGCGCCGGGTCGACGACAACACCTTCCAGGTCACCGGGGTCAAGCCGGAGCGGTGGATCCGCCAGACCGACTTCACCAACGACGAGGCCGTCGGCTACCTGGCCGACCGGCTGGAGCGGCTCGGGGTCGAGGAGGAGCTCACCAAGGCCGGGGCCACGGCCGGGGCCGAGGTGGTCATCGGGTCCATGGAGAACGGCTACATCTTCGACTGGCAGCCGACCCTCAACGCCGAGGCCGTGCACCAGGGGCCGCGCGGCTCGGACAACCGGCTCGGATGACCTGCCCTCCCCCGAAGACCCCGTGAATGAAGACCCTGCGAAAGGTGCCTGTCGTGGACTCTGTGCGCGATCGGATCCGTACGGCCTCACGCCTCGTCGTGAAGGTGGGTTCGTCCTCGCTCACCACCCCGCAGGGGATGATCGACGTCGACCGGGTGGACGCCCTGGTCGACGTGCTCGCCGCCCGGCGCGGGACCGGCACGCAGGTCGTGCTGGTCTCCTCCGGCGCGATCGCGGCCGGTCTCGGCCCGCTGGGCCTGGCCAGCCGGCCGCGTGACCTGGCCACCCAGCAGGCCGCCGCCTCGGTCGGCCAGGGGGTGCTGGTCGCCCGATACACCTCCTCCTTCGCCCGTTACGGCCTGCGCGTCGGCCAGGTGCTGCTGACCGCCGACGACATGATGCGCCGCTCGCACCACGTCAACGCCCAGCGGACGCTGGGCCGGCTGCTGGAGCTGGGCATCGTCCCGGTGGTCAACGAGAACGACACCGTGGCCACCGACGAGATCCGCTTCGGCGACAACGACCGGCTCGCCGCCCTGGTCGCCCACCTGACCCGTGCCGACGCGCTGGTGCTGCTGTCGGACGTGGACGCCCTCTACGACGGCGATCCGCGCCGTCCCGGCGCGCGCCGGCTGGGCGACGTGCGCGGTCCGGACGACCTGGTCGGGGTGGAGCTGGGCAAGGGCGGCGCGGTCGGCACCGGCGGGATGGTCACCAAGGTGCAGGCGGCCAGGATCGCCACCGGGGCCGGTGTGCCCGTGGTCCTGACCGCCGCCGCGCACGCCGCACAGGCCCTGGCGGGTGTCGACATCGGCACCTGCTTCCACCCGGACGGCCGCCACCCGGGCACCCGCCTGCTCTGGCTGGCCCACGCCACCACCGGCCGCGGCCGGCTCCATCTGGACCACGGCGCGGTCGAGGCCGTGGTGGGCCGCCGCAAGTCGCTGCTGCCCGCCGGGGTGACCGCCGTGGAGGGGGAGTTCGCCGCCGGAGACCCGGTGGACCTGTGCGGGCCGCTCGGCGGGGTGCTCGCCCGCGGCCTGGTCAACTTCGACGCCGGGGAGATCCCGGAGCTGCTGGGCCGCTCCACCCGTGAGCTGGCCGCCAGCCTCGGTCCGGAATATGAACGTGAGCTGATCCACCGTGACGACATCGTCATACTGGAGTCTCACCACTAGTTCATTGGAGCGCGAGATGTCCGAGGACTTCCTGAAGGTAGCCCTGGCGGCTAAAGAGGCCGCCGCCGAGCTGGCCCCGCTGCCGAGGGCCCCGAAGGACGCCGCGCTCCGCGTGATCGCCGACGCGTTGGTGGCCCGGTCCGCCGAGATCGTCCAGGCCAACGCGCTCGACGTGGAGCGGGCCCGGGAGAGCGGCACCTCCGATTACATGATCGACCGGCTCCGGCTCGACGAGGCCCGTGTCGCCGCCATCGCGGAGGCGGTCCGCCAGGTCGCCGACCTGCCCGACCCGGTGGGCGAGGTGATCCGGGGCAACACGCTGCCCAACGGGTTGGAGCTGCGCCAGCTCCGGGTGCCGCTGGGCGTGATCGGCATCATCTACGAGGGCCGTCCCAACGTGACCGTGGACGCCGCGGCGCTCTGCCTGAAGAGCGGCAACGCCACGCTGCTGCGCGGCTCGTCCAGCGCCTACGAGTCCAACACGGTCCTCGTCAAGGTCATGCAGGACGCGCTGGCGGGCACCGAGGTCCCGGCCGGGGCGGTGCAGCTGGTCCCCGGCCTGACCCGCGACTCGGTCAAGGAGCTCATGCGGGCCCGCGGCCTGGTCGACGTGCTGATCCCGCGCGGTGGGGCCTCACTGATCAACTCGGTGGTCGAGGAGTCGACGGTCCCGGTCATCGAGACCGGCGTGGGCAACTGCCACGTCTACGTCGACGCCGACGCCGACCAGGACCTGGCGATCGAGATCCTGCTCAACTCCAAGGTCCAGCGGCCCTCGGTGTGCAACGCGGCCGAGACGTTCCTGGTGCACGTGGCCGTGGCCGACGCCTTCGTGCCGCGCGCGCTGGCCGCGCTGGCCGCCGAGGGGGTGACGGTGCACGGCGACGCCCGGATCGCGGCCTACGGCGAGGTGGTGCCGGCCGGCGAGGACGACTTCGGCGCCGAATACCTCTCGCTGGACATCGCCGCCGCCGTCGTCGACTCGCTGGAGGACGCGGTCGCGCACATCAGGAAATACGGCTCGGGCCACACCGACGCGATCGTCACCCGCTCGGTCGGCGCCTCCCGCAGGTTCGTCGCGCTGGTCGACTCCGCGGCCGTGGCGGTCAACGCCTCGACCCGCTTCACCGACGGCGGCGAGTTCGGCTTCGGCGCGGAGATCGGCATCTCCACCCAGAAGCTGCACGCGCGCGGTCCGATGGGCCTGCCCGAGCTGACCTCCACCAAATGGGTCTACACCGGCGAGGGCCATCTGCGCACCGGCACGGGCACGGTCGTCGCCTCCCGTGGAGCCGGTGACAAGTAGGAGCCGCCGCCGCGGGCGTCTCCGGTGTCATGGCCGGACGGGGCGCCGGCCTCACCCGCACCCGTCCTCGCCGCCGGGGCGTCCGCGGGCCGTCCTGACCGACGTCACGCCGGGCCGGTCGTCCGGGGAGGGCCGCCCGGGACCGGCCGCTCGGGGCGGGCCGCCGTCCGGGGCCGGGTGGTGCTCCCGCCTCCACGGGCGGCTCCCGCGGTGAGGCCGGTGCTCCGGCGTTCCGTGGCCGACCCGGTCCGGCATCTGTCCGGTCACCGAATGTAGTAGCGTGTCGCTCCAGGTAATCGAAGCCCCTTGTGGTTTGACTGGGCTTCATGGAAATCGTGGTCGCATTCCTGTTTGTCAGCCTTGTGCTGCTCACGCTCGACAGGATGATGCTGTGGCTGGAGCGCCGGGGGCATGTGAACTGGCGGCGCACCGGCCGCCGGAGCCTGTCGGCCGAGCCCACGGTTGAGCTGGACAGCCTGCTGGCGGCCCCCTCCCACGAGAGCGCGCACCGGCCATGAGGCGGGCCCTCTACGACCTGGCCGCGCTGATCGCGCGGCTCGTCCTCGGCGTGATCTTCATCGCGCACGGCTGGCAGAAGCTCAGCGCCGGGGGTGTCGAGGCCACCGCCACCATGTTCGCCTCGGCGGGGGTCCCGCTGCCCAGGGTGGCCGCCGCGTTCGCCATCGTCGTCGAGTTCGGCGGCGGGGTCCTGCTCATCCTGGGACTGCTGACCCCGCTCGTCGGCCTCCTGATCGCCGCCGACATGCTCGGCGCGTTCTTCTTCGTCCACTCGCGTGCCGGAGTGTTCGTCACCGAGGGCGGGTTCGAGCTGGTCGGGGCCCTGGGCTCGGCCGCCCTGCTGCTGGCCGCGGGGGGAGCGGGCCGGATCAGCCTGGACCACCTGATCTTCGGCCGCCGGAGGGAGGCGCGCCGCCGGGCGGAGAACGTCCCGGCGTACGTCCCGCCCATCGCGGCCGAGCCGCTGCGGCCGGTCCCGCCCGCCGCCGCCCAGCCGCCGGCGCAGCCCCCCACGGCCGAGCCCCAGCCGCCCACGCCGCCCGGCGAGCCCCAGCCGCCCGCCCCGCCCGGCGGCGAGCCCCGCCCCGGGCCGCCGGACTCCGGGCCCCCGCCACGCTGATCTTCCAGCGGTACGGCGCGCCGCCGGATATTCGTCACACCTGCCCGCTATGGTGTTGTCTCCTATGGCTGGAGGGCAGGGGAGCGAGCGCAAGCGAGCGACCCGATAGGCACAGCGGTCTTGGACCCATGTGGCCGACGCGGGAGGTCACGTGGGTCGTCTCGGGCGAGTCGGCCCCTATACGTTGGTAGAGCGCCTCGGCCGGGGCGGCATGGGCGAGGTCTACCTCGCCACCAGCCGCCGGGGGGAGAACGTGGCGCTCAAGATGCTCCACGACGTCGTCGACGCCGACTCGGAGGCCCGAATACGGCTCGAGCGCGAGGTCCGCGCGCTCCGCAGGGTCGAGAGCCCCTACGTCGCCCGGGTCGTCGACGCCGACCTCGCCTGCGAACGGCCCTACATGGTCATGGAGCACATCGAGGGGGAGACCCTCTTCGACCGCGTACGGCGCGGCGGCCCGCTCAAGGGGGCCGCCCTGATCTCCCTCGCCCAGGGCCTGGCCACCGCGCTGTCGATCATTCACGCGGCCGGGGTCGTCCACCGCGACCTCAAACCCGCCAACGTGCTGGTCAACGCCGGAGACGAGCCCGTCCTGATCGACTTCGGCATCGCCCAGGTCCTGGACGCCACCCGGCTCACCCTGACCGGCACCTTTCTCGGCACTCCGAGCTACGCCGCCCCCGAGCTGTTCGTCGACGAGCCCGTGGGCGAGCCCGCCGACGTGCACGCCTGGGCGGCCACGGTGGCCTTCGCCGCGACCGGGCGCCCCACCTTCGGCCGGGGCACGGTCGAGGCGCAGATGTACGCCATCCTCAACGGCCAGGCCGACCTGGCGGGCATCCCCGCCGCGCTGCTCCCGCTGATCCGCGCCGCCCTCCACCGCGAGGCGGCCAAACGCCCTACCGCGGCCCTGCTCGCCGCCAGGTTGGCCCGGCTGGCCCGTGCGGTCTCGCCCGAGCCGGCGCCCGCGGCGGCCCGGCCGGCGGGGGAGAAGGCCGCTCCGGCCACGTCCAGGAGGCCGGAGGCACGGACCAGGTCCGGGGCCAAGACGGAGGAGCCCCCGCGCGGCGGCCGGCCGGCCGTCAGGACGGGTGAGGCCGACCGCGGGGCGCGTCCGGCCGCGGCCGGGGAGGCTTCCCCGCGCGGCGGCCGGTCGGCCGCCCTCACCGGTGAGCCGTCCCGGGGGGCGCGGCCGGCCGCCGGGGCGGACGGGTCCGCGCGCCCGGCCGCGGGCGGCGACGGGACGTCCCGGGGCGGCCGGCCGGCCGCCCCGGCGGGGGAGCCCTCCCGGGCGGCCCGGCCCGCGTCCGGCGGGACGGGGGGCAAGCCCGCCCGGGGGACGCCCAAAGGACGGCAGGTCGACGGCGCGCCGGCCTCGGAGGCCATGGGCGCCGGCAGGGCGGGGCCGCTGCCGACGGGGAGCGCCGCGCTGATCCTGCTGGCCGTGCTGGCCGTGCCGTGCGTGGTGGCCACGGTGATCTGGCCGCTGGCGACCTTCGCGGTCACCGGGTTCTTCGCCGTCCTGGCCCGTGCGATCTGGGCCGGGCACTGGGCGGTCAAGAAGCGCAAGTCGGCCAGGGTCCGGGGCCTGCTGCGCGTGGTGAGCTTCCCGCTGACCTTCACGATGTCGCTGCTGACCGCGCTGGCCTGGCCGGGGCTGCCCGCGGCGGGGCTCGCGGGCCTGGCGCTGTGGCTGGTCCTCGGCGCGTCGCTGCCGCCGGAGTGGTGGCTGCGCCCCGCCCCCGTCGCGGTCGCGGGCATCGTGTTCGGCGTCGTCTGCGGCGGGATCATCGGCCGAGAGGTCGAGCGGATCAGCGCGGAGATCCCTGAACTCCGCAAGGAGGGACTGCGGGCGCTCGCCGTGCTGGGCGGGTTCGTCGCGCTGTGCGCGGCGGCGGTGCGCGGGATCGCCCTCCTGGTCTGAGAGCCGGCGCCCGTCGCCGGCCGAGCGGTGTTCTTCTCACCAGAAAGGTCCAGAAGATGATCTTCTGGACCTTTTCTGAGGCTCGGCCTAGTTGCCGTCGCGGCGGGAGAAGCGGTTGAAGATGCGCTCTCCGGCGTTGACCGCGCCCTCGGCCACGTCACGCAGGACGCCGATGAAAGGGTCCTGCGACTGCGACCAGGACTCGCGGTAGGAGCGGGCGGCGGCCTTGACCTCCTCGGAGATCTTGGCGTTGGAGTCGTCGGCGCGGCGGGGGTAGGTGCCGCCGAGGATCGTCTCGTATTCGCCGCCGCGGCGCCACTTGTCCAGCTCGGCGACCCGGGAGACCGCGAACGGGTGGGTGGTGCCCAGCAGGTTGAGGACCTTGAGCAGGCCGTCGCGGACGTCGCCCGCCGTGTCGTATTCGCGCGCCTGGTCGAGGAACGCCTCGATGTTCATCTCGTGCAGGCGCGACCCGCCGGCGAGCTTCATCAGCGCGCGCAGCGCGGCGTCGGTGTCCTGGCCGCAGAGCAGGCCGCCGCGGTCGGCCGACAGCTCGGACTTGCGGTGCCACTCCTCCAGACCCGCGACGATCGCGCGCAGACCGATGTAGCCGAGTGGGATCCAGGCCACGCGGGTGGCCAGGCGGGTGAGGATGTCGAGCATGGTGCGGTAGACCGCGTGGCCGGACAGGATGTGCGCGGTCTCGTGGCCGATGACGAAGCGCTGCTCCTCCTGGTCCATCAGGTCGAGCAGGCCGGTGGAGACGACGATGAAGGGATCGTCGAAGCCGATCGCCTTCGCCTGGACCTGCGGGCTCTGCTGGACGTAGACCTCGGGGATGCGGTGGAGGTCGAGCGTGTAGGCGGCGTCGCGGCCCATGTCGTGCAGGGCACGGAACTGGGTCTCGCTGGTGCGCACGGCCGAGGCGAGGTAGATCAGGCGCAGGCGGCGCTCGCTGATCAGGCCGGACATCTGCTTGAGCACCGTGTCGAATCCGCTGAGTGAGCGCAGGGCGACCAGCGCGGACCGGTCAGCGGGATGTTCGTAGGCACGTGAGCTGATGCCGGGGAGTTGCACGCGGTTGCGATCCGGGGTGGTGGTCATGTCCGGCATGCTACGTCGGGTGCGCCTGGCACGCGCGGGGGGCGGGCAAAAGCTGAGTACGGCTTGCGCGTATGGTCCCTTCCATGATGAACGCGCCTACCGGCCAGGGGAAGCGACGTCTGGGCGTCATGGGCGGCACCTTCGACCCGATCCACCACGGGCACCTGGTCGCCGCCAGCGAGGTCGCGCACCACTTCGACCTCGACGAGGTGGTCTTCGTGCCGACCGGGCACCCGTGGCAGAAGGCCGACAAGACGGTCTCCGCGCCTGAGGACCGGTATCTGATGACGGTCATCGCGACCGCCTCCAACCCGCGCTTCTCGGTCAGCCGCGTGGACATCGACCGTCCGGGCCCGACCTTCACCATCGACACCCTGCGGGAGATCGCCGCCGCCTGGGGGCCGGACGTGGAGCTGTACTTCATCACCGGCGCCGACGCCCTCGCCCAGATCCTGAGCTGGCGAGACGTCGACGAGCTGTTCACCATCGCCCACTTCGTCGGCGCCACCCGGCCCGGCCACGTCCTGCACGACCCGGGGCTGCCGGAGGGCAGAGTCAGCCTGCTGGAGATCCCGGCGCTGGCCATCTCGTCCTCGGAGTGCCGGGAACGGGTCGCCTCCGGGCAGCCCATCTGGTATCTCGTGCCGGACGGTATCGTTCAGTACATCAACAAGCGCGGTCTTTACCGCTACGTGAGCCCCTGATCGGACCGCCAATTCGTTTGCGGAGCGGAATCGGGTGGCACACGATAGGCGTTGTATCTGTGGTGCCCTCATCGGGCATCCGATCGGGCACCCTGATAGGTGACAGCGCCGACTACAGGAGGACTAACCGACACCGTGACCGCAACCGACAGATCCGTCCAGCTCATCAGGCTCGCCGCCGAGGCCGCCGCCGACAAGCTGGCCGATGACATTCTCGCCTACGACGTGAGCGAGCAGCTCGTCATCACCGACGCCTTCCTGCTCTGCTCCGCCACCAACGACCGTCAGGTCCGCGCCATCGTCGACGAAATCGAAGACCGGCTCCGGATCGAGGCCGACGCCAAGCCCGTCCGCCGCGAGGGTGAGCGCGAGGGTCGCTGGGTCCTGCTGGACTACGTCGACATCGTCGTCCACGTCCAGCACGAGGAGGACCGCACCTTCTACGCTCTCGAGCGCCTGTGGAAGGACTGCCCCTCCATCGCCCTGCCCGACAGCGTGACCCAGGTCGCCGCCCAGCGCGCCCGCCAGGCGGTAACTGAGTGAGCCGCCGGGTCGTCTGCCTGAGGCATGGCCAGACGCTCTGGAACGTCGAACGCCGCTTCCAGGGCCACAGCGACATACCGCTGGACGAGACCGGTATGGCGCAGGCGGCCCGCGCCGCCTCGCTGCTCGCCGCCCTCCGCCCCAGCATGATCGTCTCCTCGGACCTCCAGCGGGCCGTGGACACCGCCTCGGCACTGGGGCGGATCACCGGCCTGAACGTGGCCGTGGACAAGGATCTGCGCGAGCGCGGGGGCGGCGAGTGGGAGGGGCTCACCCGCGAGGAGATCTCCGCGGGCTGGCCCCGGGAGTTCGCCGACTGGGAGGCCCCGGGCGGCGAGCACGTCACCGACGTCGCCAAGCGGGTGTCGACGTCGGTCCGCCGCTGGGCGGCCGAGCTCGACCCCGACGGTCTGCTGGTGGTCGCCTCCCACGGGGCGGCGCTCCGCCTCGGCATCGCCAGCCTGCTGGGCCTGCCCGAGGAGCTCTGGTCGGCCCTCGGCGGCCTGGGAAACTGCTCGTGGTCGGTGCTGGAGGAGGGCCGCAAGGGCTGGCGCCTGCTGGAGCACAACGCCGGCACCCTACCCGAGCCGGTCAAGAGCGACGACAGTCCCGAGGCCACGAACGCCTGACTCCCCGGCGAGGCTTGCGCCCGGGGATGACGGGCGCGAGCCGTACGGCCGTCGATTAGGTGAACACGCGGTTGTCCCTATATGCTTCCGAAGCGCCGCAACGAGAGCACTCGGAGCGGTGACCAGGGGCTATGGCGCAGCTGGTAGCGCGCCTCCATGGCATGGAGGAGGTCTGGGGTTCGAATCCCCATAGCTCCACAGCAGGTCCGTTCCTGGGACGGCCTGAAGGGAGTCGAGATCCCGCCTGATCATCTTGATCAGGCGGGATCTTGTCGTTCTCAGGCATGTGCGGCCGCCGGTGAGTCCCTCCAAGCGCGTGGGACGGTCGTGGCGGAGGGTGCGGGCAGGGTGCGGGCCTCCGCGGAACCCGGCGGTTCGATCAACGGGTCTGCCGGAAGGCGGGCCAGGCCATGGCGACGAATGAGGCGAGAACGACGCTGACCAGCAGCCGCTGGACCAGGCCCGCGATGCCGTGGCCGGCCCCCTCTACGGTCGGCTCGAACGTCAGGAAGAACCCGACGACCAGGGCCAGGATCACCGGGCTGGCGACGAGCAGCCACAGGCCCAGGCGCCGGTGGCGCCGGGTGGTCCGGAACAGCGAGCCGGCGACGAGGAAGCTGGCTACGGGGACCCCGGCGGCGAGGAGGAATCCGATGGAGTGCGGCACCATCGCCTCGAGATCGAAGACGCCGTCGATGATCATCCCGACTGGTGTGGCGGCGAGCAGGACCGCGCACGTCATGCGCGCCGTCCGCCGACGCTGTGTGTCGACGGTCATGGCGATGCCGGCGACCCCGGCGAGCAGCATGACTCCGCCGACGACGAAGGCCGCGTTCATGAAGGGCGCCGTGTCGCCCAGCCCCAGGCCGCTGATCGGTTGGGCGATGGGCGAGTAGGGCTCGATCCGGGCGCCGAAGATCGGGTAACCGGTGCTGAGCGAGCCGAGGATCAGCCAGGCGAGTGTGAACAGTGTCGGTCCGGCGATGGCGCCGAGCGCGAGCCATCGAGCCATGGTCGAGGTCGAGGTCGAGGTGATCGGGGGCGAGGTGGTCATGGGCCTGTGCCGCCTTTCAGCTGTTGAGTCCGCTCAAGCAGGGCCCGTGGCCGGAGCCCAGGGCTCTTGGCTGCCCGGGGGAGGGCCGGTCCGGGTCTCCCGAGGGCCCGGTGGATCCGGGTCGGGCGTGGATGGCGCCGCCGACGGCTTCCCGGCCGGACCGGCGACAGCGATCTTCACGAGAACCTTCCAGACGTCATTGCGGGTCGAAGATTTTGTGCCACGACGAGATGTAGTCCGGCTGCTCGAGCGCCGGAACGAGCCGGGTGACGAAGCGGTGCTCGGCCTCCAGCAGCGCGAGGCGGTACTCCTCCTCCACCAGGAACACCCAGGGCAGGCCGCCGCCGGTGGCGGCCCGCACCCTCTCGCGGATCCCGCCGATCTCGGTGACCAGCGCTTGTGAGCGCCGTTCGAGCAGCTCGGCGGCCTCTGCGGGCGGAAGCACGCTCAGCAGCGACAGCGCCACGCCGAAGTGCGGATACTCCTCTCGGGGGGTGGCGACCAGCTCGCGCAGCCAGTCGTAGAGCTCGTGCCGGCCCTCATCGGTGATCGAATACACCGTGCGCTCCGGCCGCTCGGTGTCTCGTACGGTCTCCTGCTCGGCGATGAACCCCGCCTTGGTCAGCTGCCGCACCACCATGTACAGCGATCCCCGGTTGTAGTTGAAGCTCCGATCCTTGTCGGTCTCCTGCAGCCGCCGGCCGAGCTCGTAGGGATGCATCGGCTCCATCAGCAGGAACGCCAGCACCGCCAGGGCCAGCGGGTTGGACACCTTGCGCCGCTTGTCCATCGCGACCTCTCTAGTTGATATCAACTATCCATAGCTATTTAGTTGATGTCAACTATATGGCTCAGCCGGGTTATGGATCTGATGGGCCTCGAAACCGCGCCGGCTCCGGCCTCGGGGGCGCCCTCTCCCGCTCCGAGCCGCCCGCTCCGGGCGGCTCGATCCGGCCGGACGTCTGCTGCGGGCCGGGGCCCGTCGCGCACGATAATCGGTGCCATGCGGGTCGGTGTGCTGGGCGCGATGGAGGTGCGGGACGCCGCGGGCGGCCCGATCGCTGTGGGCGGTCCGCGGGTGCGGGCGCTGCTGGCGATGCTGGCACTCGACGCCGGACGGATCGTCACCACCGAACGGCTGATCGATGGCCTCTACGGCGAGCAGCCGCCGGGCAACGCCGCCAACGCGCTCCAGTCCCAGGTCTCCCGGCTCCGCCGGCTGCTGGGGGGCGGGGCGGTGGAGTTCCACCCGGCGGGCTACCGGCTGGCGGTGCCGCCGCAGGAGGTCGACGCGTACCGGTTCGAGCGGCTGGCCGAGGAGGGGCACCGGGCCCTGGCCGCCGCCGACCGGCCCCGCGCCGCCGCGCTCCTGCGCGAGGCACTGGCCCTGTGGCGGGGGCCGGCGCTGCCCGACGTCGGGGCGGCGCCGTTCGCCCGCGCGCAGGTCGCGCGTCTGGAGGAGCTGCGCCTGGCGGCCGTCGAGGAGCGCGTCGAGGTCGAGCTGGCGACGGGCGGGCACCGGACGCTGGTGGCGGAGCTACGGGACCTGGTGGCCGCGCAGCCGCTCCGGGAGCGGCTGCGCGGACAGCTCATGCGCGCGCTGTACGGCAGCGGGCGGCAGGCGGAGGCGCTGGCCGTCTACGAGGAGGCCCGGCGGATCCTCGCCGAGGAGCTCGGAGCCGAGCCCACGGCCGAGCTGGCGGCGACACACCTGGCCGTGCTCCGGGCCGACCCGTCCCTCACCGCCGCGGCGGCTACCGTGCGGCCGGCCGGGCCTCATACGCTGACGCCTCACGCGCTGACGCCTCACGGGGCCGTGCCTGAGAGCGCCGGGCCTCCCACGCTCGCGCCTCCCACGGCCGGGCCTCACGCGGCCGCCGCCCATCCGGCCGGGCCTGGAACGGCCGTCTCCGGGACGCCGGCGCCGGCCGTACGGCGGGTGCTCACGGCCCAGCTCACCAGCTTCGTGGGCCGCGAGCAGGAGCTGGCGCGGGTCGGCGCGCTCCTGGAGGAGGGGCGCCTGGTCACCCTCACCGGCCCCGGGGGAGCGGGCAAGACCCGGCTGGCGGTGGAGGTGGCGGCACGGCAGCCGGGGGAGGTCTGCTCCGTCGACCTCGCGCCGCTGGGCGAGGGGGCGGAGATCCCCCAGGCGGTGTCCGGCGCGCTCGGACTCCGCGAGGCCGGGCTCGCCCCGGCGCCCGACCGGCCACCGGCCGACCCCGTCGAACGGATGATCGCCGCGCTCGCCGGCCGGCGGGTCCTGCTCGTCCTCGACAACTGCGAGCATCTCGTCGAGGCCGCCGCCGGGCTGGCCGGGCGCCTGCTGGGCGCCTGCCCCGGGCTGCGGATCCTGGCCACCAGCAGGGAGGCGCTGGGCATCACCGGCGAGAGCCTGTGCCCGGTCCCCCCGCTCGCGGTGCCGCCCCCGGGCACGCCGGCGCCGGAGACGCTCGGCTACCCGGCCGTCCGGCTCTTCGAGCACCGGGCGGCGGCCGTCCTTCCGGGATTCACCGTCGACGAGGCGGGCGCCGACGCCGTCCTGCGCATCTGCCGGGCCCTCGACGGGCAGCCGCTGGCGATCGAACTGGCCGCGGCGCGGCTGCGGTCGCTGCCGGTGGCCGAGGTGGCCGCCAGGCTGGACGACCGGTTCCGGCTGCTGTCGCGCGGCAGCCGTACGGCGCAGCCGAGACATCGCACGCTCCGCGCGGTGGTGGAGTGGAGCTGGGACCTGCTCGACGAGACCGAGCAGACGCTGGCCCGGCGGCTGACGGTCTTCTCGGGCGGGGCGACGCTGGAGGCGATCGCGGCGGTCTGCGGGCTGCCCGGCGGCGAGGTGGTCGAGCCGCTGACCGGGCTGGTGGACAAGTCTCTTGTCGAGGTCTCCGGCGCCCGTTACCGGATGCTCAACACGATCCGGGCGTTCTGCGCCGAACGCCTGGCCGAGGCGGAGGAGGGGGAGCGGCTGCGGCGCGCGCACGCCGACCACTTCCTCGACCTGGTGCTGGCCGCCGAGCCGCGGCTGCTCACCGCCGACCAGCTTGGGTGGCTCGCGTCGCTGGACGTCGAGCGCGGCAACCTGCACGCCGCGCTCCGGCGCGCGGTGGACGCCCTCGACGTGGAGCGGGCCCTGCGGCTGCTCGCCTCCCTGACGATCTACTGGTGGCTGCGCGGGCTGCGTGGCGAGGGGGCGGCGCGGGCCCAGGAGCTCGTCAGGGCGGTCGGCACCCGGTCCCCTCGCGGGCTGGAGGAGGAATACGCGATGTGCGTCATGAGCATCGCCTCGGGCGGGTCCCGCAGCGAGTTCGGCGTCCACCTGGACAGCGCCGTCGAGACGATGGTGGCGCTTGAGAGGCCGCCGCGGCGCCCGTTCCTCATCGTGCTGTGGGGGATGGCGATCGGGGCCCCCGACCCGGAGACGCCGGGCCTGACCGAGAAGCGGCGCAGACTGGTGGGCGCCGACCCGTGGAGCCGGGCGCTCCTGGTCCTCGGGGAAGGGCTCACGTGGCTGTACGCCGGACGGATGGACGAGGCCGAGCGTGACCTGTCGGTCGCGCTGGACGGCTTCCGCGCCATCGGGGAGCGGTGGGGACTGGCGACGACCCTGGCGGAGCTGGCCAAGGTCGCCGAATGGCGGGGGGACCTCGCGCGGGCCTCGGCGCTGTGCGGCGAGTCCCTGGAGCTGGTCCGCGAGCTCAGCGCCGACGAGGACATCGCCGAGCGGCTCTGCCAGCGCGCGGGCGCGCGCACGCGCGGCGGCGACCTGGAGGGAGGGCACCGGGACGCCGCGCAGGCCGCCGAGCTGGCCCGCAGGGCGGGGGCGCCGGAGGTCCTCGCCGAGGCGGGCCGGCGGTTGAGCCGCGTCGCCCGGCTGCGGGGGGAGCCGGCGGAGGCCCGCCGGCTGTCGGAGGCGGCGCTGGCCGGATGCCCGACCGGATGGTTCGTCGCCGAGGAGATCCGCGTCGGCATCATGATCGAGCTGGGCCTGATCGCCGAGACCGGGGGTGACGCCCGCACGGCCCTGCGCTGGCACCGCCGGGCGCTGGCCTCGGCGTCCGCGCAGCGTGACATGACGATGGCCGCCCTGGCGACCGAGGCGCTCTCCGGGGTCGCGCTGCTGGAGGGCGACGGCGAGCGGGCCGCCCTGCTGCTGGGCGCGGGCAGGGCGGTGCGCGGGACGGCGGTCGCCGGAGACGTCGACGTGGTGCGGCTGGAGGCCGCCGCGCGGGAGGCGCTCGGCGCCGAGGCGTACGAGGCCGCCTACGGGCGGGGGAGGTCCATGACCCGTGAGGAGGCGCTGGCCATGGCCGGCGCCCCGGTGCCCTGAGGCCCTCCGCCGGCCCGGAGGCGGTCGGCCTGGTGTGAGGATGGTCGGCCTGGTCCGGTGTGGAGGCGGTCGGCCTGGTGCGGGGGTGGTCGGCCTGATGCGGTGTGGAGGCGGTCGGCCTGGTGTGAGGGTGGTCGGCCCGGCGGCCGGCTGGGCGGAGGGGGCCTCAGCCGGCCGTGTCGTAGCGCCGCGCCAGGGACCTCGCGGTCTCCGCCATGAGGTCGCGCAGCTCGGCGGGGGAGACGACCTCCAGGTCCACGCCGAACCGCAGGAACTCGCTCAGGGCGTTCGGGAGTGACTCGATGGGGACCGTGACCTGTGTCCAGCCGTCCGGGCCGGGAGGCCGCGCGGTGGCCTCGGCCGCCCGGAGGAGGGCCGGGCGGGCCATGTCGGGAAGGCGCTCCATCCCGTGCGGTGAGAGCCGGATGACGGCCTCGCCCTGGTGGAGCCGTGCCTCGAACTCCTCCAGGGCGCCGTTCCAGTGGGCGGCGAGGTCGAAGCCGGCGGGCCGCTCGAAGGTCTCCGGGAGCGCGTGCAGCTCCAGGATCTGGGAGACCCGGTAGGTGCGCAGGTCCTGTCCGGCGCGGGCGATGAGATACCAGCGGCCGGCCTTGAGCACCAGCCCGTACGGCTCCAGCGTGCGGAGCACCTCCTGGGGGGCCTTCCAGCGGCGGTAGCGGATCTCCAGGCGGCGCTCGTTCCACACCGCGTCGGCGACCGCCGCCAGGTACGGGGTCTCGTCGGCGCCGTGGTACCAGTTGGGGGTGTCGAGGTGGAAACGCTCGCGGATCCGCCCGGCCCGGTCCCGGAGCTCCACCGGGAGCGCGGCCATCAGCTTGAGCTGGGCGGCCGTCACCACCGAGCCGAGGCCGAGCTCGGCGGCGGGGCCCGGCATCCCGGCGAGGAACAGCGCCTGCGCCTCTCCCGAAGTCAGGCCGGTGAGCCGGGTGCGGTAGCCGTCGAGCAGCCGGTAGCCGCCCGAGGGGCCGGCGTCGCCGTACAGGGGGACGCCGGCGGAGTGGAGCGACTCCACGTCCCGGTAGACGGTCCGGACCGAGACCTCCAGCTCCGCCGCCAGCTCCTGGGCGGTCATCCGGCCCCGGGTCTGCAGCAGCATCAGCAGGGAGAGGAGCCGGCTCGCACGCATGACCTGAATTATCGGCGGAAACGCTGACAGCAGATGTCAGTGACCTGGCCCTAGCTTCCAGGCATGAACGACTTCGACTTCCTCACCGGCACCTGGGACGTGGCCAACCGCCGGCTCGTCAAGCCCCTCACCGGCAGCACCGAATGGCAGGAGTTCCCCGCCACCTCCGTCGCCCGGCAGGCGTTCGGCGGGGCGGCCAACATCGACGAGATCACCTTTCCGAGCATGGGGTTCTCCGGGCTCACCCTGCGGCTGTTCGACGTCGAGCGCGAGGAGTGGTCGCTCCACTGGGCCAGCAGCCGGACCGGGACGCTGTTCCCGCCGGTCGTGGGCCGCTTCACCGGCGGCACGGGGGAGTTCTACGGCGACGACACCCACGAGGGCGCCCCGGTCAGGGTCCGCTTCGTCTGGTCGGAGATCACGGCCACCTCCGCCCGCTGGGAGCAGGCATTCTCCGCCGACGGGGAGAAGACCTGGGAGACCAACTGGATCATGGAGCTGAGCAGGGCGTAGGACCGCCGCGCGGCGGCCGTGCCCCGCACCGCTCCGGCCGGCCCGCGCCCGCTCCGGCCAGCCGGCGCCCGCGCCCGCGCCCGCGCCCGAACCGGGTGTCCGGGACAGGCCAGGTGTCCGGGATGGCGGAGTCAGGGAGACAGCGGGGTCAGGGGGCCTTCCTCCTGCGCGGCCAGCCGCCGCCGACCGGCCGCCGGCTCCCGCGCGGGGCGCGATCGCGCCGGTCGGTGCGCAACCACAGCTGAACCCCGGCGCCGCCCAGGGAGGAGGTGTCGATCCGCAGCGTGCCGCCGGAGCCCTCGGCGAGCCGGCGGGCGATGTCGAGGCCGAGTCCGGTGGAGCCCGAGCCGCTGGCCCCACGCCGCAGGGCCGTCTCGGGATCGGGGATGCCCGGGCCGGCGTCAGCGATCAGCACGCCCACCGTGCCGGAGCCCCGGTGCAGGGTCACCGTGAACGCCGTGCCCTCGGGGGTGTGCCGGAAGACGTTGCCGAGCAGCGCGTCCACCACGGCGCTGAGCTCGGTGGCCGCGACCGGGACCGGGGCCGGATCCGCGGCGCCGATCAGCTGCCACGGGCGCTGCTGGTCCTCGGCCAGGGCGGACCAGAAGGTCAGCCGCTCGCGCAGCACGTGGGCGGCGTCGCAGGAGACGGACTCCGGCGCCCGGGAGGGCTGCCGGGCCGCCGCGATGATCTGGTCCACCTCGGACTCCAGGCGGGCCAGGGCCTGGCGGCTCTGCTCGGCCTCCGGCCCCAGGTTGTCCAGGCTGAGCCGGAGCGCGGTGAGCGGGGTCCGCAGCCGGTGAGACAGGTCGGCGGCCATCTCCCGCTCGGCGGCCAGCAGCCGCACGACCCGGTCGGCCATGGTGTTGAACGCCTCTCCGGCGGAGACGAGTTCGGGCGGCCCCTCGGGCTCGATGCGGACGCTGAAGTCCCCGGCGCCCAGGGCGCCGGCGGCCCGCCCGAGGCGCTGGGTCGAGCGCACCACCCGTGCCCCCAGCCGGTCGGCGACCAGCACCGAGCCGGCGACCAGCGTGACCGCCACCCCGGTCAGCACCGCCCATGACTTGGTGACGCCCCGGGTGAGGTCTCCGGCGGGCACGAAGATCTCGAGGACCACGGTCCGGCCGCCGTCCAGGACGACCGGGCGCAGCAGGAGGTAGCCGGTCTCGGTCTCCGCCGTCACCGCCCGCGTCAGCCGGGTGGCCGTGACCACGCTCTCGGCGGGCGCCCGTACGGTGCCCACCGAGCCACCGTCCGGCAGGTGGACCGCGATCCGGTCTCCCGCCCCGGTGCTGACCAGCGCGTGGGTCAGCCGGGCCGGATCCACCGTGATGGCCAGGACGGGGACCAGCGCCGACGCCTGCCGTTCGGCATCGGCCATGGCCCGGCCGTGAGCGATCTCCTTGACGATGAGTCCGAGCGGGATCAGGAAGGCCAGGGCGATCATCGAGGCCCCGGCGACGGCGAGCAGGGCCAGGGTCCGTCTCACGAGGGTGTGATCAGCATGACGCCCACGCCGCGCACGGTGTGCAGGTAGCGGGGGGCGGAGGCGCTCTCGCCGAGCTTGCGCCGCAGCCACGACAGATGGACGTCGATGGTCTGGTCGTCGCCGTAGGACTGCTGCCACACCTCGGTGAGCAGTTCCTTGCGGGAGACGACCCGGTCGGCGCGGACGGCGAGATAGGCCAGCAGGTCGAACTCCCGCCGGGTCAGGGAGAGCGGCGCGCCCTCCACGGCGGCCTCCCGCCGGTTGAGGTCCACCGAGAGTCCACCGACGTGCAGCACCGACGGCGGGGCCGCGGCCCTGGCCCGCCGTAGCACGGCGTCCAGCCGGGCGTTCAGGTGGTCGCCGGAGAACGGCTTGACCAGGTAGTCGTCCGCGCCCGCCTCCAGCAGGCGGACGATCTCTGCCTCGTTGTCCCGGGCCGTGGCCACGATGACCGGGACACTGGAGACGCTGCGGACCATCTTCAGCGCCTCCGATCCGTCCAGGTCGGGCAGGCCGAGGTCGAGGACCACCACGTCCGGGGGGTTCTGGGTGATCTCCCGCAGCGCGTCGAGAGCGCGTCCCGCGCTGCGCACGGCGTGCTGGCGCCTGCTCAGTTCCTGAATGATCGCGGAGCGCACGTACTCGTCGTCTTCCACCACCAGCACCGTCGCCATGCGACGTAACCGTAGTGAACAAAGAGGTATGTGAGGTAATAATTCACCGCATGCGGCAGACCCTTGGTTTCCTGGCGGTGTGGTGCGGAGCCACGGTCCTGGCGACGTCTATAGCCTGGTTCGGCGTCAGCGACGTGCTGCGCGGCCAGGTCTTCGACGACGCGAGGATCGAGCCGATCAACGCCGCGATCAGCCGGATGGAGGCCGCGCCGCTCCCCTCCGAGGCGCCCACCGGCCAGGCGGCCGCACTCGGCACGCCGACCGCCTCCGCCTCCCCGGAGCAGCGCGCCCCCGCCCCCCGCCGCACCCAGGCCGGGCCCACCCACAACACCGCCCGCCCACGGGCCACCCGGTCCCCGCTGGAGGCCCCGCACATCACGGTGCGGTCGCCCGCGACCGCCGAGCCACGGCCGTCGGCGAGCGCCGCCGGGCCCAGGCCGACCCTGTCCGCCGCCGCGCCCGGCCCCTCGGTCCCGGCGGCCTCCGAGGGGAAGGTGCGCGTGGTGAACGTCGGGGGCGGTTCGGTCTCGTTCGTCATCGAGGACGACAGGTGCCGCCTGGTCGCGGCCGCGCCCAACGTGGGCTTCGAGGCCAAGGTGTCCCAGGCGCTCGGCTGGATCCGGGTGGACCTGGCCCGGAACGGGCACGGCACGGCGGTGTTCTGCATCGGCGGGGAGAACCGGACCGACACCTGGGATTATTAGGCCCCTCACCCGGGAGTGTCAGGCCCCTTCGAGCTCGCGCAGCCGTTCTCCGGCGTCGGCGACGCGGTCCTCGGTGAACACCGCGATGCCGTGCAGTTCGAGCAGGGCGGTGGTGACGCCGTTGCCGGGCAGGCGGCGGCCGCGGAAGGTGCCGTCGTAGATGGTCAGGCTCCCGCAGGAGGGGCTGCCCTCCTTCAGGATCGCCACCTTGACGCCGAAGGACCGGGCGACGGCGAGCGCCGCCTGGGCCCCGGCGAGGAACGCCCGCGTGACGTCGCTCCCGTCGGTGGCCAGCACCCGGGCGGCCCCCGCGAGCACGGCCGCGCCCCCGGCGCCGCCCTCGATCTCGGCGGCCGGGCGGGGGACGGGCAGACCGCCCTCGACCTCCGGGCAGAACGGGACGAGCCGTCCCTCCTGCCGCCAGGTGGCCAGCAGCGCGTCGCCGCTCGTCTTGGCGGCCCCGTCGTAACGGACCTTCCGCCCCATCAGACAGGCGCTGACCAGGATCCTCTCCATGGATCCAGCCTATGCGCCGCGGGACGGAGGGCGGCATGGCCGGGCAGTACCCTACTGGTCATGTCCTTCACCCCTGTGATGTCCCGATGATCGGCCCGCTCGCGACCGGGGTGATCGTGCTGTCGCTGCTGATCGTGCTGGCCGCGATCGTGACCGCCGCGCGGAACCGGGCGATGGGGACGGTCCTGCTCGTCGCGCTCGGGGTGCTGGAGGTCGGCCTGCTCGTCCAGGCCGGTTTCGCGGTCGCCGGGATGGTCCGGGGCGAGGGGCCGGACGAGACGGCCACCGTCATCGGTTATCTCGCCGGCACGCTGGCGATCCCGCCCGCCGCGGCGTTCCTGGGGCTCGCCGAGCGCTCACGGTGGGGGGCGATCGTGATCGCGGTGGGGAGCTTCGCCGTCTGCGTCATGGTCGGGCGGCTGCTGCAGCTCTGGCAGGGGGCGGCATGAGGGAGCCGGCCATCGGCAGCGGGCCGGGCCGCGCGCTGGTCGCGGTCTACGGGGTGTTCGCCCTGGCGGCCGGGGCGCGTGCCGCCGTGCAGATCGCCACACGGTTCGGCGAGGCCCCGCTGGCCTACGCGCTGTCGGCCTTCGCCGCGGCGGTCTACGTCGTACTCACCGTGGCGCTGGCCCGGGGGGACCGGCGGCTGGCGCTGGCCGCCTGCGGCATCGAGCTGGCGGGGGTCCTCGTCGTCGGCACGCTGAGCATGGCCGACCCCGAGGCGTTCCCGCGCGCCACGGTCTGGTCCGGTTACGGCAGCGGCTACGTGTTCATCCCGCTCCTGCTGCCGGTGCTCGGGCTTTATTGGCTTTTACGCCGCAAATAGTTAGGGCCCGGCCCCGTCGGGCAGGTCTGCTCCCCGAACCCACAGAAAGGGAGGCAGCGCTGTGAGCACGATCGAACAGTCCGTCGACGTGAACGTCCCGATCAGGACCGCGTACAACCAGTGGACCCAGTTCGAGAGCTTTCCCGAGTTCATGGAAGGCGTCGAGTCGGTCAAGCAGTTGGGCGACACCCGTACGGCGTGGGTCGTCGAGATCTCGGGCGTCCGCCGCGAGTTCGAGGCCGAGATCACCGAGCAGCACCCCGACGAGCGGGTCGCCTGGAAGTCCGTGGACCGGCCGCACCAGGCCGGCGTGGTGACCTTCCACCACCTCGGACCGGAGATCACGCGGGTCACGCTCCAGATGGAGTACGACCCGGAGGGTTTCGTCGAGACCGTCGGTGACTGGCTCCAGATCGTCCGCCTGCGCGTCCGGGGCGACCTGGAGCGTTTCAAGACCTTCATCGAGGCGCGCGGCGCCGAGACCGGAGCCTGGCGCGGCGACGTCCCCGGCCCGCAGGACCGCGGTACGGGCGACTTCGGTCCGGGCGGAGGCGTGGGCCTGAACGAGCGGCCCGCGGGCGGCACAGGCAGCGGTTACGGCTTCGACGAGCCGGCGCCGCCGCGCACGGTCGGCGGGGGATACCCGCCGGAGTCCCCGCTCCCGCCGCCGGGCACCGGCCCGCTGCCGCCGGCCGGACGCCGGCCGGGCGAGGAGGCGCCGCCGGCCCCCGGGCCGCACATCTGACGCCCGCGTCTGACGCGTGAGAGAGCCGGGTCACGCCCTGTAAAGGGCGGGGTGGCCCGGCTTTCACACTGTCAGGGGTTGGCGGGGGGTTGCCGGGAATCCGTGGAGACAGGAACAAAACGGCATTTCAGTCCTGTTACAGTTGCAGTCTGCCAATCATCCTACGATTGGTTGAATCGCTGAAGGAGGACTGAGCCCCCCATGACCGTGCTAACCCAGGAGACACGGGGCCGCACCGGTGGAACGACGGGATCCCTGGCCTGGCTGCTTGTGGCGGGTATCGTCCTCGCCGCGCTGAACCTGCGCACCGCCGTCACCAGCGTGGGGCCGGTCCTCGACCGCATCTCCTCCGGCCTGGGCATGTCCGGAGTGGGGGTGGGACTCCTCACCACACTACCCGTGCTCATCTTCGCGTCGGTCGGTGCGGTGACCCCGGCGCTGGCCAGGAAGGTCGGCGAGCACCGGCTGCTGCTGATCGCCCTGATCACTCTCGGCACCGGCCTGCTGATCCGCTCCATGGTGGGCTCGGCGGGGGTGTTCCTGTTCAGCAGCGCCCTGGCGCTGTCCGGGGGCGCGGTGGGCAACGTGCTCATCCCCACCCTGATCAAGCGCCACTTCCCGGGCCGGGCCGGGACCATGACCACCGTCTACACCACCGCGCTCGCGGTGGGCACGATGCTCGCGGCCGCCGCGACCGTGCCGATCGAGCGGGCCGCCGACGGCAACTGGCACGTTGCCCTCGGGGTGTGGGCGGCGCTGGCCGCTGTCGCCGCCATTCCGTGGCTTGCGCTGTTGCGCAGTGAGCCGGAGCGGGACACCGGAAGCAGCGATCTCGGGCCCCGGACCCTGGTCCGGAGCAAGCTCGCCTGGTCGGTCGCGGCCTATTTCGGCACGCAGAGCATGGTGGCCTACATCATGTTCGGCTTCCTGCCCAAGATCCTCACCGACGGCGGCTACACCAGCGGGCAGGCGGGGCTGGTGCTGGGCGTCTTCACCGCGATCGGCATCCCGGTCTCGATGGTCGTGCCCTGGATCGCCTCGAAGTTCTCCGACCAGCGGCCCGTGGTGGCGGCGTTCGTGGCCTTCTACACGGTCGGCTTCCTCGGCCTCTGGCTGGGCCCGGCGGGTGCGGCCTGGGCGTTCGCGGTGCTGATCGGCATCGGGATGGGATCCTTCCCGCTCGCGCTGACCATGCTCGCCCTGCGCACCCGCACCCCGGAGGCCACCGCCGCGCTGTCGGCCTTCGGGCAGAGCGCCGGATACCTCATCGCGGGCGCCGGTCCCCTGGTCGTCGGCGTGATGCACGAGTCGACCGGCGGCTGGACGCTGCCGTTCCTGCTGCTGTT
The DNA here is from genome assembly GCF_030811595.1 of Streptosporangium brasiliense. NCBI lineage: Bacteria > Bacillati > Actinomycetota > Actinomycetes > Streptosporangiales > Streptosporangiaceae > Streptosporangium > Streptosporangium brasiliense. Next base: position 4,024,314 of record NZ_JAUSRB010000002.1, read on the forward strand.
CGCGGTGGTCGGGGTGCAGCTCGCGACCGGCTGGTACGCGGGCCGCTCCCGCTACCTGGAGGACGAGCGGGTCCTCGCCGGGTGACCTCTCCCCACGGTACGGCTTGCGCCCCATCGGGGGCGGCGCAAGCCGTACTGGCATGATGAGGGGATGGAAATCGGTGGGTCGACGCTGGTCAGCTATCCGGCAGGTGAGATTCGAGGACGTTCGGCGGTCGTGGGGACCGTGCCGGTGGGGGACCGGCACGGGACGATCGTGGCCCGGACCCCGTTCCACCCGCTGGACCACACCTGGCCGGACCAGCCCGCCGACACCGGGACGATCGGCGGGCTGGCGGTCGTCGACTGCGTGACCGGCGCCGTGCAGGAGGGCGGGGAGACCGTCCATCTCGGCGAGGACATCCCGGTGCGCCGGGGCACCCCCGGCTGGAGCTGGCTGGTCGTCCACGTCACCGACGCGCCGGTGCCGGAGCGGGAGGTCGAGCTGGTGGTCGACGAGGCCGGCCGCCGCGCGCTGTCGGCCGGGCACACCGCCTGCCACCTCGCCGCGCTCGCGCTCAACGCGGCGCTGGCCGGCCGGTGGCGCAAGGAGGTCCCGGCCGACGGGCTCGGCCACCCCGACTTCGACCAGACGGCCATCGTCTCCTCGCGGATCCTGCCGGACGGCAGCCGGGACGTCTACCGCCTGGGCAAATCCCTGCGCCGCAAGGGCTTCACCGCCGAGGGGCTGGCCGAGGACCTGCCGGAGATCGCCCAGCGGGTCGACGACCGGCTCAAGGAGTGGGTCGCGGCCGACGTCCCGGTCTGGATCGACAGCCCGGGCCCCGAGCTGACCGCCCGCCGCACCTGGCACTGCGGCCTGCCCGGTGGCGAGGTCGTCATCCCGTGCGGCGGCACGCACCTGTCGCGCACCTCCCAGCTCGGCTCCGTCACCGTCACGCTGGAGCTGTCCGGCGACGGCTCCGAGCTGACCATGCACACCGCCGTCGGCTAGCCCGCCGCCGGAGCGGCCCGGGGCGGGCGCGGGACCGTCGTGGCACGTCGCCCCGTTCCACCCGCCTATGATCGCCGTCGAGTGGGTGATCGTAGGCGAGGAGTGGTTGTGGCCGTAGAAGTGGCACCGCGGGGCGTCGACCCGCGCATCCCCAACGCGGCGCGGATGTACGACTACTACCTCGGCGGCAAGGACAACTTCGTCGCCGACCGCGCGGCCGCCGACAGGGTGCTCGCCGTCGCCCCGGAGATGCGCGAGGTCGCGCGGCAGGGGCGTGAGCTCGTCGCCCGGGTCGTGCGGCACCTGGTCGGCGAGGCGGGGATCCGCCAGATCATCGACATCGGCTCCGGCCTGCCGACGCGGGAGAACGTGCACGAGATCGCCCACCGGCTCGCCCCGGAGACCCACGTGGTCTACGTCGACCACGACGAGGTCGTCTGCGCCCACGGCCGCGCGATTTTGGCCGAGCCGGAGAGGGTGACCATGGTCCGGGGCGACCTGCGGGCACCTCAGGCGATCATCGACTCGCCCGAGGTCCGCGAGCTGGTCGACTTCCGCCGGCCGGTCGCGGTCCTGATGATGTTCCTGCTCCACCTCGTCCCGGACGCGGACGGGCCGCAGGACGTCGTCGCCGCCTACCGGGACGCCCTGCCGGCCGGGAGCTACCTGGCCCTCTCCCACGCCGCCTCCGACGGCCGCCCCGAGGTCATGGCCCGCATCTCGACGATCTACCGGAGGACGGACTCGCCGTTCGCGCCCAGGAGCCGCGAGGAGATCGGCCGCTTCTTCGGCGACTTCGAGATGGCCGGCCCGGGTCTGGTCAACATCTGGCCGTTCGCCGAACTGCCCGAGTCCGTCGACCCGGGCCTGGCGAGCATGGGTTACGGCGGGGTCGGCAGGAAGCGCTGACGTCTGGCCGCCCGCGTCGCCTCCGCGCCGAGGTACCGGGCGCCCCGGGTACGGAGGTCCTCCGCCACCGGGGCCCGCGGCCGCCGCTTGATGGTGATCGCGCTCGGCGGCGCCCGGGGCGGCTCCGTGACATCACAGCCGCGGCAGCTTCTCCGGGCTGGCGACCAGGAAGACGGTCTGGATCAGGCCGTCCTCGATGACCAGGGAGAACACCGAGACCGGCCGCCCGCCGGCGGTCACCACGGCCGCCGGCGCGCCGTTGACGTCCGTCACCGCCACCTGGAGGTCCGGGGTCAGGCCGGTGTCCAGCGACCCCAGGAACCTGCGCGTGCCCCTGTCCGAGGCGGCGGAGAGCAGGAAACGCGCCACTTTCCGGTCGCCGGTGACGACCCGGAGAGGGGCCCTGACCTTCCCGCCGCCATCGCTGACCAGCGACACGTCGTGGGCGAGCATCGCGGTCAGCGCGTCCAGGTCACCGTCGGCGGCCGCGCCGATGAACCGCTCGGTCAGCCTGCGCCGCTCGGTGCGGTCCACCTCGAAGCGGGGCCTGCGCTCCTGCACGTGCTGCTTGGCCCGCCGGGCGAGCTGCCGGGCCGTCGTATCGGTGCGGCCGATGATCTCGCCGATCTCCGCGTACGGCAGGGCGAACGCCTCCCGCAGCACGAACACCGCGCGCTCCAGGGGGGACAAGGTCTCCAGCACCACCAGCAGCGCCAGCTCGACCGAGGCGGTCAGCTCGGCGTGCTCGGCCACGTCGGGCACGGCGCCGACCAGCTCGGGCAGCCACGGCCCGACGTAGGACTCCCGCTGCGCCCTCACCCGCCGCAGCCGGTCGATGGAGAGCCGGGTCGTCACCCTGATCAAGTAGGCCCGGTCGTCCTCGACCTCGGCCGTGTCCACCCCCGACCAGCGCAGCCAGGCCTCCTGGACGACGTCCTCGGCGTCGGTCACGGTGCCCAGAACGCGGTAGGCGACCGCGGTCAGCAGGTCTCGGTGTTCCTCGAAGCGATCGATGGCCATGAGAGTAAAGACGTATCACGCTATCCCTGGCGTGACACGACCCACGCGATGACGTTTTCCACCTACGATCTACCATTTGATTGCGAAAGTCGGCGGCAGAGGGGTGGTCCGTGACAGAGACAGTCGTCGCCGATCCGAGCGTGGTGCCGCAGGGCAAACAGCTCTGGCTGACCCTGCTGGCGCTCTCCATGGCCGGGATGGTCGTCTCCGTCCAACAGACCGTGGTGATCCCGCTGCTGCCCCGGCTGATGGTCACCCTGGACGTGCCGGTCGCGGAGGTCACCTGGGTCTTCACCGCCTCGCTGCTCGCGGCGGCGGTCGCCACGCCGCTGCTGTCCCGCCTCGGTGACATGTACGGCAAGAAGCGGATGATCCTGTTCACCGTCGGCCTGCTCGTCCTGGGCTCGGTGGTCTGCGCGCTGTCGGGCTCCCTGGCGGTGCTGATCGCCGGGCGTGCCCTGCAGGGCGCGTCGGCGGCGCTGATCCCGCTGGCCATCGGCATGATCAGGGACAGCTTCCCGCGCACCCGGGTGATGACGGCCATCGGCGTGGTCAGCGCCACCATGGGCGTCGGCGGCAACCTCGGCATGATCGTCACGGGCCTCATCGCCGACCGCACGCCCAGTCACCACCCGGTCTTCTGGATCACCGCGGGACTCGCCGCGGCGGCGTTCGTACTCATCGCGCTGAGCGCCCACGACACCGGGAGCAAGGCCGGCGGCCGCCCCGACTTCATCGGCGCGGTGCTGCTGTCCTGCTGGCTGGTCTGCCTGCTGCTGGCGATATCCAAGGGCAACGACTGGGGCTGGGGGTCCGGACGGGTCGTCGGGCTGTTCGCGGCGGCGACGGCGCTCTGCGCGGTGTGGGTGTTCAGCCAGCTCCGGGTCCGGGCGCCGATGGTCCGGCTGCAGCTGCTCGTCGGCGGCCGCTCCCTGCAGGCCAACCTGGCCTCGCTGCTGCTGGGCTTCGCGATGTTCGGCTCGTTCGCCCTGGTCTCCAGCTTCATCCAGACGCCGCCGTCGGCCGGATACGGCTTCGGCGGGTCGGTCCTCGACGTCGGCCTCTACGCCCTGCCCAGCACCGTGACCATGCTGGCCGCCTCCTTCATGGCCGGCCGCCTGTCGGCCCGCCTCGGCCCGGCCCACTCCCTCGCCCTGGGCGCGGCCCTGTGCTCGGCCGGATTCGGCTGGTTCACACTCTTCAACGCCTCGGTGCTCGACCTGCTCGGGGCCAACGCGCTGCAGGGGCTGGGCTTCGGGGTCGCCTACGCGGCGCTCGGCGCGCTGGCCGTACAGCATGTGCCGATGGACCAGAGCGGCATCGCCAGCGGCATCAACTCCCTGGTCCGCTCCATCGGCGGCAGCGTCTCCGGCGCCGCGACCGCCGCCCTCCTGACCTCGATCACCATCGCCGGGACCGCGATCCCGTCCCGCGACGCATACGTCCTGTCGTTCGCGATCATCACCGTGAGCGCCATCGCCTCCGCCGCCGTCGCTCTCGTCTCCGGCACGATGGCGCGCGGGGTGCCCGGAGTCCGCTAAGATTTCATCTGCATCGCAAGGGGCTATGGCGCAGCTGGTAGCGCGCCTCCATGGCATGGAGGAGGTCTGGGGTTCGAATCCCCATAGCTCCACAGCGGGCCGTTCTTGAACGGCCTGAAGCACGTTGATGAGATCCCGTCCGATCACCTCGATCGGGCGGGATCTCGCATTTTCCGTATTGCGCACGCACCGCCCGCGCCGGGAGATCCGCGGCGGTGACCGCTTCACCGCCCATCTCCGCGGCAGGACGACGGAGCCGCCGGGCGGGCCGCGCCGCTCACATCCATTGTCGGCCAGGTGGTCGCACTGGAAGGTCGCTCCGCGTCGAGGACATCACGGGGAGATCGGCCGTCCGCCGCCGGCGCACCCGTGATCAGTCATCCGCCGGCACCCGGCGACTTTCGGGCAGCGCCGCGACGCGGGCGGTCTGTTCTTCCTGGACCCGCAGGACGGTCTGGAGGAAGTCCAGGATGACGGTGAGCTGGTCATGGCCATAACGGGTCAGCGCCTGGGCGCCCGCCTGGCCGACCGGGGCGAAGAGTTCCGCCTCCGCCGCCCGGGCGGTTCCGGTCGAGGTGACCAGGACGACGCGGCGGTTGCCGGGGTCACGGGTGCGTGAGACCAGCCCGGCGCGTTCCAGCCGGTCGATGACGGTGGTGGTGGCCGCCGGGCTGAGCTTCAGCGCGGTGCTGAGCCGCCCGGCGGGCAGTGGGCCGTCACCCAGTACCGCATCAAGACAGCGCAGGTCGGTGCGGTTGAGGCTGAGCCGCGCTGCGGCGGTCTCGTCGAAGGCGTCGAAGCTCTGCTGCAGCTGTCGCAGGAGCATGGCGATCTCCCGGATCAAATCTTTCGACATTCGAATCTTTCTGATATCGTACTTTTCGTTGGTCGAAGCAACCATACCTCGGAGACGCCGCCATGGACACCGCCACCCTCACCACCGACGACATCCAGATCAAGAACCTGTTCCAGGAGTTCATGCAGGCCTGGACCGACAACGACGCCCACGCCTTCGGCGCGCTGTTCACCGACGACTCCGACTACGTCTCCTATGACGGCACCCGCGCTCGCGGGCGCCGGGAGCACCAGCACAACCATGACCTGCTCTTCCGCGGTGTACTGGCCGGCTCGGCCCTGGTCGGGGACCTGGAGTCGATCCGTTACCTCACCGCGGACGTGGCCGTCGTCCACGGCACCGCCTCGGTCCTGATGCCCTGGCGGAGCAAACTGCCCAAGCGGCGCCTGTCCCGGCAGACCATCGTCCTGGTCCGCACCCCCGGCGGCTGGAAGATCAGCGCCATCCACAACGGCCGGGTCCGGCCCGTCGGCGTCCCCGCGCCCGACGCCTTCCCGTCCAAGATGTCCCAACTGATGAGCCGCGCCGCCCGCCGCCTCGGCCTGGGCCGACGCTGACCCCGCCCCCGCGGTGGCGGCTGCTGCCCCGGTCCAGGGCGGTCGTCGGGGTGGTGGCCCCGGTCAGGGGCGCCGTGCCGGTGTTCCCGGTGCCGCAGGCCGAACTGACGGACGCGGTGCCGGCCGGGCCGGGGGCCACGCGGGTCCGTCCGTGAACACCTCACAACGGGCCGTTCTCGGATGGCCTGAGGCATGTCGGCGAGATCCCATCCGATCACCTCGATCGGACGGGATCTCGCCGTTTCCCCGGAGGCCGTGGCCGTCGGCGGGCCCCTCCGAGCGTGTGCGGCGGCGAAGGGGCGCTCCAGGCCGGATCAGCTGTTCGGGAAGAGTTCGTGGAGGAGTGTGTGGCCCGGCATGGCCTGGGCCGGACGCACGCCTACGGCGAACATCTCCGGGTCGTCGAACACCGGTTCCCCGCTGGGGCGGCGTGTGTAGGGGACCCGCCCGTAATCCACGCCGTCGCTTCCGTCGAAGCTCATCCAGGTGATCGTTTCCTGTTCCCCTTCGCGTAGCGGATGGTTGGACACGGCCCGGCTGTAGACGGTGTCAGGTGTGGTGACCCATACCAGAGGGACGGCGAAGACCCATCGCGTTGCCTGGATCTCCTGTGCCCTGGCGGCTGCCCGCGTCTCGAACGAGATGGCGGACCGTGGATCGCGGAGGTAGTCGTAGTCGCTGAGCACGAGCCTCCGCTCTCCTTCGAGAACGACGATCGCGGGGCAGTCGCGGGCGGCGATGTTCTTCTGGAGACGCTCGACCACATCGAAGAGCAGTGCGGCCGTCTCGTCGTTCATCGTGTCCTCCGAAGCTCGCGGCCCCCGGATCCTGTCGTGGTTCAGACCTCTTCGACGCTGCTCGGCTCACGCCGGGACAGGTCGATGCCGAGCTCTTCCGCGGCGCGGAAGACGTCCTCGTCGGTGTCACGCATCTCGATGGACATGCCGTCGCTGGAGAGCACCTCGACGTTCAGGCACAGCGACTGCATTTCCTTGATGAGGACCTTGAACGACTCCGGAATGCCGGGCTCGGGGATGTTCTCGCCCTTGACGATGGCCTCGTAGACCTTCACCCGGCCCAGGACGTCGTCGGACTTGATCGTCAACTGCTCCTGCAGGGCGTAGGCGGCGCCGTAGGCCTCCAGCGCCCACACCTCCATCTCACCGAAACGCTGCCCGCCGAACTGCGCCTTACCACCCAGCGGCTGCTGGGTGATCATGGAGTACGGACCGGTCGACCGCGCGTGGATCTTGTCGTCGACCAGGTGGAGCAGCTTCAGGATGTAGATGTAGCCGACCGAGATCGGGTGCGGGAACGGCTCGCCGGAACGGCCGTCGAACAGCCGGGCCTTGCCGCTGGACTGCACCAGCCGGTCCCCGTCACGGTTGGGGACGGTGCTGTCGAGCAGGCCGACGATCTCTTCCTCGTGGGCGCCGTCGAAGATCGGGGTGGCCATGTTGGTGCGCGGGTCGACCTCGGCGAAGCCCTTGTCGCGCAGCCGCTCGGCCCAGGCCTCCTGGATGCCGGTGATGTCCCAGCCGCGGGCGGCGATCCACCCCAGATGGGTCTCCAGCACCTGGCCGACGTTCATCCGGCCGGGCACGCCCAGCGGGTTGAGGATGATGTCGACCGGCGTGCCGTCCTCCAGGAACGGCATGTCCTCGACCGGGAGGATCTTGGAGATGACACCCTTGTTGCCGTGCCGGCCGGCCAGCTTGTCACCGTCGGTGATCTTACGCTTCTGCGCCACGTAGACGCGGACCAGCTCGTTGACCCCCGGCGGCAGCTCGTCGCCCTCCTCACGGCTGAACACCCGCACCCCGATGACCTTGCCCTGCTCGCCGTGCGGCACCTTCAGGGAGGTGTCACGGACCTCGCGGGCCTTCTCACCGAAGATCGCGCGCAGCAGCCGCTCCTCGGGCGTCAGCTCGGTCTCGCCCTTGGGCGTGACCTTGCCGACCAGGATGTCGCCGGGGACGACCTCGGCGCCGATCCGGATGATGCCGCGCTCGTCGAGGTCGGCCAGCACCTCCTCGGAGACGTTCGGGATGTCCCGGGTGATCTCCTCGGGGCCCAGCTTGGTGTCGCGGGCGTCGACCTCGTGCTCCTCGATGTGGATCGAGGACAGCACGTCGTCCTGGACCAGCCGCTGGGACAGGATGATCGCGTCTTCGTAGTTGTGACCCTCCCACGGCATGAACGCCACCAGCAGGTTCTTGCCCAGCGCCATCTCGCCGTTGTCGGTGCACGGACCGTCGGCGACGACCTGGTTGACCTCGATCCGGTCGCCTTCCTTGACGATCGGCTTCTGGTTGAAGCAGGTGCCCTGGTTGGAGCGCTTGAACTTCGCGACCCGGTAGGTGGTGCGGGTGCCGTCGTCGTTCATCACCGTGACGTAGTCGGCCGAGACCTCCTCGACCACGCCCGCCTTGTCGGCGGTGATGACGTCACCGGCGTCGGTCGCGGCACGGTATTCCATGCCGGTGCCCACCAGCGGCGACTCGCTCTTGAGCAGCGGCACCGACTGGCGCATCATGTTCGCGCCCATGAGCGCCCGGTTGGCGTCGTCGTGCTCCAGGAACGGGATCATCGCGGTGGCCACCGACACCATCTGGCGCGGCGACACGTCCATGTAGTCGATCTCCTCGGCGCGGGCGAGCTCGGTCTCCCCGCCCTTGGTGCGGACCAGGACGCGAGCCTCGGCGAACGTGCCGTCGGGGTTGAGCGCCGTGTTGGCCTGCGCCTTGACGTAGCGGTCCTCCTCGTCCGCGGTGAGGTATTCGATCTGGTCGGTCACCGTCCCGTCGACGACCTTGCGGTAGGGCGTCTCGATGAAGCCGAAGGGGTTGAGCCTGCCGTAGGAGGCCAGCGAGCCGATCAGGCCGATGTTCGGGCCTTCCGGCGTCTCGATCGGGCACATCCGGCCGTAGTGGGACGGGTGCACGTCACGGACCTCGAAGCCGGCCCGCTCACGGGACAGACCACCGGGACCCAATGCGTTCAGCCGCCGCTTGTGCGTCAGGCCGGCCAGCGGGTTGATCTGGTCCATGAACTGCGACAGCTGGGAGGTGCCGAAGAACTCCTTGATGGAGGCGACGACCGGGCGGATGTTGATCAGGGTCTGCGGCGTGATCGCCTCGACGTCCTGGGTGGTCATCCGCTCGCGCACGACGCGCTCCATACGGGCCAGACCCAGGCGGACCTGGTTCTGGATGAGCTCGCCGACGCTGCGCAGGCGGCGGTTGCCGAAGTGGTCGATGTCGTCGGTCTCGATGATCACCGTGTCGATCGGCGCGCCCTCGGCCGCCGGCATCGAGGTCTCACCGGCGTGGAGCTTGACGATGTATTCGATGGTGGCGACGATGTCCTCTTCGGTCAGCGTCCCCTGCGTGATGTCGCTGTCGACACCCAGCTTCTTGTTGATCTTGTAACGGCCGACCTTGGCCAGGTCGTAACGCTTGTGGTTGAAATACAGATTCTCCAGCAGCGTCTGCGCCGACTCCTTGGTCGGCGGCTCGCCGGGCCGCAGCTTGCGGTAGATGTCGAGCAGGGCGTCGTCCTGGCCGGCCGTGTGGTCCTTCTCCAGGGTGGCCCGCATCGACTCGTACTGGCCGAACCGCTCGAGGATCTGCTCGTTGGTCCACCCCAGCGCCTTCAGCAGCACCGTGACGGCCTGCTTGCGCTTGCGGTCGATACGGACGCCGACACTGTCACGCTTGTCGATCTCGAACTCGAGCCAGGCCCCCCGGGACGGGATGACCTTGCAGCCGTAGAGGTCCTTGTCGGAGGTCTTGTCGACGCTGCGGTCGAAGTAGACGCCCGGGGACCGGACCAGCTGGGAGACCACGACACGCTCGGTGCCGTTGATGATGAAAGTGCCCTTGCCGGTCATGAGCGGGAAGTCGCCCATGAACACGGTCTGGCTCTTGATCTCACCAGTGGTGTTATTGATGAACTCCGCCGTGACGAACATCGGGGCGGAGTAGGTCATGTCCTTGTCTTTGCACTCATCGACTGAGTACTTGGGCGGCTCGAATCGGTGATCGCGGAACGACAGGGACATGGTTCCGGAGAAGTCCTCGATGGGACTGATCTCTTCGAAGATCTCTTCGAGACCCGACTGGGCCGGAACGTCCTTGCGCCCGGCCTGGCGAGCCGCCTCGACCCGCCCCTTCCACTTCTCGTTGCCGAGCAACCAGTCGAAGGACTCGGTCTGGAGAGCGAGAAGATCAGGAACTTCGAGCGGCTCCTGGACGCGGGAGAAGGAGACGCGACGGGGGCCGGCGGGTATGGCGGAGGCGTTGCGCGAGGCTGCCACAGATGTCCTTCCGGAGGCACGGATGGAATCGAACTGCGCGCACGCCAAACGCCCCGGGATGATCCGGGGGCGTCAACAGACGGCGCGAGGGAGCATCATAACGCAAATGACAAACAGATTGCCATACATACTATAAGCGTCAACCTCGCTGCCGCTTTCAGCTTGTCACAGCCCGAGTGGCCTCGTCAACTTCTTACGGTCGCGGTGCGCGTCGACGCCATCCGCCGACCGCCTCGTGGGCGTCTTCCCGCCCGTCGAGCAGGACGGAGCCGGGTGGTCTCACCGTCTCCAGGAGCCGGGCCGGCACCTCCGCCGTCGGTGGAAGGCGCGACGCGAGCACCTCGGCGGCCGGCGGGAGACGGCAGGTCAGCCGAGGTCCGCATCGTGCACCAGGATCGCCGCCTGCACCCTGTTGGCCAGGCCCAGCTTGGCGAGCAGCCGGCTGACGTGCGCCTTCACCGTCGCCTCCGTCAGCTTGAGCTCCCGTCCGATCTCCGCGTTCGACAGGCCGCGGGCCAGTGCCCTGACCACGTCCTCCTCCCTGGCGGTCAGTGACGCCAGCCGGTCGCGCGCGGACTCGGCCCGGGAAGGGGCCTTGTCGACGAACGAGCTGATCAGCCGCTTGATCACCGTGGGAGACAGCATGGCCTGGCCCGCCGCGACCGTGCGGACGGCGGCGGCCAGCTCCCGGGGCGGGGTGTCCTTGAGCAGGAACCCGACCGCGCCGAGCCGTAGCGCCTCGTGGACGTATTCGTCCAGGTCGAACGTGGTGAGCATGATCAGCTTGGGCGCGTCGGGCGCGGCCAGGACCCGGGCCCCGGCGATCAGGCCGTCGGTGCCGGGCATGCGGACGTCCATCAGCACGACCTGGGGCCTGAGCCTGGCGGCGGCGGCGACCGCCTCGTCGCCGTCGCGGGCCTCGCCGACGACCGCCATGTCGCCCGCCGCCTCCAGGATCATCCGCAGCCCGGACCTGACCAGCGCCTCGTCGTCGACGATCAGTACGCGGATCATGCGGCCGGGATCCTGGCCAGGACCTGGAAGCCGTCCTCGTCCCCCGGGCCGGCCTCCAGCCGGCCGCCGACCAGCTCGACGCGTTCGCGCAGGCCGACCAGTCCCCAGCCGGAGCCGGGCAGCGCGCCGCGCGTCCCGGCGGAGGATCTGTTGCGCACGGTGACCTCCAGCTCGACGGGCCGGTAGCGGACGGACACCTCGGTCTCGGCGTTGCCCGCGTGCTTGTGCACGTTGGTCAGCGCCTCCTGGACCACGCGGTAGGCGGTGCGCTCCACGACGGGACTGAGCGGACGCGCGGCGCCCTCGTCGTGGCGGTTGACCACGATGCCCAGCACGCGGGACTGGTCGAGCAGCCGGTCGAGGTCGGCCAGCGTGGGCTGCGGGCCGCGTACGGAGTCGGGCGATCGCAGCACGCCGAGCACCTCGCGCAGGTTGCTCAGCGCCTCCCTGCCGGCACCGCTGATCAGCGCCGCGGCTTCGGCCGTGCGCTCGTCGGGAGCGCTGACCTCCAGGGCGCCGGCGTGCAGGACCATCAGCGACACCCGGTGCGCGACCACGTCGTGCATCTCCCTCGCGATGCGCGCTCGCTCCTGGCCGCGTGCCTGCTCGGCGCGGAGCACCTGCTCGCGCTGCAGCTGTCGCGCCTGCTCGCGCACCGCGTCGAGCACCTGCCGCCTGGCGCGGACCCACAGCCCTGTGAGCAGGGGCAGGGCGAGCAGCGCGCCGCCCATGAGGACCGCGTTGGCGAAGGTGCCCACGACCAGCGCCCGATATCCCCCGTCGCGGTAGGAGGCGAGACCGCTGAGTGCGAAGACCACGGTCGCGCCGCCGATGTAGAGCCACAGGTCGCGGCGGCTCAGGCGGGTGCCCGCGTAGTAGGAGGCCGCGACGGCGGCGGGCCACATCACCAGCCACGCGTAGGCGATGGCGCCCACCGCGGCCAGCGGCCACAGCGAGCGCCTGGCGCGGGCCGCGGCCACTCCCGACGCGGCGGCGACGGCCGCGAGCACGGGGGCCGGCAACGCCGACTCCACGCCCATCGAACCGGACGCCGAAGCCACGGACAGGAGGAACACCGCCACGCCGAGCGCCCACGGCGTGATCCGCTCGACGATCTCGAACCTGCCGTATGTCATGGCCAAGAGGCTATAGGGGGAGCTGGGCGGCGCCCCCCTACGAAAGTTGCGGGTGCCGGGTGACTTTCGCCGAGGACGGTACGGCCTGGCCGCACCGCATGGTGAGGGCATGAGGAAAACAGCCGTCGCGAGCCTGCTCGCGCTCTCCGCACTCACCGGCATCGGTACGGTGGCCGCCGCGGCGTCCGCCCCCACGCCCGTGTCCACGTCCGCCTCCGCCCTCAGGCCCGCCCTGCCCGCGCCGACGGGCGGCCACGCCGTCGGAAGATCGGTCATGCACCTGATCGACCCCGGCCGCCCCGACCCGTGGGTGGCCGGCCAGGAGGCGCGCGAGCTGATGGTCTCGGTCTGGTATCCGGCGCGGAAGGCCGTGGGCAGGCCCGCGCCGTACGTCACGCCGCAGGAATCGGAATTGATCATCAGAAGCGTGCCGCAGCTGAAGGACGTGCCGCCGGACACGCTCGCCAGGACGGAGACGTACGCCCGCGTCGACGCGCCCGCGCTGAAGCGGAAGGGCGGTTGGCCGCTGGTGGTCCTGTCGCCCGGCATGACGTTGCCCCGCGCGACGATGACCTCGCTGGCCGAGGAGTTCGCGAGCCGGGGCTACCTGGTGGCGGGCATCGAGCACACCTACGAGTCGATCGCCACCACCTTCCCCGACGGCAGGACCGTCACGTTCGAGGCGGGCAGGGGCGGCCAGACCCCGGAGCTGGGCGCGAAGGTCGCCCGGGTCAGGGCCGCCGACACGGCGTTCGTGCTGGACCGGCTGGAGGGGAGCAGGCGCTGGGGCCGGCTGATCGACGAGAGCAGGATCGCGATGGTGGGGCATTCGGTCGGCGGTCAGAGTGCCGCGCACCTCCTGCCCGGGAGCCGGTGGATCAAGGCCGCGGTCAATCTGGACGGCTCCTACAATCCGAGGACGCCGGCGGAGCCGGTCGAGAAGCCGTTCATGATGATCGGCAACCCGAGGCAGGCGCCGGGCGCCGGCGGGGGCAACGGCTCCTGGGACCTGTTCTGGCCGCACGTGACGGGTGACTGGAAGCGGTGGCTCACCGTGACGGGCGCCGAGCACATGAGCTTCGTCGACTACGCGGTGCTCCAGCCGCAGCTCGGGCTGCCGGAGCACCCGCTCGACGGAGAGCGCGCCGTAGAGATCACCCGCACGTACGTCACCGCCTTCCTCGACCTGCACCTGAAGGGCAGGCGTCAGCCGTTGCTGGACAGGCCGTCGGCCGACCACCCCGAGGTGAGATTCCACTGAACGGCCGTACGGGTCCGGCCGGGCGTGGGTCCGCACGGAGCGAAGGCCGGTGCGGTCAGCCGGCGGCCTGATGGTCGCCACGTGCCCGGGAGTCGCGGCCAGGAGCGCGGCACGCCCCTGCTCGGTGGGGGAGATCACCCCCGGGCAGGGGTGGCCTGACGTTTGCGGCCGCGGAGCGGGGGCAGCCGAGGCGGTGCCCAAGGCGGTGCTAAAGGAGGGTTTCCATGCTGCGGCAGAAGCGGGCAGTCGGCACGGTCGCGGTGATCGCCCATCAGAAGAAGTCGATCGGGGGCGGGCTGGACGAGCTGCGCAGGCTCCTGGCCGACGAGGAGCCCGGCAAGCTGCTCTGGTACGAGGTGCCCAAGAGCAAGAAGGCTCCCAAGCAGGCGCGCAAGGCGCTCAAGGAGGGCGCCGAGCTGGTCCTGGTCTGGGGCGGGGACGGCATGGTGCAGCGCTGCGTGGACGCGCTGGCCGGCTCCGGGGTGACCGTGGGCATCATCCCCGCCGGGACGGCCAACCTCCTCGCGCAGAACCTCGGCATCCCCGAGGATCTCCCCGAGGCCGTGCGGATCGCCTTCTGGGGCCAGAGCCGGGAGCTCGACCTGGGCAAGGTCAACGGTGAGCACTTCGCCGTCATGGCGGGACTCGGCTTCGACGCTGAGATGATCAAGGACGCCGACCGGGGGCTGAAGGACAAGCTGGGCCGGGCGGCGTATGTGTGGACCGGGCTGCGGCACGTCCGGGGCGAGCTGGTCCGGATGGAGGTCAAGCTCGACGGGGTGAAGTGGTTCGAGGGGGAGGCCAGCTGCCTGCTGCTGGGCAACGTCGGGACCATCACCGGGGGCATCGAGGCCTTCGACGACGCGCGCCCCGACGACGGATGGCTGGAGATCGGCGTGTCCACGGCGAAGGGGCCGATCCAGTGGGCCCGCGTGCTCGGCCGGATGAGCGCCGGCCGGTCGGACGAGTCGCCCTTCGTCCGGATGACCCGGGCGCGCAAGATCAGCGTCAAGCTCGGCGCGCCGATGACCTACGAGCTGGACGGCGGGGCCAAGGACTCCGTCACCCGGCTCAAGGCGAAGGTCGTGCCCGGTGGCATCACCGTCCGGGTCCCCGTGCCGGACGGCCCCGACGGCCGGACCTGAGCGTCTCCGGCAGGCCACGGGGCCGTCCTGTGGCCTGCCCGGCGGGATCGGCCTTCTCTGCCTCGGAGACCCGGGGCCGGGTCCGACGACGCCAGAGGTCCTGTTGAGGCGGAGGCCGACGCGTCAAAGCTCTGCGGCGGGGCCGGCGGTGGTGGAGCCCTGGCGGCCGGGGAGGAGCGGACGCCGGTCACGCGGGGCCGGTGTCCGCCCGTCCGTCCTGTGCGGTGGCGACGGTCATCTGGAGTTCGGTGACCCAGCTGTCGCGGTCGTCGTGCGGACATTCGATGCTGACCTCCCGGGCCAGCCCGACGCTGCGGTAGCCGTGCTCCTCGATCCAGTGGGCCAGCGCCTGGAACGTCGGGCCCACCTCGTCCATCGAGCCCCGATGGATGATCGTGGCGGCCGTCTCGATCGCCGGCAGGTCCACGATCGCGAAGTCGTGCTCCCCGGACGCCTCCGCCGTCACCTCCACCCCGGCGTGCACGACCACCCGGCCGTCCGCCTCCGGCTCGTAGCAGGCGATGCCGTACCCGGACCGCGTCACCCCGGCTCGGTCGAGCCGCCGGAACAGCTCGCCGTACAGGGGCTGGATGACGGGGCTGATGTCCTCGCTGTCGTAGCTCGCCGCGACGGCGGTGAGCTCGGCCAGCCGGACCGGGGCGACCCGCTTGAGGACAACCTCTTCGATGCCCATGTGTCCTTCCCTCTCCATCGACCGGAGCCTCGCCTCGACCCGGAGCAGCCGCGCCGTGTCGGCGGCGATCCGCTCCTCCAGCTCCGCGCGGCGCAGCCGTACCATCCCGTGCAGCTCGGCCGTGCTCACCTTCTCGTCGAGGATCGACCGCACCTGCTGCAGGGTGAATCCGAGATCCTTCAGCGCGATGACGCGGTTGAGCCGCGAGAGCTGGTGGGCCTGGTAGGAGCGGTAGCCGCTGGCCGGGTCGACGCGGGCGGGCCGCAGCAGCCCGAGCGCGTCGTAGTGGCGCAGCATGCGCACCGACACGCGGCCGAGCTGGGCGAAGTCTCCGATGCTGAACATGATGCTTCCAGGTGTAGGGGCTCACACGGTGTCAGGGTCAATCCCGTCCTCCGGCTCCTCCGGCTCCTCCGGCGCGGCCCGGGAGGCCCGCCGTGCCGCCGTTGACTGCTACTGACGGGTAAGCATAGGTTCCCAGATACCGACTGGTCGGTTTAAGGAGCTTCTATGCGGGTGCGGGACAAGGTCGTCGTGGTGACCGGGGCCGCGAGCGGGATCGGGCGGGCGATGGCCCTGCGCTTCGCCGCCGAAGGGGCGGCCGGGGTGCTGGTGGCCGACCTCGACGGGGCGGGCGCGAGCGAGGTGGCCCACCGGATCGGCGAGCGGGCGGTGGCCGTGCGGGCCGACGTCTCCGTCGAGGACGACGTCCGCGGCCTGGTCACCGCGGCGGAGGGCACCTTCGGGCCGGTCGACCTGTTCTGCTCCAACGCCGGGATCATCACCGGCCACGGGCTGGAGGCCACCGACCCGGAGTGGACCCGGACCATCGCGGTCAACGTCCTGGCCCACGTCTACGCGGCGCGGGCGGTCGTGCCCGGCATGGTCGAGCGCGGCGGGGGCTACCTGCTCAACACCTGCTCGGCGGCCGGGCTGGTCAGCTGCCCCGGCGACGCCCCCTACGCGGTGACCAAGTCGGCCGCCATCTCCTTCGCCGAATGGGTGGCCATCCACTACGCGACCAAGGGCGTCAAGGTCAGCGTGCTCTGCCCGCAGGGCGTGCGGACCGGCATGTTCGAGCAGGGGATCGCCGAACAGCACCTCACGGCCAGGGCGGTGGGTGCCTCCGGCGCCATCCTCGACCCGGACACCGTGGCCGATGAGGTGATAGAGGGGCTCGCGGCCGAACGCTTCCACATCTTTCCCCACCCCGAGGTCGCCGAGTTCGTCCGGCGCAAGGCCGACGACCCCGACCGCTGGCTGGCGGGGATGGCCCGTTTCGTCGATTCCCTGGAGGCATGATGACCGACATCCGGCTGGCCCGGCAGTCCTGGCGCCGTCTGGAACCCGTCCACGGGATGATCTATTTCGTGCCTGAGGCCACCGAGCGCTACGCCGCCCTCGGCCTGGAGCCCCACGCTGGTTACTTCGCCTCCCGCGGGGCGGCCTTCGGGGCGGCCTCACCCGAGCTGGTCATCGCGACCTTCTACAACTTCTGCCCTGCCCTGGTACGGCAGGCGCTCCCGGCCGCCTGGGACGTCACGACCCCCGAGAAGGTGATCGAGGCCCGCCTCGACGCCGCGGACGCCGCCCTGCGCCGGGTGGCCATCCACGAGATCCCGGTCCTGGCCGAGACGGCGGCGCTGGCCAGGCGGGCGGCGGAGCAGGTCGGCGAGCACGTGCAGGGCCGCCCGCTGGCGGCCGCGCACGCCGCGCTGCCGTGGCCGGACGGCCCGCTGCTGGAGCTCTGGCACGCCCAGACCCTGCTGCGCGAGTTCCGCGGCGACGGTCATGTCGCGGCCCTGCTGACCGAGGGGGTCGGTGGGCTGGAGGCGCTGATCCTGCACGGCGCGACCGGGCAGATGCCCACGATCTTCCTGAAGGTCAGCCGGGGCTGGCCGGAGGAGCAGTGGGCGGCGGCCGAGGAGGGGCTGCGCGAGCGCGGCCTGCTGGAGGGTGACGGGCTCACCGAGGAGGGCCGGGCGCTGCGTCAGCGGATCGAGGACCGCACCGACGAGCTGGCCCTGCCCGCCTACGCCGCGCTCTCGGAGGAGGAGCTCGCCCGGCTCGCCGAGCTGGCCCGGATCTTCGGCCGGGCCGTGGTGGACGCGGGCCTGCTCACCTTCTCGGCCTGAGGCCGGCCCTGGCCTGAGACCGGACCCGGTCCGGGGCCGGCTCGGGTCTGAGGCCGGACCCGGACGGGGCTGTCCTCGCCTGAGACCGGCCCCGTCCGGGGGCGGCCCCCGCCTGAGGCCGGCCCGGCCCGCCGGGCGGCTCAGGTGAGGGCGGCGGAGACTCCCGCGCCGATCAGGGCGACGGCCCACACGGAGTCGAGGTTGAACCACGCCTTGCGGAGCACCGCGACCCCCAGCCGCTCGTAGACGACCAGCGCCAGTGCGGTGGTCGCCGCGAGCATGGAGAGCGTGTGGATCGCGGTCGTCAGCAGGCTCTGCGAGACCAGCGCGGCGGTACCGTGCCCGGCGCGCAGGGTGATCGGGAGCACCATCAGGCCGGCGCCGTGGGCGGTGGCCATCAGGAACGACCACCCGGCCAGCTGCAGGCGGGAGACCTTCATCCCGACCCAGCGGGGATGGCGCCGGCGCACCAGCCGCCAGACCCCGAACCCGCAGACCAGGGCCGCCACGCCGTACGAGACGAGCTTGGGCGGGGCGGCCAGGCGGGCCGCCGACACCAGCGCGAGCGTGATCAGCACCGACCCCGCGTGGCCGAGCACGATCGGCGGCAGCGCGCGCAGCACCGCCGCGCGCGAGCGTTCCTGCAGGCCCAGGGCGACCGCGAAGAGCCAGCCCATGGCCGGGTTCAGGCCGTGGAAGGCGCCGAGCCCGGCCAGGACCAGCGCCGACGTCAGGTCCATCGGGTGCGCCCCGACAGGGCCGTGGCCGGGGCGGCGGTCACGGGAAGCAGTAGGAGTCGGATGAGGAGTCGCCTCCCTGCAGGCGGATCTGGTGGGCGCGGCGGCCGTCGGAGGCGAAGTCGACGAAGAAGGCGGGATCGAGGGTGAGCGAGCCGTCGTCGGCGACGTCCACCTTGGCCATCCAGCTGGAGACGCCGTCGGGGTAGAAGACGTCGTCCCAGGAGCGGTAGAGGGAGTTGGTGAAGTAAACCCGCCGCCTGTCCCTGCTGGCCTCGACCATCTGCGGGCCGCCGTTCAGTGCCCGCCCGGGGGAGGCCGGGTGGGGGTCGCGCCGGGCGATGCCGCCGATCCGGACCGAGCCGGTCTCGCGGGGATCGAACGGGTCGGAGACGTCATAGGCCTTGAGCTCGCCGGTGCCCCAGCACGAGACCAGCAGGATGCGGTCGTCAAGGGTCAGCGAGATGTCGGTGACCAGCGGCGGCACCGCGCCGAACTGCTTGAGCGGCTCCGGCAGCAGGTCGGCCGGGGCCGGCTCGGCGGGGATGGTGATGATCTTCTGGGCTTTCCAGACCCCGCCGTCCAGATGCCAGGTGAAGATGTTCGCCGACAGGTCCTCGACGCTGATCACAGTGTTGACGAAGCCGTAGGTCTTGGTCGGGTCGTGGGCGGGACGCAGCTCCAGGGCCATCTGGTGCTGGTCGCCCAGGTCGATCTCCTGCAGGTGCCTGCGCTTGGTCAGGTCCCAGATGTGCAGCCGGTGGCCGTACTCCCGGCCGACGAGCAGCTCCAGCGAGGGGCCCGGCTCGATCTGGTTCGGCGTGCCCCACTCACTGGTGATCATCGTGTCGTGGCCGAGGTGCCACCAGAAGTCGTAGTGCAGCGCCTGCGACCCCCGGTCCACCTCCCAGCGGCCCTTGGGCTCGAAGGTGTCGTGGTCGAGCGTGAACACCCCGCCCGGCGCGTCGCCGTCCACGTTGCCGAGCGCGCTGACGTAGACCGCGTCGGTGCCGCAGTGGACGGTGTGCGGACGGCTGTAACCGGTCTTTTCGAAGATCGTCTCCGGCTCGATCGTCTTGACGAGCTTGGGGTGCCGGGGATCGTCCTTGACGTCGAAGATGTAGATCCGGCTGGAGCGCAGGCCCGGCAGGACCAGATAGCGCCGCTCGACGTGCGGGTGCGGGGCGTACGGGCACAGGGCCGAGCTGCACACGTTCCATCCGAAGTGGTGGAGCTCGTCGCCCGGCACGGACATGTCGTGCACGCTGGCGACCGACCCGTCGGACAGGTCGATCGTGGCGAGCCCGTCGGGGCGCCCCTCGCCGGTGGCATCGAGCAGGGCGACGTAGGCGAGCTCCTCCCGCGGGGCGGCCATGGCCTCGCGGGCGGACGGGTAGAAGGTGGGATCGGGCTGGATGAGCGCCATGGGGACTCCTCTGCCGAGATCAATATCCCACTAATGTTGTAGGAAAACTCTCCGCTGTCTAGGGGTCATTTTACGTAATCGTCCCGGAGGGCTTGAGTCGCCCCCCCCGGTCCGCCCCCGGCGGCCCCGGACGGCCGGTGACGGCGGCGCGGAAGCTCGTGCCGTGCCTGCGCGGGACCGGGCCGACGGGCGGAGATTCGACCTGAACTTAATCAGTGGACGACCGTTTCTCCGCCCAGCAGCATCTGGAGCAGGCGCCCGGGATGCGGAGTGCCGAGAAGCGGAACAACACGAAGGCGGTCATGCACATGTCTGTTGACAGCTCCCCCTCCACCGATACCGCGACCGATGCCGCGGCCGGGAGGAAGGCCAGGCTGTTCCGCGCCCTGAGCGCCGAGTCCGTGCTGGTGCTGCCCAACGCCTGGGACGCCGCCAGCGCGACTGTGATCGCCGCGGCCGGCGCCACGGCGATCGCCACGACCAGCGGCGGCGTGTCGTGGTCGCTGGGCCACGGGGACGGGCAGCGGCTCAGCCGGGGCGAGATGGTGGAGGCCGCGCGGCGCATCGTGGACTCCGTCGACCTGCCGGTGACGGTCGATGCGGAGGGAGGATACGGACCGGCCCCGGCCGATGTCGCCGCGACGGTGCGGGCGGTGGTCGGGGCCGGGGCGGTGGGCGTCAATCTGGAGGACTCCACGGCCGTCGGCGGTCCGCTGTTCGACGTCGCCGAGCAGGGCGCCAGGCTGCGCGCCGCCAGGGACGCCGCGGCCGCGGCGGGCCTGCCGGAACTGTTCGTCAACGCGCGCACCGACGTCTTCCTGTTCGCGATCGGCGCCTCCGACGGCCGGCTGGGCGAGGTGCTGGCGCGCACGGAGGCGTACGCCGAGGCGGGAGCCGACGGCATCTTCGTCCCCGGCCTGCTCGATCTGGACGTGCTGAGAACTCTCTGTGCCGAGTCGCCGCTGCCGGTCAACGCGATGGCCGTCGCCGGCGGGCCGAGTGTCGCCGAGCTCGCGCAGGCCGGGGTGCGCAGGATCAGCGTGGGCACCGGGCTGGCCCAGGCCGCCTACACCGCCGCCCGCAGGGCCGCCGCGGAACTGCTCGGCACGGGAGGTCTCACGGCACTGGACGGCTCGCTGGACTTCAGCGAGCTCGACGTCCTGTTCCGTCGTTGATCGGGGCCGGGAGGACGGCCCGCGCAGGGGGGACCGAGGGGCCGGCGCCCCGGCCGGCGGTTCTCCCGCCGCGCTGCGGCCGTGCGAGCCGGCCGGCGGGCGTGATACGACGGTGCGATGAACGACGAACTCCACGCCAGGGCCGTTGACACCTTCATCGAGGCCGCCAACGCCTCCGATCCCGAGCGGCGTGCCGCCCTGCTGGGCCGTGCCCTCACCGACGACATCGTCTTCTGGGGGCCTCTGGGGCGTGGCGTGGGGCGCGAGGCCGTCGAGGACTTCATCAGCGAGGTGGTCCAGCGCCATCCGTCCGGGGCCTGCCGTATGGTCCGGACCACCCGGGTGGACGCGCCGGATGAGTGGGCCCGCTACGGCTGGCGCTACGAGAGCGCCACCGGCGAGGCCCTGCTCTCCGGCATGGACACCATCCATGTCACGCCGGAGGGCGGTATCGACGAGATCGTCGTCTTCGCGGGCCCGCTCACATAAAGGGCCGGGAGAAGCCGGTAAGGGGCAGGGGGAGCCGGTAAGGGGCCGGACCGCTCCGCCGCGACGCGGCTTACGCCCCCGGACGCCGAGGGGCGTCCCGGGATCGAGCTCCGGCATCGGGCGCGGCCGGCGGGCAAGGGCGCGCGAGGCGCCCTTGCCCGTCCGGGGCGCAACCCTCGCGGAGACCCTTCCGGTTCATCCGGCCTTGCCTGTCGGCCATCCATTGGATAGTTTTGCTATCCAGCATCTAGATAGTCGTGCTATCCAAGGGTGGGAAGCCATGTTCGACCTCGTCATCTTTCTCGTCGTAGCCCTGCTGGGCTTCCGCCTGCTGGGGATGCTCGGCGTCGGCCGGTTCGGCACCTGGCCGGCCGGCGCGGCACACGCGATGGCGGCCATGCTCGTCGTCACCGCCAGCGCGCATTTCGTCCCCGAGAGCGTCACGGTCATGCCCAACCACGCCGACCTGGTGCGCATGGTGCCGCCGTCCGTGCCGTATCCCGATGTCATGGTCTACGTGACCGGCGTGCTGGAGCTGCTCGGCGCCGCGGGGCTCGTCCTGGCCGCGACCCGACGGGCCGCCGGGATCTGCCTCGCGCTCCTGTTCGTGCTGCTGCTCCCGGCCAACATCTACGCCGCGGTGTCCGACGTGCCGTTCGGCGGTGACGAGGCGACGCCCCTGTGGGTGCGGATCCCGGAGCAGCTGCTGTACATCGCCGTCGTGCTCTGGGTGGCCAGGTCGGCTCCCCGCGGATCCGTCCGCGCCCTGCGCCACGAGCTCGTCGGCTGAGACGGGAACGGGGGTGGCGTGGCCGGGCTCGCGGGCCCCTTCGCATGAGAGCCCAGCCGGGCTCTCATGCGAGCGGGGAGGGTCCGGTCACATCTGGCCGGGCCGTCCGGGCCGGCCGTGGAACCCGCCGGCCCCGGCCGGGGCCGCGGCCCGCACCGCCGAGGTGCCCAGCCCCGTGGGCAGGAAGGACAGGACCGGCGGCGCGCCGGAGGCCCGGCTGCGCCGGAGCTCGGCCTCGGTGTAGCGCGCGCACCTGCGGTGCCATTCCAGGATCCCCGACATCCACTCCTTGAGGTCGTCGGCGTGGCGGGTCAGGAGCGTGCGGACCGGCCCGTCGAGGTCGAAATCCTCGAACAGCGCGGGCAGGCCGTTGGCGACGATGTGCTCGAACTGCCGCATCCGCGCCGCCATCAGGTCGGCCACGATGTCGCGGGCCTTCCAGCGGTCCACGTTCAGGAAGTTCTCCACCACCAGGACGAGGTTGTGGACCTCGCCCTCGAACTCGATCTCCTTCTGGTAGGAGAACAGGTCGTTGGTGAAGGTGGCGTAGTCCTGGGCCGCGGTGTCCAGCTCGCGCATGGTCCGGGTCTCGTAGAGGCCGGCCGGGACCACGTCCGAGTGCGCGAGCCGGGCCAGGCTCATCGTCATGTCCGAGCCGAACGTCCTGCGGCGCATCTCGATGTAGTCGACCGGGTCGGGGACGCGGTTCTGGGCCTGGTTGGCCAGCTCCCACAGCCAGCTGGAGGTCATGGCCTCGACCGCCCCGCGGAACTGCCGCCGGGCGGCCGGGGTCATCGGCCCCGCGGTGCGCCGCCACAGGTCCGCCAGGCCCCGCTCGATCGGGCCGACCGGCTCCGGGACGGGCTCGCCGTCCAGCGGCATGAACGCCGACAGCCGGTCGTTGCAGAGCTTCGCGGCCACGAGGTCGCGGCCCGTCCCGAACACCGCGGGGAAGTAGTCGTCGCCGTAGGTCCCCCAGGCCAGCCAGTCCGACGACAGGTTGAGCTGTTCGGGGCTCGCGTCGGCGTGGATCATCGCGGCGCAGTGCGCGAAGTCGAAGCCGGCGAAGCGCCGCTCGTCCCACAGCCCGCCGTGCCCGGTCCCCGGGACCGGGTCGAACATGCCCATCCGCCGCGCCCAGCCGACCGCGTAGCGCCGCGCGGCGTCCAGATGGGGGCTGGTGCGGACCGGGTAGGGCATGTAGAGGTCGGGCAGCGGCAGATGCCCCACCGGCTGGAACGGGACGTAGGAGTGCTGCTGGACCCTCCGCCGCAGGCCCAGCGCCGCGGGGGAGGGCAGTGGCCGGACGGCGGAGGTGCCCAGGCCGGTCGGGCCTCCCAGCACGCCGGGGGAGCCCGAGACGGCGCCGTCGTTCATGTAGCGGCTGGACCGGGCGTGCCACTCGTGCCCGCCGGACTGCCAGTCCTGCAGGCCCTTGACGTAGGCGGCCACCCCGCCCTGCTCGTGCGGGGGCACGGCGTGCTCGGCCAGCAGGGCCGGGACCTCGATCAGCGCCGTGTTCTCGAACTGCTGCAGCCGGGAGGTCAGCAGGTCGTTGACCATCTCGGCGGCCTCCTGTGTCGAGCAGCCGAAGAACCGCTCGAAGACCAGCACCGCGTTGGAGTTCTCGCCCTCCTCCTGCACCTCGCGCTGGTAGGAGAACAGGTCGTTGCGCAGGTGCACCGCGTCGGAGAAGGTGTCCGACAGGACCCCCATCGGCCTCGTCCCGGCGAGACCGTCGGGGATCTCCGCGCCGACGGCGTATTCGACGAGGTTCGCCGACCAGGGCGCCCCGCCGACCCTCCGCCGCATCTGCACGTATTCGATCGGGTTGGCGATCCGGCCGCGGTCGATGTTGTCCAGCTCCCACATCGACTCCACCATCAGGTTGTGCGTGCTGGTGATGAAGCGCCGCCGCCACCCGTGTGACATCGCCGGCACCGTGCGCTCCCACAGGTCCCGCAGCCCCGCCTCGGCCGGGTTCTCCGGCTCCGGCGGCGTCTGGCCCTCCGCGGTCATGAACAGTTCGAGGCGGTCGAGATAGGCCTGCGCCCCCGGGAGGTCGCGGGAGTGCTTGAACTCCTCCAGGAAGTGGTCGTCGAAGAAGAACACCCAGACGTACCAGTCGGTGATCAGGTCCAGGGCGGGGCCGTCGCAGTCGGGGTGGGTGTAGGCGCACATGAGCGCGTAGTCCATCCTGGCCAGCGCCTCCTCGTCCCAGACGACGCCGCCGCCGGGTTTGGGGGCGTCGAGCATGCCCATCCGCCGGGCCCAGGCCATGCTGTGCTCGCGGGCGCGCTCCAGGTGGGGGTTGAGCCTGGCCGGGTAAGGCATGTAGAAGTCGGGCAGCGTGAAAGCCTGCATGAACGTGCCTACTCTCTCTCGGGCCGACTGGCGCGCTTCACCAAAGGTGATGGCATCGACACTTAAAGTAGTGTGTCGCGGTGCCCGGCCGGAAGGTGTCTCCCGAACGTCTCCCTCCGCCGCGGGCTCAGCCCGGCGGCCCGGCCGGCGCGGTGCCGCCGGCGGGGCGCGCCGAGGGACGGGCGGGTACGGCGGAGCGGGCGTAGGCGGTGGGGGACATGCCGACGACCGAGGTGAAGTCACGGGTGAGATGGGCCTGGTCGCTGTAGCCGAGCTCGGCCGCCAGACGGGACCAGTCGGTGGCGGCGCTCGCGCGCTCGGCGGCCTCATGGATGCGGTAGCGGCGGATCACCCACTTCGGGGAGACGCCGACGTAGTCGCTGAACAGCCGCTGCAGGGTCCGCACGGTCAGGCCGTGCCGGGCGGCCAGGTCGTCGACGCGGGTGATCCCGGGGCTGTCCACGATCCCGGCGACCATGGCGCCCACCCGTTCGGCGACGGGATCGCGGGGCGGCAGCCGTGCCAGGAGGAAGGCGTCCAGCAGCGCCACGGCCCCGGCGTCGGAGGCGGCGAGCACAGCCGGCGCGGTCGCCTCCGCCGCGGGGCCGAAGACCTCCGAGACGGGTGGGAAGCGGTCGGTGAGCGTGGAGACCGGGGCGCCGAGGAAGGGGCGGAAGCCGCCGGGGCGGAAGCGGGTGGCGGCCACGACGCCGGTGCCGGCCAAAGTCTCCAGATAGTCGCCCGTGATCACTCCGGCGACCCGGGAGCCGCGCTCCTGGAAGACGAGGTTGACCGACGGATGCGACACGACCCGCTGCTCGTACGGTTCCGTCAGGTCCCAGCGGATGATCCAGTGGTGCTCGACGAAGGGGGCGAGCGAGGGATGGCAGGCGTGGCGCCCGTAGCCGAAGCGGGCCGCGCCCGCGTTGAGGATGCCCCGGGTGTCGCCGGCGGGGGTCACCGCGGGGCCGGGAGGGGCGGAGCCGGCCGCGCCTCCGGCGGCGCGCGGTGCCGTACCCGGGATCCCGGCTCCCGGGCGTCCGGGAGCCGGCCCACGATGCACGCGCATGCTCAGGGATCATATGTCGTGTTTTTTCAAGACGGCCGGGGGCCCGCGGGAGACCATGGCCGTCATGAACGAACTGCTTTCACGCGCCGTCACCCGCACCGCGGCCGTCGTCGGCGGGATCCGGGAGGACCAGCTGGACCTGCCCACCCCGTGCACCGAATTCGACGTGCGTGCCCTGGTCGGTCACATGTCGTGGGTGGCGGTGATGTTCGAGGCGCTGGCGCGCAAGGAGCAGGCGCCGCCCGAGGACGCCGACCACACCTCCTTCGGCAGCCGCGCCGCGGGGATGGTCGCCGCCTGGTCGCGGCCGGAGTCCTTCGAGGGGACCAGCCCCACGATGGGGATGCCCATGACCACCGTCTACCAGATGGGCCTGGGCGACATGGTGATCCACGGCTGGGACCTGGCCAGGGCCACCGGGCAGGACTACGAGGTGGACGCGGAGACCGCGGAGGCCGTGGCCGCCTTCGTCGAGCGGATGGCCCCGCAGGCCCGGCAGGCGGGGATCTTCGGTGAGCCGCCGGCCGTGCCGCGGGACGCCCCGCCGTTGGAGCGGGCACTGGCGTTCAGCGGCCGCGACCCGCGCTGGAAGCCCTGATCACGGGCCGGGAACGGTTTGCGCTCGCTTGGGTGAAGTGTCCGGCCCCCTGGCGGGGCGGGTCGTCGTAGGGGATGACACGCATCCTACGGAGGCGACATGAATCCGCGCACGTTCGCCATTGCCCTCGTCGTGATCGCCCTGCTGCTCGCCGCCGCCTGCGGCGGATCGGGGAGCAGCGGCAAGCCCGCGACCATACCGAACAGCGGCTCCGGACCGGCCGTGCCGTCCCTGGCGCAGGACCGGGACGCCGCGGCCGCCGAGGAGCGGGACACCACCGCCGACCAGATCTCCACCTTCGCCCTCGACGTGGACACCGCCTCCTACGGCTATGCCAGGCGGACCCTCCAGGAGGGCAGGCTGCCCGAACCGGACCGGATCCGCCCCGAGGAGTTCGTCAACTCCTTCCGGCAGGACTACCGGGAGCCCGGCGGCGACGGCTTCACCGTGCACATGGACGGCGCCCGCATGTCGGAGAACGGCGCCGCGCTGGTCCGGGTCGGCCTGCAGACCCGCGGGGCGGACCCGGAGGCGCGGCGCCCGGCCAACCTGACCTTCGTGGTGGACGTGTCCGGCTCGATGGGCGAGCCCGGCCGGCTCGACCTGGTCCGCGAGGCCCTGCACAAGCTCGTCGACCAGCTCGGGCCGGGGGACCAGGTCTCCATCGTGACCTTCAGCGGCCAGGCGCGGCTCGTCGTCCCCATGACGCCCGCGACCGGGACGGAGCAGCTGCACGCGGCGGTGGATCGCCTCGCCGTACAGGATTCGACGAACCTGGAGGCGGGGCTGACCAGCGGCTACGCCGAAGCCGCCCGCACCTTCCGGCCGGTGGCCACCAACCGGGTCATCCTGCTGTCCGACGGGCTGGCAAACACCGGTGACACGAGCTGGCAGGGCATCCTCGACCGGGTGGAGGAGTCCGCCGGCCGGCAGATCACCCTGCTCTGCGTCGGAGTCGGCCGTGACTACGGCGACCAGCTGATGGAGCAGCTCGCCGACAACGGCGACGGCGCGGCGGTCTACGTCAGCTCGGTCGACGGCGCGCGCAAGGTGTTCGTCGAGCAGCTCGCCACCAACCTCGACCTCCGGGCCCGCGACGCCAAGGCGCAGGTCGTGTTCAACCCCTCGACCGTGGAGTCCTACCACCTGATCGGCTACGAGAACCGCCGGATCGCCGCCGAGGACTTCCGCGACGACACCAAGGACGGCGGCGAGATCGGCCCGGGCCACTCGGTGACCGCCCTGTACGAGGTACGGCTGCGCAGCGGCGCCTCCGGCCAGCTGGCCATGGCCACGGTGCGCTGGCAGGACCCCGACACCCGGGGCCCCGGCGAGACCAGCCGCTCCCTGGAGTCGGCCGACCTGTCCCCCTCGGTCTGGCGCGGGACCTCGCCGAGGTTCCAGGTGGACGTGGTGGCGGCGGCCTTCGCCGAATACCTTCGGACCCGCGAGTGGACCGCCGGGGTGGGGGCCGGGGAACTCGCCGAGCACGCCGCGCGGCTGGCCTCCTCCACCGAGGACGCCGCGGTGTCCGAGCTCGCCGGACTGATCGGCCGGGCCACGTCGCTGGGCTGACGCCCGCCGCCCCGGGCGGCCCGGGACCGGGCCGGGCCGCCGCTCGGCGTCCCGGCCCACCAATCCGGGCCGCCGCCTTCCCCGGAGGCAGGGCGGTTGCGCCGCGTCCGCCGCGCGCGGACGGTTTCTGAGTGGTCCCCGATGTCCTATACACTGGCGTGGTGCCGCTGGGGCGAGAGACCGGCGACACGAAACCTGAGGGGCTATGGCGCAGCTGGTAGCGCGCC
Source organism: Streptosporangium brasiliense (assembly GCF_030811595.1). NCBI lineage: Bacteria > Bacillati > Actinomycetota > Actinomycetes > Streptosporangiales > Streptosporangiaceae > Streptosporangium > Streptosporangium brasiliense. Next base: position 4,052,344 of record NZ_JAUSRB010000002.1, read on the forward strand.
TCCATGGCATGGAGGAGGTCTGGGGTTCGAATCCCCATAGCTCCACAGCGGGCCGTTCCTGAGACGGCTGGCAGTTGGTTGACGAGATCCCGTCCGATCACCTCGATCGGGCGGGATCTCGTCGTTCTCCGGGTCGGCGTGACCGCCGGTGGCCTCGTCCAAGGTAAGCCTGACCACCGGAACATCCTTGAGCGTGCCATCCCGCTCGGGGACGGAGTCCTGCTGGAGGAAGGCGGCAAGGCTGGAGTTCCGGTCGGGCCCGCTCACCGAACAGCTCGTACAGTACGTCGCTCTCATAGTGGACGGCAGGAAGACGTTCTCCACACGCGTATGCCGCGTGCATGATGCCTCCGTGAGACCTGAAGACGGAGACGCGATTCTCAGGAACTACTTCGCCCCCTGGATCCAGGAACTCGGGCTGGCCGTGGAGGAGGTCGGCGAGCGCCATGCGATCGTGCGCCTGCCGTGGTCGGACTCGCTGGCCAGGGAGGGCGGCGGGCTGTGCGGCCAGGCCATGATGGCCGCCGCCGACACCGCCACCGTGGTGGCCATCTCCGCAGCCCGCGGCGGGTTCGTGCCGATGACGACGGTGCAGCAGTCGACGACGTTCCAGCGGCCGGTCATGGGCAAGGACGTGCTGCTCCACGTCTGGATCACCAAGCTGGGCCGCACGCTGGCCTTCTGCGACGTCACCATGATCCCCGACGGCGCCACCGAGCCCTCGGCCCACGCCACCACCGTCTATGCCATCCTCGCCTGACGCGCTATGAGAGGCGGCCGGCGGCGACGGCGGACTCCAGCCCGACGAGCACGCCGTCCTCGTCCTGGTAACGACGGGGAGAAGGAACTGCTGCCCGTCGCCGAGCACACCGCCGGGGCCTCCCGGCTCGGCGGAGACGGCCCTCACCGGACGCGCCTGACCCACCGGTCCGGCGCTCGGCGCTAATGCCCGCAAGTAGAGTCTCGTGCCCCGGAGTCGGCGGGGTGGGTCGATGAGGGCCGCGCCGCAGGGGGGTTGGCGCCTTGCGGCTGCTCCCGGCCGCCTCCGGGCGGCACGGAGTCCTTGCTGCGGATGAGCGCGAAAGCCAGGATGCCGCCGACGACGGCCATCATGCCGCCGGCGAGCAGCAGGTCGTTGAGAGACGACGCGAAGCCCGCCCCCGCCGCCTCCCAGAGCCGGCCGCGGTCTTGCAGTGCCGCTGAGCCGATCACCTGGCCGGGATCGCCGCGATGTACGGCGTCCGCGAGTCGGTCGGTGTAGCCGCGCAGTTCCGGAGTGGAGCCGAGCCGCTCCTTCAGGCCGGAATACAGCGACGACGAGAACATCGAGCCGTACAGGGCGATGCCGACGGCGATGCCGACCTGCCGGAAGGTCTGGTTCACACCGGAGGCCATGCCGGAGCGGTGGGCCGGTACGACGCCCACCGCGGTCGAGGCCAGTGGCGGGTTGACCATGCCGCTGCCGATGCCCGCGACGACGAATCCGGGGACGAGGTGCGTCCACTCCGATCCGGCGTCCAGTCCCGTCATCAGCAACAGGCCGACGCCCACCAGGATGAGGCCCGGACCGATGAGCCACCTGGCCGGGACGTGGCTCGACAGCCGGCCCGCCACTGTCGCGGCGACGGTCGAGCAGGCCGAGACGACGAGCAGCCGGGCGCCGGCGCCCAGGGGGCTGTGGCCGAGGGCGTTCTGGAGGTACAGCACGAGGTACAGGAACATCGCGAACAGCGAGGCGTTCATGGCGAACGCGGCGATCGAACCGCCGAGGAACGTCGGAGTCCGCAGCAGCGACAGGTCGAACATCGGCTCGGACACCTTCGCCTCGACCGCGAGGAACGCGGCCAGGAACACCGCCGCCAGGACGGAGCAGATCACGACCCCGCGGTCGCTCCACGCCGTCTCGCCCGCCCTGATCAGCGCGTACACGAGGCTGAAGAGCCCGGCGGTCAGCGTGCTGACCCCCGGCCAGTCGATCCGGGAAGCGTACGGCGAGCGCGACTCGTCCACCCGGCGCACGGCGGCGGCGATCGCGGCGACACCTATCGGCAGATTGACCAGGAAGATGCCGCGCCAGCTGATCCAGGTCGTGATCGCGCCCCCGAGGATCGGGCCGAGGGCGGTGGCCACGCCGGCCACGGCGCCCCACACGCCGAAGGCGATGCCGCGTTCGCGGCCCTGGAACGTGGTGGCGATCAGCGCCGGCGACGTGGCGAACATGACCGCGCCGCCGACCCCCTGGACCGCCCGGGAGGCGATCAGCGTCAGCGGGTCCTGCGCGACGCCGCACAGCAGCGAGCCGGCCGTGAAGACCGTCAGGCCGATGAGGAACAGCAGCCGCCTGCCGAACCGGTCGGCGAGGGACCCCGAGGTGAGCAGGAGCGCCGCGAGGGTCAGCGCGTAAGCGTCAGTCACCCACTGCAGGTCGCCGAAGCTCGCGTCCAACGCGTGCTGCATGTCCGGAAGCGCGACGACGACGATCGTGATGTCGAGCAGCAGCATGAACGTCGCGGCGCACGCCACCACCAGCGTCCACCACTTGCGTGCCATGGTCCAGATCCTCCTTGCTGCGCGGTTCGTCGCGCTGGGAACGGAGACGAGGGGCCTCGTCCCTAGGATCCTTGATTTCTAGGATGCTAGCATTATGGCCATGGCCGCCGAGGAGGTAAAGCAGTTCAACGTCTACCTGCCGCTGACTCTCATCAGGCAGGTGAAGCACCACGCCATCGAAGCCGAGATGTCGCTCTCGGCCCTCGTGGCCGAGGCGTTGCGCACCTATCTGTCGGCCCATGAGGACGGGCCGCCCCCAGGAAAAAAGGAGACATGACATGGCTACCGAGGGCATCGAAGGCGTCTATCTGGAGACCCACAACTGGGGGAAGAGCGCCAAGTTCCTGCAGGCGCTGGGCTTCGACGTGGAGTTCGCGACCGACCACGGTTCGGGCCTGTTCCGGCGCGGGGACGGCCCCTACCTGCTCCTCGCCGAAGTCCCCGAGGAACAGCGGCCCGACACCCAGGTCGTGCTGCGGGTCGCGGACGCCGAGGCGTTCCCGGCCGACCCGTCCTTCGACGTGGTCACGCCGTTCGAGGAAACCCACTACGGGACCAAGCGGCTGACGTTGCGTGACCCCGACGGGCGCCTGTGGAGTGTCGAGGCGCCGGCGAAGGAATGATGTCCGGTCGGGCGTGCCCTGTTCTCACCTGAACAGGGCGGGCCACCCTCGCCTGAGTGTCTCCTCACGCCGGGCGTATGAGCCGGTTCTCGTAGGCGAAGACCACGGCCTGCACCCGGTCGCGCAGCTCCAGCTTCAGCAGGATCCGGCCCAGATGCGTCTTCACCGTGGCCTCCGCGAGGTGCAGTCCGGCGGCGATCTCGGTGTTGGACAGGCCACGGGCCACCTCGACGAGCACCTCCCGCTCGCGGGGGGTGAGCCGTCGCAGCCGCTCGTCGCTCGCCGGGGCGCCGCCGGTGGGGAGCTGGTGGGCGAAGTTCTCCAGCAGGCGGCGGGTGATCCGCGGGGAGACCACGGCGTCGCCCGCGGCGACGCTCCGGATCGCCGCGAGCAGCTCCTCGGGCAGGGCGTTTTTGAGGAGGAAACCGGACGCGCCGGCCTTGAGCCCGGCGAAGGCGTATTCGTCGAGGTCGAAGGTGGTGAGGATGAGGACCCGGGTCTGCCGGCCGTTCCGGGTGATCCGGCGGGTCGCCTCGATCCCGTCGACACCGGGCATGCGCACGTCCATCAGGACGACATCGGGCCGCAGGCGCTGTGCGAGGCGTACGGCTTCGGCGCCGTCCCCGGCCTCACCGACCGGCTCCATGTCCGGCTGGGCCCGCAGGACCATGGTGAACGCCATGCGGAGCAGCGGCTCGTCGTCGACGAGCAGGACGCGGATCGTCATGCGGCGCCCTCCCCGGCCGTGCCGGCGCCGGTCATGCCGAGGTCGAGGCGTGCCGAGACCCGCCAGCCGCCGCCCGGGAGCGGGCCGGCCTCCAGGGTCCCGCCGTACGCGGCCGCGCGCTCGCGCATGCCGGGGACGCCCTGCCCGGACGGCGGGACGACGGCTCGCGTGGCGCGGCCGTCGTCGGTGACCTCGACGGTGACGGTCCGGGGCGCGCAGCGCACCCGAACCTCGGCGCGAGTGCCGGACGGCGTGTGCTTGAGGGAGTTGGTCAAGGACTCCTGGACCAGGCGGTAGACGGTGAGCTGCGCGGCGGCGGGGACGGAGGCGGGATCGCCTTCCACATGGAGGCGGACCGGCAGCCCGGCCGCGCGCGTCTGCTCGGCGAGGGACTCCAGTTGCGCGATGCCGGGCATCGGATGGCGCAGCGCGTCCGGTTCGTCGGCCCGCAGGACGCCCAGGGAGCGCCGCATGTCGGTGAGAGCCTGCCGCCCGGTGCCGGAGATCTGGCGCATGGCGGCGGTCGCCTGGTCGGGTGAACCGTGCTGCGCGAAGACCGCGCCGTCGGCGAGCGCCACCATGACCGACAGGTTGTGGGTGACGACGTCGTGCATCTCACGGGCGATGCGGGCCCGTTCGTCCGCCACCGCGAGCCTGGCCCGCTGGTCGCGTTCGCGCTCCAGGCGGACCGCGCGGTCCTCCAGGGACGCGAGGTAGGCGCGCCGGATCCGTGTGTTCACACCCGTGACGGCGGCGGCGACGGCCACGGCGGTCAGGAAGACGGCCGAGTTGAGGAACGCGCCGTCGGGTGCCGCCCAGCGCGCGGAGGCCAGCAGGATGCCGGTTCCGAGGACGGCTCCGGCCATGAGCGTGTGGCGCCAGGCGGAGCGCGCGGCCACCGTGTACAGGGCGACCAGCAGCGCCACGTCGGTCAGCAGCTGGACGCCGATGAGCCACTGGACGGACGCCACGGCGGCCACCGCGCAGAACACCGTCAGGGGCGCGCGCCGCCGCCACACCAGGGGCAGCGACAGGGCCGCCTGGAGGATCAGGGTCCCCGGGGGGTCCTGGTAGACCTTGCTGTTGAGGCCGGCGGTCACGGAGAAGAGCCCGAGCGCCAGCACCGCGTCGAACGCCACGGGCGGGAGCCGGGCACCTACCCGCTGCAGGGACCGTACCGGCCGCGCCGCCTCCGTCACGGCCACCGCGCCACCGGTCATCACACGTCCTGTCGTTTCCGTATCCTCGCGATCCTCGCGGCCGGGGCCGCCGCCGCGTACGGGCAGGGACGGCGAGCCCGGTCCATGGCGCCACCATAGTGGGCTCCCGCCGGAGGACGACAAGCGCGCGCCCGGCGTCCCGGGCGGGGCGCAAGGCCCCGGAGCGGCCGGCCGGCACGCCCGGCGGAGCATGGGTCTCCTCCCGCGCGGGAGGTCCGCCGACCCCGCACCGGAGGTCCCCGGACCGGCCGGATCGGCCGGCCCGCGTCAGCCTGGAGTCGTACACGGATCTCCCGGACGAGGCGTCCGGCGCGGCCCCGCCCCGGAGGAACCGCTGGTCAGAGGCGGGATCGTCGGCAGCCCCACGGGGCGGCGCGGAGGCCGCGCGCAGGCTCGGGAAACCCGACCGGGGGCTGACGCGCCGGGCCGGCCGCGCGGCTTAACTTCGTACCCCGTGATGGCGCGACCCGTGATCCACCGGGCCGTTCAGGGCGCCGGGGAGCCGCCCGCGCGCCGTGGCCGGTCGTGCCCGAGAAATCGTGGCCGGTCGTGCCCGAGACAGTGTGCGGACAATGTGCAGGAGGAGAATCCGATGCGTGGACGAAGGACGGCCGTGGCCGTGGCCGGGGCCGTGGTGGCGGCGCTGACGGGCACCGTGACCGGTGTGCCGCCGGCCGCCGGAGCGGCCCGGGCAGACGCCGGCGGCCGTGCCCCGGACGCCGGGCCGGCCCGTTTCCAGCAGCAGGAGATCGCCTGGCACCGCTGCCAGAGCGGCCCGGACGACACCGTCGGCAAGGAGCTGGACGACGCGAAGGCGCAGTGTGCCGAGGTCACCGTGCCGCTGGACTACAGCGACCCGGGCGGGCGGACCATCAAGGTCGCGCTGTCCCGGCTGAGAGCCACCGACCCCGGGCGCCGGCGGGGATCCCTGTTCTACAACCCCGGCGGCCCCGGAGTCCCCGCGATGTATCTCACCCTCCAGGTCAAGCAGGCCGGGCCCGCGGTCGCGGCCCGCTACGACCTGATCGGGATGGACCCTCGCTTCGTCGGGCGCAGCACCCCCCTGAACTGCGGGTGGCCCACCGTCAGCATCGGCTCCGCCGGACCGGACCGGCGCGCCTTCGACCGGAGCGCGGCCCTGGCCAAGGACCTGGCGTCCCGCTGCGCCGTTCACCGGGATGTGCTGCCCCACGCCTCCACCCGCAACACCGCCCGGGACATGGACGTGATCCGGGCCGCCCTCGGCGAGTCGAAACTGTCCTATCTCGGCTCGTCGTACGGCACCTACCTGGGCGAGGTCTACCTGCAGCTGTTCCCCCGCCGCGCCGACCGGGTGGTGCTCGACAGCGCCCTGAACCCCGATCTGTTCGGTCCCGACCTGACAAGCACGACGGGGCCGGCCGTGACCGCGGTCCTGGAGAACTGGGCGGCCTGGGCGGCCCGCCACCACGGCCGCTACCGCCTGGGCGCCACCACCGCCCAGGTCCTGGCCACCGTGGACCGGATCGGCCAGGCTGTCACCCGCGGCCCGCTGCGGGTCGGCGACCACCAGGTCGACAGCCGCGTGCTGCCCCAGCTCCTGTGGAACGTCACCGCCGGGGACAGCGACGAGGCGTACGGGAGCTTCGCCGCTGACGTCCGTGTCCTGAGCGAGGCCGCCCGCGGCGTCAAGGTCACCCCCACCCCGGTCCTGGAACAGGTCCTGACCGGTCTGTCCTCCCCGGACGCGGACGGTTCGGCCAGCGTCCAGACCGCGATCTCCTGCGCGGACCGGGCGGCGTCCCGCGACCCTGACACCTACTACCGCGACATTCAGGCCCACCGTGCCGACGAGCCGCTGTTCGGCCCGTTGACCCGCAACCTCACCCCTTGCTCGTTCTGGCCGGTCGCCCCCGCCGAACCTCCCACCCGGGTCCGTAACGACGTCCCGGTGCTGATGGTGGGCGCCGACGGCGACCCGGCGGCCACCTACCCCGGCCAGCAGGCCGCGCACCGGGCCCTGACGGGCTCCCGCCTGGTCACCCTGCGCGGCGCCTTCCGCCACACCGTGTACGGGGGACTCTTCGCCCCCCGGAACGCCTGCGTCGACAGCGCCGTCAACCGCTATCTGGTCGACGGCGTCCTGCCAGCCAAGGACACCACCTGCTCCGCCGCCCCGGCCGCCGGCCGGCGCTGACACGCCTCGGAGCCCTCGGACGCGGCCGCCCAGGACTCAGCCGAGCCCGTAGTCGAGGTGGAAGGAGTGGGCGCCGTCATCGTTGACGATCTGGCCCCCGCCGCTGATGCCGAGGAGCTCGCCGGTGCCCGAATCGGGGAGGACCGTCCAGCTCAGGGATGACTCCCCGGCGTGGCTGGTGGCGGTGTGGTGGAGCACGAAGGTGCCCTTGCGTCCGTGCACGGTGCCGGTGAAACGTTCGAAGCCGGCATAGGCCGCCGACTCCTCGACCTGGGCCGTCGCGGTGATGATGTCGGTGGTGCTGGTGCCCACCAGATCGCCGTCGAAGGTCTTGGTCAGGTGGACGTGGGAGAGCGCGGCGCCCTCGGCCTCGTCGTAGGGCCGCGCGTCCCAGCTGTCGATGGTGAAGGTGCCGTTGGCACGGGGCATGGGGGCTCTCCTCGGTGTCGGGGTGATGCTCCCATCGTCGCGCCCGTACCTGTCACCTGGCGTCAGGTACGGGCCACAGGCCGGGTACGGGCCGCAGGTTGGGTGTGAGCCGGCAGGCCGGGTACGGGCCCCCAGACGCCGCGGGCCGTGCGGGAGGGGATCCCGCACGGCCCGCTCCATCCGGTCAGCGCGCGGTGACCTCGGCGAAGTGGCAGGCCACGGGGTGGCCGTTGCCGCGGTCGACGAGCGGGGGCTCCTCGGTGGCGCAGATGTCCTGGGCCTTCCAGCAGCGGGTGCGGAAGCGGCAGCCGCTCGGCGGGTCCAGGGGGCTCGGCACGTCTCCGGTGAGGATGACGCGCTCCCTGGCGCGCTCCTCCTTCGGGTTGGCCATGGGGGCGGCCGACAGGAGCGCCTGGGTGTAGGGGTGGGCGGGACGGTCGTAGAGGTCGTCCCGGGGGCCGGTCTCGATGACCTTGCCCAGATACATCACCGCGACCCGGTCGGAGATGTGGCGGACCACCGACAGGTCGTGCGCGATGAAGATGTAGGCCAGTCCCAGTGACTCCTGCAGGTCCTCCAGCAGGTTCACCACGCCCGCCTGGACCGACACGTCCAGCGCGGAGACCGGCTCGTCGAGCACCAGCAGCTTCGGCTCCAGGGCCAGCGCCCTGGCGATGCCGACCCGCTGGCGCTGGCCGCCGGAGAACTCGTGCGGGTAGCGGTTGCCGTGCTCGGGGCTGAGGCCGACCAGTTGCAGCAGCTCGGCCACCCGCTCCGGCCCGCCGTCCTTCCAGCGCTCGTGGACCTTCAGCGGCTCGGCGATGATGTCGTTGACCGGCATCTTCGGGTTGAGCGAGGCGTAGGGGTCCTGGAAGACGATCTGCATGTCGCGCCGTACGGGCTGCAGCTGCTTGGACGACAGCGTGGTGAGCTCCTGGCCCTGGAAGCGCACCGAGCCCGAGGTGGGCTTGTGCAGCTGCAGGATCGCCCGGCCGGTCGTCGACTTGCCGCAGCCGGACTCACCCACCACGCCGAGGGTCTCGCCCTCGTCCACATGCATGGAGACCCCGCTGACGGCCTGGACATGGGCCACCACCCGGCGCAGGAAACCACCGCCCCGGACGGGGAAGTTCATCACCAGGTCGTTGACCTCCAGCAGGTGGGCGCCGCCGGCGGGCTCGCGCTCCGGGGCGGGCGTCTCCTCGGTCTTCACACTCATGCCAGAGTCTCGCTCTCGGTGCGGAAGAACACGGTCGGGTCCTCGACCGCGGCCAGCCGGTCCCAGTGGTGGCAGGCCGCGAAGTGCCCGCCGCTGTCGGTCTCGGCCAGCTCCGGCTCGGCCGTCCTGCACTTGTCGTCGGCCAGCGGGCAGCGCGGCGAGAAGGGACAGCCGGTCGGCAGGTTGATCAGTGACGGGGGAGTGCCCTTGATCGGGCGGAGCCGGCTGCCGGAGTTCTCCAGGGACGGGATCGAGCCGAGCAGGCCGGCCGTGTACGGCATGCGGGGCTCTTCGAACACCGGGTCGGTGTCGCCGACCTCGACCGGGCGCCCGGCGTACATGACCAGCACCCGGTGGGCCATGCCCGCGATGACGCCCAGGTCGTGCGTGATGAGCACGATCGCGGCGTTGACCGCGTCCTTGACCTCCAGGAGCTTCTCCAGGATCTGCGCCTGGACGGTCACGTCGAGGGCCGTGGTCGGCTCGTCGGCGATGATGATGTCGGGGTTGTTGATGACCGCCATGGCGATCATCGCACGCTGGCGCATGCCGCCGGAGAACTCGTGCGGGTAGCTGCGCAGCCGGGCCTCGGCCTGCGGGATGCCGACGAGGTCGAGCATCTCCTTGGCGCGGGCCAGCGCCGTCTTGCGCGGCATCAGCTCATGCGCGAGCACCGCCTCGGCGAGCTGGTCGCCGACCGTGTGCACCGGGTTCAGCGCGGTCATCGGGTCCTGGAAGACCATCGCGATCTTCCGGCCGCGCAGGCTCCGCTGCTTGCGGGCCGACATCTTCAGCATGTCCTCGCCGCGGAAGAGGATCTGCCCCTTGACCCGGGCGCTCTTGGGCAGCAGGCCCATGACCGCCAGCGAGGAGACCGACTTGCCGGAGCCCGACTCGCCGACGATGCCCAGCACCTCGCGCTCGCGCAGGCTGTAGGAGACTCCCCGGACCGCGCGGACGAGGCCGTCCTCGGTGGGGAACTCCACCGTCAGGTCGTCGACCCGGAGGATCTCCTCCTCCGACGGAGGCCGTACGGCGTCGAGGTTGAGACCGACGTGCACCTCGCCGGCGGCGTCGAGCACGTTGGGGGCGATGTCATAGGTGTGCACGTCGCCCTTGCGGGGCTCGATCGGCACGTTAGGAGTCGTCATTAGGCACGCACCCGGGTCTGTCGGGGGTCGAAGGCGTCACGCAGGCCGTCGCCGATGAAGTTGATCGACAGCGCGATCGTGATGATGAACACGCCGGGCCACCAGAACAGCCACGGGCGGACCACCATCGCGCTGCGGTAGCGGCTGATCAGCTGGCCCAGCGAGGTGTCCGGCGCCTGGATGCCGAGGCCCAGGAAGGACAGCGCCGACTCCAGCAGCACCGCGCTGGCGATGCCCAGGGTGGCACTGACGATGATCACACCGATGGTGTTGGGCAGGATGTGGCGGAAGATGATCCGGCTCGGCCGCGTGCCGATCGCGCGGGCGGCCTCCACGAACTCCTTCTCCCGCAGGGAGAGGAACTCGCCGCGGACCAGCCGGCCCAGCGTCGGCCAGGTCACCAGGCCCAGGAAGAGTCCGAGGACGACGGCCCCGCTGTCACCCATCATCCGGCCGACCACGGCGGCGATGATGAGGACCGGAATGGTGATCATCACGTCGGTGAGGCGCATCAGCACCGCCTCGATCCGGCCCCGGAAGTAGCCGGCCAGCGCGCCGACGATGGTGCCGCTGAGGGTCGCGACGATACCGACGATGAACGCGATGATGATCGACTGCTGGGCGCCGCGCATGGTGAGCGCGAAGTAGTCGATGCCGATGTCGTCCTGGCCGAACGGGTGCTCGCCGAGGTGGATGCCGGTGCCGCCGAGGAACTCGGGGATCAGGCTGAGGGTCGGCCTGCCCTGGTTGGTCAGCGCGCCGGTGTCGAGGTAGTTCTTGTCCCACCAGCCGGGGATGCCGGCGAAGCCGATGGAGCTGAACGCCAGGATGATGACGAGGCCGAACATGATCATCCCGACCAGCGCGGCGCGGTGCCGGAAGAAGCGGCGGCGGACCATCTGGCCCTGCGTCCGGGCGACGATCGCCATGCCCTGCGAATCGGATGCGGTGTCAGGTCCCGTGGCCTGCGCATTGAGCGTCATGGGTGGTTCTCCGATTTCAGGACAGCCGGATGCGCGGGTCGAGGTACGCGTAGAGGATGTCGGCGATCATGTTGAAGACGACGATCGCGGTCCCGGTGACGATGAAGAACGCCATGACCGGGGCGGGGTCCACCTCCCGCAGGCCGTTGATGAACAGGTTGCCCATGCCCTGCCAGCCGAAGACGTTCTCGGTGACCACCGCGCCGCCGATGACGCCGGCGAAGTCGAAGGCCATCAGGGTGGTGACCGGGATGAGCCCGTTGCGGAAGGCGTGCTTGACCACGACGGTCCGCTCCGGCAGGCCCTTGGCGCGGGCCGTGCGGACGTAGTCCTGGTTCATGACCTCCAGCATGCTCGCCCGGCTGTAGCGCGTGTAGGTGGCCAGGGAGATCAGGATGAGCGCCAGGCTCGGCAGCAGCAGGTGGCCGGCCGAGTCCAGGTTCAGCTGCCAGAAGTCGCCCTTGAAGTTGGGGGTCCGTGCGCCGATCGTCGAGATCGGGCGGCCGCGCACCACCTTGCTGTAGGAGTCGAACGCCTGGAGCATGTGGTCCACGAAGATCACGGCGCCGGTGAACAGGCCGGTCAGCACGGCGGCGGTGGTCGCCTGCCGGCGCTGGATCCCGCCGAGGCCGTAGCCGAGGCCGACGCAGACCGCGACCGTCAGCAGGGCGAGACCGATGATCTCCAGCCAGGTCGGGTCGACCAGCAGCGGGTCGAGCACCTGTGAGGCCAGCGCGCCGATCAGGGCGGCGGCGAGGGCGGCGTACAGCGGTCCGCGCTGGCGCAGCCCGGCGGACAGGACGGTGAAGCCCACCGCGGCGGCGGCCGACATGGCCAGGACGAGCGGGAGGCCGAAGCCGGGGTCGGCGAACCAGCGGGTCACCGAGAGCAGGGTGAACAGCGCACCGCTGATCACGGCGCCGATGAGGAAGGCGAGGAGCCGCCGCTTGCGGTCGCCCACGGTGAGCGCGCCGAATATCAGGCCGCCGACCAGCGCCAGGAGGCCGATGACGGTCGGCGGGATGCCGGGGTCCTTCAGCCAGTTGTTGAACTCGATGGCCATGTACTGCTTGAGCATCACCGCGACCCAGAAGAGCGGCAGGGAGAAGCAGACGAAGGCGGCGAAGGTGACGGTGTAGTCGAAGCCGCTGTACTGGCGGAGGGCGGAGACGATGCCGACGACGATGCCGACGACGATCGCCAGCACGGTGGCGGCGAGCACGAGCTGGAGGGTGGCCGACAGGGCGTGGCCGAGAAGGGGGGCGACGTCCTGGCCGTCGCGGTTGACGCCGAGCTCGCCCCGGACGATGCGGCCGAGCCAGCCCAGGTAGCGGAGCGGGATCGGGGTGTTGAGCTCCATCCGCTCGGTGCGGTCGGCGATCTTGTTTGCCTTGTTGGGGCTGTTGTCCTGGCGGAGGTCTTCCAACGGGTCGCCCGAGAGCGCCGTCAGCACGAAGATGATGAAGGTGGCCGCCAGGAGGACGAAGAACGAGATGACCAGTCTCCGCGCGATGAAGACGATCATTACGTCACCTCCTGCTCATTCGAAGGGACTATATGTGCGGGTCAGGGCCGGAACCAGAGGTTTGTGATTCTCTGGTCCCGGCCCTGGGTGGTTGGTGTTCCATCAACCGCACGCGACGGTCAGGGAACGGGCCCTAGAACGAGGGGGTTACGACAGGCTCCACTTGTCCATGTTCCAGGTGATGGTCGACTGCGCGGGGTTCGGGACGACGTTCTGAACCGCCTCGTCCCACGCGCTGAGGCCCGGGTGCTGGAACAGCGGGATCGTGGCCAGGTCGGCCCAGAGGTTCTTCTCGATCTCAGCGATGATCGGGTCCTGCGCGGCCAGGTCGACGGTCGCGTTCAGCTTCGTGATGAGCTCGTCGACCTTCTTGCTGGAGTAGCAGCCGTTGTTGTTGCCCTTGTTCTCGCCGTCGCACTTCTTCGGCGTGGTGAAGGTGGAGGCCCAGCCGCTGACCAGGGAGGAGCCCGCCCAGGCGTACAGCGCCACGTCGTAGCCGTTGGCCGGCATCACGGTGCCGAAGAAGTCCTCGGAGCCCTTGTCGACGACCTTGAAACCGGCCTTGTTGCAGGAGTCGATGATGAGCTGCACGGCCGCGGTGCGGCGCGGGTTCGGGGTCTGGTAGCCGACCTTGACCTCGAGGCCGGTCTTGCCCGCCTTCTCCAGGAGCGCCTTGGCGCCCTCGATGTCCTGCTGGGCGTAGACGCCGGCGCCGCCGCTGGCAGAGATGACCGCGGCGCTGTTGGCCTGGAACGGGGCGACGTTGCGGATCTCCAGAGGCTTGGCCTCCGGCGCGACGGGCTTGATCAGGTTGTCGACGATGAGCTGCCGGGGCACGCACTTGGCGAAGGCCTCACGCAGCGCCTTGTCCTTGAACGGGCTGGAGTCGAAGTTGAAGTCGAGGTGCTCGTAGGTGTATTCGTCGCTGAGGTTGACCTTGACGCCTTCGATGGCCTTGAGCTGGTTGAGCACGTCGGGGCCGGGCTGCGGCTCGACGATCTGGACCTCACGGTTCTGCAGCGCCTGGGCCTGCTCGTCCAGGGCGATGAAACGCTCCACGACGGTCGGGGTGGCCGCCGGGGTGCCCCACCACTTGTCGTTGGCGACGAAGGTCAGCGACTGACCGGCGTCCATCTTGGAGAGCTTGTACGGGCCCGAGGAGGGGATCAGGTCGGCCGCGGGCAGCGTGCCCTCGGAGACCCAGCCGTCGTTGAAGAACTTGATGGACTTCTCGAGCTTCTTGGCGTCGGTGTCCTTGACCGCCGCGATGAACTCGTCCTCGGACAGGCCGCCCTGCTTGGCGACCACGTGGGCCGGCAGGATCTCGGTCGCGCCGGGGCCGTTGGCCACCCAGTCGGCGAAGGGCTTGTCGTAGATGAGGGAGAACTTCTTGCCGCCCTTGTCGCACTCGGGCAGCTTGGTGTCCTGGACGCCCTCGTTGCCGGAGGAGGAGAAGCCCTTGATCTTGCCGGACTTGAAGCCCCACCAGAGCATGACGTCGTCGCAGTCGATCGGCACGCCGTCCGACCAGACGGCCTTGTCGCTGATGGTGTATTCGACGGTCAGCGGGTCGTCGGAGGTCTTCTCGTAGGTGCCGAAGTCCTTGTCGGGCGTGATGGCGCCCTTGTCACCGTAGATCCAGAAGCCCGTCAGCACGCGCTGGAGGGGGCCCGCGTTGCGGGTGGCGTTCTCCGCGACGGTGTTGTTGTTGTAGGAGTGGAACTCCTGCTCGTAGGCATAGGTGATGGTCTGGGCCGCCGGAGCCGAGGCTGACGCCGAGCCCGGCGAGGTCGGCGAGCTCGTCCCGGCGTCGTTACCCGCGCAGGCGGTCAGCAGGAGCGCACCTCCCGCCACAGCAGCTAGAAACTTGCCAGATGTCCGCGATTGGAACACGCCAGCACTCCTTTAATTGTCCGGTCTGAGGTCAGCCGCCAGCATTGGTCGAACAAAGCTGAGCACCGTGACTCTCTCCTGGACAAGTAGGACGACTTGGGTGTTGCAGACCTGAGACCGGCACCGCCCCAAGCTGTAACAAAGTCGGGCGTGAAGCGCCAAACTTCCCAATTGGGGCGGATAGGGAAAAACGTAACGTTTGACCGAATAGTCCCAGTATGTGAGATAACAGAGAGTAGCCGGAGCGAGTTCCGCGTTAAGGATCTCCGATGTTCGAAAGGCGGGGCAAGCAGTTCGGAAACTTCCGCCGGGATCGCACTCGCGATCACTCCGGGTAGTCGGGCGGTGGGGTTTTGGGCGCGCCGGAACCCGTGGCCTGGCGTGACCGCGACGATGGCGTGAGCCGTGTCGCGGGAGTCGCCGGAGGGTGGGCTGTACGGGAATTCCTTTTCTCCTGCGGGTTTCTGGCCCAGCAATAGGATGAAAAATCATCCTATGAATGGAATTTTTACGCCGTCCCCGTTGTGTGGGTCCCTTTCCGCGGCCGGCCGGCCGGACCGCACGCCCGCCGGCGGGCGTGGAGAGGGCGTCCGCCGTGGGACGGCCGGCTCCGATCGGACTTGACGGGGCGGCCGGCGCGATGGCCCGATTCTTGCGGACATTGGCACCCGGGCCACTCGTGGGGCCATGTCCGCGACCCCCATGATTGGGCCCATGTCAACGACTCTTCAGACGCGTGAGCGCGGACTGCATCGCGCCTGGATCGTGGCGGGAGTCGCGTTCGTGGCCATTCTCGGCGCGGCCGGATTCCGGGCCACGCCCGGGGTGCTGATCACCCCGCTCCAGCAGGAGTTCGGCTGGTCCCGGGGCACGATCTCGCTGGCCGTCTCGGTCAACCTCATGCTCTACGGCCTGACGGCCCCGTTCGCCGCCGCCCTCATGAACCGCTTCGGCATGCGCCGGGTGGTGGCGTGCGCGCTGCTGCTCGTCGCGGCCGGCAGCGGGTTCACCATCCTGATGAACGCCCCCTGGCAGCTCGTCCTGTGCTGGGGAGTCCTGGTCGGCCTCGGCACCGGGTCGATGGCCCTGGTCTTCGCCGCCACCCTCACCGAGCGCTGGTTCGTCCGCCACCGCGGCCTCGTCACCGGCATCCTCACCGCGGGCGGCGCCACCGGGCAGCTCATCTTCCTGCCGATCCTCGCCCACCTCGCCGCCGCCCAGGGCTGGCGCTCGGCCGCCGTCACGGTCACCGTCGCCGCCCTCGCCGTGGTCCCCCTGGTCTGGTTCCTGCTGCGCGACCGCCCCGAGGAGGTCGGCACCACCGCCCTGGGGGCCGATCCCGGCGCGGCCGCCCCCGCCCCGCCCGTCAGGACCGGCGGGGCCGCCGCGCACGCGCTCACCGTGCTGTGGACGGCCGCGCGGACCCGGCCCTTCTGGCTGCTCGCCGGCGGGTTCGCGATCTGCGGGATGAGCACCAACGGCCTGGTCGGCACCCACTTCATCCCCGCCGCCCACGACCACGGCATGGCCGAGCCGACCGCCGCGGGGCTCCTCGCCCTGGTCGGGATCTTCGACGTCGTCGGGACCGTCGCGTCCGGCTGGCTGAGCGACAAGGTCGACTCGCGGGTCCTGCTCGGGGCCTACTACGGGCTGCGCGGGCTGTCGCTGATGGTCCTCCCCAGCCTGTTCGGGGCCACCGCCGAGCCCAGCATGCTCGTCTTCATCATCTTCTACGGCCTCGACTGGGTGGCCACCGTACCGCCCACCGTGGCCCTGTGCCGACAGATCTACGGCTCCGAGGGCGCGGTGGTGTTCGGCTGGGTCTTCGCCTCTCACCAGGTCGGCGCGGCCGTCGCCGCGGTGGGCGCGGGACTCGCCCGCGACCACTTCGGCGCCTACGACCTCGCCTGGTACGCCGCCGGATTCCTCTGCCTGATCGCGGCCCTGATGTCGGTCGCCATCGCGAAGAAGGCATCCTTGAGAGCGTGAACGAGCGGAACAGGTCAGTCGGCGGGCAGGACAGCGGATCGGTGGCACGGCGAGCGGGGGCCTCGTGACCGGCCAGAAAGTGCTACCGCTCGTGGTCAGGATCGAGCGGGCGGCCCCTCCGGAGCGCACCGACGCCCTGGAGGCGGCCGCGCTGGCCGTGCTGACCCTGCTCGACGACCCCCGGGCCCGCGGCGAGGGCGAGTGGACCCAGGCGGTCCGCTCCTGGGAGGAGATCGGGATCAGGAAGGTCGTCCGGCGGGCGCGCGGGGCCGAGTGGCGCCGGGTGCTCGACCTGCCCGGCATCACGGTGACCTCCGGCACCGCCGAGGTGCGGGTCCACCCGCCGGTGCCCCTCGACGACTGGCCCAAGGACCTGTCCAGGCTCCAGGTCTCCGGCACCGAACTGACCGACCCGGCCCCGCCGGGACCGGCGGGGGAGGTGACGCTCTGGATCAACCCGGAGCTGGAGATGTCGGCGGGCAAGGCCATGGCCCAGGCCGGGCACGCGGCCCAGCTCGCCTGGTGGGGGAGTGACGGGCCGGCCCGGCAGGCGTGGCGGGAGCGGGGACTGACGGTCTCCGTGCGGACCGCCGACCCCGCCGGATGGGCCGCGCTGACCGCCTCGGGGCTGCCGGTGGTCCGGGACGCGGGGTTCACCGAGATCGAGCCCGGGTCCTGCACCGTCGTCGCGGACGCCCCGTGGCTGCGCCAGGGCGGCTTCCGGCCCGCGGCCTCAGGCCCGCTCAGGTCATCCTGACGATGTCGGCGAGTACCCCTCCCCCAGGGGCCGGCCGGGCCTCCGACGGGCCGTCGCGGAACGTCAGACGCTCGACGGTGGCGGTCTCGTCCCCCGCCGCCCAGAGCCCGGGACCGTCGACGCCGACGGCGGACAGATCGGGGTGGGTCCTCGCCTCACGCGAGGTGGCGTGGAACCGGAGTTCCACCTGACGTTCTACGGACATCCGCGAATCATCGCAGGTAGGTGTCCCCTCGCAGTTGGGAGGCACTCGTTCCCGAAGTGTGATGGGGATCGCGCACGAGAAAACCGGATTTGTCGTACGCTCCCGATCGTGCTCGATGGGTTGGGTGGGACTCCGGGGACCCGGGGGACGGGTTCCGTACCGACGTATGTGACCGCGGAGGCGGACACGTCGGAGCTGCCGAAGGTCACCGTCGACGACCGGTCGAGGCCGCCGGCCACCCCGTCGAGGTCGCCGATCAAGAAGTCCCGCATCGGTGACCTGCCGATGCGCGTGATCTACCGGATCCTCGCCGTGGCCACCGCGGTGGTCGTGGCCGCCGTCGCGGCCGTGGTCGGTTTCACCTACTCCGGCTCCCCAGATCAGCCGGGCGAGGGAGCGTCGGGGCAGATCGCCGCGCCATCTGCCGCGACGCCCTCGCCCGGTGTCAGCTCGCCGGCCGCGCCCTCTCCCACCGCTCCCTCCCCCACCGCGTCCCCGGCCCAGGCGTCCCTGTCGCCCTCGCCGACCGCGAGCGCGGCTGGCTCGCAGGGGCCGAGCGCGGCGGTGGTGGTGGCTCTGGCCGACCCCCGCGTCCCCGAGCTCCCGCGTGACAGGCGCCTCGGCCGGCTGCCCGGCAAGGAGCACAAGACCAAGCGCCGCCTGCAGGACGCCAAGTCGGGAGTCTCGCTGGCCCGGCTCGGCAAGCCGTGGAAGGTCTTCGGCGCCTCGCCGTTCGCCACCCGGCAGGTGCTGCCGAGGGCGAAGGGCGTGCCCACCCGGGCGATGCTCGTGAGCTGCCCCGTGCCGATCAAGGTGCAGGAGAGCCCGAAGCACACCGCCCTGCTGGCCGCCCGCTGGACGCTCAACCACCACCCCAAGGGCTCCAGGATCGGATGGACCGCCTCCCAGCCGATCAAGGACGGCTGGCTGCTCGGCTACCGGGTGACGTACAAGGTCAAGGGCAAGACCCGGCTGTCCATGGCCGCCGTCGCCGTGACCGAGGTGCCCGGCGCCAAGCCCGCCATGGTCTTCGTGACGATCCCCGACGCCCAGCGGAAGAACTGGCGCGACATCAACACCGCGATTTCCTCGATCAGATTGAAGTAGGCACTGGCTGGGCAGGAATCGCCTTGTTCATCCGGCCTGATGGAAATCGGGGGATTTCATGGCCGATCTCTCCGCCGTCCGGAACGACTCCGCCGCCTGCCGCGACCTCGCCACGGCCGGACAGGACACGGGCCGCTCCTCCGGATCCCCGGCCGGGCCGCCGACCCGCCGCGCGGGCGCCGCGGGCCGGGCCCGCGGCTGAGGACGCCGGGCCCAGGGCGATCTCCGCGGGGGTCGGGCCGGGGCCCTGGAGGGAGGAGTCGTGGAACGACCGGCGTCTCCGGAGCGCAGGGGACCCGACGCCGAAGGGCGCGACAGGGAAGACCAGCCCAAGCCGTGGCGGTCCGAAGGGCTGCCCGGCGAGCCACCGGCCCCGCAGCGCCCGAAGATCAACTGGAAACGCTTCCTGCTCACACTCCTGGTGGTCTACGCGGGTTTCTTCCTCATCTCGTCGATCTTCGACAGCGGCGGGGTCGAGACGGTCTCCTACACCCAGTTCCTCCGGCAGGTGCAGGCCGGCAACGTCAAGGACATCTACGCCAAGGGCTTCTCCGTCCAGGGCGATCTGAAGAAGGCCGCCCAGGATCCCGACAGCGACAACCGCGGCTACACCAAGTTCTCCAGCGAGATCCCGGTCTTCGCCGACGAGGGCCAGCTCTACCGGCAGCTCGTCGCGGGGGGCGTGGAGATCAAGGCCGAGCCGGTCACCGGTGACCGCGGCTTCGTGGTCAACCTGCTGCTGTCACTGCTGCCCGTGCTGCTGCTGGCCGGCCTGTGGATCTGGTTCATGCGCCGCTCGGCGGCAGGCATGGTGGGCGGCGGAGGGCTGGGCGGCCTGGGCGGCATGGGCAGGTCCAAGGCGGCCACGCCGGTGGAGGCGGGCAAGGTCCGGGTCGACTTCGACGACGTCGCCGGCATCGACGAGGTGGAGAACGAACTCGCCGAGATCGTCGACTACCTCAAGGAGCCCGACAGGTACCTCAGGCTGGGCGCCAAGCTCCCCAAGGGCGTGCTCCTCGCCGGCCCGCCCGGCACCGGCAAGACCCTGCTCGCCCGGGCGGTCGCGGGCGAGGCCGACGTGCCCTTCTTCTCGGCGGGCGCCTCGGAGTTCATCGAGATGATCGTGGGCGTCGGCGCGTCACGGGTGCGCGAGCTGTTCGAGGAGGCCCGCAAGGTCGCCCCGTCGATCATCTTCATCGACGAGATCGACGCGATCGGCCGGGTGCGCGGCGGCAGCACGATCGGCGGCCACGACGAGCGCGAGCAGACCCTCAACCAGATTCTCACCGAGATGGACGGCTTCACCGGCTCCGAGGGCGTCATCGTGATCGCGGCCACCAACCGGCCGGAGATCCTCGACCCGGCGCTGCTGCGGCCCGGCCGCTTCGACCGGACCGTCACGGTCTCCGCGCCGGACGCCGGTGGGCGGCTGGAGATCCTCAAGGTGCACACCCGCGGCGTGCCGCTCGCCGACGACGTGAACCTGGAGCGGCTCGCCAGGGCCACCCCCGGCATGACCGGCGCCGATCTGGCCAATCTCGTCAACGAGGCCGCGCTGCTCGCCGCCAAGCGGGACAACGCCGAGGTGCGGGCACGCGATCTCGCCGACGCCCTGGAGAAGATCCTGCTCGGTACGGCCCGCGCGCTCGTGATCCCGCAGGAGGAGCGCAGGCGCACCGCCTACCACGAGGCGGGCCACGCGCTGCTCGGCATGCTCCAGCCCGGGGCGGACCCGGTCAGGAGGATCTCGATCATCCCGCGCGGCAGGGCGCTCGGCGTCACGCTCTCCACGCCCGACACCGATCGTTACGCCTACGACGAGAAGTATCTGCGCGGCCGGATCATCGGGGCCCTCGGCGGCATGGCCGCCGAGCAGGTCGTCTACAACCTCGTCACCACCGGCGCGGAGAACGACCTGGAGCAGGTCACCATGATCGCCCGGGGCATGGTCGGCCGCTGGGGCATGTCCTCCAGGATCGGCCCGCTGACCATCCTGCCGAGTTCCGCCGACGGCCAGCTCACGGCCGCTCCGGCCACCCTGGCTGCCGTGGACGAGGAGACCCGGCGCATCGTGGACGAGTGCTACGGGGTGGCCCTGCGCGTCCTGAGGGAGAACCGCGACCGCTTGGACGCCATCGTCATCGCCCTGCTGGAGCAGGAGACCCTGGGCGAGGCCGAGGCATATGCCGCCGCGGGACTGCCGCGCGGCGGACAGACGGAGTGGGGCGGGGAGGCGGCAGGAGGGACACGACGGGAAGGCGAGAAGGAGCGGTGAAGGGGAGCGAGGACTGCGGGGGAAGCGGGGGGAGGGCGGGGGCTGTGGGAGAAGGCGGAGAAGGAGAAGCGGGGTGATACGGGGAAGCGGGAGATGCGGGGGAGGGCGAGGAGAGGACGAGGAGAGGACGAGGAGAGGACGAGGAGAGGTGGTCGACCCGCGCTAGGCTCGATTGACGTGACCCAGATCGTTCTCGCCTCCGCTTCGCCCGCCCGCCTCGCCCTGCTCCGCAGCGCCGGACTCGACCCCAAGGTGATCGTCAGTGGGGTCGACGAAGAGGCCGTCACCGCAGACACCCCGAGCGAGCTCTGCCTCACCCTGGCCCGCGCGAAGGCCGCTGTCGTGGCCCGCGACCTGACCGAGGGCCTGGTCATCGGCTGTGACTCGGTGCTGGAGCTCGACGGCCGGGCCTACGGCAAGCCGTCCTCGGCCGAGGAGGCCGTCTCCCGATGGCAGGGCATGCGCGGCCGTGAGGGCCGGCTGCTCACCGGCCACTGCGTGATCGACGCCGCCGACGGGCGGGAGGTGGCCGAGGCGGCCGCCACGGTCGTGCGTTTCGGCACCCCCACCGACGCCGAGATCGCCGCCTACGTCGCCACCGGCGAGCCCCTCGCCGTCGCGGGCGCCTTCACCCTGGACGGCGCCGGCGGCTGGTTCGTCGACGGCATCGACGGCGACCACGGCAACGTCCTGGGCATCTCCCTGCCCCTCCTGCGCCGCCTTCTGACCACCCTCGGTGTCTCCGTGCCCGCCCTCTGGCAGCACGCCTGACCGCACCGCCTGTCCCGCGCCACGTCGCATCTGTCTCGCGCCGCGCCGCGCTCGCGGTGGCTACGGCGGGCGCCGGCCCGCCCGCCGTCCGGGTCCCGTTCCCCTAGGGAGGGGGCCGCCACGGCGGCCGGTGCCCCGATCCGCCGCCCGGGGCCGTCGCCTTCTCGGGCAGGGACCGCCACGGCGGGGGCGGGGCGGGCGGTGGTCCCCGGTGCCGTCGCGCGGTGATCCACCGATCCCGCTAATCTTCCGGGCATGGGTCATCTCCGCTCCTTTATGGACGGCATCGGGTTGTTTCTGCAGGGGCTGCGCTGGGTCGCGCGGAACCCCAGGTGGTGGCTGTTCGGGTTGATCCCCGCTCTGATCGTGTCCGTGCTCTACATGGTCGGCCTCTACTTCCTCGGCACCAACGCGGGAGACATCGCGGAGTGGGCGACGCCGTTCGCGAGCGGGTGGGGCGAGGCGGCACGGAACGCCCTCCGGGCCCTGCTCGGGCTGGTGATCTTCGGAGCCGGGCTGGTCCTGTCCGTGGTGACCTTCACCGCGGTGACCCTGATCGTGGGAGACCCTTTCTACGAGAAGCTCTCGGAGAAGGTCGAGGAGACCTACGGCGAGGTGCCGAGCGGGTATGAACTCCCGCTCTGGAAGTCGATCCCCAGGTCCATCAAGGACAGCTTGATCACTCTCGGATACGTCCTGCTGTTCACCATCCCGCTGTTCTTCCTGGGCTTCGTGCCGGTGGTCGGGCAGACGGTGGTGCCGGTGCTGGGCGCCCTGGTCTCGGGTTTCTTCCTCACGGTCGAGCTCACCACGCTGGCCATGGAGCGCCGCGGCATGGCACGCAAGAGCCGTTTCGCCCTTCTCCGGAGGAACAAGGCCGTGGCTCTCGGCTTCGGTGTGCTCATCTTCCTGCTCTTCCTCATCCCCCTGGGCGCCGTGGTCGCGATGCCCGCTGCCGTCGCGGGCGGCGCGATCATGGTCCGCACGCGCCTGGCGCCCGTCGCCTGAGCTCTCCCTCCGTTCACCCCGCCGGGCTGTGGACAGCCCGCGACTCTCCACAGAGCGCGGTTCGGCGTGCAGGCGCGGGGCGCGATCCGGCGAAGCTCTGGGCCATGACAACCGACATCCCGGCCCCGCCTGCCGACCGGCCCCGCCTGCTCCTGGGCTCCACGGAGGAGGTCCTCGGCGCTGTCCCCTACCTCGTGGGGTTCCACCCCGCGGACAGCCTGATCGTGATCGGACTGAAGGGGCGGCCGTCCCGGAGCCGGCTCCATCTCACCGTCCGGTGGGACCTCCCTCTGGCCGCTCCGAACCTCGACCGGATCATCCCGCTGCTCCGCGCGGAGAGGAGCGGCCAGGTCATCGTCATCGGCTACGGCCCGGGCCAGCTGGTGACGCCCGCCGTCGACATGGCCGTCACGCTGTTACGCAGGAGCGATGTCACAGTCGTCGACGCCCTCCGGGTGGAGGACGGCCGTTACTGGTCCTACCTCTGCTCCCGGGCGGACTGCTGCCCGGTGGACGGCACGCCGTACGGACAGGAGGCAGGTGTGATCGCGGCCGAGGCCACCGTGCACGGACTGGTCGCCCTGCCCGACCGGGAGACCCTGGAACGCTCGCTCGACCCCGTCGGTGGAGCCGAGAGGCTGGCCATGCGCCGGATCACGGCCCGCGTCACGCGGGAGTTGCGGGACAGGCTCGCCGGATGCGGAGACGTCGAGGGGCTCGCGGCGGAGTTCGTCGCCGACGGGATGGCCCGGGTCCGCGCGGCGATCGGCACCTACGCCTCCGGCGGGCGGCTCGACGACGAGCAGGCGGCCAGGCTCGGACTGGACCTGGCGGTGATCCGGATCCGCGACGAGGCGTGGGCGCTCGTCACCGACGGCACCCACGACGTCCACCGCAGGCTCTGGCATGACCTCACCCGGCGGCTGGAGCCGAGATTCGTGCCCCCGGCGGCATCCCTGCTCGGCGTGGTCGCCTGGCGCGACGGCGACTCCGCGCTGGCCGGTGTCGCGCTCAGCCGGGCCCGGGCCGTCGACCCGGGTTACTCGATGGCGGATCTGCTCATGCACGCACTACACCATCTGCTCCCGCCGCACGCGCTGACCGACAGGATGCCCACCCCCGAGCAGTTGGCGGAGGAGATGGGCAGCCCCCGGGCGGTCTGGCTGCTCCCCATGCTCGCCTTGCTGGAGGAGCCGGAGCCGCCGTCGGGGTGATCGATCAGTCCTCGGCGCGTCTGCGGCGCTCGTTGTAGGCCCGCATCCGGGGCGGATAACCCGTCAGCTGCACGTCATAGACGGGGAGGGCCAGGTCGCGGGCGACCTTGCGGATCACCGCG
The DNA here is from genome assembly GCF_030811595.1 of Streptosporangium brasiliense. Lineage (NCBI taxonomy): Bacteria > Bacillati > Actinomycetota > Actinomycetes > Streptosporangiales > Streptosporangiaceae > Streptosporangium > Streptosporangium brasiliense. Next base: position 4,076,288 of record NZ_JAUSRB010000002.1, read on the forward strand.
GGCGAGCCGACCCGGCGCCGGGTCCACTCGCCGTCGTCGGCGATGGCCATCGCGGTGGTGTCCGTCGCGAAGGTCTCCGGCTCGACGTAGAACTCCACGCCACGACGCGACTTGGCGAAGGCGATGAGCGCCTCGACGTCGGCGTCGGTCGCCTCACGGTCGAACTTGGCGATCTTCGGCCCGCGCAAACGCCTCAACCCATAGCGATCCCGCCATCTCATGACTCCTTGTATACCTCTCCCGGACGTTTCATGGTGGGAGGCCAGGGTGGACTCTAAGGGACATCCAAGGGTTCATCCGGATGGACCGGACGGAAATCAGTGACAAATATGAAAGGCAAAGCGGCGACGAAAGGGATGTCGGTTCCATGGCAGGCAGAGCGACACCAGTGGCGAGCCCATGGCACGGAGGCGTGCCGGCACCCGGCGTGAGGCCCGGCCACGCCGACCTCAGGGTGAGCAACCAGGACCGGGAGCAGGTGGTCGAGCACGTCAAGGCCGCCTACGCGGAGGGGCGGTTCGACAAGTTCGAGTTCGACGACCGGCTGGAGCGGGCGATGACGGCCCGCGTCCATGGCGACCTCATGCCGATCATGCACGAGCTGTACGGCCCGCGCCCGGTCGCCCCCATGCCCTACCCGCCCGGCCGGACGGTGCCGGGCCACCATCACAACGTGCGGGCCGACACGGGGGGAGATCGCCTGGGCGCGGCGGCGGCGCACCTGCTCCCGCTGGCCGGCCTGTTCGTGATCGGCCCGCTGATCATGCTGCTCGCCGCGGGCAAGACCTCGCCCTACATCCGCAAGCACGCGGTGGAGGCGCTCAACTTCCAGCTCACCCTGCTCGGGGCCACCGTCCTGCTGGCGATCACCGTCGTGGGCCTCGTCCTGATGCCCGTGCTCTGGATCGGAGGCGTGGTCCTGTCCGTGGTCGGAGGCATGGCGGCGCTGGGCGAGGGCGACTTCCGCTACCCGCTCACGCTACGCCTGGTGAAGTAGGACCGCCCGGAGCCGCCCAGGGCGAGCCGTAGGTGCCCCCCGATCTGCCGGTAGGCGGTCAACGGGCCACAGCCGGTGGGCGGTCGCTGGATCAAGCCCGGTAGGCAGTTACCGGGCCGCAGCCGGTGGGCCGGCGCTGGACCAGCTGGTAGGAGGCCGCTGGATCAGCCCGGTAGGCGGCTACCGGGCCATAGCCGATAGGCGGTTACTGGATCAGCCGGCAGGCGGCCATCGGATCAGGGGCGGGTCGCGGTGGATCGCGCGCTGCGGCCAGGGCAATGCGTCAGGGCGCTGTCAGGGCGCTGCCGGTGACCCCAGCAGCCAGCCGATCACTGCGAGGGTGAGCATCGACAGCGCGGTGCTGGTGATCACCGCCCCGCGCGCCACCGAATCGGCCTGACCGTATTCGCGGGCGAAGATGTAGGCGTTCTGCGCGGTGGGGAGGGCGGCGCAGACCACCAGCGCGAGCAGCTCGGCCGGGCGGAGCTGCGCCAGCAGTCCGAACAGATATGCCAGCAGCGGCTGGACCAGCAGTTTCAGGGCCGACAGCGCCAGCACCTCGGCCCGCTCGCCCGCCAGACCCGGGCCGCGCACGGTCAGGGAGAGACCGAGGGCGACCAGGGCGGCGGGCACGGCGGCGTCGCCGAGCAGGGCGAGTGGCCCGGTGATCATCGTGGGTGGCTGCCAGCCGGAGGCCGAGCAGAGCGCGCCGGCGGCCAGGCCGAGGATCACCGGGTTGCGCAGCGGCAGCCCTGCCAGCCGGGCCGGCCGGAGCCGCCGGTCGGCGCCCCGGTCCAGGAGCGCGAGCACCAGGGGGGTGATCACCATGACCTGGAACAGCAGCACCCCGGTCAGGAAGGTGGCGTCGCCGAGCACCTGCAGGGTGACAGGGATGCCGAGGTTCGCGGAGTTCACGTAACCGGCGGACATCGCACCGATCGTGGCCTCGCCGGGCTTCCGGCCGAAGAACCGGCGGCTCAGAACGGCGCCCAGGGCCATGGTCACGGCGGTGCCGGCGGCGAAGGCGCCCAGCGCGGACCAGCTGAACGACAGCCGGGTCCGCATGAGAACGGAGAACAGCGCGGCCGGCATCGCGAGGTGGAAGACGAAGGCGCCGAGCACCCGGTCGGCCTCCGCGCCGAGCAGCCGGAACCGTCCGGCCAGGTAGCCGAGCAGTGTCAGTGTCCAGATCGGGGTGAAGGCCGCGATCAACGAGTGATCACCCCAATCTCCTTGCACCGGCAGGAGTCGAGCGTATCCTGCTCGATCTTGACGGCCGGCGGCCGGGCCGTTCCGCATCCGGCCCGGCGGGCCGGGGCCGAGGGAGCCCAGGGGACTCAGGGCTCCGTGCTCGGCCTGGGGCATGCCGGTGTCGATGCTGACGCATCCGCCCCGGCGGGCCGCGGTCAGGTGCCGAGGACCTCATACTTGACCCGCATGACCCCGGCGCCGATGCTGCCGATGGCGGAGAAGGCGGCCTTGGACAGGTCGAGGCAGCGTCCGCCCACGTAGGGGCCACGGTCGTTGATCCGGACCGTCACCGACTCGCCGTTGGCGGGATTGGTCACCCGGACCCTGCTGCCCATGGGGAGAGTCTTGTGCGCGGCGGTCATCGCGCCGGGGTTGAAGCGCTCGCCGCTGGCCGTCATCTGCCCCTCCGCGTAGTAGGAGGCGCCGCAGGTCCCGGTGGAGACCACGTGAGTCTTCGGCCTGGAGGCGACCTTCTTCGGGGTGCGGGTCCTGTCGGTCTTCGGCGCGTTCTCCTTCCTGGCGGTGACGGCGTCGTCGCGTACGGCCTCCGCCTTGGGAGCGGCCGTGCTCTCCTTCCTGGGGGCGGCCTTGGGGGCGCCGGTCCTGGTCGGGACGGCCGCAGTGCTCGGTCCGGCCGGAGCCCGGAGAGGGGCGGACGGACCCGCGGAAGGACTGGCGGACGGCCTGGCGGACGGTGAGGTGATCTGGTCGGCGGCGGCCGTCGCGCTCCCGCTCACCGGACTCTGGGAAGGCGTGGAGCCGTCCGGGGCGGTGCCGGGGGACTGGGCACCTGGCTGCCGCGCGCTGGTCAGAGCGGCGGAGGCGGCAGTCTGAGAGGCGTCGCCGCCGGAGGAGACGGCCCAGGCGGTGGTCGAGGCCACGGCCACCACGGTGACGCCGGCGGCCAGCGCCACCAGGCGCCGCTTGCTCATCAGCGCTTTCTTGGAGGACGGCGTGTCGGGGGACGGGGTGTAGGAGTGCAGGCCCAAGGAAACCACGGTCCAAAATCGGGGGCAGGGCAGGGGAGGGCCGTACGGGGCAGAGGAGGTGGGGGATACGCGTCGGCCGATCCCAGGGCGGGGCACAGGGGTGTTTCCCGCGTAATGCGGTTGACCATATGCGACAAACAGGTAGTAAAGGCAAGTTAATGTCGCAAGGGTGACTTATGTCACCTGGTCAAGAGAACGTGACGGATCGGTGGGTGATCCGCCTCCCTGGTGCAATGCCGGCGGATGTGGTCAGAGCATCAGTGAGCGCACCATGTCGACGGTGTCGGCCTGGTCGGCGGTCTTGTCGGGGCGGTAGCGGATCACCCGGGCGAAGCGGAGTGCCATGCCACCGGGGTAGCGGCTGGACTGCTGGACCCCGTCGAAGGCGATCTCGACGACGAGAACCGGGGGGAGGGCGACCACCCAGCCGTCGGTGGGGCCCTCGGCGAGCTCGAGGAAGCGCTGGGTCTGCCAGGCGAGCAGCTCGTCGGTCAGGCCCTTGAAGGTCTTGCCGAGCATGACGAACCCGCCGGTCCGCGGGTCGCGGGCGCCCAGGTGCAGGTTGGAGAGCCTGCCCTCGCGGCGGCCGCTGCCCCATTCGGCGGCCAGGACGACCAGATCGAGCGTGTGGCGGGGTTTCACCTTGATCCAGCCGGCGCCACGCCGCCCGGCGGCGTAGGGCGTCTGCAGCGACTTGACCACCACGCCCTCATGGCCGGCCCTGATGACATCTGCGAAGAACGCCTCACCGCTCGCGACGTCGTCGGTGACCAGGCGGGGGGTGACCAGCTCCGGCGGCACGGCCGCGGCCAGCGCCGCGTGGCGCGCCTCGCCCGGCAGCTCCAGCAGGTCGGCGCCGTCCACCCGCAGGGCGTCGAAGAAGAACACGCGCAGCGGGGTCTTCGCGCGGACCTGGGCCACGTCGACGCGGCTGGACACGCGGCCGGAGGTGATCTGGAAGGGCTCGGGGCGGCCGTCGGGGCGTAGCGCGATGACCTCGCCGTCCAGGACGAGGTCCTGGGAGGGCAGGGCGCGGACCGCCTCGACCAGCTCGGGCACCCGGGCGGTGATGTCGTCGAGGGTCCGGGTGAAGACGCTCACCGTGTCGCCGGAGCGGTGGGCCTGGACCCGGACGCCGTCGAGCTTCCACTCGATCGCGGCCGGGCCGCCGAGCTTGCCCAGGGCGGCGGCGACGGAGGTGGCGCTCTGCGCGAGCATCGGCGACACCGGGCGGCCGACCTCCAGGTGGAAGGCCCGCAACGCCTCGACCCCGCCGCTGAGCGCGGCCGCTCCCACGGCCGGCAGCCAGCCGCGGAGGGTCAGCGCCCGCCGGACCTCGGCCGTCGGCACGGTGGACGCCTTCGCGATGGCCTCGATCATCACTCCGTCCAGCGCGCCCTGCCTCAGCTCGCTGCGGAGCAGCCGCATCATGAAGGTCTGCTCCTGGCGGGTGAGCGCGCCGAACAGCTCGGTGACCAGGGATCTGCGCGCGGCCTGGGAGCCGGGGCCCGCCTGGGCCTTGATGCGGTCGAGGAGGTCGTCGACCTGGCGCAGGGTGGCGGTCGCGGCCAGGCGCGGATCGGGCGGATCCTGCAGGCCGGCCCAGCCCACGCCGATGTGGCGCTGGGGCAGCTCGCCGGAGAGGTAGGCGATGGCGATCTCGGCCTCGTCCGGTCCGACCCGGCCGAGCAGCTCCGCGAGATGGCCGATCTTCGTCAGCCTGGCGGAGTCGGCCGCCACGGCCGTGGAGGTGCGCGCAAGGTCGATCAACAACACAAGGCCCAGCCTAAAAGCTGGGGGTGACATTCCGGGAGAGTGGAGCTCCGCTTTCCGGAGCGGTCCAGCCACGGGGAACGGGCCACCCCTGGCAGCGGGGTGGCCCGTCACGGGGACGTCAGCTGACGCCGAGCAGGTCCACGACGAAGATGAGCGTCTCGCCCGGCTTGATGCGGGCGCCCGCGCCGCGGTTGCCGTAGCCGAGGTGGGGCGGGATGGTGAGGCGGCGGCGGCCACCGACCTTCATGCCCGCGACACCCTGGTCCCAGCCCGCGATGACCTGGCCGCCGCCCAGCTGGAACTCGAAGGTGTCACCGCGGTTCCACGAAGCGTCGAACTCCTCGCCGGTGGAGAAGGCGACGCCGACGTAGTGCACGCTGACCTGGTGCCCCGGCTTGGCCTCCGGGCCGTCCCCCTCGACGATGTCGACGATCTGCAGCTCGGTGGGCGCGTCGCCCTCCGGGAAGTCGATCTCCGGCTTCTCCAGTGCCACGTGGCTCTCCTTGATCGGATACGTGCCGGCCTATTTCCGACCGGCCGGACGACTCTACGGGGTCCGGCGGCCGTATGAGAGGCGGAGGGACGCGACGGCCCCGGCGTCGTACTCTCGAGGGGACCCGTGGAGATCTCCCAAGGGGACCCGTGGAGGTGGGATGCGCAAGCCGTACACCCCGGAGGAGATCCTCCTCACCGGGAAGGTCGCGGTCGTCACCGGTGCGGCGCGGGGGCTCGGGCGGGCGATCGCGGAGAGTCTGCGGGAGTTCGGCGCGGAGCTGGCGCTGTGCGACCGGGATCCGATCGACGGGTTCGACACGCTCACGATGACCATGGACGTGCGGGACCCGGTCGCGCTGGAGGTGTTCGGCCAGGCGGTGCGGGAGCGGTTCGGGCGGGTGGACGTGCTGGTCAACAATGCCGGCGGGACCTTCCACGCGGCCTTCGCCGAGACCTCCCCGCGGGGCGAGAGCACGCTGATCGCGGAGAACTTCACCCAGGTGACCGCTGTGATCAGGCAGTTTCTGCCGCTGATGGCCCCGGGGGCGTCGATCGTCAACGTCACCTCCAGCGAGGCACACCAGGCCGCGCCCGGGTTCGCGGTCTACGCCGCGATGAAGGCGGCCGTGGAGAGCCTGACCCGCTCGCTCGCGCTGGAGCTGGCTCCTCGGAGGATCCGGGTCAACGCCGTCGCGCCCGACGCGCTCCCCACCGGGGGAGAGGAGGCCGTGCGGGAGCGCATGGCGGCGGACCCGCTGCCCTTCGAGCCGGTACGGCTGCCGCCGCTCGGCCATCTGGGCGACCCTGCGGAGGCCGGGGCCGCCGTGGTGTTCCTGGCGAGCGAGATGGCCGGGTTCGTCACCGGGACCACCCTGCACGTGGACGGCGGCATCCACGCCGCGGGGGGCTGGCGGCGCACCGGGCCTTGATCGGAAACGCTGGGGAGCGCGGCGACACCGGTGACGTCGCCTGCGAGCACTACTTCCACTACGCCGACGACGTCCGGCTGATGAGCGGGCTGGGCCTGGGCGCCTACCGCTTCTCCGTCGCCTGGCCCCGCGTCCAGCCCGACGGCACCGGCCGGATCAACCCCCGTGGCCTGGACTTCTACAGCCGCCTGGTCGACAGGCTGCTGGAGGCCGGGATAACGCCGTACGCCACCCTCTACCACTGGGACCTGCCCCAGGCCCTGGAGGACGCCGAGGCGGTCAGGCGGATCGACGCCCTGCTCACCCGGCAGTTCCTCGACCCCGCGCTGCGCGGGGAGTATCCCGCGGAGCTGCTCGCGATCGCCGAGCGCAACGGCGGCCTCGCGGACATCCGCGACGGCGACCTCGGGACCGTCAACCAGCCGATCGAGACGATCGGCATCAACTACTACAACCCTTGCGTGGTGGAGTCGGGGCCCGGCGAGGCGGCCGACGCGGCATGGCCGGGCAGCGAGGACGTCCGGTTCCGCACGGTCGACGTGCCGGTCACCGCGATGGGCTGGCCGATCGTGCCCAACGGGCTGTCCCGGCTGCTCCTGCGGCTGGCCGACGACTATCCCGGGGTCGGCCTGGTCGTCACCGAGAACGGCGCCGCCTTCGACGACGTCGTGGAGGACGGCCGCGTCCACGACGCCGGCCGGACCGGCTACCTGGACGGCCACCTGCGCGCCGTGCACGCCGCGATCGCGGAGGGCGCGGACGTGCGGGGCTATCTGGTCTGGTCGCTGCTGGATAATTTCGAGTGGGCCGAGGGCTACCGGCGTAGGTTCGGCATCGTGCATGTCGACTTCGCCACGCAGCGGCGCCTGCTCAAGGACAGCGCGCTGTGGTACCGCGAGGTCATCAAGCGGAACGGACTGCTGGGGGATTAGATGAGACGACCCACCTTGGAGGCGGTCGCCGCCCGTGCCGGAGTCTCCCGGTCGACCGTTTCCCGGGTGGTGAACGGCCAGACCACGGTCACGCCGGACATCCGTGAGGTGGTGCTGCGGGCGGTGAACGAGCTGGGCTACGTCCCCAACGGCGCGGCCCGCAACCTGGTCACCCAGCGGACCAACTCGATCGCACTGGTCGTCTCGGAGCCCCCGAACCGGGTGTTCTCCGACGACCCGATGTTCTCCACCGTGATCCGCTCGGCCAGCATCGAGCTGGAGGCCGTCAACATGCAGGTCGTCCTGCTGCTGGCCGGGTCGCCGGAGAGTCACGCCCGGGTGGAGCACTACATCGCCGGCGGTCACGTGGACGGCGTCATGCTCGTGTCGAGTCATGGCGCCGACCCGCTGCCCGTGGCGCTCACCCGGCTGCGCGTCCCGGTCGTCTCGTACGGCAGGCCCGCGGTGCCGGTCGCCATCCCGTACGTGGACAGCGACAACGTGAGCGGCGCGGCCACCGCCGTACGTCACCTGCTGGAGCGGGGGAGGCGGCGGATCGCCACGATCGCCGGGCCGCTGGACATGATCGGCGGCCAGGACCGGCTGGCCGGCTACCGGCAGGTGCTCCACGACTCCGACCGCCGCTCCATCATCGCGGTCGGCGACTTCACCCGGGAGTCCGGCGCGGTCGCGATGCGCCAGCTCCTGGCCGACGACCCGGAGCTGGACGCGGTGTTCGCCGCCAACGACCTTATGGCGATCGGCGCCATGCACGCGCTGCGGCAGGCGGGACGCCGGATCCCCGACGACGTGGCCGTCGTCGGCTTCGACGACATCGAGGCCGCCCGCTACACCGACCCGCCGCTCACCACCGTCCGCAACCCGCACGCGGAGCAGGCCGCGGCCATGGTCCGCCTGCTGCTCGGTCTCCTGGAGGACGGCCCCACCGACCCGTTGATCATGCCCACGGAGCTCGTCGTCAGGACTTCCTCGTAGACTCCCGCACCACCAGCTCGGTGGGGAGCACCACCGGGGTCCCCTCCTCCTGCTTCAACACCATACGGGCCAGCCGCCGCCCCATCTCCACGGTCGGTTGCCGGACGGTGCTCAGCGGGGGGTCGGCGTAGGCCGCGGCCGGGATGTCGTCGAAGCCGACCACGGCGACGTCGCCGGGGATCCGGCGCCCCGCCCGGCGCAGTGTCCGCAGCGCGCCCAGCGCCATCAGGTCGTTGGCCACGAACACCGCGTCCAGCTCCGGGTCGTCGGCCAGGAGCTGGCGCATCGCGACCGCGCCGGACTCCCGGGTGAAGTCGCCGACCGCGACGATGGAGCGGCGGTCGGAGTCGCGCAGGGCGTCGCGGTAGCCGGTCAGCCGGTCGATCCCGGCGATCATGTCCTGGGGGCCCGCGATGGTGGCGATCCGGCGGCGCCCCTGCTCCACCAGGTGCCGGACCGCGCGTTCGGCGCCCCCGGTGTTGTCCATGTCCACGTATGGAAGGTCGCCGGGCACGCCGGGCCGCCCGCCGCAGACCACCGGGACGCCCCCGCCGGGTCAGGATCCCCGGCAGCGGGTCGGCGCCGTGCATCGACGCGACGATCACGCCGTCGATGTGCCCGTTGGTGGCGTAGCGCTCGACCCGGTGGTAGCTGCCGTCCGGGCCGGTGAGCATCAGCACGAGCTGCTTGTCGGCCTTCTCGATCTCCAGGCTGACTCCCCGGATGATCCCGGCGAAGGTCGGGTCGTCGGAGAAGACGCGGGTGGCGGGCTCGGGGAAGACCAGGGCGATCGAGTCGGCCCGCTGGGTGACCAGGCTCCGCGCCGCCTGGTTGGGGACGTAGCCCAGCTCCTCCACGGCGCGGTTGACCGCCTCGCGGATCCGCGGGGCCACCCGGGGGGAGCCGTTGATCACCCGTGAGGCGGTCGCCCGGGACACTCCCGCCCGGGCGGCCACCTTCTCCAGAGTCGGTCGGGCCCTCACAGCCCGTTCCGGCGGACGACGTCGCGATACCACAGCGCGCTGTCCTTGGGGGTGCGCCGCTGCGTGGTGTAGTCGACGTGCACGACGCCGAACCGCTTGGCGTAGCCCTCGGCCCACTCGAAGTTGTCCAGCAGCGACCAGACGAGGTATCCGCGCAGGTCCGCGCCGGCCTCGATGGCGGCGTGGGCGGCGCGCAGGTGCCCGTCGAGGTAGGACAGGCGGCCGGTGTCGTGGATCTGGCCGTCCTCCACGACGTCGTCGAAGGCGGCGCCGTTCTCGGTGATGATCAGCGGGGTGCCGGGGTAGTCGCGCGACAGCCGTACCAGGAGGTCGGTCAGCCCGAACGGCTGGACCGGCCAGCCCATCGCGGTCCTGGGCACGTCGGGGCGGGGGAAGTCGATCCCCTCGCTGCCCGGATAGGTCGGGTTGGCGGGCGCGCCGGTGCGGGCGGCCACGGTCTGCGGGTGGTAGTAGTTCACGCCGAGCAGGTCGATCGGCCGACCGATGGTCTCCAGATCGCCGCCCTCGACGAAGGACCAATCGGTGAAGCGCTTGGCCCGTTCCACCACGTCGGCGGGGTATTCCCCGCGTAGCACGGGGTCGAGGAAGATCCGGTTCTGCAGGCCGTCGACGATGGAGACCGCCTCGGCGTCGTCGCCGAGCACGGGGGCGAGGTTGAGCGTGATGCCGATCCGGCCCGCGCCCGCCGCGCGCAGTGCCCCGACCGCCAGCCCGTGGCCGAGCAGCAGGTGGTGGGTGGCGGCGAAGCCCAGCCCCGGCTCGGCGCGGCCCGGCGCGTGGATGCCCGAGGCGTAGCCGAGGAAGGCCGAGCACCAGGGCTCGTTGAGCGTGGTCCACGTTTCGACCCGGTCGCCCAGCCGCGAGTGTACGATCGCGGCGTATTCGGCGAACCGTTCGGCGGTCTCCCGACTGGTCCAGCCGCCCCGATCCTCCAGGGTCTGCGGCAGGTCCCAGTGGTAGAGCGTCGCGATCGGGGTGATGCCGGTCCCGTGCAGCTCGTCCACCAGGCGGTCGTAGAAGTCCAGGCCGCGCGGGTTGACCGGGCCGGAGCCGTCGGGCTGGACGCGAGGCCAGGAGATGGAGAAGCGGTAGGCGTGCAGGCCCAGGTCACCCATGAGGCGGACGTCGTCGGGGTAGCGGTGATAGTGGTCGCAGGCCACGTCGCCGGTGTGCCCGGCGTGCACCTTGCCGGGGGTCCGGGAGAAGGTGTCCCAGATGGAGGGGCCCCTGCCGCCGTCCCGCGCCGCGCCCTCGATCTGGTAGGCAGCGGTGGCGGCGCCCCAGATGAAGCCTTCGGGGAACCTCAGCACGCCGGAGTCCTCAAGAATGTAGGACTTTTCGGCGGACATGGTCATCTCTTCACCGCTCCATTCTGTTCCGGGAAGTGTGAGAGCGCTCTCTTTGGAGCATCATGGCTGTCTGAGTTACCTGTCAAGAAAATGGGGACTGTAACTGTAATATCACAGTTATTGACAGCGGGAACGCGGGCGGACAATTCTTCCAGAGAGCGCTCTCACACTTCCCGGCAACCATATGGAGGAAGGTCCATGTCGCTCCTTTCACGGACCAACCGCGTCACCTTGGTAGCGAGCACCGTCGGACTGGCGTTGGCCGTGGCCGCCTGCGGATCCACGGAGCCCAAGCCGTCGGCCGGCGGGGACGGCGGTGCGTCGGCCGAATGCGCGGCCTTCAGCAAGTACGGCAAGCACGAGGGCAAGACCGTCAGCATCTACTCTCCGATCCGCGACACCGAGGCCGACCTCTTCGAGCAGGCGTGGAAGCCGTTCGCGAAGTGCACCGGGATGAAGATCACCTATGAGGGCACCGGCGAGTTCGAGGCCCAGATCCAGGTGCGCGCCGACGGCGGGAACCCGCCGGACATCGCCTTCTTCCCGCAGCCGGGCCTGCTGGAGCGTTTCGCCAAGGCCGGCAAGCTCAAGCCCGCCTCGGCCGAGGTGAAGCGGCTGACCGACGAGGGCTGGTCGCCCGACTGGGCCAAATACGCGACCGTCGGCGGCACCTTCTACGGCGCGCCGCTGGGCGCCAGCGTGAAGTCCTTCGTCTGGTACTCGCCGAAGATGTTCAAGGAGAAGGGCTGGACCGTCCCCACGACCTGGGACGAGCTGATGACGCTCTCCAACACGATCGCCGGCACCGGCATCAAGCCGTGGTGCGCGGGCATCGAGTCGGGTGACGCGACCGGCTGGCCGGCCACCGACTGGATCGAGGACGTCCTGCTCCGGGAGATCGGTCCCGAGGGCTACGACGACTGGGTGAGCCACAAGCTCGCCTTCAACGACCCCAAGGTCGTCGCGGCGGTCGACAAGGTCGGCGCCATCCTCAAGAACGACAAGTTCGTCAACGGCGGCTACGGCCCGGTGAAGTCGATCGCCAGCACCGCCTTCCAGGAGGGCGGCGTCCCGATCACACAGGGCAAGTGCGCGCTGCACCGCCAGGCGTCCTTCTACGCCAACTTCTGGCCCGAGGGCACGAAGGTGGCCGAGGACGGCGACGTGTTCGCCTTCTACCTGCCGGGCAACGACCCGGCCAAGAAGCCGGTCCTCGGCGCGGGCGAGTTCGTGGCGGCCTTCACCGACCGGCCCGAGGTCCAGACCGTGCAGGCATACCTCGCCTCGGCGGAGTTCCCCGCGGCCCGGATGAAGCTGGCCACCTATGTCACCGCGCGCAAGGGCGTCGACCCGGCCCTGGCGCAGAACCCGATCGACAAGCTCTCCATGCAGATGCTCCAGGACCCGGACACGGTCTTCCGGTTCGACGGCTCGGACCTGATGCCGGCCGCGGTCGGTGCCGGCACCTTCTGGAAGGGCATGACCGACTGGATCAACGGCAAGGACACCAAGACGGTCCTCGACTACATCGACGCCTCCTGGCCTAAGTCCTGATATTTACCGATATGTCCGGCTCCGCGTAGCCTGCGGGGCCGGGCACGTCGCCCTTCGGCACGATCCTTCCGGGAGATCCCTCCGATGGACTTCGACTTCGCGGCCGAACAGCCCAAGCTCATCCAGCTGTTGATCGGCGTCGCCGCGTTCCTCGCGGTGGTCGCGGTGGTCCTGCTGCTGGTCGACCGCGTCCCGATGCGGCGTCGGGCCTGGCCGCACGCGACGATCCTGCTGCTGCCCGCCCTCGTCCTGCTCGGCATCGGCCTGGTGGTGCCCGCCGTACGGACGACGCTGCTGTCGTTCATGAGCGGCGACGGTCAGCAGTGGGTGGGCCTGGACAACTACGCCTGGATGTTCACCCAGCCCGAGGCCCTGACCGTGCTGCGCAACACGCTCATCTGGGTCCTGCTCGTGCCGTTGCTGGTGACCTCGGTCGGCCTGGTCTACGCGGTCCTGGTGGACCGCACCCGCTTCGAGTCGATCGCCAAGTCGCTGGTCTTCCTGCCGATGGCGATCTCCTTCGTCGGCGCGGGCATCATCTGGCGGTTCGTCTACGCCTACCGCGCCGAGGACCAGGACCAGATCGGCCTGCTCAACCAGATCGTGGTGAGCATGGGGGGCGAGCCCCAGCAGTGGCTGCAGGAGCCCCCGCTGAACACGCTGTTCCTGATCGTGGTGATGATCTGGATCCAGGCGGGCTTCGCGACGGTGGTGCTCTCCGCTGCGATCAAGGGGATCCCGGCGGAGATCATCGAGGCCGCCCGGCTGGACGGGGCGGGCCCGCTGCAGATGTTCTTCCGGGTGACGCTGCCCTCCATCCGCTCGGCCGTGATCGTGGTCATGGTCACCCAGTCGATCGGCACGCTGAAGCTGTTCGACATCGTCCGCACGATGACCGGCGGCCAGTTCGACACCAGCGTCATCGCCAACGAGATGTACAACCAGGCGTTCCGCTACGGCGAGACCGGCAAGGGCGCGGCGCTCGCGGTCTTCCTGTTCGCCCTGGTGACGCCCATCGTGATCTACCAGATCCGGCAGCGCCGGGAGGTCCGGTGAGCGGGTGGAGCGAGCGAGCCGACCTGCACGGCGCCACGGGGACGTGGCCGGCGAAGGAGTCCGCGTGACCACACTGACCCAGACCGTGGCACGGGCCGGGGCCGTCACGGCGCCGCAGCGTGTCAGGCGGCGGCTGACGAGCCGGGTCGCCAGCGCCGTCGCGATCGTCATCGCGGTCCTGTGGACCACCCCGACCTTCGGCCTGCTGCTGTCGTCGCTGCGCCCGGAGGACCAGATCAAGTCCACCGGCTGGTGGACCTTCTTCTCCGACCCGCAGCTCACGCTGGAGAACTACCAGCAGGTGCTGTTCGGCACCTCCTCGTCCTCCGGCCAGATGGCCAGCTTCCTGATCAACTCGGTCGTCATCACGATCCCCTCGGTGCTCCTCCCGCTGGCCCTGGCCACCTTCGCCGCCTACGCGCTGGCCTGGCTGCCCTTCCGGGGACGCGAGTGGATCTACATCGGCGTCTTCGCGCTGCAGATCGTGCCGCTGCAGATGGCGCTGGTCCCGCTGCTGTCGTTCTTCTCCCAGGGGGTTGACGTCTTCGGCGTCCAGGTGCTGCCCGCCTGGGACCTGGAGGGTCCTGCCCGCTTTGTCCAGGTCTGGTTTGCGCACACCTGTTTCGCGCTGCCGCTGGGTATCTTCCTGATCCACAACTTCATGGCCGAACTGCCCGGCGAGCTCATGGAGGCCGCCAGGGTGGACGGCGCCAGCCACGGCACGGTCCTGCGCAAGCTCGTCCTCCCGCTGGTCGGCCCCGCCCTGGCCAGCTTCGGCATCTTCCAGTTCCTCTGGGTCTGGAACGACCTGCTGGTGGCCCTGATCTTCGCGGGCGGCACCGCCGAGAACGCCCCCATGACGGTACGGCTGGCGCAGATGGCCGGCACCAAGGGCAACGAGTGGCAGCGCCTGACCTCGGGCGCGTTCGTGTCCGTGATCATCCCGCTGATCGTCTTCCTGTCGATGCAGCGCTACTTCGTCCGGGGGCTGCTCGCGGGCAGCGTCAAGGGCTGATCCGGGGCCGTGGGCCCGGTGACGGCGTCGTGGTCGGAGGTCGCGGGCCCCGGGACGGCGTGGTGGCCGGGCGCGGCGGGCTCGGTCGCCGCCGTGTGCTCCGGGGCCGGGTGCTCCGGGACGGCGTGGTTGCCGCGCGCCGTGGGCTGCGCGGCGGCCGGATCGTAGAGCCCGGCCGACGGCGGCACCTCGACGACCATGGTGTCGGCGGGGCCGGGGGCGCCGTCCATGACGGCCCGGGCGTGGTCGAGGTGCGAGGCCGCGACCAGCACGTCGTAGCGGCCGGCGACGATGGCGCTGCGCGAGGCGAAGTCCCGCTTGCCGTGGGTGAAGAAGTGGTTGATGAACCCGAACGCGGCCCCCATCACGGCGCCCCAGAGCGCCGCCCAGAGCACGAGAACGATGAACGACATCGTGGTCGAGGTGAACAGCCCGAGGAACATCCCCACCACGGCGCCGAAGGCGGCGCCGCTGCCCGCCCCGGCGAGCGCGGCGCGCCCGTTGGTCATCCGGCCGGTGACGGTCTCCTCCAGTTTCAGGTCGCTGCCGACGATCGCCACGTGCTCGACGGGGAAGCCCGCGTCGGAGAGCGAGTCCACGGCTCGCTGCGCGGCCAGGTAGTTGTCGTAACCGACCAGGACCCTCCGGTCGACGACGACCTCGGTGGCCAGGGGGGTGGAGAGCTCTGCCATGTCCGTCCGCCTTCCCGTGTGTGGGGGTTGAATCCGGTCTGGCGACTACCCGGCGGCCGGGCGACAATGCGCGATTTCCCGGTGGACCTTGTGCTCGGGGAGGACCTGTAATACTTTCAAACGAAAAGTTTTCATACGAAAGTGGGACATAGGGCGACAAAGCGCCCTGCCACTGTTAAGGTTCTTTAGGAATAGATGCCGCCGGTGGGCGGCGGTACGGGTTGTCCGGAGCTAGGTCCGCGAAGGAACCTGGAATGATCGCATTCATCGTGCTTGTCGAGGCAGTGCTCGCGCTCATGGGACTGATGGTGATGTGCCGTCTCACCCGCTGCGCGGGCAGGCCGTTGTCCGCCCACGACCGCCGCGGCCGCGCCGCCGGGGTGCGGCGGCACCGCTGATCGCCCCGTGACGCGCCGGGGCGCGGACGGGCCAGGGGCGGCGGCGCCGTGGGCCGCCGCCCGGCCGGGACTACCAGCTCTGGTGGAGGGGCATCCCCTCGGTGTAACCGGACGAGCTCTGGACGCCGACCACCGCGCGCTCGTGGAACTCCTCCAGGGTGGAGGCGCCCGCGTAGGTGCACGAGGAGCGCAGACCGGCCACGATCGCGTCGATCTGGTCCTCGACGCTGGGCCGGTCCGGGTCGAGATACATCCTGGAGGTGGAGATGCCCTCCTCGAACAGCGCCTTGCGGGCCCGCTCGAAGGGGGAGTCCTCGGCGGTGCGCAGCTTCACGGCGCGGGCCGAGGCCATGCCGAAGTTCTCCTTGTACTTGCGGCCGTCGGCGGCGGTGCGGGTGTCCCCGGGAGACTCGTAGGTCCCGGCGAACCAGGAGCCGATCATCACGTTGGCCGCCCCGGCGGCCAGGGCGAGGGCCACGTCGCGAGGGTGCCGGACGCCGCCGTCGGCCCAGACGTGGCGGCCGAGGCGGCGGGCCTCGGTGGAGCACTCCAGCACGGCGGAGAACTGGGGGCGGCCGACGCCGGTCATCATCCGGGTGGTGCACATGGCGCCCGGGCCGACGCCGACCTTGAGGATGTCGGCCCCGGCCTCGACCAGGTCGCGCACGCCCTCGGCGGTGACGACGTTGCCCGCGGCGACCGGCACGCCCGGGTCGAGCGCCCGGATGGACCTCAGTGCGCTGATCATCTTCTCCTGGTGACCGTGGGCGGTGTCCACCACCAGGCAGTCGACCCCGGCCTCGAGCAGCTCCTTGGCCTTGGCGGTCACGTCGCCGTTGACGCCGACGGCCGCGGCGACGCGCAGCCTGCCGGAGGCGTCGAGCGCCGGCCGGTACAGCGTAGCCCGCAGCGCGCCCGTCCGGGTCAGGATGCCGACAAGACGGCCCTCGGCGTCGACGACCGGGGCGAGCCGGTGGCGGCCTCCGTGGAGCCGGTCGAACGCCTCGCGCGGGTCGAGTCCGGCGGGCAGGGTGAGCAGGTGGTCGGACATGACCTGGGAGAGCTGCGTGTACATGTCCACGCCGCTGCAGTCGCCCTCGGTGACCACGCCGACCGGGCGGTTGTCCCAGTCGACGATGATGATCGCGCCGTGCGCCCGCTTGGGCAGCAGGTTGAGCGCCTCGCCGACGGTGTCGTGCGGGGTGAGGGTGAGCGGTGTGTCGTGGACCAGGTCGCGTGCCTTGACCCAGCCGACGACGTCGGCGACGACGTCGAGCGGGATGTCCTGGGGGATCACGGCGACGCCGCCGCGCCGGGCGATGGTCTCGGCCATGCGGCGTCCCGCCACCGCCGTCATGTTGGCGACGACGATCGGGATAGTGGTCCCGGTGCCGTCGTTGGTCGACAGGTCGACGGCGAGCCGGGAGCCGACGGAGGATCGCGACGGAACCATGAACACGTCGCTGTAGGTCAGGTCGTAGGCCGGTGCCATCTCGTTGAGAAACTTCACGTTCGTCCACCTTATCCGGTGCATAGTCCAAGGTGAGCGTTCCCTGTTTTGGGGTTTCCCAAGAGGGAGCAGCGGTCGGAGAGGGAGCTAAGATCCCATTTGCGTGAATTTAACGGGGTGGCCATGAGGAGGCGCTGTGATCGTTGTTGATCGGCCTGAAATGATCGTCGTGGGGCATGCCGTACGGACCTCGAACGCGGAGGAGGCGGAGCCGGGCAGGGGGCGGCTCGGCGCGCTGTGGGCCCGGGCCGGGGCGCCCGGCGCCTTCGCGCACGTCCCCGGCAGGGTGGACGAGAACATCTACGCGGTGCTGACCGACTACGAGAGCGACCACCACGGTTCCTACACGCAGATCGTCGGGGTGGCCGTCCGCACCGCCGCCGCGCTGCCCGAGGGCATGGTCGCGGTCCGGGTCCCCGGGGTCCAGACGCTGAAGCTGGAGGCCCGCGGGCCGATGCCGGGGGCGCTGCTGGAGGCGTGGCAGCAGCTGTGGAAGCACACCGAGTCCGGTGGCACCCCGCCCCGGGCCTTCACCACCGACCTGGAGGTCCACCACCCGGCGGGCGTGGACGTCTACGTGGCGGTGTTCCCGTCGATGGGGTGATCGTCCCCGGCCCGGGTCCCCGCGGCCCCGGCCGCTCCTGCCGTCCCGCCGGCGCCGGCCGCCTCGGCCGTGCCGCCCCTCTCAGCCCTCCTCGTCGTCCTCGTCGTCCGCCGGCGGGTCGGGCAGCTGCCAGCCCGCCATCAGCGGCGGCAGGATGAGGTGCGTCGTGATCAGGCCGAACATGATCATGGTGACCGCCGCGGCCGGGATCTGGACGATCATCTCGCCCTTGGGCATGGCGGTCAGGAGCACCGCGGCGAGCGCGACGAGGGTCACCGTGGTCCCCCGACGGGCGTTGGCCTGGATCTTCCGGCGCTCGCGGGACTGGCGTTCGTCGAGGTGGTGCTCGGCGAGGCCGACCACTCCGCGGGTGACCCCGACCAGCGCCGAGTAGACCACGACGTAGATCACCAGTGCGGTCCCCGCCAGGGCGAAGGTGGTCCACATGGCGACCGTGCTCGGTGCCAGGTAGCAGCAGACGATCGCGCTGATCCAGATCAGCCCGGCGGACGCGGCACCCACCCCGACGAGGATCCGGCGGCGCCCGCGGGTGGCGTACCAGGAGCGGGGGGGCCAGTCGCGGTAGCGGACCTCCAACTGCCCGGGGGTCAGCTCGCCCATCATCTCACCTCACTGCCCAGCCGGGGGAACGGTCTCAGGGAGAAAACGATCTCCACCGGCACTTCGAAGTACTCGGCGATGCGCAGGGCGAGGAACAGACTGGGGCTGTACTCGCCGCGCTCCAGGTAGCCGATCGTCTGGTAGTGGACGCCCAGCGCGGCCGCCAGATCCTTGCGCGAGACGCCGCGTTCGGCCCTCAGCACGGAGATCCGGTTGTATACGTCTTCGGCGGACATCGCAGCAGCCTCCCAGCATTCACGCGCCCTGGGCGGCGAGCTGCCGCTCGGTGAGCCGGGACCCGGACTCCCGCCGGGTCACGCGGCGGATCAGCCCCGGCGCCAGCAGCATCCCGGCGACCGCCCACGCCGCGAGCGCGGCGGCCACCCAGGGCAGGCGCCAGCTCCCGCCGATCTCGGCGGCCAGCATGGAGTCGGGCATGAAGGCCGCGCGCAGGCCGAGCCCCTGCCAGTAGAGCGGGAAGGCCTGGGAGATCCACTGGACGGGCTCGGGCATGAACGTGGCGGGGACCATGACCCCGGAGGTGATCATCAGGATCATCATCGGCAGCCCCAGGATCCTGGCCGCGGACTTCGGCCCGGGGACCATGCAGCCGATGACCGCCCCCAGCGGCACCACGGCGACCGTGCCCAGCAGCAGCACCCAGGCCAGGGTCGGCCAGTCGTGGGGCGGCGCCACCCCGCCCACGGCGATGCCGGTGGCCACGATGAGCACGCTCTGCACGGCGATCTGGCACAGGAAGGTCACCGCCCGCCCGGCGAGATAGGCCGGGACCCCGCCGGGGACGGTCCGCAGCCGCAGGAGCGTGCCCTCCTCGCGGTCGGCGGCGATCGCCATCGGGAGGGTCATCAGGCCGTTGGAGAAGATGGTGAAGGCCAGGAACCCGACCGTCATGAACGTGCCCTGGGAGACGCCCGTCTCCCCGACCTCGCCGTCGCCGATCCAGAGCACCAGCAGGGCGAAGACCCCCACCGTGCCGATCAGGGTGGTGACCAGCTCCTTGCGGTCCTTGACCAGGTGCAGGTGCTCTCTCCAGCCCCGGCGCAGGCCGATGCGGACTGCCTTGAGGTTCATGCCGCCCTCCCGATGAGGCTCAGGTAGTTCTCCTCCAGCGACGGGCGCCGGATCTCCAGACCGGGCACCGGGCCGCCGAACCTGCGGTGCAGCTCCCAGGCCACCTGGGACGGGTCCGGGGTGGTCAGGACCCGCTCGCGGCCGTCCTCCAGCCAGCGGACGCGTGACTGCGCCTGTACGGCCTCCGCCAGCTCGGACGGGGTCCCGCACACGGCGATCTCCCCGCCGACCAGGATCGCGGTCCGGTGCGCCAGCTTCTCGGCCTCGGCGAGGTCGTGCGTGGTCAGCAGCACCGTGATGCCCTCGTCGGCCGACAGCTTCTCGATCAGCGTGTGGAACTCCCGGCGCGCCTCCGGGTCGAACCCGGTCGTCGGCTCGTCGAGGAACAGCAGCTCGGGGCGGCCCACGATGCCCAGCGCGACGTCCAGCCGGCGGCGCTGGCCGCCCGACAGGCGGCTCGCCCGCTGTCCGGCCTGCGCGGTCAGGCCGAGCGCGGCCAGCAGCTCGTCCGGGTCGCGGGGGTCGTCGTAGAACTCGCCGAGGTGGGCCAGGAGGTCCCGGGCGCTCCACCGCGGATGGTCGCGCCAGCTCTGGAGCACGATCCCGATCCTGGCCCGCCAGGCGTCGGTGCCGCGCGCCGGGTCCACGCCGAGCACGCTCACCTCACCGGCCGATCTGTCCCTGAAGCCCTCCAGGATCTCGACCGTGGTGGTCTTGCCCGCTCCGTTGGGCCCGAGCAGCGTGAAGATCTCGCCGCGCTGGATGTCGAGGTCGACCCCTCGCAACACCTCGGTCGCGCCGTACGTCATCCGCAGGTCGCGGACGGTCACCGCAGTACTCATATGTAGAAATGTAGTACATCTACTACATTCGCACTAACTCCTACGACGAAGGGCGGTACACCTGCGCCAGGTGTACCGCCCTTGAGAAGAGACGCTCGGGCCGGCGGTCAGGTCATGCGAGCACGCCCGCCGCGCGCAGCTCGGCGGCGGTCTCGTCGGACAGCCCCCAGGAGGACAGGTCCGTCAGCCGGGTGGCGGGGGAGAGGTCCTGCTCGGCCACGCCGAGCAGGCGCGGCGCGGGCGCGGGCTGCCGGACGCCGCCGACCTCGACGAAGGCGCCGCGGGCCTTGTTGTGCGGGTGGTCGGCCGCCTCGCCCATCTCCAGCACCGGGGAGACGCACGCGTCCGAGCCGTCGAACACCGCCTCCCACTCGGCGCGGGTCCTGGACCTGAACGCCTCGGCCAGCCGCTCGCGCAGCGCGGGCCACTGGGACCTGTCGTCCCGGTCGGGCAGGTCCTCAAGGCCCATCAGCGAGACCATCTCCGCCCAGAACTGCGGCTCCAGCGCGCCGACCGCGAGGAACCGGCCGTCGGCGGTCTCGTAGGTGTCGTACATGGGCGCGCCGGTGTCGAGCAGGTTGGTCCCGCGCGGGCCCCAGAAACCGCTCTGGACGCCGTGGTAGAACATGGCGAACAGCGTCGCCGCCCCGTCGACCATGGCCGCGTCGATCACCCGGCCCTCGCCGGTCCGCTCCCGCTCGATGAGCGCCAGCAGCACCCCGTAGGCCAGCATGAGGCCGCCGCCGGCGAAGTCGCCGAGGATGTTGATCGGCGGGGTGGGGCTGCCACTCGCGCGGCCCAGCATCGACAGCACGCCGGAGACCGCGATGTAGTCGATGTCGTGCCCGGCGGTCGGCGCCAGCGGGCCCTCCTGCCCCCAACCGGTCATCCGTCCGTAGACCAGGCGTGGGTTGACCGCGTGAAGGTCGGCGGGGCCGATGCCGAGCCGCTCGGCGACCCCGGGCCGGTAGACCTCGATGACCACGTCGGCGTTCCTGGCCAGCTCCTTGAAGGCGGCCACGCCCTCGGGCGACTTCAGGTCCAGGCCGATCGTCCGCTTGCCGCGGTCCATCACGTCGGGGCGCGGCCTGTCCCCCGCGGCGGCGACGGTGGCGGCGCGCTCCACCCGCAGCACCTCCGCGCCGTGGTCGGCCAGCATCATCCCCGCGAACGGCCCGGGGGCCAGGCCCGCCAGCTCAAGCACGCGGACTCCGGCCAGCGGGCCCTTCCTGGTCACGCGCTCCATCGACATCTCCTCGGGTGCGGTCTCGGCTCGGGCCGGGTGCGGCCCGCGCTCGGTGGCGGCACCCTTCCCTCCCGGCCAAGTAGAACAACATTCGGCTTTCGGTGGCAAGACATGTCGCGTCGAGCCGCCTGGCACCTGGGTGTTATGGGAAACTTGCGCCTTATCTGAATGGGATCTAGGGGTTACGCGATGACATATCCGCACAGTGAACGGGTGGTCGCTGGGCGTTACCGGCTGCTGCGAGAGCTCGGCCGGGGTGGCATGGGCGTGGTGTGGGAGGGATACGACACACTCCTCGACCGGCCGGTCGCGGTCAAGGAAGTGCTGCTCCCGCCGAACCTCGCCCCGGCCGAGCACGAGCGCCAGCTGACCCGCACCTCGCGCGAGGCCCGGACCGCGGCCCGGCTCAACCACCGGGGCATCGTGGCGGTCTACGACGTGGCCGAGCAGGACGGCCGCCCCTGGATCATCATGGAGCTGGTCAGGGCCCGGGGCCTGGACCAGCTCGGCCCGCTGCCCGTCCAGCAGGTCGCCGACATCGGCCGCCAGGTGCTGTCGGCGCTCCAGGCGGCCCACGAGGCGGGGATCCTGCACCGCGACGTCAAGCCCAGCAACATCCTCCTCACCCCCGACGGCCGGGCCGTGCTGACCGACTTCGGCATCGCGACCGTGGAGGGCGACACCTCGCTCACCCAGACCGGCATGGTGACGGGCTCGCCCAGCTTCCTGCCGCCGGAACGCGCCACCGGCGAGGACGCCGGCCCCTGGTCCGACCTGTGGGCGCTCGGCGCCACCCTCTACGCGGCGCTGCTGGGCCACGGCCCCTTCGAGCGCACCACCGCCATCGCCACGCTCGGCGCCCTCCTCACCGAGGAGCCCGACTTCGGCCGGGTGCCCCCCGCGATGCGGGAGGTGCTCACGGGCATGCTCCAGCGCGACCCCGCCCACCGGCTGACCCCCCAGCAGGCCGACATGCTCCTGGCGGAGGCGGCCGGCGATCCCACGGCGGCGGCCCGCCGTACCGGCTCCACGGGGACGGCGCCCCGCCGTACCGAACGGCACCGCAAGGCGGAGGCGCCCACCTCCGCGATGCCCAGCAGGCGGAGACGGGACCGCGGCCGTGGCCGGTTGCCGTTGATCGTGGCCGCGGTGGTCGTCCTGGGCGGCGGGGGAGCGGCGGCGGCCGTGGCGATGACGCAGTCCGACCCGCCGGGCTCCTCGCAGGCCGGTCCGGTCTCCGACACCTCCACCGTCGACGCCGGCGCCGACGCCACCGCGCCCACCGAGACCCAGCAGCCGGCGGAGTCCCCCACCCCCAGACCGTCCAGGACCCGCAGGCCCGTCGAGGCCGGACAGCAGTGGAAGCTGTGGCGGGCCAAGGCGCCGGAGAACTGGTCCATCCGGTATCCGGCGGGCTGGCGGGGCGACTGGGCCGCCGAGACGGGATACACCCAGTGGTTGCGCCCCGACGGGAGCGCCCACATGTCGGTGGAGACGCTCCCCGGCCCGCACGACAGCGTCGAGTCGCTCCAGGGGACCGTCAGGGACGACGTGGCGCAGTGGAGCGAGATCCTCTCCGAGGACACGGCGAAGGTCCCCGTGGCCTACGGCTCCGCCCTCCAGTGGGAGTTCACCTGGGAGATGAAGGACAGCGGCGGCGTGCCGTGGGCCCGTTCCGGGGTGACCTACCACGAGGTGCGCCGCTTCATCGGGGTCGGTGACACGATCATGGTGCTGAGCTGGACCACCGCCGACGGCGAGTGGAAGGGGCAGATCGGCCAGATGAACCAGGCGTTCAAGAGTTTCCACCCGCGCGGAGGAGAATGACATGACCTGGAGGGTGCTGGCGCTGCCGCCGCTGCCCGAGGAGGCGCTGCGCCACCTGCTCGGCCCGCTGGGCGGGCGGGTCGACGTGTCCGTCCCGGCGGCCCGTGACAGGGCGGCCCTGCTCGCCGCCCTGCCGGAGGCGGAGATCGTGGTCGGCGACTGGAGCGGCGCGCTCGTGCTGGACGCCGAGGCCGTCGCCGCCGCCCCGCGCCTGGCGTTCGTCCAGCAGCCCTCGGTGGGCGTGGACGGCCACGACCTCGACGCGCTGGCCGCCGCCGGGGTGCCGCTGGCCAACACCGCGGGGGTGAGCGCGGTCGCCGTGGCCGAGTGGTGCTTCGCCGCCGCGCTCGCGCTGTCGCGCCGGCTGCTCGACGCCGACGCCGCGGTCCGCGCCGGCGGCTGGCCACAGCTCGACCTCGGCCCCCGGGAGCTGTCCGGCTCACGCGTGGGCATCGTCGGCTACGGCCCGATCGGCGAGGCGTGCGCCCGGATGTTCGCCGGTCACGGCTGCGAGGTGTCCTACTGGACGCGGCGCCCCCGCGAGGTGCCCTACACCTACCGGGAACTGCCGGAACTGGTCGCCGCCTCCGACGTGCTCGTGGCGGTGGTCGCCCTGTCGGAGGAGACCTGGGGCCTGATCGACCCCTCCCGGATGCCCGCCGGGTCGCTGCTGGTCAACGCCGCCCGCGGGGGAGTGGTGGACCAGGCGGCGCTGGTGTCGGCGCTGGAGTCCGGGCACCTGGGCGGCGCGGCGCTGGACGTGTTCGACACCGAGCCGCTGCCGCCTGGCGACCCGCTGCGCGACAGCCCCCGGGTGCTGCTGTCGCCGCACGTGGCCGGGGTGACCTCGCAGTCCACCGGCCGGCTGCTCCGGCGCGTACTGGACAATCTGGAGGCCGCGGTGGAGGGGCGCCCGGTGGCCGACGTGCTCAACGGGGTGGAGCCGGTGGTCCGCCGACGCCTCGCGGACGGGCGGGCGTAGAGTTTCCGCGCGTTTAACGTGTCCGGTCTGGCTCGGAGGACACCCGAGATATAACGTGCTAGGGCCGATCTTTACTATGAGGGCTCTGGGGGTGAGGTCCTGTGCAACAGATGACACAGATGTCGGCGCATCGGCGCGCCGTCGAGCAGATCAGGGAATCCTACGCCGCGATCCCCGAGGACGCGGTGCCCCGGCTGGCCAAGGCGACCACGAACCTGTTCCGCTTCCGGGACGGCTCCTCCGGGGCGAAGCTGTCGGCCCGGGACCTGGACCAGGTCATCGAGGTGGACCCGGTGACCATGACCGCAGAGGTCCAGGGCATGACCACCTACGAGCACCTGGTGGACGCCACGCTCGCGCACGGGCTCATGCCGTACGTCGTGCCGCAGCTCAAGACGATCACGCTGGGCGGAGCGGTGACCGGGCTGGGCATCGAGTCGACCAGCTTCCGCGACGGGCTGCCGCACGAGTCGGTGGAGGAGCTGGAGATCCTCACCGGCGACGGCCGGATCGTCGTGGCCCGCGACGACAACGAGCACCGCGACCTGTTCCGTGCCTTCCCCAACTCCTACGGCACGCTCGGTTACGCGCTCCGGATCCGGATCAAGCTCAAGCCCGTCCAGCCGTACGTTCGGCTGACCCACATCCCGTTCAGCGACGCCGACAAATGCATGATCGCCATGAAGGAGATCTGCGAGCGCGGTGAGCACGACGGCGAGCCGGTCGACTTCGTGGACGGCACCTTCTTCGGTCCCGGCGAGCTCTACATCACCGTCGGCCGCTTCGCCGAGCGGGCGCCATACCTGTCCGACTACACCGGCATGCGCATCTACTACCGGTCGATCCAGACCAGGACCCGTGACTGGCTGACCGTCCGCGACTACCTGTGGCGCTGGGACACCGACTGGTTCTGGTGCTCGCGCGCCTTCGGCGTGCAGGGGGCGCTGGTGCGCTCGCTCATGCCGCGCAAGTGGATGCGCTCCGACGTCTACCGCAAGCTCGTCGGCCTGGACCGCAAATACGGCGTGATCGCCCGGGTGGACCGGTGGCGGGGGCAACCTGTCCAGGAGTCGGTCATCCAGGACATCGAGGTGCCCGTCGAGCGGGGGGCGGAGTTCCTGGAGTTCTTCCACGACAAGGTCGGCATGGAGCCGGTGTGGATGTGTCCGCTGAAGTCCACCGGCGAGTGGCCGCTCTACCCCCTGGAGCCGGGGCGGCTGTATGTGAACTTCGGCTTCTGGGGGACGGTCCCGCTGCCCCGGGGCCAGTTCGACGGTTACTACAACCGGCTCATCGAGAACAAGGTGCACGAACTGGACGGGCACAAGTCGCTGTACTCGACGTCGTTCTACTCCCGGGATGAGTTCTGGCGGTTTTATAACGGAATCGCCTACTGGCCCGTCAAGCGGGCATACGACGCGGGTGGCCGGTTGCTCGACCTCTACGACAAGTGTGTACGGGGGCGTTAGGAGGTTGATTCTGTGAAGCTCGCAGAAATCTTCGAAAAAGTCATAGGTACCGAGGCGGACATCCGGTTCGCCGCTTATGACGGCAGCAAGGCCGGCCCGGCCGACGCCGACATCACCGTCGAGGTGAGGTCCCCGATAGCAGTGGCCTACCTGGCGCAGGCCCCCGGCGAGCTCGGTCTCGCCCGGGCCTACGTGTCCGGGCATCTCGACGTCCACGGGGACATGTACTCCCTGCTGTCGCGGATGTGGTCGCTCACCATCAACGACATCCCGACGAGTGAGAAGCTCGCGGCCATCCGGGCCCTCGGCGTCAAGCCCCTGCTGATGCGGGTGCCGCCGCCTCCCCAGGAGATGCGGCGCAGCATGCTGGCCAGGATGGGCAGCAGGCACGCCAAGCAGCGCGACGCCGAGGCGATCCACCACCACTACGACGTCTCCAACAGGTTCTACGAGTGGGTGCTGGGCCCGTCCATGGCCTACACCTGTGCGGTCTTCCCCGGCGAGGAGTCCACGCTGGAGGAGGCGCAGTACGCCAAGTTCGACCTGGTGGCCAAGAAGCTGGGCCTGAAGCCCGGGATGCGGCTGCTGGACGTCGGCTGCGGCTGGGGCGGCATGGTCATGCACGCCGCCCGCGAATACGGCGTGAAGGCGCTGGGCGTCACCCTCTCGCGCCAGCAGGCCGAGTGGGCGCAGAAGGCCATCGCCGACGCGGGACTGAGCGACCTGGCCGAGGTCCGTCACATGGACTACCGGGACGTGAAGGAGAGCGACTTCGACGCCGTCAGCTCGATCGGACTGACCGAGCACATCGGCAAGGAGCAGCTGCCGTTCTACTTCCGCTTCCTGTATGACAAGCTCCTCCCCGGCGGCCGGATCCTCAACCACTGCATCACCCGGCCGACCGGCACCGAGAAGACCATCAACGCCGGCGGCTTCATCAACCGCTACGTCTTCCCCGACGGGGAGCTGGAGTCGGTCGGCTACCTCATCCGCCAGATGGAGGATCTCGGCTTCGAGATCCGCCACGAGGAGAACCTGCGCGAGCACTACGCCCAGACGCTCCGCTACTGGTGCGCCAACCTCGACAAGCACTGGGACGAGGCGGTCCAGGAGGTCGGCCGGGGCACGGCCAGGGTCTGGCGGCTCTACATGGCCGGCTGCGTGGTCGGCTTCGAACGCAACAAGATCCAGCTCCACCAGGTCCTCGGTGTGAAGCTCGACTCCGAGGGCGCGGCCCACATGCCGCTCCGTCCCTCTCTCGACTGGCCCTGAGCCTCGATCGGCGTACCGCCCGCACCCCGCCCGGGGTGCGGGCCGTACGCCGTCCGGAGCGGTCGGCCGGCCCGTCCCGCCCGCCGGCAGGTCCGGAGCGGTCGCCCGGCCCGTCCCGCCCGCCGGCGGGTCAGCCGGACGTGCCGGGCCCTCCCGGGACGCCGGGCCTGCCGTCCATCTCGGATCTGCCCGGCGGGTCCCCGCTCTCCGAGGTCAGCTCGGTGAAGGAGACCTTGCCCTCGGGCAGGAGCCGCAGGATCGGCATGGCCTTGTTGACGGGATTGCCCTGCTTGTCGAAGGAGATCCAGCCGCTGGCGGCGGCCACGGTGAAGGGCGCACTGGTCAGCAGGTTCGCGACGGCACTGGCCGAGGGGCGGGTCTTGCCCTGCGCGGCGAAGATGTCCACCACCCCGATGGCGGTCAGCATCGCGTCGTGATGCATGATGGCCTGCCCGTCGTCGAGGGACTCCTCGGGGAACAGGGCGCCGAAGCTGTCGATGCCCCGCCTGAAGCGGTTGGCGATCGCGGGCTGGACGGCGTCGGGATAGCTGTCCCACGCGGCGGGATGGGCCAGTCCCGTGTAGTAGACCTCCATGTTGGCCCGGGTGTCGTCCCAGAGCGGCTCCGGCTGGGCCCGGTTGAGGTTGCTGGCGTCGTCGCCGGTGACGACGGTGATCTTCCGGTCGGCGCACGTGCGGCGGGTCAGCGCCCGCAGGAAGGGCGGCAGGTTCCGCCACCGCCCGGCGAAGAAGACCACGTTGGCGCCACTGTTGCAGATCCGCTCCGGCATCTGCCCGAGCACCGTGTCGGCGCTGTCGAGGGAGGAGTCGTAGGTCAGCGGGACGTCCAGGAGACGGTTGGCCGCCTTCGCCCGGCCGACGATGTCGGCGAAGGCGGTGGTGAAGGCCCCGGCGAGGGTGCTGGTGTAGGAGTCGCTCCTGTTCTTGTCCTGCACCAGGACCGCGGTGACGGCGCCGCGCTCCTTGAGGAAGTGCGCGATCGCCCGCGTCTCGGCGCTGTTGGAGGGGGCCACCCGGACCATGGTGGCCTTGCCCGCCAGCCTGTCGGAGGTGATGACGGAGCCCACCAGGGCGATCTGGGCCGTCACGAGATCGTTGATCGCGCCCTCCGTCCCCGCGACGCTCGACCCCAGTCCGGTGACCGCCACCAGATGCTCCTGGCCCGCCGCCTTCTCCTTGAGCTCCTCCACCGTGGTCTGCCAGGCGTCGGCGCCACCGGAGGAGTCGGCGAGCAGGAGCTGCACGTTCGGCGCGCTGGCGTCCCCCTCGTTGTGGTTGCTCCAGTATTGGGCCAGGTAGGCCCCTTGCAGGGCGTGCCGGACGGAGTCGGTGCTCTGCATGCTCGCCGGACTGGCCGCCGGGTCCATCGGCAGCATCACCGCGATGCTCACGTAGGGCGTCTCCTGGGCGCGCACCCAGTCGTTCTCCCGGCGGATGAGATCGGTGACGGCCGACAGGTCCGCGGTGTAGGGCTCGGAGCCGTCGGTGACCCGGGGGAGCGGACGCAGGACGACGAACAGTCCGGCGCCCAGGGCGCAGACGAGCAGCGCGCAGAGCAGCCCGAACCAGAAGGGGTGCACCTTCCGGAACGGCGCGCGCCCGCCGAAACCGCGCTGCTCACTCATCGTCGTCCTCCCGGTCGTAGCGGTGGGCCTCGTTCACCAGGACCGCTCTGCCGCTGGTGGCGTACCGGGCGAGCAGCCGCAGACCGTCGGCGACGCCCTGGCGCCTGCTGCGCAGGGGGTCCGTCCCGGGGTCGGACAGGAACCAGCGGTCGACGACCACGCTGCGCACGACGGCCGTCCGGTCCGTGCCGGCCGTCCGGTCCGTGCCGGACCGGTCACCGTCCTCACCGTCCGGCGGCTCCGGTCCGTCCGGCGGCTCCTGGATGAGCCGGCCGTACAGGTCGTCCAGGGTCTCCGTCACCGGCAGCCGGTTCGGCGCCGAGGTGATCCAGTTGTACTGCCTGATCCACTCGGCCATGTCGATCCGGTTGAACCGCCCGTCGAGCAGCGCCACCACCTCCCGCAGGTGGCGGCGGCCGGCGGGCCCCAGGTCCACGCGGGCCAGCCGGTGATGCATGACCATGGACAGCCGGTCGCGCGGCAGCTCGTCGCGGGAGGCGTAGAGGGCTTCGAGCCGTCCGTGGACGGTGTCCCACAGCGGGCCGTCGCGGCGGTGGCGGCCGGCGAGCTCCCGCAGGAGCAGATGCCTGAGCCAGGGGTGGATCACCGGTGCCGCGCCCGGCGCCGGATCGGTGACGGACCACATGTGGTCGCCGAGCTCGTCGATCGCCGAGCGCCACCGGCGGGAGGGGAGCCCGGCGTCGTCGGCGTCGGCCAGGTTGGTCGCGGCCGAGCACGCGACCAGGTCCTCCAGGTCGTGCGGGAAGTCCCGGAAGGGGTGCTGGGGGTGCGCCCTGCCGAAGGAGGGGAGCAGGCGCAGGTCCTGCTCGCTCCAGCCGACGTCCGGCTCCCGGCCGGGTGTGACCTCGCGCGGCCCCCGGCCCGTCCGGACGTCCGGCCCCTCCCAGGTGAGCGCGGTCCCGTGCGGGCCCCGGCCGGTCTCCTCCCGCTCCCGCCCGCTCCCCGCGCGTCGCCCCCGGGCGGTCTCCTCCCGCTCCCGCGTCGCCATGGCCTCCAGCAGGTGCGCGACCGCCAGCGGGTGGCCGCCGGTCAGCGCGTGCACGAATCCCGCGTGCGCCCTGCCCGGTCTCCCCCGGGTGGCCGCGCGCATCCGTGCCACCTCGGCGCGGCTGAGCCCCGGCAGCAGCACCGGATACCACCAGCGCTCGCGCCCGCCGCCCGCGCGGACGGCGAGCCAGTCGCCGTGGCCGGCCCGCCGTACCGGGCGCGGCTGCCGGCCGCCGCCGTCGTCGTCCGGCGGGCCGAGGACCCCGGGACGTTCCCAGTGGCGGCCGAGGTCCTGCCAGGCCCTTGAGGCGGCGACCACGAGCAGGGGGTCACGGCCGGCCGGGCCCAGGGTGTCGGCCCGGTGGCTCTTGGCGGCCACCAGCGCCCGCAGGAACTCCCGGCCCGAGGGGCTGTCGGCGTTGTCCAGCAGGACCAGGCAGTTGCGCGGGCGCCACTTCCTGGACCAGCCCTCCCGCAGGTCCTCCAGGAGCGCCTCGCAGATGATCCGCGCCGCGGCCGAGGACCCGTCGCCGGCCTCGCCGGAGCGGCTCAGGTCCGTCAGGCCGCCGGGCCCGAGCCGTCCGCGGTACCAGGCCATGCCCCTGCGTTCCAGGAGGTCGACCAGGCGCCGTCCCCGCGAGACCCGGTCGATCAGCGCGGCGATCAGCGGACCGGCCACCGGCAGCACCGGCAGACCCGCGCCGAGCTGGTTGAACAGCTCCTTGAGGGTCTTGGCGCCGTCGGGGATCCCACGCTTGCCGCGGATCAGCTCGTAGAGCTCCTGCTCCGCCTCCTCCTGGCCCAGTTCGGGGTCCAGGGTGAGCGCCAGGTTCCCCAGCACCACCCGGGGCAGTTTGACGGGGGCGAACTGGCGCCAGCGGCCGCCCATGACGCGATTGGCGATCTGCGCGGCGGTTTCCCATGCCTTTATGTCGGGTTGTTCCGCGCAGTCGATGTGGACGAATGGCAATGAAAAGGAGGCCGC
The DNA here is from genome assembly GCF_030811595.1 of Streptosporangium brasiliense. Classification (NCBI taxonomy): domain Bacteria; kingdom Bacillati; phylum Actinomycetota; class Actinomycetes; order Streptosporangiales; family Streptosporangiaceae; genus Streptosporangium; species Streptosporangium brasiliense. The sequence goes on from NZ_JAUSRB010000002.1 coordinate 4,106,824, forward strand.
GGCGTTTTCCGCGACCTCCGTGAGAAGAGTGGTCTTGCCGCTTCCGCGTGGACCGAGGAGCATGATGACGGGCAGTTCGCCGCGTCCGGGCCCGTCCTCGCGGTCGAGGCACTCGTTGATCAGCCGTTCGCAGGCGACCGTCAACTCGCTGTCCGCCATATTCTGCCCGCCTCTGGCGATTTCCTGCCCGTTGCGCCGGGGGATGGACGAGAGCGCGTCTGCGGCTTTTCTGCGCAGGCCCGTATCGTAACCCAGCTTTTCAGGAAATGCTTTCGGATCGGGTGAGTATGGCTATTTTCAATTATCCGCGGAAAGGCCGACCGTTCACCTGAGCTCGCGCTTGAGGATCTTCCCGGTGGCGGTCATCGGGAGGGCGTCGCGGAACTCGATGATCCGCGGATACTTGTAGGCCGCCATGTTCTCCTTGCACCAGGCGATCAGCTCCTCCTCGGTGGCGGACGCCTCGGGGGTGCGGATGACGTAGGCCTTGACCTCCTCGCCGTGCGAGGCGTGGGGGACTCCGACCACCGCGGCGAGCGAGACCGCGGGGTGGGTCATCAGGACCTCCTCCAGCTCGCGCGGGTAGACGTTGAAGCCGCCACGGATGATCAGGTCCTTGGCCCGGTCGATGATCGCGTAGTAGCCGTCCTTGTCACGGGTGGCGATGTCGCCGGTGCGGAACCAGCCGTCGTTCATGACCTCGGCGGTCGCCTCGGGGCGGTTGTAGTAGCCCTTCATCACGTTGTGCCCGCGGATCGCGATCTCGCCGGGGCCCTGGCCCTCGACCGTCTTCCAGTCGTTGTCGATCAGCTTCATCTCCACGCCCCAGATCGGCGTGCCGATCGTGCCGGGCTTGGTGGGCCGGCCGAGCTGGTTGAAGCTGGCCACCGGGGAGGTCTCCGACAGGCCGTAGCCCTCCAGGATGCCGATGCCGAAGGTGGCCTCGAAGTCCTTGAGCACCTCGACGGGCGAGGAGGCGCCGCCCGCGACCGCGACCTTGAGCGAGGTGGGCACCTCGTCGCCGTCTGTGTGGATCTTCGTCAGCATGGCCCAGTACATCGTCGGCACGCCCGCGAACAGCGTGATGTTCTCGGCGCGCATCAGCTCCAGGGCGGGGCCGGGCTCGAAGCGCGGCATGAGCACCACGGTGGCCCGGCGGCGGAAGCCGAGGTTCATGACGGTGGTCTGCCCGAAGGAGTGGAACAGCGGCAGCGCGGCCAGGAAGGCGTCGCCGTCCTCGCCGCGCGGGAACATCTCGTCCGAGACCATGGCGTTGAGCAGCATGTTCTGGTGGCTGAGCTCGGCGCCTTTGGGCTGGCCGGTGGTGCCGCTGGTGTAGAGGATCACCGCGGTGTCGTCCGGCGCGGTCTGCACGGTCGCGAACTCGCCGGACACGCCGTCCAGCGCCGCCCACAGCGTCTCGCCGTACGCGGACTCGGTGGCGAACGCCGCGGCCGGCAGCACGAAGAAGTGCTCCGTCGCCGCCGCCCGGTCGAAGCCCGCCCGCCCGCGCTCGCCGAGCGGCAGCTCCGGGGTGCCCTCGAAGCAGAACAGCGCCTTGGCCTCGCAGTCCTCCAGGTGGTAGGCGATCTCCCGGGGCTGCAGCAGCACGTTGAGCGGCACGACCGTGGCGCCGGTCTTGAGGATCCCGTAGTACACGAACGGGAAGTAGGGGAGGTTGGGGCAGGCCAGCGCCACCTTGTCGCCCTTGCCGATGCCTCTGGAGACCAGCAGGTTGGCAACCTGGTTCGCGATGGTGTTGACCAGGGAGTAGGGCAGCCTCAGGTCCCCGAAGACCAGGGCGGTGCGGTCGGGCTGCTCCCGGGCGCTGTCCTCCAGTGCGACCGACAGGTTGAGCATGGTGCTTCCTCCTCCGAACAAGCGCTGACCCGCTCATACTCGCAGTTCGAGATACCTACCGGTAGGTAACCAAGGTTACAAATTGACGTGTAAAGCAGCGAGGAGTAAGCAGGTAAGAGCCCGCTTACCGGGGGCGAGCCGGCCGTCCGTGCGTTCGTGCGACGAAGGGTCAGTGGCCACATGGACTACGACTACGTGATCGTGGGGGCGGGCTCGGCGGGATGCGTGCTGGCCAACCGGCTCTCGGCCGATCCCTCGGCGACGGTGGCGCTGGTGGAGGCGGGGGGCTCCGACGGTGGGCTGGAGGTCCGGATGCCCGTCGGCTTCGCCAAGCTGTTCAAGACCGAGCGCGACTGGAACTTCACCACCGCCAAGCAGTCCGAGCTGTCCGGCCGCGAGCTCTACTGGCCGCGCGGCCGGATGCTGGGCGGCTCCTCCTCGATGAACGCCCAGATGTGGGTGCGCGGGCACCGGGCCGACTACGACGGCTGGGACGTGCCAGGCTGGTCCTACGACGAGGTCCTGCCCTACTTCCACCGGGCCGAGCGCCGCGCCGGCTCCAACCGCGGCGGCGTGTACGGCACGGCGGGCCCGATCCACATCTCCGAGCTGCGCACCCCCAACCCCGTCACCGCGGTCTTCCTCCGCGCCTGCGAGGAGCTCGGGCTGGCCCGGCTGGAGGAGCTGAACGGCCCCTCCAACGAGGGCTGCTGCCGGACCCCCGTCACCCAGGACCGGGGCCGCCGCTGGAGCTCGGCCGACGCCTACCTCAGGCCCGCGGCCAGGCGGCCCAACCTCACCGTGCTGACCTCCTCGCGCGTGCGCAGGGTGCTGATCGAGGACGGGCGGGCGACCGGCGTGGAGTACGGCGACGGCACGGTGGCGCGGGCACGCAGGGAGGTCATCCTGTCGGCCGGGGCGATCGGCTCCCCGCACCTGCTGATGCTGTCGGGCGTCGGCGCGGCCGACGAGCTGCGGGCCGAGGGCGTCGAGCCGGTCCACGACCTGCCCCAGGTCGGCAGGAACCTCCAGGACCACCTGGCCTCGGCCGTCATCCTGCACTGCCCCAAGCCGGTGACGCTCGCGGGCGCCGAGTCGGTCGCCAACCTGCTCCGCTTCCTGCTCGGCCGGAGCGGCATGCTGACCTCGAACGTCGGCGAGGCCGTGGCCTTCGTCCGCACCTCCCCCGGCGAGCCCGCCCCCGACATCGAGCTGATCTTCGCGCCCGGCCCGTTCATCGACCACGGCCTCACCCCGCCGCCCGGCCACGGCCTGACCATCGCCTCGATCCTGCTCCAGCCGGAGAGCCGCGGCCGCGTCTCGCTCGACGGCCGCGAGGTGGTGATCGACCCCGCCTACCTGACGGCGGAGGCCGACGTCCGCCGGCAGGTCGCCGGGCTGAGGAAGGCCAGGGAGCTGTTCGCCACCGCGGCGCTCACGCCGTTCGCCGGACCGCCGATGGCCCCTTACTGGGGCGCGGAGACCGACGAGCAGCTCACCCGCTGGATCCGCGAACGCAGCGAGACCCTCTATCACCCGGTGGGCACCTGCCGGATGGGGGAGGACGCCGACGCGGTGGTGGATCCGGAGCTGAGGGTCCGCGGGGTCGGCGGGCTCCGGGTCGTCGACGCCTCGATCATGCCGGTCATCAACCGGGGCCACACCCACGCCCCCACCGTGATGATCGCGGAGAAGGCCGCCGACCTGATCGCCCGCACCGGGTGAGGCGGGCGGCCCGTGGAGCCCTCCCGCGAGCCCTCCTGTGAGCCTTCCGCGCGCCCTCCTGTGAGCCTTCCGCGCGCCCGCCTCCGTGTGCCGTGACTCACACTTGACGTAAGTGGGCACTTGCATAAATCTGGGTTGGTGACCATGAACGCGGCACATGCCGACCTGTCGGAGATCCCCTTCTGGGCGCGCCCGCAGGCGGAGCGCATGGCGGCCTTCAAGCGGCTCCGCGAGCTGGACCGGCCCGTGTTCGTGCGGGAGAACAAGATCCCCTTCGTCGGGCACGGGCCCGGCTACTACGCCCTGGTGCGGCATGCCGACGTCTCCGAGGCCAGCCGGAACGCCGGGGTGTTCAGCAGCGAGCCGACCGCCAACAGCGTCGTCGACATGCCCCGGTGGATGGCGGTCTACTTCGGCTCGATGATCAACATGGACGACCCCCGGCACGCCCGGCTCCGCCGCATCGTGTCCCGGGCGTTCACCCCCAGGATCCTGTCCAAGATGGAGGAGGACCTGCAGCGGGCGGCCACCCGGATCGTGGACGAGGCGATCGCCGAGGGGCCGGGCGACTTCGTCACCCAGATCGCGGCCCGGCTGCCCGTCCAGGTCATCTGCGACATGATGGGCATCCCGCCGGAGCTCCATCCCCGGGTGCTGCGGGCCACCAACATCATCCTGGGCAACGCCGACTCCGAATACACCGGGATCGACCCGGAGCTCAGCCGCTGGAACGTCGGCCGCGGCCTGGTCAAGCTGATGGCCGCCGGGCGTGAGCTGAACACGCTGGCCGCCAGGCTCGGCCGCCGGCGCCGGGGCGACTCCACCGGCGACCTGACCAGCATGCTGGTCAACGGCGAGGAGTCGCTCACCCCGCAGGAGCTCGGCTCGTTCTTCATCCTGCTCGTGGTCGCCGGCAGCGAGACCACCCGGAACGCCATCTCCCACGGCCTGAAGCTGCTCACCGACCACCCGGGCCAGCGCGAGCTGCTCGTGGGCGACTTCGACAAGCACATCCCCGGCGCGGTCGACGAGATCATCCGCTACTCCACCCCGGTGATCCAGTTCCGTCGCACGGTCACCCGCGAGCACGAGATGAACGGGCAGACCTACGGCAGGGGTGACAAGGTCCTGCTCTTCTACAACTCCGCCAACCGGGACGAGGCCGTCTTCGCCGACCCCGACGTCTTCGACATCACCCGGCACCCCAACCCGCACGTCGGCTTCGGCGGCCCCGGCCCCCACTACTGCCTGGGCGCCCATCTGGCCCGCCGGGAGGTCACCGTGATGTTCCGCGAGCTGTTCACCCGGCTGCCCGGCATCCGGGCCGCCGGCGAGCCCGCCTACCTGCTGTCCAACTTCATCAACGGCATCAAGCACCTGCCGTACGCGACCTGACTTCCATGCCTTCCGGCGGATCCGGCTCTGAGCCGCCCCGGGGGCGGCTACTGTGGCGGCCGGGCGAACGCTCTCGTCCTGGACTGGTTAGGTTGAAGATCGTATGGCAGGATCAAAAAACCGAATGCGGTTCTAATGGGGGCTGGTGTGACGGTTTCACTCGCGGACATCGACCTGTCGGACATCGCTTTCTGGGAGCGGCCGATCCCCGAGCGGGAGGCCGCCTTCGCGCTGCTGCGCGCCCAGACGGCCCCCCTCCGGTTCGCCGAGCCGGAGATGAGCTTCGCCCTGCCGGGGCCGGGCTACTACGCCCTGGTACGGCATGCCGACGTCGTCGAGGCCAGCCGCACCCCCGAGGTCTTCTCCTCCAGCCGGGGGTCGACCTCCATCCATGACCTGACCCCCGAGTTCGGCGAGTACTTCGGGTCGATGATCAACATGGACGACCCGCGGCACGCCCGGCTCCGCCGGATCGTCTCCCGGGCCTTCACCCCCAAGATGATCAAACAGTTCGAGGCCGACGTGCAGGCCGAGGCCACCCGGATCGTCGACGGCCTGATCGCCGCGGGGCCCGGCTGCGACTTCGTCGCCGAGGTGGCCGCCAAGCTCCCCTTGAAGATCATCTGCGACATGATGGGCATCGGCCCCGAGCACCACCAGACGGTCTTCGAAGCCACCAACGTCATCCTGTCCGGCGGCGACCCCGAGTTCATCCAGGACGTCAGCCGGGCGGCCGAGCTGCTCCTGGGCGCGGGGCAGCGTCTGCAGGACCTCGTCGTCTCCCTGGCCGCCGGTGACGGCGACACCCTCATCACCGCCCTGACCAGCGCCAACATCGACGGCGAGAAGCTGACGATGCAGGAGCTCGGCTCGTTCTTCATCCTGCTGGTGGTGGCGGGCAACGAGACCACCCGCAACGCCATCTCCCACGGCCTGCACCTGTTCACCGAGAACCCGGACCAGCGCGCGCTGCTCCTGGCCGACCTCGACGGCCGCCTCCCCGGCGCGGTCGAAGAGATCGTCCGCCTGGCCTCCCCGGTCGCCTGGATGCGCCGCAGCGTCACCCGCGACCACGAGATGAACGGTCACCTCTACCGCAAGGGCGACAAGGTCCTGCTCTTCTACTGGGCGGCCAACCGCGACGAGACCGTGTTCACCGACCCCTCCCGCTTCGACATCCGGCGCGGCGAGGGGACCCACCTCGGCTTCGGCGGCCCGGGGCCGCACTTCTGCCTCGGCGCCCACCTGGCCCGCCGTGAGATCGGCGTGATGTTCCGCGAGCTGTTCACCCGGCTGCCGCAGATCCGCTCGGTCGGTGAGCCGGACCGCCTGCGCTCCAGTTTCATCAACGGCATCAAGCGTCTCGAATGTGACTTCTGAGGCACTCCATTGACGTAAGTGGTTGCTTGCGCAAATGATTGGCGATATGAGCGTGACGCCGTCCGAGCGGAAGCCGATCGTCTCCGCCGCCGACTTCGACCTGTCGGACTACGACTTCTGGGCCAGGCCCATGCGGGAGCGCGAGCACGCCTTCCGGCTCCTGCGCGGCCTGGACGGCCCCGCCTTCTACGAGGAGATGGAGGTCCCCTTCGCCCCCAAGGGGCCCGGCTACTACGCGCTGGTCAAGCACGCCGACATCCTGGAGGTCAGCCGCAACCCCGAGGTGTTCTGCTCGGGGGATGGCGGAGCCACCAACATCCCGGACATGCCGCCGGAGTTCACCGAGTACTTCGGGTCGATGATCAACATGGACGACCCGCGGCACGCCCGGCTCCGCCGGATCGTCTCCCGGGCCTTCACCCCCAAGATGATCAAACAGTTCGAGGCCGACGTCGAGGCGGCGGCCGCCCGGATCGTGGACGACCTGATCGCCGCGGGGCCCGGCTGCGACTTCGTGACCGAGGTCGCCGCCAGACTGCCCCTGAAGATCATCTGCGACATGATGGGGATCCCGGAGAAGGACTACGGCACCGTCTTCGACCGGTCCAACGTGATCCTCGGCGGGTTCGATCCCGAATACGGCGGCGACGACATGACCACGATCGCCGAGAAGCTGCTGGCCGCGGGCATGGACCTGCAGCAGCTCGTGCAGGACCTGGCCGCCTACCGGGCCGAGCACCCCACGGGGGACCTCACCTCGTCGCTGGTCAACGCCAACATCGACGGCGAGAAGCTGACGATGCAGGAGCTCGGCTCGTTCTTCATCCTGCTGGTGGTGGCGGGCAACGAGACCACCCGCAACGCCATCTCCTACGGCCTGCGGCTGCTCACCCGGAACCCGGACCAGCGCGCGCTGCTCCTGGCCGACCTCGACGGCCGCCTCCCCGGCGCGGTCGAGGAGATCGTCCGCCTGGCCTCCCCGGTGAACTTCATGCGCCGCAAGGTCACCCGCGACCACGAGATGAACGGCCGGCTCTACCGCGAGGGCCAGAAGGTCGTCCTGTACTACTGGGCCGCGAACCGGGACGAGAGCGTCTTCCCCGACCCGCTCCGCTTCGACGTCACCCGCGACCCCAACCCGCACGTCGGCTTCGGCGGTCCGGGGCCGCACTTCTGCCTGGGCGCTCACCTGGCCCGCCGCGAGATCACCGTGATGTTCCGCGAGCTACTGCGGCGCGTCCCCCGGATCGAGGGCGGCAGGCCGCAGCGGCTCCACTCCAGCTTCATCAACGGCATCAAGCACATGGACTGCGCGTTCTGAGATCATCCAGCCGCCGGCCGGATCGACTTGAACACGGTGTTGACGTCGGGCAGCAGTTCCTTCTTGCTGTCCGGCACCGACATGTAGACGATCACGGGCAGGTCGGCGCCGGTGCTCACGGCCGCCACGACCATCGTCGTCTTGGACGTGCCCGCGGTGATCTCGTACGCGGCGAGCTGCCCCCGCAGGCCGTTGACCGACAGGTTCTGCTGGGCGGTCTTGCGGGCGCTGTTGTCCTCGGGGAAGAACTTCTTGCGACCGGTGTAGGCCACCGCGTTGATCACCGGGGCCAGGTTGTCGGGTGAGGTGTATTTGCTCTTCAGCCGGGGCGAGAGCGGCCCCGACATCACCTGGGCGAACTGGGGCTTGCCCAGGGAGTCCGACCCGGCCGGGACGTACTGGCGGGTGGTGAAGCCGTAGGCGGTGGACACGCTCTCGCGCTGGTCCTGCCGCCAGGGCGCGCCGAGCTTGGCCAGGCTGATCGCCGCGGCCTGGTCGGGCAGGGTGCCGGCGACCGGCGAGGCCTTGCCGGGGAAGCGCGGCAGGCGGCCCACCGCCTGGGACTTGGCGGGCTTCTTGCCGGTCGCGGAGGGCTTGGCCTCCGGGATGGGCTTCTCCTCCGTCGAGGCCAGGGGGCCCGCCAGGAAGGCCCAGAGCACGGCGCCGATCAGAGCGATCACCACCGAGCCGGCCAGCGCGAACACCCAGACCGGCCGGCCCGTCCCTTCGAGCTCCGGCTCCTCTCCCATGGCCTGGTAGTTGTCGCCGAAGACCGTGTTCCACAGCTCCTGCTGACGCTCCGGCGGAGGGGTCTTCGGCCCGCTGATCTGACCCGCGGTGACGAACGGCCTGTTGGGGTCGGAGGGGTCCCGGCTCAGGTGCCCGCCCGGCTGTCCCTGCGGGGGCATCTGCCCGTGGTGGGGCCCGCCGTCGCCCGGATGGGCGTGCGCGGGCGCGCCCTGCGGGGGAGCGTGGGGTGGCGGAACCTGCGGCGGCGCGCCGGGAGGGGCCTCCGGGGCGGTCGCCCCCGCCAGGGCCCACACGCCGGGGTTCTCCGGAGCGGCGCCGTTGGCCGGGACGTTACGGAGTGTCTCCTGGCCGCCGAACGGGTTGGGGCCGGTGAGCGGGTCCTGGTGGCCGAACGGGTTGGGGCCGCCCATGGGGGCCTGGCCGCCGGACGGATCCGGGGCGGTGCGGGGATCGCGGCCGCCGAAGGGGTTGGGGTTGGTGAGCGGGTCCTGGTGGCCGAAGGGGTTGGGGTTGGTGAGCGGGTCCTGGTGGCCGAACGGGTTGGAGCCGGCCGCCGGGTCCTGATGCCCGAACGGGTTGGGGTTGGTCAACGGGTCCTGACTGCGGAACGGGTCGGGGCTGGTGAGCGGGTCCTGGTGGCCGAACGGGTTGGAGCCGGCCGCCGGCTCCTGGCCGCCGAAGGCGTTGGGACTGGTCAGCGGATCCTGGCCGGCGGAGGGGCCGGGGCCGCCCGTCGGGGCCGGCCAGGAGGGGGAGGAGTGGCCGCCGTCCGTCGGGGTCGGCCAGGAGGGGGAGGAGTGGCCGGGGCCCGGCGACTCGGCCGGCCTGCCCCATCCGCCGTTCTCGGCCGGCGGTGCGGTGTTCGGCCCGCCGCCGTCCGCGGCCGCTCCCCAGCCTCCGTTGTCGTTGCTCCGGGCCGCGTCCCAGCCGCCGTTCCCGGCCGCAGGGGCCGTACCCCAGCCTCCATTGTCAGCGGCCTGGGCCGTGCCCCACCCTCCGTTGCCGGCGGACTGCGGCGCCGGCCACCCACCGTTCTCGGCGGGCGGCCGGGTGTCGGGCCCGTCCTGCGCGGGGGCGGCGGCCTGCCAGGAGTCGCCGCCCGGCCGCGGGCCGGAGGCGGGCGGGGTCTGGGGGGCGGGGGGCGGTGTCCCGAAGGCCTGTTGCCAGGAGCCGTTGCCGGGGACGGCGGCCTGCCAGGAGGCGCGGTCTCCGGCGGGCTCCTCCTGGGGGAGGGGGAGCCGGGGGCCGGTGCCGGAAGAGCCGTCCGCCCAGGTGGGTGACGGCTCTGCGGCTTCCGGCCATGCCGGAGGTAGGTGGGACTGGCTGGACTGCTCCGAGGCCATGGCTTCCTTACCTCCAGGGCGTTTGCCCGAATTAGGGGTATTGGGCATGGTCTCACGTGAGACGGGGGGGTTCGCAGGGAAACTGGAGAACGCCCCCCTGAACTGGAGTCCGGTGGGGTCGGTTGGCGGATCCTGCATCGGCAGGCCGACCTCCGAGGGATCCGGGCCCTGCCCCGGCTCGACTGAGTGTGCCACGGTGAAAGAGTAAACTGACGGGACATGTGAGGTCACAACGGACGTATCACCATCTAACCTCGGTCTGTCCCAGACGCATGAGCCTCCCATTGTGCTGACCCGCCGGTGCCGCTGTCCCCGGTTCGCCGCGATCGGATGGATTTCCCGGGTCATGAATATGGCTTGCGGGCTGCGATACTCTTGGCATATGCGTGCCGCGGCCCTGCTGCTTATCTGGCCGCATCGGCCCTCCCGGCGCTAGACGCCCGCCGATGCGGCTGCCCTTCGCGTGAGCGGAGGGTTTTTCTATTGGGTCGGATGGGTCAGATCATCTGCGCAGACGTATACCGAGGGAAGATTGACGTGAGCGAGCGAGCCGACATGCAGAGCGACGAGCAGCACTACGACCCGCAGGCACTGCAGGTCAAGTGGCAGCGGCGATGGGAGGAGCTCGACCCGTTCCGGGCCTCCGACGATCCCGCCGACACGCGTGAGCGGCGCTACATGCTCGACATGTTCTCCTACCCCTCCGGCGACCTGCACATGGGCCACGCCGAGGCGTTCGGCATCGGCGACGTCTTCTCGCGCTACTGGGTCCAGCGCGGCTACAACGTGCTGCACCCGATCGGCTGGGACTCCTTCGGCCTGCCCGCCGAGAACGCCGCGATCAAGCGGAACGCGCATCCGGCCGAGTGGACCTACGCCAACATCGAGACCCAGGCCCACTCCATCAAGCGCTACGCGATCTCCTTCGACTGGTCCCGCCGCCTGCACACCAGCGACCCCGAGTATTACAAGTGGACCCAGTGGCTGTTCATCCGCTTCTTCGAGCGCGGCCTGGCCTACCGTAAGGGCGGCCTGGTCAACTGGTGCCCCAATGACCAGACCGTGCTGGCCAACGAGCAGGTCAAGGACGGCAGGTGCGAGCGCTGCGGCGCCGAGGTCGTCCGCCGCGAGCTGACCCAGTGGTACTTCAAGATCACTGACTACGCCGACCGGCTGCTGGACGACATGGCCCAGCTGGAGGGCGGCTGGCCGGAGCGCGTGCTGACCATGCAGCGCAACTGGATCGGCCGGTCCGAGGGCGCCGACGTCGACTTCGTCATCGAGGGCCGCGACGAGCCGGTCACCGTCTACACCACCCGCCCCGACACCCTGTACGGCGCGACCTTCTTCGTGGTCGCCCCGGACGCGGCGCTGGCCGAGGAGATCGTCGCAGAGGAGCAGCGCGAGGCCTTCGAGGCCTACCGGGCCGAGGTGTCCAAGCTGTCCGACATCGACCGGCTCTCCACCGACAAGGAGAAGACCGGCGTCTTCCTGGGCCGCTACGCGATCAACCCGGTCAATGGCGAGCGCATGCCGGTCTGGGCGGCCGACTACGTGCTGTCCGACTACGGCCACGGCGCCATCATGGCGGTCCCCGCGCACGACCAGCGTGACCTGGACTTCGCCCGCACCTTCGGCCTGCCGGTGCGGGTCGTGGTCCACACCGGTCTGGCCGACCCGGGCGAGACCGGTGTGGCCACCGCGGGCGAGGGATCCCTGGTCAACTCCGGCCCGCTGGACGGTCTGTCCAAGGCCGACGCGATCCGGAAGATCATCGGAGTGCTGGCCGAGCGCGGCACCGGGAAGGCGACGGTCAACTTCCGCCTGCGCGACTGGCTGCTGTCCCGCCAGCGCTTCTGGGGCTGCCCGATCCCGATCATCCACTGTCTCGACTGCGGCGAGGTCCCCGTCCCGGACGACCAGCTGCCTGTCACCCTGCCCGACCTGCGTGGCGAGGCCCTGGCCCCCAAGGGCGTCTCCCCGCTGGCCTCGGCCGAGGACTGGGTCAACGTCGCCTGCCCCAAGTGCGGCGGCCCGGCCCGGCGCGACACCGACACGATGGACACCTTCGTCGACTCCTCCTGGTACTTCCTGCGTTACGTGGACCCGTCCTACGAGGACGGCCCGTTCGACGTGGAGAAGCTGCGCAAGTGGGGCCCCATCGACCAGTACGTCGGCGGCGTCGAGCACGCGGTGCTGCACCTGCTGTACTCGCGGTTCTTCACCAAGGTCCTGCACGACATGGGCATGGTCGACTTCACCGAGCCCTTCACCCGCCTGCTGAACCAGGGGCAGGTGATCAACCAGGGCAAGGCGATGTCCAAGTCACTGGGCAACGGCGTGGACCTGGGCGAGCAGATCGACTCCTACGGCGTGGACGCGGTCCGGCTGACCGTGGTGTTCGCCGGTCCGCCGGAGGACGACATCGACTGGGCCGACGTCTCACCGGCCGCGTCGCAGAAGTTCCTGGCCCGCGCCTTCCGCGTCATGGCCGAGGCCGGTGCGGCCTCCGCCCCCGGCGTGGACTTCGCGACCGGTGACCTGAACCTGCGCAAGGCCGTCCACCAGACCATCGACGAGGTCACCAAGCTGGTCGACTCCCACCGCTTCAACGTCGCGGTGGCCCGCATGATGGAGCTGACGAGCGCGACCCGCAAGGCGATCGACTCCGGCCCCGGCGCGGCCGACCCGGCCGTCCGGGAGGCCGCCGAGGCGCTGGCGGTCATGCTGTCCCTGGTCGCACCGTACGCCGCGGAGGAGGGCTGGGAGCGCCTGGGCCACCCCGCCTCGGTCGCCAGGGCCGGCTGGCCGGTGGTCGATCCGGCCCTGCTGGTCCAGGACTCCGTCACCTGCGTCGTCCAGGTCGCCGGCAAGGTCCGTGACCGCCTGGAGGTCTCCCCGGAGATCTCCGAGGCGGAGCTGGAGGCGCTGGCGCTGGCCTCGGCGAAGGTCCAGTCCTTCCTGTCCGGGGCTCCGCGCAAGATCATCGTCCGCGCGCCCAAGCTGGTCAACATCGTCCCGTAGCGGTCACGCGGGGCGTCCGCGTACGGCGGGCGCGGCATCTGTGTACGGCAGGCGGGGCGTCCGCGTACGGCGGGCGCGGCATCTGTGTACGGCAGGCGGGGCGTCCGCGTACGGCGGGCGCCCCGCGGCCGTTCAGCGGTGCCTGTCGGCCGCGCAACCCCCGGCCGTGTCATCGGCGAAGAGGCGGTGGGACGAGGGGCGGGGGAGGGGTTCGGCCGAGGGGCGGGTGCCGTCGAGCAGGAGGGCCAGATAGCGCCGGTGGTCGGCGCCGTCCTCCTCGGGCCGGCCGCCGTCGTCGCCCGGATGGACGGTGCCCAGGGCCATCACCACGATCGCGGCCAGGTCGCGTACCAGCAGGTCGGTGCGGATCAGTCCGCGGCGCTGGGCGGCGGTCAGGACGTCGCCGAGCGGGTCGACGAATCGTTCGGCGAGGCCGACGGTGAAGGCTCCGGCCTCCCGGGCGGCGGCGAGCAGGCGGCGGTGGGCGGCCAGGGTGTCGACGGTGGCGGCCAGCGCGGTGGCCAGCCCCTGGCGGGGGTCGGCGGCGGTGCGGGCGGCCCGGGCCAGCGGCTCGACCTCTTCGGCGAAGTAGGTTTCGAAGGCGGCTCGGATCACACCGTCGCGGTCGCCGAAGCGCCGGTAGACGGTGGCGATGCCAAGGCCGGCCCGGCGGGCGATCTCCTCCAGCGGGACGGTCGGGCCGGTCTCCTGCAGGGCGGTGATCGCCGCGCGGACGATCCGGTCGGAGTTGCGCAGGGCGTCCGCTCGACGTCGCTGCTGTGGCACATGTCGAACGCTAGCAGCATCCGCGTTCACCTGACGGAACGTCTCCCCCCTGATGAGACGCCTGCCCCGGGTCATCCGGCCGCCTCCGGCCCCGTCGCGGCCGCCCGTCTCCTCGCCGATGAGAACGCCCCAGCCGAGGAGGTCAACGGCGGGAGCCACCAGAGCCTCAGCGGAGCCGTCCGAGGCGCGTGGTCGTCGGGTCGGATTTATTGCGTCGAAAATCGAGCCCGCCGGTGGAAGGATGTCGGCGACCGACCGACCACTACCGGGAGCACGAGATGCGGCGAGCCTTCGAAACCTCACAGCGCCCTATCCGGACGAGAGTTTTCGAGGACTCCAGCACCCATGCACACCCTCAACATCGGCATTCTCGCCCATGTCGACGCGGGCAAGACCAGTCTCACTGAGCGCCTGCTGTTCGACACCGGCGTCATCGACCGGCTCGGCAGCGTCGACGCCGGCAGCACCCAGACCGACACGGGCGACATCGAACGGCGGCGCGGCATCACGATCCGCTCCGCGGTCGCCTCCTTCACCGTCGGGACCCTGCAGGTCAACCTGATCGACACCCCGGGGCACTCCGACTTCATCTCCGAGGTCGAGCGGGCGCTCGGAGTGCTCGACGGCGCCGTCCTGGTCCTGTCGGCGGTGGAGGGCGTCCAGGCGCAGACCCGCGTCCTGATGAAGACCCTGCGGCAGATGCGCCTGCCGACCCTGATCTTCGTCAACAAGATCGACCGCGCCGGGGCCCGCCACGAGGAGATCCTGGCCGACGTCCGGCGGAAGCTGACGCCGCGGATCGTCGCGATGAACCGGGTCCGGCAGGCCGGATCGCCGGCCGCGCACACCGTCCCGAACTCCCTGGACGGCCCGGACTTCTTGGACGGGCAGGGATCTCCGGGCGGCCCGGATTCCCCGGGCGGCCCTGACTCCCCGGGCGGGCCGAATTTCCTGGACGGACCAGGATCTCTGGACGGCCTTGACTCCTCGGGCGGGCCGGACTTCCGCTCCCGGGTGGCGGAGATCCTCGCGGAGAACGACGACGCGCTGCTCGCCGACCTCGTCGCCGGCTCGCTCCCCACGGGTGACCGGCTCCTGGCGGGGATCCGCGGCCAGACCGCCGCCGGCCTGCTCCACCCGCTGTTCTTCGGCTCGGCGCTGACCGGCCAGGGCGTCGAGGCGCTCCTCGGCGGGATCTCGCGGCTGCTCCCGCCGGCCCCCGCCACCGGAGAGGACGGCCCTCGCGCCACCGTCTTCGCCGTCGAGCGCGGCGGCGCCGGGGAGAAGATCGCCTACCTGCGCATGCACTCCGGTGAGCTGCGCGCACGGCAGCGGGTCACCTGCTACCGGCGGGGAGCCGACGGCGGCGTCAGCGAGGACACCGAGCAGATCACCGCGCTTCAGGTCATCGGGCCGGCCCGGGGGGAGGCCCGCCACCTGACGGCGGGGAACATCGCGAAGATCTGGGGCCTGTCCCGCATCCGGGTCGGGGACCAGGTCGGCTCGGCCGACGGGCTCGGCGGGCGGACGCACTTCGCCCCGCCGAGCCTGGAGACCCTCGCCCGGCCGAAGCGGGCCGAGCACGCCGCACGGCTGCACGCCGCGCTGGTGAGCCTCGCCGACCAGGACCCGTTGATCCACACACGTGCCGTCCCGGGGGAGGGGACCTCGGTCCTGCTCTACGGCGAGGTGCAGAAGGACGTCATAGCCGAGACCCTCCTCAACGACTTCGGCGTCGAGGCGGTGTTCGAGCAGAGCCGTACGGTCTACGTCGAGCGCCCGGTGGGCGTCGGGGAGGCATGTGAGGAGATCGATCGGCACGGGCGCAACGAGTTCTTCGCGACCGTCGGGCTGCGGGTCGGACCCGGGAGCGGAGCGGGGATCACCTTCCGGCGGGAGGTCGAGCTCGGCTCGCTGCCGCGCCCCTTCCACCGGGCGATCGAGGACGCCGTACGGCAGACCCTTGAGCAGGGGATCTACGGCTGGGCGGTGACCGACTGCGTCGTCACCCTGACCCGGACAGGCTACGCGGCCCCGATCAGCACGGCCGGTGACTTCCGCAACCTCACGCCGCTGGTCCTGATGCGTGCCCTGGACATCGCCGGGACCCGGGTCTACGAGCCGTGCCACGCCTTCGAGGTGGAGATCCCGTCGGACACGCTCAGCGCCGTCACCGCCGAGCTCGCCGCCTTCGGCGCGGACATCCGGGAGTCCTCCGGCGACACGGACACCTGGCTGCTCGGGGGCGACATCCCCGCGCGCCGGGTGCACGCGTTCGGGCGGCGCCTGCCCGGACTGACCCGTGGCGAAGGGGTCTGGTGGTCACGGCCGTCGGGGGACCGGCCGGTCGGCGGACCGGCCCCGGTGCGCGAGCGCTCGGACGGCAACCCGCTCAACCGCAGGGAGTATCTGCGCCACCTCGCACAGCGCGGCACGGCGGGGTGAGGCCGCCGGCGCCTCCGGTGGGCCCTGCCGGATCCCGGCGGTCCGGCCGTGGCCGATGTGAGCACCGTCTCCCCGGGCCCCTCCCGCGCGCCGGTAGGGCTGGGGCGACCGCCACATGACCGCGGTCGTGGAGCTGCTCCGCGGTCGGCGCGGCTGAGGGCCCGGCCGCCGCCCGGGGCGGCGGCCGGGCCGGCCGGGGACTAGCCCAGGCCGCTCTTCATCGCGTTGATCAGCTCGCCGTTGGAGGTGTCTCCGGTGAGTTCCCAGAAGAAGGCCCCGCCCAGGCCCTGGTTCTTCGAGTAGCTCATCTTGCCCCCGATGGTCGCCGGGGTGTCGTAGCTCCACCACTGGTTGCCACAGTAGGCGTAGGCCGTTCCCGCGACGGTCCCGGTGGACGGGCAGCGGGTCTTGAGGACCTTGTAGTCCTCGATGCCCTGCTCGTAGGTCCCGGGCGCGGGGCCGGTCGCCGAGCCGCCGGGGGCGGCCTGGCTCACACCGGTCCAGCCTCGGCCGTAGAAACCGATGCCCAGCAGCAGCTTGCCGGCCGGCACCCCCTTGCTCTTGAGCTTCTGGATGGCGGAGTCGGAGTCGAAGCCGGGGATCGGAATGCCGCCGTAGGTGGTGAGCGGGGAGTGCGGGGCGGTGGGCCCGGTGGTGGCCCAGGCGCCGAAGAAGTCGTAGGTCATGACGTTGTACCAGTCGACGTACTGGGCGGCGCCGCCGTAGTCGGCCGCGTCGATCTTGCCTCCCGAGGTGCCGTCGGCGGTGATGGCGGCGGTCACCAGATAGCTGGGGCCGAACCGTGAGCGCAGCGCCGACATCAGGTTCCTGAAGGAGGCGAAACCGCTGGTGTCACAGGTGAGGCCGCAGGCGTTCGGGTACTCCCAGTCGATGTCGATGCCGTCGAACACATCCGCCCAGCGTGGATCCTCGACCAGGCGGTAGCAGGACTCGGCGAACGCGGCGGGGTTGGCCGCCGCCTGGCCGAAACCGCCCGACCAGGTCCAGCCGCCGAAGGAGAACAGCACCTTGATGTTGGGGAACTGCTTCTTCAGCTTGCGCAGCTGGTTGAAGTTGCCGCGCAGCGCGCCGTTGTCCCAGGTGTCGGCGGCCCCGTCCACGCTCTCGCCCGCCTGGTAGAAGCGGTCGTAGTCGGCGTAGGTGTCGCCCAGGGTGCACTGGCCGTTCTGGACGTTGCCGAAGGCGTAGTTGATGTGGGTGAGCTTGGCGGCCGAGCCGCTGGTGACGATGTTCTTGACGTGGTAGGCCCGCTGGTAGATGCCCCACTGGGTGAAGTAGCCCAGCAGCTTGTTACCGCCGCCGCCGCCTCCGCCGTTCTGGGTGGTGACGTTGAGTTGGGTGCTGGGGGTGGAGCGGTTTCCGGCGGCGTCGCGGGCGCGGACGGTGTAGCTGTAGGTGGTGGCGGGGGTCAGGCCGGTGTCGGTGTAGGTGGTGGTGTTGACGGTGGTGAGGAGGGTGGCGCCTCGGTAGATCTCGTAGCCGGTGACGGCGACGTTGTCGGTGGAGGCGTTCCAGGCGAGGGAGGCGCTGGTGGAGGTGGTGGCGGTGGAGCGGAGGTCGCCCGGGGTGCTGGGCGGTGTCGTGTCGTCGCCTCCGCCGCCCCCGCCGGTCACCGCGATGGCGGAGACCGTCGCGTAGTTGGCTCCGCCGTTCATGTTGAACTGGATGTTGAGCGCGCCGTCGGCGACCGTCGCGGGGAAGGTCCGGTCGCAGGCGGTGAGCGCCCCGCAGGAGGCGAAGATGTCGAAGCCGGTCAGGGCGTTGGCACCCTCGACGCGGACGTCGAACTTGCGCTGGCCGGCCGCGTTGGCCCAGTCCTCGACCATCTTCAGCGTCACCTGGTAGGTGCCGTTCGGGACGTCGAAGCGGTAGCCGCCCCAGCCGTTGAAGGTGTTGTAGTTCTGGTAGAGGGAGTCGTCGGTCGTCCCGGCGATCGCGCCGGTGGTCGAGCCGCCTCCGTAGCTGGTCTGGTAGCCCCAGTCACCGCTGGAGTAGGCCTTGTCGGCGACCCACTGGTCTCCCGCCGCGTCGGTGAGCGCGGATCCGCCGGCGTTGGCCCGGATCGGCACGGTCACGGCGGCCGACGCGCCGGGCGCCGTCGCGACGGCCCCTCCCAGCGGGAGGAGGACCGCCCCCACCACGCCTAAGAGTTTCAGGACAAGTCGATTTCTCATGGGCGACCGCCTCTACGACCTGGAACCGGGGGATTAATTAACAGGAAACTTTACTGTCAATTTGAGCTGAACGTAATCACGCGCCCCCGCGCCGTCAATGGTGCGAAATTTCGGGGGGCCCAACCGCTCGGGGAGAGGTTTACGGCCAGCGCTAGGCGATGCCCAGCACCCCGTCGGCCACGTCGGAGGCGGCCATGTGGACGGTGTGATGGGCGGTGGGCACCAGGACACCGGTCCGGAAAGGCGTCTCGTCCGGTCCGGACCGGACGTAGGAATGGCATTCGGCCGGCAGGGCCAGGGGATCGAACCGCACCTGGAGCAGGAAATGCGCGACCGGCTGCCGGAAACCGTGGCCGTGGTCGACGCACGGCCGCGTCGGCCTGTCGACGCTCTCCCACTCGAAGACCCAGGTGTCACCGGCCCGGAGCACATGGTCGAAGAGCAGTTCGGCGACCATCACCGCCCGCCGCTGGTGCCGCAGGACGGTGCCGACCCTGCAGTTCTCCAGAGCGTGGATCTCACACCCTTCGAGATCGGTGCCGGGATCGACGAACGACCTGACCACATACCGGTCCATGCCGTCGCGCCGGGCCCTGACCAGGGTGCGGGTCCACACCGACGCGCACATCCGCGCCGCGTCGATCAGCACCTTCTGCTGCTGGGTGATGACGACGGCGTCCTGGTCGCGTGAGCCCGGCAGCGCGTCCAGCGGCTCGCCGAGCGCCCCGGAACGCCCGTCCAGCCCCGGCCCGCGGTCGAGGAGGCGGGTGAGCGAGCCGCCGGGCAGGCGAAGGATCTCCTCCAGGGCCGTGACGACCAGCATGGACTGCTCGCCGCCGGGGCGCCGGTGGCCCCGCTGCCAGTCGCTCAGGGTGGACAGCGCGACCGTCAGCCCGCGCTGGGCCAGGCGGGACCGGATGCGGTCGAGTGGCAGGCCGTTCTCCCGGATGCAGGCGCGCAGGGCCTGGTGGAACGGGCCCGAGTGGAGCAGGAGGCCGCGGTCGGCTGCCGGTTCGGGGAGGCGGCGAGGCATGAGGGCGCTCCTCGGCTGTCGAGGCGGGCGGCTGGGATCCCCCGCACCCCTCCCCCGCGAGGACGGCACGGGCCCGCCGCGCTCTGTGGGGAGCGAGCGTAGAACGTCTCGCGATCCCCGGAAAGGTCGCTACAGGTAGCAATTGCCGAAATTTCGTCGCCTGTGGCTTATGCCGAGCCGAAAACAGAATCAGCGCATGCCCGGCACCCCCACAAACATGCCCGGCCCCCACAAAGGAGATCTGATCACCGGCGGAGGGGCGGGGAGTCCGTCCCGGTCGGGGAGCCCCACCGGCTCGGGAGCCCGTCCCGGTCGGGGGCCCGGAACGGCGGGAGCCCATACCGGCCGGAGAGCCCGTCCCGATCAGGGAGCCCGGAACGGCGGGAGCCCACACCGGCCCGGGAGCCCATAGCGGGCGGGGAGCCCGGAACGGCTGGGACGGAGGTCTCGCCGTACGGCCTTGCGAGCGGCCTCGGGCGCATGACGAGGAGCGGGGTCCCGATCGGGGACCCCGCTCCTCGTGGTGTGCCGTCTCAGAGCTTGCGCAGAACCGCCACGACCTTGCCCAGGACGGTGGCCTCGTCACCGGGGATCGGGTCGTAGTTGGTGTTGTGCGGGACGAGCCAGACATGGCCGTCCTTGCGCTTGAAGGTCTTGACCGTGGCCTCGCCGTCGATCATCGCGGCGACCACGTCGCCGTTGTCGGCGACGGGCTGCTGGCGGACGACCACCCAGTCGCCGTTGGCGATGGCCGCGTCGATCATCGAGTCGCCGGTCACCTGGAGCAGGAAGAGCGTGCCCTCGCCGACGAGCTGCTTGGGGAGGGCGAAGACGTCCTCGATGCTCTCCTCGGCGAGGATGGGGCCACCGGCGGCGATCCGGCCGACGAGCGGCACGTAGGCCGCGGTCGGGCGGCTGACCGGGGCCTCGTCGGTGCCGGAGTCGGGGTCCACCCACAGCACCGGCTCGCCGGGCAGGCGCACCTCCAGCGCGCGGGGGCGGTGCGGATCGCGGCGCAGGTAGCCCTTGCGCTGCAACGCCGTCAACTGGTGCGACACGCTGGAGGTGCTCGTGAGCTGCACCGCCTCGCCGATCTCCCGCATGGAGGGCGGGTAGCCGCGCTGCTGCACCGAGTCGCGGATCACCTCAAGGATCTTCCGCTGCCTGGGGGTGAGGCCGAGGGAGTCACGCCTGCGCACCGCCAGGTCGCTGACGGCCGAACCGTTCTCGTCGTGCCCGTTCATGCGGTCTCCTCGCCTCCCGGTCTGTATCTCTTACGTCGCACACAGCGACCGTACCCCCGTTGAAGATCGTATTCAAACAATTGTTCGAGTCGTTCTCGAAATCAGCGGTGGCGTGGTGTACAACATCGTACGGGAGTTCGATCGACATCGTGTTCGATTCGCCGATCTTTCTTCGACATGTGTTCGGCCAGGTCGAAGGGGTGGGGGGCCATCATGAAGACGACCACGGCGAAGAGGGGGCCCGGGCGCGCGCCCGTCCGGCGTCCCGGGCCCGCGGGGAACATCCGATATCCTGATCCGCCCCTGCGGCTCACCCGGCGGGGGAGGATCGTGGTGGTGGCGGCGCTCACGCTGGTCACCTTGGGGGCGCTCTGGGTCGGCGCGCGCATCGACGCCGCCTCGGCCTTCGAGCGGAGAGGTCACGAGGGGCTGCCGTGGGTCGTGGTGCACGGGGGCGACACGCTGTGGGAGATCGCCGACGCGGTGACGCGGGACGGGGATCCCGCCCCGACGGTCCGCCAGATCATGGACCTCAACGGCCTGTCCGACTCGGTGATCCGGCCCGGGGCCCGGCTCTACCTGCCTGACGGCTCCGCTCCCTGAGGGGCGTGGCCGGCGGGCCCGGCCCACGTGTGAGGTGACGGACCGGGGACGGCGCCGCGGACGCGCGTGCGGGGGCGGCCGGGGTGGCCGGGGCCGGTGTGGAGACGGTCGGGTGCCTGGTGGAGGTGATCGGGGCCGCCGAGGGGGTAGCGGGGGGTCGCCGGAGGGTGGCGGGGGCCGATGGAGGGGTGACACGCCCGGCCCGTGCGGATGTGATGCGCTGATCAGCGACTTCGTCCGACAGGGCCGTTTCAACTTGCGTTCATGGTCCGACACTTCTACCGTTGACCACAACATCTAGTGGCTTAATCGGCGTGCTTCACCATAGATTGTGTTTCCATTACCGCACCTCGACTATTCGGGGGGCGTGCGCGAGCGTCTCGTCAGACGCCCGGAAACGCACGAGAAGGTGGGCCACTCGCCGGCTCAAGGAGGCGACGCGCGTGCACTGTCCGTTCTGTCGCCATCCTGACACCCGGGTCATCGACAGCCGGTCCACCGAGGACGGCGGGGCCATCCGCCGCAGGCGCACGTGCCCGGAGTGCGGGCGCAGGTTCACCACGCAGGAGACGGTGCTGCTCATGGTCAGCAAGCGCAGCGGGGTGACCGAGCCGTTCTTCAGGGACAAGGTGATCGCCGGTGTCCGGCGGGCGTGTCAGGGACGCCCGGTCAGCGAAGACTCGCTGGCCCAGCTGGGCCAGCGGGTGGAGGAGAGCATCCGGGCGACGGGGGCGGCGGAGATCGCGGCCCACGAGGTGGGGCTGGCGATCCTGGGGCCCCTCCGCGACCTGGACGAGGTGGCCTACCTGCGGTTCGCCTCGGTCTACCGGAGCTTCGAGACCCTGGCCGATTTCGAGACCGAGATCAAGCAGTTGCGGGCGGAACGCTCCGCCAAGCAGGACTGATTCACACCCCGGGCGCCGGGGGACAGAGCGGCGCGTTGATTGGTCCGACTCGTGGGCTCCACGGAGCCCCGGAAGGGGGAAGTCATGACGGAGACGGTCGGTGGCGCGGCGGCGCGCGGGGGCAAGCGGTTGCGCAAGGGGCTGAAGATGAAGCGCGTC
This sequence comes from Streptosporangium brasiliense, assembly GCF_030811595.1. Classification (NCBI taxonomy): domain Bacteria; kingdom Bacillati; phylum Actinomycetota; class Actinomycetes; order Streptosporangiales; family Streptosporangiaceae; genus Streptosporangium; species Streptosporangium brasiliense. Next base: position 4,128,992 of record NZ_JAUSRB010000002.1, read on the forward strand.
TTCACCACGCCGGGAGTGCATCCCTATGACGAGGTGCGCTGGGAGCGCCGTGATGTCGTGATGACCAACTGGCGGGACGGCTCGGTCAACTTCGAGCAGCGGGGCGTCGAGTTCCCCGAGTCCTGGTCGGTCAACGCCGCCAACATCGTGACCACCAAATACTTCCGCGGCGCGGTCGGCACCCCGCAGCGCGAGTGGAGCCTGAAGCAGCTCGTCGACCGGGTGGTGGGCGTCTACACCCGGACCGCGGTCGAGGAGGGATACTTCGCCTCCGACGAGGACGCCGAGATCTTCGACCACGAGCTCAAGCACGCCCTGGTCAACCAGGTCTTCAGCTTCAACTCGCCGGTCTGGTTCAACGTGGGCACCGCCTCGCCGCAGCAGGTCAGCGCCTGCTTCATCCTCGCGGTCGACGACCAGATGGAGTCCATCCTCGACTGGTACAAGGAAGAGGGTGTGATCTTCAAGGGCGGCTCCGGCTCCGGGGTCAACCTCTCCCGGATCCGCTCGTCGAAGGAACTGCTCTCCAGCGGCGGCACCGCCAGCGGCCCGGTCTCCTTCATGCGCGGCGCGGACGCCTCCGCGGGCACCATCAAGTCCGGCGGCGCCACCCGCCGCGCGGCCAAGATGGTCGTCCTGGACGTCGACCACCCCGACATCGAGGAGTTCATCGAGACCAAGGCGCGCGAGGAGGACAAGGTCCGCGCGCTGCGCGACGCCGGGTTCGACATGGACCTGGGCGGCAAGGACATCGTCTCCGTCCAGTACCAGAACGCCAACAACTCCGTGCGCGTCTCCGACGAGTTCATGCGCGCGGTGGAGCAGGGCGAGGAGTTCGGCCTGCGCGCCCGCCTCACCGGCGAGATCATCGAGAAGGTCGACGCCCGGCGGCTGTTCCGCAAGATGGCGACGGCCGCGTGGGAGTGCGCCGACCCCGGCGTCCAGTACGACGACACGATCAACGACTGGCACACCAGCCCGGAGACGGGCCGCATCACCGCCAGCAACCCGTGCTCGGAATACCTGCACCTGGACAACTCCTCGTGCAACCTGGCCAGCATCAACCTGATGAAGTTCCTGAAGGACGACAACTCCTTCGACATCGAGAACTTCGTGAAGATCACCGAGCTGATCATCACCGCGATGGACGTCTCCATCACCTTCGCCGACTTCCCGACCGAGAAGATCGACCAGACCACCCGCGCCTACCGCCAGCTCGGCATCGGCTACGCCAACCTCGGCGCGCTGCTCATGGCCACCGGCCACGCCTACGACTCGGCCGGCGGCCGGGCCATCGCCGGTGCCATCACCTCGCTGATGACCGGTGCCTCCTATCGCCGCAGCGCCGAGCTGGCCGCGGTCGTCGGCCCCTACGAGGGCTACGCGCGCAACGCCGACGCCCACAAGCGCGTCATGCGCAAGCACGCCGCCGCCAACGACGACCTGCGCACGCTGGAGGCCATGGACAAGGCCATCCACGTCGAGGCCTCCCGCCAGTGGACGGAGTGCCTCAAGCTGGGCGAGAAGAACGGCTACCGCAACGCCCAGGCCTCGCTGCTGGCGCCCACCGGCACCATCGGCCTGATGATGGACTGCGACACCACCGGCATCGAGCCCGACCTCGCCCTGGTCAAGTTCAAGAAGCTCGTCGGCGGCGGCTCCATGCAGATCGTCAACCAGACGATCCCGCGCGCGCTGCGGCAGCTGGGCTACCTGGAGGAGCAGGTCGAGGCGATCGTCGAATACATCGCCGCCAACAGCCACGTCGTCGACGCCCCGGGCCTCAAGCCCGAGCACTACGAGGTGTTCGACTGCGCCATGGGCGAGCGGGCGATCGCCCCGATGGGCCACGTGCGCATGATGGCCGCCGCCCAGCCGTTCCTGTCCGGCGCCATCTCCAAGACGGTCAACCTGCCCGAGTCGGCGACGATCGAGGACATCGAGCAGGTCTACATGGAGGGCTGGAAGCTCGGCCTGAAGGCCCTGGCCGTCTACCGCGACAACTGCAAGGTCGGCCAGCCGCTCTCGGTCGCGGGCAAGAAGAGCGAGGAGAAGGCCGCGCCGGCCGAGCCGGAGATCCAGGTCGTGGAGATCAGCCGGCCGACCCGTCGCCGGATGCCGAACCAGCGCCCCAGCACCACCACCCGCTTCACCGTGGGCGGCGCCAAGGGCTACATGACCGCCTCGTCCTACCCCGACGACGGTCTCGGCGAGGTCTTCCTGAAGATGTCCAAGCAGGGCTCCACCCTCGCGGGCGTCATGGACGCCTTCTCGGTGGCCATCTCCATCGGCCTGCAGTACGGCGTGCCGCTGGAGACCTACGTCAGCAAGTTCGTCAACATGCGCTTCGACCCGGCCGGCATGACCGACGACCCGGACATCCGCATGGCCGCCTCGGTGATGGACTACATCTTCCGCCGCCTGGCCCTGGACCACCTGCCCTACGACGAGCGGGCCGCCCTCGGCATCTTCTCCGCCTCCGAGCGGGCCGCCCAGCAGCGCGGGGAGGACCCGGCGCCGATCCACACCGACGAGGTCATCGCCGAACTGGCCACCTCGGCGCCGATCGAGGAGAAGCCCCAGCCCCGCGCGGAGGTCGTGGCCGTGGCCGCGCCGGCGCGGGAGCGGGCCGGCTCCCTGGAGTCCCACCAGGGCCGCACCGCCGACGCGCCGCTCTGCATGACCTGCGGCACCAAGATGCGCCCGGCCGGCAGCTGCTACGTCTGCGAGGGCTGCGGCTCCACCAGCGGCTGCAGCTGATCCAGGCGCCCTTCCGGGCGTGAATGGCCCTGGTCGGGGCGGGACGTCGGCGGGCAGCCGAGGTCCCGCCCCGCGTGGGTGTTCAGAACATTCCGTGGGGGATCTCCGCGGGGTCGGGCACGGGCTGGACGACGTCCCGGTGTTCGACGATCAGGCCGTCCCGCAGCCGCCAGATGTCGACGACCGCGGTGCCGCGCTCCTCGCCCGGCCTGGTCATGAGATAGTGCATGACCACATACTGCCCGTCGGCGATGACGCGCTTGAGATCCAGCCCGGCGCTCGCCACCGGGGCGTCGGTGACATGCTCGACGAAGGCGTCCCGGCCCGAGGGGTTGCCCGGGTTGTGCTCGATGAAGTCCTCGTGCAGCAGGGTGCGCAGGACGTCGAGATCCGGCGCTGGTGGTGGACCGCCGCTGGAACCTGGTGCTCGCCAACTCGGCGGCCGAGGTGTTCTTCGACGGCGTCGCCCCCGCCCTGCTCGAACCGCCGGTCAACATGATGCGCCTGGGTCTGCATCCGGACGGGTTCGCGCCCCGTCTGCTCAACCTGGACCAGGTGCGGGGATTCCTGCTGCCGAGGCCGGCCCGGCAGGCCCAGCGGACCGGGGACCCCTGGCTGGGCGGGCTCCACGCGGAGCTCGTCTCCTACGGCGCCCCCGACCCGCCTGAGCCCCTCGACCCGGCCGACATCGCCCTGCCCATCCGGATCCGGCACCGAGGGACCGAGGGACCGAGCTGAGCCTCCTCAACACGGTCACGACGTTCGGCGCCGCCTACGACATCACGCTCGAGGAGATCGCGGTCGAGACCTACTTCCCCGCCGACGCGCGCACCGCCCTGGCGCTGCGGGGCGGCGCCGGGGGTCACCGATCCTCCCCCTCGACGTCGGACAGCAGCTTGCGGATCAGTTGATCCAGGGTCTGGCGCTCCGCGGGCGTCAGTGAGGACAGCAGCCGCACCTGGTTGGCCGTGTGCTCGCTCACCGCGGCGTCGACGACCCGCCTGCCCTCGCCGGTGAGGGCGACCAGGAAGCTGCGCCGGTCGTCCGGGTCGAGCCGCCGCTCGACCAGGCCCGCCGCCTCCAAGCGGTCCAGGCGGTTGGTCATACCGGCCCTCGACAGCATGAGCGTCGCTGACAGGACCGACGGGATGAGGACGTAGGGCGGGCCCGACCTGCGCAGCGCGGCCAGCACGTCGAACTCGCCGCGTTGCAGGCCGTGCTGGGCGAACACCTCGTCGACGGCCCGGCCGGCGGCGGTGTGCAGCCGGCTGAACCTGCCGAACACGCCCATGGCCGAGAGGTCCAGGTCGGGACGCTCGTGCCGCCACTGGCTCACGATCACGTCGACTTCGTCCATCCTCACATTCTATTCGACAGCATATAGTTTGACGTCGTACTATCGGACGCGTAACTACCTTGTCGTGAGGAGACCGAGATGTCGTTCATCCGTCCGGCGGACCACGGTGCCGTCCTCGTGCGCGCCGCCGACGCCGAGGTCGTCGGGGAGGCGCCCAGCACCGTGCGGCTCCTGGCCGACTCCAGCGCGACCGGCGGTGCGCTCAGTACCCAGCGGGTGACCCTCGGCCGCGGGGCCGACGGGGCGGCGCCCCACCACCACACGGCCTCGTCGGAGCTGTTCTACGTGCTCGACGGCGCCCTTCAGGTGCTCGCCGGCGAGCAGGTGGTCACCGCGCGCGGAGGCGATCTGATCGTCGTCCCGCCGCACATGCCGCACGCCTTCGCCGCCGCGCCGGACAGCGGGGCCGACGTGCTGGTCGTCATCACCCCCGGGGTCGAGCGGTTCGACTACTTCCGCCTGCTGGCGCGCCTGGGCAGGGGGGAGGCGACTCTGGAGGAGCTGCTCGCCGCGCAGGAGCGCTTCGACAACCACTTCCTCGACAGCCCGCTCTGGCGGGAGGCCCGGGCCGGCAAGGACGGCGGCTGACCAGAGCGGCCGGTGCCGGGGCCGGGCCTGCCCCGGATGCGGGCAGGCCGGGGAGCGGCGGCCTGCGGCCGGACGGCCGGTGGTGCGGGGCGGTCAGCAGGCGCAGGCGATGCCGGAGACCGGGGCGGTGAGCGGGTCGATGCCGCGCCGGGAGACGCCGGCCGCGGTCTCGACCGCGAAGCCCTCCCTCGCCCAGTATTCGAACCCGCCGAGCATCTCCTTGACCGGGTAGCCGAGCTTGGCGAACTCCAGGGCGGCGCGGGTGGCGCCGTTGCAGCCGGGTCCCCAGCAGTAGGTCACCACGGTCGCGCCCGCCGGGACCACGTCGGCGGCGCGGGCGGCGATCTCGGCGGTGGGCAGGTGCACCGCGCCCTCGACGTGCCCCTGCCGCCAGCTCTCCAGGTTGCGCGAGTCGACCACGATGATCCCCGGAGCCCCCGAGGCCAGGTCGGCGGCCACGTCGGACACGTCGGTCTCGAACGCCAGGCGGCCGGCGAAGTGGGCCAGTGCGGCGGCGTTGCCGGCCGCGGGCACCGCGGTGACGGCGGAACGGGCTGTGGCGGTGGTCATCTCGGGGGCCTTTCGGTCGTGCTCGGCGGTGGCGAGTGAAGGTGACGGGTGAAGGTGACGAGAGAAATGGTGCCGGTCTCGGCCACCGCCCCAACAGTGGCGTGAATGCCGCTTATCGCTAAGATCTCGCCATGCTGCTCCCGCCGCCGACGCTCCGCCGAGCCCGTCACACCGTGTCCGTGCTCGCCTTCGACGGCATGTCCCCCTTCGAGCTGGGCTGCGTCGTGGAGATCTTCGGCATCCCCCGGCCCGAACTGGACGTGCCCTGGTACGAGCTCAAGGTCTGTGCCGAGACCCCAGCCGACCTGCGGATCGTCGGGGGGTTCACCATGCGGGCCGGGCACGGGCTCGACGCCGTGGCCGAGGCGGACACGGTGATCGTGCCCGCGGTGCCGGACGTGTCCGGCCCGGTGTCACCGGAGCTGATCGCGGTGCTGAGGGCGGCGCACGCCCGGGGCGCGCGGGTGGTGTCGATCTGCTCGGGGGCCTTCGCGCTGGCCGCGGCCGGGCTGCTGGACGGTCGGGAGGCGACCACCCACTGGAAGTACGCCGAGCTGCTGCAGCGCCGCTTCCCGCTGGTCGAGGTCAACCCGGACGTGCTCTACGTGGACGGTGACGACGTGCTGACCAGCGCGGGCAGCGCGGCGGGGCTGGACCTGCTGGTCCACCTGGTCCGCAAGGACCACGGGCCGGGCGTGGCCAACTCGGTCGCGCGCAGGCTGGTCATCCCGCCGCACCGGGAGGGCGGGCAGGCCCAGTTCGTCCAGGCGGCGGTCACCCCGGTGGAGGACGACGACGCGGTGGCCACCGCGATGACCTGGGCGCTGGACCACCTGGCCGAGCCGATCACGGTGGCCGGGCTGGCCGAGGTCGCTCACATGTCGCAGCGCACCTTCATCAGGCATTTCGCCCGCCAGACCGGGACCAGCCCGCTGCGCTGGGTGATCTCCCAACGGGTCGCGGCCAGCCTCACGCTGCTGGAGTCCACGGCCGCGCCGGTCGAGGAGATCGCGGTCTCGGTCGGCTTCGACAGCCCGGTGACCTTCCGCCACCACTTCACCAGGGCGATGCGCACCTCGCCCTCGGCCTACCGCAGGGTCTTCCGAGCCCCGGCGTGAACGGCCCCAGGGGTCAGAGGGCGAGCCGTTCCAGCGTCCGCGCGACCTGCTCGACGTCGGCCTCGGTGGTGCGCCAGTTGCTGAAGGCGGCGCGCAGCGCGGGCACCCCGTCGTGGACGGTCTGGGTGAGGAACGCCTCGCCGGATCCGGTGACGGCCGCGGCCAGTTCCCCGACACGCTCGGGGGCGGAGGCCAGGGTGAAGCAGACCACGTTGAGCCGGACGGGCGCGAGCAGCCGGTAGGCGGGCATGGCGGCGATCCGCTCGCCGAGCCGGGTGGCGAGGGCGATGTCGCGCCGTACGATCTCCGCGTGGCCGTCACGTCCGTACGCGGCGAGGGTGAACCACGCCGGGAGCGCCCGCAGCCGCCGGGAGTTCTCCGGGGTCAGATGCACGGGGTCGGGCCTGTCGCCCATCGGCCCGAGATAGGCGGCGGAGTTCTGGAAGACCCGCACCTGGAGATCCCGGCGGCGGGTGAACTGGACGGCGCTGTCGTAGGGGACGTTCAGCCACTTGTGCAGGTCCACGCAGACCGAGTCGGCCGCGTCGAGCCCGTCGGTGAGGTGGGCGTGCTCCGGGGAGAGCGCGGCGAAAGCCCCGAAGGCCGCGTCCACGTGCAGCCAGAAGGGGTGGCGCTCGCGCAGGGCGGCCACCGCGCGCAGATCGTCGAAGTCTCCCGTGTTGACGGTGCCCGCGTTGGCGACCACGATCGCCGGCGCCCCGTCCAGGGACTCCAGCGCCTCGGCGAGCCTGGCGACGTCGACGGACTCCCGGCCCGGCAGGAGATCGACCGTGCGGATCGCCGAACGGCCCAGCCCGAGCATGGACAGCGCCTTGCCGATGCTGGAGTGGGGGCTCCCGGAGAGCACGTGGACCGGGCCGAGCGCGGCGACCCCCTGCTCGGCGGCCGAGACGCCGCGCTGCTCGCCCAGCCATTCCCTGGCTGTCGCCAGGCCCGCGAAGTTGGACATCGTCGCGCCGCTGACGAAGGTGCCCTCGTGCTCGGCGGACAGGCCGAACAGCTCGCGCAGCCAGGCGACGGTCTCCCGTTCCAGGTCGGGGGCGCTGGAGTCCAGGCCGGACATGGGGTTCTGGTCGAGCGTGCCGGTCAGCCAGTCGCCCGCCAGGGAGGCGGGGGTCGCGCCGCCGGTGACGAAGCCCAGGTATCGGGGGCCGGCGCCGGCGGAGAAGCCGGGCTCCCACCTCCGGGCGAACTCCTCCATCGCCTCCCGCAGCCCCGCTCCGTCCGCGGGCAGGGGGGCGGGCCGGTGCTCGGCGGGCGCCTGCGCGACCGGCCGGCTGTCGAGACCGGTGAGCAGCCGTACGGCCTGCGCCCGCACCGTGTCGAGCAGTTCGGGCAGGTGGATGAGATCGTCATCGAGTCGGGGATGCATGAGGCCACGATAGGGAGCAGGCGGGGCATATGTCCCAGTCCAATATCAACGAATGGCCCGGACATGGCAGGGCGGCCCCGGCCGGCTGCGCCTAGACCCTCCAGCGCCGGGTGACCTCCTCGGTGCTGGGGGGCGGGCCCGGCGGGGAGGGGGCCGAGGTCAGGTGCAGGGCGTCCAGGATCAGGGCGAGGTAGCGGTGCCGGAGCTGGGCGGTGCGCTCCCCGTCGCCGAGCTGGACGGCGGCGAGCAGCTCGAAGATCATCGACATGTCGGCGACGTCCAGTCCGGGGCGGAGGGCGCCGGCCTGGGCGGCGCGGTCGAAGACCTGTACCGACAGCTCGGAGGCACGGGCGGCTGCGCGGTGGAGGTCCTCGTCGGGGGTGAAGGTGCCGGCCAGGTTGACCGTCAGGGAGTGGACGTCGGCGTCCACGATGCGGCGGATGAACCCGGTGAAGGCGTTCCACGGATCGCTCTCGTCGGCCAGGGCGGCCTCGGCCTCGGCGATGTAGATTTTCAGGCCGTCCGAGCACAGTCTGCGGAGCAGGTCCTCCTTGCCGGCGTAGCGGCGGTAGAGCGCGCTGATGCCCACGCCGGCGCGCTCGGCCACCGCGGCGATCGGGGCGCCGGGGTCGGCGACGAAGACCGCGCGCGCGGCGTCGAGGATGACTTGGTCGTTACGGGCCGCCTGGGCCTTCCGGCCGCTCATGGGCGCCGTACTGGTTGTCTCCATACCCTCAATATAGCTACTGGAACAGTATGTTCCGTTCTATCAGAAAGGAAAATCCGGAATCTCTGCCACGCGTGGAGGGCGCCCCGCCCCCGGGTGCGGGGCCGCGCGGGCCGGGCGCCGTGCGCGCCCGGCTCCGGGCGGGGCCGTCAGTTCCGGGGGTGGTCGCCGGTCGCCCCGTCGAGGAGCTCTCGCAGGATGTCCATATGGCCGGCGTGGCGGGTGGTCTCCTCGATCATGTGAATGAGCACCCAGCGCATCGACACCGTTTCGCCGGACCATGCCGTTCCCACGTCGTCGAGGTCGAGTCCGTCGATCACCCGGTCGGCCGCGGCGCGGGCCCGGCCGTAGAACTCCATGATGCCGGCGGTGGTCTCGTGCGGCTCCACGCGCATGTCGGCGTTCTCGTCCTCGTCGTCGAAGGGGAGCGGCTCGGTCTCGCGGCCGAAGGTCTCGCAGAACCAGCCGTATTCGACGCTCGCCAGGTGCTTCACCAGCCCGAGCAGGCTTGTCCCCGACGGGGTCATCGGACGGCGCAACTGCTCATCGTCGAGGCCGTCGAGCTTCCACACCACCACGTCGCGGTGCCGGTCCAGGCTGATGTGGAGGCTCTGCTTCTCGCCGCCGGTGAACGGCACTTTTCGAATCATGCGCGGACCATAGCAACCGGGGCCGGCGGGGCGCTGACCGGCGCCGCCCGCCGGGCCCCGGTCGCCCGCGGAGGGAGGCGGCCCGCGGAGGGGACGGCCCGGGTGGGGCGGCCGGACCGGGTGTGCAGGGGCGTGCTCCGGCACGCCCGCCCCGCCGGGCGCGCCCGGGACGGCGGCGCTCCCGACGGGTTGCCAATAATAAGCAGACTGGTCTATTTTTTGGTCATGGGACAGAAGGGCGAGGAAACGCGCGGCAGGCTGCTGGACGCGACGCAGGAGCTCATCGAGAGCGGCGGCTACTTCGGGGCCGGGCTGAACCAGGTGATCGCGGCCAGCGGGGCTCCGCGCGGCTCGCTCTACTTCCACTTCCCCGGCGGCAAGGACCAGCTGGTCGGAGAGTCCGTACGGCGGGCCGGCCGGGAGATCGGCGGGGCCGTGCGGGACCTGGCGGAGACCGTGCCCGACACCGCGGGCCTGGTCGTCGCCGTGCTGGCGCTGCTCGGTGACCGGCTGGAGGCGTCCGGCTGGCGCAAGGGCTGCCCGGTGGCCACGGTCGCGCTGGAGATGGCGGCCACCAGCGATCCGCTGCAGGGGGTCTGCTCGGAGGTTTACGGCTCCTGGGAGGACACCCTCCGGGACCGGCTGGCCGCCGACGGGCACCCCGAGGCGGACGACGTGGCCGTCACCGTTCTCGCGCTGATCGAGGGGGCGCTGCTGCTGGCCAGGGCCCACCGCAGCCGGGAGCCGCTCGACCGGGTGGCCCGCCGGATCGTGGCGCTGCTGTAAGACGTCGCGCCGCCGTGCGGGGCGGCGCCCGGTGAGGGGCGGGGACGTTGAAGGCGCCGCCCGCCGTGGCCGCCGTGGGCGGCGGCGGTGTGCGGGCCTGCTCCACATGAACTCCGTGCGGCGGTGTGCGGGCCTGCTCCACACGGGCTCCGTGTGGCGGTGTGCAGGTCTGCTCCGCATGGGTTCCGTGTGTCCATTTAATATGTAGACCGATCTATTATGAGGTGATCGTGTGACGACCGACTCCATCGTCTTCGGAGCCGCGGGGTTCGTCGGCCGCTCCCTGGTCGCGGAGCTGCTGAGCCGCGGCCGCCGGGTGGCGGCCGCCGTGCGCGGGCCGGGGGAGCGGCTCACGTCCTGGCTCGCCGCGCAGGAGGTGGACACGGCCGGGCTGACCGTCGTCACCGCCGACATCACCGCGCCCGGCCTCGGCCTCGCGGACACCGAGGGGCTGGAGGCGGTGCGCGACGTCTACAACGCCGCCGCCCGCTTCGCCTTCGGGCTGAGCGTCGAGGAGGCGAGGCGGGCCAACGTGACCGGGGCGCTCAACGTGACAGACTGGGCCGCCGCCCGGCCCGGCCTGCGCCGCCTGGTCCACATCAGCGGCTACCGGGTCAGCGGTGGTGTGGCGGACTACCGCGCCGAGGGCGCCTACGAGGCGTCGAAGAGAGAGGCCGACGCGGCGGTGCGGATCCGGGCGCGCGAGCTGGGCGTCCCGCTGACGATCGTCAACCCCAGCACCGTGGTCGGCCCCGGCCAGTTCATCGGCCTGGCCTCGCTCGTCGAGGACCTCTGGCGCGGGCGGCTCCCGGCGCTCCCCGGGGGCCCCGAGGTCTTCCTGCCCGTCGTCGAGAGCGGCTACTTCGCCCGTTTCATGGCCGCCGTGCCCGAGCACGAGGAGACCGAGGGGAGGGCCTACTGGGTTCTCGACGACGACACGCCGGACCTGCCGGAGCTGGTCGCCCTGGTCGCCGGCCATCTGGGCGTCCCCGCGCCCCGGCGGACGGTCCCGGTCGGGCTCCTGCGGCGGCTGCCCCGCGCGCTCACCGGGGTCGATCCCGAGACGCTGTCGTTCATGTCCGGCGACCGCTACGACACCGCCCCCGCCCTGGCCTTCGCGGAGCGGGCCGGGCTGCGCATGCCCCCGGCCGGGGAGGTGCTCCGGAGCTGGGCCGACGGGCTGGTCGGCAGCCGGTTCGGCGCGGCCGCCCCGCCGCGCGGGCCGTACGGGTTCCAGGACGTGGCGGGGAGCCGGACCTGGGTGACGGGCGAGCGGGAGAGTCCTGAATACGTGATGCTGCACGGGCTGCCGCTGGACGCCGGTTCGTGGGAGGAGGTCGGCGACCGGCTGGCCGTCCCGGTCCTGGCCGCCGACCTGCCCGGCCTGGGCCGTTCCGCGCCCGCCCGCTCGCTCGACGGCTGGACGGCGGCCCTGATGGCTCCGGTCAGGACGCGGCCGGTGCTGGTCGGCCACTCCTTCGGCTGCGGACCCGTCCTGCGCTACGCGCGGGCCAACCCCGGCCGGGTGGCGGCCGTCGTCCTCGTCGCCCCCGCCTTCCTCCAACCGCCCTCGGGGTGGTTGCCGCGTTCGAGGGCGGCCGTCCCGGCGCTGCGCCGGATGTCCGGGGCCCGGCTGGGGGAGCGCCTCGGCGTCCCGGCGGACGCGGTCGCGGACCTGCGCCGCCCGGGAGCGGCCCGCCGGGTGGTCGAGGCGATGCGCGCGGCCCACTCCGGGCGGTCGGAGCTGCGCCGGGTGCTCGACCAGGTCATGGAGGGTTCCGGAGTCCCGGTGACGATCGTCACCGGGTCGGCCGACCCGCTGGCCGTGGACGTGCCGGCTACCCTCGTCGAGGGCGCCGGGCACTATCCCCAGCTCACGCACCCTCGCGAGCTGGCGGCTGCGCTCCGAGCAGCCGGTGGGCCAGCTCGCCCAGAGCCGCTGCGATCCGCCCGGGGCTGAGGTCCCGCTCAGTCCGCTGGTAGGTGTAGACCTCGGGGGCCAGCGGGGCGAGCACGACCTCGACCAGCGTGTCGGGGTCGGGCGCCCCGGCGGACGCCAGCAGCGAGCGCACGTGCAGTCGCCAGAAACCGTAGGCCCCGGTGGCGAAGCGCGAACGCCCGGTCTCGGTGCCAAGCACCAGGTGGGCGTGGGCCTCCAGCAGCTCCACCATCGCCGCGTAGAACGCGGCCAGCCGTTCGGCGGGTGGCGCCCCCGGGCCCAGCGGCGCCTGGCCGCCGATCAGCTTCTCCTGCAGGGCCTTCTCGTGCTCGTCGAGCATCGCGGTCGCGATCGCGGCCCGGTCGGGATAGCGGCGGTACAGCGTGCCGCGCCCCACTCCGGCCGCTCTGGCGATGTCGTCCATGGTGACGTTCGGCGCGCCCTTGGCCGCGAACAGCTGTCCGGCCGCCTCCAGGATGCGCGCCCGATTGCGCGCGGCGTCTGCTCTCTCCATGCCCTCAGGGTATATGTGGACACGCTGTCCGCTCTTGCGGCCGTCCCCCGGAGCCTCGGGGCTCGGGGCTCGGGGCTCGGGGCCCGGTGGGTACGGCGGGCGTGGCGGGCGGACTGCTGTTCCGGGGTCAGGAGAGCCGGGGGCAGGCGAGCCGGGTCAGGAGAGCCGGGTCCCCGCGCGCCCGCCGATGTGATCGGGGACGGTGACGCCCTCCGGCAGCAGGGGGTCGGCGACCGGGGGCAGCCAGGTGGTGGCCAGCGGCAGCACGCCCGCCCACAGGCCCAGCTCGGCGTCCGGCCCGTCCCCGTCGCCGGGCGGTCCCGAACTCACCTTGACCGACGCCTCCGCCAGGGAGATCGCCAGAACGGTCGTCGCGGCGAGTTCCTTGCGGCTGGGCGGCCTGGCGTAGTCCCACTGGCCCGGGGCGGCGTGCTCGGTGAGGATCCGCAGCGCGGCCGTCTTCTCCTCGCCCTCCAGCCTGCGGGGCACGCCGTACACCATGGCGGAGCGGTAGTTGACGCCGTGCTCGAACACCGATCTGGCCAGGACCAGGCCGTCCACGTGAGTGACCGTCACGCAGACCGTGCCAGCGGACCCGCCCGCCGGCGCGGACGGGGACCCGGCGGGCTCCTCCGTCGTCAGGCTCCGGCTGGCGACCGAGCCGTGGACGTAGAGATGGTCGGCGTCGAAGCCGTAGACCGTGGGCACCACCATCGGCACACCGCCGCTCACCACGCCGAGATGGCAGACGAACCCGGCGCGCAGCACCTCGTACAGCGCGGCCCTGTCGGTCCGGCCGTTCTCACGGAGACGGCGGTGCCGGGTGCGCTCGGTCGCGGACAGTCCGTTCATGAGGTGACATTCAAGCAGGCCCGGAAAGAGAGAAGACCCGCGGGCGGCGGGCCTTCGGAGATCGGGGGTCAGGCGGCGGGGGTGGGGCCGCCGGCGAGCGGGAACCGTAAGATGTTCCGTCCGGTGTAGGCGCGCAGGTCGACGACCTTGGTGTCCGCGGCGGTCTTGCGGCGTGTCGCGGAGCGGATATCCCTGATCTTGAATCGCGCTACGTATGGTGGCACGACCACAAGTCTCTTCATTGAGCCCCCCGGCGTGATGAATCCGTTATGCGAGATGTCTACAGATCACCCCGTAAAACCGCCGTAAAGAGTCGGTCAGTAGGGGAGCCGGCGGCCGGAGGGCGACCGCAGGTCCAGGTCGGGTGTGCGGGGCTGACGGAGCCGGCGCTGCGGCCGGACGGTCCTGATGCGTCGCATGGTCTGCGCCCTCTCCTCGGACTCACCGTTCCTCGGGAAAACCGTGCTCACGTCGTCCGACGCGCCGCCGCCTCCCGGGGCGGCCGGCTCGCACGGATGTCCGTGCGAGCCAACCTAGCCCCGCGACACGACCCGGATCAACTGATTTGGTTACGCAAGGAACCCGCGACCGCACGGGTGGTGACGGCGATCCGGTTCCACGCGTTGATCGCCGCGATCGCTATCACCAGCGTGGCCAGCATCTCCGGCTCGTAGTGCCTGGCGGCCTCGTCCCACACGTGGTCCGGCACCGTCTCCCCGCGGTCGCTGAGCCGGGTGGCCTCCTCGGCCAGCGCCAGCGCCGCGCGCTCGGCGTCGGTGTAGTACGGCGCCTCCCGCCAGGCGGCCACCGAGAACAGCCGCTCGTCGGTCTCGCCCGCCTTCTTGGCGTCGTGGCTGTGCATGTCCACGCAGAAGCCGCAGCCGTTGATCTGGCTGGCCCGCAGCTTCACCAGCTCCAGCGTGGCGTGCGGCAGCTTGCTGCCGGCCAGGAACTTCTCCAGGCCGAGCATGGCCTGGTAGCCCTCGGGGGCGAACTCCGCGACGTTCATCCGTGCCTTCATCGAACACTCCTCAGTTTCTCTGGGTTCATCACGATGTCGATCTCGGTGATCCGGCCGCCGGCCACGGTCAGCGCGTAGACGCCGTCGAGCGCTCCGTCCCGGAACCGCAGCAGCCCCGGCCGGCCGTTGACCGTGATCGGGGTGAACCGGCCCCCGGCGCCGAACCGCTCGGCCACCCCGGCGATGAAGCGGGCCACCCGGCCGGCGCCGCGGACCGGCCGCCTGGCCGCCCTGACCAGGCCGCCACCGTCGCTGCGGAGCACCACATCGGGGTCGAGCAGGGCCGTCAGCGCGTTGATGTCACAGCCCTTGCTGGCCCGGGAGAACGCCTCGACCACCCTGCGGTGCTCGGCCGCGTCCACCTCGAACCGGGGCGCCCGGGCCGCGACGTGCTTGCGGGCACGGGCGGCGAGCTGGCGGCAGGCGGCAGGGGTGCGCCCGACCGCCTGGGCCACCTCGTCGAACGGCAGCCCGAACACGTCGTGCAGCACGAACGCGGTGCGCTCGGCCGGGCTGAGCGACTCCAGCACCACCAGCATCGCCAGGCTCATCGACTCGTCCAGCGTCACCCGGTCGGCGGGGTCGGCCTCGACGGTCACCACCGGTTCGGGCAGCCACGGCCCGACGTACTCCTCCCGGCGCACGCGCGCCGAGCGCAGCACGTCCAGCGCGAGCCTGGAGACCGTCACCACCAACCAGCCGGTGACGTCCTGGATCTCCGCGCGGTCCGCCCGGCCCAGCCGGAGCCAGGCGTCCTGGACCACGTCCTCGGCCTCGTCGAGGCTGCCGAGCAGGCCGTAGGCCACGCCCACCAGCCGGGGCCGGAGGGCGCCGAACTCGGCCGCGAGATCTTCATCGCTGTTCACACAGGGAGGACGAGTCATCTCCTGAGTGTGTGACATCCGGAGAACTATGCTGCCGACCGGCGAGTCCAACAGGCCAGTGAACAGAGCATGAGACCGGTGAACGGAGTATGAGATGAGCACCGGGCTGATCGACGGGGATCCCCAGCGGCTGGGCGACTACTGGCTGGCCGGGCGGCTGGGCGCCGGCGGCCAGGGTGTGGTCTACGAGGCATACGACGCCGGGGGCAGGCGGGTCGCGGTCAAGGTGCTGCACGGCGACGCGGGCGCCGACCCCGAACTGCGCGACCGGTTCGGCCGCGAGGCCGCCGCCGCCCGGCGGGTCGCCTCGTTCTGCACGGCGGCTGTGATCGACGCCGACCTGGACGGCCCCAGGCCGTACATCGTCTCCGAATACGTCGAGGGCCCCAGCCTGCGCAGGGCGGTCACCGACGGGCGCCGCTTCACCGGGGGCGACCTGCACCGCCTGGCAACCGCGGTCGCCACCGCGCTGACCGCCATCCACGACGCCGGGGTCATCCACCGCGACCTCAAGCCCGACAACGTGCTGCTCGGTCCGGACGGCCCCCGGGTGATCGACTTCGGCATCGCCCGGACGGTGGACATGTCGCTGACCGCCACCGGCATGGTGGCGGGCACCCCGACCTACATGGCCCCGGAGATCTTCATGGGCCAGCGCGCGGGCACCCCGGCCGACGTGTTCGCCTGGGGTGGGATCATGGTGTTCGCCGCGACCGGGGCCGACCCGTTCCGGGCCGAGAGCCTGGGCGGCGTCATGCACCGCGTGCTGTCCGTCCAGCCCCAGCTCGACATGCTGCCCGAACGGCTGCGCCCGTTCATCGCGGCCTCCCTCGCCAAGGATCCGCAGGCCAGGCCGTCGGCCAGGGAGTTGCTGCTGGCCCTGGTCAGCGACGACGGCCGGCTCGACACCCCGAAGCTGCTGGCGGCGGGCAGCAGCGCCGGAGCGCAGATCCGCGCCGCCTCCGCGGACCCGGCGCTCGGCGCCCTCGCCGAGGACGCCTACGCCGCGCTCGGCCCGGCCGAGCGCGAGGTCGCCCCCGAGGTGTTCCTCCGGATGGTCACCGTGACCGACGACGGCGAGCCGGCCGTACGGCGGGCGCAGTGGGGCGAGCTCCTCGACGGGCGGCCCGAGAGCGAGGCGACCGCCGTCCGGCGGGTGCTCCAGGTCTTCGCCTACCTGGTCACTCACGACGAGCAGGAGGTCTGGCTGTCCCGGCCGGCCCTGCCGCAGGCATGGCCCCGGCTGCGCCTGTGGGTCCAGGCCAACCGGGACGGCCTGGCCGTCCACCGGGGGATCCTCACCGCCGCCCGGCACTGGCAGGCCCAGGGCCGCCGCGACGGCGACCTGTTCCAGGGCAGCAGCCTGGAGAACGCCATGAGCTGGGCGGCCACCGGCCGCCGCAACATCACGCTGAGCCCGGTCGAACGCGACTTCCTGGAGGCCGGCGCCGCGCTCACCCGGCGCCGTGCCCGCCGGGGCCGGCTGCTGTCCATCACACTGGCCGCGCTGCTGGTGGTCGCGCTGGCCGCCGGGGCGCTCGCCCTGCAGCAGAGCAGGGTGGCCGAGGCGCGCAACGTCACCATCGCGCTCCAGCGCGACCAGGCGGGGGCCCGTCAGCTCGCCGCGACGGCGGAGTCACTGCGGGTCGCCGAGCCGGTCAGGGCCATGCTGCTCAGCGTGGCGGCCTGGCGGCTGGCCCCGGTGGCCGAGGCCAGGGCGAGCCTCACCGGCTCGCTCGCCCAGCGGGAGACGGCCACCTTCCACGACCCGGCCACCGCCATACAGACGCTCCGGGCGCTGAGCCGCGACGGGCGCACGCTCGTCAGCGCGGGCGGGGGCGAGGTGCGGATCTGGGACGTGCGGACGGGCCGGCGCACCGGCGGGTTCCGGGGGATAGGCGACGACCTGCGCGGGATCGCGCTGAGCCCGAGCGGCAGGCGGCTGGCGGTGATCAGCGGGCTGGAGCTGAAACTCTGGGACGTGGCCAGGGGCAGGCCGACCGGCGCGGCCCTCGCCGTCCAGGGACGCGAGGGCGGCGGCGACACCCAGGTCCACTTCGGCCAGGCCGAGGACCAGGTCCTGGTCACCCAGGGGGAGGGGCTGACGGTCTGGAACCCCGTGACCGGGGACAAGCAGTTCCCGTCCGCCGCGGGCATCGACTTCGACACCTCCGCCGACGGCCGCGGGCTGGCCGTCGGCACCATCGACGGGCAGGCGGTGGCCTTCACCCTGGCGGGCCTGGACAGGATCTCGCTGGGGAGCCGGTGCGACACCTGCGGGATGCGCGTCGCCTACAGCCCGGACGGCAAGACCCTCGCGGTCGGCCGAGGCAAGACCGTCCAACTACGCGACGCCTTCACCGGGGCCGACCTGGAGCGCCCGTTCCCCCCGGGCAACGGCGGGACGCTGCGCTTCAGCCCCGACGGGCGCTTCCTGAGCGCGACGGACGAGACGAGCGTCAAGCTCTGGCGGGTCCAGGACGGCCGGCTCCTGCTCACCCAGCGGATCGAGGCGTTCATGCCCGCCGTGGCCTTCGACCCGGACGGGCGCACGCTGCGCTACCTCACCGAGGGGTCGGTCACCAGCCTCGACATCACCGCGCTGACCAGGCCCGTCCCGCTCAAGGGCGCTGGAACCCACTGGGCCGCGCTGAGCCCGGACGGGCGCCTGCTCGCCTCCCGGGACAGCGGGGCGAGCGAGGTCCGGCTCTGGGACGTCCGGCGGCGCGAGCCCCTCGCCGCCCTGAAGGTGGGGCCCGAGGGCGCCGACGGCTACTTCGAGATGACCTTCAGCGGCGACGGCAGGCGGCTGGCGATCAACACCGGCGGGGAGAGCTCCAGGCTGACGATCTGGGACACCGCGACCTTCCGGCGGATCGCCGCCGTCCAGACCGCGCGCGGGGGCCAGGTGCCCGCCCTGGCGATGAACGCCGACGGCACCGCCGTGGCGGCCTACGTCCTGTACTACGACCCCGAGAAGGCGCCCAGCGGGGAGATCCACCTGTGGGACGTGCCCAGCGGCCGGCACCGCTGGTCCCTGAAACAGGAATACGTCGAGGCGCTGAGATTCACCCCGGACGGCAGGGCCATCGGGGTCGCCGGCGGGCAGCAGCGGCTGCTGGAGGTGGCGACCGGCAGACCCTTCGGCGAGACGTACGGCTCGCCGACCGTCAGCATCCCGGTGACCTCCATGGCCTTCAGCGCCGACGGCGCCCGCTCCGCCACCGCCGACCAGGTCGGGCGGATCTCGGTGTGGGAGACGGGTTCCAGGAGCCGGGTGGGCGCCCTGATCCGCGGCGGGGCCGGCGCCGGGACCGGGCTGGTCTACTCGCCGCGCGGCGACGTGGTCGCGGCCGGGGTCGGCCCGCAGTCGGTGGCGCTGTGGGACATCGCGACCGGGCGACGCCTGGGCCAGCCGATCGTGACGCACACCGGAGACCTCCAGTCGCTGGCGTTCACCGCCGACGGATCACGGCTGGTCACGGTCGACTCCGAAGGCGTCCTGGCCGAGCAGCCGGTCGATCCCGAGGAGGTGGCGCTCGCGGTCTGCGAGCGGGCCGGCCGTACCCTGTCGCGGAAGGAGTGGCGGACCTATCTGGCCGACATTCCATATCGCGACGTATGTCCTGGTTAGCCCAAACTTTCCACTCTTGGATCGCATCCAAGCCCTTATGAGAGTCGCGGCGAGGTTGATCGAGGGGGATCCGCAGCACCTGGGGGACTACCGGCTGGCCGGACGGCTGGGCGAGGGCTGCCGGGGCGTGGTCTACGAGGCGTACGACCCCGGCGGCCGGCGGGTGGCTCTGAAAGTGCTCAAGGGCGACCCGGAGCTGTGGGCGGGGCTCGCCCGCGAGGCCGCCGCGGCGGGCCGGGCGGCGCCGTTCTGCACGGCCGCCGTGCTCGACGCCGGCCATGCCGGTCCGAGGCCGTACGTCGTCAGCGAATACGTGGAGGGCCCCAGCCTGCGCCGGGCCGGCCGGATCTTCGCCGGCGGCGACCTGCTCGGCCTCGCGACCGCGATCGCCACCGCCCTGACCGCCCTGCACGGCGCCGGCGTGGTCCACGGAGACCTCACGCCGGACAACGTGCTGCTCGGCCCCGGCGGCCCCCGGGTCATCGACTTCGGGCTGGCGCGGACCCCGGCGATGTCGCTGACCTCGGGCCGCCTGGGGGCCGGCGCCCCGGCCTACGCGGCGCCCGAGTCCTTCACCGGAGAGGGGACGGGCGCCCCGGCGGACGTGTTCGCCTGGGGGGCGATCGTGCTCTACGCCGCGACCGGCGAGGATCCGTTCGCGGCGCCCACCCTGGACGCGGTGATGCGGCGGATCCTCCAGGCCGGGCCCGACCTGAGTCCCCTGCCCGGCACGCTGCGCGACCTGGCCGCCGCCGCGCTGGCCAGAGACCCCCGTGCCCGGCCCACGGCCCGCGAACTGCTCACCACCCTGGTCGCCGGGGAGAGTCGCGCCGAGCCCCCTGTCCGGGGTGCCGAGCCCCCTGTCGGGTGTGTGGAGGAGGTGACTCCCGGCGCGGCGCGTGGTGACCACGGGTCCCCCGGTGCGGCGCCCGTGGCGGCGGACCCCCTGCTCGTCACCGGCGGTGACGTGGCGGCCAGGCTCCGCACCGCCTGCGACGATCCCGGGCTGGGCACCCTCGCGGAGGACGCCTACGCCGCTCTGGACCCGGCCGAGCGAGAGCTCGTCCGCGAGGTGTTCCTCCGGTTCGTCGTGCTGCCCGCCGGCGGCGGGCTGGTGACCCGAGGAGTGAGAGCTCCCCGGGCGGGGATCGAGACCCGGGTCGTCGAGGCGTTCGGCTGCCTGGTCGTCCGCCGGGGAGGCGAGGTCGCTCTGGCCCATCCGGCGCTGCCGTACGCCTGGCCCCGGCTGCGAGAGTGGATCGAGGCCGACCGTCACCGTCTCATGGCGCGCGGCGGACGCGTCCGCCCGGCGCTGCTCGCCCTGATCATTCTGGTGGTTTCCGCCCTGGCAATCGCGGTGGCGGTCTTCGGAGTGGCCGTCTTCGGGGTGGCGGCCTGAGCGGCCCACCTCAGCGCCGGGCGCGGTAATCACCCGAGCGAATGAGGTGAATCACCCTGATGGCGGACGCCCCCGCGACAGCCGCTCTCCTACAGTCTCGGCCGGAGGAGACGACGCGGGGGGAAGTTTCGATGCTCAAACTGTCCGATGCGAGTGACTTCACGGGTGAGGGCCTGACCCAGGCCCTGGAGAGCTACCTGGCCCGCTGGGGCGAGCGGACCGGCATCGTCGTCGAGACATGGGCGCTGCCCGGTACGGCCGTGCCGCGGAACCTGGCCCGGGCGGTGTACGCGACGGTTCTCGAAGCCCTCGCCAACGTCGAACGGCACAGCGGTGCCCGGCACGTCTCCGTCGCGGTCACACTGAGCGCGACTGGCCTGCGCATGACCGTCAGCGACGACGGCGCGGGGTTCGCCGCGGACCGGTCCGACAGGTCGGGAGGGAGAGGTCTGGCCGCCATGCGGGCCTGTCTCGCCGAGGTGGGCGGCACCTTGACGATCAATTCCGTCCTCGCAGGCGGCACCACGGTAACGGGGGCCGTCCCCGTGTGAAGACCGTCCGCTCCGGCAGTGGCCGCTCCCGGGACGGGCCGCGCACCCACCGGGTTCAGGCGGAACGCCCGCGGCCGTCGGCCCGGGTGCGGTCCGCGAATGACGGGCCCCAACTGTCGACCGTTGTCCATGGCGTGACGCTTTCCCGGATCCGGAAACTAGTTTGCGCAGGTAGGGGCATATACAAGCCGCCTGATCAGGTCGGAGACGATCACTCGTGCCCGGCCCGGATGAACCGACGTTTTCGGGGGGAAACATGGCGCAGTGTGAGGTCTGCGGCAACGACTATGACATGAGTTTCGAGGTGCACGCCCAGGGGGCCGTGCACGTCTTCGACAGCTTCGAGTGCGCGATCCAGCGGATGGCGCCGATCTGTGAGCGCTGCGGGGTCCGCGTTGTCGGGCACGGGGTCCAGGCCGGCCGGCGCTGGTTCTGCTGCGCGCACTGCGCCCGGGAGGAGGGTGCGGACACGATCGTCGACCGGGTCGGCATCCCCACCCAGCAAGGCGCGTAGGGAGGCGGCCGTCGGCCGGACAGGTGTCGCCCGGGTACGACTGCTCCGGACGTCCCGTGACACCTGTGCCGTGGGCCCGGCACGAATGATCGTGCCGGGCCCGCGGACGGTTGGGAGCTCAGATCAGCTCAGCGGCCAGCAGGTGGCGTGAGAGGTGATCTGCGCAGGCGAAACGCCGGAGTTCCTGGCCGTCACGGTCCAGGAGTTGTTGGCGTTGTCGGCCCGGTTGGCGGTGACGATCAACCCGTCCGGGTTCACGTATCCGCCATTGATCAGCGTCGTGTTCACCGGGCAGACGGCAACGGCGGTCCCGACGTCGTCACCGTCGATCGTGACGCTCTCGTCGACGTCCTGAGGAGCCACGATGACCCCCGCAGGCCCCTGCGGACCCTGCTCGCCCTGAGGCCCCTGCTCACCCTGAGGACCTTGTTCGCCTTGCGGGCCGGTGTCGCCCTGGGGTCCCTGCTCGCCTTGCGGGCCGGTGTCGCCCTGGGGTCCCTGCTCGCCTTGCGGGCCGGTGTCGCCTTGGGGACCTTGTTCGCCTTGCGGGCCGGTGTCGCCCTGGGGGCCCTGTTCGCCTTGCGGTCCCTGCTCACCTTGAGGGCCTTGCTGACCTTGAGGGCCGGTGTCGCCCTGAGGACCTTGTTCGCCTTGCGGGCCGGTGTCGCCTTGCGGTCCCTGCTCGCCTTGCGGGCCGGTGTCGCCCTGCGGACCCTGCTCACCCTGCGGGCCTTGCTCGCCCTGCGGACCCTGTTCGCCCTGCGGGCCGGTGTCGCCCTGTTCGCCTTGCGGACCTTGTTCGCCCTGCGGGCCTTGCTCGCCCTGTGGGCCGGTGTCGCCGGTGTCGCCTCTCGGGCCCTGGTCGCCGGTGTCGCCCTGTGGACCCTGCGGGCCCTGGTCGCCGGTGTCCCCCTTGGGTCCCTGCGGGCCGGTGTCGCCTCTCGGGCCTTGGTCGCCGGTGTCGCCCTGAGGGCCTTGCGGGCCCTGGTCGCCGGTGTCCCCCTTGGGTCCCTGCGGGCCGGTCTCACCTTGAGGACCCTGTGGTCCGGTGTCGCCTTGAAGGCCGGTGTCGCCGGTGTCGCCCTTGGGACCCTGGTCGCCGGTCTCACCTCGTGGGCCCTGCGGGCCGGTGTCGCCCTGTGGCCCCTGTGGCCCTTGGGCGCCGGTGTCACCCCTCGTGCCCTGCGGGCCCTGGTCGCCGGTGTCACCCTTGGGCCCCTGCGGGCCGGTCTCACCCTGCGGTCCCTGCGGGCCGGTGTCACCCGTGTCGCCCTTGGGTCCCTGTGGCCCGGTGTCGCCGGTGTCCCCCTTGGGGCCGCGCGGCCCCTCGACGCCCTGCGGCCCCTGCCTGCCCTGCGGCCCCTGCGGGCCGGTGTCGCCCTTGGGTCCCTGAGGGCCGATCTCACCGCGAGCTCCAGGTTCGCCCTGCGGCCCCTGCCTGCCCTGCGGCCCCTGCGGGCCGATGTCGCCCTTGGGTCCCTGCGGGCCTGTCTCACCACGCCTGCCCGGCTCACCCTGAGGGCCGGTAGGGCCTGGGACTCCAGGCCTTCCCTGGTCGCCGGTGTCCCCCTTGGGGCCACGTGGACCTTCGGCGCCCTGCGGCCCCTGTCTGCCCTGCGGCCCCTGCGGGCCGGTGTCGCCCTTGGGACCCTGGTCGCCGGTGTCACCCTTGGGTCCTCGCGGACCGGCGGGCCCCGGGAAGCCCCGGGGCCCGGGCGGACCTTCGGGACCTTCGACATTCCACAGGATCCGCGTCTCGTCGATGAAGCACGTGGTGATCCCGGTGCCGAGGACGCGGGGCCTTCCCTTGGTCGGTCCGAAGGACTTCACGCAGGCGTAAACCGTTGCGGGGTCGATGGCCGGCACGGACGCCGCACTGGCCACGGCACCGGCCTGGGCGGCCGCCATCGCGACCGCGACGGCAAGCAGCCGGCTACCGAAGAGGACTTTTGATTGCTGTGCCACTCTTGTCTCAATTCTGCACGTTTTGATTGAAACGTTGCCTGGTGAATGGCCTGCGAGTCGAACCTGCGCTGCGATTCCAGAATGGTTGGACAATTCCCGATCGCACCATGTGTGCCTAGGGTGTCCGTTTGAGCGAGTTTCTTCCCGCCGGATGACTTCACCAGCAAATCCGTACCCAGAAGTGGGCAGGTGACCAGAACGTGACGGTGAACAGAGATTCAAGATCGAATAACGCGCGATCCCCTTGTGGGTAGCGGTTTGGTGGCGTTAGATCTTCTGGCGCCATGGAAGGACATGGGTGCCTTTAATCTTGCCGTGGAATGTCGTCGGTGCTAGGAAATAAAGCCATCTGTTCTTCTGTGGTGGATCTGTCGGTCCGTAACTCCGTTACGCCGGTGAATGGCCGCTGTTGCGGCGGCCATTCCGGTCAGGGCCTCCCGAAGGCGAATTCCAGCGGCGGCAGCACCGCCTGGGCGTCCGCGCCGCGGAACCACAGGCCGATCATGAACGCCGCCGTCGCCTCGAGCAGCCCGGCACGCTCCAGGCCGCCGCCCTCGACCGCCACGCATCCCAGGTCCTCGACCAGTGAGCGCGTGGTCGCCAGCGCGTCGTCGTCGTCCCCGCACAGCGGTACGGCCAGCGGGGTGCCGTGGAAGACGGGTGGTGTCATCCGCCAGACGTCCTCGTGGCACAGGTTGAAGGCCTTGACGACGCGGGCGCCGACGGCGGTCGCGGCGACGCGCTCGGCCATCGACGGCCCGTCCTCCGTCGCGAGGGTGAACCGCTCCGGCACGACCGGGTTGGTGCAGTCGATCAGCACGCGCCCGCGCAGCGTCCCGCCGGCGGCGCCGGCCGCCTCCAGGACGTCGAGCGCCGCGTGATCGCGGATGGCCAGCAGCACCACCTCGCCGGCCGTCGCGGCCTCGGTCCAGGTGCCCGCGCGCGCGGCCGGGCCGAGGCGTTCGGCAAGGGCGGCGACCTTCACCGGGTCCCGGCCGCTCAGCGTCAACTCGTGTCCCGCGCGGACCCACTGCGTTCCGAGCGCGTCCGCCATGCGGCCCGCGCCGAGGATGCCGATACGCATCCGTCCTCCTGTCATCTGGCTGATGTAGGAACGAATGTAGAAAACTCATCAGGCACCATCCGGTGCGTAACGTCTCAGCGATACTGGAGGACCCCGGCGTGTTCCTCGCAGACTGCCGTGCCCGGCTCGCCTTCGACCTGATCGGCAACACCTGGAGCGCCGTCGTCGTCTGGGCTCTGCGGGTCGGCCCACGGCGGCCCGGTGACCTGCGGGAGCACATCGGGGGGATCAGCGCGAAGGTCCTCACCGAGACCCTCCGCAGGCTGGAGTACAACGGCCTCGTCTCCCGCCGCGCCTACGCCGAGGCGCCTCCACGGGTCGAGTACGAGCTCACCGACCTGGGCCGCACCCTGGTGCCGCTGATCGAGGCTTTCGGGGAATGGGCGTTCGACCACGGAGACGAGGTCCTCGACGCTCAGGACCAGGCTGAGAGTCTCGAACGCTCAGGATCAGGCTGAGAGTCTTGCGGCCCGGGACCAGGCGGAGGTCCTCGACGCCCGGGAGCGCCGGGAGCCTCCCTGCCTCGGCCGCCGTCCGCGGCGGCCGAGGGGCGACGCTCGGTGGGTCAGTGGCCGGCCGGTTCCAGAACGTGACCGCGGGGGGCTGAGCGCCGCTCCAGCACGATCACCATGGCCACCAGCGCGACCAGCGCGGTGAGCTGTGCGAGGGCCGACCAGAGCCCGAGGGCGACCGTCACCAGCGAGATCAGGGCGCCGCCGTTCCGCAGCCGGTTGCCTGTGATGCCCAGGACCCGGCGGAACCAGGCGTTGCCCGCCAGGAACAGCGCGACGCCCACGGCCAGGGTGACGGCGGCGGAGGGCTTCAGCGGATCGACCGGGTGGCCGATCAGCTTCTTGACCCCGGCGGCGACCGCGACGACGCCCAGCAGAATCGGGATGTGGGCGTAGAAGTAGGCGCCGAGGATCAGCCGGGTGCGCCGGACCGGCTCGGCCCCGGCCAGAGCGTGCTCGGCGCGCGGCTCGTCGTCCCCGCCGAAGTAGATCCACCACAGGCAGGCCGTCAGCGCGAGGCCGAGTGTCGCCGCCAGGCCGAGGGTGAAGCCGATGTGCAGCCCCTTGGCGCCGATGCCGATCGCCACGATCGACTCGCCGAGCACCACGATCACCAGCAGGCCGTGGCGCTCGACGATGTGAGCGGCCTTGAGGGCGAAGCCCTTCTGCCCGATGAAGTAGGGGCTGCCCCACAGCAGCAGCACCGCGGCACCCCAGAGCAGATAGTTGTACGGCGCGCCGACGAAGCTCGCCACGCCGATCAGCGCGACCCCGCAGAGGTTGAACGGGATCACCCTGGCGAAGGCCGAGGTGGCCTGGAGGTACAGCCCGGCGTGGACGGTGATCAGCAGCAGGTAGCCGATCGCGAACGCCACGCCGTCACCGTCGAACACCGACGGGATCGACAGCGCGACGATCATGAAACCGGCCATGCCCAGCAGGGTCAGCACCCGGCGGGCGGGCCGTACCGGGGGGACGACGTTGGTCAGCCAGGCGTAGCCCGCGTACATCCACCAGATGACGCCGAACACCAGCAGCACGCGCAGCGCGCCCTCGAGGGGCCGGCCGTCCTGCAGTCCGTCCGCCAGAAGGCTGGTGAGCTGGGTGACGGTGAAGACGAAGACCAGGTCGAAGAAGAGTTCAAGTGTGGAGACGCGGAGCTCACCCTCCGCGGGGGCGGGTTCGACCCGCTCGGTGAACCAGCCGGGCAGACGCATGCGCCCATTGTGGGGAATCAGCCGACCGTTATGTGTGTATACGGAGTTAATTATGCGGACAGCGTGATCATGTTCTCCGGTGGATCCGCCGAGCCCGGCCCGGAGCCGTGGCGAGACTGTCACCGGCGCCGAGGCAGCCCCCCCGCCCTGATGGGGCGGTTCCCCCTCTCCGGACCTGCGTCCGCCTCCCGATCCGCGTCCGCCTCCGGACCTGCATCCTTCCCCGGATCCGCTTCCGTCCCCGGACCCGCGTCCCCCTCAGGCGCCGTCGCCGTCCCGGGCGGGACCGTCCTTCTGCCCGGCCACCAGGGTGTCGGCGCCCTGGCCGGGGTGGGAGGCGGGCTCCGGCTCGCTCGCCGTGCTGCGGCGGCGCGCCCGGGGCGGGACGGCGGGGGACTCCGGGCCGTCCCCGCCGGGCTCGGCGCCGTCCGCCGGGGTGGTCCGGGCCGGCTTCCCGACCCTGCCTGCCCGCGCCGGCCGCTCCGCCCGGACCGCCGTCTCCGCCGGGGCGGACGGGGCGGGCGGGGAGGGCTGGGCGGGCCTGAGGGCCTCCGGCTCGCGCAGTGCGGCGATGACGTCGTCGGCCTCGGCCTCGGCGGCGAAGTCCTCGGCGGCCTCGGCCTCGCGCCGCTTGATCACCACCATGTGGTCGACCGACAGGCGGCCCGCGCCGCCGACCGCCAGGAGGATGGAGGCCGCGCCGAGCGCCACGACCAGGTTGACGTCGCCGCCGGTCAGCGGCAGGCCCTGATCGCCGCTGGCCAGGACGAACACGGCGACGGCCTCGGCGAACAGCAGCAGCCCGCAGGCCGGTACGGCGAGCCCGGCCACGAGCAGGGCTCCGCCGATGAGCTCCATGAGCATCGTGGTGGCGGCCCAGACGCCGGGGGCGGGGGCGCCCAGGGTGGCGAACTGGTCACCGGTGGCGGTCAGCCCCGCTTCCAGCTTGTGCCACCCGTTGGCGAAGAAGATCCCGCCCACCCCCAGCCTGGCGGCCAGGGCGGCGAGATCGTGGAGGGTTCGTCGCACGGTTCCTCATTCTGGTCAGATTCCCCGTTCTTGCCCATAGATGACCGCGCGGCGGCTGTCCAAACCCGTCAGTCGGAGCTGTCCTGGTCAGCGGATCGGCGGGGGACCAGGAGCGCCACCGCCGTGGCGGTCGCGCCCAGCAGGAACACGCTCACCACCAGCGTGGTGTGCAGTCCGGAGACGAACGCGACGCGGGCCGCGGCCAGCAGCGCGCTCCCTCCGGCGCCGCCGATCTCCTGTGCCGCGTGCGCGGCGGCGGCCAGCGACTGGCGGGCCAGGGTCATCAGCTCGGGGGAGACGCCCGCGACCGGGCCCAGCGAGGGCGCGTAGACGATGGTGGTGATCGTGCCCAGGACCGCCACCCCCAGCCCGGCGCCGAGCTCGTAGGCGGTCTCCTCGATCGCGGCGGCGCCGCCCGCCCGCGACTCGGGGGTGGACGACATGATCGTGTCGGAGGCGGCCAGCAGGGTGACCTGGATGCCGAAGCCGATGCCGACGAAGCAGAGCGCCAGCACCACCGGGTGCGGCTCGGTCCCCCAGCCCAGCGGGGGGAGCAGGGACAGGGTGGTCAGCGCGAGGCCGCCGCTCATCGTGGCGCGCAGCCCGACCCGGCGCAGCAACTGCGCGCCGGCGAGGCCGCCCGCGACGGCGGCGATCATCAGCGGGAGCATGCGGACCGCGGCCGCGAGCGGGCTGTCGCCGAGCACGAGCTGCAGATACTGGGCGAGCATCAGCTCCAGCCCGACCAGCGCGAAGACCGTCAGCAGCACGGCGGCCACCCCGACGGAGAACGCCCGCCGCCGGAACAGGCCGAGGTCGAGCAGGGGGAAGGGCAGCCGCCGCTGCCTGCGCACGAACCAGGTCAGCAGCCCGGCCCCGCACAGGAACGCCACCGCCCCGCCCGGATGGCCCGACCCCGCCTCCTTCAGGCCGAAGGCCAGCGAGAGGATGCCGAGCACGGACAGCAGCGCGCTGGGCGCGTCCCACGGCTGTGAGGCGCGCCGGCGTGACTCGGGCAGGATCCTGGCGGCGGCGGGCAGCAGCACCAGCAGGATCGGCACGTTGATCAGGAAGACGGCGCCCCACCAGAAGTGCTCGACGAGCAGGCCGCCGATGAGCGGTCCGACCGCGGCTCCGGCCGCCGCCACGGCGCTCCACACGCCCAGGGCGATCGCGCGTTCGCGCCGGTCGGTGAAGACCTGCCGGATGATGGAGAGCGTGGCAGGCATGATCATCGCGCCACCGACGCCGAGGAAGGCCCGCGCGGTGATGAGCGTGAGCGGGGTCGGCGCGAACGCGGCCGCCGCGGAGGCGGCGCCGAAGACGAGGTAACCGGCCAGCACCAGGCGTTTGCGCCCGTAGCGGTCGCCGAGCGTGCCGAAGGTCAGCAGTAGCGGCGCGACCACCAGCGAGTAGACGTCGATGATCCACAGCAGTTCCACCGAGCTCGGTTCGAGCGCGGCGGTCAGCGCCGGGACCGCGATGTGCAGGACGGTGGCGTCCACCGCGATCAGCAGGAGACTGAAGCAGAGAAGTATCAGGACCGGCCAGCGGCCGGCCCCGCGCGCCCGCGGATCGTTTCCGTCGAGTGTGGCGCCGGCCACGAACCCCATGGTGGTGGTCATAGGCCGCTCAGGAGTTGCCAGCCTGGACGAACATGCGTCGCAGCTTAGGCGAAGTCGGGCACTGAATGAGACGGCATCGGACGATCGGGTTCACGCTGATATGCACATCCCGTGACAGCGCGCGCGACCTCTCTAGAGAGATACAGGCATATATCCGCCATCTAGGCAAACGGTGATCGCGCACGGACCATGGCGGTCGTGGGGAGTCAGCGCAAGGCGCATGAGCCGTCGTGGTGAGCGGTCCCGTCGGACAGGACTCCGCCGAGGTCCCGTCCCCGCTGGACCCCGGTGATCCGCGCGAATGGTGCGCCGCGGCCGTCGCCTGGCTGGGCCGTGACCAGCCGGAGGCCGCGCTGGAGGCCGCCCGTCAGGCGGTGGACCGCGACCCCCGGGC
Source organism: Streptosporangium brasiliense (assembly GCF_030811595.1). Classification (NCBI taxonomy): domain Bacteria; kingdom Bacillati; phylum Actinomycetota; class Actinomycetes; order Streptosporangiales; family Streptosporangiaceae; genus Streptosporangium; species Streptosporangium brasiliense. The sequence goes on from NZ_JAUSRB010000002.1 coordinate 4,158,075, forward strand.
CGGAGCGGAGGCCGGCTGGGGATACCGCCTGGCCAGCCTCGCCTTCGAACGGCTCGGCCGCGACGCGGAGGCCGTGGCCGCCGCCGAGGAGGCCGTACGGCTGGCGCCCGGATCCTGGGCCGCGCGGCTGCGCCTGGGCACGGCCCTCCGCCGGGTGCCGGGACGCTGGCGGGAGTCGTGGGTCCAGGCGGTCAGGGCCGTCCGCTACGCGCCCGAGGAGCCCGACCCGCACGTCCTCGTCGGCGATCTCGCGCTGCTGCGCGGCGAGCACCGCCGCGCCGAGAGCGCCTACCGCGACGCGCTGCGCCGCCTGGACGACCACCCCGGCGCCCGGGTCAACCTCGGCCTGGCCCTCCTGCGCTGGGAGCGGCCCCGGGGCCACCACGATCCCGCCTGGCCGGTCGACCCCCGCGAGACCGGCCGGGCCAGGCGGGCCATGGAGGTGTGGTCCCGGCAGGTCCGGGTCCTGCTGGCCGCCTCGCTCGCCGTGGTCGCCGCCGTGGCCTTCGGCCCCGGCATGGTCGCCGAGGCCAGGCTCGGCGGCGCGGCGGTGCTGGCCGCCGTGCTGGCGGTCACCCTCAGGCAGGCCCACCGGGTCAGGCTCTGGCCGTACGTCCCCGGCATGCTCGCCCGCGACCCGTGGCTCGGCATGTCCGTCTCGATCGCCCTGATCGCCGTCGCCGCCTACGTCGCGGCGATCGCCACCCTCCCCCGGGCGGTCCCCCCGTTCGTCTTCGGCCCGGCGTCGCCGGGCGGTGTGTGGGCGGTCCTGGCCGGGCTGGTCCTCCTCAACGGCGCGGCCGTGATCGTCCTGCGCGTGCTGATCGAGGCGTGGCGGGGGCGGCCGGTCAGGGCGCTGGCCGAGTTCACCGTGGCCCACCGGGACCGCACGGCCCGGCGGAACATCGACGTGACCCTCTGGCTGGTGGCGGGCCGCGCGTGGTCGGCGCTCGCCCTGACCGCGGGGGCGGCCCTGCTCCTGGACGGGCCGGGGTGGGCCTCCGCCGCGCCGGCCGTCCCGCTCGCGCTCGGCTGGGCGCACGCCAGGGGCGGGCTGGCCTCCTGCCTCCGCCAGGTGCTCGCCACGGACCGCTGGCTCAAGGTGGCGCTGGTCCTGCTGGTCGCCGCCTCCCTGGCGCTCGGCGCGGTGGCGGCGGTGTCGGCGCTGGGGCTCGCCGAGGTGCTGGGCGAGTGGTCCTGGTGGGCCGGGCTCGGGGCGCTGGCCGCGCTGGTGGCCGTCTTCGCCGCCAGGTCGGCCCGGGCGTGGTGGCGGGGCGTGCCGGGGCCGTGGCGGGCCTCCCTGATGATGTGCGAAAACTGCGGCTCCCGGCTGCCGGGCGACGTCAGGCCCCCGGTGCGGCTCAGCGGGCAGGTGCGCCGCGCCTTCACCCACGCCCGCGGCGTGGTGCTCGCCTACGCCGACCCCACCGGGCCGCGCGCCCTGGCCGTCGGCTCGGTCAGCTCGGTCGGCCCGGGCGGCGAGCTCCGCCTGATCGCCGCCGACGACGCGTGGCAGGCGGCCGAGCGCGACCCGCGGGTGGCGGTGTTCGTCGCCGACCCGCTGGAACGCCGGTTCTGGGCCGAGGTGCGCGGCGTCGCGGTCGGCGACGCCGAGGCCGCCGTGCTCCGGGTCACCCCCGAGCACGTCGTGGTGGGCGAGTATCCGGGCCGCCATCAGGGCCGCCTGCGCCCCGGCTGACAGGCCCGGCGGGCCCCGTCGCCCGCGCCCGCGCCGCCCCTTCCCGGCCGGTGACATTCCCCTGCCCGGCCTCCGGCGGCGGCGGGGTGTCTCCCGGGTCGGGACACGCCCCCGGGGCCCGGTGCCCGGACCGTAGGATTCATCCGGTCTCATCCGTTTATCTGATCGTGCCGTACGGCGGCGTGGCGCGTTGCGCAGGCACGCGCAAACGTCTTCCCGGTGCGGTATAACCGGGGGCGGACCGGGGAGGCGTGATGCGGGAACCCGACAGGGCCCGGCCGGCGGGGCGCGCGGCGGCACGGGATGCGTTCGAACAAGTCAGGCTGCGTTATTTCCGGCTTTCACCGTTCCTGCGCAGAGTGATCTACGCCGCGCTGCTGATCGGGGCCGTCGTGCTGGCGCTGGGCATGGGCTGGTCGCCGCTCGACGCCTTCCTCGTCGCGCTCGCCCTGCTCGCCTTCGCCGTGCTGACCCTGCGCTTCCCCCGCGGTGCCGCCACCTTGGTGGTGGTGGCCGCCTGGGCGCTGTTCCTGCCGGTCCTCCAGAGCCTGTACGGCGGCGTGCGGCCGCCCTCCACGGCGCTGCTGCTGCTGGCCGTCCTGGTGGCCGGGGCCGCGCACCTCATCCGCTGGGTCCCCCCGTGGCTGACCACGCTCATGGCGCTGGCCCCCGCCGCGGTGGCCGCCCTCGCGCTGGCCCCGGTGTCGCCGGCCGTCGCCCTGTGGGCCGCGTACGGCGTGGCGGCCGCGGTGCTGGTCCACCGCTTCGTCCAGGCCCGTCAGGTCAGGGCCGCGCTGGCGGGGGCCGAGCAGCCGGCCCGGCTCCGGGCCCGCGAGGGCGGGCAGCAGGCCGCCGCCTCCGGTGAGCGGGCCGCGCCGCCGCCGATCTCGGTGGAGGAGGCCCTCGGCGAGCTCGACAGCATGATCGGCCTGGCGCCGGTGAAGGAGCAGGTGCGTTCCATCGCCGCCTCGATCGAGGCCTCCCGGCTGCGCAGGGAGGCGGGATACACCACCGATCCGCCGATGCGGCACTTCGTCTTCGTCGGCCCGCCGGGCACCGGGAAGACCAGCGTGGCCAGGACCGTGGCGAAGATCTTCTACGCGTTCGGCCTGCTGGAGACGCCCTACGTGGTGGAGGCCCAGCGGGCCGACCTCGTGGGCGAATACCTCGGGGCCACCGCGATCAAGACCAACGAGCTGGTGGACCGCGCGCTCGGCGGGGTGCTGTTCATCGACGAGGCCTACAGCCTGATCAACTCCGGCGACGGCCAGCCCGACCGTTTCGGCTCCGAGGCCGTGCAGACGCTGCTGAAGCGGGCCGAGGACGACCGCGACCGCCTGATCGTCATCCTGGCCGGATACGAGAAGGAGATGTCGGCCTTCCTGTCGTCCAACCCCGGCCTGTCGAGCCGGTTCTCCGGGCGGGTCCGCTTCCCCAGCTACCTGCCGCAGGAGCTGCTGCAGATCACCGAGCTGCTGCAGCGGCGGCGCGGCGACCGGATGGCCGAGGACGCCGCGCCCGCGCTGCTGGCCCGCTTCGAAGACGTGCACCGGCGCGCGATCGTCGACGAGCTGGGCAACGCCCGGTTCGTGCGCAGCCTCGTGGAGGCCGCCGCCCAGGCCCGGGACGTACGGGTGGTGGGCGCGGGCGGCTCACCCACCACCGAGGACCTGGTGACCACCTCCGCCCAGGACGTCGCCAAGGCCTTCGACGAGCTCACCGTCCGCTTCCGGGGCTACCAGGCCACGCCCAGCCTGGAGGAGGCGCTCGCCGACCTGGACCGGATGGCCGGTCTGGAGCCGGTCAAGCGGCAGGTGCACGCGATCACCGCACAGCTCAAGGTGGCCAGGATGCGCCAGGAGCGGGGCCTGCCGACCCCGCCGCAGATGCGGCACTTCGTCTTCGCCGGGCCGCCGGGCACCGGCAAGACCACGGTGGCCCGCATCCTGGGCCGCATCTTCGCCGCGCTGGGGCTGCTCACCCAGCCCGACGTGGTGGAGGCCCAGCGGGCCGACCTGGTCGGCCAGCACCTCGGGGCCACCGCGATCAAGACCAACGAGCTGGTGGACCGCGCGCTCGGCGGGGTGCTGTTCATCGACGAGGCCTACAGCCTGGTCAACCCCGGCTACGCCGGGGGCGACGCCTTCGGCTCCGAGGCCGTGCAGACGCTGCTGAAGCGGGCCGAGGACGACCGCGACCGCCTGGTGGTCATCCTGGCCGGATACGGACGCGAGATGGACGGGTTCCTGGCGGCCAACCCCGGCCTGGCCAGCAGGTTCGACCAGCGCGTGCTGTTCCCCTCCTATCAGCCGGGCGAGCTCGCCGAGATCGCCGAGCTGCTCGCCGGACGGTCGGGCGACCGGTTCGACGAGGCCGCCCGCCGGGACCTGGCCGAGGTGTTCGCCTGGGTCTGCGGCGAGGGCCTGATCGACGGCCTCGGCAACGGCCGGTTCGCGCGCTCGCTGTTCGAGCGCGCCGCGATGCGCCGTGACGTGCGCCTGGCCGCCCAGCTCGGCGGCACCGCCAGCGCCGCCGACCTGACCACGATCACCAGCGCCGACCTGCGCGCCGCCGTGGACGAACTCGCCGGACGCTGACCCACGCGCCGGAGGCTGACCCGCGCCGCCGGGCACTGACCCGTGCGCCGCCGGATGCCGACCCGTGCGCCGTCGGGCGCTGACCCGCGCCGCCGGATGCTGACCCGTGCGCCGCCGGGCCGGATCCGGTGGCCGATGACCCGCGCGCCGCGGGCGCGGGGCCGCCGGGCGAGGACCCGGCGCCCGTGGAGCGGGGCGGACACCGCACTTGACCGAGATCGCACCCCTGATTGAGCACTCCCTGTAGTTGAGTGGACGCAACATGTAGCAGGATGGCCACCGACAGCAGGGAGCGCGGAGGGGGGACGATGGCGGGATTCCTTCTTCGTCGACTGCTCAACTACCTGGTGCTGATCGTCGTGGCCACGAGCCTGGCCTACATGCTGGCGGCGGCCGCGCTCGACCCCCGCTCCAACTACGAGGGCCGCAACCCGCCGATCCCGCCGGCGGTCATCGACGCCCGTCTCACCGAGCTGAACCTCAACGACCGGACCCCGCTGACGCAGCGCTACCTGACCTGGGCGGGCGACGTCGTCCGCGGCGACTTCGGCAAGTCGGTGACCGGCGGCTCGGTCAGCGAGGACCTCGGGCGGCGGGTCGGCGTCACCCTGCGCCTGATCACCATCGGCCTGGTCCTGGGCAGCGTCGCGGGGGTGTCCGTCGGCGCCTACGCGGCGGTCAGGCAGTACGGCGCGTTCGACCGGTTGTCGACGGGGGCGTCCTTCGTCGTCCTCGCGGTCCCGACGGTCGTGCTGGCCAACATCCTGATCATCGCCGGGGTCTGGCTCAACGGGCTGTTCGGCGCCCAGATCTTCCTGGTCAGCGGCGAGGCCACCCCCGGCCTGCCGGGGGGTCTGCCGGCCCAGGTGGTGGACCGGCTCCAGCACCTGATCCTGCCCACGCTCTCGCTCTCCCTGGGGTTGGTCGCCGTCTACAGCCGCTACCAGCGCAACATGATGCTCGACGTGCTCGGCGCCGACTTCATCCGCACGGCGATGGCCAAGGGGCTGCGCCGCCGTACCGCGCTGATCCGGCACGCGCTGCGCACCGCGCTGATCCCGGCGGTCACCTACTTCGCCTTCACCTTCGGCGCGCTGCTGGTCGGCACCACCTTCACCGAGAAGATCTTCGGCTGGCACGGCATGGGCGAGCAGCTCGTCAACTCCATCGCCACCAACGACGTCAACACCGTCGCCGCGATCAGCTGCTTCGCGGCCCTGGCGGTGCTGGCCGCCTCGCTGGCCTCTGACGTGCTCCATGCCGTCCTCGATCCCCGGGTCCGGGTGGGGGGAGCGCGAAGATGACCATCTCCGACGAGGAGCTCGCCGAGCAGCAGGCGGCCATCGGCAGGCTCCGGGCGCCCTCCCGGCTCCGGGTGGTCGGCGCCCACTTCCTCCACTCGCCCCAGGGCCGGATGGGGGCCGCGCTGCTGGCCCTGATGTTCCTGCTGGCCTTCGCCGGGCCGCACCTGGGCAGGTGGACCTACACCGACAAGGACTTCACGGCGTTCCTGCAGCCGCCCTCCGCCGCGCACTGGTGGGGCACCCTGCAGACCGGCGCCGACGTGTACGCGGTGACGCTGCGCGGCATGCAGAAGTCGCTGATCGTGGGCCTGCTCGCCGCGGTGGTCGGCACCACGCTGGCGGCCGTGGTCGGAGCCTTCGCCGGATACTTCACGGGCTGGGCGGACAGGTCGCTGACCTGGCTCACCGACCTGATGCTGGTGCTGCCGGCCTTCCTGATCCTGGCGATCATGTCGCCGCTCTTCGCCGAGGGCCAGTGGCTGCTGTTCGTGCTCGTGCTGGCCCTGTTCCTGTGGATGGTCACCTCGAAGATCGTCCGGAGCATGACCATCTCGCTGAAGGAGCGGGAGTTCATCCAGGCGGCCAGGTTCATGGGCGTGCCGCCGGTGAGGATCATATTCCGGCACGTCATCCCGAACATGTCCTCGCTGCTGGCCGTGGACGCCACACTGAACGTCAGCGCCGCGATCCTCACCGAGACCTCCCTGTCCTATTTCGGTTTCGGCATCCAGCCGCCCGACGTCTCGCTGGGCAGCCTCATCGCCGACGGCGCCAAGACGGCCGTCTACGCCCCATGGACGTTCTGGTTCTGCGCCGGGCTGCTGATCGTCACCGTGCTCGCGGTGAACCTCGTGGGTGACTCCCTGCGCGACGCCTTCGACCCCGGCGCCAAGAGGGGCGGACAATGAGAGAGTGTGACGAGCGTCAGGCGGGCCCGGGGCTCCGGCCGGGACCGGCCGGCCCGGTCCTCGAGGTGACCGACCTCAGCGTCACCTTCGGGTCCGGACCCGGCGCGGTGCGCGCCGTGCGGGGGGTCAGCTACGCGGTCCGCCCGGGAGAGGTGCTCGGCATCGTCGGCGAGTCGGGGTCCGGCAAGTCGGTCACCTCGCTGGCGGTGATGGGCCTGCTCCCGCCGCACGCCCGCGTCGCGGGCTCGGTGTTGCTGCAGGGCCGGGAGATCCTCGGGGCGGCGGAGAAGACGCTCACCGCGTTCCGGGGCAAGACGATCTCGATGGTCTTCCAGGACCCGCTGTCCGCGCTCACCCCGGTCTACCGGGTGGGCGACCAGATCGCCGAGGCCGTGCGGATCCACCAGAAGGTCACCAGGCAGCAGGCCGCCGAGCGGGCCGTGGAGCTGCTCGACCTGGTCGGCATCCCCAACGCCGCGCAGCGCGCCAAGGCGTTCCCGCACGAGTTCTCCGGCGGCATGCGCCAGCGCGTGATGATCGCGATGGCGATCGCCAACGACCCCGACGTGATCATCTGCGACGAGCCGACCACCGCGCTCGACGTCACGATCCAGGCCCAGGTGCTGGAGGTGCTGAAGCGGGCGCAGCGGGAGACCGGCGCGGCGATCATCCTGATCACCCACGATCTGGGAGTGGTGGCGGGGTCGGCCGACCGGGTCCTGGTCATGTACGCCGGGCGCGCCGTCGAGGTCGGGGCGGTGGACGACGTCTACTACCGCATGCGCATGCCCTACACCATGGGCCTGCTCGCCTCCATCCCGCGCCTGGACCGGGGCGGCGGGCAGCCGCTGGTCCCCATCGAGGGGAACCCGCCGTCGCCGGCGGCGCTGCCGCCCGGCTGCCCGTTCGAGCCCCGCTGCCCGATATCCGTCCCGGCCTGCTCCGACGCGGAGCCGGCGCTGGAGCGGGTGGGCTCACCCGGGCATCTGGCCGCGTGCATCCGCGCGGGCGAGATCGAGGCGGAGGGCTGGTCGCCGGCCCAGGTCTACCACGCCGGGACCGGCGGGCGCGCGGCCGGCTCTCCCGAGCCTCCCGCGGCTCACATGCGGCCCGTACGGCCGCCGCGCGAGGAGCGTGAGGTGGTCCTGGCGGTCGAGGACCTGGCCAAGCACCACCCGCTGCTGAAGGGGTCGGTCTTCCGGCGGCGGATCGGCACGGTCCACGCGGTGGACGGCATCAGCTTCGACGTCCGCAGGATGGAGACGCTCGGCCTGGTCGGCGAGTCGGGCTGCGGCAAGACGACCACGCTGATGGAGATCCTGGAGCTGACCAGGCCGCAGCGGGGCACGATCGTGGTGCTGGGACACGACACGGCCACGCTGGGCGCCCGCGACCGGATGGCGGTCCGGCGGGACGTGCAGGTCGTCTTCCAGGACCCGCTGGCCTCGCTGGACCCCAGGATGACCGTCTACGACATCGTCGCCGAGCCGCTGCGCACCCATGGGAGGAAGGACCCGGGGCCGCGGATCCGGGAGCTGCTCGACCTGGTCGGCCTGGAACCCGGCCACGCCGCCCGCTACCCGCAGGACTTCTCCGGCGGCCAGCGCCAGCGCATCGCCATCGCCCGGGCGCTCGCGCTGGAGCCCCGGCTCCTCGTGCTCGACGAGCCGGTCTCGGCGCTCGACGTGTCCATCCAGGCGGGCGTGATCAACCTGCTGGAGGGCCTGAAGCGCCGTCTGGGCCTGTCATACCTGTTCGTGGCGCACGACCTGGCCGTGGTCCGGCACATCGCCGACCGGGTCGCGGTCATGTATCTCGGCAAGATCGTGGAGATCGGCCGGGCCGACCAGGTCTACGACAGCCCGATGCACCCCTACACGCAGGCGCTGCTGTCGGCGATCCCGCTGCCCGACCCGGAGAAGGAGCGTTCCAGGAGGCGCATCCTGCTCGAGGGCGACCTGCCCAGCCCGGCCGACCCTCCCTCCGGCTGCCGCTTCCGCACCCGCTGTCCCAAGTTCAAGACCCTCGACGAGACCGACCAGGCGCGGTGCGTGAACGAGGAGCCCCCGATCCGCCCGTTCGGAGCCGATCACGGCGCCGCATGCCACTTCGCCGAGAAGCTCAAAGTCATATAAACCAGGAGGAACCGTGATATCAATCCGGCGCGTGGGCGCGTTCGCCGCCGCCCTGAGCGTGGCCGGCTCGCTGACTCTGGCCGGCTGCGGCAGTCAGACCGGGGGCGGTGAAGGCGGCCGGGGCGGCGCGGGAGGGGAGTCGTCGCCCGGTTCCGCCTCGGCGGTCAGGGCCTACGACATCAACCCGGTCCCCCGGGACCGGGTCCGCGACGGGGGACTGCTCCGCTGGGGCCTCAACGAGTATCCGACCAACTGGAACCTCAACCATGTCGACGGCAACCTGGCGATGGTCAAGAAGGTCATCGACGCGCTCATGCCCTCGGCCTTCCGCTCCGACGAGAAGGGGGAGATCTCCGCCAATCCCGACTACCTGCTGGAGGGGAAGGTTACCGAGACCAAGCCCAAGCAGGTCGTCCGGCTGAAGCTCAACCGGAGCGCGAAGTGGTCCGACGGCAAGCCGATCACCTGGGAGGACTACCGGGCCCAGTGGCAGGCGATGAACGGCAAGAACGGCGACTACCGTGTCGCGGGCGTCACCGGCTACAAGGACATCGAGAGCGTGGAGCGGGGCGCGGACGACTACGAGGCCGTCGTCACCTTCGCCAAGCCCTTCGGTGACTGGCAGTCGCTGTTCGGGCCGCTGTATCCCAAGTCCACCAACGCCACCCCCAACGGGTTCAACAGCGGATGGCTGAACAAGATCCCGGTGACCGCGGGCCCGTTCAAGTTCGTCTCGTTCGACCAGACGGCCAAGACCATCACCGTCGTCAGGGACGACGCCTGGTGGGGCGACAGGGCCAAGCTGGACCAGATCATCTACCGGGCGCTGGAGAGCGACGCGCTGGTCGGCGCCTTCAGCAACGGCGAGCTCGACACCTTCGACATCGGTCCGTCCGCGCCCGACTACGCCCGGGCCAAGAGCAGCCCGGGTGCCGTCGTGCGGCAGGCGGCCGGGCCCGACTTCCGGCACATCACGATGAACGGCGAGAGCGCGGCGCTCTCCGACGTCAACGTCCGCCGGGCCGTCGCGACGGCCATCAACCGCCAGGCCATCGCCCAGTCCGACCTGCAGGGCCTGGACTGGCCGATCGTCCTGCTGAACAACCACTTCTTCATGAACACCCAGGAGGGCTACCAGGACAACGCGGGCGCGGTCGGCGTCTACGACGTCGAGAAGGCCAAGCAGGCCCTGGACGCCGCCGGCTGGCGGATGGAGGGCCAGACCCGCAAGAAGAACGGCAAGGAGCTGACCCTGCGCTTCGTCATGCCGTCCGGTCTGCAGCTCACCAAGTCCGAGGCCGAGCTCGTCCAGAACATGCTGGCCCAGGTCGGCATCAAGGTGACCCTCCACGCGGTGCCCAGCGACGACTACTTCACCAAATACATCATCCCCGGCAACTACGACATCACCGCCTTCAGCTACGTGGGCACGCCTTTCCCCATCTCCAGCGGTTACGGCCAGTACGCCAACGCCACCAAAGACTCCAAGGGCCAGCCGCAGTGGAACGCCAACCTCGGCCGGATCGGCTCCCCGCAGATCGACGCCGCCATGGGCAAGGCGACCGCCGAGCTCGACGACGCCCAGGCCATCGCCGACACCAACGCCGCCGACAGGCTGATCTGGGAGGCGGTGAACGTGGTGACGCTCTATCAGCGCCCGCAGAACGTCGCGGTCAAGAACACCGTCGCCAACTACGGCGCCCGCGGCTTCTACGACCTGAGATACCAGGACATCGGCTTCGTGGGCTGACGCCGTCCGGCGCCGGCCGGCCGGCCGGCATGCGTTCTGTCAGGACGACGGTGTAGAAAATAGGGCCATGGCTATCTCTGTGACCTGGCCTCAGGTGCTGGCGTGGCGGCTGGGACGGCAGTTCGTCGACCCGGCGGCCGGGCCCGACGCGGTGTCGGTGGTGCGGCGGCTCACCGGGGTGCAGGCCCAGGTGGCCTCCTCGGCGGAGCTGGCGGTGGCCGTACGGCACGCCGCCCCCCGCCCCGGCGAGATCGACCGGGCCCTGTGGCAGGAGCGCACCCTGGTCAAGACCTGGACGGCGCGCGGCACCCTGCACCTGGTCCCCGCCGACGAGCTGGCCTCCTACACCGCCGTCCTGGGCGCCTTCCGAAACTGGGACAAGGGGTCCTGGCAGCGTGGCCACGGCGTCACCGCCGCCGAGGTCGCCGCCATCCTCGACGCGGTCCCCAAGGCGCTCGACGGCCACACGCTCACCCGCGAGGAGCTGGTGGAGAGGGTCATCGAGGTCACCGGCGACGCCCACCTCAAGGAGGCGCTCACCTCCGGCTGGGGCGCCCTGCTCAAGCCGCTCAGCTTCCTCGGCGAGCTCTGCTACGGCCCGCCGCGCGGGAGCAAGGTGACCTTCGTCAGCCCCCGCGACTGGGTGCCCGGCTGGCCGGTGGAGCCGCTCTCGCCGGAGGAGGGCGGCGTGCGCCTGGTCCGGTCCTTCCTCGGCGCCCACGGTCCCGGTGCCCCCGAGACCTTCGACACCTGGCTCTACCGGGGCGGCGCGCGCAAGGCGATGCTGCGCGGCTGGTTCGCCGACCTCGCCCCCGAGCTCGCCGAGGTCGAGGTGGAGGGCCGTCCCATGGTCGTGCTCGCCGAGCATCTCGACGACCTGGCCACGGCCCGGCCGTCCACCGGAGTCCACCTGCTGCCCGGCTTCGACCAATACATCCTCGGCGCCCCCCGCGACCTCGAAGCCCTCCTGCCGAAGGAGGCCCGGCCCAAGGTCAGCCGGGCCGCCGGCTGGATCTCCCCGGTCGTGGTCCACCAGGGCCGGGTGGTCGGAGTCTGGGAGGCGAAGAACGGCGAGATCACCCTCGACCTTCTGGAAGACGTCCCCGCCGCCGCCCTGGCCGCCGAGACCCGCCGGGTCGCCGCGCTGCTGGCCTGAGCCCGCCGTCGGCCGCCTGCTCAGGCCCGTTCCCGGCCGAGGCGGAAGCGGACCCGGTCGCCGGGGCGGAGCTGGGCGGCGCCGGCGAGGTCGGCCGAGACGAGGACGGCGATCACCGGATAGCCGCCCGTCGGCGGGTGGTCGGCGAGGAAGACGATCGGCCGGCCGTCGGGCGGCACCTGGAGGGCACCGGCGACCATGCCCTCGCTGGGCAGCTCCCCGCCGCGGGCGCGCTCCAGGCGGGCGCCCTCCAGCCGCACGCCGACCCGGTTGCTGTCCTGGCTCACCAGATACGGCTGCGCGCACAGGGTCGCCAGCGCCTCGGGGACGAACCAGTCGTCGCGGGGGCCCGGCAGGACCCGCAGCACGTCCGGCCGGGCGGCGGGGGGCGGCGCCGCGTCCACGGTGATGGGGGGCAGGGCGCCGGTCGGCCCCACGGGCAGGACCGTGCCGGCCCGGAGCGGAGCGGGGCCGAGGCCGGACAGGGAGTCGGTCGAGCGGCTCCCCATGGTGACGGGCACGTCGACGCCGCCCCGGACCGCGACGTAGGTCCGCAGGCCGGTGGAGGGGAGCGCCACCCGCAGCTCGCCGCCCGGCGGCACCCAGAACGGCGCGGCCATCCCCGGCCGGACCACCCCGCCCGGCCGGCGCAGCTCCAGCGGGCAGGGGGCGCCGGTGACGGCGGCCCAGGCCCCGCCGGTGAAGCGCAGCCGGGCGCCGCCGAAGGTCAGCTCGATCCCGGCGGCACCCTCCGGATTGCCGACCAGACGGTTGGCCAGCCGCAGGCTCGGCGCGTCGGCGGCGCCGGAGCACGGCACACCGAGGTGGCCGTGGCCGGGACGGCCGAGATCCTGCACGGTGGCGTACGGTCCCGGTGCGACGACCTCGATCATGGGCCGGTGACCGCCTGGAAGCGCACCCGCGTGCCCGGCGTCAGTACGGCGGGCGGATCGGCGCTCACGTCCCACACCGCCATGAGGGAGCGCCCGAGCAGCCGCCAGCCCCCGGGCGAGGCCGAGGGGTAGACCGCCGAGTAGGGGCCGGCGATCGCCACGGAGCCGGCGGGCACCGAGGTCCGGGGGGTGGGCAGCCGGGGCACGTGCAGCACCGGGTCCAGGCCGGTGAGGTAGGCGAACCCCGGGGCGAAGCCGAGCCAGCCCACCACCAGCTCCCGCCGGGTGTGCCGCTCGACGACCTCTCCGGCGGACAGCCCGCTCAGGGCGGCCACGTCGTCCAGGTCGGCGCCGTCGTAGACCACCGGGACCGTCACCGTCCTCCGGGCGGCGGGGGAGCCGGCTCCGGCCTCGCGCGCCGTACCGAGCAGGAGGGACAGGCGGGAGCGGAGCCGGGACAGGTCGGCGCCCGGTGCGACGACGAGGACGGTCGCCGGGCCGGGCACGATCTCGACCACCCCGGCCGGCCGGCCCTCCCGCAGGAGGGCGTCCAGCCGGTGGGAGACCTCCAGCGACCCGGTCTCCACCAGCAGGGCGTGCTCCCCGGCCCGGCGGATCGGCTCCCCGCGCCCCCGGGCTCCCCCGGCGGGAGTCTCCGCCGGGGTCTCCGCCGGGAGGGAGGCGCTCTGCCCGTGGGTCTCGTCCGCCCCGAGGGGCGCGCCCGCTCCCTCCGGGCGGTGCTCCGGCGTCTCCGCGGGGCGGGCGTCGCCGGGGTGTGCTCTCTCCGGACCGGCCGGCGGACGGTGCTCCGGTGCTTGCGCGGGGCGGGCGTCGCCCGGGCCGTGCCGGGGGAGGGGCCCGCCGGTCACCGCTCCTGCCTCACGTGAACGCCTTCAGCGTCACCCCGGCCGCGGCCAGGCCGTCACGGACGGCCCGCGCCAGCAGCACGGCGTCAGGGGTGTCGCCGTGCACGCAGATCGAGCGGGCGTCCACCGGGACCTGTGAGCCGTCCACCGCGGTCACCGTGTGGGCGGTCGCCATGCGCACCGCCCGGGCCGCGACCTCGGCGGGGTCGTGCAGCACCGCGCCGGGTGAGCGGCGGGGGACCAGAGCCCCCGAGGGGGTGTAGGCGCGGTCGGCGAAGGCCTCGGTGACGGTGGCGACGCCCTCCCGGGCGGCGATCTCATGGACGGCCGAACCGGGCAGGGTGAGCACCGGCAGGCCGCGGTCGTAGTCGGCCACGGCCTCCACGACCGCGTCGGCCTGCTCGGGGTCGCGGCAGATCCGGTTGTAGAGCGCGCCGTGCGGCTTGACGTAGGAGACCCGGCCGCCCATCGCCCTGGCGATCCCGTCCACCGCCGCCAGTTGGTAGAGCACCTCGGCGCAGAGCTCCTCCGGGTCCACCTCCATCTCGCGCCGCCCGAACCCGGCCAGGTCCCGGTAGGACACCTGGGCGCCGATCGCCACGCCCCGGTCCACCGCCGCCGCGCAGGTGCGGCGGATGGTCAGCGGGTCACCGGCGTGGAACCCGCAGGCGATGTTCGCGCTGGTCACCAGGTCGAGCAGGGCCATGTCGTCGCCCAGCCGCCAGATTCCGAAACCCTCGCCGAGGTCGGCGTTGAGGTCGATCATCATGGCTCACCTACATCGGAGGCTCGTCGGGAATGTCGGCGATGTCGTCGAGGGCGATGGCCAGCTCCTCGGGGTCGTCACCGATCCGTTCGGCGATCTCGATCAGCACGTGCAGCACGTCGTGCCGGTCGTGGCCGAGATCCAGCAGCCGCTGGGCGGCCTCCCACAGCTGCGGCGGGTCGCCCTCCCAGAGCCGGCCGGCGATCTCCTCGTGCCAGGCGAGGTGCTCGTCGTAGTCGGGCCGGTCGAGCTCGCCGCCGTGGTCGATGCCCAGCAGGACTCGCCGGTCGGTCTCGTCGGCCGGGTTGAGCAGGTCGAGCTTGATCTCGCCGTGTGTGCCCTGCAGGAACGGGAACGCGAACACCCGCCGGGCCAGCGCCGACAGGTCGCCGTCCGGCAGCAGCCGGTCCAGCAGGTCGCGGTCGAGGCCGAAGGTGGTCGGGTCGCGGTAGGTCTCGGCGAACCTGGCCGTGGCCTCCCAGATCCCGTCGAGCGTGGCGCGCAGGCCCTCCTCGGCCAGGCCGGTCCGGCGCGCGGCGAAGCGTGCCCAGGCCCCCAGCACGTAGGGGACGGCCTCCTGCTCGGCCGGGCTGAGCATGACCTTGCGCGGCAGCCAGTCGAGCAGGAACGTCTGGCACTTGGTCGGGCTCACCCGTAGTGGGCGGCCGAAGTCCTGGTCGCAGCCGTAGTCGATGATGTGGTCGGCGCACCGCGAGGCCGCCGACGGGTCCGACAGGTGCTCGGCCGCGTCCGAGGAGAGGAACTCCGCCGCCAGCATCGCCCGGCGGTCGCGGCTGTAGGGGGCCTCGCTGTGGAGCGGGGCCGGGCGCTTGCGGCCGGGCGGCAGGGCCTTGATCCGGGACCGGGCGAAGGCGTGGTAGGCGCTGTAGCTGTCGCTGACCGGCGCGGTCGTCCGGCGGTCGCCGTAGTCCACGGTGGCCTTCATCGCCGACTCCAGCAGCGCCCTGGCCTGCTGTGGCTCGATCTCCTCGAACCTCAGCATCGGGTTGGCCTCGGCCTCGGCCCCGGCCTGCTCCAGGAGCTTGTCCACGTGCGAGGAGACCCAGGCGTCGCGGGCGATCCCCCGCATGTTGTAGTCGACGACCACGACCAGCGCGTGCCGGTCCTCGCCGCTGTCGGCGCCGCGGTAGGCGAAGGTGCACACCACGGTGTCCTGGTCGCCGTAGGCGTCGCGGGAGACGTAGCAGCCGGCCGGCTTGACCGCGCCCAGCCGGTCGGCCCAGCGGGGCCTGGCCACGTCGCGCTCGATGAGCGCCAGCGCGGCGCCCTCGGCCTTGGCGGCCTGGCGGGCCGTGCCGAGGTAGGCCAGCGCGATCAGCAGGGTCAGCGCGGCGGGGGACCCCGCCTTGGCGGCGTAGTCGACCAGCCCCTCGCCGAGGACCTGCTCGGCGTCCCCGCGCCGCAGCCGCCGTCCCCACCAGGCCCCGACCATGTCGGAGACCATGAGCTCGGCGTCCAGCGGGCTGCGCACGGCCAGCAGTTCGCGAGCGGCGAGCAGCATCTCGGAGAACACCTCGTCCGGGGACTGGCTCTCCCTGGGGTCTCGACGGTGTCGCCGGCTCAAGCGGCCTCCCCCGTCGGCCGTATGAGCCCAGTGCCGCCGCGCTGATTGGCTCGCTCGCTCCGCTCGCTCACGTCCCAACCTTCTCGCATTCCCGGGCCAGACGGTGCGTGGAACACGGCCCGGTGATCCCGATGTTACCGGGGACTTCGCGGTGGCGGCGCGGAGTTCACGCGGGCGAGCAGATGCTCGCGGGCCACGCGCTCGATCACCTCGGGTGTCGCGTCGACCCCCAGATGCTCGGCGCAGGCTCTCACATCGGCCACGCACCGTGCCACGGTGCCAAGGGGGACGGTGAGGAACTCGGAGGCCAGACGGGCGCTCACCGGGTCCTGGAACGTCGTTGTGCCGCCGGTGAAGCGGATGGCGAGTGCGGGCATGGGCGTCGCATTCCTCCGGTTTTCCCGGGGAGCATCCCCCGGATGGACGGCGGGGACGTGCGTTCTCATTCCACAACTTATCGCGCGAGTGTCAACCCTTAAGTGGGTGACATGCGAAGCTGACCCCAACCCTGACTCGATTTGTCGACCCGGGAGTAAACGAGTGTTCGCGAAGGGGCAGCCAAATCGCCAATCAGTCAGTAGCCTGATCTTGCTTGGGACGCTGAAGGAGATGAGGTGGGCAGTTGTCGGGACGGTCCGGCTTGATCCTGCTAGGGTCCTGGCCGCATACGTTCGAAGGCGTCAGCGATGATCACGCTGGTGCCCCGGGAGGGCGGTGGGGGCGGCGTCACGCCCAGGCCGGCGCAGGTCGGCGGGGGCGAGGACGTGAAGCGGGCGGGAGCGTCCGGGAGCGGGCCGCCCGCACCCCGGTGCGGCCGTCGCGGCGACCCCTGGAGGGGGGCGGACGCGATGGGGGGCGGCACCGCCGTCCCGCTCCGGCGCGATGCCGGTCGGGTGGCGCCCGGGCCGGGGATCCGGCGCGTTAGCGTGGGGGGCCCGGGCTTCGGGACCGGGAGCTCCGCGGGATGCGCCGACCGCATCATGGGCGGGGCTTCCGTCCGCGTGCACCCATCGCCGATGATGTACTGCAGGATCCGGTCCCCCGGAGCTGCGCTACGCCAATTCGCAAGTTTGGAGATGTGCCTCGTGGGAGACCCTGGCACGCGACGGAGGTGCCGACTGTGAGCGCCGAAACCTCCGTGCCCCGTCCCCGGGAGTCGGGTGTGGACATCTCAGACCCCGGCCTGTTGCAGGGCCTGTTGTCGCAGTCGCCGTTCGCCTTCGCGTTCTTCGACCCCGAGGGCCGGTTCCAGCGGGTCGACGAGGTCTTCGCCGACGTGGTCGGCCTGCCGGTCGAGCGCCTGGTCGGCCGGGCCCCGGGCGAGCTGCTCTCCGCCGACCTCACCGCGCTGGTGGAGGGGTCGGTCCGCGGCGTCGTCGAGGGGACCGGGGTCGAGTCCGACCAGCGGATCCGGGTGCGCACCTCCGACGGGCAGACCCGTCACTGGTCGCTGACCTTCTCCCCGATCCACGACGACAAGGGCGCGCTGCGCGCGGTCTGCCTGGTCGGCGTGGACATCACCGACAGCAGGCAGGTCGAGGAGGACCTGCGGCGCAGCGAGGAGCGCTACCGCTCGCTGGTCGAGGCCCAGTCCCAGCTCGTGTGGATCACCGCCCCCACCGGAGCCGTGGCGGAGGACGCGCCGCAGTGGCGCGCCATCACCGGCCAGGGCCTGGAGGAATACCTCGCCCACGGATGGCTGGAGGCCGTCCACCCCGACGACCGCCCGCACGCGGAGGAGGCCTGGCGCGAGGCCCTGCGCGGCCGGACCATGTTCGAGTGGAACTACCGGGTCCGCACCCGGGCCAGCGGCTACCGCCACTTCGAGGTGCGCGCGGTGCCGATCATCCGGCACGGCCGGGTGGTCGAGTGGGTGGGCGCCAACACCGACGTCACCCCGCAGCGCGAGGCCGAGGAGATGCGGGGCAGGCTCACCGACCAGCTCGGCGCCGCCGCCCTGCGGACGGCGCGGCTGCAGGGCGCCACGGCGCAGCTCGCCGAGGCGCTCACCGTCGAACAGGTCGTCCAGGTCATCATCGACGTGGGCCGTACGGCCCTGGCGGCCGACCGCTCGGCCGTGGCCCTGCTCGACGTCGAGCGGGCCGCGCTGAAGCTGGTCAACAGCGGCGGCATCCCGGACGTCCCCGGCGCGCCCGGCGAGGAGATCCCGCTGTCGCACTCCAGCGTGATGACCATGGCGGTCAACAGCCGCCGTCCGGTCTTCGCCGAGTCGCCCGACAGCCTGCGCGCCCAGCTCGTGGACGCCGGCGGCGACGAGGAGACCGTCACCGGCTTCATCGCCCACAGCGACGAGCGGGCCTGGGTGGGCCTGCCGCTGCTGGCCGCGGGACGCGCGCTCGGCGCGCTGCGCTTCTCCTTCACCCGTCCGCAGAAGATCTCCCAGGAAGACGGGGTGTTCCTGGAGGCGCTCGCCGGGCAGTGCGCCCTGGCCGTGGAGCGGGCCACCCTGTTCGAGCGCGAGCACCGCACCGCCGAGACGCTCCAGCGCAGCCTCCTGCCCGACCGCCTGCCGGTGGTGCGCGGCCTGGTGCTGGCCCAGCGCTTCCGCTCGGGCAGCCGCCACGTGCAGGTCGGCGGCGACTGGTACGACGCGTTCGTCCTGCAGGACGGCCGGGTCGCGGCGGTGGTCGGCGACGTCATGGGCAAGGGCGTCAAGGCCGCGGCCGGCATGGGCCGCATCCGCAACGCCATGCGGGCCCTGGCGCTGACCAACCCGCCGCCCGCGGCGGTCCTCACCGGCCTGGACCGGGTCTTCGAGGCCACAGAGGAGGAAGAGCAGGTCACGACCCTCGCCTACATGGTCGTGGAGCCCGGCACGGGAGAGGGCACGCTGGCGCTGGCCGGCCACCCGCCGCCGCTGCTGGTCTCACCGCAGGGCATGCCGCTGCTGTGCGAGGGCGAGCCGGGCACCCCACTCGGCTGGCCGACGAGCCGCAGGCAGTTCCGCTTCTGCGTCCCGCCCGGCCACACCGCCGTCCTGTATTCGGACGGTCTGGTGGAGAACCGGAAGCGTGGGCTGGATGCCGGTCTTGCTGAACTTTGCTCTGTTGTGACCGAAGCGCCACCCGAAGTCGTGGGAAGCCCGCACATGTTGCTGGATTTCCTCGTTGATCGGATGCTGTCGGGATATGAGCAGGATGATGACGTCACGGTGCTGGCGATCCATGTCCCTCCGGCCACGAAGAGTGACTGAATGAAACAGTCATAACGGTTGCTTTCGGGTATCGGTGCCCCGCTTCCGTACGCACTACTCTCTTGGTCGGCCTAGGGTGGAGGGCAACCGCCAGGAGGCGGCCGTATGGATCACGGTGTCGTGTCACAATGCTGGACAGGTGCGTCGCGGTTCGCGCGGCCTCGTTCATCATCACAACTAGAGGTAACCGCCCCTAGTGGGCATCTGGGTCCATTCTCGTCACGCTTTCCTTCGAGAGGTGTTCGTGTCGCCTGCAAGTTCGACTCGCTCGAAGCCATCCGAGCTGAACGAGCCCGTCATTCAGCAGCTGATGGAGCGGGGACGCTCGCAGGGGTTCCTCGAGTCCGAGGATGTCCGCAAGGCCGTCGAGGAAGCGGACATCCCGATGGCGCAGGTCGCTGGAATCCTGCGTAGCCTCAGCAAAGAGGGCATCACCGTACGGCTGACCGCTGAGGACTCCGCGGCCCCCAAGAAGTCCCGGACTTCGAACAAGCGCCGCACCCCTGCCGCTCCCGCCACCGTCAAGAAGACCAAGACCGCCGCGGCGGCCAAGGAGCAGCCGGAGACCGTCACCGCGGTCGTCGGCGGCTCTGAGCCCGCGCCCGCGGCCAAGAAGCCGACGGCTCCCGCCAAGAAGGTCGCCCCGGCTGCCAAGAAACCGATCCCCGGTCCGCCGAAGAAGGCCGGACCCGAGGCGCCCGCGCCCACGGCCAAGTCCGAGCCCAAGCCGAAGGTGGCCGGCGGCGAGGACGACGAGGTCATCGAGCTCGAGGACGACGTCGAGATCGAGGACTTCGACCTCGAGGTCGAGGTCGAAGTCGAGATCGAGGCTGAGACCGAGGTCGAGGTCGAGGTCGAGGAGGAGCCGAAGGCCGAGGCCGTCGGGCAGAACGAGGACGAGGTCCTCATCCTCTCCGACGACGACGATGACGCTCCCGTGCCGCAGGTCGCCGCCGCCGGTGCCACTGCCGACCCGGTCAAGGACTACCTCAAGCAGATCGGCAAGGTCCCCCTGCTCAACGCCGAGCAGGAGGTCGAGCTCGCCAAGCGCATCGAGGCCGGCCTGTTCGCCGAGGAGCAGCTGGGCACCGACGGCGACAGGCTTCCGGTGGACGTCCGCGCCGAACTCGAATGGATCGCCGAAGACGGGCGCCGGGCCAAGAACCACCTGCTGGAGGCCAACCTCCGTCTGGTGGTCTCGCTGGCCAAGCGCTACACCGGCCGTGGCATGCTCTTCCTGGACCTGATCCAGGAGGGGAACCTGGGCCTGATCCGTGCGGTCGAGAAGTTCGACTACACCAAGGGCTACAAGTTCTCCACCTACGCCACGTGGTGGATCCGGCAGGCGATCACCCGGGCCATGGCCGACCAGGCGCGGACCATCCGCATCCCGGTCCACATGGTGGAAGTGATCAACAAGCTGGCCCGTGTCCAGCGGCAGATGCTGCAGGACCTGGGCCGCGAGCCGACCCCCGAGGAGCTGGCCCGCGAGCTCGACATGACCCCTGAGAAGGTCGTCGAGGTCCAGAAGTACGGCCGTGAGCCGATCTCCCTGCACACCCCGCTGGGTGAGGAGGGCGACAGCGAGTTCGGTGACCTCATCGAGGACTCCGAGGCGATCGTCCCGGCCGACGCGGTCAGCTTCACGCTCCTGCAGGAGCAGCTCCACTCCGTTCTGGACACCTTGTCCGAGCGCGAGGCGGGCGTGGTCTCGATGCGTTTCGGCCTGACCGACGGTCAGCCCAAGACGCTGGACGAGATCGGCAAGGTCTACGGGGTGACGCGCGAGCGCATCCGGCAGATCGAGTCCAAGACCATGTCCAAGCTCCGTCACCCGTCCCGGTCCCAGGTCCTGCGCGACTACCTCGACTGAGACTCCGCGGCACAGGGCCCGCGCCACACGGCGCGGGCCCTGTCGCGTTACGGCGGAGCGGCGGCCCGGTGCCCCGGCCTCGGGACGGCGCGCCGGCCCGGTGCCCCGGCCGGTGGGCGCCGACCGGAGGAGGAGACCCGCACCGGACGGCCGCGCCGCGGGTCACACCGTGATGTCGAGGCTCCACGGCCGCCTGCCGGTGGGAGGCGGGCCGAGGGTGACGGCGTGGCCGAGGTCGTCCAGAATCTTGACCAGCTCCTCCGGCGTCCGGGGGTCGCAGCCGGCCTCCAGCAGGGAGCGGGCGACCACGCCCCGGGTGGCCTTGGCCATGTGGGTGACGACCTTGCCGTCCCTGAAGACCCGCACCGCGACCGCCCGGCCGCCGGGCTGCCAGGCCGTCGCGTAGCTGCTGGAGCGCAGGTCCACCACCAGGCCGGGCCGGGCGTCCAGGACCGGTGTGACAGCCCGGCGCCAGTAGGCTCCCAGCCCACCCATCGGCGGCAGGCGCACGCCCATGGCCAGGCGGTACGGTGGCACCCGGTCGCCGATCCGGAGCAGGCCCCAGAGCCCGGAGAAGATCAGAACGCTCTCCGCCGCCCGCCCGGCCGCCCCGGGCGACAGCGAGGCCAGGCCCAGGTTGTCGTAGAGGACGCCGGTGTAGAGCTCGGCGGCCGTCAAGGTGGGTGCGGTCCGCAGAGCCCGGTCCTTGTCGAGCTCGCCGAGCTGTCCCGGCGACAGTCCGAGCACGGCCGGCGCCTCGGGCCTGTCGCAGAGCGCGATGAGCGCCTCCACGACGGCCTCCCTGGACGCGTTCAGGGAGGGGAAGCTCAGCCGGGACAGGTCGAGAGCGGGGCCGTCGCCCAGCTCGGCCTTCCCCTCCGACGGTGGTAGCAGAATCAACACAGTCGCCGAGCGTAGTGCGGGGGGCGGGGAGCTAGGATCTCCGGCCATGAACGACGACGTTTTCGACCGCCTCGTCGACCGGGCCTGGCCGGCGTTCCACCGGGTGGACGTGGGCGGATGGGTGCTGCGCGCCGCGGACGGGGTGACCAAGCGGGCCAACTCGGTGCTGCCGCTCGGGGAGCCGGAGAACCTGGGCGAGGCTGTCGCCGAGGCGGAGAAGTTCTACGCCGACCGGGGGCTGCCGTGCGTGTTCTCCGTGGGCGCGGGCGCGTCCGGCGGGCTGGACGCGGAGCTGCGGGCGCGTGATTATCGGTTGGTGGACCCCACGCTGGTCATGACGGCGCCGCTGACGCACGCCGTACCGGCCGGGGGAGGGGTCGAGCTCGTGCCGGAGCCCTCACAGGCGTGGCTGGACACCTGGTGGAGCGTGGACGGGAGGTTCGGTGACGAGGGGCCGGCGACGGCCGGACGGATCCTCACCGGCGTGCCCGCCGTATACGCCTCGCTGGGGCGGCAGGCCGTCGGGCGGGGTGTCGTCCAGGGAGAGTGGTTCGGGATCTACTGCATGGCCGTGGCGCCGGAGGCCCGGCGCCGGGGACATGGGCGGGAGATACTGCGCGCCCTGCTCTCACATGCGTGGGAGCAGGGCGCGCAGAAGGCATATCTCGTCGTGGTGGAGTCGAACACCGCGGCCCGGTCGCTCTACGGGCAGCAGGGCTTCACGGTGTCCGGCCGATATCACTATCGGGTCCGGTGATTCCTACCGTTCGTCATTGTTCGCGGTCGAAGGGGTGTCGCTGAGGCGTGCCGACTCGTCCTGGATGTCGGCGCCCTTGGCTCTGAGCACAGCTACGTGCTGCCGCCCGTGGTGGGCGCAGAAGAGCAGCTCCCCACCTACGGGCAGGGTTGCGCGGATGTAGGCCTGGGCGCCACACCGGTCACAGCGGTCCGTGGCCTTCAGCTGCTTGGCGGGGGCGAGAGTTCCAGTCACGTATCGCCTTTCAGGTCATCCCCGTGTGGAGGATCTGGCGTCAGTCACTTGAGAGAACATCTAACCCGATGCGAACGTTCCCAACCGACCCCCGGCTACGCCGAGAGCGGAAAGTGTCCGAAAGTAACGGCGGGCACGCCGGAAGTAACGCTGTTGGGACCCTGATGGCAAGCTTGTACGCGCCGCGCCGGGAAGAACGGTAGGCTGCGCACACGTGTTCGAGCAGAGTGGGAGTGGGTGTGACCGCAGTTAGCGTGGAGGCGGGTTATACAGCCCGTCATCTGTCGGTTCTGGAGGGTCTCGAAGCCGTCCGCAAACGCCCGGGCATGTACATCGGGTCCACCGACAGTCGCGGTCTCATGCACTGTCTCTGGGAGATCGTGGACAACGGGGTCGACGAGGCCCTGGCCGGTTACTGCACCCGCATCGAGGTCGAGCTGCACGCCGACGGGTCGATCGAGGTCCGTGACAACGGCCGCGGCATCCCGGTGGACATCGAGCCCAAGAGCGGTCTGGCCGGAGTCGAGCTCGTCTACACCAAGCTGCACGCGGGCGGGAAGTTCGGCGGCGGCTCCTACGCCGCCTCCGGCGGCCTGCACGGCGTCGGCGCCTCCGTGGTCAACGCCCTGTCGTCCCGGCTGGACGTCGAGGTCGACCGCGACGGCCAGATCCACGAGATGAGCTTCCGCAGGGGCGTCCCCGGCGTCTTCGACGGCGACGGGCCCACCGCCAAGTTCAAGAAGAAGTCCGGCCTGCGCGACGGCGGCAAGCTCACCCGCAAGGTGACCGGCACCCGCGTCCGCTTCTGGGCCGACCGCCAGATCTTCCTGCCCGAGGCCGAGGTCTCCCTCGACGAGATCCACGTCCGCCTCCGCCAGACCGCCTTCCTGGTCCCCGGCCTCACCCTGGCCGTGCGCGACAGCCGCGGCGAGGAGGTGACCGAGGAGGAGTTCCACTTCGACGGGGGCATCTCGGAGTTCACCGAGTTCCTCGCCCGCGACGAGGCCGTCTGCCAGGTGCTGCGGCTGCAGGGCGTCGGCCACTTCCACGAGACCGTGCCGGTCCTCGACGACCTGGGGCACATGACCCCCACCGAGGTCCAGCGCGAGCTCACCGTGGACGTCGCGCTGCGCTGGGGCAAGGGCTACGACAGCACCGTCCGCTCCTTCGTCAACGTGATCGCCACCCCCAAGGGCGGCACCCACGTCAACGGCTTCGAGCGCGCCCTGGTCCGCACCCTCAACGAGCAGCTGCGCGAGACCCGCCTGCTGAAGAACGGCGACGCCCCGGTCACCCGGGAGGACATCCTGGAGGGCCTCACCGGCGTGGTGACCGTCCGGGTGCCCGAGCCGCAGTTCGAGGGGCAGACCAAGGAGGTCCTGGGCACCGCGGCGGCCTCGCGGATCGTCGCCCACGTGGTCTCCCGCGAGCTCAAGGAGCTGTTCGCCAACCCCTCGCGCGCACTCAAGCCGCAGCTCCGGGCGGCCCTGGAGAAGATCGTCGCAGCCGCGAAGGCCCGCATCGCGGCCCGCGAGCACCGCGACAACCAGCGGCGCAAGACCGCCCTGGAGAACTCGGCGCTCCCGGCCAAGCTGGTCGACTGCCGCAGCGACGACGTGGACCGCAGCGAGCTGTTCATCGTCGAGGGCGACTCGGCGCTGGGCACCGCCCGCGCCGCCCGCGACTCGGAGTTCCAGGCGCTGCTGCCGATCCGCGGCAAGATCCTGAACGTGCAGAAGGCGTCCGTCGCCGACATGCTCAAGAACGCCGAGTGTGCCGCGATCATCCAGGTCATCGGCGCGGGCTCGGGCCGCTCGTTCGACATCGAGGCCGCCCGCTACGGCAAGGTCATCCTGATGGCCGACGCCGACGTGGACGGCGCGCACATCCGCTGCCTGCTGCTGACCCTGTTCCACCGCTACATGAGGCCGATGGTCGAGGCCGGTCGCGTCTTCGCCGCCGTCCCGCCGCTGCACCGGATCGAGGTCACCAACCCCGGCCGCGGGCAGAGCAAATACGTCTACTGCTACTCCGACGCCGAGCTGCACCGGGTCCTGCGTGACCTGGAGCGCCGCGGCAAGCGCTGGAAGGACCCGGTGCAGCGCTACAAGGGTCTGGGCGAGATGGACGCCGACCAGCTGGCCGAGACGACCATGGAGCCCCGGCACCGGACCCTGCGCCGGGTCAGGATCGAGGACATCGAGGAGGCCGAGCGCATCTTCGATCTCCTGATGGGCAGCGACGTGGCCCCCCGCCGGGAGTTCATCGTGGGCAGCGCGGCCGAGATCGACCGCGACCACATCGACGCCTAGGACACCGCCCC
Organism: Streptosporangium brasiliense; assembly: GCF_030811595.1. NCBI lineage: Bacteria > Bacillati > Actinomycetota > Actinomycetes > Streptosporangiales > Streptosporangiaceae > Streptosporangium > Streptosporangium brasiliense. The sequence continues at coordinate 4,183,038 of NZ_JAUSRB010000002.1, forward strand.
CAGGCCCGCCCGTCCGGCCACCGGCCCTCCAGAGGCCGGTCCGGCGGGCGGCCCGCTCCCGGCCGCCCTCACGCGACCGTCCCGGCCGGACGTCACTCGGGCCCCTGTGAGCCCTGGAGTTCAACGGCCGCCGGCCGTCCCTCGCGTCGTCCAGTGATCAGTACGGCCGACGGCCGTCCCCTGTGCCGTTCAGCGGCGGGTACGGCCGCCGACCGGTGGGTCCGTGCCCGCGCCGTGGCCACGCGCCGGGCCCCCGGCGCGTGGCGGGCTCCGCCGGGGGCGGGGCGTCAGGTCAGGTCGACCGGCCCGAGCTTGCCGGTGCGCACGTCGTAGATGGCGCCTCCGATGGCCAGCTCCCGGGGGAGGAACGGGCTGGTCCTGATGCGCGTCAGGTCATGGCGCAGGGCGGCGTCCTGGTCGGGGACGGTGTGGAACTCCAGGCTCCGGGTGTCGACACCGTGCTGGGCGGCGAGCTTGTGCACGTCGTCGTCGGTGCTCTTCGCCATGCCGCAGTCGGTGTGCGGCATGACCAGCACCCGTTCCACGCCCAGCAGGTAGACCGCCAGCACGAGCGTCCGCAGCACGTCGTCGGTGACCCGGGCTCCGGCGTTGCGCAGGATCTTGGCGTCGCCCGGCTTCAGGCCGAACACCCCCAGCGGGTTGATCCGGGAGTCCATGCAGGTCACCACCGCCAGGCCGCGCGCCGCCCTACCGGTCAGCGCCGAGTCGGTGAATGTGGCGGAGAACTCCTCGTTCGCGGCCAGCAGGTCATCGAAGGCACTCACGTGAACATCCCTTGCTCGACGGTAGCGGTATCAACGAATCAATAATCCTGCATGCCCGTTTCGTAGATGTTTCCGGGGGTCATGCCGGCGCGACTTCGGGAAGATCCCACAATTGGCCCTCACCATGAGTGATGATGTCGTGACGTGAAGTGCGGCAACCTGGAGAGGGTCATGAGCAGGATCGAATCCCTGGCCGAATATCTGCGTGCCGAGGGCAGGCGGAAGCTGGACCGGGTGGAGGTCCGCGACGGGGGCCGCAACGCCCGCTCGGCGCTCGCCCTGCTCGACGCGGCGGCCTACACCCAGTCGCTCGACGACGACGATCCGCTCCTGGCGGTGCTCGTGGAGGCCGGATGCTACGGCTCGCACGGCTTCGACGACTTCCAGCCGGACGGGCGGATCACGGGGCTCGTCCGTTCGTGGGAGTCCGGTGAGCCCTGGCAGCTGCTGCTGGCGATCCGGTCCGCGCTCCAGGGCTCACTGGCCTGACCGGGGAGGAATACCGCCGAGATCCCGGGGGACACTGTCATCGGCTTCATGATGGTGTCGTCATTGAGGAGGAAACCGTGGCAATCGCGCGGATGCGGTCAGTCGTCCTCGACTGTCCGGACCCCAAGCGTCTCGCTGACTTCTACAGCGCGCTCCTGGGCTGGGAGATCACTTCCGTCGAGGACGACTGGGTGGTCGTCACCAACGGGCAGCCAGGACGGCTCTGCTTCCAGCTCGCCGAGGACCACCAGCCGCCGGACTGGCCCAACCCCGACCGGCCCCAGCAGCTGCACCTGGACCTGACGGTGGACGACCTCGACAGGGCCGAGGCCGAGGCCCTCGCGCTGGGCGCGGTCAAACACCGGCACCAGCCGGGCGAGAACGACGGGTTCCGGGTCTTCCTCGATCCGGCCGGGCATCCGTTCTGCTTCTGCGTGGACTAGGTCCCCGCCGGACGTGAGAAGCCGGCGAAGTCAGAGCCAGCCCTGGTCGCGGGCGAGCACGAACGCCTCGGCCCTGCTCGACACGCCGAGTTTGGTGACGATGGCGGCCATGTAGTTGCGCACGGTGCCGTTCGACAGGTGGGTGCGCCTGGCGATCACCGCGACCGGAGTGTCATACTCCGCCAGCCTCAGCACGTCGAGCTCGCGCGGCGTCAGCGGGCACTCCGGCGCGGTGAGCGCGTCCGCGGCCAGCGCCGGGTCGACGTAGCGGCCGCCCGCGTGCACCCGCCTTATCACGTCGGCCAGCGCCCCGCCGGGCGATCCCTTGGGCAGGAATCCCTTGGCCCCGGCCTCCAGCGCCCGCTTGAGCAGGGGCGGCCGGCCGTACCCGGTGAGGATGACGACGGCGCAGGAGGGCAGCGCGGCGGCGAGCTCGGCGCTGACCTCCAGCCCGCCGAGCGCGGGCATCTCCAGGTCGACCACGGCCACGTGGGGGCGGTGGGCCAGCGCCGCCTCCACCGCCGCCCGGCCGTCGGCCGCCTGCGCCACCACCTCCAGGTCGCCTTCGAGGCCGAGCAGGGCCGCCAGCGCCGACCTGATCAGCTCCTCGTCGTCGGCGAGCAGGACCCTGATCACAGGGTCACCTCGAGCGTGAACACGCCGTCGTCGAGGCTGGTGCGGAGCGTGCCGCCCGCTCCGGCCAACCGCTCGGCCATGCCGCGCAGCCCGGAGCTGTGGCGGTCGGGACCCGCCGCGGTCGCGCCGTCGTTCGTCACGGTCATCCGCACCTCGTCGTCGTCGTGGGAGATCTCGATCCTGCACCAGCCCGCCCGGCTGTGCCTGAGCACGTTCGTGCTCGCCTCGCGCAGGACGTACGCGAGCTGGGCGGCCACCTCCTGCGGCAGTTCGCCGCGCGGCTGGGAGGTGGTGCAGCGGACGCCGGAGGAGCTGAGCACCCGCTCGACCGCGGTGAGCTGGGCCCGCAGGTCCACCTGGCGGTAGCCGTGCACGGTCTGCCGCAGGTCGGTGAGGGCGGCGGCGGCCAGCCGTCGCAGGTCCGCGACCTCCTGCGCGGCGCGCTCGGGGGCCCGCTCGGCCAGCTCGGCCTTCAACGCGATCACGGAGAGATCGTGGCCGAGCAGGTCGTGCACGTCCCGCGCGAATCTCAGCCGCTCCTCCGCGGCGGCCAGCCTGGCCTGCGCGGCCCTGCCGTCCTCGGCCTCCAGCAGCAGGTTCCACAGCCAGACGTGCAGGCCGCTGACCAGGACGGTGGCGATCCCGCTCAGCGAGGTGACCAGCACGTACTCGTGGACCGGGCCGCCCAGCCACCAGCCGACCCCGGCGGAGACGGCCACGGCCGCCGCCATGACGGCGACGGCCACGGCGCGCCCGGCCAGCAGCGGCGCCGTGGCGAACACCGAGGCGCCGATCCATCCCCAGGTCTCCCACCGCCCGGCGCCGACCGGCCCGGCCAGCGGGATCGAGGCGAGCGTCGCGATCGCGAACGCGACGATCAACCTCCGGTGCGTCTTCCCGGACAGCGCGGGCGTCACCGCGGCGTACAGCACCCCGGCCTGGGCGGCGGCGAAGGCCAGGACGGCGGCGGCGCCGAGCGCCGCTCTGACCGCGCTCGGCTCGCGCAGCAGCCCGGCTCCGGGCATGACCACGCCGGCCAGCACGGTCATGCTCAACGTGGCCAGCGTGGCGATCCTGGCCCGGCGCAGCCGCCTCTCCCGCACGAGCGCGATTCTAGGCCGCGACATCCTGTCCTCTCCGTACGGCCAGCGTCGTGAGAACCGGCACGACCACGTAGCCCGGTGCGACGGTGGCGAAGTAGGCGCCGACGTCGAAGGGGACCATCAGGTAGTGGCAGAGGTCCATCACGATCAGGACGGCGGTCCACAGCAGGCCCAGCAGGAGGCCCTCGGCCGTCGAGGCGCCGCCGGCCCTGCGCAGGTAGTGCAGGGCGAGGCCGAGCACGATCGTGACCAGGGCGCCCGTCTTCAGCGTCACGAACAGCGCCGTCCCGGTGGCGGCCTCCGGCAGGGCCTCGACCGCGCCGACCACCAGGGAGACCCAGACCACCCAGGTCGTCAGTCCGTACAGGACCGCTCGTACGGGGAGTCGCATGGTCACGTCCCCGGGAGGAACAGGAGTGAGGCGCCGACCAGGAGGTCGATCCATATGCACCACTCGGCGTACCAGCGGGGCACGACCCGGCCGGCCTTGAGATGGGCGGCGTCCCAGACGGCGTGGGCCAGCCAGCCGGCCGCGACGACGTAGCGGCCGACGTCGGGATCGGCGACCAGCGCGATCACCGCCAGCAGGATGTACGCCAGCAGCCCGGCGCCCTGCAGCGTCAGCACGCCGGGCCTGCGCAGCTCGCCGCGGGCGGCGCCGAAGGCCAGGTAGGCGAGCGCCAGGAGCGGCAGCAGCCAGGTGGTGTCGTCGCCGGGGCGCCAGCTGTCGGTGGTCAGGAACATGAAAAGGCCCATGGCGAGGCCGGCCAGCGTGGGCCAACGCCGCCAGATCGCGGCGGCGGGGCGGAGAGGGAGAGCGGGTGTGTCGTCCATGTCTCAACGATCGGGCGGCCGGCGCGCAAAGGGCAGATGCGGAACGCACGGACCGGCCGTGCGTTCCGCATGCCGGCCGGGCCCGGAGCCGGCGGCCCGGTCCGGCCGGGGCCGAGCGCCCGTGGGGCCCCTCAGGGACGCGCGGGTCCCGAGAGGCCCCGTGGGGCCGCCCGCTCGGCCGGCGCGGCGTCGCGTCCGGCGGACGCGGGTCCTGAGAGGCCCCACGGGGCCCGGAGGGTCACTCTCCGGACGGAGCCGGATCTCCGGCGGCCGGCTCCTCGCCGGACGCGCCGAGGGCGCCGCCCACCGCCGCCACCGTGTGGGTGAGACGGACGCCGGAGCCGTCACGGCGGCCCAGCTCCTCGGGGAGCGGGACCGGCTTGCCGACGGTGGAGACCGCGCGGGCCGGCGCGGGACCGGCCCAGGCGAGCAGCAGCACGTCTTCGCCCTTGAGGAAGCGCTGGACCCGGACGCCGCCGGTGGCGCGGCCCTTGGCCGGATATTCGGCGTAGTCGGAGACCTTCGCACCGCCGACCTGGGTGCCGGGCAGCGCGGTGGAGGATCCCGCGATCGTCACGACCCGGGACTCGCGTGCCGGGTCGACCACGCCGAACCAGATCACCGTGGCGCCGCCGTCCAGCCGGACGCCCGCCATGCCGCCCGCCGGACGGCCCTGCGGCCGGACGTTGGCGGCGGGGTAGCGCAGCAGCTGGGCGTCGGAGGTGATGAAGACCAGATCGTGCTCCTCGGTGGTCAGCTCCACCGCTCCGACCACGGTGTCGCCGTCCTTGAGCCCGATGACCTCGAAGTCGTCGCGGTTGGCCGGATAGTCGGGGACGACCCGCTTGACCACGCCCTGCGCGGTCCCCAGGGCCAGGCCGGGGCCGTCGGGGTCGAGCGAGCCGATGCCCACGACCGTCTCGTCCGGGGCGAGGGTGACGTATTCGGAGACGGGGTGTCCGCCGGACAGCGACGGCGGGTTGGCCGAGGGGGGCAGCGTCGGCAGGTCGACCACCTGGATCCGGATCATCCGGCCCTGGTTGGTGACCACGCCCACCTCGCCCCTGACCGTGCTGTTCACCACGGAGACCAGCACGTCATGGGCCGAGCGCTCGCCCTCGCCCGCCAGCGGGGAGGCGTCGGCCGTACGGGCCAGCAGGCCGGTGGAGGAGTAAAGCACCAGGCACGGGTCGTCGGCCACCTCCAGGGGTGCCGAGGCGTTCCTGGTGATGCCGGAGGACTCCAGCAGCACCGTGCGGCGGGGCGTGCCGAAGGTCTTGGCGACCTGGGCGAGCTCGTCGGAGACGACCTTACGGAGCTTGTCCTCGGAGGACAGGATCGCGGTCAGCTCGGCGATCTCGCTCTCCAGCGTCTCCTTCTCCCTGTCGAGCTCCAGCTTGTCGAAGCGGGTCAGGCGGCGCAGCGGGGTGTCGAGGATGTAGCCGGCCTGGATCTCCGACAGCTCGAAGACCTCCATCAGCCGCTCGCGGGCCTGGGCCGAGTCGTCCGAGGAGCGGATGACCTGGATGACCTCGTCGATGTCGAGCAGGGCGATGATGAGGCCCTCGACGAGGTGCAGGCGCTCCTCGCGCCTGCGGCGGCGGTAGGCCGAACGGCGGCGGACCACGTCGAGGCGGTGGTCCACGTAGACCTGGAGCAGCTCGCGCAGGCCGAGCGTGCGCGGCTGGCCGTCGACCAGCGCCACGTTGTTGATGCCGAAGGTCTCCTCCATCGGCGTCAGCCGGTAGAGCTCCTCCAGCACGGCCTCGGGGATGAAGCCGTTCTTGATCTCGATGACCAGGTTGAGACCCTTGTGCCGGTCGCTGAGGTCCTTCAGGTCGGAGATGCCCTGGAGCTTCTTGGCCGTGACCAGCTCCCTGATCTTGGTGACCACCCGCTCGGGGCCCACGTTGAAGGGCAGCTCGGTGACGATGATGCCCTTGCGCCGGGGGCTGACCTGCTCCACGGAGCACTTGGCGCGCATCCGGAAGGTGCCGCGGCCCTTGGCGTAGGCGTCGCGGATGCCGTCGAGGCCGATGATCGTGCCGCCGGTGGGCAGGTCGGGGCCCGGGACGAACCGCATCAGGTCGTCGAGCGTGGCGTCCGGCTTCTTGATCAGGTGGCGGGCCGCGGCGACGACCTCGACGAGGTTGTGCGGCGCCATGTTGGTCGCCATGCCGACCGCGATGCCGGTGGCCCCGTTGACCAGCAGGTTCGGGAAGGCCGACGGCATGACCGTGGGCTCGGTCTCCTGGCCGTCGTAGTTGGGCTTGAAGTCGACGGTGTCCTCGTCGATCGACTGCACCATGGCCATGGCCGCGGCGGCCAGCCGGGCCTCGGTGTAACGCATGGCGGCGGGCAGGTCGTCGGGGGAGCCGAAGTTGCCGTGGCCGTCGATCAGCGGCAGCCGCATCGAGAACGGCTGGGCCATGCGGACCAGCGCGTCGTAGATGGCGGTGTCACCGTGCGGATGCAGCTTGCCCATCACGTCGCCGACGACCCGCGATGACTTGACGTGTCCCCGGTCGGGCCGCAGGCCCATCTCGCTCATGGAATAGAGGATGCGGCGCTGGACCGGCTTGAGGCCGTCCCTGGCATCGGGCAGCGCGCGCTGGTAGATGACCGAGTATGCGTATTCGAGGAAGCTGGTGCGCATCTCGGCGGAGACGTCGATGTCGACGATCCGCTCCTCGAAGTCCTCGTCAGTCGGGGGTGTGGTCGTCCGTCGGGCCATCTGATTTCCTGCGCGGGCACCTCGGCCTTCAGACCGAGAGGGAAGCGCATCCTCCTTCTGTCTTCGCTGTCTTCGTGGTGTGACGGTGGTCCTCGGCTCGCTGGAGGAGCGTCGGGTCGGTGTGCGGGGTATCGGTATATCCCGTGCCGATGGCGATGCGGTAGCGTACGACGACGCGTCCTGTGCGCTCACGCACGGGGAACGGAGTCGTCGAAGGCGCCTCCTCGATGATGACGGGGCTGATCCGCGGGCTCAACCCCGATCGGCGTGACCGGATGCTGTGCCACGATTCGTTACGATACTCACGCCGTCCGACACTTCCGGACCGTCTGTCGGGATCGTTCAGGCGTCGGGCGTGCGAGGCCCGGCCCCCGGCCACGGGCCGGGCGCGGGCCCCTCATACTCGTCTCCGGGGGCGTTCAGCTTGGTGTCGAAGACCCGGAACCCCCGCGCCCGGTAGTTGGCGAGCGCGACCGGGCTGTCGAGGGAGCAGGTGTGCAGCCAGACCCGCCGGGTGGGCTCCCGCTCCGGCTGCCGCTCGGCCAGGTCCCAGGCGCGGGCCGCGCCGGTCTCCAGCAGGTGGCCCCCGATGCCCTTGCCGATCGCCCAGGGCAGGAGGCCGAAGCAGGAGATCTCGACCGAGGCGTCGTCGCCGGGCACGAGCTCGACGTAGCCCGCCGGGGTGCCGCGGTGATAGGCCACCCAGGTCTCCACGCCGCGTTCCAGCCAGTCGGCCCACTGCCGCCAGGTCCACGGCAGCCGCTCGGTCCAGTGCCAGTCGCCGCCCACGGCCGTGTTCAGGAAGCGGCTGAACTCGGGGGAGACGACCTCGGCGCGTACGATGTCGACCTCGATCGCCGGCGGCTTCGCGGGGAGCAGGTCGGAACGCGAGGTCTGTTCGAGGTACCACGTTGTGACGTCCATATGAGATGCATCAAACCACGGTGGCGAGCGTGGCCGGTCCGCCCGCTCCCGCCGGGAACGGCCGCCCGTTCACGTCCGGTCCGTCCGGTCGCTCCCGCCGGGCCCGTCCGCCTGCCCCCGCCCGGTCCGTCCGGTCCGGGCGGGAGTGATCCCCGGCGCCTTCTCCCCGGCCCGGGCGGGGCATATGCTTGACCAAGCGGTTGCTTGATAGGCGCGGTCGGGCGACGCTCGGAGCGAGGGGCTGCGGCCCCTGTGATCGGCATGCGGCCACAACCGGAGGGGCGTCCACAAGATGATCGAGTTCAGGCCCGTCACCAGGCACATCGGCGCCGAGGTGAGCGGCGTCGACCTACGCAAGCCACTGTCGGAGGGCGAGGTCCAGGAGATCCGCCGGGGCTGGCTGGAGCACAAGGTCCTCTTCTTCCGCGACCAGCACATCAACGACGAGGAGCACATCCGCTTCGCCGAGAACTTCGGCTCCATCAACCACCCGGCCTTCAAGAAGGACAGCGGCACCCCGATCCACATCCTCGACCAGACCGACCCCAAGGGGGAGGGCGGCGACGAGTGGCACAGCGACAACACCTTCGAGCCCGTCCCGCCGATGGGCTCGCTGCTGCGCTGCGTGCAGCTCCCCAGCGTCGGCGGCGACACCCTGTTCGCCAACACCTATCTGGCCTACGAGACGCTCTCGCCGCCCATCCAGCGGCTCTGTGACGAGCTCACCGCGATCCACGACATCACGGCCTCGATGAAGAAGGCCATCTCCAAGGGCCACGACTTCGACCTCGCCGAGATTCAGGCGAAATGGCCGCCGATCGAGCGTCCCGTGGTCCGGGTCCACGCCGAGACCGGGCGCAAGGCGCTGTTCGTCAACCGCTCCTCCACCACCCGGCTGGTGCAGCTCTCCGACCGGGAGAACGAGGCGCTGCTGCCGTATCTGATCGACCACATCCGCTCGCCCGAGTACCAGGTCCGGCTCAACTGGCGGCCGGGCACCCTGGCCTTCTGGGACAACCGCAGCACCCAGCACTACGCGGTGGCCGACTACACCGAGCGCCGCCGTATGCACCGGGTGACCATCAACGCCTTCCCGGAGCACCTGGACCGCTGACCGGCCCACCGGCGGGGGCGCGGGGCCGGCCGACGGGCGGGCGCCGGCGCGTGATCCGGTACGGCCCGCGGGCCGTACCGGAGTGAACCCGCGGGCCGTACCGGAGTGAAACAGTCACCGGGACCTGGTACCAATGACCGGTGAGCGAAGAGCAGATGCTGCGCGAAGAGGCCGAGGGGCGGCTGCGGGCGCTGGCGGGCGAGCACGCCCGGCTGCGCGAGGACCAGTGGGCGGCCATCAAGGCGCTGGTCATGGACCGCCGCAGGGTGCTCGTGGTGCAGCGGACCGGCTGGGGCAAGTCAGCGGTCTACTTCATCGCCACCGCGCTCCTGCGCGAGCTGGGCGAGGGGCCGACCGTCATCGTGTCGCCGCTGCTGGCGCTGATGCGCAACCAGATCGCCGCCGCCGAGCGGGCCGGGATCAACGCGGTCACGATCAACTCGGCCAACCCCGAGGAGTGGGAGCAGGTCTACGGCCAGGTCGCCGAGGGCATGGTCGACGTGCTGCTGGTCAGCCCCGAGCGGCTCAACAACCCCGACTTCCGCGACCAGGTCCTGCCCGAGCTGGCCGAGAGCGCGGGCCTGGTCGTGGTCGACGAGGCGCACTGCATCTCCGACTGGGGCCACGACTTCCGCCCCGACTACCGGCGGCTGCGCACCATGTTCGAGGAGCTGCCCGAGGGCGTGCCGATCCTGGCCACCACCGCCACGGCCAACGCCCGGGTCACCCGCGACGTCGCCGAGCAGATGGGCGAGGAGACGCTCGTCCTGCGCGGGGCGCTGGAGCGCGAGAGCCTCCATCTGGGGGTCGTCCGGCTGCGCGGCGCCGAGCAGCGCCTGGCCTGGCTCGCCCGGACCCTGCACGAGCTGCCCGGCTCCGGGATCGTCTACACCCTCACCGTCGCCGCCGCCCAGGAGATCGCCGCCTATCTGCGCGAGCAGGGGCACGAGGTGGCGGCCTACTCCGGGCAGACCGAGCAGGCCGAGCGGCTCGCCGCCGAGCAGGCCCTGCTCGACAACAAGATCAAGGCGTTGGTCGCCACCTCCGCGCTGGGCATGGGATACGACAAGCCCGATCTCGGCTTCGTCGTCCACGTCGGCGCGCCGCCGTCGCCCGTGGCCTACTACCAGCAGGTCGGCCGGGCGGGGCGCGGGGTCGAGCGGGCCGAGGTGATCCTGCTGCCCGGCGCCGAAGACAGGGAGATCTGGGCCTACTTCGCCTCGCTGGCCTTCCCGCCCGAGCCGGTCGTGCGGACCGTGCTCGCCGCCCTCGAAGAGGGGGGCGTGCTGTCCACGGCCGCGCTGGAGAACAGGGTGGACCTCAGCCGCACCCGGCTGGAGACCATGCTCAAGGTGCTCGACGTGGACGGCGCGGTGCGCCGGGTCAAGGGCGGCTGGGAGGCCACCGGCGAGACCTGGGGCTACGACGCCGACCGCTACGCCCGGGTCGCCGCCGAGCGCGAGGCCGAGCAGCGGGCCATGCTCGACTACCTCGACACCACCGAGTGCCGGGAGATGTTCCTGCGCCGGCGCCTGGACGACGACACCGCCGCCCCGTGCGGGCGCTGCGACAACTGTACGGGCGCGCACCGCTCGCCCGAGGTCGAGGCGCGGGCGGTGGAGCACGCCGCCGAGAGCCTGCGGCGGCCCGGGGTGGAGATCGAGGCGCGCAGGCAGTGGCCGACCGGGCTGACCGACCTCAAGGGCCGGATCAAGCCCGAGCTGGGCGCCGAGCCCGGCCGCGCCCTGGGGCGGCTGACCGACATCGGCTGGGGCAACCGCCTGCGCGGCCTCCTCGCCGACGGCGCCCCCGACGGCCCGGTCCCCGACGACGTCTTCGCCGCGATGGTCAAGGTGCTGTCGTCGTGGGAGTGGGCCCAGCGTCCGGTCGCGGTGGTCGCGATGCCCTCCGCCGCCCGTCCCAAGCTGGTCCGCAGCCTGGCCGAGCGGCTGGCCCAGGTCGGCCGCCTGTCCTATCTGGGCGACCTCGGATACCGCTCGGGCCCGCCCGGCCGCCAGTTCAACAGCGCGCAGCGGGTCCAGGCCGTCCGCGGCACGCTCGCCATGCCCTCGGCGCTCGGCGCCGCCGTCGCCGGGGCGGGCGGCCCGGTCCTGCTGGTCGACGACCGCGTCGACACCGGCTGGAGCATGACGCTCGGCGCCGCCATGATCCGTCACGCCGGGGCCCCCGCGGTGCTGCCGCTCGCCCTCGCGGTGACGAGCTAGGCGGGCTGTCAGGCCAGGCCAGGTCAGGCCGGTGACGCGGCCGGCGGGTGGGAGACCTCCGAGCGCGGCGCGTCACCGGTCCACAGCGGTCACAGCCACCCCCGCCGCCTGAACATCACGTAGAGCACGGCGGATCCCAGCACCATCAGGACCAGTGCCAACGGGTAGCCGGCGATCCAGTGCAGCTCCGGCATGTGGACGAAGTTCATGCCGTACACGGTGCCGACGAGAGTGGGGGCGAAGAAGATCGCCGCCCACGCGGAGATCTTCTTGATCTCTTCGTTCTGGGTGTAGCTGGCCTCGGTCAGGCGCTTGACCTCAGCGTTCTGCGCCTGGCCGACCAGCGCGGCCTTGATGGTGAGGGTGGTCTGGTAGAACTCGATCACCCCTTGGAGATACTCCCTCTCGCCGTCGGCCAGGGTGCGGATCCGGTCGAACTGGTCGGCGACGTCGACCACCAGCCGCCGCCCCTCGGGGGAGACACGGGTGAGGTTGGTCATCCTCCCGTAGATCGCGCCGCCCAGCGCGCCCATGGTGCGTACGGCGAGCAGGCCGTGGCGGGCCCGGAACAGCTCGTTGAGGAACTCCTCGGGATCGCCGACCTGTCCGCCCGTGACCCGCTGCTCCAGCCGCCACACGTCGCTCGTCACCGTCTCCACGTACTCCTCCTGATTGCGGATCAGGGCGGAGACGATCGCGTACGACAGTTCGGACGGCGTGGCGGGGCGCAGGCGCCCCGCCACGATCCGGGTGAGCACCGCGCGGGTCTCACGCAGGGCGATCCCCGGGTCGACCGCCGGGTTGATCGGTCCGTGGACGGTCACCACGTAGTTCCGGCCGATGAACTGGTCGAGCTCGATGTAGTGCACGTGGCCGCGCTCGCCCCGGGCGGGGGCGTGCAGGACGACGAACGCGTGGTCCGGGTAGGCGTGCACCTTGGGCACCCGGTTACGCCCGACGCAGTCCCGGACCGCCATCGGATGGAAGCCGAACACCTCCGACAGCACGTGCGCGGCCTCCTGGTCACAGCCGGGGATGTCCACCCAGACCAGGACGTCCTCACGGTCGAGCAGCGCCGCCAGTTCTTCGACGGGACGTTCCTCGACCCCCTCGTTGCCGACCAGGCGAACGTCCATCCTGCTCACATCCCTCACCGATGCCGGCGCGGGCCGGTCGGACCGGCGCCGCGGGCTGACTGCGTCTCGACTCCGATCGTGTCAAGAGCCGCCGGCGCCCCTGCGACCAGGGACTTCACATCGGTGTCCGGCCTTCGCGGGTGGCCCGGCGCCTGCCCTGCCGAGACAGGACGGCTCCCGCCACGGCGGGCCGTACGGGGTCAGAGGCGGGGGCGGGCGCCCAGGTGGGAGATGGCCCTGGAGGCCAGGCGGCAGCCGGAGGCGAGGGCGTCGGCGGGGGGCTTGCCCTCCAGCCAGGCCGGCAGGAATCCGGCGGTGAAGGCGTCACCGGCGCCGGTGCCGTCGACCACGCGCTCCACGGTCTCGGCGGGCACCTTGACCGGCTCGGTGCGGCTGTTGGTGTACCACAGCGCGCCCTCGTCGTTGAGCTTGACCACGACCTGGGGGAACCAGGCGGTGAGCACCTTCGCGGCGGCGGCGGGCTCGTCACGGCCGGTCAGCACCTTGGCCTGGTCGGCGTTGGCGAACAGCAGCTTGGCGTTCTGGGTCCATTCGAGGAACGGCTCGGCCCCGGTCCGCTCCAGGGGGGCGGAGGAGGAGCAGTCGACCGAGACGGACATCCCGGCGCGGCGGGCCATCTCCAGGGAGGCGAGGCCGGCCTCGCGGGAGCCCTCGTTGATCAGGGTGTAGCCCGACAGGTGCAGGTGGCCGCCCTGGGCGAACAGGTCGCGGGGCAGGTCCTCGGGCGACAGGGCGGCGTTCGCCCCCGGGTCGGAGAGCATGGTGCGCTCGCCCTTGTGCGTGACGAGCACCACACAGGTGCCGGTCGGCCGCTCGGGGTCCATGACGAGGCGGGCGTCGACGCCGTAGCCCATCAGCTCCATGTCGCGGTTACGTCCGGTGATGTCGGCGCCGCGACGCCCGATGAAGGCCACCTCGGCGCCCTCGACGGCGAGCCAGGAGGCGATGTTGGCGCCCGAGCCCCCGCCGTGCATGGTGACGACCGCCGGTGTGTCGCTGGCCCTGGCCAACGGGTAGCGAGCCCGTGCGACCGCGTCGGTCATGAGATCGCCCACCACGACCACCCGCGTCATGATGTCACCACCTTGCTGCCTTCGATGCCGACGTGCCTCTAGCCGCGAAAAACTTAACAGCTTCAGGCCAGCGTATGGGGTCCGGACCGGACACGGGACCGTAGTCGATGCACAAGCGTTGTGGGAACATGCCCGGCTTGTCCGTCATGTGGGATCCACGTTTACTCTCGGGAGTGTGGAGGTTTCTCAGTATCCCGCTCACTGGGAGGCGGATGTCGTCCTGTCGGACGGCGGTACCGCCCATGTGCGCCCGATCCGGCCCGCCGACGCCGACCGGTTGCGCTCCTTCTACTCCAGGCTGTCCGAGGAGTCGATCTATTTCCGGTTCTTCGGCCCCCGGCCCCGGCTGTCGGACCGTGAGATCACCTGGTTCACCAACGTCGACTACGTGGACCGCGTCGCGCTGATCGCGACGATCGGCACGGAGATGGTGGCGGTGATCCGCTATGACCGGATCGGGCCGGGAGAGGCCGAGGTCGCCTTCCTCGTCGAGGACGCCCACCAGGGGCGGGGGGTCGCCTCGGTGCTGCTGGAGCATCTGGCCGCGACCGCCCGGGAGCGGGGGATCGCCCGCTTCGTCGCCGACGTGCTGCCCGCCAACCAGAAGATGATGGCGGTGCTCAAGCAGGTGGGCTACACCGCGCAGAGCCGCTTCGCCGACGGCGTGGTCCGGATGACCCTCGACCTCACCCCGACCGAGACCGCCCAGGAGGTGACCGCCTCCCGCGAGCACCGGGCCGAGTCCCGCTCGATCGAGCGGCTGCTCTCCCCGGGTTCGGTGGCGGTCGTCGGCGCGGGCCGCGAGCCGGGCGGCGTCGGCCAGACCGTTCTGCGCAACCTGCTCGGCGCGGACTTCACCGGCCCGGTCTACCCGGTGCACCGCGAGGCGCGGGCCGTCGCCGGGGTGCGGGCCTACCCGAGCGTGACGGCCATCGACGGAGAGGTCGACCTCGCCGTGCTGGCCGTACCCGCCGACGGGGTGATCGAGGTGGTGAAGGAGTGCGCGGAGAAAGGCGTGCGCGGGCTGATCGTGGTCTCCTCCGGGTTCGGCGAGACCGGCCCCGAGGGACGGGCCAGGCAGGATGAGCTGGTCCGCATCGCCCGCGCCTACGGCCTGCGCGTCGTCGGCCCCAACTGCCTCGGCGTCGCCAACACCGATCCGGCGGTCCGGCTGAACGCCACGCTCGCCGCGACCATCCCCGGGCGGGGCCGGGTCGGGTTCTTCAGCCAGTCCGGTGCCCTGGGCACCGCCCTGCTGCAGCGGGTGGCCCAGCGCGGCATGGGCATCTCCTCGTTCGTGTCGGCGGGCAACCGCGCCGACGTCTCGGGCAACGACCTGCTCCAATACTGGGAGGAGGACCCGCAGACCGACGTGATCCTGCTCTACCTGGAGTCGCTGGGAAACCCCCGCAAGTTCGCCCGCCTGGCCAGGCGGATCTCCCGGCGCAAGCCGATCGTGGTGGTCAAGAGCGGCGGCACCACCCAGGGCGTGCCCACCGGCCACGCCGCGCCCGTGCTCGGCCTGCCCGACACCGTGTTGAGCTCGCTGTTCGAGCAGGCCGGGGTGGTCCGGGTCGACGACCTGATCCAGCAGTTCGACGTGGCGCAGCTCCTGGCCTACCAGCCGCTGCCCGCGGGGCCCCGGGTCGGCCTGGTGAGCAACTCCGACGCGCTGGCGCTGCTCGCGGCCGACGCCTGCGTGCGTGCCGGGCTGGAGCCCGGGACGCCGGTCAACCTCGGCGCGCGGGCGGGGGCCGCCGAGTTCGGCACGGCCCTGGCCTCGCTGATCCCGGACGTGGACGCGGTGGTCGCGATCTACATGCCGCCCATCCCCGGAGGGGCCGACGAGGTCGCCGCCGAGCTGCTGCGGGTCTCCCGCGACTGCGGCAAGCCGGTGCTGGCCACCTTCGAGGGCAGGATCGGCATGCTGCCGGAGCTGCGGGTCGGCGCCGTCCCCGAGCGCGGGTCGATCCCGTCCTACCCGGCGCCGGAGGAGGCGGTCCGCGCGCTGGCCCATGTCGTACGGCACGCGCACTGGCTCAAGCAGCCCGCCGGTCTCCAGGAGGAGATCGAGGGCGTCGACACCGCCGCGGCACGGCGGCTGGTGCTGTCCGGGCTGGGGGAGGAGCCGGCCGAGATCGAGGCTTCGGAGCTGCTCGCCTGCTACGGGCTGACCGTGTGGCCCGCGGAGGTGGTGGGCTCGCCGGAGGAGGCCGTCGAGGCGGCCGGGCGGCTGGGCTGGCCGGTGGTGCTGAAGGCCGCCGATCCCGAGGCGGCCAAACGCGCGGGCACGGTGCGTCTGGGGCTGACCGGCCCCGACGGGGTCCGTGAGGCCTTCGCCGGCCTGCGGGAGCAGCTCGGCTCCGACGCCGTGCTCGCGGTGCAGCGGATGGTCCCGCAGCCCGCGGTGCCGACGGTGGTCGGCGTCGTCGAGGACTCCGCGTTCGGGTCGGTCGTCTCCTTCGGGCTCGGCGAGGTCACCGCCCGGCTGCTGCGCGATGAGGTCTACCGGCTCGCCCCGCTGACGCGTGAGGACGCGGCGGCCCTGGTCAGGTCACCGCGTGCGGCACCCCTGCTCTTCGGCGAGTACGGCTACCCGCCGGTGGCGGTCGAGGCGCTGGAGGACCTGCTGGTCCGGGTCGGACGGCTGGCCGACGACCTTCCCGAGGTGGCCAGGCTCGATCTCGACCCGGTGCTGGTCGGAGAGTCCGAGGTGATCGTGCTGGGGGCGCGCGCGGTGCTGAGCAGCCCGGTGGGGCCGCGGCTCGACGGCGGACCGCGCCGTCTCGGCTAGCGCCACCCCGGCCGGCGCCGCCCCGGCCGGACCGCCCCGACGCCGGCCGGGCCGCGGTGAAAGGCGCCCAGGGTGGGGTGAAAAGCCCTCGGGACGAGGTGAAAAGCACTCGGGCGCCCGGGGCGCGGTGAAAAGCGCCCGGGTGGCCGGAGAACGACAATTGACCACGGAAATTGGAATTGAATGCCGGTGGCGCGTAAAAGGGCCGCGGCGCGTCGGGTCACGATTTGCGCCGATGGCCGAACCGCGTGCGCACAGGGTGAAAGCGCTGCCCCGGACAGGGCAGGATGGACCCATGAGGGAAACCCGACTCTCGGCCGCCGGCCTGCGCGACGCCATCGACCGCAGTGGCTACTATCCCGACCTGGTCGCCGACGCGGTCGAATCCGCTTTGGGCAAGGAGCAGGTGGGTGCCTACGTGGTCCATCACGAGGCCACCTTCGACCCGGCCATGGAGGTGCGCCGGCACGTCACCGTCCTGGTGCTCTCACCCACCCGGCTGCTCGTCTGCCACACCGACGAGCACCCGCCGGTGGAAGGGGTCTCGGCCTCCCACGCCTCCACGACCACCGAGGCCGTACGGCTCAGCCGTATCCAGTCGGTGGCCGTCACCCGGGTCGTCCCCGACCCCGCCTCCTACGTGCCCGGCGTGCCGCCCACCGAGGTCACGCTCACCATCGGCTGGGGGGCCATCTCCCACGTCGACCTGGAGCCGGCCACCTGCGGCGACGAGAACTGCGAGGCCGACCACGGCTACACCGGTGCCATCACGGCCGACGACCTCTCCCTGCGGGTGAGCGAGGCGGCGGACGGGCCCGAGGCCGTCTCGCACGTGCTGGCCTTCGCCAAGGCGCTGTCGGAGGCCACCGCACGCGCCGCCTCATGAACCCCCTGGTCCCCGCCTACGGCGCGGCCTCGCTCGCCGACCTGTCCTCCTCCCTCCTGGCGGCCCTGGGAATGGGGGAGGGCAACCCGCTGGGCCTCGCGCCGGCCGGGCGCGTCCTGGTCTTCCTCGTCGACGGCCTGGGGGCCGAGCTGCTCCGGGCCCACCCCGAGGCGGCCCCGTTCCTGTCGGCCCGGACCGGCCGGGTGCTCACCGCGGGCTTCCCCGCCACCACCGCGACCAGCCTGGGCACGCTGGGCACCGGCCTGCCGCCGGGCGAGCACGGCATGCTCGGCTACCAGCTCGCCGTGCCCGGCGCGGGCTACCTGCTCAACTGCCTGCGCTGGACCGCCCCGGGCCCGCCGGTCCCTCCCGACGAGTGGCAGCCCACCCCGACGGTCTACGAGCGCGCCGCGGCGGCCGGGATCGCCGTCGGCTACGTCGCCCCCTCGAAGTTCGAGCCCACCGCCTTCAACCGGGCCGTCTACCGCGGCGTGAACTTCGTCGGCGCCGACGCGGTCGACGACCGGATCGAGGGCGCCCGCCGGGCCCTGGCCGAGCCCCGCTCCCACGTCACGGTCTACTACGGCGACCTCGACGCCATGGGCCACCTGACCGGCTGGGGCACCCCGCAGTGGCTGGAGCAGCTCGCCCTGGTCGACCGGATGGCCGAGCGGCTGGCGGACGCGCTCCCGCCCGGCTCGGCGATGTACGTCACCGCCGACCACGGCATGGTCAACGTCACCGAGAAGATCGACGTGGACGCCGTCCCCGAGCTGCGTGAGGGCGTCGCCCTGCTCGGCGGCGAGACCCGGGCCCGGCACGTCTACACCGGTCCAGGCGCGGCGGCGGCCGTGCTCGGCGCCTGGCGTGACATCCTGGCGGGCAAGGCGTGGGTGGTCTCCCGCGAGGAGGCGGTCGAGTCGGGCTGGTTCGGGCCGCGGGTGCGTTCCGAATGGCTGCCCCGGATCGGCGACGTCCTCGCCGTCCCCTACACCGACTGCGCTATCGTCGCCTCGGTCGCCGAGCCGCTCGAGGCGTCGTTCACCGGCTGCCACGGCTCGCTGACACCCGCCGAGCAGCACGTTCCTCTGCTGGAGGTAAGCACCCGATGACCCCGCTGATCACCCCTGCCGACCTGGCCGACCTGGCCGAGGTGACGGTCCTGGACGTGCGCTGGAAGTTCGGCGGGCCGCCCGACGTCGACTCCTACCGCGAGGGGCACGTCCCCGGCGCCGTCTTCTGCGACCTCGACGCCGACCTCGCCGCCGCACCGGGGCCGGCGGGCCGCCACCCGCTGCCCTCCGCCGAGCGGTTCCAGGAGGCCATGCGCCGCCTGGGCGTGTCCGGCTCCCGGACCGTCGTCGTCTATGACGGGGCCGACTCCACCGCCGCCGCCCGGGCCTGGTGGGCGCTGCGCCACTTCGGCCACCCCGACGTCCGGGTCCTCGACGGCGGACTGCGCGCGTGGACCGCCGCGGGCCTGCCCGTCTCCGCGGGGGAGGAGACCGCCCCGCCCGGTGACTTCGTCGCACGCCCGGGCGGGATGCCCGTGCTCGACGCCGAGCAGGCCCTGGAGCTCGCCTCCGACGGGGTCCTCCTCGACGCCCGCGCCGCCGAACGGTATCGGGGCGAGGTCGAGCCGATCGACCCCGTCGCCGGGCACATCCCCGGCGCGGTCAGCGCCCCCACCGGCGAGAACGTCGACCCGTCTGGCCGTTTCCACCGGCCCGACTTCCTGCGCGAGCGCTTCAACACCCTCGGCGCCGTCCCCGGCGTGCGGGTCGGCGCCTACTGCGGCTCCGGCGTGACGGCGGCCCACCAGGTGCTGGCCCTGGAGGTGGCGGGCATCCCCGCCGCCCTTTACGTCGGGTCCTGGTCCAACTGGGTGGCCGACCCCTCGCGGCCGGTGGCCACCGGCTGATCCCCATACCCGAAGCAGACGAAGCCGGCCACCCCGGTCTTCCCGCCCGCCGCCGCCAGCGCCCGGGCGGGCGGGTGGCCGGCGGCCAGCAGCTCGTGGAAGACCGTCATCAGCGTCAGGGTCTCCTCGTCGCGTACCGGGACCAGGCTGGCCACCACGCACTGCGACCCCAGCGACAGGAAGGCGCCCGCCAGTCCCAGCGGCGCCCCGTCGGCCGGAGCGTGCGCCATGCCCGCCTCGCACGCCGACAGCACCACCAGCCGCGGCGGCGTGCGCAGCCGTAACAGGTCGTAGGCCATCAGGGGGCCGTCGTCGAGGTCGAGGCTGGACAGCAGCGGGCTGCGCGGGGAGAACATCCCGTGCGCGGCCAGGTGCGCCACCTCCGCCCGGTCCAGCGCCGCCATCACCTCCGCCCGCAGCGCCGTGACCCGCCCGGCCCCCGGGTGGCAGCCGCCGACCATGTCCGCCTCCGCCTCCGCGCACCGCAGCCCGGGGCCGGCGACCGCCACGATCCCCCCGTCGCGTACGGCCCGCATCCGGTGGCCGGCCAGCCAGGCGGCGGCGCCGGAGGTCACGGTCACCGGGCGGTCGGCGTTCATCGGCAGGATCGGCCAGGGCAGGGTGTGCAGCGGCCCGGTCGGCACGATCACCAGCGGCCGGTCACCCAGCCGGCCGCGCAGCGGGCCGAGGAGCAGCCGCTCCAGCAGCGCCGCCTCCCCGGCCAGCTCCGGCGCCCGCCCGTCGAGCAGATGCGTCCGGCGCAGGCCGTACCGGATCCTGACGGTGGCCTCGGCGACCGCGGCGAAGGGACCGAGGCGGCGCAGCACGACGCGGTCCGGGGTGACCGCGACGGCGACCAGCTCACCGGCGTGACGGACGTATTCCACCAGCGCCGCCTCCCCGAGCGCGGCGCGCAGCTCCGCCACGCCGGGCGCGACGGGCCGCCCGGCGCCCCCGGCGACCGCCCGCCACCGCTCCGCCCAGGCCAGGACCGTACGGCCCCGCCCGGTCTCCAAGGCCAGCGCCAGCCCGAGCCCGGCCAGCGGCTCGCCGGCCCTGACGGCATGGGCGCGCACCATCGGGTCTCCGAAGGCCGTCGCCCCGGCGCCCACCTCCGCCAGCCCGGCCCGGACCGCCGCGAAGGCCCCGCGCCGGTCGCCCGCCAGCGCCCGCCGCAGCGCCGTCGCCTGCCGGGAGACCAGGTCCGGGCCGGCCGAGACGAGCCGGGCGAGCTGCTCGTCGGCGGCCGGACGGTCATCGAGCCGGAGCGCGACCTCGGCGGCGGTGAGCCTGAGCGCCCTGGAGAGATGCCGGTGGCCCGCGGCGTCGAGGCCGGCGGCGCAGGAGAGCATCTCGGCCAGCAGCTCCGCGCTGGGCGGGCCGAGCATGAGCCGGGCGCGCAGGAGGATCTCGGTGGCCAGCGGCGCCAGGACCGTCCGGCCCTGCGCGGCCAGATCGGCCGCGGCCCGCTCCGCGCTCTGACGGGCGCGGTGCGGGTCGCCGGTGCGCAGCTCGGCCCGGGCGAGCAGGAGGCGGGCCTCGGCCAGGGCGACGTTCGCCCCCGCCGCGGCCAGCTCCGGCACCGCCAGGTCGAGCAGCGCCCGGGCCTCACCCGGCAGATGGGCGGCGATCAGCGCCTCGGCCAGGTCACAGCGCATCGTGGCCAGCCGCTCCGGGTAGCCCGATGTGTGATTGTTACACTTTTTTGGCAGTCGTAGGCAGATCGGTCTAGCTGGCTAGGTGCTGCACATACTCCGCCTAGCCTGATCATCCCGTCTGCCTCGTCCCACCCGAAGGGCAGCGGGCCGGGGACGGAGGGTCAAGGCCGTCTTTGCGTGTCCCCTCGCCGATTGCCGTTCCTCGATCATTGGATGCCAACGATCACAGACGGCCTTGATCCGTAGGAGTCGGACTGCTGGGCTCTGCCTGGGGCGTGGCAGGCGGGATGATCAGGCAGACCTCAACCACTACCAACCCGCACGCCGCGCTTCTCCTGCATCCCGGAGCGGAGTGCCCCCGCCGGAGGCATGTTAAGTCTTTGAGTGATGTTTTCGTGGCCGGTCAGGTGTCAGCGAAGCGGTCACAAACTGGGCATGCTCGGCTAGCCTGAAATTGGCGTCAGAGGCAGGAGGATGCACAGTGACCGATAGCCAGGAAATTGGTGATCGTCTACGCGAGGTGCGCAGACGGCGCGGGATGACGCAGGAAGAACTTGCCAAAGCGTCGAATCTGAGTCTTCAAGTAGTCAAGAAGATCGAACAGGGTGGAAGCGCGAGGCTGGAAACGCTTCACCAACTGGCGCGGACTCTCGGCGTGGTGACCCTCACTTTCGTGGGGCCAACTTCACCGGAACCAATGGAAGACAATCACGACGATGTCGTATTAGCGGACATGCGATCCGTGATCAATCCACCGATGGGCCTCTCGGGACGACCGATCTACGGAACAGCCGATAGTGACAATCTAGACCTGTCGCGGCTTAGTGCAGCCGTCAAAGTCGTAGCGGGTGCTTATCACGCGGATCGCTACGATGATCTGGCGAGCTTCCTACCCGCTCTTGTCCGATCGGCACACCATCATGTAGATGGTTACGCGGACAGCCAGGAACGGCATGAAGCTCTGCGGCTCCGCGCAGATGTGGTAGGGCTGGCTGGTCGCTATCTGATTCAGATCCGGGCTCACGATCTCGCTCTGATGGCCCTTCACGCATCTCTGATGGATGCGTTGGAGATTGGAGACACTGCCCTCGCGGCGGCGGCTGTAAGCGGACAGGCTCATGCCATGCTGCGTCAGGGGCGACTCGCTGAGGTTGAGCGGCTATGCAGGGAAACCGCCGAGCAAATCGAGCCCCAACTGTCCAAGGCCACCCCCAACCAACTAGCCGCCTGGGGCTGGATGCTGCTGAGGGCAAGCGCGGCGGCAGCGAGGAACAACCGACCACAAGAGGCTCAGGAGTATCACGGCATGGCTGCCGCTGCTGCTGCACCGCTTCAGCGGGAACATCACACCGTGGACTACAAGACCTTTGGTCCTGTCACGGTGGCATTGAAAGCGGTAGAAAACGCCCTTGTCGCAGGTGACCCTGTCAGAGCGTTGGAACTATCAGCGCCGCTGAGGCGGGGCGACGACATGACCTCTGAGGAATGGGACAGGCATCTGTTAGACGAAGCCAGGGCTCATGTTCAGACTGGGGGCGTAGACAGCGCAACCGAAATTCTCTTGGAACTTCGGGGACGCAGTCCTCGATGGCTTCGGTATCAACAGTTAGGGCGGGACACGCTACGCGACGTACTGGTGGCCCGCACAAGGACCCTCAGCGAGGAACAGCGGGCCTTAGCTGATTTCATGGGCATCAGAGAATAAGGGCTACGTAACGTAGCCCTTATTGGCGCAGCACGGTCAAAGGACCGTGCTGCGCTTCTGTTTTTTAAGTGACCCCTCACCTACCGTCATTGCAGACGTGCTGATTGGGGTCACAAAGATGAGGCCAGAGAGACAAAGGGCGGAAAGCCTGCACGGACCATGGCCTAGCTCTATCGAGGAGCTACAGGCGGAGTATAGCGACAAATGGGACATCTGGCGCGAACGTACCTCAACTGGGCGTCATGGCGACTGGGTCGCTAGACGGATAAATGGACCGCAGGAGGAAGTGCGCGCGCACAGTTCCGACGCGCTAGAGGGGCTGCTAATTCAGGCCGACAAGCGTTTCATTCAGGTCGAAAGCGAATCTTCTCGGGTTTCGTAAAAACCGACAAACCCCTCAGAGCGTAACAGGGGCACACAAAAGCGGACCCGCCTCAGTGCGTGAACACTGGACGGGTCCTTGACCGCACACTGGAGGTGCGATCCGTGGATCACTCTAGAGCTATCCCGCGTGCTATAGCTATCCCGCCTGTCGTTGACGAGGTTACGGCAGAGGAACAGGACAAAGCGCTGGCTGTGGTGCAGCGGCTTCTGAGGGAGCGGGGCATCCGCGCTCGATGCCATCACAAGATCACTCTCGGCCTCATCTCTGACGGTGAGGCTCCCTGGCCCGATCGGGCTTCCATGCAGTCCTGGTTGAAGCGGTACTCGCCTGAGCTGGTCGTGACCGGTTCGCAGGGCTGGTGCGATGCGACGGTGAGCGTGGGGCCGCGCTCGGGCTGCTATCTGGTGGCGCTTCGTGACGAGTCCGGTCTTCAGAAGGTGAGAGGCGAGCATCCAGAGAAGGTCGTGGATCTCATCCTCGCCGTGGAGCGCAGGTCATGAGCGCGTCTGTGGGGTACGGCTCGGCTGCGGTGGATGCGGCGGAGAAACTGCGCGATGCCCTGGCACAGCACGAGATCGCCGTTGATGTTCACGACGGTTACGGGCTGGCGCTGGTGTCGGTCTGGGCGGGCCTGGTGGTGTGGTCCAACGGTGAGCGGTTCTGGTGGAACGCCGGATGGGATGATCAGCGCCGGTGCTGCGTCTACGCCTCACAACAGGCGTCCGAAGTCGTTCGCGCTGCGCAACGGATCGCCTTCCATTACGCCCGGCTGCGCAGGGCCTCTACCCGGTCGAATCCGATCACCGAGGGTCCGTCATGACCTTGGCGGAGTTGAGGAAGCTCTACGAGCGGACGTGGCAGATCTCGGAGAGTATCGGGAGCGGCTGGTATGCCGTGCGGCGTAATGCCATCTCGGCGCAGGGGCGCGAGCATGGCCTGTCCGATGTCCGCTGTGGGGCGACCCTGGTGGAGCTGGCGCGCAATCTGGAGGCCGAGACGCGGCTTGAAAGCCAAGCCTGGCGACATGTCCCGGTGCGGCACGCGCCCTCCTGACTCATAAGGGGAATTGCTGCTCCGGTGCTCGTGTGGTTAGGCCAACCATGGTCTACGGGGAAAGCGAGCATCGGAGCGTAGACGGCCGGCGCAATGCCGAATGGCACCCCGTAGGGGCCGCGTAGCGGTTGGGCCGGCGGTCTGCGCGGCCGTCAGAATCCAATAGGCCATGACTTCATCAGGTGGGCTGTTCGGCTGGGACCGCTGGACGCGGGCGGCCGGTGGGCGAGCACGGCGACGGAGTCGCCGCGCGCAGTCCCGCCGAGTCGGCAAGCGGACGAGGGACCGGGCCGGGCAGCCCTTCCGGCTGAGAAGAAACAGCCTGGATGAGAGATGGATGCCTGAGGCAGGTAGATGACGGTGGCCATGAGATGAGCCGGTGCCCGTAGCTGAGCCGGTGCTCGTAACTGAGCCGGGGACCGAAAGCAGCCTTGGCGGCAGTGCGTTGGCGGTCGGCGCGGCGCTTGGTTGCGGCGGGCGGCCTGTGCGGTGGGCGGCGGGGTCTGCCCGTTCGCGCCGCGCGGGCGCGGGCCGGGACCGGCCCCCAGGCCGCATGCCCGGTCCCGATGTCCGCGCGGCGCGGGCGGGCACGCCGCGCCGTGCGGCGGCGCGGAGCGCTGCCGCCTTGAACCAGTAAAGAAAATATGAGCCAATGCCGGTCATACCAAGAGCAGGATGCGGCCGGTGGGCTGCGGGTCGGGCTGCTCGTGGTCGGGGTCGAAGTCGTCGGGGTCTATGCCCTCGGGGAAAACGGTGGGCTTCTCTTGGGCGTAGGCGGTCTCGAATCGTTCGGCGTCGGCCTTGACCTCGGTCATCTCCAGGGGGCGGCCGTCTTTGTCGGCGAGGATACGGCGGATGATCAGGATGGGGCTGCCGACCGATAGGGACATCAGGTCGCGTTCGTCGGCGTAGGGCATGCGGGCGGTGACGGTGGTCTCCCACGTGGTGGGGCCGCGTCCTTCGGTGATCGCGTCGTAGAAGGGCAGCGGGGCGAGGGTTTGGGCGAGGGTCTGTTTGGCGGTGGGGTCGGGCATGATCTCGGGGACGGTGTAGGAACTGACGCCGATGATTAGGCCGGTAGCGGCGTGGTGCCATCGGCTGTAGCGGCGAAACACCGTATGGCCGGTGCGCAGACCGAGGGTGTTGGCGATGTCGCGGTTAGCGGTGGCGAACTCGGTTCGGCTGTAGCTCCGCTGGCCTTCGTCGTCATCGGCGTTGGGAATGGCGAGTTGGGTCCATCCCCATTCACGGGCGGTGGGGATGAAGTCGGGGTTGGCGATGTCGTGACGGGGCCATGCGCCTAGCAGGATCGCGTAGCGGTCGGGGACGGCGCGGACGAAGGTTCCGCGTCCGCGTACCACGCTGACGAGTCCTTCGCCGACCAGGGCTTTGACGGCGTCGCGGACGGTGGGGCGCGAAACGCTGTAGCGGGCCGACAGGGCGGTCTCGCTGGGCAGGGGTGCGCCGGGGGTGTAGCGGGCTTCCAAGATATCGGCGCGCAGGGATGCGGCGATGACTTCCCAGAGGGGGCGCTGGGAGTCGGCGAGGCGGTCGCGCTCGTCGGGGGTGAGGTCGAGGTCGTTGAGGTCGGGTTCGTAGTCGTTGCTGTTCATGGGAACTCCTCCGTATCTCTCGTACGTTTCTCTTGTACTACATGTTGACAGGGCGTCGCAACGTAGCTCAACTTGTAGGACAAGTTAACCGCATGAGTATGCATGAGGAGATGGTGATCATGGGCAAGGAGGAACAGCACCACGACTCACCCGGCGCGGGCGGCGGGGCCGTCCAACCGGGCCACCCGGAATGGATGATCGACGTGATGCGTCTGGTCAACGATCCGGGCTATGACCGCTGGCGCTCCATGGTGGCCGCGACGGGCGGGTGTGCTCACCCGATCCATCTGGCCGGGGAGTCTCTGATCGTCGATGCGGCAACGGGTGAGGTATTGCACGGCTACCGCACCACTGATGAGGTGCGCGGGCATCTGCTGGTGGCCTGCGGCAACCGGCGGGCCTCGGTCTGCCCGTCCTGCTCGAAGGTCTACCAAGCCGACACTTTCCAACTCATCCGGGCGGGCCTGTCGGGCGGCAAAGGCACCCCGGAGACGGTCAGCGCTCACCCCCGGGCGTTCGTCACCCTGACAGCTCCGTCGTTCGGACCGGTGCACACTCGGCGGGAGAAAAGCGGGACGGTGCGGGCCTGCCGTCCCCGCAACCGAGACAAGGCGTGTGAGCACGGGCGGCCGGTCGGCTGTCACTTCCGGCACGAGAGCGGAGACGAACGGCTCGGGCAACCGATCTGCGCCGACTGCTACGACTACACAGGCGCGGTGCTATGGCAGGCACACGCGGGCGCGCTGTGGCACCGCTTCACTTTGGAGATGCGGCGCACCCTGGCATCTGAGGCGGGAATGAGCCGCGCGGAGTTCGGCAAGCGGGTCCGGGTCTCCTTCGCCAAGGTCGCCGAGTATCAACGGCGGGGCCTGGTGCACTTTCACACCGTGATCCGGCTGGACGGCCCGGAAGGCAGCGCCGATGTTCCCCCGGACTGGGCTGATCATCATCTGTTGGTGCGGGCCATCCCGTCAGCGGTGCGCCGCGTCATGGTGCGTTCCCCGGAAAGCGGCATGGGTCGGCGGGAACTGCGCTGGGGTGATCAGCTCGATATCCGGCCGATCCTGCTTGATCGGGGGGCGGATGGCCTGAGTGAGCGGGCGGTGGCCTCCTACATCGCCAAGTACGCGACCAAGGGGGCCGAAGCGTCGGGGACGGTGGATCACCGTTTGTCATGTCCGGCGTGCAAGGGTCGGGGCCGGTTGTCGATGGCGGCCTCCTGCGGGCGCTGCCGGGGGACCGGGCTCAAGCCGGGCTTGTACCTGGATGCGCTGCCGGTGACCGAGCACGCGCGGCGGATGATCCGCACCTGCTGGGAGCTGGGCGCACGAAGGGAGTTCACGGCGTTGCGGCTGCGGCCATGGGCTCACATGCTGGGCTTTCGCGGCCACTTCTCGACTAAGTCACGCCGTTACTCCACCACGCTGGGTGATCTGCGCCAAGCCAGGGCAGCGCATCGGGCGCAACAGGCACGCGAGTGGCACGGGCTTCCGGCGCTGGGTGATGAGACAACCCTCGTTCTGGGGCATTGGCGCTTCGCCGGGTCGGGCTACACACCGGGCGAGGAGATCATGGCCGCAGACGTCAGACAGCGGGTGGCTATGGCGCGCTCTATCGAGGCTGAGCGGGCCAAGCGGACCGAAGGTGAGCAGTCGGCCGGTTGGCAGGACGGGGGGTGCGATGATCGTTGATCCCCTGCCTGGCATGGATGATGAAAGCCTGGGATGCGTGACGGCGCGGCGGCTACGCGGTGAGGGTCGCCAGGAAAAGGGCAGTGCCGAAGGCTCCGACTCTGAGGGTGAAGTGGTGCCATTAGTGCGGGGGCAAGCCACGACGGATCCTAGGGCGGGTGGGCGGGCCGAAGACGGGACGGGGCAGAGCCAGTCCCCGATTGATGATCTTGGTCGGTGGGACAGGAGTCACGCGGGTAAGCGGCGTCGGCGCTCCACGCGCGCCCGTGCGGCCATCGGGGACACTTCAGCCGTGCGGGTAACCGTCCGGTCACAAGCTCGTGATCGGCTGACCGATGAAGATCGGGAGTGGGTGCGGCGCACGGTGGCGAACATGGGGCCGCTGGCTGATGAAGATCGGGATTACCTGGCGTTGATCTTCAAGAATCACCGTTGACGCCTACAAGATGACCAATGCCCCGGACACTGCCCGGGGCATTGTGGCGTGGGTTGTCAGGCGGTGTGGACCTTCTGGCGGCGCTTGTCAATGGTGATCCGATCCCGGGTGGGTACCCGCCTGCCTCGCCCGACTGGGTGAACGGTCACGGTCACCATACGGCGGCATATCTCGCGCTGCTCCCCGAGCGTCAGGGCATCCCATGCCGCTTCGATGTTGTCTATGCCCAAGAGTTTCGCGGCGGGATTGACATCCTCGCTCACTCGGTCGAGTACGGCCTTCACCTTGTCGATCTTCTGGCGTCGCTTGGCGGTCATGGTGAGCATCTGGGAGCGGGTGATCAAATCGTCGTCGTGGTCCGCGCTGATCTGCTCTAGCCGTTGCTGGTGCATCGCCAGTTCCGCGCGTAGGGCGGGGATGTCGATCCCTTCAGTTGCAGCGTGCCCGATGATGTCGGAAGGGTCGGAGATCCGGATCAGCTCAATGATCGCTGCGGTGACTAGCGCGTCTAACTCTGCGGCGAGACACAGGACATGGCCAGGGCCTGCCTCGCGACACCGGTAAGCCTTGAACTCGTCGATTTGGAAGATCTCGCCAGTCTCGGGGTCCTTATGCTTCCGGTACCTGACCTGCGCGCCCATCGTGCTTCCACAGGCACACTGATAGATGCACGACCCAAGCAAGCTCGGCGTGTTGCCCACATGATTGGCGCGTCGGTCGGGATCGGTCAGCTTACGTACCAACGCCCAATAGTCCTCGGGCTCGATGATCGGATCTCCGGGCAGACGGCCCGCTATGTCGTCCGGCGTGTAGTGCCGCGTCACAGAGTCATCAATGTTCTCCTCGTGAGCGGCGGTTTCCTCCTCATGGAGGGCAGTATTCCCCGCCCGGTGAACGATGAGCCCAGCATTACGAGGGCGTAGCAGCATGTCACGCACGCGTGATCCCTGCCACGGCTTCCCGCTGGCCATGAGGAAGCCTTCCCGGTTGAGGTCACGCGTGATCTCTCGAAGGGGCACACCTGCCAGTGCGGCGGCGTGACAGCGTTTGATGATCTCTGCCTCTTCCGTAAGGGGCGTGATCCCGTCTGACTCGAACCCGTAGGGGCGTCGCCCCCCTCCATAGCGTCCCTCTTGTGCCTGCTGCTTGCGTGCCCGGGAGACTCGACGCACCGTGTCACGCGATGCCTGGTTGGCGATGGCGCAATGGATGCGGGCAGAGGTGATGTCGGAATCGTTGGCCAGACGCAGACTGCCAGTGAACGAATCCACAATGGTTCGCGGGCGGGAACCCTCGACCACGTCGATAAGGTCTTCTAGATCGCGCGGGTCACGTACGGTGCGGTCAAGGTGGTAGGTCGTGAACCGTCGGAACCTGCCTTCGCCGAGTAGCTTAAGAGCGAGTCGGAACTTCGGGCGTACAGTGCGGAGCTGGGTCTCTCCGTTGGGTAGCTTGATCTTGCGGCGCTTGAATGCGCTGGTGTCGTTCTCGACCAGGATCATGCCGACTCGCGCGCCGCGACGGGCGGTCAAGGAACAGGTGTCCTCGATCTGCCTTGCTACTCCGTTGACTTCCTCCTCGTCGGCGTCTGAGATCCGCACAAGGATCAGAGTGTTACCTGCGGAGGGGTCGTCAGCCGTCCATACATCGCCTTCGGGGTTCCATCGTCCGGCAATGTCGTTGATCGACATGAAGCCGCCGCCGAGCATGGCTTCCTTGATCACTGTGATGCGTGCGTGCTGCTCGATCTCGGCTCGACTGGGAGCCTTCTTACTCTTGGACGCCACCTTTACCACCCTTTCCCTCCGCTTTGCCTTACCCCCCATTCTAGGAAAAAGAAATGTGATAACCCATAGATAGGCTAGCCGGACAGGCTGTTCTCCGCGCGGGAGTAGGCGGTGAACGCGGCGGGCAGGTCGCCGCGCCGCGCGGCCAGGAACGGCAGGTTGCCCTCGGCGAGCGCGAGCACGTGGTCCAGGCCCGCGCCCTTCGCGAGCTCCGCGCACCGGGTCAGGTCGGCCTCGGCCGCCTCGAACTCACCCAGGAACACCCGGGCCAGCCCCCGGTTCAGCACCGCCCCGGCCAGGAACCTGACGTCGCCGCCGAGGGAGTCAAGGGCGCGGTCGCAGTGGCCGACGGCTTCGGCGTAGCGGCCGAGGCGGCTCAGCGCCACCGCCCGGTGGACGCCGAGCCTGGCCACCTCGACCGGGGTGAGGTGCGGCTCGGCGGAGTCGGCGATGGCCAGCGCCTGCTGTGGATGGCCGAGCTCGGTGCGGACGTGGACCAGCGACAGGCGCGCCTGGGCGGCCCGGTGCGGCAGCCCCGCGCGGAGCGCGACGTCCACGGCCTGGCGCAGGTGCTCCTCGGCCAGCGGCAGGTCACCCAGCTCGCGTGCGGCCACCGCCAGCGCCCGGTGGGCGACCGCCGCGGCCTCGCCGCGAGGGTCGGAGGCCGACACACGGCGTAGCACGCTGTGCGCCAGCGTCCGGGCCTGTTCCGGGGCCCTGCCCGATAGGTCCAGTGCCTGCTCGGCGGCGGCGAGCGCGTCGTCGGTGGTCACCTACGGGCGGATCCGGGTCCAGCTGGTGGCCACGGGGGAGTGCTCCGGCCGATGGCACACCACGCTGAACCAGCCCGGGGGCAGGCCCGTCACGGCGAACTGGCCCGTCGGGGAGAGCTCACGCGACTCGGTGAGGTGCAGGGTGCGCACCTCCACCCGGGTGCCGGCCTCCGGGCACGGGGACACCTGCCCGGCCAGGTCCACCAGGCCGTCCATGGCGGTGACCTCCAGGTCGACCGTCAGTTCGGCGGCGGTGAACCGGAGCAGCCGCGCCTCGTCGGCGGACCGGACGCCCAGCGGAGCGGGCGTGGGCACCGGCCGGGCCGTGGCGGCGCCGGGCAGCCGCAGGCCGAAGACCGCGCGGGCGGCGGCGGAGACGTGGGCGGGCACGGGGTCGTGGCCGGCCGTCAGGCGGAGCGCGGCGATGAGGGACTCATCGTCGATCGTGGGGGGATGTCGGGTCACGGTGTCGCCTCCTGGGCGGTGAGCATGGTGCGTAGCCGGTTCAGGCAGCGGCCCCGGGTGGGGCCGTAACTGCCCCTGGGCATGCCCAGGCGGCCGGCGAGCTGGTGGACGCCCGCCTCGGGCGAGGTGGCCATCAGCCGGAACAGTGAGCGGCAGGGCTCGTGCATCTCCTCGACGGCCCGCCACAGCCTGCGGCCCTCGTCGGCGGTCAGCACCGCCACCGCCGGGTCGGGGTGGAGATGCTCGGCCAGTGCCGGATCGGCGCGGGCGTGCTCGGCGTCGGCCGGGTCGGCGATCAGCCGTTCGCCCCGGTTCCGCCTGCTCAGGAGGGCGGCCTCGCGCTTGGCCGTGGTGAACAGCCAGGGGCCGATCCGGTCCGGGTCACGGATGGTGTGCAGGCTCTCGACGAGCCGCAGCCACGCCCCCTGCACCGCGTCGGCCGCATCCGCCGCGCTCAGGTCGTAGGCGCGCACGACCGACCACAGCGGCCCCGAGAACCGGTTGACCAGCGCGTCCCATGCCGCCTGGTCGCCTGCCAGTGCGGCGTCGATCGCGTGCTGGTCACTCACCGGCGCCTCCAAGGCCACGGCGGACACTCTGAGTGTCCGTGCGATGACTTTGGGTGAGACTTTACCTTGGGGTGGGCACGACGGCCCCCAGTTCGGGGATTTGTCGGGTTCGCCGGGGATCGAGGACGTGCGCCGCGGCCTCCTGCGGCGTCCGGTCCCGGGCCGCCGCCGCGATCGCCCCGCTGACCACGGCCGCGGCGAAGGAGGTCCCGCTCCATCGCGCGTAGCCGCGGAACGCTCCGTGATCGAGGAAGGAGCTGGTCAGCCACTCGCCCCGGGCGCAGGCGTCCACCCAGGGGCCGTGCGCCGAGAAGGGGGCCGCGGCCTCCTCGGCCGCGTCCAGCGCGCCGACGGCGATCACCCGGGGCAGCGCCGCGGGCCAGAACGGCCGGTCGGAGGCCGTGTTGCCGGCGCAGGCGACCACGGCGGTGCCCGTCAGGCCCGCCAGCGCGGCCTCCACCAGCGGGGAGGGCCGGTCGTCGAAGGTGTGGCCGCCGAAGGAGAGGTTGAGCACCTGGGGCGGCTCGGTCCTCAGCCGGGCCAGGACGCGCAGCAGCCCCGCCTCGTCCCCGACGCCGCGCCCGTCCAGCACCCGTAGCGGGCGCAGCCACGCGCCTGGGGCCGAGCGCAGGACCAGCCCCGCGATGAAGGTGCCGTGCCCCGCCTGGGTGTCCAGCTCGCCGTCGCCGTCGGAGTCGGGCGGCTCGGCGGCCTCGCGCCGCTGCCGCAGGAACCAGGGCTGCTCCTGCCACCAGGGGTGCGCGGTCAGGCCGGTGTCGGGTATGGCCACGGTCACGGCGTCCGCGGCCGCCTCGGGCGCGCCGGGCGGGGAGGGCGGGGCGGCCGGGAAGGGGCGGGAGGCCGGGCCGCCGAAGAAGAGCGGCTGGCCGACCAGGACGTGGTTGGGGGAGGCGGGGTGCCCCTGGTCGCGGACCGCCGCCACCAGGTCGCAGACGTCCACGCCGGGTGAGAGCCGGATGCGGAAGATCCCGTCGGCCTCGGCCGCCGCGGCGGTCCACCGGGAGACCGCCGCCATCCCCGAGGCGTCGGTCAGCAGCTGGCCGGGCCTGATCAGCGCGGGCGCCCCGGGCACGGGCTCCACCCGCTCGATGTCGGTGTCCATCCGCTCCTCCGGGGGTGATCGCCCTGTCGCTGGGTCTTCTTCTCTCCGAGGATGCCCCGAGCCGGGCGCCCGTGGCACAACATCTCGGTATGACCCCCCTCTGGTGCGACGTCACAACCGACGGTAGTCTCTCCTTCAGTCACTTGTGATCATCCTGGGACGAGGCCGTTGGGGAAGGCGCACCTCGTACGAAACGGGAGGTCCGGTGTCTGCTCGTGGCGTGCTTTACGTCCACTCAGCTCAGCCTGCGCTGTGCCCTCATATCGAATGGGCGGTCGCGGGTGTCCTTGGCGTGCCCGTAGACCTGACCTGGACTCCGCAGCCCGCCGCGCCCGGCCACGTGCGCGCACAGGCCGAGTGGGAGGCCCGTCAGGGGACCGCGGCGGCCATCACCTCGTCGTTGATGGGCTGGCAGCGGATCCGCTTCGAGATCACCGAGGACGCCTCGCCGGGTGCCGACGGGTCCCGTCACGCCTACACCCCGTCTCTCGGCGCCTTCACGGCGGTGATCGGGGCCTCGGGCGACATCCTGGTGCCCGAAGACCGGCTGCGCTCGGCGATGCTGGCCGCGCGTCAGGGCCGTGTGGTGCTGGAGGAGGAGCTCGACCGCCTGCTCGGCAAGCAGTGGGACGCCGAGCTTGAGTCGTTCCGCTACGCCGGTGAGGGCGCCCCGGTCCGCTGGCTGCACGCCGCGGTCTGACCAGGCGATCGCCTCCGGCCGGAAGGAGGACGGATCCTCCGGCCGGGAGGTGGGCGGACCCGGCCCGGGCGGGGACGAGAGTGGCGCCTGCTCTGTCCCCCGTCCGCGCCGCCGCGGAGGTCACCGAGGGAACGACGTCGCACGGCACTGCCACGGGCTGTGGCGGAGGTCATGGAGGGTACGGCACCGCCCACGGGCTGTGGCGGAGGCCGTGGAGGACACGGCACGGCACTGCCACGGGCTGTGGCGGAGGCCAGGGGCGGCCACGACACGACACGGCACCGCACCCGCCGCGCCGCCGTGGTGGGCCCACGGTGGTGCCCCACAACGCACGGAGCCCCCGCCGGTGCGGACCGGCGGGGGCTCCGTCGAATCAGGATCGAATCAGGTCAGAGCGGGATGTTGCCGTGGGCGCCGCGGGCGGGGGTGGCCTGGGCCAGCACCCTGGCGATGGCGCCGCGGGTCTCCTCGGGCTTGACGACCTCGTCCACCACGCCGAGCTCGATGGCCCGGTCGAGGCCGCCGGCGACGATCTCGTGCTCCTCGGCGAGCCGGGCCTCCAGGGCCGCGCGCTCCTCCTCGGGCGCGGCCGCGAGCTCGCGGCGCTTGAGGATGCGGACCGCGGCGACCGCCCCCATGACCGCGATCTGGGTGGTCGGCCAGCCGAAGACCTTGGTGGCGCCCAGCGAGCGGGAGTTCATCGCGATGTAGGCGCCGCCGTACGCCTTGCGGGTCACCAGCGTGATCCGCGGCACGGAGGCCTCGGCGAAGGCGTGCAGGAGCTTGGCGCCGCGGCGGACCACGCCGTCGTGCTCCTGGCCCACGCCGGGGAGGTAGCCGGGGACGTCCACCAGGACGACCAGCGGCACCCCGAAGGCATCGCACATCCGGACGAACCGGGCGGCCTTCTCCGCCGACAGCGAGTCGAGGCAGCCGCCCAGGCGCATGGGGTTGTTGGCGATCACACCGACGGTCCGGCCCCCGAGGCGGCCCAGTGTGGTGACGATGTTGGGCGCCCACTTGGCGTGCAGTTCGACGCCCGGTTCGTCGAGCAGCCCCTTGACGAGGGGCTTGACGTCGTAGGCGCGGCGGGCGTTGTCCGGCAGCAGGCCGGAGAAGTCGATCTCCTCGACCTCGGTGCGGACCCGGCCCTGGTGGCCCAGGAGCACCGCCAGGCGCCGGGCCTGGACGTAGGCGTCGGTCTCCGACTTGGTGACGATGTGCACGACGCCGCTGCGCTTGCTGTGCGGCTCGGGGCCGCCCAGCGCGGCCATGTCGATCTGCTCGCCGGTCACGCTGCGCACCACGTCGGGACCGGTGACGAAGATGCGGCCCTCGTCGGCCAGGATCACGACGTCGGTCAGCGCCGGGCCGTACGCGGCCCCGCCGGCCGCGGGGCCGACCACCACGGACAGCTGCGGGACCACGCCGGAGGCGCGGGTCATCGCCGCGAACACGCGGCCGACCGCGTGCAGCGACTCCACGCCCTCGGCCAGGCGGGCGCCGCCCGAATGCCACACGCCGATGATCGGGACGCGCTCGCGGACCGCGACGTCGTAGGCGTGCACGATGTGCTCGCAGCCCTCGCTGCCCATGGCGCCGCCCTGGACGCGGGGGTCGCTGACGAACGCCACCACGGGCACGCCCTCGACGCGGCCCATCGCGGAGAGAACGCCGCTGCGGTCCACAGGAGTGATCAGCCGGACCGATCCCTCGTCGAACAGGGCCGCCAGGCGGACCTGAGGATCACGGGGATCGGTGGCCTCCTTGTCGGAGGCGTCGGTCACCACCCTGTTGTCGAGCACAGTCATCACTAGCTCCTTGTCAGATGCTGGTGAAGGTTGTCAGATGCTGGTGAAGGCCACGGCGACGTCGTGTCCACCGAACCCGAAGGAGTTGTTGATCGCCGCGATCTGACCGTCGGGCAGCTTGCGCGGCGCGCCGCGCACGATGTCGACCTCGACGCCGTCGTCGAGGTCGTCGAGATTGATCGTGCCGGGCGCGATCCGCTCGTGCAGCGCCATGATGGTGAAGACGGACTCGATGCCGCCGGCACCGCCGAGCAGATGGCCGGTCATCGACTTGGTGCCGCTGACCAGCGGGTGGCTGCCGATGACCTCCTTGATCGCGATGGTCTCCACCACGTCACCGGCGGGGGTGGAGGTGGAGTGCGCGTTGACGTGCTTGATGTCCTGGCCGGTGAGACCGGAGTTCTCCAGGGCGCGGCGCATGGCCAGCATGACCCCGGCGCCGGTCGGCTCCGGCTGGGCGATGTGGTGGGCGTCGGCCGAGTAGCCGACACCGGCGGCGACGGCGTAGATCTTGGCGCCGCGCGCGAGGGCGTGCGCCTCCGACTCCAGCACGACGATGCCGGCGCCCTCACCGAGGACGAACCCGTCACGGTTCTTGTCCCACGGCCGCGAGGCGAGCTCGGGCTCGTCGTTGCGGGTGGACATGGCGCGCATGGCGGCGAAGGAGCCGATGTTCAGCGGGTGGATGGCAGCCTCGGTGCCGCCGGCCACGACCACGTCGGCGCGTCCGGAGCGGATCATCTCGATGGCGTAGCCGATCGACTCCGCGCCGGTGGCGCAGGCGCTCACGGTGGCGTGCACGCCGGCACGGGCGCCGATCTCGATGCCGATCCAGCCCGCCGCGCCGTTCGGCATCAGCATCGGGACGGTGTACGGCGACAGCCGCTGCCAGCCCTTCTCCTTGAAGGTGTCGTAGGCGGCGAGGATCGTGGTGATACCGCCGATCCCGCTGCCCACGACCACGCCCAGGCGCTCCGGGTCGACCTTGTCGATCGCGGCGTGCGCCCAGGCCTCGCGGGCCGCGACCAGCGCGAACTGCTCGGCCCGGTCAAGCCGCCGTGCCTCCGGCCGGGGCAGCACCTCGGTCGGGTCCACGGCGGCCACGGCGGCGAACTTCACCGGGACCGAGTCGACCCAGTCCTCGGTGAGGTTGCGGACCCCGGACTGACCGGCGAGAAGCGCCGACCAGGACGAGGCGGCGTCCCCACCGAGAGGCGTCGTCGCGCCGAGCCCGGTGACGACGACACGTACCTGGTCTGTGTTCACGTTCTTGCGCTCCTTGTGAATCGCGGGTCGAATCCGGGAAGGTTCAAGATTTCTCAGCTCTGGATGAAGCTGATGACGTCCTTGACGGTCTTGAGGTTCTTGAGCTGCTCGTCCGGGATCTCGACGCCGAACTCGTCCTGGGCGGCGACGGCGATCTCGACCATGGACAGCGAGTCGATGTCGAGGTCGTCCACGAAGTTCTTCTCCGGGCTGACCTCGGAGGCCGGGATGCCGGTGATCTCGTTGATGATCTTGCCGATACCAGCGAGGATCTCCTGCTCGGTCAGAGCCATGTCGCGTGTTCTCCTTGGATTCGGTTTCTTCTTGTTCTGCACGGCGAGCCGTGCAAGTTCTGTTTCCGTACGGCGAGCCGTACGAGTTCCGTACGGCGGGACCGTACAGGTCTCAAGGGATCTCGACGACCTGACCGGCATAGGTCAGGCCGGCGCCGAAGCCCAGCAGCAGGGCGAGCCCGCCCGACTGGACCTCGCCGCGCTCGATCATCCGGGACAGCGCCAGCGGGATCGAGGCCGCGGAGGTGTTGCCCGCCAGCACGATGTCCTTGGCGATGACGGCGTTGTCGGCGCCGATCTTACGCGCGATGGCCTCGATGATGCGCAGGTTGGCCTGGTGGGGCACGAAGGCCGCGAGGTCGGCGGGGTCCACCCCGGCACGCTCGCAGATCTCCTTGGCCACCGGGTGGAGCGCGGTGGTCGCCCAGCGGAACACGGTCTGGCCTTCCTGGTGCAGGAAGGAGTCGCGGTCCCTGATGATGATCGCGTCGGACTTGTCGCCGGCGCTGCCCCACACCACCGGGCCGATGCGAGGGGTGTCGGACGGGCCGACGACCGCGGCGCCCGCGCCGTCAGCGAAGATCACCGCGGTGGCCCGGTCGGTCCAGTCGATCCACTGGGAGAGCTTCTCGGTGCCGATGACCAGCACGTTGGTGGCCGAGCCCGCGCGGATCGCGTCGTTGGCGACGGCCAGCGCGTAGCAGAAGCCGGAGCAGGCGGTGTTCACGTCGAACGCGCCGGGGGCGTCGATGCCGAGCCGGGTGGCCACCCGGCCGGCCGCGTTGGGGATCTGCGTCTCCAGCGTGCAGGTGGCGACGATCACCAGGTCGATGTCGGCGGCCGACAGCCCGCTCGCGGCGAGGGCCTTGCCGCCGGCCTGCACCGCCAGGTCGATCTCGGACTCGCCCTCGGGGGCGATCCGGCGCTCCTGGATGCCGACGCGGCTGCGGATCCACTCGTCGTTGGTCTCCATGGTGGCCGACAGATCGTCGTTGGTGACGATCTTCGACGGCTGGTAGTGGCCGAAGGCCAGGATCTTCGCGCCCGGCGCGCCGTTCATGATCTTCATCCGTCGCTCACCACTTCTCGTTAGCTGCGTGGGCCGCCTGTGCCCCGCAGGCCGTCGTGCCCACCGCGCCGGCGTCAGGCCGATCCACTGAGAACCCCGCGGGCCGCGTCCAGGTCGTCGGGGGTCTTCAGGGCGACCGTGGCCACGCCGCGCAGCGCGCGCTTGGCCAGGCCGGTGAGGGTGCCGCCGGGGAGCAGCTCGATCATCGCGGTGACGCCCTGGGCGGCCATCGTGGCCATGCAGGCGTCCCAGCGGACCGGGTTGGCCACCTGGTTGATCAGGCGCTCCACGAACTCGGCGCCGCTGGTGACCGCCGCGCCGTCCGCGTTGGACAGCAGGACGGCGGACGGGTCGCCGGGCGTGATGCCGGCGGCGGCCTCGCGCAGGCGGTCGACGGCCGTGGCCATGTGCACCGTGTGGAAGGCGCCGGCGACCGAGAGCGGGATCAGCCGGGCCCGCGCGGGCGGCTCGGCCTTGAACGCCTCGAGCTGTGCCAGCGTGCCGCCGGCCACGATCTGCCCGGCGCCGTTGATGTTGGCCGGGGTGAGGCCGTGCCTGTCGATGGCCGCGAGCACGTCGTCCTCGACACCGCCGAGGACGGCGACCATGCCCGTCTCGGTCACCGCGGCGGCCTTGGCCATGGCCTGGCCGCGCTCGCGGACCAGGGTCAGGGCCTGCTCGGGGGTGAGGACCCCGGCCAGGGCGGCGGCGGTCAGCTCCCCGACGCTGTGCCCGGCGACGACGGCGGGGGAGGCCCCGAGGACCTCCGCCACGGCCAGCCCGGCGGCCACGAGCAGTGGCTGGGCGACCGCGGTGTCACGGATCGCCTCGGCGTCGGCGGTGGTGCCGTAGGCGACCAGGTCGAGGTCGACCAGGTCGGACCAGGCGGACATACGGTCAGCCACGCCCGGTATTTCAAGCCATGGAGCCAGGAAGCCTGGGGTCTGGGCGCCTTGGCCCGGAGCGACGATGACGAGCACGAAATCCAGCCTGCCCTGTAGGAGTCCGCTACACGGATAAGGATACGAACGAACTTTATCCACATAGTTTTGTAGGAAGCCTACAGCGGTGGTTTCATGCAGGTTAAAGAAGGAGGCTAGGGCGCAGTCATTTCGGACAGCCGGCCGAGGATGAGTCCCACCTGGAGGGTGAATGCGGAGCGGCCCTCCGTGGGCTGGTATCCGGTCAGCTCGGTGATCTTCCGTAGACGGTAGCGCACCGTGTTCGGGTGCACGAAGAGCAGGCGGGCCGTGGCCTCCAGGGACGTGCCCTGTTCGAGGTAGGTCGCGAGCGTGTCGAGCAGTGGCGTGCCCACCAGCGGAAGGTAGACGTTCTCGATCAGCTGGCCCCTGGCGTCGGCGTCGCCGTCGATCGCCCGCTCGGCCAGCAGGTCCTCGGCGTGGACCGGCCGGGGCGCGTCCGGCCACCCGGAGGCGGCCCGCAGGCCGGCGATCGCGGCCCGCGCCGAGCGCGCCGCCGCGTGCAGGTCGTTCACCTCGGGCCCGATCACGACCGGTCCCGGACCGAAGCGCGGCACCACGTGCCTGGCCGCGGTGGCGACGTTGTCCGCGCCGCCCACGATCACGATCAGCCGGTCGCCCTGGACCCCGGCCAGCATGTCCAGGCCGGATCTGCGCCCCCGGTCGCGCAGCCCGTCGATCACCGCCTGGGGGTCGTCGTCGGGTGTCTGCCCGGCCAGCACGACCACGGGGGAGGAGGTCCAGCCCAGCGCGGCGGCCCACGAGTGCAGGCCGTCGTCGACCTCGCCCCGCACCAGCGCGTCGACGATCAGCGCCTCCAGGCGCGCGTCCCAGGCGCCGCGCGCCTCGGCCTCCCGCGCGTAGACCTGGGCGGCGGCGAAGGCGACGTCACGGGTGTAGCGGAGCATCGCCTGCTGGAGCTGGTCCTCCCCGCCGGGCGCGGCCAGGTCCCCGGTCTGCGCCTCGACCACCTCGACCACGATCCGGACGATGTCCACGGTCTGCTGCAGGGAGATGGAGCGCTTGAGCTCGCGGGGAGCGGTGCCGAAGAACTCGATGCTGGGGGTCGGACGGCCCTCCCCGGCGTGCTGGAACCACTCCACGAACGCGGCGATCCCGGCCTGGGCCACCAGCCCGACCCACGACCTGTCCTCGGCGGACAGGGCGCGGAACCACATCAGCCGGTCGTCCATCCTCGCCATGGCGGCCGTGCCCAGCGTGCCCATGGCCCGCTCCAGCCTGCGCGTGGTGTCTTCCCGCACGCGGTCTTGGTCGGCCTCCTCCGCGCCGGGCTCGACCATGACGTCACCGTGTCTGCTGCCTCGCTCGCTCCGCTCCCTCACGTCACTAAGAGTGCCAGGTCGCACGAGATGCGCCAGCCGTCGGACCGCACAGCACGCGGGCCGCGATCCTGTGCGATCCGCGCACAGGCGGGGCGCCGGCCGACGGCGGGTCAGATGACGGCGACGGCGGTGATCAGGCCGATGACCAGGTGGGTGACCGCGAGAAGGCGGGCGCCGGGCTGCGGGTCGGGCTCGCTGACCAGCTCGCGGACCGAGATCCCGGCGACCTTGTCGAAGGCGACCATCGCCACCGTCTGCACGGCGATGCCCACCAGGCCGAAGACCGCGGTCGCCAGCAGCCCTTCGTGCAGGGCTCCGCCGGAGGACCAGATGGAGGCCGCGACGATCAGTCCCACCGCGGCCAGGCCGGAGCCGGTGAGCAGGGTGGCGTTGGGGTTGCGGTCGGTCTTGATCAGGTGGCTGAGCTTGCCGGGGATGGCCATGTCGATGACGTAGAAGCCGATGATCAGCAGGATCACGCCGAGCGCCGCGTAGGAGACGACGGCGAGCGCGCCGCGTCCGAGGGTCTCGGCGAGGGAGATGGTCTCGGCGCCGATCGGGGCGGGGAGCAGGCTGGGCTGGGGGGTGGGACTCATGTGGTTCTCCAGGGTTCAGAGTTCGATGCGGTGCGGGACGAAGGACGACGTGTCGTCGGTGATGAACCCTGAGGTCTCACGGATGCCGACCCCGGCCGCCTCGTCGTGTACGACCCAGGCGCCGAGCACGGGACGCCAGCCGTCGAAGACGGGCAGCGCCTGGAACTCCTGGTAGACGTGCCCTTCGGCGCCGTAGCCGCCGGAGGTCTCGACCCGGTCGCCGGGGGTGATGATCCGCATGCTCGCGCCCTCCCGGCCGAGCAGCGGTTTCGCGATGTAGGAGGGCATGTCCCGGGGGCCGTCGAGGTAGGCCGGCAGCAGGTTCGGATGCCCGGGATACAGCTCCCAGAGCACCGCGAGCAGCGCCTTGTTGGACAGCAGCATCTTCCACAGCGGCTCGATCCAGGTCATCGAGACCTGCTGGCGCACCGCCCGGTCGCCGAACGGGTCGGCCACCGCCCACTCCCACGGGTACAGCTTGCACAGCGAGCGGATCACCCGGCGCTCCATGTCCACGAACCGCAGGTTGAGGCTGTCCCAGCCGATGTCCTCCATGGCCACCGCGACCGTCTTCAGCCCGGCCTGGTCGGCGGTCTCCTGGAGGTAGGCGAGGGTCATCGCCTCCTCGCCGGTCTCGTCCATGTTGGTCCAGGCGAAGTGCGCCGGCCCGGTGGGCAGACCGGCCGCTATCTGCTGCCACCGGTCGATCAGCCGCTCGTGGATGGAGTTCCACTGGTCGTCGTCGGGGTAGCGGTCGCGCAGCCAGAACCACTGCACGACCGAGCTCTCCAGCAGGCTGGTCGGGGTGTCGGCGTTGTACTCCAGCAGCTTGGCGGGGCCGCTTCCGTCGTAGCGCAGGTCGAAGCGGCCGAACAGGTGGGGGTCGCTCCGCTCCCAGGAGCGGGCGATCTCCGGCGCCACCCATTCGGGGACGGCGAAGTCGGCGTAGCGGCCGTGCTCGATGACGTGCTCCACCGCGTGCAGGCACATCCGGTGCAGCTCCTCGACCTGGTTCTCCAGGTCGAGGACCTCGTCCATGGAGAAGACGTACTGCACGCCCTCGTCCCAGTAGGGGCGGGCGAGGCCGTCGGGGTGGGCCGAACGGTGGTAGGCCAGACCGTGGCCTTCGATGATGCTCTCCCAGCCGTCCCGGGGGAGCGAGGTTTCGCGTCGCATCTGCCCGGGCTCAGCTCCCGCTGCCCCAGCCGCCGCGGCCGCCGAAGCCGCCGCGCTGGATCACGGTGCCGTTACGGCTTGTGATCCTGACGTCCGAGGGGCGCACGGTGGTGCCCTGCAGGATCCGCGCCCCGGACCGCACACCTCCGTAGTACCAGCCGTAGGCGCCGCGGGAGCCGGAGTAGTGGACGTGGTCGTCGTCGCAGTAATCCTCGTCCACGACCGTGTAGGAGCCGTCCGGCTGGTAGCTGTTGAGATCCACGCAGTCGGCGCCGACCTCTTCGTAGTCGTCCTGGGCCGCGCAGTAGCCGATGAGGAGCAGCGAGACGACACCGATGCCGGTGAGCGTGATGACCTTGGTGGCCTTCGAGCCGGAGGAGGCGGGCTCGTGCGGAGGACGCTGTCCTGCTGCCAGTGGGTGTTTCGGTCCTGCGGCCATCGAACTCCAATGAGATGTGTCGGCACAGGCTATCGATGCTGTTTTGTCTGTTCAACTACGGCAAAGGGATTGCCTCTCATCTGGAGTGTCGGTATCGCCGCGTA
The DNA here is from genome assembly GCF_030811595.1 of Streptosporangium brasiliense. Classification (NCBI taxonomy): domain Bacteria; kingdom Bacillati; phylum Actinomycetota; class Actinomycetes; order Streptosporangiales; family Streptosporangiaceae; genus Streptosporangium; species Streptosporangium brasiliense. The sequence continues at coordinate 4,225,191 of NZ_JAUSRB010000002.1, forward strand.
ACGTCGCAAGTGTGAACCGTACGGATCGGCTTTACGCCCTGGTCGAGGAGCTCCGCGCGATCTCGCCCCGTTCCCGGTCGGCGCGGGAGCTCGCCGCCGGGTTCGAGGTGAGCGTCCGCACCGTCGAGCGCGACATCTCCGCGCTCCAGCGGTCGGGGGTGCCGATATACGCCGAGCCGGGCAGGCGCGGCGGCTACGCCCTCGGCGAGAGCATGTCCCTGCCGCCGCTCGACCTCACCCCGGCCGAGGCGGCGGCGGTCGTCGCGGCGCTCGAGCGCGCGGGGGGCGACCCCTCGGCCCACCACGCCCGCAGCGCTCTGCGCAAGCTGGTCGCCGCGATGTCGCCCGCCGAGAGCGCCGAGGACGTCGAGAGCATCGAGAGCGCCGGGGACGTCGAGAGCACCGGGGCTGGGGACGTCGAGAGCGCCGAGGATGTCGAGAGCGCCGGGGCCGGGGGGCCGGCCGTCCGGGTGCACGCCGCCGTCGAGCCGGAGCCCTACCCCCGGGTCTCGCGCGTGATCGGGCAGGCACTGCTCCACCGCAGGGTGCTGCGGATCCGATACGAGGACCACAAGGGCCGGGTCACCACGCGTGAGGTGGAGCCGGCGATCTTCGTGGGCGGGCGCGGCGGCCACTGGTATCTCGTGGGCATGTGCCGCCTCCGGCAGGACGCGAGGGTCTTCCGTCTCGACCGCATCGGCTGGGCGGAGGAGACCGACGAGTCCTCGCCCGAGCATCCGCCGGAGCGCTTCGCCCCGCAGCTCCCCCAGGTGATCACGGGCACTCCGGAAACCGGCTGAGCCCGCCCGCGCGGCCGCGCGCTCAGCCCCGGCGGGAGGGGGCCGGCCGGTCGCCGAGGGCGAGGAGCACCTCGCGCAGCAGGTCGGCCAGTGCCCGGGCGGTCTCCTGCGGGACGCCGGCGAGCAGCTCCCCGTGGGCCTCGGTCGTGGCCAGGGCGAGCTCCTCGGCCCGCCGGGCGCCCGCGGGCGTCAGGCGGACCCAGGAGCTGCGGCCGTCGGCGGGGTCGGGCTCGCGCTCGACGAGTCCGGCGGTGGTGAGCCGCTGCAGGATGTTGCTCGTGCCGCCCGTCGTGAGCGAGGAGCGGGAGGCCAGCCGGCTGGGCTTGAGGCGGTAGGGGGCTCCGGCCCGGCGCAGTGTCGCCAGGACGTCGAACTCGGCGTAGGTCAGGCCGTACTCGCCGAGCACGGCCTGGGTGGTCTCCTCGACGAGGGCCTTCAGCCGGCCGGTGCGCTTGATGATCTCCAGCTGGACGGTGGCGGCCTCGGGGAGCTCGGCCCGCCACCCCTCCATCATCTCGTCGACGTGGTCGCGCCGCGTGGTGTCTCGCCGTCCCATGGGATTGAGGATATCCCTCGCCCCTGATAGCTTTCAGAAAAGCTTTATTGATTGCTTTTCTGAAAGAGGATCTCCCGTGCGCATGCTCATCACCGACGGAACCGTGATCGACACCGATCCGGAACCACATGTCCTGCCGGGGGCGGACGTGCTCATCGAGGACGGCGTGATCGCCGCGGTGGGCCCCGGGCTCGGCGCCGCGCTCGACGGCGTCGAGGTCGTCGACGCGGCCGGCCGGATCGTGCTGCCCGGCTTCGTGGACACCCACCGCCACCTGTGGCAGAGCGTGCTCCGCTCCATCGCGGCCGACACGACGCTGGGCGACTACCTCAGCCTCGTCCTGGGCCGGCTCGCCCCCGCCTTCCAGGCCGAGGACGTCTACGCCGCCAACCTGTGGGGCGCGCTGGAGGCGCTCAACGCCGGTGTCACCACGCTCTACGACTGGTCGCACATCCAGCTCACCCCGGCGCACACCGACGCCGCGATCGACGCCCTGCGCGATTCGGGGATCCGCGCCGTCTTCGCCTACGCGCATCCGGGCAGCGACGACGCCGCACGCCGTGAGGGAGAGGTACGCAGGGTCGCATCGCTGGGCCTGTCCGGCCTGGTGACCCCGGCTCTGGCGGCGTGGGGACCGGTCTACGGCTCGGTCGGCGCGGCCGAGGCCGACTGGCGGCTGGCCCGTGAGCTCGGGTTCCCGATCAGCCTGCACGCGACCGGGACCGGGGCGGTCGAGCGGCTGCACCGGAGCGGGCTGCTCGGGCCCGACGTGATGTTCGTGCACGGCAACGGCTTCACCGACGAGGCCATGAGGCTCATCGCCGGCAGCGGCGGCACCGCCTCGGTCGCCCCCGTCGTGGAGTCGCAGATGGGGCACGGGCACCCGGAGACCGGCAGGTTCCGCGAGTTCGGGATCCCGACGGGGCTCGGCGTCGACACCGTCACCGACGCGCCGGGTGACCTGTTCGCCGTCATGCGCGCCGCCTTCGCCGCCGAGCGGGTCCAGGGCGGATCGCTGACCACGGGCGAGGTGCTGCGGATGGCGACGGTCGAGGGGGCGCGGGTCCTCGGCCTGGAGGACCGGATCGGGTCGCTGCGGCCGGGCAAGCAGGCGGACCTCGTCCTGCTCCGCGCCGACGCCCTCAACCTCGCGCCGGTGCACGACCCGATCGGCGCGGTGGTGACCTGCGCCGACACGAGCAACGTGGACACCGTGATCGTCGCCGGCCGGATCGTGAAGCGGGCGGGCCGGCTCGTCCACGCGGACGTGCGCCGGGCCCTCGACCTCGCCTCCCGCTCGGCCGCGCGGATCGGCGCGGCTGCCGGGGCCCCGGCGGCGGCCCGGCGCTGACGCCGGCCGGCGGTCACCGGCCGGCGCCCTGGCCGGACCCCGCTCCCGTTCCCGCTCCGGGTCCCGCTCCTGGTTCCGGCCCTGGTTCCGCTCCGGGGCCCAGCTCCGCTCCGGGTCCTGGTCCCGCTCCTGGTCTCGGTTCCGCTCCCGCTCCTGGTTCCGGTCCGGATCCTGGTCCTGGTCCTGGTCCTGGTCCTGGTACGGGCGCGGATGCGTCGGCGGTGGCGGTGGCGGCGGCGCGGTCTTCGGCCGGCAGCCAGTGCCGGCCGGGCTCGTAGTGCAGCCACCCCTCCCGCCGGGCCGTCGCGTCGGCGGTGTCCAGCATCCGGCTGAGGAGCGGATGGCGGTTGTCGCGCCGCCAGACCAGCGACCAGGGATAGAGCGGGGTGGGACCGGCCAGCGGGACCAGCGCCGTGGCCGGGAGCCGGGCGGTCTGGACGTCGGCGTCGATCAGCCAAACGCGGTCGGGGTGCGCGTGGATCTGCGCCACCACCTGGTCGAGGGTGGCGACCGCCGGTCCGATGGTCAGGGGGATGCCGAAGTGGTCGCCGAGCGCGCGCAGATAGCCGTCCAGCTCGGTGGCGCCCGCGAGGGCGGGCGTCCAGATCCCGTGGGGGCGCAGGTCGGCCGGGCGCAGCGTGGGCCGCGCCGCCAGCGGGTGGCGCCGCGACATCAGCGCGTGGAGGGGCTCCAGCCGCAGCAGCCGGTGGGCCAGGCCGTCGGGCCAGGGGTGGGGCAGGCCGTGCACCCGCCCGAAGGCCACGTCGATCTCGGCGCGCCGCAGTGCCGACAGGGCGGTGCCCAGGCTGTGCCGGGTGCTCAGCTCCAGCGGCAGGTCGCCCAGATCCACGATCAGCTGGCGGAGCAGCGAGGAGGCGGCGATCGGGCGGAAGGTGTCGAGCCGCAGCGGCTGCTGATCGAGCTGCGCCGCGGCCACGATCTCGTCGGCGACGGCCAGGGCCTGCCGCGACAGGGGCAGCAGCCGCCGTCCGAGATCGGTCAGCTCGACGACGTGATGGCCGCGCACGAACAGCGGCCCGCCCAGCGTCGCCTCCAGACGCCGGATGCGGTGGGACAGGGCCTGCTGGGTGAGGAACAGCCGGCCCGCGGCCCGGCCGAAGTGCAGCTCCTCGGAGGTCGTGACGAAGGCCTGGAGCTGGCGCAGGTCGAGATCCATCCCCAACAAGCTGCAGTGACAAGAACTGCTTGTCAAGGAGGCGAGTTGTTGTTGGACGCCCTGGGACACCAGGCGGTTGAGTGGATCACATGGATGAGGACCTCCGGTCCCGCGGACCGGCTCAAGACCTGGACGGCGCGGCAGACCCGGACGGCACGGCGGCCGCGCCGGATCCACGTCGCTGGCGCGCGCTGGCGGTGCTGGCCCTGGTGCAGTTCATGTTCACCGTGGACAGCTCGATCGTGAACATCGCGCTGCCCTCGGTGCAGCGGGATCTGGGGGCGTCGACGGAGGGCCTGGCCTGGGTGGTCAACGCCTACGTCGTGACCGCGGGCGGGCTGCTGCTGCTCGGCGGGCGGCTGGCCGACCTGTGGGGACGGCGCCGCGTGTTCCTCGCCGGCACCGCGGTGTTCGCGCTGGCGTCGCTGGCCAGCGGTGTCGCGGGGAGCACCGGCATGCTGGTGGCCGGCCGGTTCGGGCAGGGGCTCGGGGAGGCGCTGGCGGCGCCGGCCGCCCTGTCGATGATCGTGCTGATGTTCCCCGACGGCCGCGAGCGGGCCCGTGCCCTGGCGATCTGGGGAGGGCTGAGCGGGCTGGGCGCCACGGCCGGGGTGCTGCTGTCGGGGGCGCTGACGGAGCTGGCCGGCTGGCGCTGGGTCTTCTTCGTCAACCTGCCGGTCGCCGCGGTCGCGCTGCTGCTCGCCCCCCGGCTGGTGGACGCGCGGCCCGGCGCCGGCGGGCGCAGGGTGGACTGGGCGGGCGCGGTGCTCGTCACCGGCGGCCTGATCGCGCTCATCTCCGGCCTGCTCGCGGCCGGCCGCAACGGCTGGGGCGCCCCGGTCGTGCTGCTGCCCCTGGGCGCCGGGCTGGCCGCGCTGGCCGCCTCCGCCGTGGTGGAGACGAGGAGCGCCGCGCCGCTGGTGCCGCCGCGTTTCCTGGCCAGCCGCGTCCGCCTGTCGGCGAACCTGGCGACGATCACGCTGACCAGCGGCATGGCGGCGACCATGTTCCTGCTCACCCTCTACATGCAGAACGTCCTCGGCTACCAGCCGCTGGCCACGGGGCTGGCCTACCTGCCCTTCTGTGTGGCCTTCCTCGCCGGCCTGGCGGCCTCGACTGCGCTCACCGCCAAGCTGGGCACCACGGGCACCATCGGCGCCGGCCTCGTCCTCAGCGCCGCCGGGATGTTGTACGTGGCCGTGCGCATGTCGGTCACCAGCGGCTACGCCGCCGACGTGCTGCCCGCCATGGTGATGATCGCCGCGGGGCTGGGGACCGCCTTCCCCGCGCTGCAGAACGCGGCCCTGCACGGGGTGACCGACGACGACGCGGGGCTCGGCTCGGGGGTGCAGACGACCATGCAGCAGTTGGGCAGCGCCCTCGGCCTGGCCGTCTTCACCGCGGTCGCGATAGGCCGCACCGGCACGGCGCTGGAGGCCGGGCAGTCCTCCCCGGCGGCCGCCGTCAGCGGCTACCAGTGGGCCTTCTACGCCGCGGCGGGCGTGCTGCTCCTGGCCGCCCTGCTGGTGTCGGTGACCGTGCGGCCCGCTCGGGACGCCGGCGCGCGGACGCGGGCCGCGGAGCCCTCCTGACGTCCCCGCCGGCCGTACGGTGCGCTCATCCCCGGCGCCGGCCGTACGGTGCGCTCATCCCCGGCGCCGGCCGTACGGTGCGCTCATCCCCGGCGCCGGCCGTACGGTGCGCTCATCCCCGGCGCCGGCCGTACGGTGCGCTCATCCCGGCGCCAGCCGTACGGTGACGGTCAGGCCGCCGCCCGGACGCGGCACGGCCTCCACCGAGCCGCGGTGGGCCCGGGCGACCGCCCGGACGATCGACAGGCCGAGACCCGCGCCGGCGGTCGAGCCGGTCCGGTCGCGGTCGAGGCGGCGGAACGGTTCGAAGAGCTCCTCGATCCGGTCGGCGGGGACGACGCGGCCGGTGTTCTCCACGGTGACGACGCTCCCTCGCCGGTCCCGGCCGGTGCGGACGGTGACCAGGGCGCGCCCGTCGTTGTACTTCACCGCGTTGTCGAGCAGGTTGCCGATCATCTGTCCCAGCAGCACCGGATCACCGGTCGCCGGGGCCGGGCTCAGGTCCGCCGTGGCCTCCGGCACGGAGGCCAGCGCGCTCCCGGCGAGTTCGGCCAGGTCCACCGGGCGGCGCTCGGTCAGCTCCCGCTCGCTCTGGGCCAGCAGGAGCAGCCCCTCGATGAGCCGTTCCTGGCGGGCGCCGGCGGCCAGCAGCTCGGCGCCGACGGCCCTGATCTCCGCGGGAAGGCCGGGATCGGTCATGGAGACCTGCACCAGCGCCCGGTTGATGGCCAGCGGGGTGCGCAGCTCGTGGGAGGCGTTGGCGACGAAGCGGCGCTGGCTGTCGAAGGCGTGGTCGAGGCGTTCCAGCATGGAGTCGAAGGTGTCGGCCAGGTCGCGGAGCTCGTCGCGGGGGCCGTCCAGGGCGATCCGCTCGTGCAGGGTGCTCTCCGACAGGCGGCGGGCCGCCTCGGTCATCGTGTGCAGCGGGGCCAGCGCCCGGCGGGCCACGATCCACCCGACGGCCAGCCCCGTCACCCCGACGATCACGGTGGCCAGCAGCGACCACTGGACCATCGAGGCCATCACGCTGTCGCGGTACTGGCCCTTGGCGTCGGTGAAGGTCCGCAGGAGGTCGCCGTCCCGGGGGAGCGGTACGGCGACGGCCTCCCGGGGCGTCACCCTGACGGGCTGGTGGAGCATCTGCCGTACGACGAAGTAGTTGGCCAGCACGAGCACGAGGCCCGCGGCGGAGAACAGGCTGCCGTAGACCAGGGTCAGGCGGAGCCGTACCGAGATCCGCCGCGAGCTCACAGCCGGTATCCCAGGCCGGTCACCGTCTCCACCACCGGCGGGTCGCCGAGCTTCCTGCGCAGGGTCATCACCGTGACCCGCACCGAGTTGGTGAAGTAGTTGATGTTCTCGTCCCAGGCCTTCTCCAGCAGGTCCTCGGCGCTGACCACGGTGCCCTCGGCGCGCATCAGGATCTCCAGCACCGCGAACTCCTTGGGGCTCAGCGCCACGTACCGGCCGTCGCGGAAGACCTCGTGACGGCCCGGGTCGAGGGTGATGCCCGACCGGTTGAGCACCGGCGGCACCATCTGGGGGGTCCGGCGGGCCAGCGCGCGCAGCCGGGCCACCAGCTCGGGGAAGTCGAAGGGCTTGGGCAGGTAGTCGTCGGCGCCGATCGACAGGCCCTCCACCTTCGACCCGAGGTCCCCGGCGGCGGTCAGCATGATGATCCTGGCCGGGATCCGGGCGGAGACCAGGCGGCGGCAGACCTCGTCGCCGTGGAGCACGGGCAGGTCCCGGTCCAGCACGATCACGTCGTAGTCGTTGACGGCGGCCCGTTCCAGCGCCGCGTCCCCGTCGTGGACCACGTCCACGGCCATGGTCTCCCGGCGCAGACCGGTCGCCACGACGTCGGCGAGCACCCGCTCGTCCTCCACGATGAGCACTCGCATGATCGCAATCCTGCCCGTCCAGGGGTAAACATCGGATAAGCACCATCCCTCAGGGCGTGGTGAGGGCGAGGGTGGGGGACATGCGGGCCGCCCGCATCGCGGGATAGATCCCGGCGACCGTCCCCACCAGCAGGGGCGCCGCCAGGCCACCGGCCATGGCCCAGAGCGGGACCACGGCGGGCAGGTCCCGCACGGCGGCGTACCCGACGGTGACCAGCGCCCCCAGCGCCACCCCCGCGGCGCCGCCCATGCCCGACAGGAGCAGCGACTCGGTGAGGAACTGGCCGCGCACCTGGCCCCGGGTGGCGCCGAGCGAGCGGCGCAGGCCGATCTCCCCGCGGCGTTCCAGCACCGAGATGACCATGGTGTTGGCCACGCCGACCCCGCCGACCAGCAGCGCCATCGCGCCGACGCCGAGCAGCAGGTCCGTGAACGCCCCCGCGGCCGCGGCCTTCGCGACGAGCCCGTCGGAGGGCCTGCTGACCTCGACCTCCTCGGGGTGCTCCGGGTTCACGGTCCTGGGCAGCACCTGGCGCACCTCGCCCACCGCGGCGTCGGAGGAGCGGATGTAGAGCGTGGTGGGGTGGCCGTCGAAGTCCAGGTATCGCCCGGCGGCCTCGGACCCGACGAGCACCGACCGGTCGATCTCCGGTGCCAGCGGGGAGGCGGCCAGCACGCCGGTGACCGTCCACCACCGCCCGCCGATCCACACCTGGTCCCCCACCTCCCGCACGCCGAGCCGCTGGGCCGCCACCGACCCCAGGACCACCGCGCGCTGCGCCCCGGTCGCCCGGTTGAGCCAGACGCCCCGCTCGACGCGGGTCTGGAGCGTGGTGAGCAGGCCGGGCGAGGCCGCCCGGACCCCGAGCCCCCCGGTCTGCTCCCGCGGCACCATGTCGGTCCGCCAGACGTGCTCGCCGGTGTCACCGGTGGCGGCGGCGCCGGTCACCGGCCCGATCCGGGCGGCCATGGCGACCGCCTCCTCCGGCAGCTCGGCACTGCCCCCGAGCACGGTCCGCCCGGCGGTGACGGTGAGCAGGTCGGTGCCGAGCCGGTCGAGCTCGTCGAGCAGTTGGGCCTTGCTGGAGGAGGAGATCCCGACGACCGCCACCATGGTCGCGATGCCGATCGCGATGCCCAGCGCCGACAGCAGCACCCGGCCCGGCCGGGTCCTCAGCCCGGAGCCGCCCACCCGCAGCAGGTCCGCCCAGCCGAGCCGGCCGGGGACCAGATCCGGTGCGGTGCGCGCCGGGCCGGGCCGCTCATGTCCAAGCGTGGCGTCGTGCCGTCCGTACTCGGGTGCGGCGTCGCTCCGTCCGTACTCGGGTACGGCGTGCGCCGGGCCGGGCCGCTCCCGCCCGGGGGCGTCCGGGCCGGGTCGTCTGTCCTCCGGTACGTGCCGTGTCCGGTTCATGCCGTGCCCCCCGGGTGCGCCCCGCCGCCGGTCTTCCCGCCCGCGTCGATGTCGGTCCTCTCGTCGGTGACGATCAGGCCGTCGCGCAGCCTGACCCGGCGCGGGGCGGCCGCGGCCACCTCGTCGTCGTGGGTGATGATCGCCACGGTGGTGCCGGAGGCGTTGAGCTCGCGCAGGATCGTCAGCACGGCGTGGCCGGAGGCGGTGTCGAGGTTGCCGGTCGGCTCGTCGGCCAGCAGCAGCGACGGCTCGCCGGCCACGGCCCTGGCCACCGCGACCCGCTGGCGCTCCCCGCCGGACAGCTCGCCGGGCCGGTGCCCCAGCCGGTGGCCGAGGCCGACCCGCCTGAGCGCCTCGGCGGCCCGTTCCCGCCGCTCCCGGCGTGGGGCTCCGCCGTACAGCATGCCGTCGGCGACGTTGTCGAGCGCGGCGACCCCGGCGGCCAGATGGAACTGCTGGAAGACGAACCCGATGCGCCGGGCGCGCAGCGCCGACAGCTGCCGGTCCGACAGCGCCCCCACGTCGTGCCCGGCGATGCGGACGGTCCCGGCGGAGGGGCGGTCGAGGGTGCCGATCAGGTGCAGCATGGTCGACTTCCCCGACCCGGAGGGGCCGACGATCGCCACGAGTTCGCCGGGGAGGACACTCAGGTCCACGCCGCGCAGCGCGCGCACCCCGCCGGGATAGATCTTCTCCGCCCCCGACAGCTCGATCACCGGGGCGGGCGGGCCGGTGGTGCCCGCGGGGTCGGAGGTGGGGTCGGGCCGGTGGCTCATGACTGCGGCACCTCGACCTTCATGCCCTCGGCGAGACCGGCGCCGGACACCTCGACGCGGCCGGAGGCGTACAGGCCGGTCTCGACCGCGACGGTGCGGTGATCGGCCAGGCGCAGGCCGTAGCCGCCCTCGCGGAGGGCCAGCAGCGCCTCGACCGGGACGGAGAGCACGTCCCGGCGGTGCTCGCCGCGGAGGTTCACCGTGACGGGGGCCTGGTCGAGGCGGCCGAGCTTCCGGGGGTCGGCCAGGGTGACCTCAAGGTCGATCGTGGAGGCGCCGGTCGGCCGGCCGCCGTCCATCTCGGGCTCGGCGACCGTGCCGACCGAGGTGATCCGGCCCCTGGCCGGGCCGCCGCCGGGCAGCTCCACCGTCACCGGGGCGCCGATCCTGGCGAGCTGCTGGTCGGCCGAGTCGAGGTCGATGTGGACGATCCGGCGGGTGCTGGTCGTGGTCACCACCGACCGGCCCGCGGCGGTCCCGGGCTCCGCGGTGACCTCGGCGATCCGCAGCCTCCCGGAGGCGACCACGACCTGGGCCGCGTCGACCGACCCGGTCTCCGCCAGGCCCGCGGCGTCCTGCCACCGCCGTACGGCCCGCGCGGTCAGCCAGGAGAAGTCGCCGTCCACCGTGCCGGGGTCGTGGCCGAGGGCCTTGAGGTTGCGCTCCAGCTGCTCGACGTCCTTGCCGCTGGAACCGGAGGACAGCGTGCGGTACATCGGGATGTCGCCGTACATCAGGATCACCGGCCTGCCGTCCACCCGGTAGAGCCAGCCGCCGCGCCCCACCGTGGACCCCTGCTCCCTGACCCTGGTGACCGTGCCGTCCGCGTGGTTGGGCAGCCTGCGGCGGCCCGAGTAGCCGAGCGTGCCGTCGACGGCCTCGGCGTCGGCCAGGTCGGAGCGGGTGATCTCGGCGGTCGCCACGGGGGCGGCGGAGGCCGCGGCGGGGGCGTCCTGCCGGCCGGTCAGCGTGAGCGCCGCCACGCCGCCGCCGGCGAGCAGGACGGCCCCGGCGGCCCCGGCGATGACCCTGCCGTGTCTCAAGGCCGCTTCCCCGATCCGGGCAGGTGCTCGCGGCAGATCTCCATCGCCTTCTCGGTCTCAGGAGAGTTGAGATTCATCCTATTTCCGGCTAAACGAACCCTTCCATCGGAAAAGTCGGGATCCTTCATGTCGATGCCGTTCTCCCGCATGCAGCGGGCGTACTTCAGCAAGGCGTTCTGGACCGCGGGGTCGGCCGCCGCCCTCTTCTTCTGACCGGCTGGACCGTATTTCTCGCAGGCCTTGGACGCCCTGTCCAGACTGTCCTTGTCGACCTCCCCGCGGAGCGTCACGGCGTCGCTGCCCGGCTCCGGGTCGGGCATGTCGACGCCGTTCTCCCGCATGCACCGGGCGAACCTCAGCCCGTCCGGCTGGGCCGGTGCCGCCGGGGCGGCCGAGGACGTGGCGCCTCCCGCGGAGGCGATCCCGGTCTCAGGGCTCTGCCCGCACCCGCTCACCGCGGCGGCCGAGACGATCGCCGCTACCACCAGAACTGTTCTCATCGCGATTCCCTCCCTGTCGCCACAGATATTGCGAGAACCCTGTTAAACACTCTTTAAGCGGATCCGTTTAACCGGTCTTTATCCCCGGGGCCGTGGCGGGAGCGGGCGATCTTCCCCCTTCCGATGTGTAATGCTTGGGCAAAGCGGTGCATACGAGGGGTCGGCGATGCCGGAGATCAGACCGCTGCGGCCCGGGGACCCGCCGCAGTTGGGGGACTACACGCTCCAGGGCAGGCTGGGGGAGGGCGGTCAGGGGGTCGTCTACCTCGGGGAGTCCGCCGACGGGGGACGCGCCGCCATCAAGCTGCTGCACGTGCGCTTCACCGGCGAGGCCCACGCGCGCTCCCGCTTCGCGCGCGAGCTCGCCGCGGCCCGGCGGGTGGAGGCGTTCTGCACCGCCCGGGTCCTCGCCGCCGACCTCGACGGCGAGACGCCCTACATCGCGAGCGAGCTGATCGACGGGCCCTCGCTGCGCCAGGTGGTCGAGCGCGACGGACCGCTGAGCGGCGACGCGCTCAGCCGGCTCGCCATCGGCACGGCCACCGCGCTGACCGCGATCCACCACGCCGGGATCGCCCACCGCGATCTGAAACCGGACAACGTGCTGCTGGCCGCGGACGGCCCCCGGGTCGTCGACTTCGGCATCGCGAAGATCATCGACGAGAGCGGGACGATCACCACCCGCGCGGTCGGGACCCCGGCCTACATGGCCCCCGAGCAGATCGCCGAGGAGCGTGTCGGCCTGCCCGCCGACGTGTTCGCCTGGGCCTCGACCATGGTCTTCACCGCCACCGGCAAGGCGCCCTTCGGCGGTGACACGATCGTGGCGACGCTCAACCGCGTCATCAACCACGAAGCCGACCTGAGCGCCCTCCCCGAGGACCTGCGCCCGACCGTCGCCGCCTGCCTGAACAAGGACCAGCGGCTCCGGCCCACCGCCGACGAGGTGCTCAAACGCCTGCTCGGCCATCCGGTGGACGAGGCCCAGGTCTCCGAGGAGGTGCTGGCCGAGGGCGTCCAGGCCGCCACGGTCGACCTGACCCGGGTGGAGCGGCGGACCCCGGCCCGGCGCCGCCGCCGGACCGTCGCCGCCGCCGTGGCCGTGGTCCTCGGCGCGGCGGCCGCCTTCGTGGCCGTCCAGTCCGGCCCCATCTCCGGCTGGGGCGCCGCCGCCTCACCGAGCCCGGCCGCCTCCACCCCGGCCCCGACGGCCTCCACCGGCTCGCCCCTGCTCGACCGGATCAGGGCCGGCGGCGTGCTCAGGGTCGGCTACCGCGACGGCCTCCCCGGCGTCTCGCTGGGCGCGCCGCCCACCGGGTTCGAGATCGACGTGGCCGAATACATCGCCAGGGCCCTGAAGGTGCCCGAGGGCAGGGTCAGGTATGTGCCCGTGGGCTACGCCGCCCGGGAGGCGGCGGTCGAGCGGGGCAAGGTGGACCTCGTGGTCGCCAACCTCTCGATCGACAGCGCCGACCGCGGCCGGGTCGCCTTCGCCGGACCGTACTACCTGGCCCACCGCGACGTGCTCGTCCGGGCGGGCACCAAGATCTCCAAGGTCGAGCACCTGCGCGGCAAGCGGCTCTGCCTGGCCTCCGGCCAGACCACCAGCTCCCTGATCAGGGACAGGGGCGTCAGGTTCGTCGCCGTCCGCGACGCCGACACCTCCAAGTGCGCCACCCGGGTGGCCGACGGCAGTGCCGACGCCCTGCCCGGCGACGACGTGCTGATCGCCGGGTTCGGCGCCCGGCTGCGCGGAGCGGGACTCAAGATCGCCGGGATCCGGCTCACCGCCGAGCGGTACGGCGTGGCGCTGAGAGCCGGCGACCCCGGGGCCTGCCGGGCGATCAACGCGGCGATCGGGTCCATGTACGCCGACGGGACCATGCGGACGCTGCTCGAACGTCACTTCGGCAGGGTCGGCTTCCGCTTCGAGACCGAGCTGCCCGAGCTGGAGACCTGCCGGTAGCGGGGCAGGCCGCCGGGCGGCCCCGCCCGGCGGGACCGCCCCCACCGGTCAGGACGCGGGACAGGTCGTGCCCTTGGCGGGAGTCCTCCCGCCGAGCAGGTAGCCGTCGATGACCTTCTTCACGCACGCGTCGCCCGACAGGTAGGCGCCGTGGCCCTCGCCCTTGTAGGTGACCAGCACGCCGGTCGTGAGCTCCGAGGTCATCTTCGGCGCCCACTCGTACGGCGTGGCGGGGTCGCCCGTGCCGCCGACCACCACGATCGGCGCGGAGCCGGTGGCGTTGACCTTCCTGGCCTCGTCGCTGCCCGGGACCGGCCATGCCCGGCAGATGATCCCCAGCCCCGCGCTGCCGAACAGCGGCGAGATCTTCAACGCCGCGGCCTCCACCTTGACCAGCTCCTCGGAGGTCGGCCGTTCGGCGGTGTCCGCGCAGCTGATGGCCGGGAAACTGCTCATCAGGGTCGAGTAGGACCCGTCGGGCCTGCGGCCGTTGTAGCTGTCGGCCAGCGACAGCAGGAGCCGGCCGTCGCCCTTGAACCCCTGGGCCAGGGCCTGCTCCAGCAGCGGCCAGGTCAGGTTGGAATACAGCGCGGCGGCGACGCCGGTGCTGGCCAGGCCCTGGGTGAGTGAGCGGTTGCCCACCGGCAGCGGCCGGTTGTCCAGCTCGTCCAGGAAGTTATCGACGTTCTTGTTGGCGATGGTCGCGTCGGCGCCGAGCTCGCACTGGCCCCGGTCCTTGACGCAGTCCTTCAGGAAGGACTCGTAGGCCTGCTGGAACCCGGAGGTCTGCACCAGCGTGCGCTGCTTCAGGGTGACGCTGGGGTCGAGCGGGGCGTCCAGCACGAAACGCCCCACGTTCTTGGCGAACTTCGTCGCGTAGACCGCGCCGAGCTGCGTGCCGTACGAGATGCCGAAGTAGTTGAGCTGCCTGTCACCCAGCGCCGCGCGGAGCCGGTCCATGTCCTGGGCGGCGTTCACCGTGCCGACGTAGGGCAGGACCTTGCCGGAGGTCTGCTCACAGGCGGTGGCGAACTCCTTGATGATCTTGTCCATCGCGGCCCGCTCCGCCGGGGTGGTGGCCACGCTGTCCATCGAGGTGAACCGGTCCATCACCTTGCTGTCGCCGCACTTGACGCCGGCGCTGCGCTCCACCCCGCGCGGGTCGAAGCTGACCAGGTCGTAGCGGGTGCGCAGGGTGCTGAAGACCTTGACGGCCTGGGCCAGGGTGTCGACGCCGGACCCGCCGGGACCTCCGAAGTTGAAGACCAGGGAGCCGATCCGCTCGCCGGGGTTGGTGGCCCTGACCCTGATCACGGCCATCTCCAGCGTCTCGCCGTCCGGTCTGGCGTAGTCGAGGGGGACCTTGAGCTTGCCGCACTGCAGGTTGGGGTCGGGTTTGGCCGGAGCCTGCCCGCCGGGGCGCTCGATGTCGGTGCACGGGCCCCAGGCGATCGGGTCCGACGTCCCGGCCGCGTTGTGGGCGGAGGCCGGTGCCTGGGGGGCGCCGGAGGCGCGGTGGCCGTCCGCCGCGGTGCCGCCGCTGCAGGCGGTCAGCGCTGTGGACAGGACCGCCGTCACGGTGGCGGCCGTCAAGACTTTTCGCACGTGGTGCTCCCCTCGGATCGTTCGCCGGGGGAAGCGATTCAACACTAACCGGGCGGGGCCTTCCAAAGAAGGGACCCGCCCGGCAGGGATCACAGCCCCATGGACTGCGTGTCGTTGCTCTCGGCGCCGCCTGCCTCGGTGACGCCGTTCTTGAGGTGGTACTTGGCGATCGCGTCGTTCAGCACCCTGGAGTCGAGCTCGCCCCGCTTGACGAGCTGGGTGAGCACGGCGAGCGTGATCGAGGCCGCGTCCACGTGGAAGTGGCGGCGCAGCGCCGACCGGGTGTCCGACAGGCCGAAGCCGTCGGTGCCGAGCGAGGTCCAGTCACCCGGCACCCACTGGGCGATCTGGTCCTGGACCGCGCGCATGTAGTCGCTGACGCCCACGAACGGCCCCTGGGCCGCCGACAGCGCCTGGGTCACGTACGGCACGCGCTGCTCGGCGTCGGGGTTGAGCATGTTGTGCTCCTCGGCGGCCAGCGCCTCGCGGCGCAGCTCCGCCCAGGAGGTGGCCGACCACACCTCGGCCGCCACGCCCCACTCCTCGGCCAGCATCCGCTGGGCCTCCATGGCCCACGGACCGGCCACGCCCGATACCAGGATGTTGGCCTTCGGGCCCGCGGCGGCCGGCGCCGCGGCGAACCGGTAAAGGCCCTTGAGCAGGCCCTCCACGTCCAGGTCGGCGGGCTCGGCCGGCTGCGGGTAGGGCTCGTTGTAGACGGTCAGGTAGTAGAAGACGTTCTCCGGCTGCTCGCCGTACATCCTCCGCAGGCCGTCCTTGATGATGTGGGCCACCTCGAAGCCCCACGACGGGTCGTAGGAGACCGCCGCCGGGTTCGTCGAGGCGATCAGCGGGGTGTGACCGTCCTCGTGCTGCAGGCCCTCACCGTTCAGGGTGGTGCGGCCGGCGGTGGCGCCGAGCAGGAAGCCCCGGCCCATCTGGTCGGCGAGCTGCCACATCTGGTCGGCGGTGCGCTGCCAGCCGAACATCGAGTAGAAGATGTAGATCGGGATCATGTGCTCGCCGTGCGTGGCGTACGCCGAGCCCACCGCGATCGTCGAGGCCATCGAGCCCGACTCGCTGATGCCCTCGTGCAGGATCTGACCCTCGGTCGACTCCTTGTAGGACAGCAGCAGCTCGCGGTCCACGGCGTCGTAGGTCTGGCCGTGCGGCGAGTAGATCTTGGCGGTCGGGAAGATCGCGTCGAGACCGAAGGTGCGGGCCTCGTCCGGGATGATCGGCACGAACCGGTGGCCGATCTCCTTGTCGCGCATGAGGTCCTTCAGCAGGCGGACGAACGCCATGGTGGTGGCGACGTTCTGCTTGCCGGAGCCCTTCTTGAGCTGCGCGAAGGCGGCGTCGCCGGGGAGCTTGACCGGCTTGGCGCGGACCACGCGCTTGGGCAGGAAGCCGCCCAGGGCCGCGCGGCGCTCCTTCATGTATTCGATCTCGGGGTCGTTCTCGCCCGGGTGGAAGTAGGGCGGCAGGTCGCCCTCGAGCGCGGAGTCGGGGATCGGCAGGTAGAGCCGGTCGCGGAACTCCTTGAGGTCGGCCTTGGACATCTTCTTCATCTGGTGCGTCGCGTTGCGCGCCTCGAAGTCCTTGCCCAGCGTCCAGCCCTTGATGGTCTGGGCGAGGATGACCGTCGGCTGGCCGACGTGCTCGCGGGCCGCCTTGTAGGCCGCGTAGACCTTGCGGTAGTCGTGGCCGCCGCGCGACAGCTTGCGGATGTCCTCGTCCGACAGGTGCTCGACCATCTTGCGCAGACGCGGGTCGCCGCCGAAGAAGTTCTCGCGGATGTATTCGCCGCTCTCGACGGAGTAGGTCTGGAACTGACCGTCGGGGA
Source organism: Streptosporangium brasiliense (assembly GCF_030811595.1). Lineage (NCBI taxonomy): Bacteria > Bacillati > Actinomycetota > Actinomycetes > Streptosporangiales > Streptosporangiaceae > Streptosporangium > Streptosporangium brasiliense. The sequence continues at coordinate 4,241,718 of NZ_JAUSRB010000002.1, forward strand.
CGGTGTTCATCTTGTTGACCAGCACGCCGTCGACGTCGGCCGCCAGCAGCGGGTCCCAGTCGCGGCCCCAGACGACCTTGATGACGTTCCAGCCGGCGCCCCGGAAGTAGGACTCCAGCTCCTGGATGATCTTGCCGTTGCCGCGCACGGGGCCGTCGAGGCGCTGCAGGTTGCAGTTGATGACGAAGGTGAGGTTGTCGAGCTCCTCGCGGGCGGCCAGGCCGATCGCGCCGAGCGACTCCGGCTCGTCCATCTCGCCGTCGCCGAGGTAACACCAGACGTGGCTGCGGCTGGTGTCCTTGATCTTCCGGTTCAGCAGGTAGCGGTTGAACCGGGCCTGGTAGATCGCGCCGATCGGGCCGAGGCCCATGGAGACCGTGGGGAACTCCCAGAAGTCCGGCATCAGGCGCGGGTGCGGGTAGGAGGGCAGGCCCTTGAAGCCGTGCGACAGCTCCTGCCGGAAGGCGTCGAGCTGGCCCTCGTTGAGGCGGCCCTCCAGGAACGCCCTGGCGTAGATGCCCGGCGCGGCGTGGCCCTGGATGAAGACCTGGTCGCCGGACTCGCCGTGGTCCTTGCCGCGGAAGAAGTGGTTGAAGCCCACCTCGTAGAGTGACGCGGCCGAGGCGTAGGTCGCGATGTGGCCGCCGACGTTGGTGCGGGCGTTGGCCCGGGTCACCATGACGGCCGCGTTCCACCGGATGTAGGCGCGGATCCGGCGCTCGACGTATTCGTCGCCAGGGAACCAGGGCTCTCGCTCCGGGGGGATGGTATTGATGTAGTCGGTGCTGCGCAGGCCGGGGACCCCGACCTGGTGTTCGCGGGCCCGCTCCAACAGGCGAAGCATCAAATAACGGGCCCGAGTGCGACCTTCCGTCTTGATGACGTTGTCGAGCGACTCGAGCCACTCCTGGGTCTCGCTGGGGTCGACATCAGGGAGCTGGCTGGGTAGGCCGTCGCTGATGACCGAGAAACGCTGGCGTCCGGAAGCCACTGGGTCTCGCCTTCCGAGGATGGACTTTTGTCTGGTGTAGGTCGTCTTCCATCCTGGTCTCTTACCCCGGAAAGTGCATCTCTACTGACCGGTAACCAGGAAGTCCCTGCTGGCAGGGGGGTAGATGTGGCCTAGACCACCGATGGTAGGACGAATTGCCACCAAAGGTTACATCCATCTCCCCTTTTTCTGGAGGCCCGGGTCAAGGGCTTCTGGGGGGCTGATCCGCGCGGCTCCGGGAACCCCTGTACGCGGCCGGTCCATGCCCGGTTTCTCGCTGGTTCCGTGCCTGGTTTCTCGCTGGTTCCGTGCCGGTTCCGCGCCTGGTGAAGAGCCTGGTGAAGAAAGGCCGTCGACGCGGGTGGCGGCCGGTCCGCCCGGGTGCGCGGCGCGCTCCGGCGACGGGTGCGGCCCATCCCGCGGCACACGGACCGCGCGTGGTCGTCGTCCCAGCTCAGGATGGATCGTAGGATCGGGTATGTGAGATCTCAGACAATCGAGGTGGTAACGGGTTCCCGCGAGCGGGTGCACGACATCACCTCCGAGTGCGAGAGCTTCGTCCGGTCGTGCGGAGGAGATGGTCTGCTGAACGTCTTCGTGCCGCACGCGACCGCGGGGATCGCGCTGATCGAGCTCGGCTCGGGCAGTGACGACGACCTGATCGCGGCCTTGCAGGACCTGCTTCCGGCCGACGAGAGATGGAGGCATGCGCACGGATCCAGAGGGCATGGACGGTCGCATGTCATGCCGGCTCTCATTCCTCCGTACGCAACCGTCCCGGTCCTGGCCGGGCGGCTCGCGCTGGGCACCTGGCAGTCCATCGCCGTTGTGGATCTCAACATCGACAATCGGGAACGCCAGGTCCGTTTGTCATTTTTGTCGGACTAATTCATACGTAGCCCAGTCGTTGCCGTGGCGACCGTTGACGACTAAGGGTCACAGCGTGTGGACTGTGCCGAAGCACTTTGAGCACCGTGTAATCGCGGGGCCATTCAAGCAGGAGGGACAAACGTGAGCGCGACCGCGGGTCAGGCGCAGGGCGAACGCAGCCTGGCCGAACGACTCGGTCTCAAGCCGGGTCAGGTGGTGCAGGAGATCGGATGGGACGAGGACGCCGATGACGATCTGCGCGACTCCATCGAGGAACTGACCGGCAACGAACTGGTCGATGAGGACTTCGAAGACGTCGTCGACATCGTGCTGCTGTGGTGGCGCGACGGCGACGGTGATCTGTTCGACGCCCTGAGCGGCGTGTTGACCAACCTGAGCGAGGGGGGCCAGATCTGGCTGCTCACCCCCAAGGCGGGGCGGGAGGGGCACGTGGAGCCGAGCGACATCGGGGAAGACTCCACGACGGCGGGTCTGTCGCAGACCAGCAGCATCAGTGCCGCCCCCGACTGGTCGGGGACGAGGCTGGCCACGCCTCGGGCGCGCCGCTGAGGGTCCCGCCCTGCCGTACGGCTCGCGCGAGCCGTACGGCAGGATGATGACGCTTGCCCGTCATCCGATGAAAGGACCTGTGGACATGGCAGTCGAGGTGGGGTCCCCGGCTCCGGACTTCGAGCTGAAGGATCAGCACGGCGCTCCGGTCAAGCTCTCGGACTACCGGGGTAAAAAGGTCGTGCTGATCTTCTATCCCCTCGCGTTCAGCGGCGTCTGTCACGGTGAGCTCTGCGCGATCCGCGACGAGTTCATCGCCACCGCGCCCGAGGACGTCCAGGTGGTGACCGTCTCGGTCGACTCGATGTTCACCCACCGGGCCTGGGCGGACCAGGAGGGCTACACCTTCCCCCTGCTCTCCGACTTCTGGCCGCACGGACAGGTCGCCCAGGCGTACGGTGTGTTCGATGAGGAGAAGGGGCTCGCCACACGGGGCACCTTCATCATCGACGGCGAGGGCGTGGTCCGCTGGAGTGTCGTGAACCCGATCCCGGTGGCACGCGACATCGCCGAGTACCACAAGGTGCTCGCCGAACTTTCCTGAGCGGTGATCCGGCGGACGCTCATGAGGCGTCCGCCGGTCTCGACCTTCCGGAGGCGATCATGCCCTGCTTCTCCTGCGGGGCCAGGCAGACCGATCCGGTCCGTGGCGCCAGCCCGTGGAAGCGCGGGGTGCGCCACGAGACACAGGTGCTCATCTGCCCGGACTGCCAGCGCACGCACGACCTCGACCTCGACACGTGCTCCGGGTGCGGATCCGTGGCGCTCATCTGCCGGCTCGGCGAGGTGGAGTGCCGCTCCTGCGGGGCGGTACGGCTGGCCCGGGCCGGTGAGCAGCTCACCGAGTCCTGCGCGCCCGGCCTGTCGGACGAGGTGGAGGCCGCGCTGAACCGTGTCCTGGGCCGGGTTCATTAATGCTCATAAATCGGCTTTAAGTGCATTTATGAGCTTGGGGAGTGATCTGTCGTTCTTCCCATGCGCTAGGGTCGGGCTCGGCCCCGCCCCTTCGACCTGCTGGATGCGTGCATGAGCTCCTTCGTTGTGGCCCTTGACGTCGGCGGCACCTCGATGAAGGGCGGTCTCGTCACCCGCTCGGGCGAGGTCGTTCTCACCGACCGCCGGGCGACCCCGCGCGACGAAGGACCCGCCGCCGTCGTCGGGACGATCCGGTCCTTCATCGACGACCTCGCCGCCGCGGGCGGCGGCGCCCCGGCGGGGGTCGGCCTGGCCGTGCCGGGCCTCGTCACCGCCGACACGGCGCTCTACTCCGCCAACATCGGCTGGCGCGACGTCCCGGCCGCGGACTTCGTCCCGCTCGACGTGCCCGTCATGCTCGGCCACGACGTGCGCACCGGCGGCCTGGCCGAGAGCGTGCTCGGCGCCGGCCGCGAGGTCTCCGACTTCCTCTTCCTGCCCATCGGGACGGGCATCGCCGGTGCCGTGATCCTCGGCGGCGAGCCGTACGGCGGGACCGCCGGATGGGGCGGTGAGATCGGTCACATCCCGGTCTTCCCCGCCGGGGAGGTGTGCGCCTGCGGCCAGATCGGCTGCCTGGAGACCTACGCCTCGGCCTCCGCGGTGGGCCGCCGCTACTCCGCCCGGGCCGCCTCACCCGCCACGGCCGAACAGGTCGCCGCGCTGACCGTCTCAGGCGACCCGCTGGCCGTGGAGGTGTGGGGGGAGGCGGTCGAGGCCCTGTCCCTCGCCCTGGCCACCTACACGCTGCTGCTGGACCCCTCCGCGATCGTCCTGGGCGGCGGCCTGGCCGAAGCGGGCCCCCTCCTGTCCGACCCGCTGGCCGAGCGCCTCCGCGGCCGCCTGACCTTCCGCGACGCCCCGCCCCTCCGCCCGGCCGCCCTGGGCGTCAACGCGGGCATGCTCGGCGCGGCCCTCCTCGGCTGGCGCGCCGCCGGAATCCCCGACGCCGGCGCCACATGGTCGTTGGATGTGCTGAAATCCCCCCGCGTGGCGTAAGGTGTTATCCCGTCTGTCGGACGGGATCCCCGGGGCGCTTAGCTCAGCGGTAGAGCGCTCGCCTTACAAGCGAGATGTCACTGGTTCGAACCCAGTAGTGCCCACAAAAGAATCCCTGACCTGCATTGACGGGCCAGGGGTTCTGTGTCTTCAGGGATGGCGGCGAGTATTCGCCGCCTGATGAGCACTTGCTTCATCGGTGAGTGCTCCAGGGGTTGAGCCAAGGGCTGTTCCTGGTGAACGTAACCTGTTTCAGGCGACCTTGACGGAGTGCGGACCGACGCTGATCGTCACATCGACGTGCCCGCCTAGCGCGGCCGCATAGGCACGGAGGGTTTCCAGCTCCATGGCGTCGAGATCGCCGTTCTCGATCTGGGAGACCTGTGACTGGGAGATGCCGAGTGCGGCGGCGACATCGGCCTGCGTCTTGCCCAGTGACTTGCGCAGCTCTTTCAAGTGGTAGCCGGCCACGTACGCATCCAGTTCGGCTTCGGCGGCCTGTCGCTCGGGAGTGGCCAACTCGGGATGGAGCCGGTGGGCCTCGGCCTTGACCTCCCGCCAGCGGCGAGCAGGGCTCATCGCCTGTCCTCCTTCGTCTTCTCGTCCTTCTTCTCCGCGTGATACTCCGCGTAGCGAGACTTGGCCAGCGGGATCGCCTCGTCGTACCAGCGCGACCACTTGCCTGCCTTGTCTCCCGCCACGAGGAAGATCGCTTCTCTGTCGGGGTCGAATAGGACGACCTCCCAAGCCATCTTCAGAAGATAACTTTTGTCTCATATTTTGTCTGGAGGATCGACCAGATCAGAGCGTTGGGTGAGGCAAGTGCAACCCGGCGAACAGGGCCGGAGCCGACGAACCGGCCTACATGTATTGGGGCGGCGCCGACGAGCTGTGGGAGGCGGCCAACACGGCGTCACGGATGCTGGACATGATCCGCCGACCTCACCAGCCTACTCCTGGCACAGTTCAAACCCTACGCCGACGTCTCCAGGCGTGGGAGCTGCTGTCCCGCTATCCCATGAGCGCCTGAGTCCGCTGGCAGACAGGTCTTCCCATAGATCTGCTGATCAGTTCTCAAGGGGTTCCGCAGCGGGGAAGCACAGCTTCAGCATCTCTGGAGAGAAGCGGAGGCCGGTGATCCTGCTCGCCAGGGCGAACGACCTCTCGATCGGGGAAGCGGGTCGATGAGGTCGCCGGTCTACTGGCGGAAAAAGGGACCGAACTTGGTGGTCCGTGGTCGGATCATCTGGAAGGGCCGGTCTGGGAACTACGGGTCCGGCTCCGTGATGTTGCAGCTCGGATGACGTACTGGCGTACTCGGGTAGGACGATCGTGTTGCTCACGGTTTTCCGAAGACCAGGCAGCACGATCAGCGGCAGATCGACAGGGCGGTCCGGGCGCAGAAGATCTGTGAACGCGACCATCATGGGCCGGTGGCCGAGATCTATGAGAGGAAGGCGTGATGACTGGCTATCACACCCGCTGGGTGCGCCCTGAGCCTCAGGCCGAGGACCCTGAACGGATCATGATTCGAGAGGCGTTGGCCTTCGGTAAGGCTCTGTATGACCGACGTGATGCGCTTGGGCTGACCGTTGCCGGACTGGCCGAGCGTGCGGGTATGACCGAGGATGAGATCGAATGTATAGAGGAGGGTGGGACCTCGCCGACGATCGCCTTGCTACGGCATCTGGCTGCGGCGCTGAACGCTGACGTTCGCCTTACCTCCGGTCACGATCTGGGCTCGGTACGGTTCGAGCCGCACGCGGCCTGATCAGCAGAGAGACGTCGTTCATGCGACTTCCAGCTCTTGGGGATGGACAGAGACCCCACGGTGCCGGAAAGAAGCCGGTGCGTGGACGGATGCGTCGACGCGGGCTGCCGGGGTGTCGAACGGGGACCAGAACTGGTGAAGCCGCTGTGACTCGGCCCAGGAGGGTAGTCGCAACCATGTGGCTTGCCGGCGGTGCGGTCATGCTGACCCAGGTCTCGATCGGGTTCTCCTTGCCCCAACTTCTCGGAGCCGGTGGCGACTCTCATACCGATCGGGATGACCTGGAGAACCCTCCGGTCCGAACCCGGTCAGGCCGACCTACGCTGCCTGTGAACCCCTGCCCCCGCCGCGAAATCACGGACGGGTTCGCGGGATCGCGGTACATGGCGTTACTGGCCCGCACTCGCCGGAGGAAGCTTGGAACCGGATCGTGCCCTAGCGATCCTCGATCGTTGGCGCCCCGCCTGCACCTTCTCGGCCCGCGGGCGTGGCCGTTCGAGGCTGTGCCGTCCGGGAGTGCTCGGGGCGGCACGCTGCCGCAGGTGTCAGAGGCCGGCCGCTGGCGATCCATTCCGTGATGGAACCGTCGTACACCCGTACCCCGGTGACGCCGGCTGCGCGCAGGGCGAGCCAAACAGCCGGGGCGGAGATTGCCGCGCCGCAGTACGCGATGACCGGTGTGTTGACGTCGATCCCGGCTGCGGCGGCCAGCGACCTGATGCGGGACGGCGGATGGTGCAGCCCCGAGGAGTTGACGAGCATGCGCATCGGCAGTCTCGTCGCGCCCGGGATGAGCTGCGGCTGCTCCGCCCAACTGGAGTCGCGGCGGCAGTCGGCGATGGGCAGGCCGCCCGCCTGGTGCGCGAGCAGGTCGTTCAGACCGGCGATGGCGGAGCCGGTCTGACTCAGGAGCGGCGGGTGAGTCACGCAGAGCCGCCGGGAGGTCGGCCCGGTCTCCACGGGCCCACCTGACCGCAGCCAGGCGGGCCATCCGCCGTCGAGGCGGAACGACCGCTCGAAGCCGTGAGCCCGCATCAGCCATACCAGCCGCGCCGCAGTGAACTGGTGATTGTCGTCGTAGGCCACCAGGGTGGTGTCGGTGCCGACGCCGAGGTCGGCGAGCGCGGCGGCGAGCGTCGCGGGATGGGCGGCCCGGCCCGGTGGCTGCGGGCCGGGCGCCTGGGTGGCGTCGAATCCGAGGTAGACGGCGCCGGGCACGCGCGAGCGGCGATACAGGTTATGCCCGGCCGGACCATCGCCCACGGGCCAGCGCGTGTCGACGATCCGGACCGACGGTGCGCCGATCAACCCGGCCAGCTCATCACACGAGACGAGCAGTTTCTCCACAGTGATTCTCCCCGTTGGCGGTGTTGGCGGCATCCCATGAGCGCCTCCGTGCTCTATCGCATATGACCACAGAGATCGGCCCTGGAGGGTCCCTCGGAGTGTGGATACCGGCTGTCGTGCGGTGAGCGGCACCTTATCGAACTTCTGTTCGCACTGAGCGACAACGACCCCGGACAGGGTCGGACACCGTGATCTCCGGGGACCGTACGCCCGGTCGGGACTGGTCAGGCCCCTGCTCAGCGATGTTCTGACACGCCACGGAAAGTCGCGCTGTACCCATCCTGGCTTGCCGTCGGCTTCGCAGACGCCAACGAACCTGAGGACGCGGCGAACGCGGCGTCACGGATGCTGGACATGTCGCTCGATCTCACCACTCAACGCGCCCGTGTGGTCCTGGCCCGGCTCAAGCACCACGTCGATGTTCTCCAAGTGCGCGAGCCGCTGACTCGCTCCCCCATGAGTGCCTGATCTCCGTGCCTGCCACTGCGGCCGACTGCATGGCTGCAAAACCAGTCACCGGTCACGGACTGCGGCTCCGAGGAATCGTGTGTTCAGTATGTCTTCGGAGAAGGAGAAGCCGGTGATCTTCTTCGCCAGGGTGAAGGACCGTGGAAAGGAGGGCCGTGGAAAGGGGGCACCGACGCCGGGCCCTTCCCAGGACAAGCCGACTTCGCGCATTTTGCTGACCAGGCGGTCTGGATCACTGCCCCAGCGTGTGTCAGGAACCAGCTGGTCGAAGCATGTGACCTGTTCGCCGTCGATCGCGTAGACGAAATAGTCCGTGGCATGGACGTTGCGATGGATCGACACGACCTCGGTCGACCGGGAGAGGCTGCGTAGTAGGAGTCTGTTAAGGCCGATCGATCCGGTCCAGAGCTGGATCAGCACAGTCCAGCCTTTCATCTCCAGCGCGCCCACGTAGCTGGTGCGCATGTTGTCCGAGTCGATGTACTCCATCGTTCGTTCCTGGTGCTTTTCAAAGGTCACCTCTTCGATCCCACTGCTGTCTGCGCCGAGACGCATCAACGCCTCGCGAGGGCTGAAGGATCGGGCGAAGGTGATGCAGGAGACGTGACAGAACGGGCCGTGCTTCGCGAGCCAGCCGAATTCTTCGTGCGTGTCCGCCACTGTCTCTCCCTTGATCAGTTACGTGTGACGATGGCAGCAGTCACCGACAGGGAGGGCATTGCTCGCAGTGTCTCGGAGACATGGGCGTGAGTGACCAACTGAGTGACAACGACCACGGACGGGGTCGGGCACCGGTGGATGACCAAGGACTGTAATCGCAGGTCAGGGCAAGTATCTGCCCAGGTCGAGACCCCGTCCGATCGCATCGCCACCCTGGGGCATCCGACCACGTGGGTGACTCTGGCAAGGTTCTCCCGCTGGTCCCCTTGTGATCCATGCCTCAAGATCTCCACGCCAGGGAGAGAGGGGCTTTTGTGACGCTGGCAATACGCTGAGTTGCCAAAGCTCCTCTTGGATCAACATAAGAAATTTATTATGATGGAGTGAACTGGCAGATAATGATCGTTCCAGAGGTCCGTGACTGGCTTCACGAGTTACGGAAGGTGGATCGGCAGACACTCTTGTTGATCGCTGCGGCCTTGGACCGGGTCGCCGAGGAAGGGCCCGGTCTGGGGCGGCCCTTGGTGGACACGCTTCAAGGGTCGACCATCCGTAACCTCAAGGAGCTGAGACCTGGATCCAGCGGGCGGAGCGAGGTGCGGCTGCTCTTTGTTTTCGACCCTTGGCGTCAAGCCGTGTTCCTGGTCGCCGGAGACAAGTCCGGCGACTGGAGCGGTTGGTATGACGTGGCGATCAAAGCGGCAGAGGTGCGTTTTGCCCGATATATCGAGGAGAGGGAGCAATGAGCGATCAGGCGGTGACATGGGAGGAACTGCGTGCTGAGCTTGTCCAGCCCAGCGATGAGCCGGAGATTGCCCAACTCCGTGATGGGCTCGTAGCCCGCCAGCGCGCCTACCAGCTCGCTGAAGCCAGACGCAAGCTCGGCCTGCGGCAGGAGGATGTCGCTCAGGCGATGGGCGTGTCACAGGCCCGCATCTCACAGATAGAGAGTGGAGTGATCAGCGAAGTGGCCACCTTGGCCGCTTATGTAACGGCGCTCGGAGGTCAGCTCAAGATCGTGGCTGACTTCGGCGACTCGGCCATGGTGCTTGACATGCCTCGCGGTCGCCGTACTGGGTGATCGTATCCATGATGGATGCCGTGGTTTCCGTGTTCTTCTCTCCTTTTAGGCGTTTGCGCTGCTGCTGCGCCGTTTGGCCGCGTGTCGTACTCGAGTGACCAATCGGGTGACAACGATGCCGGACAACGGTGGACCGTACGCCTAGGCCAGCGCCGATGTCCGCTTTGGCCGCGCCCCTGCTCGGACGGCCTTGCAGGCGAGATGTCACTGGTTCGAACCCAGTAGTGCCCACCCAGGTCAGGCCCGTCTGCGGGTTCTGCGTGAAGATGCCCGCCTCCCGATCGGGAGCGTTTCGGGAGTGTTGCCGTCAGCTTCAAGCGGGTTGACCGAGGTGGCCGGACTGCTGGTGAGAAAGGGGCCGGACTCGGCGGTCCATGGGCGGAACACCTGGAAGGGCCGATCCGGGAACCACGGGTCCGAGTCCGTGATGTCGCGGCTCGGCTGACGTGTCGGTGCGCTCCGGACAGGGCAATCGTGTCGCTCATGGTTCTCCGCAAGGCCAAGCAGCACGATCAGCGGCGGATCGACAGGGCGGTCCGGGGGCAGGAAATCTGTGAACGTGACCATCGGGGCCGGCGGTCGCATCCGGCGGGACGGCCTTCGTGTTGTCTTACTCGCGGACGATCGACCACGCTCCGTCGGCCATGGATAGGATTCGCGTGGATCATGAGGTGTTCTGATCGACTCTGGTTGGAGTTGCTGTGACTTTGAAGGAGCGGTCCCCGAGGAGTTCGATCGGCGCACCGGGTCTTCCTCTGATCGGCTCGTTGGCGGTCATCGGTCTCCTGCTCCTGTACGCGGTGAGCTTTCCCGGTGTCGCCCCTCTCTGGTCCCTGCCCGCCCTCCTGGCGTTCTCCGTGCTCGGAGCGGTCTGGCTCGTCCGCCTCGCCGCAGCGCTCTTCGACCCAGTGGGACGGCCGGGCGTCAAGCGGGACCTGCTGCGCTGGGCGGCACCGCCGCTCATCGGCGTCCTGGTGTTCACGCTGCCTGCCGTGGGAGAGCTGAGGAAGTCCAGGTTCGCCCTGTCGGCGGAGAGCTTCGAGAAGGTCGCGCGGTCGGCGGTGGCGGGGAGTCCCGACTGGAAGATGGGCCGTGGAACGCTGGGGTCGTTCGACGTCTCCTGGGCTGCGCGGCATGAGGGCACGGTGCGCTTCGCGCTGTCCGACGGGGGAGACGGCAGCCATCAGCACGGCGTCATATGGAGCCCGCACGGTGAACCACCGCTGCCGGAAGAGGAGAAGTACGGACCTGACGTCGAGCACTACTACGGCCCCTGGTACCTGTGGAGCGAGAACTTCTGAATCCGTGGGTGACCGGCTGGGTTACGACGACCATGGACGGGGCCGGACTCGGCGGTCCGTGGCCGGAGCGCCTGGGAGGGCCGATCCGGGAACCACGGGTCCGACTCCGTGACGGCGCGGCCCGGCCGGCGTGTCGGTCCTGCTGGACATCGCAGGACCCGAGCGCCTCGCATCGTCCGCGGACCGGCTGCACGCTGTCATCGACATCATGGCGGCCCTGCTGCTGGTGGCCGGCTTCCGCTCCGACCTCCTCGCCTCATGACCCCTCGCTGAGCCTCATGACCCCTCGCTGATCTGTCGGCCCTCGCCCGTAGCCTCATCTCGTGTCCGCCGCACCTGTCCCGCCTCGCTCTCCCCTGGTGGTGTACGGCTCCCGCGCAGCATGGCTGAGAGCCTGGCGCCGTGGCGAAGCCCGGTGGCTCGCCCTGATCTACTGGGACGAGGCTGACGGCTACCGGCGCCACGTCGCCGAGCGGTGGGTCGCCGCGGACGACATCACCAAGATCGACGGCGAGGACTACAGCCACATCCCGGTCCTGCACACCCCCGTCAGCGACTGACCCCTCATGCTCGGGCGGCCGGGGAGCCGGCGGACCGCCCCATGGGGCTCTGCCACCGTCACTTGACCGTGTGACCGGTCTGGTGAGGCGCTCGCCAGGGACGGCGTGGTGAGACCCTCGCCAGGGACACGGTCTAATCCTCGATGGTGATCCCCATCGCGCCCGCCAGGGCGTAGACCAGCCCTTGCGCGTCCCGGCTCTTGACGATCGAGCCTCTGAGGCCGGCTACGCCGCCGATCCCCAGCAACACGCAGTCGGCGAAGCGTGTGCCGTCCATCTGCGCGTTGGAGAACTGGGCCCCCGTCAGGTCGCAGCGCTCGAACCTGACTCCCCGCAGGTCGGCGTTCTGGAAGTTGGCCTCCAGCATGGTGCAGTCGCGGAAGACGGTGTTCTTGAAGGTCGAGAACCTGAAACCCGCCAGATCGGCGCGGCAGGTGTCGAACACCACGTCTCGGAACGCGCACTCCGACCAGGCCATGCCGGTCAACCGGCTCCCGGACGCCCGAGCGCGGTGCATCGCCGATGTCGTGGCTCTCATGTTCGACAGATCACAGTGCTCCAGCTCCACGTCGGTGAACCCCGCCTGGCGCATCCGCGTGCCGGAGAACCTCGTGTCGACGAAGCGGCAGCCCTCGAAGTCGGCCGCGTCCACATGCCGAGGGGACAGCTCGACGCCCTTGAACTCCATCGACCGATAGGCGGCGTCGTCCTCGATGCCGTGCTCCGGGAGCCGCGCGACGGTGAGCGAGGCGGGCAGCTTGGGCGCGGCCGGCTCTTTCAGCCGTTCCGGCCGGCGCTGAGGGGGACGGGAAGACATGAGGCGGAGCTTAGTCCCGGCGGCCGGGCGGCGCGTCGGATCACGTCGCGTACGGGCGGGCCGCTCCGGCCTCGACGGGGACTCCGACGCGCTGCCGCGCGAAACAGGCCGGGGGCCTCATCTCCCGATGAGACATCCGGGCCGTGCCGCCGGTGAAGCGCTCGCTCCGTGTCGCGGGAGGTCGCGCGCTGCGGGAGGTCACGCTACGGAAGGTCGCGCGCTACGGGAGGGCCGCAACGACTCACGCTATCTATGCAAGAACACAAGTTGCGGCAGCACTTGTACAGCAAGATTACGAAACTATTTCGCAGGAGGCTTGTGGAGTGGGGCGCGGGGGACCTAATGTCACCTCACCCTCATGGCGTCCGCTCGGCCCCGAGCGTCTTCAGGTGTTCACCCCCCCCCGAGAGAAACGAGCATTCGATGTCACGGAGCAGCGCAGGAGCTGTGGCGAGGTGGTCCGGCAGGCTGTCGTGGAGGGCCGCGGTCGCGGTCGCGGCGGTGACCGCCACCTTGGGTCTCGGCGTCGTGTCCGGCGGCACGGCCCTTGCCGGCACAGGCGCGACCGGTGCTTCGACCCCTGCCGGCACCGGCGCGACCGGCACTTCGACCCCCGTCGTGACACGCGCCGGCCTCGATCCGTCGCTCGTCGCGGGCCGGGGCGCCGACGTCGACTTCGCCGAGCAGGAGGCGGAGAACGCCGCGACGGACGGCACGGTCATCGGGCCGGACCGCTCCGCGTACACGCTGCCGGCGGAGGCCTCCGGCCGTAAGGCGGTCAAGCTGACGCCGGGACAGTACGTCGAGTTCACCCTGCCGAGCGCGGCCAACGCGATCACCGTGCGCTACAGCATCCCGGACGCGCCCAACGGCGGCGGCATCACCGCGCCACTCGCTGTCACGGTGAACGGCGGGGGCAAGAGGACCATGACCCTCACGTCGCAGTACGCGTGGCTGTACAACCAGTATCCGTTCTCGAACGACCCGGACGCCGGGCTGCTGCACCCGGACTGGTGGATCACCGAGTGCGCCTGTGTGCCCGCCGCCACGACACCGCCTCCGGTGATCACGACGCCGTTCCGCCCGAGCCACTTCTACGACGAGCAGCGACTGCTGCTCGGCCGGACCCACCGCGCGGGTGACAAGGTGCGGCTCACGGTCCCCACCGGGAGCAACGCCGCGTGGACGGTCATCGACCTGCTCGACTCGCAGCTCGTCGGCCGGCCGCACGTCAACCTCGTCGCGGCGAACGTGCTGGCGTTCGGCGCCGACCCGTCCGGCAGGCGCGACTCCGCCGCCGCGTTCGACAGGGCGATCGCCTTCGCGCAGCGCAAGCACCTCAAGGTCCACCTCCCGCCGGGCACCTACCAGGTGAACCGCCACATCATCGTCGACAACGTGACGATCGAGGGCGCCGGCAGCTGGTACACGATCATCAAGGGCCGCGAGGTCACCCTCGACACACCGGCCCCCGACGGCTCGGTGCACACCGGTGTCGGCTTCTACGGCAAGGAGGCGAAGGACGGCGGCAGCCACAACGTCCACCTGTCCGGCTTCGCGATCGAGGGCGACGTCCGCGAGCGCGTCGACACCGACCAGGTGAACGGGATCGGCGGGGCGATGAGCGACTCGACCATCGACGGCCTCCACATCCGCCACACCAAGGTGGGCATGTGGTTCGACGGACCGATGACCGGTCTGCGGATCACGGACAGCGTCATCGTCGACCAGATCGCCGACGCGCTCAACTTCCACACCGGAGTCACCGACTCGGTCGTGTCGAACAACTTCGTCCGCAACACAGGTGACGACGGCCTCGCCATGTGGTCCGAGAAGACCGCGAACGCCGGCAACACCTTCGACCACAACACCGTGCAGACGCCGGTTCTCGCGAACGGCATCGCCGTCTACGGCGGCACGGACAACACCGTCTCGAACAACCTCGTCGCCGACCCGGTCCGTGAGGGCAGCGCCATCCACGTCGGGTCCCGCTTCGGCGCCGAGCCGTTCACCGGGAAGCTGCGGATCACCGGCAACACCACGGTCCGTGCCGGCACCTACGAGCTGAACTGGAAGATCGGCCTGGGATCCATCTGGTTCTACGCGCTGGACAAGAACATCGACGCGGACATCCAGGTGACCGGGGACCACTACCTCGACAGCACCTACAACGCGATCATGATGGTCAGCGAGTGGTCGGTGAAGGACCTGTACTCGATCCCGAACGTCCGCTTCAAGGACATCAGGGTCGACGGCACGGGGACCTCGGTGGTCAGCGCTCGCGTGAAGGGAGCGGCGTCCTTCGAGAACGTGGACGCCCGCAACGTCGGCGCGGTCGGCGTCAACAACTGCGGATCGTTCAACTTCCCGCCCACCGGTTCGGAGTTCTCGCTGACGGACCTGGGCGGCAACGACGGGGGCGGCACCACCGGTCCCTGGCTCGCCCCGTGGGAGCTGCCGAACACCATCACCTGCGACGACCGTCCGCCGGTCGTCGCGCCGCCGGCGCCGTCCCCGTGGTGACGCGCGGAAAGTGTCGGAGTGCTCTGGTACATGTTGGGCCATGGGCGTGCGAGTCGATGAGTTCCTGGAGATGCTGGACAGGCTGCCTGAGGTCACGCGGAGCGATGGCGGTAACTGGGTCTCGCTGAAGGTGCGGGGCAAGGGGTTCGGCTACCTGTGGGAGGAGACCGAGACCGTCGGGCTCAAGGCGACGATCGAGGAGCAGCTCGCGCTGGTGGCCGAGCGGCCGGAGGTGTTCGAGGTCCAGTTCACCATGGGCCGGTTCGGCTGGGTCGTGGTCCACCTCGCGAAGATCGACGCGGAGGAGCTGTTCGAGCTGGTCACCGAGGCGTGGTGTCTGACCGCCCCCAAGCAGATGGTCGCCGCCCACGAGGCCGCGCGATAGCCGTACGGCTGTCGCCGGGGGTGTGCGGCGGCCGTCCCCACCGCGGGCGGAGACCCTACCTCACCTCACTCGGGACCGACGGGCTGGAGGTCAGCGCCGGGGCGCCGCCCGGCGGCTCCTGGTGAGGCCGTGCGGTGCGCTGTTCGACGTCGCCGGCCTCACAGCGCCGGACCGTGTCGGGTCCCGCCGGGGTGTTCCGCGGCACACGAGCGGCGGGCGGGCACGGGGCCCCGGAAGGCACCGGGATGCCCCCCTCCCAGGAAGGGGGTGCCCCCCTCCCAGGAGGGCGCCGGGATGTCCGCGCCCGGCAGGCCGGAGGGTCCGCATCCAGGAAGTTGTGCCCGGCCGGGTCCGGGGGCGACTCTCGTGGCAGGGCGCAACCGGGAGGTGCGGCGTGGACGAGATCCCGTTCCTGGAAGTCGTACGCGGCGATCCGACGCCTGAGGAACTGGCGGCGCTGATCGCGGTCCTGGTCGCGCGCACGTCTCCGGCCGCCGCTCCGGAGGCCCGGGGGCCGTCGGCCTGGGCCGACCGCGCCCACTCCGCCAGGCGGCCGCTCGCACCCCGCCGCGGCACCGCCGGCGACGCGCGGCCCCGCTCCGCCTGAAATCCGCCCTCCGGCGCCGGTAATTGCAAAGTGATCGATTATCGAAGAATCCCGCAATCGGCGAGATGTATCCCCGGATTCCATATACGACCATGGGATAGGCCAGCCGGTGGCGGGTGACGGCCATCGGCCGATGGCATAAGTGAGGAGGGTCCCATGCCGACGTTGTTCGGTTCACTGCGCAGGCTTGTTTTGACGCCGTCGTTGGCCGAGGTGAGTTTTGACGGGCGGGGCTTTCCGGTCACGCCGACGGATGCCACCCGGCGACTCGAGGCGATTCCTCAGGCCGTGATCTGCGGATTCGAATGGGGGATCGACGCGCGCGACCAATGGGAGGTCGAGCGCCGGCTGAACATGGTGGACCCCGAACTGCGCGGTTTCGCCTACGAGGGCGCGACGATGGCCTTCACCATTGTCGACGCGATGGGCGGCGGCCGCGGCCACCGTACCCGCGACCTGCTGCTCGGCCCCGGCCAGCCGCACATCTTCCTGACCTACATCGGCATCGGCTTCGCCATGGCGCGCCTGCCCCGGCCGCTGTGGAAGAAGGTCATGCCCGACCTGGACGGGTCGGCCTACTACCCGACGATGAGCTGGCTGGCCGTCGACGGCTACGGCTTCGACCGCGCCTATTTCGAGACCCGGCGCTGGGTCGACGAGCAGAAGGTGCCGGCGCCCTACCCCTGGGAGGGCTCGCCCGACTACTTCCTGCGGGCGGTGGACCAGGGCATCGGCCGGGCGCTGTGGTTCATCCACGGCGGCCAGGTGCCCGACGTGGCCGCCGCCGTGGGCCGCTTCGCGAGCCACCGCCAGGCCGACCTGTGGAGCGGTGTCGGCCTGGCCGCGACGTTCGCCGGCGGCTCCGGGAGCGAGGCGCTGGCCACGCTGCGCCGGGAGGCCGGCGAGCACCGGGCCGAGCTGGCCCAGGGCGTGGTGTTCGCGGTCAAGGCGCGGACCTTCGCCGGATTCGTCCCCCCGCACACCGAGACCGCCTCCGCCGTACTCGCCGACCTGTCGGTCGCCGACGCCGTCGCGCTCGCCGACGACACCGCCGTCGACCCTCGCGGTTCCGGCCCGGTCCCGCAGTACGAGCTGTGGCGGCAGCGGGTGCGCGCGCACTTCGCGGCGGCGGACCGCCTCCCGGCCTGACCGCGCCCGCCGGACGGCCGCCCACCGTGGCCGTCCGGCCGCCCGCCTGTCCGGACCGGACGGATTCCGTTGTGCCGCAGAATGCTAATTGAATCGTGCCCAAAAAAATATTCTACCTCTCCGGTGGGCACGTTTGAAGTAGCCCCGAGGGTGGTCCACATGGCTAGATTTACCTAAGGACAATCCCGTGAGAAGGGCAACCCTACGAGGGGCGGGAGAGGTAATTGACCAGTATTCTGCGGTCATTGAGACGGCGTATTCTGACGCCTAATGTATCAGAGACCAAGCTTGCGACACGTGGTTTCCATGTGAAAAGCCCGGAGGCCCGGGAAATGCTGGAGACCGTCGGTGAAATGTTTCTCACCGGCTACGCCTACGCGGCCGAGGCCCGCTCGCCCGCCGAAGCGGAGGAACGGCTGGAGGAGCTCCCCGAGCGGTTCCGGGGCTTCGCCTACGAGGGCGCCGGCATGGCCTTCACGATCCTCGACGCGATGCCGGTCGGCGGCGGAGGCGGGGGCAAGCTCGCCGAGTTCCTGGCCGGACGCGGCAACGACCACATCTACATGATCTACGTCGGGGTCGGCTGGGCGATGGCGCGGCTGCCGCGGTTCCTGTGGCCGAAGAGTGACACGCTCGACCCGCTGCTGCTCTGGCTGGCGCACGACGGCTACGGCTTCCACCAGGCGTACTTCCACACCGAGAAGTACGTGAACGGGCAGCACCAGGACACGGACTTCCCGTGGCCGGCCGCCGGCCGGGCCTACGCCGGCCGGGCCATCGACCAGGGCATCGGGCGGGCCCTGTGGTTCGTCGGCGGGACCGACGGCGACCTGGTCACCTCGATGATCGAGAAGTTTCCCGAGTCGCGGCGCCCCGACCTGTACGGCGGCGCGGGGCTGGCCGCCACCTACGCGGGCGGCGCCCACGAGGGCGAGCTGCAGCGGTTCTGGCAGCAGGCCGGAGAGTACCGTCCCCTGCTCGCGCAGGGCAGCGCGTTCGCGGCCGAGGCCCGATGCCGGGCCGGGCTGCTGGTGCCGCACAACCATGTCGCGACGCAGGTGTTCTGCGGCACGACGCCGGAGCAGGCGGCGCAGATCTGTCATGAGACCCGGCCCCACGGGGCGGTACCGGGTGAGCTGCCGGCCTATGAGGTGTGGCGGCAGCGCATCGCCGGTGAATTCGTATCTCTTGGAGGTGTTAGTCCGTGACCACGACAACTGGCTGGCTGCGGAAGCAGCTACCCGGAATCGTCGCCCTCGTGCTGATGACGGGTGCGTTCATCGTGAGCCACCCGCCCACATCGTCAGCGGACGAGAAGGCGGACATCGCGAGCAAGTACGCGTTCAAGCCGATGAACATCGCGATGCCGGGCGGATTCTCCCAGAAGACGATCCGCGCGGTGAACCAGAGATACACGCACATCGACGCGTGGATCTCCTCGGTCGGGGCCGGGATCGCGATGAACGACCTCGACGGGGACGGCCTGGCCAACGACCTGTGCATCACCGACCCCCGGATCGACCAGGTCGTGGTCACCCCCGCCCCCGGCGGGCAGCCCGCCAGGTACGCGCCGTTCGCGCTGAACCCCGGCACCCTGCCCATGAACGACGCCATGGCCCCCATGGGGTGCCTGCCCGGCGACTTCAACGAGGACGGCCGGACCGACCTGCTCGTCTACCTGTGGGGCCGCACGCCGATCGTCTACCTGGCGAAGGCCGACGCCAAGGGCCTCACCGCCGGCACCTACCTGCCCACCGAGCTGGTGCCGGGCGTCGGAGGGGCCAAATACACCGGGCCGCTGTGGAACACCAACACGGCCACCTTCGCCGACTTCGACGGTGACGGGCACGACGACATCTTCATCGGCAACTACTTCCCGCACAGCCCGGTCCTCAATGACAAGGTCAACGGCGGCGTGGAGATGAACGACTCGATGTCCCGCGGGCTCAACGGCGGTGAGGACTACTTCTTCCGCTGGACCGGGGCCACCTCGGGCGCGCAGCCGTCGGCCTCCTTCCAGAAGCTGGACAACGTCCTGCCCACCAACGTCTCGAAGGGCTGGGAGCTCGGAGCCGGCTCGGCGGACCTCGACGGCGACATGCTGCCCGAGCTGTACCTGGCCAACGACTTCGGCCCCGACCGGCTGCTGTACAACCGCTCCAAGCCGGGTCAGATCAAGTTCTCGCTGGTGGAGGGTGTGCGCACGCCGCTGATCCCCAAGTCCAAGGTGCTCGGCCACGACTCCTTCAAGGGCATGGGCCTCGACTTCGGCGACCTCAACGGTGACGGCATCTACGACATGTTCGTCAGCAACATCACCACCTCCTTCGGCATCGAGGAGAGCAACTTCCAGTTCATGTCCACGGCCAAGGACAAGGCCGACCTGCGCGCGAAGCTCGCCAAGGGCGAGGCGCCGTGGGAGGACCGCAGCGCCCAGGCGTCCACCGCCTGGTCGGGCTGGGGCTGGGACGTCAAGATCGACGACTTCGCCAACAGCGGTGCCCCGGAGATCGCCCAGGCCACCGGGTTCGTCAAGGGCGACGTCAACCGCTGGCCGGTGCTGCAGGAGCTGGCGACCGCCAACGACGGCGTCCTGCGCAACCCGCACTCATGGCCGAAGGTCCGGGCCGGTGACGACGTCGGCGGACACCAGACCTTCGCCTTCTTCGCCAAGACCGAGGACGGCCGGTACGCCAACATCGCCAAGGAGCTCGGCCTGGCCATCCCGGTGCCCACCCGCGGCATCGCCACCGGTGACGCCGACGGCGACGGCCGCGTCGACATGGCCATCGCCCGGCAGTGGGACGAGCCGGTGTTCTACCGCAACGAGAGCCCCTCGGCCGGTGCCTTCCTCGGACTGCGGCTGACCCACGAGAGCCCGGCCGGCACGACCCCGGCCGACGGGACGCTCCCCGCCCTCGGCTCGGCCGTGATCGGCGCGCAGGTGACGGTGACCACCTCCGACGGGCGCAAGTTCGTCGGGCGGGTCGACGGCGGCAGCGGCCACTCCGGCCGGCGCAGCCACGAGGTGCACATCGGTCTGGGCCAGAACGTGACCGGACCGGTGCAGGTGAGCCTGTGCTGGCGCGACAGGGCCGGACAGATCCACGAGCAGACCCTTCAGCTGAGCACGGGCTGGCACTCGCTCCAGCTCGGATCCCAGGCCAAGGAGAAGTGACGATGGCCGAGAAAACCACCAACCCGCCCCGTCATGACCCGAAGGTCATCACGGCTCTGCGCAGGTTCGCCATCTCGATTTCGGTCTTCAACATCCTCGGTTACACGGTCCTCGGGTTCGAGCAGCCCTGGCTGTGGCCGCTGGTCGCCCTGGCCACCGGCTACGTCGTGGAGATCGGGCTGGAGATCCTCGGGGCCAGGTCCGAGCAGCGCGCGCCGCGCTTCCTCGGCAACGGCTTCCGCGGGCTCGCGGAGTTCCTCCTGCCGGCCCACATCACCAGCCTCGCGATGAACATGCTCATCTACGTCAACGACCAGATCCTGGTGATGATGTTCGGGGTCATCGTCGCGGTCGGCACGAAGTGGGTGCTCCGGGCACCGGTGCGGGGCCGCCTGCGGCACTTCATGAACCCCTCCAACTTCGGCATCGCGATCATCCTGGTGCTCTTCCCGTGGGCCAGCATCGCGCCGCCGTACCACTTCACCGAGCAGGTCAGCAACCCGATCGACTGGATCGTCCCGGGCGTCATCATCTTCTTCGGCACCATGCTCAACGCCAAGCTCACCAACCGGATGTGGCTGATCGTCTCCTGGCTGAGCGTCTTCGCCCTGCAGGCCGTCGTCCGCAGCCTCTTCCTGGACGTCTCCGTCCTCGGCGGGCTGGCCATGATGACCGGGGTGGCGTTCGTCCTCTTCAGCAACTACATGATCACGGACCCGGGCACGAGCCCGTCCAAGCCGCTCTCGCAGGTCGCCTTCGGCGGGGGAGTGGCCCTGATGTACGGCATCCTCACCGGCATGAACATCCCTTACGGGATCTTCTTCGCCACCGCCATCGTCTGCCTCATCCGCGGCGGGTTCCTGTGGTCCCTGTACATCGTCGACAAGGCCCGTGAGCAGGCCAAGGCGGAGGCGCTCGCCGCCGCCGAGGCGCCCGCCCCAGCCGTCGCCGGTTCCGCGGCCGATGGAAAGGAGGTCGCGGCCGTATGAGCAGGATCGCGATCGTCGGCATGGCGTGCCGCTACCCGGACGCCACATCGCCGAGAGAGCTGTGGGAGAACGCTCTCGCCGGTCGCCGAGCCTTCCGCCGACTGCCCGACGTGCGCATGCGACTGGAAGACTACTGGGACGCCGATCCGGCCACCCCGGACCGCTTCTACGCGCGCAACGCCGCCGTCATCGAAGGCTACGAGTTCGACCGCATCGCCTACAAGATCGCCGGCAGCACCTACCGCTCGACCGACCTCACCCACTGGCTCGCGCTCGACATGGCGGGCCAGGCGCTGGCCGACGCCGGCTTCCCGATGGGCGAGGGCCTGCCCCGCGAGCGCACCAGCGTGGTCGTGGGCAACACCCTCACCGGCGAGTTCACCAGGGCCAACGTGATGCGCCTGCGCTGGCCGTACGTGCGCCGCACACTGGCCGCCTCGCTCAAGGAGCAGGGCTGGGACGACGACCGGCTGGCCGCCTTCCTCGACGACTTCGAGGCCACCTACAAGAGCCCGTTCCCCGGCATCGACGAGGACACCCTGGCCGGTGGCCTGTCCAACACGATCGCCGGGCGGATCTGCAACCACTTCGACCTCAACGGCGGCGGCTACACCGTCGACGGCGCGTGCTCGTCGTCGCTGCTGTCGGTGGTGACCGCGGCGAAGGCGCTCATCGACGGCGACGTCGACGTCGCGATCGCCGGCGGGGTCGACCTGTCCATCGACCCGTTCGAGATCGTGGGCTTCGCCAAGACCGGCGCCCTGGCCAAGGGCGAGTTCCGGCTCTACGACCGCCACTCCAACGGCTTCTGGCCGGGCGAGGGCTGCGGGATGATCGTGCTGATGCGCGAGGCCGACGCCCTGGAGGCGCGGCGCCGGATCTACGCCACCATCGCCGGGTGGGGGATCTCCTCCGACGGCAAGGGCGGCATGACCAGGCCCGAGGTCAGCGGCTACCAGCTGGCGCTGCGGCGGGCCTACGAGCGGGCCGGGTTCGGCATCGAGACCGTGGAGCTGTTCGAGGGCCACGGCACCGGTACGGCGGTCGGCGACATGACGGAGCTCACCGCGCTGTCGGGGGCCAGGTCCGCCGCCGCCCCCGGGGCCTCGCCCGCGGCGGTCAGCTCGATCAAGGGAATGATCGGGCACGCCAAGGCGGCGGCCGGGGTGGCCGGTCTGATCAAGGCCACGATGGCGGTGCACGAGCAGGTGCTGCCGCCGACCATCGGCTGCGTCGACCCCCACCAGGTCCTGACCGACGAGTCGGCGTCCCTGCGGGTGCTGCGCAAGGCGGAGCCCTGGCCGGCCGGCGCCCCGGTGCGCGCCGGCGTCACGGCCATGGGCTTCGGCGGCATCAACACCCACGTCGTGCTGGAGAAGACCGGCCCGCGGCGGCGCGTGCCGCTGCCCAGCCGTACCCGGATGCTGGCCTCGTCGCTGCAGGACGCCGAGCTGCTACTGGCCGACGCGGCCTCACCGCAGGAGCTGCGCGAGCGGCTCACGCGGCTGGCCGACTTCGTGCCGCAGGTGTCCTACGCCCAGCTCTCCGACCTGGCGGCCACGCTCCAGCGCGACCTGCGCGACCTGCCCCACCGGGCCGCGGTGGTCGTCTCCTCGCCCGAGGACGCCGAGAAGCAGCTGCGGCGCGTGATCGAGGCCCTCGACGCGGGCGAGACCGGCCTGTTCACACCGGACGGCCGGGCCTTCCTCGGCCACGCGGACGGGCCGGGCCGGGTCGGCTACCTCTTCCCCGGCCAGGGATCGGGCCGCGGCACCAGCGGCGGCGCGCTGCGACGGCGCTTCGCCGAGGTCGAGGAGATCTACGCCGAGGCGGCGCTGCCCACCGACGGCGACATGGTGGCGACCGCGGTCGCCCAGCCGCGTATCGTCACCGGCTCCATGGCCGGCCTGCGGGCCCTGTCCGCCCTCGGCGTGGAGGCGGACATCGCGGTCGGCCACAGCCTGGGCGAGATCTCGGCGCTGCAGTGGGCCGGCGCGCTGGACGAGGAGGCCCTGCTGCGCGTGGCGGCCGTCCGCGGCGAGGCCATGACCGAGCACAGCGCCTCGGGCACCATGGCCGGCGTCCGCGCGACGCCGGACGCGGTGACCGAGCTGATAGACGACCTGCCCGTCGTGATCGCCGGGTACAACGGGCCGAACCAGACCGTCGTCGCCGGACCCGTCGACGCGGTCGAGACCCTTGGGAGCAGGGCCGCCGCCGCCGGCCTGAGGTGGACCCGCCTGTCGGTGTCGCACGCCTTCCACTCGCCGCTGGTGGCGCCGGCGGCCGAGGCCTTCGGCGCGCACCTCGCCGGCGAGGAGTTCGGCCGGATCGAGCGGCCGGTCGTCTCCACCGTCACCGGGCAGACGCTGCCGCCGGACACCGACGTCCCGGCGCTGCTGCGCAGGCAGATCACCGACCCCGTGCTGTTCACCCAGGCGGTGGAGGCGGCGGCCAAGGAGATCGACCTGTTCGTCGAGGTCGGGCCCGGCCGGGTGCTCAGCGGGCTGGCCGCGGACGTGACGGACGTCCCGGCGGTCGCGCTGGACACCGACGACGAGTCGCTGACCGGGCTGCTCCGGGTGGCCGGCGCGGCCTACGTCACCGGAGTCCCGATCATCCACGAGGAGCTCTTCCAGGGCCGGCTGGTCCGGCCGCTGGAGGTCGGCGCCGAGTTCAAGTTCTTCGCCAGCCCGGTCGAGCAGGCTCCGCAGATCCACATCCGCGGCGGCGCCCGCAAGGTCGAGGAGATCCCGCCGGCCGTCGGCACCGCGCCGGCGCAGTCGGAGGGACAGCCCGGCGAGTCGAGCGTCGACCTGCTCCGCCGCCTGGCGGCCGAGCGCGCCGAGCTGCCGCTGGAGATGGTCAGCGAGGACAGCCACCCCCTCGACGAGCTGCACCTGAGCTCGGTCACGGTGATGCACATCATCGACCAGGCGACCCAGCGGCTGGGCGTGCCCGCCGCGCAGGCGCCGACGAACCTGGCCACCGCCAGCCTGCGCGAGCTGGCCGCCGCGCTCGACACGCTGGCGCAGAACGCCCAGGCGGCCGACTCCGCCCCCGCCAAGCTGGTGGCGGGCGCGGCGCCGTGGGCCCGGCCGTTCGCCGTCGACCTCGACGAGGTGCCGCTGCCGGCGCGCACCACGCCCGAGGAGAGCGGGCAGTGGCAGGTGTTCGGGGCCGAGCAGTCCCTGCTCGCCGAGCCGCTGCGCCTGGCGCTCGAACGGGAGAAGGTCGGCTCCGGCGTGCTCGTGTGCCTGCCGCAGGACTGCGCCGAAAAGCACCTGGAGCAGGCGCTGCTGGGCGCCAAGGCGGCCATCCGGGGCGCGCAGGACAGCCGGTTCGTCCTCCTCCAGCACGGCCGCGGCGCGGCGGGCCTGGCCAAGACGCTCCAGCTGGAGGCCCCCCACCTGCGCGTCACCATCGTCCACGCGCCGGCGGTCGCCGAGACGGTCGGCCGGGTGGCGGCCGAGGTGGCGGCGACCACGAGCTACGCCGAGGTCCACTACGACGCCGACGGCGTGCGGCGGGTGCCGACGATGCGCGCCATGCCGGTACGGCCGGCCCGCACCGAGCAGCCGCTCGACGGGACCGACGTGCTGCTGGTGACCGGCGGAGGCAAGGGCATCACCGCCGAGTGCGCGCTGGCGGTGGCCGTCGACAGCGGCGCCAAGCTGGCCGTGCTGGGACGTTCGGACCCGGCCGACGACCAGGAGCTGGCCGACAACCTCCGGCGGATGACGGACTCCGGCGTGACCGTGCGCTACGCCCGGGCCGACGTCACCGACGCCGACCAGGTGCGCCGCGCGGTCGCCGAGGTGGAGGCGGCCCTCGGGCCCGTCACCGCGGTGCTGCACGGTGCCGGCCGCAACGAGCCCGGCGGGCTGGCGAGCCTCGACATGGCCGCCTTCCGGCGGACCTTCGCCCCCAAGGTCGGCGGCCTGCGCAACGTGCTGGCCGCCGTCGAACCTGGCCGGCTGCGCCTGCTGGTGTCCTTCGGCAGCATCATCGGCCGCGCCGGGCTGCACGGCGAGGCGCACTACGCCACCGCCAACGAATGGCTGGCCGACCTCACCGGCGAGGTCGCCGCGCGCCACCCGCAGTGCCGCAGCATCTGCATGGAGTGGTCGGTCTGGTCCGAGGTCGGCATGGGCGAGCGGCTGTCGGTCGTCGACGGCCTGGCCCGCAAGGGCATCACGCCGATCTCCCCGGAGCAGGGTGTGGAGATCATGCGGCGGCTGGTGGCCGACCCCGAAGCGCCCACCGTCGTGGTGATCAGCGGGCGTACCGAGGGCATCGACACCGTCCGCTACGACCTGCCGTCGCTGCCGCTGCTGCGGTTCGTCGACAGGCCGCTGATCCGCTACCACGGCGTCGAGCTCGTCACCGAGATCGAGATGAACGCCGGGACCGACCTCTACCTCGCCGACCACCTCCTCGACGGCAACCTTCTCTTCCCGGCCGTGTTCGGCATGGAGGCCATGGCACAGGTGGCCACCGCCGCCACCGGCTGGGAGACGGTGCCGGTGATCGAGCAGGCGGAGTTCATGCGGCCCATCATCGTGCCGCCGAACGGCAGCACGACGGTCCGCATCGCCGCGACCGTCACCGGCGACCAGACGGTGGAGGTGGCCATCCGCAGCGCGGAGACCGGCTTCGACGTCGAGCACTTCCGGGCGCGGCTGCGCTTCACCGGTGACGGCGCGCCCGACGGGCCGCCGGACCAGGTCGGCGCCGGGCTGCCGCTGGTGCCGCTGGACCCGGACAGCGAGATGTACGGGGACGTGCTGTTCCAGGGCACGCGCTTCCAGCGCCTGCGCCGTTACCACCGGGCTGCCGCCCGGCACGTCGACGCCGACGTGGCGGCGGTGGAGGCGGGGGACTGGTTCGCCGGATTCCTCCCGGGCGAGCTGCTGCTCGGCGACCCGGGCATGCGCGACGCGCTGATGCACGGCAACCAGGTCTGCGTGCCCGACGCCACGCTGCTGCCGACCGGGATCGAGCGGGTGCACCCCGGCGGTGCCGCGCTGGCCGAGGCGGGCGAGCTGCGCTACTGCGCCACCGAACGGCAGCGCGACGGCGACACCTACATCTACGACATCGCCGTGCGCACCGCCGCCGGCGAGGTCGTCGAGCGGTGGGAGGGCCTGCGCCTGCAGGCGGTGCGCAAGAAGGACGGGCGCGGGCCGTGGGTGACCCCGCTGCTCGGCTCCTACCTGGAGCGGACGCTGGAGGACCTGGTCGGCGCCCGGGTCGCGGTCGCCGTGGAACCCGGCCGTCCGGACGTCCCGGAAGGCGACGGTGAGCACCGTACCCGGACGGCCGTGGCCGTGGGACGGGCGCTCGGTCACCAGGTCGAGGTCCGCTACCGGCCGGACGGGCAGCCGGAGATCGACGGAGACCGGGCGATCTCGGCCTCCCACGGGGCCGGGGTGACCCTGGGCGTCGCGGCCGCCGGCACGGTGGGCTGCGAGGTCGAAGGGGTGACCGAGCGGTCGGCGACGGTGTGGAAGGAACTGCTCGGCGAGTACGCCCTCATCGTCGAGCCGGTCGCCGCGGAGACGGGCGAGAGCCTCGACACCGCGGGGACGCGCGTCCTGGCCGCCGCCGGATGTCTGCGGAAGGCCGGCCTCCCGGCGGACGCCCCCCTCACCCTGGCCCCGGCGCAGCGGGACGCCTGGGTGGTCTTCACCTCAGGCGCCCTGCGGATCGCGACGCTCGTCACGAGCCTGCGGGACGCCCAGGCCCCAGTCGTGTTCGCAGTCCTCACCGAAGGGCGGTCGTAGGCCATGAGCAAGTACTACGAATACCTGCACACGGTCGGTTTCGAAGAGACCAACATCGTCGGCAACGTCTACTACGTCAACTACCTGCGCTGGCAGGGACGGTGCCGGGAGATGTTCCTCAAGCAGCGGGCGCCGGAGGTGCTCGCGGACCTGCAGGACGACCTGAAGCTCTTCACGCTGAAGGTCGACTGCGAGTTCTTCGCCGAGATCACGGCCTTCGACGAGCTCTCCATCAGGATGCGCCTGGTCGACCTGGCGCAGACCCAGATCGAGTTCAGCTTCGACTACGTCCGGCTCGACGCCGGCGAGCGGGAGACGCTCGTCGCCCGCGGACGGCAGCGCGTGGCGTGCATGAGAGGGCCGAACACCCGCACGGCCCCCGCCAGAGTCCCTGAGCCGCTGGCCCGGGCGCTCGAACCGTACGCGTCGTAGGCGCGGATCCAGACAGGCCAGGAGGTCAGCGTGACAGTCGACAACACCACGTCGTCCCGCGAGGCGGCAGACGCGAAGGCACTGCGGCGGGCGTTCGGGACGTTCGCCACCGGTGTCACCGTGGTCACGACAGGCGGCCCCATCCCGCACGCCATGACCGCGAACTCCTTCACCTCGGTCTCGCTCGACCCGCCGCTCGTGCTGGTCTGCGTCGACCGCAACGCGGTCATGCACCGGTGTCTCACCAGCACGGAGTTCTTCGGAGTGAGCGTGCTGGCCGACCACCAGGAGGCTGAGGCCCGGCACTTCGCCGACCGCTGGCGGACCCTGGGCGCCGCCCAGTTCGACAACGTCGGCTGCCTGCCTGGGGAGCTCACCGGTGTGCCGCTGATGGAGGGCGCCCTCGCCCGCTTCGAATGCGAGCTGTGGCGCACCTACGACGGCGGTGACCACACCATCTTCATAGGGAAGGTGCTGTCCATGGACCAGCAGCCGGGCCGGGACGGGCTGCTGGTCTTCAACGGGAAGTTCCGCCAGATCACCCCGGACTGGAGCGAGGTGACGGCATGACCTCCGGAGGACGACACGCCGAGGCGGTGCCGGGGGGAACGTCCCCCGGCACCCGCCGGGTGCCGCCCGGACCGCCGTGGTGGGCGGGGCCGAGCCTGTTCAAGAAACTGGCGACGGACCGGCTCGGCATGATGTCGCTCGCCGCGACGTACGGCGACGCGGCCCGGCTGTCCATCGGGCCCAAGACCCTCTACTTCTTCAACCATCCCGACCACGCCAAGCACGTGCTGGCCGACAACAGCGGCAATTACCACAAGGGAGTCGGCCTGGTCCAGGCGCGGCGGGCCATCGGTGAGGGGCTGCTGACCAGCGAGGGCGAGCTGTGGCGCAAGCAGCGCCGGATGATCCAGCCGGTCTTCCAGAACAAGCGGATCTCCCAGCAGGCCGGGGTCATCGCCGCGGAGGCGGCGGCCCTGGTGGACCGGCTCCGGTCCCACACCGGCGGGCAGCCGGTCGACGTGGTCCAGGAGATGACCTCGCTCAGCCTCGGCGTGCTCGGCCGAACCCTGCTCGACGCCGACCTCGGTGCCTTCAGCGAGATCGGGCACTCCTTCGAGGCGGTCCAGGACCAGGCGATGTTCGAGCTGGTCACGCTGGGCAAGGTGCCGATGTGGGTGCCCCTGCCCAAGCAGCTGCGTTTCCGCCGCGCCCGCGCCGAGCTGCAGCGCATCGTCGACCATCTCGTCGCCGACCGCCTCGCGCGGTCCGGCGACGGGGGCGACGACGTCGTGTCCCGACTGATCGCCTCGACCCGGCAGGAGGCCGACCCCCGGGTCGGCCGCCAGCGGATGCGCGATGAGCTGGTCACGCTGCTGCTCGCCGGGCACGAGACGACGGCCAGCACGCTGTCGTGGACCTTCTACCTCGTCGACCGGCACCCGGAGGTCCGGGAGCGGCTGCACGCCGAGGCGGTGGAGGTGCTCGGTGACCGGCTGCCGGTCTACGAGGACCTCCACCGGTTGAAGTACACCGCGATGGTGGTGGAAGAGGTCATGCGCCTCTACCCGCCGGTCTGGATGCTGCCGCGGGAGGCCCAGGGGGACGACGAGGTCGGCGGCTACCGCGTGCCGGCCGGTTCCGACGTCCTGATCAGCCCGTACACGCTGCACCGGCACCCCGCCTTCTGGGACGCGCCGGACCGCTTCGACCCGGACCGCTTCGACCCGGACCGTCCCACGGGCCGGCCCCGGTACGCCTACATCCCCTTCGGCGCCGGGCCCCGGTTCTGCGTCGGCAACCACCTGGGCATGATGGAGGCCACGTTCGTGATCGCCATGGTCGCCCGCGACCTCCGCCTGGCCAAGGTGCCCGGCTACAAGGTGGTCGCCGAGCCGATGCTGTCCCTCCGGGTGCGCGGCGGGCTGCCGATGACCGTGCACCCCGCGGCCGGCTCCCGGGCCACGCGGCCCCGGGCCGGCTCCCGGCAGGCCGGGGCGTGAGATCCGCCCGCCGCGGCGCCTCGGAGCACGTGGGCGCCGCGGTACGCGGGCGGTGACGAGAGGGCCCGGTGAGAGTGCGGGGAGGGCCTGGTGAGTGGTGGGGGGAGGTCCTGGTGACGGGCTGAGGGAGGGCCCGGCCGGGACGTCCCCTCAGCGGCCTGCCGTCGTCATCCCCTCCGCCCCCGCTCGCCCCGTGGCCGGAGCCCCGGGGCGGCATCCCCGTCCCCCGCGCGGCGGTCTGTTTCCCGTGTTCGGCCCCGTCCCCGTGTGCCGCCCTGTTTCCCGTATGGCGGCCCGTCCCCGTGTGCCGGCCTGTTTCCTGTCTGCCGGTCCCGTCCCCGCCTGCCGGCCTGTTTCCCGTATGGCGGCCCGCTCCTCCCGCGCCGGCCTGTTCCCCGTGTTCAGCCCCGTTCCCCGGTCTGCCGGCCCGTCCCCGTGTGCCGGCCTGTTCCCCGTGTTCGGCCCGTCCCGGGCGGCGGCCTGTTCCCGTGTGCGGGCCGCCGGGCGGTGTCCCGGTCCTCCCGCACCGGCGCCGGCGCGATGCGGGTGAGGGGACGGTGGGTCAGCTCGCCTGCCGGACGGCGGCCACGGCCAGCAGGTCGCGCAGCGCGAGCAGCACCGGCGGGTCGAGGGCGTGCATCGGCCTGAGCTGGACGTCGGCGAGCGCGGTGTCCGCGCCGGGCTCTACCGTGATCGGCCCGTGACGCCCGATGCACAGCGCCTCGTCCCCGTCGGGCGGGTAGTTGGTGGCGTTCTCGCTGCCGGCGGCGACGGACTGCGCGATCAGGTGCCACTGTCCCTCGGGGACGTCCTCCAGCACGTACGGCCCGGGCCGGTGGAGAACCGTGTATCTGACCGGCCGGCCCTCAAGGATGCGGTCGGGGAACAGCCCGGCGAAGACCGGCCGGTCCGTCAGCGGGGACGAGATGTCACCGCGGACCGTCATGGTCGCGGTCCCCCCGAGGGCGGGGCGTTCCTCGATGAGGAGCTGCGGCGTGACGCTCTCGAACTGGCGGTATTTGGTCGGAGAGACCCCCACGCTGCTGGTGAACCGTGAGCTGAAGGTGCCGACGCTGGAGTAGCCCACCCGATGGCTGATGTCGGTGACGGTCAGCGAGGTGGAGGCGAGGAGCCGCTTGGCCTCGCGGAGCCGTACCGCCGACAGGAACCTGCCGGGCGACAGGCCGGTGACCCGTTGGAAGACACGGGAGAAATGAAACTTGCTGAACATCGCGGTGCGAGCCATGTCGTCGATGGTGATCTGATCACCTAAGTTATCGTGCATGCTGTCGACGACTCGCATGACGGCTTGCTCGATTACGTCGTTCATTACTCCTCCCGGGTATTGAAGGTGTCATCCTGATTGACCTTGAATTGACATGGGGCGGAAAATTGAACGGATGGTCACGGCCTGTGCGCGCCTTGCGGGCGCCCGGCCGGAACATTTATCCACATGCCTGCGGAAATGTTTTCGAGTGTCCCCGGCCGCTGCCGCCTGTTGCTGCTCGATGAAATCGGCCGGCTTTACGCCGGCGACGGCTATCGGCCTGTCCGGTTATTACACGCGGCGGAGCGCACGGAACGCTGCACCGGAGTGAAGATCTTTCGAAAATATGTTGGGGTAGTCGAACGACTACGCAATGCGCGTAAACGCGCCATGAGCGTGCCCGGCTGTTTTCCGGCCGTTGCACGTGATGAATCGATATGTGCGGCCGGGGTACGGCCGGCATGCCGACATGCCGCCCTACGGCCGTGCGCGCGGGGACCGCTTACCTGGTCAGGTGGGGTGGGAGTCGGGGTGAGGCGCAGGTTTCCGAAGGGCGCCCGATCATCCGTACGGGTGCCGCGGGAATTTTCCGCAGAGGCGATACGGAGGTTGCCCGTCGTCGGCAACCTTCCGATTTCCGTCTCCACACCACTCACGTCGAGAGCGTATTCGTACGCCCTCGCCGGGGGAATCGAATTGCGCGCTTCCTGGGGTTCTCCCGGTCCTAATAGGGGTATCAGGGGTATGAATAGGGGTTGTCCCCGGCGGAGTGCCCGGTAAATTGTGACGGCGCCGGTTCGATGCCGTCGAGCTGTCGTCGAGCGTTTCTCCGAGGACTTCACGCCGGGGGTGGGGTCGGTCCGTTGTGATGGGGTGTGGGGATGGCCGAGGCTCGCGAGGACGAGTTCTCGCGCTATGTCAGGGAGACGAGGCCGGCGCTGCGACGGACGGCCTTCCTGCTCTCGTCCGACTGGTACGAGGCGGACGATCTCGTCCAGCGGGCTCTGATCGCCATTCACGGGCGCTGGGAGACCCTTGAACGGCGCGACAGGATCGACGGCTACGCCCGCACGATCATGATCCGGATGATCATCAGTGACCGCCGGTCGCACCGGTGGTCGCGCGAGACGCTCCGGGAGACGCCGCCCGAGCCCGCTCCGGCGCTCGACCCATATGCGCTCGTGGGGGACCGGATGGTCCTGATGGACGCGCTGGCCGGGCTCGGGGCCCGGCAGCGGGCGGCGGTCGTGCTCCGTTACTGGGAGGACCGCAGTGTCGAGGAGACCGCGCGGGTGATGGGCAGCGTGTGCTCGACGGTGCGCAGCCAGACCGCCCGAGCGCTGACCGCCCTCCGCTCGGCGCTCCGGGCCGAGTGAGCCGGGCAGGCGGTCGCGCGGAGGTCCGGCGGGGCCGTACGGAGGCCGGAAAGGCGGGACGGGGGCGGTTCCCGGGCGGCGTGCGTGCCGTACCGGCGCCCGCTACGGCCCGGGTAGCTCCGTGACCGGCCGAGTCACACCTGGCTCCGCACGGTCCACAGGTCGGGGAATATCGGGGTGAACGAGGTCGGGTGCGGGCGGACGGCGTCGGAGCTGTCGCCCATGATCCGCTCCACTGTCTTCCCGTGCCGGTAGCGCCATTCCTGGGCGCGCTGATCGAGGTCCACCAGCCCCTCACAGATCTGCGCCGTCACGTCGTCGTCGCGGTAGACCCGCAGCAGCACGGCCCGCAGTTCGGCCGACGGCGCCGGTGGCAGCGACACGTCCCGATACAGCAGCTCATGCGGCACCTGGTAACCCTGGGCCGTGAGGTAGCCGAGGAAGGAGTCGAAGATGGACGGCCGGTTCATCGCCGTCTCGACCTGGTGGCGCTCACCGCTGCCCTCCGGGTAGGAGTGGTGCGCCTGGTGGTCGCGCCTGCCCAGCACCGCCTCGACCTCGCGGAACTGCGCCGACTGGAAGCCGTCGGCGGCGCCGAGATCGCCCCGGCAGCCGGTGAACCGGAGCGGGGTGATGGTCTCCATGACGTCGATCTGGCAGATCGCCGCCTTCAGGATGCCCAGCGACCGGCGCAGGGTGCGCAGCGCGTGCGCGGTGTCACCGACGGCCAGATGGCGCTGCAGGCCGGCGAACTCGTACAGCAGTTGCTTGAACCAGAGTTCGTGCGCCTGGTGGGCGACGATGAACAGCATCTCGTCGTGCTCGGTCGAGCGCGGCCGCTGGGCCGTCAGGATCTCGTTCAGTGCCAGGTACGAGGAGTAGGTCAGCACAGGTGAGCGGTCGACGATCACGGCTCCATCAACCTTCGTAAAAGGGAGGGACAACGGATAAATTCGCTGTCATTCAACAGCGTCAGGCTACGGTGCGCGGCATCCGCCAGAAAGGAATCGTGGAGATGCCGGCGGAATTAGCAATCTGGAAGAAACAGCCGGTCCGGGCCGGTGCCGGGAGAATCTCCACGGCCGGGACCCGACGCGGTCCGGATCGCCGCGGTCGGCGCCGCCGGGAAAACCGTCGCGCCGCAGCTCCCCGGCCTTTCCGCGGAGCCCTTCCCCGGCCTTTCCCGAGCAGCGGGGAATCATGGCCGCCCGCTTGTGGTCGCGCCGCCAGAAATCCGGCAATGTGGAAGATGCCGGGTCCCGGTCCGGTGGATACGCTTGGCGCCGGCCCTGGTGGCCCGATAGGGAGGTGGGCGGATGCGCATGACCTTGCTGGACGGCCCTCCGGGAGCCCCGGCGGCACCGGTCGCACACCGGGGCGGGCGGTGTCCCCATGGGCGGTGACGCCGTACCGGACCTGAGGCCGCCGGCCGCGGGCAGGCAGGTCGAGGAGATCTGGAAGAGCGTGCTCGACATCTCCGAGGACGAGGCGGACGCCACGTTCTTCGAGCTGGGAGGCAGGGCGATCACCGCGCTCCGGATCGTCGCCCGCGTCGAGAACGCCCTCGGCGTCCGGGTCGAGGTCGGCGAGCTGTACGAGCACCCCAGCATGGACTCCTTCGTGCACCACGTCATGGCGAGGGCGCAGCTCCCCCCGGTGGTGGGTGACCGGTAGGGCGACCTCCGGCGGGTGACCGGCGGAGCGGCTCCCGGAGGATGACCTCCGGTGGACGCCCCGACGGTCGAGGAGGGGGGTGACCTTCCGTGAAGGGCCGTTTCGTGCTGCTCCCCGGCCTGTGGACGGGGGCGTGGGGCTGGGAGCCGGTGACCTGCGGCCTGCGCAGGCGCGGCCATCACGTCCGTCCGATCACGCTGTCGGGACTGGCCGCTCCCGACACGGACGTCTCCGCCGTCGGTCTGCAGACCCATGTCGACGACGTGCTGTCGGTCCTGGAGACGGAGGAACTGGGCGACGTCATCGTCGTGGGACACAGCTACTCGGGCATCGTGGCGGGCCAGGTCGCCGACCGGGCGCCCGACCGGGTCGCGCACACCGTCTTCGTCGAGGCGTTCCTGCCCCATGACGGCAGATCGATGCTCCACGCATTTCCGGAGCGCCAGCGTGCCGAGGAGCTCCGGCTGATCGCCGACAACCACGGCCGCTGGCCGGCGCCTGACTCCGCGATCGTGGCCGACGGCCAGGACCTCTCCCCGCGGCAGGCGCAGTGGCTCGCCGAGCGCTTCGTGGGCCACCCGGGGCGCACGATAGCCGAGCCGGCCGTCCTGACCCGCCCGCTGGCACACCAGCGGGCCACATACGTCGTGTGCGCCATGGAGCACTTCGGCGGCCGGGTCTCCGCCGACGTCTCGGCCATGCGCGCCGCGCCGAACTGGACCTTCCACACCCTCGACACCGGCCACTGGCCGATGATCTCGGCCCCCGATCCGCTCGTCGCGCTCCTGACCGGCATCGCCGCCCAGCGCCGCTGAGCGCCGGTGCGCCGCCCCGGCGCACGGGCCTGGGGGCCGGCGGCCGCCGCGCCCGGCCGTTCCACGGAAAGCGAATTGCCGGACAGGCCGGACAGTTGTTTACCTAAATTACGGAACGGCTTATCCGCGGACCCTTTCCATGTTATTTTAGGTTTCCGATCAACTGCCGTCCGACCAGGCCGGACAGCTATTTTACGGCGCTGCAAAAGGTGATATTCGACCCTTGACGGCCCCCTTTTTCTTCCAGGTTGCTGGATGGCTCCTTTTGCGTTGACGGCCCCTGCGTGAGGCATGTTGTATTGGTCTTGTGTCGGCACTTGTGCGATCCGCGACACGAATTGGGCGCCGGTGCCGGGTGAGCTCGGACCGTGGCCCTCGCTAATGGCAAGACCCTTCGGGCGGCGGTGATCGGCCGCGGGTCGGAGGGCTTCACCATGGACCCTCCGGGGCCCGGCACGCGTGGCGAGGAGGGACTGATGGCGCCCACACCTGGAAGCTCTCGGCCGGCGATCTCAGGAGCGTCGTGGTCGCCGGTGCCGACGGAGGGGGTCGCCGAGTGTCTTGGCGGGGAAGTCCACCTCGCGTACGCGCGGCGTCCGGCGTCCGGAGTCGTCACCGTCGCGGCGGGCTTCTCCCCGGACGCCGCGCGGGCGCGGGCGGAGGCGCGGGCCGCCGCCATGGACCTCCTCTACCGGATCCCGGACGGCGAGGCGGAGCCCTGCGCCGGTGACGACGGCAGGCAGCTGTGCCTGGCCGACTTCATGCCGGAACCGCCGCCCGACAACCGGTCACGCGTCGCCGGGACCGGCCTGCTGAGCCGGGAGCGCTATCTCCTGCCGGCCGAGGTCGTGTGGATGGGCGAGCGGGACTGCCGGGTCGAGCCCACCGTCGTCGGCGTGGTGGACGACCCCGCAGACGGCGTCTCCGGCGGGATCGCCGACCTCCTCGCCCATGACGTGTTCACCCGCTGGTGGGCGAGCCCGCGGATGCCGCTCCTGAGGGTCTCCGAGCACCTCGGGAGGTTGATCCCGGCGGGTGCCGCGGAGGCGGCCTCCGCGCTCGGGCTGTGGGTGCCGGCGTTCGTGCTGCCCGGCCCCGATTTCCAGATCGCGGTCGTGGGCGTCAGCGGAGACGGGACCACGATAGCCACCGCCGCGGCGCGCTCGATGGAGGAGGCGGTCAGCAGGGCGTTCCTGCGGGCGATGGCGGCGCGCGCGCAGCCGTGGGACACCCTTCCCGTGGCCGACTCGCTGCGCCGCATCACGGTGTGGCATCGCGAGGCCGACTACCTGGCCTACCTGGAGCGCTCCGCCGTCGACGCGGACCCGTCGGCGCTCGACGGCCCCGACACGCCGGACGGGGCGCTCGGCTGGATCGACATCGCCTGCCGGCGGTTCGGGCACGAGCCGGTCGTCGTCGGCCTGGGGGAGCCCGGCACTCCGGTGAAGGTCGTGTGCCCGGGCGCCGCCTGCTACCGGACGGTCCCGCCGGGCACCACGCTTCCGTGCCCGGTCCCTTGAAAGCCGTCCCATCGGGCGAGGCGGCGATGGCTGAGGCGGTGACGGGCGGGGGCGGCGGCGATGCCGGGCCGCGACATCCACCGGACGGAGGGGCGCCCGCCGGGCGCCCCTCCGTCCATGAGGCCGGCCCGTCCATGAGGCCGGCCGTGACCGCCCGGCCGCTCGCTCGATCGTCCGTCAGCCGGTCACGACGGCGATTCCGGGGAAGGCGGCGGTCGCGTTGCTCCACGGCGAGTAGTACAGCCGCCAGGAGCAGATACGGCCGTTGACGACGTAGCCGGTGCAGGGCACCTGAGCGCTGGTGTCGATGAGGGAGATGACCCCCACCGCGGACTGCCGGGTGGTGCTGGACGGTTCGGGGGTCTCCACCGGGCCGCCGCTGTCGCCCTGGCCGGCGACGTTCTTGCGCGTCGAGTTCTCGAGGAGGGCCAGGCCGTAGAGCACGCTCTCGGCAAGGTAGATCGTGACGTTGGTCATCTTCACCTGGCAGAGGCAGATGGTGCCCGAGTAGGCGCCGGAGGTGCAGAGCCACATGCCCACGTAGGAGGCGGAGGTGCCGGCGACCGGGTTGCTGAACTCCGGCGATACGGTGCCGGGGTTGTTGTTGTAGACGCGGCCGGCGGTGCCGGCGCGGATCAGCATCACGTCGCGGCTGGTGTTGGCATGGGTGATCGGGCCGATCACCTGGCCGGTCGGGTCGGTGGCCGTCTGCCCGACGCTGCCGCAGTGGGCCGCCGACAGCATCCAGCTCGTCCCGCCGGCGGTGACGGCGAAGCCCGTCGAGCAGCCGCGGCCGGTGCCGGTGTTGCGCCAGGCCGCGCCGCCCAGCCAGGGCGCGGCGTCGTCCCAGCGGCTGGCCGGGGCCGGCGTGACGCCGGCCTCCACGGTGACCGGCACCGCCGAGTCGGCGACCTTCGAGCGGGTCAGGCCGTAGTCGGCGCCCGAGACCGTCAGGCCCGAGCCGTCGGCGTTCGGCGCGATCGAGGTGATCGCGCCGCCGGAGGCGCGGACGAGGCGGTCCGTCTCGCTCTCCAGCTCGCGGGCCGAGTGGGCCGCGGGCAGGACGCTGACCGGGACGTCCCGGCGCAGCCGGCCGACCAGGGCGCTGACGCGCTCGGGGATGTCTCCCTTCCAGTAGACGCGCAGTTCGCGGTTCTCCGGCGCCGCGATGATGCCGGCGAACCCGGTGCCGTCCTGTGTCCTGACGGCGGTGGTGACGCGGTCGGCGGCCTTGACCAGCTTCTCCTGGGTGGCCAGCAGGTCCTTCCAGGAGGCGAAACCGCCCGGGACCCTGCCGGCCGGCTCGACGGCCCGGGTGCCGGCGTCCCTGACGGGAACGGGGGTGAGGGCGGGAGCGGGGACGGGGACGGGGGCCGCCGTGGCCTGGGCGGCGCCCATCGCGACCATGGCGAGGGCGACTCCCAGCGCCACCGCCAGACGGCCGGTGGATCGTGGGGCTTTTGAGGTGATCGGGGGGATTTTCACCGGATGCTCCTCCGTGCCTTAATTACGGGGATGCATCCGGTATTCCATGTGTTTACGGCGTAATCAATGTCTTGACAGGGCTTTCAGAGGCGGCAAATCGATGCAGTCAGACATTTCTGTGCTGGGATTCCGGCTCCGCGCCCAAGGCGTGGCCCATTCCGTGATCACTCGTTGAAACGGCGGTGGAAGCCTCCGTGCGGCGGCCGGTGCGTCGGCGCTCCGCCGGGTGGGGCACGGCGCGGGGCGGGCCGGCCGTACCGGGTGACCCTGGATGGACTCGGCGCCCGCGGCGGGTCGTCCGCTCCGGCTCCCTAGGAGGCGGCGGCTCCGCTGGATCCCACCGGGCCGCGTTCGTGCACCAGGCGCCACAGGAGCTTGTTGAACAGCTCGCGCTCGTCGGGGGTGAGCGGCGCCAGGAAGGTGTCGAGGGCGTTCGTCATGGTGGGGGCGAGATCGTGGCGCAGGAGCGCCTGCCCCTCGCTGGTCAGGGCGATCGCGTATTTGCGCCGGTCGTCCGGGTTGCGCGCCCGCTGGACGAGGCCGAGCCGCTCCAGGCCGTCGACGACGCTGACCATGGTGGTCCGGTCGATGCCGTGGGTGCGGGCGAGCTGCTGCTGGGACTGGGGCCCCATGGAGTCGATGGCCGTGAGCACGATGAAGTCCTTCGACCGCAGCCCGAAGGGTTCCACCGCCGACTCGAAGATCTCGACGAAAAGATCATTGGCCTTGCTCACGAGCAGGCTGGTGGAGCTGGACATGAGATCCGGCAGGGGAAGATCCGTATTCGGAGAATCAGTGCTCACATACGTCCCTTCAGCGGCCACACGTTCCATAATGCGCAAAAGTGCCCATATCAAGCACGCTCATATATGGCAAGACTGTCACACGCTATAGGGCAAGAGTGTCACACGCCGACATGTGCAGCGCAACAGCTGGATTCAAATCATCAGTACTACTGATTGACAGGATTGCTGAGGATCTGTGAAGCTGATTAATGCGTGAAGGGTGGTGGAGGGTCCGCCTGGGGACCCGCGGCCATCCCGGGTGAGGAGACTCCATGTCCGCAGGCCAGGTCGGCCCTGACGCCGGCACCACATGGGATGAGGTCCGTGAGATCGTGCTCGGAGTGGATCCGTCAGAGGAGGCCGACGGGCAGGAAGGCTGACGGCCGATCCGCTGGAAAGGGGTGGAGCTATGGGTGGAGACCGGGGCGCGCCCGTGCCGGCCGCACGGCTGCTGGCCGAGTCCACCGGCTGGCTGCTCAACGGCGCGGCGCGCGAGGTCACGCTGGAGCTGGAGGAGGCGCTGAAGGGGGCCGACCTCCGCTGGCGCGACTACGGGGTGCTCAGCGTGCTGGAGGCGGCCGGGCCGCTGTCGCAGCAGGAGATCGGGCGGCGGCTCGCCGTCGACCGGTCGACGATGGTGCACATCATCGACGTCCTGGAGCAGCGCGGGCTGGTCGTGCGCAGCCGCGACCTGACCGACCGCCGGGCCTATTCGATCGAACTGACCGACTCCGGGCGTGCGCTCCTGGTGGAGGTGCTCCATCCGGTGACCGCCGAGGTCCACGACCGCGTGATCGGCAGGTTGACGGATGAGGACCGGGCCCATCTCGACCGGATCCTCGCGCAGCTGACCGGCGGGAGCCGGACCGGCACTATATGAGGGTTTACAAACGATCTATGGTCTGATAGTTTGGAAATATACATATCTGCGTGCCGGGCCAAGGTGGACCAGCCTGCGGTCACCCCCCTGGGTGAGGTACATGGCCAGGAGGTGAGCCATGGACATTTCCATCATCGGTATTTCGGCCGAGGCCGAGGAGCTCTATCGATACTTCCTGCGGCACCGCGGCGAGGGGATCGGCTCGGTACGGCAGGCGCTCAACATGGACCCCGACACGGTCGAGGCCGCGGCCGAGGTGCTCGGCAGGCTCTCCCTGCTCGATCTCACCGACCGCCACCGGGTGGTGGCCACCGAGCCGAGGATCGGCATCGAGCGCCTCGTGGAGCAGCGGCTCGACCAGCTCAACATGGAGATCCGCCGCGTCCTGGCGGCGCGTGACGCCATCGCGTCGTTCGTGGAGGACCAGCGGCACGGGGAGAACGCGACGCCGGTGCTCGACATCGAGCGGGTGGAGGGCCTCGACCGGGTCCGTCAGCGGCTCGACGACCTCGGGTTCTTCTCCTACAAGGAGACGCTGTGCCTGCATCCCGGCGGCCCGCTCTCCCAGGGCGC
Source organism: Streptosporangium brasiliense (assembly GCF_030811595.1). Lineage (NCBI taxonomy): Bacteria > Bacillati > Actinomycetota > Actinomycetes > Streptosporangiales > Streptosporangiaceae > Streptosporangium > Streptosporangium brasiliense. Next base: position 4,281,561 of record NZ_JAUSRB010000002.1, read on the forward strand.
CATCGAGACGGCGCTGCCGCTGGACACCCGCTCCCTGCGCCGCGGACTGGCGGTGAAAGCGGTCTACCACCCCAAGGCGCTCGACGACCCGATGATGGCGTCGTATCTGCGCGATGTCGTCAGCCTGGGCGGTCAGATCCACATCACCGAGGACCCCATGGACCGCATGCTCATCTTCGACCGCAGCGTGGCGGTCGTGCCGATAAACCCGAAGGAGAGCTCGCGCGGCGCGCTGCTCGTGAGGGAGCCCGGCCTGGTCTCCCAGCTGGTCACCTACTTCGACGGCGTGTGGCAGGCCGCCACCGACTTCCGCGACTTCACCGAGCCCTCCACGGGCGCGCCGCTCCTCTCCGAGCTGGAGAAGCGGGTGCTCGCGGTGATGGCCACCGCCGACAAGGACGAGATCGCGGCACGCGAGATCGACGTGTCCGTCCGGACCTATCGCCGTTATGTCGCGGACCTCATGGCCCGGCTCGGCGCGGTCAACCGTTTCCAGGCCGCCCTGCGCGCCAAGGAGGAGAATTGGATCTGACGGTCCCGTTCCGGGAGGGGGAGAGGTCAGGGGGCGGCCTCCCCGGGCCCGGGACGGCCGGTGGCCAGGGTCTGGCAGGCCGCGAGCTCCCAGTGGCTGATCGCCGGATCGGTGAGAGCCTCGATCACCTCGGCGCGGATCTGCGCGCTGGTCACCCTCTCGTCGGTGTGGACCCGGATGACGACGTCCCCGGTGGCCTGCCTGAGGTCTTTACGCCATTTCTCCGGCAGCAGCGCCAGGATCCGGATCCCGTCCACCGGTGAATTGTTGAACGGCTCCTCCGCCGTCCGCCGCATTGTCAGCTCAACCAACATGGCTGGTGCCTCCGCCTAGTCCCGGGTGGTGCCGGCCGAGGCCGCCATGGAAGGGACGCCGACGGCGACGGCGGATGGAATTATACCGGAAAAATGCGTGGACGGCAGTTTGGCAGTGGTATTGGAAAAGAGTGAGGAGGCGATCGGGCTTTTCATTTCTCAATCCCTTTAATCGGGCTGTCCGGCTTTTGCCGGCACGGCCAACTCTGCGCGCTCCGCGGGCCGGGGGACAGGCGGAACGAGGTCAGCAAGCTGCCCGCCCGTAGCCGCTTCCTGCCAGCCGGCCGCTGGACATCCGCACATCTGCCGGACGGCAGGGAGAAACCGCAGGTGAAATCCTTCCGACAAGGGCCGCCGGCCAGGACGGCGGCCACCTCCGGCCACGCGCTCGCGGTCCGGCCCGGGGCGGCCGGGCACGGCTGCGGCGGCCCTCCGGGCCGCAGGAGCCGGTCCGCGATTCATTCCGTCCGCGCCTTCCGGTGTGCCCATTGGCGGTGGAACGGATTGTCGCCCCGGCGGCGAACATTGGCCGTGGAACGGGTTGTCCTCCGCCTGGAAACGGCCCGCGGACGGCCCCGTGATAGCCGGCGTTCCGCGCTGCGGGGTGAAAGCACACTCGGAGATGACAGGAGAGAGGCGAGGGCATTTCACTGGGTATGGATTAGAGGAGATGATCTGATGCTGGTGTGCGTGACCGGCGGTACTGGATTCGTCGGTGCCCATTCGGTTGCGGCGATTGTGGAGATGGGCCACCGCGTCCGTATGCTCGTCCGCGATCCGTCGAAGGCGGAGCGCGCGCTGTCGCCGCTGGGCGTCGCCCCCGGAGCCGTCGACGTGGTCGCCGGGGACGTCACCGACGGGGCCTCCGTGGCCCGGGCGGTGCGCGGCGCCGACGCCGTTCTGCACGCGGCGTCGGTCTACTCCTTCGACAGCAGGCTCCACGCGAGGATGCGGCAGGTCAACGAGCAGGGCACCGAGATCGTGCTCGGCGCCGCGCGGCGGGCGGGCGCGGGCCGGATCATCCATGTCTCCAGCATCGTGGCGATGTTCCCGGCCCGGGGGCGGGTGATCGACGAGGACTCGCCCGTCGGCCGGCCCCGCGAGACGTACATGGCGAGCAAGGCCGCGGCCGAGGTGGTCGCCCGCCGGCACCAGGCCGAGGGAGCCCCGGTGGTGATCACTTATCCGCCCGCCCTGCTCGGCCCGCACGACCCCAACCTGGGTGACCAGGTCTCCCGCGTCCGCAGCGTGCTCCGGGGGCTGACGCCCATCTGGCCGCTGGGCGGGTTCCCAGTCGGCGACGTGCGGGACACCGCGGCGCTGCACGCCCGGCTGCTCGCCCCGCCGGGAGACAGGCCGGGGGACAGACCGGGAGGCAGGCCGGAGCGCCACTTCGGGCCGGGCCGCTACCTCTCCACCCGGCAGTACGTGGAGGTGCTGCGCGAGGTCACCGGGCGCGCGCTGCCGGCGGTCTTCCTGCCGGCTCACGCGATGATCCCCGTCGGGCTGTTCGTCGATCTCGTGCAGCGCGTCTGGCCGTGGCACATCCCAGCCGAATACGGGGCCATCTACACGTGCGCCTGCGCCACGCGCCTGGCCGAGGGCGTCAGCACTCATGGGATCAGCCCACGGCCCGTCACCGAGACCTTCGGTGACACGGTGCGCTGGCTGCACGGAAGCGGCCACCTGTCTGCCCGGCAGGCGGGTTCCGGCCGGCCGAGCCTGTCATCTGTAACGACGCATTGACGGGAGATGCCCCCATGAGCGAGCGGACCGCCCGGCGGGCCAGAGCCTTGGGCGCCCAGGGGAACCTGGACGGCCAGGGGAAGGAGCGCTGATGAGCACCTCGGAGCTCGATTTCATACTCGTCCCCTTGCCCACGCCGGTCGAGGAGGTCATCGACGGCCGTCCCGACGGCCAGGCGAGCGGGCCCCGACGGGTGGAGCCACCGGTCCCGCAGCCCCAGACCCGGTCCATGCGCCTGCTGCGCGAGCAGCGTGAAGAGCTGCGTGAGGAGGTCACCGCCGGCCACCGCCAGGCGGTCGACCGGCAGCACGCGCTCGGCAAGCATACGGCCCGCGAGCGGATAGACCTGCTGCTGGACGAGGGGTCGTTCACCGAGATCGACATGTACCGCCGCCATCAGTCGCACGGTCTGAAGATCGAGGAGCGGCGCCCGTACACCGACGGTGTGATCACGGGCTCCGGCACGATCCACGGCCGCCGGGTGTTCGTCTACGCCCAGGACTTCACCGTCTTCGGCGGCTCGCTCGGCGAGGCCCACGCCTCGAAGATCCACAAGGTGATGGATCTGGCGATCTCCACCGGGTCCCCCTTCATCGGGCTGAACGACAGCGGGGGCGCCCGGATCCAGGAGGGGGTGATGTCCCTCAACGGATACGGCGGGATCTTCCAGCGCAGTGTCCAGGCGTCGGGAGTGATACCGCAGATCAGCGTCGTGCTCGGGCCCTGCGCCGGAGGGGCCGCCTACTCCACGGCGCTGGCCGACTTCACCTTCATGGTCCGCGACACCGCGCAGATGTACCTGACCGGTCCCGACGTCGTCGAGGCGGTGAGCGGCCAGCGGGTCAGCCACGCCGAGCTCGGCGGCGCGGAGGTGCACGGCGGCCGGTCGGGCGTGGCCACCTTCGTCCACGACGACGAGGAGAGCTGCCTGGAGGACGTGCGCTATCTCGTCTCGATGCTGCCCAGCAACAATCTGGAGTTCCCCCCCAGCACGCCGTCCTACGACGCGGCCACGGACGTGCGGCCCCGGCTGGCCGAGATAGTCCCGGTCGAGCCGAACAAGCCCTACGACATGCGGCAGGTCGTCGCCGAGCTGGTGGACGACGGGGAATTCCTGGAGCTGCACGAGGGCTGGGCGCCGAACGTGATCTGCGTGCTGGCACGGATCGACGGCGACGTGGTCGGAGTGGTCGGCAACCAGCCCATGGTGCTGGCCGGTGTGCTGGACGTCGTCGCGTCGCAGAAGGCCGCACGGTTCGTGCGGTTCTGCGACGCCTTCAACATCCCGCTGGTGACGCTGGTCGACGTCCCCGGTTTCCTTCCGGGCACCGACCAGGAGTACGCGGGGATCATCCGGCACGGCGCCAAGCTGCTGTACGCCTACTGCGAGGCGACCGTGCCGCGCATCCAGGTCATCGTGCGCAAGGCGTACGGCGGCGCGTACATCGTGATGGACTCGCGCTCCATCGGCACCGACCTCTCGCTGGCGTGGCCGACGAACGAGATCGCGGTGATGGGCGCCGAGGGCGCCGTGAACGTCATCTTCCGCAGGGAGCTGGCCGCCGCCGTGGACCCGGCCGAGCTCCGCGCGGAGCTGGTCGCCGAGTACTCCGAACAGCTCGTGCACCCGCACTACGCCGCCGAGCGCGGCCTGGTCGACGACGTCATCGATCCGGTGCAGACGCGGGCGGTGGTGGCCCGCGGGCTGGCGATGCTGCGCAACAAGCGCAAGCAGCCGCCGCAGCGCAAGCACGGAAACGTGCCGCTGTGACACCGGCACGGAACGCGCCGCTGTGGCCGCTGTGAACGTGCCGGACTGGGAACGGGTGCCGGCCGACGTCGCCTACCGCCATGTCCGCGAGAACGTGACACGGCTGCTGGCCGGCCGTCCGGCCGCCGGTGACCTCGCCGTCGCCGCCTGCCCGGGGTGGACGGTCCGCGAGGTCGTCGCCCACCTCGTCGAGATCTGCGCGCGGGTGGCCGGGAGGCTGGGGAGCCGGCCCGTGGTGGGCCCGCTCCCGGGCGACGCCGCTCTGGCCGCCCTCCTCGCCGCCTGGACCACGGCGGGCGAGCAGGTGGAGCGGCTCGTCGCCGGTGACGCCGCCCGGCGTGGCGGCGTGATGACGATGGACGCGTTCACGCACGAGCTCGACATCCGCTACGCCCTGGGCCTGCCGCCGCCCGCCGAGCACCCGGCCTACCCGGGCGCGCTCGACGTCGTCGTCTCGGGTCTGTCCGCCGAGGTGAGCGCACGCGGCCTTCCCGCGCTCCGGATCGAGACCCCCGGCGCCCGGTGGACGGCCGGCCCGGCGGGGCGGCCCGCGGCCACGCTCAGCGCCCACCGGCACGACCTGTACCGGTCGCTCGCCGGGCGGCGCACATCCGCGCAGATCGCGCGGCTCCACTGGAGCGAGGACCCGCGGCCGTGGCTGCCGGCCTTCACCTGGGGGCCGTTCACCCCGCCGGAGCGACCGGCGGAGAGCGCGCTCACCACCGCGTGAAAGCGCCGTCTCAGGGCGTCTGACAACCGTCCCGACCGGGCTCTTCCCCCGCGTGAAAGCGCCGTCTCAGAGCTGCTGAGAGCCACCCCGCCCCCTTCTCCGGCCTGACCCGCGTGGGCCTTGAGCCGCGTGCCCGGTCCCCGGCCCCGTCCCCAGCCCGGCCCCGTCCCCGGCCTGGGTCGCGTCCCCGGCCTGGGTCGCGTGGCCGGCCGCCTCCCCGGTCTGGGACGCGTGCCCGGCCCTTTCCGCGGCCTGAGCCGCGTGCCCGGCCGCCTCCTCGTGCGGCCCTTCCCCCTTCCCCCTTTCGCGGCCTCTTCCCTCTCGCGGCCCCGTGCCTTCTCGCAGCCCCGCGCCGGCTCCGGCGTACGGGCTTTTCCCGTCCGGGGGAGCGTCTCCCACCCGGCACGCGCGGCCATCCGGCGCCGCGCTGGCAGGAAGCGGTTAGGGCCGGGCAACTTGCTGACTCCGATCTGTCTGGTCCGCGGGCCGCCGAGAGCGCAGAGTTGATTATGCGAGAACGAACACACAGCCGAGAAAGGGGTAGTTAATGAAAAGCCCGGCCGCGTCTACAGGCAATTCCAGGGCCGCCGTGAAAGTGCCGGCGGCGATTGTCTCCGGTGCCGTCCCAGGCGCCGTCGTCATCGGCGGCCGATCCGTGTCGACCGGCGCGGGCGCGACAGGGCACTCCGCACCGCCCGTCGCCGCCGGTACCACCTGGGACTCCGCGCCCACCGCCGCCGACACGCCTTGGGGTTAGAGCCATGCTGGTCGAGCTGACGATGCGGCGGAGCGGAGGAGACCCGTCGAACAATTCACCGGTGGACGGAATCCGAATCCTGGCGCTACTGCCCGAGAAATGGCGTAAAGACCTCAGGCAGGCGACCGGGGAAATCGTTATTCGAATCCACACCGACGAGGAAACAACCAGTGAGCAGATCTGCGCCAAGGTGATCGAAATTCTCGCCGATCCGGCCGTCAACCACTGGAAACTCGCGACCTGTCACATTCTGACAACCGGTAATCGAGAATCGAAGGAGGCTGACCATGATTACCCCCATATTAAAGGCTGGGGAGTGCAGCGTATGGTGGGCGGATCCACGGGATCACCAGGCCGAGGCCCTGACCAGCGTGCTCAGTGGAACTGAGCTGGAGCGGGCCGCGACCTTCCGTCGCGAGCCCGACCGGCTCCGGTATCTCACCGCGTCCTGGCTGTTGCGCACCACCGCGGCCCTCCAGCTGGGCGTCCCTCCCGAGGACGTCCCCGTGGAGCGGCGGTGCTCGGACTGCGGCAAGCCGCACGGCAAGCCGTACATCCGTAACGAGGGGGCGGAGCTGCACGTCTCCATCTCCCACTCGGCCAACCGCGTGGCGGTGGCCCTGAGCCCCGCCGGGCGGCTGGGGGTCGACGTGGAGGAGGTGCCCTCCTGCCCGGTCGACGAGCTCGTGCGGTGCGCCCTGTCGCCGGCCGAGCAGGAGATCCTGCGGACCTTCCCCGATCACGAGCAGCACCTCGCCTTCGCCCGCATGTGGGTGTGCAAGGAGGCGGTGCTCAAGGCGACGGGCCACGGACTGCGGATCCCTCCGGACCAGGTGGAGGTGAGCAGTCCGCGGGAGAGGCCCGCGCTGCTCGGCTGGCCGTTGGACATCCCTCCCGAGCGGGTGCAACTCCATCCCCTCGACCCCGGCAGCGGATACGCCGGCATGGTCGCGGTCATCGCCGACGACTTCCCGGTCACGGTGTCGGAGTCGGACGCCCTCGACCTTAAGTCGATCCCGTTCTCGCTGCCCGCCATGGCGGACATGGTGGCCTGACAACACTTGACTGTATTGGTAAAAGGCTGCTGAATGAAAATGCGAAGTTGTGCCCTGCGGGGCGGCCGGCCTGCGGATATGGATATGAGGGACCACCGGGCCGGCCCCCCGCGCCGTTCAGGACAGCCTTAGCGTAAGGAGAGGAACTGATCTTCCGTGAAGAATTGTTTCGTCCTGATTCCCGGCCCGTGGACGGGTGCCTGGGTCTGGGAGCCGGTGACCTGCGGGCTGCGCGCGCTCGGTCATCACGTCCGTCCGGTCACGCTGTCAGGACTGGCCAGCCCCGAGGCTGACGTCTCGGGCGTCGGCCTGGCCACCCACGTCGATGACGTGCTGATGCTCCTGGAGGCGGAGGACCTGCGGAACGTCACCCTCGTAGGGCACAGCTACTCGGGCATCGTGGCCGGTCAGGTCGCCGACCGGGCACCCGGCCGGGTGGCGCGCACCGTGTTCGTGGAGGGGTTCCTGCCCCACGACGGCACGTCGATGCTCCAGGTCTTCCCGGAGCGCCAGCGCGCCGACGAGCTCCGGCTGATCGCCGAGAACCGGGGCCGCTGGCCCGTCCCGGACGTCGCCGCCGTGGCCGACGGGCAGGACCTGTCCATCGAGCAGGCACGGTGGCTGGTGGAGCGCTCTGTCGGCCACCCGGGGCGCACGCTGTCCGAACCGGCGGTCCTGGCGCGGCCGCTGACACAGCAGCGGGCGAGCTACATCGTGTGCGAGCTGGAGCACTTCGACGGCAGGGTCTCCGACGACGTCGCGGCCATGCGCGCCGAGCCGAACTGGACCTTCCACACCCTGAAGACCGGTCACTGGCCGATGGTGTCGGCTCCCGACCAGCTCGTCACGCTCCTCACCGACATCGTCTCCCAGCAGAACTGACCGCTCAGCGCCCCGCCTGACCGCCTGTCAGGGACAGCGCCGGCCGCCCGTCGAGGACGGCGGCGGCGATCTCGGTGGCCGGGGTCTCCTGGGACCCGCGCGCGCCGCTGACCATGAACTCGTAGATGTGCCCGGCCTGGGCCGGTGACGCCACGCTGTCGGCGAGTATCGGCAGCGGTGACCTCTGGAAGCCCTGCCCGACGGTGGCGTCGCGCCAGTAGAGCCAGTACCCGCTCGCGCCGAACACGTGCGGCCACGAGACCCTGATGTGCGAGCCGTGCGGGGTGGCGGTGATGCCGGCCGGCGCGGAGATCACGAGTGGGTCGGCCGTGCGGGGGATCGGGTCGAGGAAATCCACCCGGCCGTGGGCGAACGCCGACGAGAAGGCGTCGGCGAACGCTTTCGCGATCTTGAACTCGCCGATGCTGTTCGGATGGAGACCGTCGTAGGCGTCGTTGTGGGGATCGTAGGCGCCGTCGAGGTCGACGAGGACGACCTTCGACCGGGCCGTCGACATCGCGGCCAGTGTGGCCGGTAGCGCCTCGTTGTAGGAGGTGATGATGTCCGGCAGACCGGGGCTGGAGTCCAGCGGTGTGCGATGGACGACGTTGGCGATCAGGAACTGGATGTCCGGATCGGCCTCACGGGCCCGCCGGACGAAGGTCTCGATGTCCGCCCTCAGCCGGTCGGGGCCGGACACGCCCCAGGCCAGGTCGTTGAACCCGAGCTCGACCATGAGATAGCCGGGGGCGTGGGCGGCGACGGTCTCCCGGATGTCGTCCTTGGCCTCGTGGAGCCGGCGGCCCCACCTCGCGTGGTGCCTGCTGCCGCCGAAGCCGATCCCCGGCCGGTAACGGCCGTTGTGGACGGGGTCGGCCGCGCAGGCCGTACACGCCGCACCGGCCGCGCAGGCCGTACACGCCATCCCTGCCGCCTCTGCCGCGCAGGCCGCGCAGGCCGCACCTGCCGAGCCGGCCGGGCGGTCGCCCGGCCGGCTCGGCGGCAGCACCGAGGTGCCTCTCCCCGGTCCGACGAAGCGGACCGGGAAGTCGTGCTTGTCGAAGTTCCGGGACAGCCGGTACCGCCAGGTGTAGTCGCCTTCCAGGCCGTGGCTGATCGAGTCACCGACGATCATCAGGCTCGGAGCCGTGGCCGGGACGGCAGGGCCGCGGACCGCCCGTCCACCCGCCATTCCCTGTCACCCGTGGGCGGGGACGGCGCAGCTGCAGCGCATCGCGGCGCGCTCGGACACGCGGGGACGCCGGTGGAGGATCATCGCCACCACCATGGGCAGGAAGACGATCGCGTTGTAGAACAGGTGCAGTTCCACGCGCGGCACGATGAGCTGGATGATGCTGGTCGGAGCGGGGCGGCCCAGCAGGTTCGAGCCCGTGAGCGCCTGGGTGAGCAGGAGCAGGTGCTCGAAGTGGTGCCACACCTGGATGGCCAGTGACACGTTCCACCACGTCCGCGACCTGCCGGTGAAGCCCTTGCGCAGGATGATCAGGCCGACCAGCATCAGCAGCGCGTAGCCGTAGTGCATCCACTCGGACTTGACCAGCCAGGGGAACGGCAGGCCCAGCACGCCACGCGCCTCGGGGAGCGGCCAGCCCAGGACGTAGATCTGGATCGCCTGGGCGACGTGCTCGGCCCAGTGGGCCACGACCAACAACAGATAAAGGCCCAATGCGGCCTGGTGATATCGGCTGTTGAGGGCCGATATCCGGACTGGAGAAGAGCTCGCTGAAGCTGTCCCGGTTGCCATGTACAGACCTCGATCCCGGAAATCACGACCGTATGCCCGCCGCGAATGCCGTGGCGGACCCTCCCTCGCCCCGCATTTCCCGCGGCGGCATTGTCGAGCCGAATGCCTATTGTGGCGAGGAGGTCCTGGGACCGGCTTCTCCGTATTTGCTGACTTTCCCGGCGCCGGGCCGACGGCTTGACGGCGGCGGGGCCTCCGGTGACGGCCCGGCTCCGCCGCCGGGCGGCCCGGCGCCGGGTCCTACCGTCTGATCAGCATCGCGATCTGGTACGAGCCGATGCCCACGCCGAACACGACCAGATACGGCGTGTCGAGGGCGTCGGCGGAGGCGTCGAGCGTCACGGCGGCGGAGGCCACGGTGAGGTTGCCGTACAGGCTGAGCGTGTCGCGGTAGCGGGCCGGGCGGAGGCGCTCCTTCCAGTGGTCGATCAGGACGTCGGAGGCCTGGTGACCGATCACCGTCACCTCCCCGGCGGTGATCCCGTTGCGGTCGAGCAATCGCTCGACGAGGTCAGGCGGCCCGTCCATCCCCGAGGACCGGAAGGCCGCCACCCCGGAGTCGGGCTCGATCCGGTAGGTGGGCCGGGCCGTGCCGCCGTCGTCCGGGCGGACGGCCATCGTCATCGCGCCGTACTCGGCGCTGTTGGTGTCGGAGATCCAGTCGAGGATCACCATGCGCGTGGAGCGGCGGAGCACGGCCGCGCCCGCGCCGTCCCCTATCGTCCCCGCGTGCGGGTTCCGGCTGTCCACATGGCGGCTCCAGTTCGACCCGACGGTCACGAGGGTGTGGGTGAGACGCCCGCCTCGCATGGCCTCCCAGCCCAGGGCCAGTGCCATGACGAAGGTGCCGAACTCGCAGTTGATCGGCACCACGAGCGCGTGGCGTCCGAGCCCCAGGTCGCGGTGGACGCGGAACAGCCCGTTCGGGCTCAGGTATTCGGGGACGGTGATGTACCCGTACAGGCCGTCGACCTGCTCCGGGGCGACGTCCGCGTTCTCCAGGGCCCGGCGGCAGGCCGACACCGCCAGGTCCTCGACCGCCTCCCCGGGCCCCAGGACCCGGCGGGTGCGGGACCCGCTGAACAGCTCGCTCTCGGCCGACGGCGCGGACGCGGTGGATCCCGCCGCCACGGACGTCCCCGGCAGGGCCGACCCCAGACCGGCGATGCCGATCCCGGTGCGCGGCCCCCCGGCCGTCACGCGTCCCCCGCCACCGCGGTGAACCGCTCCCCGTAGGGAGGGCTCACCCGGTGGTCCGTCTTGACGACGACGACCTGTGGCCGGGACCGCCCGGCCGCCGCGGCCCGGGCCGCGCGCATCGCCTCCCGGAACGCGGCGATGTCGCCGACGGGGTGGGCGTCGGCGCCGAGCGCGCGGGAGAACTGGACGAGGTCCACCGGTCCGAGGCCGTAGTGGTCGTCGTCCAGGGGGAAGGCGCCCCCGCTCTGCTCGTGCTCACCGTGGTTGACCATGCCGAGGTAGCCGTCGTCGAGCACGACGAACACGGCCCCCACCCGGTTCTTCGCCGCGGTCCGCACCTCGTTGCCGTTCATCAGGAACGAGCCGTCGCCCAGCAGCGCGATCGCGGCGCGCTCCGCGGTGCCGATCCTCCCGCCGACGACCGCGCCGCACGACCAGCCCATCGAGGACAGCCCGCACGGGTAGAAGATGCGGGTCGGCGGGTCCACGATCAGGTAGTGGGTCGCCCACGCCGTGCAGTTGCCCATGTCGACGTAGAGATCCTCCTCTCCGGTGAGCAGGTCGTTGAGGGCGAGCATCACCGCCGCCGGGGACACGCCGGGCCCGCCCGCCGCGGGGACCGGCCCGTACGGCGGGCGCCGGGCCGCGGCGGGGACGGCTCGGGCGGCCCCGCCGGAGCGGGGCAGTTCGCGGTAGAGGGCGCGGAGGAAGACCTCGGCGTCGACGTGGAGATGATCGCCGCCTTCGAGGAACCGGCCGAAGACCGAGGGGTCCAGGTCGACGTGGAAATAGGTCGAGGCACCGGTGAAGGCCCGGTCGTAGCCCCTGGTCGCCCACTCCCCGAGCCCGCTGCCGATCACCACCAGGGCGTCGATCCCCGCCGCCGCGTAGCTCGCCGCCCGCTCGGCACCCGCCATCCCCAGCACGCCGAGCGACAGGTCGTCGCTCTCGGGGAAGACGCCCTTGCCGCGCAGGCTGGTCGCGACGGGTACCCCCAACGTGTGGACCAGCCGCCGGAAGGAGGAGTGGCCGGACCGCAGCGCCTCCCTCGCGCCGCCGCCCAGAAAGATCAAGGGGCGCCGTGCCTGCGAGAGGGTCCGGATGACGCGCCGCGCCTCCCGGGGGTCGAGTTCCACGGTGGGCCGCCGCGGCGCCGCCGAGACCTTCTCGGTCTCGTTCCCGACGGGTCTGCGGGCGAGGTCGGCGGGGACGGCCAGGTAGGCGGCGCAGGGGCGGGGGCCGGTGGCGACGTTGATCGCCTGGGTGAGGACGCGCGGGAACGAGCCGGGGTCGCTCACGCCGGTCGAGTATCCGGTCACGTGGGAGTACATCGCGGCCGTGTTGACGCCCAGATCGCTGCTGTCCTGGATGGCCCCCAGGCCGAAGCGGTCCGTCGGGACCTGGCCGCCCACCACCAGCAGCGGGACCTGGTCGCGGTGGGCGGAGGCGACGCCGGTCAGCGCGTTGAGGGCGCCGGGGCCGGCGGTGACGAGGCACACGCCCAGCTTCCCTGTCGAGCGCGCGTACCCGTCCGCCATGAAGGCCGCCCCTCCCTCGTGGGAGGCGATGACGAACCTGATCCTCGGGTGTCCGCGCAGGGCCTGGATGAAGGCGGATATGTTCCCGCCCGGGATGCCGAACACCGCGTCCACGCCCATGGCGTCGAGCCGGTCGAGAAGAAACTCCGCCACGGTCGTCCCGTCCTGGGACCGTGCTCCGATGCTCCGCACCGACATGCCTCCTGGGGAACCTTAACTGCGCATCATCCGATGACATGGTCATCGCATGCCTGTCCGCAGGTCATCACTCCCCAGACTGACATCACATCCCCTTGAAAGGGGAGTTTTCGGATCTGTCGCCGATATCCGGATCAACCGGACGGCGCGGCAGTACGGCCGCCGCCCGGCGCGGCCTGGGTGACGGGCAGGCCCTGGGCGGTGGCGACGCGGACCAGGATCTCCCGTAGGGCCGTCGCCTGCGCGGGGTCGAGGGCGTCGAGCAGCTCGGCGTCGACCTGCTCGGCCAGGCGTGCGGCGGACAGGGCCAGGGCCCGCCCGTCATCGGTGATCTCCACGATCTGCCGCCGCCGGTCCGCGCTGTCACGCACCCGGCGCAGGGCGCCGACGGCCTCCAGCTCGTCGAGCATGTCCACGACGACGCTGGGCGTCACCCCGACGGCCTGCGCGAGGGCGAGCTGCCCGAGGGGAGCGGGGCTCAGCAGTTCGAGGACGGCGCAGTGCCGGGGGCGCAGGCCGAGCGGGGCCAGACGGTCGGCGAACCGGCTGGTCGCCGTCTGGCCCAGCTTGCCGAGGAGGAAGGCCAGGCTCCGGGTGACGGACTCTTGCGGCTCCACGCGGCCAATGCTAGCTTGCCCATATTATTCGGTTACCTAATGATATGATTCCCGATAAAATTTCCGGCTGTTCGCGGCGGCGGCCAGCACCGGGTCGGCGGCCGCGGCGTAGGCCGACAGCCCGCTGAGAAACGGGCCCCGCGTGGGGGCTGACCATTTCCTTCTGCTGGGCTGTTGCGCGAGCATGCCGTAGTGACCTTGCTGCGGTGCTGTAGAGGCGCCTGATGGATGATGTGAGCCCTGAACCCAGGCTGATCTTGCTGTGTGGGCTGCCTGGCTCCGGGAAAACGACACTGGCCAAGCGCTTGGCGAGAGAGCTTCCTGCTGTGCGGCTGTGTCCGGACGAATGGATGGCTGATCTCGGCATCGACCTGTTCGACGAGAACATCCGCGACCGGCTTGAGCGGCGGTTTTGGGAGCATGCTCAGGATCTGTCGAGGCTAGGGCAGAGTGTGATCTTGGAGTTCGGCTTCTGGGCGCGTGCTGAGCGCGATGAGAAGCGTTTGGGAGCCCGCGCACTCGGTCTTCCCGTCGAATTGCATTACCTTGCTGCGCCGGTCGACGAGCTGTGCCGCCGTCTGGAAGCCCGCAACGGGGAAGGGGTGCCTGGGACGGCCCCGGTCAGCCGCGAGCTGCTTGAGGAGTATGTTGAGATCTTCCAGGCTCCGGACGCTGACGAGCTCGCTCTTTTCGACGAGCCGCTTCTGGGTCGACGTGGATGATCGGCGCCTGCGGTGTGGGGTGAGACGGGTCAGGTGACTCGGCCACTGTGAGTCTCCCCGGCAGGGCCAGGACCAGGCAGATCTCGTCGTTGTGCCTGGCTCATGAGGTCGGCAGGCGTCGCGGGCCGGTGCCCGCTCAGGCCGGTAGTACCGAGGCGGTGCACCTGACATGCCGGAAGACCTCCGAATACTGTGAGGGCAAGTCGGCATCCACGTTACTTGTCATACATGACTGACCACTTAGAGTCACTCACGATAAGCGTGGACGTCGACGTCCTTGCCTTTCTCGCCGCTGGTGACGTCGCGGCCCATCACGGCGCCGCCGCCGCCGACCTGCTGCAGGCCGCCCTGCCCGACGACCCCGAGCGCATCTCCTCCTGGCCGCTCTACGCTCGGCTGCTGCCACACGCCCAAGCTGTCCTGGACGCCGGCTCCGATTGAGGGTGCCGTCGTTTATGAGAAATTCGGGTTGCGATTCCCGCCCGGCTGAGTGTTACGTTGATCTGCTTTGCTCCGATCGGAAGGAAAGCAGATGGACGTCCCCTCCTTGCACAGCAGGTTCCTCAGTGACACGCTTCCTCGGATCCGGGAGGATGCGCGCGTGGCCGGCGTGGCGATCACCGGGTCGATCGTGGGAGGCCGCCCCGATGTCTACTCGGACGTGGATCTGATCCTGGTCATCGATGACGAGGCGTACGACGCGGTCATGCGGGAGCGGCTCGTGCTGATCGGTTCCTGGGCCTCGTTGGTGGCCGGATTCACCGGGGAGCATGTCGGCGAGCCGCGCGTGATCATCACGCTCGTCGGGCCGCCCCTCCTGCACGTCGACTTCAAGTTCGTCCGTGCCTCCGACTTCGCCGAGCGGATCGAGGACCTGGAGATCCTGTGGGACCGGGACGGCCTCCTGGCACGCGTCCTCGCCCAGCAGCTGCCGGTCACTCCGGCGTTCGACCTCCAGTGGATCGAGGACCGGTTCTGGATCTGGGTGCACTACGGCGCGACGAAGCTCGGCCGCGGGGAACTGTTCGAGGCCATCAGCTTCCTCACCTACCTGCGCGAGACCGTGCTCGGCCCCCTGGCCGCCCGCCGGGTGGGCGCGATCCCCCGCGGTGTACGCCACCTGGAGACCATCGCGCCCGAAGAGGCGCGCGCCCTTCAGGCAACGCTGTGCGGCTACGACCGCCATGAAGCAGGACGGGCGCTCCTCGCCACCGTCGATCTCTACCGCCGATGGTCCGATGCCGGTGGAACGATCGTTGAACGGCGTCACCACGCCGAGAAGCTCGCCATGCAGTACCTTCACGACATCATCGATCAAGGCCGCTGACTGAAACGGGCTGACACACAGCCAGCTGAAGTACCTCGCCGCCCCCGTCGGCTCAGGTTCTCCATCCCGTCCCGGTACGCCTGGTAGATGGCGCCCCTTCCTCACCCATGGCCGGACATTCCCCGGCCCACCTCACCCCGGTCAACGATCCAGCCGCCCGGGGGCGACGCCGAGGCATGGTCTTTCACGCCCTGTTTGACAGTGCGGCCTTCACCGGGGACGCCCGGTTCGGCGGGGTGGCCTTCACCGGGACCGCCGAGTTCGGCGGGGCTATGGCGATCAACCGCACGAAGCGTGATTCATGGCTGGACGGGTGGCGGCCATGATCAACTGGTGTGCGAGTTTGTCGAGGTCGGGATCCTCCGCGAATTCGTCCATACGGTCCCACAAGCTGCCCTTCAGGTAGGCGAGCGGCCAGGCGTGCCACGACCTGGTGGCGGTGACGATCTCGGCCGGGATCGCCTTTAGGGAACGTGGAGGCCTTCTCCGACCTCGCCGAAGCCATCATCACCGTCCGTAACCTGACCCGCCGAGCCTGGCACACTCACCGCTGGGACGCCCAGCCCCATCGACGCCGATGACCGTCACCTGTCCGCGCGACCGCTCAGCTGAGGGTCACTGAGACTCGGCGAACGGTATCCCGATGCTCAGGCCGGGATCCAGTTGCCGTGGAAGCCGGCCGGGACGCGGACCGGGACATGCACCTCGGCCAGTGGCGGCGCAGCCAGGTCGGCGGCGCCCAGGATGGCCAGGTAGCTGCGGTCGGTGGCCCGGTCGTGGGCGAAGGTCATCAGGTAGCCGTCGTTCTCCCCGGCCGCGCCCGCCGCCACGAACACCGCCTCGCCGCAGGTGTGCCCGGCCGGTAAGCGGTGCACCGCCCGTACGCCGCCGTCGGCCAGGTCGTAGGCGTAGATCTCCGACCGCTCCGGCTCGGCCTCCAGGGCGAAGCTGGTGGTGTAGCCGTAGCGGTGCGGCAGCCCGATCGCGCTGTCGGCGACACGCGGGTACTCGCTGGGCGCGTCGTCGATGGGGGCCTCCGCGACCGTGCCCGCGCGCGGGTCCAGGGTCCAGCGGTGCAGCGTGGGCAGGCCGCCGCCGACGTCCTCGGGGCCGCCGCGCCACAGCGACGGCACCCGGGTGCCGGTGACCGTGATCGTGCCGGTGGCGGGGTCCTCGAAGGCATTCATGGTGTGCCAGACGTAGCACGGCGCGATGTCGAACCAGCGTACGGGCGCGTCGTCGCCGGCCGTGCGCGGCAGGACGCCGAACCTGGCCTGATGGGCGTCATCCCAGCGCCATGGCGGTGCACCGGCGGCGGCCTGGGCCGCGTCGAAGACGACCGGCAGGTCCAGGAAGATCACGTGCTCGCGGGTGACGGCGAAGTCGTGCATCATCGTCGCCCGCGGCACGTCGATCACCCGCGTCTGCATCACCTTCCCCGCAGGGTCGGCGCGGTAGTACGTCAGGTACGGCGGGCGCAGCCGGTAGCCGAAGAACAGCAGCTCACCGGTGATCGGGCAGGTCTTCGGGTGCGCGGTCATCGGCGTCTGCAGTGCCCCGTCAAAGGTGTACGCCCCGACGGTGGCCAGGTCGGGCGTCACCTCGTACGGGAAGCCGCCCTCCTCCAGCGCGAACAGCCTGCCCGCGTGCGCGATCAGGTGCGTGTTGGCTGTGGTCACCCGGTAGTCGATCCGGCCCGTGCCGGGATCGAAGGCGAGGGCGAACCGGGATTCGCCGGGGTGCTCGTACAGCGGCGTGCGGACGTACCGGTTGCGGTACCAGCGCGCCCGGCCGCCGTCCAGCGCGATCGTGTGGATCATGCCGTCGCCCGCGAAGGAGTGCGGCGACCAGCCGGTGCGCGGGTTGGGCCCGTTGCGGAAGAACTGGCCCGACAGCTCAGCGGGGATCTCGCCCGTCACCTTGGCGGGCTCCAGCGTCACCTCCTCCGCGATCGGCGCGTTGTTGCCCGCGAGATGCAGCGGGACGGTCTCGGCCATGGTGGATCTCCTGTCGGCGTGGTCGGGGGACGCCGACAACCATGCGCGGGGAAATCCGCGAAGAACAGTCTTGTTTTGCCGGACGCCGTCAGCCGCCCGGCGTACGCGCAGGCCAGGGCGGTGCGAGGATCTTCGGCGGCAGGCTCGGACGGAGGTCGTGACGAGACCGGCGCGGGCACCCGGCCCGCCGGCGTCCGCGGGAGCTCCCTCTGCGGACGGACGGAGCGAAGATGCTCAGGAGCGGGCGAGGACGGCCGAGGGGCGGGTACGGCGCTGGTAGGAGCGGGTGCAGATGGCGAGTGAGAGGCCCAGTCCGGCGAAGGCGAGTCCGCCCACGTAGCCGACCCAAGGGGACCAGCCTTCGGCGTCGCCGACCGTGAAGCCGACGGCCGAGGCGATCAAGGTGGCGAAACCGTAGGGGGTGAGGGCCAGCGCGCCCATCCAGCCCGGGACGGGCAGTGCCCAGCGCGGCAGCCGCTCGCCCCAGGGGCGGGCCAGCGCCATCAGCAGCAACACCCCGCCGAGGGCGCCCAGCACGGTGAAGTCGACCCCGTGCTGCTCCATCCACACCAGTGCCTCGGGTGCGCCGTTGGCGCGCATCCCGGCGCCGAGATCACCGGCCGGTCGGCCGGCGTTCCCGCCGAACGCCCAGTAGGTCTTCATCAGGATGTAGGGAGCCAGTGCAGCGATTCCGAACCACATGGCCTTGGGGGACTTCATCGAGGTCATGCTGCTGAGCCTGGAACAGCCCCGGGTCCGGAACCTCCCTCCGGGGGACCAACTGGCTCCCCCGCAAGGGGGATCAACAACGGCCGGGATCTGGCAGGTGTAGCCGTTGCGGATCAGCAGCTTGCGCATGCCTTGGAGGGTGTAGGTCAGGTGAAAGCGCCGGCGTGCAGCCTGGTGATGAGCTCATGCGCGACGTCCAGGAACTGACCGCGCGAGGACGTCGTCGTCTGCAGGTCGACGAACGCCTCGTGGGCACCGGCCTGGGCGAGGGTCAGCAGGTAGTCACCGATCTGCTGCACGGTTCCGGCGTGCGGCACCTGGTCGTCGGGCGCGGGGGAATCGGTGATCTGCGGATTGACGCGCACCACCATTCGCAGGGCCGACGGGTCCCGGTCGACGCGTGCCGCGGTCTGCAGCGCCACATCCCACAGGGAGGTCAGATAGGGCATGGGCATCGCCGCGCACAGCCAACCGTCGGCTCGCCGGCCGATCCTCTCCAGAGCCGGGGGCGTGTAACCGGCGAGCAGGATCGGGGGGCGCGGCCGCTGGAAGGGCTTGAGGTCGATGTGCGACGGCGGCACGGTCCAGAGCGTGCCCTTGTGCTCGACCACCTCACTGCTCCAGACGGCCTCCATCAGGTCGAGCGTCTCTTCGAGCCGGACTCCCCTCCCCTGCCAAGGCACCCCGGTCGCGGTGTATTCGTCACGCAGCCATCCGAGACCGATGCCGACGTCCAGCCGTCCGCGGCTGAGCAGGTCGAGCGAGGTCAGCATGCGGGCAAGCAGGACCGGCGGTTGCCACAGCGCGTTGAGCGTGCTGGTTCCCAGCCGGACCTCCCGTGTGCTGACCGCGGCCAGCGTCAATGCGGTCAGCGGGTCGAAGAACGTTGCGAAGGCCGGAGGGATCTCGCCGTCTCCTCCTGGGTAGGGATCGCTGGGTGCGAGCGGCAGCATAATTCGATCACCCGCCCACAGGCTGCTATAGCCCATGGCCTCCAGGTCCGTGCTGGCCTGCCGGATGAAATCCGGGTCGGCGAAAGCACCGTACTGCGGGACTGCGTATCCGATCTGCATGAGAAATTCCTTGGTAATTCGCCGTGGAAAGCCGGGCAGGACCGAGGTGCATATTGCGTACGCATCTCAACCCCTGGACGTTCTTGGTCGAGTGTCCAGGGAGACGTTAGGCAACACCCCTTGGATGGGACTTGGAGCAGGCTGGGATCCCGGGGTTGAGGAACCTGCGGACAGCCGTCAGCGCTGATAACGATCTTGGAGTCTCAGCACTGAAAGATTGATCAGACAGTGCCTGTGCACTGTCCAGTGTCCGCCTTGGATGCGTCACCGCCGGCCCGCCGCCTGCGGTCAGGCGCCCTGGGGCGGGGCGATGCCGGCGCGGGCGGCCTGGTAGCGGCGCCGGGCCACCCGCAGCGCGGCCGTGCGGTCCCGCTCGGGATCAGGGGCGGGCGCGGGCTCAGGCGGGGTGTACGGCATGCGCAGGTAGGCGCAGATCACGTTCACGATGGTCTGGCGGTGACCGGGGTTGTCCTGGGCCAGGCGCTCCAGCGCGTACAGGCCGGCCAGCCGCACCGCGGCCTTTCGTGGCCGAGCTGCTCGGCGGCCTTGGTGTACAGGTCGGTCACCCGGCGCTCGGTGGCGTCGTGCTTGGTGTTGTCGGCCACCTGCTTGGCCAGCGCGGCGTTGCGCTCGGCGATCTGCTCGGTCAGCTGGGCGTTGCGTTCGGCGAGGTAGGCGGTGACGTGCGCGGCGTGCTCTTGGTGGCGCTGACGGCGGAAGGCCGGCATCAGCGTGACCGCCGCGCCGACCCCGGCACCGGCCGCCAGCGCGGTCTGGATCGCGCCCTGACGGGCGGTGGCCTCGGCCGCGCTCCACCCGGCCCCCAGCAGCAGCCACGCCAGCCCACCGACCACCCCACCCACCAGCAGCGTGACCGGCACGATCCACCACGCCGCCGGCCGGGGAGTACGCAACCGCGGCGGAACCACCTCCGCCGCGACAACCGGCACATCAACTCGGGAGGAAAGGCGACGCGGCAGTAACGGCATGCCCTCCATTCCAGCCGCCCGCAGCCCGCATCCGGCCGGACGCTACATGATCGTTACCGGAGGTGGATCGGACAGAGGTGGGCCGGACAGAGTGAAAACACTGTCAGGTATGCGCCGCCGGTCGTGCGCGGGCGTCCGGTGGGCGGTGCCGAGGACGTGCCCGCCGGCTGAGCCTGACGCGCCCACAATCGCAGCGTCTCAGGGCTGATGCCCAGGTCCCGGGCCACCGAGACGATCGTCCGGGCCGGATCTGCCAGGTACAGCGCGACGGCGTCGGCTTTGAACTCGGGCGGGTGGACCTCCATGGCCACCAGGAACTCCTTGGTCTCCAGATCTCCATGATCTGGCACTCGAGGTGTCCACATCTCAGGGGGAGACCCCGTCCACACGTCAGCAGCGGTCGGCCAAGCGCGGCACTTGGTCGCGCAGGCCAATGTCCAGGCCATTTAATTTGGGTGTTCTGACAAACTTTGGCGCTTCACCCCCCTGCCACCATGTCGGGCATGGATGTCGCAGAGAGGTTGTCTGACCTGGTGCACTCGTCGGTGCGGCCAGGAGGTCCCGGGCTCGCGATCGGGGTCTACTCCGACGGAAAGCTGATCCACCACGCAACTGCCGGAATGGCCAGCGTGGAGTTCGAGGTGCCGATCGACACCCGGACGCGGTTCGACATCGCGTCGATGAGCAAGCAGTTCACGGCCACGGCAGCCCTGCTGCTGTGCCGCGACGGGCGGCTCTCACTGGACGACGACATTCGCAAACACCTGCCGGAGCTCAAGCTGTCCGTGCCGGTGACCGTCGCCCAGTGCCTGCGTCACACCGGTGGCCTGCGGGAGTGGCTGTCCCTGTCCATGCTGGCCGGCCGGTCGCTGACCCGGATAACGCAAGCCCAGGCGCTGGCCTTCGTCGCCGGGCTGGCCGAGGTCAACTTCGAGCCGGGCACCGACTTCTCCTACTCCAACACCGGCTACATCCTCGTGACGTCCGCCATCGAACGGATCACCGGGCAGTCGTTGCGCGCGTTCACGACCGAGCGCATGTTCGCCCCGCTGGGCATGACCGACACCCACTTCCGTGACGACAGCCAGGAGCCGCTGGCGAGGTACGCCTACGGCTATGACGTCTCGGAGCAAGGGGTGCGCCGCGCGGACACCGAGGAGTGCGCCGTCGGCGACGGCATGATCGTGACCAGCGTCGCCGACCTGGGGCCGTGGTTCGGCTTCCTCCACGACGGCCGGGTCCTCGGCGCTGACGTACGCGACGCGCTGCTCGAACGGGACGACACGGATGCTCCGTATGCCCTCGGTATCTACCACACGACGGTCAGCGGGCAGCCCGCGTTCGGCCATGCGGGCGGCGCGCCTGGCTACCGCTCTCAGTTGCTCCTGCTGCCCGAGCAGGGCATCGGCATCGCGGCGCTGACCAACAACACCTCGATCGACCCCGGCAGGGTCGGCTACCAGGCGCTGCGCCTGGCCGCCGGGCTGCCCGACGAGGCCCGGCCCGCCCTCATCGAAGACCATGCGGCGGCCGAGGCGCTGAGCGGGTTCTGGCACGACTCGGGCACCGAGACGACATTCCAGGTCGAGCAGGCGGACGACGGCAGGATCACGCTGACCGGCGGCGGCCACCTCTCAGGCACGTTCGCGCTCACGAGCGACGGGACCTGGCACGGTGGGGACAACCGGCTGCAGGTGATCGACGGCGAGATCAGGGCGGGGTCGATCTACGCCCCGGGACGGGCCCGCGCCTTCCTGCCCTGCGCGGCGCCGGTCGAAGGCGCCATGCTGCCGGCGGCCGTCTACCTCAGCCCCGAGGTCGGAACCCTGGCCACGATCACCGATGAAGGTGTCCTGGAGCTCGGGCTGAGCCTGGTGGCGCCGATCGAGCCGGCCCCCGGCGGCTGCTTCTCCGCCGGCATGGTCACCCTCCGCCCGGACGGCGACGACCTCCTGGTCAGTATCCCCGGCACATACCGGCTGCGGTTCGTCCGCCAGCCCGACGGCACCCGCCCGGTCGGTGTGCCGCCCGGGCTCAACCTCACGGCCTGAGCACGTACGGACTGACGCCACGGGGGCGAAGTAGCACCACTCCACATCACATCCCAACCCACACAAGGCGGTATTCGATGTCTGCCAAGCTCCGATCTCTGCTGGCCGGCGCGATGTGTGGCGTCCTGCTGTTGTCCGGCTGCGCCACCAACGGCGGCGGTGGTGGTGGCAAGGCGAACGCCGACACGCTCACCCTGGCCACCGCGGCCCCGCCGAACGTGCTCGACATCGCCCACGGCTTCAACACCTCGTCCACCCTGGCGCAGTTCGCCATCCTGGACACGGTGGTGACGCTCGGCGAGGACGGCTCGATCCAGCCGTCGCTGGCCGAGTCGTGGACCGAGCCGAAGCCCGGCATCTACGTCTTCAAGCTCCGCTCCGGCGTGGTGTTCTCCGACGGCTCCCCGATGACCGCCGACGACGTCGCCTACTCTCTGCGGCGCCACACCGACCCCAAGATCGCCTCTCAGGCGGCCAGCACGGTGATCTTGGTGAAGAAGGTCGAGGCCACCGGCGAGCGCGAGGTGACGGTCGAACTGAGGAGCCCGAGCCCGACCTTCCTGCCCAACGCGGCGCTCGTCTGGCAGGTGGTGCCCAGGAAGCTGGCCGAGGCCCACCCCGACGACCTCGGTACGCCGGAGGCGCCCACGCTGGGCACCGGCCCGTACAAAGTGGCCTCCTTCAGCGTTGACGGGCTCACCCTCGAACGCAACGACAAGTGGTGGCGCGGCCGAGCTCCCATGGCCAAGGTCAAGATCACTGCCATCAGCGAGCCCGAGGCCTTGCGGCTGGCGATCGCGTCGGGCTCGGTGGACGGCACCTTGCAGGTCCCACCGCAGGACGCCCGCAAGTGGGAGGGCATGAAGCAGGTCAAGGTCCGCTTCTACCCCGGCATGTCGATCGCCTTCCTGGCGCTCAACGTCAAGGACAAGTACCTGTCCGACGTCCACGTCAGGCGGGCCATCGCGCACGCGGTCGATCGCGAGGCCGTCCAGCGGACCGCCGTCGGCGACAAGGCGTCGGCGGCCTCGACCATCCTGCCGCTGCCGCAGCTCCAGACCCTGTACGGCCAGGCGTACGAGCAGGTGATCGCCTCGCTGCCCGCCTACCCGCACGATCTGGCGGCGGCCAAGGCCGAGATGGCGCAGTCGGCCTACCCCGACGGCTTCACGATCAAGGTCACCTACGCCACCGACGATCAGCGCGTCGACGCGCTCCAGTCGATCGCGGCCGACCTCGCCAAGATCGGCATCCGGGTGGAGCTCAAGGGGATGCCGCACGATGCCGAGCGGGCCAAGCGTTTCCGCCACGAGAACCTCACCCTGAGTCTGTCGGAGCTCGGCTACGGCACCCCCGACCCCGGCGAGACGCTACCCGACCTGCTCGGCAGCACCGCGGCCAAGCCGCAGGGCTTCAACTTCGCCCAGTACGCCAGCCCCGAGCTGGATGCCAGGCTGGATCGGATGCTGGGTCTGAAGGGCGAGAAGCGCAAGCAGGTGGTGACGGAGATCCTCACCGAGACCGCGAGGCAGATGCCCTATGTCCCGCTCTACTACGTTCACTATGGCATTGCGCTGAATGAGAAGTTCACTGAGAAGGTCGGCCCCTGGACGATCCAGCAGATCGCCTCCATCAAGCCTGCCGGCAACTAGACACAGAGCGGAGTAGACATATGGACTTCGCCAGGGTGGCGGTCAAGCGGCTGGGCGCGGTGGTGGTGCTGCTGCTGGCGCTGTCCGTACTCACTTACGCGCTGCTCGCCCTCGCGCCGGGCGGGCCCGAGCAGGCGCTGCTGGGCGATCGGGCCTCCACACCCGAGACGAGGGCGGCGATCCGCGCGCTGTACCACCTGGACGAACCCTTCCCCGTGCGTTACTGGGAGTGGCTGACCGGGGCGCTGTCCGGAGACTTCGGCAGCTCCATCTACTTCCGGCAGCCGGTGTTGTCGGTGATCGGCGATCGGCTGCCGGTCACCACGACGCTGGCCGGTTTCGCGATCCTGCTGACCCTGGCCGTCGGCATTCCGGCGGGGCTGACCGCCGGCCTGCGCCGCGGCGGTGCCCTGGACCAGGGCATCACCTTCAGCACCCTGGTCGCGCTGGCCTTCCCGCCGTTCGGGATCGCGCTGGTCCTGCTGTACACCTTCGGGGTGGCGCTGCAGTGGGTGCCGATCTACGGCTCCGACCAGATCAGCAACTACGTCCTGCCGGCGACCGCGCTCGCCCTCGGCCAGGCGGCTGTGGTGATCCGGCAGACCAGGGCCGCGGCCTTGGACGTCGGCGGCCAGGACTACGTCACCTTCGCCAGGGCCAGAGGGCTGTCGCGGCTGCGGATCTGGGGCGGCTACTCGCTGCGCAACGCCGCTCTGCCGGTGCTCACCGTCGCGGGGCTGCTGGCCGCGGGGAACCTGACCGGCGCGGTCTTCGTGGAGCAGGCCTTCAGCCTGCCCGGCCTCGGCAGTCTGCTGATCCAGGCCGTCAACCAGAAGGACATCCCCTTGGTACAGGCACTGGTCCTGCTCGGCGGCGCCGTCGTGATCGCGGTGAACCTGCTCGTCGACCTCGCCTACATGGTGGTCGACCCGCGCGTCAGGCACGGAGCCTCCACGAGGGCGGAGGCGTGAGCGCCGTGGCGGCGCCGGCCGCAGGAAGCAGGCTCGCGCCCCGCCGGGTGCTGGGCCTGATCTCCCTGGTCGTGCTGGTGGTCATCGCGCTGGCGACGCTGCTCGGCCCGTGGCTGGCGCCCTACGACCCCGGCGCCCAGAACGCCGCACTCGGCGCCGTGGGACCGGGTGCCGACCATCTGCTCGGCACCGACAACCTCGGCCGCGACGTGTTCTCGCGGCTGCTGGCCGGGGCGCGTACCGCGCTGATCGGCCCGATCTTCATCGCCGCCGGGACCACCGTGCTGGGCACCACGCTGGGCCTGCTCGCCGGGTTCCGGCGGGGCTGGCTGGACGCGATCATGATGCGGCTGACCGACCTGATGTTCGCCCTGCCAGGGCTCCTCATCCTCATCGTGGTGGTCGGGGTCGCGGGCGGGTCGTACGTCACGGCGGTGGTCGCGCTCATCGTGCTCGGCGCCCCCGTCGACATCAGGGTGATCCGCAGCCTCGCGCTCAGCCAGCGGGAACTGGCCTACGTCGACGCGGCGCGCACGATGGGTCTGTCCGACCGGCGGATCATGTTCCGCCACGTGCTGCCCAACCTGGCGCCGACGGTGACCTCCAATCTGCTGCTCAGCTTCGTCTTCGCGCTGATCGCCCTGTCAGGCCTGTCCTTCCTGGGCATCGGGCTGCCGTCCGGCACCCCGGACTGGGGGCTGATGATCCAGGAGAACCGGACGATCCTCGACCTCAACCCATGGGCCGCGGTGGCGCCCACCCTGCTCATCACGATCACGGCGGTGGCGGCCACGATCCTGGGCGACAAGATCTTCGAGCGCCTCAGCGCCGGGAAGGAGCTCACCGCATGAGCGACGAGCTGCTCAGGGTCAGCGGGCTCACCGTCAGCCTCGCGGACCGCCGGATCGTCGACGACGTCGACCTGGAGGTCGGCTCCGGTGAGACCGTGGGCCTGGTCGGCGAGTCAGGCAGCGGGAAGTCGCTGACCGCGCGGGCGGTCGCCGGTCTCCTGCCGCCGACGCTGACCGCAGGCGGTTCGGTACGGATCTCCGGTACCGAGCTGATCGGCGCCTCGGAACGGGCGCTTCGCAAGATCCGCGGCCGGCGGATCGGGCTGCTCATGCAGGACCCGTTCGCGATGCTCAACCCACTGCTGACCGCCGGTGCCCACATCGCCGAGTCGCTGCCGCGCGGAGCCAGGCGCGACAGGCAGGAAGTCGTCCGCCGCCTCGCCGAGGTCGGCATCACCAACCCCGATGTGGCGCGCCGTTACCCCTTCCAGCTCTCCGGCGGCATGCGGCAGCGGGTCGCCATCGCCGCTGCCCTCGCGGGAGATCCGGAGCTGCTCATCGCCGACGAGCCCACCACGGCGCTCGACGCGACCATCCAGCATGAGATCATGCAGCTCCTGGCCCGCATCCAGGAGTCCCGTGGCATGGCCGTCCTCCTGATCACACACGACCTGCGGGTGGCCTTCCAGCTCTGCGACCGGGTGCAGGTCATGTACGCCGGTCGAGTCCTCGAATCAGGGGAGAGCAAGGCTCTGGCCACCGCTCCCGGACATCCCTACACCCTCGGCCTGATCAGTGCCCTGCCGGCCGTGGAACGCACCGCTGTCCGGTTGGAGGGCATCCCGGGCTCGGTCCCCAGGGCCGCGGACGTCGCCTGCCAGTGCGCCTTCGCCGGCCGGTGCGGCCAACGGCAGGACGACTGCCTCACCGATCGGCCGCCGCTGCGACTGCTGGACTCCGGCCGGCTGACGGCCTGCAGGTACGACGTGGTTCCTGCCGGGTCGGTCGCCGCGCCCGCGACCGTGCCCTCCGCACGCAAGGCCTCCTCCGGCGGCCCGCTGCTGCTGGTCGAAGGCCTGCGCAAAAGGTACGGCCAGGCCGTCGCGCTGGACGGCGTGGATCTGCGGATCGAACCGGGAGAGCGTCTCGGACTGGTCGGCGAGTCAGGCTCCGGCAAGACGACGCTGGCCCGCTGCCTGCTCGGCCTGGTCGACCCCAGCGGCGGCAGCATCCAGCTCGGCGGCATGGACACCACGCGGCTGCGACGCCTGCCCGCCGCGCGGCAGCGTGAGGTGCGGCCCCTGGTGCAGTGCGTCTTTCAGGACCCGTCCACCTCGCTCAACCCGGCCATGACGGTCGGCGCGACCCTGGCAGAGGCAGCCACCCTGGCCGAGGAGCAGAACCGGCGCCCGGTCGGCGAGATGCTGGAGCTGGTCGGCCTGCCGAGCGGTTACGCCAAGCTGCGGCCGCGTCAACTGTCGGGCGGGGAGAAGCAGCGGGTGGCCATCGCCCGGGCTCTCGCGGTCGGTCCGGCGCTGCTGATCTGCGACGAGCCGACCGCCTCGCTGGATGTGTCGGTGCAGGCACACATCCTTGAGCTGCTGCGTGCCGTCAACTCGGAACTGGGGACGGCGCTGCTGTTCGTCACACACGACCTGGCCGTTGTCCGGCAGGTCACTGACCGCATCGTGGTGTTGCTGCACGGCAAGGTGGTCGAGACCGGTGTCACCGCGTCCGTTCTGGACTCGCCCGGCCATGATTACACCCGCCGGCTCGTCGCCTCGGTGCCGACCTTCGCGAGGAGCGACGCATGAACGACCTGATTCTGACCGGTGGCCAGGTCCACGACGGATTCGGGAACCCGCCCATCACCGCCGACGTCGCCATCTCGGCAGGCCGGGTGACCGCCGTCGGCGCCGGGCTCGGGCCGGCCAGACGGACGGTCGACGTGGACGGGCTGGTCGTGGCGCCCGGGTTCGTGGATCCGCACAGCCACTCGGACAGCGTGCCGTTCCTGCCGGACGCCCAGCCGTTCAAGCTGTTCCAGGGAGTGACCACGGAGATCGTCGGCAACTGCGGCTTCTCCATGGGGCCTGCCGACCCGGCCACGGCGGGGCTGGCCCCGGTCAGCCTCGGGGGGCGGACGTTCGCGACGTTCGCCGAGTATCTGGACGCCGCTGAGGCGGCAGGGCCGAGCAACCACCTCGCCGCGATGGTCGGGCACAACACGGTGCGGCTGATGGTCGCGGGCATGGATCGGGAGCTGCCACCTGGTGGGCTGGACATGATGCGCGCGCATGTGGAAGAGGCGTTCAGGGCGGGAGCCTGCGGGTTCTCCAGCGGGCTGGAGTATGTGCCTGGCGCCTACGGCGACAGGGCGGAGCTGGTCGCCCTCGCGCTGGTCGCCCACCGGTACGGCGGGATCTACGCCACCCACAGCCGCAGCGAGAGCGAGGGCCTGGCCGACGCGCTCGACGAGGCGATCGAGGTGGCCAGGTCCGCCGGCATCAGGTTGCAGGTGTCGCATTGCAAGGCGTCCGGGCGTGCCGTACACGGGTCCGCGAAGATGATCCTGGACAAGCTCGCCCAGGCCAGGCGCCAGGGCGTGGACGTCTGTGGCGACCAGTACCCCTACCAGGCGTTCTGCACCGCCCTGGCCGCGATGCTGCCTCCCGAGGCCTGCGAGGGCGGGATCGACGCGATGCGCGCCAGGCTGGCCGACCCCGCCACCAGGGCCGCGCTGCTGGCCACGGCCGAGGGGCCGTCAGGGACCGGCGTCGGGCTGTGGCGCGAGCTCCACCCCGAGGACCTGCAGATCCTGGAGCACACCGACCCGGCGGTGGTCGGCCGGACCCTGGCCCAGGTGCTGAACGGGCGCGAACCCTGGGACGCGCTGTGCGACCTGCTGATCGCCGACCCCCACGCGGCCACCGTGTGCCACACCATGCACGAGGACGACGTACTCGCGATCATGGCGGACCCGCTGGTGGCCATCGGATCAGACAGCGGCCTGCCGTTCGGGACGAACCATCCGCGCACCTTCGGCACCTTCCCCAGGTTCCTCGGCGACTACGTCCGCGACCAGGGCGTGGTGGGGCTGGCCGAGGCCATCCGCAAGGTCACCTCCACCACCGCCGCCCGGTTCGGCCTGGCCGACCGGGGCTGGCTCGGGCCGGGCGCCGCGGCCGACCTGGTGGTCCTCGACGAGGCCGCGATCGGCCACGCCGGCACCTACGAGCAGCCGGACGTCCGTCCGACCGGGATGGTGCACGTCCTCCTTGAGGGCGAACCCGTGATCGTCGACGGCGAGTTCACCGGGGTACGGCGTGGCCGGATGCTCCGATCAGGGCGCCGATGAGCGTCCCGGCAGGCATCACGCCGGGTGTGCTCCTGCGCTCTTGCCCGTAGTTTGGTGTGGATCATAGAGGGGCGGAGGGGTCGGGGTGCTGTAGTGAGGCCATCCGGGCCGCCACCGCCCGCACCGGGGAAAACGCCGGGCGACCGGCCCGGTCCTCATACAATGACCCGATGGTCACCCCCGTGAGCGGTCCCGAAGTGAGCGACGCGTTGCGAGTGCTGCACCGCGTCTTCGGCTACGACTCGTTCCGGGAAGGCCAGCAAGAGATCATCGACCATGTCGTCGACGGCGGCGACGCGCTGGTGCTGATGCCCACCGGCGGCGGCAAGTCGCTGTGCTACCAGATCCCCGCCCTCGTGCGAGAGGGCGTCGGCGTGGTCGTCTCCCCGCTCATCGCACTCATGCAGGACCAGGTCGACGCCCTGACGGCGCTCGGTGTGCGGGCCGGGTTCCTCAACTCCACACAGGACTCCGAGGAGCGCCGGGAGGTCGAGTCCGCCTTCCTCGACGGCGAGCTCGACCTGCTCTATCTGGCTCCGGAGCGGCTGCGGCTCGACTCGACGCTGCGGCTGCTCGACCGCGGCACGATCTCCCTGTTCGCCATCGACGAGGCGCACTGCGTGGCCCAGTGGGGACACGACTTCCGCCCCGACTACCTCGCCCTGTCCACGCTGCACGAGCGCTGGCCCGCCGTGCCCCGCATCGCGCTGACCGCGACCGCCACCGAGGCCACCCACGCCGAGATCGCCTCCCGTCTGAACCTGGAGAAGGCCCGGCACTTCGTGTCGAGCTTCGACCGCCCGAACATCCAATACCGCATCGCGCCGAAGAACGAGCCCCGGCGCCAGCTGCTCACTCTGCTGCGCACCGAGCACTCCGGAGACGCGGGCATCGTCTACTGCCTGTCGCGCTCCTCGGTGGAGAAGACCGCCGAGTTCCTGGTGGGCAACGGCATCCAGGCGCTGCCGTACCACGCGGGGCTCGACGCGCGCACCCGGGCCGCCAACCAGGCGCGCTTCCTGCGCGAGGACGGCCTCGTCATGGTCGCCACCATCGCCTTCGGGATGGGCATCGACAAGCCCGACGTGCGCTTCGTCGCCCATCTCGACCTGCCCAAGTCCGTCGAGGGCTACTATCAGGAGACCGGCCGGGCCGGGCGCGACGGCCTGCCCTCCGTCGCCTGGCTGGCCTACGGGCTCCAGGACGTCGTGCAGCAGCGCAAGATGATCGACACCTCCGAGGGCGACGACGCCCACCGGCGCCGCCTGGGCACCCACCTCGACGCCATGCTGGCCCTCTGCGAGACGGTCGAGTGCCGCCGCGTGCGGCTGCTGGACTACTTCGGCCAGCAGAGCACCGCCTGCGGAAACTGCGACACGTGCCTGACGCCGCCGCAGTCGTGGGACGGCACGATAGCCGCCCAGAAGCTCCTGTCGACGGTGCTCAGGCTCCAGCGCGAGCGGCGCCAGAAGTTCGGCGCCGGCCAGATCATCGACATCCTGCTCGGCAGGGAGACGGCCAAGGTCACCCAGTTCGACCACCACTCCCTGACGGTGTTCGGCGTCGGCACGGAGCTGAGCGAGGCCGAGTGGCGCGGTGTGGTCCGCCAGCTTCTGGCCCAGGGCCTGCTGGCCGTCGAGGGCGACTACGGCACGCTGCTGCTCACCGACGCGAGCGCCGAGGTGCTGGGCCGCCGGCGCCAGGTCCTGCTGCGGCGCGAGCCCGAGCGGGCGGCGCGGGCCAGGCCGGAGGCGGCGGCCCGGGGCGGCGGGTCCCGTCGCGCCGCCCCCGCGGAGCTGCCCGAGGAGGCGGTGCCGGTCTTCGAGCGGCTCCGCGCCTGGCGCGCGGCCACCGCCAAGGAGCAGGGCGTGCCCGCCTACGTGATCTTCCACGACGCGACCCTGCGCGAGATCGCGACCGAGCCTCCGTCGTCTCTGGCCGAGCTGGGCCAGGTGAGCGGTGTGGGCGAGAACAAGCTGGCGAAGTACGGCCGGCAGATCCTGGACGCCCTCGCGGAGGCCGCCCCCGGCGACGACCCGGTTCTCACGCTCCAGTGACATCCCCCGGCCGGTCCCCGTACGGCGGCGGGATCGCCACCGTGACGGGGACCGGCCGGCGGTGCCTCGCGCGGCCCCCCGACCGGCGCGTTCAGGGGCTGGTGCGTGACCACCAGGCGGCCGTGTCGGGCTCCAGGACCGCCTGGAGCCCGTTGGAGCGCATGTCGCTGCTGGCCAGCAGCAGCGTGCCGGGCGACTCCAGGACGACGGGGTCGGCGCCCAGGTTGACCGTGCACAGCAGCCCGGGCTCGCGGGTGAAGAAGAGCGTCTCCGGCGGCGAGTCCAGCCACCGCATCGTCCCCCTGCCCAGGGCGGGGTGGGTACGGCGCAGGCGCACGGCGTTGCGGTAGAGGTTGAGGAAGGACCGGGGGTCGCCGAGCTGCGGGATCACCGCCTGCCTGCCCCAGTCGCGGGGGATCGGCAGCCAGCTCGGGTCGGCTCCCGGCGGGGAGAAGCCGAACGACGACTCGCCACCCGCCCACGGGATCGGCACCCGGCTGCCGTCACGGCCCCGGTCCGCGCCGGCCGTACGGAAGAAGATCGGGTCCTGCAGCACCTCGTCGGGGAGGTCGAGGACCTCCGGCAGGCCGAGCTCCTCCCCCTGGTAGATGTAGACCGAGCCGGGCAGCGCCAGGGTGAGCAGCGCGGCCGCGCGGGCCCGCCGCGTGCCGCGCCGTCCTCCGCCGTAGCGGGTCACGTGGCGGACCTGGTCGTGGTTGGACAGCACCCACGTGGTGGGCGCGCCGACCAGGTCGGTGGCCGCGATCGAGGCGTCGACCACCTGGCGGAGCGGGCCGGCGCCCCATTCGGCGGCGAGATAGTTGAAGTTGAACGCCTGGTGGAGCTCGTCGGGCCGGACGTAGTTGGCCAGCCGGGCCGGTGACGGCGGCCACACCTCCGCCACCCCGATGCGCTCGCCCGGGTAGGAGTCCAGCAGCCGCCGCCAGGAACGCAGGATCTCGTGCACGCCGTCCTGGTCGAAGAAGGGCAGCGGGGCGCGGCCGAGCAGCTTGAGCTGGCCGGTGAACCCGGCGTCGGGGAGCCCCTCGGCCTTGACCATGCCGTGGGCCACGTCGACGCGGAACCCGTCCACGCCGATGTCCAGCCAGAACCGCATCACGTCCTCGAACTCGGCGCGGACCTCGGGGTTCTCCCAGTTGAGGTCGGGCTGCTCGGGGGCGAAGAGATGCAGGTACCACATGCCGTCGGGCAGCCGGGTCCACGCGGGCCCGCCGAAACTCGACTCCCAGTCGTTGGGGGGCTGGGCCCCGTCCTCCCCGCGGCCCGGCCGGAAGACGTAGCGCTCCCGGGCCCCGGGCTCGTCGCGCAGCGCCTGCGCGAACCAGGGGTGCTCCGAGGAGGTGTGGTTGGGCACGATGTCGATGAGCACGCGCATGCCCAGGCCGTGCGCCTCGGCGACGAGGGCGCGGGCGTCGTCGAGAGTGCCGAGCCGGGGGTCGACGGCGCGGTAGCTCGACACGTCGTACCCGCCGTCGTGCAGCGGGGACGGGTAGAAGGGGGTGAGCCAGACGGCGTCCACGCCGAGGTCGGCGAGATAGCGCAGGCGGCTGCGCACGCCCAGCAGGTCGCCCATGCCGTCGCCGTTCCCGTCGGCGAAACTGCGCACGTAGATCTCGTAGATCACGGCATCGCGCCACCATTCGGAGGGCGGGGGCGCGGACGGGGCCGGCGACGGGACGGCACAGGGGGCGACGGACCGTTGCGTCACTTGTGCTCCTTGCAGGTGGGGACGTCAAGCCTGGCTGTGCGGGGCCTACGGTCGGCCGTGCCCGCCGCCGTGGAGGATCACGGTGATCTCCGCGGTTACATGCATGCATGTTATGCATTCACGTTACGTAGACGTCAAGAGGGTGTAATCGCCGATTCACGGCGGCCCCCGGGCGCCGCACGGCCGCCCGCCCCGTGGAGCCGCGCCGGAGCCCGCGCGGGTCCCTCCTCGGGACCGCCCGTGACAGGGCTCCCTCCGTGCCCGGACCGCCCGGACCGACCCTCTCCCGGCCCGGACCCCTCTCCCGGCCCCGCGCGGCTCTCCACGCCGGGCCGGGGACGGGTCCGCACCCGTGTTCACTCAAGTCACAGGCGTGACTACCCGTTTCACGAACAAGCTGCCGACATTCTGGAATGATCGCGTCCATATCCTGTCGGACATCGAGACTGACGGACAGTGACTGATGCCCCCCATCGATCAAATCACCGCCTTCACGTCGGACCATCCGGTCGGAACGGTCATCATCTGCGTGGTCGCGCTGGCCCTGCTCGGCCTGGCCTACTTCGCCCTCCGTGCCGCCTACCGTGCGGGCAACCGGTTCTTCCACCGTTACGTCGCCCCCCGCCCGGCCGAGGACATCCTCACCATCGTCGCCGCGTGCATCGCCACGGGCGTGTCCGCCCAGGGCATGTGGCGCTTCTCCGGTGACGTGCTCGGCTTCGACGGCCCCCTGCGGCTGCTGCTCTTCGCGTTCATCGAGGTCGCGGTGATCACCAGTGCCGTGCGGGCCCGCCGCAACATGCGGGAGAACTACTCCGCGGGCATCGACGGCGTCGCGGTGTGGACCCTCACCGGGCTGTCGGCGGTGCTGTCGAGCATGGACGCCCGCAGCCTCGCCGAGGCCGTCTTCCGGCTGGCCGCCCCGCTGGTGGCCGCGTGGCTGTGGGAGCGCGGCATGGCGATCGAACGGCACCGCATCACCGGACGGGCCCGCATCAACTGGCGGATCACCCCCGAGCGCATGCTCGTCCGTGTCGGGCTGGCCGAGGCCAGCGACCGGACCGCGAGCGAGGTGGACGCCCACCGGAGGTTGACCCGGGTCGCGCTGGCGGCCAAGCGCGCCCGCGCGCTCCGCGAGGCCGGGGCCTCCGACCGCAAGATGCGCGCGGCGCTCGTCAAGCTGGACCGGGCGATGGACCAGGCGGTGGAGCACACCGGCCTGGCGGTCGACACGGCCCGCCAGGAGGCGCTGCTGTCCCAGATCGGCGCGCTCTACAACACCTCCGCCCTGATCGACCTGAGCCCGCCCGTCCCGTGGGCCCCCGAGCCCGAGGAGCCGCAGGCGCTGCCCGCAGCCCGGCCCTCGGCCTACGACGACGACGAGGACGACGAGGCCGAGGTGGTGGAGACCGCCCTGCCGGTCGTCGACACCGCGCAGCGCGCGGCCCTGATGCGGGCGGCGCGGGAATACTGGGACCAGCAGATCGAGCGGAAGTTCGTCCCCCGCGCGGCCGACATCGCCCACGAGACCGGCATCACGCTGGCGACCGCCCGCGAATACCGGGCGCTGTGGAAGCTGGAGCCACGGGCACACGCCCTGATCGAGGCCGCCTACAACGAGCACGGGATCGTCGACACCGGCACCTTCCCGGCCATCGAGACGCAGGAGCGGATCCTGACGGTGAACGGCTCGGCGCCCGCCTCCTGAAGCCGGCCGGCCGTGGCCGCCGGCGGCCCTCCGCCGGCGGGGCCGGCGACGGCGGGAGGCCCGCCGGTCCCGGGCGCGCCGGCGGCGCGCGGGGCCGGCACCGACGGGATCGTCCGGACGACGCGCATTCCGAATTGCCGTCGTCGACAATGTGTTCAGGGGCCGTGAACGGCGAGAAGGCCCGGAGGAGGCGTGGTGGTCTGGCTGCGGCGGCTTATCCAGGACATGAAAGTCCGGCAGAACGTCGATGCCCATGTCGTGACCATCGTGGTGTTCGCCTTCGCCGTCGTCTCGATCTTCGGAGACGTGGTCCCCGACCAACTGAAATGGGCCGCGCTCCTTTCCGGAGTGGGAATTCTGGTCTACCGGCTCACATTGCCGGAAGAGCGCTCGGAGATCTCCACGAGCATTCTGGGGGACCGGTCGGCGTTCGACTCCGTGCCGTTGTCGTCGGCCCTGGCCAATGCGCGTGATGTGCGGGTGTTCGCGCCGTCGGCGGTGAATCTGCTCTCCGCGCACACGTGCGAGGTCCTGCGTAAGTCCGTGCTCGCCCGTACGGGCGGGTCGGTCCGCGTCGTGATTCTCGACCCGGCGGAGAAGGCCGCGGTGCGGATGGCCTCCAGGCAGCTGGACGACTCCGTCGAATTCCCGATCCAGAAACTGCCCGCGGCGCTCGAGAGCGCGGTCGAACGGCTGGATCTGATGAGCGGCTGGGAGATCGAAGGACAGTTCCGCTACCGGCTCCTGCCCTACAGCCCCGGATTCAGTATCGTGCTCATCGACCCGGACAGCTCGAAGGGCCGGGCGATCGTCGAGATCCACGGTTTTCACAATCCGTCGACTTCGTCGCGGATGCATCTGGAGCTCAGCCGCGCGCAGAACGAGCGCTGGTATTCCTACTGGGTCCGGCAGTTCGACTACATCTGGCGGGAGGCGGCGCAGCCGGAGGTCACTCCTGCGGGAGCAGACGCCGGGCCTGCTCCCGCAGATGCTCGGGAAGGGCGGGATCGGTCGCCCTGATCGCCTGGGCGGCCAGGTCCGCGCCCGCCACGGCGTTGCCGAGGATGACGCGGATGCGGGCGGCGCGCAGCAGCACGGGGCCGTTGCTCCCGGCGTTGGCGATCGCGTCGGCCGCCTCCTGCTCCGCGGCGTCGAAACGGCCGGCCAGCGCCAGCGCCAGCGCGCGGGCCGCCAGGGTCGCGGGCCGCTGGTGCTGGCGGACCAGGTCGAGGTCGCGGAGCGCGGCCTCGGGCTGGTCCAGGTCGGCGAGGATCGCCCCGCGCAGGGCGAGGGCGTCCAGCAGGGCGTCGCCCGCCACGGCCAGCGCGCCGTTCAGGACGATCAGGGCCGAGCGCGGCTGCCCGACGTGCCACAGCGCCTGGGCGAGGGCGGTCTGCGCGGACATGTCGCCCGGTATCCTGGCGGCGGCCGCGGTCAGCGCGCTGACCGCGGTGGGATAGTCGCCCAGGCTCAGCGACAGGCGCCCCTTGGCGGCCAGGACCCGGCCCACGCCGTCGGCCCGCTGGAGCACGGCGAACATCTCCGCCGCCGCGTCGTAGCGCCGCCACGCGGTCTCCGGGTCCCCGGTCCCGACCGCGACGTCGCCGAAGATCGCCTCGGCTTCGGCGCGCACGCCCAGGTCGTCGAACTCCGCCGCGCGCACCGCGTCTTCGGTCAGCTCCCGCGCGTGGGTCCACTGGGCCCTGGAGAGAGCGGTCCGCGCCGCCTGGAGGAACGTCTCGGGGTCGGTGTGCCGGATGGCGGCGATGAGACGGTCGTGCTGCAGCTCGTACCAGCGGGCGCCCGCCCGGTATTCGGCCTTGAGCATGTGGCGGTCTTCCAGGGCCCTGACCACGGCGTTGGGCATGCCGGCGGTCTGGTCGAGCCCTTCGTAGGCGGTGCCCCGGGTGCCGTGCTCGGTGATGAAGGTGCGCCTGAGCCAGGCCCGGATGCTGCCCTCGGGCACGTTGAGCTCCTCGGCGACCTCCCTCAGCATCCGCCGGCAGAAACCGGCCAGGAAGCGGTCGACGGTGGCGTGCAGCCGTACGTGGTCGACGGTGATCTCGTGGACGTCGGGCGGCAGCGACTCCCACAGCGCGGCGCAGACCACCTGGAGCTGCACCGGCTCGACGCCGCTGACCCTCAGCACGGTCTTCTCGCCCTGGTCGCTGTATATCGTCACGGTCTGCAGGTCGTCGACCAGCATCTCCGCGGCGTTCTCGCCGAACCTGCGCTCGGTGCCCTCCAGCGGCCGGCGGGTGGCCTCCAGCGCGGCCTCCCGCCGGAAGGGCAGCAGGTGGAACCAGGAGCGGGAGCCCTGGCCCAGCACGCGTTCGAAGGGGACGATGGAGGCGAGATACTCCTGGCGCATCGACAGCAGCAGGCGCAGCCCGGCGTGGGCCTGGAGGGCGTCGGCGAGCTGGGCGACGAACTCCTCCAGGTCGGCCTCCCCGTAGGGGGCTCCGGTGAACATCTCCTCGGCCTGGTCGATGGCGATCAGCGTCGGGATGGGGTCGTCGTAGCGGTCGACGCGCGCCGGGTGCCGGTCGAGGAAGTCGCGGACGGTCAGCCCGGCGAGCTCGGCGGGCGGCGCGGCCGACCACGACGACAGCAGGCTCAGGGTGTAGACGCTGCGC
Source organism: Streptosporangium brasiliense (assembly GCF_030811595.1). Classification (NCBI taxonomy): domain Bacteria; kingdom Bacillati; phylum Actinomycetota; class Actinomycetes; order Streptosporangiales; family Streptosporangiaceae; genus Streptosporangium; species Streptosporangium brasiliense. The sequence goes on from NZ_JAUSRB010000002.1 coordinate 4,318,456, forward strand.
ACCGGCGTGGTGGTGACGAGGAGGGCGGGGTCCGGGGCGACCCGGCCCACCGGCAGGACGTCGACGCGGTCGGGGTCGAGGAGCGGCAGCACCCCCGCGTGCAGGAGGGAGGTCTTGCCGACGCCGGAGGCGCCGTAGAGGACGGTCAGCCTGTCGGCCTGCCAGAGGGTGGCGATCTCGCGTGATTCGCGCTCGCGGCCGAAGAACAGGCCCTCGTCCCGCCGCCGGAAGGCGCGCAGCCCCACATACGGCTGGCCCGTCTCGTTCTGCACGTGGCCGGTGGAGGTCATGCGTCCGGTCCCAGCCGTCGCCGCAGCTCCTGGCAGAACTCGGCCGCGGTGCCCCAGAAGATCGAGATGCGCCATCCCGCGTCGAGGTATCGGACGAGATACTGTTTCGCCCGCTCCTCGGCCTCGGCTATCGGCGTGTTCAGCGGCGGCAGCAACTGCACGCTCACGTGGCGCCGCAGGCGGACGGCCGGGATGGCGCGGAGCAGGCCGTGGAAGAGCACGCGGAAGGTCCAGTCCTGCAGGCTGTAGCCCACGAACAGCAGGGGGCGGGTGGTCATCGCGCGCAGCACGGGGATGGGGATCAGCGTCCGGTTGCCCGATGCCTGCGCCGCCGCCACGTTGGCCAGATACTCGAGATAGTCGTCCTCGATGAGGACCAGGGACGAGGATTCGGCCCAGCTCCCGTGCAGGTGGTAGACCAGCGGCTCGTCGACCGAGGGCTCCGGCAGCTCCGGGGTCTCCTGGGGGTTGCGGTCGGCCCAGGAGCACAGCGCCGTGTGAGCCGTCTTGCCCTCGCCCGCCAGCGCCTCCACCAGGAAGTTGTCGTAGTTGGTGGTGAGGAAGACGCGCAGGTTGAACTTGGCCAGGAGCGCGTGGGGCTCGCCGGCGTGGCCGAAGTCGGGCAGCCCGTGCGACTGGAGGTATTCGCAGATCTGCTCTTTGAGGTAGACCGGGTCGCCTTCCAGCACCGCCGCGTACTGCATCACGCGGGCGAGGTCGTGGTCATCAGGAAAAGGGTATTTATAGCTTTTTGCCCATTTTCTGCTGAGTTCGGAGCCGGTCGGGAGGGTGCCGTAACAGGCCCCCGCGCCGAGAAAGGGCGTGCAGTCTCCACTGCGGAGTTGGTCGATCAGTCGCCGCCAGTCCGCGTCGTCCACGACACCGCCCTGGTTATTGGTGGAAGGTCCCTTTGTGACACCTTGTGTCGCACATCCAGGGCGGTGTCGTCAAGTCCCGCTAGATTGACGATGTGAATCCGGCGACCGGGCCGGTGTCCTCCTCGCTAAGCAACCGGCGCAGTGCGAGCGCGAGACTGGACTCACCGACTTGGTCGAGGTCACTCAGCCTTATGTCGGTCACATCGATGAGGTCTGTGCCGAAATCTGTAGCTTGCTCACCCACCTGGGCTCCCTGGCTCCTCAAACATCTTGACGCCTACATCCTTCCATGTTATGAAGTCAACTTCGACCGTAGGCTAGACGGGGATGTTTGTAGCTATAAGGGAGTTTTGCTACCTGCGACTGCAGGGACTGAAGCTCCTTTTTGTATTTCGTTGTCACGAAAGTGTTCCAAGTTAAGCGAGCCGAATAGAAAGTTCTGTCCAACTGGCTTATAAACATTCAGTTAACCCAGCGCTAGCATGAGCGCAGAATCAGTCAGTGGAGGCGATCGCGTGTCTGTCGCGCACTCTTCCGGGGCGTCACGGGCGCCGGGACGGTCACCGGACGTATGGGGCAAGGTCCCGCAGCGGAACAAGAACTTCACCGGCAGAGACGATCTGCTCGAACAGCTGCGCAAGGGAGTCACCGCCGAGGTCACCGCGGTGGTCCCGCACGCCCTCCACGGACTGGGCGGCGTCGGCAAGACCCAGGTCGCCATCGAGTACGCCTACCGCTACAGATCCGCCTACGACCTCGTCTGGTGGGTCCCCGCCGACCAGCCCGTGCTGGTCCGCTCCTCCCTGGCCGGGCTCGCCCCCTATCTCGGCCTGCCCTCGGCGGCGACCACCGGCATCGAAGACGCGGCCACGGCGGTGCTCGACGCGCTGCGCCGCGGCGAGCCGTACGACAAGTGGCTGCTGATATTCGACAACGCCGACCAGCCCGAGGACCTCAACGAGATCGTGCCCCGGGGCCCGGGACACGTCCTGATCACCTCCCGCAACCACCGGTGGCAGGGCGTCGTCGACACCGTCGCCATCGACGTGTTCGGCCGCGAGGAGAGCATCGAGTTCCTGAGCAAGCGGGTGTCCAAGGCGATGAGCCGCCAGGAGGCGGACCGGCTGGCCGAGGAGCTCGGAGACCTGCCGCTGGCGCTGGAGCAGGCGGGCGCGCTCCAGGCCGAGACCGGCATGTCCGTCGACGAATACCTGCGGTTGCTCCACGAGCAGACGGCGCTGCTGCTGGCCGAGAGCAAGCCGTCCGACTATCCGGTGTCGATGACCGCCGCCTGGTCGCTGTCGGTGTCGCAGCTCATCTCCAAGATGCCCGAGGCGGTCGAGCTCCTGCGCTGCTGCGCCTTCTTCGGCCCCGAGCCCATACCCCGCGACGTGTTCGCGCCGCTGTCGGAGCAGGCCGAGGCCGAGTCCCGGCTCGGCGCGCTGCTGGGAAACCCCATCCTTGTCAGCCGGGCCATCCGCGAGCTCGGCCGCTACGCGCTGGTCCGTCTCGACTCCGTCAGCCGCACCATCCAGGTCCACCGGCTGGTCCAGGCCCTCCTGCGCGACGAGCTCAGCGAGCGCGACAGCACGAGCTTCCGGCACGAGGTGCACCTGCTGCTGGCCGCCGCCGCGCCCGAGGAGCCCGACGACAACACCGCCTGGCCCCGCTACTCCGAGCTGCTCGGTCACGTGACGCCCGCCCGCGTCGCCCAGAGCCGGGAGCCGCAGGTCCGCCGCTTCGTCCTCGACGTGGTGCGCTACCTCTACTCCTCCGGAGACTTCAGGTCGGCGCGGGTGCTCGTCGAGGGCCTCCTCGCCCAGTGGCGGGAAGACTCCAGCGACGACGACGAATACGTGCTCTCGGCCCAGCGGCACCTCGGCATCGTCGTGCGCGAGCTCGGCGAGTACCAGGCCGCCTATGACCTCAACCGGGTGACGCTCGCCCGCATGCTGGAGGTGCTGGGCCCGGAGCACGCCGAGACGCTGCTGCTCACCAACAGCTACGGCGCCGACATCCGGGCACGCGGCGAGTTCTCCGCCGCCCTGGAGCACGACAAGGAGTCCCTGCGCCAGCACGAGGCGGTGTTCGGGCCCGACCACCGGCGGACGCTGCGCGCGATGAACAACCTGAGCATCGACTATCTCCTGCTCGGCGACTACACCGCGACCCGCCAGCTGCTCGAGCGGACCTACATGGTGCAGAGCAGGGCCGGCTCCGGCTCCAGCAAGCAGAACATCCTCGCCTTCCGCAACGGCCTCGCCCGGGTGGTGCGGCTGAGCGGCGAATACTTCGAGGCCTGCGACCTGGGCGAGGACGCCCTGGAGTACGGCCTGCAGGAGCTCGGCGCCGACCATCCCTGGACGCTGCGCACCGCCAAGGACCTGTCCATCGCCAAGCGCCGGGCCGGAGCGATCGACGAGGCGCTGGAGCTGGCGGAGAGCACCTTCGAGCGGCAGGAGCGCATCTTCGGCCGGGACCACCCCGACACCCTCGCGGCGGCCCTGTGCCTGGCCAACGCGCTGCGGGCCGGCGGGCGCACCGGCGAGGCCCTCGACCTCCTCCGTGACACCTCCACCCGCTACCCGGCGATGTACGGCGAGGACCACCCCTTCAACTACGGGTGCGCCACCAACCTCGCGCTGCTGCTACGGGTCCACGGAGACGCCGAGCAGGCCCGGCAGCTCGACGAGATATCGCTGGAAGGACTCAACCGGACGCTCGGCGTGGACCACCACTACTCGCTGACCTGCGCCATCAATCTCGCCAGCGACCTCGCGGTCCTCGGCGACAGCGCCGCCGCGCTCGTCATGAGCCAGGACACCCTCGTCCGGCTGCGCGAGGTCCTCGGCGTCGACCACCCGCTGACCCTGGCCTGCGCCACCAACCTGGTCCAGGACCTGCGGGCGGAGCGGAGGGACGACGAGGCGGACGTCCTGTGGGCCGACACCTTCGAGCGCTACCACCGGGTGCTGGGGCAGAACCACCCCGACGTCATCGTGGCGGCCCGCAACGACCGCCTCGACTTCGACTTCGACCCGCCGGCGATCTAGCCGTTGCGCTCGACCCACCGGTCGTGATGGCGCCGGCCCGCCTCGCGGGCCAGCGCCAGGGCCTCGGCCGGGACGGGCTCGGCCGCGCACCCGTCCAGCCGGGCGACCATGCCGGCCAGGAAGATCTCTCCCGCCGCGGTCAGCCGCCCGCTGCCCTCCAGCGTCCCGCAGACCATGCGCGCCGCCTCGCGCCACTGCGCGAACTCGGCGCTCGCCAGGACGGCGGCCTTGCCGCTCTCGTGCGCGCGCTGGCGCCGCCAGAACTCGGTGACGCCGAGGTAGGCGTAGGCCCCCTGGAGCAGCCCGCCCAGCGGCCGGGGGTCGTCGCGCCAGGGCGCGTAGTGCCGGGAGCCGTCGTCGGGCAGCAGCATCGTGACGACGTCGAGCAGGGCCGAGAGCTTGGCGTGCTGGATCTCGTGGGCGAGCGTCACCGCGAGCGAGCATCCGTCCAGCGGCTCCGACAGCGCCACGCAGCCGAAGGTCTCGCGGGAGGACGCGCTCGACTGCCCCCCGCTCTCGGGGGCCATCGGCGCGAACACGGAGGCCACCGTGGCGGTCTCGTCGGCCACCGTCGTATGGTGCCGGACGAGCAGCTCCCAGGCCGAGTCCAGGGTGGACTGCCAGTACGACACCTGCGTCGGGCCGAGCCGGCCGCTCAGGTCGGCCGAGCCCGGCATGCGGTAGGGGTCGAGGTCGTCGACCAGCACCCGCAGGCGCCTGCCGCCGGACTCGGACTCCAGCGCCCGCAGGGGCAGCCACCCGGGCGTCTCGGCGCCGGACGGGGAGATCTCGATCCGGAAGCCCTCCGCCGTGACCTCTGCCCCGCCCCCGGCGCACCGGACCGTCGCGGCGGCGGCGCCGCCGGGCAGGAGGACCTGCCCCACCGAGGGGAGGGTGAGGACCGCGTCCGTCACGGGCACCTCGACCGTGCAGGCCGTACCGGCCCGCAGCGCGGCGGCGGCGGCCAGCGCCCCGAGCTGTCCGGGCACGGCCGGGCCGCCGGACTCCGACAGCCTCCTGACGGTGTGCCGGGCCCACGCCCCGACCGACGGGTAGCGCAGCACCGCGTCGACGGCCTCCGGATGTCCGGCCTGGAGGGCCGTGAGGATGTCGTAGCCGCGGCGCGCGGCGTCCGCCTGGGGATGCCCGGCCGCCCGCGCGGTGTCCACGACCCCGCGCACGAGCAGCACGTGCTTGCTGTACTGGGTGGCCGCGAGCAGGCGCGCCGCGGCCGCGCCCCCCGCGCCCGCCGACAGCTCGGAGAAGGTGTCCGCCGGAATCCGGTGCTCGCGGAGGTTCATCGGGATCCTTTCAGCGTGGACACATCAGTTGCGACGGCTCGCCTGATGTGGGTGATGAGGCGCAGGAGGTCGGGACTGTAGACCGAGGGGTTGGCGAAGCCGCTGCCGGCGCGGTAGCGGTGGGCGTAGAGGCCGCCGCCGCACACGCGGGCCACCGGACAGGCCGCGCACTGCGGCGCCAGGGCCAGCTCGCCGATCTGGCGCGCGGCGACGGAGGGGAGCGTCAGCGCCGCGTCGAAGGGGTCACGGGTGACGTGCAGCCCGGTGGAGGCCGCGCCGTCGTAGGCGGACTTGAGGATGTCGGACTGCTCGATCCCGCCGTCGGTCTCGACGACCACCGTCCCCACCGGGGAGAGCCCCACCTGCTCGTTGGCGGAGGCTCCGCCCAGCAGCAGGTGCATGATCTCGCCGAAGAGCCGGACCCGGGTCTGCGGGCGGGGAGATCCGTACCACCGGTCGAAGACGGCGATCAGCCAGTCGGCGTACGGCGTGGCGTCCGAGCCCGGCACGCGGCCGGGCGGGGGAGCGGACCAGTTGCCGTGGGGGAGGAGGAAATCCACGGCCGGCGGATCGAAAGCGACAAGCGCCTCATAGGTCGCGATCGGGTCGTTGCGCAGGTCGACGGCGCACAGCAGCCCGGCGAACAGGTGCCGGAAGGGGGCGGAGGACAGGCGGCCCAGGGCGGCGGCGACCGCCGCGTGGCTGCCCTCGCCGTTGGGGCGCCGCCTGCTCCTGTCGTGCATCTGCGCGTCGCCGTCGAGGCTGACCCCGACCCGCACGTCCAGCTCGTCGAAGAGCCGGAGGTAGGCGGTGTCGAGCAGAGTCGCGTTGGTCTGGAGGCTGACGTCGACGCGGCTGCCGGGGCCGACCGCGGAACGGATCGAGGAGACCGCCTCCCGGATCGGCTCCCGGCCGGCGAGCAGCGGCTCGCCGCCGTGCAGGATCACCTCGACCGAGGGCAGCGCGTGCGCGTGGACGTGCTCGGCGATCCGGGCGGCGACCGCGGCCACGATCTCCGGGGACATCTGGCGGGGACGCGAGCGCCAGCTCTGGTCCGCCATCTCGTACATGTAGCAGTAGTCGCACGCGAGGTCGCACCGGCTGTGGATCTTGAGGATGAACTGCCGGAACGGGGTGGGGCGCCAGCCACCCGCCATCAGCTCCGTCACGTCGAGGGTGGACGGCCATTCGGGCACAGACGAGCCTCCACGCTGAGACCGGATGTGTAACCCGCCGTGACGGGAGAGATCAGCATAGCGAAGCCCTCCCGGCGTTCCCGGTATTTCGCCGATGCCGCTCCCCGGCCCCGTCCGGCGGCGGTGTGGCCGCTCCGGGTGGCGCGACGGGCCTGCGGCGGTGTGGCCGGTCCGGGTGGGACGGCCGGTCTGGACGGGACGGTTGGTCGCTAGTCGACCTCTGCGCTGCCGTTCACGCGGAGCTTGCGGCGGGCGCGCTCGTAGAAGCTCGTGGTGCCCAGCCGCACGACCCAGGCGAAGGCGCGGATCGCGGTGACGGTGACCTGGTCGCCGGGCGACAGATGGGCGCCGATCGCCCCGTCCACCTCCATCGCCAGCCGGCCGCTGGTCGGGAGGACCTCCAGGTCGACCCGCTCGTCGGCGGAGAGCACCAGGGCCCGGTTGAACGCCGAGTGGGCCGCCGCGGGCACGACCAGGAACCCCTCGACCGTCGGGGAGACGATCGGGCCGCCTGCGGAGAAGCTGTAGGCGGTCGACCCCGTGGGGGTCGCGACGATGACGGCGTCGGCCGCGTAGCGGACGAAGGGGTGCCTCTCCACCGTGATCGCCACCGCCGACAGCCCGTCGCCGGGGGTGCGCACCAGGGCGATGTCGTTGAAGGCGGTCACCGTCTCGCCCGAGGGCAGGGTGACCCGTACCGCCATGCGGGGCTCGACGGTGTAGTGGTGGTTGTCGATGGCCGACAGTGCGGAGGACAGTTCGTCGACGTCGATCTCGGCGAGGAAGCCCAGCTTGCCGAGGTTCACGCCGAGGATGGGGGTGGGCCGCCCGGCGATGAGCCGCATGGTGCGCAGCATGGTGCCGTCGCCCCCCAGGCTGACGAGCAGGTCGGCACGGTCCACCAGGGTCTCGACGTCGACCGGCACCGCGCTGCAGTCGATGCGCCCGACCTCGTCGGGCAGGCCGTACACGGTCACGCCGTGCAGGCGGGCCCACTCCACGATCGTGTCGATGGCCACCTTGGAGTCACGTTGCGGGTGCAGCACCAGCCCCACCGTTTCGACCATCCCCATGCCGCCACTGTACGGCGCGCCGCCGGGTGCCGGTCCCCCCGCCCGGACCGTACCGGCGGCCGGTCTCAGCTCTGGCGTTCCGCCTTCATCCGCGCCTCGTAGATATGGCGGCGGCCGCCGGCCAGCTCGTCCCTGATCCGCTTCTCCAGCCCGGCGAAGAAGCGGTAGTAGCCGTCGTCGTACTCCTCCACGATCTGGAAGGTCCACCGGTCGGGCAGCACGTTGCGGCCGATCAGCTCGTCGGCCACGACGTCGGCCAGGTCGCTGTGGCCCGCGGCGCGCAGCAGCTCCACGGCCCGGTCGAGCTGCAGGTCGGCATGGCCGGTGAGCTGGTGGAAGGAGTAGAGGTGGCCGCGGGCCCGCTCCGTCGTCTCCAGTGCCTCGGAGAGCCTGCCCAGCGCTTCGGCGGTCGTGTCGTCGATGTCGGGAGCCGAGCGTTCGGCCGTCCGTCCGTCAATGGTCACATGCCCTCCTCAGAACGGCCCCCGCCGATCCGGGCAGGGGCACGGCCTCGGTGGTCGCGGGCCGGACAGGCCCGCCCGGCCCGCGACCACCGGGACCGGACTCGGTCACCGCCGCCTTCCGGTCTCCAAGCTGCGGAAACCTCTGTCTACCCACGCTGGGGGCAGTGAATCGCCGGAGCCGGGCGCGGCCGCGGCGACCGGCGGCCACGGCCCGCCCGCGCGGGGCCCGCGGAGTTCTCCCTCGTGCTGACTGGCCGTGCGACACCACGGCCCGCCCGCGCGGGGGCCGTGCGCGGGGCCCGGGGGAACACCCCGGCCGTCGCGATCGTTCTTCTATGTGTCACTCCCCTCTCCGCGGGCACATGTCCGGCAGCCGAGCACTGGGAGCGTGGATCATGACAGTCACCGGCATCATCACCGCCATCGTCATCGGAGCGATCATCGGCGCCCTGGGCCGTCTGGTCGTGCCGGGACGGCAGAGCATCCCGATCTGGCTCACCGTCGTGATCGGCATCATCGCGGCCCTCATCGGCACCGCGATCGCCGGCGCGCTGGGGGTGGGCGTCACGCGGGGAATCGACTGGATCGAGCTGGCCATCCAGGTCGTCCTGGCCGCCGTGGGCGTCTTCCTGGCGGCCAGCATGTACAGCAGACGCGGGCTCCGCTAGCCGTGTCGACCGCGGGTGTCGTCGACGGCAGAGCCTGATCGACAGCGGAGACCTCCGTACGCGCCGAAGGAGCCTGGACTCCACACCGCGTACGGAGGTCTCCGCGTTTCCGCGTCCCGGCCGGGCGGGACCGGTCCGGGCCGGAGAAGAAGACGGATCGCCGGGAAGGCCGCAGACGGGCATGGCCTCCGCAGCAACCGACAAAACTCAGTTATTAACTCCTATTCTGTCATTTCATGGTAATAGCGATATTCGCTTTTTACTGAATTATTTTTAATGCTTGACAGGCCATTTAATTGAACTCCAAAATTGGTCCTGTTCGCGATGACGGTCCGTGTCCGGATTCCGTTCCAGGAGTGGGAAAACCTGCGGATCCGGTGACGGTTGATCCGGCGAATTCCCATTTCCCGATTCAAACCTTCAGTTCCTCCCTTTCGACACGAGTGCAGACAGGTGGTGGGTTGTGACGGAGATCGATGCCGGCAGGGCGCAGTTGAGCCTGGGGACGGCCGCGGCGCGCAATCTCGCGACGACGACCAAGACAGTGCCGCAGATGCAGGAGATCTCCTCGCGGTGGCTGCTCCGGGTGCTGCCGTGGGTGCAGGTGTCGGGCGGCACCTACCGGGTGAACCGGCGGCTGAGCTACACCGTCGGCGACGGCCGGGTCAGCTTCACCACCACCGGATCGCAGGTGAGGGTCGTCCCGGCCGAGCTGTGCGAGCTGCCGACGCTGCGTCACTTCGACGACTCCGATGTCCTGGAGGCGCTGGGGGAGCGGTTCACGCAGCGGGAGTTCGCGGCCGGGGAGGTGCTGGTGCAGGCGGGCCGGCCAGCCGACGAGGTGGTGCTCATCGCCCACGGCAAGCTCAACAAGGTCGGCACCGGCCCCTACGGCGACCAGGTCGTCCTGGGGGTGCTGGCCGGCGGCGACCATTTCGGCGACGAGACGCTGGCGGCCTCGCAGGGGGACTCACAGGGGGAGTGGGAGTTCACCGTCCAGGCGATCACCGCGGGGACCGCGATGATCCTGCCCCGGCAGGCGTTCCGTGAGCTGGTCGACCAGTCCGAAACGCTCCAGGCCCACCTGCGCCAGGTCCAGGCCGCTCCCAAGGGGCCACAGAACAAGTACGGCGAGGCCGCCATCGAGACGGTGGCGGGCCATGTGGGGGAGCCCGACCTGCCGGGCACGTTCGTCGACTACGAGCTCGCGCCCCGGGAGTACGAGCTGAGCGTCGCGCAGACCGTGCTGCGGGTCCACAGCCGGGTGGCCGACCTCTACAACGACCCGATGGACCAGATCGAGCAGCAGCTCCGGCTGACGATCGAGGCGCTGCGGGAGCGGCAGGAGCACGAGCTGATCAACAACCGTGAGTTCGGGCTGCTGCACAACGCCGACCTCAAGCAGCGGATCCACACGCGGACCGGGCCGCCCACCCCCGACGACCTCGACGAGCTGATCAGCCGCCGGAGGAACACGCAGTTCATCCTCGCCCACCCCTACGCCATCGCCGCCTTCGGCCGGGAGTGCAACCGCCGCGGGCTCTACCCGCTCGGCATCGACGTCGGCGGCGGCACCGTGCCCGCCTGGCGCGGTATCCCGATCTTCTCCTGCAACAAGATCCCCATCTCCGGCACCCGCACCACGTCGATCCTCGCCATGCGGACCGGGGAGGACAACCAGGGCGTCGTCGGCCTGCACCAGACCGGCATCCCGGACGAATACCAGCCGAGCCTGTCGGTCCGGTTCATGGGCATCAGCGAGAAGGCGATCATCTCCTACCTGGTCAGCGCCTACTACTCCGCCGCCGTCCTGGTCCCCGACGCCCTCGGCATTCTCGAAGACGTCGAGCTCGGCCACTGAGGACGGGCACCCGCGGCTCTCCGGACCCCCGGTCCGGGCCCGGCCGCCGCACATGATCTTTCGATGGGGGCCGGGGCGCCGTCCTGTCCCCCTCGCGCCCGGCGCCCTCACCGGCGCCGGGCCCGGCCACAGAGCGAGGAGACGGGGAACATGACCGCGGTTGAGGTTACGGCCGGGGGGCGATCGGCGCGCGAGGTGCTGGCCTGGAGCCGCGAGCTGGTCGAGTCCGCCCTGCGGCCGGCGGCCGACACGCTGCCCCCATCGATGCGGCGCATCGCCGGCTACCACTTCGGGTGGTGGGACGAGCATGGCGGGCAGACCGTGGCGGACGGCGGCAAGGCCATCCGTCCCGCGCTGGTGCTGCTGGCGGCCGAGGCCGTGGGGGGAGGCGCCGCCGCGGCGCTGCCCGCCGCGGCCGCCGTCGAGCTGGCGCACAACTTCTCCCTCCTGCACGACGACGTGATGGACGGTGACCGGACCCGCCGCCACCGTCCCACGGCCTGGACCGTCTTCGGCGTCAGCCCGGCGATCCTGGCCGGTGACGCCCTGCTGACACTGGCCTTCGACGTGCTCGCCGCGGGCGGGCACCCGGCGGCCCCACAGGCGACGCGGATCTTCGGCGCCGCGGTCCAGGAGCTGCTGGAGGGCCAGCACGCCGACGTCGCCTTCGAACGGCGCCAGAACGTCGAGCTCGCCGAGTGCCTGAGCATGGCGGCCGGCAAGACGGGCGCCCTGCTGGGGTGTGCCTGCGCGCTCGGCGCGCTGCTCGGCGGGGGGAGCCTGGAACAGATCGAGCACCTGCACGCCTTCGGCAGGGACCTGGGGCTGGCGTTCCAGCTCGTCGACGACCTCCTGGGCATCTGGGGGGATCCGGCGGCGACCGGCAAGCCGGTCTACTCCGACCTGCGCAGCCGTAAGAAGTCCCTGCCGGTCGTGGCCGCGCTCGCCTCCGCGACGCCGGCCGGACGGGAGCTGGCCCTGCTCTATCACGGAGAGCGCCCCCTGTCCGACGCCGATCTGGTCCGCGCCGCCGAGCTCATCGACGCCGTCGGCGGACGTGCCTGGAGCCAGTCGCAGGCCGACGAGCTGCTGACCCGGGCGCTGCGCCGGCTGCGGTCGGCCGGGTCGGTGCCGGGACCGGTCGCCGAGCTGAGCGCGCTGGCCCGGCTCGTCACCCACCGCGATCACTGATCGGCCTGGCGCGCGGCCGGGGCCGGGGCCAGGCGCTCTCCGGAGAGGAGGGCGTCGCGGGATCCAGGCGGGGTGCTCTCCGGAGGGGAGGGCGTCAGACGAAGGCGCCCACGCCGGTGATCGCACGGCCCACGATCAGACTGTTGATCTCACGGGTGCCCTCGTAGGAGTAGATGGCCTCGGAGTCGGCCACGAACCGGCCCATGCCGTAGTCGAGCACGATCCCGTTGCCGCCCATGATCTCCCGGCCCCAGCCCACCGCCTCGCGCATCCGCACGGTGCAGAACGCCTTGGCCATGGCCGAGTGCTCGTCCTTGTAGACGCCCGCGTCCTGGAGCTGGGCCAGCCGCACCACCATGCCCAGCGAGCAGGTGACGTTGCCGAGCATCCGCACCAGCAGGTCCTGCACGAGCTGGAAGCCCGCGATCGGCCGGCCGAACTGCTCACGCGTCCTGGAATACTCCAGCGCCAGCTCGTAGGCGCCCATCATGCAGCCCACCGCCTGCCAGGCGACCCCGCCCCGGGTCTGCCGCAGGATCGTCGCGGTGTCGCGGAAGCCGCCGGCGTTCTGCAGCCGGTTCTCCTCGGGCACCAGGCAGTCCGTCAGCGTGATGTCGGCGTTCTGGACCGTCCGGAGCGCGATCTTGTTCTCGATCGTCGTGGCGGAGAACCCGGGCGTCCCCTTCTCCACCACGAACCCCTTGACCTGGCCGTCGGCCTCGTCCTTGGCCCAGACCACGATCAGGTCGGCGAAGGTGGCGTTGCCGATCCACCGTTTGGCCCCGTTGAGCACCCACACGTCGCCCTCGCGCCGGGCCGTGGTGCGCAGCCCCGCCGCGACGTCGGAGCCGCCGTCGGGCTCGGTCAGGGCGAACGCCCCGATCTTCTCCATCGAGGCCATCGCGGGCAGCCACCGCTCCCGCTGCCCGGCCGAGCCCAGCCGGTCGACGCTCCCCATCGCCAGCCCGTTGTGCACGCCGAAGAACGTCCCCATCGAGGGGTCCACCCGGTTCATCTCCAGCACCACGAACCCGGTCAGCAGGCTCCGCGCCCCCCGGTACGGCAGGCCCGCGATGTCCAGCTTCGCCAGCTCCGGGATGAGGTGATGGGGGAAGCGGGCGTTGGTCCACGCCTCGTCCGCGATGGGCGCGACCTCCCGCGCCATGAACTCCCGCACCCGCAGGACGATCTCCTTCTCGTCCTCCTCCAGCAGCTCGGAGTAGTCGTAGAAGTCACCCGTCGTCATCGTCGCAGTCCCCCTCAGGTCCGTGTGCCGGGCCATCTGCCCAGGGACCCGGGGGTCAACCCGTGACCCGTCTCACAGGCCGGACGACTTGCGGAGGGACTCGGCGAGGTCGAGCAGGTGGAGAGGGTCGGTCGCGGTGTGCTGGAGGTCGAGGAAGATCTCGTGCACGCCGGCCCCGGCGAGGGCTCCCAGGTGCTCGGCGAGCTGCTCCAGGGTCCCGCTTCTCGGCGGCGCGGCCCCGGCGGGGGACTCGACGACGATCGGGTTGGCCCGCACGACGACGCGCACCCCGTCCGGGTCGCGCCCGCTCTGCTCGGCCGACTCCCTGACCGTGTCCCACATGCCCATGAGCACCGGCGGGGGCACGGAGGCCGCGAGCCATCCGTCGGCGCGGCGGCCGACGCGGGCCAGCGCCGCTGGTGAGAAGCCGGCGAGGTAGACAGGGGGACGGGGCCGCTGCGCGGGCTTGGGGAGGATGTGGCTCGGCGCGATGTCCCAGCGCGGACCGGTGACGCTTACCGGGTCGTCGCGCCAGACGGCCTCCAGGGCGTCGAGCGTGGCGTCGAACAGCGCGGCGCGGCCCCGCCAGGGCACGCCGGCCGCGGCGTACTCGTCACTGGACCAGCCGAGCCCCAGCCCCACGTCCAGGCGGCCGCCGCTGAGCCGGTCGATGGTGGTCAGCGAGCGGGCCAGCAGCGCCGGCGGGTACCAGTTGGCGTTCAGCGCGCTGGTGCCCAGGCGGACCCGTGAGGTGACGGCGGCCGCGGTCGACAGGACCGCGAACGGGTCGAGGAACGTGCGGTGCGCGGGCGGGATCGTGCCGTCGCCGCCGGGGTAGCGGTCCGCGGGGTCCAGTGGCGTCAGCAGCCGGTCGCCCACCCACAGGCTCGCGAAGCCCCGGGCCTCGGCCTCCCGCGCGACCGTGACGAGCGCCTCCCCGTCGGCAAAGCGGCCGTACTGCGGCAGCGCCAGACCTAGACGGACGGGCATCAGGGCTTCCTTCCCACGCCGCACATGATCAGCGCCTGTGAGGGGTCGTCGTGGGGCGGCTGCCCGTCCGGCCGCCATTCGGGCAGCCAGACGAGCCCCGGATCCATCAGCTCGAACCCGTCGAACAGGTTGAGGATCTCCTGGCGGGAGCGGAGGACGAGCGGCGAGTTGGCGCGCTCGTAGACCTTGGTGCCCCTGTCCACGGCCTCGGCCCGGGACTCGCGGGTGCCGTGGGAGAGGACCAGATAGCTGCCGGGCGGCATGGCGTCGCGTAGCGTGGCCACGATGCGCCGGGGGTCGTCGGACTCGGTGATGAAGTGCATGATCGCCACGAGCAGCACGGCGACGGGCTTGGAGAAGTCGAGGTGGTCCTGGATCTCCGGGGACTTGAGGATCTCCTCCGGCTGGCGCAGGTCACCCGAGGTGACCATGACCTCGTCCCGGGTGCCGCGCAGGAGGGCTCTGGCGTGCACGAGGACGATCGGGTCGTTGTCGACGTAGGCGACGCGCGCGTCCGGTGTCACCTGGTGCGCCACCTCGTGGACGTTGCCCCGGGTGGGCAGCCCGGTGCCGATGTCCAGGAACTGCTCGATCCCCGCCTCCGCCAGGGACCTGACGGCCCGGCCGAGGAAGGCGCGGTTCTCCCGGGCGGCCATGCGCAGCTCCGGGGCGATCGAGAGGATCTCCTCGGCGGCGGCGCGGTCGGCCGCGAAGTTGTCCTTGCCGCCGAGGTAGTAGTCGTACAGCCTGGCGACGCTTGGAGTGTTGACGTCGATCCCCCGCCGCGTCCACTCGTCTTCCGCCATGTTCGCCCCTCGCCTGAACAGTCGTGAAGATCCTTATCCTGAGCGTAATGCCCTATCTGCGGGGATCGGATAGGTTTTTCGGATAAGAACGGCGGAAGCCCAGGTCGCCCTGGGCTTCCGCGTCATCGAGGAGCGCCCGTCTCGGCGGGCGCGGTCCGTGAGGGACTACCGGTACCAGACCCGCACCCGGTCGGACCGGCTGGTGCTGTCGCCGAGGTCGTCGGTCCCGTCGAAGACGGCGCGGTACTCACCGCTCTTGGAGGCGCGGGCCTTGGCGCGGAACCCGCCCCGCCAGCCGGTGTCGGCGGTGGTGACCCACTTCCAGGCACTGGAGCCGCGGGGCCGGAAGTAGATCGTCACCTCTTCGTCCTCGACGCCCCGCCAGTGGCCGTCGGCGTCGGACTGGAGGCGGCCGGTGAAGTAGACCCAGCGGCCCTTGCGGACCGCGCCCGGGTCGGCGGAGAAGCCGGACAGGCGGGTGTCGGCCCTGTCCTGCTCGTGCTTGACGGAGAAGTTGACCTGGTCGGTGACCTTCTTGCCGTCCTTGTCGTAGGCGTCGGCGATCGCGAGCCAGCGGCCCTCGAAGTCGTTCTCGTCGAAGCTCGTGCTGAAGCGCCACAGGTCACCCTCCTGGATGATCTTGGGCTCGCGCACGTCCAGAGTGCGGAACTGACTGGAGACCGGCTTGAGACGGAGCTCGACGCGGGTCGCCTCGGTGGTGCGGACCTCGATCGTGACCCTCGTGTCGGCGCCGTTCTTCACGACGACCGGGTTGGGGTTCACACTGTCGACGCGCACGCTGAGGGCGGTGCGCTCGGCGGAGGCCGTACCGGCCGACAGCAGCAGTGAGCCGCCCGCGACCACGGACAGCAGGCCGACGGCGATTCGTTTCATCAAGACGTTTCCCTCTCCCCGTTGTGAGAAGCGGCCGGGACGATCGCTTCCACCCTTATAAGACGGGGTTGGCACGGCAAATGTTGGCTGAAGTCTCGAAAAAGTCCGGATAAAGTTTCCGTAAGATAACGTTTCCCGGTAAAACCGCAGGTCGCGCCGGTGCCGGAGGGCCGGCCCGCGGACCGGGCGCGCGGACCCGGCGGCCCGGGAGAGGTCACGGCGGCGGATACGGTTTCCCTCATGAGTGCCACCATCGTCGCCAAGGACCTCGCCGCCGGACACGGCGACCGCGCGCTGTTCTCCGGTCTGGATCTGGTCGTCGCCCCCGGCGAGGTGATCGGCCTGGTCGGGGTGAACGGGGCCGGCAAGTCCACGCTGATGCGGATCCTGGCCGGCCTGCTGCCCCCGGAGCACGGCACCGTACGGCTCAGCCCGCCCTCGGCGGCGGTGGGCTACCTGCCCCAGGAGCGGGAGCGCCGGGCGGACGAGACGCTCGCGGCCTTCCTGGGCCGGCGGACCGGGGTCTCCGCCGCCCAGCGCGCGCTCGACGCCGCGACCGAGGCGCTGGTGGAAGGGCGCCCCGGGGCCGACGACGACTACGCCGCCGGCCTGGAGAGATGGCTCGCCCTGGGCGGGGCCGATCTGGAGGAGCGCGCCGAGGAGGTCGTCGCCGAGCTCGGCCTGGCGGTGGACCTGGACCGGCCGATGACGGCGCTCTCCGGCGGCCAGGCCGCCCGCGCCGGGATGGCCTCCCTGCTGCTCAGCCGCTATGACGTCTTCCTGCTGGACGAGCCCACCAACGACCTCGACCTGGACGGCCTGGAGCGGCTCGAACGCTTCGTCGCCGGGCTGCGGGCCGGGACGGTGCTGGTCAGCCATGACCGCGAGTTCCTGGCCAGGACGGTCGACCGGGTCGTCGAGCTCGACCTCGCCCAGCAGCGGATCGGGATCTACGGCGGCGGCTACGAGGCTTACCTCGCCGAGCGGGAGGTCGCCCGGCAGCACGCCCGCGACCAGTACGAGGAGTACGCCGGCACCGTCGCGGCGCTCAAGCAGCGGGCCGGGATGCAGCGCGCCTGGATGGAGAAGGGCGTCAAGAACGCGCGGCGCAAGGCGCCCGACAATGACAAGATCGGCCGGAGCTTCCGGACGGAGACGACCGAGAAGCAGGCCGCCAAGGCTCGCCAGACCGAGCGGATGATCGAGCGGCTGGAGGAGGTCGAGGAGCCCCGCAAGGAGTGGGAGCTCCGGATGGAGATCGCCGTGGCCCCCCGGGCCGGGGCGGTCGTCGCGACGCTGCGCGGCGCCGTGGTCCGGCGCGGCGCCTTCACCCTCGGCCCGGTCGACCTGCAGATCGGCTGGGCCGAGCGGGTGGCGGTCACCGGCGCCAACGGCTCGGGCAAGTCCACGCTCCTGGCCGCGCTGCTGGACCGCGTCCCGCTGGAGGAGGGGAACGCCTCCCTCGGCCCCGGCGTGGTCGTCGGCGAGGTGGACCAGGCCCGCGGGCTGTTCCTCGGCGGCGAGTCGCTGCTGGACGCCTTCGGCGCGGCCGCGCCGGACATGCCCCCCGCCGACGTGCGCACGCTGCTGGCCAAGTTCGGGCTGCGCGCGGCGCACGTGCTGCGCCCGGCCGCCACGCTCTCCCCCGGAGAGCGGACCCGGGCCGCCCTCGCGCTGCTCCAGGCCCGGGGGGTGAACCTCCTCGTCCTCGACGAGCCGACCAACCACCTGGACCTGGCCGCCATCGAGCAACTGGAGTCCGCGCTCGCCTCCTACCCCGGCACCCTCCTGCTGGTCACCCACGACCGGCGGATGCTGGAGGCCGTGCACACCACCCGCCACATCCACCTCGACGCCGGCCGGATCGCGGAGCTCTAGACAGGCGCCGCGGCAGGCCACGCGGGGGCGGGGGACCCAGAGAAATATGCGATAATTTTCGCAAGTAACCGCAAATATTTGCGCTTAATGCCGTATGGTTTCGCCATGACGCGACGGCTTGCAGAGGTGGCCAAGAAGGTCGGCATGAGCGAGGCGACGGTGAGTCGCGTGCTCAACGGGAAACCCGGAGTGTCGGAGGCGACCCGGGAAGCCGTGCTCACGGCGCTCGACGTGCTCGGTTACGAGCGGCCGACGCAGCTGCGCGGCGACCGGGCGAGGCTGGTGGGGCTCGTCCTGCCGGAGCTGCAGAACCCGATCTTCCCGGCCTTCGCCGAGGTGGTCGGGGGAGCGCTGGCCCAGCAGGGTTTCACCTCGGTGCTGTGCACCAGGACGCTGGGCGGGGTCTCCGAGGCGGAGTACGTCGACCTGCTCCTGCAGCAGCAGGTGTCCGGCGTGGTGTTCGCCGGCGGGCTGTTCGCCCAGGCCGACGCCTCCCACAGCCACTACGAGCTGCTGCTGGAGCGCAGGTTGCCGACGGTGCTGGTCAACGCCGCGGTCGAGCATCTCGCCTTCCCCCAGGTCTCCTGTGACGACGTGGCGGCCGCCGAGATGGCGCTCGGCCACCTGCGCTCGCTCGGGCACGAGCGGATCGGCATGGTGCTCGGGCCGCCGGACCACGTCCCCTCGCGGCGCAAGCTGGCGGCGGCCGGTCTGCCCCCGGAGGCCGTCGAGCACACCATGTTCTCCCTTGAGGGCGGGCACGCGGCGGCGACCCGGCTGATCCGGCGGGGCGTGACCGGCGTCATCTGCGCCAGCGACGTCATGGCGCTGGGCGCGATCCGGGCGGCGCGCCGGGCGGGGCTGTCGGTCCCCGGCGACATCTCGGTGATCGGCTACGACGACTCCGCCCTGATGAACTGCACCGACCCGCCGCTGACCACGCTGCGCCAGCCGATCGACGCGATGGGCCGCGCGGTCGTCGACCTCCTCGCCGCCCAGATCGACAAGGCCCTGGTCCCGGCCGACGAGCTGCTCTTCGAGCCCGAGCTGGTGGTCAGGGCCTCCACGGGGCCGGTCAAGCGCTGAGCCGGGCTCCGGTGCGTCCGGGCCGCGTGCCGTCCGCCGGTGGGTGATCCCACGGGCCCCGGTCGCCGTCTTGCGGGTATGCATACCGGTGTTACGGATATCTGTCGCAAACACGTGGCCGTGGTGTCCCGCGATCACCTGCGCGCCGGCCAAGCCCTCAGGGGCGAGGCGATCGCCCAAGGGCCGCCGATCTCACGTGCCGCGGCCGGCCCCGCCCAACGCGGCCGGCCCCGCTCGATGCGGCCAGATCCGCACAACGGAGAGCGCGGCCTGCCCGGCATCGCCGCGCTGCCCGGCGATGGAGCCGAGCCCGGCCGGGATCAGCGCCACGCCGTAGGGCCCACGCCGTAGGAACCCTGGCCGTAAGGGGTCCACGCCGTAGGAACCCTGGCCGTGGAGAACGGCCCGCCGTGGTCCGTCGCCGGCAGGCGGTCCCCGCCGAGCGAGCCGCGTAGCCGCCGCATCGGCGCAGCTGGGTGGCGCCGGACCGGCCGGTCCGTGCCCGGCTGTGCGTCGGCCCCCGGCCGGCCCTCAGCGGACCCCCAGCGGATCGTGCGCGCCCGTCGGCACAGTTGAGCCTGGCGGGGTCGAGGACGGGCCGCGCTCCGCGGGAGTGCGCCCGGCCGGTGGGCGTACGCCCTCCACGGCACCCGCGGACCGGCTCTCACGGAGTGCCGGTGGATCAGTACGGCCTTTCACACCCGGCTCACACCCGACGCACATCTGACAGAAAGCGGCGATCGCCATGTCCTCCACCATCACCACCGTCACGTCCGACAAGACGATCATCGGCCGGGAGATCCGGCTCGCCTCCCGTCCGGCCGGTGAGCCGAGCCCGGAGGACTTCGAACTGGTCCAGGCCGAGGTGCCGCAGCCCGGCGAGGGCCAGATCCTGGTCCGCAACACCTGGATGTCCGTCGACCCGTACATGCGGGGCCGGATGGACGACGCCGAGTCCTACATTCCGCCGTTCCAGCTCGGCGCCGTGCTGGAGGGCAGCGCCGTCGGAGAGGTCATCGCCTCCCGGTCCGAGGCCGTTCCGGTCGGTGCGACGGTCTCGCACTTCCTGGGCTGGCGCGAGTACGCCGTCCTGGACGCCTCCGCCGCGACCGTCGTCGACACCGCGGCCGTCCCCGCCCAGGCGTACCTGGGCGTGCTGGGCACGACGGGCCTGACCGCCTACGCCGCCCTCACCCGGGTGGCCCCCGTACGGCAGGGCGACGTGGTCTTCGTCTCCGCCGCGGCCGGCGCGGTCGGCAGCGTCGCCGGGCAGCTCGCCCGCACGTTCGGCGCCGCCAAGGTGATCGGCTCGGCCGGCGGGCCGCGCAAGGCCAGGAAGCTGGTGGAGGACTTCGGCTTCGACGCCGCGATCGACTACCAGGCCGGTCCGCTCGCCGCCCAGCTCGCCCAGGCCGCCCCCGAGGGCATCGACGTCTATCTCGACAACGTCGGCGGCGACCATCTGGAGGCCGCCATCTCCGCGGCCCGGCCCGGGGGCCGGATCGCCCTGGTCGGCGCGGTCAGCGGTTACAACGCCACCGAGCCGCTCCCCGGGCCGGTGAACCTCTTCCAGGCGGCCTACAAGGAGCTCACCATGCGGGGCCTGCTGATCAACTCCTACTTCCCTCTCTTCCCCGAATACATCGAACGGGCCACCGGCTGGCTCGCCGACGGCACGCTGCGGGCCGAAGAGACCGTGATCGAGGGCATCGACCAGGCGCCCGCCGCCTTCCTGGGCGTGCTGCGCGGCGCCAACGTCGGCAAGATGCTCGTCCGCCTCGGGGGCTGACGGCCGCCGCACCCGCGGGAGCATCAGCGCCCTGTCCCGGGGAAGGAGCCCGGAACAGGAGGTGGATGTCATGGAAGCGCTGGGAATCGACATCGGCGGATCGGGGATCAAGGGTGCGCCGGTGGACATCGCCAAAGGTGAGCTGACGCAGGATCGCCTGCGGATCCCGACCCCCGTCCCCGCCACTCCCAAGGCGGTCGCCGCGGTGGTCGGGCAGATCGCCGAGCACTTCTCCTGGAAAGGGCCGGTCGGGGTGACCTTCCCGGGAGTCGTGACCGACGGGGTCACGAGGTCGGCCGCCAACGTGGACCAGTCATGGATCGGCGAGGACGCGCGGGCGCTGTTCGCCAAGGCGACGGGCCTGCCCGTGACGGTGCTCAACGACGCCGACGCGGCGGGCACGGCCGAGATGGAGGTCGGCGCGGGCCGGGGCAAGGGCGGGGTGGTGCTGATGCTGACCTTCGGCACCGGGATCGGCAGCGCCCTGTTCGTCGACGGGCATCTGGTGCCCAACACCGAGCTGGGGCATCTGGAGATCAGGGGCAAGGACGCCGAGAAGCGGGCCTCCGATCACGCGCGCGAGGAGCACGACCTGAGCTGGAACCAGTGGGCCGGGCGGGTCGAGGAGTATCTGCAGCACGTCGAGGCGCTGTTCTCCCCGTCACTGATCATCATCGGCGGCGGGGTCAGCAAGAAGTCGGAGAAGTTCCTGCCCAAGGTGGAGGTGCGCACCCCGCTCGTGCCGGCCACCCTGCAGAACGAGGCCGGGATCGTGGGTGCCGCCATGGCCGCCGCGGCGGCGTAGGGCCCCGCCGGCGCGGCCGGGAAGGCCGTTCAGATTTTGATCTTCTTTTGCCGGACACGCTCTCCGACCTGGGTAGGTAGCGCTACGTCAGCAAGATCGAGATCTGCTGGGGGTGGGGAGCGTGATGCAGTCGACGGGGGTTCTTGCCCGCTGGGCCGGGGCGGCCGGGGCGGTGGCCCTCCTGGCCGCGGGGGCGGCGTGGCCGGCCGCGGCGACAGGGGACGACCGGGAGGTGAGGCTCTCGCCGTACCGGGTGCGGCCGGGGCAGGACATCGAGATCGCGGTGCCGGGATGCGGCGGCCCCGTTCTCGCCCACTCGGCGGCCTTCCAGGACGAGGTGAGGTTCGGCGACCGGGGCCTCCAGGATGACGAGGGGTTCGGGGAGGACGAGGGGTTCGGGGACGAGGGGTTCGGGGAGGACGGGCCCGGCGGGTTCGGGGGAGGCCCCGGGGACGGGTCCGGTGGCGGCCCGCCGGCGGTCGGCTGGGCGCAGGTGGACTACGACGCGCCCAGAGGCGCCTACTCCGTGGAGGTGGACTGCGAGGGCACCGATGACACCGTCTACGGGGAGCTCTACGTGGTCGACGGCTTCGGCCCGGACACCGGGGGCGGCGGCCTCGCGCTCGCCGGGAGGACGGCGCACGGGGCGGTGGCGACCCGGGAGACGACAGCGGACCCCGCACTCGGCTGGGGGGCCGGGGCGGCCGCCGTACTCGCCGGGGCCGGTGGACTGATCCTGGTGAGGAGACGCCGGGCGGCGGGGCGTGGCTGACCTCCGGGCGGTGACGGCCTCGGCGGCCGTCGCCGTCCTCCTGCTCGCGGGCTGCCTGCCCAGGACGGGTGAGGAGGCGGACCCCGCGCTGGTCCGCGCCCTGCCGGTGACCGCCCCCGCGGTGCCGCGGCCGGGCGCCGCCGCGCACGCCGGAGCGGGGCGGGGCGGATGGCCCCAGACGCTGCCGGGGCTTCCGGGCGAGTCGGATCCGGTGGCGCTCGTGGTGCCGCGGGCGAAGGTGAACGCCCCCGTCGCCCCGATCGACTCCGGAGCCGACGGCACCCTGGAGCCGCCGCCCCTGTGGCGGGCCGACCTCGTCGGCTGGGACCGGCTGGGGCCGACGCCCGGTGAACCGGGCTCCGCGGTCGTCGTCGGCCATCTCGACACCAAGACCGGGCCCGCCGTGTTCGCCGGGCTGTCCCAGGTGCGCGAGGGGGACGCGGTGGTGGTGACCCGTCAGGACAGGACCGCGGTGGTCTTCCGAGTGTCGGCCGTCGAGCGGGTCCGCAAGAGCGCCTTCCCGGTGGGGAAGGTCTACCGGGCGCCGCCGCGTCCGGCGATCAGGCTGGTGACCTGTGGCGGAACCTACGACTCCGAGCGGCACTCCTACGACGACAACCTGATCGTCTACGGCGGCCTCACGGGCTGGTACCGCCTGTCGGACCTGCCCCGCGCCTGACCGCCGGGAGGTCCCGGCGGCGCCGGGTCCGGCGGGGCCGCCGGACGCGGGGGCGGCCGTGACCACGCGGCGCGGGACCGGCCGCGGGGCGGTTTTGAAACTTTCATCGGGCTGGAGCGGCGTTCGGTGAGGTCAGGGGCGAGGGCGGTCCCGGCGGAAGCCTCCCGGCGGGCGACACGCTGTACACACGCGTGAAACATCCGGACTATGGGAGCGCTCCCACCCTCGTCCTGGAGATGATTACGAATGACAGCTCATCCGCGCCGCCGAGCCTGGCGCAACCGGGCGGTGACCACGGCGGCCCTGCTCGTCGCCGCCACCGGTCTCGCCGCCGGGCAGGCCGGCACGGCGCACGCCGCAGTCTCGTGCGACGTCGCCTACAGCACCAACGAATGGCAGGGCGGCTTCACCGCCAACGTCAGCATCAAGAACCTCGGTGACGCGCTCACCGGCTGGACCCTCGGCTTCGCCTTCCCCGGCACTCAGCAGCTCCAGCAGGGCTGGTCGGCGACCTGGAGCCAGAGCGGCAACCAGGTCACCGCCAAGAACCTGGACTGGAACGGCAACCTCGCCACCGGCGCGTCGACCAGCATCGGCTTCAACGGGTCGTGGAGCGGGAGCAACCCCAAGCCCACCTCCTTCACGGTCAACGGCGTCACCTGCGGCGGGCAGCCGCCGGTGAACCAGGCCCCGACGGTCAGCCTGACCAGCCCGGCGGGCGGCGCCTCCATCCCGGCGGGCTCCGCCGTACCGCTCGCCGCGACGGCGAGCGACGACGGCGCGGTCGGCAAGGTCGAGTTCTACGTCGACGGCGCCCTGGTCGGCACCGACACCTCCGCCCCCTACAGCTACTCCGCGACGGGCGTGGCGGCGGGCGGCCACACCGCCAAGGCGAAGGCCTACGACAACGGCACCCCGGTCCTGTCCAAGGAGAGCGCCGAGGTCTCCTTCACCGTGGGCTCCGACGGGGGCGCCGCGTCGATCGTCGCCTCCGCGACCTCGGTCAGCGTCCCCGAGGGCGGCTCCAGGACCGTCGGCTTCCGGCTCGGCAAGGCGCCCGCCGGCAACGTCACGGTCAACCTGACCAAGACCGGCGACGCCGACCTGACCATCGCGCCCTCCACG
Organism: Streptosporangium brasiliense; assembly: GCF_030811595.1. NCBI lineage: Bacteria > Bacillati > Actinomycetota > Actinomycetes > Streptosporangiales > Streptosporangiaceae > Streptosporangium > Streptosporangium brasiliense. Next base: position 4,342,501 of record NZ_JAUSRB010000002.1, read on the forward strand.
CTCACCTTCACCTCCGCCAACTGGAACACGGCGCAGAACGTGACCGTCTCGGCCGCCCAGGACGCCGACCAGACCGACGGCACCGCCACCGTCGCGGCCGCCGCCACCGGGCACACCGGCGTCTCCGTCACCGCGACCGAGTCCGACGACGACGTCGTCACGCAGCCCGGTGAGCACGTGGAGAACCCGTACGCCGGGGCCACCGGCTACGTCAACCCCGACTGGTCGGCCAAGGCCGCCGCCGAGCCGGGCGGCGACGCGGTGGCCGGCATCTCGACCGGCGTCTGGCTGGACCGCATCGCCGCCATCGAGGGCAGCGCCTCGGCCAAGGGCCTCCGCGCCCACCTGGACGAGGCCCTCAAGCAGGACGCGGCCAACGGCAGCAAGCCGCTGACGATCCAGTTCGTCATCTACAACCTGCCCAACCGCGACTGCTCGGCGCTGGCCTCCAACGGTGAGCTGCTCATCGCCCAGAACGGCCTGAACCGCTACAAGACCGAGTACATCGACCCGATCGCGGCGATCATGGGCGAGGCGAAGTACTCCGCGCTCCGGATCTCGACGATCATCGAGATCGACTCGCTGCCCAACCTGATCACCAACCTCAACGTGCCCAAGTGCGCGGAGGCCAAGTCGACCGGCGCCTACGTCGACGGCGTCCGCTACGCCCTGAACAAGCTGCACGCGATCAAGAACGTCTACACCTACATCGACGCCGGCCACCACGGCTGGCTGGGCTGGGACACCAACTTCGGTCCCTCGGCCGACCTGTTCGCGAGCACTGTCTCCGGCACCACGGCCGGCTTCGACAGCGTCGACGGCTTCATCACCAACACCGCCAACTACTCGGCGCTGCGGGAGCCGCACTTCGCCATCAACACCACCGTCGGCGGCCAGACGATCCGCCAGTCGCGGTGGGTCGACTGGAACTTCTACGTCGACGAGCTGTCCTACGCCCAGGCGTTCCGGAACCTGCTGGTCCAGAAGGGCTTCAAGCCGGGCCTCGGCATGCTGATCGACACCTCCCGCAACGGGTGGGGCGGCACCGCCCGCCCGGCCGCTCCCAGCACCTCCACCGACCTCAACACCTTCGTTGACCAGTCGCGGGTGGACCGCCGGATCCACGCCGGCAACTGGTGCAACCAGAGCGGTGCCGGCCTCGGTGAGCGCCCGCAGGCCAGCCCCGCCGCCGGTCTGGACGCCTACGTCTGGATCAAGCCGCCGGGCGAGTCCGACGGCTCCAGCAAGCTCATCCCCAACGACGAGGGCAAGGGCTTCGACCGGATGTGCGACCCGACCTACACCGGCAACGAGCGCAACGGCAACAACCTGACCGGTGCGCTGGCGGACGCCCCGATCTCCGGCCAGTGGTTCTCGGCGCAGTTCCGTGAGCTGCTGAGGAACGCCTACCCCGCCCTCCCGTAACCCCTGAGCTGCTGAGGAACGCCTACCCCGCCCTCCCGTAACCCCGACGCGGCCCCCGCTCCGGCGGGGGCGCCCGGTGGTCCCGTGACCGGCGCCGTGCGGCCCCGCCACTCCCCGTGAGGGAGCGGCGGGGCCGTACCCGTCTCCGCGGGGTCCCGTGCCCGTCTCCGCGGGGTCCCGCGCAGGCCGGGCGGGCATGGGCGAATATTGGGATGCGGCCGCGCCGAGGCTCGGGCACGATGGGCGGTTGGCTCCTGACTTGCGGGCTGAAAGTACTCTGGAAGCAGTATGGGAACGCCTCCGTTGACATCTCCACTCGCCGACCTCCACACGCGCCTGCCCGAGCTCACGCTGCGTGACCAGCGGCGGCTACGGCGCCGGCTCGACGGCGCGCGCAAGGTCAGAAACCGCACCGCACAGCAGAAGATCGCCGCGGAGATCACCGCCGACATCGAGAAGGCCGAGCGCAGGGTGGCCGACCGCCGGGCCGGGGTGCCGGTGGTCACCTACCCGGAGGCGCTGCCGGTCAGCCAGCGCAAGGACGACATCCTGGAGGCGATCCGCGACCACCAGGTCGTGATCGTCGCCGGTGAGACCGGCTCCGGCAAGACGACCCAGCTGCCGAAGATCTGCCTGGAGCTGGGTCGGGGCGTCCGGGGCCTGATCGGGCACACCCAGCCCCGCCGGATCGCCGCCCGCACCGTGGCCGAGCGCGTCGCCGAGGAGCTGGACACCCGGCTCGGCGACGCCGTGGGCTACAAGGTGCGCTTCACCGACCAGGTGAGCGACGGCACGCTCGTCAAGGTGATGACCGACGGCATCCTCCTGGCCGAGCTGCAGACCGACCGCGACCTCGCCCAGTACGACACGCTGATCATCGACGAGGCGCACGAGCGCAGCCTCAACATCGACTTCATCCTCGGCTACCTCAAGCAGCTCCTGCCGAAACGGCCGGACCTCAAGGTCGTCATCACCTCGGCCACCATCGACCCGGAGCGCTTCTCCAAGCACTTCGGCGACGCCCCGATCGTCGAGGTCTCCGGCCGGACCTACCCGGTGGAGGTCCGATACCGGCCGGTCGCCGAGGACGACGACCAGATCCAGGCGATCAGCAACGCCGTGGACGAGCTGTGCGCCGAGGGGCCGGGCGACATCCTGGTCTTCCTCAGCGGCGAGCGCGAGATCCGCGACACCGCCGACGCGCTGTCCAAACGCAAGGACGCCGAGATCCTCCCGCTGTACGCCCGGCTGTCGGCGGCCGAGCAGCACAAGGTCTTCCAGCGGCACACCGGCCGCCGGGTCGTGCTGGCCACCAACGTCGCCGAGACCTCGCTGACCGTGCCCGGCATCAAATACGTGGTCGACCCCGGATTCGCCCGCATCTCCCGCTACAGCCACCGCACCAAGGTCCAGCGCCTGCCCATCGAGGCGATCTCCCAGGCCTCGGCCAACCAGCGCAAGGGCCGCTGCGGCCGTGTCTCCGAGGGCGTCTGCATCCGGCTGTACGAGGAGGACGACTTCCTCACCCGGCCGGAGTTCACCGACCCGGAGATCCTGCGCACCAACCTCGCCTCGGTCATCCTGCAGATGACCTCCATCGGCCTGGGCGACATCGGGGCCTTCCCGTTCGTCGAGCCGCCGGACCAGCGCCAGGTCAAGGACGGCTACGACCTGCTCCAGGAGCTGGGCGCCTTCGACCAGGCCAAGCAGATGACCCCGCTCGGCCGCAAGCTGGCCGGCCTGCCGGTCGACCCCCGTCTGGCCCGCATGGTGCTGGAGGCCGACCACAACGGGTGCGTCCGCGAGGTCATGGTCATCGCCGCGGCGCTGTCCATCCAGGACCCGCGCGAGCGCCCGGCCGAAAAGCAGCAGGCCGCCGATGACAAGCACCGCCGCTTCGCCGACAAGGAGTCGGACTTCGTCTCCTACCTGAACCTGTGGGAATACCTCCAGGAGCAGCAGAAGGAGCTGTCCTCCAGCGCCTTCCGCCGCCTGTGCAAGGCCGAGTTCCTCAACTACCTGCGCGTGCGCGAGTGGCAGGACGTCTACAGCCAGCTCCGCCAGATGTCGAAGTCGCTCGGCGTCACGCTGAACAGCACCCCCGGCGACGAGCAGAAGATCCACCTCTCGCTGCTGTCGGGCCTGCTGTCCCACGTCGGCGTCAAGGACATCGACAAGAAGACGACGAACGACGGTCCCCGCCGCCCCGTCACCGAATACATCGGCGCCCGCAACGCCCGCTTCGCGATCTTCCCCGGCTCCGCGTTGGCCAAGAAGCAGCCGTTGTGGGTCATGTCCGCCGAGCTGGTGGAGACCTCCCGGCTCTGGGCCCGGGTCAACGCCAAGATCGAGCCCGAGTGGGTCGAGCCGCTCGCCCAGCACCTGATCAAACGCACCTACTCCGAGCCGCACTGGGAGAAGAACCAGGGCGCGGTGATGGCCTACGAGAAGGTCACGCTGTACGGCGTGCCGATCGTGGTGCAGCGGAAGATCAACTACGGCCGCATCGACCCGGAGCTGAGCCGCGAGCTGTTCATCCGGCACGCCCTGGTCGAGGGCGACTGGGAGACGCACCACGCGTTCTTCAAGGACAACCGCAGGCTCCTCGAAGAGGTCGAGGAGCTTGAGGAGCGGGCCCGCCGCCGCGACATCCTGGTCGACGACGAGACGCTGTTCGACTTCTACGACCAGCGCGTCCCGGCCGACGTCGTCTCCGGGCGCCACTTCGACTCCTGGTGGAAGAAGACCCGGACGGCCCAGCCCGACCTGCTCAGCTTCGAGAAGTCGATGCTGATCAGCGAGGCGGCGGGGGACGTCAGCCAGCGCGACTACCCCGACGTCTGGCGCCAGGGCGGCCTGCGTTTCCCGCTGACCTACCAGTTCGAGCCGGGCACCGACGCCGACGGCGTCACCGCGCACATCCCGCTGGCCCTGCTCAACCAGGTGAACGTCGAGGGCTTCGACTGGCAGATCCCCGGCCTGCGCGAGGAGCTCCTCACCGCGCTGATCCGGGCCCTGCCGAAGAACGTCCGGCGCAACTTCGTGCCCGCCCCCAACTACGCCAGGCAGGTGCTCCAGCGGGCCAGACCCACCCAGGAGCCGCTGCTGGCGGTGCTGGAGCGGGAGCTGCTCGACCTGACCGGCATCCAGGTGCCGCGTGAGGCGTGGCAGCTCGACCTGGTCCCCGACCACCTGAAGATCACCTTCAGGGTGATCGACGGCCGCAAGCACAAGCTGGCCGAGAGCAAGGACCTGGCCGAGCTCAAGCGGCGGCTGGCGCCCAAGCTCCGCCAGACCCTCTCCAGGGCCGCCGACGGCCTGGAGAAGTCCGGACTGACCACGTGGGACCTGGGGGAGCTGCCCAAGACCTTCGAGCAGCGCCGGATGAAGGCATATCCGGCGCTGGCCGACGAGGGCGCCACGGTGGCCGTGCGGATGTTCGAGACCGAGGCCGAGCAGCGCCGCGCCATGTGGGAGGGCACCCGCAGGCTGCTGCTGCTCAACACCCCCTCCCCGGCCAAATGGGTGCTGGGCCGCCTGGACAACCAGGCCAAGCTCGCCCTCAGCCGGAGCCCGCATCCCGGCGCCACCGCCCTGTTCGACGACTGCATCGCCTGCGCCGCCGACGAGCTGATGGGCGAGTATGGCGGGCCGGTCTGGGACGGGCCCGCCTTCACCGCCCTGCACGACAAGGTCCGCGCCGAGCTGTTCGACACCACCGCCGAGGTGGTCGCCAGGGTGGAGGGCATCCTCAGGGTCTGGCACTCGGTCACCACCATGCTGCCCGAGGCCCGCTCGACCCCCGCGATCGAGGACATCCGCGACCAGGTGGCCGGACTGGTCTACCCGGGGTTCGTCACCGCCACCGGCTACAAGCGCCTGCCTGACCTGCTCCGCTATCTCAAGGCGGCCCAGCGGCGGCTGGAGAAGCTGCCCGACGACCGGCTCCGTGACGAGGAGCGGATGCACAAGATCCACGATCTTGAGGACGACTATCACGACCTGGTCGACAAGCTCCCCCCCGCCCGCCGTTCCGACGACGACGTCCGCCGGATCAGCTGGATGATCCAGGAGCTCAGGGTCAGCTACTTCGCCCAGACCCTCGGCACCCCTTACTCGATCTCCGACAAGCGCGTCCGCAAGGCCATGGAGCAGCTCGTCGGCTGACCGCCGGCGCCGGCTCCTCCGGAGGAGGACGTCCGGGTGGTCCGGCGGCTGCGCCGTGCCACCCGTGAGCGGCCCCGTCACGGCCCTGGAGGCACGCCGTCGACGGGTCCGGTCGAGGAAGCGCGGACTACAGGAAGATCGAGGTGTCCAACTCGAAGTCGACGGGGGCGGGGATCCGGATCGGCTTGCCTGTCTGGACCTGGCTCATGCTCCGGTAGACGCCCTCTTCGGGGTCGCTGAGAACGGTGACCGTCGGCGGGGAGGCCACGGAGTCGACGATCAGCATGATCGGGATGTCGCACCCCGCGTAGATCCTGGGCTTGGTGGCGCGGCCGATCTCCATGCTCCCCGGTGAGACGACCTCGGCGACCATGATCAAACCTGAGGAGAGGATCTCTCGATCACCCCAGAGCGGGGCGTTCACGGGGGCCAGGCAGTAGTCGGGGATCACCGTGTCACGTGGTCCCTCGATGCAGACGTCGACGTCGCCGGTGAAGCTCTCCCAACCGTTCTCGTCTTCCACGGGAATCAGGGCTCGGCTGAGGCGTCTGGCGATACGGGCGTGCTGGGGGGTCCCGGAAGGGCTCAAGAGAAGGTTCCCGTCGATGATCTCGGCCCGGAGGCAGAGGGTGGAAGGAAGGGACTCGAAGAGCTCCCTCGGCGTGCGAGGCAGTTGTGGGTCTTCCGGGGCGGTGTGCTGAGCGGGGCGTCCGGGCGCTGTCATCACCATCGACCTGTGTCCCTTCGTGTCCGAACAAGCACTCTGAGTGTTCCATGGAGATCGTCGAAACACGCGAGGTATGCGCGGTGGCTATGAGGCGCCCCGGCCGCCGCGGGGGGCGCCGCCGTACGCCAATAGGATCGGTGGGTTGAGCGAAGGGGGAGCATCGTGGTGCGGGCGTTGGTGTTCGACGTGGGGGAGACGCTGATCGACGAGACGCGGATCTGGTCGCGCTGGGCCGACCGGCTCGGCGTCCCCCGGTTCACGCTGCTGGGCGTGCTGGGCGGCATGGCCGCGCTCGACCGGCCGCTCACCGACGCCTTCGAGCTGTTCAGGCCCGGATTCGACGTCGAGGCCGAACAGGAGGCGTGGAAGCGGGAGGACCCCGACGGGCTCCGGGTGAACTTCGACGCCGACGACCTCTATCCGGACGTACGGCCCGGCCTGGCCGTGCTCCGCGACCTCGGCTACGAGCTGATCATCGCGGGCAACCAGCCGCCGCAGGCCTACGACGCGCTGGCCGCGATGGACCTGCCCGTCGACGCGATCCACACCTCCGACGGCTGGGGCGTCGCCAAGCCCGACCCCGCTTTCTTCGCCGAGGTGGTCGCGGTGTCGGGGCGGGAGCCCGGCGAGATCCTCTACGTGGGCGACCGGATCGACAACGACGTCCGCCCCGCCCGCACGGCCGGGATGCGGACCGCCCTGATCCGCCGCGGCCCCTGGGGTCACCTGCACGCCGCCCGCCCCGAGGCGGGGGACGCGGACTTCGTCGTCGACGACTTCCCCGCCCTCGTCACGGCGCTGACCGCCACGCCTGCCGGCTGACCGCCTCAGGGGCGGGCTTTGATCTGCCCATCTGCCGGACATGCCGCCGGCCCGCATTGACGGGCAGGGCTCAGGTCTGTTCCACCAGCTCGAGACCTCTGCGTAAGCGCAGGTCTGAGGCGTATCCGTTGGATGCCGCGCCAATACCGCCGGGCCCCGTTCACGATGGCGGCAGGTGCTGTGACCGGGGAAGGCGCTCCGCTCAGGGCTCATCGCACGGACCCGGGTGGAGGGTCCACCGGAGCGGGCCGCTCCCGTGCCGGTGAAGTGACTTTCCAGGAAGGGGCGGAGCCGTGGCCTGCGGCCCGGCGGTGCGGTGCGGCCTGCCCACGGCTGATCGCTCCCGGCCGCCCACGTGCGGTCCCGGTGCGACCCCTTGAATCGGCATGTCCGGTCCGTTGGACAAAGAAGATCAATTGACGGGGGCGGTCATGCCGGTGGAGTTTCGGCTTCTGGGTGACGTCGAGGTCCTCCTCGACGGTCGGCACATCGAGATCGGGCCCAGCGGTGCTACCGGACCGAGGGGCGGCACCAGGACGCGGAGCGCCCGGGACGGCGATTGTCCGGTGGGGCCTGAGCGGGCGCCGAGGCCACCGCCGACATCTCGGTCACATAACCGCCCGCTCCCGGCCGTCCTCTTTCCCGGGCCGGAGGGCGGCGTTTTCCCGGGCCGGAGGGCGGCGTCGTCCGGAGCCGCACCCTCAGCACCTGCAAAACAGGTCTTTTGACGGAAAAATCCAGGTCGGAGCCGTGGTAGCGGTTTGATAGTCCTTTGGTAGCGTCGGTCGTTTATTCTTCGGGTGGAAACGGCCGGACCGAATTCGGCCCGCCGGAATTCCGCGTCCCGCAAGGAGGGCTTGGGAATGGCATTCGACCTCGTTATCCAAGAAGCGCCCGCCAGGGAAATGTATCCGAAATCCTTCCGCACCTCCCGGCAGTTCCTCGAGCTGAGCCTGCCGGAATCCATCGAGCGCATCACGGCCTATCTGGACGTCGACGACGCCGTCAAGCCGTTCGGGTACGCGTTCGAGATCGACTACGGGCCCGACCTGGTCGCGGGCAAGAACCCGCTCGCCGACCTCTGGTCGCAGCACCACTACGACCCCAAGGCGCAGATCTGGTCGACCTCGCACCAGGAGATCCGCATGCAGGGCGTGTACACGAAGACCAACAAGAGCACCTATATCGGCGGCGGCGTGTGGATCAACGACCCGACCACCGATGACGCCTGTTGACGGTCCGGTGACCTGACGGCCGGCCACCGTCCGGTTCCGTGACGTCCGCTCGTCCGGGCGGAGGCGGGAGCTCCCGCGTTCCCGCCTCCTCACCGGCCGGTCATTCCTCCTGCGAGCAGCCTGCCGAACACGAAGCACGAAGGGATCCGCATGAAGCGCACGGTCGTCGTCCTCACCCAGGAGATGGATCTCACCGCCGACAGCGTCGTCAAGGTCCTCCACGACATGGATGTCCCGGTGTTCCGCTACGACACGAGCTACTACCCGGTCAACTCCACGCTGACGTACCGGATCGGTCCCGCGGGATGCACGACCGAGCTGTTCGACTCGACCCACAGCGAGCGGTCGATCTCGCTGGAGGATGTCGCGTCGGTCTGGTACCTGCGGCCGACGGCGTTCCGGTTCGACGACGCGCTCACCGGCCCGTTCCGCGAGTTCGCGCAGAAGGAGGCGGCGCACGCGTTCGGCGGGGTGATGAGCGGCCTGCCCGTGCTCTGGGTCAACCGTCCCGACCTGGAGGCACGTGCCGACTACAAGCCGCTGCAACTGCGGATCGCCAGAAGCGTGGGCCTGCGCGTGCCCCGGACCCTGATCACCAATGATCCCGCCCGCGTCAGGCCGTTCCATGCCGAGTGCGAGGGGTCGATGATCTACAAGGCGCTCAACAGCGGGCTGATCCGCGAGCCGGGCGGCTGGCCCGGCGGCCTGTTCACCTCGGCGGTGGCGCAGCTCGACGACGACCTGCTGGCCCGCGTCCGGTTCGCGCCCTGCATCTTCCAGGAGCTCGTCGAGAAGGCGTACGACCTGCGCATCACCGTCATCGGCGACCGGCTCTTCCCCGTCAGGATCGACGGCGTCGACGAGGACGGCGGGCGGGCCGTCGACTGGCGCTCCTGCCCGGTGGGCTCCGACGAGCACCTCCGGCACAGCAGGGTGGACATCCCCGAATCGGTGGAGACCGGCCTGCGCGCGCTCATGCGCGAGCTCGGGCTGAACTACGGCGCCGTGGACATGGTGGTCACACCCCGCGGCGAGCATGTGTTCCTGGAGGTCAACCCGTCAGGGCAGTTCGCCTGGTTGGACGACGAGATCGAGGACCTGAATCTGAGGGGGGCCATGGCCGAGTACCTGGCGGCCGGCCTGGCCCGATAGGGATCGGCGTGCGACCCGCCACCACCGTCGACGAGATCGCCGCGGAGCGCCGGGCGGCTCTCGTCACGCTGCTCGCCGAGGAGAGAGGTCTGTCCTGTCCGCGGCTGCGGGCCGCCTTCGCCCGGGTGCCCCGGCACGCCTTCGTGGCTGACCACGCCTTCTGGCTGCCGGAACGGCCGGACGACCGGTTCCGCTGGCCCGAGATGCCGGATCCGGCCGAGGCGATCGCCGCCGCCTACACGGACCGGCCCCTGGTCGTCCGGTGCGCGGACGACGGCGGCATCCGATCGTCCTGCACCGCGCCGTCGCTCGTCGGGCACCTGCTGCAGGAACTGGACCCGCCCACCGGGGCGAGAGTCCTGGAGATCGGAACGGGCACCGGGTACGCCGCGGCGCTGCTGTCCGAGGTCACCGGAGCGGCCGTCGAGACCGTCGAGATCGACCACGGCCTCGCCGCCGTGGCGGGCAGGACGCTCGCGCGCCTCGGCTTCGACGCGGTCACGGTCCGCGCGGGCGACGCCACCCGGCTTGACTCCGGGTACGCGTGCTTCTCCCGGGTCCTCGTCTCGGCCGCGACCACCGTCGTCCCCGGTGGCTGGATCGCCGCGCTGCGACCGGGCGGGACGCTGGTCGCCACGTATCCGCTGCCGTGGCGGGGGCTCACCCTCGTGGTCCGCCGGACCGGCGAGGACATGGCCACCGGGCGGTTCCTGGCCAACGGCGGGCGCACCTGCCCCTCGCTGGTGCACGGCGGATCGAGCGGTGCCACGGCGCTACCCGGCGTGCCGGTCCACGAGGCCGTGGAGGTGAGCCTGGACGAGTTCGGGCCCGCCGGGTCGATCGAGCCGGGCACGCCTGCCGGCCTGGCCCTGCTCGCCGGTTTCGCGATCCCCGGGCTGGCCGCCCTGCCGTTCTCTCCCCCGGCCGGCGGTGCCCCCGCCGTCCAGCTCGTGGACGGCCACCGCGAGAACTGCTCGCTGATCGTGGACGGGAGCGGCGCGGTCCGCGCCACGTCCGCGGGCCGTGGCCTGGCCGAACGGCTGACGGCGGTGCGCCGGCTCTGGGACGGCGCCGGACGCCCGGACGAGGGCGGCTACGTGTGGTCGTGGCAGGCGGGCCGTACGAGCCTCGCCACGCGCGGCGGCCGCGTGCTGGGAGAGCGGGGCTTCCTTGGGACGTGAGGAGGCCGCGGAGTTCCCGGAGCTTGCCGACGACCCCGCCTGGTATCCCCGCGAGGACGAGCTGTCGCGCGTGCCCTTCCGCGGCGCCGCCTCGGCGGGCGCCGTGGTCGACGCGACCGTCGACGTCGTGGCCGGGCTGGCCGGCATCGCCGCGGTGGCGGGCGTGCTGGGCATGCTCCACCCGCTGCTGCTGGCGCTGCTGGTCGTCGCCGCGCTGCCGGCCGGGTGGGCCGAGGTGCTGGTCGCCAGGATGGGGTACGCGACGGTCCACCTGCTGTCGACCAGCCTGCGGCGCAAGTGGATCCTCAACGAGCTCATGGCCGACCGTGCCACGGCACCGGAGGTCCGCTCGTACGGCATGAGCCGCTTCCTGCTGGCGCAGTTCTCCGCGGTCACCCGCGTCGAGCAGGGCGAGCGCCTGCGCCTGGCGCGCAGGCAGACGGGCGTCCGGGTGCTGGGGGAGGCCTTCGCGGCCCTGAGCGCGGGCGTGGTGTACCTGACGCTGGGCCTCCTGCTCGTCTTCGGGGTGGTCCCGCTGGCCGAGGCGGCCACTGCGGCGCTCGCCGTCGGCGTCGGCCGCACGACGCTCATCGCCCTGATGCGCACGGTCAGCCGCTGCTACGAGGAGGGCCTGTACTTCACCGACTATCTCGACTTCTGCACGCTGGCGCGGGAGCGCACGCCGGAGCCGTCGCCCGGCGCCGCGTCCCCGGCCTTCGACACGATCACCCTGCGTGACGTGTCGTTCTCCTATCCGGCCTCCGACGTCGCGGTGCTCGACCGCGTCAACATGGAGATCAAGCGAGGGGAGATCATCGCCCTCGTCGGCGAGAACGGCTCGGGCAAGTCCACGCCGGCGAGGATCCTGGCCGGACTCTACCGGCCGGACAGGGACGAGGTGAGATGGGACGACGTGCCCACGACCGAGATCGACCCCGCCGCGCTCCGGGCGCGGATCGGCTACGTGCCCCAGGACTACACCCGCTGGCCCCTCACGGCACGGCAGAACATCGAGGCGGGCGACGCGCGAGGAGACGCGCCGGTGATCGCGGCCGGCGCCGCGGCCGGGCTCGGCCCGGTCGTCGACCGGCTGCCGCACGGGTACGACACGCTGCTCGACCGCCGCTTCGCCGGGGGGCAGGAACTGTCCGGGGGGCAGTGGCAGCGGATCGCGATCGCCCGCGGCCTCTACCGGGACGTGCCGCTGCTCATCTTCGACGAGCCGACGGCGGCCATGGACGCGCGCGCGGAGCACGCGCTGTTCGCCGACGTCAGCGCGCGGGTCCTCGGGCGGGGGGCGCCGGCGGGAGAGGAGGATCGGCAACCGCGGACGGTCGTCCTCATCACCCACCGCATGACGAGCGCGCAGCTCGCCGACCGGATCTACGTCCTGGACCGCGGCCGGATCGTCGAGCACGGCGCGCACGCCGGGCTGATGGCGCAGGACGGGCTGTACGCGGAGCTGTTCCGGCTGCATCTGGCCGTGTACGCGGCGCCGTCCGGCGCGGTGGAGGAGTCAGGCGCCGCGGCCGGGTGACGCGTCGGCGCTGAGGATGAGCTGTTCGACGCCGCGCAGCTCAGGCCCCGGCCCGAGCCCTTCGTTCTCCCGTAGGCGGCGCCGTACCCCGCGGAACACGGCGAGCGCCTCGGACCGGCGGCCCGCGCGGTGGAGCGCGGTCATGAGCTGGGCCGCCAGGTGCTCGCGCAGGGGGAAGAGGGCCACCTGCTCGCGGAGCCCGGGGATCACCTCCTGGGCCCGGCCCAGCCGCAGCTCGACATCGACCAGTTCCTCGAAGGCCAGCAGCCGCAGCTCGTCGAGCCGGGCGGCCTCCGCCCCCAGGCAGGGGACGTCGAGCCCGTCCAGGGCCGGGCCCCGCCACAGCGACAGCCCCTGCCGCAGCAGCCGGGCGGCCGCGTCCAGGTCGCCGTTCTCCCGCGCCGCCTCCGCGTCGGACACGAGCCGGTGGAACGCCAGCGCGTCGAGCTGATCCTCGGCGATCGTCAGGGCGTAACCCGAGGGGTGGGAGAGGATGACGTCCGCCGGCGCGAGCCGCTTCCTGAGCGAGGACACGCAGTAGTGGATCTGCGTCCGCGCCGTGTCCGGCGGCCAGCCGGGCCACAGTGCCCGGGTCAGCCGCTGGGCGGACACGACCTTGTTCGCGGCCAGCAGCATGGTCGCCAGCACGACGCGCGGACGCCGGGCGGATATCGGCAGGATCTGCTGGTACCGGCTCGCCTCCAGCGGGCCGAGGATGCTGAAACGCAGGGACCGGTCGTCAGATACGCCGTGTGCAACCATGTCGCGACCGTCGAACCCTTTCGCACGGGCCAGGACTGTCTGGACGGGCCCGAGGACCCATCAACACTCACTATTCATCGGCCACTGTGCGAAAAACCTTGAATAAATCTTGAATAGCCTGACAAAGAATGACGCGTCACCGATTGGCGTCCCGGTGGCGGCGGAGCCGTCGCGGGGAGTACGGGCGGGAACCGCGGAGTCCGTGCCGTCGGGGGAGTCCCCCGTCACAGCCGGCGGGTCGCCGGCCGTCCTCGGGCGTGCTCGCCGGCAGCGCGTCCTGCCGGCCCTCCTCATTGAGGCGGACCGGGTGGGCCGCGCGGGCGGGTCTCTGGGGCCGGCCCTCGCCCGCGCGGCCGGCGGCCGTGCTCCCGGGTCAGGTCTCGGGGTCGATGTGGACGGCGCGCTCCTCGGCCGACAGGTCGCCGTCGTCGGGGCCGACGTCCCGGGCGTAGGCCTCGGACGTCTCGTCCGGGCCGATGCCCTCGTCCGGCGCCACCAGGCGGCTCTCCTCGCGCGAGGGTCGCTCGCGGTCCGGGGCCTCGCGCCGGAGGCGCTCGTCAAGGGTGTCCCGGTGCTCGGGGTCGTCCTCGCGGATCTCGTGGTTGATGCCGAGGTCGTCGGTCCACTCCTCGACCTCGACCGCCTGCTCGTCGCTCAGACCCTCACGGTCTGGGGGCATTTCACTCATATCGCCGCCCTACCCGTTCTGTCGCCGGAAACCCCCGGTCAGAGCCCCGCCGCGGCCCCGATGACCGAGCGCGGGTCGGCGGCCCCGGCCAGGACGCCCGAGGGCAGCACGTCGATCAGGTGCGCGTGGCCGAAGGCGGAACCGTACGGCGCGGCGGCGACGGGGTGTCCCCGGTCGCGCAGGCCCTCGCCCCACGGGCCGCCCTCCTCCACCTCGACCACGGCCTGGTCGGGGGCGTGCCAGGTGTCGAAGCCGGTGCCGCCTGCGGCCAGCCGCCAGCGGGGGGCGCCGACCGCCTCGCCGGCCGTCCGGCCGTGGACGAGCAGGCGGGTCAGGACCTGGAGCAGGATCTGCGGCTGGGCGTCGCCGCCCATCGTGCCCACCACCGAGCGGAGCGACCCGTCAGGCCGGGTGACCAGGGCGGGGACCAGGGTGTGCGGGGGGCGGCGGCCGGGGCCGTACTCGGCGGGATGACCCGGGACCAGCGAGAACCCGATGCCCCGGTTGTGCAGGTTGATGCCGGTGTGAGGCTCGAAGACCAGGCTGCCGAAGCCGGCGGCGTTGGACTGGATCAGCGAGACGCCCATGCCGTCGCCGTCCACCGCGCACAGGTAGGTGGTGTCGCCCGGCGCGGTGAGATCGCGCACCGCGGCCCGTCCGGCCGGGTCGATCAGGGCGCGGCGCGCGGCGGCCGAGCCCAGCGCCCCGTCGACGGAGGCGCCGTCGAACAGCACCTCCAGCCGGTCGTGCCCGGCCAGCCGCGCGGCCTCCACCAGCAGGTGCGCCCAGAGGGGGTCGGCCGGGTCGGCGGGCAGGTCGAGCCCCTCGGCGATGCCGAGGGCCAGCAGCAGCAGGTATCCCTGCGAGTTGGGCGGCATGGTCCACACGTCGTGCCCGAAGGCCCGCGCCCGCAGCGGATCCACCCACTGCGCGCTGTCCTTGGCCAGGTCGTCCTCGGTGTACTCACCACCGCCGACCGCGAGCAGTCCCTCGCCGAACTCGCCGAGGTAGAACCCGTCCCGGCCGGCGGTCAGTGCCTCCAGCGCCCGCGCCACCCCGGGCCGCCGGATCAGGTCGCCGGCCTGCCGGGCCGGGGCGAAGTCCTCGCACAGCGGGCCGACCGTCTCCAACGCGGGGACCATCAGCGGCGAGACCGGGAACCCGTCGCGGGCGTGCCTGATCGCCGGTGCCAGCACCTCCGCCGCCGGCAGCCTGCCGTACCGCCCGTGCAGGGCCAGCCAGCCGTCCGCGCATCCCGGCACCGGGGCCGAGCGGACGTCGTGCCGGTGCGGCATGCGGTCGTGCCCCTCGGCGCGCAGCCGCTCGGGGTCGGCGCCCGATCCCGCCCGCCCGGAGGCGTTGAGCGCCGCGGGCGCGCCGGAGCCGTCATGGACGAGCGCGAACAGGTCGCCGCCCAGCCCGCACATGTGCGGTGCGGTCACCGCCAGCACGGCGTTGGCCGCGATCGCCGCGTCGGCCGCCGAACCTCCCCGCTCCAGCATGGCCACGCCCGCGCTGGAGGCGAGGTGATCGACAGTGCAGACCATTCCAGAGCGCGCGTAGCGGGTGTTCAGCATGACGAGAGCGTACGGCTTCCGCTGTCCGCCGTTGAAACTATACCGGTCGGCCGGTACAGTTTCGGCCGTGCCGAGACCGAGTTCAAAAGATCGCCTGCTCGACGCCGCCGCCGAGGTGCTGCTCACCGAAGGGGCCGAGTCGCTGACCCTGGAGGCCGTGGCCCGGCGTGCGGGGATCTCCAAGGGCGGGCTGTTCTACCATTTCCCCACCAAGCAGGCCCTGGTCGCCGCGATGATCGAGCGCCTGGTCGGCGCCTTCGACGCGGCTCTCGCCGACGCCGGCCCGCGGCCGGGCGACTTCCTGCGCGCCTATGTCGCCGCGACCGTCCCCGAGGCCGTCCCCGAGCGTCCGGCCGGCGGTCGGGCCCCGGCCGACCGGGTCACCGCCGCCCTGCTGGCGGGCGTCCTCGTCGACCCCGGCGGGCTCGCGCCCCTGCGGGAGCGCTACGCCACCTGGCAGCGCCGCCTCACCGACGACGGGGTCGACCCCGCGGTCGCCACCCTGGTCCGCCTGGCCGTGGACGGCTGGTGGGCGGCCCGCCTGCTGGGCCTGGCCGAGCCCGAGGCCGGGCTGCACGAGCGGGTCCGCCGCCATCTGATGGAGATGATCGACTGTGGCGCGCCGTAGCCCCTCCGGGGTGACCAAGGCGCTCATGCTGGTCACCGACATCGGCTTCCTGGTCTACTTCTCGGTCACCGGCCTGGGCCTCGTCCCGCCGGAGTGGGCCTTCGCCGACTACGCCGACCCGATCATGGTCTCCTGGAACTGGTCGTTCCTCTGGATCGACGTCCTGGCCGGCGCCACCGGCCTGACCAGCCTCCACCTCATCCGCAGGGGCGCGCCGAACGGCCCGCCGCTGATGCTCGTCTCCCTGGTCCTGACCGCGGCCTCCGGCCTGATGGCCATCGCCTTCTGGACCCTGCGCGGGGACTTCTCCCCGGCCTGGTGGATCCCCAACCTCTACCTGCTGCTGTTCCCCCTCCCCGCGATCGTCCGTCTCGCCGGTCCGGCCGCGCCGGCCACGACCGCCCGGTAAAGCGTTATTTGTCCGTTTATCTGGCTCCGGCATGTCCAGCCCGGGAACGGGCTCATCCTCAAGCGGCTCGGCGCGGGAGCCGCTTTTTCCGTAGGCATACGGATGTCGATACGGATGTTCGGCGCCTGATCGCGGATCTAGCGTCACGGCACAGGTCGCCGCACATCCGCCCGGTCATCGCGCGAGATCGACGCCCCTCTCCGGCCCGCACGGGTGACGGAGACGCGCGAACGCCGACCGAGCAGGACCGGCGGCCCGGAAATGCCCACCGCGTCCGCGGAGCGATCCGCAGAACAAGGAGCGTCATGGAGCGCCGCCTCCCCTCCCCGCCCTAGCCGTCCGGCGACGGTGTCACCGCCGGCACCGTCGGCCGCGGCTGGAACGGCGGCCCGGAAACGGATGACCTCTCCCGATCCGGCCACCTGTTCCGTCCGGGCGGAACTCCCGCCGACCGCCCGTCTCACCCGGGCGGATTCCGCTGCTCATCTTCCTTTTCACCCCCCCGATCCCGCTGTGCCCGCCGCCGGGTGATCCCCGGCGGCGCGGCCGCCGCCGCCCGCTCACGCGGACGGCCGCGGCGCGGGACATCGATCGAAAGGAACACGCGTGAGACGCAGAGCTGTACTCGCGGCTGCCGTCGGCCTGGCCGTCGTGGCCGCGGTGGCACCTTCCTCACCTGCGGCCGCGAAACCGTCCCCCGGGACGGCCGACCACCTCCGCTCCCTCGCCGACCCGCCCCAGCTCGCCCTGGCCGCCGCCGACCAGGCCGTCGCGAGCGGCCTGGACGACCTGCGCAAGGGCCCGGAGGAGAGCTACCGGCGCACCGCCGTGACCGCGGGCTCCGGCGGCATGTACTCCGTCGCCTACGAGCGCACCTACAAGGGGCTCCCCGTGGTGGGCGGCGACGCGGTCGTGATCACCGACTCCGCCGGGAACGTCCGCGACACCGCGGCGGCCGCCGGCGCCACCCGGAACGTGCCGACCTCGCCGACGGTGACCGCCGAGGCCGCCCGCGCCGAGGCGAAGACCCGGCTGACCCGGGTCGACGACAGCGCGGACCCGCGCCTGGTGGTCCTGGCCTGGGGTGCCAGGCCACGCCTCGCCTGGGAGGCCCTGGTCTCCGGCATCGCCGACGGCAAGCCGAGCAAGCAGCACGTGTTCGTCGACGCGCGCACCGGAAAGATCGTCGACTCCTACGACGAGGTGCGGGCGGGCACCGGGAACAGCTACTACAACGGCCAGGTCACCATCGCCACGAGCGGCTCCGGCACCTCGTACTCGATGACCGACACGACCCGCAGCGGCATCCGCTGCGGCGGGCAGAACGGCTCCGCCTACACCGGCACCGACGACGCCTGGGGGAACGGCTCCGGGACGAACCTGGAGACCGCGTGCGTGGACGCGCTCTACGCGGTCCAGAAGGAATGGGACATGCTGCGCGACTGGCTCGGTCGCAGCGGCATCAACGGCAGCGGCGGCGGCTTCCCGGCCAAGGTCGGGCTCTCCGACGTCAACGCCTACTGGGACGGCAGCACCACCAACTTCGGCCACTCGCAGGACAACCAGCGCCAGGCGACGAACATCGACGTGGTGGGTCACGAGTTCGGCCACGCCGTCTTCCAGACCACTCCCGGCGGCGCCGGCTCCGGCAACGAGAACGGCGGTATCAACGAGGCCGTCGGCGACGTCTTCGGGGCGCTCACCGAGGCCTACGCCAACAACCCGAACGACCCGCCGGACTACGAGGTCGGCGAGGAGGTGGACCTCGTCGGCGACGGTCCGATCCGCTACATGTACGACCCGTCCCGGGTGGGCGACCCCAACTGCTGGTCCTCCTCGATCCCGAACACCGAGGTGCACGCCGCGGCCGGCCCGTTCAACCACTGGTTCTACCTGCTGGCCGAGGGCTCCTCGCCGGGCGGCGGCAAGCCGAACAGCCCGATCTGCTCCGGCGGCCCCTCCTCGGTGTCCGGTATCGGCATCCAGAAGGCCGGCAAGATCTTCATGGGCGCGCTGATGCGCAAGACCTCCACCTGGAAGTACGCCAACGCCAGGTCGGCGTCGCTGACGGCGGCGGTGGAACTGTACGGCGCCAACAGCCCCGAGTGCGCCGCCACCAAGGCGGCCTGGAACGCGATCAGCGTGCCGGTGCAGTCCGGCGAGCCGACCTGCGCCGCGACGGGCAACGACTTCTCCGTGTCGCTGAACCCCGCCGCGGGCTCGGTGCAGCCCGGCCAGCAGGCCACCTCGACCGTCGGCACGCAGACCACCTCGGGCAGCGCGCAGACGATCAACCTCACCGCCTCCGGCCTGCCGGCGGGCGCCACCGTGAGCTTCAACCCGGCCTCGGTGACCTCGGGCGCCTCCTCCACCATGACCGTCAGCACCGCCGGGTCGACGCCGGCCGGGACGTACACCGTCACGGTCACCGGCTCCGCCACCTCCGGCACGCACACGGCGGCCTACACCCTGACGGTCGGCACCGGGCCCAACCCGACCGACCCGCCGGACATCAGCGTCGCGAACGTCAAGACTCACCTGCAGCAGCTCCAGAGCATCGCCACCGCCAACGGCGGCAACCGCAGGTCCACGGGCGCCGGCTACACCGCGTCGGTGTCCTACATCGAGCAGAAGCTCACCGCCGCCGGCTACACCGTGGTGCGGCAGCCCTGCACCTCCGGCTGCACCTCCGGGGCCGGGCCGAACCTGATCGCCGACTGGCCCGGCGGCGACGCCAACCAGGTCGTCATGGCCGGCGCCCATCTGGACAGCGTCTCGGCCGGTCCGGGCATCAATGACAACGGCTCGGGCTCGTCGGTGCTGCTGGAGGTCGCGCTGACCCTGGCGGCGAAGAACCCGACGATGGCCAAGCACGTGCGGTTCGGCTGGTGGACCGACGAGGAGCAGGGCCTCAACGGTTCGGAGTTCTACGTCAACTCGCTCAGCTCCACCGAGCGTAGCAAGATCAAGGTCTACCACAACTACGACATGGTGGGCTCCACCAACGGCGGCTACTTCATCAACAACATCACCACCGAGGCGGCCCGGTACCTCAAGGCCTTCTACGACGGCCTGAGCCTCCAGCCGGAGGAGAATACCGAGGGCGCCAACCGGTCCGACGACGCGTCGTTCCGCAACGCGGGGATCGCGACCTCCGGCGTGGCGGCCGGCGCCAGCGCCATCAAGTCCTCGGCCCAGGCCACCAAGTGGGGCGGTACGGCGGGCCGGGCGTACGACCCCTGCTACCACCAGTCGTGCGACACCACGAGCAACATCAACGACACCGTTCTGGACCGGGCCGCCGACGCCTCGGCGTACGCGATCTGGAAGCTCGCCACGGGCACCACCACGAGCCGCGACTTCTCGATCTCCACGAACCCGTCGTCGGGGACGGTCCAGGCCGGCCAGGCGGCCACCTCCACGGTCGCCACCGCCACCACGGCGGGCACCGCGCAGACGGTCAACCTGTCCGCGTCGGGTCTGCCCGGCGGCGCCACGGCCGGTTTCAACCCGGCGTCGGTGACCTCGGGCGGCTCCTCCACGCTCACCATCGCCACCACGGCCACGACGCCCGCCGGCACCTACCAGGTGACGGTGACGGGCACCGGCGAGACCGCCACCCACACCTCGGTGTACACGCTGACCGTGCAGGGCACCTCGCCCGGCCGCACGTTCCGCAACGACACCGACTACACCATCGACGACCTCGAAACCGTCGAGAGCCCGATCACCTCCACCGCGACCGGGCCGGCGACCTCGCCCGTCAAGCTCACCGTCACGATCGACCACACCTGCGCCGAGGACCTTGAGATCTGGCTCCGCGGCCCGAGCGGGAAGTGGTATCTCCTCGACTCCAGCGGCGGCTCCACCTGCACGTCGTACGGCACGCGGACCTACACGGTCCCGGTCACCCAGCAGGCGGCCGGACAGTGGCTGTTGGAGGTCACCGACAACTACTTCATCGACACCGGCTACCTCGACTGGTGGAGCATCACCGTCTGAGTGACCGGCCAGCGGATCGAAGACGCCCCCGGGACCGAGCGGTCGGGTCCCGGGGGTCCGCCGTCTCCCGGGTCCGGACGGGCGGGGCCGCCCGGGCCGGTGAGCACGGGCCGGCGCGCGCACCCGTTCAGACGGGCGGGGCGACCTCGGTCCGCGACCGCAGGCCGAGCTTGCGCAGCACGGTGGCGACGTGGGTCTCGACCGTGCGCGTCGACAGGAACAGGACGTCGGCGATCTCCCGGTTGGTCCGGCCGAGCGCGACGAGCCGGGCGACCTCCTTCTCCCGCTGGGACAGCGCGCCGGCGTTGCCCTTGCGCCCCCGCGGCAGCGGGGACTCCACGCCGATGTCACGCAGCGCGCGCCGGCAGCGCGCGGCGTCGTGGGTGGCGCCGAGCGCGCCGAACCGCTCCGCCAGCTCGGCGAGGGCCGGGGCGGCGGAGCGGTCACCGAGGGCGAGCCTGGCCCGCGCCTCGCCCTCACCCGCCCGCGCCGCCGCGTAGGGCTGGGGCAGGGCCGCGTACGCCTCCCGGGCACGGGCGAAGCAGCAGGCGGCGTCGGCCGGCCGCCGGTCGGCGGCCAGCGCGCCCCGGGCGTGGTCGAGGGCGGCGTGCGCGGCGGGCGCGAGACGGTCCGCGATCCCGTCGGCGAACTCGGCCACCAGCTCGGACCCCTCGTTCACGAGCCCGGCCCGGGCGAGCGCGGTGACGGCGGACGGGATCAGGTAGGCGCCCCAGACCCACACCCCCTTGCGGCGTAGCCGGGCGACCGCCTGCCGGGCCTCGGTGACCGCGCTCTCCAGCGCGCCGCGGGCGAGGTGCAGCTCGACCAGACCGCCCGCGGCGGCCACGACGACCGGCAGGAAGCGCGCGTCCGGCGCGTCCATGCCCGCGCCCCGCAGGTGCCCGGCGGCCTCCTCCCACTCGCCGGTGGCCAGGGCGAGCAGCCCCAGCACCAGCCAGGCGTCCACCGCGATCAGCGGAGTCTCCGTGGCCAGCTCCGCCAGGGTGATCGCCCGGTCGCGGAGCCCGTCCCACCGGCCGGTCAGCCACTGCCGGTGGACCGTCGAGACGTCGACGAGATAGGCGGGGTACTGCGCGCCGGCCTCCGCGGCCAGCCGCCGGCCCTCCCGGCCGAACATCTCCGCCGCGGCGTAGTGGCCCAGCATGGTCGCCGAGTCGTGAAGGTTGCAGTAGCCGCGGGCGGCCTCCCGCCGGACCGCCGCGGACGGGTCGGTGACCGGCAGCGTGGCGGCGACGGCGAAGGCGTCGCGGGAGCCGATCGTCATCTCGAACGAGGCCCGGTTGGCCAGGACCGCGGCCGCCAGCTCCGGGTTGTCGGCGGTCGCGACGAGCGCCTCGGCGCGGGCCATCCACTCCTCGTGCGTCGCCAGCGACTCGGTCCCCCACCCCGGCAGCGCGAGGCTGGCCCAGCCGCGGGCGGCCAGCGTCGGCCGGTCGTGCAGCTCGGCGACGGCGGCCATGATCTCAGGACGTCCGGCGGCGCTGTCGCCCGCCTGGTTGCACAGCACCAGGCCGAGGTTGAGCCGTGCCTCGCCGCGCACCTCGCGGGCGAGGAAGTCGTCCCGCAGCAGGCGGCGCAGCAGCCGCACCACCCGCTGGTGCGACAGCTCGGCCGCCGCCAGGCGGCTCAGCGCCAGCGCGAGGGGACCGCGGTCCGGCGTGGGCAGATCGGGGTCGGCGAGCATGCCGTCGAGCACCTCGACCGCCAGGGCGGTGTCGCCGAGGGCGGCCGCCTGGTCGGCGGCCGCCCTGCCGTGGCGCAGCCAGGCGCCGGTGTCCCCGGCCTGCCGGGAGTGGAAGGCGAGCTGGACCAGTGGCGGCGGCTCCACCGCCGCGAGCGCGGTCATCGCGCGCTCATGCGCCAGCCGCCGGTCCGGGCCCGGGATCGCGTCGTACACGGCCTGCTGGGCCAGGGCGTGGCGGAAGCCGTAGCGGCCGCCGGGATGCTCGTGGAGCACGCCGGCGCGCAGCGCCTGACCCAGCCCGGCGGGGTCCCCGCCGACCGCCGTGATCAGCCGCTCGCCCACGGGGAGCCGCAGCACCGCCGCCGCCTGCACGGCGCTCACCGCCGCGGCGGACAGGCCGGCCATCTGCTCGGCCATCGCCTCGCGCAGCAGCAGTGGCACCCCGGCGCGGTCCAGCGCGTCGGGCCCCTCCACGTCGGGCAGGGAGCGGACGACCTCCTCCACCACGAACGGGATGCCCGCCGTACGCTCGTGCAGCCGGGTGATGAACGCCGGGGGCAGGTCGGGGCGCTTCAGCAGCGCGCAGGCCAGGCTGCTCACCCCCGGGGCGTCCAGCGGCCGCAGCGGTATCACCAGGCTCGTCGTGCCGGGCGGGCGCCGGTAGGTGTGACCCAGCGGCAGGCCGGGCGTGCCCAGGTCCTCGCGCCGGTAGGTCGCCACCACCGTCAGCCCTTCAGGCGGCTGGTCGGCCAGGAAACGGAGCAGGTCCCGCGTCCCGTCATCGGCCCAGTGCAGGTCCTCGATCACGAGCAGGGCCGGTCCGACGGCCGCCAGCAGGGCGCGCATCGCGCGGAACAGCCGGTGCCGCTCGGCCCGCGGGTCGTTCAGCCGCTGCGGCGCGGGCGGGAGCGCGTGAGCCAGCTCGGGGAGGTAGTCGCGGAGCGCGCCGGTGACCGGACTGAGGGCCTCGGCCGCCGGCAGCCGGCCCGCGACCTCCCGCAGCGCCTCCACCACGGGCCCGTACGGGAAGGGTTCGCGGATCTGGTGGCAGTAGCCGAGCAGGATGGAGCGGTCGCCGGACACGAGACGGTTCAGCGCGGCGTGGACGAGCCGGGTCTTCCCGATGCCGGCCTCTCCCTCCACCATCACCACGGCCGGCGGGCGGGTCATCGCGTCGATCAGAACCCGCAGCTCAGAGGCGCGTCCAACGAGTACGGGCGAGGCCGGGTTGCTCATTGGCGGCTCCGAGGGGAGACGGCTGCGGGACCCTCACGGAGGGTACCCACATATCTCCATTCAAGGTCAACCCTTGGACATAACGGGCTTGTTGCGGGTGCGTGTCAAGAATCACACGCGGCCGGGCCGTCCCGGCCGGCGAGGCGTTCGATCGCGATCATGGCGGCGTCGTCGCCAAGATGGCCGCCGACGTGGGCGAGGAGGTCGTCGTGGATGTGCCGCAGGAGTGCCTCGGGGCTGTCGCCGGTCCAGCCGGAGACCCGCTCGGCCAGCGGGTAGAAGACGCCGCCGGGATCGCGGGCCTCGATGACGCCGTCGGTGTAGAGCAGGAGGATGTCGCCCGCCTCGAACTTGAACGTCTCGATGTCGTAGTCGGGCTCGTGGAGCACGCCCAGGCCCAGCGGGGGCGCGGGCCGGCCGGCGTGGAGCGTCGTGACACGCCCGCCGCGCATCATCAGGGGCGGCGGATGCCCGCAGCTGATCATGTCGAGCAGCGCGTCGTCGTCGGGGATCTCGAACACCGCGGCGGTGACGAAGCTCTCGTCGGCGTCGTGCCCCGCCTCGACCGGCTGCCCCGGGCCCGCGCTGACGCTCTCCTCCAGGTCGGCGATGAGCATGGGCAGGCTGGTGTGGCGGCGGGAGGCCTCGCGGAAGGCGCCGAGCAGCAGGGCGGCCTCGGAGATGGCCTCCAGGCCCTTGCCCCGGGCGTCGCCGATGATCAGCCGGGTCCCGCCGGTGGTCCGTGCGGCGCCGTACAGGTCGCCGCCGATCTGGGCCTCCTCCTCGGCGGCGAGATACACCGAGGCGAGCCGGAGCGGGCCGATCAGCTCGGGGAGGGGCCGCAGCAGGACCCGCTGCGCGGCCTCGGACACCGACCGCACCTGGACGAGCTCCCGCCGGTCCCGGTCGCGGAGCAGGGAGAAGCCCACCACCAGGGCCGTGACCACCATCAGGGCCAGGACCTGCACGCGCAGCTCCTGGGAGCCCAGCTCGCCGTCGCGGGCGCCGATGAGCATCTGGTCGGCGACGGCGAGGAGGCCGACCGTCCCGGTCAGCCGCGGGCCGGCGAGGGCGGCCGTGATCGCGGGCGCGGCGACCAGCAGCGGGGCCAGGTGGACCCGGCCCGGGATCAGGACGTCGGCGACCGTGATCCCCAGGATCAGCCCGAACGGGATCGCGGCCAGCGCGTATCCCGGACGCCGCAGGTCGCGTAACTCAGAAACACGCTGCCTAAGCTGCATTCTTCCTGCTTACACCCTGCTGGAAACGGATCTTTCCCGAGCCCGCCGGACCGAGCCCGCCGGACCGAGCCCGCCGGATCGAGCCCGCCGTACTGAGCCCATCGGACCGAGCCCGCCGGACCGAGCCCGCGGATCAGGCGGCGGCGGCCAGGGGCTCCTCGCGCCGGACCAGGGCGGCGTAGGGGCCGCCGGCGGCGAGGAGCTCGCCGTGGGTGCCGCGCTCGGCGACGCGGCCGTGGTCCAGGACGACGATCTGGTCGGCGTCGCGGACGGTGGACAGGCGGTGGGCGATCGTGATGGTGGTGCGGCCGCGCGACAGGGTGTCCAGGGCCTCCTGGACGGCGCGCTCGGTCTGGGTGTCGAGGGCGCTGGTGGCCTCGTCGAGGATCAGCACGGGCGGGTTGCGCAGCAGGGTACGGGCGATGGCCAGGCGCTGCTTCTCGCCGCCGGAGAAGCGGTAGCCGCGCTCGCCGACCATGGTGTCGTAGCCGTCGGGCAGCGACATGATGTGGTCGTGGATCCGGGCGGCACGTGCGGCCTCGACCAGTTCGGCGTCGGTCGCGGCGGGCTTGGCGAAACGGAGGTTGTCGGCGATCGAGGAGTGGAACAGGTAGGTCTCCTGGGAGACCACGCCGACCGTCTCGGCCAGCGTCTCGAAGGTCAGCTCGCGCACGTCCACGCCGTCGACGGTGACCCGGCCGCCGGTCACGTCGTAGAGGCGGGGGAGCAGGTAGCTCAGCGTGGTCTTGCCCGAGCCGGTCTCGCCGACCACGGCCAGGGACGTGCCGGCGGGGACGGTGAGGTCCACCTCCGACAGGGTCGGGGCCTCGCCGTAGGAGAAGTCCACGCGCTCGAAGCGCACCTCGCCGCGCACGTCCGTCAACGTCCGGGTGCCGGGGTGGATGTCCACGGGCAGGTCGAGGTATTCGAAGATCCGGGCGAAGAGGGCCAGGGAGCTCTGCACGTCCACGCCGAGCCGCAGCAGCGACACGGTGGGCCGGAACAGGCTCATCTGGAGCGTGGTGAAGGCGACGACGGTGCCGATGGAGACGGCGGAGGTCAGCCCGGTGGCCCAGTAGATCATCGCGGGCATGGCCGCCATGATGATCTGGATGGTGGACTGCCGCCAGCGCCCGGCCATGCTGGAGCGGACCTCCAGGTCGGCCAGCTCGCCGGAGGCGGCGGTGAACCGCCCGGTGAGCTCGGGGCCGCGGCCCATGGTCCGGCCCAGCAGGATCCCGCTGATCGACAGCGACTCCTGGATCATGGAGGACAGCGCGGCCGTCTTCCGCTGCCGCTCCGAGGTGATCTTCCTGCGCTCGCGGCCGACCCTGCGGCTGATCCCGACGAAGACGGGCAGCAGCAGCAGCGACACGACGGTCAGCCGCCAGTCGAGGACGAGCATCGCGATGACCGTCGCCACCACGGTGGTCAGGTTCGACACGATCGAGGCGGCGGTGGAGGTGACCACCGACTGCATGCCGCCGATGTCGCTGGAGATGCGCGACTGCACCTCGCCGGTGCGGGTGCGGGTGAAGAAGGCCAGGGACATGCGCTGGAGGTGGCCGTAGACGGCGGTGCGCAGGTCGTGCATGACGCGCTGGCCCACGGTGGTGGAGATGAGCGTCTGGACGACGTCGAGCACGCTGGTGGTGACGGCGACCGCGACCATGCCGAGCGCCAGCAGCGTCAGCAGGCCGGTCCTGCCGTTGGGGACGGCGTCGTCGAGCACCTCGCGGAGCATGAACGGCGAGGCCAGCGAGACCAGCGAGGACAGCCCGATGAGGGCGCCCACCAGGGCGAGCCGGCCCCGGTAGGGGCGGAACAGGGCGACGATGCGCCGCAGGGGCACCTGGGGTCCGTCGTTCATGTCAGGTGCTTCGGGCCGGAGAGCTTTCTCGGTTCGTTCAGTCATGCAACCTCTTTCTGATGCTATCTCAAACAGAGGTTAACTCACATTAATTCCAGCGGACAATGAGATAAGTTCGGGGTGTGGAGAGGGAACTGGCCGATCTCGTGCACGGCGTCGGCCACCGGCTGCGGCGCGGTTACGGCGAGCGGCTCGGGCCGCTCGGACTCAGCCCCGGCCAGGCACGTGCGCTGCGGGTGATCGCCGACGCCGAGCCGCCGCTGAAGATGGTGCAGCTCGCCGAGAGACTCAGG
This sequence comes from Streptosporangium brasiliense, assembly GCF_030811595.1. Taxonomy (NCBI): domain Bacteria; kingdom Bacillati; phylum Actinomycetota; class Actinomycetes; order Streptosporangiales; family Streptosporangiaceae; genus Streptosporangium; species Streptosporangium brasiliense. The sequence goes on from NZ_JAUSRB010000002.1 coordinate 4,369,158, forward strand.
ATCGTGCCGCGCTCGGTCACCCCGGTGGTGGACGCGCTGGAGGAGGCCGGTCTGGTCCGCCGCGAGGTCGACCCGGCCAGCCGCCGCTCCATCCTGCTGGTGATCACTCCCGAGGGCCGGGCCCAGTACACGCAGGTGCGCGAGGCGCGCAGGCAGGTGGCCGAGGAGCTGTTCTCCGTCCTCACCTCCGAGCAGCAGGACCGGCTCAGGGAGCTGCTGGGGCTGGTGGACCGCGAGTTCGGGTAGGCGGGCCGCGCGCCCGCCGGCTCGCCGGGCCGGTGGGCTCGCGCGTCCGCCGGGCCGGTGGGCTCGCCGGGGTCGTCGGGCCGGTGGGCTCGGGCGTCGCCGGGCCGGTCGTCCGGGCCGTCATGTCGCCCGCCGGGCGTGGGAGGTCCGGCGGCCGGGGCGGGCCTCCCGGCCCCGGTCAGGCGAGCCGCCTGGCTTCGGCGTCCAGGTCGTCGCCGGGGCGGTGGCGGATCCGGCCGCCGATGACCGTGGCCACGCACCGGCCCGGCCCCTCGCGGAGCAGGGCGGTGTAGGCGGTCGGCCCGTCGGCCTCCACCGCGAAGACGGCGAAGTCGGCCCGGCTGCCCGGGCCGAGGGAGCCCAGGCGGCCCGGGCCCTCGGCCATGCCCAGGGCCCGGGCCCCGCCCAGGGTCACCGCCTCGACCAGGAGCCGGTCGCGGACCGGGTCGCGGGCGTGCGCGCGGGCGGCGGCCAGCGGGTCGCCGCCGGTCCGGGTACCGAAGGCGACGGTGAGCTCGCCGTCCAGCAGCCCCTCGGCGGCGAACGGCGACGAGATCGCCACCGCCGTGTTCCGGGCCCGGAGAAGCTTGCGTCCGGTCTCGTCGAGCGGGCCGGAGATCGCCACGTGGCAGCCGGGCCCGAGGGCGCCCACCTCGTCCAGGAAGGCGGCCGGATGCCGCCCGAGCTCGACGTGGAGCCGGAGCCCGAACGTCCGGGACAGGATGGCCAGGTCCTCCATGACCGCGGGGTCGGGGGAGTGCGGGGCGATGCCGACGATCCCCGGATGGTCCACCTCGCGGATGGCGGTGATCAGCCGGTCACGCCCGTCGTGCTCCCAGCGCCTCTCGTCCTCGCAGCGCGTCTCCAGGTAGGTCACGCCGCCGAGGCCGGCCTCACCGGCCGCGGACGCGGTGTCCAGGTCGCCCGCCACGCCCGCGACCGCGGTGACGCCGTGGGCGGTGACCCGGGACAGGGCCCGGTCCAGCCGGAGATGGGCGTCGACCAGCCCCGGTATGATCATCCCCGGCCAGCGGGCCGGGACGAGCTCGGGATAGGCGGCCTCGATCTCCCGGCGCGGGCCGACCCGGACCACCCGGTGGCCCCGGACGGCGACGGCGCCGTCCTCGACGGGCGGCTCGCAGACGGGGAGGACGAGGGGCGCGCTGTGCACGGCGACCGGCGTGAGCGCACGGGCGCCGATGGCGTGGCCCGCGCGCGTGGGCATAGACACTCCTGTCCGTTTGTCCCTTTAGGGAGGGTAAGGGCATCGGCCTGCTGATCTCAAATGTCGCACCGGAGGGGTGCGTCGCGGGCCGTTTTCCTACACCTGACAGACGACATTCCTACATAAGACGATTGATCGTTGATAAAGCGATCTATAGCGTCATTTGGCGTGACTCGACCCCCCAGGTTGCTGAAAGCTCTCATCGCGGCGGTGGTGCTGATCCCCGTCGGACTCGCCTCCGCCCCCGCCTCCGCCGACCCCTCTCCCGCGCCCGAGCACCCCTGGCGTCTGGACCACTGGCCCCAGACCCAGCCCTGGCAGCGGGACGAACCCACGGCCACGCTCCGCGGCAAGCCCGGCGGCCCGGCCCCGATCGACCCGCAGAACTGGAAGAACCCGGACCACATGACGTGGGCCGACTACCGGAAATCGCCGGGCACCGACTGGGCCGACCCTGCGGTCAAGGGCTCCAAGCGCACCTTCCGCGGCGCGCTGGTCCTGCTCGACTATCCCAACCAGCCGTTCGTGGTCACCCAGCCCCAGGGGTCGACGGTCTTCAAGAACCCCAGCGCCGAGGCCCACGACGTGCCGCGTGAGAAGGTCGCCCAGTTCTACAAGGACTTCCTCAACACCCCCAACCAGCTCAACCGCGGCCACACCATCCACGAGTACTGGATGGAGGACTCCGGCGGCCGCTACGGCGTCGACCTGACCGCCTTCGGCCCCTACCGGATGCCGGGCAAGTCCCACGAGTACGCCATGGAGTTCCAGGCGGGCACCGGCTGCCCGGCGGGCGACAGCTGCAACAAGAACATCAGGACCGACGGGCGGGCCGCCTGGGTGGCCGCCGAGGGGACGGAGGTCCCCGCCGGGTTCGACTTCGTCTTCTTCCTGAGCGCCGGTCAGGACGAGTCTGCCACCTGGCAGGAGTTCGGGCCGATCAAGTTCCCGGCCAAGGAGGCGGTGACCGACGACTTCGGCCCGCCCGACCCCGCCCTGCCCAACTGGGCCAGGACCCGGTACGTGGAGTGGACCTCCTGGGCCTCGGCCTCGGCCATCTGGCCCAACGCCGGAGGCGGGTCCTCCACCCAGGCCGAGAGCTCCGGGCAGGGCGTCTACGCCCACGAGCTCAGCCACATCCTCGGCATCGGCGACAACTACAACAACCCGTTCGGGGTGCCGCCCAGGCGGGCCTACACCGGCATCTGGGAGATGCTCAGCCGGGGCAGCTTCAACGGGCCCGGCGGCCCGCACAGCCGCTGGATGATCCCGCCCACCGGAGGCGGCTCCATGGGCGCCCAGCACATGCTCCGCAACAAGATCAAGCTTGAGATGGTGGACGAGCGGAACGTGCTGCGTCTGTCCCGCGAGGCGCTGGCCGAGTCCGGTCTCGTCGTGGCCAAGGTCACCGCCCGGGTGGTCCAGCCGGGACCGACCGGCCTGTCCGGGGTCAACATCGCCTTCGGCGACGGTGACCGCAGCCCGGCCTGCGACACCGCCAAGGACCCGTTCTGCGACGGCGGCGGCTACAACAACTACACCGTCGAGGTCGTCGACCGGATGGGTGCCGACTCCTTCACGCCCGACTCCGGCGTGCTGCTGGCCAAGACCAAGAACGAGGACCGCGCGCCGTTCGAGTGGGTCGTCGACGCCAACCCGCAGGACATCGGGATGACCGACTACGTCCTGCCCGACGGCACCGCCGTGCCCATCACGATCGGTGACTACCGCCAGCTCTCGGACGCCCTGTTCCACGCCGGCACCGACTCCGGCTCCGAGTTCGAGTACGTCGACGAGGCCAACAGGCTCCACTTCTACGTCCTCGACGTGCAGCGCGACCGCGAGGGCGTCCTGTCCTACACGGTGGCCGTCCGCTCCCTGGACGGCGCCGGGCCGCAGCGGCGCGGCCTGAAGCTGCTGCCCGCCGCCGGGGTCCCCGACGGCAAGGGCCTGTCCTCCTGCCGCTTCCCGCTGTTCAACACCGGCAAGGCCGCCCCCGCCCAGGGGCAGCACCCCGAGGACGTGAGCGCCTACCTCAACGGCGACGTCTACCGGCTCTCGGCCACCGTCGAGGGCAGGGGCTGGACGGCCTCGCTGCCCAACCAGCTGGCGACCGCGGACTTCGGCGGGCGGACGCTGGTGGCCGTCAACGCCCAGCGGGCCTCCGGCGGCAGCCGTCTGGCCAAGGTCACGCTGACCGCCACCTCCGAGAGCGACCCGTCCAGGACCGCCAAGGCCACCTGTCACGTGATCGGCCTGTAGCGGGTCCCGGCGGAGGCCGGAGGAGACCCACGGACGGACGGTGACGGGGTACGGCGGGCCCGCCGTACCCCGTCACCGGCGGCTCCGGGGGCGCGCGCCGTACCGCGGTCGCGGAGGCGCGTGCCGTACCCCGTCACCGGCGGCTCAGGCCGGATCTCCGGCGGCGCGCCGGGGCGGGGTCGAGGGCGTGCCCGCCGGCCCTCCGCATGGCCGGGGCCGGGGCGCTCCGCTCCGGAAATTCGCGGTAATGTCACGTTCTCGACTGATCCGTGTCACTTCGGGACGCCGCCGGCCGCCGGGAGTCTGGTTCAATAAATCTTGGACGACACGTCGGCCGGGGCGGGGGCCGCGGACGTGTCGCGGTTCTCTCCGGGGGGTGTGGATGCCCAGGCCGTCGAACGTGCCTGATCATCGTGATCCGGGACCGCGGAGGCGATCGATCCCGCTGGCGGCCCCCGCCGCCGCCGGAATCGCCGCCGCGGTCGCCAGCATCCTGGCCACGTCGCTCGACATCTGGGACCTGCCCACCCAGGTCAAGGTGGGCATCACCGTGTGCACCGCCCTCCTGGTCGGCCTGCTCACCTGGGCGACCACCGGGGCGCGGGAGCGGGAGCAGCAGGAGCCCGCCCCGGGGCACGGCCCCTCCTGGCGCCCGCCCGACCAGTGGCCACCGGTCTCCACGCACTTCACCGGGCGCACCGAATCGCTGGCCGAGCTGCGCCAGGTGTTCGCCGAGCGCCGCCGCTCCCGCGGCCCCGGCGAGAACACCTCGCCGCTGGTCGTCTCGGTGTACGGCAGGGGCGGGGTGGGCAAGTCCGCGCTCACCGCCAGGTTCGGGCACGAGGTCGCCGACCGGTTCCCCGACGGGCGCCTCTACGCCGACCTGCGCGGCGCGGTGGAGGCGCCGGTCCAGCCCGAGGAGGTGCTGATCGGCTTCCTGCGGGCGCTGGGGGTGCGGCTCACCACCGACCCCGGCGGCCTGACCGAGCTGCGCAAGCTCTGGCTGACCTGGACCAAGGGCAGGCGCATCCTGATCGGCCTGGACAACGCCCAGGACGGGGACCAGGTCAAGGACCTGATCCCGGCCGAGCCGGGGTGCGCCGTGATGATCACCTCGCGGCAGCCGCTGTTCCTGCTCAACACCTACGACAAGCAGCTGTCGGTGTTCAGCGAGGCGCAGGGCGTGGAGCTGCTGGCCCGGCTGGCCGGGGACGACCGGGTCGCCGCCGACCTGGAGTCGGCCCAGGAGATCGTCCGCATGTGCGACCACCTGCCGCTGGCCATCGGCATCTGCGGCGGGCGCCTGGCGACCCGGGAGAACTGGACCCTGCGCGGCCTCGCCGACCGGCTGAGGGACGAGCGCCGCCGCCTGGACCAGCTCGAACTCGCCCGCAGGCTCGACAAGAGCGTGCGCGCCTCGCTCCAGCTCAGCTACGACGACTGCACCGGCCTCCAGCGCCGCCTGCTGCGCCTGCTCAGCCTGCTCACCGCCCCCGACGTGCCCGGCTGGGTGGCGGGGGAGCTGCTGGCCGCCTCCGAGCTGGAGGGCGCCGACCAGTTGGAGGCCCTGGTCGACACCCAGCTCGCCGAGTGCTCCGGCATCGACTTCTCCGGCGTGATGCGCTACCGGCTGCACGACCTGGTCCGGATCTTCGCCCGCGAGCTGGCCTACTCCGGCTCCGGCGACGACGACGGCCACCGCCGGGCGGCCATCGAGCGGGTCCTGTCCGGCTACCGCCGCCGTGCCGAGACCGCCGCCATGGCCCGCTGGCCGCAGGACTGGGGCCGCAGCGGCAGGAACGCCGACCCGGCGTCCACGACGCTCGCCCAGGCGTCGGCGGCCGACTGGCTCAACGCCGAGCGGCTGACCCTGGTCGCCATGATCAACCAGGCCCGCGGCCTGGAGATGTGGGAGCTGGCCTGGGGGCTGGGCCGGGCCTTCTGCTCGCTGTGCCACTCCCTGCGGGCCTACTGGTCCGACTGGCGGGCGGTCGCCGAGATCGTCTGCGAGGCGGCGGTCCACATGGACGACCGGCGGGCCCTGGGCATCGCGCTGCTGGACCGGGCGGCGGTGACCGGCGGGCAGGGCAGCCACCAGGTCGCCAGGGCGGACGCCGAGCGGGCGCTGGAGCTCTTCACCGGGCTGGGGGAGTCCTGGTGGGCCGCGCGGGCGATGCGCTCGGTCGGCATGTCGCTGTTCAGCGACGGCAACCTCGACCTGGGCCAGGACTACCTCATCGAGGCGATCACCGCCTTCAAGGGAGAGGACGACCGCTGGTGGACGGCCCGGACCCAGCGCAACCTGGCCGAGCTCCGGCTCGCCCAGCGCCGGCCCGAGCAGGCCAAGGAGCTGCTGGAGGAGGCCCTGCAGGTGTTCAAGCACGACCGCAACCGCTACTCCGAGGCGCAGACGCTGCGCGCCTACGGCGAGGTGCTCGGCGCGACCGCGCGGGCGTTGCACGCCAAGGGGGAGACGAGGGCCGCCGAGGAGGACTTCATCCGGGCCGGGTTCAGCCTCGACCGGGCGGCGGAGACCTTCCGGCTCAGAGGCGAGCTCTGGGAGGAGGCCAGGTGCCTGCGCGCGGCCGGCGAGGTCGGCAACCCGGCCGACGGGCTCCGCGAGCTGACCTACGTACGGCGGGCCACGGAGATGCTGAGCGCCCTCGGCGACTCCTGGGGCGTGGCCAGGGCCGAGCTGTCGGCCGGACGCGCCCACGGCCGGCTGGGCCGTGCCCCCGAGGCGCGGGCGTCCCTGGAGCGGGCCGTGCACGCGTTCGAGGAGCTGGGCGACCGCTGGTGGATGGCCAGGAGCCTGCGTTACCTCGGCGAGGCGCATCTGGAGGCGGGTGATCGCGATGCGGCGCTCTTCCCGCTCAGGCACGCCCAGGACATCTACCGGAGCCTGGGCAACCAGGCCGGGATGGGCCGCACCCTCGAACTCCTGCGCCGCGCCGGAGAGTGAGCCGGACCCCGCTCGGCGGGGCGGCGCCGTTGCGGCAATGAGCACCGGGCGTTAACTGTGCGGACATACCCTGGCGTATAGGCTCATCGTGATGAATGACTTCACGCGATGGATTGATCTTGAAGGTGCCGTCAACGTGCGCGACCTCGGCGGGCTCGCGACGGTGGACGGCGGGACCACGCGCTTCGGCCGCGTGTTCCGGTCGGACAACCTGCAGGGGCTGACCGGACGCGACATCCAGTTGCTCGTCGGTGAGCTCAAGCTCCGCCACGTCATCGACCTGCGCTCCGGCGCCGAGGTGTCCCTGGAGGGCCCCGGGCCGCTCACGGCCGTGCCGGAGGTGAGCATCCACCACCACACGCTGTTCGCCGAGGGCGGCAGGCACACCGACGTCGAGGCCGACACGATCGACGCCGACAGGGTGCTGCCCTGGCAGGAGCGGGTCGAGGAGGATCTCGCCGAGCTCAGGGTGACCGGCTTCTACTACGCCTACCTGCGTGACCGTCCTGACTCGGTGCTGGCCGCCCTGCGCGCCATGGCCGGCGGCGACGGCGCCGCCGTCGTGCACTGCGCGGCGGGCAAGGACCGCACCGGCGTCGTCTGCGCCCTGGCCCTGGAGGTCGCCGGCGCCACCCGGGAGGCGATCGTCGCCGACTACACCGCCACCGGCGAGCGCCTGGAGAGCATCTTGGCCCGCCTGCGCTCCAGCGCCACCTACCGCGACGACCTCGACTCCCGTCCGGCCGACGACCACCGGCCGCGGCCGGAATACATCGAGCAGTTCCTTCAGGTCATCGACGACCGCTTCGGCGGCCCCCTGCCGTGGCTCGCCTCCCACGGCTGGACCGAGGCGGACTCCCAGGCGCTCCGCTCCCGCCTGCGCGACTGACGCCGCCGGCGGGGGATCCCGGTCTCCCGCCCGCTCGCCGGGGCGGCCGTCCGCGACCCGCTGCCGTCAGACGGCGATCACCCGGCGCTCGGCGGCCGACCGGCGGGCGGCCTCCAGGACGGTGAGGGCCTCGACCACCTCGCCCGGGTCGACCGGCGGCGGGGCGCCCTCGCGCAGGCTCGCCGCCACCCCCTTGTAGAAGTCGAGATAGGCGCCCGGCTCGGTGCGGACGGGGTGGTGGGCGTCGTCGGTGCCCAGGTTGCCCCACCGCTCCTGCGGCTCCTCGCCGAAACCCGGGGAGTCAGGGGTGAGACCGGCGCGCAGGCGGTCCTCCTGGACGTCCAGGCCGTGTTTCAGGTAGCCGGCCGCCGAGCCCAGGACCCGGAAGCGGGGGCCGAGCCGGGGCGCGACCGCGCTGACCCACAGGTGGGAGCGGGCGCCGCCGGCGTGGGTGAGGGCGATGAAGGTGTCGTCGTCGGAGGTGACCGCGGAGCGGCGGACGTCGGACTCGGCGTAGACGTCGGTGACCGGGCCGAGCAGGCGCAGGGCCTGGTCCACCAGATGGCTGCCGAGGTCGTAGAGGAGACCGCCGACCTCCTCGGCCCCGCCGACCTCCCGCCAGCCCCCCTTGGGGGTGGGACGCCAGCGCTCGAACCGGGACTCCAGCCGGCTCACCGTGCCGAGCTCTCCCGAGGAGATCAGCCGCCTGACCGTCAGGAAGTCGCCGTCCCAGCGCCGGTTCTGGAAGACGGTCAGCATCAGGCCGAGGTCGCCGGCCAGCCGTACCAGGGACTCGGCCTGCGCCGCGGTCGCCGCCAGCGGCTTGTCCACCACGACCGGCAGGCCGGCCTTCAGCGCGGCCTCGGCCAGCGGGACGTGGGTGCGGTTGGGGGAGGCGACCACGATCAGGTCACTGGAGTCCCACAGCTCGGCGGCGTCGCCCACCGCCCGCGCGCCGTATCTCCGGTCCACCTCGGCGGCCCGCTCGGGGTTGCCGGTCACCACGGCCGACAGGCGCAGCCCCGGGGTCGCGGCGATCAGCGGGGCGTGGAAGAACGCCCCGGCCACGCCGTATCCGATGAGGCCGACGCGGAGGTCAGTCACCGCGCTGCTCGTCGCGCTCGGCGAGGAAGGCCTCGAACTGGGCGGCGAGCTCGTCGCCGGTGGGCATCTCGGAGGACTCGGCCATCAGGTTCTCGCGCTCGGCCCCGGCGGCGAACGCGTCGTACTGCTGCTCCAGGCCGGTGATCGCGGTGGACAGCTCGTCGGAGGCCTCGATCTGCTCGGCGATCTCGCTGTCGGTCCTGCCGGCGGCCTCGCGCAGGCTCTCCAGGGGGAACACCAGGCCGGTGCCCCCGGTCACCGCCTCCAGAGCGGTCACCGCCGCCGCGGGGTATTCCGCCTGGGCCAGGTAGTGCGGGACGTGCACGGCGTAGCCGAGGGCGTCGTGGCCCTTGGCGCCGAGCCGGAACTCGATCAGCGCGGCCACGCTGCCGGGCACCTGGACCCGGCCGAAGGCGCTGCTCTGGCCGGTGACGAGCTCGGCCCGGCTGGCGTGACCGGTGACGCCCAGCGGGCGGGTGTGCGGCACGGCCATCGGGATGCCGTGGGTGGTCACCAGCTTGCTCACCTTCAGCCGGGTGGCCAGCGTGTCGACGGCGGCGGTGAACAGCTCCCACTCCCGGTCCGGCTCGGGGCCGGTGAGCAGCAGGAACGGCGTGCCCGTGGTGTCGTTGACCAGGTGGAGGGCGATCTCGGGGCTCTCCACGCCGACCCACCGGTCGGTGTCGAAGGTCATGACCGGCCGCCGGGAGCGGTAGTCGAGCAGGCGGTCCACGTCAAAGGTCGCCACGACCCGGTGCTCCAGCTCGCCGAGCAGATGGCCGAAGGCGAGCCGTCCGGCGCCCCCCGCGTCCACGAACCCGTCGAAGTGGTAGAGCAGCACCGGATCGGTCAGCTCAGGGACGTCTCCGCTGAGCCGGTAGAGATCCGTCGGGTCGAACACCGTGTTCCAGCCTTTCGTCGGTCGTCTCTTCACATGAACCCGTGGGGTGTCCGGTGAATTCCGCCTACCCGCGGCGATCAATGGGCACCCTACCGGGGCACAATGGATCCCATGCAGCCTGACCCGGAGCTCGAGGAGTTCGCCACCCGCCTGTTCGACCTGGCCAGGACCGGGCAGACCGACCGGCTCCGCGCGTATGTCGAGGCCGGGGTCCCGGCCGATCTGTCCAACGACCGAGGCGACACGCTGCTGATGCTCGCCGCCTACCACGGTCACCCGGAGACGGTCCGCGCGCTGACCGCCCTGGGCGCCGACCCGGGACGGGCCAACGACCGCGGGCAGACGCCGCTGTCCGGGGCGGTCTTCAAGAAGGAGTCAGAGGTGATCCGCGCGCTCCTGGAGGCCGGCGCCGACCCTGACCAGGGGACCCCTTCGGCGACGGACACGGCCCGGATGTTCGGTCACGGAGAGTATCTAAAATGGTTCGGGCATTAAACGTTGTTTATGACGTGTCGTTACTTTAAGACATATATGAAATCACTGAGTGTTCGGCCATTCTTGTCGGGTGGGAACTACTACTACGCACAGGTTCGACCGGCCCCTCCGCCTCCCTCCACTCCCCTGTCCCTTCCCGAGTGAAGTGAACCCCTACGTCGAGCAGGTCAACAAAGAGACGTTGGAATGGCTCATCGGCTCGGAAATGCTCGACGACGCCGAGACGGTGGAGCGCTACAGGCGGGCCGAATACGGGTGGCTGTCCGCTCGGACATACCCCTACGCCGACCATCACACGCTCCGCCTGGTGACTGACTGGTGTGTGTGGCTGTTCGCCTTCGACGACGCCTTCTGCGAGTCGGACAGGCGCGCCGCGCAGATCGCCCGCGCGCTGCCCCAGTTCTACGCGGTCCTGGAGGACCTGGACGTCGGCTCGCAGGTGGACGACGTGTTCGCCAGATCCCTGCTGGAGATCAAGGGCAGGATCGCCGCCTACGGCAACGCCGACCAGCTCGACCGCTGGCGCAACGTCACCAAGGACTACCTGTTCGCCCAGGTGTGGGAGGCGGCCAACCGGGAGGACGAGGTGGTGCCCTCCCTGGGGGACTACATCTTCATGCGACGGCGGACCGGGGCCATGCTCACCGTCTTCGCCCTCATCGACGTCGCCACCGGCCGCCGCCTGACCGCCGACGAGTGGCGCCACCCCGGGATGCGCGCGATCACCGAGAGCGCCAACGACGTCGTCGTCTGGGACAACGACCTCATCTCCTACGCCAAGGAGAGCGACGGCGGCAACTCCCGCAACAACCTGGTGAACGTGCTGGCCGAGCACCGGCACTACTCCCGGCAGCAGGCGATGGAGGAGATCGGCGAGATGCGCAACCGGGCCATCGCCGACATGGTGGCGGTCCGTCCCTCGCTGGAGGCGCTCGGCTCGGAGGCGGTGCTCGCCTACGTGCGCGGCCTGGAGTTCTGGATCAGCGGGAGCGTCGACTACTCGCTGACCAGCTCCCGCTACACGGTCGCCTGGCAGCGGGCGGCCCAGCGGATCTCCCCCCAGTGATCAGGTCTGGAGGAGCGGGTCGCCCGGCTCCTGGTCGTCGAGCGCGAGCTCGATCAGCTCCTCCAGATTCAGCTTCCTGCCCTGGGCGAACGCCTCCTCGTGCGCCTGCTCGCCCAGGACGCGCCGGCACTCCTTGACGCACCGGTCGTGCTCGGTGTTGAAGAAGGGCGAGTTGAGTTGGGGCATCCCGAAGGTGCGCCAGTTCGCCTGGCCGGCGCCCATCAGCCGCGCCGCGAGCAGCGGCTGCCCGTCGTCCAGGGCCTGCTTGGCCACCACCTCGATCGCCAGGCCGATGCCGAGCACGTCGTGGAAGTAGCGCTTGATCCGGAGCGCTTCGCGCGCGTTGGCCATGGCCTCCGGGGCCCGGCCCATCGCCTGGTAGACGCTGGCCAGGGCGTAGATGGCATAGGAGCGCAGCCACAGCTCGCCGCGCTGGGTGCAGACCGCGATGCAGTCGCGCAGCAGCACCTCGGCCTCGGCCGGGTCGTTCTGCATGAGCAGCACCATCGACAGCTCGACGATCGAGGGGAGCAGCCCCGGGTTGAGCTCCCGGCCGCTCTTGTGGAACTCGATCGCGACCCCGAGCAGCGCGCTGGCCTTCTGCAGGTCGCCCTGGAGGAACGCGGCCGTGCCGAGCATCTTCGTGGCCAGGATGACCGCCCCGGAGTCGCCCACCCGGACGGCGTCGGAGCTGCACTTCTCGGCGGCCTCCACGGCCCCGGCGATGTTGCCCTGCGCGCTGTGGATGTAGGAGAGCACCCACAGCGCCTTGCACCGCTCCGGGCTCGGGTGGGAGGACAGCTCCAGGGTCCTCTCCAGGTAGACCCTGCCCTCGCGGGCCAGCCCGCAGGCCACCCACATGAACCACAGGGAGGACAGCAGCTTCAGCCCCGCCTGCACCTCGGAGGGGCTGCGCAGACAGTGGTCCAGGGCCACCCGGATGTTGTCGTGCTCGTGGCGCATCCGGACGTACCAGTAGACCTGGCGGGGGCCGGACCAGGCGTCCTCGCTCCTCGTGGCGAGCTGCAGGTAGTAGTCGCGGTGCCGCTCCCGGACGGCGGCGGTCTCGCCGAGCTTCTCCAGCCACTCCTCGCCGTACTGGCGCAGGGTGTCGATCAGCCGGTAGCGGTGCCCCGAGGGCGTGCCGTCGCTCAGCAGGATGGACTTCTCCACCAGGCTGGCGACGAGGTCCATGACGTCCTCGGCGGGCAGGCTCTCCCCGGAGCAGACGTAGCGGGCGGCGTCCAGCTCGAAGTCGCCGGCGAAGACCGACAGCCGGGCCCACCGGAGCCGCTCGGCGGGCTCGCACAGCTCGTGGCTCCAGCCGATCGCGGCGCGCAGCGTCTGGTGCCGGGGCAGCGCCGTACGGCTGGCGCCCGCGAGCAGGCTGAAGCGGTCGGCCAGCAGGCCGAGGATCTGCTCCACCGACAGCGCCCGCATCCGGACCGCGGCCAGCTCGATGGCGAGCGGGATGCCGTCGAGGCGGCGGCAGAGCTCGGCCACCGGCCCGATGTTGTGCTCGTCCAGCATGAAGTTGGGCACCACCGCGCCCGCCCGCGCGGTGAACAGCTGCACCGCCTCGTTGGTGAAGACGTCTTCTCCGGGGGAGTCGCCGGGGACGGCCAGCGGCGGGATGGTGACGGTGTGCTCGCCCCTGGCGTTCAGCGACTGGCGGCTGGTCGCCAGGATCGTCAGGCCCTTGGCGTTGCTCAGCAGGTCCTCGAAGAGCGTGGCGCAGGCGTCGACCAGGTGCTCGCACGTGTCGATGATCAGGAGGATCTCGCGGTCGCCCAGCCACTCGACCAGCGTCTCGTCCGCCGAGCGGGACGACTGGTCGGCGATCCCGAGCGCCGAGGTGATCGTGTGCCGGACCATCCCCGAGTCCTGCAGCCGGGCCAGGTCGGCGAACCACACGCCGTCCCTGAACTGGTCGCGCATCAGGTGGGCGATGCGCAGCGCCGTGCGGGACTTGCCGACCCCGCCGATGCCGGTCACGGTGACCAGGCGGTGCTCGCGGAGCCGCTGCCGGAGGGTGGTCAGTAACCTGGTGCGTCCCACGAAGCTGGTTAGCTCGTTGGGGAGATTGCCGTCTCGCCGCCATCCAGATGGCGTTGCCATGGCCGCCTCACGGGGGGTAGCTGACACTGAACCCGCATCGTACCCGCCGGGAGCCTCGGCTGTCCTTTGCGCTGCGGGCCACGGTGCGGAGCTTTCCACCGGGCGCGACGCGCCTTGTTCCGAAGGAGAAAATGACTCGCCGTAACGGTGGCTAGCATGGACGGGTGACATCGAATGAGCCTGACGACCTGCGCCCCGTCGACCTCTCCGACGACGGTCCGCCCATCCTGCCCGACCAGACCGGTGACGACACCGACCTGGGGTGGGGAGACTGGCGCGAGGCGGACGACGACGCCCGGCTGCTGGAGGACCGCCCGCCCCACTGGGGCTAGGCGCCGCCGCCGGACAGGAGGCCGCGGCCCGTGGGGTCCGGTCCGTGGGGTCCGGTCCGTGCGGGCTCAGTCCGTGGGGAGCAGGGTCCCGAGCGGGCCCAGGTCGAGGTTGAGGTCGGACGGGGACAGGCCGAAGTGGTCGCACAGCTCGGCCATGGCCTCTTCCAGGCGCATCAGCGTCAGGCCCACCGTCTCGATCTGCTCCTCGGACAGGTCGCCCCGGTCCATCCGCCGGATGCACTGCCGCTCCACCAGCTGGCGTACGAGCTCGACGATGGTGAGCACCAGGCAGGTCAGGTCGCGCTGGACCGTCTCGGGGTCGGCCTCGATGCGCCGGTGTCCCGACCGCACCCCGTCCTGCATGGTCGCGTCCGGCTGTGCTCCGTGAGGTCGGGCCGCGTAGGGCCGCGCCCCGTCCGGCCGGGCCGCGTCCGGCCGGGCCGTGTACGGCCGCGCTCCATGGGGCCGGGTCGCGTACGGCGTCGCGGGGCCGGGGGGCGCCGTGTCCCACGGCCGGCCGGTGCCTGTCGAGGCGGGTTCACTTCCGGGCGAGGTCATTCCGGTTCTCCCGTTCGGACGGGTCGGACTCCAGGATGGACGTGATCAGCACGCGCAGGGAGACGCGCACGAGGTCGATGTCGGCGATGGACAGGACGAGGTCACCGGTCACCACGACGCCGCCCGCCAGCAGACGGTCGAGCAGGTCGACGAGCGCCACGCGCTGGGACGGCAGGCGCCCCTCGGCGGCCAGTTCGGCGCCTCGCGAGGCGCGGGGCGTCATGGCGTGTCTCCCGGGCCGGCCGTGCCTTCCGGACCCGTCGTGCCGGTGTCGAGGACGGTGAAGGAGTAGGGCGCCCAGGGGCCGGTGAGCTCCAGGTCGATCCCGTGGCCGCGGAGGGACTCAAGGGCGGCGGCGAACTCGTCGCCGCGGTCGTCGTCGACGAGATAGGCCCCGTTGAGCACCATCCACTCCTCGCGGCCGGACAGGCTCGGATCCTGCGGCCGGTGGAGCCGGTCGGCGACGGCGACAGCCGAGAGGCGGGCATGGACGCGCTCGGCCTCGGCCACCGCGTGCCGCCACGTGTCCTCCCTGCCACGCAGGTCCGCCTGGCGGCGTCTCAGGTAGGCGGTGCCGGGGCTGCCCGTCCCGGAGACGTCGCCGCCGGCCGGGGCCGGCGGCCCGACCCGCTCGGCGTAGCCCTTCACCCCCCATTCCCGCCGCCCGGCCACCTGGGAGAGCAGCGCCACGAAGTCGTCGTGCCGCCGCTGGAGCAGGTCGCCCACCTGCTCCTCGTCGCTGTAGACGGTCACGAGCCGGACGGGGGCCGTCGGGACGGCCGCCGCGACCGCCTCCACGACGCGGTGGTGGGCGCGGGCCGTCTCCTCGACCCACTCCAGGTCCTCCAGGGAGTGCCGCAGCGCCTCCTCCCCGAACCGGTCCAGCGGCACGGTGCTCACGTACGCGACGAGTGAGGCGCGCCCGACCGTCCGCACGGGCGCTCCGGCCACACCCGTCAGGCCCCCCGGCCGGGGAGAGCCCGCCTCAGGCGCGATCGCGTAGACGTACGTGCCGGTGTCAGCCACCGCGCTCCTCCGTCCCGCGCGGACGCCCCTCGGAGGTTCTCCGCCGGGCCCCGACGGAGCGGCGCTCCCGCCGGTCGCCCCGCAGTTCCTCCCGCCGGTCCTCCCGCTCTTCCAGCTCCTCCAGGTCCTCCTGCTCGTCCTGGATAGCCCCGAGGCCGTCCTCCGCGGCGGCGAGCCGCCTGCGGAGCCGGCGGTTCTCCTCGGCCAGCCGGCGGCTGTCCGAGCTGAGCCACGGATCGTCCTCCCACCAGTCGATGCCCAGCTCCCGCGCCGTGTCCACCGAGGCGATCAGCAGCCGCAGCTTGATCGTGAGCAGTTCGATGTCCAGCAGGTTCACGCGGATGTCTCCCACGATCACCACGCCTCTGTCGAGCACCCGCTCCAGGATGTCGCCCAGGTTGGTGGACTCGTGCCGGGCGGGCGCCCTGCCACCGTAGGACTGGGGGAAAACGGAGCCGGACCGTGCCGGATCGGTCATCTCAGTCACGCCTAACCGTCGTCGCCTCTGCCGCGCTTGTAGCGGCGCGTCCTGCGGTAGGAGAGAAGATCGCCTTCCTGGTCCATCTCGGCCTCGTAGAGCGCCAGGATGTCGCCGGAGGAGGGGATGCGGCGGTCCTCGACGACCTCGACCCCGACCCGCCAGCCGTTCTCCTGCGGCTGCACGAAGGTGACGCCTTCGAGAGCCTTCCCGGTCAGGTCGGCGATGTGGCGCAGCCCGGCCCGGCCGGCGGTCGCCGCGGTGAGGCCGCGCGGCCGCCGGCGGGTGTCCGGAATCTCCTCCACCGGCTCGTCCTCGTCGAAGTCCTCGTCGTCGAAGGCGTCGTCGTCCTCGTCCTCGTCCTCGTCCTCGTCGAGACGCTCGTCCTCCTCGTCGTAGAGGTCGTCGGAGGCGTCCGCACGCCTGTCGTGGGAACTGCGCCTGACAGGCACGGGATCATTCCCCCTCTCCGCCTCGGCCCGGCACGGTCATGCCGGGCAGGTCCGGCTGGGCCACCATCCGTTCGAGGATCTCCGTTGTCGCCTGGGCCGCCTCCTCCTCGGAGATCTGGCCGGAGAGCCTGGCCTCCTCGACCTCCTCCAGCCTGCGCCGGACCGCGGCCGGGTGCCGCATTTCGAGTTCGGCCTGTTCCTGCAGCATCTCCCCGATCTTGATGAGCGCGCGGATCGGGGCGAAGGGCAGGCCGAATGTCAGGCTGAACAGGTCCATCCGTCATTCCCCCTGTCCCCGCGTCGTGACGAAGTCGTACGGTGCCATCGGGCCGAGCAGGCGCAGGTCGACCCGGCCCGCCCAGCGCTCGCCCAGCCCGTCCAGGACCTCCTCGAACTCGGCCTGCCGGCCGGTCTCCACCAGGACGGCCACGTGCGCGGCGTCCTGCTCGTGGGTCGGCTCGCGCACGGCGACGGCGACGCACCGCGGGGCGACGGCCTCGACCAGCACGGCCGTGTCGGCGTCGCGCTTGGCCGCGACCGCCTCACCGATCATCTGCCCGAGCTGGATCCGCGCGTCCCAGGTCGCCTCCTCCGGACGGCCGCGGATCTCCTCACGCAGCCGCTCGGCCTCCGGGTTCTCCGCGAGGACCTCCCCGATCACCACCCGCTCGACGTAGCGGCCCTTGACGACGTACTCCGCCCGCCCCTCAAGCTCCTTCAACGCGGTGACGAACGCATCGTGGTTGGGGCCCAGCAGCTCCTCGACGACCGCCTCCGGGCCGGTCACCACCGCCCCGAACCGGAACGGGAGCACGGGCACCTCGGCCGCCGTGTCGTCCAGCAGCCGCTGATGGGCCACCAGGTCGTCGGGCCTGCCCAGCGGGCGGTCCAGGACGATGTCGCTCACCAGGGCGGCGACCTCGCCGTGCCGTATCAGCTTGATCGGCTGGGGGGGATCGCCCACGCCGCGGGCCTCGGGGGCCAGCTCGACGTCCGCCGGCACGACGCCGTAGACGTAGGAATTGCCGACCCGCCCCTGCCGGGCGGTCTCCTCGGACCCGGCGGTCCCTGTCTTCTCGGTAGGCCCGGCCATCTCACCCCTCCTCTCGCCGTCGCCGCCGGCGAGGCGCCGGTTCCTCTTCGGGCTCGCCGAGGAAGTCCTGGAGTTTCTCCGAGGCCGCCTCCAGCATCCCCTGGGCGACCCCCTTGCTCTTGGAGCTGCTCACGCCCTGCGTCATGTCCTGCACGACTTCCGGTAGTCCCTTCCCTCCGGTCTGCGTGAGATCCAGCCGGTTCGTGGCCTCGGCGAAACGTAGGTAGGTGTCGACGCTGGCCACGACGATGCGCGCGTCGATCGTCAGGATCTCGATGCCGACGAGGGAGACCCTGACGAACGCGTCGATCACGAGGCCCTTGTCCAGGATCGTGTCGATGACGTCGGCGAGTCCCGACGAGGACCCGCGGCCGGCTCCTCCGCCTCCTGAAGGCTGCACGATGGTCATCCGTTATCTCCTCGGTCCGCTGCTCGCTTCCGGCTCCCGGGTCATGTGCTCCGGGCGCCTGTCCGTCGGCGGGCGGGACGCGGAGGAGGTCTCTCCTCCGTCTCGGCGGCGGCGCGTCGGCGGGCGGGGCGTCTCCTGGGGGCCGGTTCTTCCTCCGGCTCCTCTTGCTCTCCGCTCTCCGCTTCTTCGGCGGCGGCGCGTCGGCGGGCGGGGCGCCTTCTGGGGGCCGGTTCTTCCTCCGGCTCCTCTTGCTCTCCGCTCTCCGTCTCTTCGGCGGCGGCGGCGGCGCGTCGGCGGGCGGGGCGTCTCCTGGGGGCCGGTTCTTCCTCCGGCTCCTCCTCCCCGCCTTCTCCCTCTTCTTCTTCCGCGCCTTCCTCCGCTGCGCCTTCCTCCACGAGCCTCTCTTCTTCCGGCCCTTCCTCCTCCGCTGCCTGTTCCTCTTCCTCCGGCGGCTGTTCCTCGCCGGCCTCCTGTCCCGCTCCGGGTTCTTCCTCCCGCTCCTCCGCTTCCTCCCGCTCCCGCTCCTCCCTGAGGGCGGTCTCGTGGTCCTTGACGACCTTGCTGTCGCGGATCTCGCCGCGCCAGCCCTCGACGTCGTCGGGGTGGAGCACGGTCTGCGTCATGACGTGCCGCCGGAAGTGCTTGAGCTCCAGGCGGGCCCGCCGGCCCTGCGCGCGCCAGAGGTTGCCGGTGCGCTCGAACAGGCCCTGCGGGTGATACTCCAACACGACCAGGATCCGGGTCATGTCGGGGCTGAGCGCGTGGAAGCTCACGGCGCCGTCGACGTAGCCCTTGGCCCCCTTGGAACGCCAGACGATCCGCTGGTCCGGCACCTGCTCGACGATCGTCGACTCCCAGGTCCGGTGAGACCAGAAGACCTGCGCCTTCCAGTTCGTCTTCTGGTCGTCCTGCTGATCCACTCCCTCGACTTTCTTCGTGAAGCTGGGGAAGTCCTGGAACTGGGTCCACTGGTCGTAGACGAGTCGCCGCGAGGCGCCCACGTCGAGCGTCTCGACGATGTTGGTGAGCTTGAGCTTCTTGCCCTTGCCCCCCTTGCCGCCCCCGGTGATCTTGCTCATCAGGCCGCCGGCCGCCATCTTCACCGCGCCCTTGAGCCCGGCGGCCACGGGGTGCTTCGATCCGACCACCGAGCCCAGCAGGCTCAACGCGCCGCCTCCGCCGCCCCCGCCTCCGCCCTGCGCGTAGTCGGTCAGCCGCTCGGTCAGCCCGCCGATCTTCTCGGTCGCGGACGACAGGATCCGCTCCCCGAGCGCCTCGGCGAGGTTGCGCAGCTCCTGGGTGAGCTCCTCGATGGGCAGCACCTGCCCGGTGTCCTGGTCAGGCCGGGCGATCCTCGGTTGCTCGGTCATCGGGCCTCACCCTCGGGCCCGGCGGACCGGCCGCTCGCGGGTGGCCGTCTGGGTGCGCCGCGCGCCGGCTCGGCGCCTGGCCGGAGGCTCCCCCTCGGGCTCCTCTTCCTCTTCTTCTTCCTCCTCCTCGGGCTCCTCGCGCTCGCTGCGAGACCTGCCGGTGCTCCGGCGTCCGCGGGCGGGAGCCGGTTCCTCCTCTTCCTCTTCTTCCTCCTCCTCGGGCCCCTCTTCGTACTCTTCCTCTTCGTCCTCGGGCTCCTCGCGGGCGGCGCGGGACCTGCCGGCCGGACGGCGGCCGGCGGCCCGGCGCCCGCGGGCGGGTTCCCGCTCTTCCTCGGGCTCCTCCTCGGCGGCCTCGCCCTGCCCCCGCAGGAACTCCGCGCGCTCGTGGAGCCTGGACGTCAGCGAGTCGATCTGCTTGCTCGCCGCGGTCCGGACGGCGGCCTTGCCGACTTCCAGCAGCTCACCCCGGACGCTGTCGGTGAGCTTGCTCAGCTCGGGAGAGGATCCGAGCGTCTTCAGCCCCTGCTGCAGCAGGTCGCCTCCGCTCACTCCCAGCCGCCCGGTCGCGCCGGCCGCCGCCAGTGCGAGCGCCAGCCGCAGCTTGTGACTCCGGCCGAGAAGATAGCCTGCGCCGACGGCCAGGGCCATCTGCAGTCCGCATTTCACGATCACCACTCCCCAATCGATCACTCCGCCTTGGGATCCGTCCGTCTACGGGCTCGACCGGTCGGCCGGACGGAAGGGAAGACGTCGGAAGCGCTGACGTCTGCCGCTTTGAACGTGGCGGAAGCGTCTCGCTTCCGGATCGGCTGTTTCCTACCCTAGAACGTGATAAAGAAACACATATAGGTAAAAAGCGGACATAATTAACCCTGTGGAAAGATACTCAGGTCGCTATGTCGGCAGCCGGTCCGTGACCAAATGCTCGGTGCGAATGCGCGGGAATCGTGAAATGGCGCTGAAGCGCTAAGAGTTCGTAACACGATCTTGTCGAGGTCTGCCGGCCGTGTCTGACAGGTGTGACGATTCGGCCTTTGGCGGGGATGAATACCGGGCGGCGGATCTTCATCCCGCCAAGGGGGCAGGGTCACCGGTTGAGCAGCGACTCCGCGATCGCGACGGAGGCCGGGTCGAGAGCGGTCTCGCCGTCGTCGATGGCCCACAGCGAGTTCTGCAGCAGCCGCCCGAGCGTCCAGCCGGTCGCGCGTGCGCGGTCCAGTCCGAGGACCTCGGTGAGCAGGTCGAAGCGGCGCCGCACTACGCGCGGAGCATCGCCCTTCGTGACGACGTCGTCCCACCTGCTGTCCAGGGCGGGCCAGAGGTCGAAGCCGGGGTCCCCGGCGAGCGGCTCGGGATCGATGGCGAGCCACGGCTCACGATGGGCGGCGAGAACGTTGTCGTAGTGCAGATCCCAGTGCAGCATCCGGTCTCCGGGCTCGCCGACCAGCTCGGCCACCGCCGACGCCCAGCCGCGCAGGAGCTGCCGGTCCGCCGGGTCGGCCAGAGCCGCGACCGCCTCGGGGACCTGCTCCAACATCTCGGTGGCGATGTTGCCGAGGCTACGCAGTCCCGGCGGCGCAGGGACGCGGACCAGCCGGGCCTGAAGCTCGGCGAGGATGCCCATCGCAACGTCGTCGTCCTCGATCGAGGTCAGCGTGCGGGCGGCGTCCAGCCGCTCCAGGAGCATGGTGCTGCTTCCTGGGTCCTGGTCGAGCAGCCGCACCATCCCCGCGCCGTTCCAGGTGCGCAGCCCGATGAGTGCGGCGGTGGTCTCCTCTCTGGGCATCTGCAGTTTGAGCACCGCGCGCGTGCCGTGCTTACGCAGCACCGGCAGCACCAGCGAGGCTTCCCCGGCTCCGGCTGCGCCGTCCCGTTCCAGCTCCCAGCGGTCCAGGAATTCCGCAGCGAGAGCCGGCAGTCCGGCGATCCAGGCCCTCCCTTCCTCACCGAAACCTCTGGCGTACGACACCGCCAGGGACTGCGGGACCTCGACCGCTTCCAACATGCTCAAATCCTGTTCCCTCCAGCGGGAATCGCGTTTCCCGCGGCAACCTACCGGATCACAGTGGACGGCCAACCGTCCTCGGCCTTCACCAGTCACAGCTCACGCACGATCACGGTTGGGCTTTCGCAAGGCGTCTCCAGCAGATGAGGGAGACGAGGGCGTCGTGCAGGTTGCGGGCGCTAAGAAACGACGTCCTTCCGCCGGAACCTGCGGAAGGCGAACGCCACCAGGATCGCCGAGTAGGTGACCGAGATCGCCACACCCTTGATCATTCCGCTGTAGTCGGGCTGCGGCGTGAGGGCTGCCGTCCAGGCCGTGTTCCAGAACGTCGGCAGGAACTCCCGCAGCCAGCCGAGCGCCTCCACCGCCTGCAGGATGTTGCTCACGATCACCAGGCCGACCGCCCCGCCCACCGCGCCGAGCGGGGAGTCGGTGCCGACCGACAGCAGGAAGGCCACCGCCGCCACCACGAACTGGCTGATCAGGGCGTAGACGATCACGATGCCGAAGCGGGGCAGCACCTCCAGCGCGGCGATGGTCTCGCCGGTGCCCGGCACCCGGACGTCGTTCCAGCCGAAGGCGAGGGTCCCGGCCAGCAACGCCATCAGCGGCAGGCAGATCACCGCCGCCGCCGAGTAGCCCATCGCGACGACCAGCTTCTGCCGCAGCAGCCGGTCGCGGGGGATGGGGGCGGCCAGCAGGTAGCGCAGCGAGGACCAGCTCGCCTCGCTGGCCACCGTGTCGCCGCAGAACAGCGCCACCGCGACGACCAGCAGGAAGCTCGCCGACACCGACAGCGCGAACGCGGCGAAGTTCAGGCCGCCCTCGGTCGCCAGGTCGGAGATGCGCAAGGTGTTGCCCGGCTGGCCGGAGTCGGCGCCGACCTTGAACGCGACCACCAGGACCCACGGCAGCGCGAGCAGCAGGCCGAACATGACCAGCGTGCGGCGCCGTTTGAACTGGCGGACCACCTCCACCGCGAGCGGCAGGGTGTGCCGGGGCAGGTATCCGCCCGCCGAGCCGTTCCCCGGGGAGCCGGTGGCCGCCGGACCGCCGGCGAGAGCCGTACCGGAGCCGTTGGCGCCGCTCATGCGTTTTCTCCGATCAGGTCCAGGAACACGTCCTCCAGGCGGGTGCCCGAGCCGTTGGACGTGGTACGGCTGCGCAGCAGGTCACCCACCGGGCCGGCCGTGATGAGGCGCCCGCGGTGCATGACCACCACGTGGCTGCAGGTCTGCTCCACCTCGGCGAGCAGGTGGCTGGAGACGATGACGGTGCGGCCCCGCGCGGCGTAGGCGATCAGGACCTCGCGCATCTCTCGGATCTGGGGCGGGTCGAGACCGTTGGTGGGCTCGTCGAGGACCAGCAGGTCGGGCAGGCCCAGCATGGCCTGGGCGATGGCCAGGCGCTGGCGCATGCCCTGGGAGTAGGTCCGCACGGCGCGCTCCAGCGCGCCGCCGAGCCCGGCGATCTCCAGGGCCTCGGCGAAGTGGGCGTCCTCGGCGGGCCGGCCCGTCGCCTTCCAGTAGAGCTCCAGGTTGGCCCGGCCGGTCAGGTGCGGCAGGAAGCCGGGGCCCTCGACGAAGGAGCCCAGCCGGGACAGGACCGGGGCGCCGGGGACGACCCGGTGGCCGAAGATCCGGATCTCGCCCGCGTCGGGGTGGATCAGGCCCATCAGCATCCGCATGGTGGTGGTCTTGCCCGCGCCGTTGGGTCCGAGCAGGCCGAGCACCTGACCGTGCTCAACCGTGAAGGACAGGTCGTTCACGGCCAGCTCGCCGTTGCTGTACGCCTTGGTCAGGCCGCTGATCCGCAGCGGGACGGCGGCCAGGGCCGGGTCGTGCTCGTCCCGGCCGCGCCGGCGCCCGGTCAGCAGCAGGGCCGCGGCGACGA
The DNA here is from genome assembly GCF_030811595.1 of Streptosporangium brasiliense. Taxonomy (NCBI): domain Bacteria; kingdom Bacillati; phylum Actinomycetota; class Actinomycetes; order Streptosporangiales; family Streptosporangiaceae; genus Streptosporangium; species Streptosporangium brasiliense. The sequence continues at coordinate 4,392,045 of NZ_JAUSRB010000002.1, forward strand.
CGAGGGAGGCCAGCGGCAGCGCCCAGGTCCACCAGGCGGGGGCGGCGGAGGGGGTCCGCAGCGCGGTGTCCGTCGGGACGGTCACCGACGGCTCGGCCAGGCCGACCCTGTAGACGGCCGGGGCGGCCGGCGTGCTGTAGCCGAGGTCGGTGGTGGTGAAGGCGACGCGCAGCCGGTGCCCGACGTCGAAGCGGTGGTCGATGGCGGGCAGGGTGACCGTGGCCTCCCCGGTGCCGCCCTCGGACAGCGGGATCCTGATCGGGGCGGCGAGCCCCTCGGGCAGGAGCGGCGCCTGGGCGTCCCCCGCCACGTCGTAGAGCTTGGCGAACAGTGTCACCTCACCCCGGCCGGCCTGCCGCCCCTCCTGGTCGGCGCCCCCGCCGGGGCTCTCCCCGTCCTCCGAGGCCACCTTCACCCGCACGGTGGAGCTGCCGGTCACCTGGAGCGGGGCGGTGAGCGGGGCGGAGTCGAAGCCGGCGCTCTGACCGGCCATGTCGACGGACACGCTCAGGTTGCCGACACCACCGGTGAGGCCGCCGAAGCCGGGGACGGCGGAGATCGAGGCGGGGGACCCGCCCGGCGGGTTGGCCACCCGCTGTTCGGGACCGCTGAGCGGCACCGAGGTCCGGCCGCTGCCGGACAGGCCGGGATAGGCGTCCGCGGTGGCGTGCAGCTGGACCGGGCGGCGGGTGCCCGGGTCCCGGCCGCCGTCGCGGGTGACGGTGAACGGGCTGCCGGCCGCCTGCGCGCCGGCGCTCTCGCTCAGATAGCGGTCGAACCAGCCGAGGGTCTGCTCGTGGAGCCAGTCGACCTCGCCGTCGCCGCCGTCGTGACCGCCGTCGAACCAGGCGACGGCGACCGGGGCGCCCGTCGCGGCGACGGCTCTGGCGTTGGCGTCCGCCTGGCCCAGGGGGAACAGCGAGTCGCGCTGCCCCTGCAGCAGCAGCGTCGGGATCTTGATCTTGCCGGGCACGGAGATCGGGCTGGACCTGCGCAGGGTGTCGATCGCGGTCTGGGTCGCCCGGCCGCTCTCGGCCACCTGCTGGTACATGTCGCAGATCTCCGGCAGGAAGCGGCCGCACCGGACCTCCTGCGCGGTCGGCGGCGGGCCGGCCGGCAGGGCCGGGGCGGGCCGGGCGGCAGGGCCCGGCACCGCCTGCCCGGCCTCCGGCGCCGGACCTCCCCGGCTGAAGAACAGCCCCGCCCACATCCGCTTGAACACGCCGTTGGCCGGCCCCTGTCCGGTGGCGTCCGGGAACAGCGCGTCGGCGAGGTCGTACCAAGTGACCTGCGGGACGATCGCGTCGATCCTGCCGTCGTGCGCGGCGGCCATCAGCGCGATGGCCCCGCCGTACGAGCCGCCGGCGATCCCCACCCGCGGATCGCCGGCCGCGTCGAGCCGGACCTCGGGCCGCCTGGCCACCCAGTCGACGAGCTGGCGGACGTCCTTGACCTCGTAGTCGGGGGAGTTGAGCGCGATCTGCCCGGTGGAGCGGCCGAAGCCCCGCGCCGACCAGGTCAGCACGGCGTAGCCCTCCTGGGCCAGCCGCACCGCCGCGTCACGGACGCTCCGCTTGCTGCCGCCGAAGCCGTGTGCGAGCAGCACCGCCGGAGCCTTGCCGCCGCCGGCGGGCGGGAAGAAACTCGCGTCGAGGGTGACCCGCTGGTCGTCCCGCGGGCCGTCGAGCACCTCGATCCTGTGATCCTGGGCCCGCACCGGCGGCGCGGACGGCCACAGCAGCCAGGCCGCGACGCCGACGGCCAGCACGGCGACCACCGCGACCCAGGTGGTCGTTCTCCCCGCAAGTTTCATGCCGCGAGCTTACTGAGGGGAGCTGAGAGAGACCTGAGACGGCCCGGCGGCCGTCGGCGCGGCATCAGGCGCCCGCGGGGGCGAGGGAGAGCCGGTAGTGCACCTCGGGGACGGAGAACGGCAGGCCCGCCGCGTCCTGGGCCCGCCCGGAGAGGGTGAACCCGAAGCGCTCGTAGAACCCGCGGGCGCGGGCGTTGCCCTCCAGCACCCAGAGCCCCGCCTCCGCGTGGCCCATGCCCCGCAGCCGCGCCACGGACCGTTCCATCATGGCCAGGCCCAGTCCGGTCGACCAGTGCCCGCTGAGCGCGTAGAGCGCGTAGACCTCCCCGCCGGTGAGCCCCTCGCCGCGCGCGGGCCCGAACAGGCTGAAACCGGCGGCCTCGCCGCCCGCCTCGCCGATCACGAGGTGCTCGGCGCCGCCGGCGAGCCTGCCCCGCAGCAGCTCGACCGCGCGGGGCTCGATCCGCAGCGCGTCGAGGAAGTCCTGCGGAAGCAGTCCCTTGTAGGCGGTCTTCCAGGTCTCGGTCCTGATGCGCATGACATCCAGGGCGTCGTCCGGCCCGCCGTCCCGCACAAAAGCTCCCATATCAGACAATTATCCAGACATGAAGGTCCGCTCATGTCGATGCTCGGACGATGCCTCAGGGATGTCCCCGATTGCGGACCAAGGTAAAGGCCAGGCATCATTTCGACGCGTGAAGTCAGTCGAGAGCCTCAAACGAAGAGTCACCCCGGCCGTCGAGTGGGCCCTGCCCCTGTGGACCAGGGGGAAGGCCGGTCGCCAGACGCCGGAGGAGCTGTTCCGGCTGCTGTATCTCGGATGGCTGGTGGCCTTCTCCTTCAAGGTGCTGGGCGCCTCGTGGGACGTCTCCTGGCACTTCAAGTGGCTCCGTGACGACCTGGCGCCGCCGCACCTGCTCAACAGCGTCGGCACGGCCATCGCGCTGGTGCTCACGATCATTCACCTCTACACCGGCTACGGCGTGGACAGGACGGCGCAGCGCCTCGTCGGCTGGGGCACCGGGATCTTCCTGGTCGCGGTGCCGCTGGACCTGATCAACCACCGGATCAACGGGCTCGACATCACCTCGTGGAGCCCGTCCCACATGATGCTCTACATCGGCACGTTCCTGATGATCTGCGGGGTGATCCGCGGCTGGTTCATGGGCGCGGCCCCCGGGCGGATGCGGACGATGGTGCTCGGCGGGCTCTTCGTGTTCCTGTTCGAGAACGTCTGGTTCCCGGCTCAGCACCAGGAGTACGGCGTGTTCGGCATCGCCGCCTGGGACCGGGGGCAGCCGGAGGCCGAGCCCATCCTGCTGCAGTTCGCCGCCGACCAGATGGGCCGCGCGGTGGACCGGCAGATGGTGGTCAACTTCTCGCTGCCGGTGCCCGACCAGGTGTATCCGCTCTACGCCGCGGTCGCCGCCATGGTCGTCCTGGTCGCCGCCCGCGCGATGATCGGCCGGATGTTCTCGGCCACCGCCGTGATCGGCGTCTATCTCACCTACCGGGCCCTGATCTGGCCGCTCCTGGCGATCGCGGACTTCCCGCGCTCGTCGGTGCCGGTCTTCCTGATCGCCGGGGCGCTCGCCGTCGACCTGGCGTTCCTGATCCGGATCCCGGCGGTGCGGGCGCTGGTCGGCTCGCTCGGCGTCACCGTCCTCGTCGACCAGGCGCTCCGCCTCCAGAGCGGGGCCTACTACACCCCGCCCCTGGTGTCTCCCATGACCATGCTGATCGGCGGTCTCCTGCTCGCCGCCCTGTGGCTGGGCCTCGAATGGGCCTCCACCCGTCACCGGCTCCGGTCTCAGGACATGGAGGCCGTGGTCAGCGCCACCGCGATGCCGTAGGCCAGGCCCATCACGGTGATCTCCGCCGCCGCCCACGCGACGACCGCCGTCCCCTGCCGCTGCGCGATGCGCGGCAGCAGGCGGAAGCGGATGTGAGCGGCGAAGGGGATCAGCAGCGCCACGCACACGGTCTTGGCCACCACGAGCAGCCCGTAGTCGCTGGTGAACACCGCGCCGGGCAGCTCCACCCCCTGCGTGAGGGCCATCGTGGCCAGGCCGTTCACCAGGCCGGAGACGCTGACCAGGAGCAGTGCCAGGGTCGCCAGCCTGGAGAACCTCGGCAGGACCTGTGCCAGCAGCTCGCGGTCCCCGGCGGCCAGCGTGACGATCATGAGCAGCCCGCCGGTCCAGGCGGCCGAGCCCATCACGTGCAGCTCCATCGAGATCATGATGGGGTCGTGCCAGACCGAGTCGACCGCGTGGCCGGTGACCGGGATCGGCAGCAGCCCGAAGAAGGCGATCACGATCCGCAGCTCGGCCGGGACCTTCTCGCCGAAGCGGACCGCCAGCAGCCCGATCCCGGCGTAGGCGAGCGCGCAGGCGGCGCTGAAGAGCATCCCCTGGCCCGCGCCGACGCTGTCGACGTATTCGGCGATCATCCCCGGGGTCGGCACCAGGCCGGGGTTGAGCTGGGCGGTCTGGAAGACGATGATGACCAGTGCCAGCACCGCCCAGGCCCACGCGAACGTCACCGCCAGCGGCCGGGCCCGGCGCATCACCGGCTCGGTCCGCTCCGGATCGTCGAAGCCGAGCAGCCTGGGCAGCAGGCTCAGCCCGACCACGGCCACCGCGGCCAGGTCCAGCAGCACCCGCAGCACCGGCAGGCCGTACTCCACCAGCGGGCCGGGCATCGCGATCCCCGGCACCGCCTCCTGGGCGCTGAAGGCCGTCGCGGCCAGCACGGCCAGCACGGCCCCCGAGACGAGCCCCCCGACCACCAGCCTCCTGACCGTGCCCGCCTCCGGGGCGCTCTCGACGGTCGCGGTCATCGCCCGGCCCCCTGCTCCCTCGTACGGCGCAGCGCCACGACGGTGGCCCCGCCCAGCAGGACGAGGGCGGCGGCGATCCACAGCACGGCCATCCCGGCCCCGCCGTTCTGCGCGGCCTCGGCGGCCTGGGCGCTCAGATCGGGGGCCTGGGAGGCGGTCGCCTGCGGCGCGGCGGCCGAGGGGACGGGGGCGGGCTGGGCGGCGGTGCCCGGTCCCGCGGCGGTCAAGGTGAAGGTCACCTTGCCGGCCACCGGGTGGCCGTCGGAGGAGAGGATGCGGTAACCCACGACGTACTGGCCGGCCGGGCCCAGGGGTCTGACCGCGACGCTGACCTTCTGGCTGTCGACGGCGGACTTGCCGTCCTCCCAGCGGCTCCCGTCGGGGCCGGTCACGCTGATCTGCGCGAAGCCCTGCCGCACCGGCTGGTCGAAGGTGAGTGTGACCTTCTCCGGGCCGGTGGCGAACTGGGCGCCGTCCTTGGGGTCGCTGCCGATCAGCACGTTGTGGGCCTGGGCCGGGGTGACCACGCCGAGCAGCGCGGCGCCCGCGAACAGCAGGACCGTGAGTAGCCGCCTCACCGATGAGGGCCTTCCGTTGGGTTCTTCATGACCCGGACATGGTCCCATCACTACCTTCCGCCCGGACAATCGAGCCGCCCGGGACGGCCGGGCGGCCCGGGGGAGCGGACGGGCCCGCTCCCGCGCGGCGGGCGCGGTCCTGGCGGCGGGCCCGCTCGGCGGTCTCCCGGCGCTCCCGGCCGGCCCTGTGCAGCGCGTGTTCGACCTCGCCGTGCTCGGAGCCGGCGCCGGCGCCCGGCCGCGGGACTGGGGGGCGCGGCCGGGCGCCGGCACGTCCGGCGGGGTCAGGGGGACTCAGCTCAGGCGCAGCCAGAGGGCGGGGACGTTCGAGGGCTCCCAGCCGGCGTAGGCCGTGTGAGGCTGGCGGCACTCGTAGTCGGCGCCGGAATAGGAGACCCGGTTGCCGGTGGTGTAGGCCGTGCCCGCCTTCCAGGCGGGGTAGGCCCCGGTGGGGGTGACGGTCGGCGTCGGCGTCGGGGTGACCGTCGGGGTGGGGGTGACGGTCGGGGTGGGGGTGACCGTCGGCGTCACCGTGGGGGAGGGGGTGGCGCCGGCGCAGGCCCCGAGGTCCTTCCAGACGTCGTTGGTGCCCGGCTCGTTGTTCTGGGTCCACCACCTGGCCTCCCACTGCCTGCCCTTGTGGGAGACCTTGTTGCCGCCGCCGTAGACCTGGGTGGCCGACCACGCGGGGGCGGTGCAGTCGCCCCCCGGACCGGTCGTCGGGGTCGGGTTGACGATCACGCCGCCGCGGGCGTTGTCGGCGGTCAGGCCGTAGGTCCTGCCGCCGAAGCTCACGGTGAAGTTCGCCGGCGCCGGGGCGGGCAGGTAGTAGACGTAGTCCATGTTCAGCGAGGCGCCTGGGGCCAGCGGCTCGTTGGCGCGCAGCTTGAAGGAGATCCGGTTGAAGTCGCCCTTCAGGCCGCCGACGTTGTTGCCCGCGCCGTGCTCGCTGCTGATCACGGTGACGCCGTAGCCGGACTGGTCCTTGGCGTTCCTCGGGGCCGAGCTGGCGTAGTCCCACTGGAACTCCGCGCCGCCGGGGATCGCCGTCGCCGACCTGTTGGTGATCTTCAGCTTGCCGGTGATCGGGTAGTTGCTGTCGCCGACCGGGAAGCCGCCGATCTCCACGCTCACGTCGAGCTTCTCGGCGGGCACGTTCACCTTGGCGCGGGTCGCGCCGTACGGCGTGGCGCTCCTGAACGCCTCGTACACCTGGCTGGTGAGCGTGTCGCCCATGAACCACTCGCCCTTGGCCGCGTCCCAGTCGTAGTCGCCGGCGAGCTCCCAGATCATCAGGCCGCCGATGCCCCGGTCCTTGACGTAGCCGGTCTTGACGCCGATGGACTGCTCGTCCTCGGTGGACAGGAAGACCTTCTTGGCGGAGTTCCACAGCCACGGCGCCACCAGGGTGGAGTCGTAGTTGCGGGTGTAGGTGCCGGTGAGCCTGTCCTCGGGGTCGGCCGGGTCCAGGCCGTAGGCGGGCCCGTAGGAGCCGGTGCGGCCGTCCTGGAGGTTCCTGGCGTGCCACAGCGGGTTGCCGCCGCCGCTGACCTCGGTGTTGTTCTCCTCGTCGTGCCAGAGGTTGTCGATGCCGCGCGCGCCGTCGCCGCAGGTGGTCAGGCCGGTCGGACAGCCGCTGGTGCTCTTGGCCGTGCCCCACAGGCCGTTGACGCCGCCGGTGACGTTGCGCCAGCCGCGGGTGTAGTACGGCACGCCGATGTTGATCCGGCCGGCCTGCACCGCGCCGCGGAAGTAGTGGTAGGCCCAGTCGGTGTTGAGGTAGCCGATCCCGCCGTACGCCTCGGTGTTGTAGACGTTCCACTTGGCCAGCTCGGCGTCCTTGCCGTCGTCGTAGAGCGCGGCGTTGGGGCCGACGAACTCGTTCCACGCGCCGTGCAGGTCGTAGGACATGATGTTGACGTAGTCCAGGTACTGGGTGACCTGGAAGGTCTCCATGCCGCGCAGCAGATAGCCGGACGACGGGGCGGCGACCGTCAGCATGTAGTACTTGCCGTCGGCGGCCGAGGCGGCGTTGAGCCTGTCGCGCATGGTCTTCATCAGGACCGCGTAGTTCTTCATCAGCGACGCGCGGCGGGCGTTGGCGACCTGCCAGTCCAGCGGGTGGCCCGCGTCCTTCATCGAGGTCGGGTACTCGTAGTCGAGGTCGACGCCGTTGAAGCCGTACTTCCTGACGAAGGCCACCGAGGAGTCGGCGAAGGCGTTGATCCCGGCGGTGTTGGCCGAGCCGTCGGCGTTCGTCGTCATCGTGTAGAAGCCGCCGGAGGGCTGGCGGTTGCCGGAGCCGTCGAGGTAGCCGCCGGTCTCGGCCCAGCCGCCGACGCTGATCAGCGTCTTGACGTCCGGGTTGGCCTTCTTGTACTTGTTCAGCAGGTTGAAGTGGCCCTTGTACGGCAGGGCGGGGTCGAGGGTGTCGGTCCCCGGCCACTCCATGCCGGTGGCCGCGTTGTCCGGGCCGTCGGCACCGACCGAGATCCTGTTGTCCGGGCCGACGTGCGCGAACGCGTAGTTGATGTGGGTGATCTTGCCCCACGGGATGTCCTTGGCCAGGTAGGAGGGCCGGCCGTTCTTGCCGGTCCGCCACCCGGTGAAGTAGCCGATGATGCGGCGGGGGTGGTCGGCCCCCATCTTCTCGCGGCCGGCCTCGTCGTAGACCTGGCAGAAGGGCACGTCGAGGCCGGGTGTGGTGTAGAGGCCGTCCGGGCGGCAGGACTCGTCGCCGGCGGCGGCGCCGGCCGTGCCGGCGAGCGCGCCTGCGATCAGGGCGAGTGACGCGCCGGCCGCCGCGAGGCCGGCGCGTAGGCGTGAGGACATGGGAGAGCTACCTCCGAGGGAACATGGCCGTGATCCCGCCCCCCACGGGTCGTCTGAACCGGAAACTATGCGGTCCCACCAGGTCCGTCAATGCTCTCTTTTAAGAAACTTTCTTGATAGTTAAGGTGTGCGAGGTGGGCGGCGACGGCCCGCGGCGCTTCAGGGGCGCTGCCGCACGGCTTCAGGGGCGCTGCCACACGATGGAGTAGCGCCACAGCAGGTGGCGGCGGAAGCGGCAGCCGGGCAGCAGACGGCGCGCCGCGTCGCGGACCTGGCCCCAGGACATGTCGGGGTCCTCCATCGGCATGCCGGCCGGGTGGCCCTTGCCGCCGTGCCGCCGTGCCCGGACGAGAGAGGCGGGGACGCCGGCGCCGCTGATGAGCCAGTCCGACGCGGTGCGGTTGCGGGCCAGCCCGACGATCACCAGGCGGCCCCCCGGCGCGAGCAGCCGGGCCATGCCGGTGACGGCGGCTCCGAAGTCCATGTGGTGCACGACGGCGACGGCGCTGACGAAGTCGTACTTCCCCGCGGGGAAGCGGCCCCGGGGGTCGTCGAGGAAGTCCGCCGCCACGAAGGTCACCTCGCCGCCGGGCACGTCGCGCTCGCGGGCGAGACGGATCATCTCCGGCGAGCGGTCCACCCCTGTCACGTGGCGGGCCCGGCCAGCCAGCTTGCGGGCGAGCAGGCCGTCGCCGCAGCCGATGTCCAGCGCCTCGCCACACCCCTCCGGCACGGCGCCGAGCACCAGCGGATGGTAGTGGACGTTGTGGTTCCAGTAGTCGTCGGGCATCAGCGCACTGTACTCCGGGCGGCGGGCGCATACGTGATCTTCGGACGTCCGCTCCGGACCGGCCCGCGACCTCGGGACCCCGGACGGGGCCATGGTCTCCGGGCGTGACGGCCGGGCGCGGCGCCGTGCTACCTCCGGCGGGTCCGGGCGGCGAGGTCCAGCACCCGGCCGTAGAAGTCCAGATACCGCTCGGCCATCACCGGCGGGGAGAACCGGAGCGCGGCGCTGCGGCGGCACTCCTCGGGGTCGATGTCCTCGACACGCCTCAGGTGCTCGCGCAGCTCCTCCTCGGTGTCGGCGAGCAGTCCCGTACGCCCGTGCTCGACGAGCTCGGGCAGGCAGCCGCGCCGCAGGCCGACGACGGGGGCGCCGCAGGCCAGCGCCTCGATCACGGCCGTGCCGCCGGGCTCCTCCCACTGCACCGGGAACAGCGCGGCGCGGGCGTCGAGGAGCAGCCGCTCGCGCTCCGGGCCGTTCACCGAGCCGGCCCAGCGGACGAGCTCGCCGTCGACGTACGGCGCCAGCCGGTCGAGGTGGTAGCGCACGTCGGGATTGGCGTGGGCGCCGTGGTCCGGATCGGCGAGCGCGGCGGCCAGCTCCCGGGGCCCGCGCAGCCCGCCGACCGGGCCGGCCAGGACGAGCGGCAGCCCCAGCTCCCGGCACAGCCGCGCGCCCAGGTGCTGACCCTTGAGCGGGCTGATGCGGCCCAGCATCACCAGCGGACCGCGGTGGCCCCGTCCCGCGCCGTCGGACGGGGCCGCCGGCCGCGCTCCGTCCGGGACCCGGCCCTCCTCGGGCGGGGCCGTACGGTCCGCGCCGGCCAGCGGGGTCGCCAGATACGCCCAGCCGAGGCTGTGCTCGCGCAGGTTGCGCGGCGCCCGCGCGACCTGGGAGCGGGACACGCCGTTGACCCAGACCCTGCCGTCGCCGCTGAAGCCGCCGTACAGCTCGGGATGCTTGTGCAGGTCCCAGTGCAGGGTGTGCAGCACGGGCGGGGCGGAGCGGCCCATGGTGCTCAGGACGCCGAGGCCGACCGCCTCCACGTGGTCGTGGACCAGGTCGATGTCCTCGCGCCGGCGCAGCTCCGCGACGACCCGCTGCATGTGCGCGTGGGCCAGCCCCATCACCTGGTTGTAGGGGCGCTGCAGCTGCGCGAACTGTCCCTCGTCGAACACGCACACCTGATCGTCGGCCGCCAGGGTGCTCGCGGCGACCGTGGCCAGGACCACGCGGGTGCCGCGTGCCCTCAGCTCGGGCACGAGCGTGGCCACGACTGTCTCGATCCCCCCGTATCCGTGGGGCGGGACCGGCAGCCAGGGGCCGGCGTTCATCAGCACTGTGATGTTCACGGCTGCCGCCGTTCCGGCATCAGCCGAGCGCCCGAGGCGTACTCCGGAATGGTGATCAGCGGCGGCCGCTCGTGCACGCCCACGTCGCTGACGTGCAGCCGTCGGCCGTTCCCGAGCCGGCGGACCTGCGCGATCCGCCCGTTGGGCGGGTCGGCGGTGACGAGCCGGCCCTCCCGCTCCAGCCGCGACCAGGCGGTGAGCATGATGTGGCCGGCCATCCGGCCGAGCGCCTCGATCGGCTGGTGGGAATGGACCCGCACGCCGAGATCGACCTGCGCGAGGGAGTCCAGGCCCACCCGGCCGAGCAGGTCGACGAGCAGGCCCAGCTCGACGCCGTACCCGGTGACGAACGAGATCTCCTCCAGCACGGCGCGGCGGCCGGCGTACTCGCCGGCCAGCGGCTGGATGAAGCCGGCCAGCGCGGGCCAGTGCAGGTTGATCAACGGGCGGGCGACCAGCTCGGTCACCCTTCCGCCGCCGTGCGGCTGCGCGGCCGTGCCGTCGGCCAGCGGCCGGTCGTAGCAGCCCTTGACGTAGGCCACCGAGGGGTCGGACAGCAGCGGCCCGAGCAGTCCGGTGACGAAATGCGTGCCGAAGTTACGCAGGTCCGCGTCGATGAAGACGACGAGGTCACCGGTCGTGACGGCCAGCGCCTTCCACAGCGCGTCCCCTTTGCCGGGCAGGAGGCCGTACCCGCGCAGCACGGCGTTCTGGTGGACGACCTGCGCGCCCGCGTCGGCGGCCACCCGGGCGGTCGCGTCGGTCGAGCAGGAGTCGATCACCACGAGCTCGTCGATCAGGGGGAGACGCTCCCGCAGGTCCCGCCGGATCCGCCCGACGATCTCCCCGACGGTGCGTTCCTCGTCGCGCGCCGGCAGGACCACGCTGACCCTGTGGTCGCCCTTGGCGGCGAGCACGGCCTCCGGGAGCCAGTCGCCGGCCCGGCTGGTGCGCGCGTCCAGCCAGCGACCGACCTCAGTGAACATCGCCCCTCAAGGGCGGATACCCAAGCGTCGTCATCGACTGTGTCCCCCCGGCTGTATACCCGTGTTATTACTGTTTGCCCTGGTCAGAGCAGTTCAAATCCGGTGTCAGAGGGTTTGGCGTCGAGTAATGGTGGGATTGCTCGTCCTGTGACCTGTCGAATCGGTTTCGTGGGCGCGGGGAACGTCGCCGCGCGCCACGCGCGTGTGCTGTCGGGCTTCCCGGACGTCCGTATCGTCGGGATAGCCGACACCGACGCCGCCCGGGCCGCCGGGCTGGCCCGCGAGCACGGGACGGCCGCCTACGGTGACCACGCCGCCCTGCTGCGGAGCGAGCGGCTCGACGCCGTCTACGTCTGCGTGCCGCCCTTCGCGCACGGCCAGATCGAGCTCGCCGTCCTGGACGCCGGCCTGTCGCTGTTCGTGGAGAAGCCGCTCGCACTGGACGAGGCGACCGCCCGGCGGGTGGCCGCCGCGGCACGGCGGCGGGGGGCGGTGACCGCGGTCGGGCACCACTGGCGCTACCTGGACGTCGTCGAGCAGGCGCGGCGGCTGCTCGGCGACCGGCCGGTACGGCTGGCGGTGGGCGTGTGGCTGGACAAGGTGCCCCCGGTGCCCTGGTGGCCGCGCCGCGACGGCTCGGGCGGGCAGGTCATCGAGCAGGCGGTGCACGTGCTTGACCTGGCCCGGCTGCTCGTCGGAGAGGTCACCGAGGTGAGCGCCCACGAATCGGGACACCCGCCCGACCAGGCCGAAGGGGCGGTCGGGGCGGCCACCGGCGCCCTGCTGCGCTTCCGTGACGGCGCCACCGGGATCCTCGGCGCCACCTGCCTGCTGGGCTGGAAGCACCGGGCCGGGCTGGAGATCTACGCCGAGGGCATCGCGCTGCGGATATCGGAGGACCGGCTGGTCGTCGACACCGGGGCGGGACGCCGGGTCATCGTCGAAGCCGGAGACGCCAGGCGCCGCGTGGACCGGGCGTTCGTGGACGCGGTGCTGCGCCGCGGCACGGACGTGCGGGCCCCCTACGACGACGCGCTCCGCACGCACCGGCTGGCGTGCGCGGTCGCCCGCGCGGCCACCTCCGGCGCCCCGGTGAGGTTGGAGGACACCGATGGGTGAGCGGGTCGTGCGGGTGCTGCAGGTCGCCGGCGCGGGCCGGGTCGTCATCGCCGAGGAGCCGGAGGCGCCGGTCGGGGACGGCGGCTTCCGCGTCGAGACGCTCTACAGCGGGCTGTCGGCTGGCACGGAGCTGTCCTACGTCAAGGGGACCAACCCCTACCTGTCGGCGGGCTGGGATCCGGCGTTCGGGCTGTTCCGCGCCGACCGGCCGGCCGCCGCGTACCCGGTGACGCGGCTGGGCTACATGGAGGTCGCCCAGGTCGCCGAGAGCCGCACCCCGGCGCTGTCGCCCGGCCAGGTCGTGGCGATGGCGTACGGCCACCGGACCGGCTACACGGCCGACTCCGTCGAGGACCGCTACGTCCCGCTGCCCGCCGGGCTGGATCCCCTGCTGGGCATCTACGCCGCCCACATGGGGCCCATCTGCGCGAACGGCCTGCTGCACGCGGCCGCCGACATCTGCGGGGCGGACGTGCGCACCCTCGGCGACGGCGTGCGGGGCCGGTGCGTCGCGGTGACCGGGGCGGGGGTCGTCGGGCTGATGACCGCCCTGTTCGCCCGGCATCACGGCGCCGCGGCGGTGACGGTGGTGGACCGGACCCGGGACCGGCTGGAGCGCGCCGGACGGCTCGGCTTCGACACGGTCGCGATGGACGGCCAGGACCCGGCGCTCGCGGTGAAGGCCCGCTGGCGGCACTCCCGCAACGACCGGGGCGCCGACGTGGTCTTCCAGTGCCGCGGCCGGCCGGAGAGCCTGCACCTCGGGCTGCGGCTGCTGCGGCCCCAGGGCACGGTCGTCGATCTGGCCTTCTACCAGGAGGGCGCGGCGCGACTGCGGCTCGGCGAGGAGTTCCACCACAACGCGCTGTCGATCAGGTGCTCGCAGATCGGCCGCGTGCCGCGCGGGCTGGACCACGTCTGGAGCCGGGACCGGCTCTCGGCCGAGACGCTCGACCTCCTGCGCGCGCACGGCGACGGGATCCGCCGCCACCTGATCACAGACATGGTGCCCTTCGACGACGCGCCCCCGTTCATGTCCGCTCTCGCGGCCCGGCGCCGTCACACCGTCCAGACCGTGTTCGACATGGTCTCCGGGTGACCGGCCGGCGGCCCCGGCCCCTGCCCTGCGGGCCGGTCCGGGGCCCGTCGCCGGGCGGCCCGTCAGCCGCCGCCCAGACGCCGGACGGCGAGCGCGGCGGCGCGGACGGCGAGCACGGGCGAGAGCCGCGTGCCGCGCCAGGCCATCCGCCCCGACGCCGGGGCCACGATGAGCGCCCGGTCGCGTGCCAGGCCCCTCATGACGTCGACGGCCAGCGAGTCGGCCGAGTAGAGCCGGCCCTGGGTCCTGACCGCCGACCGCCGGGCCCCCGCCCCGGTCGCGGTCTGCGGCAGGCCGGGGTTGGCGTGGTCGAGCAGCGGAGTGTCGGTGAAGCCCGGGCAGACCACGCTCACCCGCACGCCGTGCGCCGCCGCCTCGGCCCGCAGCGCGAGCGACAGCCCGACCACCGCGTGCTTGGTCGCCGTGTAGGGGGCCATCAGCGGGGCGGGGACCAGGCCGGCCAGGGACGCGGTGTTCACGATGTGGCCGTGGCCCTGCCGGATCATGACCGGATAGGCGGCGTGGACGCCGTGGACCACGCCGCGCAGGTTCACGTCGATGGTGCGGTCCCAGTGGTCGAGGGTGAGCTCGTCGGTGGTGCCGCCGACCGCGATCCCGGCGTTGTTGAACATGAAGTCCAGCCGGCCCCGCTCGGCCCTGACGGCCGTCACCAGGTCCTGGACGGCCTGCGGGTCGGTGACGTCCAGCGCCGCGCCCACGCCGCCGCACTCCTTGGCGACCCGCTCGGCCCCGGCGCCGTCCAGGTCCGCGACCACGACGTGCGCGCCGCGCCGGCCGAGCTCGCGGCAGAGGGCCCGGCCGATGCCGGAGGCCCCGCCCGTCACGATCGCCGTCCTCATCGGGCCCTCTCCCGGGCCGGCGCCGCCCAGATGCCCATCGCCTTCCAGACCCCGCGCTGGACGGGGTTCGTCATGCCCAGCTCGGCGCAGAGCTCCCGGGTCTTGGCCACCGAGTCGCGGATCTGCCCGGCCGTCTCGGGGCTGTCGGTGTAGACCTCCTTGACGACGTGCTCGGGGATCCGGAACCGCCTGATCATCGACCCGGGGGGCGACAGCATGATCCGGGCCATGACGCCCAGGACGACGGGCGAGACGATCCCCAGCGTGAAGCGGCGGTAGCGGGGCATCCGCGGGACCCGGCGGCGCAGGTAGTGCCGGGCGAAGGAGATGTGCCGGGCCTCCTCCGCGATGTGGATCCGCATGATGGTCTCCTCCAGGGGGTGCCGGATCTGGCCCTCCCTGAGGGTCTTGCGCTGCACGTGGTCGATCGGGTCCTCGCCGCCGAGCACGAAGATGAAGAACAGCTCGGTGGAGATCAGCGGGATCCAGGGGGTGATCTGGGCCAGCAGGCTCAGCGGGCCCGGCATGCCCCTGATCGGAAGCCCCGTGCGGTTGACGAACTCCTGGAACATCATCCCGTGATGTCCCTCTTCGATGGTCTCGTGGTAGACGTAGCGGAACTCGGGGGAGCCGTTCGGCAGCCGGTAGGCGTAGTTCAGCAGGCCGCGCTTGAGCAGGTTCTCGAACTGCAGGCCGATCTTCATGGCGGTCGCCACCCGCCACAGGCCGATCCTGGCGCGGACCTCGGGCGGCTGCGCCCGGTACCAGGGGTGCCCACCGAGCCTGTCGACCCCGGGCAGCTCCCAGCGGGGGTCGTCCTGGCGGACGAGGAAGTCCTCGTCGTCCCAGGGGATGTCGGCGTAGGGCTCCCAGTGCTTGTCGACCGAGGCCTTGGACAGGCGCTCGATGACGGCCTCGTAAGCGCGCCTCTCCGTGACGGTCTGGTCGTTCTCTCTGTCCGCGGTGGTGTTCGGAGCGGGTGTCATCGCTGCACTCCCATCGGGTGTCCTGCCGCGTAATTGTACGAAGCATCTAATAGCGGCGGAAGTCCCCGAGAGGGTGTGAGCTCCCTCACGCCGGTGTGGCGTCCTTACCTCAGCGTTGTATTCGGACCGACTCAGCGTTGTATTCGGACCACTCCCGATCCTCGCCGTGACCTTCCGGTAGCTCCCGGTGATGCGATCCTTCCGGTATGACAGCGGTGTTCGCTTCTCGACCCCTCCTGGGAGCCATACTTCTGTTGTCCGTCAGCGCGGCCTGGGGGTCGGCCTTCCCGCTGATGAAAGACCTCATCGTCCGAATGCCGGTGGCCGACCTGCTCGCCGAGCGGTATGGCATCGCCGCGCTCGTCCTGGTCGCGGCCCGTCCGGGCTGCCTGCGGGGGCTGTCGGACGGCACCTGGCTGACCGGCGCCCTGCTCGGCCTGCTGTTCGGCGTGGGCCAGACCGCCCAGGCCGTCGCGCTGCACGACCTGCCGTCATCGGTGTCGGGCTTCGCCGTCGGCTCCTACGTGGTGATCACCCCGGTCCTCGGGCTGGTCCTGCTCGGCACCAGGATCCAGGGGCGCACCTGGGTCGCGGTGGCGCTCGCGCTGGCCGCGATGACGGTCTTCACCCTGCTGCGGGAGGCCGGAGGCGCCGCCGTCTCCCCGCCCGCCCTGGCCGTCACCCTGCTGTCGGCGGTCCTGTACTCGGCGCACACGCTGGTGCTGGGGAGCTCCGCCGGGGCACGGCGCGACGCCTACGCGGTCGCGGTGATCCAGCTCGGCACCATCGCGCTCATGACGGGCGTCCTGGCGGTGCCGGACGGCCTCACCCTGCCCCGGACGCCGGGCGACTGGTTGATCCTCGGCCACCTGTCGGTCGTGGCCTGCGCGCTGGGCTTCCTGGCCCGCTCCTACGGCCAGCTCCACGTCCCGCCGGTGCCCGCCGCCGTGCTCCTGTCGGCCCAGCCGCTCTGGGTGACCGCCCTGGCCGTCGTGCTGTACGGCGAGCCGCTCACCTGGAGCGTCTTCCTCGGCGGAGGGCTGATCGCGCTGGCCATGCTCCTGGTCGTGCTGCCCGGCGGGCTGCTCAGGACAGCGCGTCGACGGACAGGCCCAGCTCCGCCGCGGTAGCCGTACGGACGAGCTGGGCCATGCGGGCCCGGGGCAGCACACGCTTGTGCACGGTCACCTGGGTGGACAGGCCGTCGACGAGCGAGATGATCCGCCAGGTCGAACCGTCGGGGTCGGCGCAGGTGAAGGCCCCGGCCGCGGCGCCCTCGTCGATGATCGCGCGCAGCGCCTGCTTCCAGCGCAGGTCGATCCTGCGGGACATCTCCTCCAGGTCGGGATTGCGTATCGACTCGGCCCAGGCGTCGATCCACAGCGTCCACGACTTGGACCTGCCGCTGGGGGAGTAGAGCCTGAGCAGTCCGCGCAGCCGTTCCAGCGGGGAGCCGCCCGACTCCTCCAGCTTGGTGAGCGCCTCCAGGTCGCGCTCCGCCGCATAGGCGAAGGCCTGGGCGAACAGCTTCTCCTTGGTCTCGAAGTGGTAGAACAGCAGCGCCTGGCTGACCCCGGCGGCCTGCGCGATGTCGGCGGTCCGGGTGTGCCCGAACCCCTGGGCCGCTATGACATCGCAGGCGGTCCGGAGTAGATCGTCACGGCGTAGTCGCCCAAATCCCCGTGCCACAGGGGAACCCTAGCGGTTCAGGGGGATACGCAGGACGAAACGTGCGCCTTGCGGGCTGTCTTCGAGCGTCAGCTGTCCGCCGTGCGCCTGGGCGATCTCCCTGGCGATGGCCAGCCCCAGCCCGGTGCCCCCGGCGTCCCTGTTGCGCGAGGCGTCCAGCCGGGTGAACCGGTGGAAGACCACCTCCCGGTGCTCGGGGGCGATGCCGGCGCCGTCGTCGACCACTTCGACGACGGCCGTGCCGTCCTGCTCCGTCGCGCTCACCGAGACCCACGAGGCGGCGTGCCGCTCGGCGTTGTCCAGCAGGTTCGTCAGCAGCCGCGCCAGCCGGAGCCGGTCGCCCGACACGACGAGGCCGGGCTTCAGCTCCCGGACCACCGTGACGCCGCGCTTGCGGCGGTCCAGCTCGTCGCCGCACAGCTCGCCCAGGTCGACCGGCTCCCTGTCGGAGGGCGTGCCGGCGTCGATCCTGGCGAGCATCAGCAGATCGGAGGCGAGAGCCTGGAGCCGGTCGAGACTGGCGAGCATCGCGGTGGCCTTCGCGGTCCAGTCGGTGTCGTCGGGATAGAGCAGCGCCTCCTCCACTTGGGCGCGCATGGCGGTGAGCGGGCTGCGCAGGTCGTGGGAGGCGTCGGAGACGAACCGGCGCTGCCGTTCCACCACGGCCTCCAGGCGGTCGAGGGTCTGGTTGATCGTCTCGGCCAGCTGCCTGATCTCGTCGTGCCCCTCGGGCACCGGGACCCGCCGGCCGAGGTCGGTCGCGGTGATCTCCGCCAGCCGCTTCCTGATGTCGTTCACCGGGTGCAGCGCCCTGGTCACCATGTGGTAAGCGCCGAGCCCGGCCAGCGCCACGAGCAGCAGGGAGGAGCCGACGAGCGCGGCGAACACGCCGGGGTGGACGTACCAGGGGGTCGCGTCGTCGACGGAGTAGATGAGCCAGTCGCCCTCCCGCCTGCGGATGCGGAGGGCCACGACGACCATGCACCTGTCGGGGAACCGGGGGATGTCGCAGAGCTGCCGGTCGGCCCGCACCTTCCCGTCGGGGGGAGCGAAGTCCGCTATCGGGGGGGCGCCGGCCAGGCCCGGGGACGAGGCGACGACCTTGCCCTCCGGGTTCAGGACCTGGACGCCCTCGGTGTTCCCCACCGGCAGGGTGGCGGGCCGCGCGCTCCCGCTCCGGGCGAGGTTGACGACCTCCAGGGCGGATCCGGCCACCTCGTTGGTCCGGGAGAACTCCGCCATGTCGTAGAGGGCGAGCGTCAGGACGGTGGTGACCAGGATGCCGCACAGGACGGTGACGGTGACGGCGATGAGTGTCAGCCGCGCCCGCACGGAGTAGCCGTTCCGTGTGATCACGCCAATCTCTCCCCCCGGAGATCAGACGATCACATGGATGAATTAATTACCGATTCCTGGTGCTTCATGGCCAAGAATGGGCAAATATCCCTCCCACCTTCCGCTGCAGAGCATTGCTCTGTACTGCTGATCCGGCGCTGGTTAGAGTAAGTGAGCGCTGATTGGAGCGGACATGAACCTTGCGGACGCGGACGCTGCGGGCACGGACCCGGCGAACACCGATCTTGAGGACGCCGGCCCCGAGGACGCCGGCCTCGCGGACTACCGCCGGCGGGCCAGGAGCTGGCTGGCGGCCAACGCCCCGGAGGCCGGGGCCGGGGGAGGCCCCGGCGCCGACGGGGTCGCCGCGGCGAAGACCTTCATGGCCGGCCTCCACGACGCGGGCTATTCGGGGATCTCCTGGCCCGCGGAGTGGGGCGGGCAGGGGCTGAGCCAGGCCGAGGAGCGGGTCTTCGCCGAGGAGGCGAGAGACTTCGCGCTGCCGACCTACCTGTTCTCCATCGGACTGGGCATGTGCGGGCCGACCCTGCTCGACCTCGGCACCCCCGAGCAGAAGGCCCGCCACATCCGGCCGCTGCTGCGCGGGGAGGAGATCTGGTGCCAGCTGTTCTCCGAGCCCGGCGCGGGCAGCGACGTCGCCGCCCTGCAGACCCGGGCGACGGAGACCGAGGACGGCTGGGTGGTCAGCGGCCAGAAGGTCTGGACCTCGGTGGCCCAGCACGCCTCCCACGGCCTGCTGCTCACCCGCACCGACGTGGACGTGCCCAAGCACCGGGGCCTGACGATGTTCATCGTGGACATGCGGGCCCCCGGCGTCACCGTCCGGCCGCTGCGGGACATGACCGGCCGCGCCCACTTCAACGAGATCTTCTTCGACGACGTGCGCATTCCCGCCGAGAACCTGGTCGGCCAGGTCAACGACGGCTGGAGCTGCGCGGTCACGACCCTCCTGCACGAGCGCCTGTCGATCTCCGGCGGCGTCGGCATGAGCGGCCAGAAGGACAACCCGGCCGCCTTCGAGGCGCTGCGCCGGACCGCCGACACCGGCGACCCCCTCGTGCGGGACCAGCTCGTCGAGCTCTACATCCGCTCCCGCGCGCTCGCCCTGTTCAACCAGCGGCTCGCCCAGGAGACCAAGGCGGGCGTCTTCCCCGGCGCCCGGGGCAGCGCGGCCAAGCTGCTCCTGGCCGAGCTCAGCATGTTCCAGGCCGACCTGGCCACCTCGCTGGCCGGCCCGGAGGCCGTGGCCTACGAGGACGACGGCCGGCTGGCCGGATCGATCGCGCTCGCCCCCGCGCTGTCCCTCGGCGGCGGCACCAACGAGATCATGCGCAACATCATCGGCGACCGGGTGCTGAACCTGCCGCCCGAGCCGCGGGTGGACAAGAACGTGCCGTTCAAGGACCTGAAGACGGGAACCCAGCAGTGAAACTCGTCCTCACCGAGGAGCAGCGGGAGCTGCGCGACACGGTCCGCTCCTTCCTCGCCGCCGCCTCGCCCCTGTCCGAGGTCCGCCGGGCCGCCGACTCGGAGACCGGTTACGACCCGGCCGTCTACCGGCGTCTCAACGGCGAGCTCGGGCTCGCCGGCCTCATCGTCCCGCAGGAGCACGGCGGGGCCGGCGCGGGATACGCCGAGCTCGCCGTCGTCCTGGAGGAGACCGGCGCGGCGCTGCTGCCCGGCCCGTTCCTGGCCACCACCCTCGCCGCGATCCTGCTGACCGAGCTGGAGGACAAGGAGACGCTGCCGGGCATCGCCGCCGGGACCACGGTCGCGACCGTGGCACTCGACGGCGACCGGGCGCTCAACGGCGCGGAGGCCGAGGTGGTCCTCGCGGTGGACGGCACGCGGGTCCGGGCCGTCCGGGGCGGCGCCCGCACCCCGCTGACCGTCCTGGACCCGACGCGCAGGCAGGCGCGGGTGGACCTGCGGGAGGGCGAGGCCGTCTCCGCCCCGGAGGCGGCGCTGGCCAGGGCCCGCGACCTGTTCGCGGTGGCGGTGGCCGCCGAGCAGCTCGGCGTGCTGCGGGCCTCGCTGGAGGCGATCGTGGCCTACGCCAAGGTCCGGGTGGCCTTCGGCCGGTTCATCGGCTCCTACCAGGGGGTCAAGCACAGGCTCGCCGACATGCACTGCAAGCTGGAGCAGGCCGACTCGATCGTCCGGCACGCCGCCTGGGCGGCCGACGAGGCCCCTAGCGAGCTGCCCCTGGCCGCCGCGCTCGCCCAGGCCCACGTGGGCCGGGCCTGCTTCGAGGTGGCCCGCGACAGCCTGCTGCTGCACGGCGGGATCGGTTTCACCTGGGAGCACGACGCGCACCTCTACTACAAGCGGGCCAAGGCCGACGAGGTGCTCCTCGGCCCGCCGCGGATCCACCGGGCACGTCTGGCCGATCTGCTGGAGCTCTGAGCCCGAGGAGGGACCCCATGCCCGACATCAGCGCGCTCCCCGGCTTCTACCGGATCGCGCAGGCCGACCCGGACCGCCGGGCGGTGATCGACACCGACGGCGCGGTGACGACCTACGGCGAGCTGCTCGCCCGGGTCAACCAGGTCTCGCACGGGCTGCGGGCCCGGGGACTCGCCGAGGGGGACGTGGTCGCCGGCGTGCTGCCCAACGGCCTCGACGCGGTGGTCATGCTGATGGCCACCGGCCAGGTCGGACTGTACTACGTGCCGGTCAACTGGCACCTGACGGACACCGAGATCGCCTACATCCTGGCCGACTGCGACGCCGAGATCGTGGTCGCCGGCCCGGCCCGCCCCGTGGAAGGGGCGCTCACCGGCACCGCCGACCTGGCCGAGGGGCAGCCGGTGACCGCCCCCGAGGGCAGATCGGCGGGCGCGGTCATGTGGTACACCTCGGGCACCACCGGGTTCCCCAAGGGCGTGCAGCGGCCGCTGCCCGGCACCGAGCCGGAGGCGACGGTCCCGCTCGTCACCTGGTTCCTCGGCGAGGTCTGCGACCTGCGGCCGGGCGACGGGATCCACCTGGTGACCTCGCCGATGTACCACTCCGCGCCCTGCGCCCACACGATGTTCGCGCTGCACCTGGGCCACACCCTGGTGATCGCGCCCAGGTTCGAGCCGGCCGGGATCCTCGAACTGATCGACCGGTACCGGGTGACCAACGCCATGATGGTCCCGACGATGTTCCACCGGATGCTCCGGCTGCCGGCGGAGGTCCGCCGCGCCTATGACGTGTCGTCGCTCCGGCAGGTGGTCCACACCGCCGCGGCCTGCCCGGTGGCGGTCAAGAAGCAGATCATGGACTGGTGGGGCCCGGTCCTGTACGAGTACTACGGCTCCACCGAGTCGACCATCGCCTTCTCCGTCAAGCCGCACGACTGGCTGGAGCGCCCCGGCACGGTCGGCCGCCCGGCGCCGGGCTTCGAGGCCCGGATCCTCGGCCCGGAGGGCGAGGAACTCCCGGTCGGCGAGCCCGGCATGGTCTACGTCAAGTCGGGGCTCGGCGGCTTCGCCTACCGCAAGGACCCGGCCAAGACCGCCGCCAGCATGCGGGGGGAGTGGTACGCCCCCGGGGACATCGGGTTCATGGACAAGGACGGCTTCCTGTTCCTGTGCGACCGCCGTACTGACCTGATCGTCTCGGGCGGGGTGAACATCTACCCCGCCGAGATCGAGGCGGCGCTGCTGGAGCACCCGGGGGTCGCCGACGTCGCGGTGATCGGCGTGCCCGACGAGGAATGGGGCCACACCGTCGTCGCGCTCGTCCAGCCGGCGCCCGGCGCCCCGCCCTCCCCACAGGAGCTGCTGGAGCACCTCGGCCCGCGCATCGCTCGGTTCAAGCACCCCCGGGTGATCGAGTTCCGTGAGGAGCTGCCCCGCACCCCCACCGGGAAGCTCTCCCGGACCAGGGTCCGGGAGGAGTATCTGTCCCGCTAGCGGCCGGGCCGTCCGGCGCCGCCACTAGGTGGTGATCCACTCGGTGGAGGTGGTGACCTCCTCCAGGATGTCCTGGACGGGGTCGACGCCGATGCCGGGGCCGGTCGGGACGTCCAGGTGGCCGTCGCGGAGCTCGAACGGCGGTGTGATGTCGGTGGCGAAGTAACGGCGCGAGGCGGAGGTGTCGCCGGGCAGGGTGAAGCCGGGCAGCGCGGCCAGGGCGACGTTGGCGGCGCGGCCGACGCCGGTCTCCAGCATGCCCCCGCACCACAGGGCGACGCCGTGGGCGCGGGCCAGGTCGTGGATCCGGCGGGCCTCCAGATAGCCGCCGATCCGGCCGGGCTTGACGTTGATGATGGAGCAGGAGCCCAGGGTGATCGCGGCGGCGGCGTGCTCGGCCGACTCGATGGACTCGTCCAGGCAGATCGGGGTCTTCAGCCGCTCGGCGAGCCGGGCGTGCTGGACCATGTCGTCGTTGGCCAGCGGCTGCTCGATGAGCAGCAGGCCGAAGTCGTCGAGCTTGGCCAGGTGGGGGGCGTCGGTGAGGGTGTAGGCGGCGTTGGCGTCGACCTGGAGCAGCAGGTCGTCGCCGAAGCGCTCACGCACGGCACGGACGGGGGCGACGTCCCAGCCGGGCTCGATCTTCAGTTTGATCCGGACGTAGCCCTCCGCGAGATAGCCGCCGACGGCGTCCAGGAGCTCCGGGACGGAGTTCATGATGCCCACCGACACTCCGCACGGCACCCGGTCCTTGGACGCTCCCAGGAAGGAGGCGAGGGACTGCCCGCCAGCCCGGAGCTGGGCGTCCAGGACGGCGCTCTCCAGGGCGGCCTTGGCCATCCGGTGCCCCTTGAACGGTTCGAGGGCCCGGCCCACGCCGTGGACGTCGGCGTGGGCGGGCAGGGCGGGGATGAGGAAGCGGCGCAGGACGTCGGCGGCACCGTCCACGTACTCGGGGGAGTAGAGGGGGTCGGACATGGCCACGCACTCGCCCCAGCCCTCGGCGTCGGGGGTGACGACCCGCACCAGCAGCACGTCGCGTTCGGTCTCGGTGCCGAACGAGGTGCGGAACGGCGCGACCAGCGGCATCCCGATCCGCCGCAGTTCGATTCCAGTGATCTTCATGTTCTCTCCTTCTCGGTGGGTCCCTCGCCTGCCGGGGGCCGTTGCCCGCCCCCGCTCCCTCCGGCCGGGCTCACCGTTCCACGATGTAGTGGCCCTCGCCGGTGAACCCGGTCACCCGGGCCCCTTCCCTCATCAACCCGCCCAGCACGTCACGTACGGCGTGGCGCCACGCCAGCGCCGCACCCGGATCGGCGCGGCGCAGCGTCTCGATGTCGGAGGGGACCGCGACCAGCGCCACCCGGGCGTCGCCGCGCCCGGCGACCGGGCGGCCGTCGCGCTCGGCCAGGGCGGTCACCGCGTCCGGCGGGACCTGCGGCCGGTACGGCTCGCCCCGGACGGCCGCCGACACCCGCGGCTCGGACAGCCGCCAGACGGCGAGCACCCGGTCCGACTCGTCACCGGTGTTGATCGCGTCCTCCATGACGCCGTAGAAGGACGGCAGGTATTCCTCGGGGCGGGCGCCGAGCTTGACCATGTTGAAATGGGCGTTGCGCCGCACCAGCGGGTCGTAGGTCCAGGTGATCCGGTCCAGGCCCCGGTCGAGGGCCCAGGCGCGCTGGTGCAGCTTGAGGGCGAACCCGATCCCGCGCCCGACGGAGGCGCCGGTGACATGGGAGTGCAGCACCTGCCCGGGCGGCGCCCCGAAGAACGCCACCGAGGCCCCGACCATCCGGCCGCCCTGGTAGGCCCCGGCCACGTAGTTGCCCGCGTGGGACAGCGCCCGCATCATCTCCACGGAGATCGGCGGATCGCCGAGCCCGGGGTGCCAGATGTCGTCGAACAGCCGGTGGACCTCCTCGAAGCCGGACAGCTCCGACAGCTCGACGATGCGCACCCCCGCGGCCTCCGCCGCCGCCTCGGCGTGCTCGTCGCTCCGCGGGGAGCCCGCCGGACGGTCCGTCACCCGCCGCCCCTTCCCGAGGGCGCGGAGTGGTCTTCCCGGGCTGCGGAGTGGTCTTCCTGGGATGTCGAGTCGTCTCTCCGGGGTGCGGAGTGGTCTTTCTGAGGTGCCGGGCCGTCTCTCCGGGGTGCGGAGCCGTCTCCTGAGGGCGCCGGGCCGTCTCCCAGCGCCACGGAGGTCTGCCCGGGGGCCGGAGCCTCCGCCGCCGGTGCCGCGAGCTCTCCCGCCAGCACCGCCGAGATCAGCCCGGCCAGCAGCCTCGCCCGGCCGGGCATCTCCGCGACGACCACGTGCTCGTGCGCGGCGTGCGCGCCGCCTCCCACCGCGCCCAGCCCGTCGAGCGTCGGGCAGCCGGCCCCGGCGGTGAAGTTCCCGTCGGAGGCGCCGCCCACGGCCACCCCCCGCACCGCTCCCATGCCCAGATCCTTCGCGATCCGGCGGGCCAGCTCGAACAGGCGCGCCGAGGAGGTCTCCTCCAGCGGCGGCCGGTTCGGGCCCCCGCTCACCTCCAGCCGGGTCCCCGGGACCCGGGGGACCAGCGCCCGCACCAGCTCGTCCACCCGCTCCTGTGCCGCGACGGTGGGCACGCGCACGTCCACCTCCACGCCGGCGAGCGCGGGCACGGTGTTGACGGTGGTGCCCCCCGACAGCACGGTCGGCGTCACCGTGGCCGGACCCAGGCCGCCCGGCCGGCCCGGCGCCGGCCCGCCGTCCACCGACGCGGCGATCGAGCTGAGCGCGAGGATCTGGTGGGCCAGCTCGACCGCGGCGTTGGCCCCCTTCTCCGGCTCCAGTCCCGCGTGCGCGGCCCTGCCGTGCACGGTGACCCGGTAGTTGGAGGTGCCCTTGCGCGCGGTCTTGAGGGCCCCGCCGTCGGCGCTGGCCTCCAGCACGAACGCGGCCGCGCAACCGCGCGCCGACTCCTCGATCAGCGCGCGCGAGGTCGGCGAGCCGACCTCCTCGTCCCCGGTGACCAGCACGCACACCCCGTCCGGCGACGGCAGCGCGGCCAGCGCGTGGAAGGCCTGCACCAGCCCGGCCTTCATGTCGAAGACCCCCGGCCCGCGGGCGATCCCGTCCACGAGCGACCAGGGGTGCTCGGCCAGCGTCCCGACCGGCCAGACCGTGTCGTGGTGGCCGACCAGCAGGACCCGGGGCGTGCCGAAGCTCCACCGCAGGTGGGTGACCCCGTCGATCACGATCGTCTCCGGGTGCGCGCCGAGCCTCCTGGACCCCAGGTCGGCGACCACCCGGGCGCTGCGGGCCACCGCCTCGTGGTCGGCGGAGAAGGACTCGCAGACGACGAGCTCCGCCAGGTCCTCAAGCATCAGGTCGAGGTTCACGCCGGTCTCCCCAGCTCGGCGCGGAACAGCCGCAGGACGTTGCCACCGATGATCTTGACGATCTCCTCGTCGGCGAAGCCGTGCTTGAGCAGGGCGTCGGTGACCAGCGGCAGCCCGCTGGGGCCGGCCAGCCCGGGGACGGCGGCCAGCGGGTCGACGCCGCTGTAGCTGAACCCCTCGCAGCACGGCGGCGTGACGTCGTTCATGACCTCGCGCATGAAGTCGGGGCCGAGCCCGACGTGGTCGATCCCGCCGACGCTCACGACGTGCTCGATGTGGTCCACCAGGCGGTCCACGGTGTAGTCGGCCGGGTCGTCGGCGAGGAAGGCCGCCAGGAAGTTGACGCACACCACGCCACCGGTCGCGGCGACGGCGCGGATCTGGTCGTCGGTGAGGTTGCGGTGGTGCTCGCGCAGGGCGCGGGCCGAGGAGTGGGTCGCCATCACCGGGCGGGTGGCCAGCTCCAGCACGTGCTCCACCCCGGAGGCGCTCAGGTGGGAGACATCGAAGATCATGCCGAGGCGTTCCATCTCCCGGACCACCTCCACTCCCGCCGTGGTGAGCCTGCTGCCGGTGGCGTCCTCGCCGCTGCCGTCGGCGAGGGCCGTACGGCCCCAGTGCGCGATCGAGGCGACCCGCACGCCCAGCCGGTGCAGGGTGGGCAGCAGCTCCACGTCGGCGTCCAGGCCGGGAGCGCTCTCCAGCGCCAATACCAGGGCGATCCTCCCCTCGCCGAGCGCCCCGTCGATCTGGGTGCCGTCGGTGCAGAGCCGTACCGCGTCCTGGTTGCCCTCGGCCAGGGTGTGCGCGCACTCGATCATGCGCAGGGTCTGCCTGAGCGCCCCCTCCGGCCGGTACTGGTCGTCGATGAAGACCGGCAGCACCTGCAGGTCCACCCCGCCCTCGCGGAGCTGGGGCAGCCAGCGCTCGCGGAAGAAGGAGGCCCACTGTCGCGGAGGCCGTGCCGTGACGGCCATCAACAGGTCGTTGTGGGTATCGGCGACCACGGCGTCACGGTGGAGGTCAGCGGACACGGGCAGGCCCTTCTTCGCAGGTGGCTCTCGTCACCGCCGACGCTATCGAGAGTCCGCGCCCGGCGCCTGGACGGGGCGCTCTGTGAGGCCGCCGGCCGGCGGACGGGACGGCACGCGTAGCCTCAGGTCGCCAGGTCGCCAGGTCGCCCGGACACCCGGCGGAGCGGGCGGAGCGGGTGGGGCGGGCGGAGCGGGCCGGCGCGCGGGTCCGGCGGGTCAGCGCGCGAAGCGGAAGGCCGCCGGACGGGGCGCCCTGGTGATCCGCCGGTAGACGGTCGTCGGGGCCGGCCAGTTGTTGGTCACCCGGCCCGCCGAGTTCTTGTACCAGCTCGTGCAGCCCGCCCCCCACACCATGGTGTCCATCGCTTGCTCCAGGCTCCGCCGCCAGGCGTCCATCGCCTCCGGCCTGACCTCCATCGGTCCTCTCCGCGCGAGGTGCGGCAGGCAGCCCATGACGTATCCGACCTGGCATTCGATCATGAAGACGATCGAGTTGTGACCGAGGTTGGTGTTGGGCCCGTAGAGCAGGAACAGGTTCGGGAAGTGCGGCACCGCGATGCCGAGGTAGGCCTCCGCCCCGTCCTTCCACTCCTCGCCGAGACGGCGCCCCTGACGGCCGGTGATCTCGATGGGGGCCAGGAAGTCGGTGCTGTGGAAGCCGGTGGCGTAGACGATCACATCGGCCTCGCGGAGGCCGGCGGTGGTCTCGACGCCCGCCGCGGTGATCCGGGTGATCGGTTCGGTGACGAGATCCACGTTGGAGCGGGTCAGCGCGGGATAGAAGTCGCTGTCGATGATGACCCGCCTGCAGCCGGGCGGGTAGCCGGGGGTCAGCTTGGCCCGCAGCAACGGATCTTGGACCTGGCCGTGCAGATGGGCCAGGGCGCGTCTGCGCAGCATCCCCGCGCTCCACCCGCCGGCCAGGGCCGGGTGGAGGGCGCCCTCGGCGTATCGGTAGACCCACTCGCGGTAGCCCCGCTGCAGGAACGGCACGTGGCGGAAGGCCGTCCGGACGCCCTCGCCGAAGACGGCGTCCGGCTTGGGGATGACCCAGTTGGGGGTGCGCTGGAAGACGTCCACCCGCCCGGCGACCTCGGCCACCCGGGGGATGAGCTGCGCCGCCGACGACCCGTTCCCGATCACCGCCACCCGCCTGCCGGTCAGGTCCTGCGAGTGGTCCCAGCGGGCGGAGTGGAAGGCCGCGCCCGCGAAGTCCGGCATTCCTGGGATGTCGGGCAGCCGGGGGCGGTTGAGCTGCCCCACCCCGGACACCACCACGTCGAAGAGCTGCTCGCCGGCCGCGGTGCGCACCCGCCACCTGCCCAGCGACTCGTCGAACGTGGCGGCCGTGACCTCGGTGTCCAGCCGGATCCGCGGGCGCAGGCCGTACTTGTCGGCGCACATCTCCAGGTAGGCGAGGATCTCCGGCTGTCCGGGATAGCGGCGGGTCCAGCTGGAGTATCTCTCGAAGGAGAAGGAGTACAGGTGCGAGGGGATGTCGCAGCCGGCCCCCGGATAGGTGTTGTCCCGCCAGGTGCCCCCGACGCCGGGCCCCTTCTCGAAAATCGTGTAGGAGCCGATCCCCGCCCGCTCCAGCTGTATGGCCATGCACAGCCCGCCGAAACCGGCACCGATGATCGCGACAGTCGGACTCACAGACCAGCCCTCCGGAGGTCGGGATCCACTTACATTAAGCGATTCGCCTCCGTCCGGACATAGGCCGGTAGTCTGCGCACGTGCCTACCCTCGCCGACGTCGTCCGAGAGCTCGAATCGACCTACGACCCCCGATGGGCGGAGTCGTGGGACGCCGTCGGGCTCGTCTGCGGAGACCCCTCCTCGGAGGTGCGCAGAGTCCTGTTCGCGGTGGACCCGGTGGCCGCCGTCGCCGACGAGGCCGTCGAGTGGGGCGCCGACCTGATCGTCACCCATCACCCGCTCTACCTGCGCGGCACCACGAGTGTCGCGGCCACCACCTTCAAGGGCCGTCTGGTCCACACGCTGATCAAGAACGACATCGGCCTCTTCACCGCCCACACCAACGCCGACGTCGCCGACCCCGGCGTCTCCGACGCGCTCGCCCGCGCCGTGGGCCTGGCCGGTCCGCTCACGCCCCTGCTGCCCTCGGCCGACGGCCCGCGGCGCGGGCTCGGCCGGGTCGGCTCGCTGCCCGCCCCGCTGTCGCTGCGCGAGTTCGCCCGGCAGGCCGCGCGCGGGCTCCCCGGTACGGCGGGCGGGCTGCGGGTCGCCGGTGACCTCGACCGCGAGATCCGGCTGGTGGCGGTGAGCGGGGGATCGGGAGACTCCCTCCTCGGCACGGCCCGCGCCGCCGGGGTGGACGTCTTCCTCACCGCGGACCTGCGCCACCATCCGGCGTCCGAGTTCATGGAGGCCTCCGGCGGACCGGCGTTGATCGACGCCGCCCACTGGGCCACCGAGTGGCCCTGGCTGGCCGAGGCGGCACGCCGTCTGGAGTCCGGATTGGCCGGGAAGGGGATTACTGTTGAGACGCGCGTATCCGAGACGGTCACGGACGCTTGGAAGACAACAGCAGAGTGCGAGGATTTGAAGTGAAAGCAGCCCCGGCGGCCCAGAAGCGTCTGCTCGACCTGGCCGAACTCGACTCCGTCATCGACCGGCTGGCCCACCGCCGCCGCACCCTGCCCGAGCTGGCCGAGATCGACGAGGTCTCCACCCGCGTGGCGAGGCTCGCGACCCAGGTGATCGCCGCCGAGACCGAGGCGGGCGACCTGGCCCGCGAGCAGTCCAAGGCCGAGGCGGACGTCGACTCGGTCCGCATCCGCGCCGAGCGCGACCAGAAGCGCCTCGACTCCGGCCAGGTGTCCTCGCCGAAGGACCTGGCCAGCCTCCAGTCCGAGATCGCCTCCCTGAACCGCCGCCAGGGCGACCTGGAAGAGGTCGTGCTGGAGATCATGGAGCGCCGCGAGTCGGCCGACGCGCAGGTCGCCAAGATCGTCGCTGAGCGCGACGAGCTCGCCGCCGTCCGCGGCGTCGCCGAGGACCGCAGGGACGCCGCCTTCGCCGAGATCGACAAGGAGAGCGCCGAGGTCAAGGGCAAGCGCTCGGGCGTCGCCGCCGACATCCCCGCCGACCTGCTGGCCCTCTACGAGAAGCTCCGCGAGCAGTTCGGAGTGGGCGCCGCGATGCTGCAGGGCGCCCGCTGCCTCGGCTGCCGCACGAGCCTGTCCATCGCCGAGATCAACCGCATCAAGGCCGCCTCGCACGACGAGGTCATCCGCTGCGAGGAATGCCGCCGCATCCTGGTCCGCACCGCAGAGTCGGGGCTGTGACCGCCTACGTCGTCGAGGCCGACGGCGGGTCCCGGGGCAACCCCGGCCCCGCCGGTTACGGCGCCGTCGTCAAGGACGCAGCCGACGGCCAGGTGCTGGTCGAGACCGCCGAGGCGATCGGCACCCAGACCAACAACGTCGCCGAATACCGCGGCCTGATCGCGGGCCTGCAGTCGCTTCTCGCCCTCGCGGGCGACGGCGCCGCCGTCGAGGTCCGGATGGACTCCAAACTGGTCATCGAGCAGATGGCCGGCCGCTGGAAGATCAAGAACGAGGGGCTGCGCCCGCTCGCGCTGGAGGCGGGTGCCCTGGCCCGGCGCCTGCGGGTCACCTGGCAGTGGATCCCCAGGGAGAAGAACAAGGACGCCGACCGGCTGGCCAACGAGGCCATGGACGCCGCCGCCAAGGGCCGCCCCTGGCAGCTCAGCGGATCCTCGGTCGCCGGCTCCACCGCGGGCGGAGCCCCGTCCCGCGGGGCCGGCTCTCCCGCCGCCGCGCCGGCCGCGCAGGACTCCCTCCTCGACCTCCTCGACTCCGATGACGTCTCATCGGGGCAGCAGGTCGTGGCGGCCACCACCACCGTCGGCAGCGGCTGGCGCGCGCCCACGACCGTGGCGACCTCGCTGCTCCTGCTCCGGCACGGCGAGACGCCGCTCTCGGTCGAGCGCAGGTTCTCCGGGCTCGGCGATCCGGAGCTCACCCCCAACGGCGTCGCCCAGGCCGAAGCCGCCGCCGCCAGGCTGTCGCGCGGGCCGTACGGCGTGCAGGTGGTCGTCAGCTCGCCGCTCAGGCGCGCCCGCGCCACCGCCGAGACCGTCGCCGCCCGGCTCGGGCTGGAGGTGGTCGTCGACGAGGGGCTCAGGGAGGTCGACTTCGGCGACTGGGAGGGCCACACCTTCACCGAGATCCAGCGCCGGTGGCCGGACCTGCTCGCCGCGTGGCTGGCGGACCCGTCCGCCGCGCCGCCGGGTGGGGAGAGTTTCGGGGAGGCGGCGCGGCGGGTCCAGGCGACCGGAGACCGGCTGGTCGAGCGCTACGAGGGCAGGACGGTCCTCGCCGTCTCCCACGTCACGCCGATCAAGATGCTGCTCCGGTCCGCGCTGCTCGCTCCCCTCGCCGCGCTGTACCGCATGCATCTCGATCTGGCAGCCCTGTCCCTGATCGAGTACTACGCCGACGGCCCGGCGGTGGTCAAGGTGTTCAACGACACCTCGCACCTGGCTGAGACGGCACCCTGATTCCACCGGAGGCGACTTGCCGCTCGGTTGGAGACCACTTGGGGAGCCATTAGGCTGGGACGCACGGCGGACGAGCCGGCCGGGCGGCCGCGTCGGGTCTCTTCGGAGACCCGCCGAGGAAGGTCCGGGCTCCACAGGGCAGGGTGGTCGGTAACGCCGACCCGGGGTGACCCGCGGGACAGTGCCACAGAGAACAGACCGCCTCCCGTGAGGGAGGTAAGGGTGAAACGGTGGTGTAAGAGACCACCAGCGCCCACGGTGACGTGGGCGGCTCGGTAAACCCCACCTGGAGCAAGGTCAAGAAGGGACGCTCCCCGGAGCGTCCCGCGCACGACGTTCGAGGGCTGCCCGCCCGAGTCGTGCGGGTAGACCGCTTGAGGCCGCCGGCAACGGCGGCCCTAGATGGATGGTCGCCCCTTCACGTCAGTGAAGGACAGAACCCGGCCTACAGGCCGACTCGTCCGCCCTCCCCGCCCCTGACCTGCGGCGGAGCTCTTGCTCATGGAGCTGGAGACCCTGAGAGGGCACATTCAGGTGAGTTGAGGTCCGGTGGCGAAGGCGTTGTCCAGCGCCGTCCGTGCCCGCTCGGACGCCTCCGGGACCAGATGCCCGTACAGGTCCACGGTCGTGGTGACGGACCCGTGGCCCGGCCACCGGGACACCTCGGAGATGGGCACCCTCTCGGCGAGGGCCGTACTGGCGAAGGTGCGCCGCAGATCGTGGAACGTCATGTCCACCGGCACCCCGGCCGCGAGGATCGCGGGTCCGAGGATGTCGACGTTGAAGTGGTCGCGCCGGATCAGGTTGCCGCGCGCCGTCCGGAACAGCGCGTCCTCGGGACTGTGCCGGTCGATGTGCTCGGTCAGCGCGTCGGCCAGGACGGCCCGGATGGGGACGTCACGGATGGACGGAATCGAACCTGCGACCTGCGGATTATGAGTCAGCTCGATCAGTGCCGCTCAGTGCCGTCAAGTGTTGTCCTGTACCGCCGTTGCCGGAATTCTCCCCATCGTCGTGTCGGCCTGTGTCGACGCATGCCGCGCTGTATCGCATACACGCGAGCAACCGCCGAGCAGTCATCGGTGGACGATGCGCGGCTGATCGCCAGGATGACCTGTTGTCGCTTCGGAAGCGATGCAATTCCTGCTTGACGTGCCTGGATGTGTTTTCGGCAGGCACAGGGTCGAGTTCCGGGGTAGCGCGAACGGGCCGTCCACCGACGCGGTCGATGTGGGCGGGCACCCGGCTGGAGCGGACCGGGGCCGCCGGAAGGACATTGCGATCTTGCCGAGGGTGCTCATTTCATTGCGATTCGACCTGCCTGGGTTGACCGATTCCTCTCAGTGCGATCGCCCCACTTGTATCAGTCCGCACAAGGCATTACGCCAGCATCAAGGCATGACACACAGCAGCCCCTCCGATGAAACCCAATCCTGGTCGAGGAAACGCCCTGTGATTCTTCCTATGATGATCAGAAACTGGTCCAGCGCTTCTGGTACCGGCATCGTGTTGTCGTTTGGCAGATCTGTCCAATGGGCTTCATGCTCGGCCTCGTCGAAGACGCTTCTGTACTCGCCGTCGTAGGTGTGGATCGGCTCGTCAAGGTCCTCGATCCCGCCGACGTATGAAATTTCAAACACGCGCCGGTCATGGCGGCTGAGCTCCTCGGCGGACGACGCCTGCCCGCCACTGAGGATAAGGACATGGGACCAGCCGGGTGCATGCGACGTGATCCAGACCCGCTGCGCAGAGCCCGCAGGATCGTATGTCCTCATAGCGGTCTGAAAGTCGCACGTCTCTATCGTCCCCGCCGGGAAGTGCAGACCCCGGGCCACCTCGTGACCGTCCGCAATGCTGACCCATAGGGCACCGAACCTCCTGTCGAGCCCGTGTGCCACCAGAAGACGCTGTTGGTTTTCAGCAGGAAAAAGAGTCATAGTTTATCCGGATTCTGTTGCATAAGAGTCCAAAAGAAGAGTGAGGAGCCGCTGGCCCATCGTTTGCGCCCCTTGCCGGTGGGGTCCAGGCCCATGACCGCCATGTAGACGCACTTCAGTGCGGCCTGCTCGTTCGGGATCGGAGAAGACCATCTGCTCGGAAGCTCCAGCCGCGAGGACCTCCGAGAACAAGGGCCAGAGCGCGACGTATGGCCGGCTCAACAGTTGCGAGAACAGCAGCCGGAGGTGCCGGTGCCGTTCCACAACGGCACGGCGCGGTTCCCGCCGTCCGCCCGTGCGCACTACGCACTACGAGGCGGAAGCCCCCGACGTTCCTGAATTCATGGCCTGACCTGCTTCTGGAGTTTGAACGTGGCGCGGTACGCGCTGGGACTGGGGCCGATGCGGGAGGCGAAGTGCGAGCGCAGCGTCACGGGTGAGCCGAAGCCGGCCAGGGCGGCGATCCGCTCGACTGGGAGATCAGTGGTC
Organism: Streptosporangium brasiliense; assembly: GCF_030811595.1. Classification (NCBI taxonomy): domain Bacteria; kingdom Bacillati; phylum Actinomycetota; class Actinomycetes; order Streptosporangiales; family Streptosporangiaceae; genus Streptosporangium; species Streptosporangium brasiliense. Next base: position 4,425,623 of record NZ_JAUSRB010000002.1, read on the forward strand.
TCCAGCAGTTCCCGGGCATGGTCCAGTCGCGCGGTCAGCAGCCATTTCCGCGGAGTGGTGCCCGTCTGTGCCCGGAACTGCCGGTTGAGGCTGCGTACGCTCAAGTGCGCATGCCGGGCGATGTCGCCCAACGTCAGAGGCAGATGCAGGTTCTCGTGCATCCACTGCAAGGTCGATCGGAGGATCGGGCCGTCGCTTCGGGGAGCGGGGTGCCGGATGATCTGGGCCTGCTCGCCGTCGCGCTGCGGCGGCATCACCACGGTACGTGCGGCATCGGCGGCCGCCGCGGCACCGTGATCGGTGCGGATCATGTGCAGGCACAGATCGAGTCCCGCGGCGGCCCCCGCGGAGGTCAGCACCTGCCCGTTGTCGACGAACAGGACCGCTGGGTCCACCGTGACACGCGGGTAGGACCGGGCGAGATCCTGGGCGGCACGCCAGTGGGTGGTGGCCCGGAGTCCGTCCAACAGCCCGGCGGCGGCGAGGACGAAGGCGCCCGTGCAGATCGACGCGATCCGTGCGCCGTTCCCCGCGGCCGTGCGCAGCAGCTCCAGCACCCGTGGTTCCGGCGGCTGGGAGTGCCGGGCTACGCCCGGCACCACGATCGTGTCGGCGTCGGCGGCCGCGTCGAGCGGGAAGTCGCAGCGCACCTGGAAGCTCGGGACGCCGACAGCGGTGGCGGTGACGTCCTGATCACCGCAGACCCGGACCGCATACCGAGGCGTTCCGTCAGAACGCCATGCCGCGGAGAACGCCTGACACGGCACCGCCAGATCGAACGCGACGACCCCGTCGAAGGCCAGTACCGCCACCGTGTGCATGGCCAGAACGTATCGCAACACGGCACGCCCGGCCCTGGTCCGGTCATCCCGTCAATCTCGACACTTGGGCCATGGAACGCAGAAACCTCTTGATGGGTATGACCGCCGCGATCACCGCGGCCGCCCTACCGGATACCGTGGCTGCTGCCGCCACGGCGGACTCGCCCGTCGGTGCGCGGCAACGCGTGCACATCGTGTTGTTCGACGGCGTCGAGGAACTGGACTTCGCCGCGCCGCTGGAAACCCTCGACATCGCCGGCAAGTTCGGCGCGCCCATCGAGACGAGGTTGGTCACCGTCGAAGGGCCGCGTAGGGTGACGGCCAGTTGCGGCACGCGGATCGATGTAGGCGCCGACTGGATGCCTGGGGAAGCGGACGTGATCCTGGTGCCGGGCGGCGACGTTCGGGACGCCGGCAAGCCCGGCGTGGCGGCGGAGATCAAGCGCGGAGTGATCCCGACCGCGTTGCGCACGGCCCGCAGACGGGGGCTGACCATGGCGTCGGTGTGTACCGGCGCGCTGCTGCTGGGTGCGGCGGGTCTGGTCCGGGGTCGGCCGTGCACCACGCATCACAGCAGCAAGAAACAGTTGGCTGAGCAGGGCGGCAAGGTCGTCAACGGGCCCGGCGGAGGCATGCTGGGGCCACGCGTGGTCGACGACGGTGACCTGGTCACCTCAGCCGGCGTCACGAGCGGCCTGGAACTGGCCTTGTGGCTCGTCCAACGCGCGTATGGCACGCAGATGTCGATGAATGTCGAGATGGTGCTGGAGTACGAACGCCGCGGCGTCGTCCACGAGGCCCGCCGCCGCGGCTAGGTGTATTGACCTGAGAGGTTAGGAACGCGGCTGGCTGATGGGTGTCGCGCCAGGGCTGAGGAGGTCGCCATGTTGTTCGGGTCGCGGACCGGATTCGGTTTGGAGTTCCACGTCGAACAGGACCCGGGGCTGCTGTGCGTCGACGTCTTCGTCGGCGGGCTCCATGTGAACACGTGGGACAACGCGTTCTATCCGCCGCTGCTGGTCAAGAAGCTCAAGGACGAGCTCAGCCGCTTCCGCACGCCGGCTGTGCCGCCGATGGGGTTCACCTCGCCGTCTGAGTCCTTCCGCATTGCCGAGAGCTGGATGTACGACGACGCCAGTATCGGGGCCGCACCTGGGGCCGAGGCGGCACTCGCACGGTGTGTGTTCCTGGAGTGGGGGGAGTGCACCGACGAGGTGACAGCGTTCGCGTTCCCTGACGGGGACCGGGTGCACCTCGCCTGTCGGGTACGCGATGGAGGCGGTCCCGCCTGGGGCACCGAGGCCCGGCGTGAGCCGACGGTGGTGTCGGTGAGCCGGACGGTGCTCGTCGAGACGTTGGAGGGCGGCCTCGTCATCGCCGAACGCGAGTGGTCTGCCCGGCTCGCCGCCATCATGGCCCGCAGTGACACATGTGACGGCGGGGACGTGTCCAGCGTGCGTTCTCCGTAGTACTTCAGCCGTAGATCGTGATCATGTTGGGGCCGCCGTCGGCCGGTTGCAGTGGTTTGCTTTGGGAGCGGTCCTGGTGGGAGTGGCTGTGCCGCCGCCTGCCAGGGCGGCCGGAGTCTGTTGGGAGGGGTGGAGGATGGCGGGGTCGGTTTCGAGGCCGGCGGCGGCAACGCCGGACGATGTGATGCGGGCGCGGGCCGAGACGGCGATGAGCCTTCCGGCTCCGCTGGTGGCACTGTGGAGTGTGAGGGACGGCTTTCACGCAGAGTCCGGTGTCGCGGTGTACTCGGCAGGGGACATCGGTGAACGCAACGCCACTTACGAAGTCGCGCGGTATGCACCAGGATTCCTCCTCGTCGGCGATGACAGTGGTGGCCGCGGGTTTCTCCTGCGTGCCGATGACCGGGACTCCGCCGTGTTCTCCTCCGGTCTGGGCGATCTGGAGCCTGCGGACTTCGACGTCGTGTCCGCGGACTTCGCGTCCTGGATCGAATCGCTTGGTCCTGTCCCTTCCTGCTGACAAAGGGCATTCTCGGGTTCGCTTACCGGCGTGGGCCGAACGAGTCAGCGTGTGCCGAAAGTGGATCTTGGCCGTGGGGAGATCACGGTTTGTGGCGCGTGGGGATCTGACGGACGAGCGGTGGGCGGTGCTGGGGCCGCTGTTGTCGAAGGACAAGAGGCCCGGTCGGCCGCCGGTATGGCCTCGGCGGCAGTTGATCGACGGCATACGGTTCCGGGTCCGCACCGGCATCCCGTGGCGGGACATGCCTGAGGAGTATGGGCCGTGGGGTCGGGTGTACGACTTGTCCGGCGCCGGCAGCGGGACGGCACTTGGCTGTCGAGCAGGGCCAGAAGCCAATGTCGATCGTGATCACGGCCGGGCAGCGTGGCGACGCCCCGCAGTTCGAGGCCGTTCTGGGCCGTATCCGGGTGCCCCGCCTCGGGCCCGGCCGGCCGCGCACCCGGCCCGGGCGGGTGCGTGCCGACAAGGCATACGCTTCCCGTAAGAACCGTGCTTACCTGCGCTGACGCGGCACCGCTGCACGATCCCGGACAAGGCCGACCAGGCCCGCAACCGCAAGAAACTCGGATCCAGGGGCGGTCGTCCGCCGAAGTTCGATCCGGAGGATTACAAGGCTCGGCAGGCGGTGGAGGGCGGCATCAACCGCCTCGAAAGGCACCGTGCCGTGGCCACCAGATACGACAAGCTCGCGGTCCGCTACGAGGCGACCGTCCTCGTAGCGGCCATCAACGAGTGGCTATGACCAGCACATTCGCTCCGGCCGGGGGCGGGGAAAAAGCTTCGCGATGCGAGTGCACCGGATGGCAGGGTGCAACGCATGGCACCCCAGTACCAGATTCGCGCAGACTACGACGCTGACACGATCGTGGTCTACCAGGCATACGCGCCTGCCATAGCCGACGCAGCGCTGCGAGCGGGCCGCTTCGTCGCGCCGTTCTCATTCCACAGGATGACATGGATCAAGCCCTCATTCCTGTGGCTCATGCATCGCAGCAACTGGGCCCGCAAACCCGGTCAAGAGCGCGTTCTCGCAGTGCGGATAACCCGGCAGGGCTGGGAGGAAGCTCTGTCCCAGGCCGTGCTCACGACCGCGGATCCGGCAGCTGTGACCCAGGCAGCCGTACATGTCCAGTGGGACCCGGAACGCTCGTTGCGCGGAGCGGCACTGAACCACTACAGCATCCAGGTCGGCATCGGCCGCAATCTGATCCGCACATTCACCGACGACTGGATCGTCAGCCTCACCGACCTCACCCCCCAGGTCCGCAAGGCCGCGGTATTGACACAAACCGGGCACGCTACCAAGGCTCAGCGGCTATTTCCCGCAGAGCGGGTGTATCCACTGCCACGGACGCTGGAAAGCCTCCTTTCCCCGGGTAGCTGACGGCCGACTGGCGAGGGATAAGTTGCCCGCGCCTGAGACACTACGGGTCCTTTCGCAACAGGCCTTACTGATCTTTAATGCGTGAAGTTACGGCGGCTTGAGAAGCAGGCCGGTCCCGGCCAGGCAGCCGTCGATCAGATACGGCCGATACTGGATCTTCTTCAGGCCTCGCTTGATCACGCGCGTTAGGTGGTCCAGGCCCGTGGCGGCGAGGTTGGCCAGCCCGTCACGGTTCAGCAGCGACCACAGGCCCTCCACCGGATTGAGATCGGGAGCATAGGCCGGCAACCGGACAACCCGTAGCCAGTCGGCGTTGTCGGCGATGAATTGCCGCATCTGCGGGCAGGTGTGCCGGTTGAGGTTGTCCCAGATGAGCACGATCGGCGCGCCGAGCTGCAGATGCGCCATGGTGATCAGGTCCCGGTAGTCGCGCCAGGTGAAGCTCGCTGCCTCGTTCTTGCGCCGCCGGTAAACGTGCACCCGGTAGATCAGCCGGGAGCGCCGGCCGGGCCGATAGCAGGCCAGTGCCGCGACGGAGACCCTGCCCGTGCGGTGGCCCGGTACCCGCACCACCGGGGTGGCGCCGCGCACCGCCCAGGTGCGGGCGATCGGCGGCCTCAAAGTGCGCCCGCACTCGTCTTCGAAGCAGACCCACGCGCCCAGGTCCGCCGCGGTCTTTCCACGGCCGGCCACACCTGCTCCTTCCATACCTCGATCGCCTTCTCGTCGCGTTCGCGGGCCCGGCGCGCGGGCACCTGGCACGACCAGCCATGGCGGGTCAGCAGTTTCCACACCCCGGGCAGGGAGTACGACACGTGGAACATCCGGCCGATCACCCGCCGGACCCGGGTCAGCGTCCAGTACTGGTCGTTCCAGCCGTGCGCGGCCGGGCCTCGCAGCAGCGCGGCCTCCAGCCGGGCGAACTGCGCCTCGCTCAGCCGCGGCAGGGACGCCGGTCCCCTGGAGGTCAGGGCCGCGCCGCCGCCGTGCGCCCAGGCGCGGCGCCATCGGTTGGCCGACATCCGGCTGACGCGCAGTTCCTTGGCTATCTGCAGGTCGGTGTATCCGCGGGCGAACAGTTCGGCCGCGCACAGCCGTACCTGTTCGCGCTTGGCTCGTTGTGCGGCGGTCAGCCCGCCGCCTTGCGCGTACCGCATGACCTGGACATACCGCCAGAAACCGGCAGTGTCACATGATCGCTTAACACCACGAATTAAAGATCAGTAAGAGTTGTTGTCAGATCTGCCGGCGGCCTGTGCCTGGCTTGCCGCTCTTGACGTATGGGTCGTGGAGACCTGACCAATGCCGAGCGGGAGCGGCTGCTGGCGGCGGTTCAGGCGGCTCAAGACGAGCAGGGGCGGGTGGACCGGGACGTGTCGGTGGATTCGACGACCGTGCGAGCGCACCAGCACGCAGCCGGCGCGCTCCGCGCGGCCCTGCCCACCCGCCGTCGCCGAGTCGGCAAAAGGGGGACCGGGCGGGGACAGATCGGGGCGATCCGGTGCTGGCAACCCTGGCAGCCCGGCTGGCGGAGGTGATCCGACCGGGGAGTGCTCAGGGCGCTCACGCGGCGGGTTCACCACGGAGATCCACGTGCCGGCCGAGGGGCGGTGCCGTCCGCCTGGGAACCGTCACCGTCGCCGCACTGGTTATCTGGCTCCGACCTGATCCAGGAAGCAGCTTCTAACGGCCGTGTGCTGTAGCAGCCAGTATCTGGGCCCTTGACCAGGATAAAGAATGCTAGGCGTTACAACTAACTACATTTTCCATCAATCCCCGGATCCGGTGGAGCCTTCGCTGATCGAGCGGCTGAGCATCTTTCCGGCGTTGCACGAGCTCACGGACATCTCGCGTTATCAGGCATTCCCGTGTGGCTGCCAGGGTGAAAGATACTGGCTCAAGGAGGCTTTTGGCGTACCAGACCTTCCCTGGGATGAGATGCCCGTCGTTGACCAGGTTCATCACAAGCAGATCCATCCCTGATCGCACATCGACGTCCCGCCTCGACCATCACCGCCCGCTCCAGCTCAGCAGGGATAGCGGGCCGTCCTTCTGGCATGGCGGAAGTCATCTGTGGAAATGGCCTGACGGGTGAGAGGCGAACTCGTCATGCCCGTTTTTCTTGATCAGTACAGCGGCGCGTACAGCAACACCGTCTTACGCGATCACACGGTAGGGACCCGCGTCCACCGCTCCACCAGGGCGAAAGAGCACTGACGAGGCGTATGCCCTTCCCTGCGGATCAGAAGGTCAGGGGTTCGAATCTTCTCGGCCGCGCGTAACGGAAGCCCCGGTCATCTCAGCGATGACCAGGGCTTTTCGCTTGTGGATCATGTTTCGGCATCCGGCGGTTGTCAGGCGATGTCGGCTGGTCGTCCCCAGTACGGCCCCACACTCCGGAGCTCAGGACCTCGCTGGTTCGCCGCTTGGCGATCTCGTCTTGACCCCCATGAGGGCTCGGTGCCTCCTGATTGGCTCCCATGCCCCTTTGAAGGGGTACTGCTCAGGCGGGAAAGATGTACACGGGTTCGCCCGCCGATGTCGGTTCCTTTTGTTGGCGCAGATCAGAAAGGGCCGCTCTCCGGATAGCCGGCCTTTATGGCGGCCTTGAGGGTCTTCGCGTTGAGTTTCTTCTCACTGATGACCTTGCTGGCCGCCGGTGCGGCGATCTTCACCTTGGTGCCCCAGCCCGAATACTTGGTATCGGTGTGGAAGACCATCTGGTCATAGGCCATGGTGTCGTCGTCCGGGTAGGTTGTCGTGTCGACGACCGTGTGGGTGAGCAGGTTGTGTTCATCGAAGTACAGGCGGAACTCGACGCTGCCTTCCCCGGCGGATCTGTCGTGCTGGAAGTCAGCGAGCGTGGCGGTGCCCTGATACTCGCCGGTCGCCACTTCTGATGCGTTGTCCAGCATGAACTTCAGTTCGGCAGGAGTGACGATGTCGGGGACGGCGTTTCTGTGCCCACTGGCCTTCGACTGGATCCAGGAACGACCGGAAGGCAGCGCCTTGGCGATGCCGGCGTTGGTCACGTAGGCGTTTCTGCCCTCGGCGATGACCCGGTAGGGAGGGTTGGACCCTTTCTGGGGTGAGGACATGCGGACACGGAGGTCGGCAGCCGCTGCATTGCCCTTGCCGAAAGCCAGGGTGCCGACCGTGCGGGTGTTCACCCGTATCTGCATAGCCCGGTCGTCGGCGGTGAAATCGAGGATGATGCCGCTTGATTCGGTGATCTTTACGCCTCTGCCCGGGACCAGCTGGGCCTTCAGGGCTTTCACCGGGTCCACTGGGGCGGCCTGCACGGATGCGACGGATGCCGCCTGAGCGGGTACGGCCACCGCGGACACGGCCGCGGCCGTTGCCACGAGGCCTGCGAAGAAGAGCTTCATCAGCGTCCTTGATTATGGGGATATAGCAGAAAAAAGAGTATGAGGGTGGTGTTAGCGAGATAAAGGAGGTCTTATAACGATCCCGTGCAGACCGGTGATCTCAAGTGGTGACAGCCCTTCGACGAAGGCGGGCGGGGTAATCCTTGCCTTTTCTCGTATTTTCGGGTCAGGGCCGGCAGAGGCGGCCATCCTGGGAAGGCAAGCCTTGTCCGGCACGCTGTGGCGAGACATCCAGGGCACTGGTGAGGCCTCACGATGGCCGAACGGGACATGTAGCCGCACATCAGCGCCTGGGCAGCGGCATGATCGCACGTCGCTGGAGCTTCCCTGCAGATCAGAAGACCGCGGGTGGCCGCTGAGGCCGTGACGATTCTCAATGAAGTTGTCAAGGTGGTCGGCTATGCCGCTTGAGGAAGCGGCGGGGTTGCCTCGTAGCATCGTCGGTCACGGATGAGCGCCCACAACACGTTGACCCGTCGCCGGGCCAAAGCCAGCACGGCTTGGGTGTGAAGCTTGCCCTCGGCGCGTTTGCGCTCATAGAAGGCCTGCGAGTCGGAGTGCCATCGGACGCTGATCAGGGCCGAGGTGTAGAAGACCCGGTTCAGGGCGCGGTTGTAGCGCCGTGGCCGGTGCAGGTTGCCACTGATGCGTCCGGAGTCGCGGGGAACGGGGGCGAGCCCGGCATAGCCGGCCAGGCGGTCCGGTGAGGCGAAGGCGGTCATGTCGCCGCCGGTGGCAGCCAGGAACTCGGCGCCGAGCAGGACACCGATGCCGGGCATGCTGACGATGATCTCGGCCAGTTCGTGGCGGCCGAACCGGTCGGCGATGAGGGCATCGACGTCGTCGATCAGCGCATTGAGCCTGATCAGCTCCGTAGCGAGCTGGGCCACCAGCAGGGCGGCCATCTGCTCGCCCGGCACGGTGACGGTCTGGGAAGATGCCGCCTGGAATACTCGCGCGGCCAACTCGCTCGCGCCGCGGCGCACGCCGGCTGCGCGCAGCCACTCCTCCAGACGGTCCTGGCCCACCGCGCAGATGGCCGCAGGGGTCTGATAGCCGGTAAGCAGGATCAACGGTCCCTTGTTGGTCACCTCCAGCGCGCGTTCCAGGGCCGGGCAGATGGCCAAGAGCTGATCGCGCAGCCGGTTGACTGCGCGCGTGCGGTCGGCCACCAGGTCCTGGCGGCGGGCCACCAGCATCCGCAGCTCGGCGATCAGTTCGGGTCCGGGGCGCAGCACGGTCAGGTCCTGCCGCATCCGGGCCTGGTCGGCGATGATCGCGGCGTCCTTGGCGTCTGTCTTGCCCGCTCCTCGGTAGCCATCGGCAGCCCGGTTGACCATGGTGCTGGAGATGTAGCGCACCTGCTGACCGTGATCGAGAAGCACCGCCAGCAGCAGCGCCGCCCCGCCGGTCATGATGTCAACAGCCCACACCGCCTCCTCGGCCAGCGCAGTGACCTCGGCGAACAGCGCAGTCAGGGCGCCTTCATCGTTGGCCACCCGCCGCGACAATAGCCGCTTGCCCTCCGAGTCGATCACCACCGCGTGGTGATGAGTCTTGCCGATGTCCACCCCGGCCCACACCCGCTGCACCGTCGTCCCTCCTTCGATCGTTCTTGCGGTCCCGCGGACGACCTCGCCGGCGCATCCCTACACAGCGATGAACTCGCAATTCTCAATCAGCGGCCGAGTCGTCCCGGGTGCCGGGCGGCCAATCGTCACAAGCCACGGACGGCAGATCGCTCAAAGCCACACCCGGCACCCCTGGGTGTCAGAACCCTACGACCGGTTCGGACGGCCCAAGAAGAAGGTAGGGATCGCTCACTTCGCCGCCCCCGTACGCGATCGGGACGATCGCCGCCAGGGCCCTCCTTCGTCGGCCTTGGCGCTGGTCACAGTGGTCGCCGTGATGGCAACGCTGACGGCGACGTCGGACACCAAACCCACACGACGCGCACTCTCGACGGCGGCCCGGTACCCGGTCGGTCTGACTGGGCAGAGTGATCGTGACTTCTGAAAAGTGAAGGTCAGGCTGCCACGTGCCCGCTGTTGCGCTGCCTGGCCGCCTCGATGGCTGTGTCCGACCGGTCAATCGCGGTGAGCGACCCCGCCTTGAGGCGGTCAAGGACGAGCGTGGCCGCGACACCGCGGCCACATCCGATCCCCAGGACCCGATCGGACGGCGCGAGATCCAGTGTCTCCACCGCCCAGGAGAACCGCTCCGGTATCAATTTTCCAGCCATGGTCACATGATCGGTGAACATCACGACTTAAAGGTCAGTGATTGTTATCGCGCCGGACTTATCCCGCCATGTTCGAGCCGTAATCACTCCAGAGGCGTGGTCGGTGACCAGGGGGCTGCCCCTTTCTCCCGTCAGCTCGCCGACATCCCCCGCATCCACGACCCATGAGAACGGAGCCCTCGGCGTCCTCGCCATCGAGATCGAGCTGGTCCACCAACCCGGTGAACGACATTCGAACGGCCAGCGGCGGCAGTCCGGCGGTCTTCAGCCCGCTACCGCCACTGGCCGTTCCGTTGTTGCTCAAGCCCCGTACCGATCCCGGAAGGCGGGGAGCCGGTACGGCGGGGCGGCGGCGGACGTGGGTCAGCCGGAGACCTTGACCGTGGCGGTCCGGCCGGCGCGCACGGGCACCAGGGCGACGGTGTAGCCGACGCCGTCGATCACCTTGGGCATGCCGATCATGCGGTGCCCGTCGACCTCCAGCCAGCGGTGCTTGCCCGGGAAGCGCGCCTCCCAGAAGGTCTGACGGTCGGAACCGTTCGTGAGCGTGGTCGAGGTCTGGCCGTCGTGCCGGACCGTCACCTTGCCGTCCCCGACCGGCACGTCGGCCACCTCCAGCCAGCCGATGTCGGCGGGCAGCCGCGACTGGGTGGCGACGGTGCGCCGGGGGGCGTCGGGCTGGATGCCCATCAGTCCCTCGACCGTCTGGCTGACCAGGGTGAACGACACCTCGGGGTAGTCGCCGTTGAGCCCCTGGCGCCCGACGACGTGCCTGTTCTCACGCCTGTCGTAGACGCTCTGCATCCACTTCCAGGCGGTCTCGTTGCGGTTGTGCCTGAAGAACGTGTCGGGCAGGTAGGTGAACGCCTCGATGTTGACCGGCCCCTCCGGGCCGGAGGCCTGGGTGTCGATGAAGTCGAGGTAGGCGTCGTTGCGCGGGCCGGCGTCGATGATCCCCTTCATCGGCATGAACCAGCTGTTCTCCTTGCCGAAGCCGGTCACCGGCTCGCCGGAGACGTTGTAGGCGCGGACGAAGTCGGTGCTGCCCTCCTTCCGGCTCCAGGTGTCGTTGAAGTAGCGCCTGAGCTCGCGCGCCTTGGCCGCGTACTCCGCCGCCAGCTTCAGGTCGCGCTTGTCGACGGCGAGGTCCGCCAGCGCCTTGTACGCCTGGTACTGGGCGCCGATCCCGTCACCGGCCTCGATCAGCGGCTCGCCGTCCTCGTTGTAGCTGGCCGTACCCTGGAAGATGCCCTTGCCGGTGCCCTCGGCGACCTTGACGGAGCCGTTGGGGACGGTGCCGTCGTGCAGCTCGACGAACTCCTTGGTGGCGTGCCGGTAGTAGTCCCAGAACACCGGGTCGTCGATGTAGGAGCGGTCGCCGCTCCAGCGGAACGCGTGGTTGGCCTTCTCGACCAGCTCGAACGTGGCCGGCACCTCGCGCACGAAGTTGGTCGGGCTCCTGTAGTCGATGTCGAGGTAGGTGGAGGCGTCGAAGTTGAGGGCCCACACCGGGTAGTACTTGTGCTCCTCGGTGGCCGAGGCGGCGAACGAGCGGAGCATCGCCTTGTTCTCGGCCGCCAGGCCGAGGATGTGCGCTCCGGCCAGCTGGTGGGCGAAGTCGCGGGAGTAGTAGCCGCTGCGGTGGGCGTATCCGGCCCAGTAGGAGGAGACGTAGCTGCCCTCGCCGGTGCCGGCGGGCTTGCGCTCGTCGACGTTGAGCGGGCCGGGGACGCCGTTCTGATGCACCCAGCTGCCCGCCTTGGCCTTGGCCCAGCCGAACATCTCCACGATCTTGGCGTTGGACGAGCTCACGCGGGGCCCGGCGGTCGCGCCGGGCGAGACCATCACGTCGTCGGCGTTCACCCAGCCGGAACCGGAGCCGAACACGATCCCCAGACGGTCGCCCTCGGCGAGTTCCACGTCGGAGACGGTGTAGCGGGTGTAGGTGGAGCGGGCCGGCAGGGTCACGGAGCCGGCGGCGGCGCCGTTGCGCAGCACGGTGAAGGTACCGCCCGCGCCGCCGGTGGCGATCCAGGCGGAGACGGAGTAGCGGCCCGCGGCGGGGGCGACGACGGTCTGGCTGATGCTCCTGCCCTCACCGGAGTCGAGGTAGATCAGCTTGGTGCCGCCGTGCGGCAGGTTGGTGGCGACTCCGGTGCCGGAGGTGAACGTCCAGCCTTCGACGCCCTTCTCGAAGCCGGGGTTGACCACGACGAGCGGGCCGCCCGCCGCCGCCTGGGCCGGGGTCAGGGCCGCGGCGGCGAGAAGGGAGGAGCCGAGCAGGACGGATAACGCGATGTACCTCATGGGTGTCTCCCGATTCAGGGGGTGATCGGATGAATCTCAGGCGATCAACGGTGAGATGAGGTGAAAATTCGAGAAAATCAGGCGGAGCGCGGCGGCGCCGTCGACGCCCGCACCACCAGCTCCGGACTGAACAGAAGCTCGCCCGGCGGCACCTCGCGGTTGCTCACCAGGGCGACCACGCTACGGGCCACTTCCTTGGCCAGGCGGTCGACGGGCTGCCGGACCGTGGTCAGCGGCGGATCGACGAACTCCATGATCATCGAGCCGTCGTAACCCACGACCGAGACGTCGCCGGGCACGGACAGCCCCTCCCTGCGCACGCCCCGTATAGCGCCCAGCGCCATGAAGTCGCTGGCCGCGACGATCGCGGTGACATCCTGCCTGAGCAGGGTGGACGTGGCCGACTGGCCGCCCTCGATCGTGTAGTACTGCCGGACTACCCACTGGTCCGGGTCCTCCACCCCGCGCCGCTCCAGCGCGGCGAGGAATCCCTCGACCCGGCGATCGGCGGGCCGGTTGCCGACGGGACCGGCGGCCATGCCGACCCTGCGGTGCCCCAGCGAGAACAGGTGCTCCACGGCCAGCTCGGCGGCGAGGTGGTCGTCCGTGGAGAAGACCGGCGCGTCGTGCCCCTCGAAGCCGCCGTTGACCCCCACGAACGGGATCCGCCTCGCGGCCAGCACGTTGTATGTCTCGGGATCGGCGTTCTCGATGGTGTTGCTGGCCGACAGGAACACCACCCCGGCGACACCGTGGTCGGCCAGCGCGGTCACGAACTCGCGCTCCTGGATGCCGCCGGGCAGGGCGGGGCAGAGCACGCCCTTGAGCCCGTGCGGTGCCAGCGCGGCCTCGATCAGCTCGGCGACATCGGCGAAGAACGGGTTGGACAGCCACGGCGTTATCACCGCGACGATCTGCCCCCGGGTGGAGCGCTCGTAGCCCAGCTCCGCCATGGCCCGCTCGACGGCCTCGCGGGTCTTGGCGGAGACACCGGAGCGGCGGTTGATGACCCGGCTGACCGTGGCCTCGCTCACGTCAGCCCGCGCCGCCACCTCGGTGATGCCGATCTTCACTGGGTCTCCTCCAGAGTCGCCAGGCCCGAGGGCGGGACGGCCAGCGCGCACAGGCCGGGCTCAAGCCGCCGCTCCACCCGCTCGATCATAGATCCAGCCGCACCGTAGACGATCAGCTCTACCGTGATTCCCGGTCCTGTGACGTCGAGGACGAGGCGTTCCGCGGCGGTGCCGTTGACGAGCGTGATCCGCCGGTGCCGCGCGGTGTCCAGCGTGGCCACCCGGTCGGCGCTGACAGTGATCACGCAGTCTTCTCCCCGCGACGCCGTGATGACCGGGTACAGCTCGTCGGGGCGGCCCGGCTCCACCTCACCGTCGAGCAGGAGAGGCCGCAGCCTGCGCCACTGGCCGAGCCAGAACGCCACCATCCGCCGGTGCTCCTCGCTGAGCCCGGCGAGTCTCACGGAGATCTGGGGCACGGCGTGCAGCGGGCCGATGAGCTGGCGCGCGGCGCTCCGCGCCTCCCCCTCAGGGTCCCACATCAGCATGTCGGCGTGGACGGCCCCGCGCACGGAGAGCAGGCCGACGTCGATCGTACGGACCCGGTTGGCGGTCGCGTCGGCCGGGCAGTCGTCGGCCCGGAGCATGTTGCCGAAGGGCGCCATGCCCGGCCCGACGTACGGCTGGCGCAGCTCGATGAGCACGTCGGGCCGGATGGCCTCGAGCGCGGCCTGAAGCTCGGTCAGCAGCACGTTCATGGCGGTGCCGACGTCGGGGATGTCCGCGCCGTGTGCGGGCGCGCCCGCGTAGACCATGACCTCGTCCAAGAAGTCGATCTTGAGTCCGTCGAGCCCGTGGTCGGCGACCAGCGAGGCGCACAGCTCGACCACGTGCCGCCTGACCTCGGGCCTACGCGGGTCGAGCACCTGCGCGCCCGGCACACCGGCCGGAGCCGGAGCGTAGGGCGACAGTTCTGGGAAGCATTCGGCTTCCGGGCCCAGGAGCAGCGGGGCGACCCAGAGGAGATACTTCAGCCCGAACTCCCGAACTCGGGCGACGTGTCCCGCGAGGTCCGGGAACTTCGTCTTGTCCGGACGCCAGTCCCCTACGCCCGGATAGCCTCGCCCGTTCCCCAGCTCCTGCCATCCGTCGTCGATGATGATCACGCCGCAGCCCAGTTCCGCCGCCAGCGCCGCCTCGGCCTCGATGGCCGACTCCTCGACGTCCTGGGTGAAGCTGTACCAGGTGGAGTAGACCGGCAGCCGCGCGGCCTCGGGCACGGGCGCCGGTCCCGCCCCCAGCCAGGTCCGCAGCCCGCGCATCGCCGCCGCGACAGACGGAGCCGTCCTGGCGAAGACCATCTTGTACGGCGAGGCGCTCGCGGGCACGGTCAGGTGCACGACGAAGGTCTTGTTCTCCTCGGAGACGCCGAAGCGCATCACGGTCTCCGGAACCGGATCGACGGCGGCGAAGGCGAGCAGCGTGCGGCCGGCGCTGTCGTACAGGCAGCCCGCGGCGGCCCCCTCGACCAGCGACACGTGCGCCAGGCCCGCCCAGTCGGCGACGAGCGGGCGGCTCCAGGAGCGGGTGGGGTGCCAGAACCCCACCGTGTCGCCCAGCGGGACCGAGAGCCGGATCTCCGTCTCCCCGTCGGAGCGGACCTCCAGCAGGTCGGGGCCGTCCTGCTGTGCGGTCAGCTCCCAGCTCGCCGACGCGCCCGGCGTATGCGTCAGAACGGCCAGCCGTACGTCGTCGAGCAGGTGCTCGGTTGGCGCGGGCGCGAGCCCGGCGGTCGTGACACTCACTCTTTCACCGCTCCTGCGAGAAGTCCGGACACGAAGTGTCGTTGAAGTAGAAGGAAGAGCAGGGCCATCGGGAGCGCGGCGACGGCCGTTCCGGCGAGGATCTGGCCGTAGTCGGTCTCGGTGGCGCCCTGCAGGGAGGCGATCGCGAGCGGGATCGTGTAGGCGTCCCGGGTCCGCAGCGCGATCAAGGGCCAGACGAAGTCGTTCCACTGGTAGAGGAACAGGTAGATGCCCAGAGCGGCGAGAGCCGGTCGCATCGGCGGCAGCACCACGCGGACGAACAGCCGCAGTTCCCCGCAGCCGTCGACCCGGCCCGCGGCCAGCAGTTCGTCGGGCAGCGCGGACATCGACTGCCGCATCAGGAAGATGCCGAACGGCAGCGCGAGGTTGGGCAGCACGATCGCCTGGTATGTGTTGAGCCAGTCGAGCGCCAGCATCATCTTGAACAGTGGTACGAGCGTGACCTGGCTGGGGATGACGAGGCCGAGCATCAGCAGGCCGAAGAGGAACTCCTTGCCGCGAAAGTCGTACTTGGCGAAGCCGTACCCCGCCATCGTGCACACCAGGCCGGCCAGCACCGTGTAGATCGTGGAGATCAGCACCGAGTTGAGCACCACCCGGCTGAAGCCGATGCTGGCCTCCAGATTGGCGAGGTTCTCCAGCAGGTGCCCACCCGGCAGCAACGGCGGCGGGCTGTCGAAGACCTCGGCCGTGCTGTGCGTGCTGCCCACGACCAGCCAGTAGAACGGCACCAGCACCACGGTGACGGCGATCAGCAGCGACGACGTCAGCATGACGCCGCCCACCGCGTTTCTGCGGTTCACGACTTGTCTCCCAGGAAGCGGAACTGCACGATGCCGAGGAACCCGATGATCACGGCGAGTGCGTAGGCGATGGCCGAGGCGTAGCCGAAGTCGAAGAACTTGAAACCGTTGTTGTAGAGGTAGAGACCCAGGGTCAGCGTGCTGTTGTCGGGGCCGCCGTTGGTGAGGACGTACGGCTCGTCGAACAGCTGCAACGTGCCGATCGTGGACATGACCAGCGTGAGCAGGACGACCGGGCGCAATCCCGGCAGGGTCACGTGCCTGAACCTCTTCCACGCGTTCGCCCCGTCCACGGCAGCCGCGTCGTAGTGGTCCCTGGGCAGCGCCTGCAGCCTCGACAGGAAGATCACCGCGTTGTAGCCGGTGTAGTGCCAGGTGAGGGCCAGGCCCAGGGCGATCCGCGCCCAGAGCGTGTCGGCCAGCCACGGCACCGCCGGGATGCCGGCGAGCCCGAGGAACCAGTTGACCAGGCCGGACTGCGGGTTGAGCAGGACGGCGAAGAGGACGCCGTATGCCACGAGCCCCGTCACCATCGGAAGGAAGAAGCCGAGCCGTATGAAGGCGCGGAACCTCAGCAGCGCCGAACCGAACGCCACAGCCAGTCCGATCGCGATGGCCAGCATCAGCGGCACCTGGACGACGAGGATGACGCCGGTGTTGCGCAACGCGGTCCAGAACAGCGGATCTCTGAGGAGCCGCTCGTAGTTGGCCGTCCCGGCGAAGCTCTGCAGCGCCCCGTCGGTCCGGAAGAGGCTCAGCCAGAACGACCACGCGATCGGGTACAGCTTGAAGACCGCGAACAGGGCGAGCGCGGGCAGCACGAACAGGTAGGGGGCGGCCTTCGTTCCCGGGCGGCGCACCCGCCGGGGCGTCTTGGCGGACGCCCCGGCGGTGGCCCGCTCGGAGACCACTGTGCTCATCAGTCGCTCACCACTCCTCATCCGCTCCGCGGACGGCCCCGTCCCTCGGCCGGCCACCGCGCTCACTGCGCCGGGTCCGCTCCGTACTCATCAGCCGCTCACCCACCCTGGCTTCCCCGCCGTCATCGCAGGACCGTGCGGCCGGTCTGCTGGGCGATCAGGTCCGCCGCCTCCTTGAGGACCGTGGCCGGGTCCGCGCCCTTGAGCAGCACCTTGCTCTGCGCGTCGGTGACGGCCTTCAGCGCGCGGGAGTAGTCGGCGGTGTAGTTCGTCACGTAGGACGGCTGCTTGAGGGCGTCGAGGAAGATCTCACCCTTCTTCTGGCCGCTGAAGAACGCCGACTCCTCGTGGAAGACCGGGTCGTCGTAGGCGGCCAGGAGGGCGGGCGCGATGCCCTTCTCCTTGTAGATCTTCACCTGCGACTCCGGCCTGGTCAGCACGTACTCCGCGAAGGCGAACGCGGCGGCCTTGGCTTTGCTGGTGTTGGCGACGGCCAGGTGGGTGGAGTTGACGGTCGCGGAGACCTTGCCGCCGGGAGTGACCGCCGGAGGGAGACGGACCTTCCACTTGCCCTTCTCACCGGGCACGGTCTCCTCGATGATGCCGCCGAACCAGGTCGGCATCGCCTGCACCGCGACGGCGCCCTTCTTGATCGAGCTGATCATCGCGTTCCAGCCGCCCGCGGTGTCGGCCACCAGGCCCGCGTCGTTCAGCTTCTTGATGATCGTCATGGCGGTGATCGCCTGGGGCGTGTCGAGCGTGATGTTGCCCTGCATGTCGAAGTAGAAGCTGTCCTGGAGCTGCAGGAGCGTCTGGAAGAAGCCGGCCGAGTCGCCCACCGAGGCCGGCTTGTCGATGCCGATCAGCTGGACGCCGGTCTTCTCCTTGAGCTTGATGCCCGCCTCGATGACCTCGTCCCAGGTCCGCAGGGCCTCGACGTCGACACCGGCCTTCTCGAACAGGTCGGCCCGGTAGTAGAAACCGGCCGAGTTCGCCTCCCACGGCAGGGCGTAGACCTTGCCGTCACGGCTCACCGTCTCCCACATGCCCTGGGCGAACTTGCCCTTGTGCTTGTCCGCGCCGAGCGGCACGAGGTCGGCCAGGCCGCCCGGGAACTTCTCGATGTAGGCGGGCAGGTAGTCGACGCCGATGTGAAGCACGTCGCCCAGCCCCTGACCACCGGCCGCGAGGCCCGAAGTGATCTTGTCCCAGATGGCCGGGTTGCCGATGTCCTGGACGTCGACCTTGATACCGGGGAACTCCTTCGTGAAGTCCGGCACCAGCGCCTTCATCATCGCGGCGGGGCCCTGCCAGCTCCACACGGTGATTTCACCGGTGGCGGCGGTGCCGGTCGGGCCGACGGGCGCGGGGGCGGCCGTGGAGCCCGCGCCACAGGCGGTGAGGACCGTGCTCCCGGCGGCCAAGGCGCCGAGCTGGAGGAAACGGCGGCGGTCGAGGTGGGCCATGTGCGGCCTCCTGGGGGGTGCGTGCGATTGGCCTGACGCGCTGGAACGTTACCCCCATGTTTTGGGCGATTGCAATAATTGAATGAAAGATTTCAGTAGGCTGTGAGTGCACTCCTGCAACTTCTGTGGGACCGCGAATGGCGGAACCGGCTCCCCTGAGGCCTGAGGGGGGGCGAACACTCGCCGGTCGCTCCGTTCGGACGAGTGCAATGGACACCCGCGAGGGGAAGACGGGGGTGGACCTGCAGCGGGGCCGTTCCGTAGGGTAAGCGCATTCCCGCAGGTCTGGGGCACCGGATAAGGCGTGCGCGGAGGCGTCGGCGTACGTTCCGGTACCGACGCGGCTCGCTTCCGATCTTTGGTTCCGAGGGCGGGTGCCGTCAGCGGCATAAGCACAGCGGGCTCGGCGTCCACCTGCTCCGGGGCCGCTACGTACGGGCGGGGAGGCGGCCCGGGGTCTCGATACACGATCACACGTCACCGCCCCCGTCCACCGCCCGGCCGGGGCGGAGGGGCGCTGATCGGGCGCCTGTCCTTTCCTGCTGGTCAGGGGCGAGCAGGTGGCCGGCTGGTGTCCTGTCTGTCGCGGCTCCAGATTTCGGTGCATCGGGGGAGGTCTTCGATGCCTCCGCCTTCGGGGATCATGCCCCAGAGGAAGGGGATCAGGTATTGGGGTGGTCCGCCCAGGAGCACGGCCAGTTCGTTCTCGGTGACGGCGAGGGCGAATGCCGGGCCTCGCTGCCCGGGGTCCCAGCCCTGTTCGAGGGCCCGCCGGATGCAGCCGGCGACGAGGACGGGCCGGACCGCGATCGTGCGCTCCCCGTCCCAGTTGTCCGGCCGGGCGCAGGGGAGCGACACCACGAGAACGCGCCCCGGCGCCTCGGCCCGCTCGACGGCGACGGTGAGGGGAGTCCAGCCGTTGCCCTGGGAGTAGGTGGGCCTGTGCCCGATACGCCAGCGGAAGGCGGTGCCGTCGACGGTGATGGGCCGTGAGCCCTTTCTGGGCATCGTCACGGGCGCCTCCAAGCTTCTGCTCTGTTCCGTCGCTGTTCCGTAGGGGCACCGGAAGCGGCGAGAAGCGACGTGAGATGCCCGTAAGCGTAATCTCTGCCCATCCTCATGATCGAGCTGTTTCCGCAGGCGGCCTGATCACGCATCGGAGATCATCGAGCCCCTTCAGTACAGCTAGCCCTACCAACGGATGGGGGCTTACTGGCTCGCGCCCGGAATGTCCGAGTCTCTAGCGTGGGATCCGAGCAAACAGTGGATCCTGAAACGGGGGACGACAGGTGGCGACGCACGCGGTGCGCCTCAACGCGGTGACCAAGACTTACGGGAAGGAGGTGTACGCGCTACGCGGAGTCACGGTCGACCTGCCCCGCGGCGGCTTCACCGCCGTCATGGGCCCGTCGGGTTCCGGTAAGAGCACCTTTCTGCACTGCGCCGCGGGGCTGGACACGCCCACCTCGGGAACGGTCCACATAGGCGAGACGGAGCTGTCGCGGATGAACGAGACCCAGCTCACCGAGCTGCGCCGGGAGAAGGCGGGCTTCGTCTTCCAGGCGTTCAACCTGATCCCCTCGCTCAGCGTGGTCGACAACGTCCTGCTGCCGTTCCGGCTCGCGGGCACGCGGCCCGATCACGCCTGGCTGGCCGAGGTGATCGAGCGGGTCGGACTGGGCGAGCGCGCGCGGCACCGGCCGTCCCAGCTGTCCGGCGGGCAGCAGCAGCGGGTGGCGATCGCCCGCGCGCTGGTGACCAGGCCGGAGGTGGTCTTCGCCGACGAGCCGACGGGCGCGCTGGACACCCAGACCGCCGCCGAGGTGCTCGCCCTGCTCCGCCAGGTGGTGGACACGACGGGCCAGACCGTGGTGATGGTGACCCACGATCCGGTGGCCGCCTCGTACGCCGACCGGGTGCTGTTCCTGGCCGGAGGCGCGCTGGTGGACGAGGTGTACGCGGCCGGGCCGGAGACGATCGCGCGGCGGATGGCCGTGCTCGGACGCCCGGAGGCCGTGCGATGCTGAGGCTCGCCCTGGCCACCTCGCGAGGCCGCCTGCTCTCGCTCGCGGGCCCGTTCGTCGCGCTGCTGTTCGCCGTGGCCCTGGTCGCCTCGTGCGGGCTGCTCATGGACAGCGGCCTGCGCGCCCGCGTTCCCGCCGAGCGGTACGGCGCGGCCCCGGTCGTGGTGGCGGGACAGCAGCAGGTCACCCTCGACACGGAGGAGCCTGACCTGGGGCAGTCGCTGTCCGAGCCGGTCGCGATCCCGGCCGTCCTGGCCAGGAAGATCGCCAAGGTGCCCGGTGTCACCCGGGTCGTGCCCGAGACCAGCTTCCCGGTCGGGCTGACGGGCGCCGACGGGCGTGTGATCGGGCGCTCCTGGGGGTCGGCGGGGCTCACGCCGTACACCCTGCGGGAGGGCCGGGCGCCCGCCACGGCGGGGGAGATCGTCGTGGACGTCGCGCTGGGCCGGAAGGTGGGTGAGAAGGCGCGCGTCGCCGGCCGGGACGGTGTCCGGGAATACACCGTGACCGGGGTCGCCGGGCCCGGCCTGGCCCGGCAGGCGTCGGTGTTCTTCACCGGGGAGCGCGCCGAGGAGCTGTTCGCCCGCCCCGGCAAGGTGTCGGCGTTCGGGGTGTTCGGCGAGGGCGAGCGGCTGGCGGAGCGGGTCGAGCGGGCGCTCGGCGACTCCGTGGCGGTGTACGCGGGAGACCAGCGCGGGCTGGCTGAGAACGCCTCGGCGCGGGAGGGCCGGGAGATGCTCATCGCGCTCAGCGGCAGCCTCGGCGGCGTGATCGTCATGGTGGCGGTGCTGGTGGTCTCCGGCGCGTTCGGGCTCGCAGTCCGGCAGCGGGACCGGGAGATCGCGCTGCTGCGGGCGATCGGGGCGACGCCCAAGCAGGTCCGCGCCATGATCGGGCGGGAGGCGCTGGCCGTCGGGACCGTGGCCGCCGTGCCGGGGCTGCCGCTGGGAGTCGCGGTGGGGCGGTGGTTGTTCGACCAGTTCGTCGCGCGGGGCATGGTGCCGGAGGGGTTCACGCCGGTGGTGGGTCCCGTCCCGATGCTGGTCGCGGCCGGGGTCGGGCTGGTCACGGCCTGGCTGGCCGCCCGCGGCGCCGTACGGCGTGCCGCCAGTATCAAGCCGACCGAGGCGCTGGGCGAGGCCGCGGTCGAACGCAGGGAGCTCGGCCGCGGCCGGATGATCGTCGGCCTGGTCTTCCTCGCCCTGGGCGCGTCCGCCTCGGGCCTGTCCGTGGCCGCGGCCGGGGAGACGGCCGCGGCGAGCGCCGGCGCGATCGTGCTCCTCCTCATCACCGCGGCCGCCCTCCTGGGCCCCTGGCTGGTACAACTGGCCGTACGCCTGGCAGGTGGCGTGGTCGGCCGCACCTCGCCGGTCAGCGGCTACCTGGCCGTGGCGAACACCAGGACGGCGGCCAAGCGGCTGGCGGCCGTCGCCACCCCGCTCATCCTGATGTTCGCCTTCGCCTCGACCACCCTTTTCGCCCAATCCACCCTGGGCCACGCGGCCACCCAGCAGGCGCTGGAGGGCAACCGCGCCGACTACGTCCTGGAGTCGGCCGGACCGGGCCTGCCCCCCGACGTCGTCCGGGCCGCACGGGACCTGCCCGGCGTCAAGGGGGTGACCGAGACGATCGGCACCACGGTGATCGCCGACACGGACGAAATGGGATCACGCACGCTGAAGCCGCTGGACGCGATCGGCCTGACCGTCCCCGCGCACGGGATCGACCTCGGCGTCACGTCCGGCTCGCTGGACCGGCTGCGCGGCGACAGGGTGGCGCTGAGCACGCTGACCGCCGGCAGCCTCGGCGCCTCGGTGGGAGACACGGTCCGGCTGCGTCTGGGCGACGGCACACCCGTCAAGCTGACCGTGGTGGCCCTCTACGAGCGCGGTCTCGGGTACGGCGACGTCGCCCTGCCGTACCCGCTGGTGCGCGACCACTCGGAGGCCGGGATGGCCGGCCGGGTGTACGTCACGGGCGGCACGGCGGAACGGCTCACCGCGCTGGCCCCCGGCCTGACGGTCCTGGACCGGGCGGGCGCCGGCGCGGCGGTCAACGCGGCGCAGGAGTTCAGTGACTGGATCAACCTCCTGGTGCTCGGGCTGATCATCGTGTTCATCGCGATCTCGGTGGTCAACACGCTGGTGACGGCCACCGGCGCGAGGACTCGGGAGTTCGCGCTGCTGCGCCTGATCGGCGGCACCCGGCGGCAGGTGCGCGGCATGGTGCGCTGGGAGGCGCTGCTGGTCGGCGGGCTCGCGGTGATCACGGGGACCCTGATCGCGGCGCCGACGCTGATGGCGCTCAGCTACGGGGTGACCGGCTCGCCGCTGCCGCACGTGCCGTCCGTCGCCTATGCGGCGATGGTGGCGGCCACGATGGGGCTGGCGTACGTGGCGACCCTGACGCCGGCCCGGACCGTGCTGCTGGGCCGGCCCGCCGAGCAGATCCGCGGGTGAGCTCACACTCGATGCCGGACAGCCTTGAGCGACCGGCGGCCTTGAGCGACCGGCAGGCTTGAGCGACCGGCAGGAGGGCCGGCGCCGCGGTGGCGGCGCTCCTCCTGCCGGTCCGCTGGATCGCCGCCGCCGCGGCAGGCGAGGCCGGCCGGTGTGGCGCCCGGTCCGTCAGAAGCGCCAGCGGGTCGCGGTCAGGCCGTCCGGGCCGTACCCGAAGGCACGCACGGGCGTCACCCGGTAGAAGGCGTACTCGGGTGGGCCGGGAAGGCTGCCGTCGTAGACGGAGCCGTCAAGGATCGTGAACCGCCACTGATACTTCGCCATGAAGGCGTCGGCCACCTGCTGGAGCCGGTCCGGGTCCTGGACCCGGGTGGCGGTGCCCTCGACCACGAGGTCGAGGTCCGCGCCGGCGACGGTGAGGACGCAATTGGGGTTGCCGTCGAGATTCCTGGCCTTACGGGAGGCCGGGCGGGTGGCGATGTACGGCGTCTCGTCCGCCCAGCCCGGCATCACCGGCATGGCGTGCGGGCGTCCGTCGGGCCGCACCGTCGACAGCCACGCCTTCGACGCCGCCTGCAAGCACGCGGACGCCTGGCTCCATGGCTTCACCGTCGCCGTGTCGGTGCTCATCGGTGTCGCGTCCGCCTCGCTGAACAGCAGCTCGGCGACAGGCATCGGATCGGTCATGTCGGGTGTTCCCTTCGGTCGGGTCACGGCAGGTATTCCGGCGTTGCATCCGTCGTGCGGCGTATCCGTCGTGCGGCCGCCACCGGCTGTAGGCCGGGTCCGCGGCCGCCCTCAGGGCGAGACCTCACAGGCTCTCGGCCGTAGGGCGTCAGTCCGCACCATAGCCGAGTCACTTTCTTGAGGGAAGGGACTTGGGTAGGATGGCCGCATGCAGCGAACCCGGTTCGGCGACATGGCCTGCTCCATCGCCCGCACCCTGGACGTCATCGGCGAGCCGTGGTCTCCGCTGATCCTGCGCGACGTCTACGTCGGCATCACCCGCTTCGAGCACCTCCAGCAGGACCTGGGCATCTCCAGCAAGGTGCTCGCCGCGCGGCTGAAGTGGCTGGTCGACAACGGCGTGCTGCAGCGCCGGGAATACTCGCACCGCCCGCCGCGCCACGAGTACACGCTCACCGCCAAAGGCCGGGAGCTGTGTGATGTGCTGCTGGTGCTGGTGCGCTGGGGCGACCGGTGGACCGCCGGGGCGTCAGGCCCGCCCGTGCTCTACCGGCACCACGCCTGCGGTCAGATCAGCCACGTGGAACTGCACTGCTCGGTATGCGACAAGCCGATGCATGCCACGGACATCGATGTGCTGCCCGGTCCCGGAGCCGATCCCGGAACCGGAGCTGATCCCGGTCCAGGTCCCGGAACCGGAGCCGGTCCCGACCTCGGTCCAGGTCCAGGTCCAGGAGCCGGTCCAGGTCCAGGAGCCGGAGCCGGTCCCGGGACCGAGGCGGCCTCGGCCTGAACCGCCGCTCAAGCCGGCCTGTCCGCCGGCGACGACCTCATGTGTGGCCGTCAGGCCTTCCCGTTGGCGGCGCACCAGCCGGCCCACGTGGTGGCACCCTTGCCCAGCTGCTTGTTGTAGAAGGAGGTCCAGGAGTTCTCGCTCGGGCCGGGCGCGGTGGGAGCGGCTCCGAAGAGCGGGTAGGCGGCGTCGACCTCCGCGCGCAGCCACGGCTCAAGGTCGTTGTAGGACTGCAGCGACCAGCTGCGGGCGTGGTAGGTGAGCTGCCCGCGGACGTCGGTCTCCGGCAGGCACATGAACGGCGCCCACGGGCTCGTCCTCGCCCAGCTGATCTTGGTCTTCATCGCACCCTTGGGGACGGTGCCCGCGACCGTGCGGGTCGCGACCTCACGATCGTCGACGTAGAAGTCGAACATCTCCTGGGCCGCGTAGACGCCGTTCACCAGCCCGAACGGATCGCCCAACGCGGCCTTGAGGTCCGTGCGCACCGGGATGTCGCTGGTCCACTCGGTCTCGTCGTGCATCTGCCGCAGGGGCGGGCCGACGTAGGAGGGGGTGACGTTGAACGGGCCGAAGTTCACCGCGTCGTTGTTGATGGGGATGACGGGGTAGGTCTTGAGGTCGATCGGGTTCTTCCACTCCCGCAGGATCTTCGTCGGGTCGGTGGGGTCGGTGTAGAAGACGATCTCACGGGAGAGCTGGTAGAGCTGAGTGGTGCCGGGCACCCGATACAGCCGCCGGATGTTGTAGCCCTCGATGTTGAACAGTTTCTGGCCATGGCGCAGCTGCGGGTCGTGAGCGTTGCCCTCGATGTTGGCGTAAACGGCTCCCGAGATCCGGAAGACCATGTCCTGCCCGTCCGGACGCCCATTGGTCTGCAACGACAGCAGCCCGCTCCGGTCGGTGACCGTCTTGTAAACCGGCCCCGGATGTGTCGGATCAGCCGTCTCGCCCGCCGCCGCCCCGGGGCCGGCGACGCACACGGACACCGCGATGAGGGCTGCCGACAGGGTCAAACCACGACGCTTGAACAAGAGTGCTCCTGCGATACCGAGAGACGACGGGACCATTCTGATCATTCCAGACGGGGAGCACTCTGATCACTTCAGCCGACGGGACCCGGCCTCGACCGGGCCTGTCGCCGACGACCCGGCCCGGTCCTGGGACGGCCCGGTCAGGCCACGGGGTGCGGTGCGGTGCGGGACTGAGCGGCCATCAGGTGGTCGATGAGCGCCAGCAGCACGTCGCGGACCGCCGTCCGGTCGCGGGCGTCACAGAGCACCAGCGGCACCTGCGGATCGAGATCGAGTGCCTTGCGGATCTCCTCCTGTGTCCGGTCCCTGACACCGTGGAAGCAGTTGACGCCGATGACGAAGGGGATGCCGCGGCTCTCGAAGAAGTCGATCGACGCGAAACTCACGTCCAGCCGGCGGGTGTCGACCAGGACGACCGCGCCCATCGCTCCGTTGACAAGGTCGTTCCACATGAACCAGAAGCGTTCCTGCCCGGGGGTGCCGAACAGGTAGAGCACGAGTTCGCTGTTGATGGTGATGCGCCCGAAGTCCAGCGCGACGGTAGTGGTGGACTTGCCGCCCACCCCTTCCAGATTGTCCACGCCGACGCTGGCATGGGTCAGGTACTCCTCGGTCCGCAGCGGGGCGACCTCGCTCACCGCGCCGACCAGGGTCGTCTTCCCGACGCCGAAACCACCGGCGACAAGGATCTTCACTGCCAGGGGAGCGGCGTCCCCGTGGTCAGAGATTGCGTAGTCCATCCCTCACCGCCTCAAGGATCGTCATACCGGGGAAGCCGCCTGCCTGTGCGAAGGCCAGCGGTGGTCGGGCCCGCATCTGACCGGCCTCGATCAGATCGCCGATGAGGATCTTGGTCACCGACACCGGGAGGTTCAGCGCGGCGGCGACCTCGGCCACCGCCATGGGCCGCTTGCACACAGCGAGGATGGTGCGGTGCTCCGGCTGCATTCTCCGCAGACCGTGTCCGGTCTCCGCGGAGGCCGCGGAGACCGTCGTCACCAGGGTGATCAGCGTCAGATCGTCCCGCTCGGGGGCGGTCCGTCCGCCGGTGATCGTGTAGGGACGGACGAGGGATTCGTCGGCGTGGTCGTCGTCGAATCCCTCCGTCCAGTGCTTCATCTGTGTCTCCCCGCGTCCTCGGTCTGCGGGGTGCGCGCGTCGGTCCCCAGCTTCTGGCCCACCTGCTGGACCAGGGTGTGCATCGCGACGCTCATCAGTTCGGCGTCGACCTCCTGGGAGGCGACCACGGCCAGATGGGTGCCGCGGCCCGCGGCCGTGACGAACAGCCACAGGTCGGCCATCTCGATGATGACCTGGTGGACCGGTCCGCCGCTGAAGAGCTGCCCGACACCGCGGGCCAGGCTCTGCTGGCTGGTGGCGATCGCGGCGAGGCGTTCGGCGTCCGAGCGCTCGATGGTCCGGGACCGGCTGATCAACAGACCGTCGTCGGACAGCACGATGGCGTGCCGGGTGCCCGCGACCTGATCGACCAGACCGTCCAGGAGCCAGTCCAGGTCGGTGTCGGTGGCGGTGGTTCGCTGCGTCATCTTCGATCTTCCGTCGTAGGGGAGCTCGGCTCGGGGGATCCGTCCGGCCGGGGTTGGAAGGCGTCGTCACCGGTCCGGCGCCTGCGGGACTGCCGCTGGAACGCGCCGATCGTGGCGCTGGACCGGCCGGGCTGGTCGCGTACGGCCCAGGCCTCCTGGCCGGCCTGCCCGTCCCCGTCCGCCGGGACCCTGAGCTCGGTGATCAGGTTGGCCTGGCGCACCCGCTGGGGCAGCGGGTCGCGGCCGGACGGCAGGGGCGCGGCGTCCCGATCCGGTGATCCGGCGGCGGGCGCGGTCACGTACGCCATCGCGCGTCCCCTGGAGCGGGTCGGCAACTGCGTGTCCTCGTGGGGCGGGCGGGGACCGGCCGCGTCCTGCTGCGGGTGGGGTCGCGGACCGGTGGGGTCCCGGGGGACATCCTCGGGAGCCGCGGCCGGCCCGGGTACCGCGCGGGGGCGGTCCACCACCAGCGATTCCGGGAGCAGCACGATGACCCGGGTGCCGCCGAAGGCCGACGGCCGCAGTTCCACCTGGAGACCCAGGCCCGCGGAGAGCCGGGCGACCACGTACAGGCCGAGACGCACATCGTCGGCCTGGGTCATCACATCGAGCTGCGGCGGCGACTGCATCAGGGCGTTGGCGGCGGCGTACTGCTCGGGTTCCATGCCCAGACCGCGGTCCTCGATCTCCACGGCGAGGCCCCGGCTGACCGGTGCGGCCCGCACCTCGACGGGGGTCACCGGCTTGGAGAAGGCGGTGGCGTTCTCCATCAGTTCCGCCAGGACGTGGACCAGCGGTCCCACCCCGCGCTCGGCCACCCAGGGGTCGCCCTCGACGTCGATCGAGATCCGTCGGTAGTCCTGGACCTCGCCCTGCGCGGCGCGCAGTACGTCGAGCAGGCGTACCGGCTTGCGCCAGCGGCGCTGAGGCTGGCCGCCGCCGAGGATCACCAGGTTCTCCTCGTAGCGGCGCAGCCGGGCGGTGAGGTGGTCCAGGTCGAACAGGCCCTCCAGCACCTCGGGGTCCTCGTGCCTGCGCTCCAGCTCGTCCAGCTTCTTCAACTGAAGGCCGATGAGGATCTGGGTACGGCGGGCGATGCGCTGGAGCATGCGTTGGAAGCCGCGGTGCTGTTCGGCCTGCCGCACGGCGGTGAGGACAGCGCTGCGGCTGGCCAGATTGAGGGCCTGCCCGAGCTCGCCGAGCTCGTCGGGGGTGGGCTCGACCAGGTGCACCTCCGCGTCCACGTCGACGTCCTCGCCGCGCTCCAGCCGGGCGACCACATCGGGCAGCCGCTCCTGGAGTTCGTGGGCCTCCTCGCGCAGGTGGAGGATGCGCCGGCGAAGAATGGCGGTGAGACGCCAGCTGGTGACGATGACCAGGCCCAGGGCGAGCACGCCCACGGCGGTGATGCCGATGAAGATCACGAAGAGCTGGTTGGCGTGGCCGTAGCCGATCCTGGCGACGTTCTCGAGCCGGAGGCTGAGGAGTTGCATCAGCTGCTCGGTGACCGTGTCAACCGCGGCGCGCCACACGGGGCCGACCTCGCGGAGTGTCACCGGGCTGCTCTCGGCGCCGGTCCCGGGGGTGACCAGCCGCCCCTCCAGGGCGGTCATGGTCTCCCACGCCTTGCTGGCCGTCAGCGTTGCGTACTTGCTCTCGTTGCCGGTGAGACTGGGGATCACCCGGGACCGCAGGAGGTGCTTACTGGTGCCGAGGGCGTCGGCGACGAGGCCGTACTCCTCCCTCGTCAGGCGCCCCTTCTCCCAGCCGCGGGCCAGAACGGCGTGTTGGCGGCCGATCATGTCGACGGCCCAGAAGAGGTCGACCAGCGTCTGCGCCTTGCTGGTCACCTCGGCGTGATCGGTCTGGCTGAGGGCGCTGAACACGCTGAGGTCCGACTCGATGACTCCGCTGTAGTAGTCGAACGCCTTCTGCTCGCTGGACCAACCGGCGTCCACCGCCTGGCGCTGCTGGTCGAGGAGTTCGAGGCCGCGTCCGGTACGGGCGATGGCGTCGGCGAGCCCCTCCTGCGCGTCGGTGGTGTCCAGGGCGGTCAGCGGACGGAAGGCGCTCACGGCCTGGTCGGTCAGCACGCGCTGCTCGGCAAGCTTGTCGCGGGTGGTGCTGCGGGGGCCGGCCTGCATCTCCGCGGTGAGCTGCCGCTCCTTGTCAAGGCTGAAGAACAGGTCGGCCGCGGGGCTGCCGACAGTCGTGGTGGCCAGGTCCAGCTGGACCTTCTCCGTCCGCCACTGAGAGGACAGCTGGTACATGCCCGAACCCAGCAGTGGGGTGAAGGTGATGCTCGGTACGAAAACGATGATGATCAGCACGGTGCGCAGTGGCAGTCGGCGGGCACCGGCCAGCCGCCGCGGCCGGCCGCCGGTCGCCCCCGGCAGCCCGTCCCCGTCGCCCACGATTTCCGTTCTTCGCCGCCCGACCCTGCCCAACCTGGCCACGTGCAGGACACTCTCCTCATCGATCGGTACGTCTATGACAAAAATCGCCAAAGTAGGCGATTGGTTGCCCGATAGTAGCCATACGGCAGTTGGGGCGGAAGCCCCCGTTCCACCGTCCAGGCCGTCCCGTCAGCCATCCGGTGGCTGCTGTGGACGGACCGCGCGGCCCCACGGATCGTGGTGAGGAGCATCCGCTTCTAAGCTCCCATGCATGGCAAGGTACTTCGACGTGCATCCGGACAACCCGCAACCTCGGGCCCTCCGTCAGGTGGCGGACCTCGTCCGCGCGGACGGGCTGATCGCCTACCCGACGGACTCGTGCTTCGCGCTCGGGTGCCGACTGGGCAACCAGGAGGGCATCGACCGGATCAGGGAGATCCGCCGTCTCGACAGCGGCCACCACTTCACCCTGGTGTGCCGGAATTTCGCGCAGCTCGGCCAGTTCGTCCACGTCAGCAACGCGCTGTTCCGCTCGATCAAGGCGGCGACTCCCGGCAGCTACACGTTCATCCTGCCGGCGACGAAGGAGGTGCCGCGACGGCTGCTGCATCCCAGGAAGAAGACCGTCGGCGTCCGGATCCCCGATCATGCCGTCACGCAGGCGTTGCTGGCCGAACTCGGCGAACCACTGCTGTCGAGCACCCTGCTCCTGCCCGACGAGACCGAACCCATGACCCAGGGCTGGGAGATCAAGGAAAGGCTCGACCCCGTGGTGGACGCGGTGATCGACGCCGGTGAGTGCGGCGCCGTGCCGACGACGGTCGTCGACTTCTCACAGGCCGGACCCGAGATCCTCCGCAGGGGCGCCGGAGACCCGTCCCGCTTCGAGTAGCACGGCCGTCGCCGTCCAGGGTGCCGCCGCTGCGGCCCTCGCCCATGCTCCCGCGGTGGACTCAGTGGACGGAGAATCCGCCGTCGACGAAGATCGACTGCCCGGTGACGTAACCGGAGGCGCGGCTCGCCAGGAACACCGCCGCGCCCGCGAAGTCCTCGGCCAGACCGTTGCGTCCGACCATCGTGCGCGCGGCCAGCGCCGCCACCTTCTCGGGGTCGGACGACAGCCGTGCGTTGAGCGCCGTCATCACGAATCCCGGCACGAGCGTGTTGCAGGTGACGCCGCTCGACGACCACGCCTCGGCCTGCGAGCGCGCCAGTGACTCCAGCGCTCCCTTGGAGACGCCGTAGGCGCCGCTCTGCACGAACGCCCGGTGCGCCTGCTGGGAGCTGATGTGGATGATCCGCCCGAACCCCCGCTCCGCCATACGGGGGCCGAACCGCTGTCCCAGAAGGTGGGGCGCCTCCAGATTCACCGCCATCGTGACGTCCCACACGTCCTCGCCCAGCTCGCCCATCGGCGGGCGCAGGTTGATCCCGGCGCTGTTGACGAGGATGTCGGGCTCTCCGAACGCCTCGACCGCCTTCTCGGCCGCCAGGCGCACACCGTCGCGTGTGCTCAGGTCCGCGCTCACCCAGGCCGCACGGCAGCCGTGGGCCGTCAGGTCGTCGACCGTGGCGATCAGGTCCGCCTCCTTGCGCGCCACGACCACGACACTCGCCCCCGCGCGCGCGAGTGCCTCGGCTATGGCGCGGCCGATGCCGGAACTTCCGCCGGTCACCATGGCGACCCGGCCGTCAAGGGAGAACAGTTCGGACAGGTAAGGCTGGGTGGTCATGCCCGCACACTTTAGAGGATCGATTCCGGACCGTTGGGGGAGGCCGGGAGTCGGCCCACGGGCCGGCTCCACCGGCCGTGGGCCGGGCTCAGCCGCCCTGGGACCAGACGCCCTCCCAGCCGGAGCACCTGCCGGTGACCCTGGTCGAGGTCCCCCGGCAGACCTTGGCCTGGGCGGACAGCATGTAGCCGGCGTTCACCCGGAAGGCGAGGGTCCGTGACTGCGAGCAGTTCTTGAAGGTCGCGGTGCGGTGCCTGCCCCTGTCCGTAAGCCACTTGATCTTCAGCCACGAGCAGGTGCGCGCCCCTCCGCCGTCGTACAGATCGCCGGAGATCCGCAGGCCGGAGCCGGTGCTCCGGACGGCGCCGCCGGCCCAGCCCTTGGTGTCGGAGGAGGCGGTCGGTCCCCAGTG
Source organism: Streptosporangium brasiliense (assembly GCF_030811595.1). NCBI lineage: Bacteria > Bacillati > Actinomycetota > Actinomycetes > Streptosporangiales > Streptosporangiaceae > Streptosporangium > Streptosporangium brasiliense. The sequence goes on from NZ_JAUSRB010000002.1 coordinate 4,456,871, forward strand.
CCGGGTCCCGGCCGCGGAGACTCCGGCAGCCGCGGAGACCCCCGGGGTGGTCACGGCGGTGGACGCCGTGGCGGCGGACGGCAGGCCGAGCGCCACGACGGCGGCGGTGGTGAGTCCGAGTGAGAAGCGCAGGGCGCCACGCATGGGTCTGTCTCCTGAAGCCTGAAGAAGGTGGGAGTTGTCTGCCCGTCAAGAGATAGGGCAGCGGGCTTGCAGGTGACTTGGGAGTCCTTGCAACGGCTCACCCGCCCCCGGGCCGGTCCCGCCGGTCCGGGGCCGCCTGGCGGAGCGCGTCGTCGGCCGTGGGGTGGATCTCGAAGGCCTTGCGGAGGCCGGTGATCGTCAGCACGCGTGCCAGCGGTCCGTGGACGCCGCTGAGCACGAATCGGGTGCCGGTCGCCTCGCCGTGCTGCAGTGCCGAGACCAGCTCGCTCAGTCCCACCGAGTCGCAGAAGGTGACCTCGGTCAGGTCCACGATGAGGAGGGGCGTGCCGGGCCCGTCCCAGACGCGGTGCAACTGCTCTCGCAGGAGCGGGGCGGAGTGGAACCCGAGCTCTCCGCCGACGCGGATGACGGCCGCGCCCTCATGGAGGTCGCACGAGATGGTGAATGCCGAGCCATGTCCGGCCCCGAACAACATGATGAGCTCCTCACGCCTGCGGGCTTCAGGGCAGGCGTGTACCTTCCTACCAGTCCCGAGGGGTCCGGCCGTCCCCGCCGGTCCCGAGGGGTCCGGCCGTCCCCCTCCGGCCCTGAGGGGTCCGGCCGTCAGCGGGCGGCCAGCGACCGCAGCGCCTCGTCCAGGGTGCCGAAGACCGGCAGCCGGGCCGCCAGGCCCGTGATGCGCAGCAGCCGCGCCGGCTGCGGGGTCGGATCGGCGTAGACGACGACCGCGTCGCCGTCGGCCAGCCGCCTGCGCATCGCCAGCAGCGCGGCCAGCCCGGGGGAGTCGATGAAGGTGAGCCCGGAGAGGTCCACCAGGGTCGCGGGCCGGGAATCGCCGGTGAGATAGTCGTCCACCCAGACCCGCAACTGCGCCGCGGTGTTCACGTCCAGCTCCCCTTCGGGCCGCAGGACCATCGTCGTGCCGTCGGACCTCACCCGCAGGCGCAGAGCATCAGTCATAGCGGAGCCCCTTCTCTTCCCCTCTCGCTTCCCCGCCCGCGGAGGATCAATCGTCTCCCCGGCGGAAACCGCCGGCGTCCCAGGACAGCGCGAGCGTGGTGTGCCGCTTGGGGATGAGCAGCCCGCCGGCGGGCACGGTCGCGACGTGGGCGTCGACGCGCAGCCCGGCCGTCATCGGCCGGCCCGCTCCGTCCCACGCCTGGACGTGGGCGACGAGATCGGCGCCGAGCCTCACGCGGCCGGGTCCGAAGGCCCGCACGGCCGGCGCGTCGTAGGTGTCCGGCTCCAGCACGCAGAGGCTGTCGCCCTCGATGATCCCGACGACCGTCTTGAACCCCCGATGGTCGAGGAGGCCCGACGCCAGCCGCCCCGGCTGTGTTTCGGACAGCGCGCACCAGCGGGGTTCGTGCACCGCCAGCCACAGGCTCAGCCCGTCGACGAGCTGTGCGTGGCCCGCGTCCACCCCGGTGGGCAGCTCGGTGACCGGACCGTCGAGGGCCGCCAGGACATCGCCGATCTCGCCTCCCTCCGGCAGCGAGATCGTGAGGTCGGACCCCTGGTCCAGCACCCGGACCGTCTCCGGGCCGGCGAAGGGACCCCGCATCCGCATGAACCCGCAGGGCACCACCGACCGGCTCGTCCAGTGCCCGTCCGCCCGTTCCAGCGCCACCGAGCGCTGCACGCCGTGCAGGTCCAGCGGGACGACGATGCGCCCGCCGGGCCCGAGCTGCTCCAGCCAGGCGGGGGCGAGGTCCCACACCCCGACGGTGGCGATCACCCGGTCGTAGGGCGCCTGCGGCGCGTATCCCTCCGCGCCGTCCCCGCACACCACGCTCACCCCCGCGCAGCCGGCCCTGTCCAGGTGCTCCCGGGCCCGCGCGACCAGGTCGGCGTCGATGTCGACGCTCACGACCCGGCCCTCCGGCCCCACCAGGTGCGACAGCAGCGCGGCGTTGTAGCCCGTCCCCGCGCCGATCTCCAGCACCCGCTGTCCCGGCTCCAGGCCGAGCTGGTCGAGCATCAGGGCCATGATCGCCGGCTGCGAGGAGGAGCTGATCGGCCTGCCCTCCGCATCGCGCTTGGTCACGATGGCGTCATCCCGGTACGCGGTGTGCGGGGGGACCTCCGGCAGGAACACGTGCCGGGGCACCGCCCGCAGCGCACCGGCCACGGCCCGGCTGATCCCGCGCTCGCACACCTGCGCGACCAGTTCCTCCCGCAGCTCACGCCAGTCAGTCATCGCCGACCTCCAGGAGCCTCGCCCTTCCCGCGCTCGGACGGATCCTACGTCCGGACCGGGCCGGGCGGACGGTCCCGTACCGGGCGGATCATGCCGCGCCCGGACGGAGCCGTGCGCGCCGGAGTCCCGTCCCGGCCGGGATCACGCGCCTTCACCCCCGGCGCGAGCCGTACGCTCACAGCGGGCTGGCCGTGAGCGGGGGCTGCTGCAGGACATGGACCCGGGCCGTGCCGATGTCGAAGTAGAGGCCCACCAGCTGCAGGCGCCCGGCGTGGACGAGCCGGTCCACCTGGGGGTAGGTCCGCAGGTTGTCCAACTGCTGGATCACGTTGGACCTGCACAGGCGGTCCAGCGGTCCGCCGTCGTCGCCTCCGGAGGCGGCCCACCGGGCCAGGCTGTGGTCGCCGTGGCGGAGCCAGCGGCCGAGCGCGGGCAGCTCGTGGATCTTCTCGCCGCCCTCCAGCAGCGCGGCCATGGCCCCGCAGCCGGAGTGGCCGCAGACCGTGATGGTCCGGATGTCGAGCGCGCCCATCGCGTACTCGATCGCCGCCGCCACCGAGTCGTCCGGCGGCGCCGAGTCCAGCCGCGGCACCAGGTTGCCGATGTTACGGACGGTGAACAGGTCGCCGGGGCCGCTGGCGGTGATCAGATTCGGCACGATCCGGGAGTCCGCGCAGGTGATGAACAGGTGCGAGGGCTCCTGCTTGCGGGCCATCGCCGACAGGAACGGCTGGACCAGCGGGGCCGTGCGACGGTGGAACTCCCGCGCCCCGGCCAGCAGGTCCGGCACGGCGGGGCTGTCCCCCGCCGTCGTGGGCCGGGCCGGGACCAGCGGGCCCGTGGGCGCGGGCCGCCTCCGCCGCCGGTGGGCCCAGGGCAGCCACCAGCGCTCCGGCGCCCGCGGCGGGGTCTTGGCCGGAAACATCCGGGCGCCGCTGGCGGCCATGGCGTACCACTCGTCGTGGATCTCGTCGATGTCGACGGTGCCGCCGCCGCGCTCGTGGTCCTGCCTCCAGGTGTGGATGGCCTCGAAGGCCGCGTTGTCCATGAAGTCGATGTTCAGGTCCAGCTCCACCGCGGCTCCGGCCGGTACGGCGCGCAGCTCCGAGGTGAGCCGCGGCACGCCCAGGAAGGTCAGCGAGCCGCCGATCAGCACGTGCCAGCGGCCGTCGGACTCGGGCCTGGCCCGCACGCTGATCCAGGTGAGGCGGCGCAGCGCCGACAGGGCGGCGAGGCCGAGGCCGATCAGCACGCCCTCGGCGAGGCCGATCAGCACGACCCCGGCCATGGTGACGACGTAGACGGGGACCTCGCCGTGGCCGCGCAGGTTGCGCAGATGCCCCACGTTGACCATCTGGACGCCGATGAAGACCAGCAGCGCGGCCAGTGCCTCCATGGGGATCAGTTTGATCGTCCAGCCCAGGCAGAGCGCGAACACCAGGATCCAGAGACCGTGCATGGCCGTCGACCAGCGGCTGCGCGCCCCCGCGCGGACGTTGGTGGTGCTGCGCACGATGACCCCGGCGACGGGCAGCCCGCCCAGCGCGCCGGTCACCATGTTGGCCACGCCCTGGGCGGTGAGCTCCTTGTCCAGATCGGCCCGCCTGCCGCTGTGCAGCTTGTCGACGGCCACCGCCGACAGCAGCGACTCCACCCCGGCCAGCAGCGCCACCAGCAGCACCGCTCCGATGATCCCGTGCCAGTCGTCCCGCGGCCACAGCGGCGCGGTCCACCCGCTCAGGCTCTCGGAGAGGTCGACCCTGGTGACGTCCCAGCCGAGCGTCCCGGCGGTCACCGAGGCGGCGAACAGGGCCGCCAGCGGCGCCGGGACGATCCGCAGCCGCTGCGGCAGGCGGGCCCAGCCGACCAGGACCGCGATGGTGAGCAGGCCGGTGAAGACCGCGTGGCTGTGGTTGTCGGCGATCTGCTGGGGCAGCTCGATCAGGTTCCCGACCGCCGAGCGCTGCGGGCTGCCGCCCAGCACGACGTGCAGCTGGGAGAGGGCGATCACCACGCCGACCCCGGCGAGCATGCCGTGCACCACGGCGGGGGAGACCGCCAGCGCCGCCCGGGCGACCCGGAACAGCCCCAGCAGGAGCTGCAGGGCGCCCGCCATCAAGGTGATCATGCAGGTGGCGCGCCAGCCGTATCTCATGACCAGCTCGGCGACCACCAGTGAGAGACCGGCGGCGGGGCCGCTCACCTGGACGGTCGAACCGCCCAGGGCGCCCACCACCACGCCACCCGCCACAGCCGCGATGAGCCCGGCCGCCAGTGGTGCTCCTGAGGCCACCGCGATGCCCAGCGAGAGGGGCACCGCCACCAGGAAGACCACCAGGGAGGCGGGCAGGTCGTGCCGTAGCACGGATGCAATGCCACTGCTTGTGAGTGGCGTGTAACTCTTCGTGTCCGTCCCCATGGGGCAGACCTTATGGTGTCGGCCCCCTCCGCCTGGGCGGTTATCAGCGGCCTTTACATAGAGCGGGAGAAATCAGCGGTAATAGTCGGGGTAGTCCGGCTCCTGTGCCCGGTGGTGGTTGCCCCGGGAGCCGCGGCCCTGATCTTCGGGGACGGCGGCGCTCCCGGTGGGACCGGTGCCGTAGAGATCGCCGTAGCTGGGCCAGGCCGCGTTGGCGCCGTCACCGCCGCCGGAGGCGGGCTCCGGCCAGGCGGCCGGGGCCGCCGGGGTGGCGCGCTGGGCGGGATCGTAGCCGTAGCCCGGCCCCGGTCGTGCCTCGGCCGTGCGGTCGTCGTAGGGGGAGACGCTGCGGGAGGGGCCCGTCGGGGTCGACAGCGCCGGGGTGGGGCCGGTGAGCGCGTCGTCGTCGATGGTGGCCCAGCCGGAGCTGACCTCGTAGGAGGCCGCGGGCGGAGCGCTGTAGACCGGCGTTTGGTAGGAGCTGTAGGACGGCGCCGGGTCGTCGAGGATGTCGGCGGTGTTGGCGGCCGGCCACCCTCCGGAGCCCGGGGCGGTGGCCTGGGCCCAGGGGTTGTCGGAGACGGGCCTGGGCGGTTCGGGCGCCGCGCCGTACGGCGCCGCGAGCGGGTCCGCGCTCGGTGACGCGGGGAAACCGCCGCTGGTCGTGGGGCCCATCGGAGGCATCGGGGGGAGCGGTCCGGCGCCGGCCTCGGGGCCGAGGGGCCCGCCGGTCGCGCCGCGGGCGGGCATCGAGCCGCTGGAGGCCACCGGGCCGGTGCCGCGCGGGTAGGAGCCGCCCAGCGGGTCGCTCAACGGGTCGGGCCGGGAGGGCGTGCCTTTGCCGGGGGCGCCGCCCGAGGCGGAGCCGCGGCTGCTCCTGCGGGAGCGCGGGGTGTTCGGGCGCGGGGCGCGGCCCTCGCCGAAGGCGCCGGGCGTGGGGGCCGCGAAGGTCACCGTCTTCTGCTCGGCGAGCGCGGCGGTCGTGGGGGCCGGCTCCGGCTGGACCGGACCGACCAGGTCGGCCAGGCCCGAGGGCAGGGAGGAGGAGGCGACGGCCGGCGCGGGCGCGGCCGGGGGGCGGGACGGCGGCGTCCGGTTGGGCAGCGGGGCCTGCACGGTCACCGCGTCGGCGTCCGCCCGGGGAGTCTGGGAGCGGTTCGGCAGCGGCACCTGCATGGTCGCCTCGGCGTCCGCCCGGGGCGGGCCGTCCTCGCCGACGGGACGGCTGGCGCCCATCCGAGCTGCCAAGGACCCTCCGAAACCGCCCTCGTCAGCCTGGAGCCGCGTCCAGTAGTCGTCGTCGTAGTCGTCGGCCTGGCCGAACTCGTTCACGCCCCGCTTGCCGCGCGAGCCCGCCGGGCGCGGCGGGCGCGGCGGCTTGGGCTCGTCGAACGGGGTGAGGTCGGGCGAGAAATGGTTCATCTTCGGCTCACGCGTGGCGAAGTCGTCGATGGACGTGGTGGGGGTCTGCGCCTCCTTCTCCGCCATCTCGCGCAGGCGTTCCGCAGGGAGCGCGCTCTCCCTGCGGTTCATCGACCGCATTCCCAGTGCCACGACGACGAGCACGAGGAGCACGACGGCGACCAGACTTACTACGACCGCGATCATTGCACCACCCTCAAGGCCATGGCCTTCCAGCGGCGCCGGTGAGGTCGCGCGGCCATCGACGCGACCTGCCCCCTTGCATCACCTGCGCACGGACATTGGATCTGATTGTGTCGGACCACTATGAGCGTTGTCACACCCTAAGTGAAGAATTGGTAACCATTAATACCTCCGGTGTTTGGCCTGTCACTCGATGTGCGCCGTGGTGAGCCGTCCCCAGGCGATCGTCTTGTCCGCGATGCTCTTCAAGGTCTTGTCGAGGGAGGCGCCCTTTTTGAGGTCGACCTTGCCGTCGAGCGCGTAGACAGTGAAACGATAGTTCTCCCGGGCGCGACATGGAGGGGAGTAGCCCACCTTGCCGCCTGTCGTGCTTCCTTCCACAGCTCCCACCGGGACGCTGTTCTCGGCCAGTTCGTTGGTACGCGGGTCGATGTCGAACACGACCCAGTTCACCTCTCCACCGGCGCGCGCGTTGTTGTCGGCCACGATCGCGACGGACTTCGTGCTGTCCGGCACCCCCGACCAGCGCAGCGGCGGGTTGCCGACCGAGCCGTTGCACGAGTAGTCGGACGGCAGCGGAGCGCCGTCCTTCAACCGAGGACTCGAGACGTTGATCGGCTCCAGCTGCAGCCTGTCGGCCGAGGCGGAGCTGCCCACCATCCCACAGCCGGAGGAGACGACGACGAACGCCGCGGCGAGCACCGTTCCGACGGTCCGCCGCGGGCGGCGCGTAGACGTATTCGGCTGCCCCATGCCCGATGATGCTACGCGGGTCTGGAAGATGCGCAGACCGGATCGCGAGGTTCCATGGCTCGGAAATGCCCGGGAATCGGACAGAATCGAAGGATGGAGGGGGTGAGGTTGGACGCGGAAATGACCTTCGCCATCCTCGGCCCCCTGGAGATCCGCCGGCGAGGAGAGGCGGCGGAGATCGCCGGGCAGCGCCTGCGGACCCTCCTCGCCCTGCTCCTTCTCGACGCCGGCCGGACCGTGCCCGTCGGCCGGCTGGTCGCCGGAGTGTGGGAGGAGCGCCCGCCGAACGCGGTGGGCAACGCGCTGCAGGCCCTGATCTCCCGGCTGCGCGGCGCGCTGGGCGATCAGCGCGGGCTGGTGGAGGCCGACGCGGCCGGCTACCGGCTGGCCGTCGATCCTGACCGGGTGGACGCCCACCGGTTCGCCCGGCTGGCCGCCGAGGGCCGCGCGGCCCTCGGGGCGGGCGCCCCGGCCGACGCCGCGACCGCGCTCCGGGCCGCGCTCGCACTGTGGCGCGGGCCCGCCCTGGCCGACCTGGCGGGCAACGACGCCGTCGCCGCCGCGATCACCAGGCTGGAGACCCTCCGCCTGGCCGCCGTCGAGGACCGCCTCGAGGCCGACCTGCTGCTCGGACGGCAGGCCGAGGCCGCCGCGGAGCTGCCCGCCCTGATCGCCGCCCACCCGCTGCGCGAGCGGCTGCGCGGCCAGCTCATGCGCGCCCTGTACGGCTCGGGCCGCCATGTCGAGGCTCTGGCCTCCTACGAGGACGCCCGGCTGGTCTTCGCCGGCGAGCTCGGCGTGGACCCCTCACCCGAGCTGGCCGACCTCCACCTCGCCATGCTGCGCCGCGAATGGGCCGAGAGCGGCCCGCGGCCCCGGCCTCCGGCCCGGAGCGGCCCGGAGGCCCCACCGCCCGACGAGGACGGTCCGGGCTCCCGGCCGCCGGTCGAGGACGGCCGGCGCCCGCCGTCCGCGGGAGGCGGCTCGCCGGTCCGGAGCGGCCCGGAGGCCCCGCCGCCCGGCGGGAGCGGTCCGGGGCTCCCACCGCCCGGCGAGGCCCCGTGGCGGGGCAACCTGCCGGCCAGGCTCACCAGCTTCGTCGGCCGCGAGCGCGACCTGGCGCGGACGGCCGGACTCCTCGCCGAGAACCGGCTGGTCACCCTGCTCGGCTCCGGCGGCGCGGGCAAGACCAGGCTGGCCGTCGAATCGGCCGAGGCGGTCGCCGGCCGGATGCCCGACGGGGTGTGGCTGGTCGAGCTCGCCCCGGTGGCCGAGCCGTCGGAGGTCCCGCAGACCGTGTTCTCGGCGCTGGAGCTGCGCGACCCTCCGCCGCCGGCGTCCGCCGCCGGCCACGGCGCGATCCCCGTGCCCGCCCCCCGCGATCCGCTGTCCCGACTCGTCTCGGGACTCACCGGGAAACGGCTGCTGATCGTCCTGGACAACTGCGAGCACGTGGTCGAGGCAGCGGCGGAGCTCGCCGACCGGGTGCTGGCGAGCTGTCCCGGGGTACGCATCCTGGCAACCAGCCGCGAACCCCTCGGCATCACCGGAGAGCTGACCTGGCCGGTGCCGCCGCTCGGACTCCCGCCGAGCGGCGAGGACCCGGGCGAGGCCCTCGGCTACCCGGCCGTCCGCCTGTTCGCCGAGCGCGCCGCGGCCGTCCGGCCCGGCTACCGGCCCGAGGACGAGGCCGGCGCGGTGGTGCGGATCTGCCGGGAGCTCGACGGCATGCCGCTCGCCATCGAGCTGGCGGCCGCCCGCCTCCGCTCGCTGTCGGCCGAACAGATCGCGCACCGGCTCGACGACCGCTTCCGCCTGCTGACCGGCGGCAGCCGTACGGCGCTGCCCCGCCACCAGACGCTCCGCGCGGTGGTCGGATGGAGCTGGGACCTGCTGGACGGGCAGGAGCGGGTGCTGGCCCGCCGCCTGTCCGTCTTCGCCGGGGGCGCCGCTCTCGACTGCGCCGAGGAGATCTGCTCGGGGGAGGGCCTGGACCGGGCCGACGTGCTCGACGTGCTGGCCCGGCTGGTGGACAAGTCCCTGGTGGTGGCCCACAGCCACGGCACCGTCGTCCGCTACCGGATGCTGGAGACCATCCGCGCCTACGCCGCCGAGCGGCTGGCCGAGTCGGGCGAGCAGGGCCGCGTGCGGCTGGCCCACGCGATGTTCTTCACCGAGCTGGCCGAGACCTCGGATCCCGGCCTCCGCGATCACCGGCAGCTCGCCGTCATCGCCCAGATGGCCGCCGAGCACGACAACCTGACGGCCGCGCTGCGCTGGACCGTCGAGGCGGCCCGGACCGACCTGGCGCTGCGGCTGGTCGGCGCCCTGGGATGGTACTGGTGGCTGCGCGGTTACCGGGTCGAGGGCGCCCACCGCACCCGGGAGGTGCTCAGGCTGGCCGGGGACGGCGCCGACCCCGCCTCGCTGGCCCTGGCCCGGGCCTCCTACGGGTCCAACGCGGTGGGCGCGGGGATCGAGCTCGACACGGCGCGGGCCGAGCTGGAGGAGGTCGTACGGCTGGCGCCCGAGACGCTGCCCCGGCCGTGGCACCCCCTGGTCGTGATGGCGGGCCCGGTCCTCGCGCTGTTCTCAGGCCTGAACACGGACAACGACCTCTGTCTCGACGAGATGCTCGCCCACCCCGCCCCCTGGGTGATCGCCTCGGCGCGGCTGTTCCGGGGGTTCGAGCACCTGTTCGCGGGCCGTATCCCCGAGGGCAGGACCGAGCTGTCCACCGCTCTGCGCGACTTCCGGGCCATCGGGGACCGCTGGGGCGTCGCCAACGTGCTCGCCTCCCTGTCGGATCTGGACTTCCTGCACGGTGAGCCCGAACGGGCGCTGGAGGAGGTCCACGAGGCGCTCGCCCTGATGGAGGAGCTCGGCGCGGTCGAGGAGGTCGCCTACATGCGGGGGCGCCTGGCGCTCGGGCTCAACCTCGCGGGAGACCGGGCGGCGGCCGAGGAGCTCCTGGAGGAGACCCTCCGCGCCGCCATCGGCAACGGGGACCGGATCGCCGCACTGAACCTGCTCAGCGCCCGGGGAGATTTCGCCCGCGAGGACGGCAAGCTCAACGAGGCCAGGCATTACTACGCCGAGGCCATGCGCGTGATCGACGAGACCCCCAGCATCCCGCTGCACGCCCGGGCCTCGATCAACACGGCGCTGGGCCTGCTGGCCGAGCAGGAGGGCGACCTGGTCCGCGGCCGGCGGCTGCTCGGCACCGCGCTGGCGCAGGCCGCGGAGACGCGGGAGGTGGCCGTACTGGGCCTGGTGCTGATCGGCTGCGCCGGACTGGTGCTGTCGGAGGGCGCCCCGGCCACCGCGGCCGTGCTCCTGGGCGGCGCCGCGGCGGTCCGGGGCATCGACGCGGTGGTCGACTTCGACCACGTGCGGATCACCGAGCGCACGGTCGCCGCGCTCGGCCGGCTGGAATACTCCCGCTGCTACGAGCGCGGCCGCCTGCTGTCCCGGGAGGAGATCATCGCCCTCGCGGGCTAGACGCGCCGCCCGCGCGGGTCAGCCGCCGCGCGGGTCAGGCGTCGCGCGGGTCAGGCGTCGCGCGGGTCAGGCGCGCGGCGGCGGGGCGCCCTACTCGCCGCCCAGCTCCCGGTAGTGCCTCCGCAACAGGTCGAGGAGGGGGATGTGCCGTACTTTGACCGGCGGCGGCTCCAGCGCCCGCAGCAGCAGGTCCGTGGGGGCCGCCGCGGCGTCCGGCCGCGGCCGCAGCCGGCTCAGCGAGACGCCGGGGGAGTAGAAGCCGGCCGGCCGCCCGTCGAAGGGCGCCTCCGGCTCCGGAGCGGCGGTGGGGGCGGGTCCGTCGGAGAGCGCCTCCGAGGTCGGTCCGGCGGTCACGGGGGCGGGTCCGTCGGAGAGCGCCTCCGGCGCCGGTCCGGCGGTGGGGCCGGGTCCGTCGCAGGGGGCGGCCGGTGCCGGTCCGGCCGGTGAGAGCGCGTCGTCGCCGTCGGTCATGTCAGCTCACCGCCCCGGGGCCGAGCTGGAACAGCTCGCGCAGTTGCTCGGTGGACAGGTCGGCGATCCAGTCTTCGCCGGTGCCGACCACGCTCTCGGCGAGCGCCTTCTTCCGTTCGATCATCTCGTCGATCCGCTCCTCAAGTGTGTCCACGCAGACGAACTTCCTGACCTGGACATTCCTCGTCTGGCCGATCCGGAAGGCCCGGTCGGTCGCCTGGTCCTCCACCGCGGGGTTCCACCAGCGGTCCACGTGGATCACGTGGTTGGCGGCCGTCAGGTTGAGGCCGGTGCCGGCCGCCTTCAACGACAGCAGGAACAGCATCGGCTCGTCGTCGCGCTGGAAGCGCTCCACCAGCTCCTCCCGCCGGTTCTTGGACAGCCCGCCGTGCAGCCACAGCACCGGTCGGTCCAGGTGGGCGGCCAGGTAGGGCTGCAGGAGGGAGCCGAACTCGGTGTATTGGGTGAACACCAGAGCCTTGTCCCCCTCCTCGACGATCTCCTCCGCCAGCTCCTCCAGGCGGGCCAGCTTCCCCGACCGGCCGGCCAGCCGCGAGCCGTCCTTGAGCAGATGGGCGGGGTGGTTGCAGATCTGCTTGAGCCGGGTCATCGTGGCCAGCACGTTGCCCCGGCGCTCGATGCCCCGGGAGCCGTCGATCCTGTCCAGCATGTCGTTCACCACGGCCTTGTACAGCGCCGCCTGCTCCGGGGTGAGCGTGCACCAGACCTTCATCTCCAGCTTCTCCGGCAGGTCGGAGATGATCGACCGGTCGGTTTTGAGCCGCCGCAGCACGAACGGCCCGGTGGCCCGCTTCAGCGCCCGGGTGGCGTGCTCGTCGCGCCGTGTCTCGATCGGCTCCTGGTAGCGCTTGCGGAACCGCTTGGCCGGGCCGAGCAGCCCGGGGTTGCAGAACTCCATGATCGACCAGAGCTCCGACAGGCGGTTCTCCACCGGGGTGCCGGTCAGCGCCAGGCGGGTGCGGGCCGGGATCGACCGCACCGCCCGCGACTGCTGCGCCCCGCTGTTCTTGATCGCCTGGGCCTCGTCGCAGACCACCCTGCCCCACTCCAGGGCCGCCAGCGCTCCCAGGTCCCGCAGTGCCGTGCCGTAGGTGGTGACGACCAGGTCGGCCTCCCGCACCGCCGCCGCCAGCTCGCCGTCCCGCTTGCGCGTGCCGCCGTGGTGGACGTGGACCCGCAGCGAGGGGGCGAACCTGGCCGCCTCCTTCTGCCAGTTGCCGACAAGTGACATCGGGCAGATCAGCAGCGTCGGAGGGGGCGTGCCGCCCTCGCGTTCGGACAGGAGCAGGGAGAGGGTGGACACGGTCTTGCCGAGCCCCATGTCGTCGGCGAGGATGCCGCCCAGCCCCAGATCCGACAGGAAGCTCAGCCATGACAGGCCGCGCTCCTGGTAGGGGCGGAGCGTCCCCTTCAGGCCCCTGGGCACGCCGACAGGGGTGAGACGGCGCTCGGCCTCGCCGGAGAGGAGATCGCCGAGGAGGCCGTCGGAGTCCACCGCGACCAGCGGCAGGTCCTCGTCACCGCCCTCCACGACCTCACGGATCACCTCGCCCACGGTCCGCTCGCCGCCGCCGCGCTGCTCGACGACCTTCAGCGCCGCCTTGAGCTGCTGGTCGTCCAGCTCGATCCACTGGCCCCTGACCTGGACCAGGGGGATCCTGAGCCGGGCCAGCCCGGCCAGCTCCTCCTCGGTGATCGTGTGGTCGCCGATGGCGACGTCCAGCCGGAAACTCACCCGCCGGTCCAGGCCGGCCCCCTCCTCGCCGGCGACCGTCCGCGTGGTCAGCTTCAGGCCCAGCCCCTGGCGCCCCGCCCAGGCCGGCAGCAGCACGCCGTAGCCGGCGGCCCTCAGCATGGGGGCGCCGTTGCGCAGGAACGAGAACGCCCAGGCCGTCTCGACCGCCAGGCCGGACGGCTCGGGGTCGCGCAGCGCGCTGTAGAGGTCGGGGTGGAGGCGGACGGCCCGGGCCAGGTCGGCGCGGAGGACCTCCTGCGGTCGCTCGGGCAGCCAGGGGGCCCGCTCCCCGGCCCGGATCCGGTCGGCGGACAGGTAACCGGCCGCCTCTCCGGCCCCGTCCGCGTCGCCGGGGCCGGCGGGGTTGGGGGCGAGGCCGAACTCCACCTTCCAGGACGCGCCCTCCCCGGCGGGCTCGATGAGCCGGAAGCAGGCCCGGACCGGCCCGTCCAGCTCGTGCGCCGAGGCGTACCACGCGTCGAGCGCGTCGGCGAGCGGCGTCACCTCGGCGGGCCTGGCGCCGGGGAGCGCGGCGTCCTCGCCGGTCAGCGCGTACAGCCAGCGGTCGGGCAGGGGGGCTTTGGCCCCCGGCCGGTGGCCGAGGATGAGACGGTCGGGCAGCGCCAGGCGCGCCGCGCCGTCCACCAGGCCGCCCAGGGCCTCGTACAGCACGTCCTTGGCCGGGCGCTCCCCGGCCACCGCCCTGCAGACCGGCGGCATGGCCGCGGCGAGGTCGCCGAGCGCCGCCGGGTCGGCGCCGGTGAGCACGGGCCGCCAGCGGGCGGCCCGGCCGCCGTCCTCCAGGACGAGCTGGGGCAGGATCCGGCCGCGCCGCACCAGGGCGCGCGCGTGCTCGGCGACCACGGCGAAGTAGCGCAGGGAGAGCCCGGGACCCCATTCGAGCCCTTGCGCGCCCCCGTCCGTCTCCTCCGAGCCGAGGCCGGACCGGCTCGCGCCCGCCTCCGGACCGGACAGGGAGCCGAGCAGGCGGAGCGCCCCGGCCGGGGGGAGCAGCAGTGCGGGGACGCGCCAGGCGGAGATCCTCGGGTTGCGCGCCGAGCCCGTGAGCCCGGACTCGGGCGAGGGCAGCGGGCCCCTGGTGGAGCCGGGGAGCAGGATGGTCAGCTCGCGCTCCTCGGCCCCGCGCCCCACCTCGGTCCCGGTCCCGGTCCCGCCTCCGGCGGAGGTCTCCCCGGCGGCCGTCGCGCCCGGGCCGGTCACGCCGAGAGCCGTGGCCAGGACGGCCGCGGGGGCCGCGAACGGATGGGGACGGAGCGTGGCCCGGGAGGCGGGGCCGGGGGCCCGGGCGGTGTCCTCCGCCCAGACCCCCAGCCGCCCGTCCACCCATGCGCCGTGAACCACCAACACGCGATCACTCCGGTTCTCTTCGATATGTCTCCGCGGCGGTCGGGCCGCCTTCGGCTGTCCGCGGCGTCCCGACAGATTAGGCCCGGCTGCGGAACGCGCGGATCGCCAGGGGAGCGAAGACCGCCGCCAGTGCGGCGGCCCACAGCAGCGAGCTGACCGCCGGTCCGGCGACCTCGCCGCCGAGCAGCAGCCCGCGGACGGCGTCGGCGAGCTGCGTCACGGGGTTGACGTTCACCCACACCTGCAGCCAGCCGGGCATCGTGTCGGTCGGCACGAACGCGTTGCTGGTGAACGTCAACGGCATCATCAGGGAGAACGCGAAGATCTGCACCTTCTCCGGATCCTTCGCCTTGAGGCCGATGAGCACCGACATCCAGGACATCGCCAGCGCGAAGACCAGCAGCAGCGCCACCGCGCCCAGCACGCCGGTCACCCCGGTCTGGATCCGGAAGCCCAGGATCGTGCCGATCGCGAGGAACAGGAACAGCGCCCAGAGCTGCTTGGCGGTGTCGGCGACGATCCGGCCGGCCAGCGGCGCGGTGCGGGCGATCGGCAGGCTGCGCAGCCGGTCGAAGACGCCCTTGGTGATGTCGGTGTTGAGGCCGATCGCCGTGGTCAACGTGGCGAACAGCGCGTTCTGCACGATCAGGCCGGGCAGCGCGAACTGCAGGTAGTCTCCCGTGCTCCCGGCGATGGCGCCGCCGAACACGTAGGTGAACAGCAGCAGGAACATCACCGGCTGCACGCTCAGGTCGAGCAGCTCCATGGGGTTGTGCTTGATCTGCACCAGGCTGCGCCAGGTGAGCGTCATCGTCTGGCGGAACCCGGCCGACAGGCCGGGACGCCTGGCCGCGGCCGGGACCGGTGCGGTCGTCGTGGTCATGCGAACACCTCTTCGTCCTTCATGGTTCCGGCGGGCTCGTCCTCGGCGGGGTGACCGGTCAGGGCCAGGAAGACCTCGTCGAGGCTGGACTTGCGCAGGGCGAGCTCGGAGGCGACGACCCCGAGGTCGTCCAGCCGCCGCACGATCGCGGGCACCACCGCGGGGTCGTGCACCGACGCCACGACCTTCCCGCCGGCCTGCGCCGGGGTGTCGCCGACGACGTCGGCGACGACCTGGACGACCAGGTCGAGCTGGTCGGGCCGGAGCGGCCGGACCTCCAGGACCTGCGCCCCGGTGGTCGCCTTCAGCTCGTCGGAGGTGCCCGAGGCGATCACCCTGCCGTGGTCGAACACCACGATGTCGTCGGCGAGCTGGTCGGCCTCCTCCAGATACTGGGTGGTGAGCAGCACCGTCACCCCGTCGGCCATGAGGTCGCGCACCACGCTCCACAGCTCGGTGCGGCTGCGCGGGTCGAGGCCGGTGGTCGGCTCGTCGAGGAACAGCACCTGGGGCCGTCCCACCAGGCTGGCCGCCAGGTCGAGGCGGCGGCGCATGCCGCCCGAGTAGGTCTTGGCAGCCCGGCTCCCGGCGTGCGTCAGCTCGAACCGCTCCAGCAGCTCGGCCGCCCTCGCTCGGGCGTCGGCCCGTGACAGGTCGAGCAGGCGGCCGAGCATCACCAGGTTCTCCACGCCGGTGAGCGTCTCGTCGACCCCGGCGTACTGTCCCGTGAGGCCGATCAGCGACCGCACCTGGTGGGCCTGCTCCGTCACGTCGAACCCGCCGACCGACGCCCTGCCCCCGTCGGGGCGGAGCAGCGTCGCCAGGATCCGCACGGCGGTGGTCTTGCCCGCCCCGTTGGGCCCCAGGACACCGAGCAGCCGTCCCTGCGGCACGAGGAGATCGACCCCGTCGAGGGCGCGGGTCTCCCCGTAACGCTTCACCAGACCCTCCGCCTGAATGGCGTATCGCATGATCGGCACCTCTTCCTAGTGATCGGGCCACCAGAGTGCACGGCCCCACTGACACTTCCCTGATCGCCCGCTGACCCCGGTGGGGGCCGCTGACAGATCGCTGACACGAGGGGCCGCCGGCCGGGACCCTCTAGGCTGACAGCGTGAGCGACCGAGCCGATGAGCACAGGGATGTCACGAACGGCGCCCCGGCGGCAGGCGGGGCGGGTGCGCGGCCCCCGGGAGGCGATCGCGTCCCGTTGCGCGCCCCGGCCAACCCGGTCTCCCGCAAGGCCGTCACGCTGTGGCTGCTGGAACAGGCGTTCTGGGCCGTCGTGCTGGTGGGCGGATCCTTCCTGCTGGCCCGGTGGGCCGACGGGGGCCGGTGGTCCTGGCTGCCCGGCTGGGCACTGGACGGCGTCTGGTGGCTGCCGGCCGTGGTGGCGGTGCTCGTCGTGCCGGCCGCGATCGTCGAGCCCTTCTGGCGCTACGCCGTGCACCGGTGGGAGCTCAGCGGGGACGTGGTCTACGCCCGGTCCGGGTGGATCAGCAGGGAGTGGGCCTTCGTCCCGGTCAGCCGGATCCAGACGGTGGACAAGACGCAGGGCACGCTGGAGCGGACGCTCGGGCTGGCCACGGTCGAGATCCGCACGGCCTCCCACGCGGGGTCGTCCACGATCCAGGGCCTCGACTACGAGGTCGCCGCGGCCCTGGCCGAGGAGCTCGCCCGGCGGGCCGAGGAGCTGAGGGACGACGCCACATGACCGAACCCCCCGAGCGGCAGAGTCCTCCCGCGCCGCCTCCCGGGCGGCCCGTGGCGCCTCCAGGGCGGCAGGGCCCTCCGGGAGAGCCGGATGCGCGGGGCGAGGCCCCCTCCGAGGCCGCCCCCGGTGGCCCGCCGCCAGGCCCGCGGGCCCCGTACCCCGTGCCGGGTGACTCCGGCCCGGAGCCGCCCCGCGTGCCCGGTGGCCCGCCGCCAGAGCCGCAGGCCGTCCCCGGTGACCCGTCGACAGGTCCGCAGGCCGCGCCCCCTGTGCCCGGTGGCCCGCCGCCAGGCCCGCAGGCCGGGGAGTACGGCCCGCCGACCGGCCCCAGGCTGCGGCTCAGCCCCAAGGTGCTGCTGACGGATCCGATCCGGATGCTGCCCTCGCTCTTCCTGCCGCTGGCCGGCGTCCTGTTCATCGGCGGCTTCTCGCCGGGCTCGTTCGGGTGGGCGGCCTTCGGCGTCATCGGCTCGGTCGTCTACGCCGCCGTCCGCTGGGCCACCTTCACCTACCAGGTCGTCGGCGACCGGCTGGAGCTCACCCGGGCGCTGGTCAGCAGGTCGGTACGGACGATCCCGCTGGAGCGGATCAGGGGCGTCGACGTCAGCAACCCGCCCCTGCACCGGCTGCTCGGCATCGCGGTGCTGAGGATCGACACCGGAGCGGGCGGTGACGAGAAGCAGGAGGGCGAGCTCGACGGGGTGACCGTCGAGGAGGCCGAGCGGCTCAAGGCCGTGCTCCTGTGGCACGCCCGCGCCCGGATGGCGCGGCGGGCCCAGGCGCAGGAGGCCGCCCGGGCGGCCGCGGGGCCGGATCCCGCGCTCCCGGGACCCGGCCCGGCCGGCGATGCCGTGACGGACCCCGGCGCGCCCACGGGGACCGCCGTCCCCGCCACGGTCCGTCACGAGGTCGGTGAGACGACTCCCGAGCGGGTGTTCTTCGTGGTGCCGCGCAAGTGGCTCGCCTACGGCCCTCTGTCGGGGGCCTACCTGCTGACCCCGTTCGCGCTGGTGGCCGGTGCCGTGGGCCTGGCCTTCCAGTGGGGCTCGGAGCTCAAGATCGACGGACGGGCCGTGGTGAGCGCGGGGGAGTGGCTCTGGGGGCACCCCGCCCTCCTCGTCGGCGCACTGGTGCTGCTGGTGCTCGCCATGCCGGTCGTCGGCGCGATCATGTACGCCGTGTTCAACTGGGACTTCACCCTGCGCGCCAGGGAGGGCTATCTCATCGCCGAGCGTGGCCTGGTCACCCGCCGCAGCGTGTCGCTGGAGCGGCGCAGGGTGCGCGGGTTCGAGCTGGTGGAGGGGCCGGCCGAACGATGGGCGGGCCTCGCCCGCGCGTGGGCGATCGTGACGGGTCTCGGCGACTCCGAGACCCGGGGGCAGCTGATGCCGGTGGTGCCACGGGCCATCGTGCTCGACGTGGTGGGTGAGGCGATCGGCCCGATCGCCACCGGGCTGCGGCCCCATCCGGCGGCGGCGCGCAGGCGCCGGCTGTTCCGGGCGGTCTTCCCGTGGCTGGTGGTCGCCGCCTGCGCGGCGGCGGCCGCCGTGACGTGGTCCCCGCTCTGGTGGGGGCTCGCGCTGCCGGCGCTGCTCCTGGCGGCGCTGGGCGTCCCGCTCGGCCTGGACCGCTACCGCTCTCTCGGCCACACCTACGACGGGGCCCGCCTGTCGGTGCGATCGGGGTCGCTGCGCCGTTCCCAGGCCGTGGTGGAGGAGCGGGCCGTGGTCGGCTGGACCCTCCGGCAGACATGGTTCCAGCGGCGTGCCGGAGTGCTGACCGTGGTCGCCGGAGTCGGCGCGGGCACCGGCGGCTACGAGGCGATCGACGTCGGCGAGGCCGAGGGCGTGGCCTTCGCCGCCGAGGTCACGCCCGGCTGGCTCGCCCCGTTCAGCACTGACGGAGTCACTACCCGGCCCTGACCCGCCTGACCGGCGGAGCGGTCATGATCCTCCGTGCGGCGGGGCACTGTGATCTGCCCGTGCGGTGGGCGGTCATGATCCCTCCGTACGATGGGGCGCTGTGACCTGCCCGTGCGGTGGATGGCCGTGACTGCTCCGTGCGGTGGGCGGTCGTGACTGCCACGTGTACGGCGGGGCGCTGTGATCTGCCCGTGCGGTAGGCGGTCGTGACCGCTCCGTGTGGCGGGTGCTCCAGGCGCTCCATGCTCCGCGCGGAGCGGGTCCGTGACCCGTCCACACGGCGGAGCGGGGGCGACCGGTCCTCCGGTCACCCCCGCTCCGCCGCGGTGTGGTCAGTCCTGGCGGCGGGCGCCGAACATGATCTCGTCCCAGGTCGGCACCGACGCGCGCCGTCCCCGGGCCTTCTTCGCCGGCCGTGCCGGGGGCGGTGCCGGCTTCGGCGGCTCCGCGGGCTTCGGCGCCTCGGCAGGCTTGTCCACCGTAGGTTTGGCGGCTTCGGGCTCCTGCGCCGCGGGCTTGTCCGGCTGCCGCGCCCCTTCCTTGACCGGGCCGGCCGGAGCAGGCCGTTCGTCCGCGCTGACGCGTGCCGCCGGCACGGCTATCGGGGCCTCCCGGGCCGGTTCCGGGTCGGCCTCGGGCTCCTCGGTGTCGGGCGCCGCCGCGGCCGCCTCGGGTGCCGTCTCCTGCTCGGCGACCTGCTCCCGGACGGGCTCCGGCGCGGCCGGCTCGGGCGTGGTCTCGGGAACCTCCGCGACGACCGGCTCCGGCCCGGCGACCGGCTCCTCCACGGCGGCCGGCTCGGGCGCGGCGGCCACCGCCGGCGCTACGGGCTCGGGCTCCGGGAGGCGGGCCGGCGCGGACGCGGCCGGTGCCGTCCCGGCCGCCGGCTCCGGCCCGGCGGCGCCGGCCGGTGGGGCGGGCTCGACCGGCTCGTGGACGGCGGCTGGCTCGGGCCTCCTGACCGGCTCCGGCGCCCTGGCCGGTGTGTAACCGGGCTGGTCC
This sequence comes from Streptosporangium brasiliense, assembly GCF_030811595.1. Lineage (NCBI taxonomy): Bacteria > Bacillati > Actinomycetota > Actinomycetes > Streptosporangiales > Streptosporangiaceae > Streptosporangium > Streptosporangium brasiliense. The sequence continues at coordinate 4,476,630 of NZ_JAUSRB010000002.1, forward strand.
GGGGCGCGCAGCGGCGGCACCGAGGACCTCGGCGCCTCGTATCCGGCCGGGAGCGGGGGCATCGGCGGCTGCACGTAGGCGGCCGGGGACTCGGGCTGCTCGTAGGCGGCCGGAGGCTCGGGCCGCTCGTGGGCCGGCGCGGCCGGGGGCTCGTTGCGCACCACCGAGGGGAACGAGACCGGCGGCTGGTTCAGCGGCTCGGGCGCCAGCGGCGGCACCGGTGCGAGCTTGGCCACGCGCGGCACGAACGGCGTGACGATGGAGTCCTCGACCGGCTCGACGTATTCGCCGGCGGACAGGCGCATGGCCTCGTCGTCGTGCGGCGTGATGTGGCGCCGTCGCGGATCGAAGATCCACTCGGCGTTGCGGCTGTGACCGTTCCAAACGAAACCGAGCTTGATCCGCCACAGGTTGTCGTCCCTTTTGGCGGAGTCCCAGTCGATCTCGTCGGCGGGCACGCCGCGACGGGTCAGCCGCTCGGCGACCAGGTCGCCGAGGGTGGGACCGGGAGCGGAGTCGCCCGGCAGCCGCACGGCGCAGCGCTGCGCCTGCTGAGCCATGTACTCACGTTCCTGGAGCACGGGGCCCTCGAACCACCGCACCCGCTCGACCGGGATGCCCGCCGTGGCGGCGATCTCCTCCGCGGTCTCGCCGGCACGGATCCGGGCCTGGATCTCCTTGGGGCGCAACGGACTCTCCACTTCGATCTCGTACTGGCCGAGACGGGAGAAGTTGCCGCGGACGGCAGCACGGAGCCGGTCGTCGACGGGCAGCGTGAACCGGGTCCCCCGGCCGGCTGTCGCCAGCACGAGATAGGTCCCGTCCTCACTCACCGCGACGAGTCGGAGCTCCTGCATGCGAGTCCCTTCGTCGTCGTGCTCAATCTTCCCCCGGACCCTTGAGTCTCTCGCGTGTGCCGGTTGCCTGCCAGCACCGTACCCGGCATGTCCGAACATCGCCTTCCTGGATGGGGCTCGCAGCGATGTGACGCCGGTCACATTTGCTCCATTCATCTACTTGCAGGCACCGGTGTGGAGCAGCACGTTCAGGGTCCTCGACGGATTCTCCCCAATAACGCCGGGTGCCGTTGTGGACTTCGGCCAATAGCCGGGAGATGACATCGGGACCCGCCGGCCGGTCCCCGGGCGGCGTGTCGCGGCCACGGGGGCGTGGGGCGGGGGTCCGGTGCGGTCCGGGCCGTCACCGTCGCCGGAGGTCATGGCAGCCGGTGTGGCGTGGAGCGGCGGTCGATGTGGACGGCGGGAGAATGTCATCTCCGGCGTACTCCCTCGGGGTTGGGCGGCGCGGGGCGTCTGCGAATCTGCCTGTCGCACAGGTCACAGGAACAACAGGACACGCGGATGCGTCATTCTTCGAGGGAGCCTTTACGCACCCCTTTACCGAAAGCTTGTGAGAAGGGACTGATTCGGGGAATGGGCGGCCAGCAGAGATTCGATCTGAGCATGCCGCAGATCGTGGGGGGCGCTCTGGCCACGATGACGGCGGCGGTGGCCGCATCGTATCTGGGGGTCGCCGGCACGGTGATCGGCGCGGCCGTGATGAGCGTCGGGAGCACGGTCGGCGGCGCCGTATACACCCACTACCTCAAGCGCACCGGCACCCAGCTCACCTTCCTCAGGGGACACGAGGCCGCCGACGACCCGCCCAGGAAGGTGGAGGGCGAGGGCGAGCTGGCGACGGCCGCGCGGGCCACGGTGCGGGGCGAGGCGCAGGCCCGGTGGGCCGGTGGGCCGGCCCCGGCGGAGCTGGACGCCCCGACCTCGGTGCTCCCGGCCGTCGGCACGGTGGATCCCGACGCCCCGACCTCGCCGTTCCCGGTGAGCAGGCCCGCCTCGGCGGACCCCGACGCCCCGACCTCGGTGCTCCCGGCCGTCGGCGGCGGCGCGGCGCCGAGCGCCGACGACCTGGACGGCCTCGTCGTGGTGGACGTCGACCCGGCCACGGCCGAACTGCCCAGGATCACCGACGGCACCCACGCCGACGGCCCCCGCGTCAGGGTCTGGATGCTGGCGGTGACGGCGGTGGTGACGTTCGCGCTGGGCATGGGGGCCATCCTGGGGTTCGAGGGGCTCACCGGGCAGCCGGTCTCCAGCACCGTCCGGGGGGAGAAGGGGTCGGGCACCAGCCTCAACCCCGGCGCCGGCAAGCGGGACAAGAGCCCCGACCGGGTCAAGCACTCCAGGCCGGCCAGCCCGGCGCCGCCGGCGATCCCCGACAGGACCTCCGAGCCGACCGCGACCGCCGACTCCGGGCAGCCCGAGCGGCCGGGGACGGAGCCGCCCGCCGAGCCCACCCCCTCGCCCACTCCGACCCGCACCCCGACCCCGGAGCCGACCTCCGGTCCCACCCAGATCGACCCGTCGCCGGAGCCCAGCGACCAGCCGACCGGCCCGCCGCCGAGTGAGCTGCCCCCTCCCGACGAGAGCGGGCCGCAGAGCGAGGGGCCCGAGGGGCAGAGCGTCCTCGGCGACGGCTGAGGGGCCGTCTCAGCCCAGGACGGCGTCCAGATAGTCGTTGGTGAACACGCGCTGCGGGTCCAGCCGGTCCCGCAGCGTCCGGAAGTCGCCGAACCGGGGATAGACCGTGGCCAGGTAGGCCGCGTCGCGGGTGTGGAGCTTGCCCCAGTGCGGCCGGCCGCCCAGCCGGGTCATGATCTCCTCGACGCCCTCGAAGTAGGCCGGGTTCGGCGTCGGCCGGTAGATGTGGCAGGCGATGTAGGCCGAGTCCCTGCCGTAGGCGGTGGACAGCCACGCGTCACTGGGCGGGGTGACCCGCACCTCGACCGGGAAGGTGATCTTCCAGTCCCGCCGTTCCACGAGGTCGCGGGTCTCGCGCAGGGCCTGGCCGAGGCGCTCGCGCGGGATCGCGTACTCCATCTCCAGGAAGCGCACGTCCCGCACGCTCGTGAAGATCTTGTACGAGGTGTCGGTGTGGGTCGAGGCCGACAGCGCCGCCGCCGAGATCGCGTTGAGCCGGGGGATCGCGCCGGGGAAGCGCCCGCCGATCCCGCACAACGCGCCGAACAGGGTGTTCTCCAGGAACTTGTTGTCCAGCCAGTGCCTGAAGGCGCCGGGCGGATCGGCCGGCCCCGCGCTCCGGTTGTTCCGCTTGGTCAGGCAGGTGTCGGTGTGCGGCAGCCAGAAGAAGTCCAGGTGCTCGTTGTCCGAGGTGATCGTGTCGAGCGAGTCGAGGATCCCGGTCAGCGTCATCGGCTGCCGGACGCTGCGCAGCAGGAACGACGGCTCCACCCGGAAGGTCACCGCGGTCACCACGCCGAGCGCGCCGAGGCCGACCCGGGCGGCGTCGAACAGGTCCTGCTCGCTCACCCCGTCGCGGACCTTCCCCGTGCCGCCGCGGGTGACCGTGACGACCTCGCCGTCGGCGAGCACCAGCTCCAGCCCGGTCACCTGGTCGGCCAGGCCGCCGACCTCCCGGCCGGTGCCGTGGGTGCCGGTCTGGATGGCGCCGGCGAGGGTCTGGGCGGTGATGTCGCCCATGTTCGCCAGGGCCAGGCCCATCCGGTCGAGCTCCTCGTTCAGCACGTGGAGCGGTGTGCCGGCGGCCGCCGTCACCCAGCCGTCGCCGGTCTCGCGGACGCCGGTCAGGGCCTCCGGCCGCAGCAGCAGGCCGTCGGTCAGCGCGACCCCGGTGAAGGAGTGCCCGGTGCCGACCATCCGCACCCGGCGTCCCGAGGCGGCGGCGTCCCGTACGGCCCGCGCCACCTCCTCCGTCGAGGAGGGCACGCGGACCTCCTGCGGGGTGGCGGACTGGTTCCCGGCCCAGTTGCGGAATGTCTCGCTCATGCACGCTCCTGCCTGTCGGCGTCATGGAGCACGCATGGTCTGCGCCTTCGGCCTACGCCGCGGGCACCTGTTCACCCCCGCTCCGCTCGCGAATGTGAACAATACTCATGATTACTGCTGGGGGATAGGGGTCCGCAGCCAGGTGGAGCCGCCGACGCCGATGATCACGGCGAGTACGGCACAGGCGAAGGAGAACCCGTAGGCGTTGGAGGCGCCGAAGACGTCGGTGAGCCGGCCGCCCGCCCAGGCGCCGAGCGCCACGCCGAAGCCGACCGCGGTGGAGACCCACGACATGCCCTCGGTGAGCAGGTGGGCCGGGACCAGCCGCTCGACCAGCGCGTAACCGGTGATGATCGTCGGGGAGATGGCCAGCCCGGCGAGGAACAGCGCCGGGACCATGATCTTGACGTCGCCGATCAGGGCGATCGGGGTCAGCCCGGCGGCGAACACCCCGAGGGCGCGGACGAACCGGCGGCGCAGCGAGATCTTCCACTGCCGCGCGCCGTACCAGAGGCCGGAGACCAGGCTCCCGCCGGCGACCGAGGCCAGCAGCAGCCCCGCGGCGGGCTTGGCCCCCTGCTCCTCGGCGAACGCCACCGTGATCAGGTCCACCGAGCCGAAGACCGCGCCCATCGCCAGGAACACGCACGACAGCAGGGCGATCCCGGGGATGGTGATCGGGGTGCCGGAGTGCTTCTCGCCGCGGCGGACCGGCGGCTCGGTGCCGCGCTGCATCGCGAAGGCGATCGTGCCCACGACCGTGCAGACCAGGGCGACGATCAGGCCGGCGTAGGGGTTGACCGCGGTGGCCAGGGCGCTGACCAGCGCGGGCCCGGCGACGAAGATGACCTCGTCGGCGACCGACTCGAAGGAGAACGCCGCGTGCAGCTTGGCCGACCCGGCCAGCAGGTGCGTCCAGCGGGCCCGCACGAGCGAGCCGAGCGACACCGCGCTCGCGCCGGCCACGACACCGGCGGCGAACAGGCTCCAGACGGGCGCCTGGAGCTCGGCGCAGAGCATCAGGCCCGCCAGCGCGGCGCCGTGGGCCAGGGTGAACGGGACGATTACCCTGGCCTGGCCGAACCTGTCCACCAGCCGTCCGGTCAGGGGCGCGGCGACGGCGTAGGAGACGTTGACGGTGGCCGCGACCGCGCCTGCCATGGCGAAGGAGTCGGTGAGAGCCTCGATGAGCATGACGATGCCGATGCCGAGCATCGACATCGGCATCCGCCCGAGGAACCCGGCGATGACGAAACCCTTGACGCCGGGCGTGCTGAACAGCCCCCGGTACGGCCCGACCACTGACAGCTCCCCCTCGCGCGCTTCCGGCGTAGATCGTAGCGACCATTTCCTACCGGACCGCCACCCGGCAAGCCATTTTCCGCGCAATGGCACACATCATGGCTTCTTGGAGCTAACGTGAGCGCGGTGTCGCATCTTCCCCGGTTGTGGGCGTTCGTCACGGTGCTGGCCGTGGTCGCCGCGCTCGCGGTCGTCGGCGGCGCGGTGTTCGTCGCCACCCGACCCACCGACTCCCTCAGCGCCGCCGCCGCCGAGTCCGACGTCCGGGACCTGGCCGGGATCGTCCCGCTGGCCAGTCCTCCGGCCTCCGGGACGGCCGCGCCGGCCACCCCTCCGGCGGTCGGCCCGACCCCGGCCGCCTCGGCCACCGGCGGTCCCGGGATCACCCTGACCCCGCCCCGGCTGCTGGTGATCTCCCAGTCGACCCTGCCCCAGCAGACCAAGGAGGACATCTCGCAGCTCAAGCACGTCCAGAAGATCGACTCCTTCGACGGCGGGGCGGTGAAGGTGTCCGGGGCCGGGCTCAACCTGCTCGCGGTCGACCCCGCCCGGTTCCGCGCCTGGGCACCGAAGGCCGTGGCCCAGCAGCCCGCGGTGTGGAGCGCGCTGGCCAAGGGCGAGTTCGTCGCCGACAGCTCGGCGGTGCGTCGCCTCGGGCTGGTCCTCGGCTCGCACTACCAGGTGGACGGCGGCCCCCTGCTCCGGGTCGCGGCCTCCGCCTCCTTCGGCCTGCCCGGCGTGGACGGCCTGGTGGGCGCCGAGACCGGGCGGCGGCTCGGGCTGCTGCCGGGCGTGGCGCTGCTGGTGCACGGGCCGGAGAAGGCGGCGGCGGCCCTCAACGCCGGGGTGCGCAAGCTGCTGAGCTCGGGCGCGCAGGTGATCACCGTGGGCGGCGGCCGTACGGTCCGGACCGCCACCGGGAAGACCACCGCCGACAGGACCACGGGCAAGGCCAAGGACAGGACCGCCGAGCGGCCGCGGGCGGCCCGGAAGGTGGCGGTCGGTCGGCCCGGCAGCTATCTGGAGCTGTACCGCAGGTCGGCCACCGTCTGCCCGGGTCTCTCCTGGACGGTGCTGGCCGCGATCGGTCAGGTGGAGAGCTCGCACGGGCGCAACAACGGGCCGTCCTCGGCGGGCGCCCAGGGGCCGATGCAGTTCATGCCCGCCACCTGGAAGGCCTACGGCGTCGACGGTGACGGCGACGGCGTCGCCGACATCTGGAGCCCCTACGACGCCGTCCCCTCGGCGGCCAACTACCTGTGCGCCAACGGCGCGGGGCAGGGCGGCAAGAAGTTGGAGAAGGCCATCTGGTTCTACAACCACTCCTGGTCGTACGTCAGCAAGGTCATGTCCGTCTCGCGGGGCTACGCCGCCGCCTACCCGTGACGGAGCGGGGCCACGCCGCCGCCCGCCCCGGACGGATCAGTCCCCTGCCCGGGACGGATCAGCCCCGGCGGCGGGGCGGGGCGGGGCAGCAGGTGGCCGCGCAGGCGGCCGGCTCCGGCTCGGCCAGCAGCTCCCCGATCATCGAGACGAACCGGGGGTGGGTGCCCGCGGTGGCGGCCCTGGCCAGCGGGAGGCCCAGCTCGGCGGCCAGCTCCGCGGCCTCCACGTCGAGGTCGTAGACCACCTCCATGTGGTCGGAGACGAACCCGATCGGCACCAGCACCACCGCGGGGGCGTCGATCTCGCGCAGGTGGTCGCAGACGTCGGGCTCCAGCCACGGGATGTGCGGGGCGCCGCTGCGGCTCTGCCAGACCAGGTCCCACGGCCGGTCGCCGCCCAGCTCGGCGCTGATCAGCGAGGCCGTCCGGCGCAGCTGCGCCTCGTACGCCCCGCCGTGCGGCCCGGCCGTCTGGGCCATCGAGACCGGGATGCTGTGCGCGGTGAAGACCAGGCGCGCGGAGTCGCGGTGCTCGGCCGGCAGCTCCTCCAGAGCCTCACGGGTGTGGTCCGCCATGGCCGCGACGAAGCCCGGGTGGTCGAAGTAGTGCCGGAGCTTGACGATCTCCGGGGCGTTCTCGACCGCGGCCCTGGCCAGGGAGATGTCGTCGATGTACTGCCGGCAGGCCGAGTAGGAGCTGTAGGCGGCGGTGACGAAGGCCGCCGCCCGGCGCACGCCGTCGGCGGCCATCCGGCGGAGCGTGTCCTCCAGGTAGGGGTGCCAGTTGCGGTTGCCCCAGTAGACCGGCAGGTCGACGGTCGGCTCGACCGCGGCGATCAGGTCGCGGCACTGCTGGTTGATCGGGCTCGCCCCGCCGAAGCGCTGGTAGTGCGCCTCGACCTCCAGCAGCCGCTCGCGCGGGATCCCCCGGCCCCGCACCACGTTCTCCAGAAACGGCATCACGTCGTCGGGCTTCTCCGGCCCTCCGAACGAGACGACGAGCAACGCGTCGTAAGTCCCCATGGCATTCATCAAACCGCATTCGGGAGGCTCCTCTCACATGGTCGCCCCGGTTGTCCGCATCCGGGTGTCGACCCGGATGCGCGACCGGGGGTGAGGACCGATGTAAGTTCGGGTCGTGACCCCTTTCAACGACATTCGTGACTATGTCGGCGTACCGCGGGTGGCGTCCCTGCGGCTCTCCCCCGACGGAACCCGCCTGGTCAGCGTGGTGCAGGCGCTGAACCCCGATGGCAAGTCCTACGGAACGTCCCTGTGGGAGATCCCTCTCGACGGGCGCAGGGCCTACCGGCTGACCAGGTCCGTCAAGGGCGAGGCCGGGGCGGAGTTCACCGCCTCGGGCGACCTGATCTTCGGCTCGCGCCGCCCTGACCCGGAAGTGAAGGAGCCCGACGAGGAGGTCCCGGCACTCTGGCTGCTGCCCGCGGTGGGCGGCGAGGCCAGGCAGATCGCCTCCCGGCCCGGCGGCGTGACCGGGTTCGCGACCGGCGGCCGGAGCGTGGTCTTCGGCTCCGACGTCCTGCCCGGTGACGAGACCACCGAGGAGGAGCGGCGCAAGACCCGCAAGGACGCCGGGATCAGCGCGATCCTGCACGAGAGCTCCCCGGTGCGCTACTGGGATCACGACCTCGGCCCCGGCGAGCCCCGGCTGTTCGCCGGGACCCTCGGTGACGACGACCGGCTGGCCCAGGTCAGAGATCTCACCCCGCAGCCGGGCAAGGCGCTGGTCAACGCCTCCTACGACGTCACCCCCGACGGGGCGACGGTCGTGACGACCTGGTCGGTGCCGCAGCCGGCGGGCGAGCTCCGCTCCCGGCTGGTGGCCATCGAGACCGCCGACGCCGGGGCCCTGCGGGTCGTGGCCGAGCAGGAGGGCCACGACTTCAACGGCCCGGTCAAGGTCTCGCCCGACGGGCGCCTGGTCGCCTGCGTCCGCGAGCGCCACGCCGACACCTCGCGGATCCCCGAGGTCACGATGTGGATCGTGGACCTGGTCACCGGCGAGGGGCACGCCGCCGGCGGCGACCTGTGGCCGGCCGACGTCGTCTGGGCGCCGGACTCGCGCTCCCTGTACGTGGCCGCCGACCACCAGGGCCGCCGCCCGGTCTTCGAGGTCCCGGCCGACGGCTCCGAGCCGGTACGGCTCACGCCCGACGACGCCGCCTACCTGTCGCTCGACGTCGCGCCCGACGGCACGCTCTACGCGCTGCGCAGCGCCGTGGACCGCGCCGCGGGGCCGGTCCGGATCACCGCCGGCGGCACGGTCGAGGAGCTGGCCTCCCCGGCCCCCGCGCTGGAGCTGCCCGGCACCCTGACCGAGGTCACCGCGACCGCCGACGACGGCGCGACGGTCCGGGCCTGGCTGGTGCTGCCGGAGGGGGCCTCGGCGGAGAACCCGGCGCCGTTCCTGCTCTGGATCCACGGCGGCCCGCTGTCGAGCTGGAACGACTGGTCCTGGCGGTGGAACCCGTGGATCATGGCCCAGCACGGCTACGCCGTACTGCTGCCCGACCCGTGCCTGTCCACCGGCTACGGGCCCGAGATGATCCGGCGCGGATGGGCGGACTGGGGCCCGCGCACCCACACCGACCTGATGGCGGTCACCGACGCCGCCCTGGAACTGCCGGAGGTCGACGCCACCCGGACCGCCGCCATGGGCGGCTCGTTCGGCGGCTACATGGCCAACTGGGTCGCCGGCCACACCGACCGGTTCAAGGCGATCGTCACCCACGCCTCGCTCTGGCACCTGGACCAGTTCTCCGGCACCACCGACGGGCCGATGTACTGGCAGCGCGAGTTCGGCGCCCTGGGCGGCGAGCTGTACGGCAAGCTCTCCCCGCACCTGTCGCTGGCGGAGATCTCCACGCCGATGCTGGTCATCCACGGCGACAAGGACTACCGGGTGCCGATCGGCGAGGGCCTGCGCCTGTGGTGGGACCTGCAGCGTTCGGGCGTGGAGTCGAAGTTCCTCTACTTCCCCGACGAGAACCACTGGGTGCTCAAGCCGGGCAACGCCGTGGTCTGGTACGAGACCGTGCTCGCCTTCCTGGCCCAGCACGTTCTCGGCCGGGAGTGGAAGCGGCCGGAGTCGCTCTCGTGACCTTGGCCGAGCCGACGAGGGGGCGGAGACCGTGGAGAAGGTAGGGGTCTTCGCCCACCTGGCCGAGGAGATCGCCAGGGAGGCCGGAGAGATGCTCGTGGCCAAACGGCCGGCCCGGCCGGAGGTGCTGGCCACCAAGTCCAGCCCCACCGACGTGGTGACCGAGCTGGACAAGGCGTCGGAGGCGCTGATCCGCTCCAGGATCCGGGCGGTCAGGCCGGACGACGCGATCCTCGGCGAGGAGGGCGGCTCGACCGGCGGCGGCCGGGTCCGCTGGATCGTCGACCCGATCGACGGGACGGTTAACTTCCTGTACGGCCTGCCCGAGTGGGCGGTCAGCATCGCCGTCGAGATCGACGGCGAGGTCGTCGCCGGGGTGGTCAACGTCGTGCCCCGGGGCGAGGTCTTCACCGCGGCCAAGGGCGAGGGCGCGTGGCTGGCGGGGCAGCGGCTGCGCTGCAACACCGGTGTGCCGCTGGAGCGGGCCCTGATCGCCACCGGGTTCGGCTACGAGGTCGGCCGGCGGACGGTCCAGGCGGAGGTGCTCGCCCAGGTGGTGCCGCGGGTGCGCGACATCCGCCGGGGCGGCTCGGCGGCCTCGGACCTGTGCTCGGTGGCGGCCGGCCGGGTGGACGGCTACTACGAGCGCGGCCCGCAGGCGTGGGACTACGCGGCCGGCGGCCTCGTCGCCACCGAGGCCGGGGCCGTGATCGGCGGGCTGAACGGCAGGCCGGCCAGCCCGGACTTCACACTCTGCGCGGCGCCGGCCCTGTTCGAGGAGCTGCACGGGCTGCTGGCGCCGCTGGACCCCGAGCGCGACACCTGACGCGAGGGAGCCCCCGGCCGCCGGCCGGGGGCTCCCTCGCGTCAGCGCTAGATGGAGACGCCGTTGTCCGTGGCCAGACGGCGGAGGTCCTCGATCTCGGCGGTGAAGGTGTCGGCGAGGTAGTCGTCGCCGGCGGATCTGGCCTCCTGCAGGTTCTTGTAAGCCTGGTTGAGGCGGTGTCCGATCGTGGTCGTGAACTCGCCCATTTCACCTTCTTTCAAAAAGGGGGCTGAAGGTAGGGCTGCGGGGGGCTGGCTCCGGCTCTACCCACTGTCGGGTATCGGCTAAACCTGTATGTGTCACACATCACGGACAGTGCCTATCCTGGCACCCGCCTTACCGTCGGCTTACGGCGGGTGTGGCGACAATGGGTAGCCGTTCCAGCGGCTGTTTCCATATCTCACGGGAGGTACCAGAGGCCGTGCGGGTGCTTGTGGTTGAGGACGAGCGCGTGCTCGCCGACGCGATCGCGACGGGGCTCCGGCGCGAGGCCATGGCTGTCGACGTCGCCTACGACGGCGCGGGCGCGCTGGAGCGGACCGGCTACATCGACTACGACGTGATCGTCTTGGACCGGGACCTGCCCAAGGTCCACGGGGACGAGGTCTGCCGCCGCCTGGTGGCCGAGCGGACCGCCTCGCGGATCCTGATGCTGACCGCCTCGGGCGACGTGGACGACAAGGTGGAGGGGCTGGGGCTGGGCGCCGACGACTACCTGGCCAAGCCCTTCGTGTTCGTCGAGCTCGTGGCGCGGGTGCGGGCGCTCGGCCGGCGCTCCGCCCCGGCGCTGCCGCCGGTGCTGGAGCGCTCCGGGGTCCGCCTGGACCCGGGCAAGCGGCTGGTCACCAGGGACGGCGAGGAGATCTCGCTCACCAAGAAGGAGTTCGCGGTCCTTGAGGAGCTGATGCGCGCCGAGGGCGCCGTCGTCAGCCAGGAGGACCTGCTGGACAAGGCGTGGGACGAGAACATCGACCCGTTCACCAACGTGGTGCGCGTCACCATGATGACCCTGAGGAAGAAGCTGGGCGAGCCTCAGGTGATCGAGACGGTGCCCGGGGTCGGATACAAGTTGTGAGTGTTCCAGCAGGCAGGGGGGAGGACCGGCCCGACATCGTCCCGGCCGGTGAGGCGCGCGAGTCCATGCCCACCCACCCGATGATCAGCCCGCACTCCGAGAGGGGGGCGGCCAGGGGAGCCCGGCCCGCCCCCGGCGCTCCGGGGCGCGCCCAGCCGCCACCGCCCTCCGGTCCACCGGTGTGGGACGGCCCGCCCCCGGCGGGCGCCGTCCCGGTCAGCCCCACGCCCCTCGACCGGCTGAGGGTGGCCATCGACCGGCTCAGCATCCGCTGGCGGCTGACCATCACCTACGGCGTGCTGTTCTTCGTGGCCGGGATGCTCCTGCTGTTCGTGATCTACATGATGGTGGGCTGGGCCATCAACGGGGCCTGGCCGGATGTCAGCCTGCAGAACGTCTCGCCCGTGCTGGAACAGAAGTTCCAGCAGGAGTGGCTCGGGTGGAAGCACGCCGCGATCGACGAGGCGCGCAACGCCCTGCTCAGCCGCTCGCTGCTGGCCCTGGCGGGCGTGGGCATCCTGGCGATCATCATCGGCTATCTCGTCGCCGACCGGGCGCTCAAGCCGATCCAGCAGATGACCGCCACGGCCCGCAAGCTCTCCGGCACCACGCTCGCCCACGAGCGGATCGGCCTCAAGGGCCCCGACGACGAGCTCAAGGAGCTGGCCGACACCTTCGACGCGATGTTGACCAGGCTCAATGTGGCGTTCGACACACAACGGAGGTTCGTGGCCAACGCCTCGCACGAGCTCCGCACCCCGTTGACGATCAACCGGACGGTCCTGGAGATCGCGCTGGGCGACCCCGAGGCGTCGGGGGACCTCAAGGCGCTGGGCCGTACGCTCCTGGAGGTCAACGCCCGCAACGAGCAGCTCATCGAGGGCCTGCTGCTGCTGGCCCGCAGCGAGCGGGAGCTGAGCGTGCGCAAGCCGGTGGACGTCAAGGACGTCGCCGAGACCGCCGTCGAGCAGCTCGCCTCGCGTGCCGAGGAGGCGGGGGTCACCATGACCACCGAGCTCCAGAGTGCCGAGACGGAAGGCGATCCGGTCCTGCTGGAGCGCTGCGTGGCCAATCTGGTGGAGAACGCGATAAAGCACAACCTCCCCGAATCCGGGCGCCTGTGGGTGCGCACGGGAATGGTGGAGGGGGCCTTGGTTGTTCAGGTGGCCAACACGGGGCCGCATGTGCCCGCATACGAGGTGAACAGCCTGTTCGAGCCGTTCCGGCGGCTCAACGCCGACCGGGTCGATTCGGCCCGCGGGGCGGGTCTCGGGCTGTCCATCGTCCGTGCGGTCGTGCGCGCTCACGGGGGTAACGTGACCGCCGTCCCCAGGGACGGCGGAGGTCTCGTGGTGACCGTGAGACTCCAATCACGTTGATCCGGCGGGGGGCGTCTCGTTCACGCCGTACATGTGGTTGGATGTGCCGTCGAACACGGTGGTTCATGTCGCCAATGCTGTGGTTTACGCCATATTTGGCTAACCGCGCCTATTGGCGGTAGGTCCCTCACGTGTAGGGAGGTTCAGCGACCATTCCAGCAGGGTACCGAGCAGGAATCTCTCTGTCGGATTGGGCACAAGTTGGGCCTCTCGGACGTTACACACGCGCGAGCCGGCGCAGACAGATAGATGAGGGGGATGGAGCAGACCAATGGCTACCGATTACGACAGCCCACGCAAGACCGATGACGACCTCAATGAGGACAGTCTTCAGGAACTGCAGGCGCGCCGTACCGACAAGTCCTCGGGCAGTATCGACATCGACGAGACGGATCTCGCCGAGTCGCTCGAACTGCCGGGTGCGGACCTGTCCAACGAGGAGCTCTCGCTCCGGGTGATCCCTCGTCAGGCCGACGAGTTCACCTGCGCACGCTGCTTCTTGGTGCACCACCGCAGTCAGCTCGCCGTCGAGAGGAACGGTCAGCAGATCTGCCGGGAGTGCGCGGCCTGACGATGGTTTCCGATGGCCTGTCCGATGTGTGCCCTCAGGTGCAAGGGTAGAGGGCCCCAGGACAAGCCTTGAGGAGGTTCCGAGACATGACGTCAGAGAACAAACAGACCGGTGCCGAGCCGGGCGACTCCACGGCCGCGGAGTCGGCCGGCACACCGGAGAACGAAGTGGCCGAGATCGTCGGCAGGCTCGCCGAGCCTGGCGACCTGGATGGCGCCGAGCGGCGACGGCTGCTCGGCCGCCTGACCGCCACGCTGGCCGACGGGGCGAAGAAGGCCAGGTCGTCCGGGGTCGGCCGGGGCCGGTGGCTGGCCGACGTGTTCATGGCCGTGGCCCCCCGCATCCCCATCCGCGACCTCGCCACCCTCTCCGAGCACCACCACGGGCTCACCTCCGAGGCCCTGGCCGACGACCTGGCGCGCACCGCCTCCAAGGCCACCATGACGGTCGGCGCGATCGGCGGCGCCCTCGCCGCGGCCGAGTTCGCCGCCCCGCCCCTGCTGCTGTCGGCCCCCGCCCAGCTCGTGGCCGAGACCCTCGTGGTCGCCGCGATCGAGGTCAAGCTCATCGCCGAGCTCCACGAGGTCTACGGCGTGCCGGTGCTGGGCACCGGATCCCAGCGGGCCGTGGCCTTCGTGACCGCCTGGTCCAAGCAGCGCGGGGTCGACCCCATGTCCCCCGGTTCGGTCACCGTCGCCCTGGGCGCCGCCACCAAGACCGCACTGCGCAACCGGCTGATGCGCACCCTCGGGCGCCACCTGACCACCCTCGGCCCCTTCCTCACCGGCGCCGTGGCCGGAGGCGCGCTCAACCGCGCCGCCACCCGGAAGCTCGCCGACGTCGTCCGGGCCGATCTGAGGGTCCATCGGGCACTTCCACCTGGAAAGTCATAGAAACGCCCGAATTGGGTAGTCGTTATGGGTAAGACGACTATCTGGAGGAATCTGTGCAGGGCCGCAGCTCGTTTCTGATCGTGGCTAACCGCCTCCCCGTGGACCGGGTGGGTGAGGACATGTGGCGGCGCAGCCCCGGCGGCCTCGTCACCGCGATCGCCCCCGTCCTCCAGCGCCGGGAGGGCGCCTGGATCGGATGGCACGGCGCCCCCGGCGAGCGGCTCGAACCCTTCGACCACGACGGCATGCACCTCATCCCCGTGCCGCTGTCGGAGTCGGAGGTTGAGCTCTACTACGAAGGCTTCTCCAACACCACGCTCTGGCCGCTCTACCACGACGTGGTCGCCCCCCCGGTCTACTCGCGCGCCATGTGGGAGGCGTACCGCACGATCAACGAGCGCTTCGCCCAGGCCGCCGCGGAGCAGGCCGCGCAGAACGCGGTCGTGTGGATCCAGGACTACCAGCTCCAGCTCGTCCCCGCCATGCTGCGCGAACTCCGCCCCGACCTGCGCATCGGCTTCTTCCTGCACATCCCCTTCCCGCCGGTCGAGCTGTTCTCGCAGCTGCCCTGGCGGCGGGAGATCGTCGAGGGTCTCCTCGGCGCCGACCTCGTCGGGTTCCAGCGCCCCGGCGGCGCCTCCAACTTCATCCGGCTCTGCCGTCGCCTGCTCGGCCTCCAGCACCACAAGCACGAGATATACGTGGAGGACCGGGTCGTGCGGGCCGGGGCCTTCCCCATCTCGGTGGACTTCGGCGAGCTGGACTCCCTGGTCCGGGAGCCGCACATCATCGAACGGGCCAAGGAGATCCGCGCGGAGCTGGGCGACCCCGAGTGCATGCTGCTCGGCGTGGACCGGCTCGACTACACCAAGGGCATCGGCCAGCGGCTGAAGGCGTTCGAGGAGCTGCTCTGCGAGGGCTCGGTCAAGCCCGGGGAGGCGGCGTTCGTGCAGATCGCCACGCCGAGCCGGGAACGGGTCGAGGAATACATGCGGCTGCGCGACTCGATCGAGCTGCAGGTCGGCCGGATCAACGGCGAGCAGGGGGAGCTGGGCCTGCAGCCGGTGCAGTACATGCACCAGTCCTACGGCCGTGACGAGCTGGCCTCGCTCTACCTGGCGGCGGACGTGATGGTGGTGACGCCGCTGCGTGACGGGATGAACCTCGTCGCCAAGGAGTACATCGCCTGCCACAACGACCTGCGCGGCGCCCTGGTGCTCAGCGAGTTCGCCGGGGCGGCCGACGAGCTGCGGCAGGCTTTCATGGTCAACCCCTACGACATCGACGGGCTCAAGCGGATGATGCTGACCGCGATGCGGGCCACGCCGCACGACCTGTCGCGCCGGATGCGCTCGCTGCGCAGACGGGTGGCGACCTACGACGTGGACCGCTGGGCGAAGGAGTTTCTCGCCGCCCTCGAATCCTGAGAGCCCGCACCGGGAATCCTGAGAGCCCGCACCGGCGGCCTCCGGGGGCCCGGGGCCCGCGCGCCCGGCCGCCTCCCGGTCCCGAGAGCCCGCGCGGCGGCCGCCTCCGGGGTCCCGGGCGCCTCCGGGGTCCTGTCACGGCCTCTGACGGCGGCGGGGCGCACCCCGCCGCCGGGTCAGGAGGCGACCTCCCTGGCCGTGTCCTTGACGGCCTTCCAGGCGTTGTAGCGCTTCTTGGCGGTGCGGCCGACCACGATCTGGGCGACCTGCATGCCCACCCCCATCACCACGGCGTAGCCGATCGCCTCACCGAGGCTGATGTCCAGCGACTCGCTGTCGGCCGGCGGCTTCTTGCCGGTGGCCTTCTCCCAGGCGAACCCGATGACCTTCTTGGCGGCCCAGGCCGTGGCCAGCCCCACCAGGCCGCCGATGGCCCGCCACGCCATGTCCTGCTTCTCGGTCTTGTCGGCCATATGGGTCCCTCCCTTTTCTCCGCTTCCGCTCCGCACAGGAACACTAGTCCCCTCCAGCGTCGCATCGCGTGAAGCCATACCATAGGGAGGCATGACACAACAGCGACTGCGCCATGCGCCCATGCCCGAGAAACCGACTCTCGACGGGCTGGAAGCCGTATGGGTGGACCGCTGGGAGACCGAGGGCACCTACCGCTTCGACAGGACGCGCACGCGGGAGCAGATCTACTCGATCGACACCCCGCCGCCGACCGTCTCCGGGTCCCTGCACGTCGGCCATGTCTTCTCCTACACCCACACCGACACCGTCGCCCGCTTCCAGCGCATGCGCGGCCGCGAGGTCTTCTACCCCATGGGCTGGGACGACAACGGCCTGCCCACCGAGCGCCGGGTGCAGAACCACTTCGGCGTGCGCTGCGACCCGTCCATCCCCTACGATCCGGGGTTCGAGCCGCCCGCAGAGCGTCCCCGCGGCCGCGGGGGTGATCCGCGGCAGATCCCGATCTCGCGCCGCAACTTCATCGAGCTGTGCGAGCGGCTCACCCTCGAGGACGAGAAGGCCTTCGAGGAGCTGTGGCGCCGCCTGGGCCTGTCGGTGGACTGGTCGCTGACCTACGCCACCATCGACGGCGGCGCGCGGGCCGCCTCCCAGCGCGCGTTCCTGCGCAACCTGGCCCGTGGCGAGGCATACCTCTCGGAGGCGCCCACGCTGTGGGACGTCACCTTCCGCACGGCCGTCGCCCAGGCCGAGCTGGAGGACAGGGAGTGGCCCGGCGCCTTCCACCGGCTGGGCTTCACGCTGTCGCCGGAGCAGCGGGCCGCGGGGTTCGGCGACCGCGTCTGGGTCGAGACGACACGCCCCGAGCTGATGCCCGCCTGCGTGGCGCTGGTCGCCCACCCCGACGACGAGCGCTACCGGCCGCTGTTCGGCACCACGGTCAGGACACCGCTGTTCGGCGTCGAGGTGCCGGTGCTGGCCCATCACCTGGCCGAGCCCGACAAGGGGTCCGGCATCGCGATGATCTGCACCTTCGGCGACATCACCGACGTCACCTGGTGGCGCGAGCTGAACCTGCCCACCAGGGCGGTCATCGGCTGGGACGGCCGGATGCTCCCCGAGGCGCCCGAGGGCGTCCCCGCCGAGCCGTACGCCGAGCTGGCGGGCCGGACCGTGCACGGCGCCCGCGAGCGGATCGTGGAGCTGCTGCGCGGGTCCGGCGACATGGAGGGCGAGCCGCGGCAGGTCAGGCGCGCGGTGAAGTTCTACGAGAAGGGCGACCGGCCCCTGGAGATCGTCACCACCCGCCAGTGGTACATCCGCAACGGCGGGCGCGACCGCGGGCTCAGGGAGGCCCTCCTGGCGCGCGGTGAGGAGCTGTCCTGGCATCCGCCCCACATGAAGGTCCGCTACGACAACTGGGTGGAGGGCCTGGCGGGCGACTGGCTGATCTCCCGGCAGCGGTTCTTCGGCGTGCCGATCCCGGTGTGGTACCCGCTGGACGGCGCGGGCGAGCCCGACCGCTCCTCGCCGATCCTGCCGGAGGAGTCCATGCTGCCCATGGACCCCTCCACGGACGTGCCGCCCGGCTACAC
The DNA here is from genome assembly GCF_030811595.1 of Streptosporangium brasiliense. Classification (NCBI taxonomy): domain Bacteria; kingdom Bacillati; phylum Actinomycetota; class Actinomycetes; order Streptosporangiales; family Streptosporangiaceae; genus Streptosporangium; species Streptosporangium brasiliense. Next base: position 4,494,498 of record NZ_JAUSRB010000002.1, read on the forward strand.
CGAGGACCAGCGCGGCAAGCCGGGAGGCTTCGCCGGCGACCCGGACGTCATGGACACCTGGGCCACCTCCTCGCTGAGCCCGCAGATCGCGGGCGGCTGGGAGCGGGACGAGGACCTGTTCGAACGGGTCTTCCCGATGGACCTGCGCCCGCAGGCCCACGAGATCATCCGTACCTGGCTGTTCTCGACGGTGGTCCGGGCGCACCTGGAGCGGGGCGTGCTGCCCTGGCGCAACGCCGCCATCTCCGGGTGGATCCTCGACCCGGACCGCAAGAAGATGTCCAAGTCCGTGGGGAACGTCGTCACCCCGCTCGGCCTGCTGGAGCAGTACGGCTCCGACGCCGTCCGCTACTGGGCGGCGCACGGCCGCCCGGGCACCGACACGGCCTTCGACACCGGCCAGATCAAGATCGGCCGCCGCCTGGCGATCAAGATCCTGAACGCCTCCAAGTTCGTGCTGGGCATGGGGGAGGACGGCGGCGAGGTCACCGAGCCGATCGACCTGTCGATGCTGGCCCGGCTGTCGCAGGTGGTCGGCGAGGCCACCGAGGCGTTCGAGGACTACGACTACACCCGCGCGCTGGAGCGGACCGAGCGGTTCTTCTGGGAGTTCTGCGACGACTACCTGGAGCTGGTCAAGGCCAGGGCCTACGGCGAGGGCGGCGCCGCGCGCTCGGCCCACGCGGCGCTGCGCGAGGCGCTCGACGTCATGCTCCGGCTGTTCGCCCCCTTCCTGCCGTTCGTCACCGAGGAGGTCTGGTCCTGGTGGCGTGCGGGGTCGGTGCACCGGGCGCCCTGGCCCACGGCCTCCGCGCGGGGCGGCGAGGCGGAGCTGCTCCCGGTGGTGGCGGTGGTCCTCGGCCGGGTGCGCAAGGCCAAGTCCGACGCCAAGCTGTCGATGCGCGGCGAGGTCTCCCGGCTGACCGTCACCGGCGCCCAGGCCGACCTCGTACGGCAGGCGCAGGACGACCTGTGCGGTGCGGGCGTCATCGAGGAGTTCGTGCTGCAGGACGGCGAGGGCGACCTGCGGGTGGAGGTCACCCTCGCCTGACCCCACACAAGTCTGTCCTTCCGGTCGGACGGTCCTGCCGTACGGTCGAGACACGACAGGCGAGGGGAGGACAGGGCATGACTCCAGGCTGCGGCAGCTGTAGCTGCTACCTCGACGACAGGGTGCTCTCCCGGCCACCGGGAGAGCGCTGACCCGGACCGGGCGACCACGCGTCGCGGAGGGGCCGGCCGCCCGGCCGGCCCCTCCTTTCCCGTCCCCGTTCCCGTGTCCGGCCGATAACCGCGCGCGTTGTCGGCCGCGGCGTGACACTCTGGAGGGGTGCTCTCCGATCGGGAACGTCTGACACAGCTGGTGCCGCGCACTCTGCTCCGCCTGGCCACATGGTGCCTGTGCCTGATCATCATCGGCTGGGCCGTCTTCTACTTCGCGCAGTTCATCGCGACGCTGCGCATCGTGGTCCTGCCGGTGGCCGTCGCGCTCCTGCTCACCGCGCTGCTGTTCCCGATCACCCGCAGGCTCCGCGCGATGGGCATGCGGCCGATCTACGCCACGTGGCTCACCATGCTCGTCGCGCTCGCGGTGCTGGGCGGCACCGGCTGGTTCATCGGGCTGCGGGCCAACGACGAGTTCCCGCGCCTGGTCGAGCAGGTGCGGGCGACGGCCAAGACCGTGGAGCAGTGGCTCTACACCGGGCCGCTGCACCTGCAACGGAACCAGATCACCACGTGGATCGACGAGATCACCCAGCAGGTCACCGCGCAGCGCAACCAGATCACCCAGACGGTGCTCACCGGCGCCACGGTGGCGATGGAGGTGCTGGCCTCCATCGTGCTGCTGCTGTTCGTCATGTTCTTCCTGCTCAAGGACGGCGACCGGATCTGGTCGTGGTTCCTGGGGGGCTTCGGCGGGGCCGCGCCCCGCGTCGACCGGGCCGGGCGGGCCGCCTGGGTGACACTCTCCCACTACGTGCAGGGCACGGTGGCGGTGGCCGCCGTGCACGGTGTGATCATGGGCATCGTGCTCGCCGGGATGGGGGTGCCGCTCTGGGCGCCGCTGGCAGTGTTGATCTTCCTGGCCAGCTTCATCCCCATCGTCGGCATCTTCTTCGCCGGCGCGATCGCCACCCTGGTCACGCTCGGCGCCAAGGGCCCGATCTACGCCCTGATCTTCCTCGGCATCCTGGTGGTGGAGCAGCAGCTGGAGAACCACGTGCTCCAGCCGCTGATCGTCGGCCGGGCGCTGAGCTTCCACCCGCTGGCGATCATCCTGGTGCTGGCCGTGGGCGGCATCCTGGCCGGCATCGCCGGGGCCGCGGTGGCGGTGCCGGTCGCCGCCGTGATCTACCGGGCACTGCCCGAGCTCAGAAGCGATCCACCGGCCGCGCTGCCCGCCGGGACGGCATCTCCCGAGCCGCCGGGGCCGCCCGGACCGCCGGAGGCGGCCGGTCCGGTCCAGCCGTCCGGGCCGGCGGAGCCGGCAGGCCCGTCCGAGGCGCTCGGCCCGTCCGAGGGGCCGGAGCCGGCCGGGCCGCTCCGTCCGGTCCCCCTGGTCCGTCCGGCGGATGAGGGATCACCGCAGCCCAAGGGGTAACGTTCTGCTCCGTGACCCGTTCCACCGTGACAACCCCTCCCCCGGGAGCGGTCCGGCCGCAGGCGCTGCCGGGCGCCCCCGCCCCCGGCACCCCGCTCGGCCCGCACTACAGCCGCTGCTTCGGCTGCGGCGGCCAGCACCCGACCGGCCTGCATCTGAACGCCACCTCGCCCGACGGGATCACGGTGACCGCCGAGTTCACCGTGGGGGAGGCGCACCAGGGCGCGCCGGGCCTCGCGCACGGCGGCGTGCTGGCCGCGGCGATGGACGAGGTCATCGGCATGTCCATCTGGCTCCTCCAGCGCCCCTACGTCACCGGGCGGCTGGAGACCGACTACCTCGCGCCGGTCCCGGTCGGCACCACGCTGCACCTGCGCGCCTGGTGCACCGGCGTGTCCGGCCGGAAGGCGTACCTTGAGGCTGAGGGGCGGACCGGCTCCCCGGACGGCCCGGTCGCCGTGCGGGCCGCCGCGCTCTTCGTCGAGGTGGGCATGGAACACTTCGCCAAACACGGTGACGCCCAGGCCCTCATCGACGAACATCACGAGTACGAGGTGAATCCGTGACCGACAACGTCGAGGTGCTGATCCACCGGCTCGACGCCGGGCTGCCGCTGCCGTCCTACGCTCATCCGGGCGACGCGGGCGCCGATCTCTACGCCGCCGCGGACGTCGAGCTGCTCCCCGGGGAGCGGGTGATGGTGGGCACCGGGGTGGCGATCGCCCTGCCCGATGGGTATGCCGCGTTCGTCCATCCGCGTTCCGGTCTGGCGGCCAAATACGGTGTGACGCTCGTGAACGCCCCCGGCACCGTGGACGCGGGTTACCGGGGCGAGATCAAAGTGACGCTGCTCAACACCGACGCCAAGGACTCGCTACGGCTGCGCAGGGGAGACCGCGTCGCGCAGCTGGTGATCCAGCGGGTGGAGAGGGCCGCGTTCTACGAGGTGGACCGGTTGCCCGGATCGGCGCGGGGCGCCGACGGGTTCGGGTCCACCGGCCGTTGACAGAGAGCGAACCCGACAAGGAGCGTGAGAGAAGTGTTCGGACGTCGCCGTCGCGAAGAGTCCCCGGCCGTGGCCGGGGAGGCCGGGCAGGACGAGCGGGTCGAGCGGGAGCCGGCACGCGAGTCCGGCCCGTGGGACTCCGGTGAGCCGTATCCCGAGCGGGAACGGGTCGACCTCGGCGGCATGCGCCTGCCGGTCGACCCGGGATTCGAGGTCCAGCTGAACCTGGCCGGTGACCACATCGTCGGTGCGGTCGTCATGGTCGGCGAGAGCGCCCTCCAGGTGCACGCGTTCGCGGCGCCCAAGCGCAACGGCATCTGGGACGAGGTGCGGGACGAGCTCGCCGAGGGCGTCAAGGGCGCCGGTGGCACGGCCGAGGAGCGGCAGGGGCCGTTCGGCGTCGAGCTGGCCGCGCAGGTCCCGGCCGACGGGGTCGCCCAGCCGGTCCGCTACATCGGCGTCGACGGCCCGCGCTGGTTCCTCCGCGCGGTGATCAGCGGGCGTGCCGCGCTGGACGCCGAGGCGGCCGCGCCCCTGGAGGGGGTCATCCGCGACATCGTGGTGGTCCGCGGGGACGAGCCGATGGCGCCCAAGGAGGCGATCGAGCTGCGGCTCCCGCCGGAGGCCAGGCAGGCGGTGGAGCAGCAGGCCGCCGGGGGCGAGGTGCCCGACCTCAACCCGTTCAAGCGAGGCCCGGAGATAGCCGAGCTCCGCTGACGTGGGGGATCGCGTACGCTGATTCAACACGTATGTGAAGGAGAGGTCGTGGGTTCTCAGGAACCGCATAAACAGGGCGGGTTTCGGGGCTTTTTCCGGCGGCTGACGACAAGTCAGGCGGAGCTGGAGGCCACCGAACTCCAGCAGGACCTCGATCGTCATGGCGCCACACCCATCGTCTCGTGCGGCGCCCGCCGCCGGTTCTGCGTTACCGGTACGCTACGGACCGTGACGTTGAGGCCCCGCGGCGGCGCACCCGCGCTCGAAGCGGAGCTTTACGATGGTTCGGATGTGATCGACCTGATCTGGCTGGGCCGCCGGAAGATCGCTGGGATAGAGCCCGGCCGGATGGTCCTGGCCGAGGGGCTCGTCAGCGTGCAGGACGGGCGCAAGGTGATGTTCAACCCCCGATACGAGCTACGTCCGGCGGGCGGTGCGTGAGCGATCGACGACCACGGAGCGGTGAGCGAGAAGATGACCACCAGCGATGAGACCACCGCGCACGACACGGTGGAGGCCGCGATGCGCGTCCAGCTCGCCAAGGCCTTCGGCGGGGTGCGCGGCATCATCGAGGCCGCCGTGCCCACGATCACCTTCACCGGGATGTGGATCGCCACCTCGGAGCTGAAGACGTCCCTGATCGTCAGCATCTCGGCCGCGGTGGTGCTGCTGATCGTGCGGGTGCTGCAGCGCTCGACGCCGCAGTTCGTCCTCAACAGCCTCGTCGGCATCGGCATCGGCGCGTTCTTCGCCTCCCGCACCGGCGACGCCCGTGACGTCTACCTGCCCGGCATCCTCTACAACGCCGCCTACTCGGTGGCGATGCTGATATCCGTCATCACCCGGTGGCCGGTGGTGGGCTTCATGATCGGGTCTGTCACCGGCGACCCGACGGGCTGGCGCAAGGACCCGGCCGTGGTGCGGCTCTGCTCCAAGCTCACCTGGATGCTGATGGTCCCGTGCGTGGTCCGGGTGGCGGTGCAGCTGCCCGTCTACCTGATCGGCGGGGACGACGCGGTCGCCGAGCTGGGCATCCTCAAGATCGTGATGGGCTGGCCGCTGCAGGTCGCGGCCCTCGCCGCCATGGTGTGGCTGCTGGCCAGGGGCCGGACCCCGGTCCGGCCGCCCGCCCTGCCCTGAGGCCGTCCGTGCTGGCCCTGAGGCCGTCCGTGCTGGCCTGAGGCCGCCCGCCCGGCCCCGAAGGCCGCCCGTCCGGCCCTGAGGTCCGAGGCGGCCCGTCCCGCTCCGGGATGGGCGTCCGGCCCTCCTGACGGCCCCCGGTCCCGTACGGCGACGCCGTACGGGACCGGCGCGGTCAGTGGATGGAGCGGTGCGCCGACAGGAGCCGGGCCAGCTCCTCCTCGACCTCCTGGCTGGCCACGAACATCAGCTCGTCGCCGGCCTCCAGCGGGTCGTCGGCGGTGGGCACCAGCACCCGCCCCTCGCGCAGGATCGCGACCAGGGCGGTGTCGGTCGGCCACGGCACCGAACCGGCGCGCTGGCCGACGACCGGCGCGTCCTCGGGCAGGGTGAGCTCCACCAGGTTGGCCTGGCCCTGACGGAAGGTCATCAGCCGGACCAGGTCGCCGACGCTCACCGCCTCCTCGACCAGGGCGCTCAGCAGGCGCGGGGTCGAGACGGCCACGTCCACGCCCCACGACTCGTTGAACAGCCACTCGTTCTTGGGGTGGTTGATCCTGGCGACCACGCGCGGCACGCCGTACTCCGTCTTGGCCAGCAGCGACACGACGAGGTTGACCTTGTCGTCGCCGCTGGCGGCGACGACCACGTGACAGTCGGCCAGGCCCGCCTCGTCCAGCGAGGAGATCTCGCAGGCGTCGGCGAGCAGCCACTCCGCCCGCGGCACCGTGTCGATCTTGATGGCCTTGGGGTCGATGTCGATGAGCAGGACCTCGTGGCCGTTCTCCAGGAGCTCGGCGGCGATGGACCTGCCGACGGCTCCGGCACCCGCGATGGTGACGCGCATCAGTGACCCTCCTCCGGCGCACCGGACAGCACCTTGTTGATGCGGTCCATGTCACTCTCGACCGCCATGACGTGCAGGATGTCGCCTTCCTGCACCACGGAGTCGTTCCTGGGCAGCAGGGTCTCGCCCATCCGGTTGACGAACGCCATGCGCGTGCCCGCGGCCTCCTCCAGGTCCTTGGTCCTGGTGCCGATCCAGCCCGGGTGGTAGGCCACCTCGGCCAGCACGACGGACCCGGTCGGGTCGCGCCACAGCGGCTCGGCGCCCTCGGGCAGCACCCGCCGCAGGATCTGGTCGGCGGTCCAGCGGACCGTGGCGACGGTGGGGATGCCCAGCCGCTGGTAGACCTCGGCGCGCCGGGAGTCGTAGATGCGGGCCACCACGTTGTCCACGCCGAACGTCTCGCGTGCGACCCGGGCGGAGATGATGTTGGAGTTGTCGCCGCTGCTCACCGCCACGTAGGCGCCGGCCGACTCGATGCCGGCCTCTTCCAGGACGTCGCGGTCGAAGCCGATCCCGGTCACCCGGCGACCTCGGAAACCGGCCCGCAGGCGGCGGAACGCCTGCGGATCCCGGTCGATGATCGCGACCGAGTGGCCGCTGTCCTCCAGGATGTGCGCCAGGGTCGAACCCACTCGGCCACACCCCATGATCACGATATGCATGCTCCCCCGCCGGTCGCGTTGAGGCGGATCTTGTTCCCGATGTACTTAGTCAGTATGGCCCGCTGAGGGAGTGCCGCGTCAGCGGGGCGGGTGGATGAGGACTAGCATCGGCAGACGTGTCAAAGGTGACGGACCTTGTCAAGCGCCTGTTCATCGGGCGTGCGCTGCGTAGCACGCAGTTGCATGAGCAACTGCTCCCCAAACGGATCGCACTGCCCGTCTTCGCGAGCGACGCGCTCTCCTCGGTGGCCTACGCGCCGCAGGAGATCCTTGTCATCCTCTCCATCGCCGGGATCTCCTTCTACGGCTTCGCCCCGTGGGTCGCGGTCGCCGTCGTCCTGGTGATGCTCACGGTCGTGGCGTCCTACCGGCAGAACGTGCACGCCTATCCCAGCGGCGGCGGAGACTACGAGGTCGCCACCGTCAACCTGGGCCAGAACGCCGGCCTGACCGTCGCCAGCGCCCTCATGGTCGACTACGTCCTCACCGTCGCGGTGTCGGTGGCCAACGGCGTCGACTACGTGGGCGCCACGATCCCGTACGTCGCCCAGCACAAGCCGACGGTCGCGATCGCCATCGTCGTCGTGCTGACGGTGGTCAACCTCCGAGGCATCCGCGAGTCCGGCGTCGCCTTCGCCATCCCCACCTACGCGTTCATGTTCGCGGTCATCGGCCTGGTCGTGTGGGGCGGCTTCCGGCTGCTGGTGCTGGGCGACGAGCTGCGCGCGCCCACCGCCGACTACGAGATCGTCGCCGAACAGGCCAACCTGACGTCCTTCGCGGCGGCTTTCCTGATCCTGCGGGCGTTCTCCTCCGGCTGCGCCGCGCTCACCGGCGTCGAGGCGATCAGCAACGGCGTGCCCGCCTTCCGTAAGCCCAAGAGCAAGAACGCCGCCAACACGCTGCTGATGATGGGCCTGGTGTCGGTGACCATGTTCGTCGGCATCATCACGCTCGGCCTGGCCTCCGGCGTCAAGCTCACCGACCCCGCCACCGCGGCCCACGGTGTGCTCATCGACGGCCGGCCCGCCGGGCCCGGCTACTACCAGCCGCCGATCATCGCCCAGGTCTCCGAGGCGGTCTTCGGCAGCGGGTCGCTGTTCTTCTTCGTCATCGCCGCCGTCACTGCGCTGATCCTGTTCCTCGCCGCCAACACCGCCTTCAACGGCTTCCCGGTGCTCGGCTCCATCCTGGCCCAGGACCGTTTCCTCCCCCGCCAGCTGCACACCCGGGGCGACCGGCTGGCGTTCTCCAACGGCATCGTCATCCTGGCCGCTGCCGCCTGCCTGCTGCTGTGGGGGTTCCAGGCCGACGTCAGCCGCCTGCTCAACCTCTACATCGTGGGCGTCTTCGTGTCGTTCACGCTGAGCCAGATCGGCATGGTCCGGCACTGGACCCGGCACCTGCGGACCGAGACCGACCGGAAGGTCCGCGCGCAGATGAGGCGCTCGCGGGTCATCAACTTCTTCGGCGGCGTCATGACCGGCGTGGTGCTGGTGGTCGTGCTGCTGACCAAGTTCACCCACGGCGCGTGGATCGTCTGCGTGGCCATGCCGGTGCTGTTCCTGATGATGAAGGCCATCCACCGCCACTACGACAACGTGGCCCAGGAGCTCGCGGTGTCGGAGGACGCCGAGGTGGACGAGACGATGCTGCCCGCGCGCAACCACGCCGTCGTCCTGGTCTCCAAGATTCACAAGCCGACCCTGCGCGCCCTCGCCTACGCCCGCGCCACCCGGCCCTCCACCCTGGAGGCGATCACCGTGGGAGTGGAGGGCGAGGAGGCCCGGGGGCTGCAGGAGGAGTGGGAGCGGCGGGGCATCCCGGTGCCGCTGAAGATGCTCGACTCGCCCTACCGGGAGATCACCCGGCCGATCCTGGAGTACGTCAAGTCGCTGCGCCGCCGCTCGCCCCGCGACGTGGTGACCGTCTACATCCCGGAGTACGTCGTCGGCCACTGGTGGGAGCACCTGCTGCACAACCAGAGCGCCCTGCGGCTCAAGGGCCGCCTGCTCTTCCAGCCCGGCGTGATGGTCACCAGCGTGCCCTGGCAACTCCACTCCTCCGACCGCCTCAAGGGCCGCCCCGAGCGCTACGCCCCCAACGCCGTCCGCCGCCGGGAGCGCGAGGCGGCCGGCGACGAGGCGCGCCACGACGAGGCGGCCCGGGGACAGGCGGCCGGCGACGGGACCGCGGAGGGGCCCCGCCCGCAGCACGGCACCCCGTGAGGAGACGGCGCGGTACCCGTGAGGAGACGGCGCGGCCCCCCGTGACGGGATGGCCCGGGGCGAGGACGGCAAGGCATAACCTTTCGTATGTACTCCTGGCCACAGGGAGGCTCGAACGACGACGGACTGCGAGGACATGGCATGGCGATCGAACTGACGGTGGGACCGGTCGCGCACGGCGGCTGGTGCGTCGCTCGCCATGACGGCCGGGTGGTCTTCGTACGGCACGCCCTGCCCGGCGAGCGCGTCCTGGCGGAGATCACCGAGGAGACCAGCCGGTTCCTGCGGGCCGACGCGGTCGAGATCCTGGAGCCCTCCGCCGACCGGGTGACCCCGCCGTGCCCGTTCGCCGGCCCCGGCCGCTGCGGCGGCTGCGACTGGCAGCACGCCTCGCTCGACGCCCAGCGCCTGCTGAAGACCGACGTGGTCGCCGAGCAGCTGCGGCGGCTGGCCGGGATCGAGTGGAAGGGCATCGTGGAGGAGGTGCCCGGCGCCCCCGACGGCCTCGGCTGGCGCACCCGCGTCCAGTTCGCCGTCGACCGTGACGGCGTCCTCGGCCTGCGCCGCCACCGCTCCCACGACATCGAGCCGGTGGACGCCTGCCTGATCGCCCACCCCGAGGTGGAGAACGTCGGGGCCGAGGTCATGAACTGGCGCAACGCCTCCTCGGTCGAGGTCATCGCCTCCAGCACCGGGGAACAGGCCGTCGTGGTCGCCCCCAAGCCCCGCCGTACGGTGGCCGTGCCCGACCTCGACACGGGCGTGGCCGTCTTCGTGGACGAGGGCAAGGGCCGCACCCGCGTGGTCCACGGCAGCAACCATCTCACCGAGCGCGTCGGCGACCGCGACTTCCAGATCACCGGCAGCGGCTTCTGGCAGGTCCACCCCGGCGCCGCGGCCACGCTGCTGGCCACCGTTCTGGACCTCGCCGCCCCGCAGCCGGGGGAGTGGGCCCTGGACCTCTACTGCGGCGTGGGCCTGTTCGCCGCGGGGCTGGCCGAGGCCGTCGGCCCGGAGGGCGCCGTGTTCGGCGTCGAGTCCGAGGCCGTGGCCGTGCGCGACGCCGAACGCAACCTCCGGGACCTGCCGCAGGCGAGCTTCGCCCGGGGCCGTGTCGAGCACGCCCTCGACCGCTTCGACATCGAACGCGCCGACCTGGTCGTCGTCGACCCGCCCCGGGCCGGTCTGGGGCGCGAGGTCGTCGACCGGATCGCCACCCTCCGGGCCACCCGGATCGTCTACGTCTCCTGCGACCCGGCCACCCTCGCCCGCGACCTCGCCTGGCTCGCCGAGCACGGCTACCGCCTCGCCGACCTGCGCGCCTTCGACGCCTTCCCGATGACCCACCACGTGGAGTGCGTGGCCCTGCTGGTCAGCGATTCGATCTAGGCGCTGACCGGCGAAAACGCAACACGTGATGTCTCACCGAACCCCGGCGTCACCCACGGCAGAACAAGATCATGGCGCACGGAGAGCGCACGATCATGAAAGCGCGCCGGGACCGATCCGGTCGCGGTGCGTCGTTCGCAGAGCCATGTGATCGGCCACCGGTCGGCCGGACGGGGAGCGGAACCCTCACTGTGGCCCGTCGAGCCTCTGGGCGCCCACAGGAGCCGTCTGAAGGTCTTGTGGGCTCTGACGTGCGCCTAAGGGTGTCCGTGCCTCACTGGGGCATCTGGGGGCTGCTCCGGCTCCCGGACCGGACCTGTGAGCAATCGGGGCGACCTGGACGTCATAGCCGTGAGCGACATACGGTGTCCGTCCACCTCATGATCTCCGGCCGCCGCGGATCCCCACTCCGTGGCGGCCGACCAGCTGTTCGTCCTGTGCGAGAGCCCCGGTCCGGGAAGGACCGGGGCTCTCCGCTGTCCGGGCTACTGTTCGGCCGGCTCGGCGACGAACGATCCCACGCCGGGCGTCGTGATGATCAGCCCGTCCTCGCGAAGCTGCGCGGTCATCTTACGGATCGTGACCCGGGCGACGCCGAACTCGGATTCGAGCCGCACCTCGGAGATCAAGCTCTTCGGCGGATACTCGCCGGCCTCGATGCGCTCCTTGATGACGGCGTAGATCTGGCGCCACTTCGGCTGGGCGGGTCGTACTTGAACATGATCATGACTGTACGTAGGGCCTGAGCTGCGCTCATAGCGACTCGTGGCAGCTCATAGCCATAGCTATGCATAGTCAGGTAAACGTGCGGTCGGCGCATGAGCCGCATGACGCGGGAGGAGTTCATGGCCGCCTGGCACGCCTTGGGCCGGTAGATCTGCGCGCACTGTGGCCACCACATCCTCCGGATCAACAGCGCGACGGGCTACCTGTACGTCATCTTCCTATGGCTCGGTCAGTGCAGTGGGCCGCGCGGCCTGCATTTCCCTGACGTCCGCCGGGCATGCGCGCACCCGGCATCACCCGGGTCCCGGTCGGAACGGCGGCCACGCCCTTGGAGGGGGAAGCGGGCCGCCGAAGCGAAGGGCCTCCGCCGCGCGGCGGAGGCCCTTCGTGTGGTCATGGATCATCCCCGCGAATGCGGAGTGGAACGGGCGGTGAGCCCTGGCCGAAGTGAAGGGCCCAAGGATTTACGGGCGCGCCAGGAGCGCGAGCAGATCCTCGCGGCCATACGCCACCACAAGCGCCACCACCACGATCGTGATGATGATGACCCGCACCTGCCGGCCCCAGCTTTCGGGGACGGTCACGCTCATGGAGAAGTTCTTGCTGTCGGACACGGGGGCTTCCTCGCTGTCGTGAGACGTGGATGGTCGCCGGACCCGGGGACCGCTCAGCGGCAGAGCGCTACACTGGGCAGTGTTGACATGCCAGAACAGCGCTTGGACCCAGGTCCGGTTGTTCTACGAGAGCCCGATCCCTTTGCCGAGGGGTCGGGCTTTTTCGTTGTTGGGGTAACAATACAGCTTTTCTGCGAAGAGGGTGTCGCGAGGCGTCCTAGGGGTCCCGGACTCCCTTCGTGGACAAGTTCCTTGAGCATTGATGTGGCGCTGACCTGCGAAAATGCCTTTCTTATATCCCTTTCATATCTGAATCTGATTCAGATATAGCGCTCAAGCGGCATCCTCTTGTTGGGTGCCTGTGAACCATGGATGGTTCATGCAGACCAATTACGTTCCGCGAGGTTCCGTGTGAATCTGCGAGGGGTCGCGTGGGGTCAGGGCGATGGGAGGGCGCGGAAGGGAGCAAGCGGCGTCGGTGTGCCAAAAAGGCTTCAACGTCACCTCTGTCCGATTCTTGCACACCTTAGGGATCATCGTGCGTAGTTTCTGTGGATCTTCTGGTAGAAGATCATTCCGCAGGTGTAGGCCGCCCTTCCTGGTCTGCGAGCTAGTCGAGCGCAGCGTTGAGATACTCCTGGACGGGCTCAAGGAACGGGAGTGCTACAGCTCCATCGTCCTCGCATGATCGCACCACTTCACCGCGTCCAGCTCGTCCGCAGCCGTGTAATCGAGGGCCTCGCGCGCCACATGGATCATCCGGCAGCTAGTCGCCGGGTGGATGTGCTCGCCGAGGGTCTCGATAGCAACAACATCGAGGCCGGTCTCCTCCAGTGTTTCCCGTACAGTGGCCTGCTCGCCGGGCTCGCCTTGGCCAGCGGGGAACTGCCGCAGTAGGGCGCCTTCGGGTGCGGATGATGCGGCAGCTCGTCTCGGCTGGGCTACTGCCTGCTGGCGAGCAGCTCATGCCCATCCCAAAGACGCTTCGCCCGCGCACCCTCACCGGCCAGTTCGCCCTGAACCCCGGCGGCGACGAGGACGACGCCCTGAGCGCCAGGGCACTGGGTGCGTGCTATCCGGCCCGCATCCGACCTCGATGATGCGACACCTGCGCATCGGCTCCATCGCGCCGACGCCGGGTCTGGACCCGGAGATCCTCGTCCTGTACGGCTCGGGGGGCATGCCCGCCTGGAGGTCGCCTCCCACGCGACTGCGGGCGAGGCGTACGCCGTCCGCCGTGACGCCGTCGCCATGGCCGCGTTGTGTCGCGTCTTACAGGCCGAACAGGAACAGAAGCAGCAGGCGGTCACTGCTCCAGCCGGCAGTGGCAGGAAGGCCGGCCGCCTGGAGGGCCGTATCTTGGCCGCCCTCGGTGCCGCCGAGAACGCGATGAGCGCCGACGACATCCTGGCCGCTGTGCTGGAGGACGGCGGCAAGCCGGTCCGGCTCGGCTCGGTCCGCAACGCTCTCGGCCAGTTCGCTGATGACGGCCACGTCGCCCGCCTTGAGTGTGGCCTGTATGCCCAACCCTGATCTTGTTGGGAAATGATTGCCGGCTCAGATGGATGCAAGGACACCGAACCTCCCGATCGCGGCCGCCTGTCCGTGATGGGTTGATTACATTTAGTCATCATAGGCAGGGTGATCGTGTCTCAGGATTCGCCAACAGCATCCGCACGGGCGGGGGCTTCGTCATGTCCGGTGCCTACTCGCGCACGATGGGGTAGCCGACCTCGAACCTCGACGCGTCGCGTCGGGTGACGTTGACCTCGACCACCCGCCCCGCTGTCGGCCCCGCGGTCGCGGTCGTCGTGCGGGTGACGCACAGCACCGGCACCCCCGGCGCCAGACCGAGCAGGCTGGTCTCCTCTGGGGTGGCTGCACGCGCGGAGATGGCGCCCGCCCACTCCAGGACACCCCAGCCGAGATCCTGCTCCATGCGGTCGTAGATGCCGCCCGGGCCGGTGTCGGCCTCGGCGAGCACGGTGCCGGCGGCGAGATCCGCCGGCAGATACGACGTGGCGAGCTGCACGGCCCGGCCGGCGCCCGGGTCGCCCATGACGCGGTCGCGGATTACCACTGAGGCGCCGGTCTCCAGGCCGAGCAGGGCAACCAGGTCCGGCGGGCAGGGTCCCTCAGTCACGGTGGGAGGCTGCAGGGGGCGCAGGGGCTGCGTGGCCGCTGCGAAGAAGTAGCCGAGCTCATCGCGATAAGCGCCGGTGTCGAGGGTGAGGCGCTGCCGGGCGGGGTGTTGCTGCACGTAAGTGCCGCCCTTGCGGACCGGCCGCAGGAGCCCTTCCTTGGTGAGCTGGGCGACAGCACGGCGGATCATGGTGCGACTGCAGTCGTATCGCGCCTCCAGCTGCTCCTCTTTGGGGATCGTGCTGTCGGGCGGGTAGGTGCCGTTCAGGATGGCGGTGCGGAGGTCGTCGGCAACGTCTTGCCAGCGGGTCATGTCGTTCTCACCTCTTTCGGATACTCATTACATCACTACCTATTGACGGAAGCTGTACGCGTGCTAACACTCTGCGTTAGGTAGTTACCTAATCCTGTTCCCGGAGGTGGACCATGCAAGAGGACTTCGAGAAGTCCCGGGTAGACGCCTTCTTCCGAAGAGTCACCGAGCTCCGCCCCACCCCTCACCGCGGCGTCTCCGCCGTCGTCGTCACCCACCTGCTCCCCGAGCGACCGGCATTCCTGCGCGCCGTCGCCCGCCTCGCCAACGTCGCCGCCGTACTCCCCAAGCCGAAGTCGATCGACACCGCAGCGCTCCGCGAAATCAGCGGCGTCATGCCCGTCGACCAGCTCGACCGCAGCCGCTTCGCCGACCCCGCCCAGACCCTCACCTACCTGGAGTCACGGGCAGCCGGTCAGCGCCTCGTCCTGCTCGACGTCGGCGGCTACTTCGCCCCCGCCCTGGACCACCTGTGCGCCCAGTTCTCCGGGCAGATCGTCGGCGTCGTCGAGGACACCGAGAACGGCCATCAGCGCTACGCCCAGCTCGACAAGCCCCCGTGCCCGGTCTACAGCGTCGCCCGCAGCCCCCTGAAGGACCCGGAGGACTACCTCGTCGGCCAGTCCGTCGTCTTCTCCACGGAGGCGCTCGTGCGGGCCCGCGGCGACATCCTGCACGGCCGGCCTGCCGCCGTCATCGGCTACGGCAAGCTGGGCCGCAGCATCGCGGCGATGCTGCACGCCAAGCACATCCCCGTCCGCGTGTTCGACCTCGACCCGGTCCGGCGGGCCCAGGCCCTCTCCCAGGGGTACCGCACCACCCCCACCCTGGCCGACGCCCTCGCCGGCGCGGGCCTGGTGGTGTGCGCCACCGGCAACATGGCGCTGCGGGAGGAGGACTTCGGCCGGGTCGCCAACGGCGCCTACATCGCCTCCGTCACCAGCTCCGACGACGAACTGGAGCTCGGCGCCCTCGATGGGCTCTACGACCGGGCTCGGGTCGAGCCGCACGTCACCCGGTACGCCCGTACCGGCCACTACTTCTACGTCCTGGCCGACGGCAACGCCGTCAACTTCCTGCACGGCGCGAGCGTGGGCGCGTTCATCTTCCTCGTCCAGGCCGAGATCATCGCCGCTCTCGCGCTTCTCGCCTCCACCGAGCACGACACGGGCATGCATGAGGTTCCGGCCGATATCCGGCAGTCGATTGCCGCCCAGTGGCTCAGCTACTTCGATGGGGTGTCATGACAGTCTCTCGTGACGAGATCCGCGCCGTCCTGGACCGCTACCTCGCCGCCCACCCGGGCCGCGTCGAGGACGTCGCGCCGCTGACCGACGCGCTGGCCGGCGACCACGACCTCACCTCCCGCAAGTCTCTCCCCCTGCACGTCACGTGCAGCGCCGCCGCGATCAACGACGCCGGGCAGGTGCTGATGATCCACCACCGGGCGCTGAACCGCTGGCTGCTGCCCGGCGGGCACGTCGAGCCGGAGGACCTCAGTCTGTACGGCGCCGCGCTGCGGGAGCTGGAGGAGGAGACCGGCATTCCCTGGCAGCACGCGGTCTCCCCGCCGGCGCACGACATCGTGCCGCTCGACGTGGATATCCACGAGATTCCCGCCAACCCGGTCAAGGGTGAGCCCGCGCACTGGCACGCGGACTTCCGGTTCGCCTTCTGGGTGAAGGCCGGCGAGGTGTCGATCCAGGAGGAGGAGGTGTCGGCCTTCGCCTGGCGTGACCGGTCCGCGCTACCGACCGCTCGCCTGGTGGAGATGGCAGGCACGATCTGAGTCCAGACATGCAGGAACGGCCCCGCCCTCCGTAGAGGACGAGGCCGTTCTGTCGCGGACACCAGGCGCTATGCGACCGGAGGAGCCTGCAGGTAGTTACCGTTGGGATCCCGGCGAAGCCCGTTCTCCAGCGATAGGGGAGACAAGCCGGTCACACCGCACAGACGGGCGAACTCGTGGATGTCGAAGTTCGGGTCTGCGTGCCCGAGAACTTGCGCGGTCACCCACATGACGTTGGTCTTCACGCAGCGGGTCTCCTTGACGGTGAGAGGAGGCTCACCGCTTACCTTCGAGTCCCACTCCCGCCTGTGACCGGCGCGATCCAGCCGCTCTGTGGCGTCGCTCCAGTCGTGGTTTGCGATCTCTGCAGCGAATTCGCGCGCAAGGCGACTAAGAGCCATGGTCCCTCCTAGTAGGACGAGGCGGCTTGGTTGACCATCCGAATAGGTCACCGCCCGATGTGGCTGTTCTCCTCAACGTACGCGTTCCAGGCCCGCGCCGCTTCCCAGAGCGCCATCATGGCCGAAATATGGAGAACCGGTATCTCCTCAAGCCCGGTAGCCGGTGCTCCTCTGAAGGTGTTCTCCTTCCCGAATGAGGAGTCACCCACAATGAAGATCCGCCGATTACATTCCGCTGTACTCGCCGTGGCGCTGGGCGCCAGTGTCCTGGCCAGTACCCCCGCCTTCGCCGCCACCCAGACCGGCGCGGCCGTGGCCTCCGGGGGCTGGCCGACACCGGACTGGTACCTGCAGGGCCCCTACCAGACCCTGGCCGCCTGCGACCTCGCCTACGAGGACGCTGCGCAGAACGGTCAATACACCGGGCTCGTCTACTGTCACTGGTTCCGCGGGGGTGGCCCTTATCTGGCGGGTTTCTACTACGAGGTGTACATCCCCTGAGCTTCAACAGGTGTGATGGGCGAGCCCCGGCCACCGGTGCGGCGAGGCACGCCGCACACTGAAACCGCGTGGATGCCGGTCGAGGCGCAGAACGAAGTTGTCCATGCCGAGGTGACGACGCCGATGGAGGGCGCGTAGTTCAAGATCAACGCGCACCGGGAGCGCGCGGAGAGCGATCGTGAGCCGGTTACCCCACTCCGACCTGCGGCGACGTTAATTCGACGTGGTCCCGACGACCCACCACGTGGAGTGCGTGGCCCTGCTGGTCAACGGCGCCGACCAGGGCCGGCTCACTCCTCGCCCAGCCGCGCCTCCAGCCGGTCCAGCCGCTGGAGGACCGGCCCCAGTTCCTGGCGGATGGCGGCGGACAGGGCCGCGGCCGAGTCGGCCGGGGCGCCGGCGGCCTGTGTCTGCGCCCGGAGGTGGACGTAGCCGGCCAGGGCGGCGGTGACGGTGCGGCGGGTCAGCCGGGGTTCGGCGCCGAGGCTCCGCAGGATCCGGCCGCCGGCCCCCTCGGGCTCGGCGATCAGCCCGAGGAGCAGGTGCTCGCAGCCGACGTAGTTGTGCCCCATGCCGGTCGCGTCGACGACGGCCAGCTCCAGGGCCCCCGCCGCGGATCGGCTGAACTGGAGCGGGGAGTCGCCCGGCGCGGCGGAGGGCGTGCCGGAGGCCGGCCGCTCCAGCTCGCGCAGTACGTGGTCGGGGTCGATCTCCATGGCGCGCAGGATGTGCAGGGCCAGGTTGCTCCCCTCGGCCAGCATGCCGCCCAGCAGATGCTCGGTGCCGACCTCGGCCGTCCCCTCGGCGCGCGCCCGTTCCACCGCGAGCTTGATTGCGGCGCGGGCACGCTCGGTGAAGTGGGTCAGGCGGGCCGCCGGGTCGTCGAGGTCGGGGCTGCCCAGCGCCGTCTCCCGGATGGCGGTGACCCGCCGTACGGCCTGCTCCAGGGCGCGCTGGCAGATGGCCGAGACCGGCACCCCCGACTCTCTCACCGCCTCGGCCAGGTCGTCGGGTAGATAGACGTTGATCTTCGGCATCACGCCCCCTTGTAGGGTTAGTAAAGGGTTATAACCCAGTTATAACCCTGCTGGGGGTAGCTGTCTAGGGGGAGACGGCCGCGAGGAGCCGGGCGACCTCGGGGGTGGGGGCGGCGCCCCGGGTGGAGAGCCAGGCCAGGCCGTTGCGGGCGGTGAAGGCGGTCAGCTTGCGGGCGTCGGTCGCGGTGAGGTCCTGGGGGCCGGTCAGGACCGGGGTGAGGGCGATCCTGTGCCAGGCGGTGGGCTCGGCGAGGGAGCCGGCCACCTGGGGGTGGGCGGCGCGGACGGCCGCGGCGACGGCGCGCAGGTCCGACCGGCCGCCGGCGGCGGCCTGGAGCGGGGCGAGGAGGTTGACGGCGGCGATCTCGGCGCCGGCCTCCCGGGTGGAACGGAGCATCGTCTGGTCGCCTGGCGTCAGGCCCGTCCCGGACACCGGCAGGGTGAAGCTCACGGTGAGCGGGCGGCCCCGCGCGGCGGCCTCCCGCTGGAGGGCCGCGATCGCGCCCGCGCGGCGCAGCACGGTCTCGCCGTCACCCGGGTCCCGGACCTCGAAGTCGACGTAGGTGGCCCCGAAGGCGGCGACCGCCCGGCGGTAGGCGGCGACGAGGCGGCCGGGGTCGGTACAGGCGGTGGCCAGCTCGCGGCCGGCCGGACCGCCGAAGGCCAGGCCCGCGTCGCCGCCGGCCGCGCGCAGGCGGCCCAGGCGGCCGGCGACCGGGCCGCCGGGCCGCTGCCGGCCGCCGGCCCACTCGGCCGTGCAGCCGTCCGGTCCGGCGGTGAGATGGCCGAGGGTGAACCAGCGGACGCCGCCCTGCCGGGCGGTCCTGGTCAGGTTGGAGAGCGGCCCGTCGCCGGTGTCGACGAACGGCACGTAGCCCGACGGGCGGACGGAGGCGCGCGGGGAGAGGGGCGCTCCGGGGGCCTGGTCGGCCGCGGGCAGGGTGGTCAGCCGGGGAGGGCCGACCCTGGGGTGGGGGGCCTGCCCGGCCGCCGGACGCCCGCCGGTCCCGGCCGGCAGGAGCCAGACGGCGAAGCCGGTCCCGGTGACGAGCGCGGCCGCCGCGAGCGCGACCAGCGATCGGGGAGGGGTGCCCGGCTCGCGGGTCCGGCGAGCGGCGGAGTGGTCTGTCGCCACCGGCATGGGTTCCACCTTCTCCACGGCGTCGATCCGTCGCTTTGAGTGCATGAGCCGCTACAGAGCGGACCGGAAGTCTGAACGCTAGCAAGCGCCCCGCCGCCGCGCGGGCTTTCTGCGGATGCCGTCCGGAGTGCCCGGATAATGGGGTTCATGAAGTTGAGGATCTTCACCGAACCGCAGCAGGGCGCCACCTACGACGAACTGCTGACGGTCGCGCGGACCGCCGAGCGTCTGGGGTTCGACGCCTTCTTCCGTTCCGACCACTACATGCGGATCGGGCCGGGCGACCCCGGTCCCGGCTCCAGCGACGCCTGGGTGACCCTCGCGGGCCTGGCCAGGGAGACCTCCACGATCAGGCTCGGCACCCTGGTCACCCCGGTCACCTTCCGGCTGCCCGGCCCGCTGGCGATCAGCGTGGCCCAGGTGGACCGGATGAGCGGGGGCCGGGTCGAGCTGGGCCTGGGCACCGGCTGGTTCGACGCCGAGCACACCGCGTACGGGATCCCGTTCCCGCCGATGGGTGAGCGCTTCGGCCGCTTCGAGGAGCAGCTGGAGATCCTCACCGGCCTGTGGACCACGCCCGCGGGGGAGAAGTTCTCCTTCGAGGGCGCCCATTACCGGCTGGCGGACTCGCCGGCGCTGCCCAAGCCCGTGCAGAGCCCCAGGCCGCCGATCATCATCGGCGGGTTCGGCGCCAAGCGCACCCCGCGGCTGGCCGCGCGCTTCGCCGACGAGTACAACCTGCCCTTCCACACCCTGGACGACACCGGGCTGGCCTTCGGCCGGGTCCGGGAGGCGTGCGAGGCGGAGGGGCGCTCGAAGATCGTGCTCTCGGCCGCCCAGACCGTCGCCGTCGGCTCCGACGAGGCCGAGGTGGCGCGCCGGGCCGAGGCCGCCGGACAGGACCTCGCCGCACTGCGCGCGAGCGGCCTGGCGGGCACCCCGGCGGAGGTGGTCGACAAGCTCGGCAGGTTCGCCGAGCTGGGCGCCGAGCGGGTCTACCTCCAGGTGATGGACCTGTCGGACCTGGACCACCTGGAGCTCATCGCCGCCGAGGTCCTGCCCCACGTGTAGGCCGTGGACCTCCGCCGCACCCCTCACGGGCGCGGCGGCCCGGCCGGATCACCGCCGGATCGGCGGGGGGCCGGGGACGCGCCGCCGCCCGCCCGGGAGGCCGCCGGGCGGCCCCGGCCCGTCCGGCGTGACCGCGGGCACCGGGGTTCCGCGATCACGTCCGGCCCGTTAACCCATGGCCCGTCCGGCCGGATGTCGGGCAGACTGAGCCGGGTGTTGCTCACGATCTCCACGACCGTACGGCCCGCCACCGACCTCGGTTTCCTGCTGCACAAGCATCCGGACCGGGTTCAGGAGTTCGGCCAGTCGTACGGCGTGGCCCGCGTCTTCTACCCGGAGGCCGACGAGGAGCGTTGCACGGCGGCGCTGATGCTCGAGGTCGACCCGGTCCGCCTGGTCCGCTCGCGCGGCCGCTCCACCCCCGACTACGCGCTGGGCCAGTACGTCAACGACCGGCCCTACGCCGCGTCGTCGCTGCTGGCCGTGGCGCTGGCGGAGGTGTTCCGCACGGCCCGCGCCGGTCGCTGCGACAGCCGTCCCGAGCTGGCCGCCGGCCCCATCCCGCTGGAGATCGCGCTGCCCGTGCTGCCCTGCCGGGGCGGCCCCGGGATGGCCCACCGGCTGTTCGAACCGCTGGGCTGGGAGGTCGAGGCGCTGCCCGTGCCGCTGGACGCGGAGTTCCCCGAGTGGGGCGACTCCCGCTACGTCCGGCTGTCGCTGCGCGGCGAGGTACGGCTGGCCGACGCGCTCAACCAGCTCTACGTGCTGCTGCCGGTGCTCGACGACGCCAAGCACTACTGGGTCGCCTCCGACGAGGTGGACAAGCTGAT
Source organism: Streptosporangium brasiliense (assembly GCF_030811595.1). Classification (NCBI taxonomy): domain Bacteria; kingdom Bacillati; phylum Actinomycetota; class Actinomycetes; order Streptosporangiales; family Streptosporangiaceae; genus Streptosporangium; species Streptosporangium brasiliense. The sequence continues at coordinate 4,515,657 of NZ_JAUSRB010000002.1, forward strand.
CCGGGCGGGCGAGTCCTGGCTGGCCGCCCATCCCGAGAGGAGCCTGATCACCCGCCGCTACCTCGGCCGCAGCCAGGCCCTGACCCGCACCGCCTTCGCCCGCCTGGCCGAGCTCGGCGACGACGTGGAGGAGGACCTCGAACCTCCCGTGGAGGAGGAGGCCGCCGCCGGTGCCCTCCTGGAGGCCGCAGCCGGTGTCCTCCCGGAGGAGGCCGCCGGTCCCCGCGCCGAGGGGGCCGCGGCCGGGCCCCCGCCGGTGGAGGCCCCCTCCGCGACGGCGGGACAGGTCCCCGCGCCCGGGGGAGAGCCGGGCGGCGCGCCCAGGCGGCCCCTGAACGTCCTGCGCCGCGAGGCCGTGGTCGAGGCGCTGGGGGAGCTCGGCGCGCACCGCGTCATCGACCTGGGCTGCGGCTCCGGGCAGCTGGTCGGGGCGCTGCTGGGCAGGCCGGAGTTCACGAAGGTGACCGGGGTGGACGTGTCGGCGCAGGCGCTGGCACTCGCGGTCAGGCGGCTGAAGCCCGACCGGATGCCCGACCGGCAGCGGGAGCGGCTGGAGCTGTTCCAGGGGGCGCTGACCTACACCGACGCCCGGTTCGCCGGATACGACGCGGCCGTTCTCATGGAGGTCGTCGAGCATGTCGACCCGCCACGGCTGGACGCGCTGGAGCGGGTGGTCTTCGGCGCCGCCCGGCCCGGACACGTGATCGTGACGACGCCCAACGCCGAGTACAACGTGCGCTACGACTCCCTGGAGGGCATGCGCCACCCCGACCACCGCTTCGAGTGGACCCGGGCCGAGTTCCGGGCGTGGGCGGCGAAGGTCTGCGACGACTACGGCTACCACGTCGCCTTCCGGCCGGTCGGCGACGACGACCCCGAGGTGGGCCCGCCCACCCAGATGGCCCTGTTCGGCCTCGGAGACGGTGTGAACGCGGGAGGCGGAGATGACTGAGATCACCGTGCCGGAGATGTCGCTCGTCGTGCTCGTCGGGGTCTCCGGCAGCGGGAAGTCGACCTTCGCCCGCCGGCACTTCAGGCCGACCCAGGTGGTCTCCTCCGACTTCTGCCGCGGCCTGGTGTCGGACGACGAGAACGACCAGAGCGCCACCTCCGACGCCTTCGACGTGCTGCACTACATCGTCGGCACCCGGCTCAGGCGGGGCCTGCTGACGGTCGTGGACGCCACCAACGTCCAGTGGGAGGCGCGTAAGAAGCTGGTCGAGCTGGCCAAGTCCCACAACGTGCTCGTCGACGCGATCGTCATGGACGTGCCGGAGGAGGTGGCGATCGAGCGCAACGCCGCCCGGCCCGACCGGGACTTCGGCCCCCACGTGATCCGGCGGCAGCGCAAGGACCTGCGGCGCTCCATGGCGAAGATCTCCCGCGACGGCTTCCGCCGGGTCCACGTGCTGCGCGGGACCGACGAGATCGAGGCCGCCACCGTCGTCACCGAGAAGGCGTGGAGCGACAGGCGCGAGCTGACCGGGCCGTTCGACATCATCGGCGACGTGCACGGGTGCCGGTCGGAGCTGGAGACGTTGCTGCGCGCCCTGGGGTGGGAGATCGACCCCGGCGGCACCGGCGCGACCCACCCCGAGGGCCGGACGGCGGTGTTCGTCGGCGACCTGGTCGACCGGGGGCCCGACTCGCCGGGCGTGCTCCGGCTGGTCATGGGCATGGTCGCGGCCGGGACCGCGCTGTGCGTGTCGGGCAACCACGAGCAGAAGCTGGCCCGCGCGCTCAACGGCCGCAAGGTCAGGGTCGCCCACGGGCTGCAGGAGTCGCTGGACCAGCTCGCCGCCGAGCCCGAGGAGTTCCGCGGGGCCGCGCTGGCCTTCATGGACGGGCTGATCAGCCACTACCAGCTCGACGGCGGCAGGCTCGTCGTCGCGCACGCCGGGCTGAAGGAGGACTACCACGGCCGCGCCTCGGGCCGGGTGCGCGCCTTCGCGCTGTACGGCGACACCACCGGCGAGACCGACGAGTACGGGCTGCCGGTGCGCTACCCGTGGGCGCGGGAGTACCGGGGCCGGGCCATGGTCGTCTACGGCCACACCCCGGTCCCCGAGACCGAGTGGATCAACAACACGATCTGCCTGGACACCGGCGCCGTGTTCGGCGGGAGGCTGACCGCGCTGCGCTACCCGTCCAAGGAGATCGTCTCGGTGCCCGCCGAGAAGGTCTGGTACGAGTCGGTCAGGCCGTTCGGGGCCCCGGGCCGGCGTGACCCCGAGGCGCTCGCCATCGGCGACGTCCAGGGCACCAAGCACATCGAGGTGCGTCACGGCGGCGGCCGCGTCAAGGTCCGGGAGGAGAACTCGGCCGCGGCACTGGAGATCATGAGCCGGTTCGCGGTCGACCCGCGCTGGCTGGTCTACCTTCCCCCCACGATGGCGCCGCCGGAGACCTCCGGGCTCGACGGCTACCTGGAGCACCCGGCCGAGGCGTTCGCCGAGTTCGCGGCCGCGGGGATCACCCATGTCGTGTGCGAGGAGAAGCACATGGGCTCGCGGGCGGTGGCCGTACTGGCCAGGGACCCGGAGACGGCGGCGGCGCGGTTCGGGGTCTCGGACGGGACCACCGGGGCCGTCTACACCCGGACCGGCAGGCCGTTCTTCCCCGACACCACCGAACTGGTGGACCGGCTCAGCCGGGCGTGCGCGCCGCTCATGGACGAGCTGGGCACCGGCTGGCTCGCCCTCGACTGCGAGCTGCTGCCCTGGTCGGCGAAGGCGGAGGGGCTGATCCGCAGCCAGTACGCCTCGGTGGGGGCCGCGGCCCGCACAGCGCTGCCCGAGGCGATCACCGTCCTGGAGGCGGCGGCCGGGCGCGGATTGGATGTGGGCGATCTACTGGGCCGCACCCGTCGCCGCCACGCCAACGCTGCCCGGTTCCGGGACGCGTATGCGCGTTACTGCTGGCCGGTCTCGGGTCTGGACGGGATACGGCTGGCGCCGTTCCAGATCCTCGCCTGCGAGGGCCGGGCGACCGCCGCCGAGGAGACGCACTCCTGGCACCTGGACATGCTCTCCCGGCTCACCGATCCGCTGATCGCGCCCACCCGGCACGTCTCCGTCGACCTGGCCTCGCAGGAGTCCAGGGACACGGCGACCGACTGGTGGTCCGCGCTGACCGCCGACGGCGGGGAGGGCATGGTGGTCAAGCCGCTGCGGTGGCCGCGGGAGGCCGACGGCGAGCGGGCGGGCGGAGCGGGCGCGGCCGTGCCCGGGGGCCGGGTGCAGCCGGGGATCAAGGTGCGCGGGCGGGAATACCTGCGGATCATCTACGGCCCCGACTACACCGAGAGCCTGGAGGTCCTGCGCCGCCGCTTCCTGGGACGCAAGCGCTCCCTCGCCCTGCGCGAGCACGCCCTCGGGCTGGAGGCGCTGTCCAGGCTGGCCGAGGGCGAGCCGCTGTGGCGCGTGCACGAGCCGGTCTTCGCCGTCCTGGCGCTGGAGTCCGAGCCGGTGGACCCGCGTCTGTGATCTCCAGGTAAAGACAGGTGAAGAAGCAAGGCATTTTCCCGATTCGGGCGATCGCTCCCCCCATACAGGTCCATATCGTTGGAGGCCGGACCACCAGGGGGGCGTCATGAGATTCGATCGTGCGGCTCTGCGGGACGTCGTCGCCATCCACGACGACAAGGGAGTGCTGTCGTTCTACGTGACCGCCGACCCCCGGGAGGAGGCGGCGGTCCGGCCCGCGTGGCGGATCCGCTTCGGCAACCAGCTCACCGAACTGCGGGAGCAGGTCTCGGCCGACGGGGACCGGGCGCGGCGGATGGCCGTCCTCAAACGGCTGGAGGGGCTGGACCAGGAGCTCGGGCTGCTGCTCAACCCGACCGAGTCGGGGCTGGGGCGGGTGCTGTTCGCGCCGATCAGCAGTGACGAGGTGTGGACCTTCTCCTTCCAGCTGCCGGTCGCCGACCAGATCGTGCTGGAGTCGACGGCCTACGTGCGCCCGCTGGTCAACACGGTCGAGACCGCGCCGCCGGCCGGCCTCGTGCTCGTCTCCCGGGACGGGCTGCGCATGATCGACTATCGGTACGGCACGGCCGAGGACGCCGAGCGGGCGTACTTCGAGGTCTCCGCCGAGGACTGGCGGCAGATGCGCGGCCCCGCCGCCTCGGAGCTCGCCCGGCAGGGCGCGGCGCACCGGGACAGGTTCGAGCGCCGGGTCGAGGACAACCTCACCAGGCTGGTGCGCGCCGCCGCGCCGGACGTCGCCCAGCAGGCCGAGAGCCGGGGCTGGACCACGGTCGTGCTGGTCGGCGACGTCCAGCTGACCGAGGTCGTGGCGGCGGAGCTGACCGGAGACGTCATCCAGATCGACGCGGTGGTCGACTCGCTGCCCCCGGCGAAGATCGCCGAGTACGCGGAACCGCAGCTGCTGGCCGCCCGGACCCGGCGTGCCACCGAGCTGGCGGAGCGGGCCAAGGACGCCGCCCTGTCCGGGGGGCGCGGGGCCCTCGGCATGGGAGACACGCTCAACGCGCTGAACGAGAGCCGGGTGGCGCAGCTGCTGCTGGCCGAGTCCCGCGAGTGGAGCGGCAGCCGTACGGCCGACGGGCGGCTCTGGCCCCCGGACCAGGTCCCGCAGGGGGAGTCGGAGCAGACGCTCGTCCAGGAGCCCAGGATGGGCGAGCGCATGATCGAACGGGCCCTGGACATCGACGCCGAGGTGATCGTGCTGGACCAGCAGGCGTCCGAGGCCCTGGCCGAGTTCGACGGGCTCGCCGCGATCCTGCGCTGGTAGCCGCCGATCCCACGGGGCCGCCGCGACCTCGCGGGCCCGCCCCCATCCCCGGGGGCGGGCGTCCGCCGTGTCCGGGCACCGGCTGCGCGGGCCGGGAACCCGAGAGCCGCGCTGATCCACAGCGGGACGCTGTGAGACACTCTCCATTAAGTCGAATTACGTTTTCGCAGCTCATGTCGTGAACAAGCCCCCCGGACCGGATCGGGTGCGATCTCTCGCGGTCGATCCAGGGATACCTGCGTTCTTCGGGGGAAAGGACCGTCATGGTCGGCACCGCCTCTTCGGGCACATCCAGCGAGCACCTCGGACACGTCGTCTTCATCACCGCCGCAGCGGCGCTGGGCGGGTTCCTGTTCGGCTACGACAGCGCCGTCATCAACGGCGCCGTCACCGGGATCCAGAAGCACTTCGGGGTCGGTCCGGTCCAGATCGGCGTCGTGGTGGCGATCGCGTTGCTGGGATCGGCGGTGGGCGCGTGGATCGCCGGAGGCATAGCCGACCACTGGGGGCGCACCAGGACCATGCAGGTGGCCGCACTCCTGTTCGCGGTCAGCTCCGTCGGCCAGGCGCTGCCGTTCGCGATCTGGGACCTGGCCTTCTGGCGGGTGCTCGCCGGCGTCGGGATCGGCATGGCCTCGGTGATCGGCCCCGCCTACATCGCCGAGGTCGCGCCACCCGCCTACCGGGGCCGCCTGGGCTCCTTCCAGCAGCTCGCGATCGTGCTGGGCATCGCGGTCTCCCAGCTCGTCAACTACGCGATCGCGAAGACGGCCGGGGGCAACGTCAACAACGAGCTGTTCGGCCTGCAGGCGTGGCAGTGGATGCTCGGCGCCTGCCTGGTCCCCGCCCTGCTCTACCTGCTGTTCTCGACCATCATCCCCGAGTCGCCGCGCTATCTCATCGCGGTGGGCAAGACGGAGCAGGCCCGCCGGGTGCTCCGGGAGGTCGAGGGCGACAACGTCGACCTGGACACCCGGGTGACGGAGATCTACAACCTGCTGCGCAGCGAGCACCGGCCCCGGATGCGTGACCTGCGCGGCCCGGCGCTGGGGCTGCTGCCGATCGTCTGGATCGGCATCCTGCTCTCGGTCTTCCAGCAGTTCGTCGGCATCAACGTGATCTTCTACTACTCGGCGTCGCTGTGGCAGTCGGTCGGGATCAACCAGAGCGACTCACTGCTGATCAGCTTCTCCACCTCGATCATCAACATCGTCGGCACGTTCATCGCCATCGCGCTGGTCGACCGGATCGGCCGCAAGCCGCTGCTGCTGATCGGTTCGGCGGGCATGGCGGTCTCGCTCGCCGTGGCCGCGTGGGCCTTCAGCGCGGGGGTCCGCACCGGGGCGGGCGTCAGGCTGCCGGAGACGCAGGGCACCGTCGCGCTGGTCGCCGCGCACGTCTTCGTGCTGTTCTTCGCGCTGTCCTGGGGTGTCGTGGTCTGGGTGCTGCTCGGCGAGATGTTCCCCAACAGGATCAGGGCCGCCGCGCTGTCGGTGGCCGCCTCCGCCCAGTGGGTGGCCAACTGGCTGATCACCGTCTCCTTCCCGTCCCTGGCGGCGTGGAGCCTGGCCGGGGCCTACGTGGGCTACGCCTTCTTCGCCGCGCTGTCCTTCTTCTTCGTGATGTTCATGGTGCGGGAGACCAAGGGGCGCAGGCTGGAGGAGATGGGCTAGGGGCCGTGCCCGTGCCAGAGGTGAACCCCGTGCCCCCGGCGGAGCCCTCCGCCGCCGCGCCCCCGGCCGCCCCCGCCGTCAGGGCCGGGCCGCCGACGCGGGCCGAGCTCGACGCGGCCAGGGACCGGACGGTCGGCGACGTGCTGGGGCCGTCGCTGGAGGTGCTGTTCTGCGGCATCAACCCGGGGCTCTACTCGGCGGCCACCGGCTGCCATTTCGCCCGGCCGGGCAACCGCTTCTGGCCCGCGCTGCACCGCTCCGGCTTCACTCCCCGGCTGCTGACCCCGGCCGAGCAGGATCTGCTCCCCTCCTTCGGGCTGGGCATCACCAACGTGGTGGCGCGGGCCACCGCGCAGGCGGCCGAGCTGTCAGCGCGGGAGCTCCGCGAGGGCGGCGAGCGGCTGGCGGAGCTGGTCGCCGAGGTCGGGCCCCAGGTGGTGGCGGTGGCCGGGGTGACCGCCTACCGGATGGCGTTCGCCCGGCCGAAGGCGGCGATCGGACCGCTGGAGGACAGGATCGGTGGCGCGAGGGTGTGGGTACTGCCCAACCCGAGCGGCCTGAACGCCCACTGGACGCTGGAGCGGATCGCGGGGGAGATGCGACGGCTCCGGGAGTCCCTGCGCTGACCGGGCCGGGGCGCCCGGCGGCCGGGGGTGTTCAGTGGCCGGGGCGGCCGGTCCGGGGGTGGTGCCACCGCCTGCGGCGGAGCAGGCCCAGCACGGCCACCGCCAGCCAGGCGGCGAAGACGAACTTGAGCGACCAGAACCCGGCGGTCGCCACCCCGACGACCAGCATCAGCATCAGGAAGGGGGCGATCGGCGGCCCGCCCCGGCGCCCCGTCCGGTGGTGCCAGGCCGCGTGGTGGTGCCAGGCGGCGGGGTGGCGGCCCGCCCGGCGGGGACCGCGTCCGTGGTGGCCGCGGCCCCCGTGCCACGGCCCGGGCCGGCCGGGCCCCCAGTCCTCCCATCCGTGCTCGGGAGCGTCCTGATCTCCGTGGCGGGAGCCGTACAGGTCAGGCAGGTCCGCCGAGACCAGGGCCAGCTCCCCGCCGGTGCGCGCGGCCAGGGTCCGTTCGATGCGTTCGTCGAGCTCCTCGTGGGTCAGGCGGCCCTGCGCGTAGTGCTCGCGCAGGGCCGTCATGGCCGTGTCACGCTCGGCGTCTCCGATGCGGAGGTCGTCCCGGGACGTCATCGGATGCTCACTCCTCGCCGGAGTCGCCGTCGGCCAGGATCTGGTACAGCTTGCGGCGTGTCTCGGTCAGGATCTGCTGGGCCTGGCGGATCTGCGCGTCGCTGCCGGTCTGCAGGATCTGGAACATGGCGAATCCCGACTGGCGGGCCAGGTTCATCAGCTCCCAGGTGCTGTCGTCGACGTCGGGTGTCATCTCCTCCCAGGGCGCGCGCACCTCGTCGGCGTGCTCGGCCACGTAGGTCCGGCCGGCCTCGGTGAGCCGGAAGGACTTGCGGCCGTCGCTCTCCTCCGCCAGGACCAGGCCCTCGTCGGTGAGCTGCTGCAGCGCCGGGTAGACCGCGCCGGGGCTGGGCTTCCAGCCTCCCTGGCTGCGCCGGTCGATCTCCTGGATGATCTGGTAGCCGTTGCGCGGCTCCTCCGACAGCAGGGCGAGGATCGCGGCGCGGACGTCGCCCCGCTTCGCCTTGCGCCCCCGGCCGAACGGCGAGCGTCCGCCGAACGGGCCGCCGCGCCCCGGGCCGCCCCTGCCGAAGTCCCACGGGAAGGGGCCGCCGGGGAAGGGGCCGCCGCGGCGCCCCCGGTGCCGGTGCTCGTGGGAACCCCATCCGTGCGGGCCGGGCCCGCCGTGGTGAGGCTCGTCCTGCTGCCAGCCGGCGGCCATGTTCCGCCAGGCCTCCCTGGCGGCGCGTCTCATCTGGCGCCGCACCTCGTGCGGGATGGCGCCGGTCCAGTGACCGCCCATCGTGTGTGCGGAAGTCATGGTTCCTCCACCTGTCGCGACCGTCTTTCGATCGTTCTCGATGCTTCAAAGATATATCGAGAGCGTTCTAAGAACAAGCTATTGAGGTGATATGGGGGTTTTGGCTGGTCGGGGGCGGTGGATCCCTGCGGCTTCCACCCGGCCGGCCGAACGGCTAAGGTGTGACCATCTAAAGGCTTTAGGTGGTTACTATGATCTTCTGGGTGAGGCGGGGACGTGACAGTGCGGCGTAACGAGAGGGTGCTCGTCGGGTTCACCGTGGCGACCAACCTGGCCGACGGGGTGGCGAAGGTCGTGCTCCCGCTGCTGGCGGTCGGGCTCACCGACTCGCCGGGCCTGGTCGCCGGGGTGGGGCTCACCCTGACGCTGCCGTGGCTGCTGGCCTCGCTCCATGTCGGGGTGCTCGTCGACCGCGGCGACCGCAGGCGGCTGGCGGCCGCGGCCAACCTGGTCAGGCTCGTGGCCGTGCTGGGCCTGCTGGCGGCCGTCGCCGCCGGCGCGCTGTCGCTGCCGGTGCTCTACCTGGCGGGCCTGTCCATCGGCCTGGCCGAGGTGGTGGCGTCCTCCGCCGTCGGCGCCCTGGTCCCGGCGGCCGTGCCGCGGGGGCGGCTCGGTCCGGTCAACGCCTGGATCGCCGGCGCCGAGACCGTGGCCAACGAGTTCGCCGGGCCGGCCATCGGTGGCCTGCTGGCCGGCGTCGGCGCCGCGCTGGCCCTGGGCTCGTCGGCCGCGGCCTTCGCCCTGGGGGCGGTGCTGCTCGCGCTGCTGGTCGGCCGGTTCCGCGTGAGCGCCCCCGGGGAGGGAGACTCCGGCCGGCCCCTCCGGCCGGGGAGGGTCCGGGAGGAGATGGTCGAGGGGCTGGCCTTCCTCTGGCGCCACCGCCTGCTCCGCACGATGTCGCTGACCATCGCGGCGCTGGTGGCCTGCTGGAGCGCCTGGCTGGCGCTGCTGCCCTCCTACGCCGTCCGGGTGCTCGACCTCGACCCGGCCGGGTACGGCCTGCTGCTCGGCTCGATCGGGGTGGGAGGACTGCTCGGCGCGGTGCTCGTCACCGCGGTCAACCGCCTGCTGGGCGTGCGCTGGGCGCTCTTCGCCGACCTCGTCGGCACCATCGTCATGATGACCGTCCCGGCGGTGTTCCCCGAGGCCTGGGCGGTCGGCGCCGCCGCGCTCCTGGGCGGCATGGGCGGCACCCTCTGGACGGTCAACAGCCGCACCATGGCCCAGATGATCGTCCCGGACCGGCTGCTCGGCCGGTACGGCGCGGCGGCCCGCCTGCTGACCTGGGGGACGCTCCCCATCGGCGCCGGCCTGGCCGGCCTGCTGGCCGAGATCATGGGCCTGACCGGGACTTTTGCGGTCTTCGCCGGGGTGGCCGCGCTGCCTGTCATACCCTTCCTGATGATCGTCACCGAAAGTGAGATCGCTGTCACCCAGCGAAGAAGTGAGCTAGATCACGCAATTCTCGGCTGATTTCGGAACAAGCATCGAGACCTGCACGTTACAAAGGACATAGACGGGATTCGTTCCGTGCCGGAAGGGCTGGGGGGTGCTTTCGGTGCGGAACGGTCCCGTCTGTCGTTTCCGGGATGTGCGGGCGGCCGGCCGGAGATTCTCCGGCCGGCCGCCCCTCTCTCAGTAGATGTCCGCGGTCAGGAATTTCCACGGGTCGGGCGCCCGGCCCGCACCGGCGCTCCACCGCTGCCCCGCGGCCCGCTGGAGCACGACCGCCGAGCCGTCCGAGGTCCCGGCCGCCGCGATCGCCCATCCGGTGTCCTTGCGCGACAGGAACGTCCCGTCGGTCAGGTCCCACCGCATCGACGCCGAGTACTGGCCGACCGCCGAGGAGCAGTGCGCCACCTGGATGGGCTGCCCGGCCGTGACCGTGCCCCCCTCCAGGTCCACGCAGAGGCCCGGGTCGGCCAGGTTGTGCAGCTGCCCGGAGACCGGGTTGTGGGCCCAGAACTGGTCGGCTCCGCCGTCGCAGGTGTACAGCAGCAGGTTCGCGCCGCTCGCCGGGGCGCCGCCGGGCACGTCCAGGCACTTTCCGCCCGACTTGAGCTCGGTGTAGGCCAGCGCCTTCTTCGTCTCCCAGGTGAACACCTGCCGGGAGTCGCCGGAGTCGCAGGGGGCCAGTGTCAGCCGGTCGCCGTGGGCACCACCGGGGAGCGTGGCGCACAGCGTGGGCGCGTCGGCGGCGTGCAGGCGCGCGCCGTCATGGGTCCAGCGCTGGGCGGGGCCGCCGTGGCAGTCCCACACCTGGATCGCGGTGCCCGCGGCCAGCCGGCCGCCGTCGACGTCCACGCAGCGGTCGTGCGAGAGCTCGGTGTGCAGGGTCCTGCGCGCCGGGTCGTACCAGAACGCCTGGTTGCGCGTGCCCTCGCAGGCCCAGCCGATCAGCTTGCGGCCGTTGCGCGTGGAGTTGCCGTCCACGTCCAGGCAGTCGCCGGTCGCGCCGCTCCTGAGCTGCCTGAACTCGGGCAGGCCGGGGTAGAGCGCCGGGGTGAGCGTGCCGGCGGGGAGCATGCAGGTGGCCTGGGTGGCGTCGGCGGCGTAGAAGCGCCCCAGGCAGGCGCCGAACGCGGCGTGCCCGGCGGAGTTCGGGTGGAAGGACTGCTGGGTCGCCCGGGGGTTGAACAGGTCGCCGTTCACCGCGTGCAGCCCGGTCACCCAGGGGCCGTCCATGCAGACCTCGCGGCCGTGGAAGAGCCGGCTCGCGTCCAGGTAGCGCGCGCCGGCCAGGCTCGCGGCCCTGCGGATGCCCTGCTCGAAGATCGGCACCGCCTTGTTGCGGGCGAAGGCCAGGTCGGAGAGATAGCCGAGACAGCCGCCGTTGTACCAGCCGGGGAAGTTCGGGTTGTCCTCCACGTCCGGGCTGGCGGGGCCGGGGTAGCTCATGGCGATGAGCTGGTAGTCCGCGGGCGTGTAGCCGGCCTCCGTCATGATCTGCCGGACGTCGCGCAGGGCCTTCTCCACCCGGGGCACGATGAAGTCGATCCGGCCGGCCCAGGTCGAGGAGTGCGCGGGCCAGCAGTTCCCCCTGAACAGGACCCGTCTCTCCACGCACCCGGTCATGGTCGGCCCGAACTCGGGGCCTCCGGTGTCGTTGGCCCCGGCCACCACCGTGATCATCTCGATCCGGGTGTTGCGGGCCTTGATCGCCAGGTTGTCGCCCTGGTTGAGCTCGTCGTACTGGTGGGTCCCGCCGATGGTGATGTCGTTGGTCTGCGCGCCGGAGCAGGCGAGGTTGAAGGTCACGTCGGCCGGGATGCCGGTGACGTGGACGGCGGCCTTCTTCGACCGGTGGCACCAGTTGTCGGGCCCGTCCGTCCCCGGCTCGTAGAGGGAGCGGTCGAAGGCGCCCTCGCCGGAGATCTCGCTGTCCCCCAGCGAGACGAGCCCGGTCTTGCGCTGGTCCATGGGGCGGATGGCCTCGTCGCCGTAGAGCTTGACGGCCTCGGCCCTGCGGACGGTCTCCAACTGCGGAGGGAGTGGACTGACCTCGTTCTGTGCGGCGTGCGCCGCGGGGGCGGCGAGGACGGCGCCGATGACCGCGACGAGCGCGGCCATGACGGGTCCGGGCAGGCGGAGGGGCATGGGGGGTCACCTCTCGCGTAGGGATGGGAGGTCGGGACAAGCGCTTGTTACCTCAGGTAACCCCAGAATCCAGAAAAGGTGAACAGCGCTCATGTATCGGATTGGTCTCGCCCTCCCGACGCGCCGATGATGCAAAATGGCACGGTCCCTTGCTTGACGCGGGCTTTGCCGTACAGTCGCTTAGCGTGATCTTGATAGGAGTGTTCGGCCGATGATGGGACACACGCACGCGCTGACGGGGGCCATCGCCTGGCTGGGGGTGGCGCCGACGCTCGCGGCCCTGCCGCTGCTCACCGAGTCCTCCCGGTTCATCGAGACCGGCGTCATGGCGGACGCGCTCACCCCGGCCGAGTTCGTCGCCGGGGCGCTGGTCTGTTCCGGGGCCGCGATGCTGCCGGACCTGGACCACCCCAGTGCCACGATCGCCCAGACCTTCGGCCCGGTGACCTGGGGGCTGAGCAAGGCCGTCGCCTGGCTGAGCGGCGGTCACCGCAACGCCACCCACTCGCTGCTGTTCGCCATCGCCGCCGGGTTCGGCGCCCACTACCTCGCCAACACCTATCCGATCGGCCGCGACATCCTGGTCGTGCTGCTCATCGGCCTCGCGCTGCGGTCGATCGGGATCGGCGTCCCGGGCAAGAAGTTCGCCTCCGCGATGGTCAACATCGCCCTGACGGTCGGGCTGTTCGCGGTGTTCCGCAGCGACAACGTGGGCTATGCCTGGCTGGGGCTGGCGGTCGCGGTCGGGTGCCTGACCCACGTCGTCGGCGACTGCTGCACCGAGAAGGGCTGTCCGGTGCTGTGGCCGATGAAGCAGCGCTGGCTGCTGCCGTGGAAGATCGGGATCAAGACCGGCCGTGCCTTCGAGCAGAAGTTTCTCGCCCCGGTACTTTCCGTGGTCGTTCTCGGGCTGCTGTACTTCCGGCTCGCCCCGCTCTGAGCATACTGAGAGGTAACTTGATGTCGAGATATCTCTAGGGATATCTTGATGTCGAGACATCCGCTGCAACCTGTGGCCACCGGTTAGGCATACCTAACTGACGTGGGCACTCCGACGGTGCGGCAGGATTCAATTGCGCCTTTTATGGTGGCGCGCCGGACAACTGGGTGATGAGGGAGGCGAACCGTGTCCGCGAACAGCTTCGGCAGCCGTGACACGCTCCGCGTCGGTGACGCGGGATATGAGATCTACCGGCTGGACGCCGTCGAGGGGTCGGGGCGCCTCCCGTACAGCCTGAAGATCCTTCTGGAGAACCTGCTCCGCACCGAGGACGGCGCGAACATCACCGCCGACCACATCCGCGCCCTCGGCCAGTGGGACCCCGCGGCCGCGCCGAGCGTGGAGATCCAGTTCACCCCCGCCCGTGTGATCATGCAGGACTTCACCGGCGTCCCCTGCGTCGTGGACCTGGCCACCATGCGCGAGGCCGTCCGCGACCTCGGCGGCGACCCGGCCAGGATCAACCCGCTCGCCCCGGCCGAGATGGTCATCGACCACTCCGTCATCGTCGACTTCTTCGGCGGCCCCGACTCCTTCCAGCGCAACGTCGACCGGGAGTACGAGCGCAACCGCGAGCGCTACCAGTTCCTGCGCTGGGGCCAGACCGCCTTCGACGAGTTCAAGGTCGTCCCGCCGGGCACCGGCATCGTGCACCAGGTGAACATCGAGCACCTGGCCCGCGTGGTGATGGTCCGCGACGGCAAGGCGTACCCCGACACCTGCGTCGGCACCGACTCCCACACCACCATGGAGAACGGCATCGGCGTCCTCGGCTGGGGCGTCGGCGGCATCGAGGCCGAGGCCGCGATGCTCGGCCAGCCGATCTCCATGCTGATCCCGCGCGTGGTCGGCTTCAAGCTGACCGGCAAGCTCCCCGCCGGGGCCACCGCCACCGACCTGGTGCTCACGATCACCGAGATGCTGCGCAAGCACGGCGTCGTCGGCAAGTTCGTGGAGTTCTACGGCGAGGGCGTCTCCAGCGTGCCGCTGGCCAACCGCGCCACCATCGGCAACATGAGCCCCGAGTTCGGCTCCACCTGCGCGATCTTCCCGATCGACGGCGAGACGATCAACTACCTGCGCCTCACCGGCCGCTCCGAGGAGCAGGTCGCGCTGGCCGAGGCCTACGCCAAGGCCCAGGGTCTGTGGCTGGACCCGGAGGCCGAGGAGCCCGTCTTCTCCGAATACATCGAGCTGGACCTGGCCACGGTCGTGCCGTCCATCGCCGGTCCCAAGCGCCCGCAGGACCGCATCGCGCTGTCGGAGGCCAAGAGCGCCTGGCGCGCGGCCGTCAAGGACTACGCCCCGAGCATCCAGGGCCCGGCCGACGAGGCGTCCGCCGAGTCGTTCCCCGCCTCCGACTCCCCGGCGATCTCCCACGACGGCAACGGCGACAAGCCGCACGCCCCCGGCCTCAACGGCGACCGCCCGCGCAAGCCGGTCCAGGTCACGCTGGCCGACGGCACGAGCTTCGAGATCGACCACGGTGTGGTGACGATCGCGGCCATCACGAGCTGCACCAACACCTCCAACCCGTACGTCATGATGGGCGCCGCGCTGCTGGCCAAGAACGCGGTCGAGAAGGGCCTGACCCGCAAGCCGTGGGTCAAGACCTCCCTCGCCCCGGGCTCGCAGGTCGTCACCGGCTACTTCGAGCGCTCCGGCCTCCAGCCGTACCTCGACAAGGTCGGCTTCAACCTGGTCGGCTACGGCTGCACCACCTGCATCGGCAACTCCGGCCCGCTGCAGGAGGAGATCTCCGCCGCCATCCAGGACAACGACCTCGCGGTCACCGCGGTGCTGTCCGGCAACCGCAACTTCGAGGGCCGGATCAACCCCGACGTCAAGATGAACTACCTGGCCTCGCCGCCGCTGGTCGTCGCCTACGCCCTCGCCGGCACCATGGACCTCGACCTGAACACCGAGCCGCTGGGCACCGGGACCGACGGCGAGCCGGTGTTCCTGGCCGACATCTGGCCCTCGCCGGAGGAGGTCTCGGCGGTCGTCGCGTCCTCCATCGACCAGGAGATGTTCCTGCGCGACTACGCCGACGTGTTCAAGGGCGACGAGGCCTGGCAGGCGCTGCCGGTGCCGACCGGCGACACCTTCGAGTGGGACCCGGCCTCGACCTACGTCCGCAAGGCCCCCTACTTCGACGGCATGCCGGCCTCCCCGGAGCCGGTGACGGACATCTCCGGCGCCCGGGTGCTGGCCAAGCTGGGCGACTCGGTCACCACCGACCACATCTCCCCGGCCGGCTCCATCAAGCCCGGCACCCCGGCGGCGGAATACCTGCGCGAGAACGGCGTCGCGGTCAAGGACTTCAACTCCTACGGCTCCCGCCGCGGCAACCACGAGGTGATGATCCGCGGCACCTTCGCCAACATCCGGCTGAAGAACCTGCTGCTCAACGGCGTGGAGGGCGGCTACACCCGCGACTTCACCCTTGAGGGCGGCCCCCAGTCGTTCATCTACGACGCTTCGGCCAACTACCAGGCCGCGGGCATCCCGCTCGTCGTCCTGGCGGGCAAGGAGTACGGCTCCGGCTCCTCGCGCGACTGGGCGGCCAAGGGCACCGCGCTGCTCGGCGTCCGCGCCGTGATCGCCGAGTCCTACGAGCGCATCCACCGCTCCAACCTGATCGGCATGGGCGTGCTGCCGCTGCAGTTCCCCGAGGGCGAGACGGCCGAGTCGCTGGGGCTGACCGGCGAGGAGAGCTTCGACATCGTCGGCGTCGAGGAGCTCAACAAGGGCGGCATCCCGCAGACCGTGACGGTCAGGGCCGGTGACAAGCAGTTCCAGGCGGTCGTGCGCATCGACACCCCCGGAGAGGCGGACTACTACCGCCACGGCGGCATCATGCAGTACGTCTTGCGCTCCCTGCTCGCCAAGAGCTGACGCAGGGGGGCGGAGCCGCACGTAAGCTCCGCCCACGACAGGGGGAACACCCCGGACGTGAGCCGCCCGGCGGGACATCATCCCGCCGGGCGGTTCCGCGTCCCGGCCCCCCGTGGCCGTCGGAAGGATGATGCCACCAAGTGGCAAAAAGAAGTCAAAGAGCAACCGCCCCTCAGGGGTAAGATGGCGTCATGACCATGCCGCTCCGTGAGCGTAAGAAGCTCCGCACCCGCAAGGCGCTGACGGACACGGCCCTGCGGCTGTTCACGGAGAAGGGCTACGACGCCACGACGCTCGACGAGCTGGTCGACGCGGTGGACGTGTCCAAGCGCACGTTCTTCCGCAACTTCCCCTCCAAGGAGGATGTGGCGCTGGCCGCCGACACCGAGCTGTGGTCGACGTGGCTGCGGGAGGTGGACGCGCGTGAGCTCCAGGGGCCGCTGCTGGCCTACCTGCGGCAGACGCTCGACGTGAGTCTCGGCGAGATGGACGACGACTGGGAGCGGCGTTTCCTGGCCGCCCGCGCGCTCTGCGCGAAGGTGCCGTCGGTGCAGGCCCACAGCCTGCGATACTGCAACGACACCACCGGGGTCGCCGTCGAGCGGGTCGGCGCGCGTGCCGGGCTCGCGGGAGACGTACGGCTCCGCCTCGCGGTGGAGATCATGATCGCGGCCTGGCGGTGCGCGGCTCTCGAATGGACCGAGACGGGCGGCGCGGGCGGGCGTCAGGGGCTCGGCCGCCTGCTCGACGAGACCTTCGCCGCCGTGCCCGACAGCATCGTCCTGTCGATCTGACCCCGGCCGCTCCGGACCCGGCTGCCCCGGCCCCGGCTGCCCCGGATCCGGCCGCTCTGGACTCGACTGCCCCGGCCCCGGCCGCCTTGGATCCGGCCGCTCCGGACCCGGCTGCCCCGGCCCCGGCCGCCTTGGATCCGGCCGCTCTGGACTCGACTGCCCCGGCCCCGGCCGCCTGAACCTGGCTGCTCCGACCGAGCCGGACCGCGCCGGGTTGAGCTGTGCCGGGCTGGACCCGTGTCGGATCGTGCCGGGTTGAGCCATGCCGGGTTGAGCCGTGCCGGGTTGAGCCGTGCCGGGCTGGGCCGTGCTGGGTTGGACCCGTGTCGGGTCGTGGCGGGCTGGGCCGTGCCGGGTGGACCCGGGTTGAGCCGGGCCGCGCTGAACCGGGCGGTGCTGGGCTGGACCGTGCCGGATTGGGTAGTACTCAGATGAGGCCGGGCTGAATCCCGCCGGACCGGGTGGTGCGGGCCTGCGACCAGGCGGACCGGGTCGGGTGACCTGAGCCCGTCGCGCCGGTCCTGCCGCTCTGGGAGCGCGCCGGCTCCGCCGTCCCCTGGGGGGGCGGGGCGCGATCCCCGGCCGGGCCGCGGCGTCGGCCGCCTCGCTGACCGTCCAGAGCGCACCCGGTTGAGTCCGCGTTTCTGGATTGTTACCGGCCACAACAAACTTTACCCACCGGGGGGCTGGCGTTCCTGGCCAATGGCGGAATACGTTGCCGCAAACAACATTCAACGGAACGGCTAGCCGAGATCCGGGGGCCGCGCCGGCGAATTCACCGTGCCCCACCCAGACCCCCCAACTTTTCGAAGAAAGGACCCGTGCACCATGCGCAAGGGGATCCTCAGCCTGACCGCCGCTGCCGCGGCGATGACCCTCGGTCTCACCGCCTGCGGGGGCGAGAGCGGCGACACCACCACTGCCCAGAACAGCGCCGCCCCCGCCGAGAGCAAGGCAGCCGGAAAGATCGGCGTCATCCTGCCGGACAGCAAGTCCTCCGCCCGCTGGGAGACCGCGGACCGCAAGTATCTGGAGGAGGCGTTCAAGGCCGCGGGCGTCGCCTACGACATCCAGAACGCCCAGGGTGACAAGACCCAGTTCCAGACCATCGCCGACCAGATGATCACCAACGGTGCGACCGTGCTGATGATCGTCAATCTGGACAGCGGCACCGGAAAGGCCGTCCTCGACAAGGCCAAGTCCCAGGGCGTGGCCACGATCGACTACGACCGGCTGACCCTGAACGGCGGCGCCTCCTACTACGTCAGCTTCGACAACACCAAGGTCGGCACCCTGCAGGGCGAGGGCCTGGTGAAGTGCCTGACCGACAAGAAGGCCGACAAGCCGATCGTGGCCGAGCTCAACGGCTCACCCACCGACAACAACGCCACGCTGTTCAAGAACGGCTACGACGGCGTGCTCAAGCCCAAGTACGACGCCAAGGAGTACGTCAAGGGCCCGGACCAGTCCGTGCCGGACTGGGACAACGCCCAGGCGGGCACGATCTTCGAGCAGATGCTCACCGAGCAGCCGAAGATCGCCGGCGTGCTGGCGGCCAACGACGGCCTCGGCAACGCCGCCATCACGGTGCTGAAGAAGAACAACCTCAACGGCAAGGTCCCGGTCACCGGCCAGGACGCCACCGTGCAGGGCCTGCAGAACATCCTCGCCGGAGACCAGTGCATGACGGTCTACAAGGCGATCAAGAAGGAGGCCGACGCGGGCTCCCAGCTCGCCATCGCGCTGGCCAAGGGTGAGAAGCCCACGGTGAGCGGTTCGGTGAAGGACACCGAGAGCGGCGCGGACGTGCCCGCGGTCCTGCTCGACCCGCAGGCCATCTTCCTCGACAACGTCAAGGACGTCGTCACCGACGGATACGTGACCAAGGACGAGCTGTGCACCGGCGAGTACGCCGCCAAGTGCACCGAGGCCGGAATCCAGTAACGCGCCGGGGGCACGGCCGGCGGCGCTCCGCCGGCCGTGCCCCCGCATCCGAGGAGCCACACATGACCCCCGTTCTGGAACTCCGCAGGATCGACAAGAGCTTCGGTCCCGTACAGGTCCTGCACGACGTCGCCTTCTCCGTCTATCCCGGGGAGGTGACCGCCCTGGTCGGCGACAACGGCGCGGGCAAGTCCACCCTCGTCAAGTGCGTCGGCGGCATCCACCCGATCGACTCGGGCGAGTATCTCTTCGACGGCAGACCCGTCCAGATCCACAGCCCGCGCGACGCCGCGGACCTGGGCATCGAGATCGTCTACCAGGACCTCGCGCTCTGCGACAACCTCGACATCGTCCAGAACATGTTCCTCGGCCGCGAGCACAAGCGCGGCATCGTCCTCGACGAGGACACGATGGAGGAGATGGCGGCCAGGACCCTGGAGAGCCTGTCGGTCAGGACCGTCAAGTCCATCCGCCAGCACGTCGCCAGCCTCTCCGGCGGCCAGCGGCAGACCGTCGCCATCGCCAAGGCCGTGCTCTGGAACAGCAAGGTCGTCATCCTCGACGAGCCCACCGCCGCCCTCGGCGTGGCCCAGACGGCACAGGTGCTGGAGCTGGTCCGCCGCCTCGCCGACCAGGGCCTGGCCGTCGTGCTCATCTCGCACAACATGAACGACGTGTTCGCCGTGTCCGACCGGATCGCGGCCCTCTACCTCGGCCGGATGGCGGCCCAGGTGAAGACCGCCGACGTCACCCACGCGCAGGTCGTCGAACTGATCACCTCTGGCCGGAGCGGGGACCTCGGCCTCACCAACGGAGTCACGGTATGAGCGCCACGATTTCCCCCGAGCGCAGGGCCGAGGCACCCTCGATCAGCGCCAACGTCCGCGGCTACGCCGAGCGGGTGCGCGGCGGCGACATGGGCGCGCTGCCCGCGGTGTTCGGCCTGGTGGTGCTCTGCACGGTCTTCGCCCTCCTGCGCCCCTCCTTCCTCACCGCGGGCAACTTCGCCAACCTGCTGACCCAGGGCGCCGCGGTCACCGTGATCGCCATGGGCCTGGTCTTCGTGCTGCTCCTCGGCGAGATCGACCTGTCGGCGGGCTTCGCCAGCGGCGTCTGCGCCTCGATCCTGGCGATCCTGCTGACCAACCAGGGGCTGCCCTGGTATGTGGCGGTGGCCGCGGCCATCCTGGCCGGCGTGGTGATCGGCGCCACGCTCGGCTCCATCGTCACCAAACTCGGGATCCCCTCGTTCGTGGTGACCCTCGCCGCCTTCCTGGCCTTCCAGGGGCTCGTCCTGCTGCTGATCAAGGGCGGCACCATCATCGCCATCCGCGACGAGACGATCCTCGCGGTCGCCAACAAGAACCTCCCGCCCGCGCTGGGCTGGGCGCTGCTGGCCGCCGGAGTCGTCGCCTACGCCGGGCTGCAGCTGCTGCGGGCGCGCAAGCGGATCGGCCGGGGCCTGACCTCCGACCCCATCTCGCTGATCGCGGTCCGGGTGGGCGCCCTCGCCCTGCTCGGCGGGGTCGCGGTCTACTTCCTCAACGTGGAGCGCAGCCGTAACGCGGCCGTCGTCTCGCTCGCGGGCATGCCGATCGTGGTCCCGGTCATCCTGGTGCTCCTGCTGATCTGGACGTTCGTGCTCCGCCGTACCGCGTTCGGCCGTCACCTCTACGCGGTCGGCGGCAACGCCGAGGCCGCGCGCCGGGCGGGCATCAACGTCGACCGGATGAAGATCAGCGCGTTCGTGATCTGCTCGTCGATGGCCGCCGTCGGCGGCATCATCGCCGCCTCCCGGGCCAGCTCGGTCGACCCCAACACCGGCGGCAGCAACGTGCTGCTGTACGCGGTGGGCGCCGCCGTCATCGGCGGGACCAGCCTGTTCGGCGGCAAGGGACGGGTGCTGGACGCGATCCTCGGCGGCACCGTGGTCGCGGTCATCGAGAACGGCATGGGCCTGATGGGCTACAGCTCCGGCGTGAAGTTCATGGTCACCGGTTCGGTCCTGCTGCTGGCCGCCGGGGTGGACGCACTGTCCCGCAAGCGGGCGGCAGCCACTGGTCTAAGGTGATCAGCGACCCCGACCCCCCGAAGGAAACCCAAACGATGCGGGCTGGCCCCTCCCAGGAGGAGATCCGGCGCCACAACCTCGGCGCCCTCCTCCGCCACGTGCACCTCGGCGGCCCGACCTCGCGTGCGGAGCTCACCAGCCGGATGGGGCTCAACCGCAGCACCATCATGGCCCTCACCGCCGACCTGACCGCCGCCGGCCTGGTCAGGGAGGAGCTCCCCAGGGAGACCGGCAGGGCCGGGCGCCCGTCCCTCGTGGTGCGCCCGGAGTCGGCGCGGGTCTACGTCTTCGCCCTCGACGTGGGCGTCGACCGGCTGGTCGCGGCCCGTGTCGGCCTGGGCGGCACGATCCTGGACCGCCGCGAGGCGGTACGGCGGCGCGGGCCGTTCTCACTGGAGGAGATCGTCGGCCCGCTGGCCGGGTTCGCCCGGCAGATGCACCGCAAGACCCGGCCGGACACGGTGTGCGTCGGGGTGGCGGCGGCCTTCTCCGGCGGGGTGGGCCGCGCCGACGGGGTCATCAGGTTCGGGCCGAACATGCACTCGGTGGACGTGCCGCTGGCCGAGGAGATGGCCCGCAAGCTGGCCCTCGGCCTGCCGGTGACCGTCGGCAACGACGCCAACCTCGCCGCCCTCGCCGAGCACACCCGTGGGGTCGGCGTCGGCTGCCGTGACCTCATCTACCTCCACGGGGACGTGGGCATCGGCGGCGGAGTGATCGTCAACGGCCAGCTCCTGGGCGGCCACGCCGGCTTCGGGGGGGAGGTCGGGCACATGATCGTCAACCCCAAGGGCCGTCTCTGCGGCTGCGGCTCGCTCGGCTGCCTGGAGGCCGAGGCGGGGGAGCGGGCCGTGCTGGAGGCCGCCGGCCGCTCCGGCACGCACCAGCTGGGCAGGGACGCCGTCCGTGACGTGGTCGACGCCGCCGACCGCGGCGACATCGTCGCGCAGGCGGCGCTCAGCCGCGTCGGCGACTGGCTCGGCCTGGGCGTCGCCAACCTCGTCAACGTGTTCAACCCCGAGATGGTCATCTTCGGCGGCATGCTCCGCGAGGTCTACCTCGGCTCCGCCGCGCAGGTCCGCAGCCGCCTGGCCGTCGACGCCCTGCCGCCCTCGCGTGACGGCCTCCGCCTGCGCACCTCGGCACTCGGCGATGACGCCACCCTCGTCGGCGCCGCCGAGCTCGCCTTCGCCCAGGTTCTCGCCGACCCCCTCGAAGTCCTCGCCCGCGCGGGCTCCTGACCCCCCGTACGGCCGCGGCGGAGCGGACCGGGGACGGAC
The DNA here is from genome assembly GCF_030811595.1 of Streptosporangium brasiliense. Taxonomy (NCBI): domain Bacteria; kingdom Bacillati; phylum Actinomycetota; class Actinomycetes; order Streptosporangiales; family Streptosporangiaceae; genus Streptosporangium; species Streptosporangium brasiliense. The sequence goes on from NZ_JAUSRB010000002.1 coordinate 4,537,620, forward strand.
AACCGCCGGCACCCCTCGTCCGAGGAGTGCCGGCGGCCGCCGCGTGTCACTTGATCAGGCCGGCCACCAGGTTGCGCAGCTCGACGTGACCGGCCTTGAGCTCGGCCACGTCGTCCTCGACCCGCCGCGTCGAGGTCTCCAGGTTCCCGACGGACCGCTTGACGGAGGCCATGTCCGAGCGGAGCTCGTTCTGGCCGCTCTGCAGGTCGGTGGTGGCGATCCGGAGTCCGGCGACGTTCGCCCGGAGCTCGTTCTGGCCCCTGCGGAGCTCGTCCTGGCCCCTGCGGAGGTCATCGGTGACGGCCTTGAGCCCGGTCATCTCGGTCTTGAGTCCGGTCATGTCCGTCTTGAGTTCGGTCATCTCGGTCTTGAGTCCGGTCATGTCCGTCTTGAGTTCGGTCATCTCGGTCTTGAGTCCGGTCATGTCCGTCTTGAGTCCGGTCATGTCCGTCTTGAGCCCGGTCACGTCCGTCCTGAGTCCGGTCACGTCCGTCCTGAGCCCCGTCACCTCCGTCCGCAGCTCCGTGGTGACCGTGCGCAGGTCGCCGAGCACCTCGAACATCGCCGAAGTCATCGTCCTGTTCTCCTCCGTCCGCAGGTGGAGCACGGCCACGTCGGTCTCCAGGGCCTGCAAGCGTGCGTCTGTCGCGTTCAACGCGTTCTTCTCCTCGCCATCGAGCGATCGGGGGGCCGACCCTGGTGTTGCCGTGGCGCGGAGGCGTTCAGGTCGGTAAGGGCACGATACTCCGAGTCGGCGGACGGTCGCCGTCCGTGTCCGGTGCCGGGGTGGCGCACGCCGTACCCGGGTAGAGGAAAACCACCCGGCGCGCGGCTGTGGGACGGCGGCGGGTGGCTCTCGGCGCGGTGGGGGTCAGGCGACCTTGGACCTGGGGGCGGAGAAGGTGTTGCAGGCGCCGGGGCTCTCCTGGTCGAAGCCACGCTTCAGCCAGTAGGCGATGTTGGCGGCCTTGCCGTGGGTGGCGGTGTCGTAGGCGGCGCGCAGGACGTAGGTGAAGTCGGACTCGCGGCGGTTCAGGGACTGCCAGACGCTGCCGATGAAGGCGCCGCTGAGGCACTCGGCCTGGAGCTCGACCTTGCGGAGCTCGGGGAGGAATGCCTTGTCGTTCTTGTAGTGACGGCTCTCGACGGCGCCCATGATCCCGGACAGCTGCTGCACGTGGTGGCCGTACTCGTGGGCCATCACCTGGAACAGGAACAGCTCGGTCGACTGGGAGAGGATCCCCGGGTCCAGGAAGAAGGTGATCTTCTTGTTGGCCGGGCAGTAGACCGCCTGGGCGCCCTCGGGGAACGCGCCGCAGCCGGTGGCGCGGCCGATGCGCGAGATCGTCTCCAGCCTGGGCTTGGAGAAGGGCAGCTTCGCCTTGGAGAACTGGTACTCCCAGCTCTCGTTGAGGCAGTCCATCAGGAACTCGAGGTAGACCCGTGAGGAGTCGAGGTCATTGGGGATGACGGGCTGTTCCTCGCACTGCTTGAGCTCGAGCTGCCCTGTCTTGTAGATCGGGTTGGCGGTCAGGGCCGTCTTGCCCGTGGGCGCCGGTCCGGACCGCTCCGCGACGCCTGCGCCGGCCGTACCGGTCAACAGCAGGCTTGCGAGCAGGCCGGACAGCACGGCGATGAGGGGGGTACGCATGATCCCGAACCCTAGTAGAGGCGCAGGTGGGGGTAAAGCGAAATGCGGCCGTGCGGGGAGCGCACGGCCGCATGGTCGGCGGGAGGGGGTTCAGGCGACGCTACGGGAGGAGGCGGTCCAGGTGTTGCACGCCGACGGGGAGCCGGCGTTGAAACCGCGCTCCATCCAGTAGGCCTGGCTGCGGCCCTTGCCGTGGTCGTTGGACGCCCAGGTCTTGTGGCCGTTCTCGGAGACCCAGCGGACCATCGAGTCCCACTGCTCCTGCTCGACCGGCAGGTCGTCGGCGATCTGCCGCAGGAAGGCGGATCCCAGGCAGTCGGCCTGCAGTTCGAGGCGGCGGGAGAAGGCGAGCTTGGTGGAGGTCCTGGCCCGCCAGACGCTCTGGCCGTAGTAGTTCATGATGCCGGACAGCTGCTGCACGTGGTGGGCGTACTCGTGCGCCATGAACTGGGCGTGGTTGGGGGCGTAGGGGTTCTTCAGGACGTCGCGGAAGACGCCGATGTAGATGGTGCGGTTGCTGGAGCAGTAGTAGCCGCCCGCGCCGCCGGGCCAGCGGCCGCAGGGGCTGCCCACCTTGGTGGTGGTGAAGCGGAGCCTGGGCTGGGCGAAGGGCAGCCTCGCCTTCTTGAACTGGGTCTTCCACGCCAGGTTCAGACAGCGGTTGACGCGGGTCATGAAGACCTTGTACGAGGCCGCGCTCCCCGCGCGGATCTGTCCGGTCGTGCAGCTCACGGCGGGCAGCGTGCCCGTCCGGTAGATGGGGTTGGCCGTGGCGGCGGTGCGGCCGCGCGGTACGGCCTGCTCCTTCGCGACGGAGGCCTTGGCGGTCGACGGAGTGGCGGCGTTCGCGGCACCGACGCCCGTGACCAGGGTAAAAGCCAAGGAAGCGACGATGAGTGACGATAGTTGCCTAAAGGGGAGAGTGCTCATGGTGAGGCAAAGGCTATTGCAAGTGTGAATAAAACGTGCAGAATCCTCGTCCCTGGGAGGAGCGCCCGCCGCGCGAACTAGACTCGGTCTGATGCTGACTGGACAGAGGGGATGATTCCGTGAGTGAGCGGACCGGACGGCCTGGCAGTCTTCTGGAATCGGTCAAGGGGCCACGGGACCTGAAGCTGCTGGGAGCCGAGGAGCTGCCCCGGCTCGCCGCCGAGATCCGCGACCTGCTGGTCAGCTCCACGGCCCGCATCGGAGGCCACCTGGGGCCCAACCTCGGCGTGGTCGAGCTCACGATCGCCCTGCACCGGGTCTTCGACTCGCCGCGCGACCGCATCCTCTGGGACACCGGTCACCAGGCGTACGTCCACAAGATGCTCACCGGCCGCGCCGGGCGGTTCGAGACGCTCCGCCAGGAGGGCGGCCTGTCGGGCTACCCGAGCCAGGCGGAGTCCGAGCACGACATCATCGAGAACTCCCACGCCTCGACCGCGCTGTCGTACGCCGACGGCCTGGCCAAGGCCTACAAGCTGCGCCGTGAGGCCGACCGCACGGTCGTGGCGGTGATCGGCGACGGGGCGCTCACCGGGGGCATGGCCTGGGAGGCGCTCAACAACATCGCCGCGCACAAGGACCTGCCGCTGATCATCGTGGTCAACGACAACGGCCGCTCCTACTCGCCGACCATCGGCGGCCTCGCCTCGCACCTGGCCTCGCTGCGCGCCACCCAGCGCTACGAGGACGTGCTGGAGTTCGTCAAGGACAACCTGACGAAGGTCCCGGTGGTGGGGCCCCCGGTCTACGACGCGCTGCACGGCGTGAAGAAGGGCATCAAGGACGTCCTGGCCCCGCAGGTCATGTTCGAGGACCTCGGCCTGAAATACATCGGGCTGGTCGACGGCCACGACGAGCAGGCCGTGGAGACCGCGCTGCGCAAGGCCCGCGGCTTCCGCCGCCCGGTCATCGTCCACGTGCTCACCAAGAAGGGCTTCGGCTACTCCTTCGCCGAGAACCACGACGAGGACTGCTTCCACTCGCCGGGCGTCTTCGACCCGCTGACCGGTGAGGAGAAGCCCAAGCCGCACGGCTGGACCAACGTCTTCAGCCAGGAGATCGTACGGCTGGGCGCCGAACGGCAGGACATCGTGGCGATCACCGCCGCGATGCTCGGCCCGACCGGCCTGATCCCGTTCTCCGAGGCCTACCCCGACCGCCTCTACGACGTCGGCATCGCCGAGCAGCACGCCCTGACCAGCGCCGCCGGCCTGGCGCTCGGCGGGCTCCACCCGGTGGTGGCGGTCTACGCGACCTTCCTCAACCGGGCCTTCGACCAGCTCCTCATGGACGTCGCCCTGCACCGGCTGCCGGTCACGGTCGTGCTCGACCGGGCGGGCGTCACCGGCGACGACGGCGCCAGCCACAACGGCATGTGGGACCTGTCGATCCTCCAGGTCGTCCCGGGCCTGTCCGTCGCGGTCCCGCGTGACGAGCCACGCCTGCGCGAGCTGCTGGCCGAGGCGGTGGCCGTCGACGACGGCCCCACCGTCGTCCGCTACCCCAAGGGGCCGGTGGCCACCGAGATCGAGGCGGTCGGGCAGCTCGGCGGGATGGACGTGCTGCGCGCCGGCGACGCCGACGTGCTGATCGTCTCCGTCGGCCCGATGGCCGAGCTGTGCCTGGAGGCCGCCGCCCTGCTCGACGCGCAGGGGATCTCGGCCACCGTGGTGGACCCGCGCTGGGTCAAGCCGCTGGACGAGGCGCTGGTGCTGGCCGCCGGCGCGCACAAGCTGGTCGTGGTGGTCGAGGACAACGGCCGGGTGGGCGGCGTCGGTGACGCGGTCGCCCGCATGCTGCGCGACGCCGACGTGGACGTCCCGGTCCGCACCTACGGCATCCCGCAGCGCTTCCTCGACCACGCCAAGCGGGCGAAGATCCTCAACGAGATCGGCCTGAACTCGCAGGACATCGCCCGCGAGATCACCGAGGCGGTGGCGAAGCGGTCCGCGGTGCTGGAGAACCACCCGGCTCGCTGACCTCGCTGCCCTGACTGACCTGGCTGACCGCGACGGCCCTGGCCGCCCGGACCCGCCGACCGATCACCATGAGGCCGGCGGCCAGGATGGCGAGGCATCCGGCGATCGGCACCGTCAGGTGCTCGTTGTGCCGGACGAAGTCGCCCGCGAGGGAGCCGAGCACCAGATAGGTGCTCACCCAGACCGTGCCGCCGGCCAGCGCCCAGCGGATGAACCGGCGGTAGGGCATGCCGAGGGTCCCGGCGAGGATGGGGGTCAGCGAGTTGACCACGGGCAGGAAGTAGGCGGCGGCGAGGGCGGGGCCGCCGCCCTCGCCGGTGGCCAGCCGCTCGGCCCGGGCCCAGCGGTGCTCGCCGATCCAGCGCCCGGCCCTGCTGTGGCGCACGCGCGAGCCGTACCGGCGGCCGATCAGCCAGCCGCCGGTGGCACCCAGGTAGCATCCGGCCACCCCGGCGACCGCCGCCACCACGATTTCGGCGGGACCCGTCAGCGCCGTCCCCGCCACGACGATCGCCGCGTCCCCGGGGAGCACGGCCCCGATCAGTAGGGAACCGTCCAGCGCCAGCACCACCAGCAGCACCGCGCCGACCAGATATGGGTCTAACTGTCCCAGCATGTCCAAGAGCATGACCTGATGTTGCCGCGCCGGAGGGGCCCGGGGCATCGGGACTTTCCCCGAAAGAACCCCTAGTCCACCGTTCAGCCGTTGATCAGATGGGCATGACTTGATCTGTGGATGACAACGACTCCAGATGGTCAAGGGGGATCCCATGGAGGTTTTCCGCGTCAAGTCGATAGAACAGTCGATCCGCGACACCGAAGAGCCCGAGCATCGGCTGCGCAAGGACCTCTCCGCCATCGACCTGACCGTCTTCGGTATCGGCGTCATCGTGGGGACCGGCATCTTCGTCCTCACCGGCCGGGTGGCCAGGGACCTGGCCGGTCCCGCGGTCGCCCTGTCGTTCGTGGCCGCCGGGATCGTCTGCGCGCTGGCCGCGCTCTGCTACGCGGAGTTCGCCTCCACCGTGCCGGTGGCGGGCTCGGCCTACACCTTCTCCTTCGCCACGCTCGGTGAGTTCCCCGCCTGGATCATCGGCTGGGACCTGACCCTGGAGATGGCGCTGGGCGCCGCGGTCGTGGCGGTCGGCTGGTCGGGCTACCTGACCTCGCTGCTGTCGTCCCTGGGGATAACGCTGCCCAGTGCGATCGCCGGGGAGGGGGCGACCTTCAACCTGCCGGCGGCGCTGGTCGTGCTGGCGCTCACCGCGATCCTGGTCGCCGGGATCAAGCTCTCCTCCCGGTTCAACCTGGTCGTCGTCACGATCAAGATCGCGGTGGTGCTGCTCGTCATCGTGGCGGGGCTGTTCTTCATCAACGGGGCCAACTACACCCCGTTCATCCCGCCGGCCAAGCCCACCCCCGCGGTGGGGGGCCTGGCGGCGCCGCTGATCCAGGTGCTGTTCGGGATCACCCCCGTCGCCTTCGGCGTGCTGGGCATCTTCAGCGCCGCGGCGATCGTGTTCTTCGCCTACATCGGCTTCGACGTGGTGGCCACCGCGGCGGAGGAGACCCGCAACCCCCAGCGGGACCTGCCGATCGGCATCATCGCCTCGCTCGTCATCTGCACCGTGCTGTACGTCGCCGTCTCCCTGGTCGTCGTCGGCATGCAGCCCTACTCGCAGCTCAGCGAGGCCGCGCCGCTGGCGGACGCGTTCAAGGCGGTCGGCCAGACCTGGGCGGCGACGCTCATCAGCATCGGCGCCCTGGCCGGTCTGACCACCGTCGTGATGATCCTCATGCTGGGCCAGTCGCGGGTGCTGTTCGCGATGTCCCGCGACAACCTGCTGCCGCGCGGGCTGTCCAAGGTGCACCCGCGGTTCGGCACGCCGTACCGGATCACCATCCTGATGGGCGTCATCGTGGCGGTCCTGGCGGGGTTGGTGCCGCTGTCGACGATCGCCGAGCTGGTCAACATCGGCACGCTCTTCGCGTTCGTGATCGTCTCGATCGCGGTGGTCATCCTGCGGCGCACCCGCCCCGACCTCCCGCGCTCCTTCCGCACCCCGCTGGTCCCGCTGGTGCCGATCCTGTCGGTGCTGGCCTGCCTCTACCTCATGCTCAACCTGCCGGTGGAGACCTGGCTCAGGTTCGTCGTCTGGATGATCATCGGCGTCGTCGTCTACGTCACCTACGGCTACCGCCACAGCCGGGTGGCGCGGCAGCCGCTGACGGGCCGGTAGCCGCCGCGGCCGGGTCCGCCCGCGGACGGCACGGAGTACGGCCCGGCCGGGCGGCGGCCCCGGCGCGGGCAGGCGCCCGGAGCTCCCTCCCGGCCGGTGAGCGGGTCACGGCCGGGAGGGAGCCGCGGGTGGACGGCCCGGCCCGTACAGGCCGCTCCAGGAGGCGGCTAGGCGGGGACGGAGGCCACGCCCGGCGGCAGGAAACGCGGCTCGGCGATCCCGGCCCGGTCCAGATACGGGGTGATGCCGCCCAGGTGGAACGGCCAGCCCGCGCCGAGGATCATGCACAGGTCGATGTCCTGGGCGGCCGCGACCACGCCCTCGTCGAGCATGATGCGGACCTCCTCGGCGAGCGCCCGCAGCGCGCGCAGCCGTACCTCCTCGGCGGTCGACGGGGAGGTCCCGCCGGAGAAGAGGGCCACCGCCTCGGCGTCCAGCGAGAAGTCCGGCGCGTAGACGCCGGGCTTGCCGGCCGCGACCAGCCTGGCGAGGTTGTCCGACACCCCGTAGCGGGACGGGAAGGCCGCGTGCATGGTCTCGGCGACGTGCAGCGCGACGGCCGGGCCGACGAGCTGCAGCAGCGTGAACGGGGTCATCGGCAGGCCGAGCCCGTCCAGCGCGTGGTCGGCGACCTCCAGCGGGGTGCCCTCGTCGACGGCGCCGATGACCTCGCCCATGAAGCGGGTCAGCAGCCGGTTGACCACGAACGCGGGCGCGTCCTTGACCAGCACCGACGACTTCTTCAGCGACCTGCCGACGGCGAAGGCCGTGGCCAGCGTCGCGTCGTCGGTCTCGGCGCCCCGGATGATCTCCAGCAGCGGCATCACGGCCACCGGGTTGAAGAAGTGGAAGCCCACGACCCGCTCGGGGTGCCGCAGCGCGGCGGCCATCTCGGTCAGCGACAGCGAGGAGGTGTTGGTGGCCAGCACGCACTCGGCCGAGACGACCTCCTCCACCTCGGCGAACACCTTCTGCTTGACCTTCAGGTCCTCGAAGACGGCTTCGATGACGAAGTCGGCGTCGGCGAAGGCGTCCTTGGTCAGCGAGCCGGTCACCAGGGCCTTGAGCCGGTTGGCCTGGTCGCCGGAGATCCGGCCCTTGCCCAGCAGCTTGTCGATCTCGGCGTGGACGTAGCCGACGCCCTTGTCCAGCCGGGCCTGGTCCAGGTCGGTCAGCACGACCGGGACCTCCAGGCGGCGGGCGAACAGCAGCGCCATCTGCGAGGCCATCAGACCCGCGCCGACGACGCCCACCTTGGTGACCTTGCGGGCCAGGGCCTTGTCGGGGGCTCCGGCGGGCTTCTTGGCCCGGCGCTGCACCAGGTCGAAGGAGTAGAGGCCGGCGCGGAGCTCGTCGCCCATGAGGAGGTCGGCCAGCGCCCGGTCCTCGGCGGCGAAGCCCTCCTCACGCGAGGCGGTGCGGGCCAGCTCGATCAGCTCCAGCGCCCGGTAGGGGGCGGGGGAGGCGCCGTGCAGCTTCATGTCGACCAGGAAACGGGCGTCGGCGACGGTCTTGGACCAGTCGTCGGCGGTGTGGTCGGCGCGGGAGACGGTCACCTCGCCGCGCAGCACCCGGGCCGCCCAGCGCAGCGACTCCTCCAGGAAGTCGGCCGGCTCGAACATCGCGTCGGCGACACCGGCCGCGAAGGCGTCCCGGCCCTTGATCATGCGGTTCTGCGAGAGCGGGTTCTCGATGATCAGCTTGATGGCCGCGGCCGGGCCGATCAGACGGGGCAGCAGCTGGGTGCCGCCCCAGCCGGGCACCAGGCCGAGGAAGCACTCGGGCAGGGCCACCGCGGGCACGCCGGAGGAGATGGTCCGGTAGGTGCAGTGGAGGGCGACCTCCAGGCCGCCGCCCATCGCCGCGCCGTTGACGAACGCGAACGACGGCACCTCCAGCTCGCCGAGGCGGCGGAACACCTCGTGGCCCAGCCTGCCGATCGCGAGCGCCTGCTCCCGCTCGGCGACCGTGGCGGCGCCCTTGAGGTCGGCGCCCACCGCGAAGATGAACGGCTTGCCGATGACGCCCACGGCCGCCAGGTCCCCGCGGCCGGCGATCGAGTCGAGAGCCTCGTTCAGGGAGGTGAGCCCCCCGGGGCCGAACGTGGACGGCTTGGTGTGGTCGAAGCCGTTGTCCAGCGTGATCAGCGCCATGGTGCCCGCGCCGTAGGGCAGTTCCACGTCGCGGACGATCGCCTTGGTGACGACCTCGTCGGCGAACAGTTCCTTGATGTCCGTCACTTGTTACCTTCCCAGCCCAGGTTCTCCCAGATGACCGTCCCGCCCATGCCCATGCCGACGCACATCGTGGTCACGCCGTACCGGACGTCGGGGCGCTCGCCGAACTCGCGCGCCAGCTGCGTCATCAGCCGCACGCCCGAGGAGGCCAGCGGGTGACCGAAGGCGATCGCGCCGCCGTAGGGGTTGACGCGGGCGTCGTCGTCGGCGATGCCGAAGTGCTCCAGGAACGCCAGCACCTGCACGGCGAAGGCCTCGTTGATCTCGAACAGGCCGATGTCGGAGATGGAGAGCCCGGCCAGGCGGAGCGCCCGCTCGGTGGACGGGATCGGGCCGACCCCCATGACCTCGGGGTCCACGCCGGCGAAGGCGTAGGAGACCAGGCGCATCTTGGGCGCCAGGCCGAGCTCCTCGGCGACGTCGGAGGCGGCCACGATGCAGCCGGTCGCGCCGTCGTTGATGCCGGAGGCGTTGCCCGCGGTGACCCGGCCGTGCGGGCGGAAGGGGGTCTTCAGCGCGGCGAGCCCCTCCAGGGTGGTGCCGGGGCGGGGGGCCTCGTCGGCGGTGGCCAGGCCCCAGCCCTGCTCCGCCGACCGGGTGGCCATCGGGACCAGGTCGGGCTGGATCCTGCCGTCGGCGTAGGCCTTGGCGACCTTCTCCTGCGAGGCGAGGGCGAAGGCGTCCGCGCGCTGCTTGGTGATGGTGGGGTAGCGGTCGTGCAGGTTCTCCGCGGTCATGCCCATGACCAGGGCGGAGCCGTCCACGAGCTGCTCGGCCAGGAACCGGGGGTTGGGGTCCACGCCCTCGCCCATCGGGTGGCGGCCCATGTGCTCGACGCCGCCGGCGATGGCGACGTCGTAGGCGCCGAAGGCGATGCCTCCGGCGACCGAGGTCACGGCGGTCATGGCGCCGGCGCACATGCGGTCGATGGAGTAGCCGGGCACGCTCTTGGGCAGTCCGGCCAGCACCGCGGCGGAGCGGCCGATGGTCAGGCCCTGGTCGCCGATCTGCGTGGTGGCCGCGATGGCCACTTCGTCGACGCGCTCCGGCGGCAGGTTCGGATTACGCCGGATCAGCTCGCGGATGACGCGGATCACCAGATCGTCGGCGCGCGTCTCGGCATACAGCCCCTTGGGGCCCGACTTGCCGAACGGCGTGCGCACACCGTCGACGAATACGACGTCACGAGAGGAAGGCACGGGGTTCGCTCCTCGTTGCTGGGTAGCTTCCCCCCTATGCTACTGGTCAGTAACAATACTCCGCGCGGCCAGGGTGTCCGGCGGGTCCGGGATGCGGGAGGGGGCCGACTCTGGCAGACTGGGAAAACGCTTTCCCTGGAGGTTGCCGATGGTCACGCTGGAAGATGTCGCCCGGCGGGCAGGCGTCTCGCTCGCCACGGCGTCGCGGGTGCTCAACGGGAGCACCCGTCAGGTGGGGGCGTCCCTGCGGGCCAAGGTGGAACTGGCCGCCGCCCAGCTCGGCTACCGGACCAACGTGGCCGCCCAGACGCTGGCCCGGGGGGCCAGCAACGTGATCGGGCTGGTGGTCCACGATCTTACCGACCCCTACTTCGCCGCGCTCGCGGACGGGGCCATGCGGGTGGCCGAGAGCCAGGAGCTCGTGGTCATGGTCGGCACCACGCACCGTGACCCCGAACGGGAGATCGCCTACGTCTCGACCCTGAACGCGCAGCGGGTCTGCGCGGTGCTGCTCGCCGGCTCCCGGGTCGCCGACCCCCTGGTGACCCGCCGGCTCCGGGAGGAGCTCGACCGCTACCGGGAGACCGGCGGCCGGGTGGCCTGTGTCGGCCAGGACCTGCTCGGCGCCGACACGGTGGTGCCGGGCAACCACGAGGGCGCCGCCGCGCTGGCCCGGTCCCTGGCCGGGCTGGGCCACCGGCGCTTCGCCGTGCTCGCGGGCCCCGCCGGGCTGATCACGGCCCGCGACCGGGTGGCGGGGTTCGCCGGGGCGCTCGCCGGGCTCGGCCTGCCCGCGCCGCAGATCGTGCACGGCTCCTTCGACCGGGACGGCGGCTACGCGGCGGCGGCCGAGGTCTCCGGCGCCACGTGCGTGTTCGCCGTCAACGACGTGATGGCCGTGGGCGCGCTGGCCTCCTTCCGGGACCGGGGTGTGCGGGTGCCGGACGACATCTCCGTGGCGGGCTTCGACGACATCGCCACCCTGCGCGACCTGGTCCCGGCGCTGTCCACGGTACGGCTGCCGCTGGCCGACATGGGCGCCCGCGCGCTGGAGCTGGCCCTGGACGCGGCCCCGGAGGTCCGGGTCGAGCCCGTGGCCGGAGAGGTGGTCCTGCGGGAGAGCACCCGCCGACCGGCCTGAGCGCCCCGCGGCACGCGGGAGCCCTAGAGGTGGCTCTGCGGGAGAGCACCCGCGGGCCGGCCTGAGCGCGCCGTGGCAGGCGGGAGCCCTTCCGGTCCCGGTGAGGCCGTCTCTCGCGGTCCGGGTCGCCGCTCCGGCCCGCCCCGGCCCGCCCCGGCCGGGACGGCTCCGTCGGCCCGAGCCCGGTGGCCGGCCCGTGACGGGGATCCGGACCGGACATCCGCGGAGGTCCGGTCCGGTGGCGCCGTGAGGGACGGTCAGCGGCCGCCGGAGGCCGGCCTTCCCTGCTCGTTCACGGGCGGGACGGTGAGCTGCCCCCGCAGCCAGCGGATCGTGCGGACGACCCCGTCGCCGTAGCCGGGAGGGTGCTGGCGGCCCCGGCCGAGCTGCCGGGAGACGTCCTCGGCCGCGCTCTCCTCCATCCCGAGGTTGAGCCCGGTCGGCCCGTGAATGGGCCGCGGCGTGTTCCGGACGGGTGACTTCCGACGGGTGCCGAGCACCCATTCGCACACGGCGGCCGTCCCGGAGCACCACGCCCTGTCCGGCTCGCCGGAGGTGCCCGCCTGGCCCGCCCGGGCCAGCTCGGCGATCCGGCCGATCTCCGCCTCGGTGCGCACGATCACCCCGCGGCCGCCGACCAGATGTCCCCATCCTTCGGAGGAGCGGCGGCCGGGCATCGGCACCGTGTCCCTGACACCGATCAGCCAGTGCAGGATGCTGATGACCCCGTCGGCCGGGACCACCCGGCCCTCGCGCGGGACCCGTTCGGCGGCGTCGATCTCCGCGCGCGCCTCGGCGAGGGTCGGCGGGGCTCCCGTCGTCGGGCGGCCGCTGACGGGCGCCTGCTCACTCTTGCCGAGAGCCCACAGGATCGCCTGTCCTTGTCCGGACGGGGACGACCCCGGGTTGGCGGCCTCCCACTCCTGGATCGCTTCGAATACAGCCATCACATGTTCCGCCGGCCGCTGTACGGCGGGGCTGGCTTCGCTGCCTGCGATCGTCATGTCCTTACCGTACGTTCATCCGCCTCATGACTCCAACGCGGAGCGGTCGTCCGGAGCGGGCGGACACGTCCCCCCGGGTCTCAGCCGCCGATCAGCTCGCCGTACCTGGCCATGATCCGCGACAGCACCTCGTCGGGGTCGGCGGCCCACACGTCGGCGTTGAAGATCTCCACCTCGATGTCCCCGGTGTAGCCCGCCTCGGTCACCGCCCTGGTCAGGGGCGCGAAGTCGATCACGCCGTCGCCCATCACGCCCCGGCCGAGCAGGACGTCGGCCGGCAGGGGCGACAGGAAGTCGCACACCTGGTAGCCGGCGATCCGCTCCCCGGCCCTGGCGATCTGCTGGAAGACCTGCGGGTCCCACCAGACGTGGAAGGTGTCGACGATGACGCCGACCTGCTCGGCCGGGTATGGTTCGGCCAGGTCCAGGGCCTGGCCGAGGGTGGACAGCACGGCCCGGTCGGCGCAGTACATCGGGTGCAGCGGCTCCAGGGCCAGCCTGACGCCGCGCTCGCCGGCGTAGGGGGCCAGGACGGCCAGCGCCTCGGCGACCCGTTCCCGGGCGCCCGCCAGGTCACGGGAGATCGTGCCCAGGGGTTCGCCGGGGACCACCCCCGGCAGGCCGCCGACCACCATGACCAGGCACGCGGCCCGCAGCGCGGCGGCCTCGTCGATCGCCCTGCGGTTGTCGTCGAGGGCGTCCCCCGAGGTCAGGAAACCGCCCCGGCACAGGGACGACACCCGGAGCCCGGCGTCCGCGACGAGCTTGACGGTCTCCTCCAGCCCCTGCTCGGCGACGTTCTGCCGCCACAGGCCGATCGCCTCGACGCCGTGCCGCACGCACCCGTCGACGGCCTCGGCCACCGACCAGCGCCGGGTGGTCCACTGGTTCAGCGCGAAACGGCTCATGTCCCGTCCGCTCTCCGCTCCCGCGCTCACAGTCCGTGCACCGCCAGCAGGGACCTCATCCGGGAGACCGCCAGCTCGGGGTCGGCCAGCAGCCCGGCCCGGTCGGCCAGGCGGAACACCTCGGCCAGGTGGGGGAGCGAGCGGGCCGCCTGGGCGCCGTTGACCATGGCGAAGGCGTCCTGATGACCGTTGAGCCAGGCCAGGAAGACGATGCCGGTCTTGTAGTTGTAGGTCGGCGTCTCGAAGATCTTCCGGGAGAGGGCGACCGTCGGGTCCATGATCTCGTCGTAGCGCGCGAGATCGCCCGCGTCGAGCGCCTGCAGGGCCGCCGCCGCGGCCGGGGCGATCGCGTCGAAGATGCCCAGCAGCGCGTGGCTGCCCGACTTGATCAGCGAGGGGTAGTTGAAGTCGTCGCCGGTGTACAGCCTGACGCCCTCGGGCAGCGCCGCGCGCAGCCCGATCTCGTGGTCGGCGTCCAGCAGCGAGACCTTGACGCCCTCCACCATCGGCGCGTGCTCGGCGATCAGCGCCAGGAACGACGCGGTGGCCTCGGCCACGTCCGCCGAGCCCCAGTAACCCGCGAGCTGGGGGTCGAACATCTCGCCGAGCCAGTGCAGGATCACCGGGCGGTCCACCTGGGAGAGCAGCTTGCCGTAGACCGCGTGGTAGTCCTCGGGCCCCCGCGCGATCCGGGCGAGCTGGCGGCTGGCCATGACGATGACGCCGGCCTCCGCCTCCCGCACGGTCTCGATCTGCTCGGTGTAGGCGGCCACGACCTCCTCCAGCGTCGCCGCCCGCGGCGCGTGGTCGGTGCCCGCGCCGCAGGCCACCAGCGTGGCGGCCGTGCCGAAGGAGGCCGCCTCGGCGGCGCTGCGCCGGATCAGCTCGCGGGTGGCCGCCCAGTCCAGGCCCATGTTGCGCTGGGCGGTGTCCATGGCGTCGGCGACCCGCAGGCCGTGTGACCACAGGTGGCGGCGGAAGCGCAGCGTGGCGTCCCAGTCGACGGCGGCGGGGGAGCCGGGGGTGTTGTCGCCGAGCGGGTCGGCGACGACGTGGGCGGCGGCGTAGACGACGCGGCTCCTGGCGGGGCCGGCGGGCACCGCCCAGGTCACCGGCTCGCGCAGGGTGTGCTCCCCGCCGGGCAGCGCGATCCTCATCACGGCTCCACCGGCAGGCGGCGGCCCTCGGCGGAGGAGCGCAGGCCCAGCTCGGCGAGGCGGACGCCCCGCGCGCCGGAGGCGAAGTCGTGGGGGAAGGGCGCGTCCTCGATCACGTGGCGGACGAACATCTCCCACTGGATCTTGAAGCCGTTGTCGAACTCGGCGTTGTCGGGCACCTCCTGCCAGCCGTCACGGAAGCGCGCGGTGACGGGCAGGTCGGGGTTCCAGACCGGCTTGGGGGTGGTGGCGCGGTGCTGGACGCGGCAGTTGCGCAGGCCCGCGACCGCGCTGCCGTGCGTGCCGTCCACCTGGAACTCCACCAGCTCGTCCCGGTTCACCCTGACGTTCCAGGAGGAGTTGATCTGGGCCACGATGCCGTTGTCGAGCTCGAAGACGCCGTAGGCGGCGTCGTCGGCGGTGGCCGGGTAGGTCCTGCCCTGCTCGTCCACGCGCTCGGGGATGTGGGTGACGGCCTGGGCGTAGACCGACCGCACCTGGCCGAAGAGGTTCTCCAGCACGTAGGCCCAGTGCGGGAACATGTCGAGGACGATGCCGCCGCCGTCCTCGGCGCGGTAGTTCCACGACGGGCGCTGCGCGGCCTGCCAGTCTCCCTCGAAGACCCAGTAGCCGAACTCGCCGCGCACCGACAGGATCCGGCCGAAGAAGCCGCCGTCGATCAGGCGCTTGAGCTTGAGCAGGCCCGGCAGGAAGAGCTTGTCCTGCACGACGCCGTTCTTCACGCCCCTGGCGGTCGCGGCCTCGGCCAGCGCCAGCGCGTCCTCGAAGGTCTCGGCGGTCGGCTTCTCGGCGTAGACGTGCTTGCCCGCCTCTATCGCCTTCAGCACCGACTTCACCCGGGCCTGGGTGACCTGGGCGTCGAAGTAGACGAGGTTGCCCTCGTCGGCCAGCGCGGCGTCCAGGTCGGTGGTCCAGTCGGCGATGCCGTGGTCGCCGGCCAGCTTCTCCAGCTTCTCGGCGCTCCGGCCCACCAGCACCGGCTTGAGCGTCACCCGGCTGCCGTCGGACAGCGCCACGCCGCCCTGCTCGTTGATCGCCAGGACCGATCGGACCAGGTGCTGGCGGTAGCCCATCCGGCCGGTGACGCCGTTCATCACGACGCCGATGCTTCGCGGGGACATCTTCTTGAGCCTCCTATGGAAAGCGCTTTCCCGCTTACCGTACGGCAGCCGCCGCCTCCTCGGCAAGCGCTTACCGGGGAGGCGGCCGCAGGAGCCGGCCGGTCCGGCGCGGAGCCGCTCGGGGCGGCTCCCGGGACCGCCGGGTCAGATCTCGCCCTTGGTCTCCAGCCGGATCAGCGCCTTGGCCATCGGGTGGGCGGTCAGGCCGATCTGCCACTCCCTGGCGCCCAGCTCGCGCAGCCGGACCGTGACGCTCTCCTCGTCGACGACCGCGGGCGGCTCCCAGGTCAGCCGGCGTACCGCGTCGGGCTGGAGCAGGTTCTCCGTGGGCATGTGGTGCTCGTCGGCGAGTGCGGCCACCACGGCCCGGGCGGCGGCCAGCCGCCGGGCGGCGACCGGGTCGCGGTCCATCCACCGGTTGGCGGGCGGCGGCCCGTCACCCGGGGTGCTGGGCTGCGGGAGCTCCGACTCCGGCAGCGCCCGCCCCCGGCCGATCGCGGCCAGCCAGTCGCGCAGGTGCCGGCGGGCGCTGCGGCCGGTGAAGGGGGGGATCTCGGTGAGCGCCTTGGTGGTGCGGGGCAGCTCCAGGGCGGCGGTGACGATCGCCGCGTCGGGCAGGACCCGGCCCGGCGCGAGGTCCGACTCGCGGGCGAACTCGTCGCGGAGCGTCCACAGCTCCCGGACCACGGCCAGGCCGCGCAGCGAGCGGACCTTGTGGATCCCGGAGGTGCGCCGCCACGGATCCGAGCGCGGCGCCGGGGACCTGTGCGCCAGCACCGAGGCGAACTCCTCCTTCGCCCAGGCCAGCTTCCCGCTGGACTCCAGCTCCTCGTGGAGGACGTCGCGCAGCTCGACCAGGACCTCGACGTCGAGTGCCGCGTAGCGCAGCCAGTCTTCCGGCAGCGGGCGGGTGGACCAGTCGGCGGCGGAGTAGCCCTTCTCCAGCTTCAGCCCCAGGACGTTCTCCACCATCATGCCGAGCCCGACCCGCTCGTAGCCCAGCAGCCGCCCGGCCAGCTCGGTGTCGAACAGCTCCCGAGGATGGAAGCCCAGCTCCGCCAGGCATGGAAGGTCCTGTGAGGCCGCGTGGAGCACCACTTCCGCGCCGTCCAGCGCCGCGTCGAGCTCCGACAGGTCCGGGCAGTGGACCGGGTCGATCAGGGCGCTGCCCGCACCCGCGCGGCGTAGCTGCACCAGATAGGCGCGGCCGCTGTAGCGGTAGCCGGAGGCCCGCTCGGCGTCCACGGCGACCGGGCCGGTGCCCTCGGCGAAGGCGCGCACGGCGCGTGCGAGGCCGGCGGGATCCTCGATGACGGGTGGGATTCCCTCTCGCGGCTCCAGCAGCGGAACAATGGTTGTCTCGTCGGTCACGTTCGGAAGGGCTCCGGATCTTCGCGACGGCGTGGCGGCAGGGTCGCCACGTCGGGTGGCAGGGGGGGTATACCCGCCGCGAGGCACATCAGATCGCACCAGGCGGCGACATGGCCGGAGAGATCCTCCTCCAGCGGAGACCAGGAGGCGCGCAGCTCCAGCTCCGTGCTCACCGGGTCGTCGGCCTTGTTGCCGAAGCCCTCGGAGACCGCCCGGGTGACGGTCCCCCCGGCGGCGGCGTAGCCGGCGCCGTGCGCGTCGAGCGACTCGGTGAGCCAGCTCCACGCGACGGGACCGAGCAGCGGATCTTCGGTGATCTCCAGCTCCATGTCCGCCCGGACGTAGGCGACCAGGCGGAACGGCCCGTCCCAGCCGCGCTGGCCGTCCGGGTCGAAGAGCATGATGAGGCGGCCGACCGCCAGCTCGTCGTCGTCGCGATAGACCGACGCGCCGATGGCGGCCGAATAGGGGGCCAGGCGCTGCGGCGCCGGGATGTCCTCCAGCTCGATCTCCGGTCTGACCTCGGCCGGGCGCAGAGTGGCCGCCGCACGCCGGAAGGCGGCGGGAGCGGGCGGTGCGTCACCGAGGGTCATATCGGAAGCGTAGGTCGGAACTGAGCGCATTGGGACCACTGGGGTGTGTGTAGGAGCCATTGGAGCCAATCAAGCCACTGCCATCGACCGGCGGAGAGCGGGCGCGCCCTCGCCGTCGGGGACCCCCAGGAACAGGGCGTGGCCGCACTCGACGCAGGCCCACTCGGGGCACCGGCCCGGTCCGTGGCCGTCGGAACAGGGGGGCTGCTCGAAAACCCGCTCGGCGGCACAGGAAGCACAGTGCTCACCGCGGCGTTCGGTTGAACTCCACATCGTGGACATCGCACGGGCCTTTCGTCGGGTCGTGGTCCGACGTTGGCACGTCGCGCCGACAATTCCGCGCAACGTGCTCGGCGTGTCCCGAAAGTGGTGCCGGAATCGATGCCGCGCGGTGACTTGACAGACATTTGGACCAGCCATGGGCCGTGCCAAGTTCATCAATGGGAGAAACTGTACCCGGAAACATGATCGCTCCGTGCCTTCCGCCGCCGCCGGATGCCTGCCGACATCGCTTTCTAGCGGACGAAGCACTCGAAACCGGCAGAACCCGATCGTCATCATGACTTGAAACTGTCTGGGCGTTGTTCGCCGTGATCTCATTGAATAACAGGTGATTTCGTACCGAGAACCTCGGTCAATGGCCTTGATGAGCGGACCGCGCCCCCGGCATGGCACCCTGGGAGGGTGACTCCCGAGCTTGCCGACTCCCCGTTCGTCCGCGCCTGCCGCCGCCTGCCCGTCTCCCGCACGCCCGTGTGGTTCATGCGCCAGGCCGGCCGCTCGCTGCCCGAATACCGGGCCGTGCGGGGCGGGGTGCCGATGCTCACCGCGTGCGCCACCCCCGACCTGATCGTGGAGATCACGCTGCAGCCGGTCCGCCGCTACGGCGTGGACGCGGCCATCTTCTTCAGCGACATCGTGGTGCCGCTCAAGGCGATCGGGATCGACCTGGACATCAAGCCCGGCGTCGGGCCGGTGGTGGCCGAGCCGATCAGGGACGCCGACGCGATCAGGACGCTGCGCCCGATCGAGCCCGACGACGTCTCCTACGTCACCGAGGCCGTCCGGACGCTGACCGGCGAGCTGGGCCCGACCCCGCTCATCGGCTTCGCGGGCGCGCCGTTCACCCTGGCCTCCTATCTCATCGAGGGCGGCCCCTCCAAGAGCCACGACCGCACCAAGGCGATGATGTACGGCCGGCCGCAGCTGTGGCACGCCCTGATGGAGCGGCTGACCGGGATCACCCTCGAATTCCTGCGCATCCAGATCGCCGCCGGGGCCTCGGCGGTCCAGCTCTTCGACTCCTGGGTCGGCGCCGTCGCCCCCGAGGACTACCGCGAGTTCGTCCTGCCCTACACCAGCCGCATCTTCGCCGGCCTGACCGACCTGGACGTCCCGCGCATCCACTTCGGCGTCGGCACCGGCGAGCTGCTCGCCCTGCTCGGCGAGGCCGGGGCCGACGTGGTCGGCGTCGACTGGCGGGTCCCGCTCGACGAGGCCGCCCGGCGGGTCGGCCCGGGCAAGGCGCTGCAGGGCAACCTCGACCCGGCGACGCTGTTCGCCCCGTGGGAGGTCGTCGAGCGCCGCGCGGGCGACATCCTCGTCCGCGGCGCCAAGGCCGAGGGCCACATCTTCAACCTCGGCCACGGCGTGCCCCCCGGCGCCGACCCCGACCAGCTCGCCCGCCTCACGGACTTCGTGCACGAGGCCTCCACCCGCTGACCTCCCGCCGCGGGGGCTACGGACGCCCGGGCGGAGCCGGCTCCTCCGGCTGCCCAGGCCCCTCGGGGGCCCGCGCGGCTCCCTCGCCGTCCGAGGCCCGCTCGGAGGCCCGTCCGCGCTCGGGGGACCGTTCGGAGGCCCGCGCGGCTCCCTCACCGTCCGGGGCCCGTCCGGGCCCGTCGCCGGCGGGGATCCGCCCGGGGCCGTCGCCGGGGAAGATCCCCGCCGGCCCGCCCGGACCGGCCGTGCGGGGCGGTGCCGTCCGGACGGCGCGCTCCCGGCTACGGCGGAGCAGGAAGGCCAGCAGCAGCCAGAGCGGCACGATCAGGATCAGCCAGGGCAGCAGCACGCCCAGGACCGTCAGCCCGACCTTGAGGGCCGTGACGAAGCTCTTCCAGCCGGTCTGCAGCCCGCCGAGGAAACCGGACGGCTCATCCTCCTTCTCGGGCACCACGGTCGCCGGGCCCACCAGGTTCAGCGTCAGCGTCGCCATGCTCGTCTGTGAGGCGAGCGTCTTCTGCCTGGCCTGCAGCGCCTCCAGGTCGGACTCGCGGCCGGAGATCTCCCGCTCCACGTCCAGCACCTCGCCGATCGTGTCGGCCTTCTTCAGCAGCGCGCGCAGCGAGTCGAGCGCCGAGCGCGCCGACCTCAGCCGGCTCTCCACGTCGGCCACCTGCTCGGTGACGTCCTCGGTGTTCTGCTGGAGCGACTCGCGCGTGCCGAGGTCCTTGCCCAGGCGCTCCAGCACGCCGGGATAGCCCCCGGGCGGGACCTTGAAGACCAACTGCGCGGAGCCCTCGCCACCGGTGTAGGCGTCCGACTTCTCCATGGACAGATAGCCGCCGGCGGTGGTGACGATCTGCCGGGCCCTGTCGGCCGCCGCGGTGATGTCCTTGGCCCGGACCGTCATCTCCGCCGTGTAGATGATCGCCCGATCCTGCGGGACCAGCTTCACCTGCCCGTTCTGTCCGGGTTTCTGGTCAACCTGGCGGGGCTCGGCGCCGCGCGCGCTCCCGCCCGCGTCGGATTCCGCCTCCTTGGCCGCGGTGTTCATGTCGGCGGCGGGGGCCGGGGCGCTGAGGGGGGAACCGCTGGTCGCCTGTCCGCCCGCGCAGGCGGACAGCGACAGCGCCACCCCCGCCAACGCGACCGCCGGGCGCATGCCGTACCGGAATCTGCTCATGCCTTCCTTGACGGCTGCCGCGCCGGCGGGGTTTGGCGGAGGCAATCACGATGGAGTCACGTTCTCCATACCCGCCGATCACGGGGTGGCGGGAGCGGGGGCGGCTGCCGGGGGCGGTACGGTCAGGAGTCATGGAAGGCAACCGGTGCCATGTGGTGGTCGTCGGCGGTGGGATCGCGGGGCTGGCCGCCGCGTGGTACCTGCGGCAGGGCGGCGAAGGTGTCCGGGTGACCGTGCTCGACGGCGCCCGGCGGATCGGCGGCAAGCTCCTCGCCACCGAGGTCGCGGGGGTCCCGGTGGACGCCGGGGCGGAGGCCATGCTCGCGCGGCGGCCCGAGGGCAGAGAGCTGGCCCGGATGGTCGGCCTCGGCGACGAGTTACGGCATCCCGGCGCCACCCAGGCGGCCGTCCTGACCCGGGGCGCGCTGCGGCCCATGCCCAAGGGGCACGTCATGGGGGTCCCCTCCGACCTGACGTCGCTGGCCAGGTCCGGTGTCCTCAGCCCCGGCGGCCTCGCCCGGGTGCCCCTGGACCAGATCCTCCCGGCCACGCTCATCGACACCGACGTGTCGGTGGCCGCCTACATCCGCGCCCGGATGGGCGGGGAGGTGGTCGAGCGCCTGATCGAGCCGCTGCTCGGCGGCGTCTACGCGGGCCAGGCCGACAGGCTCTCGCTGGAGGCGACGATGCCCAGGATCGCCATCGCCGCCCGTTCGGAGCGGTCGCTGCTCGCGGCCGCCCGGGAGATCATCGCCGAGGCGCCCAAGGACGCCGGACCCGTCTTCACCACCCTGCGGCAGGGGATGGGCGCGCTGCCCGAGGCGGTGGCCGCGGCCTCCGGCGCGGAGATCAGGACCGGCGTCATGGTGCGGGAGATGCACCGGGCCGAGCGCGGCTGGCGGCTGGTGACCGGGCCGGTGCCCGAGCCCGAGGTCATCGAGGCCGACGCGGTGATCGTCGCGGTCCCGGGGCCGTCGGCGAGCCGCCTGCTCGCCGCCGAGGTGCCCCAGGCCGCCGCCGAGCTGGCCCGGATCGACTACGCCAGCATGGCCATCGTCACCCTCGCCTACCCCCGGGAGGCGTTCCCGGAGCCGCCGGTCGGCAGCGGCTATCTGGTCCCGCCCGTCGACGGGCGCCCGATCAAGGCGGCCACGTTCAGCTCGGTCAAGTGGCCGCACCTGGCCGAGGCCGACCCCAACCTGATCCTGCTGCGCTGCTCGATCGGCCGTCTCGGCGAGGAGGCGGTGCTCCAGCGCGACGACGCCGAGCTGGTCGCCCTGGCGATGGCCGAGATGGTCGAGGTCATGGGTGTGCGCGGGCTGCCGCGCGACTCCAGGGTGACCCGCTGGGGCGGCTCCCTGCCGCAGTACGACGTGGGCCACCTCGACCGGGTCGCCCGCATCCGCGCCGCCGTCGCCTCCCAGCCGGGGCTGGCGCTGTGCGGCGCCGCCTACGACGGCATCGGCATCCCGGCCTGCGTCTCCACCGCCCGTACCGCGGCGGCCCGGATTCTGGACCACCTGGACCCCACGGAAGAATGGCAGAAGAGAGCCGATTCGCTGACGAGCTGACACGCCGGCGGAGCTGACGAAAGGGTGAGGACGACGGACGGGAACCCGCGGCCCAAGGCACGCGACCTGAACCAGGTGATCCGCTACACGATGTGGTCGGTCTTCAAGCTGACCGAACGCTGTCCGGGCAACCGTGAGGGCATGGCCGAGGAGGTCGAGGACCTGCTGGCCCAGATGGCGGAGAAGGACGTGGTCACCCGCGGCCTCTACGACGTGACCGGGTTCCGCGCCGACGCCGACTTCATGTTCTGGTGGCACGCGCCGACCGCCGAGGACCTGCAGGAGACCTACGCCCGCTTCCGCCGCACCGACCTCGGGCTGCTGACCGAGCCGGTCTGGTCGGCGATGGCGCTGCACCGCCCGGCCGAGTTCAACAAGTCGCACATCCCGGCCTTCCTGGCCGAGGAGGAGGCGCGCCGCTACGTCAGCGTCTACCCGTTCGTCCGTTCCCTGGAGTGGTACCTCCTGGACGACGCCGACCGCCGCCGGATGCTCGCCGAGCACGGCAAGATGGCCCGCGACTACCCGGACGTCCGGGCCAACACCGTCGCGTGCTTCTCCCTGAACGACTACGAGTGGATGCTCGCCTTCGAGGCCGACGACCTGCACCGGATCGTCGACCTGATGCGCACCCTGCGCGCCGCCGAGGCCCGGCGGCACACCCGGGAGGAGACTCCCTTCTTCACGGGGATCCGCAAGCCGGTCGGCGAGCTGATCACCGCGCTGCCGTAGCCGGGCCGCGGCCCCGCCGCCGCGGCCTGTCACCGCGGCCCGTCACCGCGCGGGGGGGGGGGCGTCCCAGGGGCGGCGGGAGCGCCGTCGCCCCCGGGCGCGGACGTGGTCTCTCCGGGGCGTCGTCCGGCCCGATCCGGCGAAACCTCGGATATTCTCCCGCCATTTGTCATACTCAGGGAAAATCACCTGTCTATGTGAGGCCAAGGGTGAAAAGGGGCGAAGATCTGGCACGGTCCACACGGCGCGAGGGGGCGGGCCGCCGGCGGCGGGCCCGGTCTCGGGTAGCCGAGGTCTCGGTGGGGGTGGCCGCGCTGGCGGTCGCCGGGCTGGCGCTGGGCGGGTCCCTGCTGCGGGCCCCGCAGCAGCAGCAGCCGCCCTCCTACGGGCAGGCGGCCCCGGTCGCCCCTGGGGCGCCGCAGGGCGCCGCGGCGGGCGGCGGGCCGGTGGCGGCGGCCGAGTCCGGCGCGGAGAAGCGGGCGGCCGACGAGTCGGAGGCGGCCGGGCTGTCCAAGCACACCGACAAGAAGGCGCTGGCCTACTTCGAGGGCCACAAGGCGGCCAAGCGGGTCAAGGACATCCGCATAGTCGGCGGCTATCTGCGGATATATACGGATCTTCCGGAGTCGGCGGGCAACTCCAAACAGGCGCTCAAACTGTGTGAGACGGGTGTGAGCTATCTCGTCGGGGAGCTCGGGGTGTCCAGCCCGGTGGTCTTCGTCCAGGCGAAGTTCGGGGAGAACGGCAATCCGGTGCTCGCCAACATCCTCGGGCCCGGCGACTCCGACTGCCGCGTCACCCATCCCAGGCCTGGCGGATAGCGGAGCGTCCCGGCCGCTCAGGTCACCCGGACCCGGGTCTTGCCGCAGATCTTGCAGCGCTGGGTGACCACCCGGCCGATGATCTCGATGATCACCCACTTGTGCCGGATGTGCACGGCGACTCCTCGAGGAAGACCACTTTGCGGATGTGCTCGCGTACTCCGCGTGACTTCGCTCTACCCCGCCGCGGCCCGTCCTTACCTCCCGTAAAGGGGAGTGTGGCCTCATCCGGCCGCCGGGCGCGGCCCGGACCCGCCCGTCCCCGGACCTGCCCGCCGCCTGGGGCCGGACCCGTCCGCCGCCCGGGCGGCCCTCCCGTCCGGGCGGCGGTCCGGCGGTCAGCCGGTGGGCTCCAGTCGGAGGGACACGGAGTTGATGCAGTAGCGGTCGTCGGTGGGAGTCCCGTAGCCCTCGCCGTGGAAGACGTGGCCGAGATGGGAGTCGCAGGTCGCGCAGCGGACCTCGACGCGGACCATGCCCAGCGAGCGGTCCTCGATCAGGGTCACCGCCTCCGACTTGGACGGCTCGTAGAAGCTCGGCCAGCCGCAGTGGCTGTCGAACTTGGTGTCCGACCGGAACAGCTCGGCGCCGCAGGCCCGGCAGCTGTAGACGCCTTCGGTCTTGGTGTCGACGTATTCTCCGGTGAAGGGGCGCTCGGTGCCCGCCTGGCGGAGAACGTGAAACTCCTCGGGAGAGAGCTGGACGCGCCATTCGGCGTCGCTCTTGACCACCTTGTCCATCTCGCCAGCCTATGCGGTCGCGGGCGCCCCCGGAGGGGCGGGCGGGGCCGGGCGCTCCGGCCGGCACGCCGCCCGATATGCCCGAAAAAATCTTTTAGGGCGAAGCATCCATTTATGTCTGATTTGGCGTCTTTATCACTGTGGGGGGTTTTTCGCCTTCCCTGATTGAGGGTGAGATCACCTGTCAGGCCGTCCACCGATCAACTTGGGCGGTCAAGGCCGCCGGCCGGGTGGCGCGCCAGCGCCCGGAACCGGAGAGCGAGACGGGTGGTCACAGGGTCCGTCCCGTCGAGAGCCCGGTCCCGCCGCCGTGGCGGCTCCGGGACGGACCCGCCCTTTGTGGAGTACCTTCGATCCATGGCGTCGCCGTACATCGAACTCGCGGTCGGAGACCGGGTCGTCAAGGTCACCAACCCCGACAAGGTCTATTTCCCGGAGATCGGCGCGACGAAGCGCGAGCTGGTCGAATATTACGTCAGCGTGGGCGAGGGGGCGCTGCGCGCCCTCCGTGACCGCCCCACCTTCCTCAAACGGCATCCCGGCGGGGTCGAGTCCGAGGGGATCTACCAGAAGCGGGTGCCTCCCAAGCTCCCCGAATGGTTCGAGACGGTCACGATCCGCTTCCCCAGCGGGCGCACCGCCGAGACGCTCCGGATCACCGAGGTCGCCCACATCGCCTACTGCGCGAACCTGGGGACCATCGACTTCCACCCCTGGCCGGTCCGCGCCGCCGACGTGGAGCACCCCGACGAGCTGCGCATCGACATCGACCCGCAGCCCGGCACGGGCTTCGAGGAGGCCCGCAAGGTGGCCTTCGCGGCCGACGAGATCCTGCGCGAGCTCGGCATGACCGGCTTCCCCAAGACCTCCGGCAACCGGGGCATCCACATCAACGTGCGGATCGAGCCGCGCTGGGACTTCATCCAGGTGCGCCACGCCGCGATCGCCTTCGCCCGCGAGGTGGAGCGCCGCGTGCCCGCCCTGGCCACCACCGCGTGGTGGAAGGAGGAGCGGGGGGAGCGGGTCTTCATCGACTACAACCAGAACGCCCGCGACCGGACCGTGGCCGCCGCCTACTCGGTGCGGGCCCGGCCGCACGCCCCGGTCTCGGCCCCGCTCACCTGGGAGGAGCTGGCCGACGCCGACCCACGCGACTTCGACATCCGGACGGTCCCGGGCCGCTTCGCCAAGCTGGGCGACGTGCACGCCGCGATCGACGACCGGGCCTTCCCGATCGACGCCCTGCTCGAATGGTTCGAGCGCGACGGCCGGGAGGACATGCCCTACCCGCCCAACTACCCGAAGATGCCCGGCGAGCCGAAGCGGGTGCAGCCGAGCAAGGCCCGCGACGACTCCCGCTAGGCGGGCCGGCCCCGCCGTACGGGATCCGGCCCCGCCGCACGCCGTGCGGGATCAGGGGTCGCGGGGGAGGCCCAGGGCGCGTTCGGCGATGATGTTGAGCTGGATCTCGGTCGTGCCGCCGCCGATGGTGAAGGCCCTCGTGGTGAGGATCATCCGGTTCCAGTACGGCGAGGCGGGGGCGATGGACCAGCAGAACTCCGAGACGGCCTGGGAGTGGCGCATGCCGAGGAGCTTGCGGACGCTCGCGGCGGTCCCGGAGTCGCCGCCGGACAGCTGGGACAGGGTGACGCGCAGGCCGAGGGCGGACAGGGCCTGACCGGAGGCCCACAGGCGCCCGGCCTCCTCCAGGGCGGCCGGGCGCAGGGCGTCGGGGCCGCCCAGCTCGCCGATCAGCTCGACCATGTCGGTGTGCCGGGAGCCGGGGCCCCAGGAGTCGCCGAGGGCGACGCGCTCGTGGGAGAGGGTGTCGCGGGCGATCCGCCAGCCCTGGCCGGCCCGGCCGACCACCAGGTCGTCGGGGACGAAGACGTCGTCGAGGAAGACCTCGTTGAAGATCTCCTCGCCGTTGATCTCCTTCAGCGGGCGGACGGTCACCCCGGGAGAGGACATGTCGACCAGGAAGTAGGTGATGCCCTCGTGCTTGGGGGCGTCGGGATCGGTCCTGGCCAGGCAGATGGCCCACTGGGCCCACTGGGCCAGCGAGTTCCAGATCTTCTGGCCGCTCAGGGACCAGCCGCCCGCCACCCGGACGGCCTTGGTGGACAGCGCGGCGAGGTCGGAGCCGGCGCCGGGCTCGCTGAAGAGCTGGCACCACATGATCTCGCCGGTCAGGGTCCTGGGCAGGAAACGCTCCCGCTGCGCAGGGGTGCCGTGGCGGACGATCGAGGGGACGGCCCAGGCGGCGATGCCGAGGTTGGGCCTGCCGAGTTCCCGGAACTCCTGGTGGATGACGACCTGCTCCAGCGGTGCGGCGGCGCGGCCCCAGGGCCTGGGCAGGTGGGGCATGATCCAGCCCTCGCCGGCCAGGCGGGCCAGCCGCTCGGCCGGCTCCGCCCGGGCCAGCGACGCCACCGCGGCCCTGATCTCCGCGCGGAGGGTCTCGGCCTCCTCGGGCAGGTCGGGCTCCATCGACCGGCGGACCCCGCCGGCGGCCAGCCGGGCCACGCGCTCGGCCCACTCGCCGGGGTCGCCGCTCAGCGCCCGCAGCGACAGCGCCCGGCGGTAGTAGAGGTGGGCGTCGTGCTCGTAGGTGTAGCCGATGCCACCCAGGACCTGGATCGCGTCGGCGGTGCACCGTACGGCGGCGTCCGCGGCGAGCACCCCGGCCGTGCCGGCCGCCAGCGCCGCCTCCTCCCCGAGGGCGTCCCCGTCGAGGGCCCGGGCGGCGTCCCACACGGCGGCACGGGCGTGTTCGAGCGTGACGAGCATCGCGGCGCACCTGTGCTTGACGCCCTGGAACTGGCCGATCGGGCGGCCGAACTGCTCGCGGACCCTGGCGTGGCCGGCGGCGGCGGCCACCGCCCAGGCGGCCACCCCGCAGGCCTCCGCGCCGAGCAGGACGGCAGCCAGGTCCGCCACGAGGCCGGAGGTCACCCCGGCCAGCACTCGGCCGTCCGGTACGGCGCGCGCCTCCACGGACGCCAGCCGGCGTGACAGGTCGATGCCGTCGACCCCCTCGGTCCCGCAGTCGGCCCGGTCGAGGGCGGCCCAGCGGCCGTCGGGGAGCGGCAGGACGTACAGGTCGGCGTCGGGGGAGCCGAGCGCGGTCACGGCCCCGCCCGCCCCGCCCGCCGCCCGCGCCCCGCCGGGCAGGGCCACGGCTGCGGTCAGGGTGCCGTCGGCCAGGGCGGCGAGCAGGCCGTGCGCCGGCGGGGGCGCGGGCCGCGTGGGCGCGGCGTCCCCGGCAGGCGAGGGGGCCGCGGGAGGTGGGGCGTCCCTGGCCGGAGAGGGGCCCGGGGGGAGGGCGGGTGCCGTCACGGCGCGGGCGATGATCGCCGAGGCCAGGACCGTGGGCAGGTGGGAGCCGGGAGCGCAGTGCTCGCCGAGCGCCTCCAGGGCGACGGCCAGCTCCGGCAGACCTCCTCCCTGCCCGCCGTGCTCCTCGGGCAGGTGGAGGCCGAGCAGTCCTTGGGCGGCCAGGGCGGCGCGGAAGGGCTCGTGGTCCATGCCCCGCGCCGTGATGTTCCGCCCGGCGAAGCCGTGGACGGAGGCCGCCAGCGCCCGGTGTTCCTCGGTGATTCCGATGCCCATGCGCCGACTCTAGAACGATATTCGGTCCATCGTAAGGGGAGCCGCCGCCCCGTCCGCCGGGCGGCGCGGGTCACGACTGGATGATCGCCGCCTTCTCCCGGGTGTACTCCAGCACGGCGTCGTGGCCGTAGCCGGAGTCCTTGACGCCGCCGAACGGCAGGCCGGGCGGCATCTGGCGGAAGGTGTTCACCCAGACCGTGCCGGTCCGCAGCTCGGCGACGAACCGGTGGGCGCGGCCGAGGTCGCGGGTCCACACGCCCGCCGCGAGCCCGTAGGGGGAGTCGTTGGAGACGGCCAGGGCCTCCTCGTCGGTGTCGAACGGGATCGCCACGGCCACCGGGCCGAAGATCTCCTCCTGGCAGACGCGCAGCGTGTTGTCGGAGGTGGTGAACAGCGTGGGGGCCACCCAGTAACCGCCGGGCATGGACGGGACGACGTCGGCCCCGGTCCGGCCGCCGAACACCAGCTCGGCCCCCTCCTTCTCGGCGATGTCGAGGTAGGAGGTGACCCGTTCGTACTGCCCCTCGGACACGATCGGGCCCATCGTGGTGGTCATGTCGAGGGGGTCGGCCAGCGTGACGCGCGCCGCGATCGCGGTGATCCGCTCGATCATCTCGTCCCAGACCGAGCGGTGGATCAGGATGCGGGACCCGGCCACGCAGACCTGCCCGGCGTTGCCGGTGTAGATCGAGTTCACCGTCACGCCCTGGGCGGCGGCGTCCAGGTCGGCGTCGGGGAAGACGATGTTCGGGGACTTGCCGCCGAGCTCGAACGTCAGCGGCTTCAGGTGGTCGGCCGACGCCCGGGTGATGGCCTGGCCGGTCTGGGTGGAGCCGGTGAGGCTGATCTTGTCGACCCCGCGGTGCCGGACCAGCGGGTCCCCGACGTCCTCGCCGAGGCCGCTGACGATGTTGAGCACGCCGGGCGGGAGCACCTCGGCCAGCAGCTCGCCCAGCCGCAGCACGGAGGCGCAGGCCTGCTCGGCGGGCTTGACGATCACCGTGTTGCCCGCCGCCAGCGCGTAGGCCGCCTTGGCGGAGAAGGTCGAGACGGGCGAGTTCCACGGGATGATGCACAGCGCCACGCCGTACGGCTCGCGCCGGGTGAGGCCCATGCTGCCGGGGCCGAGGATCACGGTCTCGCCCTTGACCGCGTCGAGCACCTGGCCGGCGGCGATCTGCCACAGGTGGGTCATGCCGGGCAGGTCCTTCTTCAGGGTGTCCCGCAGGATGCGGCCGTTGTCGGTGGTCTCGATCCTGGCCAGCTCCTCGGCGTGCCGGGCGAAGACCCCGGCCACCTCGCGCAGGAAGTGCGCCCGGCCGAGCGCGGGCATGCCCGACCACATCGGGAACGCCTTGCGCGCCGCCGCCACGGCGGCCTCGGCGTCGGCCCTGCCGCCGGCCGGGACGCGGGCCCACACCTCGCCGGTGGCCGGGTTGACCGAATCCAGCGTGCGGCCGTCGGCCGCGGCCACCAGGCGCCCGCCGATCAGGTTGCGGTACTCGTTCACTGCTCACTCCCGCGTCGGCCGTACAGAAACGTAGCCAAGCGTACGCTTGCTTGACTACGTCGGGAAGCCGGGACCCGTGACCGGCGGGTCCTAGCGGCGCCGGCCGAGGGCGAAGGCCACGTTCACCCCCACGATGCCGAGCCAGAGGATCAGTATCACGACCACCGGGATCTCCTGGGCGGTGACGGAGATGCCGGTCGTCGCCGACGCGCCGAACACCAGGGAGACGATGGACAGCGCCAGCCGCTGGCCGGCGTCCACGGACGGGCGGACCGCCGGGGCCTCCTTGCGGGAGCGGGCGGCGATCCGGTCGTCCACCCGCCGGTCGATCTCCTGGTCCATCTTCTCCAGGAAGCCCTCGACCAAGGAGTCTTCGTAGTCGGGGCCGAGGTCGCGGCGGGCCGCGACGGCGGCCCGCAGTTCGTCGTCAGAGGAGGATGATCTCACCATAGTCGAGATATATCGCCTCATGGCGCCCGTGTCTACGCGGAGGCCGCCCTAACCGGCCAGGATGTCGTCCAGGTCGTAGGAGAGCGGCCGTTCGAGCTGCTCGAAGGTGCACGACTCGGGGGTGCGGTCGGGGCGCCAGCGGCGGAACTGGGCGACGTGCCGGAACCGGCTGCCCTCCATGTGGTCGTAGGCGACCTCCAGCACCAGCTCCGACCTCAGCGGCACGAACGACAGGTCCTTGGTGGCGCTCCACTTGGAGACCGCGCCGGGCAGCGACTCGGCGCTCCAGGGGTGGCCGTCCTGGCTGACGTACGGGGCGAGCTCCTCGACCAGCTCGGCCCGGCGCTTCATCGAGAAGGCCGCCGCGACGCCGACGTGGCGGAGCGTGCCGCCGGAGTCGTGCAGTCCCAGGAGGAGGGACCCGACCACCGGGCCCGACTTGTGCCAGCGGTATCCGGCCACCACCACGTCGGCCGTCCGCTCGTGCTTGACCTTCGACATCACCCGCTTGTCCGGTTGGTACGGCAGGCCGCCCGGCTTGACCACGATGCCGTCGAGTCCCGCGCCCTCGAAGGTGTCGAACCACTCGGCCGCCTGCTCCTCGGACGTGGTGACCGGTGTCAGCCGGATCGCCCGCCCCGCGCCGCCGAAGATCGACTCCAGCCGTGCCCGGCGTTCGGAGAACGGGGCCTCCAGCAGGGACTCCTCGCCCAGGGCCGGCAGGTCGAAGGCGATGAACGACGCCGGGGTCTGCTCGGCCAGCAGCTTCACCCGGGAGGCGGCCGGGTGGATGCGCTGCTGCAGGGCCTCGAAGTCGAGCAGCTGGCCGTCGCGGACGACGATCTCCCCGTCGACCACCACCCGGTCGGGCAGCTCCGCCTTCACCGCCTCGACCAGCTCGGGGAAGTAACGGGTGAAGGGCCGCTCGTTGCGGCTGCCGAGATAGACCTCGTCCCCGTCGCGGAACACCACGCACCGGAAGCCGTCCCACTTCGGCTCGTAGAACAGGGTGCCGTCCTGCGGCGGCAGGCCGTTGACGGTCTTGGCCAGCATCGGCGCGAGCGGTGGCGCTATCGGCAGTCTCATCCCGCGGCCCCGGCCGGACGGACGGCGGCGGGGACCCGGCCGCGGCGCTCGACGTCGGACTCGTTCTGCTCGTCCACTACGGCTCCGAACATGTGTCGTCGTGCCCGGCGGTGAACTCACCTCACCGGTTCACCAGGGCTCCGAATATATCTGGTGAACAGGAAACCGTCCTCCTCCAGCACGTGGGCCAGGTGGAGCCGGGTGAGCGAGGCCGGGCCGTCGAGGACCCGGGAGGCGTCCCCGCCGATCAGCATCGGGCTCAGCGTGAGGCAGAGCTCGTCGACCAGGCCGGCCGCGGCGAGCTGGGCGTTGATCTTCGCTCCGCCCTCGCACAGCACCCGCCCCAGGCCGCGCTCGCCGAGCTCCCCGACCGCCGCCGCCAGATCCACCCGGTCGTGACCGGCCACGATGACCTCGGCGTGCCGGGCGGCCTCCTCGCGCCGGTCCCTGGGGGCGGCGTCGCAGGTGATGACGATCGTCCGGGAGTCCGGCCCGGCCTCGGCGAACAGCGGGCCCGTCAGATCCAGGTCGAGGCGCCGGGTCACCACGGCCACCGGAGGGGCGGCCGGACGGCCCTCGCGCAGCGGGCGCCACGATTCCCTCGGCCGGGCCGGGCCGTACCCCTCGGCCCGCACGGTCGCCGCCCCCGCCACGATGACGTCGGCCAGCCCGCGCAGCACCCCGAAGACCCGCCGGTCGCCCTTGCCCGACAGCCCGCCGGACAGCCCCTCCAGCCAGGTCCCGCCGTCGGCGCTGGCCACCATGTTGACGCGGACGCACCGGCCGTCCGGATAGGCGTAAACCCGGGCGAGGTCGACGTCGCCGGAGGTCATGGGATGGATGAGACGCATCCCTCTACCTTGGCACAGCGCCGGTCGCCGGGTTCCCCGGCACGGTCGATAACGGATTCGACGCGCCTGATGACTTCGGTTGACTCCCGTTACATGATTCTCATGGAGATCCAGGAGGTTCCGTGGGGCTGGTCGCGATCGTGACATGGTTGATCACCGCGATGGTCGGGATCTACCTGCTGTATCTGTGGCTGTCCGGCGGGGGGCTGCGCCAGCAGGCGACGAAGGTCACCCGCTTCCCCGCCGTGCTGGTCTTCGCCCATCCGGGGCTGGCGGTCTCCGCGCTGGCCTGCTGGATCGTCTACGTGCTCACCTCCGAGCGGGCCTTCGCGTGGCTGTCGTTCGGGGTGCTCGCGGCCTCGGCGCTGCTGGGGTTCACCATGTTCACCCGCTGGCTGGGCGGCGGCCGCCACGCGCGCGGCGCCGAGCAGCGCCTGCCCGTCCTCGCCGTCGCGCTGCACGGCGTGGCCGGGGTGACCACGTTCGTCCTGGTGCTGCTCACCGCCGCCATCGCCACCGGGCTCTGACCCACCGGCCCGCGCGCCCGCCCGCGGGGCACGCCCGATCACCGGCGGCCGGCGGGACCTAGGTCCTGGGGCAGCGCAGGATCTGCATGGAGCGCGACGTCACCGGCACCACGGCCTCCGGCGGCCAGACCCTCTCGGCCGACCGCCCGTCCACCGGCCTGTCGTCGGCGGTGTCCAGCACGGTCCGCCACTCCGTCCCGTACTTGGCGTCGGGGACGGTGAAGTCCATGTCCTCGTGATGACCGTTGATCAGCAGCAGGAACGAGTCGTCCAGGATCGGCTCGCCGCGCGGGCCCGGCTCGGTGATGGCGTCGCCGTTGAGGAAGACGGTCAGGGACTTGGCGTAACCGGTGTGCCAGTCGGAGGCCGACATCTCCTCACCGGCCGGGGTGAGCCAGACGATGTCGCGGGTGCCGTCCTCGGCCTTGCGGCCGTGGAAGAACCTGCGCCGCTGGAAGACCGGGTGCGCGCGGCGCAGCCCGGACAGGCCCCTGACGAAGTCCAGCAGGTCCTCCTCCCCCTCGACCAGCGACCAGTCGACCCAGGAGATCTCGTTGTCCTGGCAGTAGGCGTTGTTGTTGCCGCCCTGGGTCCGGCCGAACTCGTCGCCCGCCAGCACCATCGGCACGCCCTGCGAGATGAAGAGGGTGGCCAGGTAGTTGCGGCGCTGGCGGTGGCGCAGGCGCACGATCTCCGGATCCTCCACCGGGCCCTCGGCGCCGCAGTTCCACGACCGGTTGTCGTCGGTGCCGTCGCGGTTGTTCTCCTCGTTGGCCTCGTTGTGCTTGCGGTCGTAGGAGACCAGGTCGGTCAGGGTGAAGCCGTCGTGGCAGGTGACGAAGTTGATGGAGGCCACCGGGCGGCGGCCGGAGGTGGCGTAGAGGTCGGCGGACCCGGTCAGCCGGGAGGCGAACTCGGGCAGCGCGGAGCCGTTCCCCCGCCAGAAGTCACGCACGCTGTCACGGTATTTGCCGTTCCACTCCGTCCACAGGGGCGGGAAGTTGCCGACCTGGTAGCCGCCGGGGCCGACGTCCCACGGTTCGGCGATCAGCTTCACCTGGGAGATCACCGGGTCCTGCTGGATCAGGTCGAAGAACGCGCTCAGCCGGTCGACGTCGTGCAGCTCGCGGGCGAGGGCGGCGGCCAGGTCGAACCGGAACCCGTCCACGTGCATCTCCATGACCCAGTAGCGCAGCGAGTCCATGATGAGCTGCAGCGCGTGGGGGGAGCGGACGTTGAGGGAGTTGCCGCAGCCGGTGTAGTCGAGGTAGTAACGCCGGTCGCCGTCGTGCAGCCGGTAGTAGGCCGTGTTGTCGATGCCCCGGAAGCCCAGCGTGGGCCCCATGTGGTCGCCCTCGGCGGTGTGGTTGTAGACCACGTCGAGGATGACCTCGATCCCGGCCTCGTGCAGCGCCCGCACCATCGCCTTGAACTCCAGCACCTGCTCGCCACGCTGCCCCGAGCTGGAGTAGGCGTTGTGCGGGGCCAGGTAGGCGATCGTGTTGTAGCCCCAGTAGTTCGTCAGCCCCCGGGCGACCATCGCGTGCTCGGGCACGAACTGGTGCACCGGCATCAGCTCGACCGCGGTGACGCCCAGGCTCAGCAGGTGCTCGATGACCGCCGGATGCCCCAGGGCCGCGTAGGTGCCGCGCTGCTCCTCGGGGACCGCCGGATGGCGCATGGTGAGCCCGCGCACGTGCGCCTCGTAGATGACGGTCTGGTGGTACGGCGTGCGGGGCAGCCGGTCGTCACCCCATTCGAAGAACGGGTTGACCACCACGTTCTTCGGCATGAAGGGCGCGCTGTCGGTGTCGTTGTGGCCGGCCGGGTCGGTGAACGGGTAGGAGAACAGCGCCTCGTTCCACGACAGGTCGCCTTCGACGGCCTTGGCGTAGGGGTCCAGCAGCAACTTGGCGGGGTTGCACCGGTGCCCCTGGGAGGGCTCGTCGGGGCCGTGGACGCGGTAGCCGTACCGCTGTCCCGGCATGACCCCCGGGAAGTAGCCGTGCCAGACGAATCCATCCACCTCTGGCAGGTCGATGCGTTCCTCGCGGCCGTCGTCTCCGAAAAGGCACAGCTCGACCCGCTCGGCCACCTCGGAGAACACCGAAAAGTTGGTGCCCACGCCATCCCAGGTGCCACCGAGTGGATACGGCTCTCCAGGCCAGACTTCGCGCATGTGGCCCTATTCTCCTCCAGTTAAGCCCTCGTGCGCAGGGTGTCGTCGTGCTTGTCACCCTTGTGCGGCGGGGGGACACGAGCGGCCGGACCGGCTGCCGGAGCATCGGGGAGCTCACGAGGTTACCCAGGTCTTCTTCGGCTGCTTGCTCTGTTGATCGGATCGTGACCGGGCCGCGGGGACGGCCCTCGGCCGGGACACGACGCCGTCGGGTGTCCCGGTCACCGGATGGTGCGCCCAGCAGGGCGGGATTGCCTGAGTGTATGTGCCCCCGGGCACTGTGCGGAACACCCGGCGGCAGGGCCGGGACCTGCGGATTCGGCGCGCCGGTCCGGGGCGGGGCGGGAGCCGGGCGCGGGGCCGAGGGGCCGTGCGGGAGCCGCGGGGACGGGCGGGCCGGAGGCCGTGCGGGAGCCGTGGGGCTGTACGGGAGCCGCGGGGACGGGCGGGCCCGGGGTGCCCGGCCGGGGAGCCGGGCCGGGACGGCCGGGGCGGAGTGCCGGCCGTCGGGGCGCCGGGAGGCCCTCTCGTGGCCGCGCACGCCGCGGACGGGCGTGCGCGGCCACGGGAGGCCGGAGATCAGCTCAGCAGCTCGGCGTCGAGGGTGATCGTCGTGCCCGCCAGGGCCTTGCTCACCGGGCAGTTGGCCTTGGCCGTCTCGGCCGCCTTCTGGAACTCCTCGGCCGACAGGCCGGGGACCTGGGCGCGGACCGAGATGACGATCCCGGTGATGCCCTCGCCCGGCTGGAAGGTCACATCGGCCTTGGTCTCCACCGTCTGCGGCGGGGTGCCGGCCTGCGCCAGCCCGTGGGACAGGGCCATCGAGAAGCAGGAGGAGTGCGCCGCCGCGATGAGCTCCTCCGGCGAGGTCTTGCCGTTGGCCTGCTCGGCCCGCGAGGGCCAGGACACGTCGAAGGTGCCCACTCCGGAGGAGTCGAGCGAGACGGTGCCCGAACCGTCGAGCAGCGCACCCTTCCACTGAGTCGTCGCGGTACGTGTCGTCGCCATGGCGATGTCCTTTCGATCACGAAGCGTTAACCATCAACGACCCTACTCGCCGGGAGAGCGGTGATCATCCCCGGAGCGCTCGTTGCCGCCCGCCCGTCTCCGCCCGCGCCGCTCTCATTGGTCCACGGGAGAACAATCGTCACTTTCAGTCGCCATTCATGTCCGTTCTGTAATCGAACCCTCGGTGCCGGACGTAAGAACGGTGACGGCATGTTGGGAAGGGGCGGCCGTGTCGGAGGACGACGAGGAGAAATGGTTCGATTGGATGTTCCGCACCTTCTATGAGCCCGTGTGGGCGTACGCGGCGCGCCGGGTCGGCCTCGCGGTGGCCGACGACATCGCCTCCTGCACCTTTCACACCGCCTGGCGCAAGAGGCACCGGATCCCCCGGGACGACGACCGGGCCGTCGTCGCCTGGCTGTACCGCGTGGCCTGGGGGCACGTCAGGAACGCCACCCGCGGTGAGTGCCGCAGGCAGCGGCTGGCGGGGCTGCTGCGGCAGCTGCCGCCCGACCCGCCCGGGGGCGGCTCCCGTGACGAGGAGGTCCGCGGCGCGATGGAGACGGCCATGGCGCGGCTGCGCCCCAAGGACGGCGAGGTCCTGCGCCTGCACTACTGGGAGGACCTCGCCGTCGAGGAGATCGGCCGGATCCTCGGCCTGACGCCCAACGCGGTCCGCGTACGGCTGTGCCGGGCCCGCCTGCGGCTGGCCGAGTCCCTGCGCGGGATGCACCTGGAGTGCGGGGAGGGGGAGCGGTGATCCCGGAAGACCACGACGAGATCCGCGAGCTGATGGTCCGGCACAACCCGGTCCCCCCGCATACGGCGCGCGGGGCCGGTCCCGGCGCGGAGGAGGCTCTCCGGCGGGTCATGCGCGGGGACGCCGCCCGGCGGCCCGGACGGCCGTGGGGGCTGCGGGGGAGAGGGGCGGCGCTGGCGGTCACGGCCCTCGGGGTCGCCGTGGCGGCGGTGGTCCCCTTCCGGATCCCGCCGCAGCCCGGGCCGGTCCCGGCGCCCGCCGGGGCCACGCCGCCGCCGGGCCCCGCCGGCCGTGCCGGCCCGGAGCTCTCGGAGGGCCTGGCGAGGATCGCCCGCATCGCGGCCAGCGAGCCCCTGGGGCAGCCGCCGCCCCGCCCGATGGCGTCCTTCCCGCCGGCCTCGGCCGAGCTGCTGGAGCTGGCCGCCCTCGCCGAGGCCCGGCCGCGTCCCGAGGCCGGGCCGTGGAGCTACGTCAGGACCGAGGAGTGGCTGCTGGCCACCACCGTGGGGCCGGGCGACGCGACCTCGGAGATCATGCCGTGGGTGGTCCGGCGCTGGGCCCCGGTGAGCGGCCGGGGGACCTACCGCACGCTGCGGACGGCGGGCAGGCCGTTCGGGGGCGGCGGCTGGGCGAGGATCTCGCCCGAGGTCCGGCACTCGGTCCCGGGCCCGGCCGAGAACACCGGCCGGGCGGCGGACCTGCGGCCGCGGGCGGCCACGCTGTCGCGCTCCGGGCCACGGCTGCGCGGGCAGCTCCTGGCCACCGAGCCGCAGACCACGATGACGCGCACACGCCGCCTCGTCCGGGCGATGGAGAACCTCCACTCCCACGACGTGGTCGAGCCGGAGCTGGCGGCGGCGCTGTGGCGGGTCCTCGCCCGCCAGGGCGACCTGCGCTCGCTCGGGCCGCTCAGGGACCGGTCGGGGAGGCCGGGACGGGGGTTCGGATTCGAGGACGGGCCGCTGCTGGGGGTGTTCGTCGTCAGCCCGGCCACGGGCGGGCTGCTGGCGACCGAGCTCATCAGGCTCGCCGGCGACCCCGGGTCCCTCCGTCCGGCAGTCGAGGAGTATCGGACCTACGCCGTCAGCGGCTGGGTCGACGGCGAGGGACGGACGCCGTGACCGGCCGGTCGCGGCCGGCGGCCCGGGACGGCGGGTGAGCGCCGGGCCGTCCGGGGCCCGGCGGACGCGCGGATTCAGAGATCACGGCAGTCGCGCAGGGTGGGATGGGCGTTCACCCAGCGCCACGCGCCCACGGGGTCGGTGTTTCCGTAGCCCCTGCCCGGCGGGAAACAGCTCCCGCGTTCGTCCGGGCTCCGCCGGACGAGAAAAACGAAAGGGCGGTCGTTTTTTATGGACATGATAATTCCCGTCCCGTTCAGCTTTATCGGCCCGGTCACCTTGACGGCCTGACGGGATCCCTCGAACGCCCGGCGGTCGTACAGGCATACCGCGTTGTCGAGGACGCCGTCCTCGTCGCAGTCGCGCTCGGCGCCCCGCCGGGCGGCGCCGCAGGACGGCGGCCGGAACGTGATCACCTCCGCGCCGTCGCCGTAGGAGAGCGCGTCCGGCGGGACGAACCGCCCGTCGGGTGCCCTCTCCAGCTGCGAGGCGACCGCCCGGGCGGTGTCGGACTCGCACCGGGACGGCGCGGCCGCGCGGGAGGTCGCGCCGGAGACCGTGCCGGGGAGCGCACCGGAGACCGTGCCGGGGGCCGCGGCGAGGATCCCCGAGAGGAGGACGGCGCATGCCGCGCCCGGTCTCCTGGAGCTGATTCTCATGATTAGTCCTTTTCGCGGGGGCCAATCGCGGCGGCGATATCCGACCGGTTTTCGCAGATATGAGAGTAGACCGGCGGATGGGGTACGCACCGGTAAGGGATCGCGTTCTTTCCACAACGAACATCCGCGCATCTGCCTGTAATGAACGCTGCTCCGGCGGACGTTTACCACCGGAAACACTTCCCGGCAGAACGGAGCGCCCCGGATGCGGATCCCACCTTGGAACCAGACGGGTTACCCCGGCCACCGCGAGCCGCTGCCCCGCGACGGCACCCGCGACTGCGGAGTGCTGGAGCGGGTGATCCGCCGGCACTGGTCCGGGGCGCCACGGCGGGAGCTGGTGGCCGCGGTGGACGAGCTCGCCGGGCTCCCCGTGCACCTGGCGACCCGGCTGGCCGAGGACCTCGACGGGATCTGGCTCGGCGCCGACACGCTCGCCGAGCAGCCGGAGCCGGACGGCTCCTGCGACGCCCGGGTGGCCGACTCCGCCGGCCTCTACATGGGGCGCACGGTCGTCATCGCCGGCGGGGCGCACTCGTCCGGGGCGCTGGTCCACCACATGATCGGACACGCGCTGTGCGACCTGGACGAGACGGACCGGACCCCGGAGTGGCGCAGGATCATGCGGTTCTGCCGTCCGCTGCTCGGCCTGGACCGCTACCGGGACCACCCCTCCGAGTGGTGGGCCGAGACCTACGCGCTCTGCGCGAGCCGCAGGCTCGACCGGCTCGTCCGGCTGCTGGCCGGCGACGGCGGGGCCGCCGCGGCCGTGGCGGCCTACCACCAGAGGCGTCAGGGGTGGGTCAGATGACGGCCCGCTCGATGAGGGCGTCCAGATCCAGGCGCGGGGGAAGGGTGCCGAAGGCGCGTCCCGCCTCACCGGCCAGACGGGAGGCGCAGAAGGCGTCGGCGACGGCCGCGGGCGCCAGCCGTACGAGCAGGGAGGCCTGCAGGACCAGGGCCATGTCCTCGGCGACGCGGCGGGCGCGGGCCTCGATGTCGGTCAGGTCGCCCAGGGACTTGCGCAGGCGGTCGACGGCCTCGTCCAGGTGCCGGTCGGCCCCGGCGGCGAGCGTGACCTCGGAGAAGAACGCCTCCAGCGTCTCCGGCTCGCGGCCCAGCGCGCGCAGCACGTCCAGTGCCGCCACGTTCCCCGAGCCCTCCCAGATGCCGTTGAGCGGCGACTCGCGGAACAGCCGGGGCATCTGTGACTCCTCGACGTAGCCGTTGCCGCCCAGGCACTCCAGCGCCTCGGCCGCGTGGACGGGCCCGCGCTTGCACACCCAGTATTTGCCCACCGCCAGCGTGGTGCGGCGCAGCGCGCTCTCGGCCCGGTCCCCGGCGACGGCCCGGTCGGTGGCACCGGCCAGCCGCGTCATCAGGGTGGTCGCGGCCTCCGACTCCAGGGCCAGGTCGGCCAGGACGTTGCGCATCAGCGGCTGGTCGATCAGCCTCCTGCCGAACGCGCCGCGGTGCGTGGCGTGGTGGACGGCCTGCGTCACGCCGTAGCGCATGCCGGCCGCCGAGCCGATCACGCAGTCCAGCCGGGTCATGTTGACCATCTCCAGGATGGTCCGCACGCCCCGGCCCTCCTCACCCACCAGCCAGGCGACCGCGCCGTGATACTCCACCTCGGCGCTGGCGTTGGACCGGTTGCCCAGCTTGTCCTTCAGCCGCATCAGGCGCACGGCGTTGCGGGTGCCGTCGGGCAGGACCCGGGGGAGCAGGAAGCACGACAGGCCGCCGGGAGCCTGGGCGAGGACCAGGAACACATCGCACATCGGGGCGGAGTTGAACCACTTGTGCCCGGTCAGGGCGTAACCACCGTCCCCCAGGGGCTCGGCCCGGGTGGTGCCGGCGCGGACGTCGGAGCCGCCCTGCTTCTCGGTCATCGCCATCCCCGCGAGCACCCCGCGCTTGCCCAGCGGCGGGCGCAGCCCGAAGTCGTAGCTGCGGGAGGTCAGCAGGGGCTCCCAGTCGGCGGCGAGCGCGGGGCTGTGGCGCAGCGCGGCGACCGCGGCGTAGGTCATGGAGATCGGGCAGCCGTGCCCCGCCTCCACCTGGCTCCAGAGGTAGAACTTGGCCGCGCGGGCCACGTGCGCGCCGGGCCGGGCACTGGACCACGGGGCGGCGTGCAGGCCGTTCTCGACCGCCACGGTCATCAGCTCGTGCCAGGCGGGGTGGAAGTCCACCTCGTCGATCCGGTGGCCGTAGCGGTCATGGGTGCGCAGGACCGGCGGATGCTCGTTGGCCAGCCGCCCCCACTCCCCGGCCTGCTCCGACCCGGCGAGCGTGCCGAGCCGGCGCAGCTCCTCGGTGGCCCAGCCGGCGTTCTCGCGGGCCGTCCCCGCCAGCAGCGCGGGGTCGGCGGACACGTCGTGACCGGTGAGCGGGGGGACCTGGTTGAAGACGTCATGGGTCACGCGCGGCCTCCGATGAACTCAGCTGGACCCGTAACCGGGTGCTGTCCCCATCTCAGCACCCATTCCATGATCTTCACACGTCCGGGGGAGCCGGGCCACCGGCGCCCCCCGGGCCCGGCGCGGACCAGCCCCCCGCCCGGCCGTGTCCTAGGACTCGCGGACCAGGTCGCGGACGTAGTCGTCGTCCTCGTCGCTCTCGGCGAGCACGCGGGCCACGCCTCTGCGGGCGCGCGAGTCGCCCCGGGCGGCCAGGCCGCGGGTGGCCTCGGCCACCGTGGTCAGGTCCTCGTCGTCGAGCCGCGCGGCCAGCGCGTCACGGATCTGCTCGGTGTCCTCCGTCAGCCCGGCCAGGCCCATGGTCGCCCAGTCGCGCACCTCCTCGTCGGGGTCCTCCGTCATGGAGACGAGCAGCGCGAGCCCCTCGGCGTGGCCCGGCGGCAGGACGGCGGCCAGCGCGGCCGGGTCGGCCTGGGTGCGGGTCCAGCCGTCGGCGGTGATGATCTCCAGCACCTCGGGCAGCGACCGCGGGTCGGCGTGGTGGCCGAGCGCGCCGAGCACCGAACGCAGCACCCGCTCGTCGCCCTCGGTGGCGGCCATCCGCCGCAGGATCGGCAGCGTCCGGTCGAGGAAGGGCTTGGCGCCGTCGGTGAAGCCGAACTGCGCGAGCACGTCGACGGCGAACTCCCGCTTGCGCGGGTCCTCACTGACGCACAGGCGCGCCGCGGCCTCGAAGGTGTCCTCGTCGCCCCGCTCGCTCAGCGCGCTCGCCACGGTCCACCAGGTCTCGGCCTCCTCGTCGATGTCCCGGTACGGCAGCGCCCGCTCGACCAGCTCGTCGAAGGGCAGCCGCTCGGAGGTCGCGACCTCCAGGAGGGTGGCGACGGCGGCGTGGCCGCGCTGGCACACGACCTCGACCGCGCGCTCGCCGTCCGGTCCCACGGCCGTGACGGTCACCAGGTCGGTGCCGTCGGAGGCGCGGCTGCGGCCCACGACGAACTGGGAGTCCTCGGGGGCCTGCTCGGTGACCTGCTCCAGCAGGGCGCTCTCCAGCTGCGTGCCCAGCCAGTCGTAGGCGATGGCCAGCGGCGTGTCGCCCTCGCCGTCGGAGCGGGTGGGGTCGGCGCCGGCCGCCAGCAGCGCGCGCACGGCGCCCAGCGCCCCGCGCCGGGTGGCCAGGGTGAGCGCGGTCTCACCGCTGTCGTTGGCCTCCTCGGGGTCGGCCCCGGCGGCCAGGAGAAGGTCGAGCATCTCGGCCCGCCCGTTGGAGGCGGCCCACAGCAGGGCGGTCCACCCGCCGCCCTCCCGGCCGGAGGGCCCGGCCCCGGCGGCCAGCAGCGCCTGCGCGACCTCGGCGTGGCCCCAGGCCGCGGCCCCGCACAGCGGCAGCCCCTCCTCCTCGCCGCCACTGATCCGGTCGGGGTCGGCCCCGGCGGCCAGCAGCGCCCGCACGATCGCCGTCCGGCCGTCCACCGAGGCCCGGTAGAGGGCCGTCGTCTCACCGGCGCCGTCCGGATCGGCGCCCGTCCCGCTCTGGAGCAGGCGCTCGACCCGCTCGGCGTCGTTCCCGGCCACCGCGTCCAGCAGTTCTTCATACATGTCTCCGGATAATAGGTGGCCGGGAGGGCCGCCGGTCGCCTCCGCGGGAGGGCTCAGCCGGTCCGGGACACGGCCGTCCCGCGGGCCGCCCGGCGCCCGGCGCCCGGGATGTAGGCCGCCGCGGGCCGTAGCTCCTCCTTGCGAAGGATCCACCGCGGAGAGAACTCGCGATATGTTGTGATTCATGAACGATCCCGGTGCGATACGGGCCTCCGACACCGAGCGGGAGGCCGTCGTCGAACGGCTGCGGGTCGCCTCCGTCGAGGGACGGCTGACTCTCGGCGAGCTGACCGAGCGCACGGAGATGGCCTACACCGCCGTCACCCAGGCTGAGCTGGCCGTCATCACCTCGGACCTGCCGTCGGCCGACCACTCCCACGCGCCCGCCTACGCCCCGGCCCCGGCCCCGGCTCCGGCGCCGCAGGGCGGCCGGGCGCGTCGCTGGTTCGTGGCCGTCATGGGCGACTCCAAGCGCCGGGGCAAGTGGCGGATCGACCAGGGCCTCGGGGCGGTCGCCGTCATGGGCGACGTCCTGCTCGACCTGCGTGAGGCCGAGGTCCGCACCGGAGTGGTGGACATCGTGGCCACCGCGGTCATGGGTGATGTGAAGATCATCGTCCCGGACGGCGTGGACGTCGACCTTGAGGGCATCGCGATCATGGGGGACAAGAAGGTCCAGGTCCTGGAGGCTCCCGCCGGGATGAACGTGCCGCTCATCCGGGTCAGGGCGTACGCCGTCATGGGCGACGTCAAGGTGATCGGCGACGCCAAGGCCAAGCCCGTCAAGAAGCCCTGGGCCGCATGGCGGGAGCAGTGGCGCGAGCTGCGCGGCGAGCTCACGGGTGAGCCCCGGCCTCCCCTGCCGCCGGCCCCTCCCGCGGGTCCCCACGGGCACCCCGGCCATCACTGGCCCCACTGACCGTCCGGTCCTCACCGGGGCCCCGGGCTCACCCGGGGTCCGCTCCTCACCGGCCGTCCGCTCCTCACCGGCCGTCCGGTCCTCACCGGCCGTTCTCTCCTCACGGGCGGTCCGGTTTCATCGGGATCTGCTCCTCACCGGCGGTCGGGGTGATCGTCGGCCGTCCGCTCCTCACGGGCGGCCCGGTTTCACCCGGGGGCCACTCCTCACGGGCGGTCGGGGTGATCGTCGG
Organism: Streptosporangium brasiliense; assembly: GCF_030811595.1. Taxonomy (NCBI): domain Bacteria; kingdom Bacillati; phylum Actinomycetota; class Actinomycetes; order Streptosporangiales; family Streptosporangiaceae; genus Streptosporangium; species Streptosporangium brasiliense. The sequence continues at coordinate 4,580,934 of NZ_JAUSRB010000002.1, forward strand.
CCGTCCGGTCCTCACGAGCGGCCCGGTTTCACCCGGGGGCCACTCCTCACGGGCGGTCGGGGTGATCGTCGGCTGTCCGCTCCTCACCGGCCGTCCGGAGTCCGCCGGCGCCGTCTCCGGCCGGGACGTTCCACGGGGCGTGCAACGTCTGCGGGGGCCCGGCGCGTAGTGATCGGTGACGGACACCGAACAGTGAGGACCCCGAATGCGAGATCGGGCCGACTTCGAGCGCTACGTGGAGCAGCGCTCGGCCCGGCTGCTGCAGACGGCCTACCTGCTGTGCCGCGACTGGGGCACGGCGGAGGACCTTCTGCAGACGGCGCTGGCCAAGGCATGGTTCGCCTGGCGGCGGGTGGGCGACAACCCCGACCCCTACGTCTACCGCATCCTGACCAACACCCACGCCTCCTGGTGGCGGCGTAAATGGCGGGCCGAGGTGCCGACGGCTGAGCTGCCCGACGTGGCGGGGGAGGACCGGACGGGCGAGATCGGGGCGCGCGAGGCCGTACGGCACGCCCTGGCGGGGCTGCCCGGCAGGCAGCGCGCCGTGATCGTCCTGCGCTACTTCGCCGACCTGCCCGACCCGCAGATAGCCGAGATCCTCGGCTGCTCGGTGGCGACCGTCCGCAGCCAGGCCAGCCGGGCGCTGGCCAAACTACGCGTCGATCCCGCGGCGGTCGCCGCGATCACCACGGGGAGCTGAGTTGACGATCACCGAATCCGAGCTGCGCGAGATCCTGGGCCAGGAGGGCGGCGACGGTCTGCACAGGGGCGTGACCGTCGCCGACGTCGACCGGCGCGCCCGCAGGATCAGGCGCCGCCGCCTCCAGGCCCTGGGGGGCGCGGCCGCGGCGGGACTCGCCGTCGCGGTGGCGTTCACCCTGCCCGCGGGCGGCGTCACCCCGGTCCCCGACGACCTCTGGACCGGGGTCATGGCCCAGCCGTCGCCTGTCCTGCCGACGGTCTCGTGGCCCGGGAGGGAGGACATGGTCCCCCGCGGCGAGATCGCACGGCGGGACTACCGCGTGGCGGGGACGCGCGAGAGGCTCCGGGTCGAGGCGGGTGAGGCCCGGATCATGGTGCAGGTCATGTGCGCCGGGCCGCTACGGCGGCTGGTCATCCGGGTCGACGGCGGCGCCCCCCACGAGCAGTTCTGCGGGCAGGGGCCCGAGGGCCTCACCTACGCGGGGTACTGGGAGGACAGGACCGCCAAGGCCGCCAAGGTCGCGGAGCGCGTCGTGTCCGTGGCCGTGCTGCCGGGCGAGGTCGACGCGGGCGCGATGACCGTCGAAGAGCTGTTCGCCCGGAAGGACACGTTGTTCGACGGCTGGGAGCGGCAGTTCGTTGGCGCGGAGAGGTTCTCCCTCGAATGGTCCGTCACGGTCAGGGAGCTGGCCCGTCCGGCCTGCCGGGACGATGTCCGCCAGGTCGACCCGGCCACCGGCCGGGTCGTCGTGGTCCGGTGCGCCCCGGCCGGTGAGGCCGGCGGGGGGACCGGCTGAGCCCAACCGGTCAGGTGATCGGCTGAGCCCCACCGGTCAGGCCGTCGCGAAGGCCCTCTCCCGCCGCACCGCCTGCTCGTAGCGTTCGATCAGCACGGCCGCGAGCTCGGGGGCGGCGCCCAGCACGTCGGCGACGGCCCCGGCGCCCGCGGCCAGGCTGTCACGGCGGATCTTGTCGGCGAAGTGGCCCGGGGCCAGCAGGTAGGGGGCCACCACCACGCGCGGGGCGCCGGCCGACAGGAGCCGCCGGACCTCCTGCGCGGGGGTGGGCTCGGCGGCCGAGGCGTAGGCCGCGGTCACCGACCACCAGCCGCGCCCGGCCCACTCTCCGGCCATCCCCGCGACCGTCGCGTTGGCCCGCCGGTCGCTGGAGCCGGCCGAGACCAGCACCACGGCGGTGCCGGGGTCGCCGGAGGCCACCCCGGCCTCCGCCAGGCGCCGCTCCAGGGCGGTCAGCAGCAGGGGGTGCGGGCCCAGGGTGGCGCCCCGGTGCACGCGCAGCAGCGGGCGGCGGGCCGTCACCTCGGCGAGCGCGCCGGGGATGTCCACGCGGCTGTGGTAGGCCTCGGTGAGCAGCAGCGGCAGCACCGCCGCCTCGGCCAGCCCGGACAGCGCCATGGGGAGCGTCGGGGGAGCGTGGTCGAGGTAGGCGGTGCGCACGGGGATCTCGGGGCGTGCCCGCCGTACCAGGTCGAGCAGGTCCTCCACCGTCGCGGCGGCGCGCGGGTCACGGGACCCGTGCGCCACCGCGACCAGCGGGACCGCCGGCGCCGTGCCGTGGACGCGCCACGTCATAGATGCAGCCCGCATTCCGTCTTCGCCATCCCGGCCCAGCGCCCGCTGCGCGGGTCCTCGCCCGGGGCGACCTGGCGGGTGCAGGGGGCGCAGCCGATCGAGGGGTAGTTGTCGTAGTGCAGCGGGTTGATGAGCACGCCGTTGTCGGCCATGTAGTTGTCGACGTCGTCCTGCGTCCACCGGGCGATCGGGTTGATCTTGACCATCTGGCGCTTGGCGTCCCACTCCACGACCTTGACACCGGCGCGGGTGGCGGCCTCGTCGCGGCGGATGCCGGAGACCCAGGCGAGGTAGGGCTCCAGCGCCCGGTTGAGCGGTTCCACCTTGCGCAGGTAGCAGCACAGGTCGGGGTTGCGCCCGAACAGGCGCGGACCCAGGTCGCGTTCCTGCTCGGCCACCGTCCGGGACGGCTTCACGTCGATCACGTTGACGTCATAGACCTGCCGCACGGCGTCACGGGTGCCGATCGTCTCGGCGAAGTGGTAGCCGGTGTCGATGAACAGCACGTCGACACCGGGTTTGACCCGGCTGACCAGGTCGATCAGCAACGCGTCGCTCATCGAGGAGGTCAGGCAGAGCCGGTCGCCGAAGGTGGCCGCGGCCCAGCGGATGATCTCCAGGGCGGAGGCGTCCTCCAGGAACTGCGCGGCCGACTCGACGATGTCCTGCAGGTCGAGCGCGCCGCGCTGCTGTCGTAGTCCGACTTCTATGTCCACCAGTGTCATGTCGCTCACCACTCCTCGTTCGCCACGCAGGCCGCCCGTGCCTCGCCGGCCACCGCGCTCACCGCGCCGGGCTCGCTCCGCGTCATGACCGCACTCCGATTCCCAGGAACTTCAACTTGAAGGCGCGCACGCATGAGCGGCAGTACCAGCCGCCGTCGCCCTCGTAGGGTTCGAGATCCTCTTCGCCGCAGTAGGGGCAGTGGAAGGGGACTGCTCGCTCGCTCATCGGACCCTGCCCGCCCCGCGGCCCGCCGGGCCGCTCACTTGAGGTCCGTCTCGTCGGCCCGCTGGACCCAGTCGGAGAAGGTCTCGCCGTCGTTCTTCTGCTTCTCGAAGTTGCGCACGACGCGCTCCACGTAGTCGGGCAGCTCCTCGGCCGTGGCCTTCAGGCCGCGGACCTTGCGGCCGAAGCCCGGGTTGACGCCCAGGGAGCCGCCCAGGTGGATCTGGAAGCCCTCGACCTGCTCGCCCCTGTCGTTGACGACGAGCTGCCCCTTGAGGCCGATGTCGGCGACCTGGATGCGCGCGCAGGAGTTGGGGCAGCCGTTGACGTTGATGGTCAGCGGCTCCTTGAAGTCCGGCAGGCGCTGCTCCAGCTCGTCGATCAGGTCGGAGGCGGTGGCCTTCGTCTCGACGATCGCCAGCTTGCAGAACTCGATGCCGGTGCAGGCCATGGTCTGGCGGCGGAAGGTGGAGGGGTTGACCCGCAGGTCGTTGGCCTCCAGCTCGGCGACGACGCTGTCGACCCGGTCGGGCGCGACGTCGAGGATGACCATCTTCTGCTCGACCGTGGTGTGCACCCGGTCCGAGCCGTGCCGCTGGGCGATGTCGGCGATCAGGTGCAGCTTGTCGCCGTCGAGGCGGCCGACCCTGGGCGCGAAGCCGACGTAGAAGTTGCCGTCCTTCTGCGGGAAGACGCCCACGTGGTCGCGGCGCCCGCCACGCGGCTGCTCCGGCGCGGGGCCGTCGGGCAGCGCGTACCCCAGGTATTCCGTCTCGAGGATCTCCCTGAACTTCTCCACGCCCCAGTCGTTGACCAGGAACTTGATCCGGGCCCGGTGGCGCAGGCGGCGGTAGCCGTAGTCGCGGAAGATGCCGATCACGCCGCCCCAGACCGGGGTGACCTGCTCGGGGGTGACGAAGACGCCCAGCCGCTTGGCCAGCATGGGGTTGGTCGACAGGCCGCCGCCGACCCACAGGTCGTAGCCCTTCTCGCCCCGCTCGTTGACCACGCCCACGAAGGCGATGTCGTTGATCTCGTGCACGGTGCAGTGCGCCGGGCAGCCGCTGACCGCGGTCTTGAACTTGCGCGGCAGGTTGGAGAAGGCCGGGTCGCCGATGTAGGTGTCGTAGATCTCGTCGATCTGCGCGGTGCCGTCGAGGACCTCGTTGTCGTCGATCCCGGCCAGCGGGCAGCCCAGGATGACGCGCGGGGTGTCGCCGCAGGCCTCGGTGGTGGACAGGCCCACCGCCTCCAGCCGCTTCCAGATGTCGGGGACGGCCTCGATCTCGATCCAGTGGAGCTGGATGTTCTGGCGGTCGGTGACGTCGGCGGTGCCCCGGCCGTAGAGGTTGGAGATGTCGGCGATGGCGCGGAGCTGCTCCAGGTTGAGCCGCCCGCCGTCGATCCGGACCCGGAGCATGAAGTAGCGGTCGTCGAGCTCCTCCGGCTCCAGGATCGCGGTCTTGCCGCCGTCGATCCCGGGCTTGCGCTGGGTGTAGAGCCCGTACCAGCGCATCCGGCCCCGCAGGTCGGCGGGGTCGATGGAGTCGAAACCGTTCTTGGCGTAGATGTCGATGATCCGCTGACGGACGTTGAGCCCGTCGTCGTTCTTCTTGTTCTCCTCGTTCTTGTTCAGCGGTTCGCGGTAACCGAGAGCCCACTGACCTTCGCCTCGCGGGCGCTTGTGGTGGCGGTTAGCCGGCTTGGCCGGGGTCGTCATTTGCGCGTCCTTCGGATCGATGGAGTGATTTCCGGACACGCACAGACGGCACCTACCGCCTCATCGTCGAGTGCGGGGGTTGCTTGCTCACAAGAAGGAGGACGCCTGTCGCGCGCCCGAGCTGGGTGAAATCAGCGGAGGGCGACGGTCAACGGACGTCACAACAGATGGCACTGCGGACACGCAAGAGGTCGACGTGGCGTCGCACGACGAGCAATGGGTCCGCTGGCATGTCCCTGACGATACCTTGGTCGACTGAGATGTCCAATGTCGGGTCCACACTCTGGACTGTCTCCAGGCTCAACCTTGGTCCGCGGGCCCGGTTCCGGCTGTCCGGATCATCCCTGGCGCGGCCAGTCCAGCGCCGACTCGTGGGGCCGCTCGGCCTCCTGGTGCTGGCAGTCGCACCATGAGCCGCCCCGGCACTCACCGTGACGGCGGTCCTTGCACTGTTCGCAGATCACTCTTGTGGGGTGCCCCTGGAATCGAAGGACTATCCCCTAGAACATCGCTCGGTTACCCTTGCCTTGGCCGGATGGGGAGGTGCCGTGAGCCTGCTGGGCGAGTTGCTGGCCGATCTGCGCGCGGAGACCGCCGAGCTCGACGCCATGGTCCGCGGGCTCGATCCGGCGGCCTGGGAGCTGCCCACCCCCGCCGAGGGATGGGCGGTGCGCGACCAGATCAGCCACCTCGCCTGGTTCGACGACGCCGCCACCGCCGCGGCGACCGACCCCGACGGCTTCCGCGCCACCCTGCCCGCCTTCCTCGGCCGCGGATACTCGGCGGTGGACGAGATCGCGGCCGCCTCCCGCAGCCTAGCCCCGGGCCAGGTCCACGACTGGTTCCGCGCCGCCAGGGCGCGCAGCCTGGAGGCGTTCGCCCGGCTCGACCCCGGGGTCAGGCTGCCCTGGTACGGCCCTGACATGTCGGCGGCGTCCTTCGTCACCGCGCGGCTGATGGAGACCTGGGCCCACGGCCAGGACGTGGCGGACGCGCTCGGCCTGGCCCGCGTCCCCACCGCCAGGCTCAGGCACGTGGCGACGCTCGGGGTGCGGGCCATGCCCTACGGCTTCGCGATGCGCGGCCTGCCGCCGCCGGCCGGGCCGATCCGGGTCGAGCTGACGATGCCCGACGGGTCGCCGTGGACGGCGGGGCCGGCCGGGGCCGCGGACGTGGTCAGGGGGCCGGTGCTCGACTTCTGCCTCCTGGTGGTCCAGCGCCGGCACCTCGACGACACCTCCCTGGAACTGCGGGGCGAGGGCGCGCGGGCGTGGGCACGGGTCGCCCAGGCCTTCGCCGGGCCCCCGGGCAAGGGGCGGGCACCGCTCGGATCAGGGGTTTCTCAGGGACGGACCGGATAGAACCCGCCCGATCCCGCCTGACATCCTCAAATCATGCGGACTCTGTTGAATGTCATCTGGCTGGTGTTCGCGGGGATCTGGCTGGCCGCCGGCTACGTCCTCGCGGGCGTCATCTGCTGCATTCTGATCATCACCATCCCGTTCGGCATCGCGTCGTTCCGGATCGCCGCCTACGCGCTGTGGCCCTTCGGGCGGACCGTGGTGCGCGATCCCGGCGCCGGCTGCCTGTCCACCGTGGGGAACGTGATCTGGTGCGTGGTGGCCGGGATCTGGCTGGCCATCGGGCACCTGCTGACCTCGATCCCGCTCTTCCTGTCGGTCATCGGCATCCCGCTGGGGATCGCCAACATCAAGCTGATCCCGGTCTCGCTGCTGCCGCTGGGCGCCCGGATCGTCGACGTGGACGACCCGGAGGCGTTTTATCGCAGGTAGCGCGGACGGTGGACAAGAGATTCGATCGTTGCCGGACGGACTCGTGATCAAGCGTCACTAGGAAATACGTTGTGTGCCATGACGTCCACTGATGCTCAGGCGCACCGCCCCGGGCCTGACAGGCGCTCGCCGCGCGGGCGGGGGGCCAGGCTGCGCGCCGGGCTCACCTGGGTACGCGGGACGGGCGTCTGGGCACTGGCCAGCGCCACGGTCAACGCGGGCGTCACCTACCGGGTCACCGGTCTGGCCGGTGAGGCGGCCTTCTTCGCGCTGCTGTCGCTGCCGCCGTTCATGCTCGGCCTGATCGGCGTGCTCGGCCAGCTCACCCGGGTGTTCGGCCCCGAAACGCTGCAGAGCGTCCGGGAGTGGATCGACGCGCAGGCGCACCTGCTGTTCACCGACAACGCCGTGGACACCGTCGTCACCCCGCTCGTCGACGACGTGCTGAAACCCGAGAACCAGGTCTCGCTGATCTCGCTGGGCTTCCTGCTGGCGCTCTGGTCGGGCTCGCGGGCGCTGTTCGTCTACGTGGACCTGATCTCGGTCGCCTACGGTCTCGGCGAGGAGCGCGGGATCATCCGCACCCGCCTGATGTCCTTCGGCCTCTATCTCGCGGGCCTGCTGACCGGGCTGCTCGTCATGCCGGTGCTCGTCCTCGGCCCGGCGGCGCTGCGCGGCGCCCTGCCCCCCGACTACGCCCCGCTGGTCGACAGCCTCTACTGGCCGGTGGTCATCATCGGCTCGGTGTTCTTCCTCACCCTGCTCTACCACGTGAGCGTGCCGGTGCGCACACGCTGGTGGCGCGAGCTGCCCGGGGCGGTGCTCGCGTTCATCATCTGGATCGCCTGCGCCGCGGTGCTGCGCGCGGTGCTGGCGGCCTGGTTCTCCCCGGTCTCGATCTACGGCTCGCTCGCCGCCCCGATCGCGGTGCTGCTGTGGCTCTACATCACCGCGCTGGCCGTGCTCATCGGAGCCACCCTAAACGCCGAGGTGGACCGGCTCTGGCCGGTGGACGGAGCGGGCCGCGCCGGCCGTGCCGGCTAGTCCGCTATCGTCTAAGACGCGACTGGCGCATTGGGTGGGAGGGACCACCGGGGAGCGTAATGGCGAAGGCCGTGCGCCTGGGTCTTCGCGACGTCAACGACGACAGAGGAGTGAAGGCCCCATGAGTTCTCTTTCCAGTGTCGATCCGCAGATCGCCGAGCTCATCAGGGCGGAGGAGCGCCGTCAGGCCGACACCGTCAAACTGATCGCCTCGGAGAACTACGTCTCCAAGGCCGTCCTGGAGGCCACCGGCACCGTCCTCACCAACAAATACTCCGAGGGCTATCCGGGCAAGCGTTACTACGAGGGCCAGCAGGTCATCGACCAGGTCGAGTCCCTGGCAATCGAGCGGGCCAAGTCCCTGTTCGGCGTCAACCACGCCAACGTCCAGCCCTACTCGGGCTCGCCCGCCAACCTCGCCATCTACCTCGCCTTCCTGCAGCCGGGCGACACCGTGATGGGGATGGGCCTGCCCTTCGGCGGCCACCTCACCCACGGCTGGTCGGTCTCGGCCACCGGCAAGTGGTTCAACCCGGTCCGCTACGGCGTGCGCCAGGACACCGGCCGCGTCGACATGGACGAGGTCCGCGAGATCGCCCTCCGCGAGCGGCCCAAGCTGATCTTCTGCGGCGGCACCGCGATCCCGCGCACGATCGACTTCCCGGCCTTCGCCGAGATCGCCCGTGAGGTCGGCGCGGTGCTGGCCGCCGACATCGCGCACATCGCCGGCCTGGTGGCCGGTGGCGCCCACCCGTCGCCGGTCGGCCACGCGGACGTCATCTCCACCACCACGCACAAGACCCTGCGCGGTCCCCGCGGCGCGATGCTCATGGCCACCTCCGACGAGCACGCCACCGCGCTCAACAAGGCCGTCTTCCCGGGTCTGCAGGGCGGCCCGCACAACCACACCACCGCGGCCATCGCGGTGGCGCTGAAGGAGGCGGCGACCGACGACTTCAAGGACTACGCCCGCCAGGTCGTCATGAACGCCCAGGCGCTGGCCGAGGAGCTCAACGGCCGCGGCTTCGACCTGGTCTCCGGTGGCACCGACAACCACCTCATCCTGCTCGACCTGACCCCGAAGGGCATCGGCGGCAAGCCCGCCGCCCAGGCCCTGGACAAGGCCGGCCTGGAGACCAACTACAACACCGTGCCCTTCGACACGCGCAAGCCGTTCGACCCGTCGGGCATCCGCATCGGCACCGCCGGCGTGACCAGCCGGGGCATGGGCGTGGCCGAGATGCGCCAGATCGGCGCCTGGATCGACCAGGTCGTCACCGCCCTGGCCAAGGACGAGGACGAGGCCAAGCACGTCATCACCCGGGTCCACGGCGAGGTCACGGAGCTGACCTCGCACTTCCCGGCCCCGGGCCTGTGACCTGATCCGCGTCGGGAAGGCCCCGGGACCCGTCGGGTCCCGGGGCCTTCTCACGGGCGCGCCCGCCGTACGGGCCGCCGGGGCGGGGCACCCGCGGGCCGTACGGCGGCCCCGGCCGCGGCGCGAGGGTGAGACGCGTGGTTAATGGGTTGCGTGGAATGGGGGGACCTGCGCTAATCTTCAGCCGAAGACGCCATTTGGCAGACAGATGGCCGCAGACACGGGAGGTGAGGACTATGCGGGTCGTTGTGACGAGCCTGCCATCCGTCAACCTCCGGGTGCCCGCCTAGCCACTTCACGCAGGGGCGCCCGGCTTCCACAAAGGGTGTACCCACGTTGTCATCGCCAGTCATTTCTGGTCTGTCCGCACTGTCCCCGCTCGGCTGGGACGACTCTCTCGCCGCCGAACTGCCGGCCGGCCTGATCCCCGCCCGGGTGGCCCGCGTCGACCGCGGCGCCGCCGAAGTGCTGTCCGCCGACGGTCACGCACAGGCCCACTACAGCGCCCAGGTACGGCGGGCCGCCGCCGCCGACCCTGTCGCCCTGCCCTGCGTGGGGGACTGGGCCGGTATCCGCCGGCTCCCGGAGGGCCGCTTCGAGCTGGAGACGCTGCTGCCCCGCCGTACCGCCTTCGTCCGCGGCGGTGTCGGCAGGCTCTCCCGGGGCGGCCTGTCCGGCGACTCACAGGGGCAGGTGCTCGCCGCGAACGTCGACGTCGTGTTCGTCGCCGAGCCCGCCCTGCACGCCACCGACACCGCCGACCTGAGCCGGATCGAGCGACTGCTCGCGCTGGCCTGGGAGAGCGGCGGCCTGCCGGTGGTCCTCATCACCAAGTCCGACCTCATCGGCGAGGGCCTCGACTACCTGATGGAGGAGGTCGCCACGGCGGCGCCCGGGGTGGACGTGCACCCGATCTGCTCCCTCACCGGCGAGGGGGTCGAGATCGTGCGCGGCTACCTGGAGGGGACGCGCACCGCCGTGGTGCTCGGCGCCTCGGGCGCCGGCAAGTCCACGCTGGTCAACGCTCTGGCGGGGACGGCGGTGATGGAGACCCAGCAGGTCAGGGCCGGTGACGGCCGGGGGCGCCACACCACGGTGCACCGCGAGCTGATCCCGCTCCAGGGGGGCGGCCTCATCATCGACACGCCCGGCATCCGCCGCGTCGGCCTGTACGACATGGGCGAGGGCGTGGACATGGTCTTCTCCGACATCGAGGACCTCGCCGGGCGGTGCAGGTTCGCCGACTGCCGGCACGACAGCGAGCCCGGCTGCGCGGTGATCGCCGCGATCGAGGACGGCACGCTGCCCGAGCGGCGGCTGGAGAGCTGGAACAAGCTCCAGCGCGAGGCCGCCTGGATGGCCTCCAGGAGCGACGCCCGGCTCCGCAAGGAGCTGCAGAACAGGTGGAAGATCATCCACAAGGAGATGCGGAAGCCAGGCCGGAACCGGCCGTGACGGCCGGGCGCCCCGGCCCGGCCCGTGATGGCACGGGCCGGGCCGGGGCGCCCTCCGGTGCCGGGGACGGACGCGCCCGGCGCCGGTCCGCCACGTTCCGCACCGTTTCGCCGGCCCGGCGACGGTCGCGTTCCCGGCGACCCGACTACTCTTACCAAGAGTAGGGTTTTGACTACTGTGAGTAGGCAAACCTTTAGGTGTGATCGCAGACTCGGGCGGACGGAGGTCGTCCCGGTGCCGCTGGGCGGCTCCGTGGATCGCGATCCTCATCTGCCTCGGGCTCTGTCTGGGCTGGCACTCGGACGTTCTCGGGCTGCCCGCGGGGATGGCCGCCGAGGTCGTCGCGGGTGACGCGCCGCCCGCCGACGACGTCCCCGCCGCACCCGTCACCCGTCACACCCAGGGCAAGCGCGAACCGCGCACGCAGCTCAGAGGGACCGCGACACCGGGGACCTGGGGAGCGGTCCCGCCCGCGGCCGGACAGCCGGCCCGCGGCGCCATGGCCGGGGGCTCCCCGGCCACGGCGCAGGCCGAGCCCGATCGGCTGATCCTGCTGAGCATCTCTCGCATATAGGTCCGGCGGCCCGCCGTCCGGATCAGCACGACATCCATGCGAGGAGATAGTTCATGCGAGAGATTCACGAGGTCACCGAGGCCTGGGACTTCCAGTGCCTGCGCTGCCTGCACGTCTGGGAGGACATCTACGAGGCGTGCCATGCCGATGACGGCCGGCCGGTCGTGTGGCGCAGGCAGGGGATCGTCACCACCGCGCCGTGGGCGGACCGCAGCTGTCCCAGCTGCTCCGCCCCCCAGGTCAAGCCGCTGCCCTCACGTGGCCGGCGGGACATCCCGGGGGTCCCCCCGCAGGGCTGAGCCGTCTGCGGGCGGTCGATGATGGCTTACAGTGATAGGAGCTGCAGGCAGTCGTCCGGGAGGCGGCCACGGTGTGGTGCGTATGGCGGCCTCCCCGACGGGTGTTCCCCGGCGGACCGGCCGTGATCGGCGGATCGGCCCGCGAAACACCCTGACCATACACAACAACGTGTGATCTCGCAGGGGAATCAGCGAGATCACACGCGAGGGGAGAGCCGGGTGGAGGTGCTGCTCAGGCGACGGCGCTGATGCCGGCGCTGGCGGCGCGGCGCATGCGACGGCGACGCTCGGAGGCGCGCTCGTCCTCGTTCAGACCGCCCCAGGTGCCGTACTTCTCCGGACGGGACAGCGCGTAGTCGAGGCATTCGGCGCGTACGGGACACTGGGCGCAGATGGCCTTGGCCTTACGCTCGCGAATGTCGCGCTCAGGCTGACGCTCGCCGTCGGGACCGAAGAAGAGCACGAGGTCCTCGCCCCGGCACGCGGCGTCATCCTGCCAGCCCCAGCTGGGCCGAGGCCGGGCGGTCTGCCGACGTACCTGAGACATGAGAAAACCACCTTTTAGTGAGGGTATTTCGGGTTGATGCCGCATTGGACGTTTATGGCGTCCCTGTGTCCAACGCCTGGATAGGCCGTGATGTTCCCTCAGGTCAGGTGAGGGCGGACGTGGCGTACCGCACAGGCGCGAGCCTGTCCAGCGCGACCAGCCGATAGGTGGTGATCGTGTCGGCACAAGCCGTACCACATGGCGTTGTTAGCGTCATGGGTTCAACCACTACCCGAAAACGAGCGGCACTACCGCGCACGAAAGCCTCGGTGGTGTCGCCGTCCGACCTGGAGGACTCCACGGCCACTCCGCCGACCGAGAGCTCGCCCGTGTGGGAGCGGACGAAATGCTCGACGGCTTGCAATGGCTCAGGGATGCCTGCGCGTCCCCGGAAACGGTCGAGGATGACCTCGCCGGACCGGTACGCATTCGCTGCCGCGACCGCAGCAGCCTGAGACATGCTGCCGTAGTAAAGCCCGTGTGGCAAGCACACGAGGTTGGCGGCGTATCGATCGCCGCCAACATGTGATGTTTCCCATACTCTGTCCGGCAAAACTTCGGCCAGAGAACGAGCGAGGGGTAGTCCAATGCGGGCGCAGCACGCGTTGCGCTTGGCATGCGTGCAGACCAGAAAAACCGGCTCACTCACAAGTATGCAGGACTCCGGGACCACTCCGGCCACCAGAGCGTCCATGTCAAGATCGTCCGGACCTGCGATGACGCCTTCGGCGAGCCACGGCTCGGCCGCCGTGGAGTCGGCGACCATGACGTGAATGCCGTTCCTGTAGGGGATCCGGCGCCCCGGGCGGCGGATGAGCTGGGGCCGGATGCCGAGGCTCGTGGCCCGTTTGATAAGAGTGTGTACGTCCTCGGGGAGCCGGCAGTCCTCCAGATGGGAGGCCCAGGGGCCGGAGTGCTCGATGAGCAGCCAGAACCGGGCGCCCACCGTCGCGCTGGCGAGGACGGGCAGGTCGCCCGAGTGGCATCCCTGAGGGTGCGCGCAGCTCCTGGCCGCCATGCTCGAAACGCCCCCCGTGGCCACCGCGCACCCCTCCTATCTCGACTTAGGTAAGACTAACCTAATGCTGGCGGAGATGTGACGTCCGGGGCTCCGGAGGCGGGCGGTCCGGGTGGAGCCATAGGGCCTGCGGAGGGTCCCCGTCAATAGGCCGGTCTCAACAGGCGTCAACGCGTCTTTGTCAATAGGCGGACCGAAAAAGCTGGTCAGGCGGACTGAAAAGCCCGTCCGCGGCAGTGGGCGGACCGAAAAGCCCGCCCGCCGGGGCGCCGGCGCCACCCCGGCGGACCGGGCGGCCCGCCGCCCTCAGTACGCCAGCGCCGCCCGCGCGGCGGGCAGGGCCGCCGCGCGGTCCCCGGGGACCAGGCCGATCCGGGTCCGGCGGTCGAGCAGGTCGTCGACGTCCAGCGCGCCCTCGTGCCTGACGGCCCAGACCAGCTCGGCCCGGGTGATCCCGGTCGGCAGCGGCTCGGCCAGCGCGGGATCCTCCGCCGTCAGCGCCCGCACCGCCGCCGCCTCGCTCCCGTACCGCTCCGCCAGCCGGTCCCCGGCCCCGGCGCCCGCCGCGGTGAACCCGGCCAGGGGCAGCCGCGCCGTACGGCTCGGGCCGGCGGCCAGGCCCCGCAGCGACACGGCCCGGTCGACCGCGTCCTGGGCCATCCGCCGGTAGGTGGTCAGCTTGCCGCCCACGACCGTGACGACCCCGTCCGGGGAGGTCAGCAGCGCGTGCCTCCTGGACAGGTCGGCGGTGCGCCCCTCGCCGCCGAGCAGCGGGCGCAGCCCGGCGTAGGTCCCGGCCACCTCCTCCCGCCTGAGCGCCACCTCCAGCACCGAGTTGAGCACCCCGAGCAGGAACGTCACGTCCTCCTCGGGCGCCTGCGGGACGTCGGGGACCGGTCCCCGCACCGGCTCGTCGGTGAGCCCGACGTAGACCCGGCCGTCCGGCTGGGGGAGCACCAGGACGAACCGGTTGCTCTCCCCCGGGATCGGCACGTGCAGCCCGGCCCTGAGCCCGGGGAGGGTCTGCGGCCGGAGCACGAGATGGGTGCCGCGCGAGGGGCGCAACGGGATGGCCGGATCGAGCTGGGCGGCCCAGACCCCGGTGGCGTTGACCACGGCCCTGGCCCGGATGGTGAAGGTGCCGCCGGTGAGCTCGTCGCGGACCCGCGCCCCGCCCCCGGTCAGCTCCAACGCCCGGCAGCGGGTCAGGATCCTGGCCCCGTGCGAGGCGGCCGTCCTGGCCAGGGCGACCACCAGCCGGGCGTCGTCGGCCAGGCGCCCGTCCCACGACAGCAGGGCACCGCGCAGGCCGTGCGGGCTCAGCGGCGCGGCGAGGGACCGGGCCCGCCCCGCGGAGATCCGGGACGGGCCGGGGAGGAGGCGGCGGGGCGTGCGCGCGGCCATCCGCAGCCCGTCGCCGAGCCGGTAGCCGGCCATCATCGTCGCGGCCTGGCCGCCGGAGACCGCGGGGGTCAGCGGCAGCAGGTACGGCTGGGCCCGCACCAGGTGCGGGGCGGTGTGCCGGAGCAGGACGCCGCGCTCCACCGCGCTCTCGTGCGCCACCCCCACCTGGCCCTTGGCCAGGTAGCGGAGCCCGCCGTGGATCATCTTGGAACTCCACCTGGAGGTGCCGAACGCCAGGTCGTGGGCGTCGATCGCGGCCACGGACAGGCCGCGGGAGGCGGCGTCGAGCGCCGCCCCGGCGCCGGTGGCGCCCAGCCCGACCACCAGCACGTCCACCACGAGGTCCGCGGCCTCGGCGAGTTCGCGCGAGCGGCGGGCGGCGTTGAGGGAGGAGTTCACGGGCGCAGGTACCTCTCCAGGAGCGTGGTGAGCTCGGCGTCCAGGGCCTCCTGGGTGAGGGGGCCGAGCATGGTCGGGCCGGACAGCAGGAACGACTGGGCGGTCAGCACCACGGCGCCGGCCAGCGCCCCGGGGTCGCCGGGCCGTACGGTGCCCAGCTCCTGGCCTCGCGCGATCGCCGACCCGACGAGCGCGAGCATGGCCTCGTGGCTGGAGCCCCTGCGCCGGAGCAGGTACGGCAGGAGCAGTTCGGGGTCCACTTCGACGATCTTGCGCCAGAGGGGATGGTCGCGCAGCTCCCGGACCACCCCGACCGCCGCGGTGACCGGGTCCTCGGTGGCGAACCGGCTCGCGACGAGCACCCACTCACGGGTCATCAGGTCGGCGACGAGGCCGCGCACGTCGGGCCAGCGGCGGTAGATCGTCATCCGGGACAGCCCGGCCCGGCGCGCCACGTCGGTGAGCGTGGTCCGCCGCACCCCGACCGCGAGCACCATCTCGCGGGCGGCGTCGAGGACCGCGTCGCTGCCCATGGTCGCATTGTGACGGATAGACGTCATGTGTCACAGTGTAGAGGTGGAAACTCCGACGACCGCCGCCGAACCCATGCTCTGGTCCGGCTGGGGCGACCCCGCCAAGGCCACCGACCTGCCGGAGCCGGTCCGCAAGCTGCTCCAGGACATGCTGGGCGTGCGCGCGCCGGCGACCCCGGCCGCCAGCTTCGGCGAGGTCCGGCTGCCCGCCGTGGCGCTCTCCCCGCTCGTCCTCACCGAGCTGCGCGGAGTCGTCGGCGCCGACCATGTCCGCTTCGACGACGACGCCCGCATCCGGCACACCCGGGGCAAGTCCACTCCCGACCTGATCCGCATGCGCGCGGGCGACGGCTCCGACGCCCCCGACGCCGTGGTGCTGCCCGGTTCGCACGAGGAGGTGCTCGACCTGCTGCGGACCTGCGCCGCGCACCGGGTCGCGGTGGTCCCCTTCGGCGGGGGCACCTCGGTGGTGGGCGGCCTGGTGGCCGCCCGGCAGGGCTTCGCCGGGGTCGTCGCCCTCGACCTGGCCCGGCTGAACCGGCTGGTCTCGGTGGACACCGAGTCGATGGTGGCCGAGTTCGAGCCGGGGCTGCGCGCCCCCCAGGCCGAGCAGCTCCTCGCCGGGCACGGGCTCACGCTGGGCCATTTCCCCCAGTCGTTCGAGTACGCCACGCTGGGCGGCTTCGCCGCGGCCCGCTCCAGCGGCCAGGCGTCGGCGGGATACGGCCGTTTCGACGACATGGTCGTCGGGCTGACCGTGGCCACCCCCCGGGGCACCCTCGACCTCGGCCGCGCCCCCAAGTCCGCCGCGGGCCCCGACCTGCGCCAGGTGATCCTCGGCTCCGAGGGCTCGTTCGGGGTGATCACCTCCCTGCGGCTGCGCGTACGGCGGGCCCCCGCCGAGCGGGTCTACGAGGGCTGGCGGTTCGCGTCGTTCGCGGCGGGTTCGGCCGCGCTGCGCCGGCTCGCCCAGGAGGGCCCGCTGCCCACCGTCCTGCGGCTGTCCGACGAGACCGAGACGATGGTCGGCCTGGCCAGGCCGGGGGAGCTCGGCGGCCTGGCGGCCGACGCGGGCTGCCTGGTCATCGCGGGTCACGAGGGCTCCTCGGAGGTGGCCGGCCGGCGCGAGAGCGCCGCGGCGGTGCTGTCGGAGTGCGGCGGCGTCTATCTCGGGCCCGGCCCGGGGGAGTCCTGGGCCCACGGCCGCTACGCGGCGCCCTACCTGCGCGACTCGCTGCTCGCGGCGGGGGCCACCGTGGAGACGCTGGAGACGGCCGGGTTCTGGTCCAACCTCCCCCGGCTCTACGACGCCGTACGGATGGCGCTGCACGCCTCGCTCGGCTCTCCGCTGGTGATGTGCCACGTCTCCCACGTGTACGGCACGGGCGCCTCGCTCTACTTCACCGTCGTCACGGCGCAGAGCGGCGACCCCCTCGCGCAGTGGGAGGCGGCCAAGCGGTCGGCCTGCGAGGCGATCGTCGCGGCCGGGGGCACGATCTCCCACCACCACGGCGTCGGCCGCGACCACCGGGAGGCCTACGCCGCCGAGATCGGCGACCTGGGCGTGGAGATCCTGCGGGGGATCAAGGGCAGGCTCGACCCCCAGGGCATCCTCAACCCCGGTGTGCTGGTCGGCTAGTCCCCGCCGCCGGGCGGGCGGCTGATTTGAATCTACAACGTAAAGGCATCGGGCCGGGTGGGTTCCGGCCGCGGTGCCGGGCGGAGGTCCTCGGCGGGGCGGCGCCGTACGCCGGTCACAGTGGACGCGGGAGGTCGTCCCCGATCACCAGTTCTCCCATGGCCTCGCGCAGCGGTCCCGGGATCCCGGCGGGCCGCCGGGTCTCCCGGTCCACGAACACGTGGACGAAGTGGCCCTCGGCCACGACCGTCTCGCCGTCCTCGCGGAACAGGCCGAGCTCGTAGCGGACGCTGGAGCGGCCCAGGTGCCCGACCCGCAGGCCGACCCGGATGGGTTCGGGGAAGGAGACCGACGCCTTGTAGACGCAGTGCGACTCCACGCACAGGCCGATGGCGTCGCCGTCGTGGATGTCCAGGCCCGCGGTCCTGACGAGCCAGGTGTTGATCACGGTGTCCATCAGCGAGTAGTGGACGGCGTTGTTGACGTGTCCGTAGACGTCGTTGTCCTTCCACCTGGTCGCGACGGTCTCCCAGTAGGCGTACACGGTAGAACCATATTCCAGAGCCGGTCCGGGACGCCCCCGCCGCGATGATCGATCTCCCGAGGGCGCGCGGGCGGATCCGGGACGGGGCACGTCTCGGGGAACGGGTGCGACTTCGTAAGATCAACGCCAAGATATGGTCATGGTCGATGTCGGGCAGGCCGCGGAACGCGGGCGTGAGGTCTCCTCCCGGGTCTCGGAGGAGGGGGCGGGCTGGGACTGCGTCGAGATCGGCGCCTTCAAGGAGCTGCGGCCCAACGCGGAGAGCTTCACCTGGCTCAGCCCGCGCACCGTCTGGAAGTCGAGGAACGAGATCCTCGCGGGCCTGTTCGGCGACCCCTCGGGCCAGGTCCGGGCCCGCTGGGTGGCCTCCCAGCGGGAGCGGGGCGTCGACCCCTCCTTCCGGATCCCGGTGGACGTCGGGCCGGAGTTCTCCTTCCTCGTCCTCGGCGACACGGGGGAGGGCGACGCCTCGCAGTACGCCGTGGTCCCCGGGATGCTCAAGCTCGGCGCCGGCACCGCCTTCGCCGTCATCGCCAGCGACGTGATCTACCCCACGGGGTCCGGCAACGAGTACGACGACAAGTTCTTCCGCCCCTACAAGGACTATCCGGCGCCGATCTACGCGGTCCCCGGCAACCACGACTGGTACGACGGGCTCGGCGGCTTCATGCGCGTCTTCTGCGACGCCCCGGCGCTGAAGGCGGAGCGGGAGGGGTTCAGGCTGACGCCCTCCGGGCTGCGCGGGCTGCTGTGGCGCCGGCCGGAGAAGATCGACGAGGCCGGGCTGGCCAGGGCGCGCGAGCGCCGGGCGCGGCCCGGGCAGCAGGCCGTGCAGCCCGGACCGTACTGGGTGATGGAGACGCCCGGACTGCTCATCGTGGGCGTGGACACCGGCATCCACAGCACGCTGGACCGGGAGCAGGCGCGGTGGCTGCGCGAGGTATCGCGCGATCCCCGGCCCAAGGTGCTGATCACCGGCAAGCCCATCTACACCCGCAACGAGTACAAGCCCTCCAAGCTCGAGGGCGGCGGCACGATCGACGACATCGTCACCGATCCCGCGCACAACTACGTCGCGGCGATAGGCGGCGACGTGCACAACTACCAGCGTTTCCCGGTCAGGGCCGGCGACCGGACGATCCAGTACGTCGTGGCGGGGGGCTCCGGGGCCTTCATGCACGCCACCCACACCACCCCCAGGGTCACGGTGGGCGGCGTGGACGAGGACGACTACAGGTGCTACCCGCTGCGCGGCGACTCGCTGTCGTTCTACAGCAAGCTCTACAGCGACCGGCTGCGCATGCGCTGGCTCTACCTCACGCCGGCACAGAGCGCGACGCTGATGTCGCGGTGGATCGGCAACACCCCGGTCCGGGACGTCCCGCCCGTGCCCATCACGCGGCGGATGCGGTGGGCGGCGCGGATCCTCGGCGGCTGGCCGATGCCGTTCCGGCTGCCGGTGGGCAGGTTCTTCCACCGCTACCTGTCGGAGCTGTCGGACTGGGACACCCCGCCGTTCTTCAAGAGCTTCCTGCACGTCTCCGTGACGCCGCAGACCCTGAAGATCCGCTGCTTCGCCGCCACCGGATGCCTGCCGCAGGAGATCGAACCCCCGCTCGAGGACGAGGTCGTCATCTCGCTCGTCTGATCGGGAATGTCGGTCCTCCGTGGCAGGCTGGGCGTATGAACGTGGCAGTCGCGGCAGGTCCCGGTGGTGGGGCGCTCCTGCGCCCGGACGGGCGGGCCGTGCGGGCCGTCGACGACCTGGCGGGGGCCGCGCGCGAGCTGGAGGCCGGGCGGCCGCGCTGGGTCTGGGCCGACACCCGGGAGGTCTATCCCGCGCTGCTCGACGCCGGGGTGCGGCTGTCGCGCTGCCACGACCTGGCGCTGACGGAGGGCCTGCTCCTGGGTTACGAGGGGCGTCACGACGAGCCCCGCTCGGCCCCGGCCGCCCACGCGCGGCTGCACGGCCTGCCGGTGCCGCAGGACCACCAGGGGCCGCAGGCGCGGCAGGCCACGCTGTTCGAGGAGGAGCCGCCCGCGCCCGACGTCGACCTGGTCGCCGAGGTCCACGCCGACCAGCTCAGGCGGATCGAGGCCACCGCCGACCCGCACCGGTTCCGGCTGCTGGTGGCCGCCGAGTCCGCCGGGGCGCTGATCGCGGGGGAGATGGGCCACGACGGCATGCCGTGGCGGGAGGACGTGCACGACACGCTCCTGACCGGCCTGCTCGGGCCGCGCCCGGTGCACGGCATGCGGCCGGCCAAGCTCCAGGCCCTGGCCGACCAGGTGGCGGCGGCCTTCGGTGCGCCGTTCAACCCCGACTCCCCGCAGCAGATCGTCAGGGCGTTCAAGTCGGCGGGCGTGCCCGTCGTCTCCACCCGGGCCCACGAGATCAAGAAGGTCGACCATCCGGGCGTCGCGCCCCTGCTCGCCTACAAGGAGATGGCCAGGCTCTACAGCTTCCACGGCTGGGTCTGGGCCGACCAGTGGGTCCGTGACCACCGCTTCCGGCCCGAATACGTGGTGGGCGGCGTCGTGTCGGGCCGGTGGGCCACCAGCGGCGGCGGCGCGCTGCAGATCCCCAAGGTGATGCGCCAGGTCGTGGTGGCCGACGAGGGCTGGACGCTGGTCGTCGCCGACGCCGCCCAGCTCGAACCCCGGGTGCTGGCCGCGATGGCCGGCGACGGCGGCCTGGCCAGGGCGGCCGGGCAGATCGACCTCTACCAGGCGCTGGCCCAGGCGTTCGGCGGCGAGCGCGACCACGCCAAGATCGCGATGCTCTCGGCGATGTACGGCGGGACCAGCGGAGACGCGCCCAAGCTGCTGGCCGTGATGCGGCAGCGCTTTCCCCGGGCCTACCAGTTCGTGGAGGACGCCGCGCGCAGCGGCGAGGAGGGCAGGCTGGTCCGTTCCTGGCTCGGCCGCACCTGCCCGCCGCCTTCGGCCCGCTGGCGGGAGCTGGTCTCCGGCCCCGAGGGGAAGCGGGCGGCCCGCGACCGGGGCCGCTTCACCCGCAACTTCGTGGTCCAGGCCACCGCGGCGGAGTGGGCGCTGGTGCTCATGGCCGTGCTGCGCGGGCTGCTGCCCGATCCGGCCAGGCTGGTGTTCTTCCAGCACGACGAGGTGATGGTGCACTGCCCGCAGGAGCTGGCCGGGGAGGTGGTCGAGGCGGTCGGCCGGGCCGCCGAGGAGGCGACCCGGCTGCTGTTCGGCCCGACCCCGGTGCGTTTCCCGATGCAGGCCGTCGCGGTGCGGTGCTACGCCGACGCCAAATGAGCCGTCATGCGCGCCGCAGCGTCAGCCACGCGCCGGTGACCGTCACCATGACCGCCACGACCGTTCCGAGCACGCCGTAGGACAGGGCTCCCACGATCACCCCGGCGACCACCGCGCCGCCCGCGCCGCAGACGTTCATCAGCAGGTCCGACAGGCCCTGTACGGCGGGGCGGTGCTCCAGCGGCACGGCCTCGCTGAGCATCGCGGAGCCGGAGATCAGCCCGCACGACCAGCCGAGGCCGAGCAGGGCCAGGCCGGCCGAGACCTGCACGACGCCGTGCGGTCCGGCGGTGCCGGCCAGGACGGCGGCGGCGAGCAGCAGGCCCATGCCGAGCACCAGCACCCGGGGCCGGCCGATCCGGTCGGCCAGCCAGCCGACCAGCGGTGACAGGACGTACATGCCGGCGATGTGCAGGCTGAGCACGATCCCGATGACCGAGTAGGTGGCGCCGCCGTGGTTGAGATGGACCGGCGTCATGGACATGACCGACACCATCGCCGTGTGGCTGACCGCGATGGCGACGAGGGCCCGCAGCGCGGCCGGGGAGTGGCACAGGACCTGCCAGGCCGTGCGCAGCGTGCCCCGGGGCCGGACGGCGGGCGCCGGCGCCGCGGGGGCGGCCGAGCGGGCCAGGAGCAGGGGGTCAGGACGCAGGCCGACCACGATGACGCCCAGCGCGATCGCGAAGGTCAGCAGGGCGAGCATGAACGGGCCGGTGTCCGGGGCCAGGCCGAGGCTCCGGCCGAGGAGGTCGGCCGGTTCGGCGAGGTTCGGGCCGGCGACCGAGCCGATCGTGGCGGCCCACACCACCCATGACAGGTGCCGGGCCGAGTGTCCGGGTGGGGACAGGTCGGTCGCGGAGTAGCGGGAGGCCAGGTTGCCCGCGCTCGCGCTGCCGAACAGCACCAGTCCGACCAGCAGCAGCGGCCAGGAGTGGACGGTGATGGCGGCCACCGTGACCAGGCAGCCGAGCAGGGCGCAGCCGTAGGCCAGCGCCAGCCCGGCACGGCGCCCGCCACGGCCCGAGACCTTGGCGGTGGGCAGTGCCAGCAGCGCGGCGCCGAGCACGGTCGCGGTCCCGGCCAGCCCGCTGATCGACACGGAGCCGGACAGGCGGGCGACCACCAGCGAGCTGAAGGCGAACCCCACCGCGACCCCGATCCCGCTGGTGATCTGCGCGATGGACAGGACGGCGAGTGTCCGCCGCTGGACGGCGGCGATTTGTCCCCCATTCTTAGGGGAAATGTCGGCATTTATGCGGGTTTCGGTCACGAGTGAAGTCTGTCATCACTCGTGACGGAGATCGGGGGCGGGCACCGGGACCGGCCGGCTCCGGTGCCGGTGGACCGGGGGATGGGCGCCCGTCGACCGGGAGCCGGTGGACCGGGGTGGCCGGCGCCCGTCGACCGGGGGCCGGAGCCGGTGGATCCGGGTGGCCGGAATCGGTGGGCCGGGGGCCGGAGTCAGTCGACCGGGGTGAAGGTGTCGAAGAAGGTCTGCAGGAGCGGGGCGCTCTTCTCCCACTCAAGGTCCTGCACCGCGAAGGTGATCTGGTAGGCGGTCCGGCCGTCGATCGCGACGTAGCGGGTCAGTCCGTGCATGGGGACGACGCTGTCGGGCCGGACGTAGGTGTATTCCCAGTCGGCGGCCTTCCACGTCCCGTAGCGCACGGGCGCGACCCCGACCTCGATGTATTCGTCCAGGCCCTTCTTGCTCGCCCGCCTGAGCGCGGCCACCGGATCGGCGACCGGGACCTCGGTGACGAGGATGCTCCGCCCGCTGTTCTTCGGGCCGGAGAAGGCGACGGAGCCGTCGTCCTCCGTCTTGACCGTCCAGCCCTTGGCCACCGCGCCGGAGACGCCGCCCCCGCTCAGCGTCCTGAACCCCTCCGGGACCTCGCCGCGCGCCCGCGGCGGCGGATCGGCGGGCGTGGAGACCTCCGGGACCGGGGCCGGGGAGGCCGGGGCCGCCGTGCCGGAGGCGTCGCCGGGCAGCAGGAAGTACAGCGCGACGGCCAGCACGGCCAGCAGCCCGGCCCCGGCGGCCAGCAGCAGGCGCGGTGTCGGACGGCCGTCGCGCATCCAGCCGCCCTTGCCCTCCGCCCGGCGGCGCGCGCTCCGGCGGCCTCCGCCCCGGCTGGGCGCCGTGACGGCCTGGGAGTCCTGTCCGCCGTTGCGGACGGCCCGGCCGGCCGGGGCGGGGAGGGGCCACAGCCCGGCTCCGGAGGCCGCGCCGGAGGAGCCGTGCGACGGGGCGCCGGCGGGCTCGCCGGCCGGGGTGGCCGACGGATCGCCCGGGAAGGGGCCCCCGAGGCCGGCCGAGGGGCTGCGCAGCGCCTCGTAGCCGCGCTGGTGCCCGCCGGCCGGGGTGGCCGGCGGATCGGCGAGCCTGGAGGGGGAGCGCCCCGCCACCGACAGCAGGTCCGCGTGGTGCCCGCCCGGGGCGCCGGACGGCGCGTCGCGGGAGGGGGCCTGAGCGCCGGCCGGCGAATCGTAGGGCACCCGCACCGGGCCGGAGGGGGTCTCGATGATCCGTGAGGGCATCGGCCCGGCCGGCGGGTCCGCCGGTGACATGAGATGCGCCGCGACGGACTCGGCCAGGACCGGCGCCGGAGCGGGGACCTGCACGGCGGGCCCGCGGGTCGGGGGGACGGAGCCGTGGCTGCGCAGCACCCGGTCCAGCAGGTCCGACACCTGGGCGGCGGTCATCCGGTCGGCCGGGTTCTTGCGGAGCAGCCCCTCGATGACGGTGATCAGCGCCCCGGCCCGCTGCGGTCGGGCGGGCTCCTGGGTGAGGATCGCGCCGAGCACGGCCACCGCGTCGGGGCCCTCGTACGGAGGGTGGCCCTCCACCGCCGCGTACAGCGTGGCGCCGAAGGACCACAGGTCCGCGGCGTGCGTGACCGGCTGGCCGGACAGCCGCTCCGGCGGGATGTAGGCGGGGGAGCCCATCAGCAGGCCGGTCTGGGTGATCGTGACGTCGCCCTCTATCGCGGCGATGCCGAAGTCGGTGAGCACCACCCGGTCGGAGGTGAGCAGCACGTTGCCGGGTTTGACGTCGCGGTGCAGGATCCCGGCGGCGTGGGCGTGGCGGAGCGCGTCGAGCACCCGGACGCCGATCTCGGCGGCCTGGTGCACGGGCAGCGGCCCGCTCTGCCGTACGGCCTGCTCCAGCGACCAGGCCCGCACCAGCTCCATCACGATCCAGGGGCGGCCGTCCTCCTCGACGACGTCGTGGACGGTGACGATCCCGGGATGGCTGAGCCGTGCCGCCGACCGGGCCTCGCGCAGCATGCGCCGGTGCGCCAGCTGCTTGCCGGCGTGGTCCAGCCCGTAGGGGAGCATCAGCTCCTTGACCGCGACGTCACGGTCGAGCAGGACGTCGTGGGCGTGCCACACCATGCCCATGCCGCCGCGGCCCACCGGGGAGACCAGGCGGTAGCGCCTGCCGACCAGCCTGCCCTGTGCCGCCGGGACGCCCGCGCTCTCCGTTCCCCCCGGGGCCTTACCGAACAAGCGATCGCTCATCGTA
This sequence comes from Streptosporangium brasiliense, assembly GCF_030811595.1. Classification (NCBI taxonomy): domain Bacteria; kingdom Bacillati; phylum Actinomycetota; class Actinomycetes; order Streptosporangiales; family Streptosporangiaceae; genus Streptosporangium; species Streptosporangium brasiliense. Next base: position 4,605,337 of record NZ_JAUSRB010000002.1, read on the forward strand.
CCCCGTCCCCCCGAGCCACCCCATTTGTAAGGTTCGACACGATATCGGGATCACAATCGGTAATGGAAGTTGATGCAGGGGGAACCAGGCCGCACTAATTGTCAATCGGTGCCGTTCTCGCAGGTCTGACCTGCTCTCCGAGGACTCCCCGCGGAGGCCGTGATACGCCGCCGCCCCCACCGCGCGCCGATCACGAATTTCCGGATCACGGCCCGCGGAAACGATTACTCGGCCGTTCCGCCGCCCTGGTCGGCGGCCTCGGCCAGGGCGGCCAGGGCGGCGGTGAAGGCCGAGGCGGGCGGGCTCACCAGACCCGCGCCGACCTGTCCCGTGCCCGCCACCCGCCCCGCGATGCCGGTGTTCACGGTGGGCAGCAGCCCCGTCCTGGCGACCAGCGCGACGTCGACGCCGACCGGCGTCCCCCGGAAGTCGAGGCCGGGGATCTGGTAGGCGGGGTGCTCGGCGAGGGTGATCTCGTACATGGACCGGGTGGCCGCCATCGCGTCCGACACGTCACCGCCGATGAACCGGACGATCGCCGGGGCCGCGGCCATCGCGAAGCCGCCCAGGCCCGCCGTCTCGGTGATCGTGGAGTCGCCGATGTCGGGATTGGCGTCGGCCGGGCCGTACGCGCCGAGATAGAGGCCGTCCGGCACGCCCGCGGGGCCGGTGAACCAGCGCCCGCCCAGCCCGGAGACCTGGACGCCGAAGTCCGTGCCGTTGCGGGCCATCGCGACGACCATGGTGGAGCCCGGGACGTCCCTGGCCGCGTCCGCGCTCACCTTGCACGCCGCCATGCCGGCGTTGAGGAAGAAGTGGTCGTTGCCGTTGACGAAGCGCAGCACCTCGGCCGCGTGGCCGGGCGCGGCCTCCACGATCGCCGGAGCCAGCTCCCGGGCCAGCAGCGAGGTGGCGGCGCGGTTGCGGTTGTGCAGCTCGTCGCCCATCTGCAGGGCCTGCGCGACCAGCGCCCGCAGGTCCAGCGGCCCGGTCCGCTCCAGGGTGGTCCGCAGGACGGGGCCGAGCACCTTGCCCATCCAGTCCAGCCGCTCCAGCACCTCCGGGCCGTAGGCGCCGTAGCGCAGCACCTTGCCCAGACCCTCGTTGAGCGAGCAGTAGGCGGTGCCGCCGTGCTCGGCGTCGCGCACCTCGAACATCCACATCGACGGGCTGACCACACCCGCCATCGGCCCCACCGTCCGGTGGTGATGGCAGGGCTCCAGCCGGGCCCGCCCGGCCGCGAGCCGCTCACCGGCCTCCTCGGCGTCGGCGGCCAGCCCCTCCAGCAGCATCGCCCCGATGAGCGCGCCGCGCATCGGGCCCGACGCCCGCTCCCACTCGATCGGCGGCCCGGCGTGCAGGAACGTGCCCCTGGGCAGGTCCAGCACCTCGTGCGCGGGCCGTACTCCGACGAGCTGGGGCCGCGCCGACACCAGGCGGCCGACGGCCGTCTCGTTGGCGCGGACCCGGCGCGGGTCGGCCAGCACCCGGGCCAGGTCGCCGGCGGTGCCGGGCATCGGCGGGCGCCAGTCCACCCCCACCCTGGGCACGGCCTGCGCGTCCAGGGCCTCGCCGAGCAGCTCGGCGCCGGCCGTGATCACCTGGGGCTCTCCGGAGAGCATGGGCAGTGTCATCGGATACTCCTGAGCGGGCAACGGCGGCCCGAGGCCGGGCGGTCGCCGGTCCGGGACGGCCGGCGGGTCATCGGGCGTCCCGGAGCAGGCCGGCCGCGTGCCGGGCGGCCTGGGCGTTGGAGACGAACACCGCCGCCCCCGCCGCCCGCAGCGCCCGCGCCTGGGCCGCCGTCCCCTGGGGGTCGCCCTCGGAGCCGACCAGCGCGACGACCACCGCCACGCCCCCGGCGACGGCGGCGGTGATCCCGGGCGCGAGCCGCGCCGAGGGGTCCGGGTCGGCGCCGTGGCCGAGGACCACGTCGAGCAGGGCGACGTCGCCGGACGGCACCTGCGCCAGGGCCTCCAGGCGGAGCGTGGGGTCGATCATCGGGTGGGCCCGGCCGCGGGTGTAGGCGTCGTCGCCGAAGTCGGTGAACTCCCCGGCCCCGGCGATCAGCCGGGCCTCCGTGCACAGGGTGCCGCCCGAGTAGACGCCCCGCAGCGTCCCCGTGCCCGCCGCGGCCACCGGCTCGGGCGCGGGCCAGGAGCGCCACCGCGGCACCGGCGCGCCGAGCGCGCGCAGCGCCGTCTCGGCCGCGGCGGTCAGGTCGTCCTGGCCGGGGCCGAGCAGCGCGCTCACCACCGGGGTCGCGAGCTCCGCGACGGCCTGCCGTACGGCGTGCGCGACCTCGGGGGCGGGGGGTTTGGAGACGAGGACGATCAGTTCGGTCGCCGGATCGGCGTCGAGCGCCCGCAGGGCGCGGAGCGTGGACAGCCCGCCCACCTCCCGCGACAGGTCCCTGCCGCCCACGCCCAGCACGTGGCTGACCCCCACACCCGCCAGGTCCAGCAGGCAGCTCACCTGCTGGGCGCCGGTCCCCGAGGCGGCCACCACCCCGACCGGCCCCGGCCGCAGCACGTTGGCGAAGCCCAGGCCCGCGCCGCCGATCACGGCGGTGCCGCAGTCGGGCCCCATGACCAGCGCGCCCAGCTCCCCGGCGCGCTTCTTGAGCAGCACCTCCTGCTCGACCGGCACGTTGTCACTGAAGATCATCACCGACAGGCCGGCCTCGATCGCGTCCAGGGCCTCGGCGAAGGCGTACGGCCCCGGCACCGAGACCAGCGCCAGGGTGGCGGTCCGGCCGCCGGCCGTGCGGGCGGCGGCGCGGACGGTCCGCGGGGGGTGTTCGGCCGCGGCGCCGCCCGCGGCCCGCCCGGTCAGGCCGCCCAGCAGCCGCTCCAGCTCGGCGGCGGCGGCCTCCAGCGCGGCCGGGCCGCCGCCCCGCACCGCGATCAGCAGGTCCGCCGGGCCCGCCCCGGGCAGGACGAAGCCCAGGTCGGTGGCCAGGTCTCGGTTGAGCTCGGTGGCCATCGCCACCATCGCGACCTCGACGCCGGGCAGCGCGGTGACCGCCTGGCTGATCCGCATCAGGCTCACCGAGTCGTGGTAGACCCCCGTGCGTACGTCGACCAGATCAGTGCTCATACGTCCCCACCCCCAGGTTGACGACGGCGGCCAGGCCGATGCGCAGCCCCCAGGCCAGGTCCGCCCCCGATGTGTGGCCGAGCTGGAGCAGCCGCTGCAGCGCCGGCTCCAGCGCCTGCCGGCCGGCCAGGCCCCGCAGCACGGCCAGCACCTCGCCGCTGGCCTGGCCCCGGGCCGCGCAGTGCAGCAGCGCCGCCGAGATGGGGGTGGTCCTGCCCCGGGCGTCGAAGGTGACCGCGGCGGCCAGCCAGTCGGCCAGCCAGACGGCCCGGCCGGCCCCGGCCGCCGTGCCCAGGTGACGGAGCGCCACCAGGACTCCGGCCAGCATGTCGTCACCGCTGGGGGTCAGCCCCGGACCCAGCCCGACGAGCTGTTCGGCGGCCGTGACGCCGTGCAGCAGCGAGGCCCGGGCACACCCCTCGGCCAGCAGGCCGGCCGCGCCGTTGCCCTCCAGCCCCGGACGCCTCGCCGACCGCTCGCACAGGCCGGCCAGCTGGGGCAGCGCGGCCGCCAGCCGTGCCGGGTCCACCGGGCCGAGCGGCGGGGCCGGGTCCCACCAGCGGTGCGCCCGCAGGCTGAGCCGCCCGACCTCGATCGAGCCGTCGCCGACGCACGCCTCGTCCCCCACGGCGACCCGCGGCATCGGGCCGGTGACCACCATCGCGTTGGGCAGCCGGGTGGCCGTCCCCGTCACCACCGCGATCACCTGGGGTTCGAGCTCGGTGCGGACCTCCAGGTAGACCCCGGCGGGGAAGGCCGCCAGCACCCGGGCGGGCCGGCGGGGCGACTCCAGCAGCCGGCGCAGGGCTGTGCTGGCCGCGCCGGTCGCCTCCGTCCGCGGGCGGGCCCGCTGGACCCTCGGGCGCGTTCCAACGGTCACGGGACCTCCCTCGGCGGCCCCGTGCCGGTGCCGTGCCCGTCGGCTCGCTCGATGCGCTCGATCACGGATCCCCCCATCCATTGAGCCGACGGTAGAACGGTCCTGGAGCCGCTCCGTACGGAGAAAGATGCCAACAGTCAGCCCGATGGTTGGCTCTTCCTGACAGACGGCTCCATCAGTCACAATCGCTGCATGGAACCTCCCGTGCGTCTGGCAAGCACCGGCACGATCATCCACGGCGTCGCCGTCGGGGAGGTGCTCGGAGTCTCGACGCTGGCCGGAGCCCGGCTGATCGCCGGGGAGCGGGGGCTGGGCCGCATCGTGCAGCGGCTCAACGTGATGGAGGTCCCCGACGTCCTCGCCTGGGTGAAGCCGCACGAGCTGCTGCTGACCACCGGCTACCCGCTGCGCAACACCCCCCAGTCGCTCGACCGGCTGGTGGCCGACCTGGACGAGCGGGGCCTGGCCGCGCTGGCCATCAAGCTCGGCCGCTATCTCGACCGGCTGCCCGAGGAGATGGTGGAGCAGGCCGACCGGCTGGGCTTCCCGCTGATCCAGCTGCCCGACGACGTCGGCTTCGACGACATCCTCAACCAGGTGCTCACCGACATCCTCAACCGGCAGGCCGCCGTGCTGGCCCGGGCCGAGGAGGCGCACCGGGCCCTGGTCCAGGTCGTGCTCGCCGGGGGCGGGCTGCGTGAGGTGACGGCCGAGGTGGCCGGGCTGCTCGACGTGGCCGTGGCCGTGCTGGACGGGACCGGTCAGGTGCTGGCCGCCGCCGGGCCCGCCGAGCATCTGGCGGCGCTGCGCGGCGCCCCCGAGGGCGGTCACACCTCGGTCCCCGTCGTGGCGGGCGGCCACCACCACGGCCGGATCGTCGCCTGCGGCCCCGTCGGGTCGGTGCGCGACAGCGACGTCGGAATCTTGGAACGTGCCGCTACCGTCGCCGCCCTGGTGGTGACCCGGCAGGAGGCGGTCAACGCGGTCGAGAGCAAATACCGCGCCGACTTCCTGCGCGACGTGCTCACCGGCCGGGCCGGCGGCTCCGAGCGGGTCGCCTCGCGGGCCAAGGCGTTCGGCTGGGACCTGGAACGCCCGGTCACCGTGCTGGTGGCCGAGCTCGACCCGGAGGGCGACGAGCGCGTCGCCCAGGACCGCCTGGTCACCTGCTGGACCGCCGCGATGCGCCGCCACGACCCGCGCGGCGCGGTGGCGGGCTTCTCCCACGAGGTCGTCGCCGTCGTGGACGCGGCCGTCGACACCGGACGCCTGGCCAAGGACGCCGCCGCGGCCTTCGCCGAATGCCTGCCCGCCACCTTCTCCACCGGCGCCAGCCGGGTCGCCGCCGGGGCCGAGACCCTCCCCGAGGCGTACGGCCAGGCCCTGAAGGCGGCCAGGGTCGGCCGCCAGCTCCACGGCCCCGGCGCGGTCGCCCACTTCGACCAGCTCGGCGTCTACCGCCTGCTGTCACTGGTCAACGACACCGCCGAGCTGCACGCCTTCGTCCGCGAGACCCTCGGCCCGCTCGCCTCCGACGACGACGCCGAGAACGCCGACCTCCGCCGGACCCTGCAGGTGCTGCTGGACACCAACCTCAACGTCGCAGAGACGGCCCGCAGGCTGCACTTCCACTACAACACGCTGCGCTACCGCATCGGCAAGCTGGAGCGGATGCTCGGCAACTTCACCGAGGACGCCCATCTGCGGCTGAACCTCACCCTCGCGCTGCACGTCCTGCGGATGCGCGGCATCTGAGCCCGCGGCCCCGTCCGGACCCGCGGCCCCTAAACTCGGGGGCGTGAACGAGACCTTTGAGCTGGAGACCGACTACATCCCGCTGTGCGACCTGCTGAAATACTGCGCCGTCACCGACACCGGCGGCCAGGCCAAGCACTTCATCGCCGAGGGGAACGTCATGGTGGACGGCGAGGTCGAGCTCCGCAAGACCTGCAAGATCCGCGCCGGCCAGGTCGTCACCGGCGACGGCTTCGAGATCCGCGTCGTCGGCGCCCGGAGCTGACATCCGGGCCGCCGGGATTTTTCGATGAAAGCCGGTCCGCCGCCGCCGTCCGTGCGACTCTGACGATGTCCCCGGGTCGCGGGTGACACCTCTCAGCCGGGGCGCGGCTCGGACGGAGCGTGTATGACGGCAGCGCGCGGCTCGGCGTACGACGCGTTCATCTCCTACAGCCACGGCCACGACGGTCTGCTCGCGCGGGTGCTGCAGGAGCGCCTGCAGCGGTTCGCCAAGCCGTGGCACCGGATGCGTGCCCTGCGCGTGTTCCGCGACCAGGCGAGCCTGGCGGCCAACCCGGGCCTGTGGACCTCCATCGAGGCGGCCCTGAGCTCGTCGGAGTGGCTCATCCTGCTGGCCTCGCCCGGGGCGGCCGGTTCGGTCTGGGTGGAACGTGAGCTGGCCTGGTGGCTGGAGCACCGGTCCGTGCGGCGGCTGCTGCTGGTCTCGACCGGCGGGGGGCTCGCCTGGGATCCCGGGACCGGCGACTGGGCGGCCGGCGCGGCCGTCCCGCCCGTGCTGCGGGGGGTCTTCGCCGAGGAGCCGCTCTGGGTGGACCTGAGCGACGTCCGGAGCGCCCGGGGTGAGGCGCCGGAGATACCCGACGAGAGGATCGCCGCGATCGCCGCGCCGGTCCGGGGGATGGACAAGGACGAGCTGCACGGCGAGCACCTGAGGTCGCACCGCCGTAACATGCGCGTGGCGTGGACCGCGGTGGTCGCCCTGGCGCTGGCGGCGGCGGTGGCGGTCGCGGGGGGAGTGGTCGCGCTGGACCAGCGCGACCAGGCGCGCACCCAGGCCAGGCTGGCCACCTCCCGGCTGCTGGCGGCCGAGGCGATCGCGAGCCTGGGGACGCGCTTCGACCTCGCGCAGCTCCTCGCGGTCGAGGCGTACCGGATGGACCGCAACCCGCAGACCCGGGCCGCGCTGTTCCAGGCCGTCTCCGCCAACCCGCGTCTCGTCCGCTGCCTGCCGGCGGGCGCCGTGATCACCGCGCTCGCCGCCTCGGCCGACGGGAACGTGATCGTCGCCGGGACCGCCGCCGGCACCGTGGTCCGGTGGGACCTCCGGGCCGGGACCCGTGCCGAGATCAGGGTCGGCGACAGGGCGATCGGAAGCGTCGCGACCAGCTCGGACGGCCGTACCGTCGCCGCCGCGGACGGGGTCCGGGCCTCCGTCCTGGAAGCGGGGGCGGGGGCGGCCGCCCGGCCGGTCCCGCTGGAGTCCCGGCGGGCGGCGAAGGTCGCCCTGTCGGCCACGGGCCGCTACGTCGCCGTGCTGGAGCCGCCGCCGGCCGGCGTGCTGGCGGTGCGCGACCGGCGCACCGGCCGGGCCGTGCGCGCCGCGACCGACTCCGAGATGATCGGGATACGGGGCGAGTCGTCGGTGGCGCTGGTCAACAGCAGCGGGACGTGGGAGCGCAGGAGGCTCACCGACCTGCGCAGGATCGGCGCCTCCTCGGACCTCTTCAGCCCGGCCGGCAACTACACCTACGGGATCTCGGCCGACGCGGGCCACTACGGCTACGTGAAGTACGGAGGCGTCGCCACCCTGGCGACGGGCCGGGGGACGGGCAGGGCCGGCCGGCTGCCCGACGGGCCGTACGACAACCTGGAGCTCAGCGATGATGGCCGGTACGCCGCCGCCTCGCGGAGCGGCAGGATGTACGTCCTGGAGCTGAGCGCCGACGTCGAGCGCCTCCGGCCGCCGCTGGAGCTGACCGGCGGCGGCAGCGTCAGCATGATCCGGTTCCTCGGCGGTGACGACCGGCTCGTCTCCGCGACCGGCGACACCCTGTTCCTGTGGGACCTCCGGGAGGCCAGCCGGATCACCGTGTCCACCGGCATCGAGGTCGAGAGCGGCCCCACCTTCGACCCGCCGCCCCGCCTGGCGGTGTCCCCGGAGGGCAAGACCGTCGCGGTGGTGGGCGGCCTCTACACCGGGGGAGACGTATACGACCTGAGCGGGCGCGAGCCGCGCAGGCTCGTCCACGCCGAGGGGCTGTCCGGCGCCTCCGTGGCGGCCGCGGACTCGGGCCCGCGAGTCCTGCTGATCGGTTCCGTCGGCGCGGAGCCAGCCCGGTCCGTCCGGGTCTGGTCCGCCGGCCCCGACGGGCGGCAGGTGCGCGACATCCGGCTCGGACCTGCCGCCCTGGAGAGACCGGCGGCCGTGCGGGCGCTCCCGGGCGGCAGGAGCGTCGCGATCCTGCACGGAGGCGGCTACGGCGTGCTGGACCTGACCGCCGGCCGGCCGGCCGGGCACGGCGGCCTGCGGCCCGCCGCGGTGGCGGACCTGGAGACGGCGGACATCAGCCGGGACGGCACCGCGGTGGCCTGGAGAGCCGGCGACGGCCCCGTCGTCCTCGCCGACACCCGCACGGGCAGGACGCGCACGGTCGGGACGGGCGCCGCCGAGCTGGTCCTGTTCGCGGGTGACCGGCTCCTCGTCCAGCGGAGCGGCGGCGACCTGGAGGTGTGGGACAGCTCGGGCCGGACCCGGCTGACGACCCTGCCGGGCGACGCGGGCAACAGGCCGGCGGCCGCGGTCAGCCCGGACGGCCTGACGGTCGCCCGGCTCCGCGGAGACGGGAGCGTGCAGCTGGCGGGCCTCGGCACCGGCGACATCCTCGGCGCCTTCCCGCTCCCGCCCGTCACGGGCGGCGGAGGGTATCCGTGGGACGCCACGGCCCTCGCCTTCACCGCCGACGGCCGCGAACTGCTCTCCGCGACGTCGGGAGGCGTCCTCGCCCGGACCGCCGTCGACCCCGCCGCGTGGACGAGGAAGGCGTGTGAGATCGCCGGCCGCGACCTGTCGGCCGACGAGTGGCGGAGGTCCGCCCACGCCGATCCGCCGCCGGACCTGGCCTGCGACCGTTCCGAGCAGGGCCAGGGGCTATGATCACCTGATGTGAACGATCATTCTGGTCGTCTCCCGCCGCCCGGCGTGCGGGGGTCCTCCGCCGGTGCTCCCGAGGGCCCGCCCGCCCCGGGGACGCCGCAGGTCACCGGGGCCGTGGACAGGAGGGCCCGCGGGGCGCGACAGCCCGCGCCGTGATCCCGCACCGGGTTTTGGCGCCGCCGCGCCCGGGAACCCTCCGTAGTCCCTCATCTCCCCACCGGACGTCGTCGCGGCCGGTGAGCGAGGCGGTCACTGGCCGGCGACTCAGATTTGGCAGATCATGACGGTGTACGGGGGCGAGCACGGGCCTAATGTGCCCGCAACGACAGCATGGGGATCGCCGGAGGGATGCCTGCGGGGCGGCCACCGACCGACGGCCCGGTGAGAGGTGGGCTTGATGGTTGCAGGTTGGACCAAGCACGGAGACGGCAAGTCCCTGGCGCCCGGTGAGGTCGTCAGACCGGACGAGAGACTGTCCTGGCCGCGCATGATCGGCTTCGGGGCCCAGCACGTCATCGCGATGTTCGGCGCGACGTTCGTCTTCCCGCTGGTCATGGGCCTGAGCCCGAACGTCGCCATCATGTTCTCCGGCGTCGCGACGATCATGTTCCTGCTCATCGTGAAGGGGAAGATCCCCAGCTATCTCGGGACGAGCGCCTCGTTCGTGGGCGGGGTTCTGGCCATCCGGGCGATCCACGGCGGCGACACCCCCGCCGCCGACGCGATCGTCACCGGGGCGATCCTCGTCGTCGGACTGGTCCTCGCGCTCGTCGGCGTGGCGATCCACTTCCTCGGCGTGCAGATCATCAACCGGATCTTCCCGCCGGTCGTCACCGGCGCGGTCGTCATGCTCATCGGGTTCGGCCTGGCCTACGTGGTCGCCGACGTCTACTGGCCGCAGGACCAGTGGATCGCCCTGATCACGATGCTCGTCACCTTCGTGATCATTGTGTTCTTCAAGGGGTTCATCGGCCGGATCGGCATCCTGCTCGGGCTGATCATCGGCTTCGCCCTCTCCTGGGCGGCCGACCGGGTCTTCGGTGACATCACCGCCTACAACGCCGCGACCGCCACCGTCGACACGCATCCGCGGGTGAGCTTCGCCGCGGTGGCGGAGGCCCCCTGGATCGGCTGGCCCGACACCTTCCTGCCCGACATCAGGTTCTCCGCCGTGCTGCTGGTGCTCCCGGCCGTGATCGCGCTGGTCGCCGAGAACATCGGCCATGTCAAGGCCGTCGGGGAGATGACCGGTACCAACGTCAACCCGTACATGGGCCGGGCGATCCTCGGCGACGGCGCCGCCACCGTGGTCGCCAGCACCTTCGGCGGCTCCCCGACCACCACCTACGCCGAGAACATCGGGGTCATGGCCGCGACCAGGGTCTACTCGACGGCCGCTTACTACATCGCCGCCGTCATCGCGATCCTGTTCGGCCTGTGCCCCAAGTTCGGCGCGCTGGTCGCGGCGACCCCCGGCGGCGTGCTCGGCGGCATCACCGTGATCCTCTACGGCATGATCGGCCTGCTCGGCGCCAAGATCTGGATCGAGAACCAGGTGGACTTCTCCAGCCCGGTCAACATGGTCCCGGTCGGGGCGGGCATCATCCTGGCCATCGGCCCGGTCCGGCAGATGATCGGCTCGCACTTCGTCCTGGAGGGCATCGCCCTGGGCACCATCGTGGTGGTGGGCGGCTACCACCTGCTGCGGGCGATATCCGGCAGGCCCGGGACCGGGCCGGCCGCGCGGCCCTCCGAGGGCGGGACGGGGCGGGAGGAGGCGTCCGGGTGAAACCGCCTCCCTTCGACTACCACGCCCCCCGCTCCGTCGGCGAGGCGCTCGACGCCCTCGACGCGGCCGGCGAGCACGGCAAGGTGCTCGCCGGCGGGCAGAGCCTCATCCCGATGCTCAACATGCGGCTGGCCGCCCCCGGGTGCCTCGTCGACATCAACCGGCTCACCGAACTGGCCACCGTCGACGTGGAGCCCGGCGGCGTCCGGGTCGGCGCGCTGGCCAGGCACGCCCAGGTGGAGCGCTCCGGGCGGGTCGCCGCCGCCCAGCCGCTGCTGCGCCAGGCGCTCCGGCTGGTCGCCCACCCGGTGATCCGCAACCGGGGCACGGTGGTGGGCAGCCTGGTGCACGCCGACCCGGCCGCCGAACTGCCCGCCGTACTCACCCTTCTCGGCGGCTCGGTACGGCTGGCCCGGCGCGGCGCCACCCGGGACGTCCCCGCCGCGGACTTCTTCACCGGCCCCCTGGAATCGGCGGCCGGACCGGGCGAGCTGGCCGTCTCCGCGCTCTTCCCCCTGCTCTCCCCGCGCTCGGGCACCGCCTTCCGCGAGGTCGCCAGACGGCACGGCGACTACGCCCTGGCCGGGATCGCGGCGCTGATCAGCCTGGACGACGACCTCCGGATCACCGGGGCCAGGGTGGCGTGCGTGAGCGTGGGCCCCGTCCCGGTGCTCGTCGACGTCACCGACGCCTGCGGCCACCGCCCCCCGGCCTCGGCCGACTGGGCCGCGGCGGCCCGCGCCGTGCAGGAGCGGATCGAACCGGAGGCGGACATCCACGCGACGGCCCACTACCGGCGCCACCTCGCCGGCGTCCTGACCCAGCAGGCCCTCCGGGACGCGGCGCGGGAGGCCCTCGATGCGTGAGCGGAGCCGCCGCGGACGGCGGGGAACGGTGAGCCGAGGATGAACATCGCGATCACACTGACCGTCAACGGGGTGGTCCGGCAGGCCGAGGTGCCGGCCCGGCGGCTGCTGTCGGACTGCCTGCGGCACGACCTCGGCCTGACCGGCACGCACGTCGGATGCGAGCACGGGGTGTGCGGGTGCTGCACGGTCCTGCTGGACGGGGAGCCGGTCCGGTCATGCCTGACGTTCGCCGTCACCGTGGACGGGCATGACATCACCACGGTGGAGGGGCTCTCCGCCCCCGGCGGCGCGATGTCGCCGGTGCAGCGCGCCTTTGCCGAGTGCCACGGCCTGCAGTGCGGCTTCTGCACCCCGGGCTTCCTGTGCACGGTCACCGCCCTGCTGCGGGACAATCCGGCGCCGACCGACGAGGAGGTGCTGGAGGGCATCTCCGGCAACCTGTGCCGGTGCACGGGCTACCAGAACATCGTCAAGTCCGTCCACCGCGCGGCCGAGATCATGGCGGAGGAACCGTGAGCGGGCGGGCCGGGAGAGACGGCACGGCGGGCCGCCGGACGGGGGCGACATGACGACGAAACTGTTCGGGGAGCCGGTGCGGCGGCGGGAGGATCCCCGGCTGCTCACCGGGCAGGGCCGCTACCTGGACGACCTCGGGCCGGACGCGCTGGCGGCGGCGTTCGTCCGGTCCCCGCACGCGCACGCCCGCATCCGTGACATCGACGTCTCGGCGGCCCTCGACGTGGACGGGCTGGTGGCGATCTACACCTGGGAGGACCTGCCCGCCCTGCTCGCCCAGCCGCTGCCGCTGCTCATCCCGCACCCCGCGCTGACCCACGGCCGCACCGCCTACCCGCTCGCCCGCGACCTGGTCAGGCACGTCGGCGAGCCCGTCGTGATGGTGGTCGCCCGCGACCGCTACCTCGCCGAGGACGCCTGCGCGCTCATCCGGGTGGACTACGAGATCCTCAAGCCGGTCGTCGGGGTGGAGGAGGCGGCGCAGTCGGCGCAGCTCGTCCACGACGACGTGCCGGGCAACGTCGGCGCGCACCTGGTGCAGGAGGTGCCCTCCGCGGCCGGCCTCGGCGCGCGGGAGGCGATCGAGGCCGCGCCGCACACGCTGTCCTTCCGGCTCGACATCGAGCGCAGCGCCTCCATGCCGCTGGAGGGGCGCGGCGTGTACGCCCGCTGGGACGCCGACGACCGCTCCCTGCGCGTGTACACGAGCACCCAGACCTCCACCAGCGTCCGCATGGCGATCGCGGCCAAGCTCGGCCTGCCGCTGCCCAAGGTCGAGGTGATCGCGCCCGACGTCGGCGGCGGGTTCGGGGTCAAGATCGTGCACCCGTGGCCGGAGGAGGTCCTGGTCCCGTGGGCGGCCATGCTGCTCGACCGCGAGGTCAAGTGGGCCGAGGACCGGCGTGAGCACTTCGTCTCCTCGGCGCACGAGCGGGCCCAGGTGCAGCACGTCCGGGTCGGTTTCGACGGCGACGGCCGGGTGCTCGGCCTGGAGGTGACAATCCTGCACGACCACGGCGCCTACACGCCGTACGGGATCATCGTGCCGATCATCACCTCCACCCAGCTCCTGGGCCCCTACAAGATCGGCGCCTACCGGGTCGAGTTCTCCTCGATCTACACCAACACCGTGCAGGTCACGCCGTACCGCGGGGCGGGGCGCCCGCAGGCCGTCTTCTGCATGGAACGGACGATGGACCACATCGCCGCCCACCTGAAGGCCGACCGCACGGCGGTGCGCGAGGTCAACTTCATCGGGCCCGAGGAGTTCCCCTACGACCAGGGCCTCATCTTCCAGGACGGCCGCCCGCTGATCTACGACAGCGGCGACTACCCGCAGTCGCTGCGGATGCTCAAGGAGCTCATCGGCTGGGACTCCTTCCCCGGGTTGAAGGCTCGGGCGGCGGCCGAGGGGCGCAGGATCGGCATCGGCATCGGCTGTTACGTCGAGGGCACCGGCGTCGGGCCGTACGAGGGCGGCCACGTCCAGGTCACCTCCGACGGCCGGGTGCACGTCTCCACGGGGCTGACCTCCCAGGGGCAGGGCCATGAGACCGTCTTCGCCCAGATCGCCGCGGCCGAGCTGGGCGTCCCGCTGGAGCGGGTCTCGGTGGTGACCGGCGACACCCGCAGGTTCGGTTACGCGGTCGGCACGTTCGCCTCGCGGGCCGCGGTGATGAGCGGCAACGCGATCGCGCTGGCCTGCCGGAAGGTCCGGGAGAAGGCCCTGCGGATCGCGGCCGACGCGCTGGAGGCCGATCCGCGCGACCTGGAGATCGTCGACGGCGAGGTGAAGGTGGTGGGCGCGCCCGGCGTCTCCCTCCCGCTGGCGACCGTGGCGGTGCTGTCCAACCCCCTGCGCTACGCCTTCGACGAGGAGGCGGCCCGGGCGACCCAGTTCGCCGGGGCGTCGTCCTTCGACAGGCCGCCGGTGCGGGAGGGGGAGGAGCCGGGGCTCGAGGGGCGCGACTACTACTCGCCGCTCCGCTCGACCTTCGCCTCCGGCATGCACGCGGCGATCGTGGAGACCGATCCGCTGACGGCCGAGATCCGCATCCTGCGCTACGCCGTGGTCCACGACTGCGGCAACCTGATCAACCCGATGATCGTCGAGGGGCAGATCCACGGCGGCGTCGCCCAGGGGGTCGGCGGCGCGCTGTACGAGCGGATGGTCTACGACGAGCACGGCCAGCTGCTGAACGCCTCGTTCATGGACTTCCTGATGCCCTACGCGACGGAGATCCCGGCCGTGGAGACCGCGCACCTGCAGACGCCGTCGCCGCTCAACCCGCTGGGCATCAAGGGGGCGGGGGAGGCGGGGGTCATCCCGGTGTCGGCGGTGATCGCCTCGGCGGTCGAGGACGCCGAGGGCATCGGGATCGACAAGATGCCGATCTCCCCGTCGGAGCTGTTCGACCTGCGCCGCTCCGCGACACCCTCGCCTCCGGCCCCGTCATGACGCGGCCGGCACCCGCCACGGCGGGTGCCGGAGCCCGTGCCCGCCGGGACAGTGCCTGGCGCGCGCCCGCCGTCCTGATCCGGTGGGTCAGGCGCTGACCTCGTCGGGGGCCGGCAGGTCGCGCATCGTGCGCAGCGGGGACAGCAGCAGCGGGACCACGGCCAGCAGCGCCAGCACCACGCTGATCCACAGCGTGGCGCGGGCCCCGAAGAGCTCGCCCAGCACTCCTCCGGCCAGGCCGCCCAGGGGGAGTGTGCCCCACACGACGAAGCGCATGGTGGCGTTCATCCTGCCGAGCATGTGCTCGGGGGTGACGCCCTGGCGGAAGCTGACCTGGCTGACGTTGTAGAGGACCACGCCGACCCCGTGCATGAACATGCCGACCGCGAACAGCGACGTCTTCCAGCCGGGCCCGCTGAGCGGCACCAGGAGCATGAACGGGGCGGTCGCGAGGATGGACAGCCAGATGATCCTGGCCGTGCCGACGAGGCGGCTGACCGTGCCCACGATCGCCGCGCCGGTGAGCCCGCCGAGGGCCGCCGCGGAGAACAGCAGGCCGATGGCGCCGGGGGCGAGGCCCACCACCCGGGTCAGGAAGATCATCTCAACGGCCGCAATCATCCCGCTCGTGAAGTTGGCGGTGGCGGTGGAGGCGCTGATCATCCGCAGGATCCGGTGCGTGGCCACATAGCGGAGCCCTTCACCGATCTCCTTCAGCAGCCCCTGCCGGCCGGCCGGGTCCGGCGTCTGCTCGGTGGCGTCGATCCGCCACAGGAACAGCGCCGAGCCGAGGAAGCTGACGGCGTCCGCCAGCACCGCGACCGGCGCGGTGAGCACCTGGACCAGCCCGCCGCCCACGCTCGGCCCGGCCACGCCCGCCGCCGACCGCACGATCTCCAGCTTGGCGTTGCCGTCCATCAGCTGGTCCCGGCCGACCAGGCTCGGCAGATAGCTCTGGTAGGCGATGTCGAAGAAGACCGTGGCCAGGCCCATGCCGAGCGCCACGACGTACAGCTGGGGGAGGCTCAGCGCGTCCAGCCACCACGCGATCGGCACCGACGCCAGCAGCGCGCCGCGGACCACGTCGGCGGTGATCAGGATCCGCCTCCTGCGCATCCGGTCCACCCAGACCCCGGCCGGCAGTCCCACCAGCAGGAAGGCCGCGGTCTCGGCCGCGACCAGCAGTCCGGTCTCGAACTCGCTCGCCTCGAGCGCGAGCACCGCGACCAGCGGGAGCGCGAGCATGCTGATCTGCGTGCCGAGCTGGCTGACGGTGTCGGCGCCGAACAGGAGCATGAAGTTCCGGTGGCGGAACAGGCTGGGGGGCTTCATGAAGGGAATCCTTCAGAGCCGGCCGGGGGAAAGCAACCGCCTTTCCCGCGGGGCCCGTACGGCGCGCGGCGAGGCGGGACCCGCCAGGGCCCGGAGCGCCACGGCGGCGCCCGGCCCTCGCGGGTCCCGTCCGTTCCGGCGGGAGGCGTCAGGACACCTCGGCGACCAGGCGCTTGCGGAACACCCAATAGGACCAGACCTGGTAGCCGAGCACGAACGGCAGCGCGATCAGGCCGATCCAGGTCAGCATGCCCAGCGTGTAGGGGCCGGAGGCGGCCTCGGCGACGGTGAGGCCGGGCAGGGGGGCCGGCCAGAGGGCGCCGAACAGGGCGACCGAGCCCAGCGCGATGGACGAGGCGGTGGCGGCGAACGCCCAGCCGTCCCGGCCGCGCCAGGTCAGCGCGACCGCGGCGGCCAGGGCGGCCATCGCGCTCATCGCGCAGGCCCACAGCCACGGGGCGGCCGTCCAGTCGGCGACGGCCGTGCCGGCGGCCGGGATGTTGGACAGCGCCACGACCGCGGCGGGCAGTGCCACCGCGGAAGTGATCATCGCGGTACGGCGGGCCCGGGCACGCACCGGGCCGGACGTCTTGAGGGCGACGAAGACCGCGCCGTGCAGCACGCACAGCGACAGGGAGAACACCCCGCCGACCAGCGCGGCCAGCGCGCTGTTGTGCAGCAGGTCGGCGAAGACGGCGCCCCAGAGGAAGGCCGGGAGCGCGCTGCCGACCAGGATGCCCAGGTCGCACCAGGCGCGGTCGGAGGAGTGGTGGACCTTGCCCCGCCACTCCAGGCCGATGCCGCGCACGATCAGCCCGACGAGGACCAGCGCGATCGGCAGGTAGAACTCGCTGAGCAGCCCGGCGTACCAGGCGGGGAAGGCGGCGAACATCGCGCCGACCGCGGTGATCAGCCAGACCTCGTTGCCGTCCCAGACCGGGCCGATCGTGCCGAGGACCTGCTTGCGCTCGGCCTCGTTCCTGGACAGCACCGGGGCCAGCAGGCCCACGCCGAAGTCGAAGCCCTCCAGGACGAAGAATCCGGTCCAGAGGAAGGCGATGATCGCGAACCAGAAGGTGGTGAGTTCCATCGTTTCCGCCTCAGTACATCAGGGTCGGCTGGAGCCGGGCGCCCGCGTCCTCACCGTCGCGGGAGGGCGGCGTCCCGGGAGCGGGGGAGACGGGCTCGGGACCCGTCCTGACATGGCGGATGATCAGCACGGCCTCGGCCAGCGCGAGCGCGCCGTACAGGGCGGTGAAGACCGCCAGCGTCACGGCCACCTCGGTGAGGCTGACGCCGGGTGACACGCTCGCGGCCGTGAGCAGTTCGCCCTGGACGGTCCACGGCTGGCGGCCGATCTCGCTGAGCAGCCAGCCCGCGATCATCGCGAGGGTCGGCAGCGGCAGCGCCAGCACGCAGGCCCGGGCGAACCACGCGGGGACCTCGCGCGGCGGGCGCGGGTCGCGGCGGCGCCCGCGGGTCAGCCAGAGGCCGAGGACCGACAGGGCCACCGTGGCCATCCCGAAGGTGATCATCACGCGGAAGGACCAGTAGACCACGGGCAGGTTGGGGCGGTAGTCGGCCGGGCCGAACTCCTCGGTGAAGCGGGCCTGCAGGTTCTCGGTGCCCTGGACGACCGCCCCGGGGTCGTTGGTGGCCAGGAAGCTGAGCAGCATGGGCACCTCGACCCCCGGCACGGGGGAGAACGGCGCGCCCGCGGTGTCGTGCCTGAGCCCCTCGGCGGCGGCCAGCTTCATCGGCTGCTGCTCGTACAGCAGCTTGGCGGACATGTCCCCGCTGCCGGCGACCACGACTCCGGCGATCGCCGTCATGACCAGCGCGGCCCGCATCGGGGTCCGCCACATGTCCACCGCGCCCCGCCGGACCGGGGTGGTCCGGTCGGGGTCGGCGCGCCGCTCGCGCAGGACCTGGTAGCCGCAGACCGCCAGTACGAACCCGCCCGCGACCACGAAGGCCGCGCCCACCACGTGGGGCACCTGGGCGAGCGCGGTGGAGTTGGTGAGCACCGCCCACAGGTCCGTCATGCGGGCCTTGCCGTCGACCACCTCGTAGCCGACCGGGTGCTTCATCCAGGCGTTGGCGGCGAGGATGAAGTACGCCGACAGGTTGGAGCCGATGACCGCTGCCCAGATCGTGGCCAGGTGGACACGCTTGGGCAGCTTGTCCCAACCGAAGATCCACAGCCCCAGGAACGTCGACTCCAGGAAGAACGCGAGCAGTGCCTCCAGGGCCAGCGGGGCGCCGAAGACGTCACCGACGAAGATCGAGTAGTCGCTCCAGTTCATGCCGAACTGGAACTCCTGCACGATGCCGGTGACCACGCCCATCGCGAAGTTGATCAGGAAGAGCTTCCCGAAGAACTTCGTGAGCCTGAGGTAGTGCTCCTTGCCCGTGCGGTGCCACGCCGTCTGCAGGCCGGCCACGAACACGCCGAGGCCGATCGTCAGGGGTACGAACAGAAAGTGGTACACGGTGGTGACCCCGAACTGCCACCGCGCAAGGTCCAGTGCGTCCATCTTCCCCTCACGGGTCCTGAGCTCTACAAGCTGTAGTGCTACTAAAAGTAGTACTACAAGCTGTAGAGCAATGGGCGGGGTTGGCGCCGCGAGCTGCTGCGATCTTTGTCACATGGCCCGTCCGGGACCGCACTTCCCGGACGGGCCGAGATCGCCCCCTCCGCCCGCGGCGCCTGTTCTCCCCCCCTGTGCCGCCGGAGGTCGTGCCCCGGGCGGCCCGGACGGCGGGGTGTGTGCCCCGCCGGCCTGATGCGCCCCGGGCCTGCCGGGCCCCGGGGGCGCATGACCCCAATGGTGGTGCGAGAGGTGCCTGCCGGGCATCAGCCGCTGGGGTGATTCCGGGGTACGCCGGACGGCGGACGGTGCGGACCGGGTGGGTGGGCGCCTTGAGAATGCCGGCGGTGCCGAGGGGGTGGGGGTGGATATGTGGACATTCCTGAGGCTTTCATCTATATAGAGATATACCTATATAGAGAGAAGGCAATATGGAAGTCCTGGACGGAGCCCTGGAGCGGTTCGCCGGCACCGGACCCGAGTTCGGCGGCGGCCTGTCCAGCCACGGGCCGATGGCTGTGGAGGCCCTGGTCAGGCTGGACCGCGCCGACGCCGTGGAGCGCTGGGTGGAGGGCTACCTCCCCCGGCTGCAGCCGGAGCCGGGGCGGGTGGAGCCCATCGGCGACTGGCGGGAGGCACTCGGCGACTTCCGGCGGGTGACCGACTGGAGCGGATACTTCGCCCACCGGTTCGAGGAGGCGCCCTGGCTGGAGGTGACCTCCGAATGGTGGCCGCGGCTGGTCCCGGGACTCGCCGCCGGGGCCACCCACGGGATCATCCGCGCCGCGCACGCCATCCGGGCCGTCGCCGAGAGCCCGGAGCCCGCGCGGCTGGCGGAGCTCGCACGCGCGCTGGGCTACTGGGCCGCCCGCTACGCCGAGCTGCCCGGGACGCCGCGCACCGGCGGGAACGCCTCCCTGGACGACGCGGTGCGGAGCCTGCCGCCGATGCGCGAGATCCCGGCGGGCGGGCTGATCACCGATCAGCTGGCCGGGCTCGGCACCGTGGCAGCCTTCCCCGAGGCGGTCGGCGCGCTCCGGCCGCCCGTGGACGTCGACGCCGACCTCGGAGAGCTCAGCCGGACCTTCGCGAGGATCTTCCTGACCCACGGGCGCCGGGCACCGATCGCGTTCCTGCACGCGGTCACCGCCCCGGCGGCGGTCAGGTCGGTGCTCCCGCTGCTGCCCGGCCCGCTCCACCGGCCCACCTACGACGCGCTCTGGCAGGTGGCCGCCGGGATCCACAGCGCGTTCGCCGCCCGCGCCACCCCCGAGCCGCCGCCGTACGGCGAGCCGCCCGGCCCCGAGGAGGTGGCGGCGCGGGCGGTGGACAACGGCGACGAGCACGCGATCAAGCTCGCGGAGGCATGTCTCCGCGAGCACGCCCGCACCCCCGACCCCGTCTACCTCCACGCAGCCGCGCGGGCCGCCGAGATCCTCTGACCCCCGGCCCGGCCGGACGTGCGGGTCGTGGGGAGCGGGGCCGGGCGGGTCTAGCGGGTCGCGGCCTTCAGGTAGGCGTCCAGATTGCCGATCTCGAACCCCCGACGTTTGATCTTGTTGACCAGGACGCGGAAGTCGCGTGACAGGCCCGGACGGAAGTGCAGCAGCAGCACGTCACCCGGGCGGAGCTTCTTGTCGGGCACCTGGTAGGCGATCTTCCCGCCGGGCTGCACGGTCGCGGTCCAGAGCAGGAGCGCGTCGATGCCGCAGGCCTTGGCGGCCCTGCGGGTCAGGGTGTTGTGGTTGCCGAACGGCGGCCGGAACAGCGTGGGCCTGCTGCCCACATGCTTGCGGATCAGCGTGGAGGTGCCGCAGATCTCGGCCCTCTGCCGCTGGTAGCCGAGCGCCGGCAGGTTCGGATGGGTCAGCGTGTGGTTCTCGATCGTCGCCCCCGCCTTGTGCAGGGCGCGTACGTACTCCCACTTGCCGGCGCCCAGGAATCTGCCGCCCTGCGCGGTCGGGTCGGTCGTGCCCCTGGCCTCCACGGCGTCGCGGGTGACGAAGGCCGCGATGGGGATCCGCTGGTCCCTGACCTGCGCGAGGAAACCCGGATCCTGCTCCCAGCCGTCGTCGATGGTGAGGAAGACCACCTTCCGCCCGGTGGGGATGGAGCTGATCACCCGGGGCAGCCCGTCGGAGGGCGCCGGGATCCGGCCCACCTCACCCGGTCTGGGCAGTGCCCCCGGCGGCCGGGAGGGGCTGACCGGCGAGGCGCTGACATTCGGGGAGTCCGGGGCGGAGGAGGCACGGCCGGTGCCGGGCTCCGGGACGCCGCCGGTGCCGCCGGCGCATCCCGCGCCCGCCGCCAGGGCCATGAACGCCGCCGCCGATCTGCTCGCCCATGATTTCCCCGGTGCCATGGGCCACCATCCTGCCAGCAGCCGGAGCTCCAACTGACCGGCCGGGTGCGGGAGACGCCGTCGGTACGGCGGCCGGAGAAGGCATAGGCGGGTCCGCCGGAGGGGAGGGTGCCCGGTATCGACGAGCAAGGACGAGCGAGGAGGACACATGTCGCAGTCCGATGAGAGCCGGCCACTGGCCGACCGCCGGGAGAATCCGGAAGATCATGACGTTCCGGACTTCGCCGAGGAGTCCGCTCCCTCTCCCACCGACCCGGCCAACCAGCCCGAGGGCGATCCCGACAAGCACGTCTACGGGGAGGATGAGGGCTATGAGGAGCCGACCCGGGCCTGAGACCGGGGGCGCGGGCTCCCCGCGCCGCCCACGGGAGGCGGCCCGGGTGGGCCGCGTGGACCGTCCTGCGGATCGGGGGACGGGTGGCACGGAGGCGCCGGAGGGAGGGCAGGCCGACACATGGAGGTGCTGAGCAGCCGCATCCTCGTGCGTCCCTCCGATCCCGAGCGCAGCCGCCGGTTCTACCGGGACATCCTGGGTCTGGCGGTATACCGGGAGTTCGGCCCCGCCGAGGACCCGGGCCTGGTCTTCTTCCTCGGCCAGGGCTTCCTGGAGCTCTCCGGCCGCTCCGACGGGGCCGGGGGGCAGACCTCCGCGGTCTGGCTCCAGGTCCGCGACCTGTCGGCCGAGCACGGGCGGCTGCGCGATGCGGGGGTCGGCGTGGTCCACCCTCCCCGGCGGGAGCCGTGGGGGTTGATCGAGATGTGGATCGAGGATCCCGACGGCCTGCCCATCGTCCTCGTCGAGATCCCCGACGACCACCCCCTGCGGCGCGACCAACGGTGACCCGGCCCGGTCCGGGGCGGTCCGGGGCGGGGCGGGGCGGTCCGGGGCGGCTGCGGCGTGTCCGTCTGGGCCACCACGGCCGCCCTGCTGTCGGAGGCGGCTGCGGCGTGGCCGTCGGGCCGGAAGCCGGGGTAGGGTCAGCACCACCACGGATCCGGGTGGTCGCGGGGGTCCGCGGCCACGATGATCACGGAATCCTGGGACAGGACATCAGCTCTGACGCCGATCTACGGCGCTGAAGCCGATCAATCCTGTCTGGCGTCCGCGCTCCCGAGGAGAACCGTGACCAATTCGACCGTGATCGATCCCCCGGACCGGTCCGCCGGCACCGCGGACGCGGACAGCGGCGCCCGGGGCAGCGACTTCGCCCGCCTGGCACGCCGGATCGCCGAGGCGGGGCTGCTGGAGCGCCGCCCGGGCCACTACGCCCTGCGGCTGGCTCTCGTCGCCGCCGCCTTCGCCGGAGGCTGGGCCGCGTTCTTCGCGGTGGGCGACTCCTGGTACCAGCTGCTGGTGGCGGCCTTCCTGGCGCTGGTCTTCGCCCAGATCGCGCTGGTCGCCCACGACCTGGCCCACCGGCAGGTCTTCCGCTCCCGGCGCGCCAGCGGGATCGCCGGCCTGGTGGCCGGCAACCTCGCCATCGGCATGAGCTACGGCTGGTGGATGGACAAGCACACCCGCCACCACGCCAATCCCAACCACGAGGACCACGACCCCGACGTCTCACCCGACTTCCTGATCTGGTCGACCGAGCAGGCCGCCGCCAGCCGGGGGCTGCCCAGGTTCCTGGGACGCCGGCAGGCGCTGCTGTTCTTCCCGCTGCTCACGCTGGAGGGGTTCAACCTGCACGTGTCCAGCTTCCGGGCCCTGGCGCGCCCGTCGCTGAAGCGCCGCGGGCTGGAGGCGGTGCTGCTGACGGCGCACGTGGCCGCCTACCTCGCCGCGCTGCTGACGGTGCTGTCGCCCGGCCGGGCCATCGCCTTCCTCCTGCTGCACCAGGCGGTCTTCGGCGTCTACCTGGGCTGCACGTTCGCGCCCAACCACAAGGGGATGCCGATGCTGAGGGGCGACGACCGGCTCGACTTCCTCCGGCGTCAGGTGCTGACCTCGCGTAACGTGCGCGGCGGGCGGGTGCTGGACACGGTGCTGGGCGGGCTCAACTACCAGATCGAGCACCACCTCTTCCCGAGCATGCCGATGCCGAACCTGCGCCGTGCCCAGCCGATCGTGCGGGAATACTGTGAGGAGCTGGACATCCCCTACCTGGAGAGCGGGCTCCTCAGCTCCTACGCGCAGGCGCTGCGCCACCTGCACGAGGTGGGGGCGCCGCTGCGGGGCCGCCCCTCCACGGCGGCCCGTCCCTGAGAGACGTCCGGCCGAGATCCCCGGCCGTGAACCGGGATTCCCGACGGCAGGAGGGACCCGGCCAAGATCCCCGGCCGGGAGAGGGGCCGGCCGGGGGCACAGGCCGTGAGAAGGGCCGGACCGAGATTCCCGGCCGTGAGAGGGGCCGGCCGGGGGCACCGGTCGCGGGCCGACGACGCCACGCGGGGCCTGTGACAATCGCGCGCCCCGCCGACGGGCAGATGTTGCTGTTATCGGCACGGCGGGCGATTGCCTATGGTGCTGCTGTGAAGCTCGCAGGCAGTGCCGTACTCGGCATCGACAGGGACCGCGTGTGGTCCGCGCTCCAGGATCCGGCCGTGCTCGTGCGCACGATCCCGGGCTGCGAGCGCCTGGAGGAGACGGGGCCCGGCATCTACCGGATGACGGTCACCGCCGGAGTCGCCTCGATCAAGGGCGTCTATCAGGGAGAGGTCGCCCTGTCCGAGCCCGACGCCCCGCAGCGTTTCGTGCTCCGGGCGCGGGGGCAGGGCGCGCCCGGGACCGTGGACGCCACCGTGGAGATCCGCCTCAACGAGGTCGAGGGCGGCACCCGGATCGACTACGACGCCGAGGCCGTGATCGGCGGCATGATCGGAGGGATCGGCCAGCGCATGCTCGGCTCGGTCGCCAAGAAGACCGCGGGGGAGTTCTTCTCCGCGGTGGAGGGCCACCTCTCCGCCGTCCCCGTCTCCTCCGGCGCGGCGGCCCCGGCCGCACCGTCCCCGGCCGCACCGTCTCCAGGGGCGCCGTCCCCGGTGGCGACGTCCCCGGCCGTGCCGTCCCCGGTGGCGCCGTCCCCCGCCGGGGACGTCGCCGGGCCGCTCACGGTCCCGCGGATCTTCGAACGCCCCGCCGAGCAGCCCCCCGCGGGCGCTCGGGTGTGGCCGGTCCTGACCGCGTTCGGCATGGGCGCGGGCGTCGCGCTCGGCAGTGCCGTGATCGGCTGGCTGCTCGGCCGTACCGGCCGGAAGAGCTGATCATGCGCCGGTGAAGAACCGGCGGTGTTCGGGTCAAGCCGCTGGTGTGCTCAGGTGGTGAAACGGGTGGCTCCTGGCAGTTTGGGATACGTCGGCCACGACGGTTGCCCGGGGGGACATGGAGCCGCTGCTGATCCTGCACGCCGTCGCGGCGGTGTGCGCGCCGGCGCTGATGCGCCGTCTCGGCCGCAACGGTTTCCCCGTGCTCGCCGTGCCGCCGGCCTGCGGGCTCGGCTACGCGCTGTGGGTGGCGCTGAACGGCGTCCCGGCCGGATCCGAGCACCCCTACGCGCCCACGCTGGGCTTCGCGCTGTCCTTCCGCGTCGACGCGCTGGCCCTCCTCATGACCTTCCTGGTCACCGGCGTGGGCGCGCTGGTCCTGCTGTACTGCTCCCGCTACTTCGACGCCGGGGAGGAGGGGCTCGGCCGGTTCGGCGGGGTGCTGGTGGCGTTCGCCGGGGCGATGCTCGGGCTGGTGGTCGCCGACAACCTCCTCCTGCTGTACGTCTTCTGGGAGCTGACCACGGTCTTCTCCTACCTGCTGATCGGCCAGGACCCCGCGAGCAGGACCAGCCGCAGGGCGGCGATGCAGGCGCTGACCGTCACCACGTTCGGCGGTCTGACCATGCTGGCCGGCATGGTCGTGCTCGGTGAGGCGGCGGGGACCTACGAGATCTCGCGGATCGTCGCGGACCCGCCGGCCGGTGGCTCCGTCCCGGTGGCGATGGCGCTGATCCTGGTCGGGGCGCTGTCGAAGTCGGCGATCTTCCCGTTCAGCATGTGGCTGCCCGCCGCGATGGCCGCGCCGACCCCGGTCTCCGCCTACCTGCACGCCGCGGCCATGGTGAAGGCGGGGGTCTATCTGATCGCCCGGCTCGGCCCGGCATTCGGCGGACTGCCCGCCTGGCAGTTGATCGTCGTGCCGCTCGGCCTGCTCACGATGGTGCTGGGCGGCTGGCGGGCCCTGCGTGAGCACGACCTCAAGAGGCTGCTGGCCTACGGCACGGTGAGCCAGCTCGGCTTCCTGACCGTGCTGTTCGGCGCGGCCACCAGGGACACCGCGATCGCGGGCGTCGCCATGCTGCTCGCGCACGCGCTGTTCAAGGCGTCGCTGTTCCTGGTCGTCGGCGTCATCGACCACTCCACCGGCACCCGCGACCTGCGCGAGCTGAGCGGCCTGCGGCATTCGGCGCCCTGGCTCTGCGCCACGTCCGTGGCGGCGGCGGCCTCGATGGCGGGGATCCCGCCGTTCCTGGGGTTCGTCGGCAAGGAGGCCGCGTTCGAGTCGCTGCTGACCGGACGGACCGCCGACACCGTGACGCTGGTGGGGGTGGTCGTCGGCTCGGTGCTCACCGCCGGCTACAGCCTGCGCTTCCTGTGGGGGGCCTTCGGCGACCGGCCGGGCCGGGAGCCGGTCCCCGCGCACGGCTCCGCCGCCGCGACGTTCCTGCCGCCCGCGCTGCTCGCCGTACTCGGGCTGGTCGCCGCCCCCTTCGCCGGGCGGTACGGCCACGCGATGGAGAGCTACACCGACACCTTCGCCGGGCCCGGCCACGGCACCCACCTCGCGCTGTGGACCGGCGCGCCCGTGCCGCTGCTGCTGTCGGCCGTCGCCCTGGCCGGGGGCGTGCTCCTCCTCCTGGCCGGTCCCGCGGTGGAGCGGACCGGGCGGATCCTGCGCCTGGTCGACTCCGGCCACGTCTACTGGAGCGTCATCCGGGCGCTGGACCGCTCCGCCCTCCAGTTGACCGGCGTCACCCAGCGGGGCTCGCTCCCCGACTACCTCATGATCGCCCTTGTCTCCATGGCCGGGATCGGGGGCTTCTCGCTGCTGTACGGGCCCGTCCGCGACGTCCGGCTGGACGTGGTGCCCTGGGAGCGCGTCGAGCAGCCCGTGATCGGCGTCCTGCTCATCGCCACGGCGCTCGTCGCGCCGCGGGTGCGCTCGCACATCGTGCTCGCGCTGCTGGCGGGGGTGACCGGGTACGGCGTCGCGCTGCTGTTCCTGGTGCACGGCTCGCCGGACCTGGCGCTGACCCAGTTCCTCACCGAGACGCTGAGCCTGGTGGTGTTCGTGCTGGTGCTCCGCAGGCTCCCGGTGGGGCCGAGGGAGGGCTCGCCCCGGGTGCCCCTCGGCGTGCGCGTCGCCCTCGGAGTGGTGAGCGGCGTGATGATCGTCGGGGCCGGGATGCTGGCGGCGAGCGCGCGCACGGCGATGCCGGTCGGCCGGCTGATGGCCGGCGCGGCCGAGGAGTCCGGGGCCTCCAACATCGTCAGCGCGCTGCTGGTGGACATCCGAGCGTGGGACACCATGGGGGAGAGCTCCGTGATCGTCGTCCTCACTCTCGGGGTGACCAGTCTGGTCTTCCTGCGCCGCCGTACGTACGCGCTGGAGCGCCCGCCCGCGGAGGCGAGGCGGGAGGACCGGACGCACTGGCTCGCGGCGACCCTGCCCGCGGGGGAGCAGGCGGTCGTCCTGGAGGTCGTGGCCCGGCTGACCTTCCACACGGTGATGCTGATCTCGCTCTTCCTGCTGTTCACCGGGCACAGCTCGGTGGGAGGCGGGTTCGCCGGCGGCATCGTGGCCGGGCTGGCGCTGGTCATCCGCTATCTCGCCGGCGGCCGCTACGAGCTGGCCGTCGCGGCGCCGGTGGACGCCGGGGTGCTGATCGGCCTGGGACTCCTGCTGTCCACCGTCACCGCGCTCTGGGGGCTGCTGGCCACCGGCGCGCCGCTGGACATGCTCTCCGCGGACCTGGCGGTCCCGCTGATCGGCGAGCTTCACCTGTCGACCGTGCTGCTGTTCGACATCGGGATCTACGTCACGGTGGTCGGCATGGCGCAGGACGTCCTGCGCAGCCTGGGGGCGGAGCTGGACCGGCAGATCGACGCCGAGGAGGAGCGGTGACCGTCTCGCTGCTGCCCCTGCTGGTGTCGGGGACCCTGGCGGCCGCCGGGGTGACGCTCCTGCTGGAGCGGAGCCTGGTCCGGCTGCTGGTCGGTGTCATCCTGCTCGGCAACGGGGTGAACCTGCTGATCCTCACCGTCGGCGGCCCAGCCGGGGAGCCGCCCATCCTCGGCAGGTCCGATCCGGCGCGGATGGCCGACCCGCTGCCGCAGGCGATGGTGCTCACCTCCATCGTGATCACCCTGGGCATCACCGCGTTCCTGCTCGCCGTGGTCCACCGGTCCTGGCAGCTCACCGGCGGCGACGAGGTCCAGGACGACACCGAGGACCGCATGGTACGGCTGCGCGCCCGGCGCGGGGAGCTCACCCAGGCCGTGCTCGCCAAGCAGGAGGCGTACCGGCGGCTGGTCCAGGAGCAGCGCGCGGAACTCGCCCAGTTGGAGTCCGCCCGGCGCGAAAGGGAACACCGGGAGGCCCAGGAGCTGGAGAGACGGATCCTGGACGTCAACGTGGACCTGGGCCGCTGGCTCCAGGCGCACAAGGACGCCGGCCTGTCCAGCGAGCAGATCGAGGAACGGCTCGCCGAGGCCCGGCGCGAGGAGGCGGTGTCCAAGGAGAGCCGGCAGGAGCGGATCGACAAGCTGCGCGCGGACTTCGCCCGGCGGGAGCGGGAGCAGGCCGAGCGGGAGCGGGAGATCCGCAGGCGGTTCCGGCTCCGCCAGCGCGAGGCGCGCAAGGAGATGCGGGCGGCCATCCGGGCCGACCGGGAGCGGCAGGCCAGGGCAGAGGATCCGGACCTGGAAGGGGACGACTGATGGCTGTGCCGCATGCCCTGCCGGACGCGGGGCGGGGGGCGCCGGGGACACGGGCCGTGCCGGGCGGGGAGGGCCGGTGGCGGAGCTGATCGCGGTCCCGGAAGGGGGACTGGTCGCGGCCCCGGTGGTGCTGCCGTTGCTGGCCGCCGGGCTCAAGCTGGCCATCGGCGGGCGGCTGCGCAGGCTGCAGGCGCTCATCAGCGTGGTCACGCTCACGACCGTGCTGGTGGTGTCATGCGTCCTGCTGCTGGCGGCCGACCGAGGGGGGCCGCTGGTGACCTACGCCGGAGGCTGGCCGGCGCCGATCGGCATCGCCCTGGTCGCCGACCGGCTCGCCACGCTGATGCTGGTGGTCTCCTCGGCGGTGACGCTGTGCGTGATGATCTACTCCATCTCACAGGCCTACGCCGACCAGGAGCGCATCGCCCCGCTGTCGATCTTCCATCCGGCCTACCTCATCATGATTGCCGGGGTGTCGGACGCCTTCCTCGCCGGTGACCTGTTCAACCTCTTCGTAGCCTTCGAGATGCTGCTCAGCGGCTCCTACGTGCTGCTCACCTTCGGCGGCACCGAGTCCCGCATCCGCGCGGGCGCCACCTACGTGGTGATGGGCCTGGCCTCCTCGATGCTCTTCCTGGTCGGGATCGCGGTGGCCTACGGGGCGACGGGCACTGTGTCGATGGCCCAGCTCGCCGAGCGCTTCTCCGTGCTGCCCGGGCACGTCAAGCTGCTGGTCGAGCTCCTGCTCCTGCTGGTCTTCGTGGTCAAGGCGGCCATCTTCCCGATGTCGGCGTGGCTGCCCGACTCCTATCCGACCGCGCCGGCCCCCGCGACCGCGCTGTTCGCCGGGCTGCTCACCAAGGTCGGCATCTACGCGATCATCCGGCTGGAGGCGCTGCTGTTCCCCGGCGGGCCGGTGAGCGGCCTGCTGATGTGGGTGGCGCTGCTGACCATGCTGGTCGGGGTGTTCGGCGCGGTGGCCCAGACCGACATCAAACGGATGCTCTCCTTCACGCTGGTCAGCCATATCGGCTACATGGTCTTCGGGGTGGCGCTCTCCTCGGTCCTCGGCCTGGCGGGTGCGGTGTTCTACGTCGTCCACCACATCACCGTGCAGACCAGCCTCTTCCTGGTGACCGGGCTGATCGAGCGCCGCACCGGCACGACCGCGCTGGAGCGGCTGGGGGGCCTGATGAGGCTGGCGCCCCTGATCGCGGTGCTCTTCTTCGTCCCCGCGATGAACCTGGCGGGCATCCCGCCGATGTCCGGCTTCCTCGGCAAGCTGACGCTGATCCAGGCGGGGGTGGCCGACGGCGGTCCCATGGCGCTCATCCTGGTGGCGGGGGGACTGCTGACCAGCCTCCTCACCCTGTACGCCGTGGCCACGACGTGGAACAAGGCGTTCTGGCGGACGCCGCCCCCCGGCATGATCAAGAAGATGGGGACCGTGCTGGAGGGCGAGGAGGCCCCCGTCGTCCGGGCCTCCGGCACCGAGGGGATCACCGGCCGGGCGATCGTCACGAGCGCGAGCATCCCGCTGCCGATGCTCGGCTCCGCCATGGCCCTGGTGGCGCTGGCCCTGTCGTTCACCGTGCTGGCCGGGCCGCTGTCCGCCCTGGCACGACGGACCGCCGGCGAGCTGATGGCCCGCGAGCCGTACATCTCGTCGGTGCTCGGGAGCCTGCGGTGAGCGGCCGGGGGCTCACCCCCCGACTGCTGGGCAGGCCCGTCCCGCTGTCGCAGGTGGCGTGGCTCACGGTGGTCTGGCTGCTGCTCTGGGGCGACCTCAGCGTGGGCAACGTGCTCGGCGGCCTGCTGGGCGGGCTGCTCGTCGTCTGGCTGCTGCCCCTGCCGGTGCTGGACACCGGCCTGCGGATTCACCCGGTCGCGGCGCTCGTCTTCCTGGTCCGCTTCGCGGTGGACCTGGTGGCCTCCAGCTTCCGTGTCGCGTTCTGGGCGCTGCGCCTGGGGACGATGCCGCCGGTCCAGATCGTCGAGGTACGGCTGCGCACGTCGTCGGAGGTGATGGCCGTGCTGATCACCGTGGCGCTGTCGGCGCTGCCGGGCAGCCTGGTGCTGGAGGTGCACTTCGGCGACAGGGAGCTGGTGCTGCACGTCCTGGGCATCACCGGGGACGTCCAGGCGACCGTCCAGGCGGACGTGACGCGGCTGGAGAAGGGCATCGTGGCGGCCTTCGGCACCGGTGCGGACCAGGAGGAACTGCGGTGACGGCGGTATATCTGGCGGCACTGGCGCTGCTCGGCTGCGCGGCGGCGCTGACGCTCCACCGGCTGGTGCGCGGCCCCTCCATGCTGGACCGGGCGGTCGCGCTGGACGTGCTCACCGCGGTGGTGATGTGCGGGATCGGGACGGGGGCGGCGGTGGTGGGGGAGTACTCGGCGCTGCCGGTCCTGCTGGTGCTGTCCTTCGTCGGGTTCGTCGGATCGGTCTCGCTGGCCAGGTTCTTCTCGGGGAGGGCGCGTTGACCGCGCCGACCGGGCCCTTCCCGGGGAGGGCACGTTGACCGCGCTGGACGTGGCCGCCGCGGCGTGCCTGCTGCTGGGCGCCGCGCTCGCGTTCGTGGCGGGGGTGGGGATGGTCAGGTTTCCCGGCACCCTGTCGCGCATGCACCCGGCGACCAAGCCGCAGGTGCTCGGCCTGCACCTGATCCTGCTGGCCATGTGGCTGCGCCGGCCCACCTGGGCGATCGCCGGGACGCTGGCGCTGGTCGCGGTCTTCCAGGTGGTCACCGCGGCGGTGGCCGCCTACATGGTGGGCCGGGCCGCCTACCGGGCACGCTCGCCCGGCGACGACGGCACGGCCGTCCCGCCCGCCGACCCCCGCGCGTGAGGCCGCCGGCTCCCACAGGTGAGGCCGCCGGCCCGCGCGCCTGGATGATCGATTCCAAGGGGTTCGCAGGGAAATGAGTCGCCCCGGCGGGTAGAAGACCGTACCGTCGCGCGCATGAAGCTGCTCTCCGTCAATGTCGGCAAGCCCCGACCCAACCCGTGGAAGGGGCTCAGCGCGACAGGTATCGACAAGCGGCCTGTCGACGGCCCGGTTGCCGTCATCGCGCCCGGACCCAAGGGCACCGGCGAGGTCGGTCTCGTAGGCGACCGCGTCTACGACGTGAAGCACCACGGCGGTTCCGACCAGGCCGTCTACGCCTATGCCCGCGAGGATCTCGACGGGTGGGAGGCCGAGCTGGGCAGGCCGCTCGCCAACGGCGTCTTCGGGGAGAACCTCACGACCCTCGGCCTCGACGTCAACGGCGCCCTGATCGGTGAACGTTGGCGCATCGGGCCAGAGGTGGTCCTGGAGGTGTCGTGCGCGCGGATCCCGTGCGCGACGTTCCAGGGCTGGCTGGAGCGAGAGGGGTGGATCAAGCGGTTTACCCAGGCCGCAGTGCCGGGCGCCTATCTGCGCGTGATCAGGCCGGGAGACATCAGGGTTTCCGACCCCGTCGAGATCGTGCACCGGCCCGACCACGACGTGACCGTCGCGCTTGTCTTTCGCGCGATGACACTCGAACCGGACCTACTGCCGCGACTGCTGGTCGCTGACGCGCTGACCGAGGAGGACAGGGAACTGGCCCGCAGACGCACGATCACATAGATGATCGATTTCAGGACATCGTCTGCGCGCATGCGACGAGGGAGTCCGACGTCGGTGTGTGAAGACAGAGCCGGACTCCCTCGCGGCCGCACTTCACGTCAAGACCGACGATCTACTGAAGGATTCACCGCGGCTCGCCCCCCTGGCGGCCGGCTGTGGGCATCACGCCGCGGCTCAGCGATGCCGAGCTGGTCACCTTGGCGATGATGCGGGCAATGCCCGGCTTCACCTCCGAGGCCCGGTGGCTGCGACAGGCCCGTGCGGGCACTCACCGCATGCGACCACTGAACCCCTTGGAATCGATCATCCAGGGCTGCCACCTGTCATGCGTGGGCCACCGGCCTCGCGGCGTGAACCGACGGTCCTCGTGCGCGAGCCGTCGGCCCCCTGGGTGAAGCCGGCGGCTCTCGCGTGCGGGGAGCGCCGGGCGTAGCGTGGCCCGTATGCGCGAGGCACGTGCGGAGGATGCCCGGACCGAGGCCAGACGACTGATCCGCGACCTTCTGGGCGAGGAGCGGCTGGCGGCCGGTGCCCTGCTCCGCGAGATGGAGGCCGTGTTCGGCGCCGACCGTGCCGCCCGCTGTGCCGAGCTCGCCCGCTATGCCCCGCTGACCCGCAGGTCCACCGAGCTCGCCGCGCTGGCCGGGCTGCTGGTCGGCACCCGTGACCTGGGTGGGCAGTGGTGGCGGCGGACCCGCGGCGGCAAGCTGCCGGCGCCGGACGAGGTGCTCCGCAGCGCGACCGCCGTCGACCCGTGGACCGACCTGACCGTGCTGGAGATGCTCGCCGCCTGGATCGCCGACGACGCCGCCGACGAGGTCTGGGGCCGGCCCGCCGCGGTGACCGACCTGAACTCCTGGCAGGTGGAGGACCGGGTCGCGCTGCCCGAGGATGCCGCCCCCGGCCGGCGGATCGTGGTCTCCTTCGACGCGGGCGGCCGGCTCGACGCGGTGGTGGTCAGGCGCCGGGACGGCGGCCTCGGCTCCAACCTCGACTTCGAGTCGCTGCGCTACTCCCGCCCGGCCGAGGCCCAGTGGAGCTGGGGCGTGGCGGCCGGTCTCGGCCCGCACCGGCTGGATGAGCACCCCGACCCCTACGCGCAGCCGGTCGACGGGGCCGCCGCCGAGACCCTGCACGCCTGGGCCCTGCGCCACGGGGCCACCGCCGCGCAGGTGGGCGGGCCGTGGCAGGTCACGGGCGACGTCATCGCCGCCATCGAGCGTGTCGACTGGATGTGGCGCAGCGGCGAGTGGTTCGCCTGGTGGCGCGCCGCGGCCGCGCTGGCCGACGGGGAGCCCGACCGGCTCGCCGCCCGCCTGGAGGAGATGGCCGCCGAGCCCTAGCCGGACCGCGGACCTCCGCCGCCGGAAGGCGGTCGCCGGTCCGTCGCGCCGCGGCGTCCGTCCCTGTCCGCCCCGCCGCAGGTCAGGCGAGGCCGGCGTCGTGTGCGAGCAGGGCGATCTGGGTCCGGTTGTCGAGGTCGAGTTTGCTGAGGATGTGGGAGACGTGGGCCTTGACCGTGGCCACGGTCATGAAGAGCTCCGCGGCGATCTCGGCGTTGGTCCGGCCCTGGGCCACGGCGAGGACCACCTCGTGCTCGCGGGGGCTGAGGGTGGCCAGGGCGGCACGGGCCCGCTGGTAGGTGCCGGCCTGGGTGGCCGCGCGGTCCATGAGCCGGCGGGTGACCCCGGGAGACAGGATCGGGTCTCCGGCGGCGACCTGGCGGACCGCTCCGACGATCTGCGCCGGCGGGGTGTCCTTGAGCAGGAAGCCACTGGCGCCGGCGCGCAGCGCGTGCAGGATGTTCTCGTCGCTGTCGAAGGTGGTCAGCACGATGACCTCGGGCGGGTGTCGCCGGCTCCGCAGTCTGCGGGTGGCGGTGATGCCGTCCACCCGCGGCATCCGAAGGTCCATGAGCACGACGTCGGGGGCGTGCGCGTCGGCGGCCGCGGGCACCTCGTCGCCGTCGGCGGCCTCGCCGACCACGGTGATGCCGTGGATCCCGTCGAGCATCATGGACAGCCCGGCGCGGACGAGGGCGTCGTCGTCCACGATGAGCACGCGCAGCGGACGGTTCACGCCGGCCATGGCAGCCAGGCGCGCAGGTGGAACTCGCCGCCGGCGGTCACCTCGTGGTCGAGCAGCCCGCCGGCGAGCTGCACCCGCTCGGTCAGTCCGACCAGGCCGGTCCCGGTGCCGGGTGTGATCGGCGGGGCGGCCCCGCCCTCCGGCAGCGGGTTGCGGATGTCGATCACAAGCCGGTCGCCGGGCCGGCCCTCCAGCACGACCTGGACCGGCCGGCCCGCGGCGTGCTTGCGGGCGTTGGTCAGCCCCTCCTGCACGACCCGGTAGGCCGTCCGGCCGGCGGCGGCGGGCAGGGCGGCCGGGTCGACCACCCCGTTGCGCAGCCGTATCTCCTCTCCGGCGTCGCGGGTCTCCTCGACCAGGCGCGGCAGGTCGGCGAGCACGGGCTGGGGCGATCCGTCGGGACCGTCGTCCTCGTCGCGCAGCAGGATGATCACATCGCGGAGCTCGTCGAGCGCCTGGTGCACCCCGGCGCGGACCACGCCGGCGGCGCGGGAGAGCTGCTCGGGCGGGGAGTCCGGGCGGTATTCCAGCGCGCCCGCGTATGTGGCCAGCAGCGACAGCCGGTGGGCCAGCACGTCGTGCATCTCCCGGGCGATCCGGGTCCGCTCCAGCATCCGGGCCTCGGCCACCCGCCGGCCCTGTTCGGCCTCGGCGCGGCGGGCGCGCTCGTACAGCGAGATGACGAGCGCGCGCCGCGCCCGGGTCAGCGCACCCCAGCCGACCAGCGCGCCGTATCCGACGGTGATCAGGGCCAGCCACCAGCCGAGGGTGATCCCTCCGCTCGGCCGCCACACGCCCTGCGCCGCGTGCGCCGCGACCCCCGCCGCGGCCACCGCGGCCGCGACGGGGAAGCTGCGCCGCTGAGCGACCAGCAGCGCGCCCAGCGTGGCCACCGGGGTGGCCGCCATCGACAGCGCCGCCAACGCGGTGAGCCCCAGCGCGCCGGTGACCGGCCGCCGCAGCAGGAAGGGCGACAGGGCGCACCCGAGCACCCCGGCCGCGACGTCGAGAGCGAGCAGCCCCTCCGCCGGGTGCGCGTCGAAGCGGCCCCAGATCGTCAGCGCGACCAGGCTCCCCACCCCTACGGTCATGCCGATCACGGCGAGGGGCTCGGAGGCGTGTCGCCCCTCGGGCTCCGCCCCCGCCTCGCAGTGGATCTCGCCGCGCACCGACCAAGGGTAGCTCCGGGTACGGCGGCGCCGACACCTACCAAAGTCGGTGGCCGGCCCTACCACGGTCGGACTCGCCGCGGCCGCGCGGCCGATGCGGCGACCGCGCCGCGACGGCGACGCTCATGGACCAGACGGGGCCGCCGCGGCCGCCATCAGCGGATGGTGTGCGGGACGGCCCGCCCCGTCCGACTCCGAGAGGGGAAAACGCGTGTCCGGTGAGACCATCCCCACCCGTGCCGTGCCGGAGCGGGCCGGCCGCACCGCCACCCGGCGGGCGCTGACAGTGGCCGGCGCGACGGCTGCGGCCCTCGTCCTCTGGGCGCTGACCGGCCCGGTGGCCGGGATCGGCCTGTCCGTCCGGCTCGACGGGGCGGTTCAGCCCGTCGGGCCGGCCGCGGTCGCCACGGCGAGCCTGCTCGCCGGGCTGGCGGGCTGGGCGCTGCTCGCGCTTCTGGAGCGGATCCTGAAACGGCCGGGGCGGACCTGGACGGTCATCGCGGCCGTCGTGCTCGCGCTGTCGCTGGCCGGCCCGCTCGGCGCCGTCGACACCGCGAGCACGGTGGTGCTGGCCGGGATGCATCTGATCGTCGCCGCGGTG
Source organism: Streptosporangium brasiliense (assembly GCF_030811595.1). Taxonomy (NCBI): domain Bacteria; kingdom Bacillati; phylum Actinomycetota; class Actinomycetes; order Streptosporangiales; family Streptosporangiaceae; genus Streptosporangium; species Streptosporangium brasiliense. The sequence continues at coordinate 4,640,545 of NZ_JAUSRB010000002.1, forward strand.
CTCATCCCCGGCCTGGGGCGTTCGGTCCGCGGCACATGACCGTGCCCCGCCTGAGCACCTGCCCGCGGAGGGCGCCCGGCGTCCCGGCCGCCGGGGGTCAGCCGGGTCCTGACCTTGTCGCGGGCCGTCTCCGCTCGTGGGCGTGGAACGCGGCCCAGCAGACCAGCAGGGCCAGTGCGAACGCCGGCAGCCAGGCCAGCCGGGCGAGCACCCAGCCGGGACCGTCGGGGGCGGTGTGCAGGCCGGGCAGGGGCCCGCCGGCGAGCAGGCCGGTCGCGGTGACGGCGATCATCGCGGTCTGGTGCCAGAGGAAGATCGTCATCGCGGCCAGGTTGACCAGCGCCACCGGCGCCCAGGCGGCAGGGCGGCGCAGCACCCGCCGGAGCGGGCCGAGCAGCAGCAGGGCCGCCCCGCACTGGGCCAGGCCGAAGGCGACGGCCGCGAGGGTGGGCGGGGCGAGGTTGGAGATCCGGGCACCGGGCACCCCGACCATGGCCGCCGGGTAGCCGGCCCACAGGACGAGCCCGGCGGTGGCGGCGCCGCCGCCGAGCAGCAGCGCCCATCCGGTGGCCCGGCCCCGCAGGGCGCCGCGGGCCCGGGCGGCGCCCAGGCAGTACGGCACCAGCCAGCCGGCCGCCACGTTGGTCCAGCCGAGCCAGGCGGGCCCGCCCAGGCCGTAACGGCCCAGGTCGACGAGCGCGACGGCGGCGAGCGGCCACAGCGGGTGCAGCCTGGCCACCAGCGGGGTCGCCGCCGTCAGCACCGCGAAGACCAGCAGGAACCACAGCGGGGACAGCACCAGCTTGACCAGCGTGTGCACGGTCTCCAGACCGGCCCCGGAGGCGAGCATCGCGCCCACCGCCACGGTCCACACCGCCGGCACGGCGACGACCGGCCGCGCCAGCCGCGCCGTACGGGCGCCGAGCCACCGCCCGTACGTCGTCCCCCGGGCGCGGGCGGAGGCATGACTCTCCGCGCCCACCTGCCCGCCCACCAGGAAGAAGATCGCGAGGGTCTGGAACAGCCAGGAGACGGGGGTGAGCTGGGGCAGGTGCCGGAGCGGGCTGGCGGTGTGCACCGTGCCGCTGTCGGCCACCAGGGCGGTCACCAGCCAGTGACCGAGCACCACGCCGAGGATGGCCAGGGCGCGTAGCGCGTCGAGGGCACGGTCGCGGCCGGGCGGGGTCGCCGCGTCGACCCGCCGGACGAGGTCACGCACGGCGCCGTCGCGGCCGGGCGGAGTCGCCGAAGTGATCCGCCGGGCGAGGTCACGCATCACGGTCCTGCGGGCGAGGTCACGCATGACGGTCCTGAGCGATCCGCCGGGCGAGGTCACATATGACGGTCCTGCGGGCGAGGTCACGCATCACGGTCCTGACCGGCCGGGGACTGTCCGGCGACGATGCGGGCGATGTTCCTCAGGGACGTGGAGCCGGATCTGAGGTAGTCGCTGTGCCCGCCGTCGCCCGCCGCGAAGATCCGGGCGCCGAACTCCGGCGAGACCGGGTCGGTCCCGAGTCCGACCGTCGCGAAGGGCAGTCGCAGCCGCAGGTGCGGCACGCCGGCGACCCAGTCGCCGGCGCTCCGGCCGGCCCAGACGGTGGCCCGGGTGCGCAGCGCGGCGGCGCTGCCGGCACCGACGCCCGCGCTGCCGTACAGGACGATGTCCGCGACGTCCAGCCCGGACGCGGCCCGTGCGCAGACCACCGAGCCGTAGGAATGGCACACCAGGGAGATCCGAGCGGCGGGCCGGGCCGCGCTCAGCTCCCGCACGAACGCGCGCAGGGCGGGGGCGCCCTCATCCGCGCGGCCGGGTGTCAGCACCGCCAGACTCATCAGGCTGGGTGTCCGGTAGCCGAGCCAGGCGATGACGGCGGACCGGTCGCCGAGCTCCTGCCGCAGTCTCAGCGCGCCACCGCGCAGCAGCCCGTACTTGTCGAGGTTGGTGTCGCTGCCGGGGACCAGCACGGCGATCCGCTCGGCCGCCGACAGATCGCCGAAGACCTCCGCGGTGCGGCCGCCGCCGCGGCCGTCGAAGAACAGGAACTGCCGCGCCGGGTCAGCCATGGCGCGCAGCGTCGCGGCCCGCCACCGGTGGCCGTCGCCGGCGGCCATCCGCTCGGCCGCCCGGATGCCCTCGCGGCCGGCGGCGTACCGCTCGGCGAGGGCGGCGGGGGTCGCGGACCGCATCGGGGCGAGGGCCGCCGGGACGGGTGCCGGGACGGCCGAGGAGCGGGCCGCACCCGACACCGGCACGGCCACCGAGGCGGTGACCAGTGCGGCGAGCAGGGTACGGCGCAGGCGGGACGCCATGGGGTGGTCCTTCCATACCGGATCTCTGTCGTGATTCCGGCACCGAAGTTATGGATCATCCCTTGTGACCGGCGTCCCCACGGAGAACGCACCTTCCGCGTAGCTCGGCGGGCTTCCGGGTAGCTCTGAAGTAGGGGGTGCGCGGGTAGTCCCGAGAGACCACGGGCGGACGGCGGACGCCCGCCACCCGGTGCTCCCCCTGAGGCCCGGGGCGCGGACACGGTCCCCAGGGCGGGGTCAGTGGAGCCCGTGCCTGTCGGCCCGTTCCGCGACGGCCGTGGCGATCACGTGGGGCTGGTCCTCCGGGGCGTGGTGCCCGGCGACCGCGCCGTGCGGAATCAGCGGGCCGCCGTGCCGGTTGCAGCACTCCGTGAAGGTTGAAATCTACTCAGACGTCGTCTGCCCCTGGTGTTACATCGGCCACACCCGCTTCGCCCGCGCCGTCGAGCGCTACCGTGCCAAGGGGGGCGAGGTGGAGGTGGAGTTCCGGCCGTTCCAGCTCGCGCCGGACGTGGAGTCCACCGGGGAGCCGACCCTCAGGTGGGCGGCGGCCAAGTTCGGCGGGGCCGAGCGGGCCGCGCAGATGTTCGCGCACGTGACGGGCGTCGCCGCCGAAGACGGGCTGAGGCTGGACTTCGATCGCTCGGTCCAGGCCAACACCTTCGACGCGCACCGCCTCATCCGGCTCGCCGGCGAGCAGGGGAAGGGGGAGGAGGCGCTCCACGCCCTCTTCCGCGCGCACTTCACCGACGGCCTCGACGTCGGCTCGCGGGAGGTCCTCGCCGATCTGGCCGCCGGGCTCGGCGTCCGGGCGGACCTCGACGGCGAGGACGGCACGGCGGCGGTCAAGGAGGACCTGGCCCGGGCCCGGGCCCTGGGCGTCGGCTCCGTCCCGCTGTTCCTGTTCGAGGGGCAGTTCGCCGTCTCCGGCGCCCAGCCCGAGGACACCCTGCTCGCCGCTCTGGAGGAGGTCGCCGAGCGGACCGGCCAGGGCCCGGCGCCCAGGACGGCCGGGGCCGCCGGGGAGGCCTGCGACGACGACGGCCACTGCGCGGTCTGACGCGCCGTCCGCCGGTGCCACGGACCTCCCGGCGGGGACCCGGCCGGGAGGCCGGGGCTCAGGAGTGGCCGAGGTCGCCCGCGCGGTAGTGGCGGCGGCAGAGGACCTGGTAGCGGATCGGGGCGTCACCGGTGTCCCCGATGATCACCTGCTCGCCGGTCCGCACCAGCTTGTCGCCGACCACGCGGGCGTTCAGCCGGCCGGGACGGCCGCACCAGCACAGCACCTCCACCTGGAGGCGGCTGATCTCGTCGGCCAGCTCGAACAGGCGCTGGGCGGCGGGGAACATCTGCGACCGGAAGTCCGCCGCCAGACCGAAGGCGTAGACGTCGATGCCGAAGTCGTCGGTGAGGTCGGCGAGCTGCTCGATCTGGGCGACCGTGTAGAAGCACGCCTCGTCGCAGATCACGTAGTCGACGGGCTGCTGGTGGCCGCGGACCAGGGCCACCAGGTCGAGGTCGTCGACGACCTCGATGGCGTCGCTGCCCAGCCCTATCCGGCTGGTGAGCTGGGGACCGCCCGAGCGGTCGTGCTTGGTCAGCACCAGGCCGCGCCTGCCCTGACGGCCGTGGTTGTAGTTCATCTGCAGGGCCAGCGTGGACTTGCCGCAGTCCATCGGGCCGAAGTAGAAGCGCAGCACCCCGTCACGGGATTTGAGGGGGACGGCGGAGAGCGCGGACGATTCGGTCACGGGGGGTCAGCCTAGTGGGTCGGCCGGGAGCGTTTGGGCAGGCGGTGCGCTGGTAGGAATGGGAGACCTCGCGGTGACATAGCCTGGTCCGGCTTGGCTTGACTGCGAAAAGCATGGGAGATTCATTTTGCCTATCGGAAAGTGGGAGGGTCTGTGACGACCGCCAAAGCCTCTGCTCCACCTCTCAACAAGATCCCCGCGGCCACGTCCCCGGCGATGCCGTCCACGGCGGAGACCGCTGAGATACCCGTCGCGCTCGCGGCGATGATGACCGAGGACGAGGCCGTCGCCGCCCAGGCGGAGGCGGCCCGCTGGCGCTACGGGTTCTACGTCGTCGTCACGGGCCTGGTGGTCCTCCTGGTCGCCTTCGTGGTGATCGCGATGCGCAACGGCGAGTCCGCGGCCCCCTTCGCCGGCCTGGTCGGCGTCTCGGGTGCGATCATCGGCGCCTACTTCGGGGTCCAGGTCGGCCAGTCGGGCAAGGACCGGGTCGAGGCCGAGCTGCGCCGTACCAACGAGATGGCCATCCGGCTCGCCGCGAAGGTGCATGCGCACGACGCCGACGCGGTGATCGGCTCCACCATGGGTCCGCGCCGCCGCTAACAGTGCCCAAGGACGCGGCCCAGCTTCGGCAGGGTCCGCCGATTTGCCGCCTCCGCAGGACTGGGTAGACACGGGGGCATGCGTAGCGTCCGTATAGGGGTCGACACCGGGGGCACGTTCACCGACGTGGTCGCGGTGGACGAACAGACCGGTGAGATCACCACTACCAAGACTCCCTCCACACCCGCCAACCCCGCTGACGGGTTCATGGAGGGAGTGCGGAAGGTCCTGCGGAAGGCGGGCGTGGAGACCGTGTCGGCGGTCGTGCACGGCACCACCGTGGCCACCAACCAGCTCCTCGAAGACCGCATCACGGATCTGGGCTTCGTCACCACCGAGGGCTTCGAGTTCATCCTGGAGATCGCCAGGCAGAGCGTCCCCGACGGCTACGGCAACTCTTACTTCTGGGTGAAACCACCCCGGATCGTCCCCGTGCACCGGGTCAAGACCGTCGGCGGACGCCTCGACCACACCGGCGCCGAGGTCCGCCCGTTCGACGAGGCGCAGGCCGTGGCCGTGGCCGGATGGTTCCGCGAGCGGGGGATCACCGCGATCGGCGTGTGCCTGCTGCACTCCTACGCCAACCCCCGGCACGAGCTCCGCATGCGCGAGATCATCGAACGTGAGCACCCCGGCGCGGTCGTCTCGATCTCCAGCGACGTGCTGCGCGAATACCGCGAGTACGAACGGTCGGTGACGACCCTGGTGGACGCCGCGGTCAAGCCGACCATGCGCCGCTACATCGCCAACCTCGCCGACCGGCTCGGCATGCCGTTCTCGGTGATGAAGAGCAACGGCGGCGTGCTGTCCGCCGCCGAGGTCGTGCACCAGCCGATCACGACCGTGCTGTCCGGACCGGCCGCGGGCGCGCTCGGCGCCGCGCTGATCGCCTCCACCGCCGGGCACCCGTCGGTGATCACACTGGACGGCGGCGGCACCTCCACCGACGTCGCGGTGGTGATCGACGGGGAGCCCTCGCTGACCACCGAGGGCGGCATCGGCCGCTACCCGTGCAAGATCCCGATGATCGACATCGTGACCGTGGGGGCGGGCGGCGGGTCCGTCGCGTGGATCTCCCCGGAGGGCACCCTGAAGGTCGGCCCCAGGTCGGCCGGGGCGGACCCGGGCCCGCTCTGCTACGGGCGGGGCGGCACCGAGGTCACCGTCACCGACGCGCACGTCTTCCTCGGGCGGGTCCCCCCGCACCTGCTCGGCGGGGAGATCCCGCTCGACGCCGACGCGGCCCGGCAGGGGATCGAGGCGCTGGCCGGCAAGATCGGGCTCAGTCCCGAGCGGACCGCGGCCGGCGTCCTGGAGATCAGCGCGTTCAACCAGTCCAACGCGATCCGCCAGATCACGGTCAAGCGCGGCCTGGACGTGCGCGACTTCCCGATGGTCGCCTTCGGCGGCTCGGGGCCGCTGCTGGTCTGCCGGCTCATCGACATCCTCGGCCTGCCGTCGGTGATCGTCCCGCCCGATCCCGGCAACGTGTCGGCGTTCGGCCTGCTCACCGTCGACGTCAAGAACGACTACGTGCGCACCTTCGTCACGCGGGAGCTCTCCCTCGACGACGCCGCGGAGATCTTCGGCGACCTGGAGGAGCAGGCGGCCGAGGCCCTCGACCGCGAGGGGTTCGCCGCCGAGCGGCACATCTACGCGCGCAGCGCCGACCTGCGTTACTACGGCCAGGCCTACGAGGTGCGGGTGCCCGCCCCCGCCGGGCCGCTGGACGAGACCTGGCGAGCGGAGGTGCTGGACCGTTTCCACGAGGCGCACCGAAGACTCTACGGATACGGCTACCGCGACGACCCCCGGCACGACGTCGAGTGGGTCAACCTCCGCGTCTCCGGCATCGGCCCCATCACCCGCCCGGCCATCGGGCGCAGGCCGTACGGCGCCGCCGAGCCCCGGCCGGTGACGGCCCGCGAGGTCTTCTACGACGGGTGGGGCCCGGCGCCGATCCACCGCCGCGCCGACCTGGGCGCCGGATCGGTGGTCTCCGGCCCGGCGGTCATCGAGGAGTACGGCTCCACGCTGCCGGTGCACCCCGGCTTCACGGCCGCCATGGACGAGTTCGGGAATCTGGAGGTGCGCCGTGCGCGGTGAGCCGACGAGCGCCGACCCGGTGCTGGTGGAGATCGTGGAGGGCACGCTCGCGTCGGTGGAGAAGGAGGTCGAGACCGCCATCGCGCGCACGGCCCGCTCGCCGATGATCCGCGACGCGCACGACTTCCGGGCGGGCATCCACGACGTACGGCTGCGCAAGCTGACCGGCAGGTCCTACTCGGCGCTGGTCCAGCCCGTCGTCAGGGACTTCCCCGTGGACGGGATGAACCCCGGCGACGTGTTCTTCCACAACGACGTCTACCTGTCCGAGGGCGGCATCGGGCACCTGCCCGACCTGTGCGTGACGGTCCCGGTCTTCCACGACGGAGCCGTGGTCGCCTTCGTGCAGGCGTTCGGGCACCACGACGACATCGGCGGGGCGGTCCCCGGATCGATGCCCTCGCACGCGCGCAGCGTGTTCGAGGAGGGGCTGATGGTCCCGCCGATCAAGCTCTGGGACCGGGGCGTGCCCAACCGGGCGGCGCTCACGATCATGACCCGTAACTCGCGGATGCCCGACTCCCTCGCCGGCGATCTCGACGCCGAGTGCTCGGCCTGCCTGATGGGCGCGCGGCGGCTGGGGGAGCTGTTCGACCGCTACGGGCGCGAGGCGGTCGAGGCGTGCTTCGACGCGATCATCTCCAAGACCACCGAGACGTTCCGCAGGGAGCTGCTGGCCAGGATCCCCGAGGGCACGCACGTGTGGGAGGACTACGCCGAGCACGACGGCGTGGACGAGCCCCGCCTGCACACCCAGCGGATCACCCTCACCGTCGACCACGGCGCGCGGGTGCCGCTGGTCATCGACTTCACCGGCACGTCACCGCAGGCCAAGGGGCCGATCAACCACGCGGGCGACTACGCCGACGGGGTGTTCCTGAAGAAATGGCTGGCGCCGATCCTGCGCAACCTGGCCGAGACCCCGGAGCGGATGGCGGAGCTGGACGTCAACGAGGGCGTCGTCCCGCTCATCGAGATGCGCTTCCCGGAGAAGGGGACACTGCTCACCCCGGTCTTCCCGGCCCCGACGAACGCCCGCACCTTCGTGATCCTGCGGCTGCTGGGGGTGCTGGCCGGGGTGCTGGCCAAGGCCACCGGCGGCCGGATGCCCGCCGACCAGGAGACCATCCGCTACACCGGCGTCTACGGCGACGACGCCGACGGCAGGCCGTACCTGATGAGAGAGGTGCTGGGCGGCGGCTCCGGCGGCCGATGGTACGCCGACGGCGAGGACACCATCCACGTCGTCCCCGACTCGCGCAACATACCGGTCGAGTTCGCCGAGTCCCGCTGGCCGTTCCGGGTCGAACGGCTCGGCCTGGCCCAGGACTCCGGCGGCCCCGGCCTCTACCGCGGCGGCCTCGGATACGACAAGCACCTGCGGATGCTGCGCGACGCCTCGTTCATGTCCATCGCCGACCGCTCGATCCTGTCCTGCTGGGGTGTGAACGGCGGGCGGGCCGGGCGGCCGTTCGTCGTGGAGATCGAGGGGCGGGAGATGGAGGGCCTGGTGGACGACTCGCCGGTCCGCGCCGGTGAGGTCATCCGGGTGCGCACCACCGGGGGCGGCGGCTGGGGCTCGCCGCTGGAGCGCGACCCCGCGCTGGTGGCCGCCGACGTCCGCGACGGCAAGGTCTCGGCCGAGGGGGCCCGCGACGACTACGGGGTCGTCCTGAGCGGTCCCCGTGACGACCTCCGGGTCGACGCCGAGGCCACCGCCCTGCGCCGCGCCGAGCTCCGGGCGCTCGTGCCGGACGGGGCCCCGTTCTTCGACCGGGGCCCCGGCTTCCCCTCGCTGTCGGGCGGCCTGCCGCACGCGGAGGTGGACTTCATGTGACGGACGGCCACGCCGGGCCGTCGACGCGACCGGCGTGCTCCTCGCGTACGTCGGCGGCTCGGCGGCTCGGCGGGGAGCCGTCAGTTCCGGCGGCGGAGGGTGCGGGTGACGGCGAGGCCGCCGACGGCGAGGGTGCCGGTGAGCAGGATGCCCGTCTCGGTCCACTGGAAGCGCCAGAAGCGGTCGGTCGGGTGGTGATAGACGGCGATCCGGTAGCCGGCGTCGATCAGGCACTCGTCCTTCAGCAACTGGGCCCGTTCGGAGCGGGCGTCCATCCCGGGGGGCGGCGGGCAGACGTCGGCCGGCGGGGCCGCCCCCTCCCGGCCCGCCGGGTCGACCCACGCCTCGCGGACCAGATCGGCGCCGCTGTCGTAGATCGCCAGGCGGTCGCCGGTGACGGCCCGCACCGGCTCGGCGTAGGAGTCACGGGAGAAGAAGACGGCCGGGACGGCCAGCGAGACCACCGCGACGGTGACCGCCATCGCGGCGACGGTGCGGCGGAGCAGCGTCCCGGCGGCGGCGCCCAGGACGAACGCGAACAGCCACCACGCCGCCGGGACGACCCCGGTGATGGTGAACGTCCCGGGCTCCATCGACTTGTCGCCGATCACGCCGCGGAAGACCGGCAGCCACAGGCTGACCATCGCCGACAGGACCAGGGCGGCGAGCGCGGTCAGGCCGCCGAGCACGCCGAGCTTGACCGCCAGCCAGCGCCCGGCCGGCACGGACTGGGTCCAGGCGAGCGCGTTGGTGCCGCGCTCGAACTCGGCCGCCAGCAGCGGCGCGCCCCAGAACGCGCCGATCAGCGCGGATCCGAAGAACGGCAGCAGGCCGAAGACCAGGAAGACGGGGCTGTAGTAGTCCTGGTAGAGCGTCGTGTTCACATCCGAGCAGGCCGCCGCCGGGCCGGGGCAGCCGGGCGGGGCGTGCCCGGCGATGTGGGCGGAGGCCCGCAGTCCGGAGACCAGCAGCAGGACTCCCAGGACGAGCAGCAGCGCGCCGGTCGCCAGGATCTGCGCGCGGTGCTGTCGCCAGGTCAGCCAGAGCAAGAGGGGTTCCTTTCGGATCCGTGCGGGGCCGGACGGGTCAGCGTGCCGGAGCCAGGGCGGGGCGGGGGAACGCGGCGAGGTCGGGGGCGCGCAGGTAGGCCAGGACCATCTCCTCCAGGTTCACCGGGCGGGCGCTCCAGCGCGGGTCGGGCAGCGGCCCGGTGTCGCGGACGAGGAGGGTGGCCTGCCGCCCGGTGCCGCCCCGCGAGATCACCGGCAGCCGGGCGGCGAGCGCGTCGGCGGTCCCGGCGGGTCCGGTCAGCAGGCGGTGTCCGGCGACCAGGTCGTCGATGTCGCCGCTGACCTGGACCCGGCCCCCGTTGACCACGATCAGCCAGTCGCAGATGCCCTCCAGTTCGGAGACGACGTGCGAGGACAGCAGCACGGTCAGCCCCGTCTCCGCCACCGCCGCCATCAGGCTCCGCATCACCTCGTCGCGGGCCAGCGGGTCGAGGTCGGCCAGCGGCTCGTCCAGCACCAGCAGGTCGGGACGCTTGGCCAGCGCGACGGTCAGCGCCACCTGGGTCCGCTGGCCACCCGAGAGCCGGCCGACCTTGCGCTCCGGCGGGATGCCCAGCTCCGCCAGCCGCCGCCGGGCCGAGGCCTCGTCCCAGCGGGGGTTGAGCCCGCGCCCGAACCTCAGCATCTCCTCCACCCGGAACCCGGGGTAGAGCGGCTTGCTCTGGGCCATGAACGCGACCCGCTCCATGTGCTCACGGACCGGGGCGCCGAAGATCCGCACCTCTCCCGCGGTCGGGCTGAGCATGCCCACGGCCAGCTGGAGCAGGGTCGTCTTGCCCGCGCCGTTGGGTCCGGCCAGCGCGGCGACCCGGCCGGGCGGTACCGTCACCGAACAGTCGCGCAGCGCCCAGGTCCGCCGGTAGCGCATGCCCAGGCCGGTGGCCTCCAGTGCCGCCCTCATGCGATCTCCTCCCGGAAGGTGTCGGTCAGGACCGTGGCGACCAGTGCCCGCAGGTCCTCCTGGTCCAGGCCGGCCTGGAGGCCGTTGCGCACCCACTGGACCAGCTCCGCGCGCAGCCGCGCGCGGTCGTGCATGGACGCCGCGCCCAGCGACCGCTCCACGAACGTGCCCAGCCCGGGCCGCCCGGTGACCAGCCCCTCCCGCTCCAGCTCCCGGTAGGCCTTCAGCACCGTGTTCGGGTTGATCGCGAGCTGGGTCACGACCTCCTTGGCCGTCGGCAGCCGGTCACCGGGCCGCAGCAGGCCGAGCCGGAGCGCGTGCCGGACCTGGTGGACGAGCTGGAGGTAGGTCGCCACCCCCGATCCCCGGTCGAGGTGGAATTCGATCACCGCCGACACCTTTCACTATTTGAGTAGTGAAATGTTTAAGGGTGGTGGTGGCGGAAGTCAAATCCCGGCGTCCCCTGGCGTCGCCGAGCCGGGACGGCCCGCCGGCGGCACGCCATCCGTGATCACCTCGGTCCCCGCCCGGCGGGGGACGCGCCCGGAGGTCCTCAACGCCGTCGGCCGTCCGGGAGAGGTGGCGTTTCAGATCGTTTTCCCACCCCATCCATTGACGAGCGCCCCGTCCTGAGGTCTGCTGCGGCTAGATCATGTCGAGGTTCGAGGAGGGAGGCGCATGCGCCTGCGCACGATGGTGGCGGCTTTCGCGCTGGCCGTGACGTCGACGACCGCACCGGCCTGGGCCGGTCCCGCCCCCGGCCCCGGTCCGGTCCCCGGTCTCGTGGCCCCGCCGCCGCCGTCCGCGGGCGGCTGCGATCCCGTCGCCGGTCCGGAGTGCCTGCTGCCGTTCCCCAACGACTGGTTCACCGAGACCGCGCGCACCCGCACCGGAGTGCGGGTGAGGCTCTCGGCCGAGGCCATGCCCCGCAACGCGGCGGGCACCCCGATCGACCCGGCCCAATGGAACGGCGCCGACGGGTTCTCCCCGGGCTCCATGCTCCTGGCCCACGTGCCCGGCCTCGACCTGGCCAAGACCGGCGCCGCGCCCGTCACCGACATCGGGTGGTCCCTGCGCAACGACGCCCCCATCGTGATCGTCGACACCAGGACCGGGGAGAGCTGGCCGTACTGGGCGGAGCTCGACGCGGGCGCCGCCGACCCCGCCCGGCAGGCGCTGATCGTCAGGCCGGCGAAGAACTTCCGCGAGGGCCACCGCTACGCCGTCGCCCTGCGCCGGCTGAAGGACGCCGCGGGCCAGGAGCTGCCGGTCCCGCAGACCTTCGCCAGGCTCCTCGGCGAGGAACTGCCCGCCGGCGACCCGCTCGCCGCGCGGCAGCACGCGCTCCACCGGACGCTCGCCGACCTCGCCAGGGCCGGGGTGGACACCGAGGGACTCCACCTGGCCTGGGACTTCACCGTGGCCAGCGAGCAGGGCATCGCCGGTCCCGTGCTGACGATGCGCGACCAGGCGCTGCGCGGGCTCAGGGGCCGCTCACCGAAGTTCACGGTCTCCTCCGTCACCGACCTCACCCCCGAGCAGGACCCCTCGATCGCCCGCGAGATCACCGGGGAGATCCTGGTCCCCAACTATCTCGACAGGCCGGGCGGCCCGCCGGGCTCGAACCTCAACCGGGGGCCCGACGGCCTGCCACGCCCGCTCGGTGACACGGTGAAGGCCCAGTACCAGTGCGAGATCCCGCGCTCGGCCTTCCGGCGGCCCGCGCATCCCGCGCTGTACGGCCACGGCCTGCTCGGCAAGGCCACCGAGGTACGCGCCCGCAACGTGCGGGCGATGGCCGGCGAGCACGGCTTCGCCTTCTGCGCCACCAAGTGGATCGGCATGTCCGACGAGGACGTCCAGCACGTGGCCGGCGTGTTCGGAGACTTATCCCGGTTCGGCACGGTCACCGACCGGCTCCAGCAGAGCCTGCTGAACTTCGTCCTCCTCGGCCGGGCGATGCTCACCCGGGACGGCTTCGCCGGTCACGCCGCCTTCCAGGACGGGCGGGGCAGATCGCTGATCGACCGGCGGGCCGATCTCGCCTACGACGGCAACAGCCAGGGCGCCATCGCGGGCGGCGCGCTGGTCGCCGTCTCGCCCGACGTGCGCAACGCCGTGCTCGGCGTGCCGGGGATGAACTACAGCACGCTGCTCAACCGCAGTGTGGACTTTCAGCCGTTCCAGCGGCTGATGGACGGCGCCTACCCCGACAGGCTGACCCAGCAGGTCTGCTTCGCGCTGATGCAGATGCTCTGGGACCGCGCCGAGACCGACGGCTACGCCCAGCACCTGGCCGACGACCCCCTGCCCGGCTCGCCCCGCCACCGCGTGCTGCTGCACGTCGCCTTCGGCGACCACCAGGTCTCCACGGTGACGGCCGAGGTGGAGGCGCGCACGGTCGGGGCGCGGGTCCGCCAGCCCGCCGTCGCCGCCGGCCGGAGCCCCGACCTGGCGCCCTACTGGGGGATCAGGTCCATGCCCCGCAGGCCGTACGCCGGCTCGGCCATGGTGGTCTGGGACAGCGGCGCCCCGGCGACCCCGGCGGCCAACCTCCCGCCGCTCGGCCCGCAGTACGGTCGCGATCCCCACGAGGACCCGCGCAACGACCCGCGGGCCCGCGTGCAGAAGGCCCACTTCCTCCGCGACGGCCTGGTGGTCGACGTCTGCGGCGACGCCCCCTGTACGGCGGGCCCGGCCGAGGCCACTAGCTCGCGGTGACCGTGCGGCCTGGAGGGACGTGCTGGACACGGGTGCGGCCGCCGGGGAGGTGAGCCGTCCAGCGGTAGGAGACGTGGGAGGACAGGTTGGTGAGGGTGCTGGCGTGCCGGTCGTGCCGGACGGCGAGGTGCCCGTCGCCGAGCGGGATGCCGCTCACCTCCAGCCGGTCGATGCCCTCCGGCAGGTGGGAACGGGTGCTGACGGCGCCGTCGGGGGCGTCGGGGCGGACCCCGAGCAGGCCCTCGACCACCTGGCCGACCAGGGTGAACGGCACCTCGGGGTAGTCGCCGTTCAGCCCGCCGGCCACGTGCGGCCGGTCGCGTACGGCGAAGATCTCCCGCATCCACTTCCAGGCGGTGCCGCCGCGGCCGTGGCGGAAGAACGTGTCGGGCAGGTAGGTGAGCGCCTCGACGTTCTCCGGCCGGCCGGGGCCGGACGCCTGGGCGTCGACGAAGTCGAGGTAGTCGTCGTTGCGCGGGCCGTCGTCGACGATGCCCTTGAGCGGCATGAACCAGCTGTTCTCCCGGCCCCAGCCGGTCATCGCCCGCCCGTCCACCGTGTAGGCCCTGACCATCTCGGCACCGGTGCCCCGGCCGCTCCAGGTCTCGTTGAAGTACCGTTTGAGCTCCGCGGCCCGCCGCTCGAAGGCGGCACCGTCCGCGCCCCCGGCCCGCGACAGCGCGGCCATCGCCAGATACGCCTGGTACTGAGCGGCGATCCCGTCCCCCGCCTCGGCCAGCGGCTCGCCGCTCAGCTCGTTGTAGCTGGCGACACCCTGGAAGATGCCGCCGCCCGTGCCGCGCGCGACGGGCCCTCCGGCACCGTGCCGGGTGACGAACTCCCCTGTGGCGTGCCGGTAGAAGTCCCGCAGCACGGGGTCGTCCACGTAGGCCGGGTCGCCGGTCCAGCGGTGGCCGAGCTCGGCCCGCTCGACCAGCTCGAACACGGCGGGAACCTCCCGGACGAAGTCGTCGGGGCCCCGGTAGTCGATGGCCAGGTAGGAGCCGTCGAAGTTGAACGCCCACACCGGGTAGTAGCCGTGCTCCGGCGTCGCCGAGGCGGCGAAGCGGCGCAGCATCGTCAGGTTGGCCTCGGCCAGGCCGAGCAGGTGGGCGCCGGCGAACTGGTGGGCGAAGTCACGGGAGTAGAAGCCGCTGCGGTGGGCGTATCCGGCCCAGTAGGACGGCAGGTAGACACCCTCGCCCGTGCCGGACGGCTGCCGTTCGTCGACGTTCAGCGGCCCGCGCGAGCCGCCGGGATGCGCCCAGCGCAGCGCCCGGTCCCGCGCCCATTCGAACATCGCCACGATCTCCGGGCACGACGAACTGATTTCCATAGGTGTTCCGATCTCGGGGGAGGACTACCCACCTGAGCTGGCCCGGACCACGAGCTCGCCGGGGAGCAGGAGGCCGGCCTGAGGGGTGACGCCGTCCTCGACGGTCTTCAGGAGGCGGGTGACGAGCGCGCCGGCGATCTGGCGCAGCGGCAGCCGTACGGTGGTCAGGGCGGGTTGCAGGAAAGCGGTAACCGGAAGGTCGTTGAAACCGGCCACGGCCAGGTCGGTGCCGATGCTGAGACCCTCGGCCCGGGCGGCGGCGTAGACGCCCAGCGCGAGCCAGTCGCCGGCGGCGACCACGGCCGTCGGCCTGGCGCGCCCGCCCAGGAGCTCGCGCGTCGCCGCGACGATCTCGCCGGGGTCGTCGCCGGGCGCCGAGATCTCCTGGCCGCGCAGACCGTGGCGGCGCACGCCCGCCTGGAAGCCGTCGCGGCGGTGGTCCATCCAGGGCAGCCTGGAGGAGGAGGCGAGGAAGGCGATCCTCCGGTGCCCGGCCGCGGCCAGCAGGCCGACCAGGTCGATCATGGCCTGGACGGTGTCGACGTCGACCCAGTTCTGCGGGTGTTCGGACGCGGTCCTGCCGAAGGCCGCGAACGGGAAGCCCCGGCCGGCCAGATAGGCCACGCGGGGATCGTCGTGCAGCACGTCGGAGAGCAGGAATCCGTCCACGGTCCTGGCCGCGATCAGCTCCTCCAGGGCCCGGGTCTGGTCCTGTCCCGGGTGCGGCCGGACCAGCAGGATGTGATAGCCGGCCTCGCCCGCGGCCGCGACGATCGCCTCCAGGAAACCCCCCATGAGCGGGTTGGGGTTGGTGGGGTCGTCCTCCGGGGTGGGGTAGGCGATGATCCGCCGGGTGCCCGAGCGCAGGCTGCGCGCGGACTGGTCGGGCCGGTAGCCGAGCTCCTCGATGAGCGCGGTGACCCGCTCCAGGGTCTCGGCCTTCAGCCGGTAGGGCGCGTTGAGCGCGTTGGAGACGGTCTGACGGGACACACCGGCCGCGCGGGCGACATCCTCGATCGTGACGCCGCGTCCGCGGGGCCGGTGCGTCTCCATCTATTCCTCCTCGGTACGGCGGTGCAGCCTCAGCAGTCCGCCCGTCGGCACGGTGACCAGGTTCGCCCCGGCGTCCAGGCGCAGCGTGGCGGCCGACAGCGGCCTTCCGCCGCAGTCGTGCACGGTGGCCTCCAGGCTCTCCGCCTCCGTGCCGAGCAGCACCACGCGAGAGTCCGGGGCGGCGTTGGCGACCAGGAACTCGCGCCAGCCGGAGGCGGGGACCTCCACCGGCAGCGGCCCGTAGCGGGCGATGACCATGGTCTGCTCATCGTAGGCCCGCACGAGGGGGTAGCCGTGCTCCGGCTGAGCCGGTTCCAGCACGCCGAGCTGGAGCGTCTCCAGGTGCCGCCGGAAGATCCCCAGCCAGAACCCGATGGTGGCGAGCTGCTCGGGGGTCTGGGCGGTGAGGTCCACGGAGATCTGCGGCACCGAGAACAACGCGTTGATCAGATGGACCGCGACCTGCTCGGCGGGCTCGGACGGGTGCCACAGGATCATGTCGGAGTGCACGGCGACGGGACCGGCGGTCAGCCGCAGGTCCACGGTCCGCTGCCGGTTCTCCTGCGGGCTGAGCGGGCAGTCGGTGGCCCTGACCATGTTCGCGTACGGCCACAGGCCCGGGTGCGTGTACGGCTGGCGGTGCTCGATCAGCACCTCGGGCCGGGTACGGCGCAGCCGGGTGTCCAACCCGTGCAGCAGGCGCCGCACACCCTCGTCCACCTCCTCGCAGTCGGCCCCCTCGCCGGGGGCGGGGTCGCCGCCCGGCGTCGCGAACCGGTCCACGAAGTCGATCTTCAGGCCGTCCATGCCCCATTTCTCGACCGCCTGGGAGAGCCGGTCGACGAGGAACTCGCGGACGTCGGGGTGACGCGGGTCGAGCACCCCGGCGTCCATGTGGTCGAGGTAGCGCAGGAACTTGCCCTCGAAGCGTTCGAAGGCGGCGTTCTCCTTGCCGACGAACGGGATGGCGTACCAGAGCATGTAGGCCTGGCCGATGTGCTGCACTCGCTTCACGTGTGCGGAAATATCAGGAAAAGCCGCCGAGTTCGGCTCCCAGTCGCCGCAGAACGCGTACCCCCGCGCCCGGTCGGCGGTCTGCCAGCCGTCGTCCACGATGATCGTCTCGCAGCCCAGCTCCTTCGAGAGCCGCGACTGGAGTTCCACCGACTCCTCGCTGACCTCCTGGTGCATGCTGTACCAGGTCGAGTACGCCGGCAGCCGGGCCGCGCGCGGCGTCCGCGGCAGCTCCCGGCCCTCGCCCCACCAGGCCGCCACCCCGGCCAGCGCCGCCGAGAACAGGCGGTCGGACAGGTCCAGCCGCAGCCGGAACGCCGGACCCTCGTGATCGATCGTGAACACGAACTCGCCGGTCTCCTCGATCAGCCCGCCGCTGAAGCGGGACAGGCCCACCGACCCGTCGAGCGCCGCGGTGCACACGTTCGCGTCGCCCGCGCCGACCAGGGAGACCACCGGCGCGCCGGCGGCCAGCCGGGACGTCTTCGGCCCGCTCCAGATCGGCGGTACCCACCGGGGACCGCTGTCCGGCGTCCAGAACGCGGTCGTCGAGACGCACGGCACGCGCCACTGCGCCCCCGTCGCGCCCGGCGCGTCGATCACCCAGACTCCGTCGGCGGCGTGCGTGACCGCGATGTCGCGAGCTCCGGAGATCTCCACGTTCAGCCCCCCGACGGGGACCTCGGTGGAGCCGCCGGCCAGGGCGTGCGGCAGCCACAACTGCATGTCTATCCCTTCGTGGCTCCGGCCAGCAGGCCGGAGATGAACTGTCGCTGAAAGAACAGGAAGAGCACCATCACCGGCAGCGTGGAGAGGGCGCTCGCCAGCAGGACCTGGCCGAAATCGGTTTCGGACAAGCCGTTCAGGGTGGCCATCGCCACCGGCAGGGTGTGCATCTCCGGGCTGCGCAGCGCGATCAGCGGCCAGACGAATTCGTTCCATGACCACAGGAAGAGGAAGATCGTCAGAGCTGCGATCACCGGCCGCATCACCGGGACCACAACGCGCCAGATGATCCGCAGCTCGCCCGCGCCGTCCACCCGGGCCGCGTCGAGCAGTTCGTCCGGCAGCCCGCTCATCGCCTGCCGCATCAGGAAGATGCCGAACGGCACGGTCAGGCCCGGCAGGACGAGCGCTGCGTAGCTGTCGAGGAGCCCGAAATCGAGCATCATCTCGAAGAGCGGGATCAGCCGCACCTGGCTGGGGATGACAAGCGAGCTCAGCAGCAGCACGAACAGGATGTTCTTGCCGCGGAAGTGGAACTTGGCGAAGGCGTAGCCGGCGAGGACCGAGACGACCAGACCGCCGATGGTCTGCGTGGACGCGACAACGGCCGAGTTGAGCGCCACTTTGGTCAGCCCGATGGACTCCTCCAGGCCCGCCAGGTTGTCCCAGAGATGGTCGCCGGGCCAGAACTTCGGCGGCCAGGTGAAGATGTCCTTGTCATCGTGGGTGGCGGCCATCGCCAGCCAGTAGAAGGGGCCGACGCAGAGCCCGAAGGCCGCGGCCAGCGCGAAGGTGAGCGCCCAGCGTTTCATCGGCGCTCTCCCGCCAGCTTGGCCTGGATCAGGCCCAGTACGATGACCAGCAGCGCCAGCACGTAGGCGATGGCCGAGGCGTAGCCGAAGTCGAAATACTTGAAGGCGTTCTCGTAGAGGTACATGGTGACCGTGATGGTGGCGTTGTCCGGGCCGCCGTTGGTGAGGACATAGGGCTCGTCGAAGAGCTGGAGCGTGTCGATCGTGCAGAGCACCATGGTGAGCAGGAGGATCGGCCGCAGTTGCGGCACGGTGATCCTGCGGAACCTGGTGACCGGTCCCGCGCCGTCCACCATGGCCGCCTCGTAGAGCTCTTTGGGAATGCCCTGTAGGCCCGCCAGGTAGATGACGGCGTAGTAGCCGACGTAGTGCCAGTTCAGCGCGATCACGATGCCGATCCGGGCCCAGACCGGGCTGCCCAGCCAGTCGATCCTGTCGATGCCGAAGAAGGAGAGCAGCCAGTTGAGCAGGCCGCCGTCCCTGTTCAGGATCACTGAGAACATCACGCCGTAGGCGACCAGGCCGGTGAGTGAGGGAACGAAGACCCCGAGCCGCCACACCGCCCGCGCCTTGACCAGGCGCGAGTTCAGCCCCAGGGAGAGCAGCAGGGCCAGGCTCAGCATCAGCGGGAGCTGCACGACCAGGATCAGCGCCGTGTTGCGGAGCGCGGTCCAGAACACCGGATCGTGCATCAGCCGCGCGTAGTTGTCCAGGCCGACGAAAGTCCGCGCCGAACCCGTGGTCAGGCTGATCCAGGCCGACTTGGCGATCGGATAGGCCTTGAAGATCAGGAAGCCGAGCAGCGCGGGCATGAGGAGCAGGTAAGGGAGCGTACGACGGTCGATCAGCGTCCGGCGCGGCTTCCCCTGGGGCCGCGCCGGAGCCGACCTGTCAAGCAGGAGCGTCATGCTTTCTGCCGTCCGGTCTGCTGGGCGAGCAGGGCGGCGGCCTCCTTGAGCGCCGTGGCCGGGTCGGCGCCCTTGATCAGCACCTTCGTCTGCGCGTCGGAGGCGACCTTCAGGGCCTTGGCGTAGTCACCGGTGAAGTTGGTGGCGCCCGCGCCCTGACCGAGGACGTCGACGAAGGTCTTGAGCACCGGCTGGTCGCCGTAGTACGGCCATTTCTCGGTGTAGACGGGGGCGCTGTGCGCGGCGGTGAGCGCAGGGAACACTCCGCCCGCCTTGAACATCTTGTTCATGGAGTCGGGCTTGGTCAGCGCGTACTCCACGAACTTCCACGCGGCGTCTTTGTTCTTGCTGGACTCGGCCACCGACAGGTAGGTGGAGTTGACGATCACGGACTGGCTGCCGCCTGCCGTGATCGCGGGGGGCGCGATGAGCCGCCACTTGCCCTTCTGGTCGGGGAACTTGGTGGCCAGGTAGTTCGCCGCCCAGGCGGGGAAGGGCGCGATGGCGAACTTGCCCTCACTCATGATCCGCTTCCAGGTGCCCTCGCCCGCGGTGTCCTCGACCAGTCCGGCGTCGTTCATCTGCTTGATGATCGTCATGGCCTGTACGGCCTGCGGGGAGTCGAGGGTGACCTTGCCCTCGAGGTCGAAGTAGAACGCGCCCTGGAGCTGCATGAGGTTCTGGAACAGGTCCAGGTCGGGGGTGGTGCCGGGCTTGTTCAGGCCGGTCAGGGCGATTCCGGTGGCGGCCTTGACCTTCTTGCCCGCCTCGATCATGTCAGCCCAGGTCTTGAGTGACTCGGGGTCGACTCCAGCCTTTTCGAAGTAGTCGGCTCGGTAGAACATGCCGAGCGGGTTGACCTCCCAGGGCATCGCGTAGACGCCGCCGTCCTTGCCCGTGACCGTCGGCCACAGGCCCTTGGAGAAGGCGTCCTTGTGCTTGGCGGCACCGAGCTTGTTGAGGTCGGCGAGGCCGCCCGGAAATTTCTCCATGTATCCGGGCAGGTAGTCGACGCCGATGTGCAGCACGTCCGCCAAGCCCTTGCCGCCCGCCGCCAGACCCACCGTGATCTTGTCCCAGATCGCCGGGTTGCCGACGTCCTGGACGTCAACCTTGATACCCGGGTTGTCCCGCTCGAAGTCGGGAACCACGCCGCGCAGCGCCTCGGCCGCGGTGGTCCAGCTCCAGATGGTGATCTTCGTCGGCCCTCCGGAGGACGACTTCTCCTCGGCACCGCACGCCGCGGCGCCGAGGACGACGGCTCCGGCCACGGCCAGCCGCATCAGGTGGCGGCGGCTCATGGAGATGTCGGAAAGCTTGGAAGCCGGCGTGGGACTCCCCGGTGACATGGTCATTCTGCTGTTCCTTTCAGGGGGTGAGTGCCGTACTGGACGGCGGCGGGGGCTCAGAGGCGCCTGCGGCGCGCAGAGCGGAGGCCAGGCGCTGGGTGGTCTCGTGGGGCGTGGTGGCGTGCGGGGAGAACCGGATCCAGCCGCCGCGCAGGGTGGTGACGAGCCCGGCCCCGGCCAGCGCCGCGTGCGCGGCCGCGGGCTCGACGCCGGGGAGGCGGAAGCAGCCGATGCCGCCGCGCTCGGCGGCGTCCAGGTCGTCCAGCAGGACCTGCGCCCCGGCGCCGCGGGCCGTGTCGAGCAGGGCGCCCAGGGTCTCGGTGACCCGGCGGCCGATCTCCGCGACCCCCACGCCCAGGACCAGGTCGATCGCGGCGCCGAGCGCGGCCACGGCGGGGTAGTCCGGGTTGGTCAGCGTATGGGCGATCGCCCCGCGCAGCGGCGGGCGGGGATGCGCGACCGTCCCGCCCGGGTGGGCTGCCCCGTCCCCGCCGGCCGGGCCGTGCCCGGGACCGTCGGTGGCGGCGAGAGCACGGGCCGGGCTGTCCGGGACGGGGACGTTCTCGCCGGTGCCGAACGGGTCCTGGACCCCGGACCAGCCGCCGAGGCCGGGGACGAGCCGGCCGTCCACCCGGTCGCGGACCAGGAGCAGGGCCGCTCCCCAGCCGGCGCGCAGCCACTTCTGGCCGCCGCAGACCAGCAGGTCGGCCGCGTCGACCTCGATCGGGACGGCGCCCAGACCCTGGATCGCGTCCACGACCAGCACCCGGTCCGGGCCGAGGAGCTCCTTCAGCGCGCCCAGCGGGGCGCGGTAGCCGGTGAGGGCGTCCACGGCGCTGATCGAGAGCGCCCGCACGTCGCCGTCCAGGTGCGCGGCGACGACGTCCGGGGTGATCCGGGGCGAGTCGATCCAGCGCACCCGGAGCCCGCCGCGCCCCTCGAACCGCAGCCAGGGGTAGACGTTCGAGGGGAACTCCCCCCGGGGGACGAGCACGACGCCCGCGTCCTCGACGGAGCCGCGGCCCGGGGCCTGGAGGGCCGCGGCGGCCGCGAACAGGCCGTGGCTGGTGGAGGAGACGAAGGCCACCTCGTGTTCGGCGGCGCGCAGCAGCCGTGCCGCGCCGGCCCGCGTCCGGGCCGCCTGCAGTTCCAATTCGGCCAGCGCGATGGACGAGTCGCCCCGGAGGAGCCGGGCCGCCTCGATGAGCGTCGTGGCGACGTCGTGCGAGGTGGGCCCGATCCTGGCGAAGTCGAGGTAGCCCGGAGGCTCGCTGAACCTGGCCAGGTAACTCTCTATTTGAACGTTCATATTCAGCGCTGACGGCACTGCGGAAGCCTCCGGCGGCTTGAAGGGGTGGATGTGTTGAACGTTCATATCACCCAAAAGGGGACGTCGGGGAGCAAGATTTGATAACGGAGTGAGAGCCCTTGGGTGGGTTCCGTGCCGGGGCGGCGCCGCCGTCCGCGCCGTGGCCGTGATCACGGCCACGGCGCGGACGGCGGTCCGTTCCCCCGGCACGGCTGCTCAGCGGGGGAGGTTGCGGCGGAGGAAGTCGAGTTCGATCGCCATCAGGTTCTCCGCGACACCGTCGGGGGTCATGTGGCTGACGCCGGGGAGCAGGAGCGTGGAGTGCGGCCTCCCGGCCCTGGTCAGGGCCTCCGACAGGCGCAGGGTGTGCAGCGGGTAGACGTTGTCGTCGGCCAGGCCGTGGATGAGCAGCAGCGGTCGCTCGAGTCCGGGGGCGTCGGCGATCAGCGAGTCGCCGTCGTATCCGGAGGGGTTCTCGTCGGGCAGGCCGAGGTAGCGCTCGGTGTAGGCGGTGTCGTACCAGCGGAAGTCGGTGGGCGGGGCGCCCGCGCAGGCGGCGTGGAAGACGTCGGGACGACGGAGCACGGCGAGCGCCGCGAAGTAGCCGCCGTAGGACCAGCCGCGCACGCCGACCCTGGACAGGTCGAGGTCCGGATGCTTGCCCGCGAGCTCACGCAGCCCCGCGACCTGGTCGTCCAGCGCCACCTGCGAGAAGCGCCGGAAGATCGCCCGGCCGAAGGAGGCCGACACGTTCGGCGTGCCCCGGTTGTCGATCGTCACGACCGCGAACCCCTGGTCGGCCCACCACTGCTTGCGGATCCACCGGCCGGGTTCGGCGGCGATCGCCTGGTAGCCGGGGCCGCCGTACACGTCGAGGAGGACCGGCAGCCGCTCCCCGGGTATGTGCCCGCTCGGATAGAGCACCGCGGAAGGCAGGCGATGCTCGGTCACCCGGTCCAGGACCGGCCGCGGCCGGTACGGCGACGCCGCCGACAGGTCGCGGATCTCCACGGCGGAGCCGGGGACGAGACCCCCGGGGTACACGACCCGGCGGATGCGGGGGGCCTCCAGCGAGCCGCTGGTGATGACCACGGTCGAGCCACCGGTCAGGGCGCTGTGCACGCCGGGCCCGTGGGTGATCCTGGCCGGCGTGCCGTCCGCCTTGAGGCGGTAGACGTGCTGCTCGGCGGGGTCCGCCTCGCTGCCCTCGAACAGCAGGTCGTCGCCGAGGGAACCCGCGACGCGCCGGACGTACAGCGACGAGGGGGTGACCACGGTGCCGTCGACGGCCAGGGCCTGGGTGTCGTGCGCCTCGACCGTGGTCAGCACCCGGCCGTCGGCCAGGAGGGAGGGGGTGCCGGGCACGGCCTCGATCCACAGCGGGTCGGCGAACTCCGCCAGGGAGGAGGTCGTGGCGGTGGCGAGGTTGACCGCGAGGAGCAGCCCGTTCTGCTGGAGCCGGTCCAGCACGGTGATCGTCGGGCGGTCCTGCTCGCTCCAGTCCACCGCCGACAGGTACGGGTACCCGGTGTCGTTCCACAGGACCTGCCGGCGCGTGCCGTCCAGGCCGAGCAGGTGCAGTTCGACGGCCGCGTTCGGCCCGCCCGCCTGCGGGTAGGCGGGCTCCGGCGTCACCTGCTCGGGCCGCGCGGGGTCGGCCAGGCGGCGGCGCGGCACCCGGGTCTCGTCCACCCGGGTGGCCAGGAGCGCCGAGCCGTCGGGCGCCCACCAGTGGCCCCGGTGCCTGCCGAGTTCCTCGGCGGCGGCGAACTCCGCGACGCCCCAGGTGACGTGGGACTCGCCGGCGATCAGGCGGCTGCCGCTGTTCTCGTGGACGTAGAGCCGCCCGCCCGTCACGTAGGCGATCCTGTCTCCGGACGGCCGGGGGTCGAAGGCGGGCCCGGCCGCCGGGATCTCCTCGACGGCGGCCGTGGCGACGTCCACCCGGAACAGCCGGCCGCCCAGCGCGTACACGGCGACGGCGCCGTCGGTGGCGTAGGAGCCGATGCCCGGCGCCCACAGGCGCAGCCGCTCGCGCAGGGCCCGCTCCTCGGGCGGCAGGACGTGCGGGCCCTCGTCCGGCCCGGCCAGCGGTCGCTCCGCGCCGGTGGCGACGTCGAGCGCCCACAGCCGCTCGACGGGGTCCTCGGGGCCGTCAGAGCGCAGGAACAGCACCCGCGAGCCGTCGGGGGAGACGGTCAGGGCCCGGGGAGAGCCGTAGGTGAACCGCCCGGTGGCGGTGAAACGCGCGAGGAGTGCGTCAGAAGGCATGTAATGTGAAATATCACACTACATTCTGGATGGCGAGAGGTCCGCGCTGTCCTCGTGGCGACGGACCCGCCCCGGTCCCGCGCGGCGGGGGAGCGCGGCCGGAGCATGACGGGTTAGCTCAGGACGGCTGGATCCGGACGAACTCGCCGGGGATCGCGGCCCCGTCGAGGAGGAGGTCGGCGCGGGAGCGGGTGCCGTCGGCGGCGAACCACTCCTCCTCGGCGCGCATCCACTCGCGCCACTGCGGCGCGTAGGAGGCGCCGTCCCTGGCCAGGGCGCGGGCCAGCCGCAGCTCGGCAGGCGCCTCCACCCAGACGGTGAAGGCGGCCGGGGCCGTGCGCCGGGCGGTACTCACCCCTTCGAGGAGCAGCACCGGCGCGACGGGCACGTCCACCCAGTCGGTGAACGTGCCGGCGGCCCACTCGTAGCGCCGGTAGCCGCCCGGCCGCCCGGCCGCCAGCGGGCCGAGCACCTGCTCCTCGACCTGCCTGAACCAGGTCACGGGCGGCTCGTCCCACGGCACGGGGAAGTCGTCACTGTGGATCACCTGGGCGCCCAGCGCCCGCGCCAGCCGCCCGGCGAAGGTCGTCTTGCCCGACCCGCCCGGTCCGTCCACCGCCACGACGCGGACCGGCCCGCACGACGGCGGCAGTCCCCGGACCGCTCCGGCGAGGTCCTCGAAGGAGACGATTGAAGCCACCCGCCCATGGTGGCAGCTTTGCTGGAAGCGGGGGAAAGCGGTCGGACGGGGTAGGTCCCGGGTAGGCCCCCGTTCCGCCGGACGGACACCGGCGGGCCCGCTCCGCCGCCGGCGGGATGGGCTGGAGGTGGAGGGCCCCGCCTGGGAGGATCTTCGTGTGCCGGACCTGACGCGGGAGCGGCACGGATCGCCCGGCAGGCCGGCGTCAGGAGGAATGCCCTTCCCGCTCCGATTCGACTAGGCTCGGCGACCACCACAGGAGGTTGATCTTGCACGGAGCACTCGGCGACATCGTCGTTCTCGACCTCTCCCGCGCACTGGCGGGACCGCACGCCGCGCAGATGCTCGGCGACCTGGGCGCCCGAGTGATCAAGGTGGAGCATCCCGGCGGGGGCGACGAGTCCCGGGGCTGGGGGCCGCCGTTCGCCGGTCCCGACGGTGACATCTCCACCTACTTCCTCGCGGCCAACCGCAACAAGCAGTCGATCACCGTGGACCTCAAGTCCGCCGAGGGCAAGGCTCTGATCGAGCGTCTGGTACGGCAGAGCGACGTGCTGATCGAGAACTTCCGCACCGGCGTCCTCGACCGGCTGGGCTTCCCCGTCGAGCGGCTGCACGCGCTCAACCCGCGCCTGGTCGTCCTGTCGATCACCGGGTTCGGCCACGACGGCCCCGAGGGCGGCCGGCCGGGCTACGACCAGATCGCCCAGGGCGAGGCCGGCCTGATGAGCCTCACCGGGCCGTCCGCCGACGAGCCCTACCGCGTGGGCGCCTCGATCGCCGACCTGCTCGCCGGCATCCACGGCGCCTACGGCGTGGTCGCCGCCCTCTACGAGCGCGAGCGGACCGGCCGGGGCAAGGTCGTGCGGACCTCGCTGCTGGCCGCCGTGACCGGCGTGCACTCCTACCACGGCACGGCCTGGACCGTCGGCGGCCAGGTGCCCAGGGCCAACGGCAACCACCACGCCTCCATCGCCCCCTACGGCGCCTTCCACTGCGCCGACGGCATGATCCAGATCGCGGTGGCCAACGACACGCAGTGGCGGAAGGTGGCCGCCCTGTTGGACATCGATCCCGATATCCCGAAATATGCGATAAACAGGGAGAGATTTGCGCACCGGGACGAGCTGATCGCCGACATGGAGCAGGTGCTCGCCAAGCACGACCGCGCCCACTGGCTGGCCGCGCTCGGCGAGATCGGCGTGCCCGCCGGCGCGATCAGGTCCATCGACGAGGTCTACGCCTGGGAGCAGACCCGCTCCCAGGGGCTGCTCGTCGAGGTCGACCACCCCGTGCTCGGCGCCATCGAGCTGCCCGGCCCGCCGCTCCGCTTCGACGGCGAGCCCGCCGTCCGCCACGGCGCCCCGCCCGCGCTGGGCCAGCACAACGACGAGATCCTCGCCTGGCTGGAGGAACGTGAAGGATGAGAGCCCGCCCCACGCGGATCCCGCCGTGCGGGGGCAGGGGATGAGCCGCACCCGGCCCGACGCCCGCACCCTCATCGACACCGTTCTCGACCCGGGGACGTGGCGGTCGTGGGACGAGACGCCCGCCGATCCGGCCGAGCCCGGATCGGACTACGCCGAGGAGCTGGCCAAGGCCCGGGCCAGGACCGGGTACGACGAGTCGGTGATCTCGGGGGAGGGCCTGCTCGACGGCCGCCGGGTCGCGGTCATCGCCTGCGAGTTCTCCTTCCTGGCCGGGTCGATCGGGGTGGCCGCCGCCGAGCGGCTCACCGCCGCGATCGAGCGGGCCACGGCCGAGCGGCTCCCGCTGCTGGCCGCCCCGGCCTCCGGGGGCACCCGGATGCAGGAGGGCGCGCTGGCCTTCGTCCAGATGGTGAAGATCACCGCCGCGGTGGTCGCGCACCGCACCGCCGGCCTGCCGTACGTCGTCTATCTCCGCCACCCCACCACCGGCGGGGTCTTCGCCTCCTGGGGCTCGCTGGGACACGTCACCGCCGCCGAGCCGGGCGCGCTGATCGGGTTCCTGGGGCCGCGGGTGTTCGAGTCGCTGCACGGCTACCCGTTCCCGGAGGGCGTGCAGGTCTCCGAGAACCTCTTCGCCCACGGCCTGGTCGACGCGGTCGTCTCCGCCGAGGACGCCCGGCGCGTGGCGATCCGCGCGCTCGCCGTGCTGTGCGCCCCGCGCGAGGGGCTGGAGCGCGGGCCCGAGCCGGACGGGCACGTCCAGCCGACCGAGGCGTGGGACGCGATCAGCCGCTCGCGCCGGGACGACCGTCCCGGCGTGCGGGCGCTGCTCAAGCTCGGGGCCTCCGACGTCACCCCGCTCAACGGCACCGGCGAGGGCGAGAACGACCCCGGCCTGCTCCTCGCCCTGGCCCGCTTCGGCGGGGCCCCCGCCGTGGTGCTCGGCCAGGACCGCAGCCGCCAGCGGGTGGTGGCCCCCCTCGGCCCGGCCGGGCTCCGGGTCGCGCGGCGGGGCATGCACCTGGCCGCAGAGCTGGGCCTGCCGCTGGTCACCGTGATCGACACCTCCGGAGCCGCGCTGTCCAAGGCGGCCGAGGAGGGCGGCCTGGCCGCCGAGATCGCCCGGTCGGTGGCCGACCTGATGGTGCTCGACGCCCCGACCGTCTGCCTGCTGCTCGGCGAGGGGGCCGGCGGCGGCGCTCTCGCGCTGCTGCCGGCCGACCGGGTGCTCTGCGCCCAGCACGCCTGGCTGTCCCCGCTGCCCCCGGAGGGGGCCTCCGCGCTGCTGTACCGGAGCGTGGACTTCGCGCCGGAGATCGCCGCCGCGCAGGGCGTGAAATCCACCGACCTGCGCCGCGACGGCATCGTGGACCGGATCATCCCGGAGCTCCCCGACGCCGCCTACGAGCCCGAGGCGTTCTGCCGCCGGGTGGCCGGCGCCCTCGAATACGAGATCACCGGCCTGCTGAGGCGGGCCCCCGCGGACCGCCTCACCGCCCGCCTGGCCCGCTACCGGCGGCTCGGGGTGGGCTGAGACGCCGGCGGCCTACGGGAGTGGCGGGCTCCCCGCGCGGGCACCTCGTGCCGCCAGAGCTCGTCGCCGCGGGCGTCGAAGCCGACGTACACGGCGCCGTCCCGATTCGGGTCGGCCCCGGTGGGCAGTTCACCGCCGAACAGGCGGACGCCCTGTCCGGGGAAGGCGTCGACCGTGTCGGCCGACACCCGGCCGCCGCCGCGGAGCCGCAGCTCGACCCGGGCCGTTCCCGTACCGGTGTAGCCGTACCAGCGACCGGCCACGGCCTGCCCGGGACCGGCCCAGGCGGTGACCGGCTGCCTCCTCTGCTCCTGGCCGGCGCCCAAGGTCGTGCGGGAGTCGCCGCCGCTGAGTCCCGCCTGCCCGCCGTCGTGCCAGAACACCAGGCAGTTGCCGGCGTGGAGATGGGCGCTGACCCCGCCGGGCAGGGGGACACCCGTACCGGCGGGCTCGCGGTCCTTGTGGCAGGCCGGTGTGAGGACGTCGTCCAGCCGCTGGAGCGGCTTGCCGCGCCCGTCGGCGAAGGCGTAGCTGACGGCGGGGGGAGTGCCGAGGGAGTCGCCGGGGAACCGGACGGTCCAGACGGGCAGCGGCATGCCCCGGCCGCGGATCACGGTGCCGGGGAAGCTCCGGCCGCCGACGGTCGCCCTGACCGCGTGGACGGACTCCTTGGCCGCGCCGAAGACGACGACCTCGGCCGGGAAGGGGATGCCGCCGGTCCTGCCGCCGACCCTCCCGGCCTCCTCGCCGTCCCACTGCTCGACGGGCGTGCAGCCGGCCATGGTGCCGCCCGTGTCCGTGATCTGTTGCGCCCCGCAGAACCGCAGCGGACCGGCCTGCGCCCCGCGGCTGTACCAGACCCGGATCGGGACGTCCGGGAAGTCCGGGTGCGGGATCGTGAGCACCTCTCCGATGGGCGGATGGTCCCGCAACGCCTTCTCGAACGACTGCTCGGGACCGCGGACGGAGACCATGCTGGTGTTCTCGCCCTCCCCCGCCGGCGGAGCGACGGCGGACCAGGCCAGCGCGGCCACCGCGGTCACGGCGGCCGCCACCGGGACCAGGACGGCCCAGCGGCGCCGCCGTGCCCGGGAACCGCGGGCCTGGACCCTCGCGTAGGCGTCGGGGGCGGTGGTGTAGGTGCCGGCGCGGGCGTCGAGCGCGGCGCGCAGGCGCTCTTCGAGATCGTTCATGAGTCCTCCCGGAGAGTCCTGCCCAGGGCGGACAGGCCCCGGCTCGTGTGAGTCTTGACGGAGCCGGGGGAGACGCCCATCGCGTCGGCGATCTCCCGCTCCGACAGGTCCAGCCAGTAGCGCAGGACCAGGGCCTCGCGCTGGCGGCGGGGGAGGCGGTCGAGGGCGGCCAGGAGCTCCCGGTGCTCCTCGGCGACGATGACCACGTGCTCGCTGCTGGGCGCGGCCGGCGGCGGGGCGAGCGGGCGCAGCCGTACCAGCCGCAGGTGGCGCAGCCGGTTGCGGGTCATGTTGCACACGGTGGAGCGCACGTAGGCGACGGCCGCGCCGTCGTCGCGCAGCCGTGACCACCGCGCGTGGAGGCGGGCGAACGCCTCCTGGGCTATGTCCTCCGGGTCGTCGGCGCCGAGCAGTCCGGCCAGCCGCACCATCGACAGATGGTGCGCCGCGAACAGCTCGGCGAACGAGGGAGGCGCTGCTGTGGAGAGGACGGTCACACTGTCGAGACACCCGGGCGGCCCGCTGGTTGACAGGGCACGCCGCGGCGCTCCTACGGCTCCGGCGCCGACGGGCTGAGGGAGACCGGCAGGCGCTCGATCCGGAGGGAGAAGACCTCCTCGCGCGGGACGACGACCTCGTAGGCGCCGTGGTCGACCATCCAGTAGCCCAGCGCCTCGGCCTTCATCCCGCTGTGCCCGGTGTAGGCGATGTGCAGGCTCTCCTCGCCGTTCTCCTCCGAGACGTCGAGGACCAGGCACGGCTCGCCGCCGAACGCGCCGACCGTGCGGACCAGCACCAGCCAGTCGAGGTCGGCGCGGGAGACCACCGTCCGCCAGTAGCCGGCGGCGGCCTCGAAGCCCTCCTGGGCCTCCTCGTTGAACAGCACGACCTCGTCGGCGCCCGGGCCGATGGCGGCCGCGTAGGTCCGATCGGCGTAGTGGGCGACGAAGCCCGAGGCCACCGGCTCGATCTCGGGGCTCATGCGGCCGGCCTCCAGCTGAGTCCGTCGTACAGGCCGAAGAGGCGCTCCTCGTCGGCGGTCACGTGGATGATCTCGGCCCCCGCGGGGATCGGCATCGGCGTGGTGTGGAACTGCGGCACGACGTGCTCGCGCGAGGTCGTGAAGCCGTTGCCGGCGAACGGGGGTGAATCGTTCCAGTCGCCGCCCATGTGCGGGCCGTACGGCACGACGTAGCTGTCCATGTCGCGGGCGAACCAGCGCATGAGATAGATCTCCGGGACCGTGACGGTCAGCTCCGAGCCGTCGAAGCCCAGGTCGAGACCGGTGAAGAGCTGCGCCGGGGTGGTCAGGCGGGCGCAGTCCTGCACCCGGTAGACATATCCGGATATCACGGTCCGCCTGCCGGCCAGATAGGGCACGAGCAGCCGGGGCGGGATGACCTTCTGCATCTGCGTTCTACGACCAGGTGGCTCACTCACGGTGGCAGTTTACGATCTGCCGACAGGGAGCCGCCGGTGTTCCAGGCACGGTAGGGCATTCCGGGTGGCAATCGTGATCTGAGGGTCCAGCTCGCACGTCTGCACGGCGGGCGCCGGGCCCAGGTCGGAGCGGACCACGCCCATCGGGTCGACCAGCATGCTCCGGCCGATCCCGAAGCCGTCGCGGACCTGCGGGTTCGGTGCCTGGCCCACGGCGGCCACCCAGGTGGTGTTCTCGATCGCGCGGGCCCGGACCAGGGTCGTCCAGTGCTCCTCCTTCATCGGCCCCGACCCCCAGGCGGCGATCACCGCGAACAGCTCGGCGCCCTGGTCCACCAGTGTCCGGGTCAGCTCGGGGAAGCGGATGTCGTAGCAGGTGACCAGGCCGACCCGGAGTCCGGCCAGCTCCACCACGACCGGGGTGTCGCCCGGCGCGACCAGCTCCGACTCGCGGGCGCCGAAGGAGTCGAACAGGTGGATCTTCCGGTAGGCCGCCTCGATCCCGCCCCCGGGGCCGATGGCCACCGCGGTGTTGTGGACCCGGCCCTCTCCCGGCTCGAAGACCCCGGCGACCACGGCCAGGCCGTGCGCCCGGGCGGCCTCGGCCAGCCCGGTGACGAAGGGCCCGTCCAGCGGCTCGGCCAGGTCGGTGATCCGCCTGCCGTAGCGGGTGAGCGTGGCCTCGGGGAGGATCGCCAGGTCGGCGCCGCCGGCGGCGGCCCGCTCCAGCGCCTCCCGGGCGCCGCGCAGGTTGGCGGCGGGCTCCTCGGAGACCGCGATCTGGCACAGGGCGATGCGTGTCACGCGTCCGACCTTATCCGGCGGTTCGGCATGGGCTCCATCCACGTGAGGCAGCGCCACGCCCACTCCAGCGGGCCGTATCTGAACCTGGCCAGCCAGGCCCGGCTGAACACGACCTGGAGCGCCAGCACCGCGGCGGCGAGCAGCACCCCGGTGATCCGGGTCGGGTCGGCGGTCAGCAGCGGCAGCGCCGCCAGGATGACCAAGGTGCTGACCAGGTAGTTCGTCAGCGCCATCCGGCCCAGCGGGCTCAGCGCGGCCAGCAGCGCCTCGCGCGCCCGGGTCCGCAGGAGCAGCAGCAGCCCGGTGCAGTACGCCACCGCGGCGGCCAGCCCGGCGGCCGGATAGGTGCCCCGGTAGAAGAGCGTGTGATCGACGGCGGTGCGGGCCCACAGGTAGCCCAGCGTCACCGCCAGCACGCAGGCGCCCGCGAAGACGGGCGCCAGCAGCCACTCGGGCGGCGGATACTCCATCATGGCCATGCCCAGCAGGAACAGCCCCGGGATGAGCTTGGTCCCACCCCCCTCGTGCACCGCCCAGGCCGTGACGGCCACCCCCAGCGCGAGCGCGGCCGGCCGGGGGAGGCAGGAGACGGGCAGCAGGACCAGCGCCCCGAAGATCGCGTACGGCAGCAGCACCTCGCCCGGGTTCACGAGCTGGTGGACCAGGCCGAAGCAGGCCAGCACCGCCAGCCTGCGCAGCAGCACCACCCGGGGGTGGTCCGTCCGTCCGGCCGCGGACCTCAGGAACAGCACGAAACTCAGCCCGAACAGGAACGAGAAGATCGGATAGAACCTGCTCTGCAGGAGGTTGTCGATCATCCAGTCGACCGCGGTGTCCTCGGGGGCCGTGAGGTTCTCGCGGGTGTGCTGCCAGGTGTTGACCAGCATGATCCCGCACACCGCGAAGCCGCGGAGAGCGTCCAGCTCATGAAGCCTTCGGGTCACAGGAAATAGACGTACCACCACACAATCCACCCTGCATATACGGCCCCTGACAAAAGTGAGCTTCTCCTCCTTCTCCGAGCCGCCGCACTCTGTTGACCACGCCACCCGGGTCCGCACGCCCAAGGCCGGCTACCACCCGGTACCGCGACTTCATCGGCGGCCGGGGGCGGCCGATCCCGGTCCGGGGCGGTCAGGGGCGTCGTCCCAGGTGCCGTCGCCCTCCGCGAAAGACCGGTAGGCGGGCCGGAGGAGGTCCAGGATCGGGGTCCGCCGTATCGTGACCGGCGGCAGGTCGAGGGTGCGCAACAACAGGTCGGGCGGGGCGGCGGGCAGCGCCGTACGGTCTCGCAGACGGGCGGGGGAGACGCCGGGCACGTAGAAGTCCGCCAGCCGCTCGGTGAACGGCACGTCGGTCACGTCGAGCAGCCCCGGCCGGGCCGTCTCCTCCCCGCCGGCGTCACCTGTCCCGCGGAGGGCGCCGAGCAGGGCGTCCTTGCCCATGCCCCGCCAGGCCAGCACCAGGAACGGGTCGTCGTCGAACGCCTCGGCCAGCACGTACAGCGCGGCCGACAGGTGTTTGCAGGGGAAGCCCCAGTCGGGGCACGAGCAGTCCATGCCCAGGTCGTGCCGGTCGGGGAAGAGGGGGAGACCGCACCGGTGGAAGACGTCCTCGATCTCCGGCGGCATCTCCCCGGCGAGTAGTTTCGCGCGGTAGAGGGCCTGTGCGGCCAGAGCCCCGGTGAGGGCCTGCCACTGCTCCGCGTCGTAGGCCGCGATCTCGATCCTGACCTTGTACGGAGTCGTCCTCGATCCCTGGACTCGCGCTGTGACCCGACCGGAGGTGAGCTCCAGGTCGAGGACCTGGCCGGAGCGCGCGTACGAGCGTCCCCGGCTGAGCCTGCCCCGGTCGCAGACCCGCTCAAGGATGTCGATGAACCGCCGCGACCACCACCGCTCGCCGATCGAGCCCCGCCTGCTGCGCGCCCGGATGCCGCCCTCGACCCGGATCGGCCGGGAGTATTCGGACCAGCCGCTCCTGCTCATGTCTTCTCCTCGCCCGGCGCGCCGCGGAACGGGACTCGCCTGCTCACGTGACGGCCCCGGGGCCGAGCTGGAACAGCTCGCGCAGTTGCTCGGTGGACAGGTCGGCGATCCAGTCTTCGCCGGTGCCGACCACGCTCTCGGCGAGCGCCTTCTTCCGTTCGATCATCTCGTCGATCCGCTCCTCAAGTGTGTCCACGCAGACGAACTTCCTGACCTGGACATTCCTCGTCTGGCCGATCCGGAAGGCCCGGTCGGTCGCCTGGTCCTCCACCGCGGGGTTCCACCAGCGGTCCACGTGGATCACGTGGTTGGCGGCCGTCAGGTTGAGGCCGGTGCCGGCCGCCTTCAACGACAGCAGGAACAGCATCGGCTCGTCGTCGCGCTGGAAGCGCTCCACCAGCTCCTCCCGCCGGTTCTTGGACAGCCCGCCGTGCAGCCACAGCACCGGTCGGTCCAGGTGGGCGGCCAGGTAGGGCTGCAGGAGGGAGCCGAACTCGGTGTATTGGGTGAACACCAGAGCCTTGTCCCCCTCCTCGACGATCTCCTCCGCCAGCTCCTCCAGGCGGGCCAGCTTCCCCGACCGGCCGGCCAGCCGCGAGCCGTCCTTGAGCAGGTGGGTGGGGTGGTTGCAGATCTGCTTGAGCCGGGTCATCGTGGCCAGCACGTTGCCCCGGCGCTCGATGCCCTCGCTGTCGGCGATCCTGGTGATCATGTCCTCGACCACGGCCTGGTAGAGGGTGGCCTGCTCCGGGGTGAGGTTGCACCAGACCTTCATCTCCAGCTTGTCGGGAAGGTCGGAGATGATCGTCTTGTCGGTCTTGAGGCGCCGCAGCACGAACGGCCCGGTGGCCCGCCGGAGCGCGGCGGCCGCCGTCCCGTCACCATCCCGTTCGATCGGCTCCTGGTAGCGTTCCCGGAACGCCTTGGCGGAGCCGAGCAGCCCGGGGTTGCAGAACTCCATGATCGACCAGAGCTCCGCCAGATGATTCTCCACCGGGGTGCCGGTCAGCGCCAGGCGGGTGCGGGCCGGGATCGACCGCACCGCCCGCGACTGCTGCGCCCCGCTGTTCTTGATCGCCTGGGCCTCGTCGCAGACGACTCTCGCCCAGGTGAAGCCTGCCAGGACCTCCCGGTCCCGCAGGGCGGTGCCGTACGTGGTGAGGGTCAGATCCGTCTGTTCCACCCGGTCGGCCAGCTCCTGCCCGCGCAACCTGGTGGTGCCGTGGTGGACGTGGACCCGTAGCGAGGGGGCGAACCTGACGGCCTCCTTCTGCCAGTTGCCGAGCAGGGACACCGGGCAGACCAGCAGGGTCGGTCCGGGCCGGGTGTCGGCCGCACGCTCGTTGAGGAGAAGGGCCAGGGTCTGAGGGGTCTTGCCCAGGCCCATGTCGTCGGCGAGGACGCCACCCAGCCCGATGTCCGACATGAAGGCGAGCCAGGACAGCCCGCGCCGCTGGTATGGGCGGAGCACGCCGTGGAAACCGGCCGGATCGGTGATCGGTTCGAGGCGGCGGTCGGCCTCGCCGGACAGCAGGTCCCCGAGGCGGCCGTCGGCGTCCACCGCGACGACCGGCAGCCCGTCGCGGCCGTGGACGACCTCCTGGATCACCTCGCCGACCGTCATCTCACCCGCCCGGCGTCTCTCGATCGCCTTCAGTGCGGCGCTGAGCTGCCGACCGTCCAGCTCGACCCAGCGGCCGCGCATCCGGACCAGCGGCACCTTGAGCCGAGCCAGCTCGGCCAGCTCCTCCTCGCTGATCGTCTCGTCGCCGATCGCCAGGTCCATGCGGAAGTCCACGAGCTGGCGCAGTCCGAACCCCTGGCCGGCGGCCGCTCTCGGACCGGCCTGTTTCGACCGGGCCGTGAGTTTGAGCCCCAGCCTCGTCTTGCCGGCCCAGGCGGGCAGCTGCACACCGAACCCGGCCGCCTGCAGCAGCGGCGCGGCCTGGCGGAGAAAGCCGAACGCGCCCGCCGTATCGAGGGCCAGCTCCGACGGCCGGGGACCCCGCAGCGTCTCCTCCACCTCGGGATACAGCCGTGCCGCGCGGCCGAGCCCCTCCAGGAGCGTCTCCTCGAGTCGGGCGGGGAAGCCGGGAGCGGTCTCACCCGCCCAGACGAGCGGCGCGGGCAGGTAGAGGCTCGGGTCCTCCGACGACTGGACGGCGAACTCCACCCGCCATCGGGAGCCGTCCTCCCGCGGAGCCGGGGGGTCGCCGTACTCCGCGAGGAGACCGGCATCAGGCCAGGCAACGGGTCCGGGGCCGCCGCCGGGCTCGGTCAGGCGGAAACACACCCTGGCGGGGCCGTCGAGCCGGTGCGCGGATCTGAACCACTCCTGGAGCGGCCCGGACAGCCGGTCCGCCTCGGCCCGCGTCAGACCGGGAAGCGTGGCGGTCTCCCCGGTGAGGGCGGTCATCCAGCGGTCCGTCGCGGGGCTGCGGAGACCTGGCCGGCGTCCGCCGAGCAGGCGGTCGGGAAGCGCCCGCCGTACCGCGGCGTCGGCCAGACCGGCCAGGGCCTCGATCAGCACGTGGGAGGAGGGCCGCTCCTCGGCGACGGCACGGCAGACGGGAGGCATCGCGGCGGAGAGGTCACGGAAGCGGGAGGCGTAGGGGCCGGTCAGCACGGGACGCCACCGCGCCGCGTAACCCCCGTCCTCAGTGACGAGCTGGGGCAGCACGCGACCGCGGCGGACCAGGTCACCGGCGTAAACGGCGACGACGGCGAGATATCGCAGGGAGGCTCCCGGGACCGGCGCCCGTGGATCCTCGCCCGGGGACTCGGATCCGGCGGGACGGCAGGTCGGCTCCTCGACGTGGTCGAGCAGGTTCAACGCTTCGCCCGGCTCGACGAGCAGGGCGGGCACCCGCCAGGGACCGATCTTCGGCCGCCGCGCGGTGACCTCCGTCCCTGACTCGGGGGAGGGCAGCGGGCTCCGCGCGGAGCTCGGCAGGAGCAGGACGAGCTCCTTCTCGACGGCCTTCTCCGCGGCCGTCGTCGCGATGTCTCCCCAGAGCGACAGGCCGTCGGCCAGGACGGCCGCCGGGACCGCGAACGGGTGCGAGCGGATCTTCGCACGCGAGACGTCCGAGCCGGGGCAGGTGGGATCCTCCGCCCAGAGCACGAGCCTCTCACCGAGCCAGGCCCCGTGGATCACCGGCACTGTCGCTCCCTCCTGCCGTCATGAAAACCGTACTCGGACACGGGGACGCTCCGATGTCGATCGCCGGGCGGCGTGCCGGTTACGCTGGGGCGCGTGAGCGATCCCCTGGTGGCGCGGATGCGCGAGTTCGGCACGACGATCTTCGCTGAGATGTCGGCGCTCGCCGCACGGACCGGCTCGATCAACCTGGGACAGGGCTTCCCCGACACCGACGGGCCCCCGGAGATGCTGGAACGCGCGGTGTCGGCGGTCCGCGGCGGCCTCAACCAGTACCCGCCGGGTCCCGGCGTCCCCGAGCTGCGCCAGGCCGTCTCCGAGCACCGCAAGGACCACTACGGCCTCGCCTACGACCCCGACGGCGAGATCCTCGTCACCGTCGGCGCCACCGAGGCCGTGGCCGCGTCGATCCTGGCGCTGTGCGAGCCGGGCGACGAGGTCATCGCCTTCGAGCCCTACTACGACTCCTACGCCGCCTCCGTCGCCCTGGCCGGAGCCGTGCTCCGGCCGGTCACGCTGCGCCCGGTCGAGGGCCGGTTCACCTTCGACCCCGCCGAGCTGCGCGCCGCCGTCGGCCCGCGCACCCGGGTGATCCTGGTCAACTCCCCGCACAACCCCACCGGCACGGTCCTCACCCGCGCCGAGCTGGAGGAGATCGCCCTCCTGTGCCACGAGCACAGCCTGGTCGCCGTCACCGACGAGGTCTACGAGCACCTCACCTTCGACGGCGTCGAGCACATCCCGCTGGCCACCCTCCCCGGCATGCGCGACCGCACCGTGATGATCTCCTCGGCGGGCAAGACCTTCTCGGTGACCGGCTGGAAGACCGGCTGGGTCTGCGCCCCGCCCGAGCTCGTCCGCGCCGTCCAGACCGTCAAGCAGTTCCTCACCTTCACCGCCGCCGCGCCCTGGCAGCTCGCCGTCGCCCACGGCCTGCGCCACGAGCTCGGCTGGGTCTCCTCCCTCAGGGCCGGCCTGCAGGCCAAGCGCGACCGCCTGACGGCCGGGCTCTCGGCCGCGGGCTTCGACGTCTACCGGCCCGCCGGCACCTACTTCGTCCAGACCGACATCCGCCCCCTGGGCTTCACCGACGGCCTCGCCCTCACCCGCGAGCTGCCCGCCCTGGCCGGCGTGGTCGCCATCCCCACCCAGGTCTTCTACGCCCACCCCGAGCGCGGCGGCCACTTCGTCCGCTTCGCCTTCTGCAAGAAGGACGAGGTCATCGACGAGGCCGTGAGCCGCCTGGCCCGGCTGGGCGGGACGGGAGGCGGCCCCGGGTGACGGGCGGACGCCGCCCGCCACCGGAGCGACGCCTCGCACGCGGTTGCGGTGTCCCTTCTGGCCTGATCTGTGCGGCGGTCCGGGCCACCTGGACCTGAGGCCGGGACCTACGCCGGCGTGGCGGCCGGGGACGCCGACGATCTCGGGGTGATCGCCGCGGCGCTCGGACCGCGGGGCCGGACCGGCTGGATCACGGGATGATCCGGACCGGCAGACGTCTGGCGCGGACGGCGCCGCGGACCGCCGTGGCCAGCTGGGCGTATTCGGGGGCCCGGGCGGAGCTGGCGCGGTAGGCCAGGCCGATGGTGCGGCCGGGGGCGGGGGGCTGGAAGCGGCGCAGTGTCAGCCGCGCGCGCCTGCCCGTCTCCACCGGGACGGCCGACTCCGGCAGCAGGGTCACGCCGAGACCGCCCGCGACGAGCTGCACCAGGGTGGGGAGGCTGGTGGCGTAGGTGGCGGCGGTGGCGCGGGCGCCGACCTCGCGGCAGACGTCGATGGCCTGCTCGCGCAGGCAGTGGCCCTGGTTGAGCAGCACGATGTCGAGCCCCTTGAGCACATCCCGTTCCAGCGGCCCGTCGGCCTCCGCCAGCGGATGACCGGAGGGGCAGGCGAGCAGGAAGTCCTCCTCGTAGAGGGGCTCCTCGACCAGGCCGGCCGTCTCCGTCGGAAGCGCCAGCAGCACCAGGTCCAGGCGGCCCTCGCGCACCTCCTCCAGGATGGTCTCGGTCTTGGCCTCGTGCACGGTCAGCTTGAGCCGCGGGAACTTCCGCGCGAACATCGGCAGCAGCGCGGGCAGCACGTAGGGGGCGACGGTGGGGATCACCCCCAGGTGCGCCGGGCCGTGGAAGGGCTCCCTGGTGTGGGCCACCTCGCCCATCAGATCCCCGACCGCCTTGAGCACCCGGGCGGCGTGCACCGCCACCCGGTCGCCCGCCGGGGTCAGCAGGACCTTCCTGGTGGTCCGTTCCAGCAGCTGGGTGTGCAGAGTCTCCTCCAGGGCCGAGACCGCACTCGACAGCGCGGGCTGGCTCATCCGGAGAGCGGTGGCCGCCTCCCTGAAGTGCAGGTGCTCGGCGACCGCGAGGAAGGCCCGGAGCTGGGCCAGGGTGGGGGTGAGCTCGCGGGGCGGCTGCAGCGTGGAGGCCGGCCCTTCGGGACGGGGAGGGAAAGGGGGACGGCGGGTCATGGCTTGATCATTTCGAATAGTGGAGGACAGGCTTGAACGCGGAGCGTTACGCTCGGTGCGTACCGGTAGCCGAGAGGTGGAGGCTCCGGGCCCCCGGCTGGGTGGGCGGAGGCGTCGGCCGGCCCGGCCCGGGTGGCGCGGCCTGACGTCTGATCTCCGGCCAGAACGGCGAGCCGTGAGTGTCGGACTCGGGGTGGAGAGGCCGACTGATAGGAAAAGCTTTTCACATTGGCCTGACTGCTCGATTTCTCGGATCAATGTTAGATGCGGCAGGGTAGGCCCCGACAACGACGTCCTTCTGCAAAGGAGATCCGGACTTGCTCACCGTCGGTGACCACTTCCCTGAGTTCGAACTGACCGCCTGCGTCTCCCTGGACGCGGACAGCGCGTTCGCCGAGATCAACCACAAGTCCTACGACGGCAAGTGGAAGATCTACTTCGCGTGGCC
Source organism: Streptosporangium brasiliense (assembly GCF_030811595.1). Taxonomy (NCBI): domain Bacteria; kingdom Bacillati; phylum Actinomycetota; class Actinomycetes; order Streptosporangiales; family Streptosporangiaceae; genus Streptosporangium; species Streptosporangium brasiliense. Next base: position 4,679,789 of record NZ_JAUSRB010000002.1, read on the forward strand.
GAAGGACTTCACCTTCGTCTGCCCCACCGAGATCGCCGAGTTCGGCCGTCTGGAGGGCGAGTTCGCCGACCGCGACGCTCAGGTCCTGGGTTTCTCCGTCGACTCGGAGTTCGTCCACCACGCCTGGCGTAAGGACCACCCGGACCTGCGTGACCTGCCCTTCCCGATGCTGTCGGACATCAAGCGCGAGCTCTGCACCGAGCTGGGCATCCTCGGGGCCGACGGCGTCGCCCAGCGCGCCACCTTCATCGTCGACCCCAACAACGAGATCCAGTTCGTCATGGTGACCGCCGGTTCCGTCGGCCGCAACGTCAAGGAAGTCCTCCGCGTCCTCGACGCGCTCCAGTCGGACGAGCTCTGTCCGTGCAACTGGAACAAGGGCGAGGCGGGCCTGGACGCGCAGAAGCTGATGGCCGGATGAGCGTCGATGCCCTGAAGGAGGCTCTCCCGGCCTACGCCAAGGACATCAAGCTCAACCTGGGCTCGGCCGTGACGACCTCGTCGCTGACCGACCAGCAGCTCTGGGGCGCGGTCCTGGCCTGCGCGCTGGCCACCAGGTCGGCCCGCGTGATCGCCGAGATCTCCGCCGAGGCGGCCGCCAACCTGTCGGCCGAGGCGTTCCAGGCGGCCAAGGGCGCCAACGCCGTCATGGCGATGAACAACGTCTACTACCGGTCGGTCCACCTGATCGGTGACGAGACATACTCCACCATGCCGGCCAAGCTCCGCATGACGATCATCGGCAACCCGGGGGTCGACAAGGTCGACTTCGAGCTCTGGTGCCTCGCGGTGTCGGCGATCAACGGCTGCGGCCGCTGCCTGGAGTCCCACGAGCAGGTGCTGCGCCAGGCCGGCCTGCCCCGCGAGCAGATCCAGGAGGCCCTCCGGATCGCGGCGGTCGTCAACGCCACCGCCGCCACCCTGGAGTCCGAGGCCGCCCTGGCCATGGTCTGAGCCTCCGGCCGGGGGCCGAGTGCTCGGCCGGAGGTCCGTCTCCCCGGTCCGTGGCCGAGCCTCCGGCCCGGGGTCCGGGCTCTCCGGCGGACGGGCGGGTGTTCCACGGAACACCCGCCCGTCGCCCGTCAGCCCTGCGACCGACGTCCTCCGCCCGGCTCTCGGGCTCCTCCCACGTCCACAGCGGCACCTCGCGCAGCGGGTGGAGCTCCTCGTCGGTGGCCGCGCGGGAGTTCTGCCGGGCCACCCGCGAGCCGGACTCCGGATGCCCGCGTACGGCGTCGCGGAAGGGCTCGTCGTCGGGGAGTCCTGCCCCGCCGAATCATCCGAAGATCACCTGAGCGACCGTGAGCCCGACGGACACCGCGCCCAGGCCGGCGACGATCGAGGCGACGACATTGGCGACGGCGAAGAACATCGCGCCGGTCTCGGCCAGCCGCAACGTCTCGTAGGAGAACGTCGAGTACGTGGTCAGCGCCCCGCACAGCCCGGTGCCCAGCAGCAGCCGCACCTCGGTGCCCACCGCGCCGGCCAGCACCGCACCGGTCAGCATGCCCAGGACCATCGAGCCGGTCACGTTGACGGCGAAGGTGCCCCAGGGGAAGACCGTGTCGTGGCGGGCCTGCACGGCCCGGTCGGTCAGGTAGCGCAGCGGCGCGCCGACCGCGCCGCCCAGCAGCACCAGCAGCCAGTTCACGGCGCCCCCTGGCGGCCGAGGTAGTGGACGACCTCGACCTCGTCCAGCACGGCCAGCCCCTCGATGAGGAGCTCGTCCAACTGGGGCAGGAAGGCGCGGATCCGCTGTTCGGTGTCGACGATCACGACGGCCACCGGCAGGTCGTCGGCCATCGAGAGCAGCCGGGTGGTGTGCACGACCTGGGTGGCGCCGAAGCCCTCCATGCCGCGGAAGACCGACGCCCCGGCCAGCCCGGCGGCGTGGGCGCGGTGCACGATCTCGGTGAACATGGGGCGGTGATGCCAGGTGTCGGTGTCGTCGACGAAGATCGTCAGCCGCAGGGCCCGTCCGGACAGGGTCATCGCGATCTCCCTCCTCTCCTCGCCAGGAACCGGCGGGTGATCCACGCGCCGGCCGCCACCGCGGCCATGGCCGCGACGACCGTCGCGGCCAGATAGCCGAGCGCCAGTTCGGCCCGGCCGGCGGACGCCAGGCGGTCGATGTCCACGCAGTAGGTGGAGAAGGTGGTGAAGCCGCCCAGCACACCGGTGCCGAAGAACGGCCGCACCCAGACCGGCGCCGCCCACGCCTCGCTCAGCGTCACCATGAGGACCCCGATCACCAGGCAGCCGGAGGCGTTGACGCCCAGCGTGGTCCAGGGGAAGGAGTCGTCGGCGGTCGGCCACAGCAGGCCGGCGCCGTAGCGGGCGCCCGCGCCGATCGAGCCGCCCGCGGCGATCACCGCCAGCACACGGTAGTGCGAGCGGCGCAGCTCTCGGCGCTGGCGCGCGTCGGCCAGATCGACATCGGGGTCGATGGGCTCGGTCACCGTCGTGGACCTCATCCGATCCGAACGCATGTCCCTCCCTACGCGTGGCGGGTGCCCGTGGACGCGGACACGACCTTTCACGAGTAGGGACCGTTGGCGGCAGCGCGGTGCCACGGTTCGGGTACGGCGGGCCCCACCGCCGCGGGCGTCCGCCTGCCGGCGAGGCGCCCCTGACACCGTTCAGCTTAGCGCGGTGCGTCCCGGCCATCGGCGGCAGCGCCCGCCGTACGCGGGGAGCCATCGGCGGCAGCGCCCGCCGTACGCGGGGAGGAGCCGGATACGTGGGACGAGACGCCAGGGGCGGGCCCTGGCGTCTCGTCGCCGTGGTCGTGCGGGAGGTCAGTCGGCCGGGGCCGGGGGAGCGGTCGGGTCGGCGGGGGTGGCGGGGGCGGTCTGGGCCGAGCGGAGCGGGACCTCCCGCAGCAGCAGGGATGCCAGCGCGGCCAGGACGGCGATGGGCACGCCCACCAGGAAGACCATGTGGATGGCCCGGGTGAAGGCCTCCAGGATCACCTCCAGCACCGGCGCCGGCAGGTGGCGGATGGCGTCGGGGGAGCCGAGGCTGGGGGTCGCGCCGCCGGTGAGGGGCAGGTGCGCGGCCTTGGCCAGGGAGACCAGCTCCGCACTGAGCCGGTTGGTCAGGATGGCGCCGAAGGCCGCCACGCCGACCGCGCCGCCGAGGGAGCGGAAGAAGGTCACGCCCGAGGTGGTGGAGGCCAGGTCGGCGCGGGTCACGGCGTTCTGCGCGGCCAGGATCAGGATCTGCATGGAGGCGCCGAGGCCGACGCCGAGCACCGCGATGTCGAGGGCGACGACCAGCAGCGAGCTGTCGACGTGCAGCCGGGAGAGCAGGAACAGGCCGACCGCGACCAACAGCATGCCCGCGACGGGGAAGACCTTCCACCGGCCCGTCCTGCTGACGGACCGGCCGACCAGGATCGAGGAGACCAGCAGCCCGAGCACCATGGGCAGGGTCATCAGGCCGGAGCCGGTGGGGCTCATGCCCTTGACGATCTGCAGGTACTGCGGGAGGAACATCAGCGCGCCGAACATCGAGGCGCCGACGAGCAGGGACGCGATGCTGCTGAGCATGAAGGTGTGGTTGCGGAACAGGCGCGGCGGCAGGATCGGGTCGGCGGCCCTGCGCTCGGCGACGACGGCGAGGCCGAACAGCGCCAGGCTGAGCGCGCCCAGCCCGTAGGTCCACGCGGAGTTCCAGCCGAACTCCTTGCCGCCGAGGGACAGCAGCAGCATCAGCGCGGTGGTGCCGCCGGTGATGAACGTGGCGCCCCACCAGTCGACCTTGGTGTCGCGGCGCATGAGCGGCAGCTTGAGCACCTTCTGGATGACGACGAAGGCGATCACGGCCAGCGGCACGCAGATCCAGAACGTCCAGCGCCAGGACATGTTGTCCACGATGAAGCCGCCGAGCAGCGGCCCGGCCACGGTGGAGACGCCGAAGACCGCGCCGATGTAACCGGAGTAGCGGCCGCGCTCGCGGGGCTCGACCACGTCGCCCAGGATGATCTGCGGCAGCGCGGCGAGGCCGCCGGCGCCGATGCCCTGCACGGCCCTGGCCGCGATGAGCTGGCCCATGTCCTGGGAGAAGCCCGCGGCGACGGAGGAGAGGAGGAAGACCAGCAGGGCGGCCTGGAACATGAGCTTGCGGCCGTAGAGGTCCGACAGCTTGCCCCAGAGCGGGGTGGAGGCCGTCATGGTGAGCAGCGTCGCGCTGGCCACCCAGGCGAGCTGGTCCTGACCGCCGAGCGTGCCCACGATCGTCGGCAGCGCGGTCCCCACCACGGACGTCGAGATCATCGACGTCAGCATGGCGAGCATCAGCCCGGCCAGGATCTCCAGCACCTGCTTGTGTGTGAAGCGTGGTGCGGCCTCGGCCTGGGCCTGTTGTTCGGTCAGCATGAACCATCCCCCAATGTATGTACGATACATATGAAGTTAGTAGACGCTTGTTTACTGGTCAAATCTGGAAGGATCGGTCAGGTGGATGAGGTACGGCACCGCGACCGGGCGGGCACCCGGCGGCGCATTCTCGACGCCGCCCGCCGGCTGTTCACCGAACTCGGATACGACGAGGTGACGATGCGGCTGATCTCCGCGGAGGCGGACGCCAACATCTCGCTGATCAACCGTTACTTCGGCACCAAGCGGGAGCTGTTCGCCGAGGTGCTCGCCATGCAGGGGCGCTTCCCCGGCGTGCTGGAGGTCCCCGAGGAGCAGCTCCCCCGCCGCCTGGCGGAGTACGTCGCCGAGCGGCTCCGGTCGGACCGGGGGAGCCCGATCATGGCGGCGCTCATCCGGTCGTCGTCCTGCTCGGAGATCCACGGGATCATCCGTGACCGGGTCACCTCGGCGATCCTGGAGCCGCTGGCCGAGCGGCTGCCGGGCCCGGACCCGCTCTTCCGGGCGACCGTCGCCACCGCCCTCATCACCGGCTCCGGCACGCTGAGCCAGCTCTACGGCCCCGACGCGATCGACGCGCCCGACGAGGAGACGGTGGTCCGGCGGCTCACGGCCGTCTTCGAGGCGTGTCTCAGGCTGTGAGCCGCACCCGCCTCAGGCTGTGAGCCGCGCCCGCACCCGCCTCGGGCTGTGGGCCGCCCGGGACGAGGCCCGCCTGGGGCGCCCGCCTCAGGAGGTGATGCCCGCGGGCGGCGGGCCGGCGGCGGGCCGGTCGGCGGCTCTGGCGATCCGGCAGGCCGTGCCCGGCACATGGTCGACCTGCAGGGTGGTGTGGTCGATGTGGAAGCGCTCGTGCAGCAGCTCGGCGAGCTCGCGGCGGATCCGGTGGCAGTCGCCGCCGGGCCTGACGATCACGTGTGCGGACAGTGCGGGGAAGCCGCTGGTCACCGTCCACACGTGCAGGTCCTCCACGGCGGTGACCTCGGCGTGGGCGGCGATCGCGGCGCTCACCTCGGCCGGGTGCACGCCGGTGGGCGCGGCCTCGAACAGGACGCGCCCGGCGTCGCGCAGCAGGCCGTAGGCGGACTTGGCCATCAGGGCCGCCACGACCAGGGCGGCGATGGCGTCGGCCCGGCCCCAGCCGGTGAGCCAGACGACCGCGCCCGCGATCGCGGTGGCGATGAAGGCGTACATGTCGTTGAGGATGTGCTGGAAGGCGCCTTCCACGTTGAGGCTGCTCCGGTCGGCTCTGGCGATGAGCCAGGCGGCGACCGCGTTGACCGCGATCCCGGCCAGGGCCGTGCCGAGGACCAGGCCCCCCTTGACCTCGGGCGGCTCGACGAGCCGCCGCACGCCCTCGTAGACGAAGTAGACGACGAGCAGCACGAACGTCAGCCCGTTGATCGCCGCCGACAGGATCTCCGCGCGTTTCCAGCCGAAGGTGTAGGCGCCGCGGGCGGGACGGGCGGCCATGCCCATCGCGATCAGGGCGAGCGCGATGGAGGCGGCGTCGGTCAGCATGTGCCCGGCGTCGGAGATCAGCGCGATGGAGTTGGCGACGAGGCCGATGACGACCTCGGCCGCCATGAAGACGACCAGCAGGGCGAGCGCCGCCGCCAGGTAGCGGCGGTCGGAGTCCGCGCCGTGTCCGTGCCCATGGCCGTGTCCGTGACCCATCGCAAGATCCATTCCCTAACACTTGAACAGTTGCTCAGATGTTAAGCAAGGTAAGCCTAACAGGGCAACCTCCCGGTCTGCGCTGGCGTGAGGTGAAGGGAGAATTCGCTGGCGGCAAAATACTAAATTTCCGCATAAAACCGAGCGGTAGCTTGTGCGGCGCAGGCCTGGGACCGGCTGATCTTTCCTCTTATGTTGGGTGGTCTTGCCGTCACGGGAGATGACCAGATGTCCTTTGTGCAGCGGGTGCGCGCGCAGGCCGACCGGTACGGGCACGGGCGGTCGTACACCTTCGTGGAGGACCGCAGGGGCGAGCTCGCCGAGACCCGCCTGACCTTCGCCGAGATCGACGAGCGGGCCGGGGCCACGGGGGCGTGGCTGGCCGGGCGGCGGATGACGGACCAGACGGCCCTGCTGCTCTACCCCGCCGGGCTGGAGTTCCTGACCGCCTTCCTCGGCTGCCTGTACTCCCGTGTGATCGCGGTGCCCTCGCCGCTGCCGCAGACCGACCCGCGCGCGCTGGAGCGGGCGGAGGGCATCATCAAGGACGCCGACGTGCGGATGGTGCTCACCGACTCGGCCAACCAGGCCATGCTCACCCGGTGGCTGCGCGACGTCGGCCTGGACGGCACGGTCGAGTGCGTGGCCACCGACGCCCTGAGCCCGCCCGGCGCCGGGGCCTGGACGATGCCGGAGACCGGCCCGGACACCCTCGCCTACATGCAGTACACCTCCGGCTCCACCAGCGAGCCGCGCGGCGTCATGCTCACCCACGCCAACCTGCTCCACAACGAGGAGGAGATCTGGCGGGCGATCGGCTCGCCGGAGGAGGGCGTGGGGGTCGGCTGGCTGCCGCACTACCACGACATGGGCCTGATCGGCATGCTGCTCCAGCCGCTCTACGCGGGCGGTGACCTGTACTTCGCCTCGCCGATCGCCTTCGTGATGCGCCCCGCGCTCTGGATGGAGATGATCAGCCGTTACCGGGCCGGATACACCGTCGCGCCGAACTTCGCCTACGAGTGGTGCGCCGCCCGGGTCACCGACGGGCAGCTCGCCGGCCTCGACCTGTCCAGCCTGCGGTTCGCGCTCAACGGAGCCGAACCGGTCCGTACCGGCACGCTGCGCGCCATGGCCGACCGCTTCGGGGCCGCCGGCTTCAGCGAGAAGGCATGGGCGCCGGCGTACGGCATGGCCGAGGCCACCCTGGTGGTCACCGCCACCCCCCTGGGGCACGGGCCGCTGATCCGCCGGTTCGACCCCGGCGCGCTGGAGCGGCACCGGGCGGTACCCGCGCGGGACGGCGTGGAGCTGGTCGGCTGCGGGCGGCCGATCAGCATGACCGTACGGATCGTCGACCCCGGGACCCGCGCGGTTCTGCCGGAGGGGAGGGTCGCCGAGATCTGGGTGCGCGGCGGGAGCGTCGCGAGGGGCTACTGGCAGCGCGCGGAGGCCAGCCACGACGCCTTCGGCGGGCACACCGCCGACGGCGACGGGCCGTTCCTGCGGACCGGTGACCTCGGCTTCCTGCTCGACGGCGAGCTCTACGTCACCGGCCGGATCAAGGACGTCGTCATCGTCAACGGGCGCAACCTCTACCCGCAGGACCTGGAGGAGGCGGCCCGGCGGGCGCATCCGTCGCTGGGCGCCGCGGCGGCCTTCGGGATCGAGGCGGCCGGGGAGCACGTGGTGCTCGTCCAGGAGGTCCGCAGGCAGCGCCTGGACGGCGCCGGCGCCGAGGAGGTCGCCCGCCGGGTCCAGGGAGAGCTCGCCCGCGCCTTCGGCCTGCCGTCGATGAGCGTCGTGCTGGTCGAACGCGGCGGGGTCGGCAAGACCACCAGCGGCAAGATCCAGCGTTCCCGCACCCGCGACCTGCTGCTGACCGGGACGCTCCCCGTCGTCCACGCCGAGCTCACCCCGGCCGTCGCCGGACTCGTCCCGGCCGCCGGCGGGGGCGCCGTACCGGCCGGGGACGACGCCGGGGCGGCCGGCGGCACGGTGCCGGCCGCGGACGCCGTACCAGGAGCCGTGCCGGCCGCGCACGCCGTACCGGAAGGAGTGTGAGCATGTCCGCCGACGCCGGGATCGCCACCGACCTGGACAGCATTCGGGGCTGGCTGCGGGCCCAGGTGGCCTCGTACGTGACGCGCGCGCCGGAGGAGATCGATCCACTGGTGCCCTTCGCCCAGCACGGCATGGACTCGGTCTACCTGCTCAGCCTCTGCGGTGACATCGAGGCGGAGTACGGGCTGGAGGTCGAGCCGACCCTCGCCTGGGAGCATCCGACGGTCGCGGCCATGGCCGACCACCTCCGGGGACGGCTGAGCGCGGGCTGATGACCGCTCTGCTGTGCGGCCGGCGCGCGAAGTGGGTGGTGCTGGTCATCTGGCTGGGCGTCATCGGGATCGCCGGGTCCTTCGCCGGGCGGCTGGAGTCGGCGCAGAAGGACGACATCGCCGCCTACCTCCCGGAGAAGGCCGACTCCGCGCAGGCGGTCAAGCGCATTCTCGGCATGCAGGGGGAGAGCCTCTCCCCGGCGACGATCGTCTACGAGCGGCGCGAGGGCCTCACCCGGGCCGACGAGGACGAGATCGCCCGGGACATGAAGGCCTTCGCCGGGGTCGCCGGGGTGGTGGCGGAACTGCCCGCGCCGACCGGCGGCAGGACCTTCGGGCGGGCGGAGTTCGACCGGGAGCTCAAGCCGTACCGGGACGCGGAGGGGAGGCTGCCGGAGCCGCTGCGGGTGGTCGAGCGGAAGCTCCGGCTGCCCGCGCCGGCCAAGACGGTCAAGCTGATCGCCTCGCAGCGGTCCAAGGACGGTCAGGCCGTCCAGGTCGTGGTCGTCGTCAGGGACCAGGGCGGCCGGGAGACGGCCGAGGTCGTCGAGCGGGTGCGCCGGGTCGTCGACGCGGGCCGGCCCGCCGGGCTGGCCGCGCACATCACGGGCATGGTCGGCTTCCAGGCCGACGCGCTCGCGGTGTTCTCGACCGTGGACACCGACCTGCTGCTGGCTGCGATGGGCGTGGCGGTGGTGGTGCTGCTGATCACCTACCGCAGCGTGGTCCTCTGGCTGTTCCCGCTGGGCGTCGTGCTGGTGGGGCTGGTCGTCGCGATGGGGGTCAACTACCTGCTCGCCGCCGCGGAGGCGATCACGGTCAGCAGCGTGGCGGTGTCGCTGCTGATGGTCCTGGTGATCGGGGCCGGCACCGACTACGCGCTGCTGGTCATCGCCCGCTACCGGGAGGAGCTGGGCAGGCACGAGGACCGGCACGAGGCGATGGCGGTCGCGCTGCGCCGGGCCGGTCCGGCGGTGGTGGCGAGCGCGGCGACCGTGGTGGCCGGGCTGCTGTGCCTGCTGGTGGCCGACCTGAACTCCACCAAGGGGCTCGGGCCGGTCTCGGCGGTCGGTGTGGCCAGCGTGATGCTCGCCATGATGACGCTGCTGCCGGCCGTGATGGTCGTCTTCGGACGGTGGGTGTTCTGGCCGCTCGTCCCGCGCTGCCGGCCCCCCGGAGGCGAGGGCCCGCGCGGGCCGGCGCGGGCGGCCGGGGGTCTTCCCGCCGACGCCGGCATCTGGGGCACTTTAGGGCGGAAAATCGCGAAGAATCCAAGGCTGGTGTGGGTTGTCACCGTCATCGGGCTGGGCGTCTGCGCCTCCGGGCTGGCCTCCTACAAGGCGGGCGGGCTGAGCAACGCCGACGTGTTCCTCGGCAGGCCGGACTCGGTGGTCGGGCAGGAGGCCGCCGCCAGGCACTTCCCGGCCGGCGCGGCCGACCCGGTCCAGGTGGTCACCACCGAGCAGTACGTCAGGGACGTGATCGTCGACACCGCCCAGCGGCCCGAGGTCACCGCGATCTCGCTGGGCGCGGCGGGCAACGGCGACATCCTGCTCAACGTGAGCGTGCGCGCCGGCAACGGGGAGGAGTCCGAGCAGCGCCAGGTGCTCGCCCTGCGCGACCGGCTGCGGGCGGTGGCCGCCCCGGACGTCCACGTGGGCGGGAACGTGGCGCTGGTCGCCGATCTGGAGCGGGGCGCGCAGCGGGACCGCACCGTGATCATCCCGCTGGTGCTGCTGGTGGTCTTCGTGGTGCTGGCCCTGCTGCTGCGCTCGCTCGTCGCGCCGCTGCTGCTGCTGGCGACCGTCGTGGTGTCGTTCCTGGCGACGCTGGGGATCAGCTCGCTGGCCTTCGCCCACCTGTTCGGCTTCGCCGGGGTGGACCAGGGGTTCGTCCTGCTGGTCTTCGTGTTCCTGGTGGCGCTGGGGGTGGACTACAACATCTTCCTGATGCACCGGGTGCGGGAGGAGGCGCACCGGCACAGCACGGCGCACAGCGCGATCCTCGGTCTCGGCGCGACCGGCGGCGTGATCACCTCGGCCGGGGTCGTGCTCGCGGGCACCTTCGCGGTGCTCGTGGTGCTCCCGCTGACGCAGACCGTGCAGATCGCCTTCGCCGTGGCCGTGGGCGTGCTGCTCGACACGATGATCGTCCGCTCGGTGCTCGTGACGGCGCTGACCCTGGACGTCGGCGAGGCCGTCTGGTGGCCGAGCCGGCTGGCCAGGGGGCTGTCCTGGTGGCACCGCGCGGGGCGGCCGGTCCGGCGGCCGGACCCCGGGGTGCGGCCCCGTGTCATGCTCCGGCCCCGGGGGCTGGTGCGGCCCCGCGTCATGCTCAGATCCAGTCGCGTTGTCTTGAGGAAAGGCGAAAAAATGAGGGGCGAGTTTAGCGGCAAATGACAAATTGAATTATTGCGATGTAGATCACACCTATGGTTTACTGCCAGGTAACAAATGTGGGGCAGATTGTCGCACACAATGCGTTTCTACCCCGCTGAGGTGCTGATACGCACCCATCAGGCATTCTCCGGCCAAGATGGAAAGCGTGGCGATGGTGCTTATTCCGCGTTCTTTCATGCCATTGTCCGCGGCGCAGAGCGGGATTTGGCACGCCCAGCGGATCGCTCCCGATGACCCGATCCATATCGCCCAGTACATCGAGATCTCGGGGCCGGTGGACCCGGTGGTCTTCGCCTCGGCCGTCCGCCTGGCGGCCGGGGAGGTGGACGCGATCCAGGTCCGGATCGTCGAGGGCGGGCAGGTCGCCGAGGGCTGGGAGCCGCACTGCCCCTTCCTCGACCTCGGGGACGAGCGGGCCGCGCTCGACTGGATGCGGGCTGAGCTGTCGGCCCCCCTGGGCGGGGACTCGCTGCTGGCCACCGCCCTGCTGCGGATCGCCGACGACCGCTACTTCTGGTATCTCCGCTGCCATCACGTGATCATGGACGGCTACAGCGGGCCGATGATCGCCCAGCGTCTGGCCGAGGTCTACACCGCGCTGGCCGAGGGCCGCGACCCCGGACCCGGCGGGCTCGGATCGCTGACCACGCTGCTCGAAGAGGACGCCGCCTACCGCGCCTCCGGCCGCTTCGGAGCCGACCGCCGTTACTGGCTGGACCGGCTCGCCGACCTGCCCGCCATCCCCGTCCTCTCCTCCGGTGCCGCCGTCGCCACCTCGCGCTTCCACCGGTGGAGCGCGAGGCTGGGGGAGGGCGACGCCGCCGCGCTGACGGAGGCGGCGCTGTCCCACGGGACGGCCGTGTCCGGGCTCATGATCGCCGCCACCGCGGCCTACGTCGGGCGGCTCACCGGGGCCCAGGAGGTGGTCCTCGGGCTGGCGGTCACCGCCCGGACCACCGCGGCGGCCCGGCGCACCCCCGGCATGCTCTCCAACGTGCTCCCGCTCCGCCTGGCCGTACCGCCGCAGACGACCTTCCGAGAGCTCGCCGGGCAGGTCACCAAGGAGGTCGGGCGGCTGCTGGTGCACCAGCGCTACCGGTATGAGGACCTGCGCCGGGAGGTGGGCGGGCGGCTGTTCGGGCCGGTGGTCAACATCATGCGGTTCGACTACGACCTGAAGTTCGCCGGTCACGCCGCCACCGCGCACGCGCTGTCCACCGGGCCGGTCGAGGACCTGTCGATCAACCTCTACGACGGATCCGACGGGCGCGGCGTCCGCATCGACTTCGACGGCCACCCCGAGCTGTACGGCGAGGCCGAACTGGCCGGCCACCACGACCGGTTCCTGCGTTCCCTGGCCCAGATCGCCCAGGCCGGGCCGGAGCTGCGCGTCGGCGAGGTCGAGCTGCTCGACGGGGCCGAGCGGGCGCTCCTCGCCGGCTGGGGCGGCGCGTCGCGCGAGGTGGCGCCCGCGACGGCCGGCGGCACCGCCGTCACCCTGTTCGAGGAGCAGGTACGGCGGCGCCCCGAGGCCGTGGCGGTCGTCGCCGGGGACGCCGAGATCACCTACGCCGAGCTGAACGCCCGGGCCAACCGGCTGGCGCACCACCTCATCACCCGGGGCGCCGGACCCGACCGCCACGTCGGGCTGTCGATGCCCCGCTCGCTCGACATGGTCGTGGCGTTCCTGGCGATCCTGAAGTCCGGCGCCGCCTACCTGCCGCTGGACCCGGAGTATCCGCCGGACCGCCTCGCGATGATGCTCGCCGACGCCGCGCCGCCGATCGTGGTCACCTGCGCGGAGGCGGGGTTCCGCCCGCCGGCCGGTCCCGGCGCCGGGGACGGGGACGGGGCCGGGGATGGGGATGGGGACGGAGCCGGGGACGGCCGCTCCGGCGCCGAGATCGTGATGATGGACACCTGGACCGGAGACGGCCTGCCCGACGGCGACCCGGTGACCGGGCTGCTGCCCGGCCACCCGGCCTACGTCGTCTACACCTCCGGCTCGACCGGCCTGCCCAAGGGCGTGCTGGTCACCCACGCCGGCCTGCCGAGCTACGCGCGGACCGGGATCGAACGGTACGCGGTGACCGAGGACAGCCGGGTGCTCCAGTTCGCCTCGATCGGGTTCGACGGGGCGGTGCTGGAGTGGCTGATGGCCTTCTCCTCGGGTGCGGCGCTCGTGCTGGCGCCTCCCGGGGTCTACGGCGGGGAGCCGCTCGGCCGCTTCCTGGCCGAGGCGCGGATCACCCACGCGTTCGTCACCCCGGCCGCGCTGGCGACGGTCCCGGAGCGGCCGCTCCCCGACCTGCGGACGCTGCTGGTCGGCGGCGAGACCTGCCGCCCCGAACTGGTCCGCCGCTGGTCCGCCGGCCGCCGGATGATCAACGTGTACGGTCCGACCGAGACGACCGTCGTGGTCGCCGTCAGCGACCCGCTGACCTCTCCCGAGGACACCCCGATCGGCCGCCCCGTCCACGGCACCCGCCTCCACGTCCTGGACCCCGGTCTGCGCCCGGTGCCGCCCGGCACGGCCGGCGAGCTGTACGTCGCCGGTCCGAGCGTGGCGCGGGGCTACCTCAACCGGCCCGGCCTGACCGCCGAGCGCTTCGTCGCCGACCCGTCCCGGCCCGGCGGCCGGATGTACCGCACCGGAGACCTGGTCCGCTGGGACGCCGACGGCCGGCTCCACTACCTGGACCGGGCGGACCGGCAGGTCAAGATCCGTGGCTTCCGGATCGAGCTGGGAGAGATCGAGAGCGTGCTCGCCGGCCACCCCGGCGTCGGCCAGGCGGCCGTGCTCGCCCGCGCCGACCGGCCCGGCGACCGGCGGCTGGTCGCCTACGTGACCGGTACGGCGGGCGCCGACGAGCTGCGCGCACACGCCAGGCTGTCCCTGCCCGACTACATGGTCCCGGCCGCGATCGTGGTGCTGGCGGAGATGCCGCTCACCGCCAACGGCAAGCTCGACCGGCGCGCCCTGCCCGAGCCGGAGCCGGAGACCTCCGGCCGGGAGCCCGCCACGGACCGGGAGCGGCTGCTGTGCGGGCTGTTCGCCGAGGTGCTCGGGCTGCCCCGGGCAGGGGCCGACGACGGCTTCTTCGACCTGGGCGGGGACAGCATCCTGGCGATCCAGCTCGTCGCCCGCGCCCGCGAGGCCGGGCTGGGACTCACCCCCAAGCACGTCTTCCAGCACCAGAGCCCGCAGGCGCTGGCGCTCGCCGCGGAGGAGGTGGTGGAGGCGCCCGCCGCCGGCGACGGGGGAGACGACGGCGTGGGGGCCGTCCCGGCCACCCCGATCATCGCGTGGCTCGCCGAGGGCGAGGGACCGGCCGACGGCCTGACCCAGAGCGTGGTGCTCCGGGTCCCCCCGGGCCTCGGTCTGGACCACCTCACCGAGGCCGTGCAGGCCGTACTGGACCACCACGACGCGCTGCGGCTGAGCGGGACCGTTCCGGGAGGGCTGGAGGTGCTGCCGCGCGGGGCGGTCCACGCGGCCGGCCAGGTGTGGCGCGTCGAGGTCACCGGGGACCTGGACGAGGCGGTCGCCGGGCAGGCCGGGCCGCTGCGCGCCGCGCTGGACCCGGCCGCGGGGCGGATGGCCGCGGTCGCCTGGCTCGACGCGGGCCCCGAGCGTCAGGGCCGGCTGCTGCTGACCCTGCATCACCTGGCCGTCGACGGCGTCTCCTGGCGGATCCTGCTGCCCGACCTCCTGACCGCCTGGACCGCCGCCGCCACCGGCACCCCCCATACGCTCCCCGCGCCCACCACCTCCTTCCGCGCCTGGGCACGGCGGCTCCAGGCCGAGGCCGTCACCCCCGCCCGCCTGGCCGAACTCCCCATCTGGACCGCGCTCCTGGACCCCGGGCCGGGCGGCGGCGCGGGCCCGGCGGCCCGGCGGTGGGGCAGCTGGGGGGACCGGCGCGAGCGGGTCGTGGAGCTCCCCGCCGAGGTGACGGGACCGCTGCTGGGCAGGGTCGCCGCGGCCTTCCACGGGAAGGCCGACGACGTGCTGCTGGCCGGGCTCGCGGCGGCGGTCGCCAGGTGGAGCGGGCACCGGCCGGTCCTGATCGACCTGGAAGGGCACGGCAGGGAGGACGTCTTCCCGGGGGTCGACCTGTCCCGGACCGTCGGCTGGTTCACCGCCATGCACCCCGCGCGGATCGACGCGGGCCCCGTCGACTGGAGCGACCTCAGGAACGGCGGGCCGGCCGCCGCCCAGGCCGTCAAACGGGTCAAGGAGCAGCTCCGCGCCCTCCCCGACTCCCTCGGCTACGGCCTGCTGCGCTATCTCAACCCCGGCACGGCGCCCGTCCTCGCGGCCCTGCCCCGGCCCGAGATCGGCTTCAACTACCTCGGCCGGATCACGGCCTCGGGCCGGGACTGGGAGCCCGACATCGACGGCCCGTCCGGTGGCCTGTCCGGCGGCCAGGACGCCGGCGCCCCGCTCAGGCACGGCATCGAGATCACCGCTGTCGCTCTCGGCGACACCCTCCGCGTCACCTGGACCTGGGACCCGGGCCACTACGCCGAGGACCGGATCGCCGAGCTGGCCGCCGCCTGGTCGGAGGCCCTGACCGGCATCTCCCGGCACACCGGCGGCGCCCTCACCCCCTCCGACGTCACCGCCCCGCTCACACAGGACGACCTCGACGCGCTCGGGCCGGACCTGCAGGACGCCTGGCCGCTCGCCCCGCTCCAGCGGGGCCTGTTCTTTCACTCCCTGCTGGCCGTCGACGTCTACACCGCCCAGCTCGTGCTGGACCTCACCGGCCCCCTCGACGCCGCCAGGCTCAGGGCCGCCGCCGAACACCTCCTCCGCAGGCACCCCAACCTGCGCGCCTCCTTCGAGCTCCGCGAGGAACCCGTCCAGCTCGTGCACCGCCGGGTCGAGGTGCCCTGGCGGGAGGTCGTCACCGCCGACGCCGAGGGCGTGGCCGCCGAGGAGCGGGCCCACCGCTTCGACCTCGCCAGGCCCCCGCTCCTGCGGTTCGCCCTGGTACGGCTCGCGCCCGGCAGGCACCGGCTGATCCTCACCAACCACCACATCCTGCTCGACGGCTGGTCCACCCCGCTGCTGGCCGCCGAGCTGTTCGCCCTCTACGGCGGGGCCCAGCCCCCCGCGGCCCCGCCGTACAAGGGGTATCTGGCCTGGCTGGCCGGACAGGACCAGGCGGCGGCGGCCGCGGCCTGGACGCGGGCCCTGGACGGCCTGGACGGTCCCACGCTCCTCGCCCCGCACGCCCCCGCCGACCCGGTCATGCCGGAGCGCGTCACCGCCGAGCTCGGCGACGACCTGACCCGGGCGCTCACCGCCCTGGCCCGCACCCACTCCACCACCCTGAACACGGTCATGCAGGCGGCCTTCGGCCTGCTGCTCGCCCAGCTCACCGGCCGCGACGACGTCGTCTTCGGCGGCACCGTCTCCGGTCGGCCGGCCGAGCTGCCCGGCGTCGAGCGGATGATCGGCCTGTTCGTCAACACCCTGCCGGTCAGGGTGCGGCTCCACCCGGCCGAGCCGGTGGGAGACCTGCTGCGCAGGCTCCGCGACGGACAGGCCGAGCTGCTGGCCCACCACCACCTCGGGCTGACCGAGATCCGGCGGGGCACGCTGTTCGACACGCTGCTGGTGATGGAGAACTACCCCGTCGACCCGCGGACCACGGCCGGGGACCTCCGGCTGACCTCGGCGGACGTGGCCGACGCGACCCACTATCCGATCACGCTGCTGGTCGTCCCGGGGGAGCGGCTCCGCCTGCGGCTGCAGTACCGGCCCGACGTGTTCACCGGGGCGGAGGCCGGAGGGCTGCTGGAGCGCTTCCGGCGGCTGCTCGCCGAGCTGGCCGCCGCACCAGACACCGCCGTCGGGCGCCTCGGCGGGCTCGGCGACGACGAGCGGGAGCTCGTCCTGCGCCGGTGGAACGGCCCGGCGGCGGCCGTACCCGACGTGACGCTGGCCGGGCTGTTCGAGGCCCAGGTCGCGCGGACCCCCGACGCGACGGCGCTGGTGTTCGAGGGGGTGGAGCTGAGCTATGCCGCGTTCAACGCGCGGGCCAACCGGCTGGCGCGGCTGCTGGCCGAGCGCGGGGCCGGGCCGGAGCGCCTGGTCGCGCTGGTGCTGCCCCGGTCGCTGGAGCTGCTGGTCGCGATGTACGCCGTGGTCAAGGCGGGCGCCGCCTACCTGCCGGTCGACCCGGACCATCCGGCGGAGCGGATCGCCTCGACGCTTGAGGACGCGCGCCCGGTGCTGGTCATCGACCGTGACTGGCTGGCCGCCGCGGACGTGTCCGGATATCCGGCGGAGAACCTCGATGTACGGCCCGCGCCGGAGAACCCCGCCTACGTGATCTACACCTCGGGTTCGACCGGGCGCCCCAAGGGCGTCGTGGTCTCCCACCGCTCGATCGTCAACCGCCTGCTGTGGGCGCAGTCCGAGTACGGCCTGCGCGCCGGCGACCGGGTCCTGCAGAAGACCCCGGCCGGGTTCGACGTGTCGGTCTGGGAGTTCTTCTGGCCGCTGCAGGCCGGTGCCACCCTCGTGATCGCCGGACCGGGCGAGCACCGGGACCCGGTCCGTCTCGCCGAGCTGATCGACACCGAGCGCGTCACGACCGTCCACTTCGTCCCCTCCATGCTCGCCGCCTTCCTCGCCGGGGACCCGGTGCCGGCATCCCTGCGCCGGATCATCTGCAGCGGTGAGGCGCTCCCGCCGGAACTCGCCGACCAGGCGGTCGCGAGGCTGGGCGTCCCGGTCCACAACCTCTACGGCCCGACCGAGGCCGCGGTGGACGTCACCTTCTGGGAGCACCGCCCCGAGCCGGGCGCCGCGACCGTCCCGATCGGCCGCCCGGTCTGGAACACCGGCGTCTACGTGCTGGACGCGTGGCTGCGGCCGGTCCCGGTGGGGGTGGCCGGGGAGCTGTATCTGACCGGAGCCCAGCTCGCCCGGGGGTATCTGGGGCGGGCGGGGTTGACGGCGGAGCGGTTCGTGGCGTGTCCGTTCGGGGCGGTGGGGGAGCGGATGTATCGCACGGGTGATGTGGTGCGGTGGCGTCCGGAGGGGTGTCTGGAGTATGTGGGGCGGTCCGATCTTCAGGTGAAGGTGCGGGGGGTCCGGATCGAGCCGGGTGAGATCGAGAGCGTGCTGGCCCGGCATCCGGCGGTGTCGCAGGTGGCGGTGGTGGTGCGGGAGGACCGGCCGGGGGACCGGCGGCTGGTCGCCTACGTGGTCCCCGCTCCGGCGGGTCCGGTCCGGGAGGAGGCGGTCTCCGCGCCGGTAGCGGCGGCGTTCTCGTCCTCGCCGTCGTCGTCCTCGTCGTCGGCCTTGCTGGCCTCGTCGGCCCCCTCCTTGGAGGTGGATGTGGCGGGGGTGCGGCGGTTTGTGGCGGGGGTGTTGCCGGAGTTCATGGTGCCGTCGGTGGTGGTGGTGTTGGGGGCGTTGCCGGTGACGGTGAACGGGAAGTTGGATCGGGCGGCGTTGCCGGTGCCGGAGGTGGGGGGTTCGGGGCGGGGGCCGCGGACGCCGGTGGAGGAGATTTTGTGTGGGGTGTTCGCGGAGGTGTTGGGGGTGTCGGGGGTGGGGGTGGAGGAGTCGTTTTTTGCGTTGGGTGGGGATTCGTTGTCGGCGACGCGGTTGGTGAGTCGGGTGCGGTCGGTGTTGGGGGTGGAGGTGCCGGTGCGGGCGGTGTTCGAGTCCGGGTCGGTGGCGGGGTTGGCGGTGTGGGTGGCGGGGGTGTCGGGGGTGGGGGTGCGGCCGGGGGTGCGGTCGGGGGGGCGGTCGGGGTGGGTGCCGTTGTCGTCGGGGCAGCGGCGGTTGTGGTTTTTGAATCGGTTGGAGCCGGGGTCGGCGGTTTATAACTTGCCGGTGGTGTTGCGGTTGTCGGGTGGGGTGGATGTGGGGGTGTTGCGGGCGGCGTTGGGGGATGTGGTGGTGCGGCATGAGAGTTTGCGGACGGTGTTTCCCGAGGTGGGTGGGGTGGCGTGTCAGCGGGTCCTCGACCCCGCCGCACCCCCGGTCGAGCACACGACCCTCGGGGAGGCCGACCTCGCCGACGCGCTGCTCTTCTCCGCGAGCCGGGGCTTCGACCTCGCCGTGGAGCCGCCGCTGCGCGCGGAGCTGTTCACCCTGGGCTCCGGCGAGCACGTCCTGCTGCTCGTGCTGCACCACATCGCGGCGGACGGCTGGTCGATGGCGCCGCTCGCCAAGGATCTGATCACCGCCTACGTGGCGCGTTCCGGGGGTCGGGCTCCGTCGTATGCGCCGTTGCCGGTGCAGTATGCCGATTACGCGTTGTGGCAGCGGGAGTTGCTGGGGGAGGAGTCGGATCCGGGGAGTCTGGTCAGCGCGCAGGTGGCGTTCTGGCGTTCGGCGCTGGCGGGGCTGCCCGAGGAGATCACGCTGCCGGCCGACCGTCCGCGCCCGGCGGTGGCGTCGTACCGGGGCGCCACGGCGCCGGTGGAGATCGGAAAGGAGCTTCACGGCGGGCTCGTGGCACTGGCGCGGGAGGCGGGGGCGAGCCTGTTCATGGTGGTGCAGGCGGCGCTGGCGGCCCTGCTGACCCGGCTGGGCGCGGGCACCGACGTGCCGATCGGCGCACCGATCGCGGGCCGGACCGACGAGGCGTTGGATGATCTGGTGGGGATGTTCGCCAACACGTTGGTGTTGCGGACCGACACCGGTGGGGATCCGAGTTTCCGGGAGCTCGTCGGCCGGGTGCGGGAGACGGATCTGGCGGCGTACGCGCATCAGGATCTGCCGTTCGAGCGGTTGGTGGAGATCGTCAACCCGGTCCGGTCGATGGCCCGCCACCCCCTGTTCCAGGTGGCGCTGACCTTCCAGAACAACCCGCCGGTGAGATTCGGGCTCGACGGCCTGACCGTCGCGGTGGAAGCACTGGAGACCGGTGTCGCCAAGTTCGACCTGCTGATGTCCCTGACCGAGACGGACGGCGGCCTGACCGGCGTCCTCGAATACGCCGCCGACCTGTTCGACCCGGAGACCGCCGAGGAGCTCGTGTCGAGGTTCCTCCGCCTCGTCCACGCCGTGGTCGCCGACCCCGACACCCCCCTGAGCGCGATCGACATCCTCGACGCCCGCGAGCGCCACACCA
This sequence comes from Streptosporangium brasiliense, assembly GCF_030811595.1. Classification (NCBI taxonomy): domain Bacteria; kingdom Bacillati; phylum Actinomycetota; class Actinomycetes; order Streptosporangiales; family Streptosporangiaceae; genus Streptosporangium; species Streptosporangium brasiliense. The sequence goes on from NZ_JAUSRB010000002.1 coordinate 4,699,690, forward strand.
TCCTCCACGAGTGGTCGGGGACCGGCTCGCCCCCCGGCGTCCTCTCGACGATCGTCGAGGAGTTCGAGGCGCAGGTGGCGCGGTCGCCGCATGCGGTGGCGGTGGTGGGGGTGGATGAGGAGGTGTCGTACGGGGAGTTGGACGCGCGGGCGGGTGCGCTGGCGGAGGTGTTGGTGGGGTTGGGGGTGGGGCCGGAGCGGTGTGTGGCGTTGGCGATGCCGCGGTCGGTGGAGTTGGTGGTGGCGGTGGTGGCGGTGCTGAAGGCGGGGGGTGCCTATGTGCCGGTGGATCCGGGTTATCCGGTCGATCGGGTGGGGTGCATCGTCGAGGACGCGGCTCCGGTACTGGGGGTGGCCACCCCGGACACCGAAGGGGTGCTCCCCGCCGGTCTGCCGAGGATCGTGCTGGACGGCCCCCGCGCCATGACGGTCCCGGCTCCCGGGGAGGTCGCGCTCCCCGCTGCGGCGGGGCGGCTGCTTCCGGCTCATCCGGCGTATGTGATCTTCACGTCGGGGTCGACGGGGCGGCCGAAGGGGGTGGTGGTCTCGCATGGGGCGGTGACGCGGTTGCTGGCCTCGACGGAGGGGTGGTTCGGTTTCGATGAGACCGATGTGTGGGCGTTGTTCCATTCCTATGCGTTTGATTTCTCGGTGTGGGAGTTGTGGGGGGCGTTGCTGTACGGCGGGCGGTTGGTGGTGGTGCCGTTCGAGGTGAGTCGGTCGCCGGGGGAGTTCGTGCGGTTGGTGGCCGATCGGGGGGTGACGGTGCTCAATCAGACGCCGTCGGCGTTCTACCAGTTCGCCCAGGCCGAGCGGGACAACCCGGGTGACGGCCTCGCGCTCCGTCATGTGATCTTCGGCGGTGAGGCGTTGGATCCGGGGCGGCTGGAGGAGTGGTACGGCCGCCATCCCGAGACCGCGCCGGTGCTGGTGAACATGTACGGGATCACCGAGACCACGGTGCATGTCACTCATGTCGCGCTGGAGCGGAGCATGGCGGTGCCCGGTGCCCGGAGTGTCATCGGCGCGGGCATTCCGGATTTGCGGGTGTATGTGCTGGATGGGGGGTTGTGTCCGGTGCCGCCGGGGGTGGTGGGGGAGTTGTATGTGGCGGGGGCGGGGTTGGCGCGGGGGTATGTGGGGCGGGCTGCGCTGACGGCGGAGCGGTTCGTGGCTGATCCGTTCGGTGGGGCGGGTGGGCGGATGTATCGGTCGGGGGATCTGGCGCGGTGGGATCGTGCGGGGCGGTTGGAGTATCTGGGCCGGGCTGATGCGCAGGTGAAGGTGCGGGGGTTCCGGATCGAGTTGGGGGAGATCGAGAGCGTGCTGGTGCGGCATCCGGCGGTGGCCGATGTCGCGGTGGTGGTGCGGGAGGACCGGCCGGGCGACCGTCGCCTCGTCGCCTACGTGGTCCCCGCTCCGGGCTCCCCGGAGTCGGTCGCGGGGCGCGACGGGGACGGGGACGGGATCTCGGCTCCGGCCGGTGACCGGCCCGGGCACGGCACCGTCCGCTCCTCGGAGGTGGACGCGGGGGAGGTGCGGCGGTTCGCGGCGGGGGTGTTGCCGGATTACATGGTGCCGGCGGTGGTGGTGGTGTTGGGGGCGTTGCCGTTGACGGTCAACGGCAAGCTGGATCGGCGGGCGTTGCCGGTGCCGGAGGTCACCGGTTCGGGGGGGGAGCCGTCCACGCCGCGGGAGGCGTTGCTGTGTGCGTTGTTCGCGGAGGTGTTGGGGGTGGAGCGGGTCGGGGTCGAGGACGGGTTCTTCGATCTGGGGGGTGACAGCATCGTCGCGATCCAGTTGGTGGCGCGGGCGCGTGAGGTGGGGGTGGTGTTCGGTCCGCGGGATGTGTTCCGGCATCAGAGTGTGCGGGAGCTGGCCGCCGTCGCCACCGACGAGGAGTCGGTGGTGGGGGAGCCGGAGGGGGCGGGGGTCGGTCCGCTGCCGCCCACCCCGATCATGGCCTGGCTGGCGGAGCGGGGTGGGCCGATCGCCGGGTTCAACCAGACGGTGGTCCTCCAGGTGCCGCCGGATCTGGGCCTGGATCCCCTTGTCGACGCGGTGCAGGCCGTACTGGACCATCACGACGCGCTGCGGCTGAGGGTGTCCGGCCCGGGGTCCGCACCGGATGCGACAGCCGTCAGGCCCGGGGGGCTGGAGGTGCTGCCGCGCGGGGCGGTCCGGGCGGCCGACTGCGTGCGCCGGGTCGAGGTGGGCGTCCCGGGCGACGGCGTCGCGGGTGGTGCCTTCGGTGGTGGGGGTCTGGCGGGGGTGGTCGCGGGTCAGGCCGGGCTGTTGCGGGCGGGGTTGGATCCGGGGGCGGGCCGGATGGTGGGGGTGGTCTGGGTGGATGCCGGGCCGGGGGTGTCGGGGCGGTTGGTGGTGGTGGTGCATCATCTGGCGGTCGATGCGGTGTCCTGGCGGATTCTGTTGCCGGATCTGTTCGCGGCCTGGCAGGCGGCTGTGCGTGGTGGGGCTGTCGCGTTGGCGCCGGTGCCGACCTCCTTCCGTACCTGGGCCCGTCGTCTCCAGGACGAGGCCCGCGACCGGGCCGGAGAACTCGACCTGTGGATCGACATCCTCGACGGGCCCGACCCGCGTGTCGGCAGCAGGCCGCTCGACCCGCGCGTCGACACCGTCGCGACACTGCGCAGCCTCCGCCTCACCCTGCCCCCCGAGCGGACCGAGCCCCTGCTGACCACCGTCCCCGCCGCGTTCCACGGCCGCGTCAACGACGTGCTGCTCACCGGGCTCGCCCTGGCCGTGGCGCACTGGCGCAGGAAACGCGGCGGCCGGGGCAGCTCGGTCCTGCTGGACCTGGAGGGACACGGCCGGGAGGAGATCTCCTCCGGGACCGACCTGTCCCGGACCGTCGGCTGGTTCACCGCCCTCTACCCGGTCCGGCTCGACGCGGGTGTCACCGGCTGGACCGACGAGCGGGCCGTGGCGCAGGCGGTCAAGAGGATCAAGGAGCAGCTCAGGGCGGTGCCCGACCCCCTGGGCTACGGACTGCTCCGCCACCTCAACCCTGGCACCGCCCCCGAGCTGGCCGGGCTGCCCCGGCCGCAGATCGTGTTCAACTACCTCGGCCGGGTCGCCGTCGCCGAGGGGGACTGGAACCTGGTCCCGGCCGCGCTCGGCGGGCACGACCCCGGCATGCCGGTGGCCCACGCCCTGGAGATCAACGTCACCGTCCACGATCGGCCGGACGGCCCCCACCTCGAGGCCGTCTGGTCCTGGCCGGCAGGGGTGCTCACCGAGGCCGAGGTCAGGGAGCTGGCCGAGACCTGGTCCGGGGCGCTGGAAGGGCTGGCCGCACACGGTCCGGGCGGCTACACGCCGAGCGACCTCCTGGTCGACCTGGACCAGGACGAGATCGACCGCATCCAGGCCGCTTGGGAGAAGCGATGACGCAGGTTCAGGACATCCTCCCGCTCTCGCCGCTGCAGCAGGGCCTGTTCTTCCACGCGCTCCACGACGAACACGACGTCTACACCGCCCAGGTCACCCTCGATCTCGACGGTCCGCTGGACGTCCCCGCCCTGCGGAGCGCCGCCGCCAGGCTGCTCGAACGCCACCCCAACCTGCGCGCCGCCTTCTGGCACCAGGATCTCAGCCGGCCCGTCCAGGTCATCCCGGAGCGGGTGGAGCCGTCATGGCGGGAGGTCACCTCGGCCGACGCCGAGGGCGTGGCCGCCGAGGAGCGGGCCCGCCCGTTCGACCTGGCCACGCCGCCGCTGATCCGCTCCGTCCTGGTACGGCTCGCGCCGGACCGGCACCGGCTGATCCTCACCAACCATCACATCCTGCTCGACGGCTGGTCCACCCCGCTCCTCGTCGCCGAGCTGCTCGCGCTCTACCTGGGGGTGGCGGCCCCGGCGGCCCCGCCGTACAAGGGGTATCTGGCCTGGCTGGCCCGCCAGGACCGGGACGCCGCCCGGCGGGCCTGGGACCGCGCCCTCGACGGGATCGAGGGGCCCACGCTGATCGCGCCCGGCGCGGCCACGCCCGTCCCGCCGGACAAGGTGAGCCTCGAACTGGACACCACCTTGACGGCCGCGCTGACCAGGCTGGCCCGCCGCCGAGGGATCACCGTCAACACCGTGCTGCAGGGGCTGTGGGGGGTGCTGCTGTCCCGGCTGACCGGACGCGACGACGTCGTCTTCGGCGCGATCGTCTCGGGGCGCCCGCCCGAGCTGCCCGGCGTCGAGCGGATGATCGGCCTGTTCATCAACACCCTGCCGGTGCGGGTACGGCTCCGCCCGGAGGAGCCGGTCGGGGAGCTGCTGGAACGCCTCCAGGACGAGCAGGCCGAGCTGTTGCCCCACCACCATCTGGGACTGACCGAGATCTATCGCGGCGTCCTGTTCGACACGGTCACCGTGCTGGAGAACTACCCGTTCGACGCCTCCGCCGCGGACACCGCCCTCGGCGACGTCCGGCTGACCGGTTTCGGCTCGGTGGACGCCCACCACTATCCCCTCGCCCTCGCGGCCATCCCCGGTGACCGTCTCACCCTGCGCCTGGACCACCGCCCCGACCTGTTCACCGCGGTCCAGGCCCGGCTGCTGCTGGAGCGCATGCGGCTGCTGCTCACCACGCTGGTCACCGCCCCGGAGACGCCGGTCGGTCGGCTCGGCGTCCTGGACGCCGCCGAGCACCGCCAGATCGTCGAGGAGTGGAACGACACCGGCGCGCCGGTGCCCCGCCGTACGCTGCCCGAGCTCTTCGAGACCACGGCCGCGCGGGTCCCCGACGCCACCGCGCTCGTGGACGGCGAGACGGTCCTGACCTATGCCCGGCTCAACCGGCGGGCGAACCGGCTGGCGCGGCTGCTGGCCGAGCGCGGGGCCGGGCCGGAGCGTCTGGTCGCGCTGGTGCTGCCCCGATCCGCGGACCTGGTCGTCGCGGCACTGGCCGTGGCCAAGGCGGGTGCCGCCTACCTGCCGGTCGACCCGGACTATCCGGCGGAGCGGATCGCCCACATGCTCGCCGACGCCGCTCCTTCCTCGGTGATCGACGAGGCGTTCCTGGCCGATGCAGATGTGTCCGGGTATTCGGCGGAGAACCTCGACGTACGGCTCGCGCCGGAGAACCCCGCCTACGTGATCTACACCTCGGGTTCGACCGGGCGCCCCAAGGGCGTCGTCGTGACCCACGAGGGCATCGCCGCGTTCGCGGCCGCGCAGACCGACCGGCTCCGGGTCGGCCCGGACAGCCGGGTGCTCCAGTCCGCCTCGCCCAGCTTCGACGCCTCGGTCATGGAGATGCTCATGGCCTTCGCCGCGGGGGCCGCGCTCGTCATCCTCCCGCACGGCGTGTACGGCGGGGCGGGGCTGGCCGGGGTGCTGGAGAGCGGGCGGATAACCCATGCCCTGATCCCGCCCGCGACCCTGGCGAGCGTGCCGGAGACGGCGCTGCCGGAGCTGCGGACCCTGGCGGTCGGCGGGGAGGCCTGCGGAGCCGGCCTGGTCGACCGCTGGGCTCCGGGCCGCCTGATGATCAACGCGTACGGCCCCACCGAGGCCACGATCGCCGCGACGATGAGCGGTCCCCTGACCCCGGGCGAGACCCCGCCGATCGGTTCCCCGCTCCGGGACGCCCAGGTGTATGTGCTGGACGCGTGGCTGCGGCCGGTCCCGGTGGGGGTGGCCGGGGAGCTGTATCTGGCCGGGCCCGGCCTGGCCCGGGGGTATCTGGGGCGGGCGGGGTTGACGGCGGAGCGGTTCGTGGCGTGTCCGTTCGGGGCGGTGGGGGAGCGGATGTATCGCACGGGTGATGTGGTGCGGTGGCGTCCGGAGGGGTGTCTGGAGTATGTGGGGCGGTCCGATCTTCAGGTGAAGGTGCGGGGGGTCCGGATCGAGCCGGGTGAGATCGAGAGCGTGCTGGCCCGGCATCCGGCGGTGTCGCAGGTGGCGGTGGTGGTGCGGGAGGACCGGCCGGGGGACCGGCGGCTGGTCGCCTACGTGGTCCCCGCTCCGGCGGGTCCGGTCCGGGAGGAGGCGGTCTCCGCGCCGGTAGCGGCGGCGTTCTCGTCCTCGCCGTCGTCGTCCTCGTCGTCGGCCTTGCTGGCCTCGTCGGCCCCCTCCTTGGAGGTGGATGTGGCGGGGGTGCGGCGGTTTGTGGCGGGGGTGTTGCCGGAGTTCATGGTGCCGTCGGTGGTGGTGGTGTTGGGGGCGTTGCCGGTGACGGTGAACGGGAAGTTGGATCGGGCGGCGTTGCCGGTGCCGGAGGTGGGGGGTTCGGGGCGGGGGCCGCGGACGCCGGTGGAGGAGATTTTGTGTGGGGTGTTCGCGGAGGTGTTGGGGGTGTCGGGGGTGGGGGTGGAGGAGTCGTTTTTTGCGTTGGGTGGGGATTCGTTGTCGGCGACGCGGTTGGTGAGTCGGGTGCGGTCGGTGTTGGGGGTGGAGGTGCCGGTGCGGGCGGTGTTCGAGTCCGGGTCGGTGGCGGGGTTGGCGGTGTGGGTGGCGGGGGTGTCGGGGGTGGGGGTGCGGCCGGGGGTGCGGTCGGGGGGGCGGTCGGGGTGGGTGCCGTTGTCGTCGGGGCAGCGGCGGTTGTGGTTTTTGAATCGGTTGGAGCCGGGGTCGGCGGTTTATAACTTGCCGGTGGTGTTGCGGTTGTCGGGTGGGGTGGATGTGGGGGTGTTGCGGGCGGCGTTGGGGGATGTGGTGGTGCGGCATGAGAGTTTGCGGACGGTGTTTCCCGAGGTGGGTGGGGTGGCGTGTCAGCGGGTCCTCGACCCCGCCGCGCCCCCGGTCGAAGTGGTCCAGGCCGGAGGCGACCGGCTCGGCCCGGCTCTGATGGCGGCGGTGGGGCGGGGCTTCGATCTGGCCGTGGAGCCGCCCCTGCGGGTCTGCCTGTTCGAGGTCGACGCCTCGACCCATGTCCTGCTGCTCGTGCTGCACCACATCGCGGCGGACGGCTGGTCGATGGCGCCGCTGGCCCGCGACGTGGTCGTGGCCTATGCGGCGCGTTCCGGGGGTCGGGCTCCGTCGTATGCGCCGTTGCCGGTGCAGTATGCCGATTACGCGTTGTGGCAGCGGGAGTTGCTGGGGGAGGAGTCGGATCCGGGGAGTCTGGTCAGCGCGCAGGTGGCGTTCTGGCGTTCGGCGCTGGCGGGGCTGCCCGAGGAGATCACGCTGCCGGCCGACCGTCCGCGCCCGGCGGTGGCGTCGTACCGAGGGGAGACGGTCCGTTTCGAGATCGGGCCCGATCTGCACCGGGGGCTGATCGGGGTGGCGCGGGAGGCGGGGGCGAGCCTGTTCATGGTGGTGCAGGCGGCGCTGGCGGCCCTGCTGACCCGGCTGGGTGCCGGGAATGACATCCCGATCGGGTCGGTGGTCGCGGGCCGGACCGATGAGGCGTTGGATGATCTGGTGGGGATGTTCGTCAACACGTTGGTGTTGCGGACCGACACCGGTGGGGATCCGAGTTTCCGGGAGCTCGTCGGCCGGGTGCGGGAGACGGATCTGGCGGCGTACGCGCATCAGGATCTGCCGTTCGAGCGGTTGGTGGAGATCGTCAACCCGGTCCGGTCGATGGCCCGCCACCCCCTGTTCCAGGTGATGCTCGCCTTCCAGAACAATCCCCCCGCCGTCCTGGAAGTGGACGGTCTGTCCATCGGCGTGGAGCCGTTCACCCCGGCCACCGCCAAGTTCGACCTCCAGTTCACCCTCGCCGAGCGTCCCGAGGGGGGCATCGAGGGCGGTCTGGAGTTCAGCCTCGACCTGTTCGACCGGCGGACGGCCGACGACATCGTCACCCGCTTCCACCTGCTCCTGGAAGCCGTGGTCGCCGACCCCGGCGCCCCCATCGGCCGGATCGAGATCCTCACCCCCGCCGAGCGCCTGACGATTCTCGGCGACTGGGCCGGCACCGGCGCCGCCCCCGTCCCGTCCACCATCGTGGACCGCTTCGAGGCGCAGGTGGCGCGGTCGCCGCATGCGGTGGCGGTGGTGGGGGTGGATGAGGAGGTGTCGTACGGGGAGTTGGACGCGCGGGCGGGTGCGCTGGCGGAGGTGTTGGTGGGGTTGGGGGTGGGGCCGGAGCGGTGTGTGGCGTTGGCGGTGCCGCGGTCGGTGGAGTTGGTGGTGGCGGTGGTGGCGGTGCTGAAGGCGGGGGGCGCCTATGTGCCGGTGGATCCGGGTTATCCGGCCGATCGGGTGGGGTGCATCGTCGAGGACGCGGCTCCGGTGCTGGGGGTGGCCACCCCGGACACCGAAGGGGTGCTGGCCCCGTACGGCCGGCGGGTGCCGCTGCCGGACGCCGCGTCACCGTTCTCGGTGTTCTCGCTGCGCGGGGTCTCCTCCCGCGACGCTTCTGCGGCGGTCGCGGCGCCCGACGGGGAGGACGGGCGGCAGCGGCAGGCGGTGCCCGCCGTGGAGGGACCGGCCGGGGACGGCGCCGGCGCGGCGGGCCCGGGTGACGGCCGGGGCGTCGCCGGGGCGGGGCGGCTGCTTCCGGCTCATCCGGCGTATGTGATCTTCACGTCGGGGTCGACGGGGCGGCCGAAGGGGGTGGTGGTCTCGCATGGGGCGGTGACGCGGTTGCTGGCCTCGACGGAGGGGTGGTTCGGTTTCGATGAGACCGATGTGTGGGCGTTGTTCCATTCCTATGCGTTTGATTTCTCGGTGTGGGAGTTGTGGGGGGCGTTGCTGTACGGCGGGCGGTTGGTGGTGGTGCCGTTCGAGGTGAGTCGGTCGCCGGGGGAGTTCGTGCGGTTGGTGGCCGATCGGGGGGTGACGGTGCTCAATCAGACGCCGTCGGCGTTCTACCAGTTCGCCCAGGCCGAGCGGGACAACCCGGGGATGGAGCTGTCGCTCCGTCATGTGATCTTCGGCGGTGAGGCGCTGGAGGTCTCCCGGCTCGCCGACTGGCACGGCCGGGGCGTCTCGCTGGTGAACATGTACGGGATCACCGAGACCACGGTGCATGTCACTCATGCGCTGCTGACTCCGGACAGCCCCGCCGGTCTGATCGGGACCGGGATCCCGGATTTGCGGGTGTATGTGCTGGATGGGGGGTTGTGTCCGGTGCCGCCGGGGGTGGTGGGGGAGTTGTATGTGGCGGGGGCGGGGTTGGCGCGGGGGTATGTGGGGCGGGCTGCGCTGACGGCGGAGCGGTTCGTGGCTGATCCGTTCGGTGGGGCGGGTGGGCGGATGTATCGGTCGGGGGATCTGGCGCGGTGGGATCGTGCGGGGCGGTTGGAGTATCTGGGCCGGGCTGATGCGCAGGTGAAGGTGCGGGGGTTCCGGATCGAGTTGGGGGAGATCGAGAGCGTGCTGGTGCGGCATCCGGCGGTGTCGCAGGTGGCGGTGGTGGTGCGGGAGGACCGGCCGGGCGACCGTCGCCTCGTCGCCTACGTGGTCCCCGCTCCGGGCTCCCCGGAGTCAGTCGCGGGACATGACCGTGCGGCGCCGGATGCTTCCGCCGTGGTGGGACATGACCGTGCGGCGCCGGATGCTTCCGCGGGTGACCGGGTGGCGCCGCCTGCTCCCGCCCGGGGTGCCGGGCCGGGGGCGGTGCTGGAGGCGGGGGAGGTGCGGCGGTTCGCGGCGGGGGTGTTGCCGGATTACATGGTGCCGGCGGCGGTGGTGGTGCTGGGGGCGTTGCCGTTGACGGTCAACGGCAAGCTGGATCGGCGGGCGTTGCCGGTGCCGGAGGTCACCGGTTCCGGGGGGGAGCCGTCCACGCCGCGGGAGGTGCTGTTGTGTGCGCTGTTCGCGGAGGTGTTGGGGGTGGAGCGGGTCGGGGTCGAGGACGGGTTCTTCGATCTGGGGGGTGACAGCATCGTCGCGATCCAGTTGGTGGCGCGGGCGCGTGAGGTGGGGGTGGTGTTCGGTCCTCGGGATGTGTTCCGGCATCAGAGTGTGCGGGAGCTGGCCGCCGTCGCCACCGACGAGGAGTCGGTGGTGGGGGAGCCGGAGGGGGCGGGGGTCGGTCCGCTGCCGCCCACCCCGATCATGGCCTGGCTGGACGGTCTCACCGGCCCGACCGATGACTTCAGCCAGACGGTGGTCCTTCAGGTGCCGCCGGATCTGGGCCTGGATCCCCTTGTCGACGCGGTGCAGGCCGTACTGGACCATCACGACGCGCTGCGCCTGAAAGCGCCGAGCCTGCGGGAGCTGGAGGTGCTGCCGCGCGGGGCGGTCCGGGCGGCCGACTGCGTGCGCCGGGTCGAGGTGGGCGTCCCGGGCGACGGCGTCGCGGGTGGTGGCGCCGAGAGCGGTGGCGATCCCGGCAATGGGAAGTCCGGCAGGGGTGACCTCGGCAGCGGCGTCCCCGGTGATGCTCCGGGCGACGGCGTCGCGGGTGGTGCCTTCGGCGGTGGGGGTCTGGCGGGGGTGGTCGCGGGTCAGGCCGGGCTGTTGCGGGCGGGGTTGGATCCGGGGGCGGGCCGGATGGTGGGGGTGGTCTGGGTGGATGCCGGGCCGGGGGTGTCGGGGCGGTTGGTGGTGGTGGTGCATCATCTGGCGGTCGATGCGGTGTCCTGGCGGATTCTGTTGCCGGATCTGTTCGCGGCCTGGCAGGCGGCTGTGCGTGGTGGGGCTGTCGCGTTGGCGCCGGTGCCGACCTCCTTCCGTACCTGGGCCCGTCGTCTCCAGGACGAGGCCCGCGACCGGGCCGGAGAACTCGACCTGTGGACCCGGATGCTCGGCGGCGGGACCGGGCGGCTGGATCCGGTCCTGGACACCTTCGGAACCCAGGGCCATCTCACGCTCGAACTGCCCGCGGAGGTCACCGAGCCGCTGCTCACCCGGCTCCCGGCGGCCTTCCACGCCCGGGTCAACGACGTGCTGCTCGCCGGGCTGGCGCTGGCCGTGAGCAGGTGGAGCGGTCAGGACTCGGTCCTGCTGGACCTGGAGGGACACGGCCGGGAGGAGATCTTCCCTGGCACCGACCTGTCCCGGGCCGTCGGCTGGTTCACCGCCCTCCACCCGGTCCGGCTGGACCCCGGGCGGGCGGACTGGGCCGACCTCCAGGGCCCCACGGCGGCCCGGGCGATCAAACGGGTCAAGGAACAGCTCCGCGCCGTCCCCGACGGCGGGATCGGCTACGGCCTGCTCCGCCACCTCAACCCCGACACCGCCCCCGAGCTGGCCCGGAGCCCCGTCCCCGAGCTGGCCTTCAACTATCTCGGCCGGGTCGTGGCGGCCACCGGAGCCGACTGGTCCCCGGCCCCCGAGTCCGACGCGGTGGGTGGCGGTCACGCGGCGGACCTCGCGCTCCCGCACGCGCTGGAGGTCAACGCCGTCACCCGGGACACGCCCGGCGGCCCCCGGCTCCGGGCGACCTGGTCATGGGCGGGACGGCTGTACGCCGAGGCCGAGGTCAGGGAGCTGGCCGAGGCGTGGTTCGCCGCCCTCACCGGGCTGTCCCGGCACACCGGAGGCGGCCTGACCCCCTCGGACCTGATGGTCTCCATCAGCCAGGAAGAGATCGACGCGTTCGCGGCGGAACTCGACGCGGAGTGGAGTGCCCGTGAGTCAGCTTGAGGACATCCTGCCGTTGTCGCCGCTGCAGCAGGGCCTGTTCTTCCACGCCCTGTTCGACGAGGCCGCGCCCGACGTCTACACCGCCCAGCTCGTGCTGGAGCTGGCGGGCCCCCTCGACGTCCCCGCCCTGAGGAACGCCGTGGCGGCACTGCCGCGCCGCCACGCCAACCTGCGTGTCTCGTTCCGGCAGCGGGCCGGCGGCGAGCCCGTCCAGCTCGTGCACCGCCGGGTCGAGGTGCCCTGGCGGGAGGTCGCCACCGCCGACGCCGAGGGCGTGGCCGCCGAGGAGCGGGCCCGCCGCTTCGATCTAACCAGGCCCCCGCTGATGCGCTTCGTCCTGGTACGGCTCGGGCCGGACCGGCACCGGCTGGTCTTCACCAACCACCACATCCTGCTCGACGGCTGGTCCACCCCGCTGCTGGCCGCCGAGCTGCTGGCGCTCTACGGGGGGACGGAACCGCCCGCGGCCCCGCCGTACAAGGGGTATCTGGCCTGGCTGGCCGGCCAGGACCAGGCGGCGGCGGCCGGGGCCTGGGCACGGGCCCTGGACGGGATCGCCGGGCCCACCCTGGTCGCCCCCGACCTTGCGGGCCGCGCGCCCGTCGACCCCGGCCGGGTCCGCGCCCATCTCAGCGAGGATCTCACCGGCCGTCTCACCGCCGCCCTGCGCGCCCGGTCGCTCACCCTCAACACGGTGGTCCAGGGCTCGTGGGCGCTGCTGCTCGCCCTGCTCACCGGCCGCGACGACGTCGTCTTCGGCGGCACCGTCTCCGGCCGGCCGCCCGAGCTGCCCGGCGTCGAGCGCATGATCGGCCTGTTCATCAACACGCTCCCGGTGCGGGTGCGGATCGATCCCGCCGAGACCCTGGCGGACCTGCTCGGGCGGGTGCAGTCCGAACAGGCGGAGCTGTTCGCCCACCACCACCTCGGGCTCGCCGAGATCCAGCGCCTGCCCGGCCTGGGGCGGCTGTTCGACACCATGACCGTGCTGGAGAACTATCCCCTCGACCCCGCCGCCCTCGGCACCGCCGGGGACGGGGGGAGCCTGCGGCTCGCCGGGGCGTCGGGCACCGACGCCACCCACTACCCGCTCGCCCTGGCCGTCGTCCCCGGCAGGCGGCTCTCCCTGCGCCTGGACCACCGGCCCGACGTCGTCCCCCGCGCCGGCGCCCTCGGGCTCCTCAACCGCCTGACGCGCCTGCTCAAGGCCGTCGCCGCCGACCCCGACCTGCCGCTGGCCCGGCTCGACCTGCTGTCCGCCGACGAGCGCGGGCAGGTCCTGCACGGCTGGAACGGCGGAGCCGCGCCCGTTCCGGCCGGGACACCCGCCACCGCCGGGACACCCGCCACCGGGACGTCCACCCCGGCCGAGGCGCCTCCCACCATCGGGACACCCGCCCCGGCCGAGGCGCCTCCCACCGGGACGTCCACCCCGGCTGGGGACTCCCCCGCGGTCCCCGCCGCGGCGACGCTCGTGACCGCCTTCGCCGAGCGGGTTGAGCGGACCCCGGACGCCGAGGCCGTCGTGAGCGGCGCGACCTCCCTCACCTACGCCGAGCTGAACGGGCGGGCCAACCGGCTGGCGCACCGGCTGATCGGGCTGGGCGTCCGGGCCGAGACCCCCGTCGCGGTCCTGCTCGAACGCTCGGCCGAGGTGGTCGTGGCGACCCTGGCGATCGCCAAGGCCGGAGGCGTGTACGTCCCGGTGCACCACGGCTACCCGGCCGGGCGGATGAGCTGGGTGATGGCCGACACCGGCGCGGCCGTCCTGGTCACCGACCGCGAGCCCGGCTTCGGGCACGCCGCCGCGGTGGTCCGGGTCGACGCGGACCCGCCGGAGACCCCCGGGGCGGCCGGCCACGCGCCGCAGTACGACCCGCACGTGAGGACCCATCCCGACCGGCTCGCCTACGTGATGTACACCTCGGGCTCGACGGGCCGGCCCAAGGGCGTCGCCGTACGGCACCGCGACGTCCTGGCCCTGGCCGCCGACCGCCGATGGGCCGACGGCCACCGGCGCGTGCTGATGCACTCGCCGCACGCCTTCGACGCCTCCACCTACGAGATCTGGGTGCCGCTGCTCAACGGCGGCACGGTCGTCGTGGCGCCGCCCGGCGACCTCGACCCCGGCTGGATCGGCGACCTCGTCGCCCGGCACCGGCTGACCGCCCTGTTCATCACCACCGCCCTGTTCAACCTGGTGGCCGAGGAGGCTCCGGGCACGTTCGCGGCGCTCCGCGAGGTCCTCACCGGCGGGGAGGCGGCCTCGCCCGAGGCCATGCGCCGGGTCCGGGCGGCCTGCCCGGAGACCGTGCTCGGCCACGTCTACGGGCCCACCGAGACCACCACCTACGCCACCTACCACCGGGTCTCCCACGTCGGCCCGGCCGCGCCCCCCATCGGCCGGCCCATGGACGGCACGCGGGCCTACGTGCTGGACGGCCTGCTGCGGCCGGTCCCCCCGGGCGCCCCGGGCGAGCTGTATCTCGCCGGTTCCGGCCTGGCCCGCGGCTACCTGGGCCGTCCCGGGCTGACCGCCGAACGGTTCGTCGCCTGCCCGTACGGCGGGCGGATGTACCGGACCGGCGACCTGGTCAGCTGGTCGGCCGGCGGGGAGCTGGAGTATCTGGGGCGGGCCGACGACCAGGTCAAGATCCGCGGGTTCCGGATCGAGCCGGGCGAGATCGAGGCGACGCTGTCGCGGCATCCCGAGGTCGCCCAGGTGTCGGTGATCGCCCGGGATCACCGGCTGGTCGCCTACGTGGTCGGCACGGTCACCCCGCAGGAGCTGCGGCGGTTCGCGGCGCGGGCGCTGCCCGAGTACATGGTGCCCTCCACGGTGGTGCCCCTGGCCGCGCTGCCGCTCACCCCGAACGGGAAGGTGGACCGCGCGGCTCTCCCCGGACCGGACGCCGCGGTGTCCTCGCGCGCCCCCCGCACCCCCGCCGAGGAGGTGCTGTGCCGCCTGTTCGCCCAGGTGCTCGGCCTGGAGCGGGTCGGCGTCGACGACGGCTTCTTCGATCTGGGCGGCGACAGCATCAGCGTGATCCGGCTGGTCTCCCGGGCCAGGCAGGAGGGACTGACGATCACCCCGCGCGAGGTGTTCGCGCGCCAGACGGTCGAGGCGCTGGCCGGTGCCGGCGGCCCGGAGACACGGCCGGAGGCGGGCGGCGGCCTGGAGGTGCTGCTCCCGCTGCGCGCCGCCGGCTCCCGGCCGCCGCTGTTCTGCGTGCACCCCGGCGCCGGGCTCGGCTGGCCGTACTCCGGCCTGCTCCGCCACCTCGGCCCCGACCAGCCGATCTACGCCCTCCAGGCCCGTGCCCTGTCCGAGCCGGACTACACGGCCCCGTCGATCGAGGCGATGGCCCTGGACTATCTCGGCCGCCTCCGCGAGGTCCAGCCGTGCGGGCCGTACCGGCTGGCGGGCTGGTCCATGGGCGGCCTGATCGCCCACGCGATGGCCGTCGAGCTGCGCGGGTACGGCGAGGAGGTGGCGCTGCTGGCCCTGCTGGACGCCTACCCCGGCGAGAGGATCGGCGCCGGCGAGGGCGAGGCGCTGCCCGGGTTGCTCGCCGCGGCCGGTTACCGGGGGCCGGAGGAGATGGGGGAGGTGATGGAGTTCGTACGCGGTCAGGGCGGGCGGTACGCCACACTCGACGAACAGACATTGCTCGCGGTCTACCGTAATTACCGTAACGGTGTGAAGATCTCTCAGGAGCATGTGCCGCGGCGTTTCGACGGCGACGTGCTCCTCGTCATCGCCGCCCACGGCCGGGAGCCCGACATTCTCACGGCCGCCGACTGGAAGCCCTATGTCACCGGCACGATCGAAGACCACACGGTCGCCTGCGACCACGAGAGCATGTTGAACCCCGGGCCGATCGCGGAGATCGCCGCACTGCTCCGAAAGGAATTGGGATGAGCAACCCGTTCGAGAATCCCGACGGCGTCTACCTGGCACTGATCAACGACGAGGGCCAGTATTCGCTCTGGCCGTCCTGGGCGGAGATCCCGGTGGGCTGGACGGTCGCCTTCGGCGAGGACACCCGGCAGGCCTGCCTTGACCACATCGAGGCGAACTGGACCGACATGCGGCCCAAGAGCCTGATCAGAGCCATGGATCGATGAGCCGCACGGTCTTCGACGGACACGGAGGCCGGCGGGGCCGCGCGCACCGACGCGGCCCCGGGGCCGAGGGCACGGGGCACGCGTGAGCTGGCTGCGCTGTTTCCATCCCCGCCCGAGAGCGACCACGAGGCTGATCTGTTTCGCGCACGCGGGCGGGTCGGCCACGGCCTACCGGGACTGGTCCACGCTGCTGCCCGAGTCGGTCGAGGTGTACGGCGTGCAGTTGCCCGGCCGGGCCGACCGCTACACCGAGCCGCTGCCGGAGCGCATGGAGGCGCTGGCCGGCGCGGTCGCCGAGGCGATGCCCCCGCTGCTGGACCGGCGTTTCGCGCTGTTCGGGCACAGCATGGGCGCGGTGACCGCCTATGAGGTCACGCGGGTGCTGGAGGCGCGGGGGACCGGCCCGGCGAGGCTGTTCGTGTCGGGGGCCACGGCCCCGCACGAGGCCAGGAGGAGAGGCCAGGTCTCGGCCTACGACGACGAGCGGCTCCTGGCCGAGCTGACCCGGCTCGGCGGCACCGATCTGGAGATCCTCTCCCATCCCGCGATGCGGGAGCTCATCTTCCCCTACATCCGGGGTGACTACCGGCTGCTGGAGAACTACCACCACCGTCCGGGCCCCCCGCTGCGCACCCCGATCTCCGCCCTCGTCGGCGACGCCGACCCGGTGGTCACCGCCGCCCAGGCCAAGTCCTGGGAGGCGCACACGGTCTCGGACTTCTCCCTGACGGTCTTCCCCGGCGGCCACTTCTACCTGCAGCCGCACCGGGCACGGGTGGTCGCCGAGATCGCGCGGCGGATGAGCGCCTAGACCACTGAGCACGGCCCGTGCATGGACCTCGCCGGATCTCCGCGCTCCGCGCGGCCCGTGCTCGGGCTGTGTTCGATCGGGGCTCCGCCCCAACCCCCTGACCGCTTGAGTGTCGGCGGCAGCGGTTCCAGCACCGCCCTCTACGCATCGGTCAGGTCGGACCGCCTCGTCACCGCCAGGACGGCCACGAGGTCTCCGGTAGGCAGGTCCGTCTTGGTCGACCAACCACCTACCGGAGACCTCGCTCTTCGTCGATCCCTGACCGGCTCTGTGCCGTCAGGCCGACCCCCGCGCCACAGCGGACCTCGACACACGCCCTAGAAGAGGGCGTGGATCTCAGGGGTGTCGAAGGTGCGGCCCAGGTTGGTGCGGGGGTCGACGAACCTGATCCGGCCGAACACCTCGTCGACGCGGTCGCCGGGGGAGTCGTCCTCGTTGAGACTGGACGGGAGGACGACACGGTGGAAGTCGGCGCTGAGCCCCGACTCGTCCGTGGCGCCTATCCCGACCATGGGGACGCCGAAGAGGTCGTTGTCGAAAAACGTGTCGGCTCCGACCACCTTGGCCGTGAACGGGTCGCCGGGGGCGTCGATGATCGCCTGGGCGTCCTGCCGGCTCATGTGGACGTCGATACCGAGGTCGACGGCGTACTGCCCGTCGCTGAGCCGATTGATGGTCAGGCACACGACGCCTGAGCTGAAGCTCCTGCACTGCTGATCGGCCGAGGCGGGCACCGCCAGCGCGACGATCGCGACGGCGGGCACCATGACGGCGCCCAGCACGCGCAGGAGGCGACGGGTGCGGTTGCGGGATTCGGGGTTGCCGGTGGACATGGGGGGTCTCCTCGTGATCCGGGCGCCGCCATCGGACGGCGGCGCCTCAGCCGGAAGGGCGTGACACGGTGTGACGCGATGTGCGTCGGAAGGGAACGGACCGCGACGGCGCGCCCGGCCGCCCTGGGCCGTGCGGCCCCGAGCCGCGGGTCACGTCCCGTCGCGCGTGTCACGCGCTTCTTTCACTGATGAGTCTGCGATCGACGGCAAGGCGCGGGCATCGGGAGCGGGCCCTTAGCTTTGCCGCGGGGCTTCCCCATCTTTCCAACGGGCCGCTTCCTGCCTGTTCCGGACGCCGAGCTTGGCCAGGATCGCCGACACGTGGTGGTCCACGGTCTTGTCCGCGATGTGCAGCCTGGCCGCGATGTCGGCGTTACGCAGCCCCTCGCGCAGGAGGGCGAGCACGTCGAGCTCGCGCGATGTCAGTCCCGCCGGATGCGCGAAAGTCGCCCGCCGCGGTCTCCTGTCCACCCCGAGCGCACGCAACCGCTGGGCGATCAGTTCGGCCATCGGCCGCGCCCCGAGCCGTTGCAGCCGGTCGAGCGCCGACACCAGATCGGCCGCATCCGGGCTCGCGGCGCGCGCGACCGCCGCCTCGTAGGGGCAGCCCAGCTGCTCCCACGCGCGTTCGGCGCCGCGCCAGTCGCCTGTCGTCTCCAGTGCGTACGGCGAATCGCCGCCGGCGGTGTCCATGCCGGCGTGGTGGAGCCAGTAGCCCAGCTCACCGGCGGCCCAACGGTGCCCGAGCCGTACGGCGTGGCCGTAGGTCTCGGCCACGAGCGCAGGGATGTCGGCGGTGCGGCCGATCAGGTACGCGGCCTCGGCCCGCCCCGCGGCGACCGGCCACAGGCGCTGCAGGTCCATGGTCGGCACGGCCAGTTCCCACGCCTCCTCCAGGGCCGCGGCGCCGTCGGGCTCGCCTCTCCGTACGCGGATCCGGCCGAGGACGGTCAGCGTGACGATCCTGCTGCCGGCCATCCGGCCCGGCGGTGACGCGGTCAGCAGATCGGCCGCCTGGGTCCACCGGCCACGTTCGAAGAGCACGCGGCCCAGCCACGCGGTCGCGTACCGATGGTCGCGGTCCAGACCGCGCTGCTCGCACCACGCGATACATTCACGCAGCCAGCACTCGGCCAGGTCATAGTGGCGGATCTCGCCCGCTCCCGCGCCGAGGTTCGCCATCGCCCCCCCGGCCGCGGCGTCGTCCCCGGCACGGCGGGCCACCTCCAGACTCCGCAGCAGGGCGGGCTCGGCCTGCTCGGGGTCGGCGAACCACTGGGCGGAGCCGACCGTGTTGAGCGCCCGAGCGAGCAGCGTCGTGTCACCCACCTGCTCGGCGAGCGCGATGGCCTGGGTGCCGACTTCGATGGCGCCCGGAATGTCCCGCGCGAGCATGAGCAGGGCCGCCGACCAGGTGGACGCGGCCGCCAGCGCGGGCCCTGGCCGGTCCGGGTCGATCATCGCCAGCGCGGTACGGACCGAGTCGTTGGCGGCATGGGTCCGGCCTGAGATCCACAGGTAGTGCGAGCGTCGGGCGAGCAGCGCCGCCTGCCGGTCGGTGTCGCCGATCCGCTGCCACAGCTCCAGCGCCACGCCGGACGACTCTATCGCCGCGGTGTCCCTGTCCACTCTCGCGCACGCGTCGGCGTGCCGTTCGAGCAGTTCGGCCCGTTCGCGGAGGGAGAGCCCGGCCGATTGACCGGAGGGAGGATCCAGGACGAAGCGCAAGGCCTGGGTGTAGTGATCGGCGGCCTGCCGGTGCGCTCCGGCCGCCGCCGCGCGCTCCGCCGCTGCCGGGGCGTGCACCAGCACGGCCGGGCCGTTCCCCGCCTCCTCCGCGTGATAGGCGAGCCGTGCCGGATCGGACCCCGGCCTGGCCGCGAGCCACGCCAGGACCACCGCGTGCAGCGTGCCCCGCCTGGCCGGCGCGATGGTCTGCTCGATGGAGAGTCTGGCCAGCTCGTGCCGGAAGCGGACGCCGGTCCCTTCGCCGACGAGCATCCCGGCGCGCACACACGCGTCGATGGCCGTCCGCGCATCTCCTCCACCGAACCCGTCGAACAAGGAGAGTTCCGCGTGATCGGGAATCACGGCGACCGCGTCGAGAACTGCCCGGGCGTCCGCGTCGAGTCTGGCCGCGCGGGCCAGCACCGCGTCCCGTACGGTCACGGGGACCACCGGTCCGGGCTCGCCGAGCACCTCCGTGACGAAGAACGGATTGCCGGCGGTCCGCGCGTGAACCTCACGCGGGTCCATGCCGTACGGCTCGGCGAGGTGGGCGACCGCGGCGGCCGACAGCGGTCGCAGCGGGATCCGGCGGGTGGACCGTTCCCCGGCGAGCCGGCCGAGCACGCCGAGGAGCGGATGGTGGGAACCCAGCTCGTCATCGCGGTAAGTGATGATCAGCAGACCTGCCGTGCCCCCGACCCGGCGTCCGGCGAAAGCCAGCAGATCAAGGGTGGCCTCGTCGGCCCAGTGCGCGTCCTCGATCACAACGGTCCGTCCCGCGGCCAGCACGTCGAGGAACGCGCCGTAGCGGTCGTACCGGACCGACTCGGCGGCCATCGCCCTGGCCAGCTCACCACCCGCCGCCCGCGCGATGTCACGTAACGGTCCGAGCGGGCGCGGCGTACGCAGCGCGTCGCATCCGCCCCACAGCACTCCACCGTCGACCTGCGCGGCGAAAGCCGTGACCAGAGCTGTCTTGCCGATCCCCGCCTCACCGGAGACCAACGCGACCCGGCCGTGTTCCCGGCGGCACTCCGCCAACACGGCGAGTGCGTCCTCCCGTTCCAGGAGTTCCATGTGCCGGATGCTACGCCTCGCAGGTCAGGCCTCAAGGCCGTTGCCGACGATTCGACGAGCCGGCTCCGTTCGGCTCACAGTTTCAGGCGGATCCACCCCTCCGAGACGAATCGGCAAAGAACGGCCACCCGGAGAGCGACCGTTCGTTCTCCGGGTGCTCAGAGGATGAGGGCGAAGCAGTCGGGCCGGTAGCCCTTGGGCAGCGGTCCGGGAGACTCCAGCGCCTTGTTGACGTAGGAGAGCATCACGGGGTCCAGCGTCTCCAGGTTGTGTCCGAGCGCTCCCTCGACGAGACCCTTGAGCGGACAGTCGTCCTGGAGCATCCGGTTGGTGACCTGCTCCCGGGGCCCGTCGATGAAGGTCGAGGCCGCCTCCTGCTCGGCCTTCAGGCCGAGGGCGGTGTAGCCGACCCCGGCTTCGACCATGGAGGGGGCGTTGAGCCGCTCCATCAGCGGCGAGTCGGTGCGGAGCTCGTCGCAGACCGTCTCCCACCCGCAGCTCTCGCGCAGCTCCCCGGTCAGCTCGTGGTGCGGGGCGCCCATCGTGATCAGCTCCGACACCCTGGGCGCCCCGCCCTCCAGCCGCATGTAGGCCCGGGGCACGATCCCGCCCAGGCTGTGCCCGACGATCGCCGCCTTCTCCGCCCCGGTGGCCTGGAGCACCCCCTCGACGAAGATCCCCAGCGCCCGGGCGGAGACCTCGACCGAGTTGCTCCACCCGTAGTCGAGCGCGAAGACGCAGTAGCCCTGCTTGCTCAGGTACGGCGCCGCCACCGGCCAGGTCACCGCCCCGGTGCTCTTGGCGCCGTGGACCAGGATCACCGGGTACGGCGAGCCCTCGCGGGGCCGGCAGTCGAAGTCGTTGGCGTCCTTCAGCCCGTCGGAGGCCATTCTCCTGGCCTCGGCGACCAGGTCCACCTCCGGCGCCGGAGGTGCCGTCTCCCGGTTCACCAGCGTGCCGGCCGCGAAGGTGAGGACCGCGAGCCCGGCCGCGGCACACAGGACGATCACGACGATGTGGCCAAGACGGAGCCGACCCACTCGATCACTCCTCCGGAAAGGACGCGGAACAAGAGCCTTTCCCCGTCACCCGCTCGCGGTCTATGACCTGGCCGCGCCGGTTCCACCTGCGGAGTTGGCAGCCCGCGACAACTTCCGGTTCAGGCCCTCCCGGCCGGGCCCCGAGCACCCGGCCAGGAGGGCGGTCATGAGGGGGACCGCGCGGCGGTCCTCACAGGACGGTGGGGATCAGGTCGAGGCCCTCCAGGTCCTGTTCGATCCGGGGGGCGAGCCGCGTCGCGAGGGTGTCGGTGATGTGCACGTCGTCGCGGTAGAGCACGATGCCGTCCAGTGCGGCGGGACAGGTCGCGGCGGTGGCCGGGCAGAGCAGGGGGGTCACGTCCAGCAGGCGGACACCGGGGCGTTCGCCCGCGGTGATCTGCTCGGCCAGCGGGTCGGGACGGAGGCCGCGGTCGCGGGGGAAGGCGCAGTCGCCGGCCGGCCCGCCCGAAAGGCAGGCGGGCACGTCCTTACCGGGCAGCGGGGTGTCGCGCAGGTAGACCAGCGGGGCGCCGAGCCGGGTCAGCCGGTCGAGGGTGGAGTCCCAGGCGCGGGTCAGCGCGGCCCGGTCGGTCGCGTAGGCGTTGAGGGAGGCGACCAGGACCAGCCGGGGCGGGGGGCCGGCGGCGAGCCGCTTCAGCGCGTACTCGCGCCAGGTGTCGCACTCGTGGTACTCCCGGCCCAGGCGGGGGTCGACCACCGTGAGCCTGGGCAGCGGGCAGCCGGGCTTGGTCAGGACCTCAAGGGCCCAGCCCCGGCGCACGGCGACGCGCTCGGCGGCGGCGAACCACTGACCGGCGTGGGAGTCGCCGACGAGGACGATCCTGTCCTTCGCGGCCGGGTCGCCGAACAGGCAGGCCGGGCTGGTCGTCGCGGTCAGCGCGACCTCGCACCCCTTCGACCGGGGGAAGTCGGTCCGGGCCTGGGCGGGCGGCGGCTGGAGCGCCGTGGCGGGGGCGTCGGCCACGGTGACCCGGGTGGTGGCCACGCCCTGCACGGCCCCGCCGTTGAGCAGCAGCGCGGCGGCGACGGGGACCGTCACGGCGGTGCTGCCCAGGGCCAGGCCGCGCCTGGGCAGCGCGGTCACCACCTCCGACGTGCGCAGCGGGTTCTCCACCAGCCTCATGGTCAGCGCCGCCGGGACGGCCGAGGCCAGCACCAGCGCCAGCCGTACCGGCCAGGGCTGGGTGCCGAGCGCGGCCTCGGCGAGGACGAGGACCGGCCAGTGCCACAGGTACCAGGTGTAGGACAGCCGTCCGACCGCCCGGACGGGGGCCAGCGCCAGCAGGGCCGAGACCGGTGAGCGGAACAGGATGACGGCGACCGTGCCGAGCGTGGGGGCCAGGGCGGCCGTCCCGGGATAGCGGGTCGTCGAGTCGAACACCGCGACCGACCAGGCGATCGCCGCGGCTCCGGCCAGGCCGAGCGCGGCCGAGACCGCCCCGGCGGCCGGGCGGGGGCGCCGTCCGGCCCCGCGGCCGGCGTCCGGGCCGTCCTGGACCGCGCCGCGCGGGGGACGCAGGCGGGAGCCGTACGGCATGAGCAGGGCGGCGAGGGCCCCGGCGCCGAACTGCCATGCCCGCGAGGGCGAGGCGAGGTAGGCCAGGGGCTCGCTGAGAGCCGTCCAGCGCAGGGACAGGCCGAAGGAGGCGCAGGTCAGCGTCACGATGATGACCGCGATGGCGGGGACGGCGCCGCGGCCGAGGCGGCGGGCGGCCAGGGCCGTCACCAGCAGCAGCGGCGCCCACAGGAGGTAGAACTGCTCCTCGACGGCCAGCGACCAGTAGTGCAGCAGGGGGCTGGGGTCGCGCGCGGCGGCCAGGTAGTCGGTCTGGGCGGCGACGGCGCGCCAGTTGGCGATCGACAGGGCGGCGGCGACCGCGTCACCGGCGATGTCGCCGCCGCGCAGGGGCGGCAGCAGCAGCCAGGCTCCCAGCACCGTGGCGAGCAGCACGGTCCCGGCGGCCGGCAGCAGGCGCCGGGCCCGCCGGGCGTAGAACTCGGCCAGGGAGAAGCGCCCGCCGGCGGCGATGTCGCGCAGCAGCAGGCCGGTGATCAGGAAGCCGGAGACGACGAAGAACACGTCCACCCCGGCGAACCCCCCGGCCAGGCCGGGGACGGTGGCGTGGAAGGCCAGCACGGCCAGGACGGCCACCGCCCGCAGCCCTTCGATGTCGGGCCGGAAGCCGAGGTGATACCGCGGGGTCAAGGCGGTCGCTCCTTAGGAGGCGGGGAGAAGCGGCGGGAGTGCGGCGGAGCCGGAGGCGAGCAGGACGCCCAGCAGGAGCAGGGCGGTGATCGCCAGGGCCTCGGGCCAGCGGAACCGGTGGTTCAACGGAGGGTCCTCCACAGGTCGCGGATGAGGGGGAGGGTGATGTAGGTGGTGCCGCAGGCGAAGAGGGTCAGCGCCCAGTAGTCGTCCCAGCCGTGGACGGGGGCGCGCAGGGCGATGCCGGCCCAGGTGGCGGCGGTCGTGACGGTCAGCCAGGCCAGAGCCGTCCGGCTGATCGAGGAGACCAGCCTGCTCCTGCCCGCGGCGGCCCCGCTCGGCACCCAGGCCGCCGCCCGGTCGCGCACCGCGTGCACGATGGAGAGCAGGTGGCAGTAGGAGTAGAGGGTCTGCGCCCGGACCACCTCGAAGCGCCAGCGGCTCACCGAGACCGCCGGCAGCAGCACCAGCGCCACCCAGAGCGGCGCCACGAAGGGGATCATGTGCCAGGCCCGGACGTCCTCGGGGTAGAAGGCGAGCATGACGAGGCCGGGCAGCGGGACCGCCGCGATGTTGACGGCCGAGACGAAGTAGCTCAGGAAGCCGCTGTAGTAGGACAGCCGCACCCGCCAGGGCATCGGCGTGCGGTGGAAGTCGCGGTCGAACAGCAGGCTCATGCAGCCCATCGCCCACCGGTACTGCTGGGCGACGTAGGAGGCGACGTTGTCCGGGGACAGCCCCTTGGCCAGCAGCACCGGCACGTACTTGGTGCGGTAGCCGCGCCGCATCAGCTCGACGCTGGTGTGGATGTCCTCGCTGTGGTCGATCCTGGGGAAGCCGCCGATCTCCTCCAGCGTGGACCGGCGGTAGACCACGTTCGTGCCCACGCAGATCGCGCCGCCGTCGGCGTCCCTGGAGGGCTGCAGCCACCGGTAGAACATCTCCTGCGCCGCTCCGGCGGTCCGCTGCAGCCAGGGCATGTCCGGTGCGGTGTCGAAATACTGGGGAGACTGGGCCACGGCGATCTCCGGGTCCTCCAGGTAGGGGACCAGGTGGGCCAGGAAGTCCGGGCGCGGGCAGAAGTCGGCGTCGAAGACCGCGACGAGGTCGCCGGAGCTGATCGACAGGCCGTGGTTGAGGTTGCCCGCCTTCTTCAGGTGCCCCCGGTCGGCCCGGGAGCTGTAGCGGAAGCCGTACCGCTCCGCCAGGTCCGCCACCTCGGCGCGCGCGGCGTCGTCGAGCACCCAGACGGTGATCGGACCGTTCCACCGCAGGGCGGACAGGTGGCGGAAGGTGTTGTCCAGGATCGGCAGCGGCTCGCCGCGGGTCGGCAGGAACACGTCCACGGCGGGCGTCCCCGCCGGCCGCCAGGACCGGACCAGCAGGTCGTGCGACTCCCAGGTGGTGAGGCGCTGGCGCTGGCCGTCGACGAACGACATCGCCCAGCCCGCCAGGTTGAGCGCCAGCGCGGCGAAAAACGGCCACAGCGCTGGGTGGCGCATCGAGAAAAGGAGAACGGTGCCCGTGGTTAATGTCAGGGAAAGAGGTGTGCAGAGTAATACCCAACGCCTTTGCGGGCCGAAATAGAGTTTCAGCTCGCCGTCCGAGGGTGGCCGCGGAAGGTGGCGCACGGCCTCGTCAGAAGGTTTTTCCAGTAGTGCGTGCATGCGTAGGACCCCGATTTCCCAGCTGCGCGGGACGGATGACTTCCGTCTGTGGAACCAACTGTAAACAAACTTATCAGTTCCGTGCGAGGTGGCGGGTGAGGGGTGATGAAACACCGCGTTAACTGAATGAGATTCTGTGCCGTGAAATATCCAGGCTCGTTCTCATAAATAGCTATTTGTCCAATTCGTCGGATCTTCGGATGTGTCCTAGATCACAGGCTGGCCTGGCCCGCTAACCGTGGAGTTCTGTCGAAGAACGGCCCCGCCTTGGGCAAAGAGTGCCCATGAGGCGGGCCGGGCAGGCCGTTAGCGTCGCCCGTGTGGGCGAACGAGTACTGATCGCGCTCGGCGGCAACGCGATGACCGCTCCCGACGGGAGCGCCTCGCCCGACGACCAGCGCCGGGCGGTGGAGGGGGCGATGCGTCACGTCACCGCCCTGATCGCGGCCGGCCACCAGGTGACCCTCACCCACGGCAACGGCCCCCAGGTCGGCAACCTGATCCTGAAGAACCAGCTCGCGGCCGACGTCGTGCCCCCCGTGCCGCTCGACTGGTGCGGCGCGCAGACCCAGGCCACGATCGGCACGTTGGTGCTGAACGCCCTCGACGGCCGGGCCGCCGCCGTGGTGACCCGGACGCTCGTCGACCCCGGCGACCCGGCCTTCCTCGACCCGGTCAAGCCGATCGGCCGCTACTTCACCGAGGCGGAGGCCCGGCGCCTGGAGAGGTTCGGCCAGACCTGGCGCCGCTTCGACCGGGGCTGGCGCCGCGTGGTGGCCTCCCCGGAACCGCTGGAGATCCTCGACGCGCCCGCGGTGGCCGCGCTGGCGGCCGCCGGATTCACCGTCGTCGCGGCGGGCGGCGGGGGAGTGCCGGTGGTCCGCGACGCCGCCGGGCGGCTCACCGGGGTCGAGGCCGTGATCGACAAGGATCTGGCCGCCGCGGTGCTGGCGCGCGCCGTGGGCGCCACGGTCCTGGTGATCGCCACCGACGTGCCCGGGGCCGTCGTCGGGTTCGGCACGGCCCGCGCCCGGCCCCTCGGCCCCGTCACCGCGGCGGAGCTGCGCGTGTTGCACGCGGCCGGGCACTTCGCGGGAGGGAGCATGGGACCGAAGGTCGAGGCCGCGCTCCGCTTCGTCGAGGGCGGCGGCCGGGCGGTGATCACTTCTCTCGAAGGCATCGGGGCGGCGGTCGGCGGGCAGACCGGCACCGTGGTGCGGAAAGAGTGAAACGACGCCATGACCTGTCGACACGACCTATCGAAAGGTGACAGCAATGCCGGAACCGATTGAAGTGCGCAAGGTGGCCATCGAGAGCGTGACCGACGCCTCCGGGCTGGCCAGGCTCATCGACGACGGGGTGATCGAGGCTCACCGGGTGCTGGCGGTCATCGGCAAGACCGAGGGCAACGGCGGGGTGAACGACTACACCCGGATCCTGGCCGACCGTGCCTTCCGCGAGGTGCTCGCCGCCAAGGGCCATCCGTCCCCCGAGAGCGTCCCGCTGGTGTGGTCCGGCGGCACCGACGGCGTGCTGAGCCCGCACGCGACGATCTTCGCCACCACGGCGGACGCGGAGCCGAGTGACGAGCCGCGCGTCAGCGTCGGCATCGCGATGAGCGAGGTGATCCTGCCCGAGGACATCGGCCGCCCCGCCATGGTGGAGAAGGTCGCCGCCGGGGTGCGCGAGGCCATGAAGATCGCCGGGATCGACGACCCCGCCGACGTCCACTACGTCCAGACCAAGACGCCCCTGCTGACCCTGGCCACGATCAACGACGCCAAGTCCCGGGGCAAGGACGTCGTCATCGAGGACACCGGCCCGTCCATGGACATCTCCAACTCCACCACCGCGCTCGGCGTCGCGGTCGCGCTCGGCGAGATCGAGATGCCCGCGGCCGAGCAGATCCACCGCGACCTGTCGCTGTACTCCTCCGTCGCGTCCTGCTCCTCGGGCGTCGAGCTGGACCGGGCGCAGATCGTGGTCGTCGGCAACGTGCGCGGCATCGGCGGCCGCTACCGGATCGGTCACTCGGTCATGAAGGACGCGCTGGACGCCGACGGCATCTGGGAGGCGATCCGCGGAAGCGGCATCGACCTGCCCGACCGGCCCCACCCGACGGACCTGGGCGGCAGGCTGGTCAACGTCTTCATGAAGTGCGAGGCCGACCCGTCGGGCAGCGTCCGGGGACGCCGCAACATCATGCTCGACGACTCCGACGTGCACTGGCACCGTCAGATCAAGGCCACCGTCGGCGGCGTCGCGGCCAGCGTCACCGGCGACCCGGCCGTCTTCGTCTCGGTCGCGGCGGTCCACCAGGGCCCCAGCGGCGGCGGTCCGGTCGCCGCCATCGCCGACCTCGGCTGACCCGCCCCGCGCGGCCGTGCCCCCCCGTACGGCCGCGCGCCCCGTGCCGGACAGGTCAGCCCCACAGCGTGTAGACGATCCCGAGGGTCGCGGCGAAGAACAGCAGCTCGACCGCGTAGCGGACCGTACGCGCCGTCCGTGACTCCCCGGCCTGCCGACCACGCTCGATCGTCTCCGGCATGACCCGCTCCTTCCATCGCATTTCCTGACGGATCGATCGTGGCCCGCCCACCGGCCCGCGGTCATGGGGCTGTTGTCCCGGCTTTCCCGGGACCCCGGTCCCGGCGTTCCCTCCTCCCTGCCCGCCCCGGGTAGGCTCCGGATCCGTGCCGAGCATTCCCCAGCCCCTGGTCCCCGACGACGACGGAAGCGCCGACGCCTCCGTGGCGTCCGCTCTCGCGGCCCTGTCCGCCGGTACGGCGGACGCCGGCGAGGTGATATCCGCGCTGGGCGGAGCCCGGCTGCTCGTCCCGGTGGTGGCCCTGCTGACCGAGTCGGAGGTCGGCGAGCACGGGCTGCGGCAGGAGAAGGAGAGCGAGATGGCCCTGCCGAAGCTCATCGGCGCCGACGGGCGCGAGGCGGTGCTCGCCTTCACCGGGACGGAGTCGCTGAAGCTCTGGCGCCCCGACGCCCGGCCGATCCAGGCCACCACCCTCCAGGTCTGCCAGGCGGCGGTGCACGAGAACGCGGCCGCCGTCGTGATCGACGTGGCGGGCCCGGTGCCCTTCGTGATCGAGGGGAGCGTCCTGCGGGCGTTCGCCGCGGTCGAGTCGGGCACCATCGACCAGCTGGGTCCCGAGGTCACCGTGGCGCGGATGGAGGAGGCCGCCCCGGCCGCCCGGCGGCGGCGCTTCGGCTGGCCCTTCCGCGGACGGAGCTGACCTCCCGGGCCGGTCCCATGCCCCGGGCCGTCCTGCGCCGAGGCGGCGACCCGGTCCGGCCGGCTCCGCCCTCCCCGAGACGCCGAGGCTCCGCGCGGATTATGGTCGGCCCGTGGACGAGCGCGGTGGGCGAGCGGGTGGTGGCGGCGGTCCGTGGGCGGCCCCGGCCGAGGGGGCTCGGTGAGCCTCCTGCCGGTCGCGGCGGCTGTCGTCGGCCTGGTGGCCGGGCTCTGGACCCGGGTCCTGGTGGTCCGGCACTCGGTGGCCGAGGGCGAGCCGCCGCGGCGCGACTGCCCGCACTGCGGCGTCCCGCTGCCCGGCCCGGGGCGCCGGGGGCGTACCGGAGGCGCCGGTCCGCGGCCGGCGGGGGAGTCCCCGGGCGCCGGTCCCGCGCGGACCGGCCGGCCGTCCTCGCCGGAGCGTTGGAGGCGCCTGCCGTGGGCCGGCCCGCTGCCGGCCGCGCGCTGCGCGGGCTGCTCCGGGCGGATCGGCCCGCCACCGCTGGCGGTGGAGCTCGTCACCGCCCTGGCGCTGGCCGCCCTCGCCCTGCGCGCCGTACCGCCGTCCGCCCGCTCCGGCGCCGTCCTCGCGGGACGGCCGTCCGGCCCGCTGCCGGAGCTCGCCTCGGGGACCGAGCTGGCCGCCTACGGATGGCTGGCCGTGGTCGCCGTCGCGCTGGTCTTCGTCGACGCCGCCGTTCACCGGCTGCCCGACCGGCTCACCCTCGCCGCCTATCTCGGGACCGCCGCCCTGCTGACGGTGACGGCCGTGCTCGCAGGCCGTTTCGACGACCTGTTCAGAGCCGGGCTGGGCGGGCTCGCCCTGGCCGCCTTCTACCTGGCGCTGTTCCTGGTCAACCCGGCGGGCATGGGCCTGGGCGACGTCAAACTCGCGGCGGTGCTGGGCACCGCGCTCGGCTGGGCGGGCTGGGAGACGCTGGTCGCCGGGGCCTTCCTGGGCTTCGTCGCGGGCGGCCTCTACGGGGTCGCGCTGATGGTCCTGCGCCGCGCGGGCCGCAAGAGCGAGATCCCCTTCGGCCCCTTCATGGTCGCGGGGGCCTTCGCGGCCCTTCTCACCGCCCTCTGATCGCCGGGGCGGTCATGCGGCCTTGGCCTCCCGGCCGACGACCTCGTAGGACTCCAGCCGCTCGCCGTACTCGTAGCGGATCCCCCGAGGTCCGGCGCGAGGTCACCGCCGGGCTCACCGGCCGGCGTCTCACCTGGTGAGCTGCGGCCATTCCAGTGGGCGGCAC
Organism: Streptosporangium brasiliense; assembly: GCF_030811595.1. Taxonomy (NCBI): domain Bacteria; kingdom Bacillati; phylum Actinomycetota; class Actinomycetes; order Streptosporangiales; family Streptosporangiaceae; genus Streptosporangium; species Streptosporangium brasiliense. The sequence continues at coordinate 4,729,195 of NZ_JAUSRB010000002.1, forward strand.
ATGGAAGACTTGTCATCATGTTGCGCTGGTTGACTGCCGGAGAGTCCCACGGCCCTGAGCTCGTCGCGATCCTGGAAGGCCTGCCCGCCGGGGTGGAGGTGACCACGGCCGACATCGACGGGGCGCTGGCCAGACGACGGCTGGGCTACGGCCGCGGCGCCCGGATGAAGTTCGAGCAGGACGTGGTCAACGTCGTGGGCGGCGTGCGGCACGGCCGCACGCTCGGCAGCCCCGTCGCCATCCGGGTGGGCAACACCGAGTGGCCCAAGTGGGAGACCGTCATGGCCGCCGACCCGGTGGACCCGGCGCTGCTGGAGGGCCAGGCCCGCAACGCGCCGCGCTCGCGCCCCCGCCCGGGCCACGCCGACCTCGCCGGCATGCAGAAATACGGCTTCGACGACGCCCGGCCGGTGCTCGACCGGGCCAGCGCCCGCGAGACCGCCGCCCGCGTCGCCCTCGGCCAGGTCGCCAGAAACTTCCTCAGGCAGGCGCTCGGCGTCGAGATCGTCAGCCACGTCGTCTCGATCGGCGGGGCGCGGGCCACGGAGGGCGTCCTGCCCGGCCCCGGCGACATGGAGGCGGTCGACGCCGACCCGGTGCGCTGCGCCGACCCGGCCGGCAGCGCCGCGATGGTCGCCGAGATCGACAAGGCCCACAAGGAGGGCGACACCCTCGGCGGCGTCGTCGAGGTGCTCGCCTACGGCCTGCCGCCCGGCCTGGGCAGCTACACCCACTGGGACCGCCGCCTCGACGCCCGCCTCGCCGCCGCCCTGATGGGCATCCAGGCGATCAAGGGCGTCGCCGTCGGCGACGGCTTCGAGACCGCGCGCCGCCCCGGCTCCCAGGCCCACGACGAGATCGAGAACACCGCCGGCGGGGTGCGCCGCATCACCAACCGGGCGGGCGGCGTCGAGGGCGGGATGACCAACGGCGAGCCGCTGCGCGTCAGCGCGGCGATGAAGCCGATCTCCACCGTGCCGCGGGCGCTGGCCACCATCGACGTGCTGACGGGCGAGGCGGCCAAGGCCCACCACGAGCGCTCCGACGTGTGCGCGGTCCCGGCCGCCGCGATCGTCGCCGAGGCGATGGTCGCGCTGGTCCTGGCCGACGCCGCGATCGAGAAGTTCGGCGGCGACTCCGTCGAGGAGGTCGCGCGCAACCTGTCCGGCTACCTTTCGTCGATGGTGATCAAGTGAGCGGGAGAGCCGACGGGCGGGGCCGGACCGGCTCCCGCCCCGGCCGGCCGCTGGAGGAGGCGCAGTGAGTCCCCGCGTAGTTCTGATCGGCCCTCCCGGATCGGGCAAGTCGACGGTCGGCAGGCTGCTGGCCGACCGCCTGGGGGCCGCCTTCCGTGACACCGACGCCGACGTGGAGACCGTGGCGGGCAAGCCGGTGAGCGACATCTTCGTCGAGGACGGCGAGGAGCGCTTCCGGGAGCTGGAGGCGGAGGCCGTACGGCTGGCGCTGGCCGACCACGACGGCGTGCTCTCCCTCGGCGGCGGCGCGGTCCTGGCCGAGGCCACCCGGGAGCTGCTGGCCGGCCACCCGGTGGTCTACCTGGAGGTGGGCCTGTCGCAGGCCGTGCAGCGGGTCGGTCTGGCCTCGGCGCGACCGCTGCTCGTGCTCAACCCGCGCAGCCAGCTCAAGAAGCTGATGGACGCCCGCCGCCCGGTCTACGAGGGGCTGGCCACCGTCATCGTGGCGACCGACGAGCGCAAGCCCGACGAGGTCGTCGAGGAGATCGTGAAGGGACTGCCGGCGTGACGGTCTCCAGGATCAGGGTCGAGGGGGAGGCCCCCTACGACGTGGTGATCGGCGCCGACGTGCTCGGTGAGCTCCCGGGCCTGCTCGGCCCGGGGGTCCGCACCGTCGCCGTGGTCCACCCGGCGAGCCTGCCGGAGATCGCGCGGCCGGTCTGCGGCGCGATCGAGGCGGCCGGGCACGAGGTCGTCCCGCTGCCGGTGCCCGACGCCGAGCAGGCCAAGACGGTCGAGGTGGCCGCCCAGCTCTGGTCGGCCTTCGGCCGCTACGGGGTCACCCGCTCCGACGCCGTGGTCGGCGTCGGCGGGGGGGCCACCACTGACCTGGCCGGGTTCGCCGCCGCCACCTGGCTGCGCGGGGTCAAGGTCGTGCAGGTGCCGACCACCCTGCTCGGCATGGTCGACGCCGCGGTCGGCGGCAAGACGGGGATCAACACCCCCGAGGGCAAGAACCTGGTCGGTTCCTTCCATCCTCCGGCCGGGGTGCTGTGCGACCTGACCACGCTGGCCTCGGTGCCCCGCGACGACTACGTCGGCGGCCTCGCGGAGATCATCAAGGGCGGCTTCATCGCCGACCCGGCGATCCTGGCGCTCATCGAGGACGACCCCGAGGGCGCCCGGTTCCCCGAGGGACGGCACACCCGCGAGCTGATCGAGCGGAAGGTCCGGATCAAGGCCGCCGTCGTCGGCGCCGACCTGCGCGAGGGCGGCGTGCGCGAGATCCTCAACTACGGCCACACCCTGGCCCACGCCATCGAGCGGGTCGAGGACTACCGGATGCGCCACGGCGAGGCGGTGGCCATCGGCATGGTCTACGCCGCGGAGCTGTCCCGCCTGGACGGCCGGATCGGCGCCGACGTCGTGGACCGGACCCGGTCCATCCTGACCTCGGTCGGGCTGCCCGTCTCCTACCGCCGTGACGCCTGGCCCCAGCTCCGCGACCACATGCGCCTGGACAAGAAGAGCCGCGGCGCCAAGCTGCGCTTCGTCGTCCTGGACGGCCTGGCGAAGGTGTCCCCGCTGGAGGACCCGCCCGAGGCCCTGCTCGAAGCCGCCTACGAGGAGGTCGCCCGGTGAGGCGGGGAGGCGGGCGCCGGCCGTGCCGCGGGCACGCCGGCCGACACGGCCGCGCGGCCGGCGGAGAGCGGTGATCGACCCCATGAGACCCGTGTACGTGCTCAACGGCCCCAACCTGTCACGGCTCGGCGCCCGCGAGCCCGACGTCTACGGCGCGGAGAGCTTCTCCGACCTGGTCGCGCTCTGCCGCGAGACCGGCCGGGAGCTGGGCCTGTCGGTGGACGTCCGGCAGACCGACGACGAGGCCGAGATGGTGGCCTGGCTGCACGAGGCGGCCGACGGCCGGGTGCCGGTGGTCCTCAACCCGGCCGCCTTCACCCACTACTCCTACGCGCTGCGCGACGCCGTCGCCCAGCGCACCGCGCCCCTGGTCGAGGTGCACATCTCCAACCCGGCCGCCCGCGAGCGGTTCCGGCACACCTCCGTGGTCGCCGCCGTGGCCACCGGCACCATCGCCGGCTTCGGCCTGAGGTCCTATGCGCTCGCGCTGCACGCCATCGCCGAGGACGCCCGGTGAGCGGCTACCGTTCCTTCGTCGCCCTCGGCGACAGCTTCACCGAAGGGCTGAACGACCCCGGCCGGCCGGACGCCCCCGGGACGGGCGGGCCCGGCGCGGACCCGGCGCGGGCCGGACGCTACCGGGGCTGGGCCGACCGGGTCGCCGAGCGGCTGGCCGCGCTCGACCCGGACTTCCGCTACGCCAACCTCGCCGTGCGCGGCAAGCTCATCGACCAGATCGTCGAGCACCAGGTCCCGCGGGCCATCGGGATGCGGCCCGACCTGGTCAGCCTCTGCGCCGGCGGCAACGACCTGCTCCGGCCGGGCAGCGACCCCGACCGGATGGCCAAGAAGCTGGCCGGAGCCGTACGCGACCTGCGGGCCACCGGCGCCGAGGTTCTGCTGTTCACCGGCGTGGACCCGCGCGACACCCCGATCATGCGCCGCGTCCGCGGCACGGTCGCGATCTTCTACATGCACGTCAGGTCCATCTCCGAGCTGCACGGCTGCCGCCTGGTCGACCAGTGGTCGATGCAGGGCCTGCGCGACTGGCGCGCCTGGAGCGACGACCGCCTGCACATGAACGAGGAGGGCCACCGGATGGTGGCCGCCAAGGTGTGCGAGGTGCTCGGGGTCGACTGCGACGACGACTGGCGCAAGGTCTGGCCGCCCCGCGAGCGGGTGGATCCCGCGGTCAAGCGCCGCGAAGACGTCCAGTGGGTCCGCCGGCACCTCGGCCCCTGGGTCGTCCGCCGCCTGCGAGGCCGTTCCTCCGGTGACCTCCTCGACCCCAAGCGCCCGGATCTGGACGCCTTCTCCTGACCGGAGCGGCGCCCGCGGGCGCCGACGGCCCTGACCTCAGGAGGCCGCCAGGCGCCTGAGGGCGTCGCGGACCTTCGCCGGGTCGTTGGTGGGCCAGAAGGGCGGCAGGGAGTCGCGCAGAAAACCCGCGTAGCGCGCCGTGGCCAGGCGGGGGTCCAGGACCGCGACCACCCCCTTGTCGTGCTGGCTGCGCAGCAGGCGGCCCGCTCCCTGGGCGAGCAGCAGGGCGGCGTGGGTGGCGGCCACCGCCATGAAGCCGTTGCCGCCCTTGGCGGCGACGTGGCGCTGGCGGGCGGAGGTCAGCGGGTCGTCCGGGCGCGGGAAGGGGATGCGGTCGATGATGACCAGCCGCAGGGAGGGCCCCGGCACGTCCACCCCCTGCCACAGGGACAGGGTGCCGAACAGGCACGTCGGCTCGTCCTCGGCGAACTGCTTGACCAGCAGCATCGTGGAGTCGTCGCCCTGGCAGAGCAGCGGCACGCTCAGCCGCTCCCGCAGGGCCTCGGTGGCGGCCTTGGCGGCGCGCATCGAGGAGAACAGGCCGAGGGTCCGGCCGCCGGCGGCCTCGATCAGCTCGGTGATCTCCTCCAGGTAGGCCTCGGGCAGGCCGTCACGGCCCGGCTGGGGCAGGTGCTTGGCGACGTAGAGGATGCCGCTGCGCGGGTGGTCGAAGGGCGAGCCGACGTCCAGCCCGGTCCACCCGGCGCGCTCCTTGCCCCCCTCCTTGGCGCCCAGGCCCCACTGGCGGGCCAGCCCGTCGAAGGCGCCGCCCAGCGCCAGGGTGGCGGAGGTCAGGATGACCGTGCGGTCGCCGAAGAGCTTGTCGCGGAGCATGCCCGCCACGGTCAGCGGGGCGACCCGGAGCAGGGGAGGGCGGCGCTCGGTGCCCGCCTCCAGCCAGACCACCTCGGCCCGGTCGACCTCCTCCGCGTGGCCGAACGCCTCCAGCATCCGCTGCGCGGTGTCGTGGACCTCGTCCAGGGCGGTGAAGGCGGCCTTGCGCAGCCCCGCGCTCTCGGGGTCGTCCTTGTCGGAGCTCATCCGGGGGCCGAGGGCGGTGATGCACGCCCAGGCCGCGTCGCGGATCAGGGCCAGTGTCAGGCCGAGCACCTCGGGGAGGTCGTCGAGGCGGCCGGCGGGAGCGACGGCGAGCAGGGCCTTCAGGTCCTCGCCGGCCTCCATGAGCCGGTCGGCGAGGTGCTGCTCGATCAGCTTGCCGACCCGGCGCACGGTCAGCGCGACCATGGTCTCCGACAGCTCGCCGGTCACCACCGAGGTGACCCGGTCGACCAGCTCGTGGGCCTCGTCCACCACGACCACCTCGTGCTCGGGCAGGAGGGGGAAGTCCTCCATCGCGTCGATGGCCAGCAGCGCGTGGTTGGTGACGACGATGTCGGACTCGCCGGCCCGGGCCCGGGCCAGCTCGGCGAAGCACTCCATCCCGCTCGGGCAGCGCGTGGCGCCCAGGCACTCCCTGGCGCTCACCGAGAACTGCCGCCAGGCCTGCTCGTTGACGCCGGGGACGAGCTCGTCGCGGTCGCCGGTCTCGGTCTCCTCGGCCCATTCCTGGATGCGCTGGACCATCCGCCCGGTGAGGCTGACCTCGCGCGGGTCGAAGAGCTGGTCCTGCTCGTCGTCGGGCCATCCCGCGCTGGCCTTGTAACGGCACAGGTAGTTGCGGCGGCCCTTGAGGATCGCGAACGTGGGCTCGTGCGGGAGCTGCGGGGCGAGCGCCTCGGAGAGGCGGGGCAGGTCGCGGTCGACGAGCTGGCGCTGGAGCGCGATGGTGGCGGTGGAGACGACCACGGCGCCCTTGGCCGTCATCGCGTGGCGGATCGAGGGGATGAGATACGCCAGGGACTTGCCGGTGCCGGTGCCCGCCTGGACGGCCAGGTGGTCACCCGACTGGATCGAGTGCTGCACCGCCTGGACCATCTTGATCTGGCCGGGCCGCTCCACCCCGCCGACGGCCTCGACGGCGGTGCTCAGCAGCTCCTCCACCGGCGGCAGGTCCGCCTTCGGGGAGACGTCTTCGGCGGGGGTGATGGAGTCGGTCGGCACGACAGCCAACCGTACCTCCTCCCCCGGACAATCGCGGCTGTCTCCGGTGAGTCACCGGCCGGGCGCATCCCGGTATTCCGGGACCCGGCGCCCGGCGCCCGTGGCAGACTGGCGGGATCACCCGGCTTACCGGCCTCCAGGGATCAAGAAGATCGCCCGTTTTGGTGTCATAGTGACGGAAGATGGGGACGGAAAGACCGGTTCGGTAGAGTTTCCCGAGGTCGAGTGGACGAATAAAGGCTGGTTAAAGCACTATGTCTTCCATGTCGGAAGTTGTCCCGTTGCCGTCGTTCGGCGAAGTGTTCTTTGACGAGCGTGGCCAGGAGCGGGTGCTCCGGGTCACCTGGCACGAAGGCACGCTGGTGCTGAGCCTGTGGCGCGGGGAGATGTGCAGCGCCAGTTTCCGCATGCCCATGCAGGACGTGGGCCGCCTGGTGGACACCCTCGACGAGGGCTTCGTCGAGGCCGGCGGCCAGTATCCCGACGAGGTGGGCGAGCAGCACCCCCCGGCCGGCGACTACCAGGAGCACGGGGAGTTCCCCGGCACCGGCCAGTACGCCCGCCCGCGCCCGGAGGACTACGCCCAGCAGCAGTACGCCGACCCGGCGGCCACCCAGGTCTCCCCTCCGCCCGACGAGCCGCGCCCGGCCCCGGCCCCGGCCCTCGGACCCAACGACGTGCTGGTGGCGCGGGGCGCCGTACCGCCGTTGGACCGGTCCCACGAGCGCCCGCCTGCCGGGTACGGCCCGGCCGACGTGGTGCCGCGGGAGAACCTGATCGTGGGCGACTCCCTGCCCTACGGGCAGGCGGCGCCGGTCGAACCGCACGGATCGGGTCCCGGCGAGCCGCTCTACCAGATGTCCGGCGACCCCTACGCGGCCCAGCAGCCCGACCCCTACGGCATGCCGTCCCAGCAGCCCGACGCCTACGCGGCCCAGCAGCCCGCCGACCCTTACGCGGCCCAGCAGCCCGACGCCTACGGTGTGCCGTCCCAGCAGCCCGACCCTTACGCGAGCCAGCAGCCCGACCCCTACGGCGTGCCGCCCCAGCAGCCGGTGGACCCCTACGCCGCCACGCAGGCCCAGCGGCGCCCCGACTCCTACGGCGCGCCCGCCCAGCAGCCGGTGGATCCCTTCGCCCCTCCGGCCGGCCGGCAGCAGCCGGTGGACCCCTTCGCGCCGCACGCCGAGCAGTTCCCCTCCTCCGCCCGCCAGCCGCACGCCGACCCCTACGCGGCCCAGCAGCAGCACTCCACCGACCCCTTCGGCTTCGCGGCCCAACAGCAGCAGCAGTCCGCCTACGGCTCCGCGCAGCCCGATGCCTACGGCTACCCCGCCCCGGCCCAGCCCGACCCCTACGCCTTCGGCGCCCAGCAGCCCGCCCCGCAGGCCGGCCATCCGGCGGACCTGCGCGACCTGTACGGCTCGCCGCCCTCCTACCAGCAGGACGTGGACCCCTCCGACCCGCTCGGGCTCGGTGGCCAGCAGGCCGACCAGCGGATGCCGCGCCCCTACGTCGACCCGCCGCACTCCACCGGCGAGCGGCTCCGCCCCGAGCCGCGCTACGACGACCAGCGTTATGACGAGCGCCGCCCCGACGACAGGGACGAGCGCCGCGACTGGTGACCGGTGCCGGGTGCGCATCACCGTGAGGGGTCCCGTACGCTGATCGCCCATAACGGGTGGGAGTGGGATGAATCAGGCGTCGGTGCTGCAGATGTTGGTCGTACCGGTCATCGCGATCGCGGTGGCCGCCGTGGCCAGGCGCAGGGGATGGCCGGTGCCCCTGCTGCTGGTGTCGGCGGGGCTGGTGCTGTCGCCGCTGGTGCCGGAGTACGAACTGGACGCCGAGCTGGTCCTGCTGGTGTTCCTGCCGCCGCTGCTCTACTCCGCCGCGATCGACAGCTCCTACCTGAGGCTCAAGGCGGTGCTCAGGCCGGTCGCGCTGCTGTCGGTCGGGCTGGTGCTGTTCACCACCCTGGTCATCGGCTGGGTCGTCCACCTGCTCATGCCCGGTCTGCCGATGGCCGCCGCGTTCGCGCTGGGCGCGATCGTGGCGCCGCCCGACGCGGTCGCCGCGGTCGCGGTGGCCCGCAGGCTCGGGCTGCCCCGCAAGGTGGTCACCATCCTGGTGGGGGAGAGCCTGTTCAACGACGCCACCGCGCTCACCGCCTACCGGGTGGCCATCGCCGCCGCGGTGGGGGCCGGGGTCACCTGGCTGGACGCGGCCGGCAAGCTGCTCTACTCGGCGGTGGGCGGCGTCGTCGTCGGCGTCGCGCTCGCGTGGGTCCTGGCCCGGGGGCTGGTATACCTGCGGGACGCGCTGGTCGAGAACACCGTCATGCTGCTCATCCCGTTCGCGGTCTACCTGGCGGCCGAGAGCGCGCACGTCTCCGGTGTGATCGCCGTGGTGATCGTCGGCCTCTACATCGGCCACCGGCTGCCGTCCACCGCGGGGTTCGGCACCCGGATCCTGTCCAACGCCGTCTGGCGGATCGTGGACTTCTTCCTGGAGTCGGTGGTCTTCGTGCTGATCGGCCTGCAGCTGTGGCCGATCACGCAGGAGCTACGGGGCGAGGATCCGTGGCGGCTCACCGGGATGGCGCTGGCCGTCTTCGCCGCCGCGGTGCTCGCCCGGATCGTCTGGGTCGTGCCCAGCATCTACCTGCCCAGGATCCTGTCCAGGAGAGTCCGCCGGCGGGAGCCCCACGCGCCGTCCTGGCAGAACGTGGCCATCGTGAGCTGGGCGGGCATGCGCGGGGTGGTCTCCCTGGCCGCGGCCTTCGCCCTGCCGCAGGGCTTCCCCGGCCGCGACACGCTGGTCTTCCTCACCTTCGTGGTGGTGATCGGCACGCTGCTGATCCAGGGGCTGTCGTTCCCGGCGCTCATCCGGCGGCTGAAGATCTCCAACGAGCAGGAGGTCTACGCCGACAACCTCGCCGAGGCCGCCGCCCAGCAGGCGGCGGCCGCCGCCGGGCTGGCCCGGCTGGAGACGCTGGTGGCCGAGGGCGTCATCGACGTCCACGAAGAGGTGGTGGAGCAGCTCAGGTCACGGTCCGAACGCCGGGCGCTCACCGCCTGGGAGCGCCTGGGCGGCGGCACCGGCCCAGAGGGGGAGGAGACGCCGAGCACCGTCTACCGGCGGCTGCGCAGGGAGATGCTGGCGGCCGAGCGCGAGGTGCTCGTACGGCTCCGCGACCAGGGGCGGATGGACGACGAGGTGCTCCACCGGATCATGCAGGAGCTCGACTTCGAGGAGGCCACCCTCGAACGCGTCTAGCCGATGACGTTGTCGACGTAGCACCACCGCCAGTCCTCGCCCGGCTCGAAGGAGGCCACGACCGGGTGGCCGCTCTCCTTGTAGTGGGCGGTGGCGTGCTTGCCGGGTGAGGAATCGCAGCAGCCGACATGCCCGCACGAAAGGCACTCGCGCAGGTGGACCCAGCGCATGCCGACGCTGAGGCACTCCTCGCATCCCTCAGGTGTGCGCGGGGGCTGGTTCTGGGCCTCGGCGATGTGCTCGCAGGTAAGCATTTCTCCCCTTATATGGCCATCACTGGCGGTCGTAGAGCCAGGATCATGGTGTGATGAGGCTGAGGCCGTCCACGGCGGTGCCGTCGCACGGCGCCTGCCGGCTCCGCCCGGGGCCGCGCCTGGCACGGACGGATCAGCTACCCCTACCTTACTCCGCGCGTTTTCCGGCCGGACAGGCATGAGCGGCGCCTGCCGTACCGGCCCGTTGGGTAGGGTCGGGGCATGCGACCCCTTCCGCGACGAATTCCCGCCCTCGCCGCCTCCGCGCTGGCCGCTGTGCTCATCACCACCGGATGCTCCGAGCTCCAGCAGGTGAGCGAGGGGGTGGACAAGGCCCAGCAGTGCCTGCAGGCCGCGGGCATCGTCACCGAGACCGTGCAGAAGATCACCGGCCTGATGGACGACCCCGCCGCGATGGAGAAGGCGCTGAACGACGGGGCCGCCAAGCTCGGCGACCTGGCCGACAAGGCGGCCAACACCACGCTCAAGGAGGCCGCCGACGGGGTCGCCAAGGACCTGGAGGGCCTCAACGTCACCAGCGCCAACGACGCCATCGACGCGGGGCAGAAGGTGGCGACCGACTCGGTCAAGTGGGTCGAGCGGCTCACCGGCGCCTGCGGCTGAGCCTCCGCTCAATCCCGGGTTCTCGATGGGGAATGTCGCTGAAATAGCGTCGTCCTCATGGACAGCCCTGGCAACGAACCCGACCCCCGATTCACCCTCGCGAACGAACGCACCTTCCTGACCTGGCTGAGCACGTCGCTCGCGCTGAGCGCGGGCGGCGTCGCCATGGCCGCGGTCTCCGAGGAGGTCTTCGTGCCCTGGATGCGGACCCTGCTCGCGCTCACCCTGGTGTGCCTGTCGGCGATGTCGGCCGCGATGGCCTACCCCCGCTGGCGCCGGGTCCAGCGCGCCCTGCGCAGCGCCGCCCCGCTCCCGCCCCCCGCCATCGCCCCCCTGCTGGGATACGGCGTGGCGGCCGTGGCCGTGCTCGCCATGATCCTCATCCTGTTGGGCCGATGAGTCCCCTGTGGGATGAGGGCCTGCAGAACGAGCGGACCCGGCTGGCCTGGGTCCGGACCGCCGCCGTGCTCGCCGTCAGCGGGCTGGGCGCCGCCGGGACCGGGCTGCGCATCGGCGTCCCCCCGGTGATCGTCGCCCCCTTCGCGCTGGCTGCCCTGTGCGGCGCGCTCCTGCTGGCCCGCACCGGCGTCCGCTACCAGCGCGTGCAGCGCGCCCTGCACGGAGGCGCCCCCCTCGACGAGCGGGCCGACGCCGTCATCGCCTGGCTCGGCACCCTGGCCGTCGCCGCCGGGGCCGTCCTCTTCGTGCTCGTCCGCTAGTCCCCGGCGCGGTGCGGCCGGTGGGCGGATGACTCAGTTCCGTACACATCTCCGTCCGCTGGGCCGCCGACAGACGGGCTGTTTTCTTCTGATCCGATAAAAATGCGGCAAGATATCGCAGCATGTCACGCTTCGATGATCTGCCCGGCTACGCGGCGTCGATCGCTCCCCTGATCGACGCCGTTCACCTCGGCGTGCATGTCGCGAGCCGGCCACTGAGCCGGGAGCTCGTCGAGCGGTCGGGCTTCCACGCCGATCTGCTGATCGATCTGCGTTACGTGCTCCCGGCCCGGCCGCTCACCCCCGAGGGGCTGGCCGCCCTCTACCGCTACAACCCCTTCGACGACGACGAGGTCGGGGTCCAGCTCGCCCAGGGCGCCCTCCTCCTCGGCGAGGACGGCCTGCTGCGCGCGACGGACAGGGCGCTGGCGTTCATCGCGGACCTGTACGGGGCGCACGCGGTGATGACCGGCCGGATGTGGGCGGCCCACGCCGACCGGCTGCCCGAGCTCGCCGACCTCGCCGGCCGGCTCCTGCGGGCCGCCTCCGGCAGCGGCGGCACGGCCTTCGCCCAGGCCGCGCCGCCCCACGAGCCGGCGGGGACCCCGGCGGGCGTGCTGCTGTTCAACCGGCTGGCCGCGCTGCGCTACCACCGCGCCGACGCCCACGCCGCCGCCTGGCGGGCGGCCGGCCTCACCGCCGCCCAGATCGTCACCCTCACCTCGGGGCCGGTCCGCGACCGGGTCGAGGCCGACACCGACCGCCGCGCCGCCCTGCCGTACGAGACCCTGAGCACGCGGGAGCGGCAGACCCTCCTGGTCGGCCTGAGCGTCCTCGACCAGCCCTGAGAGCCGGCCGCGGCGGGGCCGCCGGCTAGGACTCCGCGCCCAGGGCCACGGTCTCGGCGACCTCGGCGTGGCGCTCGGCCTCCTCGGCGGCGAAGCGCTCGGCGTCCAGCTTCTCGGCGATGTCCTCGTCCTGCCTCATCAGCGCGTCCAGGCTCTGGCCGGCCATGTCCAGGACCCCCATGTCGGCGTAGGCCGCCTGGAGGCGGGGGCTCCACAGGCCGATGTCCTTCACGCACGGGACGATCCGGCTGAACAGCAGGGAGCGGAACAGCTTGAGGTACTCCGAGCGGTCGACGGCCTCCATGGCCTCGGCCACCTCCGCCTTGTTCAGGCCGATGGTCTCCCACGTCTCCCGGCCGCGCAGCCGGTCGCGCATCAGGTAGCAGCCCTCGATGACGAAGTCCTCGCGCTCGCGCAGCTCGGCCTCGGTGAGCTGCCTGTAGTAGTCGCGCAGCGCCATCCGGCCGAAGGCCACGTGCCGGGCCTCGTCCTGCATCACGTAGGCGAGGATCTGCTTGGGCAGCGGCTTGGTGGTGATGTCGCGCATCACCCCGAAGGCGGCCAGGGCCAGGCCCTCGATGAGCACCTGCATGCCGAGATAGGGCATGTCCCAGCGGGAGTCGCTCAGGGTGCTGTCCAGCAGGGCCTTGAGATGCTCGTTGATGGGGTAGGCGAGGCCGACCTTCTCCTGCAGGAAGCGGGCGTAGGTCTCGGCGTGCCGGGCCTCGTCCATGGTCTGCGTGGCGGCGTAGAACTTGGAGTCGAGCTCGGGGACCGACTCGACGATCCGGGCGGAGCAGATCATCGCGCCCTGCTCGCCGTGCAGGAACTGGGAGAACTGCCAGGCCGCGCCGTGCAGGCGGACGTCCTGCCGCTGCTTGGCGTCCATCCGGTCCCACAGCGGCGTGCCGTGGATCGCGATGGTGTTGTCCGGGATGCCGAGCACGTTGTACGGATCGACCTCGATGCTCCAGTCGATGCGCTTGACGGAGTCCCACTGCTTGTCCTTGCCCTTCTGGTACAGGGCGAGCATGTGGTCCCTGCCGTCGTCGTACTCCCACGTGAAGCGGGCGGCTCCGGCCGCCTCGACATCCCACGTGGAGAGCTCGGCCGGGATCGTGTAGAGATCGTGAGTCGACATGCGGCCTCCAGGGACGTACACCGTACGTACACCAGCGAGAGTCGCACGTACGGTGTACGTGCGTCAAGATGAGGAGACAATGGCGATATGCCTGCAGAGCCGCTGTCCCGTCCGCGGATCGTCGCCGCGGCCATCGCCCTGATCGAGCGCGAGGGAGCCGACGCGGTGTCCATGCGCAGGATCGCCGCGGAGCTGGGCGTGGGCGTGATGTCGCTCTACAACCACGTGCCCAACAAGTCGGCGCTGCTCGACGCGGTGGCCGAGACCGTGCTCTCGCAGATCGAGTTCGTCGACGACCCGGGCGCCGACTGGACCGACCGGGTGCGCATGCAGGCGCTCGCCTTCCGGCAGATCGCCCATCACTACCCCCGCTGCACGATGGTGGTGGTCAGCCGTCAGCTCCAGTCGACCGCCGGGCTGCTGCCGGTGGAGCGGGCGCTCGCCACGCTGCGCAGCGCCGGGTTCGGCGGCCACGAGGCGGTCCGCATCCTGCGGGTGTTCATCGCCTACATCGTGGGCTCGCTGCTGCGGGAGGTCGGGGTGACCCCGACGTTCGCCCCGGTCCACCGCTCCGACATCGCGGTCGAGAGCGTCGATCCCCTGCTGTTCCCCCAGGTGAGCGGGCTGGCCCCGATGCTGGCCGACTGTGACCACGAGTCGGAGTTCGAGTTCGGCCTGGAGCTGCTGATCCAGGCGATAGCCGTACAGCTCAAAAGGTGACGTCCGGGGCCCGCGAGCCCCGGACGTCCGAGGAGTGTTCCCTTCCCCTGGACACTCCCGCGGTCAATACCAGTTGCTGGACTGGAAGTGACCCCATGCGCCGCACGGAGACCCGTAGCGGCTCTTGATGTAGCGCAGCCCCCAGCTGATCTGTGTGGCCGGGTTCGAGCGCCAGTCCCCGCCGCTGCCGCGCATCTTCGAGCCCGGCAGTGCCTGGGGGATGCCATAGGCTCCCGAGTACGGGTTGTGCGCCTGATGGTTCCAGTTGCTCTCCCTGGTCCAGAGACTGTCCAGACAGCGGAACTGGCTGTGGGACCACATGCGGCGGGAGACGAGGCGGAAGGCGATCGCCTTGTTCCTGCTCCTGCTGGTCCTGGTGGTCAATACGACCTTGGGCCGGGCCTGGGTGAACCAGACGCCCTGGTGAACCGTTCTGACCGGCGTGTTCCAGGCCGGTTCCGCGATTCCGGTGATCTCCTCGGCCCGCCCGACCGCCGCGGATCCGATGATGGCCGAGGTGGCGAGCACGCTCACGACTGTATTCCGCAGAACGCGGTGTCCGTTCATGTTGATCCTTGTCCGCTGGCCGCGTGCGGGAGGCGCGCGAGGGGGCCATGGCCCCGGCTCGCGCGCCCGGCAGTCCGGCGCCCGTGGCTCGGACGTGGAAATGCCCGCGTGGTCTCGCCGGCCCGTTTCCGGCATGAGACACCGCGACGGTTTCTCTAGGCGCTTTCTAGTACGCGGGGCGAGCGTCGAACGGTGGTTGCGACATGCCGCGGAAAGGTGTTTGCCCGATCTTCGTGGTCTACGGGTGGTTCGACGGGTACCGGGTTACCACGGGCGGGACGCCTAGAGGGGGGGAGGAAGTGAAAATCACCCCGACATGGGGTTTGGATCTAGTACCAGCCGCGTGACTGGAAATGCGCCCACGCTCCGCACGGTGAGCCGTAGCGCTTCTTGATGTAGGTCAGCCCCCATTTGATCTGTGTCTTGGGGTTGGTGCGCCAGTCGCTGCCGGCGCTGGCCATCTTCCCGCCGGGCAGCGCCTGGGGGATGCCGTAGGCGCCGGAGGAGCGGTTGCGTGCCCGGTGGTCCCAGTTGCTCTCCCGGGTCCAGAGCCGGCTGAGGCAGCCGAACTGGCCCTTCGCCCAGCCCCGCGCGGAGACCATGGGCGCGGCGATGGCTCTGTTGCCCTGTCGTGCGGCGGCGGCCGAGGAGGAGGCGGAGGATGCCTGGGCGACCGTGGCGGTGGTGCTGACGGCGAGCGCCGTAGTGATCAGCAGCACGCCGGTACGGCGTAGCGTCGGCATAGGGGATTGCCTTTCGCAGGGGTCGGGGGACGGCGCCACGATGCCCCAGCGATTCCCTGGCGGGCCAGTCGACAACGCTTGTCAATGCCCGTGTCAATGATCGGTAAAGAAAGGATCAAGCGCCTGGTGAGGGGCTCGGCGTCTCATCTATGGCGTCTGTCACATTTCACTTTTTGGACGCCATAACTCTCAAACGTGACAAGACGATTAGGCTGCAGCCCATGAGCATCCGTGATATCTCCGTGAGCACCCTCGCCGGCACCCCCACCACGCTGGCCGAGCTGGCCGGCGACAGGGCCGTCCTCATCGTGAACGTCGCCTCCAGGTGCGGCCTCACCCCGCAGTACGCGGGTCTGGTCCAGCTCCAGCGCGACTACGCGGACCGGGGTCTCACCGTCGTGGGCGTGCCGTGCAACCAGTTCATGGGCCAGGAGCCGGGCAGCGCCGAGGAGATCCAGGAGTTCTGTTCCACCACCTACGGTGTGGACTTCCCGCTGCTGGCCAAGACGGACGTCAACGGTGACGGCCGGCACCCCCTCTACGCCGCGCTCACCCAGGCCGCCGACGCCGACGGCCAGGCCGGCGACGTCCAGTGGAACTTCGAGAAGTTCCTGGTCTCGCGCGAGGGGGAGGTGCTGGCCCGGTTCCGCCCGGCGGTCGAGCCCGGCGACCCCGCCGTCATCGAGGCGATCGAGAAGTCCCTCTAGGGGCGCAGCTGCCCCTGACGATCAGCTCGGTGGGCAGCAGCACGCTGCGCGGGCGCCGTCCGCCCGCGCGCAGCACCAGCTCGGCCGCGCGGTAGCCGATGTCCTGCGCCGGCTGGGCGATCACGGTCAGCGGCGGGGAGCACAGCTCGGCCCAGGGCACGTCATCGAACATGATCAGTGACAGGTCTCTGGGCACCCGCAGGTCCAGCTCCCGGGCGGCGAGCACGGCCGCCTCGCCCAGCAGGTTGCCCCCGGCCAGCACGGCCGTCAGGTCGGGCCGGCGCTGGAAGAGCCCGGCGGCGGCCGCGTAGGCGGAGTCGCGGCTGCCCCGCGCGGAGACGATGAGATCCTCGTCCACGAGAGCGCCCAGGGCCTGGCGGAAGACGGACCGGCGCTGCTGCTGCCCGGGGCCGCCGAGATAGGCGATGCGGCGGTGGCCCAGCCCCGTCAGGTAGTCCACCGCGGTCCGCACGCCCGCGCGGTCGTCGGCCAGGACCGCCGGCACGTCGTCGCGCCCGGCCGCGACCCGGTGGGCGAAGACCGTGGTGAGCCCGGCCCGCAGGGTCGGCGCCCAGCTCTCCCCGTCGCCGGCGGGGACCGCGATCGCCCGGTCCACCCCCTGCTCCAGCAGCATGCCGATCAGCTCGGCCTCGCGCTCGGCGTCGTCGCCGGTGGTCCCCAGGATCACCGGCTCGCCCGCCGAGCGCGCGCAGGCGAGCACGCCGTCGGCCAGCCGGCCGTAGAAGGTGTCGGTGATGTCGGGCAGCAGCAGCCCGATCCCGCCCGAGCGCTGCTGGCGCAGGTTGCGGCCGAGCGCGCTGGGCCGGTAGTCGAGCTGGGCGGCGACGGTCAGCACCCGCTCCCTGGTCTCCGGACTCGCCGATCCGCCGGACAGGACCCGCGACACCGTGGCGACTCCGACCCCCGCCGCCTCGGCGACATCCTTGATGGTCGTACGGCGCATGCTCATGGAAACGATTCCATCATGTTTTCCGTATCCGATCCAGTGCGGAGCGACAGGCCCTTACAGGCTGACAAGGAAGAACCAGATCGACCCTTGACACGGATGTCCGTTTCCGGTGAGATGCATGAAAACGTATCCACATCGGGTGAACGCGGGGTTGGCCCGAGGCGCTAAGGACTGTCCATGGCATCCATCGTTCTCAGCAACGTCGACAAGATCTACGCGGGCGGCGTAAAAGCCGTGAACGGCCTCAACCTTGAGATCAAGGACGGCGAGTTCATGGTGCTGGTCGGTCCGTCCGGCTGTGGCAAGTCCACCGCCCTGCGTATGATCGCCGGCCTTGAGGACATCAGCGGCGGCGAGATCGCCATCGGCGACCGGGTGGTCAACCACCTGCCTCCGAAGGACCGCGACATCGCCATGGTCTTCCAGAACTACGCGCTCTACCCGCACATGACCGTCGAGGAGAACCTCGCCTTCGGTCTGAAGCTCCGCAAGATGCCCAAGGCCGAGATCTCCAAGCGGGTCAACGAGGCCGCCAAGATGCTCGGTCTCGAGCAGTACCTCAAGCGCAAGCCGGCCGCCCTCTCCGGTGGTCAGCGCCAGCGTGTCGCGATGGGCCGCGCCATCGTCCGTGAACCGCAGGCCTTCCTCATGGACGAGCCGCTGTCCAACCTGGACGCCAAGCTCCGCGTCTCCATGCGCGCCTCCCTCAACACCCTGCACGAGCGCCTCGGCGTGACCACGGTCTACGTCACCCACGACCAGGTCGAGGCCATGACCCTCGGCGACCGCGTCTGCGTCCTGCGTGACGGTCTGCTCCAGCAGGTCGACACCCCGCAGAACCTCTTCGACAACCCGGTCAACCTCTTCGTCGCGGGCTTCATGGGCTCCCCGTCGATGAACTTCGTCAACGCCGAGCTGGTGCGCGGCGACGGCGGCGCCTACGTGTCCTTCGCCGGCTTCAAGCTGCCGGTGCCGGCCGAGACCTTCACCGAGAAGCCCGGCCTCGACCAGCACTTCGGCAAGAAGCTCATCCTGGGCATCCGCCCCTCCGACTTCGACGACGCCGTCGCCGCCAACGGCTCCGCCGGCGGCTGGACCCGCCTGCAGGTCCGCGCGGAGGTCACCGAGGAGCTGGGCTCCGAGATCAACGTCCTCTTCCTGATCGACGCCCCGCCCGTCCAGCACCAGGACACCGTCGCCGCCGCCGACGCCGGGGACGACGAGGAGGCGGCGCTCCCGCTGGTCGGCGACAAGTCGCTGTGGACCGCCCGCGTCAACTCCCGCAGCCACGTCCGTCCCGGCCAGAACATCGAGCTGGTCGTCGACACCCACAACCTGCACTTCTTCGACCCGGTCTCGGGTCTGGCGATCGGCCACCCGGCCAACGCCCGCGTCTGACCAACCCCGTAAGCCGGACGGGCCCGCGCCACGACCCCCTCCCGTGGCACGGGCCCTTCCGTGTGTGGGCGCCTTCGGTGTGGCTCGACACTCCGGTATGCCGCAATAAGTAATGACCGGGCTTTTTGTTATTAGTGGCATCTAATATGAAGATCCACCATAAACGGGCAATTTGCCATTAAATTCGACGGTTTCTGATTTACAGTGACGGTTGTTACTGTTTACTGAATTCGTTAGCGTGTAGCCGTTCCGAGTGACGGGGTATCTGATCGATGCCTCCGCCATAGCGAGGTGCAGGGAGAATCCGGTCCCCCGGACTCGCGAACGACACGGGAATCAGATGAATTCGCACATCAGAAAATTCGCTTCCAGCCTCCGCGCGGGAAAGCGCGTCCTGAACACCGCCGCCGTCACGACACTGGTCGGAGCGGGTCTTGCTCTGTCGTACCAGGCGCCGGCCACCGCCATCACGGCGAAACCGGCGGCCGTCCAGACCTACGGGCACCTCGCCGGAGTCGGGTTCCGGGGCTTCCTCCTCTGCGGAGGAGGCGGCGGGCACTGCGGGCCCTACTGGTGGGGCGCCTGCGCTCCCCACTGCTGCCACGATCACCACCACCACCACTGCGACTGTCATGACGGCCGGCGGGGCCGGCGTGGCGTGCAGGGAGTCCAGGGAGTCCAGGGGCCCCGGGGCCCGCAGGGCCCGCCGGGGGCGGCGGGACGTAATGCCGGCATCGACACGGCGTTCCAGGGCAACAACAAGTTCGTCGGCCGGCTGGTGAACGGGACGGCGCTGATCCGCGACCCGCGGACGACGCCTCCCTGGAACAACATCTCGACGCTGACCGGCTTCCCCGCCGGGGCGATCGACATCTCCCTGGCGGTCATGGGCAACACCCTGCACGTCACCGTGCTGGGAGCCGATGGCGCGGTCAGGCAGACGCAGTGCACGCTGAACCCCACTCCGGGGACCGGCAACAACCCGGCGTGGCCGGGGAACTGCACCGACTTCGAGAACCTCACGCCGCCGCTCTGAGCTCGGGCGCTGGGCCGGTGAGCTGACACGGACGCGCCGTGCCCGGGATCTCCCGGGCACGGCGCCGTCGTCTCCGGCCGTCCTCCGGCGGGGTGCCCGCCCTACCGGCGGCCGAGGCGGCGGGAGATCTCACCCGCGAGGTTCTTGGGGACCAGCCGGCCGACCCCGACGATGACCTTGTAGCGGAGGTCCGGGACGCTCACCCGCCTGCCGAGGGCCACGTCGCGCATGGCCTCCCGCACCACCTTGTCCGCCGACAGCCACAGGAAGCCGGGGATCCCGGAGACGTCCATCGCGGCGCGGTCGTGGAACTCGGTCCGGACGAACCCCGGGCACAGGGCCATCACCCGCACGCGGCTGCCGGTCAGCTCGGCGGCGGTGGACTCGCTGAAGTTGACGACCCACGCCTTGGAGGCGCTGTAGGTGCCGCGGGCGAAGAACGCCGCCACCGACGCCACGTTGATCACCGCCCCCCGGTCGCGCTCCCGCATCCCCGGCAGCGCGGCCAGCGTCAGCCGCAGCACCGCCTCGCAGTGCACCTTCAGCATCCGCAGCTCGTCGGCGACCGGGACGTCGAAGAAGTTGCCGGGATGGCCGAAGCCGGCGTTGTTGACCAGCAGGTCGACCCCCTCGCGCAGCCGTCCCTCGACCGCCGTCAGACCCTCCTCGGTGGCCAGGTCGGCCGGGAGCACTTCGGCTTTCACCCCGTAGCGCAGGCGCAGTCCCTCGGCGGAGGCGGCCAGGCGGCCGGCGTCGCGGGCGACCAGGACGAGGGAGAAACCGTCGGCGGCCAGGCGGCGGGCGAACGCGGCGCCGATGCCGGCGGTCGCGCCTGTGATCATTGCGGTGGGCATGCGTGCAGTCTAGAGACCGCGCGGCCCGGCCCGGTGGTTCCCCCGGCCCTCCCGCCCCGCGACGCTCGCGCCCCGCGAGGGCGACGCGCCCGGCGAGGGCGACAACCGGGGTGGAGCCGTGTCACAGGACATCATGAGGTACGTCGCCGATCGATGAATCGATGAAGGGTGAGAACCGTGCCGATCTCCTACCGTGGCGGGGTTGGGCTGGCCGTGCTCGGCGCGGTCCTGATGGCCTGCTCCACGGGCGACCCCGTCGCCTCCGCCGCGCCGTCCGTCTCCACTCCCGTGGCCCCGCCGACCGGGACCGCCCCGGAGAGCGCCGAAGCCGTCCCGCGTGTCCGGTTCACCGAGATCGCCCAGCTGCAGATGCCGGTGGCGATGGCCCTGCGCAAGGGCGACCGGACGCTCTACGTCGCCGAGCAGACGGGACGGCTGCGCGCGATAGTCGACGGCAAGGTCGTGCCGGATCCCGTCGTGGACCTCTCGTCGGAGGTCAGCCGGGGCAACGAGCAGGGGCTGCTCGGGGTGGCATTCCATCCCCGCGGTGACTTCCTCTACCTGAACTGGACCGACCGCGAGGGGCACACCCACATCACGGAGTGGGCCTTCACCGGCGGGAAGGCCACCGGCCGCCGGGACGTGCTCGTCCAGCGGCAGCCGTACCCCAACCACAACGGCGGCCAGCTCGCCTTCGGACCCGACGAGCTTCTCTACATCGCGCTCGGCGACGGCGGCAGCGGGGGAGACCCGCAGGGCAACGGGCAGAACCTGGGCACCTGGCTGGGGAAGATCCTCAGGATCGACCCGCGCGGCACCCCGTACAAGGTCCCCCGGGACAATCCGTTCGTCGGCCGGGCGGGCGCGAAACCCGAGATATGGGCCTACGGCCTGCGCAACCCGTGGCGGTTCTCCTTCGACCGGAAGACCGGCGACATGTGGATCGGCGACGTCGGGCAGAACGCCTGGGAGGAGGTCGACTTCCAGCCCGAGGAGAAGGGCGGCCTGAACTACGGCTGGAACCTCAGGGAGGGCAGCCACCCCTTCAAGGACGGGCCCCGGCCGGGCAGGCTGGTCGACCCCGTGATCGAGTACGCCACGGGGCGCGAGGGCACCTGCTCGGTCATCGCCGGCTACGTCTACCGGGGCAGGAGGATCCCGGGCCTGCGGGGCCGGTTCCTCTACGGCGACTTCTGCGCGGGCTGGGTCAAGGCGGCCCGCGCCGACCGGCCCCGCCGGGCCCAGGAGGTGGGCAGGGTCGAGCAGCTGTCGTCCTTCGGCCAGGACCACGACGGCGAGCTGTACGCGCTCAGCCTGTCCGGCCCCGTCTACCGGCTTGAGGCCGGAGAGCGCTGAGTCCGGCCGGGGCGCATGCCTGGAAATTTACGGCAATTCGGATTATCAGCTGACAATATGGCCGGATGGCCACCGGTCGGCGGTACCGAGCGTCAATGGACGGAGAACAGTCAGCGATCGTTCGGTAAGGGCGGTGAGCTGAACAGGGCGCCTCATGCCGAGGTGGATATAACGGGTTCCGTGGACATGTCGCTCGTATTCCGAGCGGTGTTCTCCACGGCCTGAATCATCGCCACGGGGGAGTCTGGAATGGCCAGAGAACGGATGATGTCTATTCTTCTAGCGGCGGCGATCGGGGGTGGATTCGCGCTCGCAACCGCCACGATGGCAACCGCCGAGACCGAAATGCCGACGGCGCTCGCCGTTGTCTCGGGGCCTTATCCGCCGGGACCCGTCAACAACAATAACAACAACAACGGTGCAGACCCGTCGGATCCGTCGGATCCGTGGGATCCGAACTTCGACTGCGACGACGACGGCGGCTGCTGCGACAGCAGCAGCTGCTGTGGTGGTGGCGGCTGCCGGGGGACCGTGGAGAAGACGGGCCCGGAGCTGCCGTTCACAGGAGCCCCCGTGGCGGCGGTCGCCACGCTGGGCGGTGGCCTGCTGGCCGCGGGGACCGCCACCACCGCGATCGCCGCACGGCGCCGCCGATCCACCAGTGCCCTCTAGAGGACGGCGCCGAGTCGTCATAACCGGCCTGCTGGCCCCCGTCGCCGTGGTAGCACTGGCGGGGGGCTGGTCGGCCCATCTCGGCCTGAGCGTGCGAGACCATCTGGAGGCCGCCAGGAGCGCGCTGCTCCAGCTGCGCGCGGTGACGAGCACCCGCGACCCCGCCCTGATGGGCCGGGCGCTCGCCGACGCCCAGCGGCACGCGGCCGAGGCGCGGCGGCTCACCGCCGGCGCCTACTGGACGATGATGACCCACGCCCCGCTGGTGGGGGCCGGCGCGACGACCGTGCGCGGGCTGGCCGAGACCGCCGCGGAGCTGACCGATGTGCTGACCGCCGTCCAGCGGGCCGCCGCGGCGTTCGTCACGGTCAAGGCGCACTCCCCGGACAGCACGCCGGAGCTGCTGACCGAGCTCGGCGCGGCCGCGCCGGTACTGGACGAGGCGGCCGGCCGGCTCGCCCGGGCGGGCTCCCGTCTGGCGGCCACCCCGGCCGAGACCGGCGTCGACCTGCTGGACCAGGCGCGCGACACCGCGCTGCACGAGGTCGACCGGCTGCGGGGCTGGCTCGCCGGCGCCGCGACCGCCGGTGCCCTGCTCCCTCCGATGCTGGGCCGCGACGGCCCGCGCCACTACTTCCTGGCCTTCCAGACCAACGCCGAATCGCGGGGGACCGGGGGCCTGGTCGGCGCGTTCGGCATCCTGCGGGCCGACCACGGGAAGATCGGCATCAAGCGGCTGTCGGCCAACAGCGGCCTCGCGCCGAGCCCCGCCCCCGTCGCCGACCACGGCCCGGACTTCCTGGCCCGCTACGGGCCGAGCGCGGTCACGCTGCTGTCCAACTCCAACCTCTCCCCGCACTTCCCGTACGCCGCGGCCACCTGGACCGGGCTGTGGGAGCACAACACCGGCCGGCGGCTGGACGGCGCTCTGGCCACCGACCCGGTCGGCCTGTCCTACCTGCTGCAGGTGATCGGCCCGATCACCCTTCCCGGCGGGGAGACGGTGACCGCCGAGAACGTCGTCGACCTCACCGAACGCACCGCCTATGCCCGCTACACCGACCCCGTGGCGCGCAAGCGCTTCCTCATCAGGGTCGCCGGCGCGGTCAGCGAGGCGCTGCCGGAGTCCTTCGCCGAGCCCTCGAAACTGCTGCCCGTCCTGCTCCGCATGGTCGGCGAGCGCAGGATCCAGGTCTGGAGCCGGCGGCCGGCCGAGCAGTCGCGCCTGGCGGCGACCGCCGTCGGCGGAGTGCTGCCGCGGCGGCCGGGGCCGTTCGCGGGGCTGGTGGTCAACAACTCGGCCGGCGGCAAACTCGACTACTACCTGGAACGCTCCCTCGACTACGAGCTGGACCAGTGCTGGGGTGGCCTGCGCTCGGCGACGGTGCGGGTCCGGCTCACCAACGACGTGCCGCGGGGGAGCCTGCCCGGCTACGTCACCAGCAGGCTCGACTCCCCCGAACGCCCCCACGCGCCCGGCTCCAACCTGCTGTGGGTGTCGCTGTACGCCGGGGTCGGCGCGGAGCTGCGGGCGGTCCGGCTCGACGGCGACCGGATCCCGGTCATCGAGGAGGACGAACGGTCCCACCCCGTCTACTCCACCCTGCTGGAGTTCGCCCCCCGGCAGTCGCGGACGCTGGAGTTCGACCTGATGGAGTCATCCTCCGGCGCGCCGCCGCTGGTCCCGGTGCAGCCGCTGGTCCGTCCCCAGCGCACCCGGGTCGTCGCGGACACCCGGGGCTGCACCCCCTGACGGCGGTGCGGCCCCGCCGCGAAGGACCCCCGCCGCGGGGCCGCCCCGCCGCCGGGAGGCGGCAAGCCGCGGGACCGTCCCGCCGCCGGGAGGCAGCAAAGGGTAAACAGCGGCGTGCCGTGAGCGGGCGCCCGGCGGGCGCGATCTACCGTCACCCTCATGCAGGGTTCACCGGACAGCGCCGAGACCGTCGATCCCGCGCCGCCCGGACCCGACGGCTCCGGCCGCCGGGATCCGGAGGCCCTCCCCGCGCCGGCCGAGGACGCCGGGTTCCGCATCCTGTACGTCTGCACGGGCAACATCTGCCGCTCTCCACTGGCCGAACGGCTGACCCGGGCGGCCCTCGGCCCGTGCCCGGCGCTCCAGGTGGTCAGCGCGGGCACCCACGCCGAGCCGGGCAGGCAGATGGCCGAGCGCGCGCAGCGCGTGCTGGTCCGGCTGGGCGGCGACCCCAGCGGGTTCGCCGCCCAGCCGCTGACCTCCGAACTGGTGGCCGCCGCCGATCTCGTGCTGACGGCCACCGCCGAGCATCGCGCCGGATCGGTGGCCAAGCATCTGCCGGCGGCCGCCCGGGCCTTCACCATCGCCGAGTTCGGCGCGCTGACCCGGGCCGTGCCGGCCGCCGCGGTCACCTGCCACGAGGATCCCGTACGGCGGGCCCGCGCGCTGCTCACCGAGGTGCGGGCACTGCGCGGGCTGGTCCACGTGGACCAGCCCGACATCCCCGACCCCTACGGCGGCTCCCGGCTGGCCTACCGGGCCGCCGGACGGAGGATCGCCACGTCGCTCGCCGTCCCGCTCCGGCTGCTCACGCGTTAGCCGGCGCCTTGGCCTCGGCGTCGGAGCCCTTGGCCTTGGCCCTGCCCTTCGCCTCGGCGTCGGACTCGTAGCCGTAACCGTAGCCGTAGCCGTAGTACTGGCTGTTCCTGGCCGGAGCGAAGTTCAGGACGGTCCCCACCACGCGGGCGTTGATCGACGACAGCATCTCCACGGCGCGGGCCACGTGCTCCCGCCGGGTCTTGCCGTAGCGCGCGATGAGCAGGGTGCCGTCGCAGACCGCCGCCAGCGTCGCGGCGTCGGTGATGGGCAGCAGCGGCGGCGCGTCGACGATCACCATGTCGTAGCTCTCGGTGAGCTGGGCGAGCACGTTGCGCATCCCGCGCGAGCCGAGCAGCTCGCTCGGGTTCGGCGGGATCTGGCCGCTCGGCAGGACCGCCAGCTCGGCGTCTCCCCAGGTCTGGATGACGTCCTGCAGCCGCGCCCGCTCGATCAGCACGTCCGTGAGGCCCGTGGTGCCCTCGATCCCGAGGTAGCGCGGGATGCGCGGGCGGCGGAGGTCGCCGTCCACCAGGATCACCCGCCACCCGGCCTGCGCGAGCGTGATCGCGAGGTTGGCCGCGGTCGACGACTTTCCCTCACCCGGCAGGCAGCTGGTGATCACCAGCGATTTCGGGTGCCGGTCGACGCCGATGAACTGCAGGTTGGTGCGGAGCGAGCGGAACGCCTCGGCCCTGGAGGAGCGGCCCCGGCTGCGGACGATCAGCGGCAGGCGCCGCGCGTCCCGCTCGTAGCCGATGGTCCCGAGGATCGAGGCCTTCGACGCCTGCTGCAGCGCCTCGTCCGACTTGATGGTCGTGTCCAGGCGGTCGCGGAGGATCAGCGAGCCGACGGCGACCGACAGCGCGATCACCATGGCGAGCCCGAGGTTGACCAGCGGCCTGGGGCTGACCGGCGCCACGGGGACGTCTGCCTTGTCCACCATGGTGACCCTGACGGTGGCGCGGCCGGCGGGAGTGGGCCGCTCGATCTGGTCGATCAGCTTGGGGAACTCGACGCCCAGGGCATTGGCCAGCCGCGCCGCCCGCGCGGGGTCGGTGTCGGTGACCGTGGCCCGGATGAGCACGGTGTAGGGGATGGACTCCGCGGTGATGTTCTCCTGGAGGCGCTGGACGTCCTCGCCCGCCGCGATCTGGCTGATCATGCGGCGGCTGGTCAGCAGCTCGGCGTAGGACTGCACCCGCTGCTGGGAGAGCATCCCCGCCTGGTAGGCGGTGGAGAGGCTGCCCTCCCTGTCGTGGCCGGAGACCAGCATAGTGATCGTCGCGACGTATTTGGGAGGCGTGCCGGCGGTCACGACGGACGCCGTGGCCACCGCCAGGAGCAGGGAGAAGACGATGAGCAGCCAGTTCCTGCGCGCGAGCCTAATGTAGTAGAGCAGATCCACTGGATCATCGCCGCCCTTCGCGGATGTTTGTCGCATGGGCCTTGGAACGGCCTGACGGATAGACGTGCACTTTCTGCGGCAGACCGATCAGGATGAGGGCCGTCCCGATCGCGGCGATCGTCGCGATGATCGGGGAGACCCAGCCCAGGGCCGTCATCAGGCTGAGAGCGCCGGTGACGGCCGCGACGGCGGCGAGCGTGAGGGCCGTGAGCCGCGTGCTGAGGCCGAGCCGGCGGATGCGGTGGGAGACGTGGTCGGTGCCGCCCTGCAGCAGCGGGCGGCCGGCCCGCTTGCGCGACAGGAACACGACCCCGGTGTCGACGGTCGCGATGAAGGTCGGCAGGAGCAGTCCCGCGACCACCGTGCCCGAGCCCTGCCCGGTCATCAGGAGCGCCGCCGAGCAGGCGAGGACGAATCCGATGAACAGCGACCCGGTGTCTCCCATGAACACCTTCGCGGGCGCCCAGTTGTGCAGCAGGAAGCCCAGGCTGGCCAGGGACAGGGTCAGCAGGACCAGTCCGATCGCCGGATGGGCGTACACGAAGGCCGTCCCGGCGAGGAAGGCGGCGCTGACCGTCGTGATGGCGCCCAGCGCGCCGTCCATGTTGTCGAGCAGGTTGAAGGAGTTGGTGATCACGACGATCCACAGGAGGGTGAACGGAGTGTCCAGCCAGCTCCCGGTCAGCGGCGCCTGGACCCCGCCCAGCACGACCCCGCCGGCCGCCACCGTCTCGACCGCCAGCCGGGTGAACGGGGACAGGGACGAGAGATCGTCGATCAGCCCGAGCAGGGCCACCGCCACGGCGGCGATCATGATCGCGGTGGTCCGGAGATCGGTCAGGCCCAGCGCGGCGGCTGCCGGGATGACCGTTCCCAGCATGACCGCGACGCCGCCGAGGTAGGGGATGGGCCGCTCGTGCGCCTTGTAGCCGCCCGGCCGGTCGGTGAAGTCCCAGCGCAGCGCGAGGCGCCCCAGCAGCGGAGTGGCCCCGGCGGCCAACAGGCCGCCGGTCGCGCTCACGATGACGACAGTGGCGCCGTTCACCGCTGGGACGCCGCCAGATCGGCGCGGGCCTCCGCGATGGTCTCGGTGAGGACGTCGTCGAGCGACCGCTTGGGCACCCACCCGGTGAGTTCGCGGAGCTTCCTGGTGTCGGGGACCCGGCGGGCCATGTCCTCGAACCCCTCCTCGTAGGCCTCGGCGTAGGGGATCAGATCGACCCCGGACGTGCTCCCGGCGAGCTCGGTGATCAGTTTGGCGAGCTCCAGGATGCTCACCTCCTCGCTCGAACCGACGTTGAAGGTCTGGCCGACCGCGCCGTCGTGGTCGAGCAGCCGCACCAGCGCCTCGACCACGTCCCCGACGTGGGCGAAGCACCGGGTCTGCGTGCCGTCGCCGAAGACGGTGAGCGGGAGACCGCTGACCGCCTGCCGGACCAGACGCGGGATGACCATGCCGTAGGCCGGGCTCTGGCGCGGCCCCACCGTGTTGAACAGCCTGACGACGATCGTCGGCAGGTCGCGTTCCTTGTGGTAGGCGTTGGCCAGGATCTCGTCGACGGCCTTGGCGGTGCTGTAGGCCCACCGCACCACCGCCGGGCTGCCCAGGATGCGGTCGGAGGTCTCGGTGAGCGGCCCGCCGGAGTTCTTGCCGTAGATCTCGCTCGTGCTGGTGAGGAGGATCTTGCGCCGGTAGCGGTGCGCGGCCTCGATGACGATCTCCGAGCCGCGGATGTTGGTCGTCAGGGAGCGCAGCGGCTGCTCGACGATCAGCTTGACCCCGACGGCGGCAGCGAGGTGGACGACCACGTCACATCGGTGGACCAGTTCGTCGACCATGAGCTCGTCGAGGACCGAGCCGTGGACGACGCGCAGCCGGGGGTGCCCGGCCAGGTGGGCGAGGTTGGCGGACCGGCCGGTCGACAGGTTGTCCAGGATCACGACGGAGTCACCGCGGGCGAGCAACGCGTCGGTCAGATGGGACCCGACGAAACCGCTCCCCCCGGTTATCAGGTAGGTGCTCCCTGCTGAGTTGCTCATCGGCTCTTCCGATCTCATGTGTGACACGTGCTTGTGGATGACGAGGGCACGGCGTCAGACGCCCGTGCTGAGCCCTCGTGGCGGCCGGGGCCTTGGCTCATGGCCTTCTCGAACCAGGTGACCGTCATGCTGAGCCCGTCGTCCAGCGACACCGGGCGCACGCCGGGGAACAGGCCGGCCAGCAGGCGGGCAGCGGCCTGTGACTGGTGGATGTCGCCCGTCCGGGGCGGCAGGAAGGTCGCCTCGACCGGCCGGCCGAGGACCGAGGCGAGGGCGTCTTTCAAGGTCAGCAGGGAGACGCAGGTCCCGAACGCGAGGTTCACCGGGCTCCCGCTCGTCACCCGGCGGACGGCCGCGTCGGTCAGGACGTCGACCACCGATCCCACGTAGGTGAAATCACGCGCCTGGCTCCCGTCACCGTGGATCGGCACCGGCCGGCCCTGCAGGGCCGCGGACACGAAGGCCGGGATGACGGCCGCGTAGGCGTGGTCGGCGGCCTGCATCGGCCCGTAGACGTTGAAGAAGCGGAAGGGCAGCACCGGCAGGCCGAAGCTCTCCGCGTAGGCCAGGCCGTACGCCTCGGTCGCGAGCTTGCTGGCGCCGTACGGGCTGAGCGGCCGGGTGGCGAGATCCTCGTGCTTGTGCTGCTCCCGGCAGTCGCCGTACACCGAGGACGACGAGGCGAGGATCACGTGCGGCCGGCTCGCGCGGCAGGCCTCCAGGAGGTGGAGAGTGCCCGTGGCGTTGACGGAGTGCGAGGCCAGCGGGTCGTGCAGGGACCGGGGCACGGAGGGCCGGGCGGCGAGATGGACGACGTGGGTGGCGCCGGCCACGACCTCCGCCAGCAGCTCCCGGTCCAGGATGCTGCCCATCACGAAGTCCACCCCGACCTCGCCGAGGTTGGCGAGGTCTCCGCTGCTCAGGTCGTCCAGCACCGTGATGCTCTCGACCTCGGGCCGGGCCGCGAGCGCCCGGCACAGATTCGCGCCGATGAATCCCGCTCCACCGGTCACCAGGACTCTCACCTGTTCATCCCTCCCATGATCCTTGTCGTGCCGAGACGATCGCGGTGCCCCGTGCCCAGCGATCGGTAAAGGGCTTCGGTGTCCGCGACGAGGCGTTCCACGGTGAAGGAGGCCCTGGTCCACTGGCGGGCCGCCTCGCCCATCCGGCGGGCGAGCGCGGGGTCGGACAGCAACCTCACGACGTGCTCGGCCAGCTCGCCGGCGGTGGTGCCGGCCAGCAGGCCGGTCTGCCCGTCCCGGACGATCTCGGCGATGCTCCCGACCCGGGTGGAGACGGCCGGGGTGCCGGCCATCCCCGCCTCGATGAGCGTGAGAGGCGTGCCCTCGTTGTCGGAGGTCAGCAGGACCACGTCGGCGGCGGCGTACACCGTCTCCACGTCCTTCCTCCAGCCGAGCAGGTGGAAGGCGTGCCGGAGCGGCCCGATGTCCCGCTCGACCTGCCCGTGCAGCTCGCCCCCGCCGCAGACGACGAAGTGGCAGCCGGGCACCCGCCTCAGCACGGCGTGGGCCGTGTCGACGAACCGGTCGGGCCGCTTCACCTGGGTCAGCCGGCCCACGTATGCCACGACGGGCGCGTCCGGGGGGATGCCCAGCGCGGCCCGGGCGGCCCCGCGGTCGGGGACCGGGCCGAGCCGCACACCGGGGGCGATCACGACGTACTGCTCCGGCCGGCCGATGCCGGCTCCGAGAAGCTCGTCGCGGACCCGGGAGCCGACCGTCACCAGCCGGTCGGCCATGGAGGCCAGGACCCGCTCCGACTGGACGTAGAGCGCGCGCTTGGGACGCGAGAAGTATCCGTTGAGGAGATGCCCGTGGAAGACGTGGACGCGGGCCGAGCCGACGTCGGACAGGCAGGCGGCCACGCGCCCGAGCGCGCCGGCCTTCGCCGTCCGGGTGTGGACGATGTGCGGCCGGAACTCGCGCATCGCGCTCATCAGCCGGATGAGGGCGAGGTAGTCGCTGGAGGGCCGGATCGACCGGCCGAGACCCGGGATCAGGTGAACGCGCACCGCCGACCCCTTCAGGTCGAGGTGGTCGCCTTCGGCGGCGCCGACGTGGCCCGTGTAGAGGCGGTGATCGAACTCCTCGGGGTTCAGCCGCTCGGACAGCCCCATCACCTGGGTGGCGGGGCCGCCCACGTTCATCCGGGCGATGATCTCCATGACGCGGATCCGGCCGTCTGCCTTCATGTGGGCTCCTCGACACTGGGCCAGGTACGTCGGAGAAGCTAGCCCGGGATTCGCCCCGCTTCATCGCTGCCGTCACGGTGGCGGCGAAATGTTTCCATATTCCGTACCCGCTCATGATCGAGTCAGCTTATTTGGGGCACTTGGTAAGCCGTGGGTCGTCTCGGTGATCCAGCGTGTCGTCCTTGATAGGACATGCCGGTTGGTGGACCGTGGCGCCTGTGAATTTCAACCAGGTCAGTGTGACCGACCTGATAAACGGTAATGTCGGGCAGGGTCGGATATTCCATACGAATATCTGGTTCAAGAGCGTGAATAATGCCCGCTATGAGAGCTTGCTGCCCTATCTCGGCCGCGTGGACAACCTGCTGCTGGTCTGTTCCGACCGGCGTGTCATGCGCGGCCTCCAGTTCCGTGCGCTGAACTCCACGATCGGCGTCCACGGCCGTGCCCTGTTCGGCATGGCCGCCCGGGCCTACCGGTATGGATTCGTCACCAACACCAGGCACCTCCCCTATGTCGACTTCCCGGTCGTGGTCGACATGGACGATCCGTTCTTCACCGAGCGGGAGGTCTCGGCACTCCGCTCCGCCAGGCAGGTCGCCGCCCTGGTGGTGACCAACGAGGCGGCGGCCGACCGCTACCGGGAGCTCGGGCTGACCTGCCCGATCCATGTCATAGGCCACGGGCTGCGCCCGTCCGGGCCCGACCCCGTCGCCGCCCGGAAGATGCGCGAGCGGAAGCGGCCGGGCGAGCTGACCGTGGGCTACGTCGCCGCCTGGCATCTGACCGGGACGGACCGGGGCTCCGACGACCTCTACAACGTGGACCACCTCATCGACGAGCTGTGGCCCCCGGTGGTGGCCGCCTGCCCGCGGGCACGGCTCTGGCTCGTCGGCGGCGTCGGCAGAGCCCTCGGGCGCAAGCTTGAGCACAGGCAGGACATCGAGCTCGTCGGGCACGTGCCGGCCGAGCAGGTGCCCGCCTGCATGGCAGCCTTCGACGTCGGGATATACCCCCGCCGGATCGCGCACGAGCGCTCGTCGATCAAGGTGGCCCAGTCCGTCGGCTGCGGCGTGCCCGTCGTCGGATACCGCGGGGTCCCGACAGAGATGATCAGCCGGCTGGAGTGCGGCCTGACGGTGGACTCGGCCGGCGACTTCACGGCGGCACTGGTGCGCCTGCTCGACGACGGGCCGCTGCGGGCGAGGCTGTCGGCCAGAGCCCGGGCGGCGGCGGCCCAGGTCGACTGGGACGTCCTGGGCGACGCATACGCGCGGCTCCTGGACGAGGCGCTCCCGGCCTGAGGGGACAGGGCCCGGAGATCTCGCGGGCAGCGGGGCGCGGGCGCGCCGCGCCCCGGGGACCCTTCCGGGGCGCGGCGCGCCGTCCCCATCGGTCCTGCCCGCCGTCCCGGCCCGCCGGCGCGGATCTCCCGGTCCGCGCCGGCGGGCTCACCCGTCGGCGGGCACCAGCCTCCGCAGCAGGACGAGCCAGCAGCCCGAGCCGGCGACGGCGAGGGCCAGCGACCCCCACCCGAAGGCGAGCGAGATCTGGACGGCGCCCGTGGCCGTCCAGCAGGCGGCCGACAGCAGGACGAGCAGGAGGACGCCCTCGGCGGCGAGGTAGGTCAGCCGCCAGCCCGGCCGGCCCAGTGCCAGGGGCAGCACCTTCGACCACGACATGCTGCCCTTCACGCACGCCACGCCCAGCAGCAGCACCGCCGTACCGCCGGCCCCGGCGTACTGGGCGCCGTAGACCAGGCCGAGCACGTCCCCGGTGACCGGGGCCGCGACGGTGAGCGCGACCACGCCCACCGCGGCGAGCAGCAGTGACGCGCGCACCACGTCCCGTCTTATGAGCCCCCTGTCTCCCACCGCGGCGGCCTGGGCCAGCCGGGGGTGGAGCATCGAGGCGACCGGGCTGATCAGGGTCGTGTAGAGGCGGCTGGGCGCCGATGCGAGCTTCAGAACGGTCACGAGGGCGGGGTCTCCGAGCAGACCCGCCAGCGCGAGGACGCCCGACTCGGAGGCCGCCGCCACCGACGTCCCCGCCGACGCCTTCGCGGTGAAGGCGACGAGGCCGGCCGGCAGCGGGACCCGGGTCACGGCCGGCCCCACATGGGTGAGGACCGCCCGCAGGGACAGCCTGCCGAGCACCACGGCCGTCACGACGGCGCTCACGGCCTGACCGGCCAGGTAGGCCGCCGGGCCGCCGGCGAGCAGGCCGCCCAGCGACAGCGCCGACGACAGGACCGCGCACCGCAGGCGCACGACCCCGAGGTCGCGCAGGCGGTCGGCCAGGGCGAAGGCCGCCCCCGCCGCGCCGGTCGACGCCGCGGCCCCGCCGGAGACGGCCGCGAGGGCGAGCATGAGCGCGAGGTCGCCGCCGGCCAGCCCCAGCAGCCATGCCGCCAGCACCGCCAGCAGGCCGAGGCAGCCCGCCGCCGCGCCGATCGCCACATCCCAGCGCAGCAGCCGGGTGAACAGCGCCGAGCCCTGCCCGCTCCGCTGCTGCTCGATGGGGACGAACCGTTGCGCGGCGTCCTCCAGGCGAGGATCCAGCAGCAGGAACCAGACGCCCGACAGCGCCTGGGCGAAGATGACCTGACCGGACTGCTCGGTCCCCCCCAGCCGGATCAGGACGGCCAGGCTGACCATGGACAGCACCGCCTCGCCCTGGCCGGTGGCGGTGAGCGAGGTGAAGGTCCGCAGGTGCCGCCTGCCGGGCGAGCGCATGTGGTGGATCACGCGTTCGAGCAGAGCCGTCATGACCGGGGACAGACCTCGTCGTACAGCCTGTCGAACCACTCCGCGGTCCGCCTGACGTCGACGAGGTCGGCGCTGTCGGCCGCTGCTCGCCGGAGGGAGGCGTGGGTCTCGGGACGCATCGCCCGCAGGATGGCCGCGGCGAGTTCACCGGAGTCCCCGGGCGTGGTGAGCAGTCCGTTCCGGCCGGAGACCACCAGGTCGGACACCCCCCCGACGTCCGTGGAGACCACCGGCACACCGGCGGCGAGCGCCTCCATGACGACCACGGGCAGCCCTTCGTGGGAGGAGCTGAGCACGAGGAGGTCGGAGCAGGCGATCAGGCGCCCGGCGTCCGGCACGTGCCCGATCAGGCGCAGGCCGTCCAGTCCCAGGGCGGCGACGCGTCCGGCCACCTGCCCGCCCAGGGGACCGGACCCGGACAGCAGGAACAGGGCACGCGGGTCCTCGGCGAGGACCTTGCCGGCGGCCTCGATGAGCAGCCCGTGGTTCTTGGCCGGCCGGAAGTTGGCCACGTGCGCGATGAGGAAGGCGCCCTCTGGGACGTCCCACTCCCGCCTGACCCGCTCCGACTCCAGGGCCCAGCGGCGCTGCCTGTCCACGCTGACCCCGTGCACCCGGGTGCACAGCGCGCGGGCGCCCCAGCTCGTGGGGGCGCGGGCGACCTGGGGGGAGACGGCGACGGTCCGGGTGTCCAGCCATCCCGTCGCCCGGTCGAGCAGCAGGGTCGTGGTGCGGTAGCGCACGTTGTGCACGGTCGTGACCAGCGCGGGGCGGGGTCTCCACAGGCGGGAGGCCGGCCGCAGCAGCGCCGCGGGGAGCGGGGAGTGGAAGTTGAGCACGTCGGGCGCCAGCCGCCGGACCGTCCGGACGAGGTCGGACGGGCGCGCCGACGAGCTGAGGTCGACCACGTCCACACCGGCGGACCGCAGCAGGTCGGTGAGGTTCGGCGTGGTGGCCCGCCGGCACACGACGGTGTAGCGCTTGCCGGTGGACGGCGCGGCGAGCAGCCGCTCGACGAGCAGGACCTCGGCGCCGCCCACGTCCAGCGTCTTGATCACTTCGCAGATGTGCGGGCCTTTCACGACGCCGCCCCGGCACGCCGCGGTCTCCGACCGTTCATGAGCTCCCCGTACCATTCCTCGACCCGCGCCGTCACCAGCGGCCAGTCCAGTGCCGCCACCGCCCGCCTGCCACGTTCGACCATCTGGAGCCGGAGTCCCTCGTCCTGGAGGACCGAGCGCAAGAGCGCCACCAGCTCCGGCGTGGATCCGCTGGGGAAGGTGAGGTAGGCGCCGTCGTCGGCGACGACCGGTCCCAGCGAGGCGTCCGACGACACGATGACGGGGGTGCCCAGCGCCAGCGCCTCCAGGGCCGCGGTGGGTATCCCCTCCCCGACGGCGGGCAGCCGGCGGGAGGCCAGCACGAAAGCCTGGGCGCGGCTCACCAGCGCGTAGATCTGGTCGGCCGAGAGGGGCCCGGCGAACTCGATCCCGGAGCCGGTCCCCGCGAGCCGCCGGAGCCGGGCGCGTTCGGCCCCGTCTCCCGCGATGACCAGGCGGGCGCCGGGCAGGTCCGCGCGCAGCGCGTGGAACGCCTCGATCAGCAGCGCGTGGTTCTTCACCTTCGCCAGGGAGCCGACGCTCACGACCAGCCCCGGCTCGACGGGGTGCCGTCCCCGGAACCCCTCCAGGTGGGGGATGTCCAGGCCGCTGGACATCGTGCGGATCCGCCGGGCCGGTATCCCGGCGGCGAGCAGGTCGTCCCGCGGGCGGACGCCCAGGGCGATGAACCCGTCGACGTGGCGGAAGGCCCAGGGCATGACGCGCCGGTGGCGCACGGTGAGGGCGCCGTGGACGGTGACCACGAAGGGGACCCCGAGCCGCCGTACGGCGGGCCCGAGGGCGAGCGCCTCGCGGTGGTCGCCGTGCAGGTGGACGAGGTCGACCGGCCGCGCGCGCCGGAGCGCACGCGCGCACTCGGCGGCGAAGGCCACCACGTCGGACCTCCTGGAGGCCAGCCGGCCGAGGAGGCACGGGGCCGGCGGCAGCAGCTCGGCCCCCGGTGGCGCCTCGCCCCGGCGGTGGGCCACGACCACCTGGTGCCCGTTGAGGATCTGCTCCCGCGTCAGGCGCTCGATGTGGCGTTCCTTGCCACCGGGCTCGGGCGGCAGCCGGTATCCGACACGGAGGATCCTCATGTCATCTCCTCCTGAGGGAGTCTTCGGCGACGACGCCCTGGATGAAATCGGCGAAGCGGTCGATCATGAGCTCGAAGTCGTGGTGCTCGCTGACGTAGCGGCGCGCGCCGTTGCCCATCTGCCGGGCGCGCTCGGTGTCCGTCAGCAGCGTGGTGATCGCCTCCGCCCAGTCGCGGGCCTGCGCCGGGGCCAGCAGCCGGCCGGCCTCGGGGCCGACGATCTCCCGGTGCGCCGGTATGTCGGAGCAGAGCACCGGCAGGCCGCAGGCCATCGCCTCCAGCACCGCCCGGGGCTGGCCCTCCGACCAGGAGGGGTGGGCGAGGACGCGCGCGTGCTGGAGCACCGAGACGACCTCCGCCTGCGGTACGGCGCCGCGGAGCTCGACGTGGTCCTCGACGCCGAGGGCGCGTGCCTGTCCGAGCAGCTGGGAGCGGGCCGGTCCCTCGCCGAGGACCACCAGCCGCGCGTCGGGGACGTTCTCCAGGACGCGCGGCCAGGCCCGCAGCACGGTCGCGTGGTTCTTGAGGTGGAGCAGGCTGCCGACCATGACGGTGTGGATCGGTTTCAGGCAGGGGGCCGGGGCGGGGACGAACATCCGGGTGTCCACGCGGCTGGCCACGTGGATGACCGGGCGCCGCGTCAGCCGCTGGGCCCGCTCCCGCAGGCCCCGGCGCACCACGCGTACGGCGGAGGCGCGGCGCACGGCCGCCCGCGAGACCACGGCGAGCGCCGCGCGTTTGAGCGGCCCGCCGTACTCGGGGCCCGGATCCAGCACGTCCCCCTGGATCTGCACGATGTGCGGGGTGGTCCGCCGGGTGCGCGACAGCTCCGCCGCGACGGCGGCCAGCGGGTCACTCGACATCAGCACGTCACCGCGGGCGCGCAGGCCGTGGTCGATCACGTGGCGCGCCTCGCGGAGGAGGACCGGCCGCGAGCCGTCCGGGACGCGGTACAGGCGCACGGGGTCGAGGTCGACGAAGCCCGCGGCGGCCCCTCCGGCCGGGACGATCACGTTGTACGGGGCGCCGAGACGCTCGGCCAGCGCCAGCGCCGGGCGTAGGTTGACGTCGTCGGCGTGCAGGTCGTGGGCCCAGGGGCTGGAACCGACCAGGGTGACGGAGACGGGTTTCACAGGAGGTCCTCCAGCATCCGGGCGACTCGCTGGGGGGAGAACTTGTCCCGGGCCCTGTCCCGGAGCCGGCCGCCGAGGGCGTCGCGCTCGGCCCGGGGCAGGCCGGCGAGCTCGACCACGCCCGCGACCAGGGCGGCGAGGTCTCCGACGGCGCAGACGAAGGGGTAGTCCCGGCCCACCACGTCCACCGAGCCGCCCGCGCTGGTCGTCACGACGGGCAGCGCCGAGCTCATCGCCTCCAGCAGCACGCGGGGGAAGCCCTCCTCGTAGCTCGGCATGAGGAAGCAGTCCGCGGCGCCGTACAGGTCGGGCAGGTCGAGGTTGGGGACGGCACCGAGGACGTGCATGTTCGGACGTCCGGCGGCCAGCCGGTCGAGGTGACGGCGGTCGGGGCCGTCCCCCACCACGACCAGCCGCACCCGGTACGGCAGCGCGGCGTCGACGGCGTCGAGGAGCCGGGCCAGCAGCCGCGTCCCGCGCCGGAAGGAGAGCCGGTGGACGAAGAGGATGACGAAGTCGCCGTCGTCCCACCCGTGCCGGTGGCGGACCTCGGAGCGCCGCGCGGGGGCCAGGGGGGTGAAGCGATCGCTGTCGATGTCGTTGTACAGCAGGCGCATCCTGCCGGCGGGCACCCGCCACCGCCCGCGCATGACCGGGACCATCGTCTCCGGGCCCGTGACGAAGGCGTGGACGCACCGCGCGAGGACGTAGTTGAGCCCGTCGTCCAGCCGCCGCCGGACGGTCTTCCTGCGCCCCGGCTCGATCAGGTCGGCCGTGCCGCTCCGCCACAGGAATATGCGGGGCCGGAAGATCGGGTAGGTCAGCACGAGCACGATGAGCAGCAGGCGCGAGTAGCGCAGGAAGTAGGTCCGGTAGCCGGCCCGGTGGCACGTGCGTATCGCGCGGACGCAGTTGAGCAGCCGGGCGGGCCGGGTGCGGCCCAGCACGGAGACGACCATGCGCACGCCCGGCAGTTTCTCGGGAGGCGTGCCCCGCTCGACCAGCGCGACCAGGTCGGCCCGTTCCCCGAGCGCCTTGAGAAAGGCGGGAAGGTGCGCGAAGTGTTCCGTCGCGTCGACCGAGAGATGGGGAATGGCGTAGACGATTTTCGGCCGGGCGCGGGAGTGCACGGCATCTGTCGTGATCACGGACGTCATCATCGCAATCAGGAATGCTCGTAGCGGCACGGCACTCCGTCTGTCAGGGATATTGCGCGATCATTACGCTGTCATTGATCCGGCCGGTGCCGGCCTGGTCCGGCGCCGGTGACAAGTGGCGCGGAGGCATATATCCGGTCCGGCCCAATGCGATTGTTCCGGATTCATATATGCGATTCCCCTGTTGGGTGTGCCCTGAGTGTCTCTTCCGTGGCGACACGCGAAGGAAACAGAGAGTACACGGCCATTGCTCTCTGTACAGTCGCTGAGGTGCTGATCGAACAGCAGGTGCCGAGGAGGGAGGGCTCGTGATAGCGCCCGATGGGAGCAGTTCACGGCCGGTCCAGATCATCCCGGCGCGGCTGGCGGCCGCCGAGGCGGTCGCGGTGGTCCGAGGGCCGGTGGTGCGGCGGTGACCGCGCACCGCTGGACGGTCCCGGGGGGATTGCGCAACCTCTGCTTGGCCGTGGCGATATCCGGGTCGGCCGCCCTGCTCAGCGCCATGGTCGCGCGGGAGCAGACCGAGGTCCTCGGCTGGGCCGCACTGCTCGTCGGCGTCCCGCTGTTCGTCTTCGCCGCGCCGGCCCGGCTCATCGTGTGGGTCATGGCCTTCTGCGTCCTGAGCGTGACCGCGGTGTGGCCCACGCTGACCTCCGTGGGAGGTGTGGACGTCAACGCCGGGGACGCCCTCCTGCTCCTCACCGCCGTGGCGGCCCTCGTCCGGGCGAAGGCCGGCACGCGCCACGTGCTCATCGCCGTCATCGCCCTCTTCGTCGTCTTCGGAGTGGCGCGGAGTGAGTTCTCCGGGGCGGTGGCCTTCCTCCGCGTGGTCGAGCCGCTGATCGCGGGGGTCGCGGTGGGCCTGTACCTGCGGCCCGGCACGGACCTCTGGCGCGACGCGCGCTGGATCTGCGTGCTGATGATCGCGACGGTCCCCCTGGTCAGCGACTTCGACGGCCGGTGGGCGGGGTTCCCCGGCGGCCCCAACGAGATCGGGCTCGTCTCCGCCGTCGTGACGGTGCTCGGCGCCGCGGAGCGGAACCGGGCCGTCAAGCTGCTCCTGATCGGGGCCGGGCTGACAGGGCTCGTCGGCAGCAGGGGGATCGCCGCGACGGTCGCCCTGATCGCCGGACTCGTCATGCTCACCCGGGTGTCGCGGTCCGGCTGGCTCGCGAGAATGCGCCTGAGGCGGGTGCACCCGCTCGTGATCGTCCTGTTCGGCATCCTCGCCGTCACGTTCGTCCCGGTCATCCGTCCGGACCTGTCGACCACCGTGGACATCCACGCGGCCCAGGCGGGGGTCTTCGGGCAGCTGTTCGCCAGGACCGACCCGCTGGTGGGCTCGGGGTGGGCCACCGTCGACCGGAGCGCCTTCGCCCTCACCCCCTACGAGGGCCTCCATGACGTCTATCTGGACATCGCGGCCTACCTGGGCATCGTGGGGATCGCGCTGTTCGCCCTGCTGCTCTGGCTCGCCATGCGCGCGGCCGATCCGCTCACCCGCGCCGTCCTCGCCGGCGTCGCGGTGTGGTTCAACACCACCGGCGCCTTCCCCGGGCCCGGCTGGGGCATCCTCGGACTGGTGATCGCGGCCGCGCTCTGTCACGCGCGGCTGCACGCGGCGGGGCCCGCCGGCCCGGCCGGCGTCCCGGTGCCGGAGCTCCCGCACGACCGGGCGCGGCCCTCCCATGATCTGCCTGAAGGGTTGGCAAGGACATCGGAAAACGCGGGTGTCCGGCCGGGGTGAAGATCGTTGTGTCGGCAGACTCGCGCGTATGGCCA
The DNA here is from genome assembly GCF_030811595.1 of Streptosporangium brasiliense. Taxonomy (NCBI): domain Bacteria; kingdom Bacillati; phylum Actinomycetota; class Actinomycetes; order Streptosporangiales; family Streptosporangiaceae; genus Streptosporangium; species Streptosporangium brasiliense. The sequence goes on from NZ_JAUSRB010000002.1 coordinate 4,768,569, forward strand.
GGATTCCGCAGTTTCAAGGTTCTTCGCCGGGTTCCCTCCGGGAGGGTTCCCCTGAGGGTGGCGGGCCGGCGCGGGCCGGTGCTCTGCCGGGTGGGGGAGGGCGTCCGGGGTGGCGCCGGGGGCCGGGCCGGCTGCTGAGGTGGCGGTGGCTGCCGGCGGTGCCGGTGGCGGTCTTCGCCGTGGCGGTGCTGGGTTTCTACGGTGTCTCGCCGGTGGACATGGCCTTGTTCGGGGTCTATGTGGCGGCGGGGCTGGCGTTTCCGGGTGTGTTGCTGGTGCGGGTGCTGTACCGCCGCAGGCGGACCCTGGTCGAGGAGCTGGCGCTGGGACTGGCGCTGGGGTACGCGCTGGAGGTGCTGACCTACATCGCCGCGCGGGCGGTGGGGCTGCCGCTGCTGGTGCTGGTCTGGCCGGTGGTCACGTATGCGGTCTTCGCCGCCGTTCCTCGGCTGCGCGGATACTGGCGGGGCGGGGTCCGGCCCAGTACGCCCCGGTGGTGGTCGTGGTCCCTGGCCCTGATCATCGGCTACCTGATCGCCTGGAGCGCCGTCAACTTCTTCAGGAAGAACCTGCTCACCTGGCCGGCCCTCGGCACCTCCTACGTCGACATGCCCTTCCACCTGGCGCTGATCGGCGAGCTGAAGCACCACATGCCGCCCACGGTGCCGATGGTGGCGGGTGAGCCGCTGCTCTACCACTGGTTCGTCTACGCCCACCTGGCCGCGGCGAGCTGGGTCACCGGCGTGGAACCGCTCGTGCTGCTGTTCCGACTGGGCGTGCTCCCCATGCTGGCGGCCCTGGCCGTCATCCTCGCGATGATCGCCCGGCGGGTGACGGGCTCCTGGGCGGTGGCCCTGCTGGCCCTGCTGGGGACCGTCTTCATCGCCGCCCCCAACCTCTACCAGGGCATCAACGTCGGGATCTTCACCTGGCGGGCCGCCATCTCGTGGCTGAGCCCCACCCAGACCTTCGGGACTCTCCTGTTCGCGCCGGTCATCCTGCTCCTGGTCGACCTACTCGAGCGCCGGCGGTCGAGCGCCGGCTGCTGGCTCCTGCTGGGGATCTTCCTCGTCGCGGTGACGGGCGCCAAGGCCACCTACCTGCCCCTGCTGATCGCCGGACTCGGGACGGTCGCCGCGGTCGAGCTGGTCAGGCGCCGCCGGCCGTCCTGGCCCACGCTCGCCGCGCTGGGACTCACCGCGGCCTGCTTCGTCTTCGCCCAGACCGTGCTGTTCAGGCAGGCGAATCTGGGGATGGTCATCAATGACCTCTCCCTTTTCCGGAAGATCTGGGGAGGACTGACCGGACTGGGAGAGCGCGCCGAGCCGTCGCTCGTCTCGGTGCTGGGTATCGCGCTGCTCTACGTGCTGAGCTGGGCCATAGAGTGGTGCGGGATCATCGGGCTGCTCAGCCGGCCCCGGCTGCTCATGCGGCCGCCGGTGGTCCTGATGCTCGGCATGGGCACGGTGGGCGTCGGCGCGGTCCTCTTCCTCGGGCACCCGCACATGGGCCAGATCTACTTCTTCGACGCGTCCTACCCCTACCTGGTGATCGTCGCGGCCTACGGGCTCTCCGTCGCCGTACGGCGGGCCCGGCTGTCACCGCGCGCGCTCGCGTACGCGGGCGCCGCCGGCGTGGCGGCCGCCTGTCTGATCCGCGAGCTCTGCGGCGTCGAGGTCCCGCTGGGAGCGGGCCAGTCCGACGCCGTCCTCTACCGGCCCTACCTCGTCCTGGCGGTCACCGCGCTCCTGGCGGCGGGCGTCCTCGCGGTCGTCCACCGGCGGCGCGTCGTCGTCGGCGCCCTCACGATCACCATGATCGCGGCCGTCGGCTTCCCCGCCGCCTGGTGCACACGTGTCCTGTCGGCGGCCTTCCACACTCCGGCGGGCGACAGCACCGGGGTGGAATCCGCGGTGGCCGCTCCGGTGGTCTCCGACGGCGCGCTGGCTGCCGGGCGGTGGTTGCGCGCCCACTCGGGCACGGACGACGTGGTCGCCACGAACGCTCGCTGCCTGGGAGGACCGGGGGATCCGTGTGACAGCCGCCGATTCTGGGCGGCGGCTCTGACGGAGCGGCGCGTGCTGGTCGAGGGATGGGCGTACACCGCCACCAACATGAGCCGCTGGCATCCCGGCGAACGGGCGGAGACCCTCCCGTTCTGGGACGAGGAGCGGATCCGGGCGAACGACGAGATTTTCGACGCACCCTCGGCGGCTTCGGTCCGGCGGCTGCGACTGGGGTACGGTGTGCGCTGGCTGTTCGTCGACGAGCGGTACGGCAGCTCGAGTCCCAGGATCGGGGACTTCGCGAACCTCCGCTTCCGCTCCGGCGGCTATGCCGTTTACGAGCTACCGGAGGACGTGATGTGACCGCCTCCGCTTTCGGATGGAGAACCCTGCTCTCGGCTTTCGGGAGTCATCGCATCACATAATGGAATTCGCTGGAATTCCGATTATGGCGGCGCGGGGCGTGGTGATGGTCCTGAGCCCGCCGCTCAGTCATGCGGTCCACCGGGCACGGGCCTTCCGTCATGGTGGAAAGCTATGGCCCCGGCAACTTGTGGTCCGTTCTTCGGCAAAAGGGGGAGACGGCACGGGGCCACTGATCCGGGTTCCGCATAAATTCAATCGGGCAGATGGCCGCTGCGGCCATGAGTTCTTCGCGGAAAGGCTCAAAGAGCGGTGAAGGCACTCGTTCTGGCGGGCGGCAGGGGGACGAGGTCGTGCCCGCCGACCCGTACATCGGCCGAACAGCCGGTCCCCGTCGCCGACAAGCCGGAGCGTCGGAGGCCACTGGGACACCGGGCGCCTGCAGGACATGTTGGAGTGCACCGCGTCGTCCTGGAAGACGACACCGCCAGAGGGGTCTCCGGGCTCACATACTCTCTCATCGGCCGGAACGTCGAGGCCACGCGCGCGGTGGGGGTGCCCAACATGAACCAGCTCATGGTCGGAGACCACAGCCAGATCCAGGTGAGGGCATGAGGATCCTGATCCCCGGCGGCGCCGGGTTCATCGGCTCGCACTACGTGCGGTCACTGCTGTCCGGCGGTCACCCCGGCTACGAGGACGCCCGCGTGACCGTGCTGGACAAGCTCACCTACGCCGGCAACCCGGAGAACCTGCGCCCGGTCGCCGGGCACCCCCGCTACGCCTTCGTCCGGGGGGACATCACCGACGCCCGGCTGCTCGCCGAGGTGGTGCCGGGCCACGACGTCATCGTGAACTTCGCGGCGGAGACCCACGTCGACCGGTCGATAACCGGTGCGGGGGACTTCGTCGTCACCAACGTGTACGGCACGCAGCGGCTCCTGCAGGCGGCGCTCGAAGCCGGCGTGCGCACCGTCGTCCAGGTCTCCACGGACGAGGTGTACGGGTCCATCGCCGAGGGCGCCTGGACCGAGGAGGAGCCGCTGCTGCCCAACTCCCCCTACTCGGCGGCCAAGGCGGGGGCCGACCTGCTGTGCAGGGCCTACCACCGGACCTACGGGCTCGACGTGCGGGTGACCCGCTGCTCCAACAACTACGGTCCGTACCAGTACCCCGAGAAGGTCGTCCCGCTGTTCGTCACCAACCTGATCGACGGGCTCCCGGTGCCCCTCTACGGCGACGGTGAGAACGTCCGCGAGTGGCTGCACGTCGACGACCACTGCCGGGGCATCCAGCTCGTGCTGGACAAGGGGACCGCCGGCGAGGTCTACAACATCGGCGGCGGCGTCGAGCTGACCAACCGGGAGCTGACCGGACGGCTGCTGGCCGCCTCCGGCGTGGGCTGGGAGATGGTCGAGCACACCGAGGACAGGCTCGGCCACGACCGGCGCTACGCCGTCGACAGCGGCAAGATCCGCTCGATCGGCTACCGGCCGCAGGTGGACTTCGACGAGGGACTCGCCCAGGTCGTGCGCTGGTACCAGGACAACCAGACCTGGTGGCGGCCGCTGAAGGAGAGGACGCGATGAGAACGGCGGAGGCGACGGGCTGCCCGGTCGACCGGGCGGCGGCCGTACTGGTCTGCCCCTCCTGCCGCGTCCCGCTCGACGGGTCCTACACGTGCGCGCGCTGCGGCGCCGGAGGCCACCGGGTGGGCGACCAGTTGCGTTTCGCCGGCTTCGGAGACGCCGAGCTGCGGGACGACCCGCTCAACCGGATCAAGGAGAGCGTCAAGCGCCGCTTCGGGCCGGTGTATCCACTGGCGATCCAGCTCGTCTCACCGGTCCTGCTGAGGCGCTTCATCCGCCCCTTCCTGGCGAGCTTCGATCTCGACCGCGACCTGGTCGCCGATCTCGGGTCGGGCACCAACCGCTACGACCCGAGGGTGCTCTGCGTGGACGGGGGGACCTACGCCAACGTCGACATCGTGGGCGACCTGCGGACGCTGCCGATCGGCGACGGGGCCCTGGCCGGCATCGTCAGCGTCGCCGTGCTCGAACACGTGCCGGATCCGCAGGCCCACATCCGGGAAATGTGGCGCGTGCTCAGGCCGGGAGGACGGGTGCTGTGCTACGTGCCCTTCATGCAGCCGTTCCACGCGTCACCGTACGACTACCAGCGCTACACCGAGGCGGGGATGAGAACCCTCTTCAGCCGTTTCGACGTGCTGAACGTGCGGATAGGCGCGGGTCCCACCTCGGCCATGCTGTGGACGTTTCAGGAGTGGCTGGCCCTCCTGCTCTCGTTCGGCAGCAGGCGGCTCTATCGTGTTCTGGCCCCCCTGATGTGGTTGCTCTCGCCCATCAAGTTCCTCGACGTCCTGCTGGCGCGGCACCCCAACGCCACGGTGGCGGCCAGTGGGTTCGTGATCGAGGCGCGGAAGCCGGCGGAGGCCCGGCCGGATTGACCGGCGTGACCTAAGGCTTACGTAATGGATCACCAATGGACGGCAGCGCAACGCCTGCCGGCTGATCCTTCCGTTGTTCACTTCGGCTGTGAAAGTAACCGATCGGGAGACGATTCCCTTCAACCGAACGCATATCTCGCCGAACGAGCTGGATTATCTCGTCGAGGCCGTACGCCGGCGATCCACCTGCGGAGACGGGCCGTTCACCCGGCAGGCCTCCGAGCTTCTCGAGAAGATCACCGGGGCGGGCCGGGCGCTGCTGACCACCTCCTGCACGCACGCGCTGGAGATGTCGGCGATCCTGCTCGACCTCCAGGCCGGCGACGAGGTGATCATGCCGTCGTTCACCTTCATGTCGATGGCCAACGCCTATACCCTCCGCGGGGTGGTGCCGGTCTTCGTCGACTGCAGGCCCGACACCCTCAACATGGACGAGCGGCTGATCGAAGCCGCGATCACCGATCGCACCCGGGCCGTCGTGGTCATGCACTACGCGGGTGTCGCCTGCGAGATGGAGGCGATCGGAGAACTGTGCGAACGGTATGACCTCGCGCTCGTCGAGGACAACGCCCACGGTCTGGGCGGGTCCTATCGAGGCCGGCCTCTCGGTTCGTTCGGCAGCATGGCCGCCCAGAGCTTCCACGCGACCAAGAACGTGCAGTGCGGGGAGGGGGGCGCGCTGCTTCTGAACGACGCGGATCTGGTCGCGCGAGCCGAGATCATCCGGGAGAAGGGCACCGATCGCAGCCGGTTCTTCCGCAGGCAGGTGGACAAGTACAGATGGGTCGACATCGGATCGAGCTATCTTCCGTCCGATGTTCTCGCCGCACAGCTGACCGCCCAGCTGGAGTCGTTCGGCACGGTCCAGGCCCGGCGTCATGCGGTGTGGCGCAGGTATCACGATGAACTGGCGGACTGGGGTGCGGCGAACGGGGTCGCCCAGCCGACGGTCCCGGACGGCTGCGCCCATCCGGCGCACCTGTACTATCTCCTGCTTCCGGACCTGGTGAATCGGCAGGAGTTGATCGCCCACCTCTCGAAGAGGGATGTGCAGGCGGCATTCCACTACCAGCCGCTGCACTCCGCGCCCGCGGGGGTGCGATACGGGCGGGCGGCCCCAGAAGGATGCCCGGTCACCGAGGAGGTCGCTGACCGCCTTGTACGGCTGCCGCTGTTCGCTGATCTGGCCGAGGCCGACGTCGACCACGTGATCGACGCCGTCCGGACCTACGAGGTGAACTGACGGTCCGTGAAGCCGATCGCGCCCGGCCGGACCGTGATGCTCGCCGGTTCTCTCAGGTCTCGACGAGCGACACGAACCGGGTCACGAGCGCCGGAAGAGTCCGTCCGGACGGTGACGCGCGATGACCGGAACCGTCCCTGACGCCAACCCCCGGTTGATTTCCGGTGGCCGACCGTAATTCATTCGATCCCGCCGCCCGATCACGATCCGGAGTGACTGCCATATGGTTGAAGTCGAAAGCGGGACCGCCCACGAGAAGAATTCACGCCCCGGGTGGGGAGCTCTGGTCTCGGCATTTTGGGGCCGGCGTGTCGCGTATCTGCTGGCCAGCGCCATGACGGCGGTGGTCTATTGCGCCCTCCTGGGGCTGGGGCTGCTTGCCGTCAAAGGCCGGGTTCCTTATGTCTTCCTGCTTGTGGCCTGCCAGTTCCTCACCTCGGTGATCGTCTATCCATGGTACAGGCTGGTGGTTTTCCGCGTTTCCGGGGAATCATGGCTCGCGGGTTACCTGAGGTTCTACGCGGTCGGATTGGGATTCCTGGTGACGTCCGTTGTCGGTGTCCCGATTCTGGTGGAATTCATCGGTATTCCAATTATGGTGGCACAGGGCCTGCTGATAGCCGTGAGTCCGCCGTTGAGCTACCTGACGCACCGGATGTGGACGTTTCCCAATCGGGAAAAATCCTAGTCTTGTCAAGTTACCACACGTTCTTTGACAAAAGCGAAGGACGGCGGCGGGTTACTAAATTGGAGTTCCGCGTAAATTGAGCGTGCAGATGGTCGCTGTGGCCAAGCGCTCTTGGTGGAAGGACCCAACAACCATGAAGGCACTCGTTCTAGCGGGTGGCAAGGGGACGAGGCTGCGCCCGCTGACCCACACCTCGGCGAAGCAGCTGGTCCCCGTCGCCAACAAACCGGTGCTCTACTACGGACTTGAGGCGATACGGGACGCGGGCATCAGCAACGTCGGGATCATCGTCGGCGACACGGCCCATGAGGTCCGGGAAGCGGTCGGGGACGGCTCGAAGTTCGGCCTCGACGTGACCTACATCCCCCAGGAGGCCCCTCTGGGGCTTGCGCATTGTGTCCTGATCGCTCGAGAGTTCCTCGCCGACGAGCCGTTCGTGATGTATCTGGGCGACAACTTTCTGGTGGGCGGTATCAGGGACCTGGTGGAGGCCTTCTGCGAGGCTGACAACGACGCCCAGATCCTGCTCACCAGTGTCGCCGAGCCACAACTCTACGGAATCGCCGAGCTGGGACCGGACGGCGGGATCATCGGGCTGGAGGAGAAACCGGAGCACCCGCGTAGTGACCTCGCGATCGTGGGGGTCTACACGTTCTCCCCGGCCATCCATGAGGCGGTCAACGCGATCACACCTTCCGCCCGCGGAGAGTTGGAGATCACGGACGCCATCAAATGGCTCATCGACAACGGTGGCCGTGTCCGTTCGCACTTCGTGAGCGGCTACTGGAGAGATACCGGACGTCTGCAGGACATGCTGGAATGCAATCGCATCGTCCTGGAGGCGATCGAACCAGACATCCGGGGAACCGTTGACGGGTTCTCGGAGGTAACGGGGCGCGTCGTCATCGAGCCCGGGGCGGTGGTGGAGAACTCGGTGATCCGAGGGCCTGCGGTCGTCGGTGCCCACAGCAAGATAAACGGCTCGTACATCGGTCCCTACACCTCGATCGCCGAGGGCTGCGTGCTGGAGGACGCCGAGGTGCAATACAGCATAGTTCTGGGAGAATCCGTCATCAGAGGCGTCTCAGGGCTCACATACTCCCTGATCGGCCGGAACGTCGAGGTCGTCCAGGCCAGAGGAGTGCCCAACACGCATCAACTCATGGTCGGCGACCACAGCAGGATCCAGGTGCGGGCATGAGAATCCCTGTCCCAGGTGATCGGCTCCCGTTATGTGCGATCACTGCTGTCGGGAGGATGTCCCGGCCATGAGGATGCCCATGTGACGGTGCTGGACAAGGGCTCGGGCGAGACCTACCGCTGGAGTGCCGCGGTTCGAATCGCCCTGGCCCAGGTGGAGACTCTGACGACCCCGGGTCCGGCGGAGCCGGCTTGACGGACGGACCCGCACCCGCCGCCGTGGGGCCTGCCGGACCTCATGGGCGCAGCACCGAGTAGAGGATCTGGTCGTGCCAGCCGCCGTCCCGCCATTGGGCGCGGCGCAGGATTCCCTCGCGTTCGAACCCGGCCTTCTCCAGAGCGCGTTGCTCGGCGTAGTTGGCGATGTCGGTGAAGGACTGGATGCGCTCGGCTCGCGTGTGGGCGAACAGGTAGTCCACGAGCCGGCGCTGAGCCAGTGTCCCGATGCCTTGGCCGCGGAAGTCGGAGAAGACACAGATGCCCATCGCCCAGCACCAACACGTGGAATCCGGTCCCCAGGAGGTCTTCCACCACACCACCCATCCGGCCGGGGCACCGTCGACGTCGATGGTGAGGCGGCCGGAGTCGGTGCCGAGGAATCCGTTCTCGGCGAACTCCTGGCGGAGCCCGTGAGAAGAGCGGTGTCCGTACCACTGGAGCTCGCCTCTGAGCTCGGGGGTGGCCCGTTCCGCCTCGAAGACGTCCAGGTCCTCCTCGCGGACCGGCCTCAGTTCGATGACCTCCATGACCTTCCTTCCGTATGGCCTGTGCAGGCCTGGTGGCAGAGCGGTTCCGAGCGGTTCCAGCGGTGCCGGCTCGGGAGGAGGCCGGTCTGACGGGTCGGTCCGGGTGGGCGCCAGGTGGACGCGGGCCGCAGGACATCGTTCCGGACAGGAATCCATGGGGCTCTTCCAGAGCCGGTCAGGTGAGACCGGCATGCTGGAATGCGAGCCGAAACGCGTTGGCCGATGCCCACTCCACGGCCGGGGCTCCCGTTACCGGGCCATGTTATGGATCGTGACCTCTCGGAGACAAACATGCGGGAGGCGTGTCCTGAGCCGTATCGTCGGAAGGGCGCCGGCTTCATGGCACCGACCCGCATGGGGCATTGACCGGACCGCGGGCATGACCGAACGGCGGGCATGACCGAACGGCGGGCATGACCGAACCCAAACCCCGTCCCCGCAGAAGATCAACTCGATGCGAGTCGATTATTCCAAGATCATGAAATATTCAAGGGGGGCGTAGAAACTCGTGTATTCGTCCTCGGTCTCATCAATATAGTGTAAATCCGGCCCGCGGGCCCGACCGGCCGACTTGGCAGTCATGAGACTGGCACCATGAATAGCGTATCCGTCGTAATTCCATGTTATCGATCCGAGCAGACGCTTCCGGTGCTGGTTGATCGCCTCCTTGCCGTTTTGTCAACCGCCGCCCCCGTGTCCGAGGTCATACTCGTCGTCGACGGTTCACCAGACAGGACATGGGAGGTCGCCCAACAGCTTGCCGATCGGCATGAAACGGTCCGCGCGCTGCTGCTGGCCCGGAACTACGGGCAGCACAACGCTCTCGTCGCCGGCATCCGCTCTGCTCGCTACGACACCGTGGTCACCATGGACGATGACCTTCAGCATCCACCGGAAGAGATCCCCGCACTCCTGGCAGGCCTCAAGCCTGACCTTGACATCGTCTACGCGGTCCCACGCGCTGGGACGCACGGATTCATACGTGATCTCGCCTCCAAGTCGCTCAAAATCGGACTCTCTGGGAGATTCGGCGAGGCAACGGGTCAAGATATTTGCGCGTTCCGCGCCTTCCGGAGCTTTTTACGCGAATCATTGGACGGAGTCGCGGGCCCGCACGCTCTGATCGACATCTCGTTCTCGTGGGCGACCATGCGGGTCGGAACCGTGCCGGTGAACATGGAACGCCGGCCCATCGGACGCTCCAATTACACCGCTCCGATGCTCATCCGCCATGCGGTCCATGTGATGATCGGATACAGCACCATCCCGCTCCGCCTGGTCACCTACTTCGGGCTGCTGGTGGGGGCTCTCGGCGCGGTCCTCCTCACTGTCTTTCTCTGGAATTATTGGTGGGGGGACAGCACGCTCAAAGGGTTCACGTCGATAGCGTCCATGATTTCACTGTTCGCCTCTGCCCAGATGGTCGCCCTTGGAATCATCGGGGAATATCTCGGCAGGATCCATGTGGAGCGCATGGGGCGTCCCACGTACATCGTTCGCGAACGGTCCGAAAGTCGGGACTCACGCCTTTCGGCGACGCCTGACGTGAACGCGGAGACCCTCGTCCGCCCGGGAGTCGGCGCTCACGAACGGTAGTCAGGTCCGAGGGCCTTCCGGGAAGGCCCGTACGGAGCCCGAGCAAGTCGAAAGTGTGAGGCGTATGAAACGGGTTGCGATAGTGCAGTCGAATTATATTCCATGGAAAGGATATTTCGACCTGATCGCCCACGTCGACGAGTTCATACTCCTCGACGAGGTGCAATACACCGACAGGGACTGGCGTAATCGTAATCGTATAAAGACGGCGACGGGTCCTAGATGGCTCTCGATCCCGCTCAGGCGCGGCCCCCGGAGTCAGCTGATCAACGAAACGGTCATCGCCGACCCGGACTGGAACGTCGTACACTGGCGAGCTCTCACGCACGCCTATCGGAGGGCCGCTTATTTCGACGAGTTCGCGCCGGTCCTGGAGCGGCTTTACCTCGGATGCCGGGGTGAACGGCTCTCCGAAATAAACCGGCATTTCCTCGAAGGGCTCTGTTCGGTCCTCGGTATCCGGGGCGATCTGCGCTGGTCCACCGACTACGTCACCACGGGATCCAAGACAGAGCGCCTCGTCGATCTGTGCCAGAAGGCGGGCGCCCATGAATATCTGACCGGTCCGGCTGCGCGGGCCTACCTCGATGAGAGCCTCTTCCGGAGAGCGGGCATCGAGTTGCGCTGGTTCGACTACTCGAATTACCCGGAATATCCACAGCTCCACCCGCCGTTCGACCACCGGGTGAGCGTCCTTGATCTCATATTCAACACGGGGCCGAATGCCGTCGAACACCTGAAGATCGCTGCTTCTGGGCGGGCATTGCGATGAGCGCCGGCTCGGTCCCGAGCGGAGTCGAACGCCACCTCACCCGGTAGACCGCCACACAGAGCCACCCCCGATGGCAGCCGTCGGCGGTCTGTCGCGATCGGCCGGGCGGTGTCCGGGGCCTTCCGTTCCGAGGGAGGGCGGAGGCGGACCTCCGCGCCAGTCGTCGGCGCCGCTCACCATGAAACCGCCCCGAGTCCGTGGAGCCGTCCCGGCGGACTCCCGTACCGGACGGACGGCCCTGGCGCAGATCCGGTGGCGACGGTCGGTCGCCCAGGGCTGATATTCGTCGTCGCCCACGCCCTGGCCGAGAAACACCGGCGCGGCGCCCACAACCTGGCCGCGCCCCAGGAGGTACGGAGCCGGCAGCTCGCCGGGACACCGGCCGGGAGGTCTTCGGCGAGCGCGAATTCACCGGCGGAGTCACTTCGGGAGAGCCTCTGCCTCCTCAAGGTCGAGGAGACGGCACCCGAGCTTCCACGACATCACGAGCCGGAGCGGTTCAGCCCCCGGAGCGACGCGTGGAAGCTCGGACCCGGCCAGGCCGGAATCTGCGGCCGGATTACTAAGGCGAAGTGAACACCACATCGACCCAGTAGTTGCTGGCTTGATAGGTCTGGGTCGGGAAGGAGTTTACGGCGTCGTATTTGTATACGCCGTTTCCGCCTTCCGTGCCGTTCGCGAGCGCGAGGAGCGGGCCGTTCGCGTATTGCGTGGTGAAGTAGGGTCTCGTTAGCGACCAGAATCCGGATGTGGTGTGGTAGGAGGCGACGTAGGTGGTGTTGGCGGTGATTTTCACGGGGGTGGAGAAGTTCACCTGTTGCCATCCGGACGCCGTCTCGTTGGCGAAGATCGCGCTCGCGAGCAGCTCGCCAGTGCTGGTCCACAGACTTCCGGTGTGCGTCCCGGTGTTCTGTATGCCCTTGTAGAAGCGGATGCCGGTGATGCTCCCGTCCGTGGTCGTCTTGAATTTCACGCCGAGTGTGACGGGGGCGGAATCGGGCTGGGACTGGATGGCCGGGACCGCCGTGTTGTCCCACAGGCTGTTCGAGGGTGTGAACACGACATCGACCCAGTAGTTGCTGGCTTGATAGGTCTGGGTCGGGAAGGCGTTCGTGGCGCCGTATTTGTATACGCCGTTTCCGCCTTCCGCGCCGTTCGCGAGCGCGGTGAGCGGACTGTTCGTGTATTGCGTGGTGAAGTAGGGTCTCGTTATCGAATAGAAGCCGGATGTGGTGTGGTACGAGGCGACGTAGGTGGTGTTGGCGTTGATGTTCACAGGTTCGGGGAAGTTCACCTGTTGCCATCCGGACGCGGTCTCGTTGGTGAAGGTCGCGCTCGCGAGCAGCTGGCCACTGCTGGTCCACAGACTTCCGGTGTGCGTCCCGGTGTTCTGCGAGCCCTTGTAGAAGCGGATGCCGTTGATGGTCCCGGCCGTGGCCGACCTGAATTTCACGCCGGCCGTACCGGCAGTGGGATCGGGCTGCGATTGGATGGCCGGGACCGCCGTGTTGTCCCACAGACTGTTCGAGGGTGTGAACACGACATCGACCCAGTAGTTGCTGGCTTGATAGGTCTGGGTCGGGAAGGCGTTCGTGGCGCCGTATTTGTATACGCCGTTTCCGCCTTCCGCGCCGTTCGCGAGCGCGGTGAGCGGACTGTTCGTGTATTGCGTGGTGAAGTAGGGCCTTGTTACCGAATAGAAGCCGGATGTGCTGTGGTATGAGGCGACGTAGGTGGTGTTGGCGGCGATGCTCACGGGGGTGGGGAAGTTCACCTGTTGCCATCCGGACGCGGTCTCGTTGGTGAAGGTCGCGCTCGCGAGCAGCTGGCCACCGCTGGTCCACAGACTCCCGACGTGCGTCCCGGTGTTCTGCGTGCCCTTGTAGAAGCGGATGCCGTTGATGGTCCCGGCCGTGGCCGTCCTGAATTTCAGGCCGGCCGTACTGGCATTGGGATCGTTCTGCGACTGGATGGCCGGCACGGCCGACGACGGCCAAATGGTGCAGGAGGGGCACTCCGAGACAACGGTGACGGTTATTTGCGTCGGAGTTCCCTGGATGTTTCCGATGTCATCGACCGCTCGGGATCTGATCGTCACCGTTCCAGGGGTGGGCGTCAGCCAGTTGTACCGCCAACCGGTGCGGCCCGTTGCCTGGAACCATCTCGTTCCGCCGTCAAATGAGACCTCGACCCCGCCGACGACCCCGCCTCCGGTGTCAGCTGCCGTCCCTTGAACGGGGATGACTGTTCCAGCGGGTACGGTGCTGCCACTCGCCGGAAAAGTAATCGCTGATGTGGGTGGAGCGGTGTCTGTTGACGCGACCGCCGGAACCAGACCCGGCTGGAGGCTGGCCGGCTGGGTCTTCATGTCGGCCAGAAGGTTGACCGTCGCCTGCTGCATCCGGATGTCCGTGGGGGGTGTAGCGCCCAGGCGGCCGCCGCCGGAGGGTTTCAAATCATGGGTGTCATCGAGTCCCCAGGACCACTGGACGGTCCCCGAGCCGAAGACCAGCGCGCCACTGCTGTGCCTGTAGAGCGTAAGGCTGTGTACCGGGTCCCCGGCGCCGTAGGTGCTGCCGAAGTTGAGCAGGTACGTTGTTGTTTTGACCACGCTCGTCCTGGAGAACTTCACCGTCCCAGCCGGTGTGGAATCGTTGTCGGGTGCTTCGTTCCACTCGTATCCCAGTGTTCCGGCGGGGAAGACCGCACTCTCGCCGGGTTGCAGGTTGGCGATAGACGTGTTGCGCCACAGTCGCATGTCGCTGTATTCGGCGGGAACGGTGATGGAGTCGTTCGCCGGGGTGTTCACCATGTAGAACGTTCCCGTCACGGCGTTCTCGGGTCTTCCGCCGTCCGATGGAGGGGAGAAACGGGGGTCGCGCCACGTCCCTGTCCACTGCGGACTCGGGTCGATCTTGGCGTTGGCGTGAGTCTCCTTGTAGCAGACCATCGTCCGGAAAGGGGTGCCCGTCGCATCCAGAGAATTCTCCCACCTGGTTTTCCAGAAAACCTCGTTCCCGGAGAAGAAGATGAGATTGACCCCGTTGTCCCGGGCGTTCTGGATACTGCTCCGCATTTCATTGGACCAGTACTCGTCATGTCCGGAGGAGACGAATATCTTGTGTTCGAGCAGCTCCGCCCCCTGGCTGGCCATGTCGACACTGCTGGTGTAGCTGACGTCGTACCCGTTGGCCTCGATCCATCTGACCAGAGGATACTCGGCCATGAAGAAACTGCTGCGCGTGAAAAGCGGACGGTTGTAGCTGACCTTGTAGGCGCGTCCCACCGGACTACCGACATAGAGGCTGTTGCCGCCGTATTCGTTGTACGCCTGCCAGGTGGTGTCGGAGGTTTTAAGCAAGATATCCGAATTGCGGGAATCATCCCGGATGACGAATAAGATCTGGCTGACACCGGGTGTGCCGTCTTCCCGTATGATATTCGCGGCGTAGACTCCGGAAACGGCGTTGCTCGGTACTGCCCAGGAGGCGGACAGCGCCCAGTTTCCGCAGTCGATCAGGCCGGTTGTCGTGTCCCCCAAGCAGGTCGGCTGCGTCTGGGGCAGGGTGACGGAGGGCTCGATCGTCGCTATCAGCCGTGCGCCCATACCGCCGTAATATCCAATGCGATAGATATCTATACGATAATTGGTCGCATCGGTTCTCACCTTGAACTGGGCGTTCTCTCCCTTGTTCACGCTCATCTGAGTGGCATACCCCTCGATGTTGGCGCTCTGGGTCGGTACGTCCCACTCGCTGGGAGGACTGCCCGGCAGACTGTTCTCTATACAGATGACAGAAGTGGGAGGGCAGTCGGCTCTGCGTCTCAGGGCATGGGGAGGCCGGCTCCCGGTCCTCGCGCCGTGTACGCCGTCAGCCGCGCCCTTGACAGGCGACATCTCGTCGGAGGGGGAGGGGGAGGGGATGAGCTTGGAATCGGGGGAGGGGGAGGGGGAGGGGGAGGGGATGAGCTCGGAACCGCTCGGCGCCGGCCCGGCGGATTCCATCCCGTTCTCCACCGGGCCTGCCGACGCCATCATGGTCGGCGATGCGGCCTCCGGTGTGGGGGGAGGAGGTAAGGCCGCCCCCAGCAAGCTGAGCGTGGCCACCGCGCAGCCTCCGAAGGTGATCATTCTCCGGAGAATCCGCCGCGGCCTCGGACCGGACTGTTGCTTGTCGTCTGGCACTTAAACCTCTCAGTCGAAGCGTCGCAATAGATGACTAGACGACTGAAAGCCTGACGATCTGATGACCGAAAGGGGCCAGGGACGCTCCCGTCAGGGGGTGTTCTTGCCGGATCTTTATCGAGCTTCTGTTGAAGGGGGCAATCCTGACGGCCGCGTCAAGGCAGTCCGCGCCGACGGCTGGGCCGACCCTGGTGCCGTGCCCCCAGCGGATGTGCCGCCCCGCGCCGCACGACGGCCTTGGGCCGAGTAGGTCACCATGGCCGTCGTGCGGGCTGCGGGCACTGCCCGCACCAGCGTGCCGGCGGCAAGCCGCCAGGACGATCAGAAGGACATCTGCGGACGCGTGGAACCTCGCCCAGCGGGTGTGAGTCAGGCCACCACGCTGCCCGGACGCCGGAACCAGTGATCGGCTACGGCGTCAGCCGACCACACCTTCGACCAGGAAAGGTCGAGACCAAGGCGGAACGGACCGTGGTCGTCTTGAATTTGACGCCGAGCGTGACGGCCTTGGAGACGGGATCACATCGGACGGCCGGACCGCCACGTCGTTCAAGGAGTGCCGGAAGGGGTGAACACGAGATCCACCCAGTAGTTGCTGGACTGATAGGCGTCGGTCGGGAAGGCGTTCGTGGGGCCGTATTTGTATACGCCGTTCCCGCCTTCCGCGCCGTTCGCGAGCGCGAGGAGCGGATTGTTTGTGTATTGCGTGTTGAAGTAGGGTCTCGTTACCGAATAGAACCCGGATGTGCTGTGGTACGAGGCGACGTAGGTGGTGTTGGCGGCGATGCTCACGGGGGTGGGGAAGTTCACCTGCTGCCATCCGGACGCGGTCTCGTTGGTGAAGGTCGCGCTCGCGAGCAGTTGGCCACTGCTGGTCCACAGGCCTCCGACGTGTGTCCCGGTGTTCTGCGAGCCCTTGTAGAAGCGGATGCCGGTGACGGTCCCGGCCGTGGTGGCCCTGAACTTCACGCCGGCCGTACTGGCATTGGGATCGATGTGGGACGGGATGGCCGGGACCGCCGAGTTGTCCCACAGGCTGGTCCGCACGGTCTGGATCAGTTCGGGCGACCTGCTCGGGGCGAAATGGACGATGGCCTCACCGTCGTGGGTGTCGCCGCCGAGATAGACGGCGGTGATCGAATGCTGCCCGGCGGCCAGGCTCGAGGTCGTGAAGGTGGCGGGGCCCGAGTTGTCGTGCCAGCCTGAGCCGATGACGGTCGAGCCATCCTTGAAGACCACCTCGCCCTGAGGGACGAGCGAGCCCGTGACCGGGCTCACCACGGCGGTGAAGGTGATCGACTGTCCCCGCTGGGAGGGGTTGGCCGACGTGGTCAGGGTTGTCGTGGTCGGCGGGTTGTTCGGCACGATGACAAGGGTTTTCGGTGGGTTGCTGGTGCCTTGGAGCGTGACCGTGTTGTTGAGCGCGAAGGCACGGCCGTAGAGGGTGGCGCCGGAGCCCACCATCACCGACGTCAGCGCCAGGACGTTTCCTCGGAAGGTGGAGAACGTCCCGAGCGTCGCGGAGCCGCTGACCTGCCAGAAGACGTTGTCCTCCTGGGCGCCGTTCACAAGGTTGATGTTGCTGACGTTCGCCGTGGAGAGGGTGGACGCCTTGAAGATGAAGACCGCGTCCGGGTCGTCCTGGGCATCGAGTGTGAGCGTCCCGGTTATTCCGAAGACGCCGTTGGCGGAGTTGTAGATGCCCGGGGCCCTGGTCGTGCCACCGAGCTCTGTCGGTATGGTGACGACAGGTGTCCGCCCGGTGATGTCGTTGTAGGCGGCGACCAGGTCGGCTTTGGCACCGGACGCCGTGGCGTCGCCTGCGTGGACGGTTCCGCTCACCGTGCCGGGCGGGAAGCCGCTCACCGAGTTGCCCGGACTGACTCCGAGGTCTCCGGTGATCGCCGTGAGATTCGTGTTCGTCACGGCGCTCCCGGCCAGAACGCCGAAGGAGGCGGCGTCGCCGAGGTTCACCGGTGCCGGATCTGCGTTCGCGCTGTGTGGCGTTCCGATGACCACGCCCATCGACAGGACGGCTGTCAGCAGCGCTACAAGCCAGGAGCGACCGACGCTCCGCCAGAGAGAGCCGCGGTGACCGGTTTCACACTTCAGCTGTGCCGGCGAGGTCATACCGGCCGATTGGTCGGGTGGATCGAAATGGGATTTGGACATTGGAGCCAACTCTCCGGTGATCTCAGGTGCGGGACCTCGCGCGCAGTCCGTATGGCATGGATCAATCTCGTGATCCCTGCTTACTTCTGCCCGGTCGGCCGCTGTTTTTAATGAAAAATGAGAGATGTCGGCGGCGAGAAACGCCGGCCCGATATCGCGGTTTCCGTTGAAGGCGCCATGGCTCGCGCGAGCGGAAAGGCATTGACGATCCCGGTGTACGCCTATGGTGAATCACGGGGAGAGTCCTGCAGGCGCCTGGTCGAACGCGTGGTCAGAACAGGACTTACCTGCAGACGTCATCCATGCCAGTGCCTTGGGTGGGTCCGCTGTCCAGGCCGGGGCCTTCAAGGCGGTCAGGGGCGCACTCTCGCACGGCAACGGGCAGGGGCGTTGGCGGGACAGGCCGAGCCCGGTGCCGACGGCAACCGGGCCTCGATGTCGATGCCACCGCCTTGACCGCCCGGTGACAGGCGTCCATCCCGCCCACGACAGACCCGGGCCGGGGTTTTCGGCGGACCTACAGGCCGGATGGTGGGGTGATGACGGTGAACGGGGAGCAGTAGGTCGATCCCCAGGCCGGGCCCGGAGGCGGGGGAGGCGCGGTGAGAATGCACTTGGTCTGGGCAAGGGTGCCGTCCGAAGTCAACACCGTGATCAGAAGGCTGCTGAGGGGGGTGGCGGCCTCGGTCAAAGAGACGCCGATCACGCCGGTGGGGTAGTTCGGCACCGCGGACAGGCTGTGCCATGCCTGCGGCGGGGCGGTCCGAGGATCCCTGATCCAGGTGGTACCACCTACGACATTGGCCGTGAAGTTTGTATCAAATGGCGTAAATGTAAGTGAAATCAGCGTCGTGTCGATGCTGGAAATCGACCCGGGTGGACCATTCTGTCCGTTCGCCCCCCTTTCTCCGGGTGGCCCCTGTTTCCCGTCAGAGCCTTTTTCGCCGGACAGTCCTCTCGGTCCTCTCGGTCCGCGAGGACCCCGCCTGCAGCCGTCATGCCGGTGCCCGCACCGATCACACCAGCACCGACAGGAATTCCAGTGACGATGTCCGCAGGCCGGGTGAAGGGCGGCGCCCCCACCCGTCTGCCGGTCCAGGAGAGCGGTTCTGGCCGGTTTGGTGATCCTGCTTGCCGCGGCCGCTCCCGGATCCGGCGACCCCAGTGTTCCGCAGGCCATCGCCAATGCGGCGACCGCCATGCTCCTGCGAGGAATCAATGGGTTCTCCCTGCGGCGAAAATCGGATTTTCGAGTCACCGCATTGCATGGCGGTGCAAACGAGAGATGCCCATTCATGAAGTGGTGATGCTTGATCGAAGTTACGATTGGGGCAAACAAACGATACTCCGAGATAAAAGGCGCCCGTTTGGTCGGTATCTTTCGTGATCTCCACGTATTTAGAGATCGCGCACCGTTATGTCGTTATCCGGTTACCGGGAGAGACAAGGTCCGGGCGCGTGCCGAGGGTTCGGAGTGCTCGGCTGATGAGACACCGGACATGGCGGTACGGGACACCGGTCGCCGTCCCGCCCGGCATCCTCGTTCTCGCGACGTGCGAACGCCGGAGCCGGGAGAAAGGTGCTGGTCTATGCCGTCCTGCGGCGGAGCACCTGCTGATTCACCACGGATGACTCGCTCGGGGCGAAGTCGACCCAGGCCTCACCGACGGCGGTGCCGCCGGCCACGTAGACAGCGGTGATGGGATGCACGCCTCTGGTGAGTTCCGTGGTCGTGAACGTCGCGACGCCGAGCTTGTCGAGCATGGCCGAGCCGATGACGACGGAGCCGTCCTTGAAGAGCACTGTGTTGGTGGGACTGACCCCCAAGAAGTCCCCGCTGACCTTGGCGACGAAGGTGACCGGCTCCCCCGTCCGGGACGGGTTCGGCGACGAGGTGAGGGACGTGGCGGTCGCCGGGTTGTTCGGCAGCGTGACACGGGTGGCCGGCAGGGTGGTCGTGCCGTTCAAGGTGACCACGTTGTTCAGCGCCATGGTGCGGCCGTACACCGCCGCGCCCCTCATCACCGTGACACCGTTCAGTGCCAGGATGTTCCCCCGGAAGGTGGAGAGCGTCCCCAGGGTCGCCGAGTCGCCGACCTGCCACACGATGTTGTCCTCCTGGGCGCCGTTCTCGAGGTCGATGTTGCTGACCCTCGCCGTGTTGAGAGCGGAGTCGGCCTGGAAGATGAAGACCGCGTCCGGGTCGCCCTCGGCGTCGAGCGTGAGCGTCCCGGCCAGCTCGAAGACGCCTCCGGGAGTGTCGTAGACACCCGGTGTGATGGTCGCCCCTCCTCCGAGGTCAGGGGGGATGGTCGCGGTGGGCGTCCGCCCGGCCGCGTCGTTGTAGGCGGCGACCGCGTCGGCCATCTCCTCCTTCGCCTCCGCGTTGTTCCGATGCACCTCTCCGCGCACCACCCCCGGTGGGAAGCCGACCAGAGTGGTGCCCGGACTCAAGGCGACCGCACCGGTGATCATGGTGAGATGCGTGCTTGTGACCGCGTTGCCGGCCATGACCACGCAGTCGTCGGCATCTCCGAGACTCACCGGCTGCGGCTTCGCGCTCGCGCTGGACGGCAGCGCGAGGGGGGCGCCCAGTGTGAGGACGGCCGCGAGAGCCGCGTTCAGCCAGGGGCTACGGCTGTTTCGATGAAGAGCGCGAGGGTGGCCGCTATTTATCATGAGATTGTCCCTTTGTCCGGTAACTCAAAATCAATATGCGCCCGGATAATCGATCTTACTGTTGCCGTTCTCGCCGCCCTGAATCGACATGCGGCGGACCCGCCGAACGCGGAGGCGACACGCCCAGGGGGTCGCCAAATCAATGTCGTGAGAACATTCGGCTCCTAAAGTCAGGTCATATATCACTCGAAGTGACGGGGGTCCTGACATGAGAGAGAAGCTGGTCGTTGTCGGCCAGGGGTATGTAGGCCTGCCGCTGGCGATGCGGGCGGTCGACGCCGGGTTCGACGTCGTGGGGATCGACCTGGACGAGTGGCGGGTCAAGCGGCTCAACGCCGCCGAGTCCTATGTCGAAGACGTCGGCGACGACCTGCTGGCCGCGGCCCACCGTTCGGGGCGGTATCTGGCCAGCGGCGACTACGCCGACGCCGAGGGGTTCGACATATGCGTGATAACGGTGCCGACGCCGCTCCGCGAGGGCGTCCCCGACCTCCGTCACATCGGCTCGGCCGGTGAGTCCATCGCCCCGCTGGTACGGCGGGGCGCGACGGTGGTCCTGGAGTCCACCACCTATCCCGGGACCACCGAGGAGTATCTACGGCCCCTGCTGGAGGAGGGCTCCGGGCTGCAGGCACCCGAGGACTTCTTCCTCGGCTACAGCCCGGAACGGATCGACCCGGGCAACCCCCAATGGCGGCTGGACAACACGCCGAAGGTCGTGTCCGGGCTCGACGGGGCCTCCCTGGAGCGGATCGGGGCGTTCTACGGGCGGATCGTGCAGGAGGTCGTCCCCGTCTCCTCGCTGCAGGTGGCCGAGCTGTGCAAGCTCCTTGAGAACACCTTCAGGCATGTCAACATCGCCCTGGTGAACGAGCTGTCGATCTTCGCGCAGCAGCTCGGGATCGACGTCTGGGAGGCGATCGACGCCGCCTCCACCAAGCCGTTCGGCTACATGCGCTTCACCCCGGGGCCCGGGGTCGGCGGTCACTGCCTGCCGATCGACCCGTCCTACCTGTCCTGGAAGGTCAAGCGCAGCCTGGGGCACAACTTCCGGTTCGTGGAGCTGGCCAACGACATCAACGACCACATGCCCGACCACGTCGTGCACCGGCTGATCCTCGGGCTGAACCGGCGGTCCAAGTCGATCAAGGGGAGCCGGGTGCTCCTGCTGGGACTGGCCTACAAGAAGAACGCCGGCGACTGCCGCGAGTCGCCCGCCATCGAGGTGGCCAGAGCCCTGTGGAAGCTGGGCGCGGACGTGCGGGCCGCCGATCCGCACGTGGACGACTCCCTGCTCCCGCCGGGGATCGAGATCGTCAGGCCCACGGGCCGGGAGCTGGCCCTGGCCGACGCGGTCGTGATCCTCACCGACCACGACTGCTTCGACTACGAGCTGGTCGAGCAGATGGGCGCCTTCGTCTTCGACACGCGCAACCGCTGCCGGGGTCCCAACGTCGAGCGCCTCTGAGCGGCCCGCCCGGCGTCCCGCCCGTCCGGTGCCCCGGGTGCCACGGGGCGCCGGACGCCGGGTGTCTCCGGGCGGGCGTCATGACCGAGTACGGCTAGGGCCTCATGACGCGGTCGATCAGCTCCTCGACCTGGGTGTTGAGCTTGGCGCCGCGTGGCCAGCCCGCGTAGTGGGTGAGGAAGATGACGATCTCGCGGAGCTCGTCCGGGGTGAGCTCCCCGGTGCGCAGCGCCGCGTCGAGCTGGACCTCGATCATGTCGTCGGCGCCCTGTCCGACGAGGAGGCCGAGCAGGAGCAGCCGCCGGTCCCGCGTGCTCAGCCCGTCTCTGGACCACACTTCGGCGAACAGATGCTCGACGGTCATGCCGAAGAAGTCGCCGGGGCCGTCACCGACGTGGTTGCGGCCGTAGACCCGCTTCATGATCTCCAATCCGCGGGCCCGGCGGTCAGGGGCGGCGTCGTCCGCGTGGTCGTTCATGGGGCACTCCCAGTCCGTCAGCCTGCCGATCCGGGGCTAGCGCGGTGAGGGGCGTCTCGGCCCCTCCATCCTTGGCCGGTTCCGCCGCCAGGGATAGCTCCTTCCCGTCAAGAGTCCTGACATATACCAACATGTCGTATCAAGATCGCCGGGCGTTACAGATGCGGCCGCCCTCCGAAGGTCACACGGCGGGGGTTGCGCCGGCGTTGCGGCCGTCGCCGTTCACCGCCCCGGCCGTTGCGGCCGCTCCGGGCGCAGGGGCGCCTCCGGCTCGACCTCCAGCAGGGTGACGTGCGCGCCGCGCGGCATGGAGATCACGGCCAGTACGGCCGCCGCCACGTCGCGGGGGTTGAGGAAATGGTCGTGCCTGGCCAGCCCGTACCTGACCCAGTCGTCCAGCACCGCCTGCAGGACCTCCACCGGCCAGGTGGAGCCCACCCCCGACAGGGTCGGCCCCGGCCGCAGGATCGACGCCCGGACCCCGGTGCCCTCCAGCTCCATCTGCATCGCCCTGGCCAGGCCCTCGACGCCGTTCTTGGCCGCGACGTAGGCGCCCATCCGGGGGCGCGGCAGCCGTACGACGTCGGAGCTGACGAACACGATGTCGCCGCGCCGCCTCGTCGCCATCGCGGGCGCCACCTTGGCCACGAACCGCTGGGTGCCGACCAGGTTGAGCTGGAGCTGCGCCTCGAAGTCGGGGGTGGCGGTCTCGTAGGCGTTCTCCGGCGTCACCTCGCCCGCGCACGTCACCACCACCTCGACCTCCCCCAACGCCCGCTCCGCCTCGGCGACGAAAAAGGAGACGGACTCGTCCGAGGTGACGTCCAGCGCCAGCGCCACCGCCTCCCCGCCGTCGGCACGGATCTTCGCCGCCAGCTCCTCGCAGATCGCGGTCCGGCGCGCGCCCAGCGCCACCGGATACCCGGCCGCCGCCAGCCCGACGGCCACGGCCGAGCCGATCCCCGAGGAAGCCCCGGTCACCAGGACCGGCCGCCGCTCGGGGTGGTGCAGGGCTCCGGGCATGTGACCTCCGTGGTCGGCGGCTCAGCGGTGCTCGCGCCCGCCGGGGCCGGCGGGGCCGGCGGGCCCCGGACGGCCCCGGTCCGGGCGCCGGCGACCGGTGGCCTCGCTGTCCGGTCCGCTCCGCCGAGCTCCTGGGCATGGACGGTCCCGCGGCCGGACGCCTGCCGCCTGGCCGGGCACCTGTCGGAAGGTAATTCAGCGGCCGGTCCTTGCCTAGACCCAAATTCCGGACGGCCGGGCGGGGGCTCCGGACCCGCCGCCGGAAACCTCGCCGCCCGTGAGAGCGCTCTCTTGAAGCTATTGACCGGACCGTCCTCACAGGGTCAAGATCTGCGCAATGCGGTCCGGCCAGGGCCGCCGCCGTGCCTCGAGAACGGACTGCCCATGATCGGACCCCTCGCGCGATCACGCGCCCGCCGGAGCGCCTTCGCGGCACTGACGAGCCTGACACTCCTGGTCGGAGGCACTGTCGGCGCCCCGGGAGCGGGCGCCGGGACGGCGGGGGGAACCGCCGCCGCGGAGGGCGCGGGGGCGGCGGGGGGCGCCCGGCAGCCCGAGATCGGCAGACCGCCCCTGGACGCCCGCGGCTGCGCCCGCATCGACAGGAGCCTGCAAACGCTCTCCGAGTGGCCCAAGGTCAAGAGCCGGATCAAGCGCGACCCGGCCGGCGAGAGGCGGGTGGCGAAGATCCTCGCCGGCATGACACTGGCCGAGAAGGTCGGCCAGATGACGCAGCCGGAGATCTCCGCGATCACCCCGGAGGAGGTCGGGCGGTACGGCATCGGCTCGGTGCTCAACGGCGGCGGCTCGTGGCCCGGCCGGGACAAGCACGCCTCGCCGCGGGCCTGGCTCGACCTCGCCGACGCCTACTGGGAGGCGTCCACCGGCACGCGTACGAAGATCCCGGTGATCTGGGGCATCGACGCCGTCCACGGCAACAACAACGTCTACGGCGCGACGGTCTTCCCCCACAACATCGGCCTGGGCGCCGCGCACGACCCGTGCCTCGTCCGCGACATCGGCTCGGCGACCGCCGCGCAGCTCCGCGCGACCGGCCAGGACTGGGCCTTCGCGCCCACGCTCGCCGTCGTCCGGGACGACCGGTGGGGCCGCACCTACGAGGGCTTCTCCGAAGACCCCCGCATCACCCGGGCCTACGGCTACGAGGCCGTCAACGGCCTGCAGGGCCGGCACCCGCGCGGCATCGGCGACAGGGGCGTCATCGCCACCGCCAAACACTTCATCGGCGACGGCGGCACCCTCAAGGGAGTGGACCAGGGGGTGAACCCCTCCTCCGAGGCCGAGATGATCAACATTCACGCCCAGGGCTACTACGGCGCGCTCGCGGCCGGCGCCCAGACCGTGATGGCCTCCTTCAACAGCTGGACGAACACCGACCTCGGCATCGACGAGGGCAAGCTGCACGGCAGCGAGCGCGTCCTCAACGGCATCCTCAAGCAGAAGATGGGCTTCGACGGCGTCGTCGTCTCCGACTGGAACGGCATCGGCCAGGTCGCCGGATGCACCAACGCGAGCTGCGCGCGGGCCATCAACGCGGGTCTGGACGTCGTGATGGTGCCGAACGACTGGAAGGCGTTCATCGCCAACACGATCGCGCAGGTCGAAGCCGGCCAGATCCCGATGGCGCGCATCGACGACGCGGTCACGCGGATCCTGCGGGTGAAGCTGCGCGCGGGCGTCCTCGGCGCGCCCAAGCCGTCCGAGCGCGCCCTGGCCGGCTCGGCCGACGCACTGGAGGCCAAGAGGCTCGCCCGCGAGGCCGTCCGCAGGTCGCAGGTCCTGCTCAAGAACAAGGGCGGGGTGCTGCCGCTGGCCGGCGGCTCCAAGGTGCTCGTGGTCGGCAAGAGCGCCGACAGCATGCAGAACCAGACCGGCGGCTGGACCCTCACCTGGCAGGGCACCGGCAACACCAACGCCGACTTCCCGGGCGGCACGACGATCCTCGGCGGCCTGCGGCAGGCGCTGGGCGAGGCGGACGTCACCTTCAGCGAGACGGCGGACGGCGTCGACCCCTCGGCCTACGACGCGGTCATCGCGGTGATCGGCGAGACGCCGTACGCCGAGGGGGTCGGCGACCTCGCCCGGCGGACGCTTGAGGCGGCCAAGCTCCACCCGGGTGACCTGGCCGTCCTGGACAAGGTCAGCGGCAAGGGCGCGCCGGTGGTCACCGTCTACGTCACCGGCCGCCCGCTCTGGGTCAACAAGGAGCTCAACCGCTCCGACGCCTTCGTCGTCGCCTGGCTGCCGGGCACCGAGGGCGGCGGCGTCGCGGACCTGCTCGTCCAGGGACCGCGCAGGGGGGCCGGCTACACGGGCACCCTGCCGTACTCCTGGCCGAAGAGCGCCTGTCAGACGCCGCTCAACGCGGGCGAGGAGGGCTACGACCCGCTCTTCCCCCTCGGCTACGGCCTGCGCCACGGGCAGAGCGGATCCGTCGGGACCCTCGACGAGACCGCCCCTCCGGCGGGCTGCGGCCAGCCGGGCGGCGGCGGCGAGGCGAGCGAGGACCTGGAGATCTTCAACCGGATGGACGTCCCGCCCTACAAGGGCTTCATCGGCTCGGCCGACAACTGGGGCGGCACCGAGATCGGCGTCGACGGCGAGGCGGCGCACTCGGCGATCGGCGTGGTGCAGTCCGACGTCAACGTGCAGCAGGACGGCCTCAAGGCGACCTGGAACGGCACCGGTCCGGCGCAGATCTACATGCAGGACCCGGCGGGCGGCCACGACCTGCGGGGCTATCTCAACGCCGACGGCGCCCTGGTCTTCGACACGGTCGTCCACCAGGCCCCGGCCGCCAGGACCGTGATCAGCGTGCACTGCGGTTATCCGTGCTTCTCCGAGGTGGCCGCGACCTCGCTGTTCCAGGGGCTCACGCCCGGGGTGAAGGCGACGGTCAAGATCCCGATCGCGTGCTTCGCGGCCACGGGCCTCGACCTGGAGGCGGTCAACACGCCGTTCCTCGTCTACACCGACGGCGCGTTCTCCGCCTCCTTCGCCAACGTGCGGTGGGTGCCGAAGGCGGCCAAGGACTCCGACGCCAGGAGTTGCGACAGCCTGACCTAGACGTCGCCGGTCAGGCGGGTGAGGCCGGAGGCGGTGACCGTCCTGCGACCTCACCCGAATGATCCGTAACAGATGGAGCCAACTTATCGCCAAGATTTGGTCAAGATTTCCAGGATGGCTGGGCTGCGAGAGGAGAGAGATACTCCAAAAACGGGCACAACCCTCCTGTTGGCCCGTAAAGCGGAGGTATAGCCCTGGTGAAAAGATCAAGGGCCAGGTCCCTCGCGGTCTCGGCCGGGGTCGTCCCCGCCCTGTGCGGCGTGCTGACCGGATGCGCGGGTCCGGAGTTCACCTACGTCCGCCACGACGACGGCCACACCTACTTCAAGGTCCCGGCGACCTGGCGCAAGGTTGACCAGAAGGAACTGGACAGGGCGACCACGGGGGAGGACCCCGAGTCGGCGGCCGCCCGGCTGCGCAGGCGGCTCGTCTGGTCGATCGGCTACGACGCCCATGCCGAGCCCTCCGCCGGCCACCTCCTCGGTCACGGCACCGGGGACGAGCCGTTCGTCTTCGCCAAGGTCACCACGCTGCTGCCCGAGGCGCGGGACGCGGTCTCCCTGAACGGCATGCGCAACTCCGTCATCCCCGTCACCGAGCCGCTGCGCAAGGAGTACGCGCAGGTCCCCGGCTACCCGCTGACCGGTTTCGAACTGCTCGCCGACGAGGTGCTCCAGCCCGGCGACGGCCTGCGTGGGGTGCACGTGCGCTTCAACTACGCGGTCCGGGGCGCCGGCACGCAGACCTTCGACCTCACCTCCTACCTGGCCGGAGACGGCGGGCAGATCTCCACCCTGCTGATCCGCTGCTCGGCCGGCTGCTACCGCAGGCGTGCCGCCGAGTTCGACAGGATCGCGCACTCCTTCAAGGTCAAGCGACTCACCGGGTGAGGAGAGGCCCGCACATGAAGTCACCCCCGCCGGCCCCCGGCTTCGAGGGCCTCCGCGCACCCGGTTCCGGCCCGACCGACCCCCACCCCCGGACCCGTAAACGGATGCCGCTGTGGGACCGGGTCAAGTTCGTCCTCGTCCTGACGGCCGTCTACCTCATCCTGGTCTGGAATGAGATGGCCTCCTACGAGGGCATCATCAGCGTCCGGGACGCGACGGTCAGGGCCGCGACCGCCGCACCGTGGATCTTCTGGCTGCTGGGGGCCGAGGTCCTGCGGCAGATCCACTTCTCCGTCAGCGAGCGCTCCGCCGGATACCACCGGTTCTGGACGCGCGGGGTGTTCGGCGGCTTCGAGCGCTGGACGCACCGCCGCTTCTCGGACTGGAACCGCTTCAGGATGGCGCGGGCCGTCAAGTGGCTGTTCTGGATCGCGCTGCTCGCCCTGGTGCTCGGCGAGGTGCTGGAGACCTCGCCCGCCCTGGCGCTGTTCCAGGCTCCGGCCCTGCTCTGGCAGGCTCTGCCGTACGTGGCGCAGCTCGCCTTCGCGTTCTTCTTCATCGCCTTCCAGTTCGTCGGCCTGTTCTGGCTGCTGTCACGGGGCGGTGTGGAGACCTACTTCCCCGACGACATCAAGACCCGCTTCACCGACGTCTGGGGACAGGACCACGTGGTCGAGCGGGTCAAGGAGAACATCGTCTTCCTGGAACGGCCCGACGAGATCGAGGAGCGCGGCGGCTACGTGCCCAGCGGCCTGCTGCTGTGGGGGCCGCCCGGCACCGGCAAGACCCTGATGGCCGAGGCCGTGGCGGGGGAGACGGGCAAGCCGTACGTCTTCGTGGACCCCGGCGCGTTCGTCAACATGTTCATGGGCGTGGGCATCCTGAAGGTGAAGTCACTGTTCAGGAAGCTCCGGAAGCTCTCCCTCCGGTACGGAGGCGTGATCGTCTTCTTCGACGAGGCCGACTCCCTCGGCCGCCGTGGCTCGCTGGCGCAGCAGGGGCCCAGGGGCGGCCCGGGTCTCTCCGCCCGCGCGGCGGGCTGCCACGGCTTCGACTACCTGGCCGAGGAGAGCCGGTGGCTGCTGACCCGCAGGGGGGCGGGGGAGGGGCAGGAGCCCGGCACCGGCCGCGGCCGCTTCTTCATGGGCGGCAACATGGGCGGCGGAGGCGGCGACCCGGGGACGCTGCAGGCGCTGCTCACCGAGCTGTCGGGGCTGAAGAAGCCGCGCGGCGTCGTCAACCGCCACGTCCGCAGGCTGCTCGGCATGCGGCCCAAGCCACCGCCCAAGTATCGGATCCTGGTCATGATGGCGACCAACATGCCCAACTCGCTGGACGAGGCGCTGCTGCGGCCGGGCCGTATC
This sequence comes from Streptosporangium brasiliense, assembly GCF_030811595.1. Taxonomy (NCBI): domain Bacteria; kingdom Bacillati; phylum Actinomycetota; class Actinomycetes; order Streptosporangiales; family Streptosporangiaceae; genus Streptosporangium; species Streptosporangium brasiliense. The sequence continues at coordinate 4,796,997 of NZ_JAUSRB010000002.1, forward strand.
GACCGCATCTACAAGGTGGGCTACCCCTCCAAGGCGGGACGGGTCCGCACCTACCGGGGCTACTTCGACAAGGTCGACCACGAGCTGACCGAGGAGCAGCTGGACAAGCTGGCCACGATCACGCCCTACGCCACCGGCGCCACCATCAAGGACCTGGTGAACGAGTCGCTGATCACCGCGATCCGGGCCGGCCGGAACGTCATCACCTGGGCGGACGTGACCACGGCCAAGCGGCTCAAGCAGCTCGGGCCGCCCGAGGACGTGGAGTACATCGAGCGGGAGCGGCACGCGGTGGCCGTGCACGAGGCATGCCACGCCGTGGCCGCCTACCGCACCCGCTACCACCTCGAGATCGACATCGCCACGATCGAGAAGGGCGCCGACTATCTCGGCATGGTCGCCAGCATCAAGCCCGAGGACCAGTTCACCCGGTGGAAGTCCGAGCACGAGGCCGACATCATGGTCTCGCTCGCCTCGCTGGCCGGGGAGCGGATGTTCTTCGCCGAGGACAACTCCTCCGGCGTCTCGGGTGACCTCTACTCGGCCACCTACCTCACCGCGCTGATGGAGGCGCACTGGGGGATGGGGCGCGGGGTGACCTCGGTGCCCGCCCTGCAGGAGCTGGAGATCTCGGGCGGCACGTCGATGCCCAAGCCCGGCGGGGGCGGCGGGGCCGGCTTCACCAGGGCGCCGGGCGGCCGGCAGCCCCTGGCCCCCGACGTGCTGGGCGAGCGGATCGAGTACAACCTGGTCCGCCTGCTGGAGGCGGTCGGGGACCTGCTGAGGGAGCATCGGCGGGAGGTGCTCTGCCTGGCCCACGCGCTGGAGACCCACAAGACGCTCAACGGCGATGACGTGATCGCCGTCCTGGAGCACCGGCGGGGGACGCTGGTGGACGGTTCGTCCTATGCCTCGGACGAGTTCTACGCCGAGATCGAGGAGTATCACCTGGAGGCCGCCCGGGCGCACCGCGAGCACAGCCACGTGGCGCGGGACCTGCCCGTCCCGCCGGACGGGCCCCGCTCCGGACCCGTCGCGTCGCTCGTCCGAGGCGCGGTCGTGACGGGCAACGGTCACGGCTCCGCGCTGCCGACCGCGGTGGGGCCGGCGCCCGTGGCCGGGCCGGACTTCGTGCCGTGGGGCGACGGGGGTGAGGGCGGTCGGGCGCCCGCGCTCCCACCCGTCCCGCCCCTGCCGGGTGCCGTGGCGCCGCCGGGGCGGCGGCGGTCCCGGGTGGTGCCGGTGGTGGCGGCCAGTCTGGCCGCGCTGACGGTGTTCACGCTGCTCGGCGTCTACGCGCTCGACGGCAGGACGATGATGGCGGACGGGGTGACGATCACGCCGGGGACCGGCACGCTCCTGGCGGTGTCGGGTGCCGTGGTGGCGGCCCTCGTGGGCGCCGGCGTCGTCTCGGCGGTGATCCGCGCGGGCCGGGCGGCCCGGCTCAGGGCCGAGGCCCAGCGGGACCGCGCCGTGGAGCGGGCCCAGTTCCTGGCCGCGGCGATGGACCCCGAGGTCGCGATGCGGATTCTCGGCTACGACGGCACCGACGGCCCTCGGGCCCGCTGAGGGCCCGGGGCGCGCCGGCGCTTCCGGGGGGCCGGCGGCCCGGCCCCCCGGGACACGGCTCAGCCGAACTCGCCGTCCTTCACGCCGCCGACGAAGGCCTCCCACTCACGCTGGGTGAACGCCAGCGCCGGGCCGTCCGGGTCTTTGGAGTCACGGACGAGATAAAGCTCATCGGCGTCGGCCTTGTGCCCGGCCAGAGCCGGGTCACCGGGCACGACCGCCACTTCGACGCAGTCGCCTCCGTTGGTGCTGCGACTGCTCTTGCGCCACACGACGCTGGACAGATCCATCGTGGACCCCCGCACTCTCTACCTACTTTCCGCTGTGTTCTTACTGTTGGGTGGGACAACTCTCCGCGGCCTGGGCGATGAAGGCGGCCGACGCCTCCGCGCCGAGAGCCAGTGCCGACAGGCTCCCGAACATGAGGGTGTATCGGCGGACCTCCTCCGGGTCCTCCGGAACGAGCCCGCTTGCGGCCTGTTCCAGATAGACGAGGTCGGGATCCTCGGGCTCGGGGAAGCTGAGCAGGCAGAACTTGCCGTCCATCGCGGCGTGCGCCCCGGCGGAGAACGGGATGATCCGGATCTCCACGTTGGGCCGCCTGCCGAGATCGAGCAGGTGTTCCAGCTGCTCGCGCATCACCCCCGGACCGCCGACCTGACGCCGGAGCACCGCCTCGTCGAGCACCGCGACGAGCTGGATCGGGTCACCGGTGCCGTGCAGCAACTGCTGGCGCGAGATGCGCACGGAGACCTTCTCGTCAACCGCTGAGGGGGCGTGGGTGAGAGCGGTCGCCTCGATGACCGCGCGTGCGTACGGTTCGGTCTGCATCAGGCCGGGGACGACCTGTGGCTCGTACGAGCGCACCACCGACGCCTCCGCCTCCAGCCCGATGTAGGAGTCGAAACCAGGTTTGAGCGCCTGCCGGTGCCGGTGCCACCAACCTCGCTGGCGGGCCTCCCTGGCCATCTGGACCAGGGAGGCCCGGGCCTCCCCGGTCACGCCGTACACCTCGGTGAGGGCCGACACGTCGGAGGGTCTGGGACGGGTCAGCCCCGTCTCGTATCTCCAGACGGTGGTGTCGGTGGAGCCGATCCGCTCGGCCACCTGCGCCCGCGTCAGCCCGCTGCTCTCCCGGAGCCGGGTCAGTTCCGCCATGAGACGGCGATGGCGGGCCGTGGGGCTGCGCCGGGAAGCCATGCACGTACCTCCGTCCAGGGGGAGGAAACTGTGGAATTTCAATATGAGCTATTGAAGTCCCTGATAGAACAGTTCACCGTGAGTGAGTGTGCCATCTCGGAGCGCGATGTGCATGTGAATGTGCATGTCGGGGAGTGAGGGCAATCATGACGCTCGAGCAGCGGACCGTTCCGCCTCGATCGACGGTCACCCTGCTGGGGGTGCCGGAGTCGGTGTCGGTGGCCCGCCGTCGGGTCAGGGAGCTCCTGGGGGAGGGGCATCCCGCGTCCGACGACGTCGTCCTGCTGGTGAGTGAGGTGGTGACGAACTCGGTGGTCCACTCGGGGTCGGGGGGCGGCGGCCGGGTGGCGATGACCGTGGCGGTGGGCTCCGGCGCGGTGTTCGTGGAGGTGTCCGACGCCGGTTCGGGGGTGTCGGCCCCGCACGTGCGCAACGACCCCGCGGCCGAGAACGGGCGGGGGATGTTCCTGGTGGACCTGCTCGCGGCCCGCTGGGGGATCCGGGACGACTGCGGCGGGGTCAGGACCCTCTGGTTCGAGGTCTCGTTCTGACCCCGATGACTTTTGCCTTCTTGGGGGCGGAAGCCGTACAAGCCAGAAATTTTGGGCCTTTGCCGATCGACATCCTTGCCTGACTCTCAGTGCAGGCGCGTGACAAACCCCCTAGAGCGCGCGCCTGAGGAGGACGCAGGTGAGACGCCGTCTGATCGTGGTGCTCGCGGTCCTGGCGCTGTCATGTCTCGGCACAACCGGGGCAGGGGCATCGGCCGAACCGGCGCCGAACGGCCAGTACAAGGTGCAGGGCCCCAGTGACTCCCGGCAGCGGAGCGCGGTCGCGGCCACCGGCGCGGCGATCGACCAGGTGGACTCCGCCTCGGTCGTGGTGACCGCGAGCGAGGCCGAGGTCGCCGCGATCAAGAAGCTGGGCTACACCGTCACGAAGATCCCCAGGTCCCCGTCCCCGGACGTGCGGACCTTCGACTTCCCGCCGGCCGACTCCGGCTACCACAACTACGCCGAGATGACCGCCGCGATCAACCAGATCGTCGCCGACCACCCCGCGATCGCCCGCAAGACCAGCTACGGCACCTCCTACGAGGGCCGTGACCTGATGGCCATCAAGATCAGCGACAACGTCGGCACGGACGAGAACGAGCCCGAGGTGCTGTTCACCCACCACCAGCACGCCCGGGAGCACCTGACCGTCGAGATGGCGCTCTACATCCTCAACCTGCTCACCGACGGCTACGGCACCGACAGCAGGATCACCGGCCTGGTGAACTCGCGCGAGATCTGGATCATGCCGGACCTCAACCCCGACGGCGGCGAGTACGACATCGCCACCGGGTCCTACCGCTCCTGGCGCAAGAACCGGCAGCCCAACTCCGGTTCCTCCTCCGTGGGCACCGACCTCAACCGCAACTGGGCCTACCAGTGGGGCTGCTGCGGCGGCTCCTCCGGCTCCACCTCCAGCGACACCTACCGGGGACCGGCCGCCGAGTCGGCGCCCGAGGTCAGGGCGGTCGCCGACTGGGTGCGCAGCCGGGTGGTCGGCGGCACGCAGCAGATCAAGGCGCACATCGACTGGCACACCTACGGCGAGCTCGTCCTGTGGCCCTACGGCTACACCAACGACGACACCGCCCCCGGCCTGACCCAGGACGACCACGACGCGTTCGCGGCCCTGGGCCGGAACATGGCCGCCACCAACGGCTACACCCCCGAGCAGGCCAGCGACCTCTACATCACCGACGGCTCGATCGACGACTGGATGTGGGGCGCCCACAAGATCTTCAGCTACACCTTCGAGATGTATCCGACCGGGTCCCCGGGCTTCTACCCGCCCGACGAGCAGATCGTCCCGCAGACGACCCGCAACCGGGAGGCCGTGCTCCGCTTCCTGGAGTACTCCGACTGCGTCTACCGGATCATCGGCAAGGAGCCGCAGTACTGCGGCACCGGCACCCCGCCCGTGACCGTCTGGCAGGACACCTTCGAGACGGCGACCGGCTGGACCGCCGACCCCGGCGGCACCGACACCGCCACCCTCGGCCGGTGGGAGCGCGGCGACCCCGAGGCCACCACCTCCAGCGGCGCCAAGCAGCTCGGCACCACCGTCAGCGGCACCAACGACCTGGTCACCGGACGGCTGGCCGGCGCCTCCGCCGGCGACCACGACGTCGACGGCGGCACCACCACCATCCAGTCGCCGGCCGTCACCCTGCCCGCCTCCGGCGCCCTCAAGCTGGGCTTCTCCTGGTATCTCGCGCACGGCTCCAACGCCTCCAGCGCCGACTACCTGCGCGTGAAGGTCGTCGGCTCCACCACCACCCAGGTCTTCCAGCAGCTCGGCGCCGCCACCAACCGCAACGGCGCCTGGGCCACCGCCGAGGCCGACATCTCCGCCTTCGCCGGACAGAGCGTCCGCATCCTCATCGAAGCCGCCGACGCCTCCACCGCCTCCTTGGTCGAGGCCGGAATCGACGACGTCAAGATCACCCAGCAGCCCTGACACCTCAGCGGGCGCCCCGGCCTCGCCCGGGGCGCCCCGACGGCCCTGCCGGCACGGTGAACGGCCAGGGGGCCGATGCCGTGGGTCAGGCCCGGCAGATCAGCTCGCCGTGGAGCAGGGACAGCCAGCCGTCCGGCTCCGCGGCCCACTCCCGCCAGCCGTCGGAGACGCGGCGCAGGTCGTCCTCGGTGGCCGCGCCCGCCTCCAGCGCCTGGCGGGCCATGTCGGACTTCAGGATCCGCTCGGCCCACATGCCGCCCCACCAGGCGCGGTCCTCCGGCGTCGCGAAGCACCAGGTCGAGGAGGTGGCGGAGACGTCGGCGAAGCCGGCCGCGCGGGCCCATGACAGCAGCCGCCGCCCCGCGTCGGGCTCGCCGCCGTTGGCCCGGGCGATCCGCTGGTAGAGGGCCATCCACTCCTCCAGCGCGGGCAGCCGGGGGAACCAGGCGAAGGCGGCGTAGTCGCTGTCGCGGACGGCGACGATCCCGCCGGGCCTGCAGACCCGCCGCATCTCCCGCAGCGCCTGGACGGGGTCGCCGACATGCTGCAGCACCTGGTGGGCGTGGACGACGTCGAAGGTGTCGTCGGGGAACTCCAGCGCGTGCACGTCGGCGACGAAGAACTCGATGTTGGACTGCCCGCGCCGCTCCGCCTCCGCGCGGGCCAGGGCGAGCGCCTCCTCGGTGACCTCGACCGCGGTGGCCACCCCCGGTGCGATCCGCCCGGCCAGCTCCGCGGTGATGGTGCCGGGGCCGCAGCCGACGTCCAGCAGCGACGTTCCCGGCCGCAGGTGCGGCAGGAGGTAGGCCGCCGAGTTCTCCACGGTCCGCCACCGGTGGGACCGGAGCACGGACTCGTGATGTCCGTGGGTGTATACGGCGTCCTTGGCGGCCATGGCGGATCACTCCTTCGGTCGGATGGGCCAACCGTAGCAGTGGTCTCACATATCAAGAAAGATCGTCTCATTACATGAGATGAAGGTTGTCGTGAAGGGGCAGTGGATCCGCACCCCCGCGCCGCTTGCCGACATCCGGAACCGCGCTCACACTCAGGCCGGTATCGGTGTCACGATGGGGGTGATCCTCGTGCACGAGGAGTTCAGCACTCGCGAGATCTGGCCACTGGAATGCCTGCACTGCCGGCACGTCTGGCGGGAGGAATACCTCGTCCGCCGCCTGACCGACGGGCACGGTCACGACGTCGTGGTCTGGACGCGCTCCGGGGTCCTGGTCCAGCCGCCCTGGTCGGGGGTGAGGTGCCCCGGCTGCGGCGACAGCAGCGTGAAGGCCTTCCCCGTGGGAGACCGCTCGCACCGCGCCGCCGCGCCGGGCGCCCCCGCGCCGGACCCGGCCGCGGGCTCCACCCCCGCGCCGCTCCCCGCGTCCGGCGGGGTCTCCGCGCCTCCGGGCGCCTCCGTCCCGGCGCCGGACCCCGCGCTGCCGGAGGCTTCCGCACCTCCGGGCGTCTCCGTCCCGGCGCCGGTCCCCGCCCCCGTGCCGGACCTGGTCCCCGTGCCCGTAGGGGCTTCCGTGCGTGCGGAGAAGACCCGTGCGCGCGTGACGAGGGTCCGTGCACGGGTGGCGAGGGTCCGCGTGTGCGTCCGGGGCCCGGCGTCCGGGCGCCGCAGGCCGCCCGTCCTGCGCTACGCCCTCGCCGGGATCGCGGTCCTGCTCCTGGTGGGCTTCGAACTCGTCGAACGCGTCGTCATGCACCACTGAGCCCGCCGGGCCGCCGGATCCGTGAGAGGCCGCGCCGCAGCACGCGGCCCCTCACGCGTCCGGCAGGGCCTGACGGCCTTCCCGGCGGGTGGCGGCCTCGCGCGGGCCGTGCCGATCCTCCTCGGGCACGGTGCGCGGGCCGGCGGACGGGGTGACGGACCGGGATCCGCGCGGCCGGTGTCCCGGTCGCGAGAAGACCGGCTCCGGCCATGACGGCCGCGCCACCCGTGTGATCACACGGGCGGTCGCGGCACCCTCTCCAAGGAGAGGCATGCCGCGATCACGATGGGGAGAACCCCCCGGTATGGCAAATTCAGAGCCGGAAGTCCAGGTCTGGGATGATCTCGGCCACATCCATCTGGGCCTTCTGGAGCCTGCCGGAGTAGTCCCAGTTCATCGCCTGCCAGCGGGTGAACTGGTCGAGCACCCACATCCCCGACTGGCGGCTGCCGTTGCCGGACTTGCCGTTGCCGCCGAAGGGCAGGTGGGCCTCCGCTCCGGAGGTGGAGTTGTTGACGCTGACCATGCCCGCGCCGATGCCCGCGCGGAACCGGAAGGCCGACTTGGGGTCGGTGGTGTAGATGGAGGAGGAGAGCCCGTAACCGGGCCGGTTGGCCAGCTCGACGGCCTCCTCCAGCGTCGAGAAGGCGGTCACGCCCACGATGGGGCCGAAGGTCTCCTCCAGGAACAGCCGGTCGCCGGGGCGCACGCCGTCCACGACCACGGGGTGGTAGTAGAGCCCCCCGTCGCCGGAGAAGTCTCCGCGCGGGTTGTCACCGGTGATCCGGCCCGTCGGCCCGGAGACGACCGTGTGGTGCGGCTGGATCCAGCCCAGATACTCCTCGTAGCGGGAGGCGAACTTGTGGTCGAGCAGCGGCCCGCACAGCACGTCTCCCGCGGGGTCGCCGATCGTCGCGGCCGCCACGGCGCGCGTGTAGCGGTCGAGGAACTCGGCGTGGACGCTCTCGTGCACGATCACCGTGCCGAGCGAGGTGCAGCGCTGCCCCGCCGTGCCGAACCCGGCGAACAGCGCGCCCTCCACCGCCAGGTCCAGGTCGGCATCGGGCATGACCACCATCGGGTTCTTGCCGCCGAGCTCCAGGCAGGGTGACTGCAGGTGCCGTCCGCACAGCTCGCCGATCCTGCGGCCGACCTCGGTCGAGCCGGTGAAGCCGACCTTGTGCACCGTGCCCTCGGCCAGCGCCGCCTCCAGGCCCTCGGAGGTCGCGGGGCCGTCGGCGAGCACGAGGTTCAGCACGCCCTCGGGCAGTCCGGCCGCGGCGAAAAGCCGGTAGAGCGCGTGCGCCGAGGCCGCGGCGTACTCGGCGGGCTTCCAGACGACCGCGTTGCCGGCCAGCAGGGCCGGGACGAGATACCAGGACGGCACCGCGACCGGGAAGTTGCCCGCCGTGATCACCGCGGCCACCCCGACCGGGACCCGGAAGGTGAACAGGTTCTTGTCCGGCATCTCCGAGGGCACCGTCTGCCCGTAGAGGCGCCGCCCCTCGCCGAGGAAGAAGTCGCACGTGTCGACGATCTCCCGGACCTCGCCCAGCGCCTCGGCGTAGGGCTTGCCGATCTCACGGGTGACCAGGCGGGCCAGCGGCTCGGCGTTGGCCTCGACCAGCCGCCCGATCGAGGCGATCACCCGCCCCCGGACGGGAGCGGGCACGCCGGCCCACTCGCGCTGGGCCTCGGCGGCCGTACGGCAGGCGGAGGAGAAGGTCTCCGCGTCGGCCAGCCGGACCCGCGCGACCACCTCGTCCACGCGGGCCGGGTTGATCGAGTCGTAGGTCGTGCCGTTGGCGGTCTGCTTTCCCCCGATTACGGAGACGATCTCGTGGATCACCGTTGACCTCCTCGTATGTCGTGTAACCGCATTCTCTCCGCAGACGGGGACGCCGTCACACCATGCGGAAGTCGGCGAAGTCGAAGCCGGGGGAGACGACGCAGCTCACGAGCACGCCCTCGGTCCCGGCCGGGCGGGCGGCCTGCCAGGTCCCGGCGGGCACCAGGGCCTGCGGGAGCTGTCCCTGCTCGACCAGGGGGCCGAGGGTCAGCGTGCTCGACGGCTGGCCCTCGTGGCCGCCGAGGACCAGGGTCAGCGGACCGCCCCGGTGCCAGAGCCACACCTCGTCGGAGCGGACCACGTGCGGGCGCGACTCCTCGCCCGGCTCCAGCAGGAAGTAGATCCCGGTGGCCGTGGCCCTCGTCCCGTCGTATCCGGGCGGGGCGAGGTCGACGGAGGTCTTCCAGGTCTCCCGGTACCAGCCCCCCTCGGGGTGCGGCAGCAGGTCGAGGGTCTCGGCGAGCGGTGGGCGGGCAGGTGTCGTCATTGCACAGATACTAGAGAGGGATCACCCCTTGAGCGCTCCGCCGAGCAGGCCGGAGACGAACTGCCGCTGGAACAGCAGGAAGATCAGCGTCAGCGGGAGCGTGGCGAGGAAGGCGCCCAGCATCAGCCCCGCGTAGTCCACGTGGGACAGGCCGATCAGATGGTTCAGCGCCACCGGGACGGTGAAGCGCTCCTCGGAGTTGAGCATCAGCAGGGGCCAGATGAACGCGTTCCACTGGCCCATGAAGGTGAAGATGACCAACGCGCCGAGTTGGGGCCGTACGCACGGCAGCACGATCCGGTAGAAGATCCGCAGGTCGCCCGCGCCGTCCAGGCGGCCGCTCTCCAGCAACTCGTCGGGGAAGTCCATGAAGGCCTGACGCATCAGGAAGATGCCGAAGGAGTTGGCCAGGAACGGCACGATGATCGCCTGGTAGGTGTCCACCCAGCCGATGCTCGCCATCATCTGGAACAGCGGGACCAGCAGCACCTGGAACGGGATCATCATGGTCGCCAGCACCACGCCGAGCAGCGCTCCCCGCCCCCTGAACCGGTACTTCGCCAGGCCGTACCCGCACATCGCCGATACCAGCGCGCTGAGCACCGTGTAGACGACCGCCGTCCAGACACTGGTGACCATGACCCGGGAGAAGTGGATCGTCTCCTCAAGGTCGGCGAGGTTGGCCATCAGCTCGCCGCCGGGCAGGAACGGCGGGGGAGAGGCGAACAGCTCGCCGCCGTCGTGGGTGGCCGCCACGATCATCCAGTAGAACGGGATCACGCTGACGACCGCGCCCGCCGCCGCCGCCAGCCACACCAGGGCCCGCTTCACGACCGCTCCCTTCCGAAGTAGCGGAACTGCAGGTAGGAAAGGCCGCCGATGAGCGCCACCACGACCCAGGCGATGGCCGCCGCGTAGCCGAAGTCGAACTGGCGGAAACCTACCTGGTAGAGGTAGAGGATCGGGGTGAGCGTGGCGTCGCCGGGGCCGCCGCCGGTCAGCACCATCGGCTCGTCGAACAGCTGCAGCGTGCCGATCGTCGAGGTGATCGAGCAGAACAGCACCACAGGGCGCAACTGCGGCAGGATCACCCGCCGGAACGTGGTCAGCGATCCGGCGCCGTCGATCGCCGCCGCCTCGTACTGCTCGCGGCCGACGGCCTGCAGTCCGGCCAGCAGGATGACCGCGTTGTAGCCCGCCCAGCGCCAGGTGATCGACGCGATCAGTGCGACCCGGGCCCAGAACGGATCGTTGAGCCAGTCCACCTGCACGCCCAGGACCTGGTTGACCGCGCCGCCCTCGGTCTTGAGCAGCACGCGGAAGACCACGGCGTAGGCGACCAGGGTCGTCACCGCGGGCAGGAAGTAGGCGGCCCGGAGCGTGGCCCGGAAGCGGAGCCACGACTGGTTGAGCACGTAGGCCAGCACCAGGGCCAGGCCGATCATGACGGGGACCTGGACGATGAGGATCAGCGCGACGTTGACGAGTGACTGCAGGAACGACGGGTCGGCCAGCAGGCGCGCGTACTGACCGGCCCCGGCCCACTCGACGGTTCCGCCGTCCGTCGTCTGCAGGCTCTGCACGAACGACGCGGCCAGCGGATAGGCGAAGAAGATCAGGAACAGCGCCGCCGCCGGCCCCGCGAAGAACCACGGGATCATCCGGCTCCGCCGGGCCGCCAGGGGCGTCGCCGGGTGAGTCGCCGGGTCTGCCGTACGGTCTGCCGCGATGCCTGTCGTGGGGGATGTCACCGGAGGTGTCACTGCGCGAGGGGCCGCTTGGTCGCGGACGCGATCCGCGTGGCGGCCTCGTCGAGCGCGGCCTTGGGGTCGTCGCCGTCCAGCAGCGAACCGGAGACGGCCTTCTTCAGTATCTCCCGGGCCTGGGAGTCGTCCCCGGTCAGCTCGATCGGCGGGATGTTCCGGACCTCGTCGGCGAACAGGCGGTTGACCCGCTGCCCGCCGAAGTACGGCTGCGCCTCGTCGAACAGCGGATCGGTCAGTGCGGGCAGGTAGGCGGGGAACAGGGCCTCGTTCCTCATCATGGCGACCTGGTTGTCCTTGCTCGCGAGCAGCCACTGGACGAACGCCCAGGCCGCTTCCTGGTTCTTCGTCTGCGAGGTGACGGCCAGCGCCGAGCCGCCGTTGGCGGAGGTGCGGACGCCGTTGGCGTCGAAGGCGGGCAGCGGGACGACCCCGAACTTGCCCGACAGCTCGGGCATCTCCCCGGTCAGCGTCCCGCTCCACCAGGCGGCGGTCGGCTGGGTGGCGGTCTTGCCCTGCTTGGTCGCGGTGACCCGGCCGTCCCAGCCCTTCTCGTTCTGCAGCAGGTCCTTGTCCTTGAGGGTCTTGAGCAGGGTGAGCGCCCTGACCGCCGCGGGGCTGTTCACCGCGACCTTGCCGTCCTTGAAGTAGCCCTGACCGAGCTGCTGGAGCAGGGTCGTGAACATGTCGGGGGTCGTGAGGTCGGCGACGAACAGACGTTTCCCGGTGACCTGCTTGATCTTCTCGCCTGCCTTGATCGCGTCGTCCCAGGTGACGATGGAGTCGGGGTCGACTCCCGCCTGTTTGAAGTAGTCACGGCGGTAGAACAGGCCCACCGGCGCGGAGTCCCACGGCAATGCGAACAGGCCCTTGCCCGAGGTGGCCGCGGCCCACTTGGCCTGGTCGAAGTCGGCCTTGTACTTGCTCGCGACGCCGCTCAGATCCACCAGGCCGTTGGGGAAGTTCTCGACGTACCCGGAAATGCGGTCGTCCTCCAGGGTGATCACGTCCGGCAGCCCGGAACCCGACTTGAGGCCGACCGTGATCTTGTCGTAGGCGTTGTCGTAGCCGATGTCCACCACCTGGACCTTCACCCCGGGGTGGGTCTTCTCGAACTCGGGGGCCATACGCTGCAGCGCCTTCGCCGCGACATCCCAGGACCAGACCTTGATCTCTCCGGAGAGCGTGCCGCCCGAGCTCTGCGAGATCTTCGGCGCGTCCTTCGCGGGGAGGCCCCCGGTAGCGCAACCGCCCATCGTGAGCCCGCCGACGATCACGACTCCGGCGATGATGTGGATCCTCTTCACCATGGTTGCTCCTCGATGAACAGTGCTATATCACGTGGTGAATACTGAGTTTTGAATACAGTAGACGCTTTCCTGGGTTATGTGCCAGACCGATTTCCCACGGCTTTTGTCGGAGGGGTTGGCTAGCGTTCCGACCGTGATCGAACGATGGAACCGGGATCAGGTGCTCGCGCTCGCGCCCGACGCCCCATCCCAGAAAGCGGCCCAGGGGGTCTCCTCCCCCGGCAAGTGGTCGGGAATCGGGGTCACGGCGGACGCGCTGTGGGGCGAGTGCAAGGGCAGCGGTTCCAAGCCCTACCGGGCGTGCGTGGACCTGTCCGAGCCCGCCTACCGGTGCAGCTGCCCGAGCCGGAAGTTCCCCTGCAAACACGCGCTCGGCCTGCTGCTGCTCTGGTCGGCCGACGGCGTCCCGGCCGCCGACGAGCCCGCCGACTGGGTGGCCGAGTGGCTCGACCAGCGGCGTGACCGCGCCGCGAAGGCGGCCACCCGCGCGGCGGCGACGGCGGATCCGGCGGAGTCCGGCCCGCCGGGCGGCGGCCGCCGGGCCGAGCAGCGCGAGCAGCGTGTGGCGGCCGGCCTGTCGGAGCTGGAGCGCTGGCTCGCCGACCAGATCAGGCAGGGCATCGCCGGATCCCGGCGGCACGACCACTGGGACGGCCTCGCCAAACGTCTGATCGACGCGCAGGCCCCGGCCGTCGCCGGCAGCGTCTCCCGCCTGAACGCCGTCCTGGCGACCGAAGACTGGCCCGCCCGGCTGCTGGGCGAATACGCCCTCCTGCACCTGCTGTCGGTGGCCCACCGCCGCCTCCCCGAGATGGTGCGGGCCTCCGGCGACGGCGCGGACGCCCCGGAGCGGGCCGGGGCACCGCACCCGGCGGCCGCCGGGCTGCTGCAGCGGGTCCGCGAGCGGGTCGGTTTCCCGGTCACCAAGGAGGAGGTGCTCGCGGGGGAGACGGTCAGGGACGTATGGGACGTGCTCGGCCGCCGCGACGAGGAGCAGGACCGGCTGATCGCGCGCCGGGTCTGGCTCCGCGGCAGGGCCACGGGCCGGCCGGCGCTCGTGCTCTCCTTCGCCCCGGTCGGCCAGGCCCTCGACGCCTCGCTCGTCACCGGCACGGCACTCGACGCCGACCTGGCGTTCTATCCGGGGCCGTCACCGCTGCGGGCCCTGGTCGCCGCCCGCCACGACGCCGCACCCGCCGGCCCCGCGCCCGGATCCACCCCTGAACGGGCGCTGGAGGAGGTGGCCCGGGCGCTGGCGGGAGACCCCTGGGTGGACTCCTGGCCCGTCGTCCTCGACGGGGTGACCCCGGCCAGGGGCTCCTCCTGGCAGCTGGCCGGCCCCTCCGGGGGACTGGCGCTGCACCCGTCGGCCGGCACCCCGTGGCGGCTGCTCGCGGCCTCCGGCGGCCACCCGCTGACCGTCGCCGCCGAATGGACCCCCAGGGGGCTGCGGCCCCTCACGACCTGGGACGAGAAGGGCAGGGTGATCGTCCTGTGAACGCCTCGGCCGAATGGGAGGACCTCGTCTCCACCGCGCTCGTCGGCACCGACCGCCGCCCCCTCCCGGGTGGCGCGCCGGGCGAGGTGGAGCTCCTCGAACGCGCCGCCGTGCACACGCTGCGGATGCGGGCCGGTCACCGGCTGGAGAAGGGCGAGCCGCTGAGCGTCGCGCCGCCCGAGGAGCAGCCCGCGCTCTCGCCCGCGGCCGCCGACCGGCTCGCCCGGATCCTCGGCGGCGAGCGGCCGAGGCTGCTGACCGAATGGCTGGAGACCGCGGCCGGGCACGGCTACCGGATCTCGCCGCACCTGCTGCCCGAGCTCCTCGACCAGGGGGCCAGAGACCGGTCGATCCGCCCGCACCTCGGAGTCCTCGCCGGAAACCGGGGCCGCTGGCTGGCCGGGCTCAACCCCGAGTGGGGCTTCCTGCTGGAGGAGGTCACCTCGGCCGCCGTGACCGGGGCCGACGGCGCCCGGGAGGTCTGGGAGCTGGGGACCTCCGGCGACCGCCGCGCCCACCTGGCCGCGCTGCGGGCGGCGGACCCGGCGGAGGCCAGGGAACTGCTCGCGGCGACGTGGGAGAAGGAGACCCCCGACGATCGGGCGGCGTTCCTGGAGGTCCTCGCCGAGCGGCTCTCGCCCGACGACGAGCCGTTCCTGGAGTCCGCCCTCGACGACCGCCGCCGCGAGGTCCGCCACCAGGCCGCCGACCTGCTCACCCGCCTGCCCGGCTCCCGCCTGGGCCTGCGGATGGCCGAGCGGGGCGCCCGCTACCTCTCCGTCGAGGACGGGAGGATCCAGGTCACCCCGCCCGCCGCCTGCGACGGCGCGATGGAGCGCGACGGGATCCGGGCCAAGCCGCCCCGGGGCACGGGCGAGCGGAGCTGGTGGCTCCAGCAGGCCGTGGCGCGCACCCCGCTCGCCGTCTGGCCCCGTCTGCTCGGCCGCCCGCCGGCCGAGCTGGTCCGCATGAAGATCGTCGACTGGGGCCGGGAGGTCATGGCGGGGTGGGTCAGGGCCACCGTGCTCCAGGGCGACCCCGAATGGGCCAGGGAGCTGTTCGCCTGGGACCCGCTCGCCGACCTGCTGGCCGCGCTGCCCCCCGCCGAGCAGGAGCGCGTCGCGGCCGACTTCGTCCGCCGGCACGGCCTGGACGGCCAGCTCATCATGGTCCTCGGCGGCGCCTCGGCCCCCTGGGGGCCAGGCCTGGCCAAGGCCGTGCTGCAGAAGATCCTCGAGGTCTCCGGCACCCAGCCGTGGAACCTCGGCGAGCTGACCAAGCTCGCCGGTGAGCGCATCGACCCCGCCCTGTACGGCGTGGCCGAACGCCTCTCGCCCGAACCGCCCATCCAGGAGGTCGCCGCCCTCCTGCGTTTCCGTGACGACATGTTGAAGGAGCTTGTGTGACAACGGTTCTGCGGGCCCACGCCGAAGACCAGTACGCCGAGGAGCTGGCGATCCTGGCGAAGGACGACGACCGGGTCCGGCCGCCGGGCTGGAAGCTGTCCCCCTGGGCGGTGACCCGCTACATCCTGGGCGACGGTGATCAGATCACCCCGAAATACATCGGGCCCCGCCGCATCGTGGAGGTGGCGGTGGCGACCCTCGCCACCGACCGCGCGCTGCTGCTGCTCGGGGTGCCCGGCACCGCCAAGACCTGGCTGTCGGAGCACCTGGCGGCCGCGGTCAGCGGCGACTCCACCCTGCTCGTGCAGGGCACCGCGGGCACCGCCGAGGAGGCCATCCGCTACGGCTGGAACTACGCGCGGCTGCTGGCCGAGGGCCCGTCCCGGGAGGCGCTCACGCCCAGCCCGGTGATGCGCGCGATGTCCGAGGGGCGCATCGCCCGGGTGGAGGAGCTGACCCGCATGCCCTCCGACGTCCAGGACGCGCTGATCACCGTGCTGTCGGAGAAGACGCTGCCGATCCCCGAGCTCAACGAGGAGGTCCAGGCCACGCGCGGGTTCAACGTCATCGCCACCGCCAACGACCGCGACCGGGGGGTCAACGACCTGTCCAGCGCCCTGCGCCGCAGGTTCAACACCGTCGTGCTGCCGGTCCCGGCCACCGCCGAGGAGGAGGTGGACATCGTCTCCCGCCGCGTCGGCCAGCTCGGCCGCTCCCTGGAGCTGCCCCGGACCACGACCGGCCTGGAGGAGATCCGCCGCGTCGTCACGGTCTTCCGCGAGCTGCGCACCGGCGTCACCGAGGACGGCCGCACCAAGGTCAAGTCCCCCAGCGGCACCCTCAGCACCGCTGAGGCCATCTCCGTCCTCACCAACGGCATCGCGCTGGCGGCCCACTTCGGCGACGGCGTGCTCCGCCCCTCCGACGTGGCCGCCGGGATCGTCGGCGCCGTGGTCCAGGACCCGGTCTCCGACCAGGTCGTCTGGCGGGAATACCTCGAGACCGTCGTGCGCGAGCGCCAGGACTGGCGCGACTTCTACCGGGCCTGCCGTGACGCGGGCTGAGGCGCGGAGCGCCGGGGCGGGGCCGTCCCGTCCCGCGGCGTCCGCACCACGTGGTGCCCGCCGCGGCCCGTCACCGGCCGGCCCCCCGGCGATCGGAGGCCGCCCGTGAGCGTCTCCGTGCTGGGCATCCGGCACCACGGGCCGGGTTCGGCGCGGTCCCTGAGAGACGAGCTGGAGCGGCTCAGGCCGGACATCGTGCTCATCGAGGGCCCGCCGGAGGCGGACGGGCTGGTCGAGCTGGCCAAGGACCCCGGTCTCGAACCCCCGGTGGCGCTGCTGGCCTACGTGCCGGGAGAGCCGTCCAAGGCCGCCTTCTGGCCGTTCGCGGTCTTCTCCCCGGAGTGGCAGGCGATCCGTCACGCGGTGGAGGCGGGCGTCCCGGTCCGCTTCTGCGACCTGCCCGCCGCCCACAGCCTCGCCTCCCGCCCGGAGGAGGAGCCGGGAGAGGGGCGGGCACCGGACACGGCACCCGAGGACGCGGGGCCGGAGGACGGCCGGCCGGCGGACCGGCGGGGACCGGCCGGGCACGCGCCGGGGACGGAGCCGCCCGAGGGGGAGGGACCGCAGGCCGGGATGCCGGCCGTACGGACCGACCCGATCGGGACGCTCGCCCGCGCCGCCGGATACGACGATCCGGAGCGCTGGTGGGAGGACGTGGTCGAGCACCGGGGCGACACGCCGTTCCGGGTGATCGCCGAGGCCATGGCGGCGGTCCGCGACGGGCACGTCGCCGACGCCTACGAAGCCAGGCGCGAGGCCTTCATGCGGCGCACGATCCGCAGGGCGGTCAAGGACGGGTTCGAGCGGATCGCCGTCGTCTGCGGCGCCTGGCACGTGCCCGCGCTGGCCGGGACGGCGGAGGAGGGCGCCGGCTGGGGCGCGGGGCTGCCCACGGTGAAGGCCGACGACGAGCTGCTGCGGGGGCTGCCCAAGGTCAAGGCCGAGATGACCTGGGTGCCGTGGACCTACGGGCGGCTGGCCGCCTGGAGCGGATACGGCGCGGGAGTGACCTCACCGGGCTGGTACCACCACCTGTTCGCCTCCGCCGACCGTCCGGTGGAGCGGTGGCTGACCGCCGCCGCCGGGGTGCTGCGCGAGGAGGACCTGCCGGTCTCCTCCGCCCACGTCATCGAGGCGGTACGGCTCACGCAGAGCCTGGCCGTGCTCCGGGGACGGCCGCTGGCGGGGCTGGCGGAGGTCACCGAGGCGGTCCGGGCCGTCCTGTGCGAGGGCGACGACCTGCCGGTGGAGCTGATCCAGCGGCGCATGGTCGTGGGGGAGCGGCTCGGCCACGTCCCCGACGCGACCCCGATGGTCCCCCTCCAGCGCCACCTCCGCGAGGAGCAGCGCCGGCTGCGGCTCAAGCCCGAGGCCCTGGACCGTGAGCACGACCTCGACCTGCGCAGGCCCCTCGACCTGGAGCGCAGCAGGCTGCTGCACCGGCTGCGCCTGCTCGGCGTCGACTGGGGCACGCCCCAGGAGAGCCGGAGCAAGGGCACCTTCCGCGAGTCGTGGACGCTCGCCTGGCGCCCCGAGTTCGACGTCGACCTGATCGAGGCGGGCGCCTGGGGCACCACGGTCCCGGCGGCGGCCGCCGCCCGTGTCCGCGACCTCGCCGACGGCGGGCAGCCCGCCGGCCCCACGTCGCAGGGGGCCGCCGGGCAGGGGCCGGCCGGACCGGTGCCCGGGGCGCCCGGCGGACGGGCGGCCGCCCCCGCCGGGCCCTCGCTGGCCGGCCTCACCGGGCTGGTGGAGCGGTGTCTGCTGGCCGACCTGCCGGACGCGCTGCCGTACGTGCTCGACGCGCTGTCGGCGCGGGCCGCGCTCGACAGCGACGTCACCCACCTGATGGCCGCGCTCCCGGCGATGGTCCGCGCCCAGCGCTACGGCGACGTGCGCGGCACCCCCGCCACCGGCCTGGCCGCCATCGTCGACGCCCTGCTCACCAGGGTCTGCGTCGGGCTGGGCGGGGCGGTCACCGGCCTGGACGACGACGCCGCCCGCGACCTGCTGCGCCACATCGACGGGGTGCAGGCCGCCGTGGCCCTGCTCGACGGCGCCTCCGGAGCGGGATCGCCCCAGACGCGCTGGCTGGCCGCGCTGCGCGGTGCCTGCGGCCGCTCCGACCTGCACGGGCTGATCGAGGGCCGGCTCACCAGGATCCTGCTGGACGCCGGAGACCTCGACGCCGACCAGGTGGGCCCGCGGATGTCGCGGGCCATGTCGGCCGGGCACCCGCCGGCCCGGGCGGCCGCCTGGATCGAGGGGTTCCTGTCGGGCGGCGGCCTGCTGCTCGTCCATGACGCCCGGCTGCTCGCGCTGATCGACGGCTGGCTCACCGGGCTCGCCCCCGAGACGTTCGTGGACGTACTGCCCCTGCTCCGCCGGACGTTCGGCGCCTTCGCCGCGCCGGAACGGCGCTCGATCGGCTCGCGGGTCCGCTCGCTCGTGACCGGGGCGGTCCCCGGCGCGGAGGGGGTGGCGGAGCTCGACGAGGAGCGCGCGGCGGCGGCCGTGCGGACCGTGCTGATGATCCTGGGGAAGGCGGAGGCCGAGTGATGGACGAAAGACTGCGCCGCTGGCGGCTGGTGCTCGGCGGTGACGCCGACGGCACGGGGTGCGCGCTCACCGGGACCGACGCCCAGATGGACGGAGCCCTGGCCGCGCTCTACAACGGCGGTGGCGGCGGGAGCGCGGACGAGCGGAGCGGAGGTCTCGGCGCCTCCGCGCCCAGGGTGGCGCGCTGGCTGGGCGACATCCGGTCCTATTTCCCCTCGACCGTCGTACAGGTCATGCAGAAGGACGCCGTCGAGCGGCTGAACCTGACCCGGCTGCTGCTGGAGCCGGAGATGCTGGAGGCGGTCGAGCCCGACGTCCACATGGTCGGCACGCTGCTGTCGCTCAACCGGGTGATGCCGGAGAAGGCGCGCGAGTCGGCCCGTGCGCTGGTCCGCAAGGTCGTCTCCGAGCTGGAGCGGCGGCTCGTGCAGAAGACGAAGGCGGCCGTCACCGGCGCGCTGGACCGCTCGGCCCGGACCCACCGGCCCAAACGGGTCGCCGACATCGACTGGGACCGCACGATCCGGGCCAACCTGAAGAACTACCTGCCCGAGCGGAACACCGTGGTGCCGTCGAGGCTGGTCGGCTACGGCAGGCGGCAGCGGGCCGTCCAGCGCGAGGTCGTGCTCTGCATCGACCAGAGCGGATCGATGGCCGCCTCCGTCGTTTATTCGAGCGTCTTCGGCGCGGTGCTCGCCTCGATGCGCTCGCTCAGGACGTCGCTGGTGGTCTTCGACACCGCGGTCGTCGACCTCACCGACCAGCTCCACGACCCGGTGGAGCTGCTGTTCGGCACCCAGCTCGGCGGCGGCACCGACATCAACCGGGCCATCGCCTACAGCCAGGGCCTCATCACCCGGCCCACCGACTCGATCTTCATTCTGATCAGCGACCTCTACGAGGGCGGTGTCCGGGAGGAGATGCTCCGCAGGGTCGCCCAGATGACCGCGGCCGGGGTCCAGGTCATCGTGCTGCTCGCGCTGTCGGACGAGGGCGCGCCCTTCTACGACCGTGACAACGCCGCCGCCCTGGCGGCGCTGGGGGTGCCCGCCTTCGCCTGCACCCCCGACGCCTTCCCCGGCCTGATGGCCGCGGCGATCGAACGACGTGACATCGGCCAGTGGGCCGAGCGGGAGCTGGAGCGCACGGCCAGATGATCCCGCTCTGACAGGGGGGGCACGCACATGATCTCGCTCTGACAAGGGTGGCACGGAGGCCCGCCCCTGTCAGAGCGCCATGGCCGGCGGCGATGCCCTCACGTCCGGCCGCCCGGTGGGGGCGCCTGGGGACGACAGGCGACGCCCGCTCTGCGGTGGGCCGTCCGGACGGTGGGATGTCCGGGCGGCCGGCCGTTCCGCGGAGGCGCCGTCGGGAATGATCCGGAATCCGGGCGGGATCGGTCCCGAATCCCATTCCATGATCATCGATACCGTGATCCGGGCTCGGTATCCTCCTGGCGGGCCGTCATGATCGAATGGGTCTGCCCCAGATCGCGCACACGGGGTTCGGAGGTGTCAGGTGGCTCTCTCTGACGGGAGCGGAGACGTCCGCGGGACCGGCGAGATCGCCCGTCACCGGCAGCCGGCCGCCGACGGCGGACACGCCTACCGGCCGGCCGGCGCCGACCAGGGGCCGGTCATCGACGTGCCGCACGCCTGTGTGACCGGTCACGGAGGCCCCCCGCCCCAGGCGGCCGAGCCCGCCGACCGGCTCACCGCCGCGGCCAACGGCCTGTGGATCGCCAAGCACACCACCGTCTCCAAGCACACCACCGAGCGGATCGGGGGGCTGCTCGCCGGGGTCGCCGCCGCCACGGGATCACCGCCGCTCCGCACCTGCTGCCCCGTCCGGCCGACCTGGCCGGGAAGTTCATGGCCATGCTCCGCAAGGTCCTGAGCAGCGTCGGGCACGTCCTCGAAAGCCTCTTCAAGACTCCCCGGGCCAAGAGGGTCGACACCGTGGCCGGCCGTCTGCACGACCGTTGGCGCGCTCCGCGCCGGCTGGACGGCGGAGGCTACGAACCCCGCATCAAGACGACCACGGACCGGGCGTGGGCGAAGAGACACGGCACGGACCGGGTCGACATCGCCAACACCGACTACAAGCACCTGCCGCGCGACTGGCAGCAGGAGAACAGGGACTCCGCGGACGTGGCGGTCAGGTTGGTGCGCGACGGCGAGAAGCGGGGAGCGGACCTGGGGAGCGAGAAGTTCATGGAGGAGGCCAGCGAGGAAGTGCACAAGGAGTGGCTCAGGCGGAACGGGGAACGGGCCCCCGCCGAGCAGCGGCTGCCGTACCGGGAGCTGACGGAGCTGGAGAAGGAGAAGGACCGGGAGGTCGTCCGCGCGGCGCTCGGCCGCTGAGCGGTGAGCCTGCCGTCGCACCGGACGGGTCTCGGCGGCAGAGCGCGCGCCCGCACTCCCCGCCGCCACACCCGACGTTGCGCCACTCGACCACGGACCGCCGGTCGGCTCCCTGGCCCACCGTCGCCGTGAGCACCGGGGAGCTGTCGTGGACCACCAGGTCCGTCCGGATACGCCCAGAACGGGCTCGCCCACGACCGGTCGGGGTTCAACGGGTCGTAGAAGCGCAGGGTGCCCGTGGGCGTCACGCCCACGGCGGTGCAGGTTCAGGGCGTACGCGCCGTCGGCGTCCGCGGTCGTGGGCGGCGTCCGGGAATCCTGGAGCGCCACCGTCACCTACGACGAGTACCAGGGCCGCAAGCGTGTCCGCATCATGGCGAGCGCCGACGACACCGGAGGCGCGGGCGTCGAGCGCGTCGAGTGGGCCCTCCAGCCCGGCGACACCGCCGAGCGGCCCGCGTACGCGACCTACGGCCTGCCCTTCCACTACATGAAGCCCGAGAACTCCTCCTCCGCGTGGACGCTGTACGTGCGCGCCATCGACAATGCGGGCAACATCGACAGCTCCTGCACGCAGATCCCGCTCGGCCTCCGAGGTCAGGCGGAACGCCCGCCCACCAGGTCGCAGAGCGACTCCAGGACCCGCCGCGCCGGCGAGTCGGGGAGCCGCTCCGCGGCGGCCCTGGCCCGCGCGGTGTGGCGCTCGGCCTCCAGGCGGGCCGAGTCCATGCCCGGCGAGGCCCGCAGCAGGTCGAGCGCCTCGGCGTGCAGCGCGGGGTCCGCCACGGGCCCGGACCCCAGGATCTCGCGCAGCCGTACGGCTCCCGGCTCCCGCAGGGCGTGCAGCATCGGCAGGGTGACCAGGCCGGCCCGCAGGTCGGTGCCCTGCGCCTTGCCCGAGCTGACCGGCGGCGACAGGATGTCGATGAGATCGTCGGAGAGCTGGAAGGCGACGCCGAGGGCCTCGCCGTACTCCGTCAGGGCCTCGACGACCCGGTCGTCCGCGCCGGCGCAGATGCCGCCGAGCCGCACCGCGAGCGCGATCAGCGCGGCCGACTTGTCGCGGACCACGTCGAGGTAGTGCTCGACCGCGTCCTCGCCGGGCCTGGGCCCCGCCACCTCCCTGACCTGGCCCCTGACCAGCCGCTCGAAGGCGTGCGCCTGCGCTCTCCTGGCGGGCTCGCCGAGGTCGAGGCTGACGGTGGCGCCGCGCGCGAACAGGTGGTCGCCGACCAGGATCGCGATCGTGTTGCCCCAGCGGACCTGGGCGCTGGGCACGCTGTGCCGCAGCGGCGCCTCGTCCATGACGTCGTCGTGGTAGAGGGAGGCGGCGTGGATGAGCTCGACGGTCACCGCCGCGTCCAGCACCGACACGGTCTCGTAGTCGCCGAACTGCGCGCCGAGCAGCACGAGCAGCGGCCGCCACCGTTTGCCGCCCGCGTCGAGGAGATAGCCCGCGGCCTCGGCGATGAGCGGGTCGGGGGAGTCGGCGGCGACCGCGCGCAGCCGGGTCTCCACCTCCTCCATGCTCTTGCGCAGGTGCTCGGCCAGCTCGCCGCCGGCCGGGAGGAGGTGCTCCAGTGCGGATCCCCGCATATCCGTCTCCCCGAATCATGAAATTTCAGGACTGGGGTGGACTCTAGCGCTTCATGATCGGCCGAGCTCCCGCCCCGGTCGCGGCGGCCCACGGTCAGGAGCCGAGGTGGCTCGCGGTCGCGGTCAGGAGTCGCGCCGGCCTACGGTCGCGGTCAGGAGCCGAGGTGGCCCGCCGTCAGGACCAGCGGCTGGATGGACTCGCGCAGGGCCGGGCTCATCGGGCTCGGCCGCAGCGTGGCGGGGTCCAGCCTGACCTGGACGCGGCGGCCCTCGGCGTGCACGACGCCGTGGTCGGCCGACAGCACGCGGAAGCCGTACACCACGCTGGTCGTGCCGAGGTGCTCCACCCAGAAGTGCACCGCGGCCGTGCCCACGGTGCTGATCGGCACGTGGTAGGTGATGGAGAACTCGCGCACCACGAAGAAGATCTCGGCGAAGTGGGGGCGGGTCGGGTCGAAGGCCCAGCCGTGCTCCGCCCAGTAGCCGGACAGGGCCCGCTCCAGCAGCAGGACGTAGCGGGCGTTGTGCACCACGCCCATGGCGTCGAGGTCTTCGAAGTGGATCTGCACGGGCTGGATGTGCCCGATCTGCAGGGCGGTCGTCATGTCAGGCCTCCGGGAGGATGCTGGGGTCGGTCGCGAGCGCCCGGAGCCGGTCGAGCACGGCGCGGCGGGCGTATCGGTGGCTGTGCTCGTGGTGGAGAAGGTGGGTGTGGACGACCACGGCCGCGCCGAGCGCCTCGATCTCGAAGGCGAGCAGGCCGGGGTCGGTGCCGGGCCGCAGCTCGCCGAGCTCGACGGCCCGCCCGGCCAGCCGGGTCAGCAGGTCCATCCAGCTGTCGACGGCGGCGGCGATGGCGTCGTGGACCGGGCCCGGCCGGTCGTCGAACTCCCCGTCGACGGCGCGGAAGAAGCAGCCGCCGGGCAGCTGCGCGGAGGCGTAGAAGGCCAGGCGGTGCTCATGCAGGGCCCACAGCTTGCGCACCCTCCCGGGCGCGCGCAGGGCCGGCTCGATGATCTGCTCGACCCACTGCTGCCGGGCCTGCTCCACGATCGCGAGCTGGAGTGCCTGCTTATCCGGCCAATGTGTGAAAAGTCCGGATTTGCTGACGCCGAGAGTCTGGGCGAGCCGGGCCAGTGACAGGCCGTCGAGCCCTTCCACCGAGGCCAGCCTGACGGCGGTGTCGAGCACCGCCTGGCGGGTCCGCTCACCGCGCTGGAGCCGTCCGTCGATCACGCCGTCACTCTAGCAAACAATATGACCGACCGGTCGGACTTATTTTGGGGCGGGCCTCCTCCCGGGCCTGGACCCGGACCCGCGCGGGCCGGCCCGGGCCGTACGGGCCGGTGGCTCCGTACGGCCCGGGCGGGCGTCAGGTGCGGAACGGGCCGCTGACGCAGTAGGTGATCCCTCCGGAGGAGGATCCGGAGGTGCCGCGCTGGGAGGAGAAGTAAAGGCGGTCGCCGGCGGGGTTGAAGGCGGGGCCGGTGATCTCCGAGGAGCCCTGGCCGTTGATCCGCAGGAAGGGGGAGATCTTGTCGTCCGGGGTGATCAGGCAGATCTCCATGTTGCCGCCGTCCTCGGCCACGTAGAGGTCCCCGGAGGCCGAGCCGGTGAGGTTGTCCACCCCGGTCAGCGGCGCCGTACCGGGGCTGACGAGGTTGTCGTCGTAGGCGAGCTCGTAGGTGCCGGCGGCGACGTCGACCTGCCAGACCCGGTTGTCGCCCTTGGTGGTGAACCACACGGTGTCGTTGGCGTAGTAGCAACCCTCGCCGCCGTTGAAGGGTTTGGAGCCGGAGACCTGGCTGCGGGTCGCGGTCGGGGAGCCGCCGGGGTCGGGGACGTCGGCCCAGGTGAAGGCGCCGGAGGTGGTCGAGCCCGCGCGGAGCACCTGCAGCCTGCCGGACGACAGGTCGCCCCAGGTCGCCGGGACGAACCGGTAGAACCGGCCGTCGGTCTCGTCCTCGGTCAGGTAGACGACCTTGCGGACCGGGTCGGCCGCCGCCGCCTCGTGCTTGAAGCGGCCCAGGGCCGGACGCTGCACCGCGGCGCCGCCGAAGGGGTGGGTCTCGTAGACGTAGCCCCGGCTGACCTCCTCGCACGACAGCCAGGTGTTCCACGGCGTCGCGCCGCCGGCGCAGTTCTGCCGGGTGCCCGACAGGATCGAGACCGCGGAGACGACGACGCCGCCGGAGTCGAAGCGGATCGCCGAGGCGCCGCCGCCGGGGTTGACCTCGGAGTTGGACACGTAGATCCATCCGCCGTCGTCGGCGAAGCAGGCGCCGCCGTCGGGGGCGCTGTGCCAGGTGTAGGAGGTGCCGGGGACCGTCTGCCCGGACCGGGCGATCACCTGGCTGGTGAAGCCCGCCGGGAGCTGGATGCCGTTGCCGTCGGCGGCCAGCAGGGGCCCGTAGGGGCCGGGGGCGTTCTGGGCGGGGGCCGCGAGGGCGTCCTGCCAGAGGCTGCCGGTGAAGGCCAAGGTGCCGGCGCCGAGGGCCGAGGCGCGGAGGAATGTACGACGTTCCATTGACGGACCTCTCATGTGAGGATCAACAGGACCGTTCCCCGATCGTCCCGAGGCTAGAAGCGCCGGTGAACGGCCACCCGTGCGCGCGGTTAACGGGATATGTCCTGCCCGTACTGATTGCCCGCCACGCCGTCCGCGGGGTCCAGGGCGGTCCGGGGCCGTGACGGCGCCGGACGGGCGCTGTCCGGCGTGCGGCGATGTCGTGGGCGCTGTCCGGCATGCGGCGTTGTCATGGGCGTCGTCCGGCGTGCGGCGATGTCGCGGTGGCGACGAACAGCATTCGCGCCATGCACACCGTTCGCCTTTCCGTACGGCGTTCGCGAGGGAGTGGGCGCGATATACGATCGGCGGATGACCGACATCCGGCTCCGCCGTGGCGCAGGCCTCGCCGGGTGAGCGCTCCGCGGCCCGTCCTGAGCAGGGATCTCATCGTCGCCGCCGGGCTGCGGATCCTCGACGCCGAGGGGCTCGACGCGCTGAGCATGCGCCGGGTCGCCCAGGAGCTCGGCACCGGCCCCGCCTCCCTCTACGCCCACGTGGAGAACAAGGAGGAGCTGCTCGGTCTGGTCTACGACGAGGTCATGGGTGAGATCCGGACCTCCGAGCCCGAGCCGGAGCGCTGGCTGGAGCAGCTCAGGGAGCTGGTCATGGAGACGTTCCGGGTGTTCGGCTCCCACGCCGACATCGCCAAGGTCGCTCTGTCCACCATCCCGGCCGGGCCCAACGCCCTGCGGGTCGGCGAGGCACAGCTGGCCATCATGCTCGCCGGAGGGGTGCCGCCCAAGGTCGCCGCCCTGATGGTCGACCGGCTCGGCCTCTACGTCTGCTCCGACACCTACGAGGGCTCGCGGCGCGCCGGCGGCGAGGACCCGGCGAGTTTCACGGGGGAGCTCTCCGGCCAGATCGAGGAGTTCTGCCGCAGCCTGCCCGCCGACCGCTTCCCCGACCTCGTCGCCCAGGTCGGCAACCTGGTGGACGCCCGCGGCGTCGAGCGCTTCGAGTTCGGCCTGGACCTGATCCTGCGCGGCCTGCTCTCCCATGTCGAGGCGGCGGGTCCTACGACCAAGGGCTGACCTGCGGGACCGATGCCCGGGGCGGAGTGGCGCCCGTACTGTCTGATCATGACTGCTACGACGGTTCTCGCCCCATCCGAGGGGATATTCGCCCAGCGCTACCGCGCCCTGACGGTCGGCATGGTCGCATTGATCGTCCTGGTGGCCTTCGAGGCGCTCGCCGTGGCGACGGCCATGCCGGTCGTGGGCCGCGAGCTCGACGGGCTCGCGCTGTACGCCCTGGCCTTCAGCGGGTCACTGGCCGCCGCGATGGTCGCCACCGTGCTGGGCGGGCGCTGGGCCGACCTCCGAGGACCGGTCGCCCCCCTCTGGGCGGGGGTGGGCGCCTTCGCCGTGGGGCTCGTGATCGCGGGAGTGGCGCCCACCATGGACCTGTTCATCCTGGGCCGGTTCGTGCAGGGCTTCGGCGGAGGGATCTTCCAGGTCTCGATGTACGTGCTGGTGTCACGGATCTACCCGGCGGCCATGCACCCCAAGGTCTTCTCCGTCTTCGCCGGAGCCTGGGTGGTGCCGTCCATGGTCGGGCCGGCGATCACCGGCATCGTGGTGGAGCAGTTGGGCTGGCGCTGGGTCTTCCTGGGGGTGCCGCTGCTCGTCGCCCCCGCGGCCCTGCTGCTGTGGCGGGGCCTGTCCACCACGCCGGCCGGGGACGGCCCCGAGGTGGGCGAGCGCACCTCCATCATGCGGCGGCTGGGCTGGGCGGCGCTGACGGCCGTGGGCGCCGCGCTCATGCAGTACGGCGGAGCGGCGCGCGGCGCCGGGCTGATCCTGCTGGCCGCCGGACTGCTCGTCCTGGTGCTCACGCTGCCCCGGCTGCTGCCGCCCGGCACCCTGCGCGCCGCGCGGGGCCTGCCCTCGGTGATCGCCCTGCGCGGGATCGCCGCCGGCACCGTCTTCGGCGGCGAGGTGTTCCTGCCGCTCATGCTCACCGGGGAGCGCGGTCTGTCGCCCGCCCAGGCCGGGATGGTGCTCACCGGTGGCGCGCTCGCCTGGTCCTTCGGCTCGTGGGTCGTCGGGCGCAAGCGCTACGACCGGGTCCTGATCCTGCGGACCGGCCCCGCCCTGATCGCCACGGGCATCGTGCTGATGGCCCTGACCGTCTTCGCGGACGTCCCCGTGGCCCTGGCCTTCGTCGGCGAGGCCGTGCTCGGGTTCGGCATCGGGATCGTCTACCCGACGCTGTCGGTGCTCGTCCTGGAGCTGTCGCGCCCCGGTGAGGAGGGTGAGAACAGCGCCTCGATGGGGATCGGGGAGTCGGTCTTCACGGTGGTCACGGTCGCCGTCGTCGGCGCGATCGTCGCGGCCTTCGGCACGGCCGGGCCCGTCTACCTCGTGTGCTTCGCGCTGACCGCGCTCATGGCGAGCACGGGCGTGCTGGTCGCGGGCCGGTTCAGGGACTGACCCCGTGGCACTATGGGAAGAACGCCGCCCTCCTCCGCGTTGAGGGGGAGTCCCGCCTCCGGGCGGGATTCGCGTTTTCCGAGCAGAGATGAGGGAAATTCATGCCGCGCGTGCGCGAGCTTGAGATGTTCCGCCTGGTCCTGCCGTACGGCAGGCGGCCGGAGAGCATCCTCGTCCGGCTCACCGACTACGGGGGCATGACCGGTTGGGGAGAGGTCGTCGACCCCGACCCGAAGACCTGGGCCTCCCTGGAGGAGGGGCTCGCCCACGCGCTGATCGGCGTCGACTGGGAGCACCCCGACGAGCTGGGCGCCGTCCCCGGCGGCCCCGCGGCCGACATGGCCTGCTGGGACCTGTGGGCCAGGATGCGCGGGGTGCCGCTCTCCCACGCGCTGGGCGGCAGCCGCACCTCGCTGATGGCCACCGTCAGGATCGGCGCCGAGCGCAACCTGGAGAGCCTGGTCGCGCGGGTCAACCGCCATGTCTGCGCCGGCTACGCCCACATCACCCTGGACGTCCACCCCGGCTGGGACATCGAGCCGCTGCGCGCCGTCCGCCAGGCGTACCCGGCGCTGGGTATCGGTGTGGACGCCCGTGGCGCCTACACCGACGTCGGCGCCCTGGAGGCGCTGGACGCCTACACGCTCTCGTCCATCGAGCGCCCGTTCGCCGGCCTCGCCGACCACGCCGACCTGCAGGAGCGGGTCGCCGCCCCGGTCCTGCTCGAGGTGTCCTCGCTGGCCGAGCTCGACGAGGCCATCCTCGTCGGGGCGGGCCGGGCGCTGCTGCTGCGCCCGGCCGTCCTGGGCTCCCTGCGCGAGGTGCGGCGGGTCCACGACCGCGCCCTGGCGGCGGGCTGGGAGATCGCCTGCGCCGGCGGCCAGGGCACCGGCCTGGCCCGGGCGGCCACGGTGGCCGCGGCCAGCCTGCCCGGCTGCGGCCTGCCCTGCGACGTGGCCGAGCCGCCGCGCAGCGCGCAGATCGTCACCCCGCCGGTCGGCGCCTCCGGCGGCGTCGTGGCCGTGCCGCTCACCCAGCCGGGCCTCGGCCACACCGTCGACGTGGCCCGCGTCCGCCGTCTGGCCAAGGAGTCCTACGCCGCCTGAGCGCCGCCGGCGCTCTCCGGCAGCGGGGCGCCGACCGGTGTGCGAAGTGTTGTTGGCCGCAGCCGACGGTCTTCAAGTGGATAGAGTGCCTACTCGTCGCTGGCAACCGGTGTCCTCGCTTTGCGTGAATCCTCGAAAACACTGAGTTGAGCGCATGCTGGACGGATTTGCTCCCTTACTGAACTACGTCGCCGGAATGATCCGCCGGCACCGCAAGGTGAACGGTCCGATCCTGTGGACCTCCAGAGCGCTGCCCGGCAAAGCCCACGACCTGAGCTCCCCCGGATCTGGGGCATCCTGCGCGAGCTGGAGACGGCCGGGATCATCACCCTGGCCGGCAAGGCGTACCAGAGAGCCCAGGACCCGGTCGTCACCCCGTACAAGGGCAAGAACAAGCCCAAGTCCCCAAGGCGGGCCAACCGCTCCCACGCCGAGCTCCGTGGTCCTGGTGAACGCGCGAACGCGCAGCTGAAGAGCTGGAAGATCCTCTGCGCAGCGACACCTGCTTGGGTGACGCAGATGAACAGGTTTCGGAGCGTGTTGCCGTAGAGGGCGTCGGCGTCATGGATCATAACGAAGGTCATTTTCAGAGGCCAAGCCCTTGGCCGAGTGTGGTGAGATCGTCAGCGGCAGTCCGTCGTTTCAGATCATCGCGCCGTCTGTACTCCATGAGACCTTCAGCGGTGATGCGACGGCGCCTTCCCACCCTGGCCTTGGATGATCGGAGTGGCGGCGGGTGGTCAACGGTCCGGCCGCTGTAGCCGCTGGATCTGGAGGCGCAGCTCTCGTTCACGGTTCTCGCGCTGCTGCTCACGACGGAGTTCCCGTTCTTCGGCGTCCCTCTCGTCCCAGCGCACCCGGGTCTCCTTGATCTGGTACAGGGTGATGCGGGACACCCAGATGATGACGACCGCGATGGCCAGAGGCGTGCCCACGTGACGGGTGAGGACCAGCGCGAAAATGGCGATGAAACACACCCATGACGCGGTTTTGGCGGCGATTTCTATATCGTCGATGTGCTCTTCGAACAGTTGCATCCGTTACTCCGATGCTGTCGGACGGAATGGTCGTTTCGGCATGAGATGGAATGACCGAAATATCAGACCCATCCGCTCTCGTGGTTATGGCTCCAACGAAAGAAGCGCGATGCCGGTGGCGTCTTGGCCTTGTCGGCATAGACGATCTATACCTATTGTGGTATTAATTTTTTTCTTTCATCACGGGGTCCTGGAGAGGACGGGGGCGGCGTGGCCGAGCCGATGGTGCCCAATCCCCGGCACGCGGAGCTGCAGCGCCTTCTCGCGGAGGCCGAGGGCAGGACTCAGGAGGTACGGCAGGCCTATCAGCGCGCCTCCTCGGCGATGCGGTCGGGGAAGGTCTGGACGGGGCCGACCGCCGCCAAGTGGACCACCGAGCTGGAAGACCGGCACCAGCGGCTGGGACGGCTCGCGCAGCGTGTGGTGGACGCGATCGAGGAGGAGCTGCGCCGCACTCCTCCGCTGGTGACCGCGTCCCAGGCGAACGCCGCGCGCCGGGAGATGGCCGGGCGCACATGACCGTCGTGACCGTGAGGGGGAACGCTCCATGGCACCCACCGCCGAGTTCTGCGGCATCGATCCTGCGGGAATGGGGCAGCTCGCCACCTCCTTGAGCGGTGCGGCCGACCGGCTGACCGCGTTCAGCAAGGAGTTCGAGGGAAAGCTCCGCCGGCACGGGATCAGCACCCCCGCGCTGCGGGAGATCGCCGACATCGCCGACTGGGGCGGCACACAGGTCTCCATGCTCCACGGCCGGATCGACCTGATCAACGACCTGGGCAAGGGCGCCCCGGAGCTGGGCGGCGGAGGCGACCGGTCGCCGCTCGTCCGCCTGCCCGACGAGCTGGAAGGCTTTGAGACCGCCCGAGGCCTGGCAAACATGTACGGCAATGACATCCTCGTCAACCACGGCGGCGAGCTCCAGGCCGCGCTCATCCACGAGCACGCCGACGAGATCGCCAAACTGGCGGAGAACCCCCAGGCCGCCGCCGCCTTCTTCGCCCTGCTGCCGGCGAAGGTCCGTGACAGCCTGGCGAGTCGCATAGCGCGCACCGGCAGCAAGACCGCCAAGAAGGACCTGGCCGCCTTCAGCACGGCCCTCGGCGCCGCCCTGCGCGCCCCCGCCCTCGTCCCGGCGTTCGCCAAGGTCAGAAGCGATCTGGTGAAGCCGACGGACAAAACCACCGCCTGGAACCGGCTCGCGCTGCTCAAGGGCGCGAACGCCCCCTCCGGCGTCCGCAGCGCGGCGGCCCGTGGGCTGGCCCTGGACGGTTTCACCGAGGATCCCCACCAGGACCGCCGTGCCGTCGGGCACACCGAGACGAAGGCATACGGATACTCCTCCGACCTGGTCGCCATGGGACTGGGGGTGCTCGCCGGAGACGGCGCGGCCGTGCGGGACGCGTTCACCAAGATGGGCGGTACGGACGTCAAGCTGAGCCAGGTCGACAAGATGAAACAGCTCCTCGACTACGCCAAGACGATCGACACCGGAGACGAGGTGGCCGACGCCTTCGGCCGGGTCGTGGAGGCGGGCACCGAGGCCACGACCGAGAAGGCCGGCCAGCACAGCCCGGCCGCCGCAGCCTTCGCCCTGGACGCGATCAGAGCAGCGGGCTCCTTCGGCGATGACCTGCCGACGACTGCCAAGAACTCCATGGGAGTGATCGCGAAGTCGTATGTGCATGAGTTGGTTTCGGGCGGGCGCTTCGACAAGGCCGTGGATCGGGCATCGGGGCTGAAAGTCCCGGAGCACTGGAAACCTCTTCCTGGGGTGACCCCGGCGTTCTACCTCAGTCCCGGCGACACCTCTCAATTCATGAAGACCTTCGTCGGCGAGAAGAAGCTCGCCGACGAGTTCAACTCGACGGTGGCGAGGTTCCGCCATGACACCTTGCTGACCGCCGCCCGTCTGGACGCGCGGAGCGACAACAATTATTTCCGTGACATCTCGATGATGTTCGGCGACTTCGGTAGCGTCGCCTTCAGGACGATGGTAGACGTGCTCGGTGAGGAGGACGCCGTTGCCGACCTGGCGCGCGACTTCACCAAGAACACCGCCGGATTTTTCCTCGGTGGGATTCCTGTCGTAGACCAGTTTGCCGAACTCGGATGGGATCTCGCCCAGGCATACATCGTTAGCTCTCTCTCCGATGACTGGGCCGACAGCTTCGAGACACAGGTCGAAGCGGCTACCGAGAAACGGTCTGACCTCGCTAAACGCCTGAAGTACGACATAGCGCATCTTCTCCATAACGGCGGATACCCGGCGAGCGAACCTCCCAAGGAGCTCATCAGCACGACTACCGGCGCCCTCAAGACGTATGGCGAGTTCGTCGCCGAAGCCAAGCGTGAGGTCGCCGGTGACGGGAAATGGGAGCAGAAGCTCCAGGAGAAGCTGGCCGTTTACGAGGCCTGGATGGACGGCAATGAAAAGCTCGATGATAAAATTGAAAACTCCTCACGGGTCCAGACCAGCGATTTGGCTGAGAACCTACTGAAGGCCCGGGACGGTGACTGACGCGGTCAATTCTCTCAGCGTCGCAGACAGGCGGTCTGCGCGTGCAGCCGCCAGGTCGGGGCTTCTGGTGCCACATACACGTTCACGATGATCCCTATCTCCTTGCTGCCATGGATGAACCGCCCTTCCGGGGCGTCTGCCTGGCTTATGTCATATTCCATCCGGTAACCCAGGGTTTGGGAAAGGGTGTTTTCCATGAGCCTTTGGGCTCCGTCCAGGTGAGAGTCCAGTACTTCTTCCTTGCTGCGCTGGTAATCGGCCGTTGCCCGCAGTACCCGTCTAAACCCGTCCTTGGCGCAGGGAATGTCCTTGTCCGGACGCTGCAGGATGCGTAGTTTCTTGAGTGGGTTCTTAAATACGTCGTCGGCCTCCAGTCGCTGGGTGTCTTTCTGTAGTTGCGCTGCTACTTCCTTCAGTGAAGGCTCGGAAGTGCATCCAGACGCCGCCATCATCAGTGCTGAACCGATGGCCAGTAGGCGGACGACGCGCATTCAGTACCTCCGGGGGCAGCGGACTCCGGGACGTACCAATCTTCACCCACTCGGCGCGCTTCCGCCACACCCTTCCCGCATCCGTTTGTCGGTGATGGCCGTCTTTGAGGCGATGGCAGGCCTTGCCTCTCGATCTTAAGGCGGCCTTGTCGTCACGGACCAGAGTTACGATTCGTCCGGCTGGCGGCTTGCCTGTCGCCATGACCCCCCTTCCGGGCGCATTCAGATGTTTATGATCCAGACGTTAAAGAGCGCTGTCGTATCCATGTTTGGCCTGGTCTATTTCTGTCAAGGAGGATGGCGAACTGCTTTCTTTCTCGTGCTGTCGCGAAGAGAATTTCTGTGCCTAGAATGCCTTGCCGATGGCAGGTCGACTATCGGATCGACAATCCAGGGTAGGGCGGATAATGACAGTCGTTGGTCTACCCAGATCGAGTTTGGTGTCGTCGGCTGGTTATTAAGTCCGTTTTTTCTAATTCGGGAGGAAATGCGATGGATGATGGACCCTCTCTCGACCCTGGATCCCCGCGCGTGCTGTTCGGCGCCGAGATGCGCCGACTGCGGGAGGCTGCACAGCTCTCGCAGACTGCCGTTGCCTCCCGACTCGGCTGCACCCAGACCCAGGTGTGCCGCCTGGAGAAGGCCACCCGGACGCCGTCGAAGTCCGACGCGGAGAGGCTGGATCGGCTTTTCGGGCCGGCCGACAGTGCCTCCTTCATCCGGCTCTACCAGCGCATCATCGCCCAGCCTGGCGGCCCGGTCTGGTTCCGGAGCTGGGCCGAGGAGATCGAGCCCAGCGCCCTCGTCCTGCGCTCCTGGGATCCCCTCCTGGTGCCGGGCCTCCTGCAGACGCAGTCCTACGCCCGACACATCTTCAACCGGGAGCCCCGAGCAACTCCCGAGGCGGTGGAGGAACGGGTCGAGGCCCGGATGCGGCGGCAGTAGATCCTCGACCGGGACAACCCTCCCTTCGTCCTTGTGCTTATCGACGCGGGCGTGCTGCGCCGGAAGGTCGGTGAAGCCGAGGTGATGTGCGGACAACTCGATCACCTGCTGGAAGTTTCTGAGCGCCCCTCTGTCTCCGTTCAAGTCGTCGACCCGGAATGTCTCCCCGGCCTGGCGGGCGCTTTCATGATCGCTGAGCTTCCGAACGGGCAGCCGATCACCATCCACGCAGACTCACCGGCTCAGGGGCATGTCACGAATGACTGCGAATTCGTAGCTTCCATTCAGGAACGATATGAGGCGATACGGCTGTGGGCCTATCCTGAGCGCATATCCCTCAAGATGATCGAGGAAGTGAGACGCGAATGGACCTGAGCGCCGCCATCTGGCGGAAGTCGTCGCGATCTTCGGGAAATGGTGGCCAGTGTGTCGAGGTCGCTGCCAATCTGCCCGGTGTGGTGGCGGTCCGTGACAGCAAGGACCCTGACGGCCCCAAGCTGCTCTTCACCCCCGCCGAGTGGGGAGCGTTCGTCGGCGGCGTCAAGTCCGGCGAGTTCGACCGCTGATCTGCTCTCGGTTAGGAGAAGCCGCCCGTCCAGACCCGGTGGCCGGTCCAAGCCGAGATCAGAGCAACGCCGTACCCTTCACCACCGCTGGCGGGACACTCGTCTACCTTGGCCTGAGGTTCTCCGTTGCCGGGTGTCATCGGAAGATCTGCCGCGTGGTGGGCCGGGTCAGCCGCAGCCGTCGGTGATCCCCTTGGGCTCGGCCGCGTCCGGCGTCCTGGCGCTGGACTGCGGACCGGGCGTGACGGCGGAGGTGGCGCGGGACCCGGGGGCGGGAGTGGGGGTGGCGCCGGAACCGGGGCTGGGCGTGGTGGCCGTGGTCCCGTCCGGGCCGGGGCCGGGCGTGACGGCCGGAGCGGCGGGTCCGGCGGTCGCGGTGAGGTGCCGGCGGGTGGCGGCCGAGGCGCGGACGGCCTTGGCGGTGACGGTGCGGATCTTGGCCCAGTCGGGGTAGCCGGTGTTGATCAGCGGCGGTACGAACTGCACGCTGGTCACCTTGGCGCCCTTCACCTTCAGGGCCAGCGGGACCAGGTGCTCCAGCATCGGACGCGGGATGTCGGTCCGCAGGAGCTCCTTGGTGGCCAGCGCGATCCGGTTGAACCGGGACAGCACGGTCGCCGGGTCGGCCTGGGCGAGCAGGGCGCCCAGCACGCAGCGCTGGCGTCCCATCCGGACGAAGTCGCTGCTGTTGGTGCGCGAGCGGGCGAACCACATCGCGTCGGCCCCACGGAGCTTGCGGGTGCCCGCCTTGACCAGGCCCTCGTTGTACTTCCCGAAGACCACGTCCTGCGGCACCGTCAGCCGCACGCCCCCGATCGCGTCGATCAGCCGGGCGAAGCCCCACATGTTCACCAGGGCATACCAGTCGATCT
Organism: Streptosporangium brasiliense; assembly: GCF_030811595.1. Lineage (NCBI taxonomy): Bacteria > Bacillati > Actinomycetota > Actinomycetes > Streptosporangiales > Streptosporangiaceae > Streptosporangium > Streptosporangium brasiliense. Next base: position 4,832,429 of record NZ_JAUSRB010000002.1, read on the forward strand.
TCAGGCCGAGGGTGTAGCCGATCGTCTCCATGAGCGTCCGGGTGCCCTGGTTCCTGCGCCCGCCGAAGATCTCCGGGTGGGCGTCGGAGTATTCCCAGACCGCGAACAGCAGGTCCTCGCGCGAGCCGTCCGGGTTGGCCGGCAGCCGGAAGCCGTCGGGGAAGCGCCTGGCCATCGGCGAGCCCGGGACGAAGCGGACGTTCTCCAGGTTGCGCGGCAGGCTCAGCAGCACGGTGTTGCCGGTCTCGACGTCGATGCTGGCCACGTTGATGCTGTCGGTCCGCACGCCCACCCGATGGGTGTCGGCGTCGCCGCCGAGCAGCAGGATGTTCACCCGGTCCCGGCCCGCCCACGGGTCCTCCTCGCCGGCCGGACCCGTCGAGGGCGGCGCCGTGGTGGGGGCGCTGAAGACCTCATCCAGCGCCGACTGCGAGACCGCGGCGTACTGCCCGACCAGGCCGAAGGGCACCAGCATGACGACCGCGAGCACTCCCGCGAGGGTCCCGGCGACGGCCTGGCCGGCCCGGGGGAGCGTGCCCGGGTTCAGCACCACGAAGGAGTGCACGACGAGCGCGGACCAGGCGGCGCCGAGCGCGATGGAGGCCACGGTGACGGCGGTCAGCCAGGAGGAGGCGACCAGCTTCCCGGCGAGGTCGCCGAGGTCGGCGGTGAGTGCCACCCACAGCAGGGCCAGCAGCAGCGCGGCGTAGACCGACAGCAGCACCAGCCCGGTCCTGCGCCATCCGGCGCGCAGGTGCGCGGCCCCCGGCGCGATGGCGGACAGGGCCGTCCATCCGATGACCGCGCCGACCCCGGACGGCCTTGATCTGTCCCGCACCTGCTCCCCAATTCCTCCGCGACTTGGGCGTCGCACGGGAGATGGTAAGGCGGGGATCGGAGCCCGTGGGCGGCGAATAGGTGAACAGTATGAGAAGCAATCCGGCTTTATCCTGACATTTCCACTGGAATAAGGTTCTGCCATGCCTTTCACCGAGATCGAGTACGGCGTGGCCGACGGGATCGCCACCATCACGCTGAACCGCCCCCACCGCCTCAACGCCTTCACCTACGTCATGCGCGGCGAGCTGATCGAGGCCTTCGACCGGGCGGACGCCGACGACGAGGTGCGCGCGGTGGTGGTCACCGGGCAGGGCCGGGCCTTCTGCGCCGGAGCCGACCTCGGTGGCGGCGGTGACACCTTCAACCACCGCAGGAGCGAGGAGATGTACGGCGGTGAGGACACCGTCGACGGCTCGCCCCGCGACGGCGGCGGCACGGTCGCGCTCCGCATCGCCCGCTCCCTCAAACCGGTCATCGGCGCCGTCAACGGTCCGGCCGTGGGCGTCGGGGTGACGATGACGCTCCCCATGGACGTCAGGCTGGCCTCCGACACCGCCAGGTTCGGCTTCGTCTTCGCCCGGCGCGGGATCGTGACCGAGGCGGCCTCCAGCTGGTTCCTGCCCCGGATCGTCGGCATCGCCCAGGCCATGGAGTGGGCGGTCACCGGCCGCGTCTTCTCCGCCTCCGAGGCGCTCGAGGGCCGCCTGGTCTCCAGGGTCCACACCCCGGAGGAGCTCCTGCCGGCCGCCTACGCGCTGGCCCGCGAGATCGCCGACAACACCTCGGCGGTCTCGGTCGCCGCCATCCGGCGGCTCATGTGGTCCGGCCTGTCGGCAGCCTCCCCGTGGGAGGCCCACCGCGCCGACTCCTTCCTCATGAACGCCCTCGGCGCCGCCCCCGACGCGGCCGAAGGCGTCACGGCCTTCCTGGAGAAGCGCCCGGCGGAGTTCCCGATGAAGGTCAGCGAGGATCTTCCGGACGCGGTCCCCTCCTGGCCCGTCAACCCCTACGGACTAACCTGACCGCATGCTTGACGTTCTCGGTCCCGACTACGAGCTCACGGTCCTGCCCATGGCCGACGACTACGAGGGGGCGGTGGTCGCCTCGCTGGTACGGCGGCGCGCCTCCGAGCCCACCGGCAGGGCCGTTCTCTACGTCCACGGCTTCACCGACTACTTCTTCCAGACCCATCTGGCCGACCACTTCGTCGCCCAGGGAATCGACTTCTACGGTCTGGACCTGCGCAAGTACGGTCGCTCGCTGCTGCCGCACCAGACGCGGGGGTTCGTGCGCAGCGTCACCGAGTACTTCCCGGAGATCGACGAGGCGATCAGGATCATCCGTGAGGACGACGGCCACGGCGAGGTGATCCTCAACGGCCACTCCACCGGCGGCCTGGTCGCCGCTCTCTGGGCCGACCGGGTCCGGGGCCGGGGGCTGATCCAGAGCCTGGTGCTCAACAGCCCCTTCCTCGACCTCAACGTCCCCTCACCCCTGCGGATCGCCGCCGACCTGCTCAAGGGGCCGTTGTCCAGGATGCCGGCCCGCGCCGTCCTGCCCCTCGGGCTGGCCACCGCCTACGGCACGAGCCTGCACCGCGACCACCACGGGGAATGGGACTTCGACCTGGAGTGGAAGCCGATCGGCGGGTTCGCGGTGCACGCCGTCTGGCTGGCCGCGATCCGCCGGGCCCAGCGGCGCCTGCACGGCGGTCTCCAGGCGGACGTCCCGATCCTGGTGCTCTGCGCCGAGAAGGGCCTGCGGCTGCGCGACTTCGCCCCCGAGGCGCAGGGGGCCGACATCGTGCTCGACCCCGGGCAGATCGCGCACTGGGCGACCAGGATCGGCCCCCACGTGACGTGCCTGCGGGTGCCGGGCGGCATACATGACCTGGTGCTGTCACCCGGGCCCGCGCGCAAGCAGGTGTTCGCCGAGATGGACCGCTGGCTCACCTGCTACCACGGGAACTCACCTGCTACCACGGGAACGTGAAGAGGCTGTAGTAGGCCGCCGCGACCAGCAGCAGGCCGGTGCCGCCCAGCACGCCGGCGATCGCGACGCTCTGCGGGCGGCTGGGCTGCCAGCCGTCCCGCAGCCCCGAGACGACGGCTGCCACGGCGGTGACCTCCTGCAGCAGCATGAGCACCGCCAGGATCCGGATGACCAGCCAGCCGGCGAGCACCGCCGGCCAGGCTCCGGCCTGGTTGACCGAGAACAGCACCAGCAGCGTGATGAAGGCCAGCACCGAGACCAGCAGCCCGAGCCCGGTCCAGGCCATCCGGCGGAAGCGGAGCCGGATGGGCTGCCAGATCAGGGCGTTGGCCTCGGCCGACAACCGCCGGCCGCGCAGCCGTACCACCATCTCGGCCACCGGGCCGACCACGTAACCCACCACGGCCAGGCAGAGCGTGAGCCCGAGGACCGTGCCCCCGGCGTACCACGGAGCGGTGGGGACCTCGCTGGCCTCGTAGCGCTGGACCGGGGTGGCGCCCGCGATGTGCACCACCGGCCTGGCCGTGCCGGGCAGGCCCTTGATCCAGTTGGCCAGCGTCTCCAGGTAGCCGGGCGCGAACGGCCCGCCGTGGATGCGCATGCCGTGGTCGGCGCCGGCGAGGTAGCGGATCGTGTAGTCGGCGTTGCCGCCCTCGGCGAGCGCGCCGGTGAGCGCCTTGCTGCTCTCCACGAACGGGATCGACGGGTCACGCGTGCCGTACAGGGCCAGGACCGGCTGGTGGATTCCGCGCAGCGCGGGCAGGCCGTCGTAGCGCAGGAAGTTCATGTGGACCGCGCTCATCGCCCGGATGATCAGCTCGCGGACCCCCCTGGGCGCGTACAGCCGGTCGAGCTGCTCGCCCATGGCCCAGGTGACCTGCCGCATGGGCGAGACGTTGGGGGCCGAGACCAGCACGGTGAAGCCGACGTCGTCGCTCTTGGCGGCCGCGATCGGGACCACCCAGCTCCCCTCGCTCACCCCCCAGAGCCCGATCCGGGCCGGGTCGACGTCGGCGCGCGTGCGCAGCCGGGCCAGGACCCGCAGCGCGTCGTCGGCCAGCAGCTCGAAGTCGCGGTTGCGGAAGTCGTAGCGGACGGTCCGCTTGTCGTAGACGAGCGTGACGATGCCCGCCCTGGCCAGCAGCTCCGCCTGCGTGGTGAACTCGCCCCGCACGCCGGGCCCGGCGCCCTGCACGAAGACCAGGGCCGGGTGCCTGCCGGGGGTGAGCGGGGCGCGGATCGTGGCTTCGAGGGTGGTGTCACCGGCGTCGACGGTGATGTCCTGCGTGACGATCTGCCCGGCCGTCGCGACAGGCCTGGTCTCGGCGGCAGGCTGGGCGGGCAGCGTCTGGAAGACCGGGTCCACGGTCAGCGGCGGCGGATCGAAGGGAGGCGGCAGAGCGTAACCCACCGTGGCGAGAGCCACCAGGATCAAGCCCGCGGCCACGCTCAACACGCCTCGGCCAACCCGCATGCCGATCCGCTCCCCGATCGTCGCCCGCCTCCGTGAGGACCGTATGCCGGTATCGTTCCCTCTGATCAATAAGCGTACTCACCTTCCCGATCTCACGACAGAGGGCGAGCGGTTGACAGGGGGTGCGGTCGGTGTGGTCAGAGTGGACGCATTTGTGACTGGGGCCTGTTAGCTTCAAGCGACATGCGGGTGCTGCACACATCGGACTGGCATCTGGGCCGTCCGTTCCATCGCGAGAGCCTCCTGGCCGCCCAGGGGGTCTTCGTCGACCACCTGATCGAGACGGTCAGGGCGGAGCGGGTCGACGTGGTCGTCGTCTCCGGCGACGTCTACGACCGGGCGCTGCCCTCGGTCGACGCGGTCGACCTGTGCGACCAGGCCCTGCGGCGGCTGGTCGCCGAGCGGGTGCGCACGGTGCTGATCAGCGGCAACCACGACTCGGCGCGCCGTCTCGGCTTCGGCGCCGACCTGATCGACGCCGCGGGCGTCCACCTGCGCACCGCCCCGGGGCGGGTGGGCGAGCCCGTGGTCGTCGGCGACGTGGCGTTCTACGGCATCCCCTACCTGGAACCGGAGCTGATGCGCGGGCCGTGGGAGCTGCCCGAGCGCACCCACACCGCGGCGATCGGCCACGCCATGTCCCTGATCCGCGCCGACCTCGCCCGCCGGGGTCCCCGGTCGGTGGTCCTCGCCCACGCGTTCGTGACCGGAGGACAGGCCAGCGACAGCGAGCGCGACATCAGCGTCGGCGGAGTGGCCCACGTCCCGGTCTCGGCCTTCGACGGCGTCGACTACGTGGCGCTGGGCCATCTCCACGGGCGCCAGAAGATGAGCGAGACCGTCCGCTACTCCGGATCCCCCATCGCCTACTCCTTCTCCGAGGCCGGCCAGGTGAAGGGCTCCTGGCTGGTGGACCTCGACCCCGGGGGGCGGGTGAGCGCGGAGTTCGTCGAGGCCCCGGTGCCCCGGCCGGTCCACCGGCTCCGCGGCCGCCTCGACGACCTGCTGACCTCGGCCGAGCACGCCCCGTACGAGGACCACTGGCTGCAGGTGACGCTCACCGACCCGGTCCGGCCGAAGGGCGCCATGGAGCGGCTCAGGTCCCGTTTCGGGCACACCCTCGCGCTCTCCTTCGAACCCGAGGGTGGCGTCCGGGAGGCCGTGGCGCGGCCGAAGCTGGCCGGGCGCCCCGAGATCGAGGTCGCCCTCGACTTCGTCCGCGAGGTGCGCGGCGAGGCCGCCGACGCCGAGGAGATCCGGTTGATCCAGGAAGCCGTCGAGGCCAGCCGTACCAAGGAGGCGATGGCGTAGATGCGCCCGCACCGTCTGTGGATCAGCGCGTTCGGCTCCTTCCCCGGTGAGGAGGAGGTCGACTTCGACGCCCTCGCCGAGGCCGGGCTGTTCCTCATCCACGGTCCCACCGGCGCGGGCAAGACCACCGTGCTGGACGCCCTCTGCTACGCCCTCTACGGCAGGGTGCCCGGCAAGCGCGACAGCGCCAAGAGCCTGCGCTGCGACCACGCGCCACCGGACCGGGGGCCCGCCGTGGCGCTGGAGGTCACGGTCAGGGGGCGGCGGTTGAAGATCAGCCGGTCGCCTGCCTGGCAGCGCCCCAAGCGCCGGGGGACCGGCACCACCAGGGAGAACGAGAAGGCCCTCCTGCAGGAGCTCACCCCTTCGGGGGAGTGGACCGGGCTGACCACGCGGGTCGACGAGGCGGGGGAGTTCATCGGCACCCTGCTGGGCATGAACGCCGAGCAGTTCTTCCAGGTCGCGATGTTGCCGCAGGGGGATTTCGCCAAGTTCCTGCGCGCCGACGGCGAAGACCGGCGCCGGGTCCTGGAGCGCCTGTTCTCCGTCAGGATCTACGCCGCCGCCGAGTCCTGGCTCGCCGAGCGCCGGACCGAGGCCCACCGCGAGCAGCAGGCGTTCCGCAGGGAGGTGGACTTCGTCGTCAAGCGCCTGGAGGAGGCCGCCGGCCCCGACCTCCTCGCGTCGATGGCCGCCGCCTCCCCGCCGGCCTCCGGCGCCGGGCAGGCCGGGCCACCGGCCCCGCCCGGCCCGTCCGACCAGCTCGCGGACGGCGGCGGACCGCCGGCCGTGGCGGTCTCGGCGGTCTCGGCGGAGGACGATCCGCTGGGCTGGGCCGGGGCGCTGGAGGAACTGGCCGCCGGCGCGGTCGCCCGGCTGAGCCAGGGCCACGGCGAAGGTGAGGCGGCCGTACGGCAGGCACGCGCGGAGCTGGAGCGGGGCGCCGCGCTGGCCGAGCGGCGGCGCCGCCACGCCGAGGCGCTGACGCGGAGCCGGGCGCTGGAGGAGAGCGCCGAGGAGCGGGCCGACCTGGAGGCCATCCTGGCGGAGGCGGTCCGGGCCGACCGGGTGCTGCCCCTGATCCAGGCGGTCGAGCAGCGGTCCGAGGCGGCGGCCAAGGCCCACCGGCTGGCCGCCGACGCGGTGGCCCGCGCCCTCCCGCTGATCCACACCGACCGGGACGCGGCCCCCGACCGCCTGGCCGCTCCCGATCATCCGGCTGCTCCGGGCCACCTGGCTGTTCCCGACCGCCTGGCCGCCGCGGGGCACCGGGTCTCCCCGGACCGGCTGGCCGAGCTGGAGCGCGACCGGCACCGGGAGATCACCCGGCTGGGGGAGCTGCGGGCCGAGGAGCCGCGCCTGGCGAAGATCGTCCAGGAACGCGAGGCGGCCGCCCGCGAGATCACCGGCCTGACCGCAGCGCTGGCCGCGGCCGACGCCCGCCTGGCGCTCCTGCCCGGCCTCCGCCGCGACGTGGACGCCCGCCTCACGGCCGCCCGCCTGGACGCCGCCCGGATCCCGGCCGCCGAGACGGCCAGGGAGGCCGCCGCCGGCCGCCTGCGGGCCGCCGAGCACCGCGACGGCCTCGCCGCCGCGCTGGCCGCCGCCCGCGACGAGCTGGCGGCCAGGTTCCGCGCCCTGTCCTTCGCCACGGGCGGCACCGGCGCGCCCGCCGTCCCGGACGGGGCCGTGGCCCGTGAGCTGCTGGCCTCCTGGGAACGCGAGCGCAGAGAGGAGCTCGCCGGGCTGGAGGGCCTCCGCGCCGACGAGGCCAGACTCGCCGAGCTGGCCGGGCTGCTCGCCGGGCTCCACGCCGGGCTCCGCGACGCGGCCGGGCAGGAGTCCACGCTCCGCGAGAGTCAGGAGAGGCTGCCCGCCGCGCTGGCGGAGGTCTCGGCGAGGCTGGCGGCGGTCAGAGCCCGGACGGCCAGGATCCCCCTCGCACAGGCGGAGGCGGACGCCGCCGCCGCCCGGCTCGACGCCGTCCGGCGGCGTGACGCCCTCGGCGCCGAGCTGGAGGCCGCGCGCGCGGCCCAGGCCGGAGCCACCGACCAGGCCCAGCGGCTCCGGGAGCGTCACCTGGACCTCCGCCAGGCCAGGATCGACGGCATGGCCGCCGAGCTCGCGCTCAAGCTCGCCCCCGGCGAACCCTGCGCGGTCTGCGGCTCACCCGACCACCCGGCCCCGGCTGCCCCCGCCGCCGCGGCCCCCACCGCGCAGGACGAACGCGCCGCCCAGAGCGCCTACGACGCCGCCACGGACCGGCGCCGGGCCGCCGAGAACACCGTCACGGCCCTGACCTCGCGGCTGGAGGAGGCCCGCACCGCGGCGGGCGGGCTGAACGCCCAGCAGGCACAGGAGATCCTCGTCGGGGCCCGGCGGGAGCTGGAGTCCCTGACCGCGGCCGCCGGGGCCGAGACGGCACTCAGCGCGGAGTCGGACCGCCTGGCGGCCGAGCTGGAGGGCACGCAGGCCCGGGCCGCGGAGATCGCCCGGACGCTGGCCGAGGGGCGGGCCCGCCAGGCAGGGTGGCAGGCCGAGCGCGACCGGCTGACCGCCCGCCTGGAGGAGGCCCGGGGCGCCGACCCCACCGTCCAGGCCCGCCGCCGCCGCCTCGCCGAGGAGGCGGCCCTGCTCGGTGCCGCCCTCACCGTGGCCGTCCGCGTCGCCGACCTCGCGGCCGGTCACCGCGAGGCGAGCGAGAGGACCGAGTTCACCGCGGAGCACGCGGCGCGGGAGCTCCGGGAGGCCGAGACGGAGCTGGCCCGGCTGCGGGAGTCGGCCGGAGCCGAACCGGCGCTGGCGGCGGAGGCGGACCGGACCGCGGCCGAACTCGGTGAGCTGGAGGAGCGCTCGCGCGCGCTCGCGGTCACGCTCGCCGCCCGCCGCTCGGACGTGGACACGCTCACCGCCGACGGCGAGCGGCTCGTCGCACGCATCGACGGGGCCCGCGGCGAGGACCCGACCCTGGCCGCCAGGCTGGAGCGGCTGGCCGACGAGGCCGAGCTGCTCAAGGAGGCGGTCGAGGCCACCCGGGAGGAGCAGATCACCGCCGCCGAGCTCGCGGCGGCCCGGACGCGTGCACAGGGTGCCGCCGCGGAGGCGGGATTCCTCGGGCTCGACGACGCCCGCGCGGCGCTGCGCCCTCCTGCCGAACAGGAGGAGAAGGCCGCCCGCCTCCGCGAGCTCGACAAGGAGCGCCTCGCGGTCGCCGCGGTGCTGGCCGATCCGGAGCTGGTCGCCGCCGCGGCCGGGCCCGAGCCCGACCTCGACGGGCTGCAGCGCGCGCGGGACGCCGCCGAGGCCGCCCACGCCGGCCTGCTCTCCGCCCGGCACCGGGCCGAGACCCGCCAGGCGCGGCTGGCCGAGCTCCGCGCCGAGCTGACCCGGTGCCTGGAGAGCTGGCTGCCCGCCGCGGAGCGGCACCGCCTCGCCGACCGGCTCGCGGCCCTGACCGGGGGGAACTCCACCGACAACCAGTGGAACATGCGGCTGTCGTCCTACGTGCTGGGCGAGCGCCTGCGCCAGGTGGTCGAGTCGGCCAACGAGCGGCTCGACCACATGTCGGGCGGCCGCTACCTCCTCGAACACAACCTCAGCCGCTCGGCCGGAGACCGGAGCAGGTCGGGCGGTGGGCTCGGCCTGCGGATCCTGGACGGCTGGACCGGAGTGGACCGCGACCCGGCCACCCTGTCCGGCGGCGAGAGCTTCATCACCTCGCTGGCGCTCGCGCTCGGCCTGGCCGACGTGGTCACCGCCGAGGCCGGGGGAGTGGAGCTCGGCACGCTCTTCGTCGACGAGGGCTTCGGCACCCTGGACGAGGACACCCTCGACGGAGTGCTCGACATCCTCGACGGCCTGCGTGACGGCGGCAGGGCCGTCGGCATCGTCAGCCACGTCGCCGAGCTGCGCACCCGCGTCCCCGCACAGCTGCGGGTCCGCAAGGACCGTCGCGGCTCCACCCTCTCGGTGACCGTCTAGCGCCCGCGGCCGTCCCATGTCCTGCGGCCGTCTCGTGGCCTGCGGCCGTCCCGTCTCCCGCAGCCGTCTCGTGGCCCGGGCCTGCCCGGCGGGGTGGACGCCAGGGCGGTCTCCGTACAGGTTCGGAAACCAGGGGCCGGGGCGGTCTCCAGGCGGGGGCGGCCTCCGTACAGGTCCGGAAAGAGTCCGTACAGGTCCGGAAAGAGACGGGAGTGGGGCGCGCCGGTGGCGCGGTAGCCTTTCGGAGGCCGACTCCGCCGCATCTGCGGGGGGAGCCCCGATCAGCAGGGAGTCGTGGTGACGACCACTCAGCGCCCCATGCGCGCCGACGCGCGCCGCAACTACGGACGGCTGCTCGCCGCGGCCCGGGACGCCTTCGCCGAACACGGCACCGAGGCGTCCCTGGAGGACATCGCGCGCTCGGCCGAGGTAGGCATCGGCACCCTTTACCGGCATTTCCCCACCCGCCGGGCACTGCTGGAGGCGGTGCTCCACGACGGCATCGCCACCATCGACGCCCGGGCCCGCGAGCTGCTGGAGTCTCCGTCACCGGAGGAGGCGCTCCTGGTGTGGCTGCGCCACCTGGTGGCCCACGCGACCACCTATCGGGGCCTGGCCGCCACGCTGATGAGCAGCATCCGCGACCCCAGCTCCGAGCTGCACGGCTCGTGCGAGACGATGCAGCGCAACGGCGACCGGCTGCTCGCCAACGCCCAGCGCGCCGGCGCGATCCGTCCGGAGGTCACCGGCGCCGACCTCGTCAAGCTGGTCAACGCGATCGCCTGGGCGGGCGAGCACGGCGGGGGCGACGCCGACCGCCTCCTCGACCTGCTGACGGACGGCCTGCGGACGCGTGACCGGTGACGGTGGCGCGGGTCAGAAGCCGCGGGTGCGGCGGGCGGCCGGGCGGGTGATGAACGGTCTGCGCCGGCCGGCCGGGCGCCGCACGCGCCTGGTCAGGTCGGAGCCGGTGACCGCGCGCAGGATCTCCGAGCCGAGCATCACCCCGGCGCCCAGGGCGAGAGCGGTCGACAGGGCCTGCAACAGGCTGACCAGCCCCTCGTCGGTGTGGCCGAGGCTGGCCTCGAGCATGCCCCGGTAGAGCGCGGTGCCGGGCAGCAGCGAGCCGATCGCCGGGATCGTGACCACCATCGAGGGCACCCGGGCGCGGCCGGCGTAGGCGCTGCCGAACAGGCCGACGACCGCCGCCGCGACGGCCGTCGCCAGGATGACCGGGACCTGCCAGCTGTAGAGCTGTACGAAGACCACCCAGACCATCCCGCCGCCGATCGCGGCGGGGACCAGGTGACGGGGCGGCACCAGCAGGGCGACGGCGAACGACAGCGTCAGGCCGATGGCGCCGAGCAGCTGCTCGGGCCTGATCACCAGGGGCGCGGCGGGCACGTTCTCCACGCTGAGCGGCACGCCGAGGCGGACCGCCGCGTAGAGGGTGACGCCGATCCCGGAGATGATCGCGGTCAGCATGAAGAAGATCTCGAACAGCCGACCGGTCGCCGTGACGTATTCGCCGGCGATGCCGTCCTGCACGCAGGCCACCATGGGACGTCCGGGCAGCAGCGCGACGACCGCGCCCACCACCACGGCGGCGGCCTGCACCGGTGCGTCGAGCCAGATCATGAGCACCGCGACCAGCGAGCCGAGCATCGCCGCCACCGCGAGCTGGAAGAACTCCGCCACACCCCGCCGGGCCAGCCAGGCGCCGGCCCGGTCGCCCAGCACGGTGGCGCAGAAGGCGGCCACCGCGACGGGCACGCCGCCGCCGACCAGGATGCTCGCCGAGGAGGCGATCAGCGCGAGCGCCGTGATCAGGACCCAGTTCGGGTAGACCGGGACCCGCCGGGTGATCTCCCGCAGCCGGGTCTCGGCGTCGTCGAGCGGCAGTGAGCCGCCGGAGGCCTCCTTGACCATGTCGTGGACCGCGATCAGCCGGTCGTAGTCGGGCAGGCGCCGGCGGACCCGCCGCTCGGCGGTGACCGGCGCGCTGCCGTCCGAGGGGACGTGCGACAGCGTGATGGCCGACAGGTTGACGTCGGCCTCGCAGTGCGGCACGCCGTAGGCGTTGGTGATCCTGCGCATGCTGCCGGACACCGTCTCGGTGCCCTCCCCGCTGCCGAGCAGCAGCTCGCCCACGCGCAGGGCCAGCACCATGGCCCGGTAGAGGTCGGGCCGGGGAGGGGACTGCTCCAGCGAAGACGCCGACACCGATCTCCCTCGATCCTCTCCGAGACCAACCTCCGCTGAGGTTATCTGCTCACCGCGGAGGCCAGAACACGTACGCGCTCGGCATGGTCGTCGTGACCGATGATCACCGGCGGCTCGTTGTACGGCATGGCGTCGGAGGAGCGGCGCAGCTTGATGTACTGCCCGCAGGCGTCGACGGCGTAGGGCTCCATGTCGTCCTGGAGCGCGCCGATCACCGTGATCCCGTAGGTCTCGCCGATCCGCCGGAACAGTGCCACCGCCTCCCGGCGGTGCTCCTTGCCGAGGTTGCGGCCCAGCTCGTCGAGGACCAGGCACAGGTGCCCGCCGCCGGAGGAGGCGATCGCCGCCGCGCAGACCAGCTTCACCGCCTTCTCGTCCATCAGCGCGGTGTTGGCCCGCCGGTTGTAGGGCACGTAACCCTGGCCCTCTCCCCGGCGCCACTTGGGCGTGACCCGCCACGCCCAGCGCTGCTCCGGGTCGGCGGGCGCGGCCGGCACCGGGAACTCCAGCGTCGCGCCGTAGCCGCCGTAGGAGGTGTCGAGCTTGTCGAACTCCTCGGCGACCCGGGTCAGCCGCGCCTTGATCGCCGCGGTCAGCGCGGCCCGGTGCACGGCGGTGGACTGCGCGGCCTCCTCGGCGCCCTTGGCCGCGGCGGTCAGGTCACGCTGCCGGGTGGCGATCTGGGTCTGGATCTGGCGGCGCTGGTGCCGTTCGTACTCCTCCTGGCCGCGTAGGTAGGACGAGAGCGCCGCGCAGACGCCGGGGAAGGTCGCCTGCTCGCGCGCCGTGCGCCCGGCGCCGGGCTCGGTCCGCTCCCTGACCAGGAAGCGCAGCTCCTCGGGCATCTCCCCGTCCTCACCCGGGAAGGTGTCGCGCAGCGCCTCGTCGAGGCGGCGCTCGGCGGCCCGCCACCACTCCTCGGCCGTCAGCGGGCGCTCCTGCTCGCCCAGCGCCTCCAGCCACTCGCGGGCCCCGTCGACCGTGCCGCCCCAGTCGCCGGCCAGCGCGTCCATCCCCAGCGCGTCGCGGTCCGCGGTGACCTTCGCCGCCTGGTCCCTGGCCTGGTCGCGCTCGGCCTCGTGCCGGGCCCGGCGGCCCTCCAGCCGTTCGACCTCCATGTTCCTGGTCCGGGCGCGGAAGTCCAGCGCGCTCGCCCGCCGCTCCGCCTCGCCCACCTTCGGCCCGACCTCGGCCAGCGCCTCGGTCAGCTCGGTGAGCGTGGCCCGCCGCTCGGCCATCCGCCGCTCGATGTCGGCCAGCTGCACGGCGGCCCGGGCGCCCTCCAGCCGCCGGCCGGCCTCGGCCACCCCGTCCTCGGCGCCCCGCACGGCCGCGGCGGCCGTCTCCTGCGCGTCACGGGCCCGGTGCAGCCGCTGCTCGGCGGCCTTGATCCGGGCCTCCCGGCCGGTGGCCACCGCCTCGAAGGAGCCCACGACGGTGACGCCCGCCGCGCTGACCAGCACCGATCCGGGCAGGGCGGCCAGTGCCCGGGCCGCCGCCGCCAAGTCGGACGCGTCCACGATCACCGCGTGCTCCTGCGGCCAGCCGCGGGCTCCCAGGGCCGTCGCCGCCTGTCCCGCGCGGCCGGACGCCGACTCCTCGTCGCGGGCGTGCTCGGCCACGTCGACCGCGTCGAGCAGCCCGGTCGCCCCGACACCGGCCTCGGCGAGCGCGTTGAGCTGGGCCGCCGCCGGGCCGCCCTCGGCGTCGTCGAGCGCGGCCCTGGCCCTCTCGACCTCCCGGTCGGCCACGCCCAGCGCCTTCAGCGCCTCGTTGAGCCGGAGCCTGGCCTGGGCCAGCTCGGCGTCGGCGGTCTTCACGTCGCGGCCGTCGGCCAGCCGCCGCTGCTCCTCCAGCCCGGGGATCCAGCCGCGCAGCTCGTCGGCCGAGTTCTCCGCGACGGCCCGGTCGGCGTCGAGCTTGGCCGCCCGGGACTGCAGGGCGGCCAGCTCCCTGCGCGCCTCGGACAGGGCCCGCTCCAGAGTGTCGTCCTTGAGCGTGGCGATCTCCGCCTTGACCACGCCGATCGCCTCCACCGCCCGCTCGCCCGCCGCGCGGGAGCGCTCCAGGTCGGCGGCGAGCGCCCCGTCCCGCTGCGCCGCGTCGGCGAGCCTGCGCGCCAGCCGTCCCCGCCAGCAGCGCAGCGCCTCCGCCAGCCGCGTCCGGGCCCGGTCGCGCCGGTCGAAGGTCTCCAGCAGCGTCCGGGACTCGTCTTCGAACTCCTTGAGCAGCTCCACGGCCTGTGCCGCCCGCCCCCGCTTGACGTGCTCGTCGCGCCGGGCCTCCCGCTCCTGGTCGAGCTCGGTGTCCAGCCCGGTCAGCGCGGCGATCGCCTCGAAGACCCGCTCCGGGGAGATCTCGTTGAGCGGCTGGGAGAGCAGGTTCGTGGCGACCTTGCTCCGCACCGAGGTGGACAGGAACGACACGCACCTGACCCGGTCGCCGTAGAGGAACCTGGTGAGGTCGCGCGCCACCACGTCGCGGCGCCCCGCCGAGCGGGGCAGCGCCGCCCACACCTCGTCGGCCCGCGCCACCCGCTCCGCCTCCGAGGCGGCCGCCGCCACGCGCACCCCCGGGACCCATCTGATCTCCAGGTGCGGCGCCTCCTGGTTGACCCGCAGCCACACCGTCACCGCGTCGTCCACGGATCCGGCCCCGGCGAAGACGCCGACGATGTAGCCGTGGTCGGCACTGGCCCACGACCTGCCGCCGCCGCCCGCGGCGAGCTCGGCGTTGAACAGCAGCTCCGACACCGACTTGGCGCCGGAGGCGAAACGCCACTGCTCGTCGCCGAGCAGCGCGGTGATCATCGCGATGAACGAGGACTTGCCCGCGCCGTTGGAGTCCTTCGGCCCCGCGCCCGCGACCACGATCAGCGTGCCCGGCACGGTCGGCACCGGATGGGTCGACAGCCGGGAGATGTTGACCGCCTGCACGGCGATCAGCACGCGGTCGCCGACCACGTTCTCGCTCGGAGCGTCGGCCCGGACCTCCACCGGCACCAGGCTGGCCTGGCTCCCGTGCGTCCGCTTGGCGCTCTCCTCGTCCTGGGCCGCGTCCGCTCCGCGCTTGCGCGAGCTCCTGGCGGCCTGGCCCGGCTGTCCGGTCAACCCCGTCGTTCCCTTCATCTGCGGTTCGCTCTCACTGCCGCCGCCAGCGGGGTGTGCGGCCCCGCGGCGAGGATCAGCTCTTCCTGCAGGCGGCGTCTGGCCTGCGGGGTCAGTCGGTGGAACTGCGGGCCGGGGGTGTATCCCCCGGCCTCCTCGCCCGCCTTGACCTGGGTCACCAGACCCGCGTGGCGCAGGGTCCGGAGCGCGGCCTCCAGCTCGCCGATCGGCAGCCTGGTGTGCCGGCGCAGCTCCTCCAGCTGGGCGGGGAACGGCGACAGCCAGCTGTCGGCGGGCAGCAGGCCGTCGGCCCGCGGGATCGCCACCGAGTGGATCAGCACCAGCACCAGCACCGCCCGCTCGGCCTCGCCCACCGTCGTGCCCGTCTCGGCGGCCGTCTCGGGGGTGTAGCCCGAGGTCCACGCCTCACGGTCCTGGATCAGGACCCGGCCGCGCCGCTGCAGCATCTCCGCGAGAGTACGGCGGAGCACCGGGTCGCGCAGCGCGGGCAGGCGCGCCTCGTGGACCGGCTCGGCGGCGTGCTCGACCGCCATGAACGCCGCCACGATCTCGGCCCTGCGCCGCTCGTCGAACGGGCCGAGCAGGTCCTCGTCCACGCTCTCGGGGACCACGACGCTCGCGGCCGCCCCGGCGGGAGCGGGCTCGGCCGCCGGGAGCACGTCCAACCCGGTGAGCTCCTCCTCGCCGGTGGGCAGGCGGCGCATCAGCTCCCTGAGCTGGGCGTGGGAGCCGGCGGGCCAGCAGGCGCAGCGGGGGCCGAGCCGTACGACACCGCCGTCCACCTCCAGCCAGGCCGAGTCGTGCAGACGGCGCAGCGCGCCGACCGCCCAGTTGCGCATGAGGTCGTCGCCGCGCCCGATCAGGGCCCGGTAGGCCGCCAGCACGTCATCCACCGGCGCGGGGACGCCCGGCCACGGGTCGGCGGTCAGGTCGCGCCAGCAGCACTTCAGCGCCGCGGCCAGCACCCGCCGGGTCTCACCCGACCGCTCCACGTTCACCGGTGCGACCTGGTATTCCTCCAGCAGCGAGGGGGTCGCCCCGTCCGGCCAGGCCGGCAGCGCCAGGCCCGTCCCGTCGCCGTGCGCCAGCCGGGCCATGCCCGGGGGAGCGGGCTCGCCCGCGCCGAGCGGGAGCGGGCCGGCCGCCCTGGCCCGCGCGTGTGCCAGCTCAGGCGTCATGTCCGGTCCTCTCCAGGCGGCCGTGCGACAGCCAGGTGGGTTCGGCGTCGGGGGCGGCGGTGAGCGAGTCGGACCAGCGCAGGCGGTAGGGGGACTCGGGGCGCAGGTCGGCCGAGACGAGATCGGCCAGCAGGCGACGGGCGGAGACCCACTCGCCGTCGGCGGTGAGCAGCTCCTCCAGCCGGGCGGAGTCGCGTCCGGCGAGCGCGGCCTCGGCGACGGCGCTCAGATGGTCGAGACCTCCGGTGCCGGGGTCGTAGGAGTCGGCGGGCCCGGGATCGGGCAGGGCCGAGCGCGGGGGAGTGGGCTGGGCGGGCGCCGGCCGGGGACTCTCGTCCACCGCCCGGACGATCGCCGCCGGGTCGTGCCAGGGGGCGGGGGCGTCGAAGACGAATCCGTCGAGCACGGCGGCCAGGCGCTCCTTGGTGGCGGTCTGCGCGAAGGTGCGCCAGGTCTCCGCGGGCAGCAGCGTCAGGTTCCTGGTCGTGCCGGCCGAGTCGGCCAGCCGCCCGGCGGCCCGGCGGGAGGCGTCGCTGTAGGCGTAGATCGCCGCGCGCAGCTCGGTGCAGGTGCGGTCGAGATCCGGCCAGCGGGTGAGGATCGTGCCGTGCAGGCTCTGCGCCCTGCGGGCGATCTCCTCGGTGCCCCAGAGCTTGGGGGCCTGCTCGCGCAGCTCCTCGATGGTGCCGCTGGTCAGCGTGATCAGCTCCAGCGCCCAGAGCCGGAAGGCCCGCGACAGGTTCTGCGCGCTGAGCCGCGCCTCCTCCATGGTCGTGCGGGGGTCGGCGACGTTGAGGTCCTCCAGCGCGAGCAGCCGGTGCATCTCCGACTGGCCGCCGTCGTCCATCATCCGCCGGATGAACATCAGCCCCACCACGCTGGTGAACGACGCGCGGTAGCGGAGCTGGTTGGGCTTGGGGAACACCTCGCGGATCGCGCCGAGACCCCTGAGCACCCGCAGCCGGTTCTCGAACTGGTCGAGCGGGTAGGCCCGGCAGACGTGGCGCATCTGCTCGTGGGTCAGCCACTCCTCGCCGGCCTCGGCGAACGCCGCGAACAGCGTCTCGGCGATGTCGACCAGCGCGGGCTCGTCGACCACCGCGCCGCTGTCGCGCGCCAGCGCGGCGAACATCCGGCGGTAGGTCGCGAGCACGGCCTCCTCGGTGAGGGCCGAGTCGAGCGTGATCTCGTGGTTGGTGTCTGGCACGCGCCCTACCGTAAGGCTTTCGCCCGACAATCCAGGCCCGTACGCCGGGTGAGCGTCCACGCTGCGGCCGCCGTCACCGACACGCTAGGGTAACCCCGGTAAACGGGGACGAAGGTCAATTAATAGTGGCATACAGGGTGAGTTACCGATGAGTATCCCCCCGTCGCGGGGCGATCGGACGGCCGCCGGGATCGCAGCCGCGTCCGCCGTGGTGGCGGCGCCCGCCTCCCGTGCCGCGGCACTCGGGCACGGGGCCGGCCGGGCCCTCGCCGCCCGCGCCGCGGCCGGACGGCACGGGTAGGGGGCGACATGGACGACCTTCGGAGGGAACGGCTCGCGGCGCAGTCGCTGTACCGGCCCGGCCCCGTGAGCGTGCCCGAACTCGTCGGGCGGCTGCTGGCCGTACAGGCCCAGGACGTCGCCGCGGCGGCTCTGGCCTTCCGTGCCCGCTCGACCGCCCTGACCCGGGCGGACGTCGAGAGCGCCCATCAAGACCGCTCGATCGTCCGCGCCTGGGGGCCGCGCGGCACCCTGCACTACGTCCTGCCCGAGGACCTGGGCTGGCTGACGTCCCTGTCCGGCCCGGCGCTGGCGCGCCAGGCGGTCCGCCGGATCGGCCAGGAGGGGGTGAGCGGGTCTCCCGAGGCGCTGCTGGCCGCCGTCACCCGGGCCCTCGAAGGGCAGGGGCCGCTGACCAAGGCCGAGCTGGGGGAGCGGCTGGCCTCCCGCGGCGTCCCCGCCACGGGCCAGGCGATCGTCCACCTGGCCGCGCTGGCCGCGGCCCACGGCCTGGCCGTCCTCGGTCCCGGCAGGCGGCCGGACGGGGCCCGCGGGCCGGCCGCTCCCGCCCCGGGGACGGGGAGCTCCGGGCGGGGCGGCGCGCCGGGCGCGGGGAAGCCGACCTACGTGCACGCGGCCGACTGGCTCGGCGCCCCGGTGCTCTCCCCGTTCGACCGGGACCGCTCCCTGGCCGAACTCGCCCGCCGCTATCTGCGCGCGCACGCCCCCGCGACCCCCGCCGACCTCGCCGCCTGGTCCGGCCTGCCGCTCGGGGACGCCCGGATCGGCTGGCGGTTGATCGCCGGCTCGCTGGAGCAGGCGCCCGGGGGCGGCTGGCGCCTGCGGGGGAGCGGCCCCGGGCCCGGCCCTGGGTCCGAGCCCGGGTCCGAGTCCGGCCCTGGCCTTGGCCCCGAACCTGGACCCGCGCCGTACGCCGTGCGGCTCCTGCCCGCCTTCGACGAGTATCTCCTGGGCTGGCATACCCGCTCCGCCGTCCTGGCCGACGCCCACGCCCGCGCGGTCCACCCCGGCGGAGGCGTCCTGCGTTCCACCGTGCTCGTCGACGGGGTCCTGCGGGGCACCTGGAGCCTCACCGGCGCCAGGCTCGCGGTCTGCCCGTTCGAGACGCTCCCCGCCGGGGCGGGGCCCCTGCTCGCGGCCGAGGTCGAGGACGTCGCCCGCTTCCTCGGCCGTCCCCTCGCCCTCGCGGAGCCCGGCCGGGACGCCTCCCCGCACCCCGGTCGCTGACGCGTCCGGAGAAGGACCGCCGCCCGCCGAACATCTGAGATCAGGGCTGTCACCTGAGGGTTACGCACCGAATGACTACATGGAAAGGCCGGACAGCGAGTTCGCGTTTGGACTGCGTAGTCAACGATTAACAAGACTTATTCGGTCTGTTCGCCGCTGGGGGCTTCGGGGTCCTGCCCGGCGAAGCTCCTTGGGGGCGCGGTGGTGGACGGCCGTGCCTGGCCGACCGGAGTGTTTTGGACCGCTCCGACGCTCCTTTTGGGTATCCATCCCGGCGTTTTGGGGTGAAATGTCAGGGGTGGGGCGTATGGTGCGCGGGTGCATCCTCCGCAGCAGCCCCAGCAGCCCCAGCAGTGGCCGGGCCAGCCTCCGCAGCAGCCGTACCCGACTCAGCCCCAGCAGTACGGGCAGCCTCAGCAATATGGGCAGCCTCAGCAGTACGGGCACCCCCAGCAGTACGAACAGCCGACTCAGCAGTACGGGCAGCCCCAGCAATACGGGCAGCCGACTCAGCAGTACCCGCAGCCTGGGCCACCGCCGGGCTGGCAGCAACAGCCCCCGATGGGGCCGCCGCCCGGATGGCAGCCGGGTCCAGGCCAGCACCGGCCGCCGAAGAAGAGCGGGAAGGGAGCGGTGATCGGTGTGGTCATCGCGGTGGTGGGTGTCCTTGCCTTGCTGGGGGGACTGGTCGCCCTGCTGGGCAGGGATGAGAAGCCGGTCGCGTCGACGAGCGCATCAGTGAGCGCCAAGCCGTCCAGTACGGCCGAGGCTGAGCCGGGCGAGAAGCCGACGACGACCTCGACTGATCTGCCGGGTGGGAAGAACACCTCGACTGATCTGCCGCGTGGGAAGGACAAGGAGAACCAGACTGCGTTCATGGCCACCATGCGGCAGCGGGCTGATCTGAAGGACAAGAGCGCGGCTGACCTCATACGGCTCGGCCGAGCGGTATGCAAAGCCATGGACGGAGGGCAGAGCTTGATCGATGTTGCAGTGAGCAACGCCGATGAGCTTGGCGCTGAGACTTCCGGATACGTGGCAGGCGCGGCTGTCGTCACCCTGTGCCCGCGTCACCAGGACAAGATTCCCAGCTAGGGCAGTGTCTGGGCCACGGGCGGTTGTAGGTCGCTGACGGGGCCTCCCTCGGGTCCGCGGGGCCCTGGACGCTGCCGGCGTCGATCTGCTCCCGGTACGGCAGGCGCGTGAGCTTGGGATGCGCGGCGAGGTGGTCGCGTAGCTGGGCCTGGGCGGCGCGCACGCGAGCGTTCGCAGCCTCCTTCGCCTCAGGGGTAAGGGCACCGAGCGCCTTCTCCTTCTCAGCGCGGATCTTCCGCCTGGTGGAGGAGGTCCTGTTCGACAGCCAGGAGAAGGCCTCCTCGCGACGGTCAAAACCCTGGCGACCGGGCATGTCGTCGTGCCTTAGGCTCCTCGTGCTGCGGCGCGCCGCCGGGCCCCTTTGCCAGCAAGATGGATGGAACCTACGGTGAACCAGCCAGACATCACCACAACGGTGGATATCGCGATCGCGAATGCTGCTCGTCTGCTCTACAACGCAGAAACGATCACTGATCTGGCGCTGATGGAGCGACTTGAACGTCTCGCTGACTCGTGGGTGGCCATTGCTCAGTTCCTTCATGAACGAGATAAGGCGTAAGCGGCCGGCGATTCCCTACCTGTCGACTTCTGATCGGGGCCCGTCCTGCTGTTCGTACGCGGCCGGATCCCCGCTGTCCTGGCCGGGCTCGGTCATTTCCCCAGGCGACGCGTACGGATCCAGCATCGGCGCCGGCCGCGCATCGGAGATCTGGTCCACCTCGGCCTGAATCTTTGTGTCATCCAGCCGGGATGCAGGAGCCGGACGAGGGTCTCGTCGGAGGCGGTCTCGGCGCGGCGCATGAGTTCGGCCGCCGTGTTCGGTCAGCAGTTCGACCGGAACCCGCCAGCCGTCGGCGTCGCTGATGCGCCGTTCGGCCACCGGTTTGCCGGTCTTGTCGACCAGGGCGACGTCATGGTGTTTTTCCGCCCGGTCGATTCCGCATGTCACCGTCACCGGTCGGCTGTCGGGCATGGGCGTCTTCTGGTCGGGCCGGTGCGGATCTGAGTTACCGGCGGAGACGGCGATTATCGGGACTGTCGACTACATGCACCGGGTTTTGATTAGGCGTGATGCCTATATCAGCAGATCAGAGCGTTTGTCGAGTGCCAAACCGACCCTTGTTAACTGAGGGTTAACGCGCGTATTCTGACCTTCTCGCGTCATGTACAGGCTGTTCCGGACAGGAGGTATGTGTGGCGAACCTCGCCGACCGGCTGGGGGAGGCGCTGCGTCATCGCGGCTACTCCACCCGGAGGGCAGCGAGAGCCGTCACCGACGCGGGAGTACAGACCACTCACGTCTACATTCACCAGCTGAGCAAGGGCCAGCGGACCAATCCGACCCTGGAGCAGCTCACGGCGCTCGCCGTGCTGTTGCAGGTGCCTGTGGGATGGCTTGTGGGGGATGACATCCCTAGCCCTTTCTCTTCCGGCGACAGCGGTCCGGTTCTCCCCGACATCGAGGAGAACCCGCCGCGCCTCGTCGGAAAGCTCGACGCCGGCCAGCGCGCTGTTCTGGGCGAGCGGCTGCGGCTCCTGCGGGAGGCGCGCGGGCTGTCTCCGGCGCAAGCCGGGGACATGGTCGACGTCGATGAGCGGGTGGTCATGTCCGTGGAGAACGGCGCCGCCGAGGCTGAGACCCCACTCGACGACGTCGAAGCGCTGCTCACCCTCTACGGCGTGACCGCCCGCTTCCAGCGGGAGGCGATCCTGTCGATCGCCCGTGGCGAGCGCGAGCCGGGATGGTGGGACATGCCCGCCATCCCGCTGTGGGTGTCGGCGACGTTCGGGCTGGAACAGCGCGCGGAGCTGATCCGCACCTACCAGCTCCAGTTCGTCCCCCCGCTGCTGCAGACCGCCGAATACGCGACGGCCGCGGTCCGCGTCTCCCAGAACCCGTTCCCGTCACCCGAGCTGATCACGGGGGCGGTGGAGACGACGGCGCGCCGGCAGGACGCGCTGGCCCGGGAGGGCGGCCCGGCGCTGTGGGCGGTCGTCGACGAGGCGGCGCTGATGCGTTGCATCGCCGGGCCGCAGGTCCAGGCCGACCAGCTGAGCCACCTGATCGGAGTGTCGAAGCTGCCGCACGTCACGCTGCAGGTGACGCGGCTGGTGTCGTCGTACGTGCCGAGGTCGGCACCGTTCACGATGTTCCGCTTCCCCGACATGGACCCGGTGGTCTCGGTCCACCAGTTCGACAACGACTTCGTGCTGGACGGCACGGACGTGGACGGCTACCACGAGGCGTTCGCCAGGCTGACGGTGGCGGCGTGCATGCCGCAGGAGACGCCCGACGTGCTCACGGAGATCCGCGACAGGCTCTGCGCGCTGACGTGACCGGTGCCCCGGCCGCCCGGCCCGCGCCGGGGGACTACTGGGCCCTCCACTCGGGCCGGCGTCACCAGGGGAAAAGTAGCTGTGAGTGATCGGCTCCCATCATCCAACCGAGAGTCCGGGCTGCATCATGGCTGTTCACCGGCCTCGCGAGAAGACCGCCATCCCAGACGACCGCGGAGCGCTATGACTTCGCATCCTGATCAAGAATTATGCCGGAAGGCTTTGACCTGGTCTTTCTCGCTACTTTGAGGCTGGTGACGCCGACCCGAGTGAAAGGCCTTCCTCGATGTCCTGCCAGCGCTTGGCGTTGGGAGAGCCGGGCACGTTGATGTGGACGAGTTCGTCGATGAGCACGATCTTCGGGTTGCGAGCCAGGACGGAGTCCACGTCGAGCTCGGTGAAGGCGGTCCCGCGGTAGACCAGCGTCTTGCGCGGGAGAACCTCCATGCCGTCCAGGAGTGCGGCGGTGCGGGGACGGCCGCGGGTCTCCACTGTGGTCCCGAAAAATCACGCGGCTTGATGAATTCCCTACGGTCCGCCTTGTCGCTGCCACGCCATCATGGAATCGGGGAATGTTCGGCCGGAAGCGTGATCATCTTGATGCACAGTAATTTCATCGCGGTATTGGGATTGGGGCGCTTCGGCAGTTCGGTCGCGCTGAGCCTGGCCGCGAACGGTGAGCGAGCTCTCGGGATCGATCGTGAGCCTGAGGCGGTGCTTGCTCTGGCCGGCCGCCTTGACCATGCCGCAGTGGCGGATGCGACCGACCTGGACGAGTTGCGGCGACTCGGGATGGCCGAGGCCGGGCAGGCGGTGGTGGCCATGGGGGATGTCGTGGCCAGCGCTCTCACCACCTCGTTGCTCGCCGGACT
Organism: Streptosporangium brasiliense; assembly: GCF_030811595.1. NCBI lineage: Bacteria > Bacillati > Actinomycetota > Actinomycetes > Streptosporangiales > Streptosporangiaceae > Streptosporangium > Streptosporangium brasiliense. Next base: position 4,855,594 of record NZ_JAUSRB010000002.1, read on the forward strand.
CGGAGTTCAGGAGATCTGGGGCAGGGCGACGACGCACCGCCACGCGAAGATCCTCGAACGGGTCGGCGCCCACCGCGTCGTGATGCCGGAGCAGGATGCAGGGAAAATGCTTGCCGGATTGCTGTCCGGCCCGACCCCCAACACCGCCTTTATCAAAACACGTATGTATTTCGACCTCGCCCGCCACCCCGCCCGGCCCGCCCACGCGCCCGGCGGGCGGGTGAGGCCCTCGCGGGGCAGAGGCTCGGGGGCTGCAGCCCCCGAGCCCACAGACCGAACTCCGCCTTGGTGAAGGGCCGTTTCCATGGCACTGGTCCCGGAGGCCTGGGCGCCAACCGATGGCGGGTGGGCGAGTGGGCGCGCCAAGCGGGCAGCGATACGTGGATCATCACGCACGACGGGGTAGATCTAGGGCGTTGACCTGCATAAACGCAAAATGGGTGGGGGTGATGCAGTGATGAGTGGCCGCATGAGGCATTTATCCGCAGATCACGTCGCGTTCCTGGTCGCGCTGGTGGCGCCACCGGCCGTTGCGGGGGTGCTGGTGCCGTTTCGCGACAGCCTGCCCAACACCAGCGTCGCGCTCGTCCTGGTCGTGATCGTGGTCGCGGTCGCCGCCCTGGGCAACCGCCTGGCCGGCGCGTTGGCGGCCATCTCGGCCGCGGTGTGGTTCAACTTCTTCTTCACCCAGCCCTACCAGCGCTTCACCATCACCCGGCCCGCCGACATCCAGAGCGCGCTGCTGCTGCTCATCGTGGGCCTGGCGGTCTCGCAGTTGGCCGCCCGCGCCCGGAAGCTGAAGGTGGTGACCATCACCGACGCCGACTACCTGGCCCGCATCCACGACACCGCCGCTCTGGCGCAGAACACCAGGGCGCCCGGAACGGTGGTCGATCACGTCACCGCCCAGCTCACCGAGGTGCTGCACCTGCGCGGCTGCCGTTTCGAGTACGGCACGCTGACCGGCCACCCGCCCCGGCTGGAGCAAGACGGCAGCGTGACCTGGGGCCGCAGACGCTGGGACGCCGACCGGCTCGGATGGCCCGATACCGAGGTCGAGCTGCGCACCTTCGGCAACGGCCGCTTCTACGGCCGGTTCATGCTCAAGCCCACTCCGGGCAGGGTCCCGCCGTTGCAGGCACGCCTGGTCGCCGTCACCCTGGCCGATCAAGCAGGGTCGGCGCTGGACATCGCCGCAAGCGACTCGGGCGGTTGACGGCCAGCGCAGGTGGTGTTCGGGAGTACTGGGCCTTGTTCCAGGTCGGGTCATTTCAAGCCGTCACGAATTCACACTGTGATCAACAAGTGGGGCCAAGTCAGACCGCCAAGTGGGGCCGACTGGAACCGTCCTGATCAGGCGTCGCGGCGCACCTCGCGACCAAGATCCTGATGCTCGGGGGGATTTACGGCGCCTGCCTGTTGCGGACGGCTCCTGTGATGCCGTGGTGTGCTCGTTGGTGTTGTGCTGTGCCGCGCGGGTGCGGGAGACGCTGCGGGAAGTGCGGCGGGTGCCGGCGCCCCGCGGTGAGCTTCGGTTCTACGAGCACCAGCGTTCCGGCAATCCGATGGTGACGCCGGCGGAGAGCCTGATGACTCCGCTCTGATCGCAGCTCTCCATGGGCTGTCAGGATGGCTGACACGCCACGACTCGCCGTCGACAGGAGGGGCCCGGCGCCGAGCTGGAGCCTGGGCGTCATGGGGTGTAGCGGTAGCCCATGCCCGGCTCGGTGATCAGGTGTTGCGGGCGGGCGGGGTCGCGTTCCAGTTTCTTGCGGAGCTGGGCCATGTACTGGCGTAGGTAGTGGGTTTCCTTGACGTGTTTGCTGCCCCAGACCTCGGCCAGCAGATAGCGCTGCGAGATGAGCTTGCCCGGGCTGCGCAGCAGGATCTCCAGGATGTGCCATTCGGTGGGGGTGAGCCGCAGACCCCCCGAGACGGTCTTGCGGGTCAGGTCCACCGTGTGGTCGCCGATCTGGATGCTGGCCAGTTCGGCCTCCTGGATGGCGGCGCGGCGGGAGACGGCGCGGATGCGGGCGAGGAACTCCTCGATGCTGAATGGCTTGGTCACGTAGTCGTCGGCGCCGGCGTCCAAGGCGTCGATCTTGTCCTGGTTTCCGGCGCGCCCGGACAACACGACGATGGGGGTCTGGGTCCAGCCGCGCAGACCGTGGATGACGTCCACGCCGTCGATGTCGGGCAGGCCGAGGTCGAGCACGACGAGGTCGGGGTGCCATTCGGCGGCCTGGCGCAGCGCGGACGAGCCGTCGGCGGCGACCGAAACCTCGTAGTGACGGGCGGTCAGGTTGATGCGGAGGGCGCGCAGGATCTGTGGCTCGTCGTCCACGACGAGGATCTTGGTCATCCTGTCGTCGCCCGGGACGATACGGGCATGATGACGATCATGGTGAGACCTCCCCCTGGTGTCTCCTCGGGTATGAGAGTGCCGCCCATGGCTTCGGTCAGCCCACGCGAGAGCGCGAGCCCCAGGCCGACGCCGGTGCCGTTGGGCCGGTCGCCGAGTCGCTGGAAGGGCAGGAAGACACGTTCGTGGTCCTGGGGCGGGATGCCGGGGCCGCGGTCGATCACCCGGATCTCGACTTCGTCGTCGTGCCGACTGCCAGTGATCAGCACCTTGTGGCCGGGCGGGCTGTAGCGGACGGCATTGGTCATCAGGTTGACCAGCACCCGTTCGAGCAGGGCCGGGTCGGCGACGATGTCGGGCAGCTCGACGGAGATGTCGCCCTCGATGCGGTCGCGCAAGGGTCCTAGGTTGTCGACGGCGCGGGGCACGACCTCCTCCAGGGCGACAGGTTGCAACGACAGGCCGAGGACACCGGCTTGCAGGCGGCTCATGTCGAGCAGGTTCTCCACCAGCCGGTCCAGTCCGGCCAGGGACTCGTCGGCGGTGGCGAGCAACTCGTCGCGGTCCTCGTCCGTCCAGCTGATGTCCGCGTTGCGCAGGCTTTCGACGGCGGCTTTGGCGGCCGAGAGCGGGGTGCGCAGGTCGTGGCTGACGGCCGCGAGCAGCGCGGTGCGCATCTTGTCCGCCTCGGCGAGGGGTCTGGCCAGTTCGGCCTCTTCCTGGAGGCGTTCCTGGCGCAGTGCGACGGCGGCCTCGGCGGCGAAGGCCTCCAGCAACCGCCGGTCGCTGGCGTCCAGCAGTCGCCCGCGGGCGGCGAGAACCAGCTTGTCGCTGATCACGACGTCGGTGTCGGCGGCGGCGGGCGCGGTGCAGGGGGCGGCGCCGGAGGTGGCGATGATGCGCCAGGCTTCGGGTTCGGCCTGGTCGTCGGGGAGGGGTTCGCCGATGCGTTCGAGCAGGGTGACCGAGTCCAGGCCGAACGTCTCGCGCAGCCGACCCAGCAGCGACGGCAGCGCGGCCTCGCCCCGCAGCACGTGTCCGGCCAGCGTGGACAGCGCCTCGGCGTCCGCACTCGCCTGGGCAGCCTGACGGGTACGCCGGGCGGCCAGGTCCACGATTGTGCTGACGGCCGCCGCGACCAGGATGAACACGATCAACGCGAGCAGGTTCTCCGGATCGGCGATGGTCAGCTGGCCGATGGGCGGGGTGAAGAACCAGTTGAGCAGCAGCGAGCCGCCCACGGCCGCGGCGATCGCCGGCCACATGCCGCCGATCAGCGCGACGCCGATGACCAGGCACAGGAACAGCAGGATCTCGCTGGGCAGCGAGATCATGTCCCGGAACGGGGCAAGCGTGGCGGTCAGCGCCGGCATGCCCGCCACCGCCACGGCCCATCCGGTCAGCCGCCGTTTCCGGGTCAGCGCGGCCCGGGAGCGTTCGGGCCGACGGCGGCCCTTCTTGGCCTCCTCGTGGGTGACCAGGTGCACGTCGATGGAGCCGGACAGGGAGGTGGTCTCCACGCCGACGCCCCGCGAGAGAATCTGCGCGAAACGACCTCTGCGGGACGCGCCGAGCACCAGTTGGGTGGCGTTGACGCCGCGGGCGAAGTCGAGCAGGGCGCGCGGGATGTCGTCACCGACGACCTGGTGGTAGGTGCCGCCCATGCTCTCGACCAGGGTGCGCTGGCGGGCCAGGTTGGCCGGGGCGGCGCCGGCCAGCCCGTCGGCGCTGGTGACGTGCACGGCCAGCAGATCGGCGCCTTTGGTGCGGGCGGCGATGCGGGCGGCCCGGCGTACCAGGGTGTCGCACTCAGGGCCGCCGGTCAGCGCGACGACGACGCGTTCGCGGGTCTCCCAGGTGGCGGCGATGCCGTGGTCGGCGCGGTAGCGGTCGAGCTGCTCGTCGACCTTGCCGACCACCCAGAGCAGGGCGAGTTCGCGCAGGGCGGTGAGGTTACCGACGCGGAAGTAGTTCGACATGGCCGCGCTGACCTTCTCGGGGGCGTACACGTTGCCGTGCGCCATGCGGCGGCGCAGCGCCTCGGGCGACATGTCGACCAGCTCGATCTGGTCCGCCCGCCGCACCACCTCATCCGGTACGGTCTCGCGCTGTGGCACGCCGGTGATCTCCTGGACGACGTCGTTGACCGATTCCAGGTGCTGGATGTTGACCGTGGTGATGACGTCGATGCCGGCGTCGAGGATCTCGTCGATGTCCTGCCAGCGCTTGACGTTCTTGGAGCCGGGCACGTTGGTGTGGGCCAGCTCGTCGATCAGCACCACCTTCGGCGCGCGGGCGATGACGGCCTCAACGTCGAGCTCGGTAAATGTGGTGCCGCGGTAGACGACGGTCTTGCGCGGGACCATCTCCATGCCCTCCAGCAGGGCGGCGGTACGGGGGCGCCCGTGGGTCTCGACCAGGCCCACGACCACGTCCCGGCCGCGCTCGCACGCCCGGCGGCCCTCGCCGAGCATCGCGTACGTCTTGCCGACTCCGGGCGCCGCCCCGAGGTAGACCCGCAGCCGCCCCCTCATCTCAGGCTCCGTCGAGGGCGAGGTTGAGCTCGAGCACGTTCACCGACGGTTCCCCCATGAAGCCGAGCGCCCGGCCGGTGGTGTGCTCGTCGATCAGGGTCTTGACCTGCTCAAGCGGAAGTCCGCGTTCTTTGGCCACGCGGGGCGCCTGGAGTTCGGCGTAGGCGAGGGAGATGTGCGGGTCGAGGCCGGAGCCGCTGGCCGTCACCGCATCGGCCGGCACGGCCGGCGTCCCGGCGTCGCCGCGGACGGGGACGGTGCGGCCGGCCGCGTAGTCCTCGCCCGGCTTGGCGCACTCCACCTTCAGGCCCTGGTACTCCGCAATGAACGGAGTCGTGGGGCAGGCCTGGTTGACGCTGACGGCGCGGTCGGGGAAGACCTTCAGTGCCGCGCCCACGCCGTCCGGGGTGCAGTACGGCCGGGCCCCGGAGACGCCCTCCAGCTCGCCGACCGCCCTGGACCGGGTGCAGACCTGGGTGAGCAGGGACTGCTTGCCCTCGTCGTCCTTGGCGCCCGGCACCGGCAGCGTGTCGATGATGTCCTCGGGGCCGAGGTTGCTGGCGCTGGTGGAGGTCGGGTCGTAGCCGTCTCCGGCGGCCGATGGGCGGGACTGGAAGTACTTCCTGACCGGGTTGCCGTCGGCGTCGGTGAAGGACTGGCCGATGAGCGCGCTGCCCACGTCCTTGCCGTCCTTCTGGATGATCGACCCGTTGGCCTTGTCGGTGAACAGTGCCTGGGCGACACCGGTGGTGACCAGTGGATAGACCAGGCCGAGCAGAACGGTCAGAACGGCGACCGCGCGGAGGGCGGTCAGGTGCTGGCGCAGCCAGCTTGGCAGACGTTCCATTACGACATCCCCGGGAGGAACTGGACGATGAGGTCGATGATCTTGATGCCGATGAAGGGGGCGATGACGCCGCCCAGACCGTAGACGTACAGGTTGCGTGACAGCAGCTTGGAGGCACTGGACGGCCGGTAGCGCACGCCGCGCAGGGCCAGTGGGATCAGCGCCACGATGATGATCGCGTTGAAGACGACCGCGGACAGGATCGCCGACTGCGGGCTGGTCAGGCGCATGACGTTCAGCGCGTCGAGCCCCGGGTAGACCGCGGCGAACATCGCGGGAATGATCGCGAAGTACTTGGCGATGTCGTTGGCGATCGAGAAGGTCGTCAAAGCCCCGCGGGTGATCAGCAGTTGCTTGCCGATCTCGACGATCTCGATGAGCTTGGTCGGGTTGGAGTCGAGGTCGACCATGTTGCCGGCCTCCTTGGCGGCCGACGTGCCGGTGTTCATCGCCACCCCGACGTCGGACTGGGCCAGCGCGGGGGCGTCGTTGGTGCCGTCGCCGGTCATCGCGACCAGCCGGCCGCCTTCCTGCTCCTTCCTGATCAGGGCGAGCTTGTCCTCGGGCGTGGCCTCGGCCAGGAAGTCGTCCACCCCGGCCTCGTCGGCGATGGCCTTGGCGGTCAGCGGGTTGTCCCCGGTGATCATGACGGTGCGGATGCCCATCCGGCGCATCTCGTCGAACCGCTCGCGCATGCCCTCCTTGACGACGTCCTTGAGGTGGACGACACCGAGCACGCGTCCCTTCTCCGCCACCACCAGCGGGGTGCCGCCGGAGCCGGAGATCCCGTCCACCAGGTGGCCCACCTCGTCCGTCGGATGACCGCCGTGGTCGCGCACCCACTTCATCACCGCGGTCGCGGCGCCCTTGCGGACCTCGCGGCCGTCCAGGTTCACCCCCGACATGCGGGTCTGCGCGGTGAAGGGCACCCATTGGGCGTGCGCCAGCTCGCCCGGCTGGCGCTCGCGCAGGCCGTACGCCTGCTTGGCGAACACCACGATCGAGCGGCCCTCCGGCGTCTCGTCGGCCAGGCTGGACAGCTGCGCCGCCTCGGCCAGCTCGGCCTCGCTCACCCCGTCCACCGGGACGAACTCCGACGCCTGCCGGTTGCCCAGCGTGATGGTGCCGGTCTTGTCCAGCAGCAGCGTGCTGACGTCACCTGCGGCCTCGACCGCGCGGCCGGACATGGCGAGCACGTTGCGCTGGACCAGGCGGTCCATGCCGGCGATGCCGATGGCCGACAGCAGCGCGCCGATCGTGGTCGGGATGAGGCAGACCAGCAGGGAGGCCAGCACGATGCCCGTGACGCCGTCTCCGGTGAGCGCGAGCGAGTCGGGCACGCCCGGGTTCGTCGCCTTGGCGTAGATCGCGAACGGCTGCATGGTGACGGTGGCGACCAGGAAGATGACCGTCAGCGCGGCCAGCAGGATGTTCAGCGCGATCTCGTTCGGCGTCTTCTGCCGGTCGGCGCCCTCGACCAGGGCGATCATCCGGTCGATGAAGCTCTCGCCGGGCTTCTGGGTGATCCGCACGATGATCTTGTCGGACAGCACCTTGGTGCCGCCGGTCACCGCGGACCGGTCACCGCCCGACTCGCGGATGACGGGGGCGGACTCACCGGTGATGGCCGACTCGTCCACGGACGCGATGCCCTCGACCACGTCGCCGTCACCGGGAATGGTCTCTCCGGCCTCGACGATCACGTGGTCGCCCTGCCTCAGCTCGGGCGCCCCGACGACATCCCATCGGGAGTGGTCGTCCCGGTTCTTGAGGCGGCGGGCGGTGGTGTCGCGCTTGGCGGCGCGCAGCGTCGCCGCCTGCGCCTTGCCCCGGCCCTCGGCCACGGCCTCGGCCAGATTGGCGAAGATCACCGTCAGCCAGAGCCACACCACGATGGCCCAGGCGAAGAAGGACGGACTGAGGACCGCGAGCACGGTGGTGAACAGCGCGCCGATCTCCACGATCAGCATGACCGGGTTACGCCACAGCGTGACCGGGTTCAGTTTGACCAGCGCGTCCGGCAGCGACCTGATCATTTGTTTCGGGTCAAGCAGGCCGCCGCCCACGCGGTCGTTGCGCTTTGGTGCGGGGGTCTGACCCGGCGCTTCGAGCACGGGGGTTGACATATCAGGACAGTCCTTCTGCGATGGGGCCGAGCGCGAGCGCCGGGAGGAACGTGAGCGCGACCAGGATGATCGTCACGCCGACGACCATGCCGACGAACTGCGGCCGGTGGGTCGGCAGCGTGCCCGCCGACTCGGGCACGGGTGTCTGCCCGGCCAGCGAGCCGGCCAGGGCGAGTACGAAGACGATCGGCAGGAACCGGCCGAACGCCATGCACAGGCCGAGCGCCACGTCATACCACGGGGTGTTGACGGTGACCCCGCCGAAGGCCGAGCCGTTGTTGTTGGAAGCGCTGGTGAAGGCGTAGAGGATCTCGGAGAAACCGTGCGGCCCGCTGTTCAGCATGGCCGCCAGGCCCGCCTCGTTGCCCATCGCGACGGCCGTGCCGACCAGCACCAGGACGGGGGTGACCAGGAAGTACAGCGAGGCCAGCTTGATCTCGCGGGCGCCGATCTTCTTGCCGAGGTACTCCGGGGTCCGGCCGACCATGAGTCCGGCGACGAACACGGTGATCGTGGCCAGGACGAGCATGCCGTACAGGCCGGCGCCGACACCGCCGGGGGCGACCTCGCCCAGCATCATGTTGAACAGCGTCATCATGCCGCCGAACGGGGTGTAGGAGTCGTGGAAGGAGTTCACGGCGCCGGTGCTGGTGAGCGTGGTCGAGGCGGCGAAGGTGGCCGAGTTGGCGACGCCGAAGCGGACCTCCTTGCCCTCCATGGCCGCGCCGACCGCCTGCGGGACGGTGGCCGCGCCCTGCAGCTCGAAGACGTTGGTGAGCGTGACGCTGACGACGGCGATCGTGGCCATCACGGCGAGGATCGCGTAGCCCTGGCGGACCTGGCCGACCATCCTGCCGAAGGTGCGCGTCAGCGAGAACGGGATGACGAGGATCAGGAAGATCTCGAACCAGTTCGTCCACGCCGTGGCGTTCTCGAACGGGTGGGCCGAGTTGGTGTTGTAGAAGCCGCCGCCGTTGGTGCCCAGCTCCTTGATGACCTCCTGGCTGGCCACGGGACCGCCGGTGATCGACTGCGTGCCGCCGGTCAGTGTGGTCACCTCGTGCAGACCGGAGAAGTTCTGGATCAGCCCGCCGGCCACCAGCACCAGCGCGCCGACGAAGGCGATCGGCAGCAGGATCCGGACGGTGCCGCGGACCAGGTCCACCCAGAAGTTGCCGATGGTGTCGGACCTGCGCCGCGCGAACCCGCGCACCAGCGCGATCGCCACCGCCATGCCGACCGCCGCGGACACGAAGTTCTGCACGGCCAGGGCACCCATCTGGACCAGGTGGCCCATGGTGCTCTCGCCGGAATAGGCCTGCCAGTTGGTGTTGGTGACGAAGCTGATCGCGGTGTTCCACGCGATGTGGTCGGTCACCGGCTCCATGCCCACGCTCAGCGGCAGTTTGTCCTGCAGCCGCTGCATGCCGTACACCGACAGGACCGAGATGACCGAGAAGGCCAGCAGGCTGCGCGCGTATACCGGCCAGCTCTGCTCGGCGTCGGCACGCACGCCGAGCAGCCGGTAGATGCCGCGTTCGACGATGTTGTGCCTGGTGGTCGTGTAAGTCCGGTGCATGTAGTCGCCGAAGGGCCTGTGCACCAGGGCCAGCGCGGCGATCAAAGAGACGATGAAGACGGCCCCGGCCGCGGTCGTACTCATCAGAAACGCTCCGGGAAGAGCAGGGCCGCGACCATGAAGATCACCAGGCCGACGGCCACTGCGAGACCGGTGGCGTTGATCGCGCTCACAGGCGCTCCACCGCCTTCACGACAAGCCCGAAGATCACGAAGATCACGATCGTCAGGGCGACGAAGATGACGTCAGCCATCCCCACTCCTCAGTCTGCGAATAGGTGTTGCAGCCACCACTGTCCGGATGTCTGCAAACCCAGCAAATCGCGAGCTTTGTGGGCTTTCGCCGTTCTTGACGGCATCCATACGGCCGGAGCCTGAATATTGACGCGATCTCTACGTCGCGGCTTTGCGGCCCTTTCTGTGGTTGGTCTTGGGCACGCAGGTATCCGCCCTCGAACAGTTCCGTCACGACCGGCAGGAATCACACGTCATCGTGGTCGCGCCCCTTGACGCTCTCCGACGGCCTCGCCGCCCGCGCCGTCCCTCCGGCACGTTGATGGCCTGGTGCCCCGGGAAGTCTGGCCGGCATTCGGCAACGGATGACCGAGGAGACGTGGTGCAGAGTGTCCAGGTGGTGCTTTCCTGGTCGCGTCGGCGACCGTGGTGGCCACCTTCGCCGGCCGGATCAGCGTGCCCGGCGCCGCGCCCGTTCGGCCCGTGGAGATCGTCTTCTGCCTCCTGCCGGCCGGTGTTTCGGCGAGCGGGGTCACCTGGCCGGCATTGCGGCGGGCCTTCCGGCTGCGGCGCTGGTGGGTGGCCAGAAGGGCGGCCGGAGATCTCGACGAGCGATGGCGTGACTACGCCTGCAACGGATGAGTACTCATCAGTCTTCGATTTATACGTTTTCTTGACGCCCTCTCCCCGTCAACTGCTCTGTTGGCCTGAGTAGGGTTTGATGCGTTTTTAAAGAGTTTTGATGAAGGGTGACCGTTATGGTGCTGGCGAAACGGCCAGTTACCACGGAAGGGACGCTGCGTACCTGGCTGTTTCAGGGGCTGCAGACCGACCGTAAGTAGATCGAGCACCGTTCGCCATCACCATCATCTTCGATGCCGACATCGAGAGCTCTGCCGTGCCCAACACCCTCGCCACGCTCCTGCTTTACCTGTGCGACCGCACCGGCTCGGTGCCGCACATCTACTTCCACCGGACCGAAGGCAACCCCGTCGCGGCCATGCTGCGCTACCTCGTCTTCGGCGGCGGCGACGTGCCCCCGCTCACCCACGAGGTACTCCGCCAGGCCGAACCCGACCTCGAACGACGCCCTCACGTCCACGTCAGCTGAGCGGGCGTACATTTCGCGTAGTTATTCACGCTGTTCGCATCAAGAGTGCGTATGAACGGACCTGGCCGGGCTTGCCCGATGGGCAATATATGGACGAATCCCCTATTCAGGAGCATTCTCCATGTCCATTGTGAAATCTCCAGCCACGTCCAAGGAGCCTCCGGATAGCGGCGGTGAGCGGCATCGGCTGACCGTCACCGGCGGCCTGGCCGCGCTGTCGCTGGACGCGATGGCGTCGGTGGCTTACGGCCCGGAGGCGATCGTCCTCGTGCTCGCCGTCGCGGGCGGTGCTGGTCTCGGGTTCACCATCCCGGTCACGCTCACCATCGCCGCCCTGCTGGGCGTGCTGACCTTCTCCTACCGGCAGGTCATCGCCGCCTTCCCCGCGGGCGGCGGCGCATACGGGGTGGCCAAGGCCTACCTCGGGCGGCGGGCCGGCCTGGTCGCCGGGGCCTCGCTGGTCATCGACTACGTGCTCAACGTCGCCGTCTCGGTGGCCGCGGGCGTGGCCGCGCTGACGTCGGCCTTCCCGGAGCTGCTGCCGTACACGGTGTGGGTGTGCCTGGCCGTGCTGGCGCTGGTGACCGCGGTCAACCTGCGCGGGATCGCGCACAGCGCCCGCGCGTTCATCGTCCCCACCGCCGTCTACGTCGGTGCGATCCTGCTCGTCATCGTGGTCGGGCTGGTGCGCAGCGAGCCGGCCGTCGACCTCCAGCACCAGGTGAGCAACCTGGAGACGGTCGGGGTGCTGTTGCTGCTGAAGGCGTTCGCGAACGGCTGCGCCTCCCTGACCGGCGTGGAGGCGATCGCCAACGCCGTGCCGTCGTTCAAGAAGCCCCGGGTACGGCGGGCGCAGCACGCCGAGGTCGCGCTCGGCGGCTTGCTGGCGGTCATGTTGCTGGGCATCGCCGCACTGATCGAGAAGTTCGCCATCGTCCCGGCGGACGGGGGGACCGTGCTGGCACAGGTCACTCGGGCGTCGTTGGGCGACGGGCCGCTGTTCTACCTGGTGCAGTTCGCCACCGTGGTGCTGCTGGCGCTGGCCGCCAACACCTCCTTCGGTGGGCTGCCGGTGCTGGCCCAGCTGCTGGCCCGCGACAATAACCTGCCGCATTTCTTCGCCCTGCGCGCCGATCGGCAGGTGCACCGCTACGGCATCCTGTTCCTGGCTGTGACCAGCGCGGTGCTGCTGGTCGTGGCCCGTGGGGAGATGAACCTGCTGGTGCCGTTGTTCGCGATCGGGGTGTTCGTCGGGTTCACGCTGTCGCAGGTGGGCATGGTCCGGCACTGGCTGGCCGACCGGCCCGCCGGGTGGCGGTGGCGGGCGGCGCTGAACGGGTTCGGCGCGCTGCTGACGTTCGTGGCGGCGGTCGTGGTGACGGTGTCGAAGTTCAGCGAGGGCGGCTGGCTGATCGTGGTGGCGCTGCCGCTGCTGGTGACGGGCATGGGGTGGATCAACCGGTCGTACGCGCGCATCGGGGAGCGGCTGGAGCTGGGCAAGACGCCGATGCCGCCGCGGCCGCGGCGCTCGCTGGCGGTGGTGCCGGTCCACGCGGTCACCCGGCTGACCCGTGACGCTCTGTCGGCTGCGCTGTCACTCGGGGATCGGGTGGTGGCCGTGAACGTCACCCACCCCGAGGACGAGCGGCAGGCGCGGGCGTTCGTCGAGGAGTGGGACCGCTGGGACCCCGGCGTGGAGCTGGTGCAGCTCTTCGACGCCCACCGGCGGCTGGACGTGCCGTTGCTGACCTACCTGGCACAGGTGCCCGAGCCGCACGTGTTCGTGCTCATCGCCGAGGTCGAGCCGGAACACGCCTGGCAGCGGATGCTGCAGAACCAGCGCGGTGCCGTGCTGGCCAGGACGCTACGCAGGCGCACCGACGCGGTGGTGTGCCGGATGCGTTTCCGAGTGTCCGGGGAAGCCGGAAGCGACCGGCGGCCGGCTGCCTTGGGATCCATCTGAGCCAGGCTGTGGCGATCCTGCCGAGCAGGGCCCCGTACCGCTTGGACGACGGCGGCCTCGTCGGTGAGATGAAGCGTTGTGTCCGACGTCGGCGAGCACGCGGTGCTCGCCGACGGCTCCGAGCCCGGTTGACCGGGCTCAGGGACGCAGCAGCGCGCGTATCCGATCGATCGTCGCGCTCGCCTGTTCCAGGTTCTGCTGGAGCGTGCCGGTGGCGTGGCGGAGCTGGTCGCCGATGAACTGCCGGTCGGCGAAGAGCCCATTGTCGGTGCCCAGGAGCTCCTCGGCCCTCCTGCGGTCTTCGGCCTCAGCCTGCTCCCTGGCCTGGCGGATCAGGGCGAGGATCGTGGCGGCGAGCCCGGCCGAGTCCATGCGCATGGCACGTGGGTCGAGCCGGAGGTCCTGTACGCCGACCGCAGTGTTGTATTCGACGCTCACCCAGCCGTCCTTGGACTCGGCGTGGGCGGTCGCCATGGGGGTGGGCAGGTCGCTCAGCCGGCTGAAGAAGTGGTGGCGTCGGCCGCGAGGCGCTCGGGGTCGATGCCGAGCGCCTGACGGAAGTCTTCCATTGGTCGTCACTCCCAGGGGAACGAGTAAGAGCCGTCGGCGGCCTGCTCCGGCGTGATCTGCCCGGTGATCGTCTGCTGGCCACCGAGGATGTCGTGGAACGCCTTGGCTCCGGCGATCTGCGGCAGGCCCTGTGGCAACGGCAGGCCGGCCTTCGCCTGCGGCCAGAGACGTCCGGCCGGATGGACGCCGCCGAGGGCGCGCGCGGTCAGGTCGCGTTCGATCCGATTGGCGGTGCCCCAGATCAGCAGCGGGCCCTGGGCCATGGTCGCGTACCCCAGGTCACGCAGGGCACTGGAGTCGCCGCGCAGCGCCTCGTAGCCGACGTCGGCGGTAATGGTCGTGGCCAGGGCACCGGCGCACCCGTGCAGGAGGGCGTCGAGCAGCTGCTCCGTCTTCGCGTACCCGGCGTAGAGCCTGGTCAGGGCCTGCGTGGCCGAGGCCCCGGCGGCCGCCAGACTGAACGGCGTGATGGCCGCGACAAGGACCCATGCCGCCACCGCGGCCAGAGCCGCCGCGACCAGGCACTGGAAGAAGATCATCGCCGCCAGAGCCCCGCCGACGGTGTACAGGACGAGGGCGGTGACCATGGCGCGGATCTCGATGCTGCGCAGGTCGGCCAGATAGGCGTCCATGCGCCGCTGGAAGGCCCGGCCGTCCTCGCTCCGCCAGGCGGTCACGGCCGCCCCGTCCACCAGGCGCTCGACGTTCTGCCTGGCGGTCGTGACATTGTCGTGCACCTCCAGCCAGGTCTTCGCCGCGTCGAAGAACGCCTGCGGGTCGTACTGGTGGACGTACATCCGCCCGACGAACGGCCACGCCGCCGGGACGCCCAGCGCCGAGAGTGTCACCGCCGCGCCCGTGCCCGTCGCCAGCCCGCCAAGCCCCAGCTCCTTGAAGGTCATACCGCTCTCACACGGCTGGCGTCCTCGGCGTGCTGCCAGGTGGCAGCGGATACGGCCACGCCGTCCTGGATCCGCGTGGTGTCGTCGGTCACGCGGCGCAGCTCCGCGATGGTGAACGCCTCGACCTCGTTGTAGGCCACCGCCAGCGAATAGGTGAACGACGTGAACGCGGCCTCTGCCACGGCAAGGCCGACGAGGCTGGGCACCACTTGGTCGAGCGGCTGGGCGGCCGTGGGGAATCGCGTGGCGATCTCCCTGATGCGATCCCTCTCGATCTCGACCTCGCAAGGACTGGCCGGCTCTGGCTGCGGATAGTCTGACATCTTTCGCTTTCGTCCGTATGGGCAGTGATCTCTCCAGCCTCGCCGCTAACGCCCTGGCACGGGGCGGTCCTGATGGAAGCCCTACGCGTACCGGGCGCTCCCTGTTGGGATCTTGACGCTAGAAGGGCCAGGCCGCTGTGCGTGCCATGCGCTGTGCCGGGATCGCCGGGGTGCCCTGGGTGCCGTCGAGGGGCTGGCAGCGCTCGAGGAGCTGGCGGTGAACTGCGGGCGCGGCGCTGACGCGCAGGGTGTAGCCCTGGCCGCGCCGTACGGTCACGCCGTGGTCGAGCGCGGACCGCTCGTCGGGCTCCAGCTCGGCGGCACGGAGGAAATCGGCAATCTTGCCCGGCATGTCGAGGGTGACCGGCAGCTCCGGGGCCGGGGCGTCCTCGTTGTCGGCGACGGTGTTTTCGGGCATGAGGTCGGCGATCGCCCTGCGGACGGCGCCGCGGCTGACGCCGTGCTCGCGGGCCAGAGCGGCGATGGATCGGCCGTTCAGGTAGACGGTGTCGGCCAGGATGCCGCTCATCGAGGACAGGCCCCGGCCCTCCTCGATGCGGGCGGCGAGATCGGGGTCGCCGTGCCCGTCGACGTGGCCGGCCATCAGGGCGATGCCGTACGGCGGCTTGGCGCGCTCGATCATCAGGTACCGACCGGGCGCGTCGGCGATCAGGATGCCCACCGAGGCGTGCCCGCACACCGGGGCCGCCGAGATCGAGCCGACCGACCCGTGCTCCTAGTCGGCCTCCACGATGTGACCGATCGCAGTGTGAGCGCGGTGGGCGTGCCGATCGGCCTTCTCCAGGAAGTCCGTCATCCACTCCATCCTCTGGCGGACCTCGGCCAGGCGGGCCTCCGGGTCGGGGTCTCTGGTGTCATCGCGCAGGGTATAGCGCGTCGTCAGAGTTATGACCTCGGCTCCCATGTGGCCGGCCAGGGTGGCGGCGGCCTGGATCACCGCGCTCAGCAGCCCGCCGATCTCGTGCAGTTCGGCCAGCTCCAAGGGGCGCTGCTCGGATGCGGCGTGCGAGAGCTCGCTGAAGCGGGTCAGGTCCTCGGTGTCCATGGGCAGGGCCTCCTGGGGATCGGCGGTCCGGCAACGTCCAAGATTCTTTCAGCAGTGGCGCAATCGCTGCAGTCGGCCACTTCGTCGCCGCAGTCCTACACAAAGCGGATTGATGTTGCCCAGCCGCATGAACACCCTGCTTTACCTTCCGGATCGCAGAAAATCCAACGGATACCGCTGATCAGCGTCGACGTGGAGGACCCGGGCAAGGGCAGCGGCATCCTCGGCCCGGCCCGCCGCACCCACCAACCGGCACGCCAGCCCTGCGGTGTCCGCACATCAGGGCAGGTCAGGAATATATCCGTTGGATTTTCCGCGATTACCAACCGGGACCCCTGCGGTGGCAGGTGCCCGCACATAGCGTCCGCGACGTCATGCCTACGGTCGCGGCCGGCATGGCCGCGACCGTAGGCGAACATTGATCTTGTCGTTACTCGATGGACGTGCCGGTGACCAGCGGCAGCGAAATCGACGTGCCAGCCAGGTCGGCGGTGACCTCGGCCCCGGTGCCGGGTTCGACATCGTCGCCGGTGCCATTGCCGGTCACGTCGAGGTTGAAGTCGTCGTTTGCGCCGGTCAGTATCAGGCCCAGCCGGTGTCCGACCTTGAACTCGTAGTCCTGCGGCAGCATCTTCCAGGTGATCTGGTAGGACTTGCCCGGCGTCAGCGGTGCCTGGCGGCTGAGCGACTTGTGGTTCTGCGCGTCCAGGATTCCGCGGGTGACCACGTTGAAGCCGGAGGTCGCCGTGTTGTCGCCGGCCCTGAGGTAGCAGCCGTCGTCATCGGCCGTGCTCTGGCCGACGCAGTCTTCGCCGCCGATGAACTTGAGGCCTTCCGCGGACGTCGCGCCGCGTTCGCGGTAGTTGATGCGGGTGTCGGTGCCGTAGTCGACGAGCAGGACGCCCAGGTTGGCGGTCGGCTTGTCCAGCTTGAGGCGCAGGCTCACCGACGGTGTTCCGGACAGCCGCATCGCGCTCTTCAGCGGCGGGGTCAGGAAGGCCAGCCGGTTGGGGTTGGTGGTGGCGGGGTCGGTGGCCATCGCGATCTCGGTCTGGGCGGTGTCGAGGTAGCTGCCGGTGCCGGTCGAGGGCTTGCGGCCCAGGGAGCCGTCCTGCTGCGGCCGCAAGGTCGTCGTCCGCGTTGGTGCAGGCCAGTCGGCCTGGGTGATCCACCGGTCCGGGCCGAGCTGCACGTCGACGCGGGGCCGGCGCATGATGTCGTTGGGGACACCCATGAGTTCGTGGTCGAACCACTGGTGCAGGGTGTCGAGCCACACCTCGCGGCGGGCCCAGAACGGGTCGAGGTGCCCGTACTGGGTCACCCACGCCTTGCGCTGCACGGTGCGGGGCAGCTTGGCCCACCACTCGGAGAACTGGCTGCCCACAACGTTCCGGTCCTGCATGCCCATCACCGAGAAGACGCTGGCGCGGACGTTGCGCGCCTTCGAGATCGGCCCGGTCCGGTAGTTGCGTTCGTGCCAGTAGGCGTTGTAGTTGCCGGTGGCGTCGTCCGCGCCCTCGCGCAGGCGCTGGTGCACCGCCGCGCATTTCTCGTCCGGATCGAGGTCGACCCGCTGGGCCAGCTCTTCCTGGCCGCCCTTGTACCAGGTGAGGGTGCCATTGTTGCGCGATGTCTCGTATCCGCTGGTATAGCCCGCGATGTTCACGATCGTCTCCAGCCCTTGCACGCCGGTGCCGGCCACGCCGGCGCCGAGCGCTCCCTCATAGGAATGGCCGATCATCCCGGTGCGTCCGGTGGTCCAGGTGGCTTCGACCGGATCGCCCTTGTCGTCATAGGCGGTCGCCCGGCCGTTCAGCCAGTCGACGACCGCCTTGCCGCCCAGCACGTCGGAGGCGCCGTAGGTGGTCGGGCAACCATCGGACAGCCTGGTGCCGAGCATGTCGACGGACACGAACGCGTATCCGCGCGGCACGAAGTAGTTGTCCCAATACATCGGGAACTTCGTCACGTTCCCGTTCACGTCGTATTTCTTGTGTTCGTTCTCGTAGCCGACGCCTGGTACGTCGTAGTACGGGCTTTCGTGCATGATCACCGGGACCTTGAGCCCGGAATCGGACTCCTTCGGCCGGATGATGTCCACCCGGACCAGATCCTTCTTGCCATCGCCGTCACTGTCGACCGGCGACTGCACCCGGACGTGCTCGCGGATGGCGTCCTTGTAGGAGAAGACCGGCTGCGTCACTCCGCCGGAGACTTCAATCTTCGGCTCCGCCGTCGCGGACGCGGCGGGAGCAGCGGCGATCACGAGCGGGATCGCGATTACGACTGCGGCGAGGAACCCCCGGCGTCGGGAGTTGGACATGTGCCCTCCTTGGGCTGGTTGCTGCTGTCGGTGGCATCGTCATGGCGCGCCAAGAAGGTGCCATGGCGAGGTCGTGGTGGGACCAGGGAGCGTTTCCGCTTGTCAGTGCGGATGTGCCGGCCAGATCAGCGGGATCGGCGGCGGCCGCCGGAGCACACGGAGGCGGCGGCGGGTGCGCCGACGGGCAGCGCCAAGCTCATCGTGGCGCGGGCGAATGGTGAGGGTGTGACCGGCGTCGGCCCAGCCGGGCAGGTCACGGTGCTGTCAGCGGTGTCGATGGCGAAGGCATCGAGAAGTCGAGCCCGCCGGGCACGGTCCGGCACAGCGGCGCGGGTTTGATCACGGCGCGATGTCCGGCGGCGGGCGTCGGCCGGGGTGAGCGAGCCGGTGTGCTTCCTGGATCTGTTGTGAAGTCCACCTGCGTGGACGGATAGGGGGATGCGGTCCCGTCTAATGAGCCGGCTCGGCCGCGTCAGCCGACCTGGCCTGCCCGTCGCAGAACACCGTCATGACGAGGTTGTTCAACGCCTTCGGGAACTCCGTCGCCACGTCCACGGCGGCGTCGCCAGTGGTGATCGAGGCGGTCAGGGTCTTCTTGCCGTCGGGCGTGCTGAACATCAGCGCCCCGTAGCCGTTGCTGCTGCCGTTGTGGTTGAGGATGATGCCGTCGCACTTCGGACCGGTGTCCTGCACGTACAGCCCGAGGCCGTAGCTGCCGAAGAGGCCGGCGCTGTTCGGGTGCGGCCTGCGCATCTCGGCCAGCAGCTCGGCCGAGATGAGCGTGCCGTCATTCAGCGCGGAGAAGAACGTGTGGAGATCCTCGGTGGTCGAGATGATCTCGCCCGCGGCAGAGATCCAAGAGGGGTTCTGGCGGGTGACGTCGATCACCTTCCACCGGCCGGCGGCGTCCTGGTAGCGGTAGTAGGCGTGGGCGTACGGCGCGGGCATACCCGAGCGGACGCCCGGTACCACGGTGTGCTGCAGCTTGAGCGGCCCCAGGATCCGCCGCTTCATCTCCACGGCGTAGGAGTGGCCGGTGACCTTCTCGATCAGCAGCTTGACCAGCACGTAGTTGGTGTTGGAATAGCTCCAGCCCGTCCCCGGATCGAACTTCGACGGCTTGGACAGCGCCAGCCGTACCAGCTCGTCGTCGGTGTAGGTGTGGAACCGCTTGGCCACCCACTCCTTGCCCTGCCAGGAGATCAATGACACCGGCTTCCCGTCGGGGCCGACGTCGAAGCTGTAGTCGAACAGCCCGCTGGTGTGCTGCAGCAGCATCCGCACCGTGATCCGCCGGTCCAGCTCGTACTGGGGCAGGTAGTCGGCCACCGGGGCGTCCAGCTTGACCTCGCCGGCGTCCACCAGTTTCAGCGCCAGGGTCGCGGTGAAGTTCTTGGTGGTGCTGCCGATCCGGAAGTGCCCGCCCGTCGGCGGCTTGGCGCTCGTGCCCAGCTTGCGCACCCCGGCGCTGCCGACCCACTCGCCTCGCTCATCGTTCACGCGCATCTGCATCCCGGCGGCGAGACCGGAATCGACGAACGCCTGGATGGCCTTCCGCAGCTCCGGACGATCCTGCCCGACAGCAGCGGCCTTCGACACGGCCCTGCTGTCGGCGGCGGCCATCCCGGGGGTGGACGCCCCGGCGAGCAGCGCGGCCGCCAGCGCCGTGACCGCCACTCGCCGGAAGACCTTGCCGCGGATGACCGGGTGTTGGTGCACGCCGAAGACGCGCGCCTTGGTCGCCGTGATCGCTGATGGGGATTGGGTTTTCATAGTTCCTTGTCTCTGTTGTCGCGCTCAGGCGAAGCGCTCGCCCGGCGATTCGGGGTCGGTCGAGCTCGAAATCCTTGTCGGCGGTGAGGAGCCTGGGGTCCGGAAAGGGCCCCGAGACAAGCTGTTGCCGCCAGGGCCGGCAGTACGTGGTCGGCGAGTTCGGCTACGGACTTGCTGCTCAGGTTCAGGACCTTGGGGTACGTGGCGAGCACGTGCCCGACCAGACCGGTCCCGGAGCCCAGGGCGATGGAGCCGTCGACGGCGGCCCGGTGGGGCTTGCCGGTTGAACGGACGGATGGCGGCTTCGGTGACCGAGACGCTCCTCGTCCGGGTACCACCGAGACACGGGCGGAAACGGACCGCGGATGCGATCGCCGTAGGCAAGCGACCACAGCGGTGGCGGGCGGCCGTACGCGACCTCGTCCGCCACCGGCTCGTGGTCAGGCGTCCCAGGTGACGGGGAGGCTCTTGACTCCGTAGATGTCCGCGGTCTCCGGGCGCAGGCTGACCTCCTCGGCGGGTACGGCCAGGCGTAGCGTGGGGAAGCGGTTGATCAGGGCGGGGAGCGCGACGCGCAGCTCGACGCGGGCGAGCTGCTGGCCCAGGCACTGGTGGATGCCGTGGCTGAAGGCCAGGTGGCCGCCGTTCTGCCGGCGCAGGTCGAGCGTGTGGGGGTCGGGGAAGCGTTCGGGGTCGCGGTTGGCGGTGTTGAGGGACAGGATGACCGTCGTGCCGGCCTCGATGGTGTGGCCGCCCAGCTCGACGTCCTCCAGCGCGACCCGGTGGAACTGCTTGGCGACGCTCAGATACCGCAGCAGCTCTTCGACGGCCTGGTCGGTGAGCGCGGGGTCGGTGCGCAGCGCGGCGAGCTGGTCGGGGTTCCGCAGGAGGGCGAAGGTGCCCAGCGCCAGCATGTTGGCGGTGGTGTCGAACCCGGCTGCCAGCAGGATCAGGGCGATGCCCTTGAGCTCCTCGTCGGTCAGGTCGCTGTCGAGCAGGTCGCTGAGCACGTCGTCGGTGGGGTTGGCGCGCTTGGCGGCCACCAGCTCGGCGAGATACTCCTGGGTTGCCAGGTAGGCCGCGATCAGCTCCTCGTCGCTGACTTCTCCGCCGAGGAAGGTGTCGATGTTCTCCTGGAAGCGGCCCCGGTCCTCGTACGGCACGCCCAGCAGCTCGCAGATCACGATGGAGGGGATGGGCTTGGCGAACGCGGTCACCAGGTCGGCCGTCGGGCCGGCCTTGTCCATGGCGTCCAGGTGGTCGGCGGTGATCTGCTCGACGCGTTCGGTGAGCAGCCGCATCCGTCGGACGGTGAACTTGCCGACCAGGGGTTTGCGGTAGCGGCTGTGCTGCGGCTCGTCCATGAGGAGGAACTCGCCGGGCGGCGCCGGGGGGACCTCGATGTCGCCGTAGTCGACCAGCGGGTGGTGGAGCATGAGCTCCTTGCGGGAGCTGAAGCGCTGGTCGGCCAGGACCGACCGGACCAGGTCGTATCCGGTGACCAGCCAGCCCTGGTGACCGCTGGGGAAGGGGAAGCGGCTGATCGGGCCGTGCTCACGGGCCTCGATCAGCTCCTTGGGCGGGTCGAAGGGGCAGCCGGACTGACGCGCGGTCGGCATCGCCGTGAGGGTGTGAAGGGATTCAGTCATGATCTTCCTTGTCTCGCGACAGGACGTGTCTTGTTCAGGGCAACCGCGCCGCGATCTGCCTGTCCGCCATGCTCATCGGGATCAAGACAAGCCCGACCGACACGGCCCTAGGAGATCTTGCGGTGGTAGGTCCTCATGGCGAAGGCGTAGGCGACGACGAGGATGCCGACACACCAGGCGAGGGCGACCCAGACGTCGGTGCCGACCGGCTGCCCGATGAACAGGGCGCGGATGGCGTTGACGATGGAGGTCACCGGCTGGTCTCGGCGAAGGCGCGCACCGGGCCGGGCATGGTGGCGGTGGGCACGAACGCCGAGCTGAGGAAGGGCAGGATCTTCACGGCGGTGGTCTTGCCCGCCCCGTTGGAGCCGAGCAGGGCGAAGATGCTGCCCCGCGCCACCTCGAAGTCCACGCCGCGCAGCACGCGCAGCTCCTTGTAGGACTTCTCCAGACCCCGCACCTGGATCGCCGGGGCTTGCTGGGTCGTCATCACTCTGTCCTGTCTTGTGGTGGGGTGGTTTCGCCGGCGGCGCGGGCGATGGCGTTGGTGAAGCGGTTGCGTTCGCGGGCCCGGTACTGGCCGAGGGGGTAGTTGGCCATGAACGCCTCGACGAACTCGATGGGGTCGTCGCCGACGATGTCGCGGATCGGGGTTCCGTCGGCCGCGCCCTGCTCGAACAGGTCGGCGAGGTCCTCGTACATCGCCATCGCGCCGGCGCCGTCGGCCGGCCCGAAGTGCATCAGGTAGCGCTCCACGGCTTCGACCGCGATGCGGTAGTTCTCGGGAAGCTGCTTGATACGCGCCTTGTAGTGCCGGTAGCGCTTCTTCTCCTCCAGCGACCCGGTGACCACCTCCAGATACTGCAGGTAGCGGCTTTTCGGCTCGTTCGACCCTGTGGCCATGGCTAATTGCCTCCTTCGCGGAGCTGTTCGAGCCTCTCGGCCAGGAAGCTCCAGGTTCGCCAGAACTCTTCGAGGTACTCCCGTCCCTGGTCGTTGAGGGAGTACACCTTGCGTGGCGGCCCCTTCTCCGACGGGACCTTCTCCACGTCGACCAGGCCGCGCTGCTCGATCCTGACCAGCAGCGCGTAGACGGTGCCCTCGGCGATGTCGGAGAAGCCCTGATCCCGCAGCTGCGCGGTGATCTCGTAGCCGTACGCGGGCCGGCTGGACAGGATCGCCAGGACGATGCCCTCCAGCGTTCCCTTGAGCATCTCGGTGGCGAGCTTGCCCATGGGGCGCCTCCTTTCAGCTACTTGGTGTTGCTGACTACCAGTACAAAGTAACACTGACTACCCGTACCTAGCAACACTGAATAGGGGGTGAGAACAACGGTGTAACTCCTGATCATGGAGAACGCACTGATGAGTCCTGTGATCCAGGAGTCGACGGAGATCGACCTGGAGGACGCCGCGGTGGCGCGCGAGAGGCCCGAGAACTCGACGGGTCGGGAGCTGGTGGCCAGGCTGGTCGACCAGGCTCGCGCCGAGGGCGTGGAGTTGGTCGGCGAGAACGGGCTGCTGGGCAGGCTGGCCAAGCTGGTGCTGGAGTCCGCCCTCGAAGACGAGATCACCGGCCACCTCGGCCAGGACAGGCACGAGCGCTCCGGCAGCCAGGCGGGCAATTCCCGTAACAGCAGCCGTTCGAAGACCGTCATCACCGACGTGGGACCGGTGGAGATCACCGTCCCACGCGATCGGGACGGCAGCTTCGAGCCGAAGATCGTGCGCAAGCGGCAGCGGCGTCTGTCCGGCGTTGATGAGATGGTCATCTCGCCGGCCGCCAAGGGCCTGACCGGCGGAGAGATCTCCACGCACCTGGCTGAGGTCTACGGCGCCGAGTCGTGGGGAGACCCTGCCGGACCGCGGAAGCTGATTACTGACAGCTACTTTGCCCCTGGTGGCGCCGACCCGAGTGGAGGGCCTACTGTGGCGGCGCGCACCGCCCCCCGACAGCGAAGGTGATCACGCGTGAACTTCGACACGGCCAGACCGCACCCGGCGCGCGTCTACGACTGGATGATCGGCGGCAGGGAGAACTTCCCCGCGGACCGCGAGGCCGCGCAGCGGATCCTGGAGCTCAACCCGGACGCGCGCAGGTCGTTCGTGGAGAACCGCCGCTTCCTCGGCCGGGTGATCGGCCACCTCGTGGACCAGGGGGTCCGCCAGTTCCTCGACATCGGGGCGGGCCTGCCGGCCAGCGGCAACGTCCATGAGATCGCCCACGCCGTCGCGCCCGACACCCGCGTCGTCTACGTCGACCACGACGAGATCGTGCTGGCGCACGCCCGCGCGCTCATGGCCGGCTCCGACCGGGTGCGCATCGTCGGCGGCGACGCCACGAGGCCGCGGGAGATCCTGGACGAGCCGGTGGTGCGGGACTTCATCGACTGGTCCCAGCCGGTCGGCCTGCTGATGGTGGCGCTGCTGCACTTCGTCCCCGACGAGGCCGACCCCGCGCGGATCGTGCGCACCTTCCGCGACGCCCTCCCCGACGGGAGCTTCCTGGCGATCTCCCACGGCGTGGTGGAGGGCTGGGAGGACCGCAAGGAGCAGATCCGCAAGGCGTCGCAGGCCTACGTGCGCACCCGCGACGAGGTCGCCGACCTGTTCGCCGGGTTCGAGCTGCTGGAGCCGGGCATGGTGGATCTGGCGTTCTGGCGTCCCACCGACCCCGCCCCCGCGCCCACGGGGCTGTACGGCGGGGTCGGCAGGCTCCCTAGCGGAGTTTGACCGAGGTGGGCAGCGCGCGGAAGCCGCGCAGGTTCGGTGAGTGCACGAACTCGATGCCCGTCTCGTCGACGTCGTAGCCCTCCACCGCGGCGACGAGCTCCTCCAGGACGACCCTGAGCTGGAGGCGGGCCAGGGCCGCTCCGAGGCAGAAGTGCGGGCCGGACCCGAACGCGATGGCCTGACCGGTGTCGCGGGTCAGGTCGTAGCGGTCGGCGTGCGGGAAGGCCCGGGGGTCGCGGTTGGCGGACGCGCCGAGCAGCACCATGCGGGCGCCGGCCGGGACCGTCGTGCCGTGCAGGACGGTGTCGCGGGTGAGGCGGCGGGCGACCATCTGGGCGGACCCGTCGTAGCGGAGCGTCTCCTCCACCCACGCCGCGACGGCGCCCGCCCAGGCGATCGCGCGCTGGCCGGGATGGAGCCAGCCCTGGTACCAGGCGTTGGCCGCCAGCTTGGTCACCGACTCGTTGCCCGCGACGCCGATCAGCGACAGCACGGCGGCGATCTCGTCGTCGCCGAGCCGGTCCCCGTCGATCTCGGCCAGGACGAGCGCGCTGACGAGGTCCTCGCGCGGCCGGGCCCGCCGTTCGGCGATCAGCTCCTTGTAGAAGGCGGTCAGGGCGGTGGCGGCGTCCCAGAACGTCTGCGGTATCCCGGTGTCCCCGTCGTAGCGGGTGATGATGATCTCGGACAGGCGCAGCATCTCCGCCCGGTCCTCCCGCGGGACGCCGAGCAGCTCGGAGATGACGTACACCGGGACCGCCGAGACCACCCCGGCGAAGTCGAACCTGCCCGCCTCCAGCGCCGGGGCCAGGAGCTCGCGGGTGAGCGCCCGTACGGCGGGCTCCAGGCCGGCCACCCGGGCGGGGGTGAAGCCCCGGGAGACGAGGGCCCGCATCCGGGTGTGGCGGGGCGGGTCCATCGCCAGGAACCCCACCAGCTCGGACGCGCCGGCGTCCCACATCTCCAGGGTGACGCCGTGCGCGCTGGAGAACAGGGCCGGGTCCCGGAAGGCCGCGTTGACGTCGGCGTGCCGTGACAGCGCCCAGAAGTCCAGCTCGGCGTTGTGGTACAGCGGCGCCTCCTCACGGAGCCGCGCGTAGGTGGGGTAGGGGTTCTCTTGCAGCGCGTGGTCGAACGGGTTGTAGAGCAACAGGCCCTCATTCCGGCGCGGCGGACACGACCTTCATCATCAGCGGACCGGACGATAAGGGCAATACGGTCATGACTGCCTGTCGTTCCGGTCCGAGGGGCGGGGGTGTGCGGCGGGCCGCCTCCGGGAAGGTCATGATTTCCCACCCGGAATCGATGATCCGGTGCTTAACTCGGCTATCCAGGGTAGTCGGCTGACTGCCTGGGGTAGCAGTCATGCTCCGGGAGACACCACTGGGTCACCGAAAAGGGGAAAAACCGGTGATAAGCGTCCTGATCGCCGAGGACATGCATCTCATCCGTGGAGCGATGGTCGCCCTGCTCTCCGCCGAGCACGACATCAAAGTGGTCGACGACGTCGGGCACGGCGACGACGTGGTGCCCTCCTGCCTGGTCCACAGGCCCGACATCGCGCTCGTCGACATCGGCCTGCCCGGCACCGACGGCCTGGCCGCCACGGCGGAGCTGAACCGCAGGCTCCCCTCGTGCAAGGCGGTGATCCTGACCGGGCTGGCGACGCCGGCCGCGCTGCGCCGGGCGCTGGACGCCGGGGCGCGCGGGTTCGTCGTCAAGGACACCCCGGCCGGGCAGCTCGCCGAGTGCGTGCGCCGGGTGGCCGCCGGCGAGCGGGTCATCGACCCCGACCTCGCCGTCGCCGCGCTCAACGCCAGGCAGAACCCGCTCACCACCCGGGAACTGGAGGTCCTCAAGGCCGCGGCCGAGGGGGCGCCGGTCAGCGAGATCGCCGACCGGCTCTTCCTGTCCGGCGGCACGGTCCGCAACTACCTGTCGCGGATCCTGTCCAAGATCGGTGCCCGGACGCGGGTGGAGGCGGTCACCATGGCCCGGGAGGCCGGCTGGCTGTGGCCGGACGACGTGCGGGAGATCGGGCTGATCCGCTACCGGGACGTCAACTGAGGCCGGCCGCCGGCGCGCGCCGGCGGAGACCGGCTAGCGGGGCCGTTCGAGGCCGGTGTGCGCGGCGAGGAAGGCGAGCATGTCGCCCGCCAGTCCGACCGACCGGCTGACCGCCCGGGGCCCGTGCCCGACGCCGCTCTCGTGGCGCAGCAGGATCGGCCGGGAGCCCGAGGCCGCCCCCTGCAGCGCCGCGCACATCTTGCGGGCGTGGCAGGGGTCCACTCGGGAGTCGCCGTCGAAGGCGGTCAGCAGCGTTGCCGGGTAGTCCACCCCGTCCCTGACCCGGTGATAGGGGGAGTAGCCCAGCAGCCAGCCGAGCTGCTCGGGGTCGGCGGCCGTGCCGTACTCCGAGCGCCAGGAGGGGCCGAGCCCGGAGCGCTCGTAGCGGACCATGTCGAGCAGCGGGGCCGAGCAGACCGCCGCGGCGAACAGGTCCGGCCGCTGCGTCAGGGCGGCTCCGACCAGCAGCCCGCCGTTCGACTCGCCGCAGATGCCCAGCCGGTCGGCGCTGGTCCAGCCGTCGGCGATGAGCCGTTCGGCCGCCGCCACGAAGTCGTCGAAGACGTTCTGCTTGCGGTCGAGCATTCCGTCGCGGTGCCACTGCGCGCCCTGCTCGCCGCCGCCGCGCAGCTGGGCGAAGGCGAAGACCCCGCCGGCCTCGACCCAGGGCAGGACGTAGCTGGAGTAGGAGGGGGTGAGCGAGAGGCCGAACCCGCCGTAGCCGTACAGGATCGTCGGGCGGGGGCCGGTCCCGGGCCGGGCCAGCACGACCATCCGCACCGGTGTGCCGTCCGCCGAGGTGTAGACGAGCCGGCGGGCCGACAGCTCCGGCACCTCGACCGTGCCGGGCGCGGCGGCCCAGAGCGAGCTGCGGCCGGTGCGCGCGTCGTAGCGGTGCACGCTCCCGGGGGTGACGCTGTCGGTGTAGGTGAACCAGACCTCGTGGCCGCCCTCGGGCCGGGTGGACATCCGCCCGGCCGTCCCGAGGCCGGGCAGCGGCACCTGGCCAAGCGGCTCGCCGGTCGCCAGGTCGTGGACGCTGATCTCACTGATCGCGTGCCGGGTCCAGCCGACCAGGAGCACCGAGCCGTCGAGGACCGCGAAGTCGCCGATCACCGCCTCCGGATCCGGGCCGACCAGCTCGCGCCAGTGCTCGGGTCCGGGACGCGCCGGGTCGGCGACGCACAGGCGGCCCCGGGGCGCGCCCAGGGTGGTGAGGAGGTACAGGCGCCCGTCGCGGCCGACGGCGGGCGCCGTCACCGCGCCCGTCCCCTCCTGGACCACCCGCAGTTCGGGGCGGTCGGGAGGGGCGGCGGACAGGTCGGCCAGCCACAGGTCGTTGCCGCCGCCGTCGGCCGCCGCCGCCACCGTCAGCCAGCGGCCGTCGTGGCTGATCCCCAGGCCGTAGGAGCGGTCGGCGGGGCAGATCACCACGTCGTCGCCGACCGGGGTGCCGAGCCGGTGCAGGAAGACCTGGCGAGAGCGGACGTAGAAGAACGCCTTCCCGCCCGGCAGCCAGGCCACCGGCGCGTAGCGGCAGCGGTCGATGGGACCGTCGACGACCTGCCGGGTGCCGACGTCCATGACGTACAGCTCCGACCGCTCGTCGCCGCTCCTGGACAGCTGGTAGGCCAGCAGCCGGCCGTCGAGGTCGGGCTGCCAGTGGTCGAGCGTGGTCAGGCCGCTGGGGTCGAGCTCCGCCGGGTCGACCAGCGCCTGTTCGGCCTGTCCCGGCCCGGCGGTGTAGAGCACCGCGTGCTCCTGCCGGGCCGTACGGCGCAGCAGGAAGCGGCGCTGCCCGCGCCAGACCGGCGGGCTGACCGTCCCGGCGCCGGAGAGCTCGGCCACCCGGGCGTGCCACGCGTCGCGCCCGGCGAGCGTGGCGGCGTGGTCGCGCCACAGCCCGTCCTGGGCGGCCAGCCAGTCCCGGGTCGCGGCGCTCGCCGGATCCTCCAGCCACCGGTAGGGGTCGGGTACGGCGTGACCGTGGAGGTGGTCGACGATCGGCTGCCGCCCGGCGGGTGGGTAGATCATGGCACCAGCTCCTGGGTGTCCGAGGGGTTCCAGTGGCCGACCAGGTCGGCGTAGAGCGGCGAGGTGGCGAGCATCTCCTCGTGCCCTCCCAGCCGGACGCTCGTGCCGTCCATGACGAGGATCCGCCGGGCGCGCCGCGCGGAGGTCAGCCGGTGGGCGATGACGAGGAGGGTGCCCCCGCGGCGGGCGAACGCCTCCTCCGCGCGGGCCTCGGCCGCCGGGTCCAGATGGCAGGTCGCCTCGTCGAGGATGACCAGGCGGGCCGGGGTCAGGTAGGCCCGGGCCAGGGCCACCAGCTGGCGCTCGGCCGGCGACAGCAGACCGGAGTGGATCTCGGCGTGGTGGCCGCCCAGCCGGGCCACCAGGGCGGTCAGGCCGACCGCCGCCACGGCGTCGTCGACGGCCTGCCGCGGCGCCTGCGTCAGGTAGGTCAGGTTCTCCAGGAGCGTGCCCCGGAAGACGTAGGCCTCCTGGGGGATGAGCACCCGCTGGGCCGGGTCGAGCCGGTCGGCCGGGACGCCGCCGACGGTGACCTGCCCCGCGTCCGGCCGGAGCACGCCGGTGACGAGCGCGGCGAGGGTGGACTTGCCGATGCCGCTGGGCCCCACCACGGCGATGTGGTCCCCCTCGGGGACGGACAGGTCGAGATCGGAGATGACCGGTTCGGCGTGCGGGCCGTAGGCGAACCTCACGCCGCTCAGCCGCACCTCCACGTCCCGGGCCGCGCTCCGCGCGGTCGCCGGGCGGGCGGGCGCGCCGGAGCGGAGGATGCGGTCGAGCGACACGCGCAGCCGGACCCCGCTGATGCCCAGGCCCTCCACGAGGTTGCCGAGCGCCGGCGCCAGTGACTGCGTGACGTAGGCCAGGGCGCCGAGGATCACCCCGGCCCCGGCCCCCTGGCCCAGCAGCCAGGGGGTGCCGGCCAGCACGAGCAGGACCGGCAGCCGGCCGCCCACCGCCAGCGACAGCGTCCGCACGGCGGTGACCCTGGCGAGCGAGCGCCCGGCGGCGGCCTGCTCCGCCACCTGCCGGCCGACCCCGGCGGCCACCCGGTCGTCCGCCACGCAGGCGGCGACGTCGCGCAGCCCGCCGGTCACGGCGGTGACCGCCTCGGCGGTGCGCTCGTCGGCCAGCAGGAACGCCCGCTGCCGCCGGGCCATGGCCGGCAGCGAGAGCAGGAAGAGGCCCAGGCCGGCGACGAAGGGCGGCAGGACCAGCACGAGCACCTGGGGGATCAACGTCATCAGGCCGAGCACGACGCCGGCCACGGTGAAGACGAAGGACCTGACGACGGTGATGACCGAGGCCAGGGCGTCGCGGGCCAGCTCGACCTGCAGGTTCGACCGGGCCACCGCCGCGGTGTCCGCCCCGTGCCCGGCTGCCGCCGACCGCTCCAGCGTGCTCTCGACGACGTGGCCGAGCAGCTCCTCCCGGAACGGCTCCACGATGGCGGCGACGGCCAGCACGACCTGCCGCGCGCCCGCCGCGGCCAGCAGCCAGGCGCCGGCGAGGACGGCCAGCCAGGCGGCCCCGGTGCCGGGCCGGCCGGCGGCGAACCCCTCGTCGACGGCCCGCGCGATGGCGAGGCCGATGACGAGGGCGGGCGCGGTCTCCGCGACCGACCAGAGGCCGAGCCTGACAAGCAGGCGGGGGTCCCGCCGGAGCGCCCGGCGGATCGGGCGGTCGACCGGGCCGGCCTGGGCGGGGGCGCGGTGGCCGCCGCCCGTGGGGCCGGTCGCGGGGCGGGCGCGGTGGCTGCCGCCCGCAGGACCGGTCGCGGGGCGGGCGCGGTGGCCGTCGGCGGGGGCCGTCCGGGGCGGGGGGCGGTGGCCGCGGCTCACGGGGCGTCCGCCTGGAAGACGGCCCGGTATCCGGGGTCGTCCCACAGCGCCCGGTGCGTGTCGTAGGCGCGCACCCGGCCGCCGTCCAGCCAGATCACCCGGTCGGCGGCCGCCGCGGTCGCCACCCGGTGGGTCACGATCAGGCGGGTACGGCCGCGCAGCTCGCCGGCGAGCGCCCTGCCGACCTGCCGTTCGGTGACGGTGTCCAGGCTGGAGGTGGCGTCGTCCAGGACGAGCAGGCGCTCCCCCTGCGCGAAGGCGCGGGCCAGGCCGATCCGCTGCCGCTCCCCGCCGGACATCGGAGCCTCCCGCAGCGGGGTGTCGTATCCCAGCGGGAGCCGCCGGACGAAGGCGTCGGCGCGCGCCGCGCGGGCGGCCGCGCGCACGGTCTCCGGGGCGGGGCCGTCGAGGCCGAGGCCGATGGCGTCGGCGACGGTCTCCCCGACCAGGACGGGGCGTTCGAAGGCGTGCCCGACGGCCCGGCGCAGCGCCTCACGGGAGAGGTCGGGCAGTGGCACGCCGTCGAGGCGGACGGTCCCGCGGAGGGGGTCCACCAGGCGTCCGGCGAGGGCGGCCAGCAGCGACTTGCCGGCGCCCGACCGGCCGACCACGGCCACCGCGCATCCGCCGGGGACGACGAGGTGGACGTCGCGGAGGCCGTCGGCGGCGACGCCGCGCAGCTCCAGCGTGCCGGGACCGGCGGGCAGCGGCCGCCCGCCGTACGTCCGGGGTCCCTCGGCGATCAGCTCGACCACCCGGCCGGCGGCCGCGCGCGCCCGGGCCAGGCGGTTGACGTAGCCGAGCGCGGCGCCGAGGCCGGCTCCCAGCACGGCGTAACGGGCGGCGGAGTAGAGCTCACCGGCCGTGAGGTCACCGGCCGCCAGGCGCAGGCCGCCCACTCCCAGCACGGCCACCTCCAGCAGCGGCACCACCGCGCCCGCCTGGACGCCGGCCCGGGCGTTGGCCCGCCACATGTCCATGGCGTGCGCGCGCAGCCGGGGGAGCGCGGTCAGCACCCGTGACTTCTCCTGCGCGGCGGTGCCGGCCGCGGCGATCGTCCGGGCCCCGGCGAGGGCGTCGACCAGGCGGGCGGCGATGTCGCCCTGGGCCCGCTGGTAGTCGCCGGCGATCGAGGTGGTCGTGCGGAAGAACGCCCGGAGCACGAGCGCGATGAGGACGAGGGCGGTGACCAGGGTCAGGGTCAGCCAGAAGTCGATGAGGGAGAGCGCCACGACGCCGCCCGCGGTGGGGATGACCAGTGCCGCCCCGGTGACGATCGCCTCCGGCGCGCGCCCGGCCTCCTCGGCGTTCACGCCTGTCCGGGTGACCAGGTCGCCCTCGGGGAACCGGCGGGTCATCGCGGGGCCGGCCCCGAGGACGTGCCGCACGATCCGGTGCCGGAGCCAGGCCGAGACCTGGGCGCCGCTCGCCCCGGCGCCCCAGACACCGAGGGTGTCGCAGAGCACCGCCACGGCCACGACCGTGGCGCAGGCGCCCAGCCAGAGTCCGCTCGCGGGCTCGGCCGCGACCAGGCTGTCGACCGTCCTGCCCAGGAGAGCGGGCAGCGCCAGCTCCGCGAGCGCGCCGAAGACGGAGGTGAGGGCGAGGACGCCCAGCCAGGGGCCGCCCCGCCGGACGGTCTGGGCCACCAGCCGATCCGCCAGCCGATCTGCCGTCCGCACCGGTCGGTCCTCCTTCGGGAAAGGGCGATGCCCGGGACGGCTGCCGTCGCCGGCCGTCCCGGGCACCTGACTCACTAGTGGCAGAGCAGGAGGCTGAGGTTGCTCGGCTTGGCCGACTCGCAGCCGAGCACCGTCAGGGTGCTGCCGCCGCCGCCGCCGTGGCCGCCGCCGGGGGCTTCCATGGTCTGGAGGTCGAGAAGGATCATGGGATTACCTCGCTTCTTGGTGATGGGAACCGGGGACGACTAGTGGCAGAGCAGGAGGCTGAGGTTGCTCGGCTTGGCCGACTCACAGCCGAGCACCGTCAGGGTGCTGCCGCCGCCGCCGCCGTGGCCGCCGCCGGGGGCTTCCATGGTCTGGAGGTCGAGAAGGATCATGGGATTACCTCGCTTCTTGGTGATGGGAACCGGGGACGACTAGTGGCAGAGCAGGAGGCTGAGGTTGCTCGGCTTGGCCGACTCACAGCCGAGGACGGTGAGCGTGCTGCCGCCGCCGCCGTGGCCGCCCCCGGTAGGGGCTTCCAGGCTCTGGAGGTCGAGAAGTACCATGTGGTTACACCTCCTTCGGTGACTCGTCGTCGGAGCGGAGCCGCTCGGCGGATCCACGCACAGGCAGTGCCCCTGTCAAGGCGCCTGTGCCGCCGGGCGGCCCGGTAAAGGGGAGGGACACCGGCTGCCCGTGCAGCGCGGCGCCCATCGCGAACAGGACTCCGGCCGTGCCGGTCGCGAAGTCCATCGAGAGCCTGAGCAGTTGGTCGCCGGGGAAGGCCAGCCCGCCGCCAT
Organism: Streptosporangium brasiliense; assembly: GCF_030811595.1. Lineage (NCBI taxonomy): Bacteria > Bacillati > Actinomycetota > Actinomycetes > Streptosporangiales > Streptosporangiaceae > Streptosporangium > Streptosporangium brasiliense. The sequence continues at coordinate 4,888,093 of NZ_JAUSRB010000002.1, forward strand.
AGGGCAGCGCGTGCCAGCTCAGTCCGCGGATCTGCTCGGCCAGGTCGGTGTCGGAGCCGTGCGATGCCGGTCCCAGGCCCGTGGCGAGGGCCGCGACCATGCCGCTCCGGCCGGTGAACAGCCCCGGCTGGACGAAGTAGCGGCCCCGGGTGACGAGCCGGCAGCCGTCGAGCGCGGCGCGGAAGTCGTCGTCGTCACGGTGGGCCAGATATCGGGCGAGGACCAGGCCGATGCCCACGGAGCCCTCGTCCAGGTAGGGGAGGGTGCGCCAGCCCTGGTTGACCTGAAGCGTGCCGTCCTCGCCGGAGGTGCAGCGCCGCAGGTCCTGGCGGAGCGCCACGGCCGCCCGGTCGAGCAGCGACGTGTCGCCGGTCCGCTCGTAGGCGTGCAGGAACAGCAGGGCGGGGCCGGAGGAGCCGTACATCAGCCCCGCGCGGGGGCTGCTCCCGCCGCTGGTCTCCGGCACGTCGTCGGGACCGCCGAGCCGGTCGGCGCAGACGTCGACGGTCCGCAGCGCCAGGTCGGTGAGGGCCGGCTCCCCGGCGGCCGCGCCCAGGTGGAGCAGGTTCAGGCCGGCCCCGGCGAGCCCGCCGAACAGGCCGAGCTCCAGCGACTCCCACTTCTCCCGCAGGCACAGCTCGACCGTGTCGAGCGCGTCCTGGCGGTGCCCGAGCAGGTCCAGGACGTGGGCCACGCCGTGCAGGCCGTCGTAGAAGCCGATGCCCGTCCCCCGGCCGGGGGCCAGGGCCCTGCCGCGCAGCCAGTCCTCGTGCTCGGGGAAGCGGCCCGCCCCGGTCGCCGCCAGCGCGTAGAGCACGCCCGCCGCGCCGTAGGCGAGGCTGATGCCTCCGCCGGGCTGGAACTGGGCCACGTCGCCGGGGAAGAGCCGGTCCTCGCGCTCGGGGGTGGCGCTGGCCAGGATGGCCCGGCACATCGCGGCCCTGACCTGGGGCCAGCCGTCCCGGCCCGGTGCGGGGATCGGCCGGGCCGTCACCGGAGCGGTCCCCATGATGGTCCGGACGGCCTCCTCGATCACCGCGGGCGCCACGGGGAAGGTCTCCGTGATGAGCCCGGCGAGCTGGACCACCTTGGCCCGGTCGAGCGGCAGCATGATCGTGAGCTGGGGGGCGAACAGTCCGAGGCAGAGGCAGGCCAGGGCGTAGACGTCGACCTCGACGCCCTGCCGGTCGGCCGGCGCGCCGAAGGCGGGGTGGGCGAGGGCGGCCCGGTCGCGGTCCGCGGCGAGGGTCGCGACCTCGTAGTCGATCAGGACCAGCCGCCCCTGCTCGGTGATGAGGATGTTGTTGGGGTGCAGGTCGCCGAAGACCACCCCCCGCCCGTGCAGGGACTCGACCGCCCGCCGGACCTTGGGGAGCACCTCCAGCACCCAGGAGGTGTATCCGGCGACGGCCTCCTGGTCGCAGTCGGCCCGGGTCAGCGGGTATCGCTGCACGAGGAGCCGCTGCAGCGGGTTGCCGTCGACGAACTCCTGGACCAGGAAGTGGTGCTCGCCGAGCGTGAAGTAGTCGAGCAGCGCCGGTACCGCCTCCAGCCCCGACAGGCGCTCCAGCATGTCCCGCTCGTGCGCCAGCCGCGCCACGGCGTCGCGGTCGGCGGCGTCGAGCCCGGCGTACGGGCGGGCCTCCTTCAGCACCACCCTCTCGCCGCTGCGCAGGTCCCGGCCGAGATACACGCCCCCGCCGTTGGAGAACTGCATGACGCTCTCGATCGTGTACGGCAGGCCGTTGGTCGTGACAGCGTTGCGGGCCGCCAGGTGGGGCTCCAGGAACTCCGGCAGCGTCACCCAGGACGGCAGGCTGAAGGCGGGCTCCCGCACGTCGGGGACCAGCCGTCCCTCGCCGTCCTCGACGGCCAGCACCAGCTCGCCGTTGCCGCCCAGGCAGCGCCGGGGCGTGAAGCCGCCGTAGCGCACGTAGAGGGGGCCCTCGGCGTAGCGGAGATCGCTGAGGATGTAGGGGCCTCTCACTCCGTGGAGCAGTCCGTTGAGCTCCTTCAGCGTGAGTTCGAGCTGGCCCTCGTCCAGGGGGTAGATCGTCACGAGCTTGCCGCTGGAGCCGCGGGCGGCCGCCTTGGAGTTCAGCATGGTCATGACCGGCCGGTTGCGCAGGAACTTGAACGCGATGTCGCGCGGCACGCAGTAGTCCCAGACGGCCTCCAGGGCGCGCTCGGCGTCCTCCAGGCACGCCGACACGTGGATCTTCCAGCCCTGGGCCGGCCTCCGCGTGGCCAGGGGCGCGTAGTGCATCCAGGTGTCGGTCGCCTGGTGCTCCCAGCCCTCGGGGACCTGCCGGGCCACGAGCGGGAAGTCGGGGTGGTCGCCCCGGCGGCCGTCAAGGGTGTCGTAAAAGAGCCGGTCCGCGAGGCAATAAAGCTCATACTGGTCATTCACGGCAATCTCCCTGCTGTCTTCCAGAAGAGAGAATTACGGATAACCCGAGAAATCACCAGTTACAAACTCAACTACTCATACGTGCGAACTTCACAGCCTTAATCATGAAGATGTGCGCCACCTGGGCTTACGCATTAAAAGTGAAACTTATTCGGAAAAATTCCGGGGAACTTCGGCGACCAGGTTGAACCAGCCGCCCTCGCCGGCGCTCACGCGCACCGTGCCCCCAAGCCGGGCCAGGCGGTCGCGCAGATTCCCCAGGCCGTCGCCGGCGGGCGGCCGGGGGCTCCGCCCGGGGACGCCGTCGTTGGCGACGGTCAGGCGGAGCAGGCCGTCGTGCTCGGCCAGCTCGATCACGCATGTCCTGACCGTGCTGTGCCGGAGCATGTTGGTGACGCCCTCGCGGACCACGGTCCCCAGCGCGGCGCTCACCTCCCGGGGCAGCGCGGTGGCGTCCACCCGGACCGAGCAGTCGGCGCCGAAGCTCGCGAGAAGGGCCTGGGCCCGCATGCTCTCGCCCTGGAGGGACAGGTGGCGGTGGGCCTTGGAGACGTTGCGCACGGCGTGCGCGGCGTGCCGTACGGCCTGGAGCGCCTCGCCCAGCTCCCCACGCAGGCGTGCGTCGCCGGCCGCCCGCCGGTAGGCCAGCTCGCTTTTGATCGAGGCCAGCCAGAGCCAGTGGCCCACCAGGTCGTGCATGTCCCGGGCGAACTCCTCGTGCGCCCGCGTGACGGCCCTCTCCTGCTCGGCGCGGAGCCGTCTGATCCGCAGCGCCAGGACGACCGTGACGCCCAGTGATATCAGGACGGTTCCGGCTATGACGGCTACGGCGACGTATAGCTGGGGTGGCATCGACCGGCTCTCACTGGAAGGGACGGCATACCTGGACATAAACTCAAGAAATTGTTTAACTGTCAATAAAGAAGAACAATACTCTGGTCGCAGAGGTGATCGGAAGAATGGCGACAGTCCTAATCCATAACAGGCTGTCATAACCCCATATGACCGGGCGGGAGACCCGGCGTGGCCGAGGCCCGTCGGTTGAGCTCAGTGGAGGGCGAGCGGCAGCGGGACCAGCAGGTAGGTGCCGCCGAACAGGGCCGCCGCGGCCACCAGCAGGAACAGCAGCACCCAGAACCCGCCGGGCAGGAAGGTCAGCCGGGCGAGCTGGTCGGCGTCGGAGTCGGGGGCGCGGCCGCGCCGCCGCTTGCGCTGCAGCTCCACGATCGGCCGGACGCCGCCGAACAGCAGGAACCAGACGGCCAGGTAGGCGAGGACGGCGTCGACGTTGGGCGGCGCGTACCAGGTGAAGGCGGCTATCGCCCCGCCGGTGGCCAGCAGGCTCACCACGCCGAACAGGTTGCGGATCAGCAGCAGCATGCAGCAGAGCAGCGCGATCACGATCGTGATCAGGATCGCGACGTAACCCGAGGCGGTCAGCCACGCCCCGCCGAGCCCCAGCAGGGACGGGGCGACGTATCCGGCGGCGGCGGTCAGGATCATCCCCGGGCCGGTGGGCCTGCCCCGGGTCAGCGTGACGCCCGAGGTGTCGGAGTGCAGCCGGATGCCCTGCAGCTTGCGCCGGGTGAGCAGCGCCGTCAGCGCGTGCCCGCCCTCGTGCGCGATCGTGATCAGGCCCCGGGAGAGCTGCCACGAGGCGGACCACGTCACCGCGGCCAGCGCGGCCAGCGCGGCCAGCAGCACGATCCACAGGGGAGGCCCCGCCTGGGGCGTGGTCAGAGTCACCCAGACCTCGGACAACGATCACTTCTCCTTAACGGCGTCGGGACAAGAGCGTCCCATGACATCCGGTGTGTCGGCGATAAAGTCGGGACGTGCAGAACATGATTCCGGAACCCGCCGACGCCGACGTCCCCGCCTGGTGGCGGAGACTGGGCCTGCCCGGTCTGGTGGACGTGCATGTCCACTTCCTGCCCGAGCGCATGGAGCGCCGGGTCTGGCACCACTTCGACCACGGTGGCCCGCTGATGGGGGAGGGGTGGCCGATCCGCTACCGGCTGCCCGCCGAGGAACGGGTCGCCCGGCTGCGGGAGCTCGGGGTACGGGTCTTCCCCGCCCTGGCCTACGCGCACCGGCCCGGCATGGCGGCCGACCTCAACGCCTGGACCCTCGACTTCGCACGGCGTACCCCCGGATGTCTCCCCTCGGCCACCTTCTACCCCGAACCTGGAGTCCTTGGCTACGTGCGGGACGCGCTCGACCGGGGGGCGCGCGTCTTCAAGGTCCATCTGCAGGTGGGGGACTTCGACCCCAGGCTCAAGGAGATCGACGAGGTGTGGGGGCTGCTGGCCGACCGGGGCGTCCCGGTCGTGGTCCACGCCAGCTCGATCCCGCTCCCGGGCCGCTGCACCGGCCCGGTGCCGATCGCCGGGGTGCTGGCCCGCCACCCCCGCCTGGCGGTGGTCATCGCCCACCTCGGCATGCCGGAATACGACGAGTTCTTCCAACTGGCCGAGGCGTACCCGGATGTGCGGCTCGACACCACGATGACCTTCACCGACTTCGCCGAGCGCGGCACGCCCTTCCCCGACCGCCTCAGGCCGCGCCTGCGCGAGCTGGGCCTGGCCGGCAAGGTCCTGCTCGGCAGCGACTTCCCGACCATCCCCCACCCCTACGCCCACCAGCTCCACGCGCTGGAGCGCCTGGACCTCGGCGACGACTGGCTGCGGGCGGTGTGCTGGGACAACGCCGCCCACCTGCTCGGTCTCACCCCCGATTACACTCGGTCAACGGGAAATCGATGATCGGGAGACCCGAGTGAACGACCAGAACGCAGCGCTCATCAGGACCTTCTACGGTGCCTTCGGACGTCGCGACACCGACGCGATGGAGCGCTGCTACCACCCCGACGCCACCTTCGGCGACCCCGTCTTCCAGGACCTGGAAGGACGCGACAGGGTCATGGGCATGTGGCGGATGCTGCTCGGGCGCAACCGCGACGTCGGCGTGACCGTCGGCGACGTCAGCGCGCGCGACCACGACGGCGCGGCGCACTGGACGGCCCGTTACACCTTCGGCACGACGGGCAGGGAGGTCGTCAACGAGATCGACGCCCTGTTCCGGTTCGAGGACGGTCTGATCGTCCGGCACCATGACGCCTTCGACTTCAAGCACTGGTCCAAAATGGCCCTGGGCAGGCCGGTCGGTCTCTTCCTCGGCTGGACCCCGATGTTCCGGGCGACGATCCGGGGTAGGGCGTTGCGGTCGCTGGAGGAGTTCATGGCGGCCGGATGAGGAGACGGATGTGACTGATCGGCGGGTTCGGGGACTGCGGAGTCTGACGCGTGGGCGTCCCGGAGCCGTGCGGGACTCTCCCGAGCGGTCGATGGATCCGCGTCCGGCCGGTGACGAGCCGCCCGCGCCCCACTCGCGCGTCATCGACAACGCCGTCTATGTGAACGGCCGGCGGACCGCCACGCCCGGATCACTGCCCGAGGCCTTCGAGTGCCTGAAGAACACCCCCGACAGCATGGCCTGGATCGGCTTCTACCGGCCGGCGGACGCGGTGATCTTCAACGTGGCCGAGGAGTTCGACCTGCACGAGCTGGCCGTCGAGGACGCCATCGTCGCCCACCAGCGGCCCAAGGCCGACCGCTACGGCGACACGCTGTTCGTGGTGCTCCGTCCGGCCAGATACGTCGACGAGGCCGAGGAGGTCGACTTCGGCGAGCTGCACCTGTTCATCGGCCAGAACTTCGTGATCACCGTACGGCACAGCGAGGCCCCCGACCTGTCGCAGGTCCGCCGCCGGATGGAGAGCGATCCCGAACTGCTCCGCCAGGGCCCGCAGGCGGTGCTCTACGCCGTCATGGACGCGGTCGTGGACGGCTACGCGCCCGTGGTCGCCGGCCTGCAGAACGACATCGACGAGATCGAGGTCCAGGTCTTCGGCAACGAGCCCGGCGTCTCCCGCCGCATCTACGAGCTCTCGCGCGAGGTGATCGAGTTCCAGCGGGCCACCCGGCCGCTGCTCGGCATGATCGAGGGGTTCGTCGCGGGGGCGGACAAATACGGGGTGGACCAGGAGCTGCAGAGATATCTGCGCGACGTCGCCGATCACGCGATCACCGTGGCGGAGCGGGTCAGCGGCTTCCGCCAGATGCTCCACGACATCCTCGTGGTCAACTCGACCATGGTCGCCCAGGCCCAGAACGAGCACATGACCAACCTCACCGAGGCCAGCAACGCCCAGAACGAGGAGGTCAAGAAGATCTCCGCCTGGGCCGCCATCCTGTTCGCCCCCACCCTCGTCGGCACCATCTACGGCATGAACTTCGAGGTGATGCCCGAGATCCACTGGGCCCTGGGCTACCCGTTCGCCGTGCTGCTGATGGCCGGCGTCTGCACGACCCTGTATCTGGTCTTCAAACGCCGCGACTGGCTGTGAAGCCCGCACGCCGTGCGCCGGAGCGCCGGGAGCTCTCGGCGGGCCGGGAGGTCCCGGGCAGGTGACCACTCCCGCGCGGGGACGTGCAGGAGCGCCGGGGCAGGGCTCGGCGCTCCTGCACGGAAGATCAGCCGAGCTTGGCCAGGATGAGGTCGAGCTTCCCGTCCATGGAGTCCACCCGGCCCTCCATGGAGGTCATCCGGTCGGTCAGGGTGTCGACCTTGGCATCCAGAGTGTCGATCCTGGTCCCCAGACCGCTCACTTCGGCGGCGAGCGCCGAGAGGTCCTCTTTGGTGGCCATCCTGTTCATGACCTCTTCGAACATCGGAGAGGCGTACGCCATGACCTCCTCCCGGACGGTCGCGGGGAGATCGTCCAGCGTCTCCTTGATGCCGGCCAGGTCCCAACCTGCCCTGAACGCCCAGGACTCGAGGTCTGTCACGCGCTGACCGGTGCTCTTCATCGCCACGTCGGGCATGGTGTCTCCTGCTTGGGAATCGACGGAGGATCGTCGGTGCGCGAACCGGTCCGGGGGTCCGTGACACTGCGTGGCCAATTCAACACGATTCCGCCGGGAGTGGGGGTGGGTTCCGCGGCTCCCGGTCCGCCGTGGGCCGCGACGGCGTTTCCCGGAGTTCAGGCCCCGCCGCGTCCCGTGCGGCCGACGGGTCAGGGCAGTCGCTGGTCGGCGCTCTGTTCCAGCCACGCGACGATGTGCCGTACATAGCTGTCGACGTGCGCCAAGGGTCTGCCGTCGAGCGCCGCGACGAGATGAGTGACACCGAACGTCCGGTCCCAGACCTGGGCACGCCGGTAAGTGGCGCTGTCGACGGCTTCACGGAGGTTGTCCCAGCCGTGCACCCAGCCGATGGTGGCGGCGTCGACCGCCGGGTCGAACAGCTGGGCCCGGTCCCAGTCCAGGACGCCGATCAGCTTGCCGTCGGCACTCCAGTGGATGTTGTCCCCGCCGAGATCGCCGTGGACGAGACAGTCCGGGACCGGTTCCAGGGCCAGCGCGTCTTCGAGGCGCCGCCGGCCGTCGTCACGCCACTTGCCGAGCAGGCGCGGAATGACATCTTCGGCCAGGATGTCGGCCCCGTCCGGCTCGAACGCGCCGGCGTTGCATCCTAGAGGCCGATGTCCCGAGCCGGTGCGGCCGTGCTCCCCGGCCGGCGGCAGGGCCGCGCACGGCCGGCGTCGTGAACGCGTCCGCGACCGCGGGGCCGCAAAAACATTGGACAACGCCTGTGGCCACGGCCATCGTTGCCGACATGCGACAGGAAGAGATCTGGGACGTCGATGCCGCCCAGCGCTATGACACGCCGGGCACCGGCATGTTCGCGCCCGAAGTCCTGGAACCGGCCGTGGACCGCCTCGCCGGACTCGCGGGCGACGGACGGGCGCTCGAGTTCGCCATCGGGACCGGCCGCGTGGCTGTGCCGCTCGCCGGGCGAGGAGTGTCCGTCACCGGCATCGAGCTGTCGCCCCCGATGATCGACCAACTGCGGGTGAAGGCGGACGGAGCGACGATCCCGGTGATCGTCGGCGACATGGCGACCGCCACCGCTCCGGGGAAATACGCACTCGTCTATCTCGTCTACAACACGATCTCCAACCTGCCCACCCAGGCCGAGCAGGTCGCCTGCTTCCGCAACGCCGCCCGCCACCTCACCCCCGGCGGCCGGTTCGTGATCGAGCTCTGGGTGCCCGAACTGCGCAAGCTCCCACCGGGTCAGCAGGCCACGGTCTGGCACTGCGAGCCCGGCTACATCGGCTTGGACACCTACGACGTGCTGCGCCAGCACGTCGTGTCGCACCACTTCAGGTTCGACGAGAGCGGGCGGGCTCAGCTGTTCCGCAGCCCGCACCGCTACATCTGGCCGGCCGAGCTCGACCTCATGGCTCAGCTGGCCGGGTTCGAGTTGGAGACCAGGCACGCCGACTGGTCCGGGGCCGACTTCACCGCGGAGTCGCGTTCTCACGTGTCCGTTTATCGCCTCCCGCCGGACCGCTGATCCGCGCGGAGGGTGAAATATCGCACCCCTCTCGAAACAAGCTGTAAGTGATACAGGAGATGGCGGTCCGGCTCTTTCCGGCGCTGAAATGCCCCGGCCGTCAGGCGTCCGGGGCATTTCTCTTCTCGTGCGCCGGGAACGCCCCGCCGGACGGACCGGCGGGGCGGCGGCGTTTAAAGCGTCTGGAAATAGAAGCGGTAGGCGGTGCCGTCGTGCAGCATCGCCACCCGGCCGACATCGCTGTTGGCCGGATAGCCCTCCAGTTTCAGGTGGGGGACGGAGTTGTGGCCGTACTGGTATTCGTTCGCGGCGGCGTTCCACGAACCCTGGGAGATCATGTCGTTGTGCCCGTACTGGAAGGTGTAGAGGCGGTAGGCGGTGCCGTCGTGCAGCATCGTCCAGCGCGACCAGTCGGTGTCGGCCGGGAAACCGGTGACCTTGAGGGTGGGGATGTAGTTGCCGTACGACCACTGGTAGGTCGACGTTCCCGGCACCCAGACGAACTGGTAGAGGGTGGTGGGGTCGCCGAGTCGGCGCAGGTAGGCGTGGTAGGCCTCACCGCTGTGCAGCAGCGAGATACTGCTGCTGTCGGCGTCGGCGGGCGCGTTCGTCAGGGTGAGCACCGGGATCGAGTTGTGGCCGTAGGCGTATGACGTCCCGTTCCAGGCGAACTGGTAGAGGGTGTCGCGGCTACTGCCCTTGAAGACATAGAGGCGGTAGGCGCTGCCGTCGTGCGACATCGACCAGCGCCGGAAGTTGGCGTCGGCCGGCGCGCCGGTGATCGGGATGTTGGGGACCGAGTTGTAGCCGTACCGGTAGGTGTCGGTTCCGGGAACCCAGGCGCCCTGATTGACGGAGACCATCGATCGACCCTCCATGCGTGAAAAGAATGATTTCCGTGACGCATGCTGCGCTATGAGACGGTAAAGCAGTGCGGTGGATTCCGCCAGTGAGTTCCCGTCGCGAGCTATAAGGGCTGGAAATAGTCTCCATCTCGATAGGTATTCGAATGCGATAAAAGGGATTGTTTGGACATTTTGCTATGGTGACGCCGGATGGGCGGGGGAATTATCCGGCGATATTCGCGATATCCGGCCATGCTGAATATGAGAAGGTCCGTGTCGCCGTGCGGTCCGGCGCCGGCCTCCCGCGGCGGGCTCAGCCCAGCAGCTTGCGGGCGGCGTCCTCGATGTCGCTCTCCGACAGCAGCACGTGCTGGGCGGCGTCGCCCAGGGGGATGAAGCTGTCGGCCGAGGTCACCCGGGCGATCTTGCCGGTGAAGCCGGCGTCGAGCAGCTCGGCGACGATGCTCTCCGAGACACCGCCGGTGCGGCGGGTCTCGTCGGCGATCAGCACCTTGCCGGTCAGCTCCGCCGCGCGCAGCAGGTCGTCGATCGGGAGCGGCGACAGCCAGCGCAGGTCCAGCACCCGGCAGCTGTAGTCTTCCGCGGTGAGCCTGACCGCGGCGCGCAGGCTCATCCGCAGGCCATTGCCGAAGGTCACGATGGTCAGGTCGCGGCCGTCGCCGTAACTGCGGGCGCGGCCGATCGGGATGTGCGTCTCGGCCCAGCGGGCCGGCGGCACGTATGGCGACAGCCAGCCGCCGTCGCCGTCGTCGAACAGGTCACGGGTGTTGTAGAGGGCGATCGGCTCCAGGAAGACGCAGACGCTGCCGTCGGTGCGGGCGGCGGCCAGGCAGGTGCGCAGCATGGAGGCCGCGTCGTCGGGCCGCGCGGGGGAGGCCACGACCAGGCCGGGGATGTCGCGCAGCGCGGCGACGGAGTTGTCGTTGTGGAAGTGGCCGCCGAAGCCCTTCTGGTAGGCGTAGGAGGCGACGCGGACCACCATCGGGTTGCGGAAGGCCCCACGGGAGAAGAAGGGCAGCGTCGCGGCCTCGCCCCGGATCTGGTCCAGCGCGTTGTGCAGGTAGGCGAGATATTGGATCTCGGGCACCGGCAGCAGCCCGGAGACGCCCGATCCGAGGGCCAGGCCGAGCACGGCCTGCTCGTCGAGGAGGGTGTCGAACACCCGGCCCGCGCCGAAGCGCTTCTGCAGGCCGCGGGTGACGCCGTAGACGCCGCCCTTGCGGGCCACGTCCTCGCCGAAGACCAGCACGTCGGGGTGGGCGGCCAGGGTGTCGGCCAGCGTCCGGTTGATCGCCTGGGAGAGGGTCAGCGGGCCCTCCTGCTCGGGCAACCTGCCGCCGAAGGCCCGCTCCCTGGCGGTCGCCGACACCGCGCTGGCCGGGGCGACGGCCTTGGGGGTGCGGGGGGCCAGCGGCGCGGTGATGTCGGCGGCCGAGGTCAGCCGGGGCCGCCGGGAGCTCTCCATGGCCATCTTGAGCAGGTGCTCCCGCGTCGTCTCGTAACGCAGCAGCAGCTCGTCGGGGGTGGCCAGGCCCGCCTCCACGATGAGCCGGGCGGTGGTGACGAGCGGGTCGCGCTCCAGGTCGGCGTTGATCTCCCGCTTGGTCCGGTAGGACAGCTCCACGTCGGAGCCGGCGTGACCCATCAGCCGGACGGTGCTGATGTGCAGCAGGGCGGGGGAGCGGTGCCTGCGGACGTGCTCGGCGGCGGCCGCCGCCACGTCGTGGACGTCGGCCAGGTCGCAGCCGTCGGCCGCGAAGTATTCCAGCAGTCGGTGGCGGGCGGCCTCCACCCAGCCGTTCGGGGTCCGCACGCTGATGCCCAGGCCGTTGTCCTCGCAGACGAACAGCAGCGGCATGGCCAGCCCCTGGTAGGAGGCGTAGGCGGCGGTGTTGAGGCCGGACAGGGCGCTGGCGTGGTTGGCGGAGGCGTCGCCGAAGCCGCACACCGCTATCGCGTCGCCGGGCCACGCGCCCGTGAGGCCGAGCTGGCGGGCGCGCTCGACGGCGAAGGCCACGCCCACCGCGCGCGGCAGGTGGCTGGCGATCGTGGAGGTCTGCGGGATCACCGCCAGGTCGGGGTGGCCGAACACCTTGTGGCGGCCGCCCGCGATCGGCTCCTCCGCCGAGGCGGTCAGGCCGAGCAGCACATCGCGCAGCCCCTCCTCCGGCAGGCGCCCGGCCATCGCGGACCGGGCCAGGTAGAAGGCCCCGGAGCGGTAGTGCAGCAGCGCGGGGTCGGTGGCGCGCACCGCTGCGGCGACGGCGACGTTGCCCTCGTGCCCGGCCGAGCCGATGGTGTAGAAACCCTCGCCGTGCTCGCGCAGCCAGCGCGCGGTGACGTCGAGGAGCCTGCTGCCCAGCTGGAACTCGAACAGCTCGCGGCAGCGGGCCCCGGTCAGGGTGGTCCCCTCCCGCACGGGCATGCCGGGATCACGCGGAGGCCCCGGGGTCAGGGCGGCCAGCGCCTCGGTGAAGTGGGTCTCAACAGTGTCACGCGCCACAGCTTGATTATGTCCCCATCGATGGTCGCCGTCCCGGAGCTTGGCGTCTTTGGGCCCTCGGAGGGCTGTGGACCGGTCCTATTCGACAGTTATTAATAACAACTTGTCAGATCTATCAACCAATTGCCTTTCTTGTACGTCTACTTGAGAGAAGCAACGTGGCACCCTCATGCCGCGTTCAGCCAACGGGGAGGATGGACAACCCGAATGTTGCAACGCACCCGAGCCATCATCGTCGCGGTGGCCATGGGAGCCGGAGCAGTCGCTCTCGCTCCTTCCGCGACGGCTGTGGCGGGGACCTCAGCGGACCCCGTCGTCTCCAATGTGGAGATCGATCCGAGCCCGGTCGTGGTGACCGGATCGCCGGTCACGGCGAAGTTCAGCTTCACCACGACCGCCGCGGGCAAGGCCGAGTTCCAGATCAAGGCGCCGGGCGTCGGCGCGTGGACCTCGCTCGACGTCAAGCCCAGCCCGCACGGCACCGAGACCAAGTGGACCGCCTCCAGGACGTTCGACGCCAAGAGCACCGCCGGGCAGTGGAGCTTCCTCGCGATCGCCCACAGCGGCGACGGCAAGGAGGACTCGACGCGCGGCAAGTTCACCGTCGACGTCAGGAAGGCACTCGACACCAAGATCGTCAACTTCGACGCCTCTCCCGACGACGTCGCCAAGGGCGACGCCATCGAGGTCACCGGCAAGCTGCTGCGTGACAGCGGCGGCTGGAGCGGCTACGGCGACCAGCCCGTGACGATCACCTTCCGGGAGCAGGGCACCGACGCCTTCCGGCACGTCGCCAAGGTCGAGACCGGCCGCAGCGGCTGGTTCAAGGCCAGGGTCAAGGCCGAGGCCACCGGCTGGTGGCGCGCGGAGTTCGCCGGTAACGGCGGCGCCACCTCATCGGTCAGCGATACCGACCGCGTCGACGTCAGGAACGCCCCCAGGGCCGTCGACAGCCGGATCGTCGACTTCGGCGCCCGGCCCGACCCGGTGGACGAGGGTGACCGGCTGAGCGTCCGCGGACGCCTGCAGCTCGACACCCGGCACGGCTGGGACGGCTACTCCGGCAAGAAGGTCGCCATCCTGTTCCGCGCCAACGGTTCCACCCGCTGGGACCACGTGGCCAGTGACTGGACCGACCGCTACGGCCGCTTCGGCGCCGACGTGACCGCCAAGCGTTCCGGTCACTGGCGTGCCGAGTTCGCCGGCAACGGCGGAGTCAAGGGCAGCAGCAGCTACGCCGACCACGTGACGGTCCGCAGGAACCAGCCGGAGCCGGAGCGCGAGGCCAGCCGCGTCATCAAGTTCAACGCCTCGCCGGAGCCCATCCGCTACGGCCGCTACCTGAAGTTCACCGGCAAGCTCCAGGTCGACGACACCTCGGGCTGGGAGGGCTACCGCGCCAAGGTCGCCCTGTACTTCAAGGCCAAGGGCTCGCACACGTGGAGCTACGTCAAGACCACGCGGTCCAACGGCAGCGGCAACCTCTACACCAAGACCAAGGCCTACAAGTCCGGTTACTGGAAGTTCGTCTTCAAGGGTGACGGCGACTTCTACGGTGACTCCAGCCAGAGCGACTACGTCAAGGTCGTCAGGCGCTGAGGTGAGATCGGGGTCCACTCCCCGTGAGCGGACCTGACAGACGGCGGCCCGGGTGCTCGAGCACCCGGGCCGCTCGCATGCTCCAGAAGGGGTCCGCACGCTCCAGGAGACAAGCGCTCCGGGGGACAGGCACTTCAGAGGGATCCGCGCTCTCCGGGGGGCAGGGGACAAGCGCTCCGGGGGCAGACGCTCTGAAGGGACAACGCCTCAGGGAAGAGACGCTCGAAGGGACAACGCCCGGGGGTAGGCGCTCCGAAAGGACAACGCTCCGGGGACAGGCGCTCCGGGGGGACACAGGAGACGGGGGACAAGCGCTCCGATTGCGGGGCGTCGCTTTGCCGGTAGCAGACACGGCCGGTGCGAGCATCGTCTGAGAGCCGGAGCCGATCATGCCAACGGGGGAGAGATGCTTCGAGAACTGACCCTGGCCGCGGCCGTCGCGGCCGGACTGACGGTCGCCGCGCCGGCCGTCCGGGCGGCCGTCGCCTGCCCGCCCACATCCTCGTGCGCGACCGCCCGCTGCGGCGCCGGCCGGATCTGCGTGCCCTCCCCCAAGAAGTGCGTCACCGCGCCGTGTCCCCAGTACGACTGCGTGTCGGTGATCCCGCTCCCCATGGAACGCGTCCCGGCCCCCCGGCCGATGGTGACGGGCCCCCCGGCGGCCGCCTCCGCGCCCCTGCCCATGTGACCCTCCGCGTGAAGTGCCCTTTCACGGGGAGTGGGCTATGGTCGAGACGATGAGGGAACCGCGGTGGGTCACACCCAGGCCCACTGCCGCAGCGGCCGTGGTGGGCCTCGTTCTTGCCGTCGTCCTGTCCGCCGTCGCCCCTTCCCCGTGGTCCGGCGGATGGCGTCCCACCGGGGCCGACACCGGTCTCTGGGTCCCGCCGCCCGCCGGCGCGCACCAGTCGACCGCGCCGAGGCTCACGCCGAGCGGGACGGAGCACCTGCCGACGCCGGGGCAGCTCCGTCACCTCCTGGCCGTGGTCGCCGCCGTGGCGTCCCCCGTCCTGCTGCTGCTCGCCTGGCTGAACGCGGGCCCGGCGGCCAATCCCCGGCGTACGGTCCAGCGGATCGTCACCCTGCGCAGTCCTCCACTCTCCTAGACCCTCCTCTTCTCCGGTCTCACCGGGCTTCTCCGGCCTCCACCGGGCCGCGGGCCCGGCAGGGGTCCCGGACCATGTGGTGCGGGCGGCTCGCCGTCCGGGACCGCCCCGCCGGGACCGCCCCGCCGGGGCGGCCACATGCCGGGGTCCGCGGCGGCGGGCGGGCCGGACCCGTCCTCGCCGCGGACATGCCGGGCGGGCCACCGGGATCGGCATGCCGGCCGGACGGCCGGACGGCCGGACTCCGGGCGGCCGGCCTCTGCCGGCGCGCGGGGCGTCCGTCGCGCCGCGGTGGCCGTGACGGGCCTGCCGTACCCGGCGCGGTGCCGTCCGCGCGCCGGGCTGTCCGTGCTGCCTGCGCCGTCCGTGCTGCCTGCGCCTGCCGTGCCGTCCGCGTATGCCACGCCGTCCTCCGGGGCGGCGGCGCGGGGCGCGATCCCGGAGCCGGGCCGTGCCCGCGGCCGGACCGGGCTGTCACATCCGGTGAGTCGGCCGGGCTGTCACATCCGGTGAGTCGGCCGGGCTGTCACGTCCGGTGACCGGGGCCGGCCGGCACGCCCGTGGCCGGACCGGACGTCGTCCTCGGCGCGCTCCGACACTCGCGCGCGCCTCTTCACCTTCACCGCTTCACGTGTCTTCTTCGCTTCACGCGTCTTCCGAAAGGACCCGAACATCATGTCTGTCGACATCCACCTCAGCGCCGTCCAGCTCGGCATCCTCCGTGAGGAGCTCGAAGAGCAGCTGTTCCGCTGGACCAAGCAGCTCGCCGAGCTGGAGGCCGCGGTGAACGACGACGCGCTGGAGGTCTCGGCGAAGCCGGAGCTCCTGGCCGACATCGTCTCCGCCGAGCGGAGCACCGCCGTCGTGCGCCACGCCCTGCAGGACATCGCCGAGCTGACCTACGGCCGGTGCGACGGCTGCGGCCTGGGCATCCCCTTCGAACGGCTGAAGGCCCGGCCCCTGGCCCGTTTCTGCATGGAGTGCCAGCGCCGCCACGAGAGCGGCTGAGACGGTGACGCCCGTGGCCGCCCGCCCGGCGGCCACGGGCGTCACCCGGGGGACCCGCCCGTTGGAGATCCCTTGATGTTAATAGGCGCTAACTTTGCACCGCGGCGAGCGCGGTGCGGGCCATGCCCCGCAGCAGCTGGGCCATCGCCTCGGACGTGAGCTCGCCCGCGCTGTGCGGGGTGGAGTTGAGCAGGCCGAAGACGGCGTGGGTCGCGGCGCGCAGGCGCGGCGGGGGGCAGGCCGGGTAGAGCTCGCTCAGCACGGTGACCCACTCCTCCACGTAGAGGCGCTGCAGGCGGCGGATCTGGCGGCGGGCGGGCTCGGGGACGTTGCCCAGTTCGCGGTCGTGCACGGTGATCAGCGCGGGATGGCTGAGCGCGAACTCGATCTGGCCGGTCAGCAGCGAGTCGAGGGCGTGCTCGGCGTCGGGGGCCCCGGTCACGCGGCCCGCCGCCGAGGTGTGCAGACGCTCGCTGATGTCCAGCAGCATCTCCGCCAGCAGGGCCTCCTTGCCGCTGAAGTGCCGGTAGAGGGCGGGGCCCGAGGTGCCGACCGCGCCGCCGATGTCCTCGATGGAGGTGCCGTGGAAGCCGCGGGCCGCGAACAGCTCGGCGGCGGCCTCCAGGATCTCCGCGCGCCGGGACCCTCGGTTGCGGGAGGAGGTCTGGGCAGTCGTCACATCTCGCATGGTAGACGGTGACGTTAATGATGACTAACATCGATAGTGAAGTTAGTGACCGCTAACTCACGGCGACGGAGCCGGACAGGAGGCTCGCATGAGTGGCTGGCCGGTGCTGCGAAGCACCTGCGACCCGGGCGGCGAGGAGTTCAAGGGCAACGCGGAAGTCAACGAGCGCCTGGCCGCCGACCTGCGAGAACGGCTCGCGGCCGCGGGGCTGGGAGGTCCGGAGAAGTCACGGGCCAGGCACGTCTCGCGGGGCAAGCTGCTGCCCCGCGACCGGGTGGACACCCTGCTCGACCCGGGCTCGCGTTTCCTGGAGCTCTCCCAGCTCGCCGCCAACGGACTGTACGGCGACGAGGCCCCCGCGGCCGGGATCATCACCGGCGTAGGCCGCGTCTCCGGCCGCGAGTGCGTGGTCGTCGCCAACGACGCCACGGTCAAGGGCGGCACCTACTACCCGATCACGGTCAAGAAGCACCTACGGGCCCAGGAGGTCGCCCTCCACAACAACCTGCCATGCGTCTACCTCGTCGACTCCGGCGGTGCGTTCCTGCCCAAGCAGGACGAGGTCTTCCCCGACCGCGAGCACTTCGGCCGCATCTTCTACAACCAGGCCACCATGTCGGCGCGCGGCATCCCGCAGATCGCCGCGGTGCTCGGCTCCTGCACCGCGGGCGGCGCCTACGTCCCGGCGATGAGCGACGAGGCGGTGATCGTCCGCAACCAGGGCACGATCTTCCTGGGCGGCCCGCCGCTGGTGAAGGCGGCGACCGGAGAGGAGGTCACCGCCGAGGAGCTGGGCGGCGGCGACCTGCACGCCCGGGTCAGCGGCGTCACCGACCACCTCGCCGAGGACGACCCCCACGCGCTGCGGATCGTCCGCGACATCGTGGCCACCCTCGCCCCGCGCTCCCCGGCGCCCTGGCAGCGCGTCCCCACCGAGGAGCCGGCCCACGATCCCCGCGACCTCTACGGGATCGTCCCCGCCGACACCCGCACGCCGTACGACGTGCGTGAGATCATCGCCCGCGTCGTGGACGGCAGCCGGTTCCTGGAGTTCAAGGCCGAGTACGGTGCCACGCTCGTCACCGGCTTCGCCCACATCCACGGCCACCCGGTCGGGATCGTGGCCAACAACGGCATCCTGTTCGGCGAGTCCGCGCTCAAGGGCGCGCACTTCATCGAGCTGTGCGACCGCCGCGCCGTCCCCCTGGTGTTCCTGCAGAACATCAGCGGGTTCATGGTCGGCAAGGCCTACGAGGCCGGGGGCATCGCCAAGCACGGCGCCAAGATGGTCACCGCCGTCGCCTGCGCCCGGGTGCCCAAGTTCACCGTGGTCGTCGGCGGCTCGTTCGGCGCGGGCAACTACGCGATGGCCGGGCGCGCCTACTCCCCCCGGTTCCTGTGGATGTGGCCCAACGCGCGCATCTCCGTGATGGGCGGCGAGCAGGCCGCGAACGTGCTCTCCACGGTCGGCAACGCCGACCCCGACGCCATCCGCAGGCAGTACGAGGACCAGGGCAACCCCTACTACTCCACCGCCCGCCTCTGGGACGACGGCGTCATCGACCCCCTCGACACCCGCACCGTCCTCGGCCTGGCCCTGTCGGCCTCGGCCAACGCCCCTCTCGACCCCGTCGGCTACGGCGTCTTCCGGATGTGACCGCCCCATGACCCACTCACCCGCTCCCCAACCGCCTCGCGGGGGCCGCTCATGATGTTCGACACCGTCCTCATCGCCAACCGGGGCGAGATCGCCCTGCGGATCATCCGCACGCTCCGGGAGATGGGCATCCGCTCCGTCGCCGTCCACAGCGACGCCGACGCCGGCGCGCGGCACGTCCGTGAGGCCGACGTCGCGCTCCGGCTCGGCGGCGGCTACCTCGACGCGGACCGGATCCTGGAGGCCGCCGCGGCCTCCGGGGCCCAGGCCGTGCACCCCGGATACGGCTTCCTGGCCGAGAACACGGCCTTCGCCCGGCGGTGCGCCGAGGCCGGGCTGGTGTTCATCGGCCCGCCGCCGTCGGCCATCGAGGCCATGGGCGACAAGATCCGTGCCAAGGCCACCGTCTCGGCGGCCGGGGTCCCGGTCGTCCCCGGCGGCGCCGAACCCGGCGACGACCTGATCGACGCCGCCGGACGGATCGGCTTCCCCGCGCTGATCAAGCCCTCGGCGGGCGGCGGCGGCAAGGGCATGGTGCTGGTGCGCGCGGCCGCGGAGCTGCCGGAGGCGCTGGACTCCGCCCGCCGTACGGCGGCCGCCGCGTTCGGCGACGCGACCCTGCTGATCGAGCGGTATGTGGACAACCCCCGCCACATCGAGATCCAGGTGCTGGCCGACGCGCACGGCAACGTCGTCCATCTGGGCGAGCGCGAGTGCAGCCTCCAGCGCCGCCACCAGAAGATCATCGAAGAGGCGCCCTCCCCGCTGCTCGACGCCGCGGCCCGGGCGGCCATGGGCGCGGCGGCGGTCGAGGCCGCCAGATCCGTCGGCTACGTCGGCGCCGGGACGGTGGAGTTCATCGTCGAGGGCGCGAGCGGTGACTACTACTTCATGGAGATGAACACCCGCCTCCAGGTCGAGCACCCGGTCACCGAACTGGTCACCGGCCTGGATCTGGTCGAGCTCCAGATCAGGGTCGCCGCCGGGGAACCGCTCCCGTTCACCCAGGACGAGGTACGGCTGCGCGGCCACGCCGTCGAGGCCCGCGTCTACGCCGAAGACCCCTCCCGCGGCTTCCTGCCGACCGGCGGCCGGATCCTGGCGCTGCGCGAGCCCGGCGACGTCCGGGTGGACTCCAGCCTGATGGCCGGCGGCGTGATCGGCAGTGACTACGACCCGATGCTGTCGAAGGTCATCGCCTGGGGGCCGGACCGGGCGAGCGCGCTGCGCCGGCTGGACGGGGCGCTCGCCGCGACGACCGTGCTGGGCGTGCCGACCAACATCGCCTTCCTGCGCGCGCTGGTCACCCATCCGCGGGTGGCCGCCGGAGAGCTCGACACCGGTCTGGTCGAGCGGCACCTCGACGCGCTGGTCCCCCACGAGGCCGTCCCCGCCGACGTCCTGGCCGCGGCGGCCCTGGTCCTGCACCGCGAGCGCGTGCCCGCGGCGCCGGCCGACCCGTGGGAGGTGCCCGACGGCTGGCGGCTGGGCGAGGCGGCGTGGACCACCTGGCGGCTGGAGAGCCGTGACGGCGTGGCCGAGGTGCTGGTGCGGGGGCTGCCCGGGTCCGCGGCCGGAGCCGAGGTCCGCCTGCCCGCGGACCGGGAGGCCGTACGGGCGAGCCTGTCGGGAGACGGCGACGAGCTGCTGGTCACCCTCGGCGGGACCCGGCGGCGCTACGCCGTCGCCCGGGACGGCGACACCGTCTGGCTGGGCCGCGACGGGAACGCCTGGGCGCTCACCCGGCACCACCTCGGCGACCCCGGCGACCGGGCGGGCGCGTCCGGCACCGGGGACGGGGTGGTCCGCAGCCCGATGCCCGGCACGGTCCTCGTGGTCAAGGTGACGGCCGGGGAGCGGGTCGCCGAGGGGCAGCCGCTGCTCATCGTCGAGGCCATGAAGATGGAGCACACCGTGACCGCGCCGGTCGACGGAGTGATCGCCGAACTGCCGGCCCGTGCCGGGCAGGCGGTCGACATGGACGCGGTGCTGGCGGTCGTCCGGCGGGACGGGGAGGCGTGATGCGGGAGCCGTACGGGGCCGCGACGGCGGGGCGGACGGGCGTGACACGGGAGCCGTACGGGTTCCCGGCGGAGCCGGAGGAGTCATGATGCGGGAGCCGTACATGGTCCGGGCGGCGGGGCTGCCGGAGCGGGTCACGGTCTACGAGGTCGGGCCCAGGGACGGGCTGCAGAACGAGCCGATGGTCGTCCCCGTCGAGGTCAAGGCCGAGTTCGTCGCCCGGCTGGCCGCCGCCGGGCACCGTGTCATCGAGACGACCAGCTTCGTGCACCCCAAGTGGGTGCCCCAGCTCGCCGACGCCTCGGAGCTGCTGGCGGGCATGGAGCGGGTGCCCGGGGTGCGCTACCCGGTGCTGGTGCCGAACGAGCGCGGCCTCGACCGGGCGCTGGAGCACGGCGTCCAGGAGATCGCGGTCTTCGCCAGCGCCACCGAGACGTTCGCCCGCAAGAACCTCAACCGGACGCTGGAGTCGCAGTTCGAGATGTTCGAGCCCGTGGTCGCGCGGGCGCTGGAGCACGGCCTGAAGGTCAGGGCGTACGTCTCGATGTGCTTCGGCGACCCGTGGGAGGGGCCCACGCCGATCGGCCAGGTGGTCGCCGTCGGCCGCAGGCTGCTCGACCTCGGCTGCGCCGAGCTGTCGCTGGGCGACACCGTCGGCGTCGGCACCCCGGGGCACGTGGCCGCGCTGATCGGAGCCTTCGGCGGACCCTCCCGCCTGGCGGTGCACTTCCACGACACCTACGGCCAGGCGCTGGCCAACACCCTCGCCGCCCTCCGCGAGGGCGTGACCGTGGTGGACGCCTCCACCGGAGGCATCGGCGGCTGCCCGTACGCCGAGAGCGCCACCGGCAACCTCGCCACCGAGGACCTGGTGTGGATGCTGCACGGCCTCGGCGTCGAGACCGGACTGAACCTCGAATCGCTGGTGGAGACCAGCACCTGGCTGGCCGCCGAGCTCGGCCGGCCCAGCCCTTCACGGGTCGTCCAGGCCATGGGCACCGGCCCGGCCCGCCCGACGACCGACCGAAACGTCAAGGAGTGACGATGCCCAAGCTCAACGAGGACTACGAGGACCTCCGCAAGACCGTCGAGGCGTTCGCCCACGACGTGGTGGCCCCGGTGATCGGGGACCTCTACGAGCGTGCGGAGTTCCCCTACGACATCGTGCGGCAGATGGGCGCGATGGGCCTGTTCGGGCTGCCGATCCCCGAGGAGTACGGCGGCATGGGCGGAGACTACTTCGCGCTCTGCCTGGCCCTGGAGGAGCTGGCCAGGGTCGACTCCAGCGTCTCCATCACGGTGGAGGCCGCGGTGTCGCTGGGTGCGATGCCGATCTACCGGTTCGGTACGGCGGAGCAGCGGGCCCAGTGGCTGCCCCGGCTGACGTCGGGCGAGACGCTGGGCGCGTTCGGCCTGACCGAGCCGGGCGGCGGCTCCGACGTGCCCGGCGGCATGCGGACCACGGCCGTGCTGGACGGCGACGAGTGGGTGATCAACGGTTCCAAGGCGTTCATCACCAACTCCGGCACCGACATCACCGGTTTCGTCGGAGTGGCCGCCATCACCGGCGAGCGCGCCGACGGCAGGCCGGAGATCTCCACGATCCTGGTGCCGTCCGGGACGCCGGGCTTCACCGTCTCGAAGAAATACTCCAAAGTCGGCTGGAACTGCTCCGACACCCGCGAACTGGCCTTCACCGACTGCCGGGTCCCGGCGGAGAACCTGCTCGGCGAGCGGGGCCGCGGCTACGCGCAGTTCCTGCAGACCCTCGACGAGGGCCGCGTCGCGATCGCCGCCCTCTCGGTCGGCCTGGCCCAGGGATGCGTGGACGAGTGCCTGCGCTACGTGCGCGAGCGCCATGCGTTCGGCCACCCGATCGGCCACTACCAGGCCATCCAGTTCAAGGTCGCCGACATGGAGGTCCGCACCCACACCGCCCGCCTGGCCTACTACCACGCGGCGGAGAAGATGCTGGCCGGGGAGCCGTTCAAGAAGGAGGCGGCCATCGCCAAGCTCGTCGCCGGCGACGCGGCCATGGACAACGCCCGGGACGCCACCCAGATCTTCGGCGGCTACGGGTTCATGAACGAATACCCCGTCGGCCGTTTCTACCGCGACGCCAAGATCCTGGAGATCGGCGAGGGCACCAGCGAGGTGCAGCGCATGCTGATCGCCCGCGAGCTGGGACTGTCCGACCTCTGAGCCGCTGACGCACCGGGCACCGGCGCTCCGCCCCGGCGGGCGCCCGGTGCTCGGTCGAAGGTGATGAGGGGCCGGAGCGGAGGTAAGAGACTGTGCTGTGACATCGCCCCGGTCTCGGCCGCCGCCCTTGCCGGAGTGCCGGCGGTCCGGCCGTTCCGTGCATGCGTCGGGACGACAGGATTTGAACCTGCGACCCCTTGACCCCCAGTCAAGTGCGCTACCAAGCTGCGCTACGTCCCGGTCGTCCCGCGCTCTCGGGCGGGACGGCACAACCTTAGCGCAGATGGGGCGAGCACGCGCACCGTGGTGTCATGGGCGCATTCCGGACAGGCGGTGCACGAGAAACGCCGTCCGAGGCGGCCGGGACCGGGCGGGGCCGGCTGTCACGCGCGGCCGGATGGTCCATGCGCCGCCGGACGGCCCATGCGCCGCCGGACGGTCCGGAAGCCGTTGCGCCGCGCAAACGCCCGCCCTGGCGGGACGGGGCTCGAAGGAGGCGCCGTCGCCCGTCTCCCGTCCTGAACGCTCTCCGCTCAGGACGGGGGGATCAGGACTGACGGGCCAGGTGCCGGTCGGCCCAGTCGGCCAGGACCCGGGCGCAGTCGGACACCGACTCGCGCCAGCTCCTCGCCGCGCCGTCCCCCGCGTCGTCACTGACGTGCTTGACGACGCGGATCGGGACGTCGGCCCGGGCGGCGGCCGCGGCCAGGGCGTAGCCCTCCATGTCGACCAGGTCCGCCCGGGCCGCGAGGCGCTCGCGCGCGGCCTCCTCCGCGATGAAGGCGTCGCCGGTCGCCAGGACCGGGCCGCCGTCCGCGTTCAGCGTCAGCGCCGCCCCGTAGGTCTCGCCGGTGAGGGTGCGCAGCAGGTCGGTGTCCAGGTCGTGCTGGATGACGGTGCCGATGACGTGGGTGCCCGTCCACCCCGGGCGCAGTGCCCCCGCGGTGCCCAGGTTGACGATGTGGGAGGGGTGGGGCCTGCGGGCGAGGACCGTGGCCAGCGCGACCGCGGCGTTGACCTTGCCCATGCCGGTGAGCAGCACCGGTAGGTCCAGGTCAAGGAACTGTGCCTCTTCCCTGACCGCGAGCACGAGCAGTGGGCGGTCAGCGGTGATTCTCCCGACGAGTTCCATGGCCATACGGTAGGTCCTCGCTCCGGTGGCTCCGATACCGGGTGGACCGTCGCTCCCGCGGCGTCCTCCGCCTCCTGACCCCGTGCCGGAATGCCAGGACGCCGGAATGCCGGAATGCCGGAATGCCGGGAGACTCGGTGGCCGTCGCCGGGAGTCCCTCGGAGGTCGACGCTCCGCGCGTCGGCGTGCCGCCCGTGATCCGGGCCCGCGCCGGCCACGGGTGGCATGCCGGGCAGGTCGAGGGTTTCTGGCGGGCCGCCGGCGGACCGGATCGCCTCCTCGTGGCCGTCCCCGCGCGCCGGACGGGCGCTCACCCGGCCTCCGGGGCCGTCCGCGTGCGATCCGGTGTGCCGGCGACGGCGCAGACCGGGCGGGTCCGGGCGGCGTAGGAGCGTGCGGCCACGAGGAGACCGATGCCCAGGCCGGCGAAGGCCAGGCCACCGAATTCGATCATCCACGGGCTGACGGTGCCGCCGCCGGACGAGAGCCCCTTCCCCCCGGCGAGGAGCACGGCGCCGGTGACGGTGAGCGCCGTCCCGTACAGGGCCAGCGTGACGCCGGTCAGCCAGGCCGGGATCAACGGCAGCAGGCGCGGCACCCGCCGCCCGGACAGCGGCAGGGTCCACCGGGGGAACACCTGCCCCCACGGGTACATCAGGCCCAGCATCAGGAACCAGGCGAGCATCGCCGCCAGCACGGTGAAGTCGACGCCCACCGACGCCAGCGCCCTCACCAGCCCCGACCCGCCGGCGCTCGACTCCCGCCACTGCCGGGCGGTGATGCCGAGGGCGTCACCGCCCAGCGTCCAGACGGTCTTGGTGATCGCCCACGGAAGGAGCCCGCACATGCCGGCGTATACGGCCACGCGGACCCTCACCGACGCCGTGGAGGCGGCCGGGTGGGCCAGCGGGCCGTCGATGCCGCCGGAATGCGCCCGGCCGCACCGCGGGCACCGGCCGCGCAGCCGCCGCCGGAAGGACAGGCCGGTGACCAGCAGCAGCCCGGCGCCGGCGGTGTCCAGCAGCAGGTGGGTCAGGCCGGCGCCGCCCGACTCCACTCCGGATCCCGAGATCAGGAACACGAACTCGACCGGCGCGCCGAAGGTGCCCAGGACGAACACCGGGATCACGGCGCTCAGCGCCGCCCCCACCGCCACCCGGCCGGGCCCACCGCGGACACGGGTGCCGGCCAGGCAGGCCCCGGCGGCCAGGACCGCCAGGCCCGCCAGGGCGAGCTGAGCGGCGGGCGGCAACGGACGGTTTGCGAACGGCAAGGCTGTTCCGGTCACCACCCAGGCGACCTGGACGGCGGCGTACAGCACCCCCCACGCCGCCGCGGCGTAGGGCGCCCACAACGGCCACCGGCGCCAGCGCGCCGTCCACCCCGGGTCCCCGGACAGTGGCCAGGGGCCACCCGGCGCCTGAGAGTCCGCAGGGGCAGTCATCATGACCTCCAGATGTTCCACGACCATTGACCCCAAGATCGCCCAGCGCCCATGGCGGTCACCTCCCCCACGCGGGCCAGCCGCTTCCCCCGCCCGGGGGAGCCCGGGGGAGCCCGGAGGGGAAGGCGCGGCCACGCCGGCGGGGCCGCCACAGCTCAGGGGCTGCCGTGGCCACGCGTCCGTCCCGGGCCGGGAGCCGTACTCTCTATGCCGCGTCCGTGGCCGTGAGCCTCCGTGCCGGGCCGGGAGCCGTATCCTCTACGCCGCGTCCGTGGACGCGAGTCCCCGTGCCAGGCCGGGGTGTGAAACTTTCAACGGTGCCGGACGGTGCTCTCACAGCTCAGCGACGTGGGCGGTGAGCGGGTGACGGCCGGGGCTGTGGCCGGGGGTGGGCGCGCCGCTATGGTGGGAGCGCTCCCATATCTCCCTCGAAGGAGCCGATCCATGTCAAGAAGGTCCGTTCTGGCCGCGCTCTGCGCGGCCCTGGTCGTCGCGACCGGCGCCGCGGTGTCCGTGGCCTCCGGAGCGTCCGCGGCCGACTCCCCGTTCTACGTCGACCCGGAGACCAGCGCGGCAAGATGGGTCGCCGCCAACCCGGGCGACTCCCGCACGCCGGTCATCCGTGACCGTATCGCCGCCGTCCCGCAGGCGCGCTGGTTCACCACGACCAATACCTCGGCCGTGCGCGGTCAGGTGTCGGCGTTCGTCGGCGCCGCAGCGGGCGCGGGCAAGATCCCCATCCTGGTCGTCTACAACATCCCCAACCGCGACTGCAGCGGGGCAAGCACCGGCGGAGCCCCCAACCACACGGCCTACCGGCAGTGGATCGACGAGCTCGCGGCGGGTCTTCAGGGGCGTCCCGCGACGATCGTCCTGGAGCCCGACGTGCTCCCGATCATGACCGGCTGCATGAGCCCCTCCCAGCAGCAGGAGACCAACGCCTCCATGGCCTACGCCGGCAAGAAGCTCAAGGCGGGCTCGCCGGCGGCGAAGGTGTACTTCGACATCGGGCACTCCGGATGGCTGTCGGCCGCCGAGGCCGGAGCCCGGCTGCGGGCCGCGGACGTCGCCAACAGCGCCGACGGCATCTCCCTCAACGTCTCCAACTACCGCTGGAGCTCCACCGAGGTGGCCTACGCCAAGAATGTCATCTCCGCCAGCGGCGTCTCCCGGCTCCGCGCGGTGATCGACACCAGCCGCAACGGCAACGGCCCGCAGGGCAGCGAGTGGTGCGACCCGGGCGGGCGGGCGATCGGCACGCCGAGCACGACCGCCACCGGCGACTCGGTGATCGACGCGTTCCTCTGGGTCAAGCTGCCCGGCGAGGCCGACGGCTGCATCGCCGGCGCCGGGCAGTTCGTGCCGCAGCGGGCCTACGAGCTGGCCATGGCGGCCCCGCCCACCTCCACCCCGACGCCCACCCCGACCGTGACCCCCACGCCTACCCCCACACCGACGCCGACCGGCGGCAAGGCGTGCACGGCCACCTACAAGGTGGTCAACTCCTGGCAGGGCGGCTTCCAGGCGGAGGTGACGGTCAAGAGCACCGGCGAGGCGGCCATCGCGGGCTGGACGGCCGGTTGGTCCTTCCCGAACGGCCAGAGCGTCACCCAGCTCTGGAACGGCCAGCACACCCAGAGCGGCGCCGCCGTCTCGGTGCGGAACGCCTCCCACAACGGCGCTCTCTCCCCGGGCGCCTCGACGTCCTTCGGCTTCACCGGTAGCTGGTCCGGGACCAACGGTGTGCCGACCTCGGTGAACTGCGCCGCCGCCTGACCCGGTGGCGCGGTCGGGGCCCGGTACGGCTCGCGTGGAACGTGCTCCCCGCGTGAGCCGTACCGGCTGTCCCCGTCTCCGGGAGATCCGGATCCGGGAGATCCGGGGCCCGGCGGCCTGACCGGGGACCGGGGGGACCACCGCCCGCGGCCGCGGATACCGGGGGAGCGAGGTCCGGAAGCCGGGGGACGGCTCCGGGGAGCGAGGGCGGGGCGGAGCCGGCGCCGCCGGCCCGGGATCGGGGTGGCCAGGCGCCCACCTGCGGGTATGACCTCGGTGTCCTGGCCTCGGGGGAGGGGCGGGCCGAGACCCCCGCCGGCGAGCGGGGCTTCGACGGGGAGTGGCGGCATTGGGTGGGAGCCCGGACGGGGCGGGGCCGGAGGGCGCGAGCGCGTGGGGACGGCTGTCGCGGTGGCTGCTGGCGGAGCCCTCCCCGAGGGCGCACGCGACCGCGCGCGAGGAGCACCCGTGGTGGCGCGTCATGTGCCTCACCGGGGTGGACTACTTCTCGACCCTGGGCTACCAGCCGGGGATCGCCTTCCTGGCCGCGGGCGTGCTGTCGCCGGTCGCCACGCTGGTCCTGGTCGCGGTGACGCTGCTGGGCGCGCTGCCGGTCTACCGCCGCGTCGCGGCCGAGAGCCCGCACGGGCAGGGCTCCATCGCCATGCTCCAGCGCCATCTGCCCCGGTGGCGGGGCAAGCTCCTGGTGCTGGTCCTGCTGGGCTTCATGGCGACCGACTTCATCATCACCATCACGCTGTCGGCGGCGGACGCCACCGCCCACGTCATCGAGAACCCCTTCACCCCGCACCTCCTGCAGGGGCACCGGATCGGTCTCACGCTGCTGTCGGTCGCGCTGCTCGGCGGGGTCTTCCTCGGCGGCTTCGGCGAGGCCATCGGCATCGCGGTGGGCCTGGTCGGCGTCTACCTGCTGCTCAACCTGGTCATCGTGGTGGCGTCCGCGCAGCGCGTCCTCGCCCGGCCCGAGACCGTCGCCGGCTGGGAGAACCTGCTGACCGCGCACTACTCCAGCCCGCTGGCCATGATCGGGGTGGCGCTGCTGGTCTTCCCGAAGCTGGCGCTGGGGCTGTCGGGCTTCGAGACCGGCGTCGCGGTGATGCCCCTGGTGCGGGGCTCGGAGGGCGACGATCCCGAGCGTCCGGCGGGCCGGATCCGGGGGACCAGGCGGCTGCTCACCGCCGCCGCGCTGATCATGAGTTTCTTCCTCGTCTCCAGCAGCGTCATCACGGCGCTCCTCATCCCGCCGGAGGAGTTCCAGCCGGGCGGCAGGGCCAACGGCCGCGCCCTGGCCTATCTCGCCCACGAACACCTCGGAGCGGTCTTCGGCACCTGCTACGACGTCAGCACGATCACGATCCTGTGGTTCGCCGGCGCCTCGGCCATGGCGGGCCTGCTGTCGATCGTGCCGCGTTACCTGCCCCGGTACGGCATGGCGCCGCAGTGGACGGCCGCGGCCCGTCCCCTGGTGCTGGTCCTCACCGCCGTCGCGGCCGCCATCACGATCATTTTCAGGGCCGACGTCGACGCCCAGGGCGGCGCGTACGCCACGGGCGTGCTCGTGGTGATCCTCTCCGCGGCCCTGGCCGTCACCCTGTCGGCCCGTTCCCGGGGCGAGCGCGGCGGAGCGGTCGCCTTCGGCGCGATCACGCTGGTGCTGGCCTACACCACCGTCGCCAACGTTTTCGAGCGCCCCGAAGGCATCAAGATCGCGTCGTTCTTCATCGCGGCGATCATCGTCACGTCCTTCGTCTCGCGGGCCAGCCGGTCGCTGGAGCTGCGGGTGGAGGAGGTGACGCTCGATCCCGGCGCCCGGCCGTACGTCGAGAAGGCGGCCGCGTCGGGCCGGCTGCTGCTGATCGCCGACAACCCGGACGACAGGGACCACCTGGGCTACCGGGAGAAGGAACGGCGGGCGCGCGAGCTGCACCACCTGCCCTGGGACGTCCCGGTGCTCTTCCTGGAGGTGACGGTGACCGACGCCTCGGAGTTCACCGCCAGGCTCGTGGTCAGGGGCGAGGAGCGGGAGGGCCACCGCGTCCTGGCCACCCGGAGCCCGGCGGTCCCCAACGCGATCGCCGCAGTCCTGCTCCACCTGCGGGACCGCACCGGCCTCATCCCGCAGATCTTCTTCCACTGGACCGAGGGCAACCCGGTGGTCGCCCTGCTCGGCTATCTCGTCCTCGGCGAGGGCGACGTCCCCGCGCTGACCCGGGAGATCCTCAGGAGGGCCGAACCGCGTCCGGACCGCCGGCCGCGGGTCCACGTCGGCTGAGGGACGCCGGACGCCCCGGCGGCTCGTCGGCCGCCCTCATCACCGCCGCGGCCTTCGACATGATCCGCGCCATGGCCCGGAGCTCCTCGGGGGTGAGCTGGTCGATCAGGAAGGCGCGGACGACGGCCACGTGACCCGGCGCCGTCCGCTCCAGGCAGCGCACGCCCTCCTCGGTGAGCACGGCGAGGACCCCGCGTTCGTCGGAGGGGCAGGTCGTCCGCTCGACGAGCCCGAGCTTCTCCAGCTGGCCGATCTGATAGGTGAGCCCGCTTTTGGACACGACCGTCTTACGCGCGAGCTCGGTCATCCGCAAGCGCCGCTCGGGGGCGGCCGAGAGTTTGGCGAGGATCTCGTACTGGGCGTGGGTGAGCCCGGAGTCGGCCTTCAGCTGCTCCTCGACGCGCCGCTCCAGCAGATGCGTCGCGGTGACGTACGCAATCCAGGCCTCCAGTTCGACCTCGCTGAGCCATCTCGTGTCCTTCACCGCCTCATTCTACGGGTTGTTCAAATTTGAACTGACGGCTAGGGTGTGGTTCAAATTCAAACAAACAGAAGGAGTCGCCATGCTTGACCGGCTACGGTCCATTGCCCTGCTGGTGGGACGGATCGGCATCGGAGTGATCTTCTTCGTCCACGGTTGGCAGAAGTTCACGACGATGGGGCTGGGCGGGGTGACGGCCTTCTTCGACTCGCTGGGGATCCCGCTGGCGGGCGTGGCGGCGCCGGCGGTGGCCGTGCTCGAGGTCGTCGGCGGGATCGCGCTCATCCTGGGCGCGGGGCTGCCGGTCTTCGGCTCCCTGCTCGTGCTGAACATGATCGGCGCGATCGTGTTCGTCCACGGCGCGAACGGGTTCGCGGTGGACAAGGGCGGCTACGAGTTCGTCCTCGCCCTGGCCGCCGCCACCCTGGCCATCGCCTTCAGCGGCGGCGGCGCCCTCGCCGTCGACAGCCTCTGGCAGCGGCGCTCGGCCCCCGTCCCCGTGTCCGCGGCCTAGGCGGCACCCGGCGCGGACCGGTGGCCGGGCCGGCCGCACCGCGTCATCGGCTCCCCGGGCCGCGACGGGCCGGGGCCGGACGTGCGTCCGCGAGGTGTGCCCGGCCGGTCCGCGCCGTCAGGTCTCCCGGCCCCGGCGGGCGGGGAACCTCGGCGCGCGCCCGGGGCCGGGCCGTCAGGCTCCCCGGCCCCGGCGGGCGGGGAACCTCGGCGCGCGCCCCGCGGGCGGCTCCCGTGGTCAGCTGGGGAGCTGGGCGTCCAGGCGGTAGCCGTCCACGGTGACGTAGACCTGGTCGCCCGGCCGGGCGTTCAGGCGCATCAGCACCGGTTGGAGGGAGTCGAAGACCGGGTGGTCGCGCCAGACCAGCACCACCGCGTTGTCGCCGGGGCCGGTCACCGACAGCAGCGTGCCGGGACGCATGCCGAGCTGGGTGGCATACCCCTCCGGGACCGCCACCGGACCGCCCCGCAGGTGCTCGCTGGTCACCTCGATCCGCTGCCAGCGGCTGGGATCGGTGGCCGGGGTGGTCTGCGGGTGCAGCGGGGCGCGCTGGCTGGTGATCAGGTGGGGCCGGGTGTTGCCGCCGGACAGGGCCGACAGCGTGGCCAGGGCGGCGCGGGGGTCGATGGAGCCGGCGCTCACCTGCGGGATGGGCTGGCCGCCGCGGTGGTGGTGGCCGTTGGCCCCCGGTGTGCGGCGGGGGAGCTGCTTGCCGCCCTCGGAGGCGGCCTCCTGGGAGGAGGTCTCCTCCTCACGGGTGGCGGTGCTGGCCAGCGCGTCCAGCCAGGCCTGCGCGGAGTGGGTGCGGATGCCGAGCTGGTGCTCCATGAGCGCCACCACGTCGGCGTCGGCGGGTTTGCCCGCCAGCAGCTGCCGGGTGCGGTCGCGCAGGCCCCCCAGGTCGCCGACGACGAGCCAGCCGTCCTGGAGCCGCCGGTCGGGCATGAGGGTGACCAGCACCCGCCAGAGCGGAGCGCGGAGCGCGGGGACCTCGACGGGGTGCGCGGGATCGGCGCCGATGAGCTGTTCCTGCGTGGCGGCGGCGCCCAGCCACTCGGTGAGCCCGAACATGTGACCGGTGAGCGGGGCGGACTCCGAGGAGCGCAGCCAGAGCAGGACGCGCTCCTCGGCGGCGCGCTGGGCCATGGACAGCGCGTCGCGGTCGGCGTTCAGCTTGTGCGCCAGCGCGCGCAGGCTGATCGGGTCGACGGCGAACAGGCGCTCCACGGCGACCGCGCGCTCCAGCGGGCCCCAGTCGCGGAACATGTTGTCCACCAGGCGGACCAGCGGGTAGTCGCTGAGGTTGACCTGGGGCTCGGGAGCCGGCGCCTGCTGCGGCACCGGCGGCGCCTGCTGCGGCATGGACGGCTGTTGCGGCGCGGAGGGCGGCGGCACGGGCGTTTGCGACGGCATCGACGGCTGCTGCGGCATCGAGGGTGCCTGCGGCACGGAGGGCGCCTGGGGCGCCTGCTGCGCGGACGGGGCCTGCTGCTGCGCCGGGGCCGCCGCGGCGGCCGCCGCGGGCTGCTCGGTGACCACCGGGATCCGGCTGAGCACCTCGCGGAACATGGCGGTCACCACGACCTCCGGCGCGGCGGGCGCCGAGGGGCCGCTCAGGTCTCCGGTGGTCAGGCGGCGCAGCCGGGACCAGCCGCCCAGCCCGGCGATGGCCGAGCGGGCGGGCTCGGACCAGCCGGGCAGGGTGGGGTCGACCGTGTGCACGTGCAGCGCGGGCAGCACGTCGCTCAGCGGCAGGTGGTCCCAGCGGGAGACCGAGAGCCGGGCCAGCCGGTCGCAGATCCAGTCGAGCCCGGCGGCGCCGAGGGCCTTGGGCAGGGTGACCGAGGACCACCAGCCCGCAGGCAGGCGGGGATCGGCCAGGGCTTCGGCGATCTGCTGTGGCCGGCTCCAGCGCAGGGCCGGGACCAGATCACTCAGGCAGATCGATGACTCGGCATCCATCGGCGGACCGCAACCTCCCCAAAGTGACGCATGTGGCTAATGGTGCAGCCTACGCCGCAAGCTATCAATTGGTGTTAAGAGGGTAAAGCTGGTTCGTACCCAAATCAGACGCGAGGATACGGGGCCGGCCGCCTACGGCTGTAACGGCCTCGGCTCCGGCCCGGCGTCCCGCGTCCAGTGCGGTCTCGTCGTCCGCCCCTCTCAGCATGGCGGTCAACAGGCCCGCGGCGAACGCGTCCCCCGCTCCGGTCGAGTCAACCACCTCCGTGGCGATTCCGGGAACCCGAGCGGTCAACTTTCCGTTCTTCGCCATCAGCGCGCCCTGGGAACCGAGCTTCACGGCCGCCGCGCCGTACCGGAGGCTCAGCCGCTCGGCGGCCCGCTCGGCGGAGCTCTCACCGGTGAGCAGCAGCGCCTCGTCCAGGTTGGGGATGATCAGCTGGGCGGCCAGGGTCTCCTGGATGAACCGCTCGGGGCCGAAGGAGCGCAGCGGGCCGGTCGAGGCCGGGTCGACACTGATCGTGACGCCGCGCTGGGCGGCCTGGGACAGCGCCAGCCGGGACAGCTGCAGCCCCGGTTCGGCGAACAGCGTGTATCCGGACAGGTGCAGGTGGCGCACCCCGTCGAGCAGGCTCTCGTCCCAGTCGTCGATGCCGATGTGCCCGCCCGCGCCCCGGTTGGTGAGCATGGAACGCTCCCCGCTCGCGTCGACCATGGCGATCACCACCGCGGTCGGGCGGTCGGAGTCCACCCGAAGGTGGGGCCGGACCCCGACACGCCGCAGCTCGGCGGCGTGCCACTCGCCGGTGTCGAAGCCGACCCGGGTCAGGAACCGGGCGTCGGCGCCCAGATGGGCGGCCCAGGAGGCCGTGTTGGCCCCCGAGCCGCCCGGGCGCAGCACGATGTCGGCGTCGGTGTCGGTGCCGAGGGCCAGCCCGGCCAGGGCTGGCCCCCCGTGGAGTGCGACGACGTCGGTGACCACGTCGCCGATGACCAGCAGGCCTGTTCGGGTCACGGCGTCCTCAGTTTCCCCGGCTCCACGACGCCGCGATCTGCCCGGCGACGCGGGCGTTGCCCCGCACGGCGGCCAGATTCGCCTCAAGCGAGGCGCCGTCGGTGCCCCGGACCAGGTATTCCAGGAGGAACGGGGTGATGGCCTGGCCGGTGACACCCTGCCGGTCGGCCGCGGCCAGGGCCTCGGCGAGGACCCGGTCGTGCAGGGCGGGGTCGAGCTGCTCGGCCCGCGGCACCGGGTTGGCCACGATCAGCGCGGTCTCCGGGCCGCCGAGGGCGTCCTGGGCCCGCATGATGCCGGCGGCCTCGGCCGGGGTCTCGATCCGCCAGTCGACCGGCTCGCCGGAGGTGTGCAGGTAGAAGCCGGGGAACTCGTCGGTGCGGAACCCGGCGACGCTGACGCCCCGGGTCTCCAGCCGCTGCAGGGTGGCGGGGACGTCCAGGATCGACTTCACGCCCGCGCAGACGACGGTGATGCGGGTACGGCTCAGCATGTCGAGGTCGGCGGACTCGTCCTGGCTGTCGGTCCACCCGCGGTGCACGCCGCCGAGACCGCCGGTGGCGAAGATCCGGACACCCGCCCGGGCGGCCAGGAACGAGGTCGCGGAGACCGTGGTCGCCCCGCTGGCCCGCAGCGCGACGGCCGCGGGGAGGTCACGGAAGCCCAGCTTGCGCAGGCCCGGCTCGGTGGCGATCCGCTTCAGCTCGTCCGGCCCCAGGCCGACGTGGGCGACGCCGTCCAGCACCGCGATCGTGGCCGGTACGGCCCCCGCCTCGCGGACGATCTCCTCCAGCTCCACCGCGACCTCCAGGTTGCGGGGCTGGGGCAGGCCGTGCGAGATGATCGTGGACTCGAGTGCCACGACCGGGGCGCCCTGCGCCAGTGCTTCGGCCACCTCCGGGGAGGGACGGAGCACGCTGTCGATGGGCTGCTGGGTGGTACGCATGAGCTGGTTCTGTCTCCTCGTCCGGGCCGGATGGCCGCCCTGTTGGAACGATGTAAATGGGGTTCCCTGTTCCAAAGGTGCACGTTACGGGGGTTGTCGGGAGACGTCCACTTGAAGATCAGCCGATGATGACCACGCCGAGCAGTGAGATCACGCCGATGACCGCCGTGGCCATCCCGCCCAGCAGCAGGGATCGCCCGCCGCGTGCCAGCTCCCTGAGATTGACGCCTGTCCCCAGCCCGAAGAGTGCCGCCGCGAGTAACACTCCTGTCACCTCCGGTAGCGTCCGGGTTACTCCGGCGGGCACCACGCCCGTGCTCCGCGCGATCACCATCGCCAGGAACCCCGCCACGAACAGGGGGATCACCGGCGGACGCCGCCCCGCCCGCGCCGGACCCCCCGGCGCGGCCTCCGCGCCCGTACCCGCCGCACCCGCCCGGTCCCGCGCGCCGTCCCCGGCGGCGCCGCCCGCGCCCCGCGCCGTGCCCGCCGCGCCGGCCTCCGCCGTCCCGTTCTCCGGCTCCCCGGCGGGGCGGGCCGCCGCGCCGCGGCGCAGGGCCAGGGAGGTCAGCCCCACGATCGGGGCCAGCAGCACGACCCGGGCCAGCTTGACCACCACCGCGCTGGCCAGCACCCCCGCCCCGGCCGCCGCGCCGATGGCCGCCACCTGGGCGACCTCGTGGACCGACGCGCCGGCCCAGATGCCGAACTGGTACGTCGTCAGGCCGAGCAGCCGCGCGAGCAGCGGCAGCACGACGATCATGGCGCTGCCGTACAGGACCACCACGCTGAGCGCGCTCGCCACGTCGTCGTCGTCACTGTCGGCGACCTCGTGCATGGCGGCCACGGCCGCGGCCCCGCACACGGAGACCCCGGTCGCGATGAGCAGCGACCTGCGCGGGCTCACCCCGATCCGTCCTCCGATCCACCGGGTGGCGAGGAACGTGCCGCCGGTGGCGGCGGCGATCACCATGAGCGCCCGCCAGCCGAGGGCGAGCACCTCCGGCAGGGCGATCTGCAGCCCGAGCAGCACGATCGCCACGCGGAGCAGCCGGCGGGCGGCGAACCGCAGCCCGGGGCGGAACGACGGGCGCAGCCCCCCGAGGTTGGTGAGCACGACCCCGCAGGCCACCGCGACGACCGCGGCGCTCACCCCGGGGAGGGCCCGGCTCAGGGACACCGAGGCGGCCACCGCGACGGCCGTCACGCCCAGGCCGGGCAGGAGGGCGCCGATCCCGGCCGCCGCCCGCCGTACCGGCCGGGGGCCGGAGGCCGGTGGGCCGCCGGGGGAGGGGCCCGGGCCCGGATCCCGGTGGGCGGGTGCGCTCCCCACCGAGACATTCCTGTTCGTGATATGTCCGGAAGAATCAGCAAATGGGGAGAAGGCCATGATCCGAGTGTTGACGCAGGTGGGCGCGGCCAGTAGCCGTCATCTCCCTGGAAGGTCATAGCCTAGGGCTATGAGCGAGTTGCCCGATCTCGGGTCCCTGCGGCTGCTCGTCGACGTCGACCGCCTGGGCAGTCTGGGCCAGGCGGCCCGGGCGGCGGGGATCGCCCAGCCGTCGGCGAGCAAGCGGATCGCGCTGCTGGAGCGCCGTCTCGGGCTGCCCCTGCTGGAGCGGACCCCGCGCGGCTCCACCCTCACCCCGCAGGGCGTGATGGTCACGGCCTGGGCGGCGCAGGTGCTGGCGGCCGCCGAGGAGCTGATGCGCGGCGCCGAGGCCGTACGGCACGGCCGGGCGGCCCACCTGCACATCGCGGCCAGCATGACCGTGGCCGAATACCTGCTGCCGCGCTGGCTGGGGGAGCTGCAGAACCGCGAGCCCCAGGTCCAGGTGGGGCTGGACGTGCAGAACTCCGCCGAGGTGGCCAGGCTCGTCAGCGGGGGGATCGAGCTCGGCTTCGTCGAGGGGCCCTCGGTCCCGCCGGGGCTCGCCTCCCGGGTGGTGGCCACCGACCGGCTCGTCGTGGTGGTCGCCCCCGGCCATCCCTGGACGCGCCGCCGGACCGCGCTGCTGGCCGCCGAGCTCGCCGCCACCCCGCTGGTCGTCCGCGAGCGCGGCTCCGGCACCCGCGAGACCCTGGACCTCGCGCTGGCCGGCCACGCCGCCGCCGTGCCCCGGCTGGAGCTCGGCTCCAACGCCGCCGTCAAGGGCGCCGCCCGCGAGGGCGCCGCCCCGGCCGTGCTCAGCGGCTACGCCGTCGAGGCCGAGCTGGCCACCGGCCGGCTGGCGGAGGTGGCCACCCGCGGCATCGACCTCGAACGCCGCCTGCGCGCGGTCTGGCGGCGGGGCCGCACCCCCACCGGGCCCGCCGCGACCCTCCTGAAGATCACGCTGTCCGCGGCCCGGGCCGCGGAGTCCACGGCCCGGCCGGCGCCGTAGACCGATCCGCCGGTCCCGCTATATGGTGCGGAACATGGTGTCGATCGACGTACCGGGCGTGCTCCGTCCCGAGCCGCACTGGCAGACCGGTCTCTGACCGGCGGGTGCCCGCCCCGCCCCGTCGTCCCCTCACCACAACCCCGGGATGTCCCGTGTTCCGTTCTCGCTATGACGTCGTGATCGCCGGAGGCGGCCACAACGGCCTGGTCGCCGCCGCCTACCTCGCCCGGGCCGGCCGCAGGGTCCTCGTCCTGGAACGCCTCGACCACGTCGGCGGCCTCGCCGTGTCGGCGCAGGCGTTCCCCGGGGTCGACGCCCGGCTCTCGCGCTACTCCTACCTGGTCAGCCTGCTGCCCGCCAAGATCGTGTCCGACCTCGGGATCGGTGTCGAGCTGCGCCGCCGCCGCTACGCCTCCTACACGCCCGCCGGGGACACCGGCCTGCTGGTGGACGGCGGCGACGCCGGCCGCACCGCCGCCTCCTTCGCCCGGGTCACCGGCGGCACGGCCGAGCTGGAGGCGTGGCGGCGCTTCTACGCGATGACCGCCGAGGTGGCCGGGCGGGTCGCGCCGACCCTGCTGGAACCCCTCATGGACCGCGCGGCGATGCGGGACCTCGTCGGCCCGCAGGCGTGGCGGGACCTGTTCGAGCGGCCGATCGGCGAGGTCGTGGACGAGCGGTTCGCCGACGACATCGTGCGCGGCGTGGTGCTCACCGACGCCCTGATCGGCACCTTCACCGACCCCCACGGTCCGGACCTGCTGGCCAACCGCTGCCTGCTCTACCACGTGATCGGGGACGGGACCGGCGACTGGAACGTCCCGGTCGGCGGCATGGGCGCGGTCTCCGGCGCCCTGGCCGGCGCCGCCCGCGCCGCCGGGGCCGAGATCCTGACCGGGGCCGAGGTCGTCGCCGTCGACCCGGCGGGCGAGGTCACCTTCCGCGACGCGGGCGGCGAGCACACGGTCCGGGGCGGGCGGATCCTGGCCAACGTGCCGCCCGCGGTGCTCGCCCGCCTGCTGGGCACGGCCGACGGGCCCGCGCCCGAGGGCGCCCAGCTCAAGGTCAACATGGTGCTGTCCAGGCTGCCCCGGC
Organism: Streptosporangium brasiliense; assembly: GCF_030811595.1. Lineage (NCBI taxonomy): Bacteria > Bacillati > Actinomycetota > Actinomycetes > Streptosporangiales > Streptosporangiaceae > Streptosporangium > Streptosporangium brasiliense. The sequence goes on from NZ_JAUSRB010000002.1 coordinate 4,925,619, forward strand.
TCAAGGACGCCGACGTGGACCCCGCGGCGGCCTTCAGCGGCACCTTCCACATCAACGAGGGCCGCGACCAGCTCGCCCGCGCCTACGCGCAGGCGGCGGCCGGGCGGATCCCGGAGCTGCCCCCGGCCGAGGTCTACTGCCACTCGCTCACCGACCCGTCCATCCTCGGCCCCGGTCTGCGGGCCGCCGGGGCCCAGACGATGACCCTGTTCGGCCTCCACATGCCCGCCCGGCTGTTCCGCGCGGACCCGGCCGGGGCGCGCGAGGCCGCGCTGCGGGCCACGATCGCCTCGATCGACCGGGTGCTCGCCGAGCCGATCGAGGACTGCCTGCTGCGCGCCCCCGACGGAACGCCCTGCCTGGAGGTCAAGACCCCGGTCGACCTGGAGAACGAGGCGGGCCTGCCCGGCGGCCACATCTTCCACCGCGACCTGTCCTGGCCCTACGGTGAGCCGGGCCGGTGGGGCGTGGAGACCGGTTCCGAGCGTGTCCTGCTCTGCGGCGCGGGCGCCCGGCGCGGTGGCGGCGTCAGCGGCATCCCCGGCCACAACGCCGCCATGGCCCTACTGGCCTGAGCCCCGCAGGCCTGAGATCAGCCGGGTCGCCACGGTCATCGCCGTCGCGGCCCGCTCCTCCTCGGTCAGCTCGGGCCCGCCCATGAGCGGGACGCTGCCCAGGATGAGCGCGATCACCGCGAGCCGGGCCTCGAACTGCTCGACGGCCCCGTCCTCGGGCGAGCTCAGCACCGACACCATCGTCAGTATGCGTTCCTGCATCTGCGCCCCGGCCGGCAGCTCGGCCATCGCGGCCTGGTTGACCTGGGCGAAACGGATGAGCGGCCGCCACTGGTCGTTCAGCAGCGCCGCGATCCTGCCCAGGATCTCCTCGCGGGCCTCCCGGGTGTGCGGCTGGGCGGCGGCCCACTCGACGAGCTCGCCGATCGAGGCGTTCAGGTCCTCGATGACGCTGGAGAGGATCTCCTCCTTGGCCTTGAAGTGGTAGTAGAGCGCCGGTCTGGTGATCTCCAGCCGCTCCGCCACCTCCCGCAGTGAGGTCTTCTCGTATCCCCGCTCGGCGAACAGCTCCAGCGCGACCTGCTGGATCCGTTCCCTGGTGTCGCTACGCCGGGCACTCATCGCCGTTCCGCCACTCCTGTGTCGCGCAGTGCTTGACGACCGCTCGAACTTTACTTACTTTCGTGTAAGTAAGCAAAGCGGCCGGTCTGTGAGGAGCAAGACTATGGCTCAGAGCTTTCCCGCAACGCGCAGCTGCCCGTTCGCGCCCCCACCGGAGTACGAAGGGCTCCGCGAGGAAGCGCCGCTGGTCCGGGCGGATCTCCCCGGCAGCCGGGTCTGGCTGGTCACCCGGCACGCCGAGGCGCAGCAGGTGCTGTCCGACCCCAGGATCAGCACCGACCCCGCCACCCCTGGCCATCCGATGGCCGCGCTGTCGCCCGCGCCCGTCTCCGAGGAGGAACGGCGGGCGCGGGCGAGGTTCCAGCAGGGCCAGTTCATCGACATGGACCCGCCCCTGCACGGCGTCTACCGGCGGATGCTCATCCCCGAGTTCAGCGTCCGGCGGATCAGGGAGATGCGCCCGGTCATCCAGGAGATCGTCGACCGGCTCCTCGACGACATGCTCAAGCAGGGCACCTCCGCCGATCTCGTCGAGACGTTCGGGCTGGCCGTGCCGTCGATGGTGATCTGCCGGCTGCTCGGCGTGCCGTACGCCGACCGCGACTTCTTCCAGTCCAGGACCCGCAGGATGGTCGGCGCCGCCCCGGAGGCCCCGCAGGACTCCATGCACGCGGCCATGGAGATCTGGGACTACCTCGACGGCCTGATCGCCGCGGCCGAACGCGAGCCCGGCGACAACCTCGTCGGGCGGCTGGTGACCGCCCGGCGGGAGAGCGGCGAGCTCTCCCACGACGCCCTGGTCGGCATGACGTTCCTGCTGCTGGTGGCCGGGCACGAGACCACCGCGAACATGATCCCGCTGGGCGTCCTGTCGCTGCTGCGCCACCCCGGGCAGCTCGCCGGGCTGTGCGCCGACCCCGGCGGCTGGCCGCTCGCGGTGGAGGAGCTGCTGCGCTTCCACTCGATCGTGGACTGGATCGCCTTCGACCGGGTCGCGACCGAGGACCTGGAGATCGGCGGCCAGGCCGTACGGGCGGGGGAGGGCATCTTCGTGCTCGGCGCCTCGGCCAACCGCGACCCGCGGGCCTTCGAGCGCCCCGACGAGCTCGACCTGCGGCGTGGCGCCCGCAACCACGTGGCGTTCGGGTACGGCGTGCACCAGTGCCTGGGCCAGAACCTGGCCCGTGCCGAGCTGGAGATCGCGTATCGGACGCTCTTCGAGCGGATCCCCGGCCTGCGCGTCGTGGGGGACGTCGAGGAGCTGCCGTTCAAGTACGGCGGCCCGATCTTCGGCCTGCACGCGCTCCCGGTGGCCTGGTGAGCGTGCGGCGCGGCGGCGTCCCCACCGGACGGACTCCGCCGAGGGCGTTCATGGGGCTCTCATGATGAGCCTCTAGCGTGGGGGCATGGGTGACGGTGAGGCGGCACGCGTGCTGGTCGTGGACGACGAGCCCGCGCTCAGGGAGGCGCTGCAGAGCAGCCTTGAGTACGAGGGATACCGGGCCGGCCTGGCCTGCGACGGGCAGGCCGCGCTGGAGATCCTGGAGCGTGAGCCGTACGACCTGGTCCTGCTCGACGTGATGATGCCCCGTCTCGACGGGCTGACCGCCTGCCGCAGGCTCCGGGCCTCCGGCAACCACGTGCCGGTGCTCATGCTCACCGCCCGTGACGCCGTGGGCGACCGGGTGTCGGGGCTGGACGCGGGGGCCGACGACTACCTGGTCAAGCCGTTCGAGCTGGACGAGCTGCTGGCCCGGGTCAGGGCGCTGCTGCGGCGCGGCGCCCTGTCCGCGCCCGCCGCCGCCGGCGACGACGGCGTGCTGGCCCACGGCGACCTGCGGATGGACACCGCCAGCCGTGAGGTCACCCGCGCGGGCGAGCGGCTGGAGCTGACCCGGACCGAGTATCTCCTGCTGGAGCTGTTCATGGTCCACCCCCGCCAGGTGCTCACCCGCGAGCAGATCCTCAGCGAGGTGTGGGGCTTCGACTTCGAGCCGTCCTCCAACTCCCTCGACGTCTATGTCATGTACCTGCGCCGCAAGACCGAGACCGCCGGGCGTCCCCGGCTGATCCACACCGTCCGGGGCGTCGGCTACGTGCTGCGGACCTCCCCGTGAGCGGACGCCGCCGCTCCCTGCGCTCCCGGCTCACCGTACTGATCACCGTGGCCGTGGCCCTGGCCATCGCGGCCTGCGCCGGGACGTGCTGGCTCGTCGTCCGCGACCAGCTCCACACCCAGGTGGAGCGGACGCTCCAGGGCCCCCCGAGGGGAGGCCCGCCCGGACAGGGGCCGAAGGACCGGGACGCGTCCAGGATTCTCGAGATGTGCGCCGCGGGGCGGACCTCCCCCGTCGGCGGCGACGGGCTAAGGCCCTTCGTGCCCCTGGTGCAGCTCGTCTATTCGGACGGCCGGCGGTGCGTGCTGGGCCAGACGGCGGTCGCCGTGACCGGGGCGGACCGGGAGGTGGCCGCCGGCGGGCCGGAGCGGCCCAGGCTGCGCGACGGCGTCACCGACACCGGAGAGCCGGTGCTGGTGCGGACCGAGAACGTCGCGCCCGGCGTCGCGATGATGGAGTCACGGTCGCTGGCCCAGATCGAGTCGACCCTGACCTGGCTGGCGGGCGTCCTGTCGGGGGTCGCCGCGCTCGGCGTCCTGGGCGCGGCCCTGGCCGGCCTGCTCATCTCCCGCACGGCGCTGCGCCCGGTCGGCCGCCTGACCGAGGCCGTCGAGCACGTCGCCAGGACCGAGGACCTGGGCACCAGGATCCCGGTCGAGGGCACCGACGAGATCGCCCGGCTCGGCACCTCGTTCAACGCGATGACCAGCGCGCTGGCCGGGTCCCGGGAGCGCCAGCGGCGGCTGATCGCCGACGCCGGGCACGAGCTGCGCACCCCGCTCACCAGCCTGCGCACCAACGTCGACCTGCTGCTGCGCAGCGAGAACACCGGCCGCCCGCTCGCCCCGGAGCCCAAGCGCAGGCTGCTGGCCAGCCTCAAGGCCCAGTTCGAGGAGATGTCCACCCTGGTCGGGGACCTGCTGCAGCTCTCCCGGCCGGAGGACGAGCACGAGCCGCACGTCGAGGTCGCCTTCCACGACGTGGTCGAGTCGGCCGTGCGCCGGGCCCGGCTCCGCGCCCCCGACACCCCGATGGAGGTCGGCCTCGGGCCCTGGTACGTCCACGGGGACCAGGCCGCGCTGGAGCGGGCGGTGGTGAACCTGCTGGACAACGCGGTGAAGTTCGCCACCGGCCCGGTGACCGTACGGCTGCGCGACGGCGAGCTGACCGTGCGGGACCACGGCCCCGGCATCCCGCATGACGAGCTGCCCTACGTGTTCGACCGGTTCTGGCGGTCCTCCTCGGCCCGGAGCATGCCCGGCTCCGGGCTGGGGCTGGCCATCGTGGCGCAGGCCGTACGGGAGGCCGGCGGAGAGGTCGCCCTGGAGAACGCCGCCGGCGGCGGGACCCTCGCCCGGATGCGGCTGCCCGGCTCCGCCGGCCGGAGCTGACCGCCCCTCCCCTGAAATCCCCGTATACCAGTCGTTTCCAAGAGCCTCCGATCATCCTGGGGTCCCTTCGGTTTTCTCACGGGGCCTTAATGGTCGCCTCAGGTCCAGTCAAGATCACTTCAGGAGCCTGAGCCCATGAGAGATCCGAGTCGCTACTCATGGGGGGAAGCGTGAAGCAGTTGACGGCACCGCCACGCACCCGGCTGGTCGAGATCGTGGTCCCCGTGCACAACGAGCAGCGGGTGCTCGCCGAGAGCGTCCGCCGCCTGCACGCCTACCTCACGGGCACCTTCCCGTACGGCTTCCGCATCACGATCGCCGACAACGCCAGCACCGACGCCACCTGGACGATAGCCGCCGGCCTCGGCCGCGAGCTGCCCCACGTGCGCGCCGTCCACCTTGACGCCAAGGGACGGGGACGGGCGCTGCGCCGGGTCTGGTCCGGCAGCGACGCCGACGTGGTCAGCTACATGGACGTGGACCTGTCCACCGACCTGGACGCCTTCCTGCCTCTGGTGGCCCCGCTGCTGTCGGGCCACAGCGACCTGGCCATCGGGACCCGGCTGTCCAAGGGCGCCAACGTGGTCCGCGGGCCGAAGCGGGAGTTCATCTCAAGGAGCTACAACCTGCTGCTGCGCTCGGCGATGGGCGCCGGCTTCTCCGACGCCCAGTGCGGCTTCAAGGCCGCCCGCACCGAGATCGCCCAGGCGCTGCTGCCCGCCGTCGAGGACGAGGAGTGGTTCTTCGACACCGAGCTGCTGCTCCTGGCCGAACGGCACGGCCTGCGCATCCACGAGGTGCCCGTCGACTGGGTGGACGACCCCGACAGCCGGGTGGACATCGCCAGGACGGCCATGGACGACCTGCGGGGGATGGCCAGGGTGGCGCGGAAGACCCTGTCGGGAGCGGCCCGCATCCCGGTGCCGCCACGGGTCCAGAAGGCCCGGCTCCCCGCCGGCATGGCCCGGCAGCTGCCCAGCTTCGCCCTCATCGGGGTGATCAGCACGCTGGCGCACCTCGCCCTGTTCGTCACCCTGCGGCTGGTGGTGCCCGCCGTGGTCGCCAACGCCGTGGCCCTGCTCGTCACCGCCGTGGCCAACACCGCCGCCAACCGCCGCTTCACCTTCGGCGTCACCGGCCGCGCCGGAGCCCTCCGCCAGCAGCTCGAAGGCGGCCTGGCCTTCCTGATCGGTCTCCTGCTGAGCACCGGCGGCCTGACCCTGCTCGGCCACCTCATCCCCGGAGCCTCGGCCACCACCGAGATCGCCGCGGTCGTCGCCGCCAACGCCCTCGCCACCCTGGTCCGCTTCCTCCTGCTCCGCGCGTGGGTCTTCAACCCCCGGCGCACGAAGGAGGCCGCCCGATGACCTCCCGCACCTCCGGCCCGGCCGGGAGCCGTGCGGCGGGATCCGGCGCCGCCGTGCGGCGGGCGCTTCTCGGCGCCCCCGGCGACCCGCGCTGGGCCCGGCCCGGCCTGTGGGGCGTGCTCGCGCTGGCCGCCGTCCTGCACCTGTGGGCCCTCGGCCGCAACGGCCACGCCAACGGCTACTACTCCGCCGCGATCCTGTCGGGCACCCAGAGTTGGAAGGCGTTCTTCTTCGGCGCCCTGGACGCCGGATCGTTCATCACCGTCGACAAGCCCCCGCTCGCGCTGTGGGTGATGGGGCTGCCGGCGCGGATCTTCGGGTTCGGGACGTGGAGCATGCTCCTGCCCCAGGCCCTGGCGGGCGTCGCCGCCGTCGGCGTGGTCCACTCGGCCGTACGGCGGGCGCTGCCCGGCCCGCCGGGCCACGCCGCAGGCCTGCTCGCGGCCCTGGTGATGGCGCTGACCCCGATCACGGTCGCCATCAACCGGGACAACAACCCCGACACCGTCCTCGTCCTGCTCCTGGTCCTGGCCGGCTGGTTCTGCCAGGAGGCGGTCCGCACCGGCCGCACGCGCACGCTCGTCGTGTCGGCCGCCCTCGTCGGCCTGGCCTTCAACACCAAGATGCTCCAGGCATACCTGGTGCTGCCGGCCTTCGCCCCGGTCTACCTGGCCATGGCCCCCGGCTCGGTGCCCCGGCGGCTCGGCCGCCTGCTCGCGGCGGGCGTCGCCCTGGTGGTCTCCAGCGCCTGGTGGATGGCGATCGTGGACCTGTGGCCCGCCTCCGACCGCCCCTACATCGGCGGCAGCACCGACAACTCCGTCTGGGACCTGGTCATCGGCTACAACGGTCTCGGCCGCGTCTTCGGCGGTGGCGGCGGGCGCGGCGGGGGAGGGGGCGGGTTCGGCGGCGAGCCGGGGGCCGGGCGCCTGTTCAACGACATCATGGCCGGGCAGATCTCCTGGCTCCTGCCCTTCGCCGCGGCCGCCCTGGCCGCCGGGCTGATCCTGGCCGGCCGCCACCGCCTGCGCGGCACCCGCGTGGCCCTGCTGCTGTGGGGTGGCTGGCTCGCGGTCCACTACGTGGTCTTCAGCTTCTCCAGCGGCACCTTCCACCCCTACTACTCCACCGCCATGGCGCCGGCCGTCGCCGCCCTGACCGGGCTCGGCGGGGTGCTGCTGTGGCGCGCCTACCAGGAGTCCCGGGCCTGGGCGTGGGCGCTGCCGACGGGCGTCGCGGTCACCGGGGCCTGGGCCTTCACGGTGCTCCGCCGTACGCCGGACTTCGTGCCCTGGCTGGCCTGGGCGGTGGCCGCGGTGGCGGCGGCCGCGGCGGCCGGACTGCTCCTGGCCCGGCTCGGCCGGCGGCTCCGGCGGCGGGTCGCCGCGGTCGCCCTGCTCGCCGGGCTGGCCGCGGGCCTGGCCGGGCCCGCCGCCTACGCCCTGACCCCGCTCGGCTCGTCCGTCAACGGCACCAACCCCACCGCAGGGCCCGCAGGGGCCGCCGGCATGCGGGGACCGGGTGGTTTCCCGGGCGGGTTCCCGGGTGGGTTCCCCGGAGGAGGCCAGGCGGGCGGCCGGGGCGTGCTCCCCGGGGGGCTGCCCGCCGATCTCCCGGAAGGTCTGCCCGGCGGCCCCGGGACGGGCCTGCCCGACGGGTACCGGCGGGACGGGCAGCAGGGCCCGCCGGCCGGGACGCGGGGCGGCCCCGGCGGGGCCGTGGACCGGGAGCTGACCGAGTATCTGACGGACAACCGGGGTAGCGCGACCTGGCTGGTGGCGGTGGGCAGCGCGCAGAGCGCTTCGTCGGTCATCCTGTCCACCGGCCTGCCCGTCATCGCCATGGGCGGCTTCACCGGCAGCGACCCGGCCATGACCGTGGACCGGCTCAAGGATCTCGTCTCCTCCGGGCGGCTCAAATATCTGCTGCCGGGCGGCGACCGGGGCGGCCCCGGCGGCCCCGGCCCCGGCCCCGGCGGTGGCGGTGGCGGTGGCTCCGAGGTGACCGCGTGGGCGCAGGCCAACTGCACCGCCGTCGCCCCCTCCGAGTACGGCGGCGCGGAGGGGGGCCAGACCCTCTACCGCTGCGGCTGAGGTCCGCCCCCGGCCATCCGGGACTCCGCCCACGCCGCTACGGGGCTCCGCCCGGACCCGCGGTGCCGGCCGGGAGTCCCGTGTGGCCGGAAGCTTCGCGTGCCAGTGGCGGGGAACCCTGCGCGGCGGGGCCCGTCTGCGGCCCCGGCGCCGCAGGCGGGGGACGGCCGGATGGCCGGTCAGTGGTGGCAGGGGCCCGCGGTGCCGCACCGGCGCGCCCGGACGCCTGTAGTCTTGCGCCGTGCACAGCGGAGGGGCGCGCGGCAGCCGCGCAGACCAGGCGGACCAGCGTCGCGCGGAGCTGCTCGAAGCCGCCCGGCGGGTCGTGCTCGAACGGGGGCTGGCGAGCACCCGCGTCGCCGACATCGCCAAGGCGACCAACGTGAGCGGTGGGCTGATCCACTACCACTTCGCCACCAAGGACGATCTCATCACCGAGATGCTCCGCAGCACCAGCGAGTCGGAGGTCCAGCGGCTGAGGGAGATCGCCGCCGACCCGGGGACCGCCGTCGAGCGGCTGGACCGGGTCCTGCGCTTCTACATCCCGGCCTCCCGGTCCGACCAGAGCTGGATCCTCTGGCTCGACGCCTGGGCCGTCGGGGTCCGCGAGGCGCACATCCGGGCCATCCTGCTGGAGCTGGAGGGCGCCTGGATCGAGATCCTCGCCGAGGTGATCGCGGGCGGTGTGGCGGGGGGCGAGTTCGTCTGCGACGACCCTCAGGGGGCGGCCGAGCGGATCGACGGCATGCTCGACGGCCTGGTCGTCCGTTACACCCTGCACGCGGGGAACATGTCCCGCTCCCGGCTCCTGCACCACGCCCGGGTCGCCGCCGCCCGCGAGGTCGGTCTCGACCCCGCGATCTTCCCCGCCGAGCCGCTCGCCGACCAGCCGGCCCCCTCGGAGCCCTGACCCCGTCCGCGGTCAGCGGGCGGGCCGCTCCCCGGTCTCCCGTGACGCCTCACCGGCCCCGCGCCTGTCCGGGCCGGCGCCGCCTCGGCCGGGCGGCGTGCCGCGGCGGTGCTCAGGCCGGCATCGCGGCGAGCAGGAAGGCCAGACGCGCGGCGGCGCCCTCGATGTTGTCTGTGCTGCCCAGCCGGTAGCCCCACGAGGTGATGAAGCCCCCGTCCGGCGAGCATGTCACGGTCTCGACGAGCGTGCTGCTGAACCGGTTGCGGACGCTCACGTAAGCGGGGTCCCCCAACGACATCCTCTGCACGCAGAGGTCGGCGTGCCGCCGCGTGGCAGTGGCGAACCTCTCCAGACAAGACAGCGTGTCCAGCATCGTGCTTCACCTCCGTCTGGACAGAGAATTGCACGATCTTGGGAGGTTAATCAAGCAATTGCGGGGATTAATCCGAGGATTGTCGTGCGAAGTCCTCCAGGACCCGGACGATCACCGCCCGGGCCTCCTCCCGGAAGGCCGCGACCTCACCGAACTCCTCGAAAGCCCGCTCGTAGAAGGCGATGTCATCGGGGTCGCGCAGGATCAGGTCCCGGGTCCTGGTGGGCACCGCGACCTGGTCGCCGTCGTAGATCCAGAAGCCGTTGAGCAGCGCGGAGGGGAGGGGGGCCTCGAAGGGGACCACGCCGAACTCCACGTTCGGCAGCGCGGTCACGGCCAGCAGCCGGTCCAGCTGGCCGCGGAGCACGTCCAGCGGGGCCAGCCGGTAGCGGAGCACGGCCTCGGGCAGGATGAAGCGGAACTTCTTGGTCTGGTCGTAGAGGATCTCCTGGCGCTGCATCCGCACCCGGATGGCGGCGTCGATCTCGTCGGGCGCGTTGTAGAGGCGTTTGATCCGGGTGAAGATGCTCCGGGCGTACTCGGTGGTCTGCAGCAGGCCGATGACCACCCCCGGCTCGAACACCCGGAACAGCGTGGTCCGCATCTCCAGGTCGCGGATGTCCTCCTGGAGCGCGGCCAGCCCGCTGCGGTGCCGCTGCCGCCAGGAGTCCTGCCGCTCCAGCAGTCCGGAGGCCTGGTCGATCAGCTCCTCGACGACCTCGGGGGCGGCCTGCACGGCCCGCCCCCACTGGGTGATGTCGTCCTCGGTGGCGGTCTGGCGGGCGTTCTCGATCCGGGAGACCTTCGAGGGCTGCCACCGCAGCCGCTCGGCCAGCTCCTTGCCGGACAGGTGGGCCGCCTCGCGCAGCTGCCTGAGCTGCATGCCCAGATCGCTCCTGACCTGCTGGAACCCGCTCACCCGTTCTCCTTCGCCGGCCGCGGGGGCAGGGTGCGGCGGTGCCCGCCGGCCCGCTCGCTCACGCGACCTCCCGTTATGGTGCGCATGAGGCTAGACCCGGGTGGGCGGCTCATGCCATAGGAGTCTCCCCAATCGTGATCAATATTTACAGAACCACCCGGCGGGCGATGTCCACGAGCAGCTCTCGGGGGACCTCCACGGCGCTCTCGCCGTCCAGGACGTGGCGGAGGTCGGACAGGGCCTCGGCATCGGTCAGGTGGAGGCCCTGGACGACGATGGTGCCGCGGTCGGTCTCGTAGAGGGACGGACAGGCGCCCGCCTCCGAAGTGGAGCCAAGGAACCGCAAACGCATGACTGAATCCTTCCCCGAGCCAACCGCATGGTGCAATTGCGGGCAATCCTAGAGTTTGGAAGGTTGCAGGGTGGTTTCAATCACCAAATTACGCATATTTCGCCCATCCGGTAAGGGATGGCGGGGATCCGCCCGGCCGTGAGGCCCGTACGGCCCGCTCTCGGGTGCGCCCTCACGCGAGGCTCTGGGCGCGCCCTCACATGAAGCTCCGGGCGCGGGCGAACAGGCTGAGCGTGGTGGCGTGCAGCAGGTCCCCGATGTCCTTGGGGGCCTTCCCGGCGCACGCGCGGGCGTGGGTGCCCTCAAGGACGATGCCGAGCTTGAAGCAGGCCAGCACCGCGTACCAGTCGACGGCCGAGGTGTCCCGGTCCGACAGGGCCGTGTAGCAGGCGGTGATCTCCCCGGCGGTGGGCAGCCCGGCGACGTGGCCGGTGAGCATGCCGCCGCCGTCCGGGGCCGGCCAGGTGGCCAGCAGCCACCCCAGATCCAGCAGCGGGTCCCCGACCGTGCACATCTCCCAGTCCACGATCGCGGCGACCCTGGGCCCGTCGTAGGCGAACATCAGGTTGGCCAGGTGGTAGTCCCCGTGCATGATCCCGGGGGAGAAGCTCCGCGGCCTGTTCCGCTCCAGCCAGGCGGCGGTCTCCTCCAGGCCGGGGATCTCGGGCCCCGGATAGCCGTCGAGCGCGGCGTAGGTCTCCAGCTCGCCCATCCACCGGGGCACCTGCCGTTCCAGGAACCCCTCGGGTCGCCCGAAGCCGTCGAGGCCGCGATGGTCCACCCGGCCCAGCTCGGCCAGGGCCGAGGTCGCCTCGAACCCCATCCGGTGCCGGATCGCCGGATCGCCGGCGTGCGGCTCGGGCAGGCCGACGGTGGCGTTGAACCCCCGGACCGGCTCCATCAGGTAGAAGACGGCGTCCCCCATGACGGTCTCGTCCGCGCAGGCCGCGACGAGGCGGGGCGCCGCCACCGGGGTGTCCCGCAGCGCCGCCAGCACCCGGGCCTCCCGCCTGAGCACCTCGTTGCTCGCCGCCCGGGGGTGCAGCGGCGGCCTGCGCAGCACGTAGGACGCCCCGCCCCGCTCGAACCGGACCATGATGTTCTGCGTCCCGCCGGTCACCGGCCCGACGTGCTCGAACGTCCCGCCCGGCAGCCCCTGGCCGTCCATCCACGTCCCCAGCGCGCCGAAGTCGATCGCGTTGAGGTCGATGTGCGCGGAGACCATGTGCCCACCCTAACCGAATGATGTTCTGTTCGTGACGAATCTATGATCCCCCTGCGCGGGGGTCAATAGCACCGCCCCCTCATCCCGGCGCCCCGCCCGCCGCCGCCCGGCCCTGTCGCGTCAACCGGCGTCTCGGGAGGGGAGGAGGGACCGGGGGATGTCGGTGTGCGCGGCGCGGAGCTCCTCGCCGAGGGCCTTGGCCTGGGCGTCGAGGCGGGGGCTGGCGGCCACGCCCCGGCCGAGGAGGCCGTGGACGACGAAGTTGAGGGCGTGGAGGTTGGGGAGGTCGAAGCGTTCGATCTCCAGGCCGGCGGTGGCCGGCAGCAGCTCCCGGAGACGTCCGGCCGTCAGATGGTCCGACAGCCACCGGAACTGCTCGGCCGTGCGGACCCAGACGCCCAGGTTGACGTTGCCGCCCTTGTCCCCCGAGCGGGCGCCCATGATCGTGCCCAGCGCGGCCCGCACGGTCTCCCCGCCGTCGGCCGCCTGCTCCGCCCCGCCGTCGGCCGCGGGACCCGCCCCGCCCTGTCCCGGCCCCGCCCGTTCCGGCGCCCGGTCTCCGGTCTCCGGGGCCCCGGCCTCCCCGCCGCCGGCCTCCCGGCCGCCGGACCGCGCGCCGTCGGTCTCCAGGGTGTCGAGCTCCCGGCCGTCGAGCCAGACACGCGCCCGGACCGTCTCCGCCGGGACGAGGGTCGGCCAGTAGACGCCGTAGGGGGAGGCGTCGCCCGGAGGGGTGAGGCCGTAGAAACCGGGGTAGCTGGCCAGGCCCGTCTCCACCACGGCGGAGGAGAAGGCGCGCCCGGCCTTCTTCCGGTCGGCGTCCATCACGGTGACGCGGAGCAGGGCGGTGCCGGCGGCCGGGGCCGCGCCCGCCGCACCGTCGCCCGCGCCCGCCGTGTCGTCACCCGAGGCGTCGCCCGCGCCGGGGACCGGGCCCGTGGGCGGGGCGGTGCCGGTGAGCGGGGTCAGCTCGACGTGGACCTGGTCGAAGGACTCCCTGGGGACGCGGGACCAGATGGCCTCCTGCGCGAGCCGGGCCTTGGCCTCGATGTCCAGGCCGGTCAGGACCATGGTCATGGTGTTGCGGTAGCCGCCCACATAGTTGACGGCGACCTTGAGGGTGTCCGGCGGGGCCTCGCCCCGCACCCCCGAGATCCGGACCCGGTCCGGGCCCTGCTGGCGCAGCTCGATCGTGTCGAAGCGCGCCACCACGTCGGGCCCCGGGTAGCGCGGCGAGGCGATCTCGTACAGCAGCTGAGCGGTGACCGTGCCCACCGAGACCAGCCCGCCGGTCCCCGGATGCTTGGTGACCACGCTGGACCCGTCGGAGTCCAGCTCCACGAGCGGGAACCCGCAGTGCGCCAGGTCCGGCACCTCGCCGAAGAAGGCGTAGTTCCCGCCGGTCGCCTGGCAGCCGCACTCGATGACGTGCCCGGCCACCACCGATCCGGCCAGCGCGTCGTAGTCGCCGGGCCGCCAGCCGTACCGCCAGATCCCCGGCCCGGTGACCAGCGCGGCGTCCGTGACCCGGCCGGTCACCACCACATCCGCCCCGGCCGACAGGGCGGCGGCGATCGGCCTGCCCCCCAGGTAGGCGTTGGCGGTCAGCGGGGCGGCGGGCAGCCTCTCCCCGGTGTCGAGGTTCGGCGCGCCGCCCAGATCGTGCCCCGACAGGTCGTCGCCGGTGACGTGCGCCACCTTCACCGGCAGCCCGAGCCGGCCGGCCAGCTCGGCCACCGCCCCGGCGCACCCGGCCGGATCGAGGCCGCCCGCGTTGGACACGATCTTGATGCCCCGCTCCAGGCACGTCCCCAGGACCTGCTCAAGCTGCCGGAGAAAGGTCGGCGCGTAGCCGGGGCGGCCCTTCAACCGGTTGCCGGCCAGGATCAGCATGGTCAGCTCGGCGAGCCAGTCGCCGGTGAGCACGTCGATCGGACCGCCCTCGACCATCTCCCGGGCGGCCGACAGCCGGTCGCCGTAGAAGCCGGAGCAGTTGGCGATGCGCAGCATCGAGCCTCCTAGGGCTGGGGATCCGGGACGAGCGGCCGGGACGGCGGATCCCGGCGCGCGGCGCCGGGATCCCTGGGGCCGCCGGGGCGGCTAGGACCGGGGGATCCAGGAGGCCGGCCGCTTCTCCATGAAGGAGGCGATGCCCTCCTGGCCCTCGGCGGAGGTGAAGCGCTGGGCCGACAGCTCGGCCATCTGACGCAGGCCCTCCTCCACCGGCAGCGTGGGCACGGTCCGCACGAGCTGTTTGGTGAGCGCCAGGGACTCGGGGCCGCCGCGCAGCAGCATGCCGGTGTAGTGGGCGACCGCGCTGTCCAGATCTTCCTCCGGGACGGCGCGGGTGAGCAGGCCGATCTCCTGGGCGCGGGCGGCGTCGAAGACCTCTCCGGTGAGGAGGTATTCGGCCGCGGCCCGAGGTTCGAGCCGCCGCAGCACGGTCACCGAGATCATCGCGGGGACCACGCCGAGCCGCACCTCGGTGAAGGCGAACGACGCCGTGTCCGGCGCGATCGCGAAGTCGCAGGCCGCCACCAGGCCCAGCCCTCCGGCGCGCGCGGTGCCGTTCAACCGGCAGACGACCGGCTTGGGGCTCTCCCAGATCAGGTTCATGATCTCCGGGAACGAGGCGGTCACCGGCGCCTCGTGCGCGTTGCCCGGCTCGATCCGCTGCTCCTTGAGGTCCGCCCCGGCGCAGAACACCGGTCCGGTGCCGGTGAGCACGATGACCCGCACGCGCTCCTCGGCGAGCGCCCAGTTGAGCCGGTCCTCCAGGTCGCCCAGCAGCCGCACGGACAGCGCGTTCCGGTTGCGCGGGGAGTCCAGGGTGATCGTCGCGACCCCTCCGGACAGCTCCTTGTGCACCAGGCGCTCCATCGGCCAGCCCCCATCGGTGTTCATGCCTGCTCCTCGATCACGGCCAGTACGGCCTCCGCCTCGACCTGCCGGCCCGGCGCGACGTTCAGCGCGGACACCGTGCCCGCCACCGGGGCGGTGATCTGATGTTCCATCTTCATGGCCTCCAGCACCACGACCACCTGGCCCGCCACGACGGGCTCGCCGGACTTCACCTCGACGCGGAGCACGGTACCGGGCATCGGCGCCAGCAGGGAGCCCGGGGCCACGTGTTCGACCGGCTCGGGGAGCCGGGCCAGCGGCGTCAGCCGTACCGCGCCGAGGGGGGAGTCGACGTGGGTCACGCCGTCGTAGCGGGCGACGGCGAAGCGGTGCCGGACGCCGGAGGTCTCCAGGACGACCAGGCCGGGCGTGGCGCCGACCAGGACCGTGTCGGGGAAACCCTCCGCCCGCAGGCCGTCCCGGGTGATCCGGTAGGCGACCTCCGCCTCCTCGAAGGCCGCGCGCTGCGGCTGCGAGACCACGTTGCGCCACCCGCTGGGCAGCGCGGCCTGCACGGTCGCCGCCCGCCTTTCCGCCGCGGCCTGGGCGAGGGCGGCGGCGAGCGCGGACAGGCCCACGGCGCGCTCCCCGGCGGCCGGGACGGACCCGTGCTCGGCGAGGAAGCCGGTGTGGGTGTCGCCGGCCAGGAAGGCCGGGCTGCGCAGGACCGCGACCAGCAGGTCCCGGTTGGTGACGGGGCCGTGGATCGTCGCCCTCGACAGGGCGGTGGCGAGTCTCCGCACGGCGTCGGCGCGGCTGGCCCCGTAGGAGACGACCTTGGCGAGCATCGGGTCGTAGTGGACGCCGATCTCGGAGCCGTCCTCCACACCGGAGTCCAGCCGGAGGCCGCCGGAGGCGCCACGCGGCACGGGGGAGAAGCGGGAGGTCACGCCGGGGACGTCGAAGCGGTGCAGGGTCCCGGTCTGCGGGAGCCAGTCGCGCGCGGGGTCCTCGGCGTACAGCCGCGCCTCGACGGCGTGGCCGGAGGGCGCCGGTGCGGCCCCGGGGAGCCGGGCGCCCTCGGCGATCCGGAGCTGGAGCTCGACCAGGTCGACGCCGTAGACGCACTCGGTGACCGGGTGCTCGACCTGGAGCCTGGTGTTCATCTCCAGGAACGCGACCGTGTCGTCCTTGACGAGGAACTCGACGGTCCCCGCCCCGACGTATCCGATGGCCTGCGCCGCCTTGACCGCCGCGCCGCACAGCCGTGCCCGCATCGCGGGGGAGACCGCCGGGGAGGGGGTCTCCTCGATCACCTTCTGGTGCCGCCGCTGGATGGAGCACTCCCGCTCGCCCAGCGTCCACACCGTCCCGTGCCGGTCGGCCAGGATCTGGACCTCGATGTGCCGGGCGTTCTCCAGCAGGGGCTCGACGAAGACCGTCCCGTCCCCGAACGCCGACTCGGCCTCCCGGCGGGCCGACTCGACCGCGCCGGGCAGGTCGTCGGTCAGCGCCACGATCCGCATCCCGCGCCCGCCGCCGCCGGCCGACGCCTTCACCAGCAGGGGGACCCGCCATCCGGACGCCGATCCGCTCATCCGGGTGAACACGGTGTCGAGGTCGTGTTCGAGATCGTCCATCGAGTAGCCGGGCCTGGCGGTGAAGCCCGGGAGCACCGGGACCCCGGCCTCGGCCATCAGGGCCTTCGCCCTGATCTTGGAGCCCATCGCGGCGATGGCCTCGGGGGAGGGGCCGACCCATGTCAGACCCGCGTCGAGCACGGCCTGCGCGAACGCCTCGTTCTCCGACAGGAAGCCGTAACCGGGATGGACCGCGTCGGCCCCGGCCGTGAGGGCCGCGCCGACGACCCTGTCCACGGACAGGTAGGTGTCGGCGGGCTTGACGCCGGCGAGCCGCACTGCGTGGTCGGCCTCCGCCGCGTGAGGCGCCCCGGCGTCGGCGTCGGAGAAGACCGCGACGGTCTCGATGCCGAGGTCGCGGCAGGTGCGGAAGACGCGCCGGGCGATCTCACCCCGGTTGGCGACGAGAAGACGGCTGATCATGGGCGTGGTCACATCCGGAAGACGCCGAAGCCGGCGGGCTCCGGGACGGGGGCGTTGTTGACGGCCGACAGGCACAGGCCCAGGACGGTCCGGGTGTCGCGGGGATCGATGACCCCGTCGTCGTAGAGCCGCCCGGACAGGAAGAACGGCAGCGACTCGGCCTCGATCTGCGCCTCGACCAGCTGGCGCATCGCCGCGTCGCCCTCCTCGTCGTAGACCTGCCCCCTGGCCTGGGCGGCGCTCCGGGCGACGATGGACAGCACCCCGGCCAGCTGGGCGGGGCCCATGACGGCGGACTTGGCGCTCGGCCAGGCGAACAGGAAACGGGGGTCGTAGGCGCGGCCGCACATGCCGTAGTTGCCCGCGCCGTAGGAGGCGCCCATGACGATCGTGATGTGCGGGACGGTCGAGTTGGAGACCGCGTTGATCATCATGGCGCCGTGCTTGATGATGCCGCCCTGTTCGTAGTCCTTGCCGACCATGTAGCCGGTGGTGTTCTGCAGGAAGACCAGCGGGGTCCGCGCCTGGTTGGCGAGCTGGATGAACTGGGCGGCCTTCTGCGCCTCCTCGCTGAACAGCACGCCCCTGGCGTTGGCCAGGATCCCGACCGGGTAGCCGTGCAGCCGGGCCCAGCCCGTCACCAGGCTCCCGCCGTACAGGGGCTTGAACTCGTCGAAGTCGCTGCCGTCGACGATCCGCGCGATCACCTCACGCGGATCGAAGGGGATCTTCAGGTCCTCCGGCACGATCCCCAGCAGCTCGTCCTCGTCGTGCAGCGGGTCGCGCACCGCCCCCGCCGGGGTCCCGAGCCTGCGCCAGTTCAGTCCCCTGACGATCTGCCGCCCGATCCGCAGCGCGTCGTGCTCGTCGGCGGCCAGGTAGTCGGCCAGGCCGCTGACGCGGGCGTGCATCTCGGCGCCGCCCAGCGACTCGTCGTCGGACTCCTCCCCGGTGGCCATCTTGACCAGCGGCGGCCCGCCGAGGAAGACCTTCGCGCGCTCCTTCACCATGACCACGTGGTCGCTCATCCCGGGGACGTAGGCCCCGCCGGCCGTGGAGTTGCCGAACACCAGGGCGATCGTCGGGATCCCGGCGGCCGACAGCCGGGTCAGGTCCCGGAACACCCGGCCGCCCGGAATGAAGATCTCCTTCTGCGTCGGCAGGTCGGCGCCGCCGGACTCCACGAGGTTGACCAGCGGCAGCCGGTTCTGGAAGGCGATGTCGGCGGCCCGGAGCGTCTTGCGCAGGGTCCACGGATTGGACGAGCCGCCCCGCACGGTCGGGTCGTTGGCGCTGATCACGCACTCGACGCCCTCGATCACGCCGATCCCGGTGACCACGCTGGCCCCGACGGGGAAGTCGCTGCCCCAGCCGGCCAGCGGCGACAGCTCCAGGAAGGCCGAGGCCGGGTCGATCAGCAGCTCGATCCGCTCCCGGGCGAGCAGCTTGCCCCGCCTGCGGTGCCGTTCGACGTATTTCTCCCCGCCGCCCGCCACGGCCTTGGCGTGCTCGGCGTCGAGCTCGGCGAGCTTGGCCAGCATCGCCTCGCGCCGCGCCAGGTAGTCGTCCGCGGAGGTGTCCAGCCGGCTCATGTGCCCTCTCCCTGGGTTGACGCGGACGCGGCCGGTGACGTCTCCGCAGGCGCGGCCCCGGCCGGGGCGGGCGCGGCGGAGCCGGGCGCGGTCGGGGCGGACGTGATCGGGACGGGCGTGGTTGACGCCGATGTCAGGCCGATGGCCCGCGCCCAGAGCGTGGTGAGCATCGCGACGGCGGTCCGCTCGTCGGCCTGTTCGCCGAGATCGAGCCAGACACGGGCGAAGTGCTCCACCATCCCGCCCAGCATCACGGCGGTCAGCCGGGGGTCCAGCCCCGGGTCGGCCAGGCCCTGCTCCTGAAGGCGGCGCAGCCCCTCGGCGCCCCGCCGCACGAAGACCTCGCGCAGTTCGAGCAGGAGCCCACGGAAGCTCTCGTCGGTGGCCGCGGCCTGCTCCAGCATCCGCACCAGCCGGGAGTTGGAGGCCCAGGCGCGCAGGTAGAGCAGGTTGGCCGCCTCGATGCGGGCGTAGGGGTCGCCGGGCGCGGCGGGGCCGACCACGCTGGCGGCGAACATCTCGCCCACCACCGTGCCCGCCACCTCGCGGAACAGCTCCTCCCGCGAACCGAAGTAGGTGTAGAAGGTGCCGTGCGAGACCCCGGCTCGGGCACAGACGTCATCGACGCGCACGGCCTCGAACCCCTGCTCCTCGAACGCCTCCCGCCCGGCCTGGATGAGGGCCGCCCGCGTCCGCCTGCCACGGCTGGTCAGCACCTCGGACTTGACGATCACGTCAGTTAAGGTAACCCACCCCCCGCGTTCCCGCCAGGCCGTCGCTGGAGCCCCGGCACGCGGGCCGGGCCGGCTGGGCCGGAGGACCGGAGAACCGGAGGACCGGAGGAGGCCCGAAAAGCCGGAGGAGAAGACCGGCGGGACCGGAGGAAAGACCGGATGACAGGGACGGACCCGGGCGGCGTCACGCCGTCCGGGTCCGTCCCTGTCACTCGATGCCTGCCACTCGTCGCCGCGGGCCTGTCCACCCGCTCGGCTCAGCCGCAGTGGCTCCAGCCGCTCTTCCACGACAGCGAGCCGTGCGAGCCGCCCCAGATGACGCACTTCTTGACGGCGGCGAGCCGTACCGGGCCCGCGTAGGCGGTGAAGGAGCCCGGGTTGCTCCCCGACGAGCCGCCCTGCACCTGGAGCGTCGCGTTCATCTTGACCTTCGCGGGGGCCACGTACTTGGCCATGGTGACGACGCAGTTCTTGCCCGCGCCGGTGTTGTAGAGCAGATAGATGGTCGCGGCGCTGCCCAGGGCCCGGGAGGCGATCACCTTGTAGCCCGTGCCGCAGACCACGGTCGGGCTGTAGGGGTTCGGCTTGGGCGGCGAGACCGTCTGCTTGGACGGCGACGGCGACGGCTTCGGCGTGGGCTTGGCCGTGGACGGCTTGGCCGTGGGCTTGACCGACGGGGGCGGGCTCGCCTGGCCCGCGTCCGTCGGCTCGATCACCGACGGCGGCTCCGACGCGGTCTCCTCCGGCTCCGGCTTCCCGTCCCCGGAGCCCCCGCCCGCCTTCTTGGTCGACTGCCCGGTCGGCCGGTGGGACGGCTGGGCGACCGGTTCACCTGTGATCTGGACGGGGGGCGAGGGCACGGGGGTACGGCTCTTCTTGGGTCTGGGGGACTCCCACACCGCGGGCGGCTCGTCCGGGGTGAGCGCCGGATCCGACTCCTCCGCCTCCTGGGAGGGGGAGGCCGACGTCACGGGCCGCACCGCCGCGGCCTTCTCGTCGCCCTGCAGGACCACCACGGTCCCGGTCGCCACGCTCAGCGCGGCCACTCCCGCGATCATGAGCCCGACCGGCCACCGTCCCTTCCGTCCGCCGCGCGGCGCGGCGGTGGGGCGGGCGGCCTGCGGCGGGACGGTGGCCGCGGAGGCGTGCGGCGGGCCAGGGGGCGGGCCGGCGGGCGCGTGCGGCGGGCCGGCGGGCACGGGCGCACCAGGGGTCATGTGCGGCGGGCCGGAGTGCTGCGGCGGACCGGAGTGCTGCGGCGGGCCGGCGGGCGAGGGAGCGGCGGGCGCGGGGGCCTGCCGCCGGGGGGAGACCGGGGAGGCGAGCGTCGCGCCCATCAGGTGGCTGACGAGCTCCTCGGCGGTGGGACGCAGCGACGGGTCCTTGGACAGGCACGCGGCCACGAGGTCGCGCAGCTGTCCCTCCAGCCCGCCGAGCTCGGGCTCGGTGGTCAGGATCCGGTTCATCACCACGGCGATGGAGTCGGCGCCGAAGGCCGGCCTTCCCGTCGCGGCGAAGACCATCGTGACGCCCCAGGCGAAGACGTCCGCGGCGGGCGTGATCTCGCCCTCGCTGAGCTGCTCGGGCGCGAGGTAGGACGGCGTCCCCATCGCCGTCCCGGTCGCGGTCACCCCGGGGGAGTCCAGGGCCCTGGCGATGCCGAAGTCGATCACCACCGGGCCTTCGGGGCCCATCAGCACGTTGGCGGGCTTGAAGTCGCGGTGCAGGATCCCCGCACGGTGGATCGCCGACAGCGCGGTCGCCGTGCTGATCGCGAGCCGCTCCAGCGAGGCGCCGCGCCGCGGGCCCTCCTTGTCGACGAGCTGGCGCAGGGACGGCCCCGGCACGTACTCGCTCACGATGTAGGGCTGGCTGCCCGCGAGGTCGGCGTGGAGCACCGGGGCGGTGCAGAACCGCGCCACCCGCTGGGCGACCGAGACCTCCCTCAGGAACCGTGTCCGGGCCTCGGGATCGGCCGCCAGCCCGTGGTGGAGAAGTTTGACCGCGACCTGTTCCCCCGTCGGCCCCTTCCCCAGGTAGACGACCCCCTGGCCGCCCTCCCCGAGCCGACTGGTCAGCTCGAAGGGGCCCAGCCGTTGAGGATCCTCCGCCGAGAGCGGCTGCACCACAATGACCCCCCGACAAAGCATGCAAAGTTGTGTTAGGTGGTGTAGAACGCTACCAGTGTGGGCAGGGGTACGGGCGATCTGTTGAGATTCGTCCCCTCGTTGAGGTTGATGGCCAGGGGATAACGGTTCAGATTGCCTTGCCGGGATTGAGAATGCCGAGCGGGTCGAAGAGCTGCTTGATCCCGTGGTGGAGCTCCTCGGTGACCGGCCCGGTCTCCAGGGAGAGCCAGCGCCGCTTCAGCAGCCCGACGCCGTGCTCGCCGGTGAGGGTGCCCCCGATCTCCAGGGTCTCCCGGAAGATCTCGTCGGCCGCCGCCCACACGTTGGGGGGCGGTTCCACCAGCCCGTGGTCGAAGATGAAGACGGGGTGCAGGTTGCCGTCGCCCGCGTGGGCCACCGTGGCGATCAGCACGTCGTGCTCCAGCGCGATGGCCTCGATCTTCTCGATCATCTGGGGCAGCGCCGAGCGCGGCACGCAGACGTCCTCCACCAGGCACTTGCCGAGCCGTTCCTTGGCCTGGTAGGCCATCCGCCGCACCCCGATCAGCTCCTCGGCCTCCTGCGGCGACGACGACACCGCGACGAAGGGGGAGCCGTTGGCGGTGCACAGCTCGGCCATGCGCTCGGCGACCGCCGGCCCGTCGGCCGCGTCCGACTGCGCGATCAGCATCGCCCGGGTCGACTCCTCCAGCCCGATGTTCTTCCAGTCGTCGATGGCCTTGAGCGTGGTCCGGTCGAGCATCTCCAGCAGTGACGGCTGGCAGCCGGCCGCGATGATCGCCGCGACCGCGGCGGCGGCGTCCCGGAGGGAGGTGAACTCGGCCGCGATCGTCGCGGGGTAGACCGCCGGGGCCCGGCGCAGCCGTACGGTAGCCGCGGTGATCACGCCGAGCGTCCCCTCGGAGCCGACGAACAGCCCGGTCAGGTCGTAGCCCGTCACGCCCTTCACCGTGCGCCTGCCGGTGTTGAGGACCCGCCCGTCGGCCAGCACGACCTCCAGGCCCAGCGCCGAGTCGCGGGTCACGCCGTACTTGACGCACCGCAGGCCGCCGGCGTTGGTGGCCAGGTTGCCGCCGATCGTGGAGATCTCGTAGGAGGAGGGGTCGGGGGCGTACATCAGCCCGTGCGCGCGGGCGGCCCGGTCCAGGTCCGCGGTGATGACACCCGGCTCCACCACGGCGATCTCGTCGGCGGGGGAGAGCTCCCTGATCGCCGTCATCTTGTGCAGCGCCAGCACGACGCCGCCCTCGACCGCCGTCGCCCCGCCGGCCAGCCCCGTCCCGGCCCCCCGGGGCACCACCGGCACCCGGTGCTCGCCGGCCCACCTGAGGGTGGCGACGACGTCGTCGCGGCTCTCGGCCAGCACGACGGCCAGCGGCCTGCCCGGTTCGAGGAAGGTCCGGTCCCGCGCGTAGGAATCGGTCACATCGGGATCCGTCAGCACCTTCTCCGGTGCCAGCGCAGCAACAAGTTCGGCAATAGCGGTCACAGGGGGACTTTACGGCCTGGGGTCCGCGTGGCCGTCACAGGACGTCCGCCGCGCGGCCGGGAGCGGCCGCCCCGGCCCGGCCGGGGGTGCGGGGTCCCCGACGTGCCGAGGCACGGACGCCGAGCGCCCATTTGGGCGATAAAAGGGAAATTTCTTGGAAAGAGCATCTCTGTAGGCGCTTGTGGCTTTCTGTATGGGGTGTCTGTTTCGCGGAAGCCGGGCAAGGGGGAGATGGGTGGACGGACAGGAGGAGCCCCGCCGCACCCTGCTGCCGCCGACGGGAGGGAGCCGGCTGTGACCACTGTGCAACAGCGGCCCACGCTTGCACCTAGGAGTAAGGGATCGTTGCTCGTGTCGTGGCTCTCCACGACCGACCACAAGATCATCGGATATCTCTACCTGATCACTTCGTTCGTTTTCTTCCTGCTCGCCGGGGTCATGGCCCTGATCATCCGGGCCGAACTCGCCCATCCCGGGCTCCAGATGGTCAACGAGCAGCAGTACAACCAGCTGTTCACCATGCACGGCACCGTGATGCTGCTGTTCTTCGCCACACCGCTGTTCGCCGGGTTCGCCAACGTGGTCATGCCGTTGCAGATCGGGGCGCCCGACGTGGCCTTCCCCAGGATGAACATGGTCAGCTACTGGCTCTTCCTGTTCGGCGGGCTCATCGCGATGAGCGGTTTCGCCACCAACGGGGGCGCCGCCGACTTCGGCTGGACGGGATACACCCCGCTGTCGGTCGCCACGTTCTCCCCGCAGGCCGGCGGCGACCTGTGGATCGTCGGCCTGGCGATGTCCGGCCTCGGCACGATCCTCGGCTCGGTCAACTTCATCACCACGATCATCTGCATGCGCGCGCCCGGCATGACCATGTTCCGGATGCCGATGTTCACCTGGAACGTGCTGCTGACCGGTGTGCTCGTGCTGATCGCCTTCCCGGTGCTGGCGGCCGCGCTGCTCGTCCTGGAGGCCGACCGCAAGCTCGGCGCGCACGTCTACGACTCGGCCACCGGCGGCCCGCTGCTCTGGCAGCACCTGTTCTGGTTCTTCGGCCACCCCGAGGTCTACATCATCGCGCTGCCGTTCTTCGGCATCATCACCGAGGTGATCCCGGTCTTCAGCCGCAAGCCGCTGTTCGGCTACATCGGCCTGATCGGCGCGACCATCGCCATCGCCGGGCTGTCGATCACTGTGTGGGCCCACCACATGTTCGGGACGGGCCGGGTGCTGCTGCCGTTCTTCTCGTTCATGACCTTCCTCATCGCGATCCCGACCGGGGTGAAGTTCTTCAACTGGATCGGCACGATGTGGCGGGGACACCTGTCCTTCGAGTCGCCGATGCTGTTCGCCGTCGGCTTCCTGGTCACCTTCCTGTTCGGCGGCCTGACCGGCGTCATCCTCGCCTCGCCGCCGCTGGACTTCCAGGTGACCGACAGCTATTTCGTCGTGGCCCACTTCCACTACGTCGTCTTCGGCACCGTGGTGTTCGCGATGTTCGCCGGCTTCTACTTCTGGTGGCCGAAGATGACCGGCAAGATGCTCAACGACACCCTGGGCAAGGTGCACTTCTGGCTGCTGTTCATCGGCTTCCACACCACCTTCCTGGTCCAGCACTGGCTGGGCGCCGAGGGCATGCCCCGCCGCTACGCCGACTACAGCGCGTCCGACGGCTTCACCGGCCTGAACCTGCTCTCCTCGGTCGGCGCCCTCATCCTCGGCGTCTCCACGCTGCCGTTCCTCTACAACGTGTGGAGGACCCACAAGATCGCGCCGAAGGTCACCGTGGACGATCCCTGGGGCTTCGGCAACTCCCTGGAGTGGGCGACCTCCTGCCCGCCGCCGCGGCACAACTTCGCCTCGCTGCCGCGCATCCGCTCCGAGCGCCCGGCGTTCGACCTGCACTATCCCCGGGTCCAGGCCCAGCCCCGCCAGCTCGACCCGACCGCCCCGAGCGAAGAGATCTGAGGGGCCCGTCAAGGCGTCCCGGGGCCTCCACCGTCCGGCCGCCGGAGCCCCGCGGGGCGCCCTGACGCTCTGACGCCGGCCCGTCCGCGCTCGGCTCCGCCCGTCGGCTGCCCGCCGTCGGTCCGCCCGCGCTCGGCTCCGCCCGTCGCATGGGCTGCCCGCCGTCGGGCCTGTCCGCCGTCGGGCCTGTCCGCCGTCCGGCCCGTCCGGTCCGTCCGCCGTCCGGTCTACTCGCCGTCCGGTCCGTCCGCCGTCCGGTCCGCGGGCCGTACGGCGGGTCCGCGCGGAGACCGGGCGCGCTCCGATGCCCGGTGCCGCCGTTGGACCGGTCCCGCGCCAGGGGCGCTGCCCGCGCCCAATCCCGCGTCCCGGCCTGACTCGCTGACCTGCCGTTCAGTGACGCATGGCCGAATTGGAGTGGAAATCGTCATCTATTTCTGACAAACGATGATTTATTGCAGTTTGACAACATCATTTGGCGCTTTTACTGCTGCTTTACCTTCTCGTCTAACCTCCCGCTCGGTGCGTGCATAAGGCGCGCCGGGGACGTCCGCGCCCGGCGAACCCGGGCAGGGAGGGTATGCGTTGTCCAGCAGAGGCAGAGGCGCTCGCAGGCGCCTTCTCGCGATAGTGCCCGTGGTCGGCCTGGCCGCCGCGGGACTGGCGGTGGGGGGAACGTCGGCGGAGGCCGACACCTCGGTCGCGCGGTACCAGCCGACCGCGGCCGACTACTACATCAACTACGCACCGCCCAGGGATGAGCCGGAGGCGGACGAGCCGGCCGCGCCCGACTCCAGGGCACGCAAGGTCAGCCCCTCGGAGAAGATCCAGCAGAAGTTCTCCAGCGGTAACCCCGCCGCCGCCCGGGTGCTGGCCGCCCGCGAGGCCGAGGCGATCCGGACCGGGCTCAACCCCGCGGACTTCCTGTTCAAGAAGGCGAAGACCGCGAAGACGGCCAAGCTCCTCACCTTGCTGGTGGAGTTCAACGACAAGGCCAACGACGACTTCTCCGGCTTCAGCCGTCCGGCGAACGTCGACAGCGAGGACCCCGCCGAGTGCGTCACCGAGCCGCCGGGCACCCTGCTCAACGGCCCGCTGCACAACAAGATCCCTGACCCGGCGTCGCTGCCGCGCAAGGACAACAACAGTTTCTGGGTGCCGGACTTCAGCCCCGAGCACTTCAACAAGATGCTTTACAGCAAGGACGGCATCACCCAGCGCGTCCGCCCCGACCTGACCGATCCCCGGGACGGCCGTAAGGGCATCGACATCTCCAAGTACACGATGAAGAACATGTACGAGGAGATGTCCAAGGGCGCCTACACCGTCACCGGTCAGGCCAGCCCGTGGATCAAGGTCCCGCACTCCGAGGCGTACTACGGCGCGCGCGCCTGCGGCCAGGAGGTCCAGGACATGAGCGGCCACCCGAGCAACCCGCTCGGCCCTGGCCAGCTCGCCATCGACGCGGTGAACACCCTGGCCGCCGCCGACCCGAACTTCCCGTGGGCCGACTACGACGTCGAGGACGTCGCCGACTCCGACGGTGACGGCAACTTCGCCGAGCCCGACGGGGTGGTCGACCACCTGGTCCTGGTCCACGCCGGCAAGGACAAGTCCTCCGACGGCGGCGCCGAGGGCACCTACGCGATCTGGGCGCACTCCAGCGCGGTGGCGGGCGGCTACCAGGTCCCCGGCAAGAACGTGAAGATCTCCAACTACATCGTGCAGCCGGAGGACTCCGGCGTCGGCGTCTTCGCCCACGAGTACGGCCACGACCTCGGCCTGCCGGACCTCTACGACACCAGCGGCCAGGCCTCCTCGGCCGTCGACTTCTGGGACCTGATGTCCAGCGGCTCGCACAGCGGCCCGATCTTCCAGTCGATGCCGACCCACATGGGCCTGTGGGACAAGTGGATCCTCGG
Source organism: Streptosporangium brasiliense (assembly GCF_030811595.1). NCBI lineage: Bacteria > Bacillati > Actinomycetota > Actinomycetes > Streptosporangiales > Streptosporangiaceae > Streptosporangium > Streptosporangium brasiliense. Next base: position 4,952,240 of record NZ_JAUSRB010000002.1, read on the forward strand.
CTGGGCCAGCCCCAAGGTCTTCAACCCCGGTGACCGCGCCCGCGCGGTGACGGTGGGCCAGACCTCGCGCACGCCCAAGCTCACCGAGGACGGCGTCCGGGTCAACCTGACCAGCGCGCCCCTGAAGATGGTCGAGCCGCACAGCGGCACCAAGATGCTCTGGTCCAACCTGGACCAGGAGTGGGCCGACTCCAAGATCACCCGCGAGGTCCAGGTGCCCGCCGGGACCGACGTGAAGTTCTGGCTCTGGAACAACTACGAGATCGAGCAGGACTGGGACTTCGGCTTCGTCGAGGTCTCCGTCGACGGCGGCGCGACCTACGCCCAGCAGAAGGTCTACACCGAGGGCGGTGCCCTGGTCTCGACCGACGACGGCTACGGCGACCCGAACAAGAACCTCGTCAAGTTCGGCAACAAGAAGTACGCCCTCACCGGCAACACCGACGGCTGGCGGCACGACTACGTCGACCTGACCCCGTTCGCCGGCAAGACCGTCAAGCTCCGCCTGACCTACGACACCGACGCGGCCTTCACCCCCCGCGGCTGGCACGCCGACGACTTCGCCCTCACCAACGGCGCCGAGACCGTCTGGAGCGACGACGTCGAGGGCGGCCTGAACGGCTGGACGCCCAGCGGCGGCACCTTCACCAACACCCACGGCCAGGGCTGGGTCGTCAACAACGGCGAGCGCGAGGTCTCGCGGTTCTACCTTGCCGAGTGGCGTAACTTCGACGGCTTCGACAAGGGCCTGCAGTACGCCTACGACACCAACTACGCCCGCGACGGCGCGTGGAAGGTCGAGAAGTTCAAGTACAACGCCCCGGGCCTGCTGGTCTGGTACCGCGACTCGACCTTCACCAACAACTCCCTGATCAACAACCTCCAGCTGGCGCCGAGCATCGGCTCCAAGGGCAGTCTGATGGTCGTCGACTCGCACTACGAGCCGCTCCGCCGTACCGGTGTGGCGGCGGAGAAGGACGGCGAGCTCAGGGACAACCTGCAGGGACGCGTCCAGACCGGCAACGCGGCCTTCTCCTTCGGCAAGACCTACCCCTTCACCGAGTGCGTGGAGGCCGCGGACGAGCCGTTCAGCGAGTACTGCACCAAGATCGGCTCGCAGGGCGGGGTCCCGGAGTTCACCGACGCCAAGACCTGGTACCCGGGCATGGAGGTCCGTGACGGGGCGCTCGGCTACCGCGACTTCGACGCCTCGGTGGTCGTCCCGTCCAAGGGCGACCAGCCCTACAGCACGCGGGTCGTCAACGTCGACGGCACCCCGGCCACCGAGCTGTACGGCACCGACCTCGGCAACGGCCACGTCCTGGGCACCGGTAACCCCGGCGACGAGGGCAAGGCCCTGGGCGTGAAGCTCAAGCTGCTCACCCCGCTGCCGGGTAACCTCGGCGCGATCGTCCATGTGACGCCGCCCAAGCAGTAACCCCGGTCCGCCGGCCGTGGGGCCCCGCCGTCACCGACGGCGGGGCCCTACGATTTGCAGGGGAACATCCGACCGAAGAGGGGCAGCGTGGGAGAGCTTCGCAGCAAGGCCGAGCACACCGAGGCCGTCCGGACCGGGCGCCGGGTCTGCGTGGTGGTCAACACGCGTTCGCGCCGTGGCCGCCGGCTCTATCCGGAGGTGGTCCGCACGCTCCGGGCCGAGGGCTTCGAGCCGCTCCGCCTCTACTCCCTGGACGACCCCAGGCGCCTGCGCGCCACGCTGGAGGCGGCTCTGGACGCCGGGCCCGACCTGCTCGTCGTGGGCGGCGGCGACGGCACGCTCAGCGCCGCCGTCAAGCACGTGGCCCACCGTGACGTCGCCCTCGGCGTGCTGCCCCTGGGCACCACCAACAACTTCGCCCGCAGCCTCGGCCTCCCGCTCGACCTGCCCGGCGCGATCCGGGTGTTCCACACCGGCAAGGTCGCCGACATCGACCTGGGGATCGCCGGTGACCGGGAGTTCGCCAACCTGGCCAGCTTCGGCGTCTCGGTCGAGGTGGCGGGCACGGTCAAGCCCTGGCTCAAGCGCATCCTCGGCCGTGCGGCCTACCCGCTCACCGCGCTGACGATCCTCCCCCACCACCAGCCCTTCCGCGCCTTCATCACGGTGGACGGCCACCGCCACGAGCTGCTCACCCACCAGCTCAACATCGCCAACGGCCGCTTCCACGGCGGCTGGCAGGTGGCCAAGGACATCAGCATCGACAACGGCCGCCTGGTCGCCTACCAGCTCGGCTCGGGCAAGCGCCTGCGGCTGCTGGTGGAGACCCTCATCCGGGCCACCACGGGCCGCTGGAGCAGCCTGGCGGGCGGCCCCTTCGTGGTCGGCCGGGAGATGCTCCTGGAGACCGACCCCCCGATGGCCGCCGACGTCGACGGCGAGGTCCGCCTGATGACCCCCATCACGATCCGGACCGTCCCCAACGGCCTGCGCGTGATGGTCCCCGACGGCTTCGTGGACTCCTGACCGGGCGGCCCCGGCCCGGCCCCCGATCCGGCCCCTGACCGGGCTCCCGGGCCGGGCCGCTGATTGGGGCCGGGTCTGGGGGGTAGGCGGTCATCAGAGGGTTGGAGGATGACATGGCATCTCTGGTCGACCGAATCCGGAGTTATCTGAGCAGCCCGCAGGGGCGGAGAAACGTCGAGAAGGCCAAGACGATGGCCCGCGACCCGCGCAACCAGCGCAGGCTCCGCGAGCTGATGAACCGTTTCCGCTCCGGCGGACCCAGGCGCTAGGAGCCTCCCGGCGCCGGGAGAACGGCACGCGGGGCGAGCCCCGGGGTGGTCGCCACCCCGGGGCCCGCCGTCTCGGCCGCGCCGCATGGCCGGCTCAGGAAGATCCCCGGCGGCCGGGCCGATCCGTGCCGTTCCTGCTCCGCGTTCCGCCGGTCTCCGTGATCGGCCCGCGCTGTTCCTGCTCCGGGTTCTGCCGGTCTCCGTGATCGGCCCGCGCTGTTCCTGCTCCGGGTTCTGCCGGTCTCCGTGATCGGCCCGCGCTGTTCCTGCTCCGGGTTCTGCCGGTCTCCGTGATCGGCCCGCGCCGCTACCGCCCGGACATGCGCTTGAACCTGCTCCGGAGCCGGTCGAGCAGCAGCGGCTCCCGCTCGGCCACGATCCCCTCCCGCGCCCGCCGCAGGGCGCCCAGGGCCTCCACCGCGTCCGGCCGCTTGGCGGGCGAGTGGTCGCGCATGCGCCGCAGCAGCTCCATGACCTCGGCCGGGACGCCGTTCACGGCGGTCTCGGCGTCCGGGCTCGCCGGAGGCAGCTCGCCGGCCAGCAGCCGGAAGGCGATCACCCCGGCCGCGTACACGTCGGAGGCGGCCGTCATCCGCTCGGGCCTGCCCTGGCACTCGGGGGCCACGTAGTGGGTGTCGAGGACGTTGGGGAGCTCGTTGGCGACGGTGTGCGCCCGGGGGCCCGGCTTGGCGTAGTCGAACCCGGTCAGCATCGCCCGGCCGTCCTCGGTCACCAGGACGCAGGCCGGGTTGAGCGCCCGGTGGATGACGTTGTTGGCGTGGACGTGGGCCAGGCCCAGCAGCATGTCGTCGACCACGTCGAGCATGGCGCCGGTGGACAGCTCCGGCCGGGAGGCGGTCAGGTGCAGGTGCAGCGCCTGGCCGTGCACGTCGTCGAGGACCAGCACGAACCGGCTCTCGTCGTCGATGGCGAAGAAGTCGCGGGAGCGCACCACGCACGGGTGCGGCGGGATCCGGGTGAGGGACTGGTAGGCGTTGGCGATCAGCCGCCGCTCGGCCGCGCGCGGCTCCTCCTGGGCCAGCGGGTCGGCCCGGTAGACCCGCAGCAGGACCGTCTCGCTCCCCGGGACCGTGGCGTTGAACGCGCGATACTCGGTGACCCGGGTGTCCCCGCCGAGCTGCTCCTCCACCTCCCAGTTGCCGAAGCGCGGCGGCGCGGTGGACCGCCGCACGGTGCCGTTGAGGGCCTCGATGATCGGGGTGCGGTACGGCGTCACGTCCGGGGTGTAGCCCCGCCTGACGCGGGAGACGTCGCTCAGCGTGCCGATCAGGCCGGGCAGGTCGGTGACGTGCCGCGAGTCACGGCCGGCCGGGTCGACCAGCTCGGTGTCGGGCCCGGTCAGCACGACGACGCTGTCGACGTAGATCCGCTCCAGCTCGCGGCGCTCCTGGGTGAGCAGCCCCTTGAGCGCGCGCCCGTTGCCGCGGAGCTTGGTCACCGGGGAGCCGAACGCGTCCCGCCGGGCGGGGAACCAGCGCGTCCCGGAGACCTCGATCCGGCCGCGCGTGCCCTTGACGTCGATGACGCAGAGCGAGTGGCCGGTCAGGACGATCGCGTCGACCTCGAAGGTGTCGTCGCCGCGCGGCACCTCGATGTTGTGCAGCAGCAGCCAGTCGTCGGGCGCGTTGTCCCGCAGGTGGGCGATGACCCGCCGCTCGGCGTCGTTCACCGGCTGTCCGCCGCCGACGATCTGTGCCATCTCTAGCGCGCCGTCCTTCCCACCTCACCGTGCATCGAAGTAGGGCAAGGGTCTCATGCTCCCGCGTATCTTTACTTTTCCGCCACTCTGACGTGCCCGAGTATCTATGATCATGGGCGCCCCGGCCGCGGAGAAGCGGGCGAAATGTCCGGTATGGCGGTCAAGTGCTGAACCGTTCGGCGGGGAGTACGCTCGGCTGACGTGGAACCCATGGAGATCACCGCAGGGACGCTCCACCTCCGGCCGTGGCGCCCGGCCGACGCCGAGGTGGTGACCGCGGCGCTGCGCGATCCGGAGATCCGCCGGTGGGCGGCCGCCGCCCCGGCCGAGCCCGACGGGCGGGCGTGGATCGCCGACCGGACCGCGGGCTGGGCCGACGGTTCGTCGGGCTCGTTCGCGATCGCCGACGCGACGACCGGGGAGGTGCTGGGCCACACCAGGGTCAAGATCACCGGTGACGGGGTCGGCGAGGTCGGCTACTGGGTCCTGCCGGCCTCCCGCGGCAGGGGCGTGGCCGGCCACGCGGTGGGCGCGGTCGCGCGGTGGGCCTTCGCCTTCCTGGAGCTGTCGCGGCTGGAGCTGCGGCACGCGGCCGGCAACACCCCTTCCTGCAGGGTCGCGCAGAAGAGCGGGTTCGCGCTGGCCAGGCTGCTCGCCGAGCCGTCCTGGCACGAGGGAGAGGGGACCGTCGAGGTCCATCTTCACACGCTCTCACCCACATGATCTAGTCTGTCCGCCGTCATATTCGCCGACGGAACGGACGGGGCAGAGGTGGATCTCCTGGCGACCGGGATCATCGTGATCACCGTGCTGGTGGTGCTGGCCGGGTTCACGCTGATCGCCCGGAGGCTGCTCGACCTGCGGTTCGGGGTCGTCCGCACGCTGCTGGCCGGGGTGTTCGTGTTCGTGATCGGCGGGCCGGTCACGAAAGCGTTCGTCGGCCTGGTGGACCCGGACGACGGGGGTGTCACGCCGCTGTGGTTCCTCATCCTCGCCGTGGTCTGCACGCTGCTCGGCGGGATGGTCTTCCTGGTGATCGCCGAGGCCCTGGTGCCGCCGGGATCGCTGCCCGGGCCGCTGGAGCTGATCAGAGGGCTGCGCGGCCGGGTGGCCCGCTCGCGCCGCTACCTCCAGATCACCCGGATCCTCGTACGGCACGGCCTCGGCCCCTACCTGCGCGGCCGCGACCCCGACCTCGGCGCCCCCTCCAGCCGGGCCCGGCTGGCCACGTCGCTGCGTGAGGCCCTCGACGAGGGCGGGGTCACCTTCGTCAAGCTCGGCCAGATCCTCTCCACCCGGGGCGACCTGCTGCCGGTGGAGTTCGTCGAGGAGCTGCGGCTGCTGCAGGACAAGGTGGCCTCCGCGCCCTGGCCGGAGATCGAGCCGGTGCTGGTGGCCGAGCTCGGCCGGCCGGTGGCCGAGATGTTCGCCGAGTTCGAGCGGGAGCCGCTCGCCGCGGCCTCGATCGCCCAGGTCTACCGCGCCCGGCTGAAGACGGGCGAGGAGGTGGTGGTCAAGGTCCAGCGCCCGGGGATCGCCGCCGTGGTCGAGCAGGACCTCGACATCGTCGCCCGCCTGGCCCGGACGCTGGAGCGGCGGACCCGGTGGGGCCGGGCGTTCGGGGTCGCCGACCTGTCCAGGGGGTTCGCCGAGGCGCTGCGCGAGGAGCTCGACTTCCGCATCGAGACCGCCAACATGGCCGCCGTGGCCGCCGCCACGGCCGGGGAGCCGGTCCGCGTGCCGGTGCCGTACCCGGAGCTGTCCGGGCGGCGGGTGCTCGTCATGGAGCGGCTGGAGGGCACCGCGTTCGGCTCCGCCGTACCCGACGGGCTGGACCGGCAGGAGCTGGCCAGGACCCTGCTCGACACGCTGCTCCGCCAGATCATGCTGCACGGGGTGTTCCACGCCGACCCGCACCCGGGCAACATCATGCTGCTGGCCGACGGGCGGCTGGCCCTGCTCGACTTCGGCTCGGTGGGACGGCTCGACGGCTCGCTGCGCGGCGCCCTGCAGCGCCTGCTGGGAGCGATGGACCGCGGGGACCCGCTCGGGGTGAGCGATGCGCTGCTGGAGGTCGTGCCGCGGCCCGACGAGATCGACGAGCGCGAGCTGGAGCGCGAGCTCGGCCGGTTCATGGCCCGGCACCTGGTCACCGGCGTCACCCCGGACATGCAGATGTTCGGCAGGCTGTTCCGGATCGTCTCCGCGCACGGCCTGTCCGTCCCGCCCGAGGTGGCCGCGGTGTTCCGGGCGCTGGCGACGATCGAGGGCACGCTCGCCCGGCTGGCTCCCGGGTTCGACATCGTGGCCGAGGCGCGGGCCTTCTCGGTCCGCCATCTCGGCGAGCAGAGCGGCCCCGGGTGGGTACGGCAGGCGGTCGAGCAGGAGGCGCTCAGCCTGCTGCCCATGCTGCGCCGCCTGCCCCGCCGGATCGAGCGGATCGCCGGGGCAGCCGAGCACGGCCGCTTCAGCCTGAACGTGCGCCTGTTCGCCGACGAGCGCGACCGGCGGCACGTCACCGGCCTGCTCCACCAGGTGCTGCTCACCGTGCTGGCGGCCACCACGGGCATCATGGCCGTGCTGCTGCTCGGCGCCGACAACGGTCCCCCGGTCACCACCGACGTGGGCCTGTACCAGCTCATCGGCTACAACCTGCTGGTGATCAGCGCGATCCTGGCCCTGCGGGTGCTGGTGATCATCTTCCGGCGGGACGGCTGAGGAGCAGGACCCCACCGCCCGCCGCGGCCGCCACCACGGCGCAGACCACCAGGGCGCCGTCGGTCCCCGCCGACAGGCCGGCGGTGCCGACGACCGCGGCCATGAGGGCCACGCCCAGCGGCGAGCCGACGTAGCGGGCGGTGTTGTTCGCCCCCGACCCCATCCCGGCCCGGTGCGGCGGCACGCTCTCGATCGCCAGGTGGGTGAGGGAGGCGTTGATCAGGCCGCTGCCGATCCCGGCGACGGCCAGGCCGAGCACGATCCGGACCCAGGGGGCGTGACCGGCCACATCCAGGAGGGGGAGCGTGCCCGCGGCCGACAGCAGCAGCCCGAGAGCGAGGCGGCCCCGCCCGGCCAGCGGCAGGCGGCGCGCCTGCAGCGCGGTCAGGAACGACGTCCCCGACCAGACGGCGAACAGGGCGGCGCTGCCCAGCGGGGACAGGCCCCGGGCGAGCTGCAGCACGGTCGGCAGGAAGCTCATCAGCCCGATCACCACCATCCCGACCACGAGTGCTCCGCCGGTGGCGACGGCGAAGAGGGGGCGCCGGAACAGCCCCAGGTCGAGCAGTGGGACGGGGCGGCGCCGCTCGACCACGGCGAAGGAGCCCAGCAGCAGCGCCGCGGCGGCGGCCGCGACGGCCACGACCGGCTGGGACCAGCCGCCGCGGCCCTCGGTGACGGCGGTGACCAGCGCGGCCAGGCCGGAGGCCAGCAGCAGGACGCCGGGCAGGTCCAGCGGCCGGCGCTCGGCCGCGCGTGACTCGGGCAGCAGCCCGGCCCCCAGCAGCGCCAGCGGCACCGCGGCCGCGGCGACCACCCAGTAGACCGCCCGCCAGCCCGCCACGGCGGCCAGCCCGCCGGAGATCAGCGGGCCGACGGCGATGCCCAGGCCGAGCATGGCCCCGTAGCGGCCCGTGGCGTGCAGCCGCCCGCGGCCCTCGGGGAAGGCGTGGCCGAGGGCGCCCAGGCTGGCGGTGAGCAGTCCCGCGCTGGCGGCTCCCTGCACCAGCCGGGCCGTCACGAACATCGCCGTGTTCACCGACAGGGCCGCCATGACGCTCGCGGCGGCCAGCGCCCACATCCCAGCCAGGTAGATCCGCCGCCGCCCGTAGTTGTCGGCCAGGTCTCCGGCGATCAGCAGCAGCGCCGCCAGGCCCAGCGCGATCGCGTTCAGCAGCCAGGCCGGTCCCGCCGGTCCCGAGCCAAGGGCCCGCGCGGCCTGGGGCAGCGTGACCATGGGGGCGGTGTAGTTGATCAACACCAGCAGCGGTGCGGCACAGGTGAGCGCGAGGGTGAGATCCGGGGGACGGCGGGTCGCGGTGAGCGTCATGGGGAGCCTTTCATGGTTCATTCACTGAACTCACAACTACCGTAACACACGTGAGTTCAGTGAATGAACTAGCATGGGGAGCATGGCGCTCGGCAAGAACTACGAAGGTCAGGACTGCTCGCTGGCCCGCGCTCTGGAACTGATCGGGGAGCGGTGGACGCTGCTGGTGGTCCGCGACGCGCTGTACGGCGTGCGCCGCTACGGCGACTTCCTCGCCCACCTCGACATGCCGCGCGCCGTGCTCTCCCAGCGGCTGCAGGCCCTGGTGGAGGCGGGCGTGCTGGAGCGGCGCCGCTACCAGGACGCGCCGCCGCGCGACGAATACGTCCTGACCGCGATGGGGCGCGAGCTGTGGGGCCCCGTCTACCTGCTCGCCCAGTGGGGGGAGCGGAACCTGTCCTCGGCGGGCCCCCGCCGGATCTTCTTCCACGCCTCCTGCGGCACGCGGATCGACCGCGACGGGCTCTGCCCGGTGTGCGGGGGACGCGCCCCGCTGGAGGAGATCGAGGTGCGGCCCGGCCCCGGCGCCGAGCTCGCCCGCGAGGACCCGGTCAGCGTGGCCCTGCGCCGCCCCCACCGGATGCTGCGGCCGCTGCCCGGCTGATCCGCCGGTCGCCACGGCCGCCGCGCGGCGCGACCGGGTGGCCGCGCGTCAGGAAGACCCCGGCCAGGCCGTAGCCGGTGCCGCCGGCGACGACGGTGTTCTTGGTCGTGTCCGCCTCGTGGAGGGAGTCCGTGGGCGACGGCGCGGGGCGGCCGCCGCCGGGGAGCCGGCGGGCGGCGGCCGGAACCGGTCCCATGCCCGTGCCCGCACCCGGTCCAGCCGTGATCACCCGTCGCCGGGCGGAGGTTTGCCGTGACAGGAGAGGGTAGCGCCTTCCCCTATAGAGGTCTGCAGGGAGGAGGAACGTCATGACCGGCAGTCCCAAGGACACGCTGTCCACGGCCGAACTGATCCGGCAGCTGTCGGAGGAGGTCTCACGCCTCGTCAGGGACGAGCTCCGCCTCGCCAAGCTGGAGCTCGCCGAGAAGGGCAGACACGCGGGGATCGGCGCGGGACTGTTCGGCGGGGCCGGCGTCGTGGCCCTGTACGGAGGCGGCGCCCTGGTGGCCGCGGTGATCCTGCTGCTCGCCATGGTGATGCCCGCGTGGGTCGCCGCGGCGGTCGTCGGCGTGGTCCTGCTGGCCGTGGCCGCCGTTCTCGGACTCCTGGGCAAGCGGCAGGTGACCGAGGCCGGCCCGCCCGCCCCCGAACGGACCATCGAGAGCCTCAAGCACGACTTCGACGCGGTGAAGGAGAGGGCACACCGATGACTGAGACCGATCCGGGCAGGCCCGGTCGCGATGTCGAGGAGGCGGGGATCACCGGCTCGCGCAGGAAGGAAGTCGGCGAGCCCGTGACACCCGACGAGAGCGGATCGCTGAACATCCCGCCCAACGCGCCGGAGATGTCGGAGGTCCCGCCGCCCGGCCGCGACGGGAGGCCCACCGAGGATCTCGGCCTCCCGCCGTCCGAGCGGGACGGGACGCCCCGGCCGGTGGACAGGACCGGGCCCGGTCCGGCCGAGCCCGACAGGACCGATGCGGGCAGGGCCGACGCCGGTACGGCGGTGGCCGGCGGGACCCGCGACGACAGGGCCGAGGTCGGTACGGCGGTGGCCGGCGGGACCCGTGACGACAGGGCCGGCGCCGACAGGACGAGCGCCGGTAAGCCCAGCAAGGAATCCGTGCGGCGGGACATCGAGAGGGACCGCCGCGAACTAGGCGACACCGTGGAGGCTTTGGTGCACAAGACCGATGTGAAGGCCCGTGTCCAGGAGACCGCCACCCATGTGGGTGAGGATCTGCGCCGGATGGGGGCCGCCACCGCCGGCACCGCCACCGAGATGGTGGGCCGGGTCAAGGAGGCCGCACCCGAGATGGTCGGGCGGGTCAAGGAGGCCGCTCCGGAGATGGTGGGCCGGGTCAAGGAGATGACCCCGGTCGAGCTCAAGGACGCGGCGGGGAAGGTGACGACCGAGGCGGGCAAGCGCCCCGTCATGACCGTCGCCGCGGTGGCCGCGCTCGCCCTGGTCGCCTTCCGGGTGCTGCGGCGGGGCCGCCGGGGGAAGAGGTAGGCGCACCGCTCTTGTGAGCGGTCCTGCCCGCCCTCAGGAGGGTTCGGCACGGGCGGGCGACGACAGGTGTCGCCCGGCCCGGCTACCGGGGCGGTCCGCCGGCCGAGCGCTCCGGCCGCGGGCGGGCGGGCCACAGGGCGCCGGGAGCATGGCGGGCACCGAGACGCTCCGGCCGCGGGCGGGCGGCCCCCGGCAGCCGGGCCGGGGCCGGGTGTGGAGGGTGCGGCGGCCGGGTCCGGGCGGGACGGCCGGGGCCGCGGCCGGTGCCATGACGATTTGCTCGACAGGGGAGCGGGTGGGACGAGCCAAGCCCAGGGTCGCCGGGGTAATCTGACCGTTTCCCGGGCGAGCGGCGGACCCCCTCCTTTCCGCCCGCCCGGGATCTCCCTCCCGGCCGGGCACACCCGCCGGGCCGAGCGGGCCGATCGCCCGCGGCTCCGCACCGGTCGAGCGGAGGTGGGAGGCGTCCGGACCGGGCGGAGTTCGGAGGCGTCCGGACCGAGCGGCCGTGAACCGTTCTGACGGCCCGGACGTCGTAACCGGTGCCGGGACCGCGTGACCCCTGATCCCGGAGCGGAGACGTCGCCGTGGAGGTGACGTTCCCCGCAGGACACCCAGGAGGTCTCATGCGCCGTTCCTGCCGTGTTTTCGGCGTCGCCGTGGGCCTGACCCTCATCGCGGCGGCCCTGTCCCCGATCGCGCCCGTCGAGGCCGCCTGCCTCGGCGCCGTCAAGAAGTGCGGGCGGGACGCCCTGATCGCCATCGACGTGCGGGCCAAGGGCACGCCCCGCGCCCATCCGGGCGGGCAGGTCACCTACGTCCTGGACTACTCCATGACAAGAACGCCGTCCTTCGCCCCCTACTGGGGCTCCTACTGGGTCGGCGGCAGGTTCCCCCGGGGCGCCCGGGGCCCGGCCAGGGCCGTCCTGTTCGACGAGACGGGCAGGCGGCTGGCCGCCTTCCCGTGCCGCGGGCACTCCGACGGCGTCTGGTGCGACACCGGCGGCCGGATCCCGGACCGGGGCAGGATCGTTCTCACGGCCCGCCTGGCCCGCGGCGCAACGGCCGCGGCCGTGGCCGTGGCCAGAGTCGGCTTCGACAGCTTCGACGGGCTGACCGAGCAGGAGTTCGCCCGGCACCTCAACCGGCAGAAGTCCCGCGAGAAGTTCTGCAACTACCGCTTCACCAGGACCGTCACCACGGCGGTGGACTCCTGAGGCAGACCGGCGCCCTCCGGGTCCCGGCGGGGGCGTGGGCTCGGCCCCGCGTCCCGGCGGGGCCACGGGGTCAGCCCCCCGCGGCCATGTCGAAGAAGCGCAGCTCCAGCCGTACGGCGCGGCGGAAGAAGTCGAGCACGCGGAGCCGCCCGTCCTCGGCGAGCCCGGGGCCGAGGCGGTCGAGCTCGCCGCGGAGGAAGCCCACCCAGGCCCGGAACTCCGGCCCCTCGTGCAGGTCGATCCACTCGCGGTGGACGAACCTCTCCGGCAGCGGCTCCTCGGCGAGGCTCGCCCAGCCCAGATAGCTCCACTCCGCCACGCACAGCACCGCCAGGATGAGCGGATAGTCCAGGCTGGTCCTGGCCTCGTCCATCAGAGCGCGGAAGTCGGCCGTCACCGGCTCCAGCGGCGGGGAGAGCAGATCCTCCGGGGCGGCGCCGAGGGCCGCGAGCGCGCGGTGGAAGTAGGTCTTCTCCTCGGCCGTGGCGGTCTCGCCGAGGAAGCGGCCGAACGGCACCCGTGACTCGAAGCTGTCCGCGCTGGCCACGGCCGCGCCGAGCAGCGCGGTGAAGGAGTCGACGAACTGGAAGTCCTGGACCAGGTAGCGGCGCATGTCGTCGTCGGAGACGTCGCCCCGGGTGATCGAGGCGGCGAACGGATGGGTCACCACCGCGGTCCACCCCGGCTCGCTGTGCGAGCGCAGCCACTCGCTGAACGCGGGGTCGGCGGCGCCCGCGCGCCACTCGTCGTAGGGGACCGGGTCCACCGGGCTTCTCCTCGCGGTCTGGGGATGTCGATCGCTGTGAATGCTAGTCCGGCCGGCCCGGCGCCGGGCGGCGGCCTTCCGTGCCGCCTGTCCCGAGGTCCGGGTGGCGTCGCCTGTCCTGACGTCCGGATGCCCGCCCGCCCCGGCCGGCCGGGGCGGTGCCGCGCCGGAGGGCCGCCCGGTGTCGCCTACGATCACTGGATGTGACCGCCTACCAGGCAATCGCGGCCGACCTGCGCGACCGGATCGTCTCCGGGGAGCTCCAGCCCGGGGACAGGTTGCCCGTCGAGCCCGACCTGTGCGTCCGGTACGGCGTCAGCCGCAGCACGGTCCGTGAGGCGCTGCGCCTGCTGGCCAGCCAGAACCTGATCAGGACCGTCCGGGGGGTGGCCGGGGGCAGCTACGTCGCCCTCCCCGACCCCGACCACATCAGCGCCTACCTGGAGACCAGCTTCGACCTGATGCGGGTGGGCGTCGACGAGCTGATGGAGATCCGCGAACTGCTGGAGGTGCCGGCCGCGGGCCTGGCCGCGCTGCGCCGTACCGGGCCGGACCTGGAGCGGCTGCGCGGCTGCATCGCCGGGGCGAGCGGCCGGGGGCCCGGCGAGGTCTTCGAGCCCAACCGCGACTTCCACATCGTCCTGCTCCGCGCCGCCGGCAACCCCCTGCTGGAGGTCGTCGCCCGGCCCGTCTTCGAGGTCCTGGAGGGCCGCTTCGTCCGTGACCGCGCCCCGCGGGCCGCTCTCGACGGCATCGACCGCGAGCACCGCGGCATCCTGCGCCGCATCGAGGCGGGCGACGCCGAGGGGGCGCGGCGGGCCACCCAGGAACACCTGGACAACCTCCGGACCGCCTACTACCCCAGCGTGGAGCCCCAGGAGTAGGCCTCATCCCGCCGACGGTGCCCACCCCCGCCGCCGGGGCCCGCCGGGCCGCCGGTGTGACGTCCGCGTGGAAACCACCAAGCAAGCCATTGACCATCAAAACGTCAGACTATTAGCGTCAGGGTTCCGTCGTCCCGGGAGAGATCCGTGACCGTGCACGAACCCGGCCTCGGCCGGTACTACGAGGACTTCGTCGTCGGTGACGTCTACCAGCACCCGCTCGGCCGCACGATCAGCGAGGCCGACAACACCTGGTTCACCCTGCTGACGATGAACACCAACCAGAACCACTTCAACGCCCACTTCGCCGGACGCGCCCCGGTCGGCAAGGTCATCGTCAACTCCGGGCTGACCGTGGCGATCGTCCTGGGCATCTCGGTGATCGACGTCAGCCAGACCGCGCTGATGAACCTCGGCTGGGACGAGATCAAGCTGACCCACCCGGTGTTCCTGGGCGACACCCTCTACGCCGAGTCGATCGTGGTGGACAAGCGGGAGTCCGGGTCGCGGCCCTACGCCGGGATCGTCACCTGCCGCACGCGCGGGCTCAACCAGGACGGGGACGAGGTCATGTCCTGGCGCCGCGCGGTGATGGTCTACCGCCGCGACGCCCCGCACGACAAGAACTACTTCCCGCAGGCCAAGAACGGGCCCCTGACGGCATGAGGCCCGCGTCCGCATGAGGCCCGCGTCCGCATGAGGCCCGCGTCCGGGCCGTGGGGGAGCCTCGGCCCCGCACCCGCGGTCCCGTGATCACGGCCGCCGGTTTCCCCGTGTTCGAAAGGACCCCGCCATGGATTTCGAGCTGAACGACGAGCAGCGGCTGTTCCGCCGGACGCTCAGGGAGTTCGTGGACAAGGAGATCGTGCCGGTCGCCTCGGAGTGGGAGCGGACGGGCCGCTACCCCACCGAGATCGTCGAACGGTTCAGGCAGCTGGGCCTGTTCGGGATGACGGTCCCCGAGGAGTACGGCGGGCTGGCGCTGGACCGGGTGTCGTTCGCGCTGGTCTTCGAGGAGATCGCGCGCGGGTGGATGGGGGTGGCCGGGGTGCTCGGCTCGCACTCGCTGGCCTGCTGGATGATCGCCCGGCACGGCACCGAGGAGCAGCGCGCCGCCTACCTCCCGGACCTGGCCACCGGCGCCCGCCGTACCGGCATCGCGCTGACCGAACCCGCCGCGGGCACCGACCTGCAGGGCATCCAGACCCGGGCGGTCCGCGACGGCGACCACTACGTGATCAACGGCACCAAGACGTGGATCACCAACGCCCGCCACGCCGACCCGATGCCCGTCCTGGTCAAGACCTCCGTCACCGAGCCCGCGCACCGCGGCATGTCCATGATCCTGGTCGAGGCCGGCACCCCCGGCTACACCGTCAGCCGGGACCTGCCCAAACTCGGCTACAAGGGCACCGAGACCTGCGAGATCGTGCTGGAGGACGTCCGGGTCCCGGTGTCGCGGCTGCTCGGCGGGGTCGAGGGGCGGGGCATGCAGCAGGCGCTGTCGGCCCTCGAACTCGGCCGGGTCAACATCGCCGCCCGCGCGGTCGGCATCTCCCAGTGCGCCTACGACGCCGCGCTGAACTACTCGCGTGAGCGCCACGCCTTCGGCCGGCCCATCGCCGACTTCCAGGCCGTCCAGCTCAAGCTCGCCGACATGGCCACCGACATCCAGGCGGCCAGGCTGCTCACCTACTGGGCGGCCACCCGCTCGGAGAGCGGCGCGGTGACCTCCGAGGCCGCGATGGCCAAATACTTCGCCTCGGAGGTCGCGCTCCGGGCGACCATGGAGGCCATGCGGATCCACGGGGGCTACGGCTACTCCCAGGAGTTCGTCATCGAACGCCTTTACCGCGACGCGCCCCTGATGGCCATCGGCGAGGGCACCAACGACGTCCAGCGGATGGTCATCGCCAGATCCCTCATCTCCGGCGACGCCAAGGTGGGCTGGTGAGCCCGGTGCCGCCACGGCGGGCCGATCCGCGGTGACGCTAGGGTCGGGTGGTGATCCGATCCGCGCTGTACGTCCCGGGTGACCAGCCCGACAAGCTCGCCAAGGCCCTCGGCCGGGGTTCCGACTCCCTGATCGTCGACCTGGAGGACGCCGTCCTGCCCGCGCACAAGGCCGCGGCCCGCACCGCCGTGGCCGGTTGGCTGCGCGGGCTGGGTCCCGGCGGCCCCGAGATCTACGTCCGGGTGAACCCGGGACAGGACGGCCACGAGGACCTGCGGGCGGTGGCCCTGCCGGGGGTGCGCGGCGTCTGCGTGGCGAAGACCGAGTCGGCCGCCGAGGTGGCGGCCGTGGACGCCGTGCTGAGCGAGGCCGAGGCCGCCGAGGGCCTGCCCGCGGGCTCGATCGAGGTCTGCCCGCTGCTGGAGAGCGCCGGGGCGATCCTGGCTGCGCCGGAGATCGCCCGGGCGCCCCGTGTCTCCCGGCTGCAGATCGGCGAGGCCGACCTCCGCGCCGACCTCGGCGTCGAGACGGGCCCCGACGAGCGTGAGCTGCTCTGGGCCCGCTCCCAGGTCGTGCTGGCCTCGGCGGCGGCCCGGCTCGCCCCGCCCCTCGCCCCGATCAGCACCGACTTCCGTGACCTCGACGCCCTGCGCGCCTCCACCGTCGCCCTGAAACGCCTGGGCTTCCGCGGCCGCACCTGCATCCACCCCGCCCAGGTCGCCGTGGTCAACGAGGTCTTCACCCCCACCGAGGAGGAGCTGGTCCGGGCCCGCGACCTGATCGCCCGCTTCGAGGAGGCGGGCACCGGAGTCGTGACCGACGCCCAGGGCCGGATGGTCGACGAGGCGATCGTCCGCGCCGCCCGCCGGCTCCTATCCTGATGTGATGCCAGCCGGAGAATGCCTGTTCTGCGCCATCGGGACGGGGGAGCAGCCGGGCCACGTCGTGCTCTCCGACGACGTGGCCGTGGCCTTCCTGGACACGCGACCGGTCTTCAAAGGCCATGTCCTCGTGGCGCCCAGGACCCACGTCGAGACCCTCACCGACCTGCCGGCCCCGCTGACCGGGCCGTTCTTCGGGCGGGTCCAGTCCGTCGCCGCCGCCGTCGAGCAGGGCCTGGAGGCGGGCGGCACGTTCGTCGCGATGAACAACCGGATCAGCCAGAGCGTCCCCCACCTCCACGTCCACGTCGTCCCCCGCAACCCCAAGGACGGCCTGCGCGGCTTCTTCTGGCCCCGCACCAGATACGACGAGCCCGCCGAGGCCGAGTCCTACGCCCTCCGCATCCGCAAGGCCCTCGGACCGGATCCCTGAGCCCAAGAGACGGCCAGGGGCGCCCGGCGTCACCGCGCTCCGGGGTGGACGGAGCGCCGTCACGCGGTCCGTTCCAGTACGGCGGCGCGCAGGCCCCGCCGCAGGAGGGCGGGCAGGCACAGGACGGTGCCCAGGGCGCCGATCCACACGGCGACCGACAGCCCGCCGAGTGCGGTGGCCCCGGCGGCGAGCAGGCTGCCGAGGGCCATCGCGCCCCAGATCAGGAAACGGTGGACCGCGCCCACCCGGCCGAGCAGCTCGGCGGGCGTCTCGGTCTGCCGGAGGGTCAGCGACGTCGGGCTGAAGGCGCCCTCGCCCACGCAGTGCACGATGCTGCCGGCGACCAGCCCGGCCGCTCCGGCCGTACCGCCGACAGAGCCGAGGACCGGCATCGAGACGATCCCCAGGACCGATACCAGGGCGGCGCCGAGGAGGGTGCGCGGGGTGCCGAACCGGCGGATCAGCCGGGCCGACAGCAGGTTGCCGATCGGGTAGCCGGCCGCGGCGGCCCCGATCACGACGCCGATCCACTGCGGGGTCAGGCCGAGCACGTTGCGGCAGTACAGCACCAGGCTGGTCTCGACCATGCTGAGGAACAGGACATAGGTGGTGCCGCACATCAGGAGCGGCTGCACCATCGGGTGGCCGAGCGCGAAACGGAGCCCGGTGGCGATGTCGCGGCGGAGCCAGCCGCGCTCCCGTACGGCGCTCGCGCGCGGCGGCTCCCGGTGCCGGATCAGCGCGAGTGAGGTGACCGAGACGGCGAAGCTGAGCACGTTGGCCGCGAGCGCGCCGACCAGGCCCAGCGCGTGGATCAACGGCCCGGCGGCCATCGGGCCCAGGGCCCTGGAGGCCGACTCCGACAGGGCCAGACGGGTGTTGCCCAGGTGCAGATCACGCGGATCGGGATAGAGGCCGGGCAGGTAGGAGGTGTAGGCGACCTGGAAGAACACCACCGCGCAGCCGCTCACCAGTACCAGGCAGAACAGCAGGGGGAAGGTCAGCGCGTCGGTGGCGGCCAGCGCCCAGATCCCGCCGAAGGTGGCTACCTGCACGCCGTCGCAGACCAGCATGGTGACGCGGCGCGGCAGCCGGTCCACGATCGCCCCGGCGGGCAGGCCGAGCGGCAGGAAGGGCAGGAACAGCGCGAAGGGCAGCAACGCGGCCTGGGCGGGGGTGGCCTCCAGCACGGTGACCGCGAGCAGCGGCAGCGCCAGCGTCATGAACTGGTCACCGAAGAGGGACAGCGACTGGCCCGTCCAGAGCAGGCCGAAGTCGCGGCGCACGGTGGGCGCGCGGGTGACGGGAGGAGGGGTGGTGGTGCCGGTGGACACGGGACAGCCTTCCGGATTGGAGGATCGAGACGGGCCCCAGAGACGGGTGGGCTCCCAAAGGATGCCGACCTGCTCCGGGGCGCGGCTGGCGGGAAGCGGACCCGGATGTCCGCTCCGTAACGACGTCCGATCTCCGCCACCGCACGGCGGACCGGCCCGGCCGACCACGCATTTAATGATCTACAACGTAAAGGTGTTGGGCCGGTCAACGGTCACCCCTGGGACGGTGGAGCCCGGTCATGACGGGGATCGGGCCACGGAGGGCGCGGGCCGTACCGCCCCCGTGCGCGATCCTCGGCGCCGGGCAGGCCGCCGGAGGAGGCGCTCACGAACCTGGGCGGATAGGGTCCGGGACGTGGAACCCGTCGTCGCCGTGCTGTTGATCGCCACTCTGGTCGGTGTCCCGGCCCTGGTGCTGTGGCGGGTCCTGCGTGGCCGGCGGGAGCTGGGCAGCAGCCCGGCCGAGCGGGCCACGTTCGAGACCCTGCACACCGCCTCGCTGGCCGCGCCGCCGCTGCGGGCGGGGCTAACCGAGGCGGGCACCCAGAAGGCGTCCCGGCACCTGCGCGAGCTGCTCGGCTCCCCGGCGCTGGCGATCACCGACGGCGAGCGGCTGCTGGTCTACGACGGTGAGGGCGACCACCATGCCAGGGAGGCGTTCACGCATGCCGCCAAGACCCTCGCCGGCGGCCGGACCCAGGTGCTCGGCCCGGAGGTCGTCTCGTGCGAGATCCCCGAGTGCCCGATCAGGTTCGCGGTCGTGGTGCCGCTCACCACCGACGGCCGGGTGGTCGGCTCGCTGGCCGCCTACGGCGGGCACGCCTCGGCGGGCCTGGTCCGGGCCACCCACGAGGTGGCGAGCTGGGTGGACTCCCAGCTGGAGCTGGCCGAGCTCGACCGGTCCAGGACACGGCTGATGGAGGCCGAGGTCCGGGCGCTGCGCGCGCAGATCTCCCCGCATTTCATCTACAACTCGCTGACGACCATAGCGAGCTTCGTCCGATCCGACCCCGACCGCTCCCGCGAGCTCCTGCTGGACTTCGCCGACTTCACCCGCTACTCCTTCCGGCGGCACGGCGAGTTCACCACGCTGGCCGAGGAGCTGCGCTCCATCGACCGCTACCTCACCCTGGAACGGGCCCGCTTCGGCGACCAGCTCCAGGTCACGCTGCGGATCGCTCCGGAGGTGCTACCGGTCGCGGTGCCGTTCCTGTGCCTGCAGCCGCTGGTGGAGAACGCCGTCCGGCACGGCCTGGAGAACAAGTCCGGCGCCGGCCGGATCTCGATCATCGCCGAGGACGCGGGCGCCGAGTGCCGGATCAGCGTGGAGGACGACGGTGTCGGCATGGAGCCGGACCGCCTGCGCCGCATCCTGGCCGGTGACGCCGACGAGCGCTCCGGTGCCGGGGGAGTGGGCCTGGCCAACGTGGACGAGCGGCTGCGTCAGGTCTACGGCGACGAGTACGGCCTGGTGGCCGAGACGGGCAAGGGCGCCGGCACCAGGGTCAGCGTCCGCCTGCCGAAGTACCACCCCGGCGTGTCCGCCCACTGACGCGCCGCACGCGACCGGCCCCCGCTCCGGCCCCGTCGCCGATCTCATCCCCGTCGCCGGTCCCGTCACCGGCCCCGTTGCCGTTCTCGTCTCGACGCTGATCCCGTCGCCACTGTTGACACGTGATGTCTGATTCATCACCCTCTAGGGATTCCCACGTGAGCGATCTGGAGGAGTGACCGTGACCGGCCTGCGTGTCCTGGCGGTGGACGACGAGCTCCCCGCCCTGGAGGACCTGGCCTACCTGCTGCGCGACGACCCCCGCATCGGGGAGGTCTCCCTCGCCAGGGACGGGGCCGCCGCGCTGCGGGTCCTGGACCGGGCGATCGCCGACGGGAAGCCGATCGACGCCGTCTTCCTCGACATCCGCATGCGCGGCCTGGACGGGGTGGTGCTCGGCAGGCTGCTGTCGCAGTTCGCCAACCCGCCCCGGGTGGTGTTCGTGACGGCCTACGAGGAGCACGCGGTGGACGCCTTCGAGATCAAGGCGGAGGACTACCTGCTCAAACCGGTCCGGCCGGAGCGGCTGGCCGAGGCCATCCGGCGGGTGTGCGTCTCGGCCGAGCTGCCCGACAGTGACACCGCCGGCCGTACCGACCCCGGCACCATCCCGGTGGAGCTGGGCGGCGTCACCCGGTTCGTGGCCGGCACCGAGGTCCGCTACGTCGAGGCGCAGGGCGACTACGCGCGCCTGCACACCGCCGGGGGCAGCCATCTGGTCCGCATCTCGCTGGCCACGCTGGAGGAGCGCTGGTCCTCGGCCGGGTTCGTCCGGGTGCACCGCAGCCATCTGGTCGCGGTCAAGCACATCGACGAGCTGCACATCGACTCGGGCCGCTGCGTGGTCCGCATCGGCGAGACCGAGATCCCGGTCAGCCGCCGCCACACCCGCGAGCTGCGCGACCTGCTGGTCCGCCGGGCGCGCAAGGGGCGGTCCGAATGAGCCGGGAGGGCGGGGAGCCGGAGCCCCGCGAGGAGGCGGAGCCCCGGCGGCGGATGGCCGACCGGCTCGCCCGCGCGGTGGAGCGGCCGCGCAGGGACGCCGACCGGCCGGACCGGCCGCGCAGGGACGCCGACCGGCCGGACCGGCCGCGCAGGGAGGTGGAGCGCCTCGCCCGCGCGCTGGAGCGGCCCCGCAGGGAGACCGACCGGCCGCGCCGCGAGGTCGTGACCAGCCCCCGCACCACGGCCGCCCGCCATCCCCGCTATCCGGTGACCCGCGAGATCGACGAGCAGACCCGGCTGGGCGAGGTCTACATGCGCTCGCTGATCCGCACCCAGTTCCGGCTGGCCCTGTTCGTCTGCACGGTGCTGGGCTGCGTGGTCGGCGGCCTGCCGATGCTGTTCCTGCTGGTGCCGGAGCTGCGCGAGGTCCAGCTGCTGGGGATCCCCCTGCCGTGGGCGGTGCTGGCCGGCCTGATCTATCCGGCGTTCGTGATCGGCGCCTGGCTCTACGTACGGCAGGCCGAACGGAACGAGCGCCACTTCGCGGAACTGGTGGAACGGGCCCGGTGAACACCGCCTACGGTGTGACCGCGGTCGTGCTGGTGGTGCTGGCGGCGGTGCTGATCGGGGCGTTCGGCATCCGGCTGTCGCGCACCACCTCGGACTTCTACGTCGCCTCCCGCACGGTCTCCCCGCTGTGGAACGCCTCCGCCATCGGCGGGGAGTATCTGTCGGCGGCGAGTTTCCTGGGCATCGCCGGGCTGATCCTGGCCTACGGCGCCGACATGCTCTGGCTGCCGGTCGGCTGGACCGGCGGCTATCTGGTGCTGCTCGTCCTGGTCTCCGCGCCGCTGCGCCGCTCGGGCGCCTACACGCTGCCCGACTTCGCCGAGGCGCGGCTGGAGTCGATGGCCGTGCGCCGCCTGGCCGGGGTGCTGGTCGTGTTGATCGGCTGGCTGTATCTGATGCCGCAGTTCCAGAGCGCCGGCCTGGTGCTGGGGGCCATCACCGGTGCCCCGGAGTGGGCCGGGGGGCTGCTGGTGGCGGTCGTGGTCGCGGTGAACGTGATGTCGGGCGGCATGCGGTCGATCAC
This sequence comes from Streptosporangium brasiliense, assembly GCF_030811595.1. NCBI lineage: Bacteria > Bacillati > Actinomycetota > Actinomycetes > Streptosporangiales > Streptosporangiaceae > Streptosporangium > Streptosporangium brasiliense. The sequence goes on from NZ_JAUSRB010000002.1 coordinate 4,973,917, forward strand.
GTTCGTGCAGGCCTTCCAGTACTGGCTCAAGCTCACCGCGCTGGCGGTGCCGCTGGTGTTCCTGCTGCTGGCCTGGCGGTCGGGCGGCGCGCCCGGGCTGAGCGCGCAGGACGCGGCGACCTGGGCGCTGCCGCTGTCCAGCGGCAAGGAGTACGGCCTCTACTCGACCTACTCGCTGATCCTGGCGACGTTCCTGGGCACCATGGGGCTGCCGCACGTGCTGGTCCGCTTCTACACCAACCCCGAGGGGCGGGCCGCGCGCCGTACGACGTTGGTGGTGCTGTCGCTGCTCGGCGCCTTCTACCTGCTGCCCGCCGTCTACGGCGCGCTGGGGCGCATCTACGTCCCGGAGCTGCGGGGCAGTGACATGGTGGTGCTGACGCTGCCCGGGCGGCTGGTCGGGGGAGTGGCGGGCGACCTGCTGACCGCGCTGGTGACGGCGGGGGCGTTCGCGGCGTTCCTGTCCACCTCCTCCGGACTGACGGTCTCGGTCGCGGGCGTCATCGGACAGGACATCTTCAAGAGCGGCGGGGTGCGCTCGTTCCGGGTGGCGGCCCTGCTGGCCGTGGCCGTGCCGCTCGCCCTGGCCGCCTCGGCCCGGTCGCTGCCGGTCGCCGACGTGGTCGGGCTGGCGTTCGCGGTGGCCGCCTCCTCCTTCTGCCCGCTGCTGGTGCTGGGCATCTGGTGGCGGCGGCTGACCTCGACCGGGGCGGTGGCCGGGCTGCTCGCCGGCGGGGGACTGGCCTGCGGCGCGGTCCTGACGACCATCGTCGGGGGGCCGTACACCGGCCTGGCCGGGGCCCTGCTGGCCCAGCCCGCCGCCTGGTCGGTGCCGGTCGCCTTCGCCGTCATGGTCGTGGTCTCGCTGCTGACCCCCTCCCGCATCCCGGCCGGTGTGGCCCGCACCATGGTCCGCCTGCACACCCCTGAGACCCTCGACCTGGACAGGGGTGACTGGCGGCCCAGATCCTCTTGACGTGATCCCATTACATGTGTCGGAATGTCCTGTAATCAAGGGCGTCTCCGTTACTGACGTGAAGGGGTGTGCGGTGGGCAACAGCAACTCCAACGGCCAGTCGCTTCTCCGGCCGGACGGCTTCCAGCTGGAGGACGGCTTCTCGTTCACCCTCGCCGAGCTGCTGCTCCTCGACCAGTTCTTCACCGTGCGGTCCGCGCCGGGCGTGTTCTGACAGTGGTGACACGCGCCCAGCGCGAACGCTGCGCCGGCCTGGCCGAAGCGCTGTCGGTCATCGAGTCGGCGCTCGCCGCCGCCGGCCTCTCTGCGGACTTCCTCTCCGCGGGCTCGCCGGAGTTCCCCGTGCACCGCTGCACCGTCCGCGACTCGGCCGGGCGCGTGCTCACCGCCTCCCTCGGCAAGGGGGCCGGAGCGCAGAGCACGGTCAGCGCGCTGTTCGAGGCATGGCAGCACCTCCAGCACGAGAAGGGGCAGGCCGCGCTCGCCGGCGACCACCGGCGGGCCCGGGTGGTGCCCGTCGCCACCGTGGTGGCCCAGGAGGCGCTGTGCGGGGAGGAGATGATCCACCGGCTCGCCCGCGACTACCCGGACGCCGACCTCGCCTGCCTGCGGGCCGAACCCCTCAACCCGGAGCTGCCCGCGCTGTGGTACCCGGCCTTCGCCCGGTCGCCGTCCTGCCGCAGCCACCCGATCCCCGGCGACGACCTGCGCTACGAGCCCTACCTCCGCTACGCCTACGACAGCGGCACCGCCAGCGGGGTCACCGAGCCGGAGGCGGTCCTGCACGGCCTGCTGGAGGTCATCGAGCGCGACGCGCTCTCCCACGCCCTCCTCGACTGGTATCTCGACGGGCGGTCGCCGCTGTCCGGGCTCGGCCCCGATCTCCTCCCGCCCGATCTGCGCCGCCTCCACGACGAGGCGACGGCCCGGCTCGGCGCACCCCCGCTCATCATCGACATCACCTCCGATCTGGGCGTCCCCGCCTACTGCGCGCTCCCCTCGCGCGTCGGCCCCTACCCCGGGGTGGTCGGCTCCGGAGCCTCCCTCGACCCCGAGTACGCCGTGGAGCGCGCGCTCGGCGAGGTGATCCAGTCATCGTTCAACATGTCGCTCGGGGTGGACCTCACTCTTGACCGCAGGCTGGAGAGCCTGCGGCGATGGCCGCTGCTGGAGCGCTGCGCCAGGCTCGACCCGGCCCCGCTGCTCGACCGCCTCGTGTTCGACGCGCGGCTGCCCGGCCCGGGGTCCGCGGGCGCCGGGTCCGGGTGGGAGGGGCATGGCGGGCGGGAGCGGCGAGGCGCCGGGTCCGGGCGAGAAAGTCACGGTGGTCGGGAGCGGGAAGGCGCCGGGTCCGGGCGGGAGAGCCATGGCGGGCGGGAGCGGGGAGGCGTCGGCGGGCCCGGGCCGGAAGGCGGCTGCGGGCGAGGGGCCGGAGACGTCGACGAGCAGATCACCGCGATCCTGAAGACGCTGGAGCGCGCCGGGTTCGCCGCCTACACCTTCCGCTGGAACCCCGCGCACGACAGGTGCCCGGTCCTGACGGTGATCGTGCCCGGCCTGGAGACGTTCGCCATGGTCCACAGCGCCGTCCCGGTGTTCCCGACGGGCCGGGCCGTACGGCGGCTCGCCGGTCACCGGTGATGTGGGCGGTCCTGCGCCGTCGCCGGTTCCGGATCATCTACTTCGGCATGGTCACCAGCCTGCTGGGCGACGCCTCGCTGCTGCTGCTCCCGGCGATCCTGGCCAAGAAGTTCACCGGCTCGGACGGCGCGGCGGGGCTGACCCTGTTCTTCTTCACGCTGCCCCTGTGCCTGTCCCCCCTCCTGGGCCAGGTGATCGACCGGGTCGACCGCAGGAGATTCCTCGTCGCCACGTGCCTGCTGTCGGCGGTCAGCCTGGCCCCGCTGACCGCGGTGACCGGCAGGGACACCTTCTGGCTGGTCTACCCGGTGTCGGCGGCCATGGGCTGCTCGTACGCGGCGGTGTCCGGGGCGCTCAGCGGGCTGCTGAAGAGCGTCCTGCCCGACGACCTCCTCGCCGAGGCCAACGGCGCGCTGCAGACCGCCCGGCAGGGGCTGCGCCTGGTCGGGCCGCTGCTGGGGGTGGCCGTCTACACCGGCTACGGCATCGGCGCGGTCGTCCTGCTCGACGCGGTCACCTTCCTCGTCGCCGCGGCGGCCTTCGCGGCGCTGCCGGCGCCGCCCCCCGTCCCGGCCGCGCCGCGCGGCCACCGGCGCGAGGAGTTCTGGGCCGGGGCCCGGCACCTGGTCGCGGACCCGGCCCTGCGGCGCGCGGCCGGGGCGTTCTGCCTGATGTTCACGCTGGCCGGGATGACCGAGTCGCTGATCTTCGCGGTCATCGACCGGGGCCTCGGCCGGTCCCCGGAGTTCACCGCCCTCACCTCCACCGCGATGGGCGTGGGGGCGGTCGTCGGCGGGCTGTGCGGAGCCGCGGTGATCGCGCGCCGGGGCGAGCCGGCCGCGATCGGCACGGGCATCGCCCTGTACGGCGTGGCGGTCATGCTGTGGACGGTCCCCACCGAGGCGGTCGTGCTGGCCGCGATGACGGTGGCGGGCGCCGGCCTGACCCTGGCCGGTGTGGCCAGGATGACCCTCGTGCAGCGCCGCAGCCCCGGCCACCTCGTCGGCCGGGTCTCCACCGCCTTCGAGGCCGCGGCCGGGGCCGCCCAACTCCTGTCCCTGGTCGCGGGCGCGGTACTGGTCTCACTCGTCGACCACCGCGTCCTGCTGGCCGTAGTCGGGCTGACCGTCTGCTGCGCCGCGGCACACGCCCTCCGCGGCCGGCGCCAACGCGCGCCTGCCGTCACCCCGATGTCGGACGCCTTGATGTCGGACGCCTTGATGTCGGACGCCTTGATGTCGGACGCCTCGATGTCGGACACTCCGGTGCCGGGCACCTCCCGGGAGGATCCGGCCGCGGTGTCATCCCCGCGACGTACTCCTCAAGGACACGGTCCTGGCCACCGGGGCGGATGCGGCAGAAGGGGGCAGGCGTGACAATGTGCCTGTGGAGACAGAAGAACGACGCCGGCCGCTGCGCGCCGTCATCGCCGACGACCAGGCGCTGGTCCGCACCGGGTTCCGGATGATCCTCGCCGCCGACGGCATCGAGGTGGCGGCCGAGGCGGCCAACGGCGCCGAGGCGGTCGCCGCCGTCCGGCGTACCAGGCCCGACGTCGTGCTCATGGACATCCGGATGCCGCAGATGGACGGCATCGAGGCCACCCGGCGGATCCTGACCGGCGGGGCCGACGAGACCCGCGTCCTCATCCTGACCACCTACGATCTCGACCACTACGTCTACACGGCCCTCGCCGCCGGCGCCAGCGGCTTCCTGCTCAAGGACGTCACCCCCGAACACCTGGTGGCTGCGGTGCGCCTGGTGCGCTCCGGCGACGCCCTGCTCGCGCCGACGATCACCCGCCGCCTGGTCGAGCGTTTCGCCCCTCGCGACGACACCGGGGCCGCCCTCCATCGGGATCTGTCCGAGCTGACGCCACGGGAGCTGGAGGTGCTGCGCCTGCTCGCCACCGGCCTGAGCAACGCCGAACTCGCCGACCGGCTGACCCTGAGCCCGACGACGGTCAAGACCCATGTCGCGCGGATCCTGTCCAAACTCGGCCTCCGCGACCGGGTCCAGGCCGTCGTGGTCGCCTACGAGACCGGCCTGATCTCCCCTGGTGGTTCCGGGTGATGTCCACGAGGTCTTCTTCCGACCGCCTGCGGCGCGCAGACTGAGCCTTATGTGGGACTTCGATGTTCTCGTCCTGGGGTCCGGGCCGGGTGGGCAGAAGGCCGCGATCGCCGCGGCGAAGCTCGAACGGCGGGTCGCGGTGGTCGAGCGCCGTAACATGATCGGCGGCGTCTGCATCAACACCGGCACGATCCCGTCCAAGACGCTGCGCGAAGCCGTGATCCACCTGACCGGCCTCAACCAGCGCGGCATGTACGGCCAGAGTTACCGGGTCAAGGATGAGATCACCGCGGCCGATCTGGGGATCCGCACCCAGCACGTGATCGGCCGGGAGATCGATGTGATCCGGAGCCAGCTGGCCCGTAACCACGTGGCGATCCTGCACGGCACGGGGCATTTCGTGGATCCGCACACCGTCGGCGTGGTCGACGACAAGGGGCACGAGGTCGCGATCACCGCCGAGAAGATCATCATCGCGACCGGCACCCGCCCGGCCCGGCCCGACACCGTGGAGTTCGACGAGCACACGATCATCGACTCCGACGGCATCCTGCACCTGCGGGACGTGCCGGACTCGATGGTGGTCGTCGGCGCCGGGGTGATCGGCATCGAGTACGCCTCCATGTTCGCCGCCCTGGGCACCAAGGTCACCGTCGTCGAACGCCGTGAGCGGATGCTCGACTTCTGCGACCTGGAGATCGTCGAGGCGCTCAAGTATCACCTGCGGGATCTGGCTGTGACCTTCCGCTTCGACGAGACCGTCGCCGCCGTGGAGAAACGCGCCCGCGGCGCGCTGACGGTCCTGGAGAGCGGCAAGAAGATCCCCGCCGAGACCGTGATGTACTCGGCCGGCCGGCACGGCATGACCGACCGGCTCACCCTGGAGCGGGCGGGCCTGGCCGCCGACGGGCGCGGCCGCATCGGTGTCGACGAGCACTACCGCACCGCGGTGGAGCACATCTACGCCGTCGGCGACGTCATCGGCTTCCCCTCCCTGGCCGCCACCTCCATGGAGCAGGGCCGCATCGCCGCCCACCACGCCTGCGGCGACCCCCTGCCCGGCATCCACCACCTGCAGCCGATCGGCATCTACACCATCCCCGAGATCAGCTTCATCGGCCGCACCGAGGACGAGCTGACCCACTCCCACGTCCCCTTCGAGGTCGGCATCTCCCGCTACCGCGAGCTCGCCCGCGGGCAGATCATCGGCGACACCTACGGCATGCTGAAGCTGCTGGTCTCGCCGGAGACCCGGGTGCTTCTGGGCGTGCACGTCTTCGGCACCGGCGCCACCGAGCTGCTGCACATCGGCCAGGCCGTGATGGGCTGCGGCGGCACCATCGACTATCTCGTCGACGCCGTCTTCAACTACCCCACCCTGGCCGAGTCCTACAAGGTCGCCGCCTTGGACGCGATGAACAAGCTCAGGCGGGTGGCCCGCTTCGAGCTGTGAACAAGGTCGTGCCCACCGACGACCGTCACGACAGGCCGGACTCGACGCCGTTCAGACGCAACTCGATGAGCTGAACGGGCAATGGCGGCCGGAGAACATCACCGGCGAACTGTTCTTCGGGAACGCGCCTGACCTGGAGCGGGAGACAGCCGGGCTGCGACGGAGAAGAGCAAGTACGCGGCGCAGGTCCAGCAGCGCAGGGCGCGGGCGTCGGTCGGCGCCGATCTCGTACGGCGACGCGTACCTGCCGGAGGGGGAGGGCGGGTTCCCCCTGCCGACCAAGCGAGCCTACCTCCGAGAGGCGTTCCACGCGGTGATCGTCCATGTTCCACTTCGGTTGATGCTTTACAGGCAGCCTCACGTCTCATCCCATTCACCCCGTGCCTGGGCAGGGACCAGCGAAGCGAACCGATCGACCGGGAATCGACGTCTATGAACTGTGAAGCTTTCCACTTCGATCGGTCTCGGCCTCGCGGCGGCCGGGGTGTGTGTGGCGGCCGTGGCGCTCTCGGGAGCGATCAGCGAGTCACAGCCGGTACCGGCCACCTGCCCGCAACGCTGGGGCAGCGACGACATCGGCGGTTGGGTACCCGCCGCCGCCGACATCGACGGTGTGGAGGAGTCGCTTGTCCCCGGCTCACCGGTGAAGGCTCTCATCTGTGCCTACCCCGGAGACAACACACGTCCGGGTGGTGAGCGGCTGGCCGGTTCGCGAACGCTGACGGATCAGGCGGCGGCGATGGCCCGGGACCTCGCCTACCTCCCGGTGAGCACCGCCCCCATAGGCCGTTCATGCACGTTGATGGGGGGACCGATGACCAACTACCTCATCCGGTTCGCCTACCCCGATGGCCGCGCCCTGTGGGTGGGCAGCGCCGAGGAGGTCAACCGCTGCGTGAGGACCACCAACGGCACGGCCAGCAGTAACTCGTACGCCGGGCCCGCCATCACCATCGCCTATAAGGACGGAATCTGGCGGCTTGTACCTCCGGAGGACCCTTGCCGGAGTCCCGGCGACCGCCGGGGCCAGGAGGAGTTGATGGTTCCCGGACGACCCGGTCGGCTCACCGTGTGCAGGGACGCCACGTCCGTGAGGCCGCCCTACCGGAAACGGCACGGCAGGGACATCGCCCGCGCGCTGGCCGCGACACTGAACTCTCTGGACACCTTGCCGAGCCAGAACACCTGCAAGGGACTCGGAGGCGCCAACGAACGCGGCATCCGGCTCATATTCGACTATCCGCAAGGACCGGCCGCCGCGGTAACGATCTCGATGAACTGCGCCCCCGCCATCAACAACGGCCTGCTCCAGGCCGACCTGGACGACCCCGTCCGCGACCAGATCCTCCGCCTCGCTCCATCGTGACAATGGAACATGCAGGCGAACCCTGATGATCTTGAGCGCATGGCAACGAAAGGTTCGGTGCCACCTTCCAGCGCCTTCACCGCTGTCTGAGGGCGGGGATCATCGTCGGCTCACCCTGCCCAACCCGCGTGGCGGTGAGGGCCACGGACACGCCTTCGCGGTGGCCGTCGCAGGCGCGGTCGGCATGGACGAGTGGACCGACATCATCAGCGGCATCGGCCTGCTGATCGCCGATGGTGTCGCGGACCCGGATCGGCTCGGGATCGGTGGATGGAGCCACGGCGGTTTCATGGCCGCCTGGGCTGTCGGGCAGACGACCGGTTCAAGGCTGCGGTGATGGGCGCTGGCATCAGCGACTGGGGAATGCTCGTCGCCACCGGAGAATTCGGGACGCTGGAAGCGGGGCTCGGCGCTGGCTGCGGCTGGGAGGGCACTGGCCCGCACCGGCACGACGAGCTCAGCCCCGATTGGCTGCCTCAGTACATAATGCACTTCGGAGTGTTCACCGAACGGACGGCGCCTCACTGAAGTGATCTCAGCGGCTTTTTGTTGAGTGGCCGTGTTTGAAATGGGTGAGGACAAGCACGGCTTTGACGATGTCGCCGATTTTGCTGGGGCTGGCAGTGATGCGCTGGAGGGTGCGCCAGCGTTGGGTGAGCAGGGCGAAACCTCGTTCTCCCAGACAGCGCAGGGCGCGCAGGAGTGCGTTACGGGTGCGGGGGGCGATGTCGAGGGGCTGGCCGTCAGCAGGCTGTTCGATCGGGGTGAGAATACCGATGCCGACGCCGTCGTAGCCGGAATCGGCCAGTGTGGGGAGCCCGTTGGCGGCGGCTCTGTACAGCGCTCCCAGGACGTGTTCGCGGGCTGCGACCAGGTCGTGGACCGACCCGGGTTCGACGTCGGGTACCCAGAGCGGCAGGCCGTGCGGTACCGACAGCGCCTGGATGTTGCCGCCGTGGTGGCGGGCCTTTCCGGAGTACCACAGGTCAATCGGTTCGCCTTTGACGCCGGTGGTCTTTCCCAGCAGTGGTCGGTGGCGATGAGGGTGCCATCCAGAATCAGGTGGGTGAGGCCCGCGTCAGCGGCATCCTGCAATTCCTGGTGCAGGTCGGGCGCCTGGTTGGCCAGGACGTCGATGACCTCGTCGATGTAGCGGTAGGCGGTGGCGCGGGAAACCCCGTGGTCGCGGCCGAGGGCCGCCCGTCGGTGCCCTCGCGAAACCAGCGCAGTCCCATCACTGCCTGCGTAAAGAGGTCAGCGCCCGAGAACCCGCGCGAGCCCTCAGTCGCCGGCGTTCGGCCGCCAGCAGCGTGGAGAGATGGTGAACCAGTTCCCGGGAGACATCGCGCGTGGCACGATAGGTGATCACGCGGGGCTTTCTGGCTTAAGAAGACTTGTGGTGAGACCTCTTCTGTCGAAAGTTCCACGTCTATTTCACCGGCATTGCGATCCATCCCGCTTCATGTCTGCCACCGCCATTCTGGCGCCATCAAGTCTCAACCGTCCGAATCATCCTGCCGAGATTACTTCATAAGAATGCAGGTCGAAAAATGACAGTAGTGCGAGTCACATACGATGATGTAGTTGATGCAGCCTATGTGTACCTGTCCGATCCCCAGGTGGCGCGCCCACGCGTGGCTCGCATGTATCCGTGCGATCCTATCGAAGTCGACGGTATGATAAATCTTGATTTCGATGAAGACGGTCGCGTCATAGGAATCGAAATATTGGGGGCGAAGTCGAAACTTCCCAAATATCTTCTCGAGTCTGCGGAAATGCTTAATGGCTAGAATTCGGGATTGCCTTGCTTGGCGTGGATCCGACAGAAGCGCCATCCAAGTGGTGTACGGATTTAAATGTGCGGTGGTCGAGAAGCTGTGCGGATTCGAATGGCGGAGGTATCCGGCGCTCGAGCTCTTGATCGCACTGGGGCGACCTTCAGAAGGGGCGCCCGCCTGCGTGAGGAAGCGCGAGGGCTCGTCTGACATGCCGTCGACGCCGACGCCCGGGCCGACGTCTCGGCGTTGTGCGAGCGGTCCGGCATCTCCATACCGAGGACTACCAGCGGTTCCGGTAGTTCCTGGCCACGAGGGTCGTAAAGGGGCGTCGTGGCCGGTGTCCTGCGTCAGGCCCGTCCACGGACCTGGGCCGTCGCTCCGCGTCACGGACGACGGTGCCGTCGCCAGAGGCGGTCCGAGGCACCGGCTGATCGGACTCAGCTCGTACAGGACGGCTCGGGGGCGTGGGCCCGGTCCGCGGTCAGCCGTCGAGGTAGCGCAGGATCGCCAGCACCCTGCGGCTGTAGCCGGGGTCGCGGGGCAGGTCGAGCTTGTCCAGGATGGCGTTGACGTGCTTTTCGACGGTGCTCAGCGACACGTGCAGGCGTTCGGCGATGGCCGCGTTGACGAAGCCCTGCGCGAGATGCTCCAGCACCTCCCTCTCGCGCCCGCTCAGCCTGCTCAGCGGGTCGGCGTGCGTGGTGCGGGCCAGCAGTTGGCGGACCACCTCGGGGTCGAAGACCGCGCCGCCGGCGTGCACGCGCTCCAGCGAGCCGAGGAAGTCGGCCACCTCCGAGACCCGGTCCTTGAGCAGGTAGCCCAGGCCCTCGGTGGTTCCGGACAGGAGCGTGGCCGCGTAGGTCTTCTCGACATACTGCGACAGGACGAGCACGCCGACGCCCGGCCAGCGCTCGCGGATCTCCAGCGCGGCCCGCAGCCCCTCGTCGGTGTGGGTCGGGGGCATGCGCACGTCGACGACGGCCACGTCGGGCCGGTGCCGTTCGACGGCGTCGAGCAGGGCCCGCGAGTCGCCGACCGCGGCGACGACGTCGTGACCGGCGTCGTCGAGCAGCCGGATCAGGCCCTCGCGGAGCAGCACCGAGTCGTCTGCCAGGATCAGTCGCACGGCGCCGCCTTGGGCAGCGTCGCGGAGACCTTGGTGGGGCCCCCTGCGGGGCTGTCGACGGTGAAGTCGCCGTCGAGCGCCCGGACGCGTCTGCCCAGCCCGGACAGCCCTCCTCCGGACGGGTCGGCGCCGCCGCCGCCGTCGTCTGAGATCGCCACGCTCACCGTCCGCTCGTCCTCGGTCAGGACGACCAGGATGTCACGTGCCCCCGCGTGCTTGACCGCGTTGGTGATCGCCTCACGGGCCACGAAGTAGAGGGCCGTCTCGACCTCGGAGACGGGCCGGTCGGCCAGCCCGTAGTGCACGGTCACCGGCACGCTCGAACGCTCGGCGGCCCCGGCGAGCGCGGCGCGCAGGCCCAGCTCGTCGAGCGCGGTCGGGTAGATCCGCCAGGCCACGCTGCGCAGCTCGTCGAGCAGCTGGCGCGACTCGGTGTAGGCCTGGCCCACCAGCTCGGCGGTCCTGGCCTGGTCGGGGCTGTGCCGGGCGCGGCCCAGCAGCATGGCCAGCGCCACCCCCCGCTGCTGCACGCCGTCGTGCAGGTCGCGCTCGATCCTGCGCCGCTCGTCGTCGACGGCCCGGACGATGCCCGAACGGGTCGCGGTCAGCTCGGCGATGCGTCGGCGCATCAGCTCCTGCCTGCCCGGTCCGAGGAAGTGGGCGGCCAGGCGCCGTTCGGCGGTGCCGAGCGCGAGGATCCAGAGCGTCACCAGCGCCAACAGGACCACCCCACCGGTCAGCCCGAGCGCCCAGCCGCTGGTGACCAGCCTGACGCCCGGAAACTCCAGCGGCACCGGTTCGGACTCGCCCGAGACCAGGCCCCACAGCCCGCCGGACAGGAAGAGGCCGCTGACGAACAGGCCCGACACGCAGACGTATCCGCCGAGCACGCCGAGCACGGCGCGGACGGCGAGGAATCCGAGGACGCCGCGGCCGTCGGCCCACGCCGTGCCGGGGCCGGGCCGGTCCATGTGCGCCGTCTCGCGGTCAGGCCGATCGGGCCGGTCGGACGGGTCGGCCCACGCCGTGCCGGGGCCGGGCCGGTCCATGTGCGCCGTCTCGTGGCCGGGTCGGTCGGGCCGGTCGGACCGGTCGGACGGTGCCGATCCATGGCCGGGCCGGTCCAGGCGCGCCGTCTTGTGGTCGAACCAGGCCGCCAGCCGGGCCCGTTCCATCCGCACCAGCCGGTCCGCGACCCGGCGGGCGGCGGGCCGTACGGCCGGAGCCACGGACGCCGGCCAGGCCAGGCAGAGGAAGGCCAGCTCGGCCAGGCCGAGGGCCATGCCCGCGAGGACCCCCACCAGCATGCGGGCGACTCGGTTGTCCGACACGATTGCGAAGTCTAGGCGTCGCGCCGGCGCAGCACCGCGTAGCCCGCCGCCACCGCGGCCGCCGCCCACGCGAGCAGCCAGGCCAGTCCCTCACCGGCCGGGTAGGGGATCGGGCCGCCGGTCATGTTCTCGGCGCTGCCCATGAAGGCCAGCCCCGCGAACATCGGCATGCGCAGCGACGCCTCCAGCGCCGCCTGGCCACCGGCCATCAGGAGCATGAACGGCAGGCCCATCAGCAGCATGAACACCACGGTCAGGGTGCCCGCCGCGCTGCGCATCGCGGTGCCCACGCCGAGCGCCATCACCGACACCAGGGCGGAGAAGACGCCCAGGCGCAGCAGGTCGAGCGCGGTCTCGGCGGGTGGCAGCGCCGCGTAGCCGCCGAACGGACCCGCCGACAGCACCGCGTAGGTGACCACCGTCGCCACGCCGCCGGACACCACCCCCGTCGCGAACATCGCCAGCGCCATCACCAGCGCCTTCGCGGCGAGCAGCCGGCCGCGGACCGGCGTCGCCTGCAGCGTGGTGCGGATGCCGCCGGAGGCGTACTCCGAGGTGATCACCAGCATCGCCAGCGTGACCAGTGCGAACTGGGTGAACGCCGTCGCCGAGATCACCGGCTCGCTCGCGGGGAAGCGTGTCCCGCCGTCGCGGAGCCTGTCGGTCGCCATGGCGCCGCCCAGCGTCACCGCGCTCAGAACCATGAGCGCGGCCGCGCAGGCCAGGCACCACCAGGTCGAGCGGACCGACCACAGCTTCGTCCACTCGGCCCCGATCACGTGGCCCAACTCCTTGGCGCCCATCGTTCACACCCTCGCTCTCGGCGCGCCGTACTCCACGCTGCCCGCGGTCAGTTCCTCGTACGCCTGCTCCAGCGAGGCCTCGCGCGCGCTCAGCTCGTGCAGCCGGATGCCCGCCTCGTGCGCCAGGTCGCCGACCTGCTCAAGGCCGGTGCCGGTGGCGACCAGCTCGTTCTCGCCGCGCCGTTCCACGGTGATCCCGGCGGCGCTCAGCCGTACGGAGAGATCTCCCGCGTGCGGGCTGCGGACGACCACGGCGGTCAGCGAACTGCGTGCGATCACCTCTGCCAGCGGCGCGTCCATGATGAGCCGGCCCCTGCCGATCACCACCAGGTGGTCGGCGGTCAACTGCATCTCGCTCATCAGGTGGCTGGAGACGAAGACCGTGCGGCCCTCGTCGGCCAGCGAGCGCATCAGGTGGCGGATCCAGCGCACGCCGTCGGGATCGAGGCCGTTGACCGGTTCGTCGAACATCAGTACCTCGGGGTCGCCCAGCAGCGCGGCCGCGATGCCGAGCCGCTGGCTCATGCCCAGCGACAGCGCGCCGGCCCGCCTGCCCGCCGCGCCCGCCATCCCGACCGTTTCGAGGACCTCCTCCACCCGGCTCCTGGCGATGCCGTTGCTGCGCGCCAGCGCCAGCAGGTGCGCGCGCCCGCTCCGCCCCGGATGCACCGCGCGCGCGTCGAGCAGCGCGCCGACCGTCCGCAGCGGGTCCCTGATCTCGTGGTACGGCAGGCCCCCGACCAGCGCCACGCCCGCCGTCGGGCGGTCGAGGCCGAGGATCATGCGCATCGTCGTCGATTTGCCCGCCCCGTTCGGCCCGAGGAAGCCGGTGACCGTGCCCGGTCTCAACTCCAGTGACAGGTCGTCGACGGCCGTCCGGTCGCCGTAGCGCTTGCTCAATCCCCTGAGGCTGATCATGTGGGCCAACGCTAGGCAGCGGCGGGCCCGCCCACCATGGGGGCGGGCCGCCGAGCCGTATGGCGGATAACCGTAACGCGCCCGGCTTTTTGCCTGTCCGCGCAGGTCACGGGCCGTTCCGCGGCCGCCTGGCAAGAAGCGGTCAGCCGCGGACAGCATGCTGACACCGGAATATCTGGTCTGTGAATGCCGGTGGGCGCAGAGTTGGTTGTGCGAGAACAGAAACAACCACAGCCCGAGGAGAGGAGTTGAAAATGAACATCTCAGTCACCTGCCCGGCCGACTTCAATGTCGGAGCGGTGTCGGACCGGGTCCCGTTATGAGATGCCGCCGCATTTCTGGGAGCCCGAGGTTGGAAATTCATCGGCTACGCGGACGCGAGGCGACGCCGGCTATTTATGTGAGGAGGTTGGAGAGTCCATGGAGCCAACGGCTTCGGTGATCACGAAACTGATCGAGCACGCACGGATACGTCCCACCGCGCCCGCGTTGATATGGTGCGGGAAAGAGACGAGTTACGCCGAGTTGTGCGACATGATGTGGGGAGCATATTCCGAGGTAAGAGAGTTGAGCTCTGGTCCACTGGGCATTCTCGCCCGTAAGTCGCCGAGGGCGATCGGTCTGCTCCTCGGTGCCATGCTGGACCGCCGGAGCTTTCTCGTCCCGTCGCCCGGTCTGCCGGAGAGCACGCTGCGCGGGCTGTTCACGCAGGCCCGTTGCACGCATGTGGTGTCGCCGGACGACAACTGGGACGCGGCCCGGGAGAGCATGGTCGCGCAGGTGATGCGGGTGGAGCCGGGATCCCCGGGCTCCGCCGCGGCGCCGGTGGGACCGGACGACCCGGACCAGGTCTCGTTCATGCTCACCACCTCGGGCTCCACCGGACTGCCCAAAATCGTCCCGTTGACGGTGGGGGCGGTCGACCGGTTCGCCGACTGGGCGCACGACCGGTTCGACCTCGGCCCCGGCCGTTCCGTGCTCAACTACGCCCCCCTCAACTTCGACCTGTGCCTGCTCGACATCTGGGCGACGCTCAAGCAGGGCGGCTGCGTGGTGCTGGTCGATCCGGACCAGGCCACGAACGCCCGCTCGCTGTTCGACCTGCTGGCCGACCACCCGGTGGACGTCATCCAGGCGGTGCCCATGCTGTACGGGCTGCTGACGGACGCCGCCAGGCAGACCGGCGAGCAGGTGTACGCCACCCAGCACGTCATCTTCACCGGCGACGCGATACAGCCGGGATGCCTGGCGGAGCTGCCCAAGCTGTTCCCGGAGGCGAATTTCTACAACCTCTACGGCTGCACGGAGACCAACGACAGTTTCATCCACCGGGTGGACGTCGAGTCGGAGCGGCTCTCCCCGCTCCCCCTGGGGGAGCCGCTGCCCGGGGTGGAGGCCCTGCTCGTGACCGATGACGGCGGAGTCCTGACCGGTCCGGGGACGGGTGAGCTGTATGTGACCACACCGTTCCAGACCACCGGATACCTCAACGCCTCACTCGACGACAAGTTCGTCGAGCATCCCGGGCGGCCGGACGGCCGGCGCTATTTCCGCTCCGGAGACCTGGTGCGCAGGCACCCGGACGGCCGGCTCACGCTTGAGGGGCGCAACGACTTCCAGGTGAAGATCCGGGGTCAGCGGGTCAACACGCAGGAGGTCGAACAGGCGCTCCTGGCACACGGCCAGGTCCTGGAGGCGGCGGTGGTCGCCATCCCCGATCCCCGGGCGGGCCACCGGCTGCACGCCGCTCTCCGGCGGCGTCCCGACAGCGGGCTGAACAGCCTGGAGATCCGCCGGCACTGCGCCGGCCGGCTCCCCGGAGCGGGCATCCCCTCGACGGTGCAGATCGTCGACGGTCCGCTCCCCAGGACCTCCACAGGAAAGATCGATCGTAACCACATCAAATCCATCCAGACAGAGGCGGCATGAAATGGACAATGCGACGACCATCAAGAAATTCATTCTGAGTGAATTTCTGCCCGACGTGGGGGCCGGCGAGCTCGACTCCGACTACGACCTGCTGAACGGCGGGATAGTCGACAGTCTCGGCCTGCTCCGGGTCATCGAATGGCTGGAGATCCAGTTCCAGCTGGATTCCGACACGATCGAACTGACCCCGGACAACTTCCGGACGATCAACAGGATATCGGCCCTCGTCGACACGGCGGGCCGGGCCTGAATCCGGGCCGGCACGACAGTCGATCCGAATGAGCGGCGCCCCGCGGCCCGGATGAGCGGCGGCCCGCAGACCAGGTGAACGGACGGCGCGCCATCAATGCGGACATCGGCGCGCGGATCAAATGAACGGACATTGAACGCACAGACTAAGGAGCAGAAATCATGATCGTTCGAGACCTCAACGAGTCGAAGACCGTCGACTGGGGGAACGGCCTGAGCCGGCGTTTCCTGCTGGAGTCGGACGGAATGGGATACACCCTCACCGACACCATCGTCTACGCCGGGACGAAGTCCCATCTTGAGTATCGCAACCACCTGGAAGCGTGCTACTGCATCGAGGGCAGCGGAGAGGTGATCGACCTCCAGGGGAACTCCTACCCGATCACACCGGGGACGATCTATGCCCTTGACCTGCATGACGCCCACTACCTCATCGCCTCTCCCCACGAGGACCTGCGGCTGGTCTGCGTCTTCTCTCCCGCGCTCAGAGGCGACGAGCGGCACAGCCTGGACGCCGCGGAGTTCTCCCACTACTAGGACCCGCCCGCGGTGGGACTCCCGGCGGTCACCTACCAGGACCCGCCCGCGGTGGGACTCCCGGCGGTCACCTACCAGGACCCGCCCGCAGTGGGACTCCCGGCGGTCACCGCCGGGGTCCCACTGCTACCCGGCAAGACACTCCTATCCGTACCCGGCAAGACACTCCTACCCGGCAAGAAAGGAGGCAGCGATGGTCAAGTGGACCGAAGACCAGCGCGACCTGCGCGACGGACTCGCCCAATGGTTCACGGCGCTCAACGACGGCCATCTGGAGCGGGACAAGAACGCCGTCTTCGACGGAGACAAATGGAAGATCATCCGCGAGTCGGGGATCCTGTCGCTCCCGTTCGAGGAGCAGTGGGGCGGCCTCGGCCAGGATCTGCTCACCACCATGTACGTCCTGGAGGGGCTCGGCCACGGCTCCCGTGACGGCGGCCTCAGCTTCTCGGTGACCACCCACATGGTGAGCACCGGAGTGCCCCTCCAGCGGTTCGGATCGGCCGACCTCAAGGCCCGCTACCTGCCGGGCGTCTGCGACGGGACCACGATCGGCGCGCACGCCATCAGCGAGCCGGACAGCGGTTCCGACGCGCTGAAGATGCGGACCACCGCCAGGCGCGAGGGGGACCGGTGGATCCTGTCGGGCAGCAAGACCTTCGTCAGCAACGCCCCCGTCGCCGACCTGTTCGTGGTCTACGCCCGCACCCATCCCGACGGCGGGCCGCTGGGCATCACAGCCTTCCTCGTCGAGCGGGACACGCCGGGCCTCACCGTGGGCAAGCCCATCGACAAGATGGGGCTGAAGACCTCTCCGATCGCCGAGCTCTTCTTCGACGAGTGCGCGGTCCCGGCGGCCAACGTGATCGGCCGCCCGGGGGCCGGATTCCTGGTGCTCGACCACGTGATGAAGTGGGAGATCCTCTGCTCCTTCATCGTGAACGTCGGGGAGATGCAGCACCGTCTGGAGCGGTGCGTGGACTACGCCAAGCAGCGGACCCAGTTCGGGAAGCCCATCGGCTCGTTCCAGTCGATCGCCAACAAGATCGTCGACATGAAGATCGGCGTGGAGAACGCGCGCCGATGGCTCTACGAAACCGCCTCCCGCCTGATGAACAACGAGAACGTCACCGTCGACGTCGCCATCAGCAAGCTGCTCGCGAGCGAGGCCAACCTCTCCTCCGCACTGGCCGCGGTGCAGATCTTCGGCGGCAACGGATATATGGCGGAATTCGGCCTGGAAAGGGATCTGAGAAACGCCGTCGGCGGGACCATCTACTCCGGGACGACCGACATCCAGCGCAATCGAGTGGCCGCGATGATGGGCCTCTGAGAATCAGCCAACCAATTCTACAGGACAAGGACGAAGACGAAATGACTCTTCAGCTTGACGAACTCTGCCGGCCGACCGAATTCCTCGACCACGAGTCCTCCACCGTGCGCGAATTCGTCTCACGGGCTCTGGGCGACGCCGAGCTCGGCCCCAACGAGAAGGCCATCAAGCTGTACTACGCGGTCCGCGACGGGATCCGCTACGAGGTCTACGGGAGCGACCTGTCGCGGGCCGGCCTCAAGGCCAGCGCGATCATCGACAGGGGGAGCGGGTTCTGCGTCCACAAGTCGCTGGTCTACGCGACCGCGCTGCGGGCCGTCGGGATCCCCAGCCGCATCGTGATGGGCGACGTGCGCAACCACCTGGCGTCGGACCGGCTGAGGGAGCTCGTCGGCGGTGACCTCTTCCGCTTCCACAGCCTGACCCAGGTCAATCTGGACGGGCGCTGGGTCAAGGCCACGCCGGTGTTCAACAAGACGCTGTGCCGCCTGTATCGCATCGCCCCGCTCGAATTCGACGGCACGGCCGACAGCGTTTACCACCCCTTCGACGAGGACGGCCGCCGGCACATGGAATTCGTGCACTGGCACGGCGAGTTCGACGACTTCCCCTACGAGCTCGTCGTCAACGGGATCCGTGAGGCTCATCCCCGGCTCTTCCAGAGCTCGCACACCACCAAGGAGGGCTCCCTGGTGGAGGAGGCCGCGGCGCGGTAGGGCACGGCAGACCGGTTTTTTCCTTTCGTAATTTTGTTTCAGATGACTGGAGCTTTTGATGATTAATCGAGTCAGGTACCAGCTCACCGAGGCCGATATTCCGCAGACCTGGTACAACCTGGCCGCCGATCTGCCCGACATGGCGCCGCCGATCAATCCGCGGACCGGTCAGCCGATCACCCGGGAGGACATGAAGCGGACGATGCCCGATGCGCTCATCGAGCAGGAGTTGAGCAAGGAGCGGGAGTTCGAGATCCCCGAGCCCGTCCGGCAGGTTTACGCGCAGTGGCGGCCCACCCCCATGTTCCGCGCCCGCCGGCTCGAGCAGGCTCTGGGGACCCCCGCGCGCATCTACTACAAGTACGAGGGCGACGCGCCCACCGGCAGCTTCAAGCCCAACAGTGCCATCGCCCAGGCCTACTACAACAAGGAGGCCGGCAAGACGCTGCTGGTCGCCGACACCGGCGCCGGTCAGTGGGGGAGCGCGGTGGCCTTCGCCGCCAAGCTCTTCGACATGTCCGCGAAGGTCTACCAGGTGAAGGTGAGCTACCAGCAGAACCCGCACCGGCGTGCCCTCATGGAGACCTTCGGGGCCACCTGCGTGCCCAGCCCGAGCACCGAGACCGAGGCCGGCCGGGCGATCCTCGCCGAGAACCCGGACCATCCCGGGAGCCTGGGCGTCGCCAAGTCCGAGGCGCTGCAGACGGTCTTCGACAACCCCGAGGCGGCCTACACGCGCGGCAGCGCCAGCAACCACGTCTGCGCGCACCAGACGGTGATCGGGCAGGAGGCGATACGCCAGATGGAGCTGGCCGAGGACTACCCCGACATCGTGATCGGCTGCTCGGGCGGCGGGAGCAACCTCGCGGGTCTGTCGTTCCCCTTCCTCGGCGCGAAACTGCGCGGTGGCCGGGACCTGCGGATCGTCGCCGTCGAGCCGGTCGCCTGCCCGACGCTGACCCGGGGCCGCATCGCCTACGACTACGCGGACTCCGGTGGCCTGACGCCGCTGTACCGCATGCACACGCTGGGCCACACGTTCGTCCCGCCGCCCGTGCACGCCGGAGGGCTGCGCGCCCACGGCATCGCGCCGCTGGTCAGCAGGGCGGTGGAGGAGGGGCACATCGAGGCGGTCGCGGTGACCCAGACCAGCTGCTTCGAGGCCGGCGTGCAGTTCCTGCACGCCGAGGGCATCCTGCCGGCGCCGGAGTCCACGCACGCGGTCCGCGTCGCGATCGACGAGGCGATCCGGTGCCGGGAGGAGGGCGAGTCCCGGGCGATCCTGTTCGGCCTGACCGGCCACGGCTACTTCAACCTCTCCGCCTACGAGCGGTACTTCGCCGGCACGCTGCCGGACGACGCCCTCTCCGACGACGTCCTCGACCACGGCCTGGCGAGCATCCCCGAGCTGGCCCTCGTCTAGGGACGCGCTCCATGGATCTCCACCCCAGCGCGGATCGGCCGGACGGCCGCCCCACCCGGGCGCGGGCGCTCATGACGCGGTCATGGGCGGACGGCGTGGCGGGGCGGCCGTCCGGCCGGCCGCGGCAGGCGGCAGGGGCCACGGGACACACCCTGAGCGGCAGAGCCTCCGACACCACCAAGAGAGAGAATTGAGATGAAACGTTCGAGTGTCTTGCAGTTCCTCCTCCTCGGGCTCATCTGGGGAGGGAGCTATACCTTTATCAAGATCTCGCTCGACGGGCTGACGCCGGCCCTGCTGGTGTTCGTCCGGATCGTCCTGGGGGCCGTGGTCCTGCTCGCCTTCGTGGGCCTGCGCCGGGTGCGGATCCCGGCCTTCGGCGCCATCTGGGGACACATCGCCGTCGCCGCGATCCTCGGCATGGTCGCCCCCTTCCTCCTGCTGGCCTGGGGGGAGCGCTACACCAGCGCCGCCATGGCCGGTGTGATCATCGCCGCGCTCCCGCTGCTCACGCTCGTGGCCGTGTGGATCCTGCTGCCGTCGGAGAAGACGACCCGGCGGAAGCTCGCCGGCTTCCTGCTGGGATTCGCCGGAGTGGTCCTGATCATCGCCCCGTGGAACAGCGACGCCGGATCCCTGACCGGGCAGCTCGCGGTGCTGGGGGCCGCGGCCTGCTACGCCGCCCAGACCGTCTACGTCCGGCGCTTCCTCCTGCAGCACGGCCTGGCCCCGCTCGCGCTCGCCGCCTCGCAGCTCGTCGCCGCGACCCTGCTGCAGGGGGCGGTGCTGCCCTTCACGCCCTGGCAGACCCCCACGCTCAGCTGGCCGGTGGTCACGAGCATCGTGATCCTGGGCGCCATCGGCACCGGCCTGGCCTACGTGCTCTACTTCCGGCTCATCAGCGACCTCGGAGCCACCTCCGCCTCCGCGGTGAACTACCTGGTCCCCGTGGTCGGCATGCTCACCAGCACCCTGCTCCTGGGCGACACGGTGACCTGGAACATGGTGGTGGGCGTCGTGGCCGTCCTGATCGGCCTGGCCGCCGCCGAGAACCGCCTGGCCTCGCTCCGCCCGCGTCCCCCGGCGGAGGCGGACCCCGGGCCGCCCCCTCCGGCGCCGGCGAGCACGGAGCGCGCGCCCTCCCTTCCCTCCGTCCGGGTGGGAGGCGGCGATGACTGACCTGGCCGGCCCGCACCGGGCCAAGGAGCGCACCGACAGCTCGGGGTGGCGGGCACGCTTCGGCATCCTCGTCATCGACAAGGACCCCGTCCCCGAATCGGAGTTCTGGGCGATGGCGCCGGCCGGGGTGACCGTCCACGCCGCCCGCTTCGCCAGCCCCCGCCAGGCCGGGACCGACGCCTACGACAGGCCCGGCACGGCGGTGGCGGAGTCCCCGGACATCGCCCGCGGCCTCGACCAGCTCGGTCACATCGGCCTCGACGCGATCTGCCTCTGCTTCGTCACCGGCAGCTTCCTGGGCGGACCCGGCTT
Source organism: Streptosporangium brasiliense (assembly GCF_030811595.1). Taxonomy (NCBI): domain Bacteria; kingdom Bacillati; phylum Actinomycetota; class Actinomycetes; order Streptosporangiales; family Streptosporangiaceae; genus Streptosporangium; species Streptosporangium brasiliense. The sequence continues at coordinate 4,995,060 of NZ_JAUSRB010000002.1, forward strand.
CGACGAGCGGTTCGCGCAGGAGGCCTCCCGCAAGGCGCACGGCACGCCCGTCATCACGGCGGCGCAGGCGCTGGTGACCGCCATGCGGGAGCTGGACGTCAAACGCCCCCTGCTGGTCATCCCTCCCTGGTTCAAGGCGGCCATCGCTCAGGAGGCGGAGCGGTACTTCGCCGCGGCCGGCTTCCACGTCGCCGGGACGCTCCCCTTCGACCTGGGGATCGGGTGGCGGGAGCTGCAGCCGTGGGAGATCTGGGACAGCCAGGGCCAGCGGCACGTCCGGCCCGAGGACCTCTACCACCAGGTCCGCCGGTCGATCTCGGCCGACGTGGACGGGATCGCCGTCGTGGGCAACGGCCTGCGCTCCATCGAGGCCATCGAACTGCTCGAGCGGGACCTGGGCCTGCCGGTCGTCACCTCCAACCAGGCCGCGCTCTGGCACAGCCTGAGAACGGCGGGCATGACCGCCTCCCTGCCGAACTGGGGCCGTCTGCTCTCCTAGCCCCCGGACCGCCCCTCCTAGCCCCCGGACCGCCCCTCCCGGCCCGGACCGCCCCTCCTGGCCCGGACCGCCGCCGGAGACGGCGGCGGCACCGGAAGGGAGGAGGGGGCCTGCGCTCCGGACAGGCACCGGGGCCTGCGCTCCCGGACAGGCACCGGAAGGGAGGACGAGGGGTCCCGCGCTCCCGGACAGGCGCCGGATCCGGCCCGATGCGGAGCGGCCGTCCGCGGCGCCGGCGGTCCGTGCCTGTCGCCGCGCGCGGCTCAGGCGCCCGGGTCTCCGTTGAGGACGTGCGTCACCCATTCCAGCGGGCCGGTACGGAGCGCCTCCTCCGCGAGGCGTTTCGCCGAGGCCGTCTGCAGGGCGGCGAGCGAGCTGTCGATCCACGGCTGGACGGTCCGGTGACCCTGCTCCCGATACTCGACGGCCTGGATGAGGCATTCCAGCTTGTCGGCGTCGCGGGCGCAGCGGGCTTCGAGGCTGGTCTTCTCCTCGTACTCGCCGACCGCGCCGCCGATGACCTCGGCGACGGCCGAGGGGACGCCGCGCGTCTGGTCGGCGGTGACCTCCTCGTTGGAGGCCGTCTTGAGGTAGCGCTTGGCGAGGTAGGGGATGTCGGTGATCCGCGTCTCCTGGGAGTCGTGGAACAGGCTCATGAACGCCGCGCGCTCGGGGTCGCCGCCCTCCATCGCCGCGATCACGGTCGCGATGACGGCCGCCCGGAAGGAGTGGTCGGCGATGCTCTCGGGGTCTCGCACGCCCGCGACCAGCCACCCCGTGCGCCGGTAACGCTTGAGCAGCCCCATCTCGTACAGCAGGCCCGTCAACCTGGCCAGTTCCTCCTCCATGGTGTCCCCTTTCACCCTCGATGGACCATGGGTAGACCATCCCCCCAGCCCGCCCACGGAACCCCGGCGACACGCCGTTCTCGACGGAGGCCGTCCTGGACCGGTGGACCGTTCACCGCACCGGATGGACCTTTCACCGCAAGTCATGCCCAACTGACCGCGACCCGGCGCCACCTGGGCGAAGAGTCCGTCCCCGGGTCTCCTCCCGGGGTACGGTCCCTCCTACGTTGGCCGTGATCCAGATCACATTCATGGGAGGTCATGTGACCGCCAGGCAACATGATTCATCTGTCTACGAACAGATTCAGGGTGACGCGAGGTTCCAGGAGCTGAAGCGGCGCTTCCGGTCGTGGGCCTTCCCGATGACCGCGGCGTTCCTGGCGTGGTACCTGCTCTACGTGGTGCTGTCCGCCTGGGCGCGTGACTTCATGGGCGCCAAGGTGCTGGGCAACATCAACGTGGCGCTGATCTTCGGTCTGCTCCAGTTCGTGTCGACGTTCCTGATCGCCTGGGCCTACTCCCGATACGCCGAGAAGAAGCTTGACCCGGTGGCCGACGAGATCCGTCACGAGGTGGAGGAAGAGACCGTGGAGGAAGAGGTCGTATGAGCCACCAGACACTGTCGACGATCCTGTTCCTGCTCTTCGTCGCGGGGACATTGGTGATCACCTTCTGGGCCAGCCGCAACACCAAGAGCGCCACCGACTACTACGCCGGCGGCCGGTCCTTCAGCGGCGCCCAGAACGGCCTGGCGATCGGCGGCGACTACATGTCGGCCGCGAGCTTCCTGGGCATCGCCGGGACGATCGCCCTGTCCGGATACGACGGCTTCCTCTACTCGATCGGCTTCCTGGTCGCCTGGCTGGTGGCGCTGCTGCTGGTCGCCGAGCTGATGCGCAACTCCGGCAAGTTCACCATGGCCGACGTCCTGGCCTTCCGGATGAGCCCGCGCCCGGTCCGCACCGCCGCGGGCGTCTCCACCATCGTCGTGTCGATCTTCTACCTGCTGGCCCAGATGGTCGGCGCCGGCGCGCTCGTCGGCCTGCTGCTCGGCGTCACCTCGCCCGGCGGCAAGGCGCTCACCATCGTCGGCGTCGGCCTGCTCATGATCATCTACGTGGTCGTCGGCGGGATGAAAGGCACCACCTGGGTGCAGATCGTCAAGGCCGTGCTGCTCATGGGCGGCGCGACCCTGATCACCCTGCTGGTGCTCGGCAAGTACGGCTTCAACCTCTCGGCTCTGCTCGGCGAGGCCGCCGCGCAGAGCGGCAAGGGCGACGCGTTCCTCAACCCGGGCGGGAAGTACGGCACCGAGGCGCAGGGTCTGGCGGGCAAGCTCGACCTGATCAGCCTGGGCCTGGCGCTGGTGCTCGGCACCGCGGGCCTGCCGCACATCCTGATCCGCTTCTACACGGTGCCCACCGCCAAGGAGGCCCGCAAGTCGGTCCTGTGGGGCATCGGCATCATCGGCGCCTTCTACCTGCTCACCCTCGTGCTGGGCTTCGGCGCCGCGGCGCTGGTCGGCGGCAAGGCCATCGCGGCACAGGACAAGGCGGGCAACACCGCCGCGCCGATGCTCGCCGAGGCGGTCGGCCAGGCCATCTTCGGCGAGGTCGGCGGCACGATCCTGCTGGCGCTCATCGCGGCGGTCGCCTTCGCCACGATCCTGGCGGTGGTCGCCGGTCTGACGCTGGCCTCCTCCTCCAGCTTCGCCCACGACCTGTACGCCCACGTGTTCAAGCGCGGCGGCGCCACCGAGAAGGAGGAGATCCTGGTCGCCCGGATCTCCTCCTTCGTCATCGGCGCGGTCGCCATCGGGCTCGGTATCCTCGCCCAGGGGCAGAACGTGGCCTTCCTGGTCGCGCTGGCCTTCGCGGTGGCGGCCTCCGGCAACCTGCCGGCGATCCTGTTCAGCCTGTTCTGGAAGCGGTTCAACACCGCCGGCGCGGTCTCGGCCATCTACGGCGGCCTGGTCTCCGCGCTGGTCCTGGTGATCTTCTCGCCGGTCGTGTCGGGCAGCGCCACCTCGCTGTTCCCGGACGCGGACTTCGCCTGGTTCCCGCTGAGCAACCCCGGCCTCGTCTCGATCCCGCTCGGCTTCCTGGCCGGGATCATCGGGACCCGGCTCAGCAAGGAGTACAGCGCCGAAAAGTACGCCGAGATCGAGGTCCGTTCCCTCACCGGCATCGGCGCCGAGAAGGCCGTCCAGCACTGAGCGGGTCGGCCGGCGCCGGGCCGGTCGATCCGGGGGACGCGGGTGAGGGGTCCGGCCGTGCCACGGCCGGGCCCCTCACCCGTGCCACGGCCGGGCCCACATCACGCGGCGGCGCCGGCCGGACACCCCGTACGGCGGCGCCGGCCGGCGATCCTCACCGCGGCGGCTAGCGGGAGGCCTCGTCCAGCATCGCCAGCTCGTCGTCCCGCAGGGTCAGCCCGGCGACCGCGAGCAGCGGCTTGAGCTGCTCGACGCTGCGGGCGCTGGCGATCGGCGCGGCCACCGTGGGCTGGGCGGCCAGCCAGGCGAGCGCGACGGCGGCCGGGGCGACGTCGTGGGCGGCGGCCACCTTGCTCAGGGCCTCCAGCACCCGCGGCCCGCGTTCGGTCGCCAGGTAGGCCGACGCCTGACCGGCGCGGGGGCTGTCCACCTCGACCCCGGGCCGATACTTGCCGGTCAGGAAGCCGCGGGCCAGGCCGAAGTACGGTGTGCTGGTCAGCCCCGCCGCGGCGACCACCTCGCGTAGCGCGCCCTCGTAGTCGCGCTCCAGCAGGTTGTAGTGCTGCTGCAGCACCCCGTACCGGGCCAGGCCGTCCCGCTCGGAGATCGCCAGAGCCTCGGCCAGCCGCTCGGCGCCGTAGTTGGAGGCGCCGATGTTGCGCACCTTGCCCTCGCGGATCAGGGAGTCGAACGCGCCGAGGGTCTCCTCCAGCGGGGTCTCGGCGTCGTCGATGTGCGCCCAGTACAGATCGATGTGGTCGGTCTGCAGGCGGCGTAGGGAGTCTTCGGCCGCCGCGCGGATGTTGGCCGCCGACAGGCCGCGACGGCCGCTCAGCGAGCCGACCTTGGTGGCCACCACGACCCGGTCGCGGTTGCCGCGAGAGGCCATCCACTCACCGATGATCGTCTCCGACTCCCCGCCGGAGTGCCCGGGGACCCATTCGGAGTAGACGTCGGCGGTGTCGATGAAGTTGCCGCCCGCTTCCGCGTAGGCGTCCAGGACGGCGAACGAGGCGTCGCGGTCGGCGGTCCAGCCGAATACGTTGCCCCCCAGGCAGAGGGGGAAAAGGTTCAGCTCAGAAATGCTCATGGCCGTCAGCTTATTGGCTGAATAATCGCGCACTCAGCGGGCATCCCGGCAGGCTGCCGGGCAATTATTATGTCCGGCGTCAATAAGGACGGTCGGAGGCTCTCATGGCACCCGGTTCACGGCTACGCGGACTCCTCATCGGCGCTGTGATCGTGGGCGGGCTCTGCGTCCTGCTCGTGGCCGCCGCGATCGCCCTGGCCGTCAACCTGCGCCACCCGGCCCCCGCGCCGGCCGCCTCTCCCACCTCCGCCCAGCCGCTGAAGACCTCCGGCGGCGCCGAGGTGGTCAAGGAGCGGCGGCTCGGCGGACGCAGGATGGAGCTGACCCTGCGCTCCCCGGCCCTCGACGGCGTCACCACGGTCCGGCTGCTGCTGCCCGAGGGATGGTCCAAGGACTCCGGCCGGAGCTGGCCGACGCTCTGGCTGCTCCACGGGGGACTGGACGGCTACCAGGCATGGTCGAAGTCGGACATCGAAGAGCTGACCGAGGACGCGCAGGTCATCGTGGTGATGCCGGACGGAGGCAAGTGCGGCAGCTACTCCGACTGGTACAACGGCGGCGACGGCGGTCCGCCCCGGTGGGCGACCTACCATCTGAAGGAGCTGCTGCCCCTGCTGGAGAGCCGCTACGCCGCGAGCGGGGAGCGGGCCGTCGCCGGATACTCCATGGGCGGTCAGGGGGCGATGCTCTACGCCGCGACCGGGAACTTCCGGGCCGCGGCCTCCTTCAGCGGGGCCGTGCACACCCTCATGCCGGGAGTCGACCTGGCCGTCATGCTCGGCACCACCGCGGGCTGCTTCGGCACCGACTGGAAGCGCATCTGGGGCGACCCCCACGACGACCGCGGGATATGGCGGGCCCACGACCCCTACCACCTGGCGGGCAGGCTCCGCGGGGTCCGGCTCTACGTGGCCGCCGGCGACGGCCGTAAGAGAGAGGGCGAGCTCTTCGGTGACATCACCGAGGAGCTCGCCGACCGGGCGGCCAGATCCTTCACCGGCCGGCTCAAGGAGCTGGGCATCCCCGTCGAGACCCATTTCTACAGCGGGCGTCACAACATGACCTACTGGAACGGGGAGCTCCGCCGCGCGCTGCCGATGCTGCTCGACGCGATCGGCGCCGGATGAGCCGCCGGGCGGACCCGCCCGGCGGGGCCGGCCCGCAGCGCGTGCCGTACGGGGTGGCCAGGGGGCTGCCGGGACGGTCAGTGGCCGCCGGACAGGTCCATGTCGCGTGGGGTGAGCAGCCACACCGCGACGGCGGCGGCCAGCATGAGGCCGCCGCCGGCCGCGCCGGTCACGGCCAGCGAGTCGGTGAAGGCGGCCTGGGCCTGGCGGGCCAGCTCGGCCCCGGCCCGGCCGGCGCCTCCGGCCACCTCCAGCGCCCCGCCCAGCGACTCGCGGGCCACCTCGGCGGCCCGGCCGGTCACGCCCGCCATGGCCGGCTCGGGCGGCGCGAGCCCGCCGCGGTAGACCGCCGCGGCGACGCTGCCGAGAACGGCCACGCCCAGCGCCCCGCCCAGCTCGTAGCTGGTCTCCTCGATCGCGGCGGCGCTGCCGGCCCGCTCGGGCGGCGCGCTGGACATGATGACCGCCGAGGCGATCGCCAGCGACCCCATGCCCACGCCGATCAGCAGGAGCGCCACGGCCACGGCCGGGTAGGAGAGCGGGGCCGGCGCGGCGAAGAGGACCAGGAACCCCGCCCCGGCGACGGCCAGACCGCCGGCGAGCACCGTCCTGGTGCCGACCCGGACGGCCAGGCGAGGGGCCAGCGGCGAGACCAGCCCCGCGCCGGCCGCGGTCGGCAGCAGCCGCACCCCGGTCTCCAGGGGTGAGTAGCCCTGGACGAGCTGCATCCACTGGGCCATCAGCAGCAGCATCCCGGCCATCGCGACGGAGGTGGTCAGCGCGGCGACGGTGCCCGCGGTGAAGGAGGGGCGGCCGAACAGGCGGACGTCCAGCAGCGGATCGGGCCGGTCGAGGCAGCGTCTGACGAACCAGACCAGCGTCACCACCGCGACGGCCAGGGAGATCGGCGCGCTGGGATCGCCGAACCCCTCCTTGCCGAAGTGCTTGATCGCCCACACCAGGGCGACCATCCCCACGATGGACAGCGCCGTGGCCGGCGCGTCCCAGCGGCCCGGGCGCGGATCGCGGGACTCGGGCAGCAGGAGGAGGCCGGCGACGACCGCCGCGACCATCACCGGGACGTTGACCAGGAACGCGGCGTGCCAGCTGAACCTCTCCAGCAACGCGCCGCCGAGGATCGGGCCCAGCGCGCCGCCGAGCGCGGCCATGGCCGACCAGACGCCCAGCGCGGTGGCCCGCTCGCGCGGATCGGTGAACAGGGTGCGGATCATCGACAGGGTGGACGGCATGATCATGGCGCCGCCGACGCCGAGGAACGCCCGTGCGACGATCACGTCGCCGGGGCTGTCGGCCACCAGCACCGCGGTCGAGGCGAGGCCGAAGATCGCGAATCCGGTGAGCAGCATCTTCTTGCGGCCCCACCGGTCGCCCAGCGCGCTGACCGTGACGAGCAGGCCGGACAGCACGAGCGCGTAGACGTCCACCATCCACAGCAGCTGCACCGAGTCCGGCTTCAGGTCGGCGGAGATCGCCGGCAGTGCCACGTTGAGGATGGTCATGTCCATGACCACCAGCAGCAGGCTCGCGGACAGGACGCCGAGCCCCGCCCAGCGACGCGGGTGCGGCGCGCCGAGCACCGGTCCCCGTCCGGACACGCGCGTCATGCGGTCCCTCGCAGGAAGGTCTCGACCAGCAGCCGCTCGATGTCCCTGCGCGCGACGTCGCCCCGCCGCAGGCTCTCCCGCACGGCGATGATGAGGCCGTAGGAGGTGTTGCTGATCCACCTGACCGGCAGATCGGGGCGGAGCACACCGGCCCGCTGCGCGGCCAGGTAGAGCGCGAGCTCGCGCTCCTCCAGCTCGTCGGCGCGCTCGCGCAGCCCGGGCAGCTTGGTCATCACGTGCTCGGTCAGCGCGAAGCCGTACTCCTGCACGTCGTCGACCATGCCGGCGAGCAGGTCCCGCAGGGCGGCGGTGACGCGCTCGGGGTCGGCGGAGGCGGTGGCCTCCTCGATGGCGGCCCGCCGCTGCACCCGCTCCCAGCTGTCGAGCGCCTTGCGGCCGAGGACGGCCAGCAGCTCCTCCCGGCTGGCGAAGTGCCGGTGGAGCGTGGCGCGGCTGACCCCGGTGGCCTCGGCGATCTGGGCCATGGAGGCGGTCGGATCCTCGTTCAGGTGCTGTATCGCCAGGGCGATGATCTGGTCGCGGCCCACGGCCACCATGCATCTCCGTTTCATATGAGACAATTTCGTCTCAAACACTACATGACCGTACCGACCCTTCCGTACGGCGTGCGGCATGCGGCGCGCGTACGGCGCTCTCCCCCCGGCGGCATGGAAATCGGGCCTGGCCGGGGGCTATGGTCGGGCTGTGGGCAGCCTCAGACAGCGCTCCGGCAGGGCCGGGCGTCCGCGCGACGCCTCGGATCCCGGCACGCGCACGCGCATTCTCGACGCCGCGGAGGAGCTGTTCGCCGGGGGCGGTTACGAGGCCACGCCCACCGCGGAGATCGCCCGGCTGGCCGGGGTGCCCAAAGGGCTCGTCTTCCATTACTTCCCGAAGAAGATCGACGTGCTGGTCGCCCTGGTCGACGAGCGCACGCTCGTGGAGGAGGCCCCGGAGGTGGAGGCGGTCCCCGGCGACGCGGCCGGGGCCCTGTCGCGGCTGGCCCGCCGGCTGCCGCTCAGCGCGTCCCCGGCGATGCGCCGCATCCTGTTCCGGGAGGCCGACACGCACGGCTCGGTCCGCGACCGGCTCGGCCGGCTGAACGGCGAGATCATCCGGCGGGCCCGGTTCGCGCTGGAGCTGGCGCTGCCCACGGCGCGCGGCGACGCCGCCCGGCTGGAGGTGGCCGCGGTCACCTTCGCCGCGGTCCTGCTCTATCAGGAGAGCCTCTGCCAGCTCACCGGCCACCACATCGACCCCGACGCGGTCGCCGAGCTGATCGCCCACGCCCTGGGCTGAGCCTCCGCCGTCTCAGGCCGGGACCGCCTCGATCTCCGTCTCCCTGGCCGGACGGGGTCCGGCCAGCTCCGTCAGCTCGTCCATCGCCTCCTGCAGGTGCCCCATCAGCCGCCACACGTCCTCCACCCGGTCGGGGCAGGCGAGGATGCCGAAGTTCAGTGAGCCGTCGTAGGAGAAGCAGGTGATGTTGACGCCGCCGCTCACGTCGGTCAGCACCGACATCGGGTAGTAGGCGAGCACCCGGGCCCCGCACAGATACAGCGGGAGCTGGGGCCCCGGCACGTTCGAGACGATCAGGTTGATCGGCGGCAGCACGATCGAGGCCAGCCGGAAGACCGTGGAGGTCGCCAGCGCGGTGACGGCCGCGGGCAGCATCGACGGCAGCTCGCTCAGCCAGGTCGCGGGGGAGCCGGCGAAGCGCCGCTTGGCCGTGCGCATCGTCCGCCCCGTGATCCGCAGGCGGTCGAGAGGGGAGGAGACGTCGGTCGGCATCGGGACGATCATGACGGAGAGCCGGTTGCCGACCGTCTCCTGGACGCCCGGGGCGCGGACCGCGACCGGGACGGCGGCGACCAGCGGCTGGTCCGGCAGGGCGTCCCGCTCGCGCAGCCAGGAGCGCAGCGCCGCCGCGCACAGTGTCATGACCACGTCGTTGACGCTGATCCCGAAGGTCTTGGCGATCCGTCTGACCTCGGCCAGCGGGATCGAGCCGTAGGAGAAGCGCCGCTCGGCGCTGATCGGGCCGTTGAACGGCGTGCGCGGGACCGACAGGGAGGGCAGCTCCGGCAGCTCCCCGGTCCGGCCCCGGATCATCCGGGCCGCCGCGGCCACCGCCCGGGCCCCCGGGAGGGCGCCGGCCAGCGGGATCGCGTCGAGGTCGGCCGCCATCCTGCCCAGCGAGCGCAGCGCTCTGGCCGGGTGGGCCACCGACCGGGTCACGGCCGCGGCGAGCATCGTGGCCGGCCCGGGGGCGGCGGTCGCCGCCGGGGACGCGGGCGGCTCGACCACGCGGGGCTCGGGGGTGAGGTCCAGCAGGGCGGCCAGGGTCTCCGCGCCCGACACCCCGTCGACGGCGCAGTGGTGGACCTTGGCGTAGAGGGCCACCCGGCCGCCGGTCAGGCCCTGGATGAGGTGCATCTCCCAGAGCGGGCGGCCGCGGTCCAGCCGCCGCTCGTGGATCCGGGCGACCGCCTCGGCCAGCTGCGCCTCGTTGCCGGGCAGGGGGAGGGTCGTCTCGTAGACGTGGTCGGCGACGTCGAGCCCGGCGGCCTCCGTCCAGTAGGGGTGGTCCAGGCCGAACGGCACGCCGGCCAGGCGCAGGCCCAGCGCCGGGGCGAGATGCAGCCGCCCGCGCAGCAGCTCGATCAGGGCCTCACGCGTGACGGCGCCCGCGGGAGCCCAGGCCGGGTCGAGGATCGCCACCCCGGCGACGTGAGCCGCGGTGGTCGCCGATTCGGCGTGCAGGAACTGCGCGTCGAGTGCGGTCAGCTGGCGCATTGATCGAGCCTCCGAATGGAGAGCGGACAAGGACGGGGATGGCCATCATCGCTCCGGTCGGTTACCACCTCGTTTCGTCTGGGCGACCTTGGGAGTCTTTCAGATGAAGTCGGATGATCCGGCCGTGAATTACGGTGCGGGACCTCCGCCGATCACCGGATACGCGCGCCGTGCAGGGAGAATTCAATGCCCTTCCGGAGGAGTAAGAGTTGTGTATTGAATTGCCCTGTGATCGGTGCGGCCGGTGCGCCGGGGCGGTTCTGGATTATCCGTTCACGACGATCACGGGATGATGAACGACGGCGTCGAAGAGATATCCGTAGTCGTTGTGCGTGGTCCGGGCCGGCTGGACCACGCCGGTCTCGTCGGTGGCCCGGGCGAGCAGGGTGTGCGGGCCGGCCTGCTGGGGGTTCCAGGTGATGTGCCAGCGGGTCCAGGCCGGCACGGCGTGCGGGCCGCGCAGCTGGGCGCGGTGCCAGGTGGCGCCGCCGTCGAAGCTCACCTCCACCCCGGCGATCCGGCCGTTGCCCGACCAGGAGCGTCCGTGCAGCACGTACGGCCGCCCGGCCGCCAGGGTGGCGTGCCAGGGCAGCTCGAAGGCGCTCCTGACCCCCTGGGTGGTCAGCGGGGGGCTGCCCTCGGGCGGGTAGGCGGCACCGAACATCCGGTAGAACTCGGTGTTCCACGGCGAGGTCAGCGGTGAGGTGGAGACCTCGATGTCGCCCACCCACTTGATCGAGGCCAGGCCGATCCAGGAGGGGACGATCAGCCGCACCGGGTGGCCGTGGTCGGGCGGGAGGGGCCGGTCGTTCATCTCGTAGGCCAGGATCACGTCCTTGAGCGCCTTGGACACCGGGATGGGGCGGCGCACCCGGCCGTGGTCGACCCCGTCGGCCACGTAGGGGGCGTCGAGCCCGCGCGGCATGACGTCGACGGCGTCAGGGGTGATCCCGGCGCGCTCCAGCACCGTGGCCAGCGGCACCCCGCGCCAGCGGGCCACCCCGATGCCGCCCAGCCGCCAGGGGGTGCCGGAGATCTCCTGGCCCTGCTGGGTGGCGAAGAAGCTCCGGCCGTTGCCCGCGCACTCGATCGCCGCGTCCCGCGTCACCGCGGGCAGCGCGAGCAGCTCCTCGTAGCCGAAGCTCCTGGGGTTGCGCAGCCCCGTGCCGTGCAGCTCCAGCCGCCAGGTCGCCGCGTCGATGATCGGGGTCGAGGTGTGGTTGCGTACGAAGAACCGGTCGTTGGAGACGTGGTAGCCGACGCCGCGCATCGCCTCCCAGCGCATCTCGGCGTTCGTCCCGTGCCCGATGAACGTCTCCGGCGGCAGCGGCTTGACGATCCCCGTGACACCGCCGGCGGGGACCGGCTCCCCGTCGACGGCCGCGAGCCGGAGCCGGTCGCGCCCGCCCCGGTCGTGCCCACCCCCGTCGCGCCCGCCCCGGGCGAGCTGCCCGGCGCGGGTGCGGTGGCGAACGGCCTCGTCGTTCAGGTCCTCGTACGGCATGCGGCGCCTCCCCTTCCCCTACATCTATTTCCTACCAAAAAACCATGTAATCTGCGAAGGGGGAGTGAGGATCATGTGACTGTCAGCGATCCAGAAAGGCTAGCAGCCGATCCAGCGGCCAGGTGTTGATCACGTCGTCGGCGGTCAGCCAGGCGCGCTGGGCGAGGCCGACGCCGAAGCGCTGGTTGTCCAGGTGGGGGACCGCGTGGGCGTCGCTGTCGATGGAGAACTTCACTCCGTGGTGGCGGGCCAGCCGTACGAGATCGGCGGGCAGGTCGGAGCGGTCGGGGAAGGAGTCGATCTCCATCGCGGTGCCGGTGCGGGCGGCGGCGCGGAACACCGCGTCCCAGTCGGCGTCGACCGGCGGGCGCCCGCCGATCTTGCGAGTGGTGGGGTGGCCGATGATGTGCACGTGCGGGTTCTCGCACGCGGCGATGAAACGGCGGGTCATCTCCTCGCGCGGCTGGCTGAAGTGCGAGTGCACGCTCGCCACGCACACGTCGAAGCCCGCCAGCACCTCGGCGGGCCAGTCGACCGAGCCGTCGGGGGCGATGTTGAGCTCCGAGCCGTGCAGCAGCCGCATGCCCGGGTGGTCTCCCTGGAGCCGGCGCAGCCGCTCGCGCTGCTCCAGGGCCTTGTCCAGGGTCATCCGCTGCATCGCCAGGTCGGGGGCGTGGTCGGTCACCGCGTAGTAGGAGTAGCCGCGCGCGCCGGCCGCCGCGACCATGTCCTCCAGCGAGGCGATGCCGTCGGTCAGGTCGGTGTGGGTGTGCAGGTCGCCCCGGAGGTCGCCGACGGTGACGAGGGCGGGCAGCTCGCCCCGGAGCGCGGCGGCGATCTCCCCGCCGTCCTCGCGCAGCGTCGGCGGGATCCACGGCATGCCGAGCGCCTGGTAGATGTCCTCCTCGTGCTCGGCCGCGATCACCCGGTCACCGTCGAACAGGCCGTATTCGGAGAGCTTCCAGCCCTTCTTCACCGCGATCTCGCGCAGGTGGACGTTGTGCTCCTTGGACCCGGTGAAATACTGCATCGCGGCGCCCCACGAGCCGGCCGGGACCACGCGCAGGTCCACCTGGACGCCCTCGACGGTGCGGATCGAGGTCTTCTTCTCGCCCGAGGCGATGACCTCCGCGGTGTAGGGCATGGCCTTGAAGTCGTCCATCAGGGTCACCGGGCCGACGGCGAGGATGTCGATGTCGCCGATGGTGTCCTTCATCCGGCGCAGCGATCCGGCGTGGGCGATCCGCTCGGCGGCCAGCGAGGCGACGATCCGCTCGGCCAGGCGCATGGCCACGCCGGTGTGCACCCTGGCGCCGTCCCGCTCGAGCTGCTCGATCCCCTTGAGCAGGTTCTCCTCGGTCTTGGCGCCGAAGCCCTTCAGGCCCTTGAGCCGCCCCTGCCCGATGGCCTCGGCGAGGGCCTCGGGGGAGTCGATGCCGAGCTCCTGGTAGAGGAAGACCGCCTTCTTCGGCCCGAGCGAGGCGATCCGGGTCAGCCTCCGCACCCCGCCGGGGACCTTCCCGCGCAGGTCGTCGAGCTGGCGGAAGCTCCCCCTTTCGAGGTATTCCTCGACCTTCTTGGCGATCGCCTCGCCCACCCCCGGCACGCTCCGCACGGCCGTGGCCGCGATGTCGTTGGGGAAGCCCGCGATCGCCTTGGCCGCCTTCTGGTAGCTGCGCACCCGGAAGGCGTCGCCGCCCGTCATCGCGAACAGCTCGGCGTATTCCTCCAGGGCGGCCGCCACAGCGTCATTAGCTCGTGCCATGGGGCTCAGCCTAGAAGATCGCACCGACGTTTTCCCGGCCGTCCCGGCGGCCCGGCCGGGTCCGTCGGCCGGGCCGGGCTCACGCCGCCGCGTCCAGGTCCGGGCGCCGGCCGTCCCGCCGGGGGGCCGTTGGACGTAGGCCGAAGGCCCGATGCCGGACGCGGGCCCCGGCCGTAACGTCGTAGGAGCAAGTCGTTTCCGAGACGTCACCAGGAGGTCCCGTGCCAGCGCAGCTCGACCATACGATCGTGCACAGCAGCGACCGTTCCGCCTCCGCCCGCTTCCTCACCGGGCTGCTCGGCGCGCCCGAGCCCCGGGCCTACGGGCCGTTCGCCGCCGTCCCGCTCGCCAACGGCGTGACCGTCGACTACGCGGACTCCATCGTCCGCGCCGACCGGATCGTCATGCAGCACCTGGCGTTCCTGGTCTCGGAGGAGGAGTTCGACGAGATCTACGCCCGCATCATCGAGCGCGGGCTGCCCCACTGGGGAGATCCGGGCCATACCGAGCCCCAGCAGATCAACCACCGTCACCGCGGCCGGGGCGTGTACGTCGACGACCCCGACGGCCACTCGCTCGAATTCCTCACCCACCCGTACGTCATGGACGAGTGATCGCACCCGCCCTCCCGGGAGGGTCAAGCATCCGTTGGCGAACGCGGGGACAAGCGAGAGGGTCAAGCATCCGTTGGCGAACGCGGGGACAAGGCGGATGGACGGGCGGGTAGGGAAGGCCGGTGAAGGGCGAAAGCCACACGGAGACCTGGCGGGTCCCCCTCCTCCGGCCACGGCGGAGGAGGCCCGGACCGCGCCCGGCGGCCCCTGGGGTCCCGGCGGTCCCGCGCCGCCGGGACGCACCCGGTCGCCCCGGCCGCCGGGCCGACCGCTGGAACGGATGTCGCATGGAAGAGACGGACGAGATCCGGGGGATGGCCCTCCCGCTGGAGGAGGAGGCCGACCTCGACCCCCTCATGGATCGCATCGGCGACGCCCGGTGCGTGCTGGCCGGCGAGGCCAGCCACGGAACCCACGAGTTCCACATCTGGCGGGCGGCGCTGACCCGCCGGCTCGTCGAGGAGCGCGGCTTCTCCTTCGTGGCGGTGGAGGGAGACTGGCCGGACTGCTGGCAGGTCCACCGCTCGGTCACGCTGGCCGACGGCTCCCCGGAGGATCCGACGCGGGCCCTGGACGCCTACCGCCGCTGGCCGACCTGGATGTGGGCCAACGCGGAGACCGCGCACTTCTGCCGGTGGCTGCGGGAGCGCAACGCGCTCCGGCCGACCGGGGAGCGGGTGGGCTTCTACGGCCTGGACGTCTACAGCCTGTGGGACTCCCTCCGGTCCGTCGTCCTCTACCTGCACGAATATCATCCCGACTACGTGGAGACGGCGTTGGAGGCCTACCGCTGCTTCGAGCCCTGCGGCGAGGACCCCCAGACCTACGTCCGGAGCCTCCGGCTGGTGCCGGAGGGGTGCGAGCGGGAGACGGTCGAGCTGCTGTGCCGGGTACGGCACTCGCTGCCCGCCGAGGCCGCCGACCCGGTCGAGCGGCTCAACATCTGGCAGAACGCCGAGGTCGCGGCGGCCGCCGACCGCTACTACCGGTCCATGATCAGCGGCGGGGCGGAGGCGTGGAACGTCCGCGACATCCACATGGCCGACACCCTGGACCGGCTGCTGCACTTCCACGGCGACGGCGCGAAGGCGGTCGTGTGGGCGCACAACACCCACATCGGCGATGCCAGGGCCACAGACATGGCGCGGGGCGGGATCGTCAACCTCGGCCGGCTCGTCAGGGAGCGGCACGGCGCGGACGGCGTCGTGCTGGTCGGCTCCGCCACCGCCCACGGCGAGGTGGTCGCCGCCCCGCGGTGGGGGGCGCCCATGGAGGTCATGCCGGTGCCCCCGCCGCCTCCGGACACCCTCGAAGGGCTGCTGGGCGGCGCCGGGACCGGCCCGGAGCACCGCGCCCTGTTCGTCTTCGCCGACCGGCCGGACGCCCGCTGGCTGAGGGCCCGGCTGGGGCACCGCGCCATCGGCGTGGTCTACGACCCGGTACGGGAGTGGCGCAACTACGTGCCCAGCACGATGGGCGACCGTTACGACGCCCTGTGCTGGATCGCCAGGACCTCCGCGCTCCGGCCGTTGCACCTGGAGCGGGAGGGCCGGGGAGAGCTGGAGACCCTGCCCACCGGGGTGTGAGGCCGGAGCCGGACCCCGGTGTGGCCGTGCCTCAGCGCCCGGAGGCGGAGATCACCTCGGAGACCAGGCCAGGGGAGGTGATCCGCCGGGCGTACTCCGGCTGGCGCAGCTCGCCGCCCATGAACGGGTGGGGGTTGCGGTGGACGGCCGGGCTGGGCGCGTCCACGAGGGCGGCGAAGTGGATCTCCTTGACCCCCGTCGCCGCCACCACCCGGCCCACGTTGCGGGGCGTGATGCCGCCGCCGGGCATGATGATCAGATCGTCGCCCGCCCGCTCGACCAGGGACGCGATCAGCGGCGCGCCCTCCAGCGCGGTGGTGTCCTGACCGGAGGTGAGCACCCGGTCGACGCCCAGCGAGGTGAGCGCGCCGAGGGCGGCGAACGGGTCGGCGGTCATGTCGAAGGCCCGGTGGAAGGTGACCGAGAGCCCCTCGGCCGCGCCGATGAGCCGCTTGGCCACCTCGACGTCCACCTCGCCCGCCGGCGTCAGCACCCCGATCACCACGCCGTGCGCGCCCGCCTCCCGGAAGGTGGCCACGTCGCGCTCCATGGCCGCGATCTCGTGCTCGTCGTAGATGAAGTCGCCGCCCCGGGGACGGATGATCACGTGGACGCGGATCGACGAGACCGCGGCGAGGGTCGCCTCGACGGTGCCGAGGGTCGGGGTGAGGCCGCCCTCGAAGAGCGCCGAGCACAGCTCGACCCGGTCGGCCCCGGCCTGCTCGGCCGCGAGCGCGCCCGCCGTGCTGTCGATGCAGATCTCGTAGGTGAGGCTCATTCTTCTTCCCCCAGAACATGGATCTCGCCGACCGGGACGCCCCCGCCCAGCACCGGAACACTCGCGAACTCCCCGGCCGTCGAGACGTCGCCGCCCGCCGCCCGGAGGGTGGCCAGCGCGATCGCCGTCGTGGCCCGCGGGCTGCCGTCGATGACCTTGACCGCCGCCGCGTGCCCGCTGGCGAGCGCGACGACGAGCACGCCCTCGGCCCCGCCCTTGGCCACCGCCCCGGGCAGCGCCCGCATCAGGGAGGTGTTGACGTGGCCGGTCCCGCCGACGTATTCGGGATACTCGCGCATCGCGTCGGCGACCGCCCGCGGCGCCGTCCCGGGCGCGGTCAGGACCAGGGCCTGCACGGCCCGCGCCAGCCCGGTCAGCGACAGCCCGAACAGCGGCGCGCCGCACCCGTCGACGGCCACGTGGGCCGTCTCCTCTCCGGACAGCTCCTCGACGACACTCCGGACCCGCCGCTGCACGGGGTGGTCGGGGTCGAGGTAGGAGTCGACGGCCCATCCCGAGGCCACGGACGCGGTGAGCATCGCGGCGTGCTTGCCCGAGCAGTTCATCCGCTCGCGCGAGGCCGCCAGGCCCTCGCGGATCAGCCCGTGCCGGGTGCTCTCGTCCTCCGGCCAGTCGGTGGGGCAGCCGAGGGCCTCGAAGCCCAGCCCCGCCTCGCCGAGCATCTCGGCGACCAGCCGTACGTGGAAATCCTCACCCGTGTGGCTGCCGGCGGCGATGGCCAGGCGCGGGCCGTGCAGGTCGGCGCCGGACAGCAGGCACGCCAGTGCCTGGAACGGCTTGGCCGACGAGCGCGGCAGCACCGGGGCGCCGACCAGGCCGCGGGCGACGGCGGTGCCGCCGTCGGGCGCGAGGCCGACCGCGCTGCCGAAGTGCACGCTTTCGGAGAATCCCGAACGCACCACCTCGGCGAGCGGGACGAAGCCGGAGGCTCCCCCGGCGGGCGGGACGAGTTCAGGCACGGGAGAGTCTCCTTCGCGGTTGGCGGGCTCGCGGTTGGCGGGCTTCGAGGGTGCGGGCGAGTTTGGACAGCGACGCGTTGACCACCAGGTAGACCAGCGCGACGACGATGTAGGTCTGGATGAGCAGGCCGTTGTAGGTCGCCAGGACCTTGCCGCTGTAGAGCAGCTCGGCGTAGCTGACCACGAAGCCCAGCGAGGTGTCCTTCAGCAGGCCGACCGACTGGCTGACGATCGAGGGCAGCACACGCCGGGCCGCCTGCGGGAGCACGATCATGCGCATGGTCTGGCCGTGGGTGAGCCCGACGGCCAGACCCGCCTCGCTCTGGCCGCGCTCGACGGACAGGATCCCGGCCCGGAAGATCTCCGCGAACGCCGCCGCGTTCGACACCGCCAGCGGCACCACGAGCTTCCAGAACAGAGGCAGGTCCAGCCCGTAGCGGGGCAGCGCGAACAGCACGACGTAGACCAGCAGCAGCGCCGGGACGGTCCGCACGACCTCCACGTACGTGGCGGAGGGCACGCGCACCCACCGGCGCCGCGACAGCCGTCCGAGGGCCAGCGCCAGCCCGGCGGCCATCGCGAGCACGGCCGAGACGACCGCCGCCAGCACGGTGGACCACAGTCCGTCGAGCAGGTAGCGCCACATCGGCCACGTCGCGTACGGCTGCCAGCGGTCGGCGTCGAGCTGGCCATTGGCGGCGAACTGGCGTACGGCCAGCGCCAGCAGGGCGAGCACCGCGACCGCCCCCACCACGGTCGCGATCCGGATCCTGCGGCGGGCGCGCGGCCCGGGCTCGTCGAAGAGCAGGCTGCTCATCGGACCATCACCAGCCGTCGTTCGAGCCGCCCGGTGACGAACCCGGCACAGGCGGCGATCAGCGCGTAGGCCAGGCCCGCCCCGACGAAGATCGGGATGGGCTGGGCCTCCATGAGGTTCACCCGGTTGGCCGCGGCGGTCAGGTCGACCACGCCGACCGCGGCCGCGAGCGAGGTGTTCATCGTCAGCGCGATGAAGACGTTGCCCAGCGGCTGGATCACCGTGCGCAGCGCCTGCGGCAGGATCACGTGGCGCAGGGACTGGCTGAAGGTCAGCCCGAGCGCGCGGGCCGCCTCGCCCTGCCCGGCGGAGACGGCGTTGACGCCGGAGCGCAGCGCCTCGGCGATGTAGGCGGCCTCGTAGAGCGCGATGACCACGATGGCCGTCTCCAGCAGGCCGGCCTTGATCCCGATCTCCGGCAGGCCGAAGACGGCCAGCACCAGCAGCACCAGGAGGGGCAGGTTCTGGAAGGTCTCCACGTAGGCCGTGCCGATCCCGCGCAGCACGCCGACCGGGCTGACCCGCATGGCCGTGATCACGAGCCCCATGACCGCGGCGCCGGCGAACGACGCCGCGGTCAGCTGGAGGGTCACGATCAGTCCCTGCCAGAACTCGGGCAGGTGATCCAGGATCGCCGACATCAGGAGCCCGGCACCGAGCCGATCTGCGGCGGGGCGGGAGCCTCGCCCTGCACGACCGTGCCGATGGAGTTCTTCCAGGTCTGCTGCCAGAGACCGGCGGCCTGGGTCTTCTTCAGCCAGTCGTTGACGAACTTCTTGAACTGGTCGTCACCGTGCTTGAGGCCGATGCCGTACGGGTCGGTCGTGAAGGGCTGGCCGACGACCTGGATCGAGGGGTCCTTCTGGGCGTTGGCGATCAGGAGCGTCTCGTCCTGGACGTAGGCGTCGCCGCGTTCCTGCTTGAGCGCCTGCATGCACTCGGGGTCGCTGCCGAAGGTCACGATCTTCGCCTGCGGCGCGAGCTTCTTGATCGCCGGGATGGCCGGGGTGTTGGCCCCGGCGATGACGGTCTTGCCGTTGAGGTCCTCCGGCTTGGCGATGCCCGAGGTGCCCTTCCGGACCGCGAGGGTCAGGCCGGAGGAGTAGTACGGCCCGGCGAAGGCGACCTGCTCGGCCCGCTCCGGCGTGATCGTGTAGGTCTGGAAGACGACGTCGACGGTGCCGTTGCTCAGCAGCGCCTCACGGGTCTCCGACGCCGAGTTGACGATCTTCACCTTGGGCTCGCCGATGATGTACTTGGCGAGAGCCTTGCCCATGTCCGCGTCGAACCCCTCGACCTCGCCGGTCGTCGGGTTCTGCTGCGACAGCAGCGGGGCGTCGAGCGACCCGCCGACGATCAGCTCGCCGCGCTGCTTGATCTTCTCCATCGTGGAGCCGGGCAGGATGTCGGCGGCGGCCGCCACCGGCGCCTTGGCGAGCAGATCACCGCCCTTGGCCTCGCCCGGCACCGCCGGGCTGCCCGAATCCGTGCCGGAACAGGCCGAGAGGCCGATCATCGACACGGCGGCGACAGCGGCCATCCGCTTCATGGACACCATCGGGCCCACCATCCTTTGCGATCAGTGAGTGAGTACCTTGGCCAGGAAGTCCCTGGCCCGGTCGGTCTGGGGAGCTTCGAAGAAGGCGTTCGGCTCGGCCGTCTCGACGATCTGGCCGCCGTCCATGAACACCACGCGGTCGGCGGCCCGGCGGGCGAAGCCCATCTCGTGGGTGACGACGACCATGGTCATGCCGTCGGCGGCGAGCTGGACCATCACGTCCAGGACCTCGCCGACCATCTCGGGGTCGAGCGCCGAGGTGGGCTCGTCGAAGAGCATCACCTTGGGCCGCATGGCGAGCGCGCGGGCGATGGCCGCCCGCTGCTGCTGGCCGCCCGACAACTGCGCGGGGAGCTTGCCGGCCTGCTCGGCGATGCCGACGCGCGCCAGCAGCTCCCGCGCGGTCCGCTCCGCCTCGGCGCGGCCGACGCCGCGCACCTTCACCGGGGCGAGCATGACGTTCTCCAGCACGGTCTTGTGCTGGAAGAGGTTGAACGACTGGAAGACCATGCCGACGTCGGCCCGGAGCCTGGCCAGCTCGCGGCCCTCGACCGGGGCGGGGACGCCGTCGATGAGGATGTCGCCCGAACCCGCGCTCTCCAGCCGGTTCAGGCAACGACACAGCGTGGACTTGCCCGACCCGGAGGGGCCGATCACCACGACGACCTCGCCCTGCGCCACCTCAAGGTCGATGTCGCGCAGCACGTGATGATCGCCGAACCATTTGTTCAGCCCTTGCACCTGAATCATTGCCGTCTTCCTTCGAAATCGAAGATAAAGCGGAACGTAATGGATGATTCCGGCCGAAGTCAACACATTGCCGTAGTAAGTACAGACGTGGTATTCCTCTGTTCATGTCAGGCAAAGAGAGGTTGCTCGTGCGGGGAGCCCAGGGCGATCTCATGCGTCTCGTCGCCACCGGCCACGCCGAGTCACGCGCCGAGCTGGCCCGCCTCTCCGGCCTGGCGGCGTCAAGCGTCTCCCTGCGGGTGGAGGAGCTGATCGGGGCCGGGCTACTCGTGGAGGAGGGGTCGGGCACCTCCCGCGGCGGGCGGCGGCCACGGCGGCTGCGGGTCAGTCCCACTGCCGGGCTGCTCGCGGTGGCCGACCTCGGGGCCCATCACGTCCGGCTCGGCCTGCTCGACCTCAGCGGCACCCCGCTGGTCGTCGAGGAGCGCCCCTGTGACATCGCGCTGGGCCCGGAGGCGACCCTCGACTGGATGGCGGCCTCCTTCGACGAGCTGCTGCTGGCCCACGGCCCGCCCGGCGTCCCTCTGCGCGGGATCGCCACCGGCATCCCCGGCCCCGTGGACCCCGCCAGCGGCCGCGTGGTGTCCCCCTCGCGCATGCCCGGATGGAACAACTTCCCCGTCGCCGAGCATCTCGGCGCGCACTACGACCTGCCGGTGCTCGTCGAGAACGACGCCAACCTCCTGGCCGTCGGCGAGGCCCGCGCGTGGCCCGGCTGCGACAACCTCATGGTGCTCAAAGCCG
Source organism: Streptosporangium brasiliense (assembly GCF_030811595.1). Lineage (NCBI taxonomy): Bacteria > Bacillati > Actinomycetota > Actinomycetes > Streptosporangiales > Streptosporangiaceae > Streptosporangium > Streptosporangium brasiliense. The sequence continues at coordinate 5,016,356 of NZ_JAUSRB010000002.1, forward strand.
GCAGCGGCATAGGGTGCGGCGTGATCGTCGACGGCCGCCTGCACCGGGGCAGGGGCGCGGCCGGCGACATCAGCCACGTCCGGGTCAGCTCCGACTCCTCCGTCGTGTGCTCCTGCGGTCACTCCGACTGCCTGGAGGCATACGCGAGCGGGGCGGCGCTGATGGGCGCCCTGACCGAGCTGGGCATCGCCGTACGGCGGCCCGCCGACGTCGTCGCGGCCGTCAACGACGGGGTGCCCGAGGCCACCGCGCTGGTCAGGAACGCCGGCCGCCTCATCGGCGAGGTGCTCACCGTCCTGGTGAACTTCCTCAACCCCGACGCCATCGTGGTCGGCGGCAGCCTGTCCACGGCCGAGCCGCTGATCGCGTCGATCCGGGCCGCGGTCTACGAGCGCTGCCTGCCGCTGGCCACCCGCGACCTGGAGATCGCCGTCACCCGCTCGGGCCCCGACGCGGCGCTGCTCGGCGCCGGCTCCCTGCTCCTGGACACCGTCCTGGGCTGAGCTGACTTCCCGGCCGCTCGGCGCCGGCCCTCCACCGGGAGGGCCGGCGCGCGGGACCGGGCCGGGCGCGTCAGTGGGCGACGGCCCGCGGGCGGTACGGCTCGGCGAGGAAGGCGAGCTCCTTGTCCGTCAGGGCCAGGTCCACCGCGGCGACGGCGTCGTCGACGTGCCTCTCCTTCGTCGCGCCGACGATCGGGGCCGACACCCCCGGCTGCCGGAGCACCCAGGACAGCGCCACCTGGGCCGGGGGGACCTGGCGCTCCCGGGCCACCTGGGCGACCCGGTCGAGGATCTGGCGGTCGTTGTCGGCGTCGGTGTAGAGGGTGCCGATGCGCTCGTCGCTCCCGGCGCGGGTGGTGGCCTCCTCCGAGCCGGCCCGGGCGAGCACGCCGCGGGCCAGCGGGCTCCACGGGATCAGGCCCACGCCCTGGTCGGCGCAGAGCGGGTTCATCTCCCGCTCCTCCTCGCGGTAGAGCAGGTTCTAGCTCTACATCTCAGGCATGATGTTGGCCGGAGGTGCACATGAGCCCGTCGAATCCCCCCGTCCCCGTCGTGTCCTACGCCCGTATCTCCGCCGACCTGAGGCGCGACGAACACGGTGTGCAGGACCAGCACAGGGTCAACCGGAAGACCGCCGAACGGTACGGCTGGACCGTCGTCCACGAGTTCACCGACAACGACAAGTCGGCGGCCAAAGAGGGAGTCGTCCGCGACGACTTCGAGGCGATGCTACGCGCGCTGCGCGCCGGAAAACTGCCGAACGGCACGCCGGTGCAGGGCATCGTCATCCTGGCGGCCGACCGCCTCGCTCGCCGGCCGGGCGACTACGAGCGGTTCGTGGAAGCGATCACCTTCCAGGACGGCCGCGTGTTCGCCGACGCACGGGGCGCTCAGGATCTCTACAGCGAAGACGTGGAGAGCATGGGCCTGCTCGGCGCGGTCATCTCCAGGATGGAGGTCCGCAAGATGCAACGCCGGATGCGACGCTCGCACCGGTCGCGTGCCGAACTGGGCGTGCCCTCCGGCGGCCCGCGCCCCTTCGGCTGGAAGCCGGATCGCCTGACCCTCGACACGAAGGAAGCCGACCTCATCCGGCAGGCGGCCCGCGACTTCCTGTCCGGCCGTTCCCTGCACTCGATCGTCCGCGAGTGGCAGGAAGCGGGGGCGAAGACCTCGCTCGGCAACGACTGGACCGTGCAGTCCTTGAAGGTGGCACTGCGCAACCCGCGCATGTGCGGCCTGCGGGAGCTGAACGGTGAACTCGTCCGGGACGCGGACGGCAACCCGATACGCGGACAGTGGGCGACCATCCTCACGGATGAGGAGTGGGAAGCGATCCGGGCCGTCTTCGACAGCCGGAAGGGCTACTTCATCGGCCGGGACATGAAGATCATGAAGCCGCACCAACCCGACTACCGGGACCCCACGTACCTGCTCGCCGGAATCCTCCGCTGCGGCCGGATCAAGCCGGACGGAACACCCTGCAACGCCCCGCTCCGTACCAACCGTAAGAAGAATGCCAAGCACCACGCCTACACATGCCTGAGCAAGGCGGAAGGCGGTTGCGGCGGAACCTCCCGGCGCGGTGACCTGGTGGACGAGTACGTCTCGGAAGCGGTCCTGGCGAAGCTGGAGGAGGCCGCGTTCACCGCCTCGGCGGGGGAGTCTTCCTGGGGGAGGGAAGAGGAGTTGGAAGAGGTGAAGTCGCGCCTGGACGAGCTGACCCGGCAGTGGAACTCCGGCAACATCAGCAATGACCTGTTCTTCAAGCTCGCCCCCGGCCTGGAACAGGAGATCGCCCGACTCCGTGCGGAAGCCGCCGGCTTCGCCGCGTCGGCAGAGCTGCGGCAGGCGCGGGCCGGTACGGACGCGGCGGAGATCCGGCGGCGCTGGTACCTGCCGGAGAAGGAAGGCGGGTTCCCCATCTCCACCAAGCGCACCTACATCCGGGAAGCGCTGCACGCGGTGATCGTCCACCCGGCCGGACAGGGCCAGCGGGTCTTCAACCCGGACCTCCTGGAGCCCATCTGGCGAGAGGGCTGAGCGCGAGACGTCCTGGACGTCTTCAGCCTCTTCCGAGGGCTGTCGGCCTTACCGAAAGGCGACAGCCCTCTTTCTTTCGCCGCCGATTTCCCGGTGACGGACGGACGTCTACGGACGCTGACGGACACTCACGGACGCCAACGGACGTCTACACACAACGCTCACGGAGGAACTTGAAGCTGGTCGAACTCGTCTACCCCGATGTAGAACTGATCGCGTAAGAAGCCACCGACCTCCCCACGGCACGACACAGCGAACATCTCGGCGAATCACCTCAGGCGCATTTTTCATCCGGGCACGACACATCTCATGATCACTGATGATCGTCGGAGGGCCCCGGCCCGGCGGTAGGTGTCCACACAGAACGCGCCATCCACTTCCTCGCCGCACTCCATTCTGATCTCTCGCTGCTGCGCACCACACGCCAACGGTTGTCTTCGGGCTGCCCTGGCGACGGCGTGCGACGTCCTGTCCGTCAGGCGTGGCGGTGGCTCCACCCATGAGGTGAGGAGTCCACCTGAACCCTGAACCCCTGTCTGCCCGGGAGTGGGGCAGACGACAAGCGGCACGGTCCCCTCGCTGGACTGATGAGAAGTGGCGACGCGTCGCCACCGTGTTCGGCGTCAGCGTCGCCGAGACGCAGGACGCCGGTTCCCGACCCGATGAGGTGCGCGGGAGGGACGCCGCGTGAACCAAGCGCCTTCCCTCGCCCCTGACATGCTGGCCGCGCTGCACCGCGCGGCCATGCCCGACTTCGCCCGGTGGCAACGCATGATCTACGCCACCGGCGGCTGCGCCCAACCCGTCCGACTCCACGGCGAACGGCTGACCGTGGACGTCCGGACGGGGGAGGTTCTGGACGTCTACCGGACCGCCGACGAACCCACGGGCTTCCTGCTCACCGCCTGCGGCAACCGGCGTGCCTCCCGGTGTCCGGCCTGCTCGGAGACCTACCGGGACGACACCTATCACCTGATCATCTCCGGACTGCGGGGCGGCAAAGGTGTTCCCGAGGACGTCAGCGGGCATCCCCGCGTGTTCGCCACGTTCACCGCTCCGTCCTTCGGCGCGGTCCATGCCCACCGAGAGCGGAACGGCACGCCCCTGCCGTGTCGTCCCCGGCGGGACCGTCCCGTGTGCGAGCACGGGCAGCCGGAAGGGTGCGGCAGGCGTCACGAACGTGATGACCCTCAAGCCGGGCAACCGCTCTGCGCAAGCTGCTACGACTACCGGGGCGCGGTGCTGTGGAACGCCCACGCGGGGGAGCTGTGGCGGCGCTTCACCCAGGCGCTTCCGTCCGTTCTCGCCCGGCTGCTCGGCATGAGCCGGGCCGCGCTGCGCCGTACGCTGCGGCTGTCGTACGCCAAGGTCGCCGAGTACCAGGCGCGCGGCCTGGTCCACTTCCACGCGGTGATCCGCCTCGACGGTCCGGAAGGGCCGGCTGACCGGCCGCCTGACTGGGCGACCGTCGCGCTCCTCGATCGGGCGATCCGGGAGGCTGCCGGACAGGTCGTCGTCCCGGCGTCGGACGTTCCTGCTCCGGTTCTGCTGCGGTGGGGTGATCAGCTCGACGTCCGGCCGGTGTACATCTCGGCTGAGCTGGACGAGGTCAGCGATCAACGGGTGGCGGCCTACGTCGCCAAGTACGCGACCAAGGGGGCGGAGTCCGCGGGGACGGTGGACCGTCCGATCCGCCGGGTGGAAGACGTCGCCGGGCTGGCCGTGACCGAGCATGCCCGGCGCATGATCTTCACCTGCTTCGCTCTGAGCCGCCTGCCCGAGTACCGGGACGTCCCTCTGAAGCAGTGGGCTCACATGCTCGGCTATCGGGGCCACTTCTCGACCAAGAGCCGCCGATACTCCATCACCCTGGGGGAGCTGCGGCAGGCACGCGCTGACTACCGCGCCGAGCAAGCCCGCTCGATCCTCGGTCTCCCTGCCCCGGACGGAGAGGAGACGGTCACCCTGTCCCAGTGGCGCTACGCCGGAAACGGCCTGCGGCACGGGGAAGCCCTGTGGGCCGAACTCGCCCGGCAACGCATCACCACCGCCCGCCGGATCGCCCGAGAACAGGAACAGCCGGAACCCGGCTGACCGGAGAGACGTGTCCCCGGGCGGAGTGGTGCGGCCGGCGGAATGCCGAAGGCACCCGAAGGGCGAGCGGAGCGAATTCGGCCGGCGGCATCACGGCCGGTTTCGTCGACACCTTGACCGGCCGCGACGGCTGCCCGGCTCTGATTAGGATCACGCGGTATGGAGACGCGCGGAGTGCTGTACGTGGTCGCATGTGCTGCTCCGGCGGCGGCTGACCTCGCCCGCCTGGTGATGCTCGCTCAGGCAGACGGCTGGCAGGTGCACGTGGTCACCACGCCCATGGGTGCCCGCTTCGTCGATGCCGACGAGTTGGAGCGGCTGACCGGGGATCGGGTCCGCAGCACGTACCGCATGCCGGGTGAGCCGAAGGGGCTGCCTCCGGCCGATGCGGTGGTGGTGGCTCCGGCGACGTTCAACACCATCAACAAGTGGGCCGGTGGGCTCGCGGACACGTTCGCGGTCGGCCTGCTGTGCGAGGTGATGGGATTCGGCGTCCCCATTGTCGCTGTGCCTCTACTGAAGGACGCACTGGCCAAGCATCTTGCCTTCGGCCGGAGCCTGGAGACGCTGCGGGAGATGGGCGTCCGGGTGCTGTTCGATCCCGATGCGCCGTCACATGCCCGCATGCCATCCTGGGAACAGATCATTCAAGAACTGCGCAGCGTTGTCGGGGGACGACACTCACAGGGGTGATGGTGTGGATGCCCGCAAGGACATCGGTCAGCGGATCGCTCGGGCACGCCGTCGCCGTGGCCTGTCACAGGCCGTCCTCGCGGGGCTGATCGGTCGTTCGGAGAGCTGGCTGAGTCAGGTCGAGCGTGGGCAACGCAAGGTGGACAGCCACAGCGTGATCAACGCCCTGGGTGAGATCCTGGGCTTGGCCGCCGAAGACCTCACCACCGCGAAAACGGACACCACGATGCACTATCAGGCAGCATCCGCCATCCGTCACGCCATGATGAGTTACGACGGCCTGTCCTCGCTGATCGACCCACGGCAGGTGGAAGGCTCGCCGGAGAGCTTCGTCTGGCTGCGTCACGAGATCCGCCGGGTGAACCGGCTCTACCAGGCGACCCAGTATGACGAGGTGGGCAGACGCCTGCCAGGGCTCATCGTGGCGACCGAACTCGGCAGCCGTCATGCTCCAGCGCACCGGCGCCGGACCTACCAGACACTCCGTTCGCTGACCTACCACTGCGCCACGACCACGCTGCGGCGCGTCGGAGAGCCCGACCTTGCCTGGCTGGCCGCTGATCGATCGCTGGCCGCAGCCGAAGAGGCCGAACGACCGTTACTGGCCGCCGTGAGCGCCTATCGTCTCGGCTACGTGTTCGTCCGTCTCCGCGAGCCGGACGCGGCGCTCGGGCTCGTGCTCCGCGCGGCAGACGCTCTACACCGCTCCGTCCGCCACAGTGACCCTCGATCGCTGTCGATGCTCGGCGCGCTGTACCTGGTCGCGGTCACGGCCGCCGCTGCCCAGCATGACCAGACGGCCGTAGGCGCTTATCTCACCCAGGCTCGCCAGGTCGCCGAACGCCTCGGCGAGGATCGCAACGACTTCTGGAACGCCTTCGGGCTGACCAACGTCACCATTCACGAGGTGTCCGCAGCGGTGGAGTCGGGAGACGCACGTCAGGCCATCACGAAGGCGGAAGCACTCGATGTCGAAGTCATGGCCCCGGGCCTGGTCGGGCGTCGTGCACAGGTCCATCTGGATCTCGCGCGGGCGTACGCCATCCAGCGCAAGGACGCCGCGTCGGTGAACATGCTCCTCCTGGCCGAACAGCTCTCTCCCGAACTCGTCCGCTACGGCGGGCGCACCCGTGAACTGCTGACTCAGCTCCTCAAACGCGAGCACCGGGCCAGTACACCGCAACTCCGGGGCCTGGCCACGCGAGCGGGCATCGCCTGATGCGGTGACGCACCGACCCGCACAAAAGTGCGGGTTCTTCACCCTCACTGCGGTACGGGTCCGGCCCCTGACAGGAACTTACGGTTCCTCCTGGCGTGCAGCCGCCACCCGTAGCAAGTCACCGTCAGGAGAGGTTCAGGTCATGCCCCCATCACGCGCGCACAGCGCGAAACGTCGCACCCTGCCACCCCTGATCTTGCAGAAGCCGGGCCAGGCGCATCGCCCGCGAGGTTAGCGAGGGCAGTAACGGCGGACCTGCCGGAACGACGCCATCGTCCGGCAGGTCCTTGACCGCACTCTGGAGGTGCGATCCGTGGATCACTCTAAAGCCATGTCGCAGGATGAGGCGACACCGGCTGACCAGGCGCAACCGGCCCCTCTCACGCGGCGCCCCGTCTTGGGGACGTTGCAGGAAGACCGGTACATCCATCTCGTCCGGCTGGCGTGGGACCTGCGCGGGCTGGGTCTGGCGACGCAGCTTGAGCTTCCGCCGACCGAGGAACCGTATCTGACGGCGCAGGGGACGCGGCGGCCGGTTCGGGTGACCGCCCACAGGCTCGGTGAGGACTGGATCTATCAGTGGGGGCGGGGCCGTAACCAGTGGATCGACGCCCTTGACCATCGGGCGGCGCAGACGATCCGCAAGGCGGCGGCGCGGTGAGCCGGGAAGCCGTCCATGAGGCGTTCGAGGCGATGCTCAAGCGCTGGAACGGGCTCCGATTCCTGGATCACCGGGACTTCTATGGGGTGCCGCAGTCGGCGTCAGACGCGCGCCACTGGGTGCTGAAGGTGCTGAGCGCGCACATCGCGGCATCGGCGGAGGTCTTGGAGACGGTGGAGCTCCTGGTGAGCGAGGTCGTCACCAACTCGATCCTGCACAGCGACTCGGGCCATCCCGACGAGATCATCACCGTCGGCGTCGGCCTGGGGGAGCGCCTGGTCCACGTCGAGGTGATGGACAAGGGCTCAACGGTCAACGTTCCCCAAATGCGGCCTGTCGATGGTGACAGCCTCAGCGGGCGGGGCCTGGCGTGGGTGGACTTCCTGTCCAGCGGGTGGGGCACCGACTACGACCCGGAGATAGGCCGCGCGGTCTGGGTTCAGCTCATCTACCGCTGACCCCTCGAAGCCGGTGCGGCGGTGCGGCCTTCCCCCGTAGCCGTGCCGCCGCACCCGACCAACAATGACCGTGACCACGTAATCCTGTCATTCGATGGCAACCCGACCCGGAGCGCAGTGCCGCCAGGCGCGAGCACCGGAAGCGGGGCGGCAGCCCTGTCCTTCCCTGTAAATCCGGTGTGCCTGCTGAACGCACAGAGCGGAGACGGCCGGCGCAATGCCGAAGGCACCCCGAAGGGGCCGCGTAGCGGTTGGGCCAGCGGTCGCAGCGGCGGCAGCGCGTACCAAGGGCGGCGGGTGCGGTTCGGTACGGCGGGTGCTCGGTGCGGCGGGCGGCGGGGTCTGCCCGCCCCCGCCGGGCGGGCGCGGGCCGGGACCGGCCCCCAGGCCGCATGCCCGGTCCCGATGTCCGCGCGGCGGGGGCGGGCACGCCCCGCCGTGCGACGGCACGAAGCGCTGCCGTACTTGATCTCCTGACATCCTGCTTGCAAACGGGAGCCAGTCACGACGTAGAGGCTTCCTCGCCCTGCCCAAGTGGTAGATGCAGGCCGGTGGCGTGTGATCGTGTGAGGCGATGTTGCTGTATCCCGCTGCTGTACCAGCACCCCGACCGGCGACCCGCCTCGTCATCCGATGGCAAGATAAACCGCACCGCAGGGGGCCCCAGGCCCGAGGAGCGGAAGCCTCGCGGCAGCCGCAAGAGCACTACTTCGGGAGACCGGAAGCAACATGGCTCGCGTTCGCTTCGTGAGGTCCGTGACTGCATGGCTACGCAGATTGGCGCCAGATTCGTAAGGGAAAACCCACATGGTCGTCGTTGTCCCAGTATCCTAAACCAGGAGGAGTATGGAGGAATACTCCGGTTCTGTTGAGACAATGTGTGGTGCGGATGACTGCAACCAAAGATCCTTATTGGCTGGCTCAATGGGTAGATGAATATGAGGTACAAGGTTCAGGGGATATAGACCGCCTCATCCGTTACCCTGGCCCAATTGCCCGTTTGGTTGAGCTAGCCAAGGACGCTCCCAATTATAAGACGGCGAATAAGTCAGTTCCCGACGCCTCAATCGTTGCCGGAAGCGGCCTTGATCTAAGCGGCAAATTGAGCTGCGGGGAATTCGAATGTGTTCAGCGCGGTATCAACGATGCCTTCGTTCGCATATGGCACTACTTCGATCGCATAATCGTAGAAGGCGCCTCTCCTCGCCAATTTCTTCGTCGAGTATCAACTCTTCCAAAGAGTCAGCATTTTAGGCTTATTCATGAAGTAAAAGAAGATGTTAAGATTCTTCTATATCTCCGAGAAATAGGCGCAGAAAAATATCTCATCTATCGGGAGAAGCCGCTAGGATACTGCAATCATCATTTTACTCAACATGCGGCCGAGCATGGTTTAGATGTGCTTCTCGATGAGCAGGCGGCTAATGCGGTAGTGGAGCGTCTAGCGGCAGAGGCAGAAATTAGTACCCGATGGTTTAAAGGGGTGTGGAACTTCTGGGTGACTCATCCCTTCTTCTCGGAGCCTGCGCTTGGTTCGATCACTCGCGCAAAGAAGAAGAGGCCGTCAAAAGAGGAGATGATTGGGCAAGTATTCCGGAGCTATTCGACAGGACTCGTCGCGGATATGGCATATGCCAAGGTCCTGAACGCTCCGCTCGCCAAGAGCGTGACGGCTTCTTGGGTCACCCCAAAGGCTGAAGACTCAGTTAAAGTCGATGATGTCGCTTTTCATTTACAGCTTCCCTTTATTGAGGGGATGGCCGTTCGGGACATTATCAGCTTAAGAGAGGACGAACAGGCCCACTTTGTGGCATTCAGGAAGGCACTCCGAACGGCAATCCAAGAGCAAATTAAGCAGCTCGAATCTGCGAGTCCTCAAGAAGTTGCGCGCTCTGTTGTTCGTGAATACGTGGAACCAGCACTTGCTGACATCCAAAGGCGACTAAAGGCCAATACTCGCGTACTTTCCCTGAAGGCGGGCAGCAGCGCAGTCTTGAGCTTGACCGGTACGTCCGTAGGTCTTCTCGGATCATTGCCGCTGATTATTGCGGGCGGAGTGGCGGCGGCGGGAACCGCATTGCCGCACTTCCATAAATATTTTGAAGAAAAGCGGGAAATTGAGCTGTCTGATATGTATTTCCTGTGGAGCATGAAAAAGGCGTCTATGGCAAGTCATCGCGATTAGTTAGAACGCATATCTGCCATCGTCCCGCCTGACACTCCGACAGCTAATGACGGCCGCTTGCACATCTTAAGGGATTTGAGCAGGCAACCAATTGTCTTATAGCTAGCACTACATCGTATCGACGGCTTGGGAGCGCGTGGGCGGCGCGAGCTGCGACCGGCCGAAGAGCCGCAGCGCGGCCAGCGACCGCCCGTCGCGCGCGGGCCGCCGCAGGCGGACCGCTTTAACCCTGTAATGAAAGTCCTCGCCGGATCGGCTCTTGCGTGATGGCCGTCAGATCTTCGGCCGGTGGGTGAGGCGGTGTGCCCTGGGGCGAATCAGCAGTTCAACGAGGCTTCGTCGCCATAATGATCAAGAAGTGGCCGGGTTCAGGCGGCCAGGACGGACTTCCCGCATGAAGCGAACCGCTTGTTGTAGTGGCTCTGCATGGTGACGAACTTGGTCCAGCCGTTGACCTCGGCCACGTGCTGGGCCTTGGCGAACTGCCAGGCGCTCATCGAGGAGGCGCCGAGGTAGCGGGCCTTGCCCGCGCGGACCACGTCGTGCAGGGCCAGCATGGTCTCCTCGATCGGCGTCTCGGGGTCCCAGCGGTGGATCTGGTAGAGGTCCACGTGGTCGGTGCCGAGACGGCGCAGCGAGTTGTCGACGGCGGAGTGGATGTGCTTGCGGGACAGGCCGCGGTCGTTGACACCCTTGCCCATCGGGAAGAAGACCTTGGTGGCCAGCACGTAGTCGTCCCGGTCGGAGAAGATCCTGCGGAGCAGGCGGCCGGTGACCTCCTCGCTGGAACCGGCCGAGTAGACGTCGGCGGTGTCGAAGAACGTCACCCCGGCGTCGGCCGCGCGGCGCACGATCGGCTCCGCCGTGGCCTCGTCGAGGACCCACTCGCTCCACTTGGCGGGGTCACCGTAGCTCATCATGCCGAGGCAGACCCTCGACACCTTCAATCCGGTGGAACCCAGACGCGTGTACTCCATGGTGAAACCTCCCGTTTCCACTATGGAGGCCCACCCTACGACCGGGCCCCCTGACGGAGATCACCGCCTCGGCCGGTGGGACGCCGCAGGGGAGGGAATCCGGGCTGTGCCGCTCGACGGAGAGCCGCCTCAGCAGTCGCGGCCTTCCCAGGGAAGTGATCTCTTCCTCGCCTGCGTAAAGGCTGATGTACGCCTCGCCTGCTGCGGCGTCGATCGAGAGGAGAACCGTTGTCGTGCCCCGGATGAGATGAAAGGGGTGGGGACCGACCGGCCAATGAAGATCGCCATGCTGGCGCTCGGGCTCCCCCTCGACAAGCCAGATGAGGTCGGCGAGTTCCGGAATCCCCGTAAGGCGAACGTACCCCGGATCGTGCTCGGCGGTGATCCACCGTGACCGTGCCCCTAGGCAGTCAGGTGCTCCTCTGACCTCTGCGCGGACGCACACCTGCCCCTGCCGGATCGTCCCGTCTGCCGCAGGCCCGCCCGAAGGGGAGCCGGCGGCCTTGGTCTGCTCGGCTTGTCCCGGGTCGATGACGGACGGGGCGATCAGGCTTCCACCTCAGTCACCTACGGACCTCCTGGCAGCACGGCGATCATCCCGGAGCCGGAGCACCTCCGGCCGAGGCGTTCCGGCTCGGAGAATCACCGGCCTCGGGCGCGTTGAGGTGGCGATTCAGACTTAGGAACGATTGTTCTTGACTGAATGTTCCTAAACCCCTTACGCTTCTGCCATGGGCCGACCGAGAGGGTTCGACGAGGTCGCCGTCGTTCAAGCCGCAGCCGAGCTCTTCGGCAGCCGGACTTACGACGGCATCTCCATCGATGAACTGGTAACTCACCTAGGAGTGCACCGCAACAGCCTGTACAAGACCTTTGGAAGTAAGCGGGGGCTGTATATGGCGGCTCTGCGGTGGTCGCTGGATCACAAGATCGCCCCGCTTGTCGATCACATCAGGGACGCGAGGGCTCTAACCGAGGTCTCGCCGGAGGTGCTGAACGCGCCCTCCGTGAGACCCGCACTTGATCTGCTCCTCTTGGCTGCGGTTGAACGCGCACCCGTAGACGCGGAGGTGGCGGATTTGCTCGCCCAAGTGTTCACCGGGTTCGATCAGGCAGCAGAAGCGGCGATCCGATCGAACTCCTCCCACGAGCCGCAAACGCATCTGGCTTTCGCAGTCACTGCGGCACTTCTCGGACTTCACCTACGCGCCCGATCGGGAGCGGCTGAAGCCAGCGTCAAGCAGGCAAGAACGGCTTTGGTGGATCAACTCACTCCCCAGGCCTGACGCCCCAACCTCAAGGAGTAGAACATGGCAAGGATCAGCATTAACGGTGACAGCCTCGTCGTGGACATCGAAGGACTCGACAAGCTGTGGGCACTCAAGAGCCAGTTGACCATCCCGTTGGAGAACGTCCGTGGCGTGACTGCAGACCCGGGAATCATCAACGACCCGAAAGGCATTCGGAGCCCCGGGACGCACCTCCCCGGAGTCATTACCGCCGGCACCTTCCGTGTGGATGGCGAGCGGGTGTTCTGGGACGTCAGAGATGCGACCAAGGCTGTGGTCATCGAATTGGTTGATGAGCGTTACGTGCGCCTGGTCGTGGAGGTTGCTGATCCTCGTGCCACAGTGACACTCATCGAGAAGGCCCTCGCTGTTCGCTGATCATTCGGGAGCGCGGCGTAGTTCACCCTGTGATGAAAGTCCTCGCCGGATCGGCTCTTGCGTGATGACCGTCAGAGCTTCGGCGAGTGGGTGAGGCGGTGTGCCCTGGAGTGAAGCGGAGTGGATGTGCTTGCGGGACAGGCCGCGGTCGTTGACATCCTTGCCCATCGGGAAGAAGACCTTGGTGGCCAGCACGTAGTCGTCCCGGTCGGAGAAGATCCTGCGGAGCAGGCGGCCGGTGATTCGAGTCACGGATTCATCCCGGCAACGCATCGCCACGGCTCGCGGATCGCCCGGAAACGATCATCGGGAGGGGCGGTCGGTCCTGTGGCTTCCGCCGAAAGCGTCCCTCACTCAAGGCTGCTCAGCCCTCGATACGCCTCGCGGAGCTCTGCGCCTTGGGGGACATCGCGCGCTTCGAGGGGTCCCGGTGGTAATCGCGGAAAATCCAACGGGTATACCCCTGACCTGCTCTGATGTGAGGGCGCCGCCGGGCTGGTGCGCCGGCCGCCGGGGCGCGCCCGCTCAGGCGGTGGGGGCGCCGAACCAGCGGGTGGCGGCGCGCCGGAACGCCTCGGGGTCGGGGCCGGGGCCCTCGGCCCAGGCCACAACGCCGTCGGGTCGGATCAGCAGGGCACCGAGTCCGAGGTCGTTGGCGACCGGGCCGGGGGCGTAGCGGATGCGGTCCTGCCAGTGGGCCGCGGTCTCCCGCAGGCTCTGCGCGGCGGTGAGGTCGAGGGCGACGCCCTGTCCTTCGCGCAGCAGGTCTCCGAGGTGGGTGCCGTCGCCGAAGCGGAAGTCCGGGGCGGTGAAGCCGACGGTCGGCTGGTTGTCGCCCAGGTCGTGGTGGTGGGCGAGCCCGGAGGTGGTGCGGAAGACGTGGGTGGTGCCGTCGATGGTGCGCAGCAGGTTGTGGACGAGCCGGCGCAGGGCTGGGGTGTTGGGGCCGGGGTTCATCGTGGCGACCTGGGCGCGCGACCAGTCGAGGACGGCGGCGCCGACGGGGTGGCGTTCGGCGGTGTAGGTGTCGAGCAGGTTCGCGGGGGCGGTGCCGTGGAGGGTGGCGGCGAGCTTCCAGCCGAGGTTCATGGCGTCGCCGATGCCGAGGTTGAGCCCTTGGCCGCCGAGCGGGGAGTGGATGTGGGCGGCGTCGCCGGCGAGCAGGACGCGGCCGTTGCGGTAGGTGCTGGTCTGCATGGCGCGGTCGGTGAAGCTGGAGGCGAGGTGGACCTCATTGATCGTCACGTCGGTGCCGGAGATGCGGCGCAGGACCGTCTGGAGGTGGTCGCGGGTCAGCGGCTGGGAGCGGTCGAAGGCGCCGCCGTCGAAGTCCATCATGCCCAGGTGCCCTTCGAAGGGCGTGCGCAGGTACATGCCGGTCGGCGTCGAGTTGAAGCCCGGGTGCAGCTTGTCCGGGTCCTCGAAGGCGACGCGGGCGACGTAGCCGGTGAACAGCGGCTCGGTGCCGACGAAGTCGAAGCCCGCCAGGCGGCGCACCGTGCTGCGTCCGCCGTCGCATCCCACGAGCCGGCGCGCCCGGTACTCGCGCCCGCCGGCCCGGGCCAGGACGCCGTCGCCGTCCTGGTCGACGGCTTCGAGCGGGGCGTCGCGCACGATCCGCGCGCCGAGCGCGACCGCCCGCTCCTCCAGGACGCCGGTGACCGCTTCGAGGCTGGTCATGATCCTTCCATCGCCGGGCCGGGCAGCCGGGGCGGGAGGGCGCCGGTATCGATGTCGGCGGCGTCCAGGCGCAGGCCCGCGAAGTGGCTCACGTCGCGCGGGGCGGGCGCCTCGTGCGCGTCGGGGTGCGCGCCGACCTGCTGCGCGTCGGCGCGTGAGGCGTCCAGGAGGGCGGTGAGCATCCCGCGGCGGTAGAACGCCTCGACGGACCCGGCGTTCAGGCCCCGCATCCCCAGCGGGAGCGCCCAGAACGGCGAGGCCGCCTGCGGGTTCTTCTCCAGTACCAGGACCGAGCAGTCGGCCAGGGCGAGTTCGCCGGCGAGGAACAGGCCCACCGGCCCGGCTCCCACGATCACCACGTCGTGCATGTCGGTTCTCCTCCAGTCGCGAGTCCCCGGGCCGGCCGGGGCTCGTCGGGTGGGGGCCGTGCTCCGTGAAGCTCGAAGCCATACTCTTGGAGCATTGCTCCAATGTTGGAACCGTACTCCATGTTGGAGCAGCGCACCAAACCTGGTGGGATGAGGGCATGACCACACCGGCACCCCGGTCACGAAGGCGCAGGCAGGTGCTCTCGCGCGAGCGCGTCATCGAGGCGGCGTCGGGCTGCTGGACAACCGCGGCTACGTCGCCCTGCTCAAGCTCTACCTGGCTCGCGCCGGCTACACCGCCGGGCCACTGTTCCGCGCCTCCATCAACGGCGCCGCCGGGCCGCTGTCCTATGACGCCGCCCACCACCGCCGGCAGACCTGCTGCGCCGCCGCACGCATCGAGATCGACATCCGTCGACTGCGCCACGCCCACGCCACCGAGCTCATCAACGCCGGCGTGTCCATCGAGGCCGTGCGCCGACGCCTCGGCCACGCCTCCACCGAGACCACCCAGCTGTACGCGTTGCTCGACGACAAGGTTGCCGACGCCGAGATCCGCGCCGCACGCCGACGTCGGGGCCGGACAACGGGTTAAGAAAGCTTCGCGGCCAGGAACAGCCGCAGCTCACCGCAGTTATGATCCTTCTCAGTGCCAACGGCTGTCCGCCGGTTCCTCGACCCCGGGGACCTGCCCCCCTCGTGCTCTTGTTGTCTGCCCTTGTCGGCAATATGACGCTCACGCCTCGACCAGGCCGTCGTCACCCCGCTGCTCACTCCTGAGGCCGCTCGCTGGTTCAACCGCCGGCGGGGCCGGCCACGCCCTTCATCGCTCGCAACTCGCCGAGCAGATCGCGGATGATCGCCGATCCGGCCAGCTCCGGCGTGGTCACATACCCCACGTGGCGCTGCGGCGCACCGTCGCCGAGCTCGGCCGTCGCGACCTTGGCGGGCGCACCCACCGTGGACAGCCTGGGCACGATCGCCGCACCGAGTCCGTGCCCCACCATCGACATCACCACCCCGTCGTCCTCGACGGTGATGTCGCCGGGTGGAATCCACTCCTGCCGCGCCAGCCAGCGCCGGGTCTCACCCGCGCAGTTCTCATGCCAATCGATCATGGGCAGCGACCGCGGATCCGGATGCCCTTCCGGATAAGCCAGCAGGTACGGCTCCGCGTACAGTTCCTTCGTCACCAGCCCGTCCACGTACACCGGCAGCGAGACCACCCCCACATCGGCGCGCCCGTCCGCCACCTCCCCCGCGACCCCCCGCCCCAGATCAGGCACGATTCGCACGGTCACCGTCACCGTCGGATACCGCTGCCCGAACCGCACCAGCACCCTGGGCAGCAGGTGGAAGGCCGCACTGCGAAAGGCCGCCACCCGGATCGTCCCCGTGGCCTCGCCCCGCGCGGCAGTATGAGTGTCGACCTTCATGACCTCGATCAGCCGCAAGATGCGCCGTGCGTGCCCGACCGCAGCATTACCGGCCGGCGTGGCCCGGGCGCCGCCCCGCCCTCGCTGGAAGAGCACCGCGCCCATCTTCTTCTCCGCCGCGCGCAGGGCATGCGAGACCGCCGACTGCGTCAGTCCCAGCCGGACCCCCGCCGCCGAGACGCTGCCTTCGCCGTCCACCGCCACCAGCACGCGCAGCTCGGCCACACTCAGGTCATCCACGAGGGCGACAACGTATGAAAAATCCTCATACATTCCGTCTCATCCACAAATCCCACCCGCTACCTGCGCAACCGTGTGGCTCCTAGCGTCTACGGCATGAGAGCAATGGTTGCAGAACGCCTTGGCGGACCCGATGTCCTGACCCCCGCCTACCTTCCCGACCCGGCGCCGGGCCCCGGCCAGACCCTCCTCGACGTCGAGGCCGCCGGACTCAACTTCGCCGACGCCGAACGCCTGCGCGGCGCCTACTTGCCGCCACAACTGCCGTTCATCCCCGGCGGCGAGGTCGTCGGCCGTGCCCCGGACGGTCGCCGCATGCTCGCCTTCGCCAGCAGTGCCTTCGCCACCAAGGTGCTGGTGAAGGATCCGGTCGAGATCCCCGAAGACCTCCCCGCGGGCGCCGCGCTCGCCCTCCTGGTCCAGGGCTTGACCGCCTGGCACCTTCTGCGTACGGCTGCGCGGATCCTCCCCGGCGAAACCGTTGTCGTCAACGCCGCAGCCGGAGGCGTCGGCCACCTGGCGATCCAGCTGGCCAAGGAGTTCGGCGCCGGACGGGTCATCGGCACCGCCTCCACCCCCGACAAACGTGCCCTGGTCCTCCGGCTCGGCGCCGACGCCGCTATCCCCGGCGAGGCCGACGGCTACGCCGAGCGCATCCGCGAAGCCAACGGCGGCGCCCTCGCCGACGTGATCCTCGACGCCGTCGGCGGCCCCGTCTTCGAGGCAGCCCCTCATGCGCTGGCCCCCTTCGGCCGCCTGATCACCTACGGCACTTCCGGCGGGATCGACCCCACCCCCGTCGACCCCGGGATCCTCAGCGAGCGCAACATCACCGTCGGCGGCTACTGGCTGGGCGCCCACCTGCGCCTCCCCGACAGCCGTGCCGCCGCGCCGCTCCACGACCTGCTCGCCCTGACCGCCTCGGGACGCGTCCACCCCTTGGTGGGCGCCGAGTACCCTCTCGACCAGGCCGCAACCGCCCTCACCGCCCTGACCGCCCGCCGCACCACCGGCAAGGTCATCCTCCGCATGGCGTGAAGCCCTTCTGTGGCGGAAGCCCGCTGTCCGCCTGCCTCCGGGACGGCGAAGGGCACCCCGCTCACCTGTCTCCCGGGAGGTGTGCAGGTGAGCACCCTGCGCCCCCGCTCTCCGGCAGTTGCCCCGACGCGTGCGGCCGTCCGGACGGACAGTGATCCATCCGTCTGGCCATTGATCTGCGGCCCGGTGGGCGCGCGTTCTTCCGTTGGGACGACCTGGACGAGGAATCCGTCGCCACGATCGTGGTGGTCGACCCACCGCACCGTTCCGTGTTCAGGTGGGCAATCGAGGGCCTGCCGGAGGATGACGCACCCCAGACGCTTGTGGACTTCACCCTGGAGCCGGTGTCGGGCGGTACCCGGCTGCGCCTGGTGGAGAGCGGGTCCGCCCAGGCCGCCGCCGATGTGGCCCACGCTGCCCACAAGGCCAACAGTCAGGGATGGGACGCCGAGCTCGTCGACCTGGAGACCTACCTCGATGCGGCCGCCTGATGCAGAAGTGCGGGCCGTCGCGGTGTTCGCGGCGCTCGCCGATCCGACGCGGGGGGCGCTGCTGGAGGAGGTCGGCTGCGCCGGGCCCGCAACCGTCACGGATCTGGCGCGACGGTTGCCGATCAGCCGCCATCCGCACCGCCCAGGTGTGGCTGGCCAGGTTCGCCAACAGGTGGGATGACGGGCTGACCGCGCTGGAACTCGCACTGGACGCCACCGGCACGAAGGAGTCGAGCAACAATGAACAAGCCTGAATTCACCGCCGGCCTGAACATCGCCATGAAGATCCCCAAGGCGCAGTACGAGGCCACCATGGCCTTCTACCGCGACACTCTGGGCTTCGACGTCAAGGAAGACGACGTCTCCTACGCTCCGACCGTCTCGAGAACTCATTCGGTGCGGTTCGGCCCCAATACGCTGTGGCTCGACTGTGTCGGCAACTACAGCCGGTCCGACCTGTGGCTGCAGCTGCACACCGATGACCTGGACGCGGCGGCGGCCAAACCGGCCGACAGCGGTATCCACCCGTGTGACGAGGTCGAGCCCCTGGAGAGTCTCGATTCCAGGACCCACTGGATCAAGAACCCGGCCGGTGTCGTGCATCTGCTCGCGGAGTCCGGCTGATCCCGATGTCGCGATGAGGCGTCCCAGCGAGGTGAGCAGCCCCCCTTGGCGGTAGCGCGGCGCCGAACGCCCGGTTTCACGGGTCGCTCAAGCTTCGATGACACAAGCCCAAGGTTTCCTGTCGCAGCACAGTGGACGGCCTTCACGCCGCGACGGCGCAGGTCGTTGACAGTGGTCAGGACGTGAGCGGCCGAGCGGCCCCATCGGTCGGACTTCCAGTTACCGGCTGACCAGAGCCAACACCGCCGCGTTCACCTGGTGACAGCTCCGTTTACGACAGGCCGTTCCCGGGCCGAGGGCCGTACGGTCCCCGTCGGCTCAGTTACCGACGGCTCGTTGCAGGACGGCTTGGATGTGATCGGGCTCGGTGGGGGCGTTGTCGAGGAGGATCGCGGTGCACAGTCCGTCGGAGGCCGCGACGAGGGCGGCGATGGCCGCAGGGTCGTCGGTCAGCGTAGTGGCGAGTTCGGCGATGTTCTCCCGCCAGCGTCGTGCCACGGGTCGCAGTGCGGGGCGGCGGGCGGCCAGGGTTGCCAGCTCGCGTTCGGCCAGGGCGCGTTCACGTCCGGAGCCGGCGGACTCGGCGATGAGGTGGGCCAGGCCGCTGAGCTTGTCGCCGGGGTTGTCGATGATGTCGCGGATGCGGGCGGTGTAGGCGTCGGCGACAGTCGTGAGGGCGGCGACGAGCAGGTCGTCGAGGGTCGCGAAGTAGTAGGTGCTCAGGGACGTCGTGGTGCCGGCCTGCTTGGCGACCGTGCGATGGGTGACGCCGGCCGCGCCGTCGCGAGTGACCACGGCGAGGGTGGCCTCGATGATCTCCGCGCGTCGTTTCTCGCCACGCGCGCGGCGTCCGTCGACGTGCTCGCTGTCGTCGGCGGTGTCGTCCTTGCTGCTCCTCGGCACGACCCTCAGGATAGTCGGACCATCGTTCAAACGTCGGTGTCGCGGTTCTGCGCCTCCCCGAGTGCGGGCACGTGACGCAGCATCCCGAGGCACAGCGCCGTGGCAGCGGCGACGGCGACCCCCGCGACCAGGGAAGCGATGTTGAGTCCGCTGGTGAAGGCCTGCTGGGCCGCCTTGACGGTCCCGGGCGGAAGGCTCTCGGTGATCGCCGCGGTCGCGTTCAGGCTGTCGGTGAGGGGGCCGGAGATCTCCGACGTCAGATCTTCGGGCACCGTCATCTGAGTGCGGTAGACGGCGGTGGTGAGACTGCCGAGCAGGGCGACGCCGACGGCGATGCCGAGTTCCTGGACCGTCTCGGAGAGCGACGCCGCCGACCCGGATCGCGCTGCCGGCACCGCCCCCACCACCATGTCGGTGCCCAGGGCGGCGAGGGCGCCCAGCCCGAGATAGACGAACGCGAAGCCGACTGCCACAGGGACCTCGTCGTCGAGTCCCGCGGTGGCGAGCAGCGCGTAGCCGGCGAGGGACGCCCCGAGGGCGGCGCCCATGACCGAGCCGGGGCGGAAGCGCCGGGCGACCAGGGGAGCACCGATGGCGGCGGCGAACATCGCCAGCGCCGGTGGTCCCATCCAGAGCCCCGCGTCGAAGGGCGTGAGCCCTTCGACGAGCTGGAGGTACTGCGTGACCAGGTACATCGAGCCCCCGACTCCGACCAGGCCGATGAGCAGCACACTCAAGGCCACGGTGAAGGCCCGGTTGCCGAACAGTGTCACGTCCAGCAGCGGGTCGGGGAGGCGGCGTTGGCGGCGTACGAACACGATTGCGGCCAGAACGCCCGCCACGGCGCAGACGAGGGTCGGGCCGCCGGGACCGTCGGAGGCGATGCGCTTGATGGCGTAGATGACCGGAAGGATCGCTGCCAGGGACAGGCCCACGCTGATCAGGTCCAGCCGGCCGGTGGACGGGGCCGCGTACTCGGGGAGCAGGGCGCGTGCCCCGGCCAGGACGACGAGGGCGACGGGCACCGCCGTCAGGAACGGCGCTCCCCACCAGAAGGAGTCCACCAGCGATCCGCCCACGATCGGCCCGGCGGCCATCCCGAGCGCGAACATCGTGGCCCAGACCCCGATCGCGACCGCGCGCTGACGCGCGTCGGGGAACATGTTCGAGATCAGCGACAGCGTGGAGGGCATGAGCGTCGCCCCGGCCACCCCCAGCAGGGCTCGCGCGAGGATCAACAGCTCGGCCGTGGGGGCGAACGCGGCGAACACCGAGGCCGCCGCGAAGGCGATCATCCCGGTCTTCAGCAACCGGCGCCGCCCGATCCGGTCACCCAGCGTGCCCATGGTGACGAGGAACCCGGCGACGAGGAACCCGTAGGCGTCCATGATCCATAGCAGTTGGGTGGCTGACGGGGACAGATCGGCCGCCATGCTCGGCGCCACCAGGTACAGGACGGTCACGTCCAGTCCCAGCAGCACCGTCGGCAGGGCCAGCAGGCCCAGGCCCGCCCACTGGCGCGTCCCTGCCCGCGTGAACTGTTGCTGCGTCATCATGTCCCCTTCGCTCCCATCATGTTGAACGCTAGTACAACTTGTACTATCGTTCAACATGATGAGATCGGGTGCGGAGCGGGTGGCGCCGGTCGGGTCCAGGACGTACATCTCGTTCTTGATCGGGTAGGTCATCAGTCGGTCGAGGCCGCCGTCGGGGATCGCCGTGCTTCCTCGCGCATCCGGCCGTATGCCGAGATCGGCGGACCTGCCGTGTCGGCGTCATGAGCTTCAGGGCGGAGAAGCGCTCCAGGCCGGCGTCGTCGCTGTTCCTCAACCCCGGATGACGACGGTCTGGCCCCGGCGGTCGGCGTTGGTCGTGGCGCCGGCGTACGGCGAGTCGTTCGCGTCGTGGGCTGATCGGATGGCCCTGCGGAACGGATGTCACGGGCACGCCGCCCGCGATTCTCGATCGCCGGAGTCAGCGATCGCCGTGCGCGCCGGTGAAGATGGTGCCGATCTCCGCCATCCGCTCGGCCGCGTAGCCGGGGTCGATCAACGCCTCGGGGGTGTGGAGGCCGGGCGGCACGGGGGCGCCGCGCAGGCCGAGCAGTCGCTCGACGCCGAGGGCGACGCCGAGCGCCGTCAGGGGGCGCTGCCCCTCCGGGTGGAAGAGGTAGCGGCTCGTCCTGAGTGGCGCGCCCGCGCGGTCCACGCCTTCGAGGTCGATCCTGACCTCCGTGGACGCGGGCCCGCCGCGCCGCCTGCCCGCCGATTCACCGATCGCGAACGCGAAGCGGACGTTGGGCGCGCCCGTCGCGAGGGCCAGGCTCGGCACGTCGAGGATGGGGACGATCCGGCCGGGCAGCACGGTGCCGTCGACGGCGGTGACCTCCACCTCCGCATCGGGGCCGCTGACCCAGTGGAAGACGCCGTCGCGGCGGACGTGCCCCGCTGAGGTGGCGGCCAGCAGGCGTTCCATGTCCGCCGTGGCCGCGGGCCCGCCGCTGTCCTGTCCGTCCAGCACGCCGCTGACCTCGACGGTGTCGAGCCGGTCGAACTCCTTGGCGAGGCCGAGCACCGCGAGGACGACGAGCCCCGCGTACCAGTGGCTGGCCAGCAGGATCGGTGCCGCGCCGGCTCGCAGGCCGGCGGCGACAACCTCGGGTCCGATGTCGACCAGGCCGCTGGAGATGCTGACGTACGGCAGGCCGCGGTCCTGTGCGTAACGCAGTCCGTTCAGGTGGCTGTCCCGCACCGTTGCCACGACCGCCGAGTAGCCGTCGGTCTCCTTGAGGCCGAGGTCGCCTCGCCGCAGATCGATGGTCGCGGCTGTCGCGCCGCCGAGCTCGTCGGCGACCCGCCGGGCGCGGCCGAGATCGCGGCCCGCGATCGTCAGCGGCAGCTCCGGGTGCCACCGGCGCAGGAGGGTTGCGGTCCCCACGCCCGCCTGGCCGGATCCGCCCATGATCAGTACGGAGTGCTCCACGGTGATGTCCTCTCACTGACCTACATTATGTAACTTACATTTTGTAGCTTAAGCTGGGAGGCGACGCAAGGGAGGACGATGGCCACGGGATCGACTCGCCTGTCCAAGCCGGCCAGGCGGGAGCAGCTGCTCGACACCGCCATGGCGATCGTGCGCGCCCACGGCACCGACAGCCTCACGCTGCTCAGCCTGGCGGAGGCCGCCGGAGTGAGCAGGCCAGTCGTCTACGACCACTTCGGCACCCGCCCCGGCCTGCTGATCGCGCTCTACCGGCGGCTCGACGAGCGGCACCGGGCCGCCTCGGAGGAGGCCCTGCGTGACGCCCCGGCCGTCCCCCGCGAGATCGCCCGCGTCCTGAGCGCCGCCTACTTCGCCTGCGCCACCGACATGCCGGAGTGGACCGCCGTCTCGGCCGCGCTCAAGGGGAGCCAGGAGATGGAGGCGATCGAGCGCGAGCTGCTCGACGGCTACACCGACCTGATGGCCACCGCCCTGCGGCCGTACTCCGGGCTCACGCAGGAAGCCCTCCGGCTCCGCTGCGTCGGCGTGCTGGGCGCGGCCGAGGCGATCGCCGCGGAGCTGAACCGGGGGCGTGCCACCGTAGCCGCGGCCATCGCGGCACTGACGGACCTGACCGTCGACAGCATCGACGCCGGAGCCCAGGACTGACGCTGTCGCGGCCTCGTCGAGCTTGATGGAGCCGTGCGCGCCCTCGAAAGTGACGTCGCCGGACTGTCCGACAGCCCGGAATTCGGCGCGTGCCGCCCACCGGGCTCCCGGCCGGCGGCAACACCTGGTGAATGGTGAATGTAGTTCGGGCCCATGCGGGCCGAACCCCGACAACGGTCAGCGCCGGGGGAGGGGTCCCGGTGCACGCTGTGCAGCAGGTCATCGGTGATGACCTGCGGGCGGCCGCCGCGCTTGCCTTTGCGGGCGGCCGTGTCGAGCCCTTCCAAGGTGGCTTCGTGGACGTTCTCGCGTCCGGGTTCGGCCGTGGCGGCGAAGAAGCCGAACAGGGCGCGGCCGGGTCGGGGGCTTCTCCCCGAACAGGGCAGGGCGCCGCAACGGCGCACCCCGGCCCTGTCCGCGGTTTTCAGCCCCTGAACCCCGATGCGTGCTCTTCGGCCCAGGCGGCGAAGGTGTGAGCCGGACGGCCGAGGATCTTCTCCACGTCGTCCGTGGGACGGGTCGGCCTGGCCAGGTCCCGGGCGTACCGTGCCATGAGCGCCGTGACGAAGGGCTCGGGCAGGCCGCGGGCGATCAGGCCCTGGGCTGCGGCCTCCGGCGGGATCTCCGTGTAGGTCAGCGGCCTGCCGATGGCCTCGCCGATGATCTCCACCATGTCCGTGTGGGTGAGCGCTTGCGGCCCGGTCAGGTACGTGCGCCGGTTCACCAGGTCGTCGGTCAGCAGGGCGTGGGCCGCCACCGCCGCGATGTCGTGCTCGTGGATCGGCGTCTCGGCGAAGCCGGCGTACGGGCCGCGGACCACGTCGCCCGCCGTGATCTGGCCGCTCCAGCTGATCAGGGCGTTGACCGCGAAGCTCGACGCGCGCAGGCTCGTCCACTCCAGGCCGCCGGCGACGGCCGCATCCTCCGTCTCCTCGTTGCGGTCGCCGCGGAAACGCGACGGCTGGTGGTCGAGAGGCTCGTCGATGTTGATGGCCGACAGTGCCAGCACGCGCCGTACCCCGTGCTCCTTGGCCAGCGCGACGAGCTCCGCCGCCGCGTCGCCCGCGGCCCGCGGGTGGAGGAACAGCGCGGTGACCCCGTCGAGGTGGCGGGCGAGGGTGCCGGGTTGTGCCGGGTCGCCGGTCACCACCTCGGCCGCGGCAGGCAGGGAGGTGGGCTCGGTGGTGCGGGTGACGGCGCGGACCTTGGCGTTCGCGCCGGTGAGCAGGTCCACGAGGGGGCGGCCGATGGTGCCTGTGGCTCCGGGCCGAGCTGAAGGACGTGGATCTTGACTGCCTCGACCTCATCGGGAGGTGCGGGCCGATCAGTCCGAGGGCCTTGGCGCGGCAGGCCGGGCTGCATCCCGCCACACTGACCGGCATCCTGGACCGGCTGGAGAGGGCGGGGTGGGTGGCCCGCGAGCGCGACACCGCCGATCGCCGCGCCGTGCTGATCAGGGCGCTGCCCGAGCGTAACGCGGAGCTGTTCCGGTTCTACTCCGGCATGAACCACGCGATGGACGAGATCTGCGCGGAATACACGGAAGCCGAGCTGGACCTGCTGGCCGGCTTCCTGCGCCGCGCCACCGGCGCCGGCCGCGACGCCACCGCCGCACTGGCCGACGACTGAGGTGTCCCGGCGGGCCGGGGTGATGTCGGGCACGGGTGGGTCAGGCGGAGGACAGCCGGCAGGCGGGGGCCGGGGCGGCGGCGTCTTGGACTGTCGGCAAGGCTGGTCCCACCAGCCGTCGTCTGTGGCGTTTCGCAAGCCAGAGGCCGCTGGTGACAGGGTGGAGCAGGAGGTCGCCGTGGACGACGTGGGTGTGGAGCTCGACGGTGTTGCCGTTGACCGCGTCGGGGTCGCCGCCCAGGGTGTCGCGGAGTCTGCCGACGGCCGGACGCGGACAGGGCCTGGCCGCATCGTTCAACAGTCGTCACAGAGAGTTGCTTGCGCCCTGTGACGCCGACCCGTGCGCTGGGTCTTCCTGCTCCGACATGCCGGTGTCCTTCCCGCCCCGGACAATCACCAGCGCGGTTGCCTTGCGGCGCGGAGACGGCCATGATCGTCGCGTATGTCCGACCACACTCGGGAGCAGCACATGGTGGAGGTCAGGCCTTTTGTTCTCGCTCTATTGACAGTGCCCGTGCTCAGCCTGGCAGCCTGCTCGGGCGGGGGCGAGGACAACTCCTCCACCCGGGCGAGTGGGGGAAGCGACGCACGATCGCAACGTCCGTCACCTGCATTGCCCTCCTTCAAAGGAAAGACGCTCGACGCCGTCAGTGGCGAGCTGGGGCGCTCCTGGCCCACCTACACCACCGCTTACAGGGCCCTGCCGGACGGTCATCTGTTCGACGGTGAGTCCTACTCCGGTACCTGGATCGTCTGCACGCAGGTCGAGGACGCTCAGGCGAAGAAAGTGGAGTTCGGTTTCCTGCCCCCGCAGATGCCCTGCCCGCCCGACGGCCGCGTCACCACCTGGCCCGTCGTGCCGAACTTCGTCGGCAAGACCGGCAATGAGGCGAAACAGGCCGCCCTGCAGCTCGGCTTCCCGCTCGTCAGCAGCCAGTCCATCGTGACCGAGGGATACGACGACGGTTCGCACCTCGAACGCACCGTCTGCACCCAGGACCCGCCCGCCGGCCAGAGCATGCGCCAGCACTACGGTACGACGCTGAGCCTGCGAGTCGCCGACGGCAAGGGGTCGTGCACCCCGTAGTCGCCTCCTTCCGTACACCCGCATGCCATCCGGCCGCCGTGCCGGCCCGATCCCCTTCCAGGGGGAGATCAGGGTGTGTCGCCTGAGGTTGGGGCAGTCGACGGACGGAACCCGTATCCGCAAACGGCGGCCCTGCAAATCCCGGCCGGGCCCCCTTCGATCATCACCGAATACGTCGACGGCTGTTTACAACGTTGAATGCAACGTTGTACAAACGGCTGGTAATGGAGATCGCCCAGGCTGGATGCCGAGGTGAGCGTCGGCGAGAGGCGAACCCTAGCGAGAGGGATCCGAATGCGCGCCGGAATCGTCCAACGCATGACAGCGCTGTGCGCGGGGTTGGCCTGCCTCATCGCGGCAGCCCCGGCCGCGTCCTCCCCGCGGGAGGCCGCCTCGGCCGCTCTACGGCAGAGCGCCTCGGGCGGCGTCCCGGGAGCCGCCCCGGCGGAACGTGGCAGTGGGGGCGGGACCTACACCAATCAGGTCAGCGGCGGTTTCGCCGACACCTTCGCCGACCCCGCGATCATCCGGGGCGAGGACGGCTGGTGGTACGCCTTCGGTACCAGCGATCCCCTGCGCGAGGGGGAGAGGAGTGCTCACCACCTGCCGATCTCCCGGTCACGTGATCTGGTCTCCTGGAGCCACGTCGGCGACGCCTTCACCGCCCGGACCCTGCCCACGTGGGCCGACACGGCGGCGGGCGCGAGTCTGTGGGCGCCCGACATCCGCCGCGTGAACGGCCGCTACCGGCTGTACTACGTCGTCACCCAGACCACCGTCACTCCGGAGCGCAACGACAACGCGATCGGGATGGCCACCGCCCCCACTCCTGCGGGCCCCTGGACCGACTCGGGGGCACCCGTCGTCGGCCCGCGCAGGGGCGGGGGCCCCGACGACTTCAAATGGACCTTCGATCCCAGTCATGCCGTCGACACCGACGGGACCGAATACCTTGTCTACGGCTCCTACTACGGCGGGATCCACATCACACGGCTCGACGCCACGGGTGGCCGGGCGGTGGGCGACCCCACCATGATCGCCATCGACAACCGCTTCGAGGGCGGCTACCTCCTGCGCCGCGGCGGCTACTGGTACCTGTTCGCTTCCTCCGCTGACTGTTGCGCGGGCCCGACCACCGGCTACAGCGTCTACGCCGGCCGTTCCCGCGCCATCACAGGGCCCTATCTCGACCGCGAGGGCATGCCGCTCAACACCTCACGGGCCGGCGGCACGATCGTCATCGCGCCGAACGGCAACCGCTGGGTGGGTACCGGACACAACGCCGTGGTGACCGACCCGACCGGGCAGGACTGGCTGGCCTACCATGCCATCGACCGAGACGATCCCTATCTCGACGAGCCGTTCGGCATCAACGAGCGGCCGATGCTGATCGACCGGCTGGATTGGATCGGCGGGTGGCCGACCGTCCGGGGCGGGGCGTGGGCGTCGGAGGAGCCGCAGCGGGCGCCGGGCGTGGCCACGAGGCACAGGCCCGTGCGCGACCCGCGCCCGGGGCCGCTGGACCGTGCCCGGAGCGACGAGTTCGACGGCGGGGACCTGCGACAGGGATGGACCTGGGTCCGCGCTCCGCAAGGACGCCTCGGCGGCGGCGCGCTCCGCTGGCCGACGCAGGCCGCCGAGCTCAACCGGGAGGACAACTCCGCCTCGGTGCTCCTACGCGAGGTGCCCGAAGGCAACTGGACCGCCGAAACGAAGCTCCGCATCGACCTGGGCACGGACACGGTCCGCAACTACCAGCAGGCCGGTCTGATCGCCTACGGCGGCGACGACCTCTACGCCAAGCTCGTGCATGCCGCCATCTGGAACACCCGCCAGACCGAGTTCGGCAAGGAGATGCCCTATGCCGGTCGGATCGCCTACGGCGGCACGATCGTCGGGCCGCCCGCCGATACGACGTGGCTGCGCCTCGTCCACCGCGTCGACCCGCGCAACGGCGAGCACGAGCTGCGCGCGGCCACCAGCCGCGACGGGAAGTCGTGGATCTTCGGCGGCGTGTGGACGATGCCCGCGGAGACGGACCTGCGTGTCGGGCTCATCTCCCTGGGGGGTGCCGGAGCCACGGCAGAGTTCGACTACTTCCGCCTCTACCGGCGCTGACGGCACCCCCTCACACAAGCCCGGACCGAGGGTCATCAGCGTGCCGCGGGCGCGTCCAGCTGGGCCATCAGGGTCTGGTTGTCCTCGATGTGCCAGTCCTCGACGATGCGATCGCCGCTGACGTGCTGGATGTCGATGGCGTTGAACTCCACCTTCTGGCCCTGTCCCTCCTTGCCGTCGAAGGTGCCGGTGAAGTGACCGCGGAAGACCAGCCGTGCGGTGATCTTGTCGCCGGTCACCAGCAGGTCCGACAGCTCGCAGGTCAGGTCGGGTACGGCGGCGCGGAAGTTCTTGGAGGCGGACGCCGGTCCGGCCGGGCCCTGCGGGCGGCCCTCGGGCAGGGTGTTGTCCCGGAAGTTCGGGCTGACGGCGGCGTGCAGATACTTGGCCTGGCCGGTGTTCCAGAAGGTGTAGAGCTGCTGGGCCAGGTGCACGGCGGTACGGGCCCGGCGGGTGCCGATGGAGCGATCCACGGTGATGTGCTCGGGGCGCACGAGCCCGTGGGACCGGTCGACCAGGCTCCATGCCCACCGCTGGTCGGAATGTGCGGATTGGGGCCGCGGAGAGACGGAGACGCCGGCCTGAGCTGCCGCGGCGACTCCGATGGAGAGGCAGGCCGTGGTCGCGGCGACTGCGATGACACGCTTGAGAACGGACATGGTGAACACACCTTCGAGATGAGTGAGATGAGGTCTGAGTTCGGGATCGGCTGATCCGGTGCTGACGGGTAGGGGTCAGATCTGGCGGAGGGCTCCGCCGTCGACGGCCCACTCGGCGCCGGTGACCTGCGCCATCAGCGGTGACAGCAGGAAGACGATGACGCGGGCGACATCCTCGGGGGTGCCGAGCCGCGCGGTGGGCAGCCGCCGTACCTGGCCGACGAAATGCTCGATCGCCTGCTCGCGGTCCAGGCCGAACTGCTCGGCGAGCTGGTCGGCGAATCCGCCCGGAGCGTCCCACAGCCGGGTGCGGGTCGGCCCCGGGGAGACGACGTTGGAGCGGACCCCGTCCCGGCCGTACTCGACGGCCAGGGTCTTCGACACCGACAGCAGCGCGGCTTTGGCCGCCGCGTAGTCCACCAGCGGCACGTCCGGCAGCCGGGCCGCCTCGCTGGTCACGTGCACCAGACTGCCGCCCTGGCGCAGCAGGGCGGGCAGGACGGCCTTGGTCATCCGGACCGCGGTGTGCAGGTTGAGGTCGAAGGTGGCCTTCCACTGTTCGTCGGTCACCTGCAGGAACCCGGTACGGGCGTCAAGACCGCCGAGGTTGTTGATCAGTCCGTCGATGCGGCCGTACCGTTCCAGCACGGCATCGGCGATCCGCCGCGCGGACTCCGGTTCGGTGAGGTCGGCCGCGATCCCCACGACCGTGGGCGCGAGCCGCTCCAGCCCTCGCGGGTCACGCGCGACGCCGACGACCGTGGCCCCTTCGGCTGCCAGCAGGGCCACAGCCGCCCTGCCGATGCCCGCGGAGGCTCCTGTCACGATGACGACGGCATCGTCGAGCTGTAGATCCATGGTGGGTGCTCTCCTCGCGTGGGTCAGACGAGACGGCCGCCGCCGTCGACGTGCAGAACGGTGCCGGTGACGTACGGGCTGGTCAGCGTGTAGATGACCGCCTGCACCAGGTCGTCGACGGTTCCGACCTGGCGGGCGGGGTTGCGCTCGGCCACGCCGCGCAGGAACGCCGCCTTCTCCGACCCCATGCGGTCCCAGGATCCGGTGTCGACGATGCCGGGGGAGATCGCGTTCACCCGCACCGGCGCCAGCTCCACGGCCAGCGCCTGCACCAGGAACGACAGCGCCCCGTTGGTGGTGGCCATCACCGTCCGCTCCGGAGCGGGCCGCCAGGCGGCCACCCCCGAGAAGAAGGTGAACGAGCCCTCCTCGCGTACCCGCGGGGCCAGATGCTTGGCCAGCAGCAGCGGGCCGATCACCTTCGCGGAGAACGCCCGCTGGATGTCCTGGAGATCGAGCTCCGTCACCGGCCCGTTGGCGTGCATCGCCGCGGTGGACACCAGATGCTGGAAATTGCCGACCTCGGCGGCCAGATTCGCGATGGAGCCCTCGTCCGTCAGATCGACCGGCGTCACCTGTGCCGGGCCCGCCAGCTCACCGGCGGTCCATTCGAGCTTGCGCGGGTCCGGCCCGGCCAGCACCAGGTCGGCACCCGCGGCTGAAGCCGCCCGGGCGAGGGCGCGGCCGGTATGGGAGCCTGCCCCGACGATCACCAGCCGCTGCCCGGCAAGAACATCTGTGACAGCCATGATGGTTCTCCTTGGTTCTTCAAAGGGATATGTCGCTCGAACGGCGACACATCGACTCTGCTCGACCCGCGTCGATAAGTCCAAGGCTTACTTTTCATTACTGCGATAACATTTGTTCATGGCAACGCTGCGGCAGCTCGAGTACCTGATCACGGTGGTCGACGCCGGCTCCTTCACCCATGCGGCTGAGCTGCTCCACGTCACCCAGCCCGCGCTGTCGCACCAGATCCGCGCGCTCGAGAAGTCCGTCGGAGGGACGTTGCTCGAGCGCCTCCCTCGCTCGGTCCGGCCGACTCCGATGGGTCGGGCGATGTTGCCGTACGCCCGCGCCGCCCTCGCCGACGCCGACCGCGCCCGCACCGCCGCCCGCCAGGCCGGCGGCTTGGAGGCAGCCGAACTGCACGTCGCGACGCTCTATTCGATCACCCTTGGCGTCCTGCCCGCCGTGCTGCGCGCCTGGCGCCGGCAGTATCCGAGCAACCAGGTACGCCTGTTCGAGCACCGGCACGCCGACGAACTCGCCGCCGCGATGGCCGCCGGGCAGGCCGACCTGGCCATCGGGCCGCCGCCTGCGCACTGGGACGGACCGATCCGGGAGATCGGCATCGAGGAGTTCGTCGTCGTGGTCGCCGCCGACGATCCGCTCGCCGCCACCGGTCAGGCCCATCTCGACCTGGTGGCGCTGGCCGACTGCGCCTGGGTGCACTACGCACCCGGCAACGGCCTGGCGGAAGTTCTCGACCAGGCGTGCGCGGCGGCGGGATTCCAGCCGCGCGCCGCGATCCGTACCGAACAGAGCGCGGCCGCGCCCCTGCTCGCCGCGGCCGGTCTCGGGCCCGCCCTGGTCCCCGCCAACAGCGTTCCCGCCGGATTCGACGGTCGTCTCCTCCGCCCGCGGCCCGCCATCCGCCGGCCCCTGGCCGCCTACACCCGGACCCGCCCCGACGCCCTCACCACCGCCTTCACCCGGACCGTCACCGAGCACGCCTGCGTCTTCCCCGAGCACGTCCAGGCTCTCCTCGAAGCCGACGTATGAAGATCGTCAACGTGACCGGTCGAGCGGATGCCGAAGGATCGTCGCGACACCTTCGGCGGGTGCCGTGTCCGAGATCATCAGGGCCGTCACGCCGGGGGGCGGGTCACGGGTGCCTTCGCGCACGCCGGAGTCGGAGTGCCCCGTTCCGTCGTGGAATCGGCCGATCACTGTGATGACTCATGTCCGGGAACCGACAATCATGCTATGAGCTCATCTCGGCATGACCACGCCCTGCCCCCCTCCCGCGTCCAGGAGGTCGCCGACGGCGTCTACGCCTACATCCAGCCCGATGGGAGCTGGTGGATCAACAACACCGGCTTCCTGGTGGGGCGGCGCGGAGTGATCAGCGTGGACTCCTGCTCCACCGAGCGGCGCACCCTGGCCTACCGCGAGGCCATCAGATCGGTCACCGACCGGCCGGTCACGACATTGATCAACACCCATCACCACGGTGACCACACCTTCGGCAACTACGCCTTCCCCGAGGCGACGATCGTCGGGCACGAGCGGACCCGGGAGATGATCCTGGCCGAGGGGATCCCGGAGTACCGCACCCTGGCCTGGACCCCGGTCGACTGGGGCGACCTGGAGGCCTGCCCGCCGTTCCTCACCTACACCGACGGGGTGACCGTCCACTCCGACGAGCTGCGCTGCGAGGTCCGCCACGTCGGCGGCCCGGCGCACACGACCAACGACTCGATCGTGTGGATCCCCGAGCGGTCGCTGCTGTTCGCCGGCGACCTGGTGTTCAACGGCGGCACGCCGTTCGTGATGATGGGCTCGGTCCAGGGGTCGATCGCGGTCCTCGACCGGCTCAGGGAGCTGAACGCCGAGACGATCGTGCCCGGCCACGGCGGGGTGTGCGGGCCCGAGGTCATCGACCGCGTGCAGGGATACCTGCGGTTCGTGATGGCCACCGCCGAGCTCGGCCGGGCGGCCGGCCTGTCGCCGCTGCAGGCGGCGCGCGAGGCCGACCTCGGCGAGTACGCCGGGCTGCTCGACCCCGAGCGCATCGTCGGCAACCTGCACCGGGCCTACGCCGAGCTGGACGGCCTGCCCCCGGGGGAGCCGATCGACCTCGGCGCCGCGCTGCTGGAGATGGTCGAGTTCAACGGGGGCAGGCCGCTGACCTGCCTGGCCTGACGGCGGTCGCCCCGACGGCGCGGGCGGTGCCGGCCTGGCCGCCTCCGGGCCGGGCGGCCCGCCCGGGCCGCCCGGCGCCGGGCTCAGGACAGGTGGCGCGCCCACCATTCGAGGACGGCCTCGAAACGCTGGCGGCGGTGCCGGGGACGGCCGCTCCGGCTGAGCTCGTGGCCCTCGCCGGGGAACAGCAGGAACTCGGCCGGCACGCCGTTGCGGCGCAGCGCGACGAACATGCGCTGGGCCTGCTCGACCGGGCAGCGCCAGTCCTCCTCGGAGTGGACCACCGCGAACGGCAGGTTGATCCGGTCGGCGTGGTGGAGCGGGCTCATCGCGCGCTGGACCTCGGGGTCGGGGCCGCAGTACGCCTCGGCGAAGAACCAGCCGATGTCGGAGGAGCCGGTGAAGGAGTCCCAGGCGTTGACCGCCCGCTCGCTCCAGGCCGCCCTGAACCGCGCTCCGTGGTGGGCGGCCAGCCAGCTCGTCATGAACCCGCCGTAGGAGCCGCCCATCACGCCGACCCGCTCGCCGTCGCACTCGGGCCGGGCCAGCGCCGCGTCCAGCAGGGCCAGCACGTCGTCGGCGTCCACGGTGCCGAAGGCGCCGATCACCGACTGGCCGTGGGCCTGGCCGTACCCCGCCGAGCCGCGCGGGTTGGGCAGGACCACCGCGTATCCGGCGGCGGCGTAGACCTGGGTCTCGTCCAGGAAGCCCCAGCCGTGCTGGTGGAACGGGCCGCCGTGCACGTTCAGCAGGACCGGGTGCGGCCCCTCGCCCTCCGGCAGGGCCAGCCAGCCGTGGACCGGGTAGCCGTCGGCGGAGACGGCGGTGATCTCCTGGAGCGGGCGGATCCCGGCCAGCGACCCGCAGAAGTCCGTGAGCGTCCCGTCCGGGGTGACCACCTCGCCGGGGCTCTCCGGGGTGGACACCACCGCGATGACCTGCCCGCCGTAGGAGGTGAACGCCTTGACGGCCGCCCGCTCGCCCAGGACGAGGGGGAGCTTCTCCAGCGGGCCGTCCTGGACGCCGGAGGGGACCAGCCGGAGTTCGACCGCGCCGCGCACCCGCACCGTGACCAGGACGCCGTCCTCGACCGCGACGGGGGTCATCGGCTCGATGTCGACCGACTCCTCCTCGGTCAGCCGCACCCCGGCCGCCGGCTCGCCGCCGATCACCAGGGGGGCGCGGTAGAGGCCGGTGTTGCGGGCCACCGCGTGGATGCCGGAGAAGGCGCTGCCGAGGTAGAGCACCTCCCCGCCGGGCAGCGCCACGGGGTGGCCGGCCGATCCGGCGCTGCGCACCACCAGGACCGGCGTCCCGCCGGCGGCCGGCACCGCGTACAGGTCGGTGTGCAGGGACTCGCCGTCCAGGTCGCGGTCGGCCGAGACCAGCACGTGCTCGCCGTCGAGGGTCCAGCTCGGGGAGTTGACGTCGTAGGGCCCGTCGGTGAGCTGCACCGGCTGCGGGATGTCGGCCAGGGCGTTGACCACGAACAGGGCCGGCCGGCGGTCCAGGGTGAAGCCGACGCCGTCGTGCCGGTAGCGGAACCCGGTGATGCGGCGCGGCGCCTCGGCCGCGGCGCTGACGTCCTCCTCGGTGCCGTAGCGGCCGTTCTCGGGGACCCGGGCGACGAAGGCGATCCGGCGGGAGTCGGGGGCCCAGACCGGCGCGCCCGCGCCGAGCGGCAGGTCGGTGACCGGGCGCGCCTCGCCGCCGCCGGTGGGCATCACGTGGAGCTGCGGCCTGCCGCCGCCGCTCGCGCGCAGGAAGGCCACCCAGGCTCCGTCGGGGGAGATCCGGGGGGCGCTGTCGTGGTCGCCGAAGGTGAACTGGACGGGCGGGCCGTCCTGGGGGAGCCGCCACAGGCCCCCGCGGTAGGCGTCGGCCTCCAGGTCGGGGCGGGCCACGTCGACGAGGATGAGATCCTCGTGAAGGGTGACGCTGCCGGGGACGTGCAGCAGGGCGAGATCTTCTGGACGCATGCCCAGGGACGTTATCACCGTATTAATCGTCTTTTATGGGACGCAAGCATGGTTTGTCCACACAGAAGACGCCGCGGGCCTACAGGAGGGTGAGCCCGCCGTCCACGGCGAGGACCTGGCCGGTGACATAGCTCGCCTCGTCCGACAGCAGGAAGGCCGTCACCTTCGCCACCTCCCAGGCGGTGCCCTGGCGGCCCATCGGGATCATCACCTGGCCGCGGTGCTCCCAGAGCTTGGCCGCGTCCCGGCCGAGCGGGGTGTCGATCAGGCCGGGGGCGACCAGGTTCGCCCGGACCCCGCGGCCGGCGCCCTCCAGCGCGACGTGCCTGGCCAGGCCCACCAGCCCTGCCTTGGAGGCGTCGTAGGCGGGGATCAGGCTGCCCGGCCGCAGCCCGGCCACCGAGCCGATGAACACGATCGAGGAGCCGGGGCCGAGCAGCGGCAGCGCGCCCCTGCAGACCAGGAAGTGGCCGCGCAGGTTGACCGCGAACACCCGGTCCCAGTCGGCGGCGGCGGTCCCCGCCAGGGCCAGCCCGGAGCCGATCGCGGCGTTGAGCACGACGCCGTCCACCGCGCCCGCCCGGCCGGCCAGCGCCTCGCAGGCGTCCCCGTCGGCGAGGTCCACGGCGACCACCTCGGCCCGCCCGCCCTCGCGGCCGATCCACCCGGCCGTCTCGGCGGCCGCGTCCTCGTCCACGTCCGCGCAGACCACCGCGGCGCCCTGCCGGGCGGCCTCGACCGCGATCGCCCGCCCGTTCCCGACCGGCGCCTCCGGGTCGGAGGACGGCCGGGTGCCCGCCCCTACGACGAGCACACGTCTACCTACCAAGCGACCGTTCACAGGCGTGATCGTAGTAAGTAACCTCTGATCTGTGAATCCCCGAGTCGAGCCCCTGCCCCCCGAGCAGTGGGACGGGTTCCTCACCCGCGTGGTCGAGGGCACCGGTCCCTACAACGTCTTCACCACACTGGCCCGTCACCCCGCGCTGTTCCAGGCGTGGATCGGGTTCGGCGCGGCGCTGCTGTACGGCACGCTGCCCGCCCGCGACCGGGAGCTGGCCGTCCTGCGCACCGCGCACCTGCGCGGGAGCGCCTACGAGTGGGCCCACCACGTACGGCTGGCCAGGGAGGCGGGGCTCTCCGAGGCCGAGATAGAGGCCGTCCGAGGCCACGGGCACGAGTGGGGAGCCGATGACCGGCTGGTGCTGGACGTGGCCGAGGAGATGCACCGGTCCGGAGACCTCACCGACCGGACGTGGCAGGCCCTGTGCGCCCGCTACGACGAGCCCGGCCGGATCGAACTGGTCATGCTCGTCGCCCACTACGACATGCTCGCCGTGGTCCTGAACACCCTGCGGGTCCCCCTGGAGGAGCCCCCGCGGGACGCCGCCGCGACGTCCGCCGGCCACGCGCCCCCACGGGTCCCCCCGGCCGCCGGGGGGTGAGGCCGGGAGGGCGCGCTCTCACCTCGACGGCACGATCATCGTGACACCGGGGGCGGAGCCGAGCGCGGCGAGCGCGGGACCCGCCTCGTCGAGGCCGATGGTGCGGGTGACCAGCAGGTCGGGGCGGAGCAGCCCGCCGGCGACCATCTCCAGCATCGCCGGGTAGGCGTGGGCGGCCATGCCGTGGCTGCCGAGGAGTTCGAGCTCGTGGCCGATCACCCGGTTCATCGGGAGCGAGGTGAGGCCGGGGAGCAGGCCGACCTGGACGTGGCGGCCCCGGCGGCGCAGGCTCTCGATCGACGACACGCACGTCCGCGGGCTGCCGAGCGCGTCGACCGAGACGTGGGCCCCGCCGCCGGTCAGGTCCCGGACGCGCGCGGCGACGTCGGCCCCGGCGCCGGCCTCCTCGGCGTCCCGGGCGGGCGGAGCGGGCGCGGCGCCGCCGGCCCGTCCGGCCGGGGCGTCCGGCGGGACGGCGGGGGCGCCGGGCGAGGCCGCGGTGACGCAGGCCGTGGCGCCGAACCGCCGGGCCAGCTCCAGGGCCTGGGGGGAGACGTCCACGGCGACCACCCGGGCGCCCGCGGCGGCGGCGATCATCACGGCGGACAGGCCGACGCCGCCGCAGCCGTGCACCGCCACCCACTCGCCGGGCCGTACGCGGCCGACCGTCACCACGGCGCGGAAGGCGGTGGCGAAGCGGCAGCCCAGGCTCGCGGCGGTGGTGAAGGCCATCTCCTCCGGCAGCCCCACCAGGTTCACGTCGGCGTTCTCGATCGCCACGTATTCGGCGAAGGAGCCCCAGTGGGTGAACCCCGGCTGGGTCTGGCGCTCGCAGACCTGCTGGTCGCCGGCCGCGCACGCCGCGCAGCGCCCGCAGGCGCAGACGAACGGGACCGTCACCCGGTCGCCGGGCCGCCAGGCGCCGACCCCCGCCCCCACGGCCTCCACGACCCCGGCCAGCTCGTGCCCGGGCACGTGCGGCAGGACCCGGATGTCCGGATCGTGGCCCTGCCAGCCGTGCCAGTCGCTCCGGCACAGCCCGGTCGCCTCCACCCGGACCACCGCCCCGCCGGGCGGCGGCCCGGGGGCGGGCACCTCCCGGACCCGCAGATCGGCTCCGAAGGCGTCGAAGACCACCGCTCGCACTCGCACACTCCTCTGACCGGCACGGTCCGCCTGTCTCGGCGACCTCCGCAGCATCTCAGCATCCGCGGGGCGTCATGGGAAGGAGCGTCATGGGAAGGGGCGCCGGATACGCCGTCCGGGCCGTCACTTGACGCACGGGCTGATTAGAACCCTCGGCTGGGGACAGAGGGAGGGGGCAGGCAGGCCAATGGATCGGATGGTGAGATGGGTCAGCAACTCGACAAGGACCGATTCTCCGAGGCGGACTTCGCCCGCTTCGGGGAACGGCTGGCGGAGCAGCTCGGCGCGTTCCGCGAGCTGCTGGCCAGACCGGGCTTCGGTGCCGGGCCCGCGACTGTCGGGGCCGAGCTGGAGATGTTCCTCATCACCCCTGAGGGCCGGCCGCTGCCGCGCAATCACGAGGTGCGCGCCGCCGCCGACGACGGCCGGATCGTGCCGGAGCTCGGCCGGTTCAACCTGGAGGTCAACCTGACCCCGCTGCCGATCGCCGGGCGGCCCTTCAGCGCCCTGGTCCGGGAGCTGCGCGAGACGATGGCCCTGGTGGACGCGGCGGCGGCGACGCAGGGCGGCCGGGCCCTGGCGATCGGCATCCTGCCCTCGCTGAGCGAGTTCGACTTCACCCACGAGGCGCTCAGCGACGAGGGCCGCTACCGGGCGCTGGCCCGGGGCATGCGGCGGCTGCGCACCGAACCGTTCCGGGTCCGGATCGAAGGGGTCGAGGAGCTGGAGCTGGAGGTCGAGGGGGTGATCCTGGAGAGCGCCAACACCTCCTGGCAGGTCCACCTCCGCACGGCCCCCGCCGAGTTCGCCCGCGTCTACAACGCCGCCCAGCTCGCCACCGGCCCGGTCCTCGCGGTCAGCGGCAACTCGCCGGGCTTCCTGGGCCGGCGGCTGTGGGAGGAGACCAGGATCGCGCTGTTCGAGGAGTCGGCCGACGACCGCGACGTGGAACGGCCCGAACGCAGGGACCGGCGGGTGGCCCTCGGCTCCGGATGGGTGCGCAGCGCCGAGGAGATGTTCGAGACGTGTGTCCGCGACTACGAGCCGGTGCTGCCGATGACCTCCCCGCCGGGCCCGCGGGCGGAGGGGGAGGCGCCGGAGCTGGCCGAGCTCCGGCTGCACCAGGGCACGGTCTGGCAGTGGAACCGGCCGATCTACGACCCGGCGGACGGCGGCCACCTGCGGGTGGAGATGCGCGCCCTGCCGGCCGGGCCGACCCCCGCCGACATGGCGGCCAACGCCGCCTTCCTGCTGGGGCTCACCTCGGCCATGTCGGCCGGACCGGTGGAGGAGTTCCCCTTCGCCGCGGCCTACCGCAACTTCTACCGGGCCGCGATCCACGGCCTGGACGCGCCGATGGCCTGGCCGGGGCTGGGAGAGGAGATCCCGGCCGCGCGGCTGGCCCTGGAGCTGCTGCCCGTCGCCAGGGCCGGGCTCGAACGGATGGGCGTCGACCCGGCCGAGGCGGACTGGACGCTGGACATCATCCGGGAGCGGGTCAGGCTCCGCCGTACCGGCGCGATCTGGCAGCGCGAGGTCCTGGGCGGCCTCGGCGGCGACCCGGCGGCCCGGGCCCGCATGGTGACCCGCTACCGGGAGCTGTCGCTCACCGGGGAGCCGGTGCACACCTGGCCCATATGATCAGAAAAGGGATCCGAATCCCGGCATACTCATGAACTCCACATCTTGATCCGCCCGCCCGGGCGTGACCGGAGAAGGAGAACCCCCCCCATGAGCGGGATGACGGCCGTAGCGGCGGAGCCCTTCCAGTTGAGGCGGGACGGCGGCGACTACGGGGCCGGGGTCCGGGCCCTGGAGAAACACCTCAAGCGCGTGCCCCTCGACACCGTGCTGGCCAAGGCCAACCGCGTCGCGGTCCGGAAGGGCTCCACCGGCGCCGGGGCCTTCGGGACGATGAGGCCCCGGCCGGTGGACTGGTACTGCTTCGAGGCGTCCGACAACGCCGTCCGCGAGTGGTACCCCCAGGGGCTGACCTGTGCCTCCGACGCCGGGATCGGCGCGGGCGTGTACGTGGTGAGCTGGTACTACAAGCCCGAGACGGGGGCCGAGCGGGGAGTGCGCCTGTCCTTCCTCGACACCGCGACGCTCCGCTACCGGCACGTCCTGCTGGTGCGGGCCCGCGCCGACGGCGACATCGCCCCGATCAACATCCACGCCGGCGGCATCGCGTGGTACGGCGGCCTGCTCTACGTCGCCGACACCACCCGCGGCATGCGGGTCTTCGACACCCGGCACATCTTCGAGGTGGACGGGGACGACAAGACCACGATCGGCCGGAAGGGCGGGGTGCACAACGCCTTCGGCTACCGCTACGTGATGCCGCAGACCGGCGCCTGGACCTCGGCCGGAGGAGCCCTGTTCTCCTTCGCCGCGATCGACCGCACGACCCCGACCGACACCCTGATCTCCGGCGAGTACGTCGACGCCCCCGGCGCGACCGGCCGGGTGGCCCGCTGGCCGCTGGAGTCCGACGGCTCGCTGCGCGCCGACGGCGGCGTCGCCTCCGCCCTGGACGCCTACCGCCTGCCCGCGGCCAAGATCCAGGGCGCGCTCTCCCACGAGGGCACCTGGTATCTCAGCCAGGCGGCGGGCGCCTCCAAGAACGGCACCCTGATCGTGGTCGGCGACACGCTCGCCAAGCGCCCCTATCCGGTGGGCCCCGAGGACCTCACCTGCGTCCGCGACAGCAGGACGCTGTGGAGCGTCACCGAGTTCGCGGGCCGCCGCGTGATCTACGGCGTGCCGCTGTAGGGCGCCTCAGTGCAGCGACCCGCCGACCAGGCGGAGATCGTCGCCCACCGAGACGGCGGCGGTCACGATCGCCGTCAGCGCCTCGGCGACCACGGCCACCGGCATGGACGGCCCGGCCTGGCCGAGCACCTGCCCCGGGGCGTACGGCACGTGCACGAAGCCGCCGCGGACCTTGGGCCGCTCGGTGGCGATCAGGTGCATGAGGCCGTAGAAGACGTGGTTGCACACGAACGTCCCGGCGCTCTGCGACACGCTCGCCGGGACCCCGGCCGCCCGGGCCGCCGCCACACAGGCCTTCACCGGCAGCGTGGCGAAGTAGGCGGCGGGGCCGCCGCGCACCACCGGCTCGTCGATCGGCTGCCGCCCGGCGTTGTCCGGGATGCGGGCGTCGTCGAGGTTGACGGCCACCCGCTCGACGGTGACGTCGGGCCGCCCCCCGGCCTGCCCCACGCAGACGACCACCGTGGGGTCGTGCTCCAGCACCGCCGCGCGCAGGTGCTCCAGCGCCTGGCCGAACACGCACGGCAGCTGTACGGCCCGCACCCCGGGCACCAGCGCGACGGCCTCCCACGAGGGGTTGACCGCGGCGCCGTCGAACGGCTCGAAGCCGGTGAGCAGGACCGTCATCGCCGGCCCGCCGGGAGGGCGCAGGCCGGGGTGCCGCCGGGCAGGCGGTGGCGGTTGGCCGAGACGAGCCGGTAGACCCCCTGGGCCGCCCAGCGCAACGGCGGCATCCGCAGGAGGAGCCCCGGCAGGCTCCACGGCGGGCCGGCGGCGATCAGGAGCCTGGCGACCGCCTGCGCGCCGCCGTACACCCGGCCGCGCTCGACCCAGAGGACCTCGCGGTCGGCCCGCTCCCGCGTGGTGCCGAGCGCGGCCAGGTCGGCGCGCTGCCAGGGCGTGGCACGGGCCCGCAGCCCGATCCGGCGCTCGGCGAAGCGGACGCTCGCCGTGCAGAACCCGCAGTCGCCGTCGTAGAGCAGCACCGGTTGTTCCCTCATGGGACAGACCTTACCCAGCCGCTCCGATCACGACCGCGGGACCAGGGTGACGGCGACGGGACGGTGGTCGGAGTGGTGGACGTCCGGATTGGCCTGATCCTTGCCGTCGAAGCCCGGGGTGACCAGCACGTGGTCGATCTGCTCGGCCGGGACGCCCACCCCGGGGACGGTCGACAACGGCCTGGCCGGGGCGATGGGGTCGGTCAGGCCGGAGCTCATGAGCACCCGCCAGGCGGGGCCGGCGGGTTCGAGGTTGAGATCGCCGGCCACGACCACGGGGCGGCCTCCCCGCGCGGCGTCCTCGACGATCCGCCCGAGCTGTGCCACCTGGTCGAGCTCGCGCCAGCCGGGCGGCGGCTGCAGATGGGTGGCGATCACGGTGATGTCCCGGTTCCGCCACCTCAACCCGACCTCCAGTGCCTGCGCCCCGGTCGGGCCGCCCTGGACGAGCACGTGGTTGCGGACCGAGGTGACCGGCAGATCGGTCAGGAGCGCGTCGCCCCACACCTCGTCGGCCGCCGGAGCCCACAGATAGCGCATGCCGAGCCGCTCGGCGATCAACCGGACGTCGTCGTGGCCGCCGTTGAGCAGCCAGCCCCGGTCGGCCTCGCCGAGCACGACCACGTGCGGTCGCAGCGCCCTGAGGGTGTCGGCCTGCTGCTCCAGCGACAGCCTGCCGGGCAGGCCGTACCCCATCCGGATGTTGTAGGCCGCCACCCGCAGCCCGTCGCCGGGCGGCTCCCATCTCGGCACGGTCCCCTGCCAGAGGGGGACGGCCGCCACCAGCGCGGCCGCGGCGGCGACGGCGGCCGGCAGCCGCCGGCCGTAGGAGCCCCGGGGCAGGCCGGTGCTGCCGGCCGTGCCCAGCGCGACCAGGAGTGCCGCGCAGCCGGGCACCCACCGGTTGGGCAGGTAGAGGTCGTAGGCGGCGTAGTAGCCGAAGACGAGCACGACGAACAGCAGCATGCCCCCGGCCGCGGCCAGGCCGCGCCGGAGCGGGCGGTCGGGGCCGGAGGTCGCCGCCGCGTGCGCCAGGCAGGCCCCCAGCGCGACCTGGCCGATGATCTGGGCGGCGATCGTCCAGCCGGGGGCCACGCCGTGGACGCCGTCCACCGTGGCCCTGCCGGCCGCGAACGCCACGGCGGAGGCGGCCAGGGCGACGGCGGGCACCAGCGGGCGCCGGAGCAGCGGCTGCGCGGCGGGTGCCACCGACACCACCGCGAACCCCGCCACGACCGCGGCCACGCCCGCGGCGGCGAGCGGCGTGGAGGAGCCGGCCGCGGCCTGGGCGTGCGCGGTGTTGCCCGTGTACAGGCCCCACAGCAGCAGCGCGGGGCCGATCGTCAGCCAGGCGCGCGGAGCGCCCGAGTGCTCCTCCTCGGCGGGCCGGGGCCGCAGCAGGAAGATCCCGAACAGTGCGAGCTCGGCCGCCAGCGGCAGCCAGGGGAGCGGGCCGGGCCGCCACATCAGGTCGATGCCGTCCAGCGCCGCGTGGGTCACCGTGGCGGCCGCCAGCCCGGTGATCACCCCGGCCATCGCGGGCCGGGCGTCCTGGGCGGCCGCCGCGGTGGCCACCAGCCAGACCAGCCCGGCCAGCAGGCCCGCGCTCGCCAGGTAGAGCTGCGCGTCGCCGC
Source organism: Streptosporangium brasiliense (assembly GCF_030811595.1). Classification (NCBI taxonomy): domain Bacteria; kingdom Bacillati; phylum Actinomycetota; class Actinomycetes; order Streptosporangiales; family Streptosporangiaceae; genus Streptosporangium; species Streptosporangium brasiliense. The sequence continues at coordinate 5,058,543 of NZ_JAUSRB010000002.1, forward strand.
CGGAGGTCGGCTGCAGCGCCAGCCGGGCCAGGAGCAGCAGGAGGCCGGCCCCGGTGGCCAGCAGCCGCGGCCGGACGGACCGGGCCAGCGGGACCGCGAGGAAGGCCGCCAGGAACCAGGAGACGGCGTACAGGCCCATCATCTCCGCGGGCGTGCTGCCCGCCCGGCCGAACAGCGTGATCAGCGACGGCAGGAAGACGCGGAGCACGTCGGCCAGCACCAGCACACCGAGAGCGACGTCCAGGCGGATCCGCATGCCACCTCCAAGGAATGTGAGCCATCCTCGCTTCCTTGGGGGGCTGTGGCAAGGCCCGGAAACCCCCGCGGCGGCGGCCAGGGGTCCCGGCCCGGACGGCGGGACGCGCCCGGCGGCACTCGGCGGCCGCGGAGCGCCCCGGCGGGGACGGACCCCCGGCGGACGCGCGGCTCACCTCCGGATGATCGCCGTCATCCGTCCAGATGCCGGAAGGCCTCGTGGGCGGAGCGGACGCTGTCGCGCAGCGCCCGCTCCAGTTGGTCGGCGTCCTCGGCCAGGCGGCCGATCTCCGGCACGGACCCCGCGTCGGCGCCGCTCTCGGCCAGGAGCTCCTCGTAGCGGGGGAGCCGGGCCCGCAGCAGCTCGATCTGGTCGTGGGCGCGCAGTGCGCGGTCGGCCTCGGAGACGTGTCGCGCGTAGCGCTCCAGGGCCTCCACCCGGGCGACGACGGCGGCCTCGCTGGCGGCCAGCGCCCGCTCCAGCGGCGCCATCGCGGCCGCCACCTCCGGCGTGCTCCCGCCGTGGGCCAGGTCGTGGTGCTCGGTCCGCAGCGCCGACAGCTTGGCCAGCAGCCGGGCGATCTCCCACTCCTGCGCCGGCAGCATCACCGAGTTGCGCACGTCGTCGAGCATGCCCATGGCGTTGACCCGGGAGCCGAGGATGTGGCCGACCGCCTGACGGGTCCGGTCGAGGAGCGGGCCGGCGCCGTGGTCGAAGTCCTCGGGCAGGAGATAGCGGCCCTCGTGCCACCGGGCCTGCTGGTAGAGCTCGTCGCCGGCCTCTTCCTGGCCCTCCGGCTCCAGCGGCTCGCGCAGGACCAGCTGGCCGATGAGGACCACCACGACGATCAGCGCGAACACGTAGAAGAGCTTCCCTCCGGCGTCCCTGAGGAGCACGCCCACCAGGGAGAGCGCCGAGATCGCGCCGCCTATCCGCAGTGCGCGGACCAGCGGGCGCGAGCCGCCCGGCCGGGGCTCGGGCCGCCAACCGGCGCGGATCCGCGACAGCGCCCGCCAGTGCCGGTGGAACAGGTCGGCGACGTCAGCGGGCACCTCCGGATCGACGATCACCCGCCACGGGCGCCCGTCGTCTCCCATGTTCTCCAGTTCATAGCTGTTCAGGTCGCCCGTCCAGGTAGCGGAAGGCCTCGTGGGCGGAGCGGACGCTGTCGCGCAGCGCCCGCCGGAGCTGGGCGGCGTCCTCGCTCAGGTTTCCGATCTCCGGCGCGGAGAACCTCGCCGCGCCCGTCTCGGCGACGAGCTGCTCGTATTCGGGCAGATGGGCGAGGAGGGCGTCGATCTGGCCCTGGGACCGCAGCGCGCGGTCGGCCTCGGAGACGTGTCGCGCGTAGCGCTCCAGGGCCTCCACCCGGGCGACGACGGCGGCCTCGCTGGCGGCCAGCGCCCGCTCCAGCGGCGCCATCGCGGCCACCACCTCCGGCGTGCTCCCGCCGCGGGCCAGGCCGCGGTGCTTGGCCCGCAGCGCCGACAGTTTGGTCAGCAGCCGGGCGATCTCCCACTCCTCGGCCGGCAGCATCACCGAGTTGCGCACGCTGTCGAGCATGCCCATGGCGTTGACCCGGGAGCCGAGGATGTGGTCGATGGCCCGCTGGACCCGGCCCAGCAGCTCTCTGGCGGGATAGTCGAAGTCCTCCAGGACCAGGTAGCCGCCCTTGTACCACTGCGCGTGCCGGTGCAGGACGCGCTCGACGGCGTCGTGCGGGGCGGGCTTCCTGGCGACGTAGACGCAGGTGAGGACCACGAGATAGATGCTGGCCAGGATCAGCAGGAACGCGATCGGCAGGCCGGCGATCGTGGCGATCGCCGCCATGCCCCCCGTCACGGCGAGGGGCGCCACGACGGCCGAGGGGAGCCGGGAGGCGTTCTCCGGCGCCGGGCTCCACCCGGCCCGGAAACGGGAGAGCAGTGGTCCGTTCCGCCGGAGGAGGTCGGCGACGTCCGCGGGCACCTCCGGATCGACCACCACGCGCTGCACAGGCTGGCCCCCTTCACCACACGGTCAAACGAACATAGCGATTAACCGGTTTCACGTCATGCGTCCCTCTATGTTGCCTCTTTACGGCGATGTGTCGTGTGCCGAAAGAATGATCGTGATGATCCGTGGTGTGCGGGCCGCCCCGGACCGGGCCGGTCCGCCCGCCGGAGAGGACGCCGGAACAGAAAGGTCCCCAGGCCGGAGACCTGGGGACCTTTGATGGTGGACGATACAGGGATTGAACCTGTGACCTCTTCCGTGTCAGGGAAGCGCTCTCCCGCTGAGCTAATCGTCCTCGGGCGAACCAGAGCGGAAGACGGGATTCGAACCCGCGACCCTCACCTTGGCAAGGTGATGCTCTACCACTGAGCCACTTCCGCGTGTCTGCGTCGGGTCTCCCCTCGGCGGCACGTGCGCTACTTTACCGGATCCTTGAGACTCCGATGTCCGTGCACTGAGGTGGAGACGGGATTTGAACCCGTGTACACGGCTTTGCAGGCCGTTGCCTCGCCTCTCGGCCACTCCACCAGTCAGATCCCGGAGGACCTGCCGGAGCGGAAGACGGGATTCGAACCCGCGACCCTCACCTTGGCAAGGTGATGCTCTACCACTGAGCCACTTCCGCGTGATCCCCGGAAACGTCTCCGGGGCACGAGAAAACTCTAGCGCCTCCGGGACGCGGATGTGCGCAACCGAGCTCCCTGCCGGAGGTCTTCCTTGGTGATCACCTGCACGTCGGCGGCCCGCACGAACATGATCCGGTGGCCGAACTGGATCTGGCGGTAGCGGGCCTCACCCCTGACGATCCGGTGCGCGGCCGGGTCGAAGGTGCCCGCCCGCAGGTAGGCGGCGCGGGTCGTCATGCCCAGGCTGTAGAGCTGTCCGGCCGGGAAGGAGTACTGCAGCGGGACCAGTTCCTGCCGCGGGACGCCCCTGGGATAGGCCGACGCCTCGGGGTAGGCCCTGCCGTACACCTTGACGGGGGCGTGACCGGGCCTGGGCGTCACCAGCGGGCCGGAGGCGGGGACGGACGTGCGGGCGTCCGCGGGGTCGTGGAACCACGCCTTCTGCCCGAGATACCAGATCGCCGTCCAGTCGCCCCTGCGCTCGGCGAGCGCGTAGCGCTGACCGGTGGAGGCACGGGCGGCGTGGTCGTAGACGCTGTAGGTGGAGGCGCCCGCCGGATGTTTGCCGATGTCCTTGACCAGCGGGGCCTCCTCGGAGGGGTGGCTGTGCAGCCAGACCGAGGAGGCGCCCCGCGGGGGACACTCGCCGGACTTGCCGCAGCCGGTGAAACGCGGCTGGTTGAGGGCGTAGTCCGGCTTGATCAGCACCGAGCGCGCGGCGGGGTCGGCGGAGCCGGTCAGCGGGCTGCCGAGCAGTTCGAAGTAGTGGCCCCAGTCCCAGTAGGGGCCGGGGTCCTGGTGCATGCCGCGCACGGTCGCCGGGGTGGTGCCCGGCACGTTGTCGTGGCCGATGATGTGCGCGCGGTCCAGGGGCACGCCGTATTCGCGCGCGAGGTGGGCGACCAGCTTGGCCGAGGCGAGATACATCGCCTCGGTGTACCAGGCGCCTTTGGCCAGGTAGCCCTCGTGCTCCAGGCCGATGGAGCGGGTGTTGACGTACCAGTTCCCCGCGTGCCAGCCGATGTCGGAGGCCCGCAGGTGCTGGGCGATGTGGCCGTCGCTGGAGCGCAGGGTGAAGTGCCAGCTCAGGTAGGTGGGGTCCTTGGTCAGCCGGGTTATGGCGTCGTAGCTGGTCTCCCCGTCGTGGATGACGATGTAGTCGATCCGGCGGGGGCCGTCGTAGCGGTCGTGGTTGCCGTAGCCGCCTTTCCTGAGCCGCTGGTAGGCGGCCGGCATCCATTCGCAGGAGACGGTGGGCGGGCAGTCGGGCGCGGGCGCCGGCGCGCGGCGCAGCCCGGCCGGGCCGGATGGCGGCCACGGGGACAGGCCCGGGACGGCGGGCAGGACCATCCGCTCGCCGTCGTCGGTCACGCGGGCCGCGCCGGCGCGGATCGTCGCGTAGACCTCGTCGGCGAAGAAGCGCCCCGCCCCGGCGTCCGCGGTCCCCGGGTAGCGGGCCACCGCGCCGTACCAGTCCGCCGGGTCGGTGCCCGCCGGTCCGCCGGCCCGCCGCTGGAGGTCGGCCAGCAGGGCAGCGCCGCCCTGGATGTTGGCCGTCGGATCCCGGCGCAGCCGGGCGGGGGCGATCCCGGTCAGCTCCGCCGCCCGGCGCAGGGTGTCCGGGGGCGGGACCGCGGCGGTGGCCGGGAGGGTCACGGGCGGGTGGGGGCGGCCCCCGTCGCCGCGCGGGTCCTGCCCGCGGTGGCCGCGGCGTCCCGGATCGGCCCGGACGTCGACCAGGTGCATGGGACCGTAGCCGGCCGAGACACTGGGCAGCCCGTCGTTGGCGTCCCAGCGGGACTCCAGGTAGGAGACCGCGAGCAGCACGCTCTCCGGCACCCCGTAGGTCCGGGCCGCCCGGGCGAAGGCCGCCTGCCTGCCCTCCGACGCCCGCCCGGCCGGGACCGGCCCCCCGGCGGCGGGCGCCGGCGTCACGGCGGCTGGAGCCGGTACGGCGGGCGGAACCGGCACGAGGGGCGGGGTCTGTACGGCGGGCGGAGCCGGTACGGCGGGCGGCGGCGTCACGGCGGCTGGGGCCAGCGCGGTGAGGGTGGCGACGACGGTGATCCCCGGCAGACGGCGCATAGTGATTCCTCCCGACCGCATGACTACGAAGAGTTATTCGAGGTTACCGACTGTCTCGTGATCGGGGTGGCTTTAGATCGTCCGGGACGATCCTTGCCCGAAATCGGGCAGAAAACTTGGTGAAGGACGTCGATGCTGCGTATGGTCCTGCTCTGTGTCCACGGCATGGCATCCGCATGAGGATCTGATTACCCACCTGACCCGGACGAGCGCGCTCGGTCCCGGGGAGGCGGCGCGGGTGGTGGCGGACGTGCTGGCCTACTTCTCCGAGCCCGTCGAGGACTTCGTCCGGCGGCGCCACGGCGAGCTCAAGGCCAAAGGGCTGGTCAACGACGAGATCTTCCCCCGGATCGCCGCCGAGATCACCTCCCGCCGTGTCGCGGCACCTGAACTCTCCCTGCGCCAGTTGCGCCGGATCGTCTACGGGTAAGGATCGGTCAAATGTGCGGAATCGTGGCTTATGTGGGACCAAAGGACGCGGCGCCGATCCTGCTGGAGGGCCTGCAGCGCCTTGAGTACCGGGGCTACGACTCGGCCGGCGTGGTGGTCTCCAACAAGGGCCTGAAGATGCGCAAGGTCAAGGGCCGGGTGGCCGACCTGGCGGCGGCCGTGCCGGCGCGGTTCAAGGGCACCCTGGGCATCGGGCACACCCGCTGGGCCACCCACGGCGCGCCCAGCGACGTCAACGCCCACCCCCACCTGTCCACCGACGAGCGCATCGCGGTAGTGCACAACGGCATCATCGAGAACGCCGACGAGCTGCGCGCCAAGCTGGAGGCCGACGGTGTGGTCTTCCTGTCCGAGACCGACACCGAGGTGCTGGCGCACCTGATCGCCCGGACCGTCGGGGAGACCGACTCGCTGGAGGAGGCGGTCCGGCTGGCGCTCAAGCGGATCGTCGGCACCTACGGCATCGCGGTGATCGACGCCCAGCGGCCCGGCGAGGTGGTGGTGGCCCGCAACGGCAGCCCGATCGTGCTGGGCATCGGCGAGAAGGAGATGTTCGCCGCCTCCGACGTGGCCGCGCTGGTCCGCTACACCCGCCAGGTGGTCCACCTGGAGGACGGGGAGCTGGCGGTGCTGAAGGCCGACGGCTTCCACACCTTCGCCAGCGACGCGCGCGAGACGGCCAAGGAGCCGCTGACCGTCGACTGGGAGGCCGGGCACTACGACACCGGCGGCTACGAGCACTACCTGCTCAAGGAGATCTCCGAGCAGCCCGACACCGTGGCCCGGACGCTGCGCGGACGGCTGGACGACCGCTTCCACATCGCCCACCTGGGCGGCCTCAACATGGACGCGCGCGAGACCCGGTCGTTCCGCCGGGTGAAGATCATCGGCTGTGGCTCTGCCTACTACTCGGGCCAGATCGGCGCCCAGCTCATCGAGGAGCTGGCCCGGATCCCGGCCGACGCCGAGCCGGCCAGCGAGTTCCGCTACCGCAGCCCGGTCGTGGAGCCCGACACCCTGTACGTGGCGATCAGCCAGTCGGGGGAGACCTACGACACCCTCGCCGCCGTCCAGGAGCTCAAGCGCAAGGGCGGCCGGGTGCTCGGCATCGTCAACACCGTCGGCAGCGCCATCGCCCGCGAGTGCGACGGCGGCGTCTACCTGCACGCCGGTCCCGAGGTCTCGGTGGCCAGCACCAAGGCGTTCACCTCGACCGCGGTGGCCTTCGCGCTGCTGGCGCTCCACCTGGGCCGGGTGCGCGACCTGTCCCCGGCCGACGGCCGCCGCATCTGCGAGGGCCTGCGCCGGCTGCCCGGCCAGATCAAGGAGATCCTCGCGCTGGAGCCGCAGATCAAGGAGCTGGCGCGCAAGTACGCCGACTCGCCGAGCATGATGTTCGTCGGCCGGGTCCGGGGCTACCCGGTGGCCCGCGAGGGCGCGCAGAAGCTCAAGGAGATCTCCTACGTGCACGCCGAGGCCTACCCGGCCAGCGAGCTCAAGCACGGGCCGCTGGCCCTGATCGGCCCGGAGATGCCGACCGTGGCGATCGTCCCCGACGACGAGCTGCTGGACAAGAACCTCACCACGCTCGGCGAGATCCGCGCGCGCGGCGGTCGGGTGCTCATGGTCGGTCACCGTACGGCCGACCCCAAGCTGGCCGACGACTGCGTCGTGGTGCCCAGGAACGAGACGGAGCTGGACCCGATCCTGCTGTCGATCCCGCTCCAGCTCCTGGCCTACCACGCGGCCGTGGCGCTGGAGCGGGATGTGGACAAGCCTCGCAACCTGGCCAAGAGCGTCACGGTGGAGTAGAGCCCCCTTGAGCTGCCTGATGGCAGTAAGACCCCCCAATGTGTGACACAAAGTGACGTGTCTGTAACCTGAAGTATTGGGGGGTCTGGGGGAAGGGGCGCTTATGTACCGTAGGCGGTTCTTCGCGCTCGCCCTGGGGGTCATGGTCGCCGGCGGCTGCGGTGGCTGCGGCGGGGCGGCGGACCCCCGCGTGCCGCTGGCGGGACGGCTGACCGTCATCGCGCCCGCCGCCCGCGGGCAGGGCTGGGACCGGGCCGCCCGCGCGCTGGCCGCGGTGCTGACCGGCGACGGGCTGGCGCGGAAGGTCGAGGTGGGCAACTACCCGGGCAGCCTGGGCGCCGCCGCGCTGGGGGCGTTCGCCGCCGCCCACGACCCGTTCACGTACGCGGGCAGGCTGCTGCTCACCGGGATGCCGATGGTGGCCGGCGCGGAGATCGCCAACACCGCCTCCGTGGTGGAGTCCACCACCCCCCTGGCCCGCCTGGTCGGCGACTGGGCGGCCCTGGTCGTCCCGGAGAACTCCCGCCTGCGCACCTTCGAGAACCTCGCCGCGGTGCTCCGCCGCGACCCGGCCGGGCTGACGGTGGGCGGCCGGATGGAGGGCGGCTCCGACCACGTGCTCTACGGCATGATCGGCAAATGCCTGGGGGTGGACACCCGGCTGCTGGACTACGCCGGCTACTCCAGCGGGGCCGAGGGCGTGCACGCCCTCCACGACGGCAGGGTGGCCGCGCTGCTGGGCTCCGCCCGCTCCTTCGTGCCCGAGATCGCCGAGGGCCGGCTGCGGCCGCTGGTGGTCTCCTCCGCCGAGCGGATCGACGGGATCGACGCCCCGACGCTGATGGAGCTGGACGTCCGGCTGGAGTACACCGACTGGTGCGGCGTGCTCGGCCCCCGCGGCATGAGCTCCGACGACAGGGACGTGGCCGTCGCCCTGTGCGACCGCGTCGACGCCTCGTCCCGCTGGCGGGCGATCTGCGCGGCCAACGGCTGGAACCGGGTCTATCTGAGCGGGGACGACTTCCGCCAGTGGCTCGTCACGGAGACGCGCCGGACCCGGGAAGTGCTCGACGAGCTCGGACTGCTGAGCACCATCGGCACAAGCTGTTGGGGTAGTTGCGTCCGGCAGCACTACATGTAGGATCCTGCTCGTTGCTGGTTCGCCCCTCTGGGGGTGAGGCAAGAGGGAACCCGGTGAGATTCCGGGACTGCCCCGCAGCGGTGAACGGGAACGAAAGCCGTCATGGAGCACTGGGCGCACCTGCCTGGGAAGCGACGGCCGGTAGGCATGCGCCAGACGCCCGTGAGTCCGAAGACCTGCCGGCGACGTGTGGAGAGGGAGCCGAGCCGGGCACCGAGGGACGCGTGGAGCGGCCCGGAGCGTGCCGGGTGAGGCGGACCCGACCACGGAGATCGTTCAGGGCCTCGAGGGAGGGCCCGCGTGATGAGGCGTCCGGCGTGCCCGGGGCCGTTCTCTGCGCGTGCGCCCTTCCGGCGAGAGCCGTACGGGGAATTCGAGCGCGCGAGGGGTAGCACGTGACACAGACCTTGGTCGACGTCGCCAAGGAGACCGGCAACGGCCCGGTCGACCGCCGGCTGGCCATCGAGGAGGCCGCCGCCCGGGTGATCGCCGACCCGGAGAACTCCAAGATCGCCGCTGGGCTGCTGGCGGAGCTGATCGCCGAGGAGGCCGCCGGGCACGGCGTCCGGACCTTCTCCGAGTCCGTCGCCGCGACCCACGCGGCCGGGCTGATCCAGGACGGGCTGGCCGCCTTCGTGGCCGCCAACGCCGCGGCGCTGGACGCGCTGGTGGACGGGGCGGCCGACGGCCGGTTCGAATACTTCGGGCTGCGCACGGTCTACGACCGCTACCTGCTGCGCCACCCGCAGACCCGCAAGGTCCTGGAGCGCCCGCAGCACTTCTTCCTCCGGGTGGCCTGCGGCCTGTCGGAGACGGTGGAGGAGGCCGGCGAGCTCTACGCGCTCATGTCCACCCTGTCCTACCTGCCGAGCTCGCCCACCCTGTTCAACTCCGGCTCGCGCAGGCCCCAGCTGTCGTCCTGCTTCCTGCTCGACTCGCCCCGTGACGAGCTGGAGGCGATCTACGAGCGCTACGGGCAGGTCGCGCGGCTGTCGAAGTACGCCGGCGGGATCGGCATCTCCTGGACCCGGGTCCGCTCGCGGGGCTCGCTGATCCGGGGCACCAACGGCCACTCCAACGGCATCGTGCCGTGGCTGCGCACGCTGGACTCCAGCGTCGCCGCGGTCAACCAGGGCGGCCGCCGCAAGGGCGCGGCCTGCGTCTACCTGGAGACCTGGCACGCCGACATCGAGGAGTTCCTCGAACTGCGCGACAACACCGGCGAGGAGGCCCGCCGCACGCACAACCTGAACCTGGCCAACTGGATCCCCGACGAGTTCATGCGCCGGGTCGAGGCCGACGGCATGTGGTCGCTGTTCGACCCCAAGGAGGTCCCGCACCTCACCGACCTGTACGGCGCCGCCTTCGACGAGGCCTACCGGGCCGCCGAGGCCGAGGGCCGCTCCGTCAAGCAGATCCCGGCCCGGTCCCTGTACGGCCGGATGATGCGCACCCTGGCCCAGACCGGCAACGGCTGGATGACCTTCAAGGACGCCGCCAACCGGACCTCCAACCAGACGGCCCGCCCGGAGAACGTCATCCACCTGTCGAACCTCTGCACCGAGATCCTGGAGGTCACCAACGACGCCGAGACGGCCGTCTGCAACCTGGGCTCGATCAATCTCGCCGCCCACCTGGACGGCCAGGACGTCGACTGGCCGCGGCTGCGCCGGACCGTCCGCACCGCCGTGCGGTTCCTGGACCGGACCATCGACCTGGGCTTCTACCCGACCCCGGAGGCCGAGGCGGCCAACCGGAAGTGGCGGCCGATCGGCCTGGGCGTGATGGGCCTGGCGGATGTGTTCTTCACGCTGCGGCTGCCGTTCGACTCCCCGCAGGCGCTGGAGCTGTCCACCCGCATCTCCGAGGAGATCGCGCTGGCCGCCTACGGCACCTCCGCGGACCTGGCCGTCGAGCGGGGCCGCCACCCCTCCTACGACGAGACCAGGGCCGCCGGCGGCGTGCTCCACCCCGACCACTACGGGGCCGGCGGCTCGCCGGAGTGGACGCGCCTCAGGGAGCGGATCGCCGAGTCCGGCCTCCGCAACTCGTTGATGATCGCGATCGCGCCCACGGCCACCATCGCCTCCATCGCGGGCTGCTACGAGTGCATCGAGCCCCAGGTCTCCAACGTCTTCAAGCGCGAGACCCTGTCGGGAGAGTTCCTCCAGGTCAACCGCTATCTGGTCCGTGACCTGCAGGCCCGGGGCCGGTGGACCCCGCAGATCCGGGACGCGATCAAGCGGGCCGACGGCTCCGTCCAGGACGTCCCCGGCATGCCCGACGACCTCAAGGCGCTCTACCGGACCGCCTGGGAGCTGCCGCAGAAGGCGCTGATCGACCTGGCCGCGGCGCGCACGCCGTACATCGACCAGTCGCAGTCGCTGAACCTGTTCATGGCCACGCCGACCATCGGCAAGCTCTCCTCGATGTACGCCTACGCGTGGAAGTCCGGCCTCAAGACCACCTACTACCTGCGCTCCCGGCCGGCGACCCGGATCGCGCAGACCACCGTGGCCCAGGCCGCGCCCGACGCGGAGGCCGTCGCGTGCTCGCTGGAGAACCCCGAGTACTGCGAAGCCTGCCAGTAGCCACCTCCCCGAAAGGCACTCCCTGATGCTGCTCGACCCTGGCATGGACCTCACCCTGAGGCCCATGCGCTACCCGGAGTTCTACGAGCGCTACCGGGCCGCGATCCGCAACACCTGGACCGTCGAGGAGGTGGACCTCAACTCCGACCTGGCGGACCTGGCGAAGATGACGCCGGAGGAGCGCCACCTGATCAACCGCCTCGTCGCGTTCTTCGCGACCGGCGACTCGATCGTGGCCAACAACCTGGTGCTCAACCTCTACCAGCACGTCAACGCGCCCGAGGCGCGCCTGTATCTCAGCAGGCAGCTCTTCGAGGAGGCGGTGCACGTCCAGTTCTACCTGACCCTGCTGGACACCTACCTGCCCGACCACGACGAGCGGGTCAAGGCCTTCGCCGCGGTCGAGCACATCCCCTCGATCCGGGACAAGGCCGAGTTCTGCTTCCGGTGGATCGACTCGCTCGGCGGGCTCGACAGGCTGGAGTCGCAGGACGACCGGCGGGCGTTCCTGCTCAACCTGATCTGCTTCGCCGCGTGCATCGAGGGGCTGTTCTTCTACGGCGCCTTCGCCTATGTCTACTGGTTCCGCTCCAGGGGCCTGCTGGGCGGCCTGGCCACCGGGACGAACTGGGTCTTCCGCGACGAGTCCATGCACATGGAGTTCGCCTTCAGCGTGGTGGACACCGTGCGGGCCGAGGAGCCGGAGCTGTTCGACGACAAGCTCGGCGCGCAGGTCACCCAGATGATCGAGGAGGCGGTGGAGGCCGAGCTCGCCTTCGCGGCCGACCTGTGCGGCGACGGCCTGTCCGGGATGAGCGTGGGCCAGATGCGGCAGTACCTGGAGTACGTGGCCGACCAGCGCCTGGTCCGGCTCCGGCTCCCCGTCCGGTACGGCACCGCCAACCCGTTCGCGTTCATGGAGTTGCAGGACGTGCAGGAGTTGGCCAACTTCTTCGAACGGCGTGTCTCTGCCTATCAGGTAGCCGTTGAGGGGAATGTGACTTTCGACGAGGCGTTCTGATTACACGATGGATCCCCGGGCACGCCGTCTGGTAACGGACGACAAAGGGGGACGCCGTCAGTGTCCAGATGGATCATCCTGCTCGGTTCCATGCTGGCCGCCGCCGCGTGTGTGGAGATGGTGCGGCGGGCACTGAGATGGAGGTTGATCGGGGAGAAGTGGGTTCTCGCCGCTCCGCTCGTGCGCCGCTGCACCTGGCCCGGGTTCGCCACGGCGGTCGTGGTGACCGCCAACACGCTCTACCGGCCGAGCATGGCCGAGGGGCAGGTCGGCGGAGTGATCGACCAGATGCTCAGCCTGGCCATGATCGGATGCGTCACCTGGCTGGTCATCCAGGCCGCCTACGCGGTCACCGACGTGGTCCTGGAGCGCCTGGTCGTCGTCCAGGGCGAGCGCAACCGGCGGGCCCGCCGGATCCGCACCCAGATCACCCTGGTCCGCCGGGTGGCCACGGCGGTGGTCGTCGTGCTGGCGATGGGCGCGATGCTCTTCACCTTCCCGCAGGTGCGCGCGCTCGGCGCCGGACTGCTGGCCTCGGCCGGCATCGCCGGCGTGGTCGTCGGCGTCGCGGCCCAGTCCACCCTGGGCAACCTGCTCGCCGGGCTGCAACTGGCCTTCAGCGACGCGCTCCGGCTGGACGACGTCGTCGTGGTCGAGGACGAGTGGGGCCGGATCGAGGAGCTCACCCTCACCTACGTGGTGCTGCGCCTGTGGGACGAGCGCAGGCTGGTGCTGCCGGTCTCCTACTTCACGACCAACCCGTTCGAGAACTGGACCCGGCACGGCAGCCGGGTGATCGGTGCGGTGATCCTCCGCCTGGACTGGTCGGTCCCGGTGGAGGAGTTGCGCGCCGAGCTCTACCGTGCCCTGCGCGAGCACCCGCTCTGGGACCAGAAGGACTGGGTCCTCCAGGTCGTCGACACCCTCCCCGGCGGGCTGCTGGAGCTGCGCGCCCTGATGAGCGCCGCCGACTCGCCCAGCGCCTGGGACCTCAAGTGCGACATCCGCGAGCACATGGTGAAGTTCGTCCGGGAGAAATACCCCGAGTCGATGCCCCGCTTCCGGGTGGTGGAGCAGCGCGAGCCGCTGTCCGGACTCGGGCTGGGGGAGCACTGAGGCCCGTCCGGCTCGACCGCCCCCTCGACGTCGCCGGGGCCGGCACCGCCAACGGGAGCAACGTCCTCATCCGGGACTGCCTGTGGCCGTACATCCCCAGCCAGGAGTGGAAGACCGTCGCCTGAGGGGTCCGCTGGTAACGCCGCGGGAAACAGCGGATACGCGGGCCAGCGGCCCGCCGTCCGGGTGGTGTTCGAAGGCCCTTCGAGGGCTCCGACCCGCGTATCCGTCGGAAATCTCACCCGTACCGCCGGGACTCCTTGTCCTCGGCGGAGGTCTGCTCCGCGATCGGGCCGGCAGGCGCGGCCGCGGAGCGCGGGGCGGTGAGGGATTGCGGGTCCGAGGTCGGCCTGGGATCGAAGGTCGTCTCCGGCGCGGGGGTCGCGGTGGGTTGAGGAGTGGGGCAGGTGTTCGGGGTGGGTGTGGGTGAGGGGACGGGTGTCGGAACGGGTGAGGGGCACGCGGTGGGGGTCGCGGTGGGTTGAGGAGTGGGGCAGGTGTTCGGGGTGGGTGTGGGTGAGGGGACGGGTGTCGGGGCGGGTGAGGGGCACGTGGTGGGGGTCGCGGTGGGGCGAGGGGTGGGGGTCGGGCACGCGCTCGGGGTAGGTGAGGGGACGGGCGTCGGAACGGGTGAGGGGCACGCGGTCGGGGCCGCCTGCGCGGGACCGGCCAAGCCCAATGGGCCGACCAGGACGGTCAGGGCCGCGATCAGCGCGAGTACCACCGCAGACCAAGTGATCTTCTTGGTGTTCATGGCCCTCGATTCTGATGGGCCGCGACAGGCCTGGCGTCACCCGCGCGGGTGAGCGGCCGTGATCTACGTGATGACACGGCGCGGCCGGCACGCCGTCCGGAGCGGTCGTATTTACCTGACAGCGCGCAACATCTCCGAGGTTCCGCGCGTCGAAGTAGTCATGAACTCACGCACTGGACGCATGAGCAGCTTGAGGGCCCGCCGATTCCGAGCCTGGGTGAGCACCGCCGCCCTCGCCGCCGCACTGGCGACGATCCCGGGCGCAGGCGTCGCCGACGCGGCCACCGGGGAGAGCGCGCCGGCACAGGCCACCGCCACCGCGGGGAAGACCGGCCAGGCCACCGGCCGGCTCGACCGGGTCGACTGGGCGGCCGTGGTGGAGCCGGCGCTGAACTGTCCTGAGCCGGGGCCGGATGCCCCCTGGTACGTCGTGCGCGCCCGCGTCGCTGCCGTCGGCGACCTCACCCGTGACCGGTGGCGCGAGACCGTCGTCGTGTCGTCGTGCCCGAGCCCGACGTCGAGCAATCCCCTGACCGCCTTCGTCTACGACGGGGCCTCCGGCCGCTCGGCCCCCCACCTGCTCGGGAGGCTCGGCGGGAACCGCTACTTCAAGTCCCTTACGGCCACGATCGGCGACGGGCGGGTGCACCTGCGCGGCAGGGCGGTCAGCCGTCAGGCCCCCAACTGCTGCCCGGATCTGATCGTCAGCCAGACCTACGCGTGGAACGGCACGAAGTTCCGCAGGACAGCCGAGAAGGTGACCCGCATCTCCTGAGCCCATGCCCCGCATCTCGCGGGCAGCCCATGCCCCGCATCTCGCCGGCGCGGTCACCCGCCGGATCTCGCCGATCCCGGCCTCGCCCTCCACCGCCAGGCCCTCCGCCGGATCCGCCCGCCCCGGATCCGGATCCGGCCGCCCCGGGTCCGAGGGCCGGGGCCGGGGGAGTCCGGCGGCTCCGGTCCGGCCGGGGGCCCGGATCCGGATCCGGGCCCGGGACGCTAGGAGGGGCCGGCCGGGCGCAGCACCCGGGCGGCCCCGGCGATCAGGGCGGTGGCCAGGATCCAGCCGGAGGCGACCAGGGTCCAGGCCAGCCACTGGGTCCAGCCGACCGGCTCCCACGCCGCCCGCTGCTCGAAGACGCTCACCGGGACGAGCAGGTCCAGCGTGTAGACGAACGGCTGGAAGCTCCGCACCTCGTCCGGGTCGATCTGCGCCGGGGGCACGGCGGCGAAGACCGCGGTGCCCGTGGTCAGCAGGACCGCCACCCAGAACCCGGCCAGCCAGGGGCGGTAGCCGTAGCCGACGACGAGGTCGAGCAGCCGGCCCCAGATCTTCCCGGTGGGCCTGAGCGTGCGGCGGCGGCGGCGCTGCTTGGCCAGCAGCACCCGGCGGGCGTCCGGCTCGTGGCCGATCCGCCGGAACCAGGTGGCGAGCTGCTCGTACGGCTGCGGCTTGTAGCCGTCCGGGTCCCGCCCGAGCCAGTCGAGCCGTTGGGCCACCGTCCAGTCACCCCGTAGCGACTCGTAGGTCAGCCCGGTGAGCTGGACCCGGTCCGGATAGGCGGCGGGGTTGTCGAGCAGGACGCCGAGCCGGGAGTAGCCGAGGTTGACCTCCCCTTCGATGGAGGCCGGGTTCAAGATCAGCTCCTCCACCTGGGCGTGGCTCAGGTGGAGCACCCGGTCGGGGGCCTCCAGCGTGGCCCCGTCGAAGGAGAGCACGCCGTTGACGCGCGCGCCGCGCAGCCGGATGGTGCCCGTCGCGGTGAACCCCGCGCTGAACTCCGCCGCCCCGGCCTCCATGAAGTCGGCGTGCACGGCGTGCGGGCCGGTCGCGGTGACGACCGACCGCTGCAGGTAGATCCCGCCGTTGAACTTCGCGCCGATGAGCCTGAGCCCGCCGGTGACGCGCATGTCACGCAGGAACGCCCCGCCCTCCACGGTCAGTCCGCCGGCCCACACCGCCCACCGGCTCTGGTCGTGGCCCCGCTCCAGCATCTCCGCCTCGGCGAACGGCCGCCGGATGTCCTCCAGCCGGCTCTCGCTCGCCCTGGACTGCTCGCCGGGGGCGTACAGACGCGATCTGGAGAGCCGGAACTGGCCCGTCACGTGCGCGTTGTCCAGCCGGATCCCGCTGCGGACCGTGGAGCCGTCGAACTCCAGCAGGCCGTTGACCGTGCACCTGGCGGCCCGGACCCGCTCCAGCTCGCACCCCCGGAACCGCACCCCCGTGGTGGTGGCGTCGGTGAGGGAGACGATCTCGGGGAGGTAGCAGTTGAGCATGTGGAGCTTGCCGGTGAGGGTGGCGTCGGACAGGTCGAGCACTCCGGTCACCCGGGCGCCCGCCAGCCGCAGGCCGGCGGTCCTGCCCGGTTCGGGCTCGCGCGCGCCGAGCAGGAGCGCGGCGACGACCTCCGCCCGGACCGTCCGCTCCGGCCCCCACTCCTGGCCGCCGGCCGGGTCGTCGGCCTCCTTGTCCCCGGTCCGCAGGTCCACCCAGGTGCCTGCCGGGTAGGCCTCCCAGACCCGCCGCTCGGCGGGGCTCAGCCGGCCGAACGGCCGCGTCAGTCGCATCGGGGCCCTCTCATGATCCGCGCTCCCCACGGCGCCCGCCGCCCCCGCCGGGGCGGGCGCGGCCAAGGGCCGGACGGCGGGTGGGAACGGTCACGGCGGGGATGGGTGGCTGCGAACATCCGGCCTCTCTGGCTTGGGGGGTGATCTGCCCGCACGGTCTGGGTGATGTCCCGGGAGAATCTATCTCGTGCAGATCTCTGATGGTTTCGAGCTGTCCGTCGACCGCCACGTCGCCACGTTGCGGATCAACCGCCCCGACAAGCGCAACGCGATGAGCGCGGCCATGTGGCGGGCGCTGCCCGGCCTGCTCGTGCCGCTGGCGGGCGATCCCGGGGTGCGCGTCCTGGTGCTGACCGGCGCGGGCGGGACCTTCTGCTCCGGGGCGGACATCTCCGAGATCGCCGGGCTCTCCGACGCCGGTGACGACACGGGGCTGACCGTCGCCGCGGAGCGGGCGCTCGCGACGTTCCCCAAGCCGGTGATCGCGATGATCGAGGGCTTCTGCGTCGGCGGCGGCTGCCAGCTCGCCCTCGCCTGCGACCTGCGCCTGGCCGCCGACGACGCCCGCTTCGGCATCACCCCGGCCAAGCTCGGCATCGTCTACCCGCTGAGCTCCACCCGCCGCCTGGTCGACCTCGTCGGCCCGTCGGCCGCCAAGCTCCTGCTCTACTCCGCCGACCTCATCGACGCCGGCCGGGCACTGCGCACTGGTCTGGTGGACGAGGTCCACGCCTCCGCCGAGCTGTCCGGGCGCGTGTACGGCCTGGCCCGCACCCTGGCCGGGCGCTCCCAGCTCACCCTGGCCGCGACCAAGGAGATCGTGGACGGCCGGGCCGACGAGGCACGCGTGCGCCGGTGGCAGAAGGAGTCGCGCGAGGAGGTCGCCGAGGGCGTCGCCGCCTTCCTGGAGCGCCGCCCGCCCCGGTTCACCTGGTCCCCCTGACCGCCGGGGCGCCGTCTCACTCGGGGGACATGACCTCGTAGAGATTGCCGGTCTCGTCGGCGAAGAACAGGCCGCGGGGGCAGAGCGGGTGGTCGATCCGGCCGTTGGCGGGGTCGGCGGGGCTGCTGCCGTACGGCACGCCGCCCTCCTGGAGACGGGCGAGGATCCCGTCGAAGGCGGCGGGGTCGACGTCGAAGGCCAGGTGGTGCCCCTCGGGGTCGTCGACGGTCAGGTAGTCGAGGGTGAGGGAGGGGTTGACCCGGACGGGCGCGAAGTGACCGCGCGAGCCGGCGGGCGGCAGGCACTCCAGTCCCATGACGTCGGCGAAGAACCGCGCGGCCCGCTCGTTGTCGACGGCGGGGACGATGGTGTGGTTCAGGGTGACGGGCATGGTGCTCCTCTCAGTTCAGGGCGCCGTGCACGAACACGGTCACGAGGTCGTCGTTGCTCACCTGGGGGCCGCCCAGCGGGCGCCGGGTGCTGGACATCAGCAGGTGGAGGAAGATCGTCGCCAGGCGCTCCGGAGGGAGGCGCAGCGCGTCGCGCTCGGGCTCGAACAGCTCGGTCAGCGCCTCGTGGGTCCGGCGCATCGACTCCTCGCGGTCCAGCGGATGGGCCCGGGCCCGCGGGTCCGGGGAGGCGCTCTCGCCCGCCGGGCCGGGTCCGGCCGCCTGGCCGGCCCCGGTCCCTTCGGCGGCCTGCCCGGCCGTGGGCGTCCCGGCCGTGGGGTCGGTCGGCGGGCCGGCCGTACGGCCGGCGGGGGTCTCCGGGACAGGCCCGGCGGGAGCGCCGGCGGGAGGCGGGGTGCGACGGTCGCGGGAGCGGCGGTGGCCCGAGGCGTGCAGGGCGCCGAGGACGGTGCCGATCCGCGCCGTGTGCGCCTGCAGGGCGTCGGCGGCCTCGGTCAGGCGGGCGGCCAGCGGCTGGTCCAGGGGGATCTCGGCGAGCTGGTCCAGCACGTGGTCGGGGCGGAGCGCCTCGACCACGCAGGCGTCCAGCAGTCCGTCCTTGTCGGTGAACGCCCGGAAGATCGTGGCCTCGCCGATCCCGGCGGCCCGTGCGATCTGGCTGGTGGTGACGGCGCCGCCGTACTCGGCGACGAGGGGGAGCGCGGCCCGTACGATCATGTGCCGCCGCCGCTCCAGGCTCATTCCCGGCGCGCGCCGCCGGGTGGGTGGGGTCTCCATGCGTCCATCATCGGAGTGAGTACTCACTCCGTCAATCGATTATGCGGACGTCGACGACGGCGGAGGATGCGCGCCGGCCGTCGGGGGGGGGGGGGGGGGGGGGGAGACCTCCCCGCCCGGTGGCTCACCGGGCGGGGACGGGGCTCACCGCTCGACGATCTCGTTCTTGCCGATGACCACGATGCCGTTGCGGGTCACCGCGAAACGGCTGCGGTCGTATTCGAGGTCGAAGCCGATCCGGGCGCCGTCCGGAATGATCACGTTCTTGTCGATGATGGCCTTGCGGACGATGGCGCCCCGGCCCACCTTCACGTTGCCCATCAGCACCGAGTCCTCGACCACGGAGTGGGAGTGCATCACCACGCCCGGGGAGAGGATGGAGCGCTCGGCCAGGCCGCCGGAGACGATCACGCCGGCGGAGACCAGCGAGTCGACCGCCCGGCCGACCCGGTCGCCCTCGTTGTGCACGAACTTCGCCGGCGGGAGCGGGTCGTGGCCGGTGTAGATCGGCCACTGGCTGTTGTAGAGGTTGAAGACCGGGTGCGCCGAGATGAGGTCCATGTGGGCCTCGTAGTAGGCGTCCAGGGTCCCGACGTCCCGCCAGTAGCCCCGGTCCCGCTCGGTGGAGCCCGGCACGATGTTGTCGGCGAAGTCGTAGACCTCGGCGCTGCCCGCCTTCACCATCATCGGGATGATGTTGCCGCCCAGGTCGTGCTTGCTGGTGGGGTCGAGCGCGTCCTCCCGGAGCGCGTCGAGCATCGCCTGGGTCTTGAAGACGTAGTTGCCCATCGAGGCGTACACCTGGTCGGGGGCGTCCGGCAGGCCCACCGCGTTCTTGGGCTTCTCGCGGAAGGCGACGATCCGCCGTCCCGCGGGGTCGGTCTCGATCACCCCGAACTGGTCGGCCAGCGACAGCGGCTGCCGGATCGCCGCCACGGTCACATCTGCGCCGGACTCGACGTGCTGCTCCACCATCTGCCGGGGGTCCATCCGGTAGATGTGGTCGGCGCCGAACACGATGACGTGGTCGGGCATCTCGTCGTAGATCAGGTTCAGGTTCTGGAACAGGGCGTCGGCCGACCCGGAGAACCAGTGCGGCCCCAGCCGTTGCTGGGCGGGGACCGGCGTGACGTAGTTGCCCAGCATCGCCGACAGCCGCCAGGTTCGGGAGATGTGCCGGTCGAGGCTGTGGTTCTTGTACTGTGTCAGCACGACGATCTGCAGATAGTGACCGTTGGCCAGGTTCGACAGCACGAAGTCGACGAGCCGGTATATCCCCCCGAACGGCACTGCGGGCTTGGCCCGGTCAGCCGTCAGCGGCATCAGTCGCTTGCCTTCACCGCCGGCGAGCACGATCGCGAGGACTCTCATACCAGGACCTTAACCTGGTGCGCAGGACTGAAACACTACGCTGATCACATGCGCGTTGATCTGCTGAGCCGTGAGTACCCGCCCGAGGTGTACGGCGGCGCCGGAGTCCATGTCGAATACCTCGCCCGGGAGCTGCGCCGGCTGGCCGACACCCGGGTCCGCTGCTTCGGAGCGTTACGGTCCGAGCAGGGCGTCGAGGCGTACCAGGTGCCCGGCGGGCTGGCGACGGCCAACGCCGCGCTCCAGGTCCTGGGCGTGGACCTGGAGATGGCCGCCGGCTGCGCGGGCGCCGACCTGGTGCACAGCCACACGTGGTACGCCAATTTCGCGGGTCACGTGGCCAAGATGCTGTACGGCACGCCGCACGTGGTGACCACGCACAGCCTGGAGCCGCTGCGGCCGTGGAAGGCCGAGCAGCTCGGCGGCGGTTACACACTGTCATCATGGGCCGAGCGGAGCGCGCTGGCGAGCGCGGACGCGATCATCGCCGTGTCGGAGGGGATGCGGCGCGACGTGCTCACCAGTTACCCGGAGATACCGGCGGAAAAAGTTACGGTCATCCACAACGGGATCGACACCGGCGAGTACGCCCCCGACCGGGGCACCGGCGTCCTGGAGCGGCACGGCATCGACCCCGGCCGGCCCTACGTCGTGTTCGTGGGGCGGATCACCCGGCAGAAGGGCCTGGTCCACCTGCTCCACGCGGCCCGGGACTTCCACCCCGACGCCCAGCTGGTGCTCTGCGCGGGCGCGCCCGACACCCCCGAGATCGCCGCCGAGGTCACCGCGCTCGTCCAGGGGCTGGACCGGGCCGGCGTCGTCTGGATCTCGGAGATGCTCCCGCGGCCCGAGGTGATCCAGATCCTCACCCACGCGACCGTGTTCGTCTGCCCGTCGATCTACGAGCCGATGGGCATCGTGAACCTGGAGGCCATGGCCTGCGAGACGGCCGTCGTGGCCACCGCCACCGGGGGCATCCCCGAGGTCGTCGCCGACGGCTCGACCGGCCTGCTGGTCCCGATCGACCAGTCCGCGGCCGACGGCACCCCCGATGACCCCGAGCGGTTCGCCGCGGACCTGGCCGGGCGGGTCAACCGGCTGCTGGCCGATCCGGCGCTGGCCGCGGAGATGGGCAGGGCCGGGCGGGTCCGTGCCGTGGAGCACTTCTCCTGGCCGCGGATCGCCGAGCGGACCATGGACCTCTACCGGTCGGTCGCCCGGCCCTGACCGTGCGGCGGCGAGGGCCGCCGTCCGGGCCCACGGGACGGGGCCGCCCGGGCCTACGAGATGAAGTGGAGGATCACGTTGTGCACGTGGTGGGCCTTGTTGTCGCCCCGGAACTCCACCTCGTAGGTGTGGGTGCCCACGTGGATGGCGATGGCACCGGAGGAGAAGAACGAGCCCGCGATGGACTTGTTGCTCACCACGCTGACCGCTGAGACCTTCCCGTAGGGGATGCTCGTGATGGCGATCTTCTTGCCCACGAAGGACTTGTCCTGCACGATCACACGCTTGTCGGTGAGGCCCAGGAAGCCGGTCCCCGCGCCGATGGCGTCGTAGACGGCGATGATCTGCTCACCGGGCATCAGCCCGCTCTCGATCTGCTGGAGCTGTTCCTTCCGGTCGTACACGACCTGTGCCATGTCGCTCGCAATCTCTCGGGGATCTGCGTACTCATGCAACGTACGTCCCGAGAAGACGGTTCCTGGGGCGGGTAGGGTCGGGCCGTGAGCTTTCAGATGAGGATCACCGATCGCCACGGCGGCGTCAGCGCCGAGCCGTACGGCAGCCGCAACCTCGGGGGCCTGTGCGGCGACGACCCCGGGGCGGTCGCCGCGAACCGGGCCAGGACCGCGGCCGAGTTCGGCCTGGAGCGGGTCGTGTTCATGCGGCAGGTCCACAGCGCCGACGTCCGATACGTGAGTGAGCCGTTCGGCGACGACCCGCCGCCGCTGGACGGGGTCTTCACCGACGTGCCCGGTCTCGGCCTGGCCGCGCTCTGCGCCGACTGCGCCCCCGTCCTGCTGGCCGACCCGCGGGCCGGTCTGGTCGGGGCGGCGCACTCCGGCCGGGTCGGCACCGTCCTCGGAGTGGTCCCGGCGCTGGTCGCGGCGATGGCCGGGCGCGGCGCCGACCCGGCGGGGATGACCGCCCTGATCGGTCCGATGGCCTGCGGAAGCTGCTACGAGGTCCCCGCCGAGCTGCGCGCGGAGGTCGCGGCGGTCATCCCCGAGGCGTGGTCGATCACCCGCCAGGACACCCCCGCCCTCGACCTGCGCGCCGCGATCACCTCGCAGCTCGCCAAGGCGGGCGTCGGCGAGGTCACCCACGACACCCGCTGCACCATCGAGACCCCCGACCTGTTCTCCCACCGAAGGGACCACCGGACCGGCCGTTTCGCGGGCTACGTCTGGCTGGAGGGCTGAGGCCCGGCGGCGCACGGGTCCTGCCCGGAGCGCGGTCCACCGTGCTCCGGGCACGGCGTGCGGCGGGCCCGGCCGCCGGGCCCCGGGCCGGTCCCTCTGAGGGGCGCGGATCCCCGCCACCCGCCAGAGGGAGCCCCACGTCAGTCCTCGGCCAGGACGCTCCCGTAGGCACGGGCGGCGAGGTCGGCGATGAGGTCGTGCGCGCCGAGGAGATCGGCGCACTCGGCCCCGATCTCCGCCGCCGCCCCCGCGACCAGGCCGGGATCGATCTCCGGGCCGACGGCGCACGGGGACAGGGCGATGCGCTGGGCGCCGATCTGGCGCATCCGCTCGGCCGCCTCGGCGACGCTCGGCGCGCTGTCCAGGGAGGCGACCACCACGGGGAGCGTCAGGCGGGAGGCCAGCAGCACCGCCGTCGGCTGCGCGGCCGAGGCCGCGTTCTCGCCGCCGACCGTGACGAGGATGACCGCGTCGACCGGGCTGGAGACGTTGAGCAGCCGCATCCGGTCGGCTCTGGCCAGGTCCTTCTCCGCGAGCCGGATGTGCAGGGCCTCGGCGAGCAGCGGGTGCGGGCCGAGGTGGTCGGTGACCGTCACCGACGCCCCGCTCGTCTCGACGGCGGTGGCGATCAGCCGGTCGGCGACCGGGTGCGGGCCGGTCAGGATCGGCACCACGATGGCGGCGACGCCGTCCCCCGGGCGCTCGCGGGCGGCCGCCTCCAGCTCGGCGGTCAGCGCTTTGCCGTCCTCGCCGAGACCGGCCAGGCGGACCTCGATCTGCGGGTTGTCCCCCCGTATCAGGGCCGCTAGCTCGGCGACGGCGCCTGTCGCGTCACCGAGGGCGGCCAGCACCAGCGCGGGTGCCTCGGGCGGGAGCTGGGAGGGCACGGGCCTGCGGTGCCGGCCGGAGGGCCGGACGGCGCGTCCGCGCACTGGGAGGATGGAACTCTCACTCACATGCGCGGACTCTAGGCCCATTTTGCTCACTTTGTAGTGAAAAATGGCCGCAATTCCGTCACGACATCCCCGCAGGCGGGGATTCCCGTCGCGCAGGGCGGCGGAGCGGTGTCCGGGACCGCCCTCCGCCGGGCTGTCCCCCGGCCGCTGGGGCACGGGCCGGGCATCCGGGTACGCGCCCGAGGGGCGGGTACGCCGAGCGGAGTAGCCGGGTCTGCGACGAGCGTCGGATGCCACGGCCGGGGGAGCACGGGACCCTGGGGCGAGATCGTTCCCGAGGAAGAGGTGGCTCCGGTGGTGTCCGAGGTCGTTCAGGCGGACCGCACAGTCGTCGTGCTGCGGGCCGTCAGCGCGCTGTACGGGGTGGCGGTCCTGGTCCAGGCGGTGACCGCCGGACAGCTGCTGAGCGGCGGCGCCGCCGGGGCGCACGGCGCCGGCGCGGCGGCCGTGCACCTGCTGGGCCTGGCCCAGCTCGTGGTCGCCGTCCTGCTCTGGCGGCCGGGCCGGGGACCGGGCCGGCCCGCGCTCGCCAGCCTGGTCCTGCTGCTGGCCGGCTTCGCCCAGTCCGCGCTCGGCGGCGCCGGCGGCACCGCGCTGCACGTCCCGCTGGGCATGGCGCTGTTCGGCGGTGTCGTCGCCATGACGGTCTGGGTGTGGACGTTCGGCGGGCACCGGGGATGACCTTCCCGGCCGGGGCGCCGTCCCGATGGGTGCCGGGGAACCTGCCGGGTCAGACGTCCCGGTGGCCTTCCCACTCGTCCTCCAGGGCCGAGTGGACGATGGAGTCGCGCCAGGCGCCGCGGGCCCGCACGTGGTGCCTGATCCTGCCCTCCTCGACCATCCCGGCGACCAGCATCGCGAGCTGGGCGGCGGTGTTGGCGGGGGAGCGGGCTCCCCAGATGCGGTGCAGGCGCAGGTGCCGGAAGCCGAACATCAGCATCAGCCGGATCAGGTCGGTGCCCATGCCCCGGCCCCAGTGGTCGGGACGGAGGCCGAGGCCGATCTCCGCGCTGTGCGGGTGGTCGGCCTCGATGTGCAGCCGGGCGACGCCGATGGCCTCGTCGCCGTCCAGATCGATCACCGCGAGCACGTACAGTCGCCGGGGCTCGGCCTGCGCCGCCTCCAGCGCCTGGGCGACTATCTCCTCGACCTCCTCGTGGGTGCGCGGGTCGAACGGCAGATGCTCGGTGGCGGTGGGGTCGCCGTAGACGGCGTGCAGCGCGTCCACGTCCTCGGCCGTGACTTCTCTCAGCCCGAGTCTCTTACCGGAGATCTGAACGTGACGCATGCGCAGACGCTAACGCCTCAGGAGTCCCAGGGCTAGAGATCGTTCTGTCCGACAACTATGCCAAAGACGGCAAATGTCGCTTTACTCCCGGTCAGGGGGCGGGTGGTGCCGTCAGGCGGAACGGCGGGTGGTGCCGCCAGGCGGAACGGCGGGCGGGACCGAGGGCGGGGACGGGTCGGAGGCGGGCGGGGGACGGTCCCCGGCGTGTGCTCACGGCCGCCGTCATGGCCGGTGAGGGATCCGGTGAGGGATGGAGCAGAATAAGTGAATGATCCCTCCGGTCCCCAACGTGCTCGTGACCACCGGCCCGGGCCTGGTCGCCGACCTCCGGCTCCTCACGGAGGTGGCCGACCGCGAGTTCGCCGCCCTCGGTGTCAACGGGAAGGTCTCCCCGGCCTCCGACCTGCCCGCTCTGCGGGCGGCGCTGGAGTTCCCCGGCGCCCTCGTCGTCCTCCCCGGCCCCGGACCCGAGGCCCGGAGCCTGGTCTCCGGGCACCCCCGCGCGGTCTGGCTGGACCTGGAGAGATCCGTCGCCCCCGGCCCTCCTGCCCGCGACCCGGCGGGCGCCCACCTGCACGGACGGGGGATCTGGGGGCTGACGTGGGCGATCAGGCATGCCGTGCACCGGCTGCGGTGGCCGGCGCGGCGGATCGCCTACGGCGACCACCCCGACCAGTGGGCGGAGGTGCGGCCGCCGCACGGGGACGGCGCAGCTCCGCCCGTCGCGGTGCTGCTGCACGGCGGCTACTGGCGCTCGATCTGGGGCGCGGACCTGATGGACGCGCTCTGCGTCGACCTGGCCGAGCGGGGGTTCGCCGCCTGGAACCTCGAATACCGCCGTCCCGATCTGCACGGCTGGGCCGCGACCACCGAGGACGTCGCCCGGGCGATCGCCCTCGCGGCCGGGAGCACGCCGGGGCCGGTCGTGGCGATCGGCCACTCGGCGGGCGGGCAGCTCGCCCTCCGCGCCGCCGCCGACGACCCCCGGATCACACTGGCCGTCTCCCTGGCCGGAGTGCTCGACCTGGTGGAGGGCGACCGCAGGCAGCTCAGCTCCGGCGCGGTCGCCGCGGCGCTCGGCGGGTCCGCGGCCGAGGCGCCCGAGGTCTACCGGCGTTCCAGCCCGATGGAGCGGCTCCCCCTGGGCGTGCCCCAGCTCATCGTGCAGGGCGGCGGCGACGACCTCGACCTGGTCGACCTGGGCAGGCGCTACGCGCGGGCCGCCCAGGCCTCGGGTGACGAGGTGACCTACCTCGAAATGTCGGGTGACCACTTCGACGTCATCGATCCCGCCTCCCCGATCTGGCGCGCGACGGCCGGAGTGATCGCCGACCGCACGTCCCCGGACCCGCTCCGCGGGCCCGGGGACGGCCCGCGCGCCGCGCAGGCCACCGATCCCGCGCCGTCAGGCCAGGGATAGGGCTCCCGACGGGCACAGGTGCACGGCGCGGCGGACCGCCGCGTCCATGGAGGCGGGCGGGTCGGCCTGCAGCAGGACCACGGTGCCCTCCTCCTCGCTCTGGTCGAAGACCTCCGGCACGGTGAGAGCGCACATACCGGCTCCGACGCAGCGGTCGGTGTCCGCGTTGATCTTCATGATCCGTTCTCCTACCAGGTGACCGGGAGCCGGTGCACGCCGTAGATGGTCATATTGGAACGCATGGGCACCTCCTCCGGAGGCACCGCCAGGCGCAGGCCCGGGAAGCGGCGCAGCAGCGCCGGATAGGCGATGCGCATCTCGACCCGGGCGAGTTGCTGGCCCAGACACTGGTGTATGCCGTGGCCGAAGGTGAGATGACCCGTCGGAGGCCGGGTGACGTCGAGGGTACCGGGATCGTCGAACCGCTCGGGATCGCGGTTGGCCGCCGGCAGCGAGAACGCCACCGACTCCCCGGCCTTGATCAATCGGCCGTCGAGCTCGACGTCCTCCAGCGCGGTCCGGACCGGGCCCATGTGGATGATCGTGAGATAGCGCAGGAGCTCCTCGACGGCGCTCTCGGCCACCGCCGGGTCGTCGCGGACCAGGGCGAGCTGGTCCGGGTTGCGCAGCAGCGCGAAGGTGCCGAGCGCGAGCATGTTCGCGGTCGTCTCGTGGCCGGCGACGAGCAGGAGCACCGCGACGCCGGTGAGCTCCTCGTCGTTGAGCTCCCCGCCCGCGGCGAGGGAGCCGAGCAGGTCGTCGGCCGGTTCGGCCCGCTTGCGGAGCACCAGCCCGTGCAGGTAGGCCATGAGGTCGGCCAGCGCCGCGGCCATCTGCTCGGCCGAGGAGTCGAGGTTCAGCAGCGCCGCCGAATCCCGCTGGAACTGCTCGCGGTCGGCGTACGGCACGCCGAGCAGCTCGCAGATCACCAGGGACGGGATCGGCAGGGCGAAGGACTGCACCAGGTCGACCGGCTGGGCGCTCCCCTCCATGGCGTCCAGGCAGTCGGAGGTGATCTTCTCGATCCTGGGTTCGAGCTGCCGCATCCGCCGCACCGTGAACTGCCCGGTCAGCAGCCGCCGGTAGCGGGTGTGCTCGGGCGCGTCCATCCGCAGGAAGAATCCCGGCAGCGTCCGCCGGTCCTCCTCCTGGAACAGCGGGTGGGCGACCGGCGGATGGTTGAGCTCGGTGCGGTTGCTGAAGCGGTTGTCGGCGAGCACGGCCCGCGCGGCGGCGTTGCCGGTCACCAGCCAGCCCAGATGCCCGTCGGCGAAGGTCATCCGGTGGAGCGCGCCCTGCTGCTGCCAGCGCAGCGCCTCCCCGGGCGGGTCGAAGGGGTGTTCGCGGACGAGGGGAAAGGTCACCGGGCGGGATGGGGCCTCGGTCATGGCGCAGCTCCTCGCAGGTAGACGACTGTTCTTCCATCCCCCACCAAACAACATCAGATGTAAATTTGCAATGGGTGAAGAAAAACTCCGGATGCAGTAAAGTACGTGCATGGTGGATGGTCTGGGGTTGCGGGAACGCAAGAAGCTGCGCACCCGCCGCGCGCTGATCGAGGCGGCCCTGCGCCTGTTCGAGGAGAAGGGCTACGAGGAGACCACCGTCGCCGAGATCGCCGCGGCGGCCGACATCTCGACGCGGACGTTCTTCAGTTACTTCGCCAGCAAGGAGGACGTGCTCTTCTTCGACGGCCAGGCGCGGGTCGACGCGATCATCGAGATGATCGCGCAACGGCGGGCCGAGGAGAGCGTGGTCGAGATCCTGCTCCGCGTGGCCGAGATGGGCATGCGCATGGCGGAGCGCGACGCGGTCATGGAGCTCGACCCCCTCCGCGTCCGCCTGATCATGTCGGTCCCGGCGCTCCAGGCGCGCGCGCTGCGACTGCTGTTCGACACCCAGCTCCAGATGGCCGAGGCGCTCCACCGGGTCTACCCCGAGGACATCGACCTCGTCGAGGCCGCCGCCGCCGTCGGCGCGCTCATCGGGGCGATGAAGCTCGCCATCATGGTCGGCCTGGACCGGGGCGACCCGCCGGCCCGGACATGGGCGGCGGCTCGCAGAGGCGTCGAGATCGCCATGCTGGGCCTGGGGTCGGTGGGCGTGCGGCCGGCCGGAGCGGGCGCCGCGGCACCGGGCCGGGAGCAGAGCCGGGCCACGGGGTGAGCCGGCGCCCCGGTGCCGCGCGGGAGCCCGCCGGCGGTCCGGGCAGCGGATGAATCCGCTGGTCCGGGCGGCGAGGGTGCGCCCGCCAGGGCCGGGGAGCTGATAGGTCTGGTGGTGCCCAGTCCCCATCGGCGAGCGAGAGCATGCCTGACAGCCGCGACCGTCCCGGCCCCCGCGACCTGCGGGCCGTCCTACGCCTGATCCGCCGCTACCGGCCGCCGGAGCGGCTGCTGTTCGGCGGCGTCTACGGCACGGTCCTGGCCAGCAGCGTGGCAGCCGCCCTGGACCGGGTCACCACCCCTCCCGACCCCGGATACGACGCGCTGTGGGTGCTGATCTCGGCGCTCGCGGCGGCCGCCGCCCACGGCTACGCGCACGCCATCGCCCGCCACACCGCCGCCGACGAGGCGGTCCCCGTCTACGCCGTCCGGTCGGTGCTGAAGGAGTGGCCGCTGGTCATGGCCGCCCTGCCTACCGTCGGCGCGCTGCTGGCGGCCTACGCGGGCTGGTGGCACGAGTACACCGCGGTCGACGTCATCCTGGTGTTCAACGCGCTCACGCTCTTCGGCTGGGGGGCGTGGGCCTCCCGGTCCGCAGGCGGCTCCTGGGCGAACGCGTGCCGGGTGGGATGCGTCGACATGCTGCTGGGCCTGTGCATCGTCGTCGCGAACACCCTGATCAAGTAGGGCGGTGCCGAGGATCGCTAGGCGGGGGAGAGCGGGCGCCAGGGGACCGGGCTGGAGAGCACCATCATGCTCGACGGGTGACCGTACGGCGCGAGCCGGTCGATCAGCTCCTCGAAGGCCGTCATCGAGGAGGCGGCCACCCGCAGCAGGCAGCAGGTGTCGCCGGTCACCCGGTGGACCTCCAGGATCTCCGGCCAGGCCAGCGCCTGTTCGTCGCGGAGCACGCAGCGCGGCCCGTAACACGACATCCTGATCAGCGCCGCCACCCCGCGCCCGGCCAGCGCCGGGTCGACCCGCGCGTGGTAGCCGGTGATCACTCCGGTCTCCTCCAGCCGCCGCACCCGCTCGGCCACCGCCGGGGCCGACATGTGGACCCGCCGAGACAGCTCGCTGTAGGACAGCCGCGCGTCACCCTGCAGCTCGGCCAGCAGTGCCCAGTCCATAGCGTCCATGTCACGCTCCGTCATCCCATAACCGGATCGGCCCAACGCCTTCCGTTCCGAAGGCTGGAGCCGATAAACGCCTTGTCCGTATTATTTCCGGACTTATCAATACGGACGACCATGGAGGTGAACAACCTCAAGGAGTAACCGATGACCAGCACCAGGCAGCTCAGCGAGCGAGACCGGCAGGAACGGGCCGCGGCCAACGATGGACTGCCCACGCTCGGGTTCGACGCGGCCACGCCGTACGACGACTACGTCGGCACCGCCACCCTCCACCGGCTCCAGCGCACCGTCACCGACGCCCCCGAGGAGCTCGCCTTCCTGGTCACCACCCAGGTGATGGAGCTCTACTTCGGCCTGCTCCGCTCGGAGTGGCAGCTGGCCCAGCGCCAGCTCGACGATGACGACGCCGCCGCGGCGACCGTGACGATCAAGCGTACGGTCCGCCACTTCGAGGCGCTCAACGCCGCGTGGGCCTCGCTCAGCTGGCTCACTCCCGCGCAGTTCAACCAGTTCCGCGACGCGCTCGGCGAGGCGTCGGGCTTCCAGTCGGCGCTCTACCGGCACGTGGAGTTCCTGCTCGGCAACAAGTCCGAGGCGCTCATCCGCCCGCACCGCCGCAACCCCGAGGCGCACCGGGAGCTCGTCGAGGCGCTGGCCCGGCCGAGCCTGTACGACTCGGTGCTCGCCTTCCTCGCCCGGCAGGGCCACGCGATCCCGCGGGCGGTGCTGGAGCGCGACCACGCCGCCGATTACGAGCCCCGCTCCGAGGTCGAGGCGGTCTGGGTCGAGGTGTACGGCGGGCCGCTCGCGCCGCTGGCCGACGCGCTGACCGACCTGGCCGAGCAGTTCTCCGACTGGCGTTACCG
The DNA here is from genome assembly GCF_030811595.1 of Streptosporangium brasiliense. Lineage (NCBI taxonomy): Bacteria > Bacillati > Actinomycetota > Actinomycetes > Streptosporangiales > Streptosporangiaceae > Streptosporangium > Streptosporangium brasiliense. The sequence goes on from NZ_JAUSRB010000002.1 coordinate 5,088,719, forward strand.
GCACCTCATGGCGGTGCGCCGGTCGATGGGGGCCAAGCCGGGCTCCGGCGGGTCGAGCGGCCTGAGCTGGCTGGAGCGGAGCATGCGGCGGGAGATCTTCCCCGAGCTCTGGACCGCGCGCACGCTGATGTGACGTGGGTGACGTGACGGCCTCCCCTCCCCGGCCGGGCGGCGGAGGCTCCACCTGCGGCTACCCGGCCGTCGCCCGGCCGGTGGGCCGCGGATGACGGCCGCCGGGCAGCGAGGAGCGCAGCGCGGCGGTGAAGGCGGCGACGGCCGGGTGGGAGGCGGCCCCCCGGCGGAAGGCGACCTGGGTGCGGCGGCGCATCGGCAGCTCGGTGAGCCGGACGCCGCCGGGCGGGTCGGCCGCCCCCAGCTCCGGCACCAGCGCGACGCCCTGGCCGACCGCGACCATCGCCAGCACGGTGGCGAAGTCGTCGATGTGGTGGCGGATCCTGGGGGCGAACCCGGCGGCCTGGCAGGCCCGCACCGTCATCGCGTGGCAGAGCGTGCCGGGCTTGGCGACGATCCAGGACGCGTCGCGCCGCCGGACCAGGCAGTCGCCGGGGTCGCCGGGCGGCAACGGGGAGTCGCCGCCGTCACCGGATGCGAGATACATGGGCTCCTCCAGCAGCGGCTCGGTGTCCAGGGCGAGGTCGGGGAGGGCGGGGACGAAGTCGTACTCGTGGACGAGGGCGACGTCCAGGTCGCCCGTCCGGAGCCGGGGGGCCACCTCGGCGGGGTCGATCTCGTCCACCATCGGCTCCAGCCCGGGATGGTCACGGGCCAGAGCGGCCAGGGCGGCGGGCAGGATCGTGCGGGTGGCGGTGGGGAAGGCGCCGACCCTGATGGCCCCGACCAGGCCCGTGTGCGCCGCCGCCAGCTCCGCCGAGGCCTGCTCCAGCCGTTCGAGCACGGCCTCGGCGTGCCCGACCAGCGCGACCCCCGCGGGGGTGAGCGTCACCCGGCGGCCGGTCCGCTCCAGCAGCGCCACCCCGGCCTCCCGCTCCAGCGCCGCGAGCTGCTGGGAGACGGCCGAGGGGGTGAACGTCATGGCCTCGGCGACCGCGGCGATCGTGCCCCGGTAGGACAGTTCGCGGAGCAGCCGGAGGCGTCGCACATCGAGCATCAGTTCAGCTTAACGGTTTCGGAAGAAACGGGAACTGGACCTGCACGGTCGGTGGCGGCAAGGCTTGGAGCATGACATTCAGCGGTGTTTACGTTCCCCTGATCACCCCGTTCGGCGAGGACGGCGAGGTCGCCGTGGAGGCGCTGGAGGGCCTGGCGCGCGCTGTGCTCGACGAGGGGGCGGCCGGGCTGGTCGCGCTCGGCACCACCGCCGAGGTCGCCATGCTCGCCGAGGAGGAACGGCGGGCGGTCGTCGAGGTCTGCGCGAAGGTGTGCCGGGAGCGGGGGACGGCGCTGGTCGTCGGTGCCGGGTCCAGTGACACCCGCTCCTCCGTCGAGGCCCTGCGCGCGCTCAAGGACCAGGCGGACGCCGCGCTGGTCACGGTGCCGTCCTTCGTCCGCCCGTCCGAGGCCGGGGTGCTCGCCCACTTCGGCGTGCTGGCCGAGCAGAGCCCGGTGCCGTTGATCGTCTACAACATCCCCTACCGGACGGGGCAGTCGGTGGGCGCGGCCACCCTGCGCCGACTGGGAGAGCTGCCCATGGTGGCCGGGGTCAAGCACGCGGTCGGCGGCGTCGACCAGGACACCGTCACCCTGCTGGCCGACCTGCCGGAGGGCTTCGCGGTGCTCGCCGGGGACGACCCCTTCTTCTCCGCGCTGCTCGCGCTGGGCGCCTCCGGCGGCATCCTCGCCTCGGCCCACCTGCACACCGGCCGGTTCGTCGAGCTGGTGGAGGCCTGGCGCTCCGGCGACGTCGCCCACGCCCGCGCGCTGGGCCACCGGCTCTCGGTCATGTCGGCGAGCCTGTTCGCCGAGCCCAACCCAACGGTGATCAAGGGAGTGCTGCACTCCCGGGGCCTGATCCCCACCGCGTCGGTCCGGCTCCCGCTGGTCCCCGCGGGCCGAGCCTCGGTCGAGGCGGCCGCACGCCTGCTGTGATCACACCGGCTGGCAGCCCGGGCACCAGAAGAGATTGCGGCCGGCGAGCACCTCGGTGCGGACCTCGGTCCCGCACAGCAGGCACGGCATGCCCGTGCGCCGGTAGACGTAGACCTCACCGCCGTGGTCGTCGACCCGGGGCGGACGCCCCATCGCCTCGGGCGTGTGCTCGGGCCTGACCGTGTCGATCCGCCCCACCCGCACGCCGTCGGCCATCAGCGCCACCAGGTCCGCCCAGATGGCCGTCCACTGCCCGCGGGTGAGGTCGCGGCCGGCCCGGGACGGGTCGACACCCTGCCGGAACAGCGCCTCGGCGCGGTAGATGTTGCCCACGCCCGCGACCACCGACTGGTCCATCAGCAGGACGCCGATGGAGGTGCGGCTACGACTGATCCGCCGCCAGGCCGCCTCCGGGTCGGCGTCGGCGCGCAGCGGGTCGGGCCCGAGCCGGTCGTGCAACGCCCTCTTGGCCGCGGGGTCCAGCAGCTCGCAGACGTTGGGCCCGCGCAGGTCGGCGTACTCCTCGGCGTTGCTCAGGCGCAGCCGTACCGCACCCGTCGGCGGAGGCGCCGGAGCCGGGCCGAAGGGGTATCTGCCGTAGATGCCCAGGTGCACGTGGAGCCAGCGGTCGTCGTCGAAGCCGAGCAGCAGGTGCTTGCCGTGCGCGTCCGTCTCCTGGAGCACCCGCCCGTCGATCTGGCGGGCCCCGGCGGCGAACCTGCCCTGCGGGCTCTCGGCGCGCACGGCCCCGCCGCCGAACACCTGCCGATGCTGCGCGGCCAGGCGGTGAATGGTGTGTCCTTCAGGCATGGTCTCGAAATGATACGGCCGGCCGGGCACCGGCCCGGCGTGACGGATCCGGGCGGAGGAGGGCGTGCGCCGCCGCCGCGAGAGCGGCCCCGACGGCGTAGGCGGCCAGGTCGGCGGCGCCGAACGTGCTGCCGAGCACCAGCCTGGCCAGCACGCTGGCCTCCGAGAGGGCGGCCGGGACGGGAGTGAGCTGGGCGAACTCGACCGCCCAGCTGAACGCCAGGGCGCCGATCGCGGCGCGGACCGGCGGGACCCGGGGGAGCACCAGCACGATCAGCGTGTGGACGAGCACGGTGTAGAGGGCGTCACCGGCGTATTTGGCGAACCAGCCGCCGGTGACCGCGCGGACCGTGAGCCCCGCGGCGACGGTCGCGACGGCCGCGAGCGCGGCCGGCAGACGGCTGCGGAGAGCGGGGGACAGGCGGGTCTGGAGAGCGGGGGACACTCGCTCACGATAACGAGCGCACCGCACGCCGGGGACATCCGCTCACGATGACGAGCACACCGCGCGGCCGGGGACACGGCGGCACCGTACGGCCGGCACGGGACGGCAGCGGCCCGGCCGGGGCGCGGTGACACCGGCCGGGAGCGCCGGGCCGGCCGGCCGACGGCTCAGGTGAGCCGCCAGACCGCCGGGAGGCCCTTGCCGCCGCCGTCGGCGGAGTAGTCGTGCGCGACCTCCAGCAGCTCGTCCATCCGGGCCTGCCAGGCGATGTTCACCGGCAGGCCGGCCAGCGACGCGAGCAGCGCCTCGTAGTCGTCACAGTCGATCACGTGGAAGAGCTCCAGGCCGCTGCGCCAGATCGTCCACTCGCGCGCGCCGCCCTTCTTGATCGCCTCCACCAGTTCGGGGGGCACCTCCCGGTGCGCCCGCTCGTACTCCGACTCCTTGCCCGGCCTGATCCGGGTGTGCAACGCGACGCGCATGCCGTGCCTCCAATGGTCGTAGCCCGTTATAGCAGTGATCCGATCTATTTCAGAAAATATCCGGATGTCGGGTCCGTCTCGCGCCGACAATCGGTGAAAGCTCCGATGAAAGGCGGGTCAGGGCAGTGCGGGGAGGCGGGAGCCGTACAGCCAGCCGGACAGCAGCCCCTCCAGCGGGCCGGCCGTGCGGCGCGCGACCAGGTCGGTGAACTGGCCGGTGGTGACGGAACCGTGGCGGTGGCCGGCCGTCCACTCGCGCAGCAGCGCGAAGAACGGCGCGTCGCCCATGGCGCGCCGGAGCGCGTGCAGGGTGAGCGCGCCACGCTTGTAGACGCGGTCGTCGAACAGGCGCGGGGCACCCGGGTCGGCGAGGACGAAGTCCTGGGGGAGGGCGGCGAGCCTGCGGTGCCAGCGGACCGCCAGGTCATCGGCGGTCGCGCCGCCGGAGACCTCCGACCAGATCCACTCCGCGTAGGCGGCGAACCCCTCGTGCAGCCAGATGTCGCACCAGCCGGCCGCGGTCAGGCTGTTGCCGAACCACTGGTGCGCCAGCTCGTGGGCGACCAGCCGCTCCTGTCCGCGCCGGCCGTCCACGTGGTTCACCCCGAAGATCGACATGCCCTGCGCCTCGACCGGGATCTCCAGCTCGTCGTCGACCACCACCGCGGTGTAGGAGCCGAACGGGTAGGGGCCGAACCGCTCGCTGAAGACCTCCATCATCCGGTCCTGGCGCTCGAAGTCGTGCCGGACCCGGGAGGCGAGCCTGGCGGGGAAGGCCACCCGCGTCCCCGGTCCGAGGTCGGCCTGCCGGTAGCGTCCGATCTGGACGCTCGCCAGGTAGGAGGCCATCGGCTCGGCCTGCTCGTACACCCACGTGGTCGTCGACGCCGCCTGCCGCCTGGAGACCAGCTCCCCGTTGGCGATCACCGTGTACGGCGAGGCGGTGGTCACCGAGATCCGGTAGCCGGCCTTGTCGTCCGGCCGGTCGTTGCACGGGAACCACGACGGGGCCCCGATCGGCTGGCTGGCCACGATCACGCCGTCGGTGAGCTGCTCCCAGCCCAGCCCGCCCCAGTGGCTGGACACCGGCCGGGGGCTGCCGGAGTAGCGGACCTCGACGGTGAACGGCCCGGCCGCCAGCCGCCCCGGCGCCAGATGGAGCCTGCCCCCGCGATGGGTGAAACGGACCGCCTCGCCGTTGACCAGCACCCCGCCCACGCGGAAGGCGCCGAGGTCGAGGGCGAGGCCGTCGAGCGGCCCGGGCGCCACCGCCGACAGCCGGGCGATCCCGTCGAGCCGGTTGGCGGGGACCCGGTAGTCGAGGGACAGGTCGTAGTGCTCCACCCGGTAGCCGTCGTCGCCGTGCGCGGGGAAGTACGGCCGGCGGGGGGTCGTGCTCACAAACACGCTCGTTTCCTCTGCTACGTCTCGTGGGGCCGGGCCCGCTACCTCTCGCCGGTCCACGCCGCGATCGGATTGCCGAACCAGCGCGTGCCGGGTGGCACCGACTCGCCCCGCATGACCAGGGACGCCGGTCCGACCGTGGTGTTCTCCCCGACCGTCGCCGCGGGCAGGACGACCCCGTGCGGGCCGAGCGTCGACCCGTCCCGCAGGACGACAGTATCGATGCTCATGACCCGATCATGGAACAGGTGCGTCTGCAGCACGCAGCCCCGGTTCACCGACACCCCGGTGCCCAGGGTGACCAGGTCGACCTCCGGCAGCCAGTAGGTCTCGCACCACACCCCCCGGCCGATCCGCGCGCCGAGCGAGCGCAGCCACAGGTTCAGCGGCGCCGTGCCCAGCCACGGCTGGGCGAACCAGGGGGCGGCCAGCACCTCCACGAAGTTGTCCGCCAGCTCGTTGCGCCACACGAACGAGCTCCACAGCGGCCGGTCGCCGGCCGAGATCCGGCCGAGCAGGGCCCACTTGGCCACGGTGGTGACCGCCGCGGCCAGCACCCCCGCCCCGGCCAGCACCACGCCGCTCAGCAGCACCGCGGCGGCCAGGCCGTACGATCCGGCCAGCCACTCCAGCGCGGCCGCCACCAGCACGGCGAGCGCGACCGCGCACATCGCGGGGACGACCCGGCACACCTCGACGGCGGCGCGGGCCGCCTTCAGCCGCGGCGGCGGGTCGTAGGTGCGGCTGCGGTCGCCCTCCTCGGCCGTGCGGCGCAGCTCCACCGGCGGCATGCCCAGGTAGGACGAGCCCGCCCGAGCCTTCTTCGGCGCGGCCGACAGCACCGCGACCAGGCCGTCCTTGGGCACCTTGCGGCCCGGCGCGGTCATCCCGGAGTTGCCGAGGAAGGCGCGCTTGCCGATCCGCACGTGGTCCACCCGGAACCGCCCGCCGTCCAGCTCGTACGGCGCGACCATCGTGTCGTCGGCGAGGAACGCGCCGTCCCCGACGGAGGTCATCGACGGCAGCGCCAGCACCGTCGACAGCTCCACGTCCCGGCCGACCCGCATGCCCAGGGCGCGCAGCCACACGGGGGTGACCATGCTCGCGTACAGCGGGAACAGCCAGACCCGGGCCATCGACATCAGGTGCCCGGTGGCCCACGCCTGCCAGGCCCCGCGGCTGTGCACCGGGTGGTGGCCGGCGCGCAGGCCGACCGCCAGCAGCCGCACCAGCGCCAGGATCACCAGGGCCAGGGCGGCCATCGAGGTCACGGTGGCGAGCGGCACGCCGTACAGGAGGCCGGGCAGGGAGGTCGTGTCCCCGCGCAGGAGCACGGCGAGGCCGGGGACGGCGGCGATCGCCGGGACGAGGCTGAGCGCCAGCGCGGACAGCCCGTAGACGGCCGCCCAGCGCCGTGAGCGCGGTGGCCGGTCGGCGGCCGGCGGGCGCGCCTTGCCCGTCCTGACGGCGGGCACACCCGCCCAGCGCTCCCCGGACGGCACCGCGCCGGCCACCGCTGCCCCCGGCGCGACCTGCGCGTTCTTCCCTATCCACGCGCCCGGGAACAGGGTGGCGCGGGCGCCGACCGTGGCGGAGGCGCCGATCTTGATCTCGCCGACATGCACCCGGTCACCGTCGATCCAGTAGCCGCTCAGGTCGACCTCGGGCTCGACGGCGGCGTTCCTGCCGAGCTTGAGCATCCCGGTGATCGGCGGCGCCGAGTGCAGATCGGCGTCGGCGCCGACCTGGGCGCCGAGCGCCCGGGCGTAGTGCGTGAGCCACGGGGCGCTGGACAGCTCGGCCACGCCGAGCCGTTCGGCGAGCCGCTCGGCGGTCCACAGCCTCAGGTGCGTCGCGCCGCCCCGGGGGTAGGTGCCCGGCTCCAGCCCCCGCAGCAGCAGCCGTGCCGCGCCCGCGCTCAGCGCGATCCGCCCGGCGGGGGAGACGAACACCACGGCGCCCAGCAGCACCCACCACCACGAGACGGCGGGCGCCCCCGGCAGGCCGATCACGTTGTTGAGAGCGGCCAGGCCCACCAGCCAGCGCAGCGCGCCGGCGGTGAGCAGCGGCACGGTGAGGACCGCCTGCGCGATCGCCGCGCGGCGCGGCATCGGCGTGACGACCCTGCCGGTGGTCACGATCTCCGGCGTGTCCAGCGCGGCCAGGTGGCCGGCGAGCCCGCGCAGCGTCGGGTGCTCGTAGACGTCGCCGACGGTGACCGCCGGATACCGGGCCCGCAGCGCCGACACCAGCCGGGCCGCGGCGAGGCTGGTGCCGCCCTCGGCGAAGAAGTCGCCCTCGGTGTCGCCGAGGACGTCCTGCCAGCATCCGGCCACCCACGGGTCGACGCCGGGGCGCCCGGCCCCGTCGCGGCCGGGCAGCGGCCACGGCAGGGCGTCCCTGTCGATCTTCCCGGACGTGCGGGTGGGCAGCCCGTCCACCAGGGCGATCCGCGGGACCAACGCGGCGGGCAGCGCGTACCGCAGCCGGTCCTTGGCCTCCTCCGGGTCGAACCCCTCGCCGGGCACGACGTACCCGACGAGGAGCTGGTGCCCCCCGCCGGTCGTGCGCACCGCGGCCGCCGCCCCGGCGACCCCGGGCAGGGCCTGCAGGGCCGCGTCCACCTCGCCCAGCTCGATCCGGCGCCCGCCGAGCTTGATCTGCTCGTCGGCCCGCCCGACGAAGATCAGCCCCTCGGGCTCGGCCCGCACGAGGTCGCCGCTGCGGTAGGCCCGCTCCCAGCCCAGCGAGCCGAGCGGGGCGTACTTCTCGGCGTCCTTGACCGGGTCGAGGTAGCGGGCCAGACCGACCCCGCCGATGACCAGCTCGCCGGTCTCGCCCATCGCGACCGGCTCGCCGCCCGCGTCCACCACGGCCAGGTCCCAGCCGGCCAGCGGCAGCCCGATCCGCACCGGCCCGTCCCCGGTCAGCGGCGCCGCGCACGCGACCACCGTCGCCTCGGTCGGGCCGTAGGTGTTCCACACCTCCCGCCCCGGTACGGCCAGCCGCTCGGCCAGCTCGGGCGGGCACGCCTCGCCGCCGAAGATCAGCAGCCGCACGTCGTCGAGCGTCTCGACCGGCCAGAGCGCCGCCAGCGTCGGCACCGTCGACACGACCGTGATGCCCATCTCGACCAGCCACGGCCCCAGGTCCATGCCGGTGCGCACCAGCGCCCGGGGCGCGGCGACCAGGCAGGCGCCGTGCCGCCAGGCCAGCCACATCTCCTCGCAGGAGGCGTCGAAGGCCACCGAGAGCCCGGCCAGCACCCGGTCGCCGGGGCCGATCGGCTCCTGGGCCAGGAACAGCCCCGCCTCGGCGTCCACGAACGCCGCCGCGCTGCGGTGGGTCACCGCGACCCCCTTCGGCCTGCCGGTGGAGCCGGAGGTGAAGATGATCCACGCGTCGTCGTCCGGTACCGGCCGGCCGGCGGCTCCCGGCGTCCCGCCCTGGCCGCCGGGAACGATGATCTTCTCCCCGTCGACGATGACGGCGCGCACCCCGGCCTCGGTGAAGACCAGCTCGGCCCGCTCGTCGGGGTCGTCGGCGTCCACAGGGACGTAGGCCGCGCCGGCGGTCAGCACGGCCAGGATCGCGACGTACAGGCCGGTGGTGCCCGAGGGCACCCGCACCCCGACGCGGTCGCCGCGCCCGACCCCGGCCTGCCTCAGCTCGGCGGCCAACCGGTCGGCCTCGGCCCGCAGCTCGGTGTAGTCGAGGCGGGTCCGCCCGTCGTCGAGGGCGGGGGCGTGCGGATATCGCCGGGCCGTCCGGTCGAGCACGTCCAGCAGGGTGCGGACCCGCGGCGCGGAGCCCCCTGGCAGGAGCGCCCGCGATGTCAGAGCGGTAGCCGCTGGTGACGGGCTCACTTTTCCCCCCGGGTATCAGGTTTCCCCCACGTATCAGGTCACCCTGAAACCGGAACAGCTTACGTGGCGGAAATGAACACCCTTTGTGAAGAATCTCTGCACGTTTAGTGAATCTTGCACGTATGTCCTGGTCAGTCGGCCAGGGTCCGGTCGCTGGTCGCTGGTCGCTGGTCGCCGGTCGGCAGCAGCCGGTCGGCGGCAGTCGGCGTCAGGAGGTGAGGGTGCGGGCCGGGAGGCCGTGCGGGGGCGCCTCCGCCAGGACCGTCTCGGCCCCGGTGCCGAGCCGTACGGCCAGCCGGAAGCGGTGCCGCCCGCCGACCCTGCGCGGTTCGAAGGAGACATGGGCGAAGGCCGCCTCCGCCGTGCCGGCCGCCGCGAGCCGGTCCAGCTCGCCCTCGACCCGCGCCCATTCGGCGGCCGGGACGTACTGGCGCATGATCGAGTGCCAGACGACGGTGAGCGTGCCGGGCTCCAGCCGGACACCCGAGAGGAAGTCGGCGGCGCCGACGGCGTCGACCTCGGCCGGCACCCGGGCGGCCAGCCGCAGGGCGCCGTCCAGCCGCGCGGCGCGGGCGGTCTGGTCCGGCCAGACATAGGCGCGCAGGGCCAGCTTCCCGCCGGGCGACAGCGGATCGACGGGCGTCAGATCACAGCCGCGCCGCTCGACCACGGTCAGGGCCGGACGCCCGGCGGCGGCCTCGGCCAGCCACGCGGGCGGGGCGCCCAGCCAGGCGTCCTGCAGCGAGACCGGCGAGTCGGCCGGGCCCCAGGCGAACCCCTCGCACGCGTAGCGGAAGTGGTCGGCGCGCAGGTTGAGCCCGGCGCTGGCGCCCAGCTCGAACAGCCTGACCGGCAGCGGGCCGGCGTGCGTGGCCTTCAGCAGGCCGGCGATCAGGAGATTGGCCCGGCCGACCTCGTTGGTCTGCGGCGGCCGGGTCAGCCAGTCGCGGACCCACTCCATCGCGGAGGCGACGGCGGCCCGGAAGGCGTGCCAGCAGGCATCCGGCCGCTCCGGGTCGAAGACGCCGCCCGTGCTGGGATAGCAGGCGGCCAGCTCGGGGGCGCGGCCGGTGAGGGCCAGCGCGTGCACCCCGCCGAGCAGTCGCAGCGCGACGGCGTCGGGCCCGGGGGCGTCCTCGTACCCGGCGAGCGCCTCCATACAGGGACCTCCCGCGCGGACGTCCTCCGCGACCCGTTCCAGCAGGAACGCGTAGAGCGGGGAGCCGAGGTCCGCGCAGCCCCGTGCCTGATGCTCGACCATGACGGCGGCGCGCTCGCGGGACATCGGGTCCTCCTCGTCCGGATACCGGCGGTCCGCTGGACCTGGGTACCGACGATCCTTCCCCCGCGGCGGCGCGCGCGGCAGGGGCGGGCCGGGTGAGCCTCGTCACGCGCCCTCCGGCGTCCGCGCGGCAGGCCACGGCGGCAGGACCGCGCCGATCCATTGAGGGTCCGGATCGCCGGCGCGGTCTCCACGGGCGCTCGGCCACGCCGGAGAGCTCCGCCCGCCGGAGCCGTGGACGACCGCTCCTGGCGCTCAGGGCCATGCCGTCAACCGGAACCAGACGGACTTGCCGTGGGGGTTGAGGGTCCAGCCCCAGTCGTGGGAGAGGTCCTTGACGATGGCGAGTCCTCTGCCGGACGTCTCCATGTGGGTCGCCCGCCGCATCCGGGGGATCGCCGTGCAGGAATCGTAGACCTCCACCGTCATCAGCTCCTTCTCCCTGCCGACCGTGACGCGGATGGCGCTCGTGGCGGGAACGTCCGCCGCGCCGTACACGATCGCATTGGTGACGAGTTCCGAGACCAGGAGCGCGGCGATTTCCGGGACGTCTTCGGCCGCGTTCCAGTCGGCGGCCACGTCGCGCACGAATCGGCGGACGGACGCCACGCTTTCCACCGCCCGCCGTATCCACTTCTCGCCCAGCACGGAAAGGGCGGGATCCGGCGTGCGGCGATATTCGGCCGGCATCGCGTCCCCTCGGAGAGGGTCTTCCACGCCATCTCGCTTTTCTGCGGATTTCATACGCTCAGAGTGTCGAGGCGTGACTACGCTTGGTGGCGGAACGGTTACCAGGGCTTGGCGCTGGAATTCACGCCGCCGTCGTTGAATTCTGGCAAGGAGGGAATTTTGCCCAACCTCTACACGCCTCAGGCGATATGGGGCAGGGAGCTGCGCCACTACCGGAAGGCGGCGGGCCTCACCCAGGGGCAGCTCGCCCAGAGGATCCACTTCAGTGAGTCACTCATCAGCGGGGTGGAGACCGGCCAGCTTCCGGCCAGCCCGGAGTTCGCGGAGACCTGTGACGAGACCCTCGATACGGGCGGCGCCCTGCGCCGGCTCCTCGACTGGAGGCGGGCGCAGGTCTTCCCTTCCTGGTTCGGCAAATGGCGGGACAGGGAGCAGGTGGCGACCGCTCTTCGGACGTATCAGCCCCTGGTGATTCCCGGTCTGCTCCAGACGGAGGAATACGCCCGCGTGCTGCTGCGCGGCAACGAAGCGGCCGTGGAGGGGCGTCTGGACCGTCAGACGATCCTTACTCGTGAGGATCCTCGCCCGCCGGCCTTCCGGTGTGTGATCGACGAGGCGGTTCTCTACCGTCCGATCGGCGGCCCGAAAGTGATGCGGAAGCAGCTGGAACACCTCGTTTCGGTGATTCACCCCAGGCTGAGCGTTCAGGTGGTCCCGCACGGAATGCATTCGGGCTTGATGGGCGGGTTCGCGATCGCCACGCTGGACGGAGGGAGCGACGTACTGTATGCGGAGACGGCCGTACGAGGTATCACCACAAGTGACCAAGAAGACGTCGCCGTGGCCGTGGAGCGTTTCGAGGCCATTCGGAGCGAAGCGTTGCCGATAAGTATGTCCATCGATCTCATCCAGAAGGCGGTAGCGGAAAAATGGACCTGAGTAACGCCGAGTGGCTCAAGTCGAGTTTCTCCGGAGATAACGGCGGTGACTGCGTTGAGGTCGCGGAGCTCAAAGACGTCACCAACAGCCCCGGTCACAAAGCCGGGCACACCGATCTGATCGCCGTACGCGATTCGAAGGACCCCGACGGTCCCAAACTGTTCTTCACCCCCGCCGAGTGGGACGCCTTCGTCAAGGGTGTGAAGGCCGACGAGTTCGACCGCGGCTGAAGCGACGCGGCCGGCCGCCATGGTGACGATCCATGGCGGCCGGCTGCTTTCCCGGGCCCGGATTCAAAAGGCGGCTTGAAGTCACGGCGATGACGTTGAAGGCCATTGGGACGACAGGGGAGCACGGTCGCCGCGAGGATTGAACTCCCTTCCCGTCCCCCGGAGGCCAGGTGTCTGCTCCGCACACGCCGTCAGAGCCGAACACGGTCGGTCGCATGCCCCGTGAGGTCAGGGCCGCCCGGCTGATCATGTGGATACAGGCGGCTCTCGCGACGCTGGAACTGCTCTCCTTTCTCGCCGCCCTTGTCCTCAGCGGCATGCCCGGGCTCTGGGTCCTGCCGTGGCCCTTCTACGTCGTCGTCGCGTCCGTGCTGCTGATGAGCCCGTTGGCGGCCGGCTTCGGCTCCCGGAGACAGTGGGTGCGCATCGCGGGCATCGCGACGGAGGCGATCCTGATCCTGGGGTCCGGCTACAGCCTGCTCGCGCCGGTCCTCGGCCCGAGCATTCCCACGCTGCTCAACCTTGTCCTGGCCGTCATTGTGCTCGTCAAGCTGTCCGGATCCGCCGCGACCCGCTGGTTCGGGCGATGAGGGCGACCTGATGGCACCGGCTGCCGTGAGCAGGCCGGCCACCCCGGTCCAGCGGTTGGTCGAGCCCGCGGAACTCGGCCAGGAACCCTTGGTCCTGTGTCGCGCCTGGCCCTGTGCCGCGCCGCGTGTCAGGCGACGTAGCGGCAGACCAGGGCCTCCGTGGGATGGCGGAAGGCGCTGACCACCACCCGCGTCGGCTCGTGGTAGGCGCACGCGGAGAGCGGGTTCGCCGGTATGACCGCTCCTGTGGTCAGCATGCAGACGTACCCCGTGGTCTTGTAGAGAGCCACGACCGTACGCGGATCGATGTGCGTCATGCAGTAGCCGGCCCCGGATACCGGCCCGTAGACGATGTCGACGGTGCTGTTCGGCGCTGCCGTGACGTTCACTGGGGTGGCCTGTGCAGGAGCCGCTGTGAGCGCGCCGGCCAGCAGCGCGCCGGCGGCCAGGACGAGAGCGCGACGGAGCATGGGGAACCTCCTCGATAGCAGGGGGTGCGTACGGTCTGTCTGATGCGGACGGTGACCTCGAAGGCAGCACGGATGAGCGACCTTGAGGCGGAGCCGGGCCGGCTGGGTGCGTGCCTACACCGCATCGGCCAAGGAAAACAGGAGGGCTGGAGCTGCTTCTCGCAGTATTAAATAGGAAACCTTCCTGTGCAATAGCGTGTTGTCGCTGACCTCTCACCAGTTCTGAGTCGCTGACCTATCGCCAGTTCTGAACGGTGTCGTCCCTTCTGTGCGCAGGGGTGGGGTGCCTCTTGGGGCACTTGCCTGGGCTTCGGGCGGGTGGGGCCCTGCCGCTGCGGCCCGGGGATGGGGCGGGGTCCGGCGATGTTCTCGGTGGATGGTCCGGGATTCCGGGGCGGTGGCTGATCGACGCACATATACCGCCTTCTTTTTTGTTTACCAAACAAAACTCGCGATTCATGGCGAATCTCTGGCGGTAATGCCGGATTGGCGCGAGTTCAACGTTAGATCTTGCTGCTATATGATCCGTGTGAGATTCTGACGCGTTGTGGCGGCGAATACGACGGCGGAATTAGAGGCGGCGTTATCGCGGGTCGCGCGGCTCGGGGAAGGCCATGCTGGATTACTGGATCCGTGTGCGCGGTGCATGGTGGCGCACGCGTGGGTCGGCGGGGGAGCCCCGATGTTCAGCCAGGCGCTCGCGCACCGGCGCGGGGCCCTGCAACTGGCTTTCCAGTCGGCGGCCGAGCTGATGGCGCAGCGGATCAGGCAGCTCGGCGGTCAGGCACACGTGCCGTCGTTCTCGACGTCGGTCAGCGTGATGGCCACGACGCCGGCCCCCTTCTCCGGGATTGACGTCGCCGCCATGGACCGCCTGGTCGCTGATCTGCAACGGGCCGGGCAGGAGTTGCCCGAGGCCGGCCGGCGGCTGAGCGCTGAACTGTCGGCGCTCTGCCTTCCCGCCCCCTCCGGACGGCAGGTCGCCGACGCCGGGGTCTGGGCGGAGGAGCAGGCGCGGGACCTGCGGCGGCGGCTGGTCACGATCCGGCGGCAGCACGATTTCGGCGCGGCCTCCCAGGCGACGGCCGGTTTCGGGCTGTTCGGTGGACACGCCCCTGATCCGGTCGGGATCGGGCAGCTGACGGCCGCCGCGGGCAGCGGGGATGTCGTGGCGTTGAAGGCACTGCTGGACCTGCAACGGGCCGGCAAGGACGCGACCCTGGCCGCCCGGCTCAACGCATGGTGGCGGCAACTGGACCCGGCCGCCCAGGATCGCTTGATCGCCGTCTCCCCGGCCCTGGTCGGCGGCCTGAACGGCCTCCCGGCCACAGTCCGCGACCAGGCGAACCGGAGACATCTGGCCGACCAGAAGACCGCGACCTCCACAGAGCTGGAGCGGTTGCGTAAAAGCTGGGCGGAGGTGGACAGACTGATAAAAGGGCTGGAGCTGAGCAGGATCGGCGGCCTTACCGGCCGGGCGACCGGGGTCACCGCGGAGCTGGAGCGGCTGCTTGGATCATCGGCGGACACGGAGGAAGCGATCGAAGCACTGGAACTGAAGATGCGGCAGATCGCCGCGGTGGAGAAGGGGCTGGCGCTCGGCGGGCAGAACGGCCGTCCTCCGGCGCTCCTGCTCCAACTGGAGCTGGGCGGTCCGGGCAAGACCGCCATCTCGTTCGGAGATCCCGACGAGGCCGACAACCTGGTCGCCTACGTCCCCGGCACCGGCACCACGCTGGAAGGTTTCGCCGGAGACGCCAACCGCGCGGCCGTCATATGGGACCAGTCGCACAAGTTCCAGCCGGACAAGAAGATCGCTTCCATTGCCTGGCTCGGCTACGAGGCCCCGCAGTGGGGTGCGACTCTGAGCCTGACCAGGACGGTCGCCAACATGAACGCCGCCCAGGAGGGCGCTCCGATGCTGGCTGGCTTCGCCGACGGCCTGCGCGCCGCGCACCGGGCGGCCTCCGATGCCCGGTTCACCGTGCTGGGGCACAGCTACGGATCGACCGTCACCGGCCTGGCGGCCCAGCAGCGCCCGGGCGCCTTCGCCGATCAGGTGATCTTCGTGGGGAGCCCCGGTGTGGGCGCCGTGAAAGCCGGGGACCTGGGCGTCGGCTCGGTGTGGGTGGGGGAGGCGCCCAATGATCCGGTGGGAGATGTCGGTTCCGTCCCTCTCCAGCTCACCGGGACCCTCAACGACCACGCGCCCTATCTCCCGGAAGTGAGCGGCCCGCTCGGCATCGACCCCAGCGCTGCTGAATTCGGCGCCCGGCAGTTCCATGTGGAAGATACCGGAGATCCCGCGTACACCTTCAAAGCTCACTCAAGCTACTGGGACCCTGCCTCCGTATCGCTCAAAAATATCGCACGCCTGGTCAACGGCCAATTTGTCAATTTGGACCCATTTCCTAAACCGGAGGCGACTCGGCCGCTCCCTGCCGCTCTGTCCTCCGTATCGCCGCAACCGGCGCCGAGCGGGAGCCCATCGTCCCATCCGTTGCCTTCGCCTATGCCGGTTGGAGAATAGATGTCGCGCTTCATCATGATGGTCATTGTGCTTGCCGCCGTTGCCGCAGGCTGTACTGAAGGGAGAGGCGTGGACGGACCCACGATGACTCAGGCACAGGCGCTCGCCCGTGTCGAGCAGCTCATCAAAGAGACAGCTGGGGTGATCACGCCGAAGCCCCGTCTCGATCTCTACCGCCCCAGTCTCAACCTCTACAGTTGCCTCGATCCCACCGACGGTGGCTCCGAGGACCGCGTCGTGGTGAATCGCTCCTACTACCTACGTGATATTCCTAAGGACCAAATCGGGGAAGTGGCCAGGCAGGTCAGGCAATACTGGGAACAGCAAGGTCATTACATTCAAGTAACCTCCAAGAATGGCCTTGATGTCTCAGGACGCTCTCGGCCTGATGATTTCCTGCTTTCGCTCGCGCCGACCGGCGATAACGATGTGCTGAATCTGGAGGCTACATCTCCCTGTATCTGGCCGAACGGGACGCCGGGGCCCTCCACCACCACCTGATCGGCACCATCCTTCCGATGCTCCTCACACCCCGGTGACGTTGCTGCCGGCAGGTGCCGGCGGGGCAGGTGACGGGCGTGTCCGGGCGGGGTGCCCGGGCGGTCGCCGCCGCATGTCCTGGTAAATCATTCCTTGACATGTAGTGCACCGATGTGGTCGGCTTTGCGCTTTCTTGATTATCGGCCGACGCGATCCGATCCCCGGGGGAAAGCCACTCATGCCGCGGCGTCACCGGCACGCTCTGACCTGTCTGTCCGTCTCCGTGGCCGGCGCGCTGCTCGTGGGGGTCCCCGCGCCGGCGCACGCCGGTGGGCACGCCGCGGTGTCCAGGCCGAGGATCGATCCTGTGCCGGAGGTCCCCGTCCCGGCGAGCGGGTCGGCCGGCGTGCCGCTGGAGCCGTCGCCGGCGTCCCGGCCGGTGCCGGAACGGCCCGTCGGCCCCGAACCGCCCCCGGTGACCACCCCGGCGGGTCCCACCCTGGTCAACGGGATCGTCGCGGACGCCGAGCGGCGGTTGGCGGCGGAGGGGGCGGGGCGCACGGCGCCTGCGGTCCGGAAGCTGCTGCCCGCGGCCGACCAGGCGTCGATCCTGGAGGTCTCCAGGCCGGCGGCGAGAGCGCTCGGCCGGATCAAGGAGCTCGCGGGCGTCTCGAAGGGCGTCCCGCTGCTCACCTACCGGCTCTGCGCGGAGAGCGCCGGCCGCCCGGCGTCCTGTTCGGCGCCGCAGCCGCCGGCCACGCCGGTGCAGGCCGATGTGACCGGCGACGGCACGGCCGACGTGCTCGCGAGCCTCGTGCCGCAGAAGGTGAAGGGCTCGGACGCGGTGGGGGTCGGCCTGGCGAGCGCCAGGCTGCCCGGCAGCGAGACCCACGACGGGCCGCTGAAGGCGCAGGTGTGGGCACAGTACGACATCCCCGGCAAGGACGGCGAGGTCAGGCGGCTGTCGGTCGGCTTCGACGGATACCGGCGCGGTTCCTCGCTGTCCGGGCTCGACTGGGGTGTCTTCACCGTCGACCTGGCCGCACAGGCCGCAGGCGTGGTCGACGTGCGGGCGGACGTGCGGAGGTCCGACCCCGGAGCCTCGGCCGCGGTGGTGGCGGGTCTCGACGGCGAGACGCTGATCAGCCTGAGACAGGCCCCCGCGGCCGCGAGGTTCACCGCCCGTGCCAGGTCCGACGGCGAGCGGAGCAGGCTGGGCGTCACGTCCTCGGCGCCGGCCGAGCTCGACGCGCTGGTCGTGACCGACCGGCGGAGGTTCACCCGGATGCTGGCCGACGAGATGCGGACCCGGTTGAGCATGGAACTGACCCGCTCCGGAGGCGTCGCCGACGTCCACTTCACCAGCCCCGCCCCGATCGGCAGAGCGCAGTTCCACGACTACGTCTACCGTGACGGGCTGCTGGCGAAGGCCGCCGGCCTCTCGATCACGAGGCTGCCGTCCGACTTCCGCGCGCGCTACGCCTCGGCGGCGGGCACCCAGGCGCTGACCGTGACCTCGGGGGCGCCCCGGGCGGAGGCCGCCGACGTGCTCTACTTCGACAGGGCGGCGGACAGGACCGTCGTCCAGGCCGCGCTCACCGGCCTGCCGGCCCGGGTCAGGCTTGTCAACGACCTCGCCGCCCACCGGGTGACGCACACGGCCAGCTCGGCGATCGGCGGTCTCGAGGTGATCCTCCAGCGCAACGAGGGGGCGATCTCGACCCCCCGGGGCGGCCACGTCACCATGATCAAGGACGGCGGCCGGCTCGGTGTCTCGGGCCGCCTGTCCCAGGTGGCCGGGGCCGACGTCACCTACGGCGGCGTGCCGCGGATCCGGTTGGAGCTCGGCCCGAGCGGCCGCCCGTTCCTCGGCGCGGCCAGCATCGACCGGACCCATCTGGTCCGGCTGGAGCTGTCCAACACCCCCGCCAGGATCAGGGCGGAGCTTGATCCGGGCGCGGGCCGGGCCGAATACGGGGCGAGCGGGGTGATCGACAGGCTGCGCGCCGCCTACGCCCACACCAGGACCGGCCCGACGGTCGACGGCAGCCTCTACGGCCTCCGCTCGACCGTCAGGGCGTCCTGGCGGCTCGGCGAGCGGACCGCCGTCGACGTGGCGACCACGTCGAACCTCAAGAAGGTCGGGCTCTACGCCGCCAGGAGCTATCTGACGCGGGTCGGCCCGGCCGGCGGCGAGGACGTGCAGGCGGCCGTGGAAGGCGTGCGCGGGCACGTCACCGCCGTGGTCGACACGCGGGACAGCCGCCTGGACTGGACCGCCGACCGCCCGGTGGCCTCGGTGACCGCCGTCGCCAGGGCCGGCGTCCAGGGCCGCGCCTTCAGGCTGGCGGCGAGCGCGACCGGTGTCCCCGCCCGCTTCGACGCCTCATGGGCGGCGCGGACCCCTCGCTTCCGCGGCCTGTCCGGGCCGATCGGCTCGGCGGCGATCGCCGTCACCAACCACGCGGGCGCCCGGGCTCCCGCGGGGCCGCACCTGGCCGCGCACTACGTCGAGGCCACCGGCGACTTCGACGCCAGCGTCAGGATCGACGGGCTCAAGCACGCGGAGTTCACCCCCACCGGCAGCGGGTTCAAGGCCGACGTCCGGGCGGCGCGGCAGACCGTCGCCCTCGACGCCGACATCCGGCCGGCCGGGGATCTCCGGTTCGGAGTGCTCGGCCGCCTCGGGCCCGTTCCGGGCGGCATCGCGGTCTCCGCGGCGGCGGGCGGCCCCGTCACCTATGACGCGGGCGGCCGGCGGCTGGACCTGAGGGCCCAGGTCTGGCTGGGCAAGGCCGCGGCCCTCGACGCCATCAAGGCCGTCCCGCACGTGCCCGGCGGTCTCTCCCTGGTCGACGCCGGCTGCGACGGCTGCGGCACCGGCCAGGGCCCGTTCTGCACGGCGGAGCGCGGCTGCTTCGGCCTCAAGGGATCCGTCGACGTCACCGGCCTGCCGTCCAAGGTCACGGTGGACCCCGCCAGGCAGACGTTCGCCTTCACCGGCTACCGGCCCGCCTCCGGCAGGCTCGGCCTGTACCTCGACAGCACCGTCCTCGCCCCCGCGCCGGTCAGGGCGCTCGCCACCCTGACCGGGCTGCCCCGGTCGATCACCCGCATGTCCGTCGGCCCGTTCGGCATCGCCAGGGGCAAGGACGACGAAGGCCGCGACACCGGCGTGGTCACCGCCAACTACAGGCTGGAGCCCGCCGCGACGGTCGGTTCGCTGGAGGTGCTGGCCGAGACCGACGCGGGAGGCGGATACGGCCGCGTGCGCGGCCAGGTCGCCCTGGACCCGGTCCCCGCCGCCGTCGCGGTCAGCGGCGCGTACGGCAGGCGGACGCGGATCCGGGTCCACAACTCCACCCCCGTCCGGAGGCTGCAGGCGAAGGTGACCGCGCTGGGCGGCGACCGCGGGCCCGGGACCGGCCTGCTCCGGTTCACCGACGTGCCGGCCGTGTTCGGCATCGACGCCGACGCCGCGGACACCGGACTCCAGCTGCCCGCCTTCACCTACAAGGCGGGCGCCGGCACCCTCGACGGGCTCTTCGCCGTCGAGGGCGCGCTGATCGAGAGGGTCTACCGGCCGCGGGAGGGCGAGCTGCTCGACACCTCCTTCGCCGTCGAGGACCTGGCCGCCGACACCACCGCCAAGGTGAATCCCGACCTGTCCGTCGAACTCGTGTCCAGGCCGGCGCCGACCAGGCTGCTGGAGGTGCACACCGGCCTGTCCCTGGCGCCGGTCGCCGCCCAGCGGGTCTCCGCCCGCAAGGACGTCCCACGCACCGGGGGATTCCTCGCATACCGGCTGGGCGGCGAATTCGGGCTCGGGCGCAGCAGGATCGGGGACCTGTCGCTCACCGTGCACCGGATGTCGTGGCTGAGGATCCGTCCCGGCCGGATCCCGTTCGGGATCGCGGCACCGAAGGCGCTCGGCTATCTCACGCCCGGCTTCGAGGGCGGCTACGACCGCCTCGACCTGCGCGCGGACGGGGTCGACCTGCGTCCCGACGTGAAGCTGAACGTCAAGGTCAGCAGGAGCGTCGGGGCCGATGTCTTCAACCAGGACGTGCGGCTCGGACCGGTCAGGTCACTTGCGTTCCGCCACTACGACCAGCGGATGCGCCCCATCGGCGGCAGGCAGACGATCAAGGCGGCCGATCTGCCGCTGGCCTGCGTGACGGTCGGCACCAGGCCGGGGCTCGTCTCCGCGCGGGCACGGGACTCGATCACCCTGCGCGGAGCCGCAGGCCCGCAGATGGTCTCGCTGCTCGACCAGGGAGGGCAGGTGCCCGGCTACGCCGTCGACCTGCTGTCCCACTTCATGTCACCCTTCCCCGGAGCGGACTGGAAGATCTCCGCCGTCGACCCCGGCCGCTGCTAGGGCGGGCCCGGCGTCCGGACGCCCACGGCGGGGGGCGCCGCCCGCTGTGCGGGACGGCGCCCTCGCGCGTCGCCGGGCGGAACGGTTACGCGGGTCTCCCCACGAGGGCGACCGCGGTGCTCGACGGGGCGGACCCTGCCGCCGCCCGCGTCGGTGAGCCGGAACAGACCGGTGCCCGCGGTGCCGACGCGCAGCGAGCCGTCGGTGTGGACGTGCAGGCAGCCCGCGCCGCCCGGGTCCTTCAGCGCGAGCTGCCCGTCGCCGCGGTCCTCCGGGGTGACGGCGAGGCCGGTCGCCGGCGGGGTGGCCGAGGCGCGCACGCCGCCGTCGCCGCCGGTGGACAGGTACGGCCAGGCGCCGTCGGCCCGCAGGGTGAAGGGGCCGGAGGGGACGACCGGCTGCCCCTGCGCGGCCTTGACGGCGAAGTAGCCGAAGTCGGCGGTGACCGGGGTGCCGTGCTGCGCCGAGAGAGCGAAGAGGCCAACCCCTCCGGCCACGCCAGGGACGGCACGCTCGGCGGCCACACCTCATGGGCCCCGGCATGGGCCCCGGCGGGCGGTTTCACCCGGGCCCGCGGTGGAAAGTTCACCGGCGTGGACGAGGTGTGGGATCTGGTGATCGTCGGCGGCGGCCCCGCGGGCTCCGCGGCGGCGCTGCGCGCCAAGCAGCTCCGGCCGCAGGCGCGGGTGCTCCTGCTCGACAGGGCGGACTTCCCCCGTGACAAGGCGTGCGGCGACGGCATCGCCGCCCACGGCCGCGACGAGCTCGCCCTGCTCGGCGTCCCCGACCTCATCGCCGACTACCGGCCGACCCGGCGTCTGTCGGTGATCTCACCCGGAGGCGCGCACGTCTGCGCCACCGTCGCCCGTCCCCACCACGTCGTCCCCCGCGTGGTCTTCGACGCCCGGCTCGTCGACGCGGCCCGGGCCCGCGGCGTCGAGGTCCGCCGCCACCGCGTCCGCACGCTCGCCGTACACCCCGGCCACGTCGTCCTCGACGGCACCGTCACCGCCCGCGCCGTCGTCGCCGCAGACGGGGCCAACTCGGCCGTGCGCCGCCTCATCGGTGTCGCCCCCGCTCCCGACAGGCACACCGCGATCGCCGTCCGCGGCTACGCCGACCTGCCCGCCGACGACGACGTCCAGCTCATCGCCATGCAGAAGGAGGGCTGGCCCGCGTACGCGTGGTCGTTCCCGATCGGCGACGGCACCGCCAACGTCGGCTTCGGGATGCTCCTGCCCCGGCTGCGCGCCACCGGGCTGCCCGGCCGGGAGGTGCTCCACGGCCGGCTCGCCGCGCTGCTGCCCCACCTGCCCGCCCGGGACCTGCGCGCCCACCACCTGCCCCTGTCGCCCGGCCGCCCGGTGCCCGGAGCCGGGCGGGTGATGCTCGCCGGTGACGCTGCCGGCCTCGTCAACCCGCTCACCGGCGAGGGCATCTACTACGCCCTGCTGTCCGGCCGGCTCGCCGGCGCCGCCGCCGTCCAGGCCGCCGGCGACCCGCTGCCCGCCTACCGGCGCGCGCTGGGGAAGGCCCTCGGACGGCACCTGCGCACCACCGACGTGCTCGCCCGCGCCGCCCAGGCGCCCGGGTTCATCGACGCCGCGATCGGCACCGCGGCCCGGCGCAAGGAGGTCTTCGACCTGCTCGTCGACGTGGGGCTCGGCGCGGGCACGGTGCCGCTGGGGCTCGGGTGCGCGGTGGCCGGCCGCTGGCTGCTGAACGGCCTGCGGGGAAGGGGTAGGGGAGGATGAGGCGCCGGTCCGGTGCCGATGAACGGCCCGCGGGGAGGGGGCGGGGCGCCGGCTCCGCCGCGGGGCCGCGTCCGGTCCGGTCGCGTCCGGCCCCGCCGTGCAGCAGAGTGATGGGGTGACACGTCGCCTCCCGCCGATGCTCCTGGCCGTGGCCCTGCTGTCCGGCTGCGGCTCCGAGGGCACGCTCAGCCAGGCCGCGCTGGATCAGGCGCGGGCCCAGGGCGTGGCCCCGGACCTGATCTACGTGGTCGACCTGCCGGGATACGAGCCGGCCGAGCAGTCGGTCGGCGTGGTCGGGGAGGAGGGCTTCGGGGCCTTCTACGTCTCGCCGGAGGGCCGGCAGGTGGAGCTCCGGATCGACCGCGGCACGTTCAGCGACGCCCTGTGCGCCGACTCGCCCCTCAGCGGGGCCGAGCCGCCGGCGCCGGTCCGGTGCGAGCGTGACGAGGTCGGCTGGTACCGCACGGCAGGAGGCCGTCACGAATACACGGCGCTCAACGGTGACCACTACGTCCGGCTGAACGGCCGCGTCGGAGAGGTGGACCGGGCCGCGCTGAAGGCGGCCGTGGCCGGGGCGCGGCCGGTGAGCGGGGAGGGCCCCGGGACGCCCTCGCCGCCGCCCGGTCCGGTGGACCGCGGCGACCTGCCGACCAACGGCGACGGCGCGCCGGACAACGGTGTGGGCCCCGGCGGCTGACCTGGATCCGCCGGCCGGCGGGAGGTCTCGACGGGCCGGTCCGGCGGGCGCGGCGGGCGCGTGGGCCGGGGGATCAGCCGGCGTCGCCGCCGGCCGTGGCGCCGATGACCTGCGCGAGATCCGCCGGCACCGGGTAGGGGCGCTCGGCCGGGAGCAGTCCGGTCACGTCCCGGCCGCTCCGGAGGGCGGCGTGGAGGTCGCGGACCCGGCCGGTGATGTCGGTGATCGCCAGGGTCCACCCGTCGAGATAGCGGTCGACGGCCTCGCCGGACAGGCCGATCTGGATGGACCGGTGCGGCAGCGCGTTGTGGTGCGGATCACGTTCGGGGTCCCACTGGATCCGGACCGGGCTGTGCCGCAGCCGCTCGGCCCACCCGGCGCGGTCGCCGTCCGGCCCGTGGTGGCTGAGGCAGGAGTGGGCCAGCGCCCACTCGAAGCCCTCGCGGGTGATGTCGACGGCCAGGACGCGGGTCTGGCCGGGCTTGGTGGCCCAGCCGCAGCGGTACATCATCCAGCGGAACGACGGTTTGATCCAGGTCATCCGCTCCCGTTTGAACGGCGCGACGAACCGCTGGGCCGCGACGGCGGGGCCGGCGATCACCGGATCGTAGGCCTGGTAGACGGTGATCGACTCCTCGGTGTAGGTGGCACGGATCTGCCGGTAGGGCACGTTCATGACGCCCAGGGTGGCGGGCCGGGCCCTGCCGGGCAACCGGATTAACCGGGTGGGACGCGGGCGGGACGGCCGCTGACCTGCGGATCACGGTGACAGGCCGCCGGCGGGAGGGCGGTGGCGGACCCGCACGCCGAGCCCGGGGCACCGGCCGGAAAAAGCCGGTGCGCGCCGTGGCGGGGGGCGGGTAGGCTGCCCGGCATGTCCACACCCCGGATCTCTTAGCTCGGACACCCGCTTCCACGCCACCCTTGTGTCCTTGAGCTATCCGGAGTGCGATCAAATGATCACTGTCCGTGGTGTCGACGTGCGCGTCGGCGCCCGCCTGCTGCTGTCCGACATCTCCTTCCACATCTCCCCGGGCCACCGGGTCGGCCTGGTCGGCCGTAACGGCGCCGGCAAGACCACCCTGCTGAGCGTCCTCGCCGGGCAGGCGCAGCCGGCGGCCGGCACCGTCACCCGTACCGGTCCGGTCGGCTACCTCCCGCAGGACTCCCGGGCCGGCGATCCCGCCGCCACCGCCACCGAGCGCGTCCTGTCGGCCCGCGGCATGGACCGCGCGGTGCGCGCGCTGCGCGCCGCCGAGGCCGCGATGGCCGGGGCCGCCGGGGCGGCCCAGGACCGGGCGATGCGCGCCTACACCCGCGCGGAGGCGGAGTTCCTGGCCCGCGGCGGGTACGCCGCCGAGGCGGAGGCGGCGCGGGTCGCCGCCGGGCTGGGCCTGCCCGAGCAGGTCATGACCCGGCCGCTGGGCACCCTGTCCGGCGGGCAGCGGCGCCGTGTCGAGCTGGCCCGCATCCTGTTCGCCGACCACGGAACCCTGCTGCTGGACGAGCCCACCAACCATCTCGACGCCGACTCGGTCGCCTGGCTGCGCGTCTTCCTGACCGCCCACCAGGGTGGCCTGGTCCTGATCAGCCACGACACCGACCTGCTGGCGGCCACCGTCAACCGGGTCTTCCACCTCGACGCTCACCGCGCGGCCATCGACGTCCACAACACCGGATGGGAGGCCTACCTCGCCCAGCGCGAGGCCGACGAGCGGCGCCGCGTCCGCGAGCGCGCCGGCGCCGAGCGCAAGGCCGAGGCGCTGCGGACGCAGGCCGACAAGATGCGGGCCCGTGTCAAGACCGCCGTCGCGGCCAAGAACATGGCCCGCCGGGCCGACCGCATGCTGGCCGAGCTGGAACCCGTCCGCCGCGCCGACAAGGTCGCCAGGATCCGGCTGCCCGAACCGGCTCCGTGCGGCCGGATCCCGCTGGCCGCGATCAGCCTCACCAAGTCGTACGGCCCCTTGAAGGTGCTCACCGGAGTCGACCTCGCCGTCGACCGGGGCAGCCGCATCGTGGTCCTCGGCCTCAACGGCGCGGGCAAGACCACCCTGCTGCGGACCCTCGCCGGGCATGAGCGTCCCGACGCGGGCCGGGTCGTGCCCGGGCACGGGCTGCGGCTGGGCTACTTCGCCCAGGAGCACGAGACGCTGGACGGCGCCCGCACGGTCCGGCAGAACCTGGCGTCGGCCGCGCCGCACCTGACCGACGGCGAGGCCCGGACCATCCTCGGGTCGTTCCTGTTCTCCGGCGACGACGCCGACAAGCCTGCCGGGGTGCTGTCCGGCGGTGAGCGGACCCGCCTGGCGCTGGCGACCCTGGTCTGCTCCGGGGCCAACGTGCTCCTGCTCGACGAGCCCACCAACAACCTCGACCCGGCCTCGCGCGGTGAGGTCCTCGCCGCGGTGGGCGCCTACCCGGGGGCGGTGGTGATGGTCACGCACGACGAGGGCGCGGTCGAGGCGCTGCGGCCGGACCGGGTGCTGCTGCTGCCCGACGGCGTCGAGGACCACTGGAGTCCCGGCTACGCCGGCCTGGTGCCGCTCGCCTGAGACTCGGAGGCGGCGGATCCGCCGCCTCCGGCCCGCCGATCAGCGTGACGGGGCGCCCGCACGGCTCACGCCGTGCGGGCGCCCCGGCCGCGGGAGTGCGGGGGAGAAACGGCGGTGAGAAAGGCGAGAAATGGAAAAAAGAATCCCCAGGTCACTGACCTGGGGACTGTGTGGTGGACGATACAGGGATTGAACCTGTGACCTCTTCCGTGTCAGGGAAGCGCTCTCCCGCTGAGCTAATCGTCCTCGCTGAAACCAGAGGTGGAGACGGGATTTGAACCCGTGTACACGGCTTTGCAGGCCGTTGCCTCGCCTCTCGGCCACTCCACCGGAGTGAGAGCCCTGAAAGCCCTTCCGAGCGGAAGACGGGATTCGAACCCGCGACCCTCACCTTGGCAAGGTGATGCTCTACCACTGAGCCACTTCCGCGTGTTTTCGCCGGGTGTTCTCCCTGCGGCAACGAGAGAACTCTAGCGGGTTTTCCGAGTGGTTGCGTAACCGTCGGTCAGCCGGGGAGGCGGAGGCGGCGGGCGACCCCGCGTTC
Organism: Streptosporangium brasiliense; assembly: GCF_030811595.1. Taxonomy (NCBI): domain Bacteria; kingdom Bacillati; phylum Actinomycetota; class Actinomycetes; order Streptosporangiales; family Streptosporangiaceae; genus Streptosporangium; species Streptosporangium brasiliense. The sequence continues at coordinate 5,114,935 of NZ_JAUSRB010000002.1, forward strand.
CACCGCGGGCAGGGTGAGGAAGATCTCCAGGATCCGGGTGAGGCGGTGCACCTCGATGCGGTGGAAGGCGGGGCCGTCGGCGCGGGCCAGCAGGAGCGTCAGGGCCAGCGGGGGGAGGGGCGCGGAGATCACGTGGAGGCCGGAGTCGAGGGTGACGGCCGTCGGCCGGCCCGGGGTGTCGGCGGGGAAGGGGATCTCGGCCGGGGCGCGCCAGCTGGAGTGGACGACCGCGCGCGGGTCCTCCTCCGTCCCGGCCGCCGCCCAGTCGGCGCTGAACAGCACCGGCATGGAGTCGAGCAGCGTGGCCAGCGCGCGGTCTCCCGCCGTGGTGATGTATTTGAGGATCTCCAGCTCCGGATAGGTGCCCGGCGCCTCCCGCGTGCCCCACACGCCCTCGACGCTCACCCCCGGGATGTCCAGCAGGCTCTCGACGAGCGGCTTCCGGGGAGCGGAGTCGGGCCAGTAGACGGTGATGTCGTCGACCGCCCGGCCCTCGCCGCGCTCCAGCACGACGAGCTGGGTGATGTCGGCTCCGGCGGCGCCGAGGACATGGGTGATCCTGCCCAGGGAACCCGGCTGGTCGGGCAGTGTGATCCGCAGTCGCAGAAGCATCCGTGGCCTCCGGTGTCACGTCTGGCTACGCCAAGGACAACCCTACCCAGCGGTGATTCGTCCCGCCGCGCCCCGTACGGTAGAAACAACCAGGTGGAGTCGTTGAAACTCGGATCGCTCGAGGTCTGGCCGCCCGTCGTCCTCGCCCCCATGGCCGGGATCACCAACGCGCCCTTCCGGACCCTCTGCCGCGAGCAGGGCGGCGGCCTGTTCGTCTGCGAGATGATCACGACGCGGGCGCTGGTGGAGCGCAACGCCAAGACGCTGAAGATGATCCGGTTCGACCCGGCGGAGCAGCCCCGCAGCATCCAGCTCTACGGGGTCGACCCGGTGACCGTCGGCAGGGCCGTCCGCATGATCGCCGAGGAGGACCTGGCCGACCACGTCGACCTCAACTTCGGCTGCCCGGTGCCCAAGGTGACCCGGCGCGGCGGCGGTTCCGCCCTGCCGTACAAGCGCAACCTGCTCCGGGCCATCCTGCGCGAGGCGGTGCGCAACGCCGGGACGCTGCCGGTGACCATGAAGATGCGCAAGGGCATCGACGACGACCACCTGACCTACCTCGACGCGGGGCGGATCGCGGTGGAGGAGGGCGTCTCCGCGGTCGCCCTGCACGGCCGCACGGCCGTCCAGCACTACGGCGGCACCGCCGACTGGGAGGCCATCGCCCGCCTCAAGGAGGCGGTGACGGAGATCCCGGTGCTCGGCAACGGCGACATCTGGAGCGCCGCCGACGCGCTGCGGATGATGGACGAGACCGGATGCGACGGCGTCGTCGTGGGCCGGGGCTGCCTCGGGCGCCCATGGCTGTTCAGGGACCTGGCGGCCGCGTGCGAGGGGAGCCCGGAGCGCGCCCGGCCGTTGCTGGGGGAGGTCGCCGCGACCATGGACCGGCACGCCACGCTGCTGACGGAGTGCTTCGGCAGCGAGCCGCACGCCGTGGCCGACTTCCGCAAGCACGTCGGCTGGTATCTCAAGGGCTTCACCGTCGGGGCCGACCTCCGCCGCCGCCTGGCCACCTCCGCCGACCTGGCCTCCCTGCGGGAGGGGCTCGCCGAGCTCGATCCCGCCCAGCCCTGGCCCGACGGCGTCGACGCGCCCCGCGGCAAGACCCATCCGCGCGACCGGGTCCACCTGCCCGCCGGCTGGCTGGACGACCCCTACGACCTCGCCGTCCCCGGCGCCGAGGCCGAGCTCGACACCTCGGGCGGCTGAGGCGCCCGGCGGAGGGCGGGCCGGGCTCGCGCAATCGCGATCAGAATGTGATCCCCTTCTGACGGGACGATGTCAGCCTCCTGGGTAACTTCCCGTCAGAGACCGGCGGCTCACACGTGGAGACGGCGTTTGACGGAGACCACATCACCCGATGATCTGATCGCGGAGTTCGACGCCGAGCGGCCCGCCCGGCGGCTGTCGGGCCGGGTGGCGGCGGCCGTCACCCTGGTCGCCCTCGGGCTCTCCCTCTACGTGCTCTACTGGGCCTTCCGCCCCGGTCCCGTGCTCCCGTACCGGATGACCTTCCTGGCGGTCGTGCTGCCGCTGGTCTTCGTCTGCTACAGGCCGGGGCGGCGGGGCGGCGACCGTCCGGGCGCCGCCGACTGGGCGCTGGCCGGGCTGTCGCTCGCGGTGTGCCTCTACCCGCTGGCCGTCTTCGACGACTTCATCCGGCGGGCGTTCGACCCGACGGCCCTCGACGTGGCCGCCGGCGTGGTCATCTCCCTGCTGGTGCTGGAGGCGTGCCGGCGCACCGTCGGCTGGATCCTGCCCGCGGTCTGCCTGGTGTTCGTCGCTTACGCCTACTACGGCGGCTACCTGCCCTTCGACTGGGTCGTCGGGCACCGCGGCTACGACATCAGCCGGATCGTGGTCTCGTTCGTGATGGGCACCGACGGCGTGTACGGCGTGCCGCTCGACGTGGCGGCCACCTACATCATCCTGTTCACCGTCTACGGGGCGGTCCTCGACCACTCCGGCGCCGGGAAGTTCTTCGTGGACGTCTCCCTGGCCGCCTTCCGCCGCTCGCGTTCGGCGCCCGGCCGTACGGTCACCCTCGCCGGGTTCCTCCTCGGCACGGTCAGCGGATCGGGCGTCGCGACGACGGTGAGCGTGGGCAGCGTCGCCTGGCCGATCCTGCGCCGGGCCGGCTACCCCCGTGAGCAGGGCGGGGGAGTGCTGGCGGCGGCGGGCATCGGCGCGATCCTGTCGCCCCCCACGCTGGGCGCGGCGGCGTTCATCATCGCCGAATACCTGCGGGTCGGATACCTCACCGTGCTGGTCTACGCCCTGATCCCCACGGTCCTGTACTACCTGGGCATCTTCCTGGCCATCGAGATCGACGCCCGCAAGTACGGCACGCGGTCGGTCGAGGTGGACGCGCCGAGGTTCTGGCCGCTGCTCAGGCGGTCCGGCTACCACTTCAGCTCGCTGTTCGTGATCGTCATCCTGATGGCGCTGGGCCAGTCGCCGTTCCGGGCGGTGGTCTACGCCACGCTGCTGGCCTTCGCGCTGTCCTTCCTCGACCCCGCCCACCGGCTCACCCCCCGCCGGGCGGTGCGGGCGCTGGCCGCGGGGACGACGGGGGTGCTGCCGGTCGCGGCCACCTGCGCCGCCGCCGGAATGATCGTCGCCGTCGTCACCCTCACCGGCCTGGGACTGAAGGCGAGCTCGCTGATCGTCGGGGCCTCGGGCGGGATCCTGCCCGTCACCGCGCTGCTGTGCGCGCTGGCGGTGCTGCTGCTGGGCCTCGCCGTGCCCGTGACGGCCTCGTTCGTCATCGCGGCGGTCATCATCGGGCCCGCGCTGACCGACCTGGGAGTCAGCCAGGCCGAGGCGTACATGTTCATCTTCTACTACGCGGTGCTGTCGGAGGTCAGCCCGCCCACGGCGCTGTCGGCCTTCGCGGCCTCGGCCATCACCGGCGGCAACGCCTACCGGACCATGATGGCCACCTGGAAATACACGCTGCCGGCGTTCCTGGTGCCCTTCGCCCTGGTGCTGACCCCCGCCGGCTCCGCGCTGCTCGCCCAGGGGCCGGTGGGGGAGATCCTCGCGGCCACGGCGGTCTCGGCGCTCGCGGTGGCGGCGCTCGCCGCCGCCACCGGCGGCCGGCTGCTCGCTCCCGCGGGGGCGGTCGAGCGGGTGCTGTGCGCCGCCGCCGCCGTCCTGCTGCTGTTCCTGTCGCCCGTCCCGGTCCTCGTCGGGGCGGGCGTCCTGGCCCTGGCCATCGCGGTGCATCTGGTTACGCGGACACGAGAGGCACGATCATGAGCATCAGACACGTGGCGGTCCTGCTGGCGGCGGGGGCGCTGCTGCTCGCCGGCTGCGGCGGCGACCGATCCGCCGGACAGGGCGCGGGCCAGAGCTCCGCGGGCAAGCGGCTGTCGATCGCCACCGGCAACACCACCGGCGTCTACTACGTCCTCGGCGGCGCCCTGGCCGACCAGATCGGCAAGAACATCCCCGGCTACCAGGCGACGGCCGAGGCGACCGGCGCGTCGGTGGAGAACATCCAGCGGGTCGTCAGGGGCGACTCCGACCTCGCCTTCACCCTGGCCGACTCCGCCGCCGACGCCGTCGCGGGCAAGGGCGCCTTCACCGCGCCCCAGCCGATCCGCGCCGTCGCCCGGCTGTATGACAACTACACCCAGGTGGTGGCCACCACCGGGTCGGGCGTGAAGTCCGTCGCCGACCTCAAGGGCAAGCGGGTCTCCACCGGGTCGCCGAACTCCGGCACCGAGGTCATCGCGCTGCGCCTGCTGAAGGCGGCCGGGCTCGACCCGGACAAGGACGTCAGCCGCCAGGCGCTGGGCCTGCCCGAGAGCGTGCAGGGCATCAAGGACGGCAACCTCGACGCCCTCGTCTGGTCCGGGGGGCTGCCCACCCCGGGCATCACCGACCTGGTGACCTCGCTGCGGGGCGGGGTCGCCTTCGTCCCGCTGGACGGGGTGCTGGCCCAGGTCCGGAGCGAGCACGGCCAGGTCTACACCGAGGGCACGATCGCCAAGGACGTCTACGCCACCCCCGCCGACGTCCCCACGATCGCGGTGCCCAACCTGCTGGTGGTGAACGAGAAGATGGATCCCGCCCTCGCGGGCGACCTCGCGAAGCTGATCTTCGACCGCAAGGCGGACCTGGCGAAGGTCCACCCCGCGGCCAGGGGCATCACCCGCGAGAACGCCCCGAAGACCGACCCGGTCCCGCTCCACGACGGCGCCCGGAAGTACTACGGCTGACCCAGGTCGCGGCGGAGATACTCGGCGGTGAAGGAGCCGGCCGCCTCCAGGAGCTGCCGGGGCGTGCCCTCGAACACGACGGTGCCGCCCTGGTCCCCGCCGTCGGGGCCGAGGTCGACGATCCAGTCGGCGTGCTTGACGACGTCGAGGTTGTGCTCGATGGCGATGACCGTGTTACCGGCGTCCACCAGGCTGTCCATGATGGTGAGCAGGTGCCTGACGTCGGCCATGTGCAGCCCCGTGGTCGGCTCGTCCATCACGTAGACGCTGCCGGTCTTGTGGAGCTCGCCGGCGAGCTTGATCCGCTGGCACTCGCCGCCGGACAGGCTGCTGAGGGGCTGGCCGAGTTTGAGGTAGCCCAGCCCCACCTCGTTGACCGCCCGCAGGACGCGGGCGGGCTTCGGCTCGGTGAAGAACTCCGCCGCCTCACCCGCCGTCATCTCCAGCACGTCGGAGATCGACCTGCCGCGCAGGGTGTGCCGGAGCACCTCCTCCCGGAACCGCCGCCCCTGGCAGACCTCGCACGTCGAGGTGACGGCGTCCATGAAGGCCAGGTCGGTGTAGATGATCCCCAGCCCCTGGCACTGCGGGCAGGCGCCCTTGGAGTTGAAGCTGAACAGGGCCGGGCTGACGCCGCCGGCCTTGGCGAACAGCCTGCGGATCTCGTCCATCAGTCCGGTGTAGGTGGCGGGGTTCGACCGGATCGACCGGCTGACCGCCGACTGGTCGATGACGACCGCGTCCGGGTGCCGGGCCAGGAACACCTCGTTGACGAGTGTGCTCTTGCCCGACCCGGCCACCCCCGTGACAACGGTGAGCACCCCGGTGGGGAAGCCGACCGTGACGTCCTTCAGGTTGTGCGCGGTGGCGCCGGTGACGGTCAGCGTGCCGGTCGGCTCACGGAAGCCCGCCTTGAGCGGCCGGTTGTGGCGCATGTGCCGCCCGGTGAGGGTGCCCGCCCGGTGCAGGCCGGCGACGCCGCCCTCGTAGACGATCTCGCCGCCGTGCGCGCCCGCGTGCGGCCCGACGTCGACCACGTGGTCGGCGATCTCGATGACGTCGCGGTCGTGCTCGACCACGAGCACGGTGTTGCCCTTGTCGCGCAGCTCGCGCAGCAGGCCGTTCATGCGCCGCACGTCGCGCGGGTGCAGGCCGACGGTCGGCTCGTCGAAGATGTAGGTCATGTCGGTGAGGCTGCTGCCGAGGTGGCGGACCATCTTGATCCGCTGTGACTCCCCGCCGGAGAGGGTGGTCGTCGCGCGGTCCAGGCTGAGGTAGCCCAGGCCGATGGAGACCAGGTGCCGCAGCCGCTCCAGGACCGCCGCGACCATCGTCGCCGCGATCGGGTGGTCGATCCGGGCGACCACGTCCACCAGGTGGCGGGCCTCCATCGCGGCCAGGTCGGCGATGTTACGGCCGTCGATCCGGCAGGCCAGCGCCGCCTGGTTGAGCCTGGCCCCCCGGCACAGCGGACAGGTCCGCGTGGAGACGAACTCCAGCAGCGCCTCCCGGTTGGCCTTGGTGTCGATGTCCTTCCTGATGTAGATCCGGTCGAACTTGTCGACCAGGCCCTCGTACTTCTGCGGGACCGTCCCGCCCTGCGTCTCGAACATGACGTCCGGCCCCTGGCCGCGCAGCAGCGTCTCCCACTCGGACTCGGTGTAGTCCGCCAGCTTCTTGTCGTTGTCGAACAGCCCCGAGTGGGCGAAGGTCTTCCAGAACCAGGTGCCGACCCCGAAGTTCGGCAGCAGCATCGCGCCCTCGTTGAGCGACTTCGACCGGTCCAGGGCCCGGTCCAGGTCCAGGGTCATCTTCCTGCCGACCCCCTCGCACTCCGGGCACATCCCGGCGGGGTCGTTGAAGGAGAAGGCGTTGGAGTAGCCGGCCGGCGGCGTGCCGATCCGGGAGTAGAGCAGCCGCAGCAGGGAGTGGATGTCGGTGATCGTGCCGACGGTGGAGCGGGAGTTGCCGCCGATGCGCTGCTGCCCGATGACGACCGCGGCCGAGAGGTTCTCGACGCCGTCGGCGTCCGGCTGGCCGTACTTGGGCAGGCGGTTGCGGACGAACGTGGTGAAGGTCTCGTTGAGCTGCCGCTGCGACTCCGCGGCGATCGTGTCGAACACGATGGACGACTTGCCGGACCCCGAGACACCGGTGAAGACCGTGATCTGTTTCTTCGGGATCTTCAGTGAGATGTTCTTGAGGTTGTTCTCACGGGCGCCCGTTATCTCGATGTGGCTCATGAATCCGACGCTAGCCTCGGTTTAGGCCAGTTTCCGGCCGCAATTGGTGGCATCGTGGACGCCATGGCAGACACCACGGCACGGGTGCTCCGGCTGCTGTCGCTGCTCCAGGCGCACCGGGAGTGGCCGGGGCCCGAGCTCGCCGAGCGGCTGGAGGTCAGCCCGCGCACGCTCCGCCGCGACATCGACCGGCTCCGGGAGCTGGGCTACCCGGTCCACGCGACGACCGGCCCGGCCGGGGGATACCGGCTGGAGGCGGGGGCCGCGATGCCGCCGCTGCTGCTCGACGACGAGGAGGCCGTGGCCATCGCGGTGGGCCTGCGCACGGCGGCCGCCGGCTCGGTGACCGGGATCGAGGAGACCTCCCTGCGGGCCCTGGCCAAGCTGGAGCAGGTCCTGCCCTCCCGGCTGCGCCGCCGGGTCAACACCCTGCAGACCCAGACCGTCACGGTGCGCGGCCGATGGCCGACCGTGGACCCGGACACCCTGGCGCTGCTGGCGCAGGCGAGCCGGGACCACGAGCGGCTGCGCTTCGGCTACCGCCGCCGCGACGGCACGCGGAGCGCCCGCCTGGTCGAGCCGTACCGGCTGGCCTCCACCGGGCGGCGCTGGTATCTCGTCGGATGGGACGTCGAGCGGGAGGACTGGCGGACCTTCCGGGTGGACCGGCTCGCCGCGCCGCTGGCCACCGGCGTCCGGTCCGGCCCGCGCGAGCCGCCGCCCGGCTACGTCGAGGAGTCCGTGGTCGCCCCCATCAGCCGGTATCGGGCGGTGGTCACCGTGCACGCGCCCCTGGCCGTGGTCGCCGAGCGCTTCTCCGGGCCCGGCTGGGTCCTGGAGGACCTGGACGGGCGGAGCTGCCTGCTGCGCACCGGCGGTGACTCGCTGGAGTGGCTGGCCTTCTCCGTCGGGCTGCTCGGCCTGGACTTCACCGTCCACGAGCCGCCCGAGCTGGTCGACCACATCCGGCTGCTCGTCACCCGGCTTCAGGCGTCGACGGAGCCGCCGCTGCGCCAGTAGACGTTGTTCTCCCGGCTCAGCAGCCCGTCGTCGACCAGATAACGGCGGAGCGCCGCGTAGTCGTCGTGGAAGGCGCGCAGCGCGGTGTCGACCTCCTTCTCCGGATAGCGGATCCCGGGCTCGAAGACCTGGGCGATGTAGTTCAGCACGACCAGCTGCTTGTCGCGCTTGGTGGGGATCGCCCGCAGCCGCCCCTCGACGAGGAAGGACTGCAGCACCTTCTCCTCCGGCGAGACCGGGACGGCGGGCCGGGCCGTGGCGTGCAGCAGCTCGCGGAAGCGCTCCCGCCGCGCCTGCCACCGGCCGTCGTCGTCCCGTACGGCCAGCCCGCCGCGCTCCAGCCGGTCCAGTGCCCGCCGTGTCGCGTCCCGCTCAAGCCCGGCCCCCTCGGGCGTACCGCTCAGCACCAGCGCCGCCAGCACCCGTAACGTGTCCTCCTGATAGAGCAGGCCGAGCACCTGCCGCATCGCGTCGTCGTTCATGCCCTCTATTTTGTCGGGCCTGTCCGGTGCTTCTCGCACCGCGGACGCCCAGGGCGCGGGGCCCGGCCGCCTCTTCCTGCGACAGGACCGGCCGGTCCCGACTTTCCTGGCATCATGGGGCGCATGCTCAGAAAGATCATTTTTGCCGCGACGCTCGTCGCCGGCACGGCCCTCGCCGGGATGCCCCCCGCCTCGGCCGCCGCCCCCGCGGTCCCCAAGGGCTTCCTGCTGCACGACAGGGAGGTGGCCGCCGACCAGGCCAAGAAGGACGAGCCGGCCGACGCCGAGAACGTCTGGTGGGCCAGCGCCAAGGCCGGGGAGCGGTTCGCCGCCGACCCCTGCGCCCACAGCGCGGTGGCCGCCGCCCAGCGGAAGGACCCCAAGGTCGGCCAGGCCGGCCGGACGGCGGCCCGGACGGCCTACTTCGAGGTCGAGGGCGAGATCGAGACCATCGAGCAGGTGATCCTCTACAGCTCGGAGCGGGCCGCGCGGTCGGCCCTGCAGCAGTTCCGGGCGGGCGTGCAGAAGTGCAGGCAGTCGGAGGGCTGGAAGAACGGCTCCTTCAACCGGAGCCTGGCCAGGGTCTCCCTCGGGGACGAGGCGTGGAAGAGCAGCGCCCGGGCCTACGAGGACGGCCGGCCCGTCACCGGGGACGACGTCGTGATCGCGCGCCGGGCCAACGCGGTCACCGTCTACCTCGCCTCCGCCTCCGCCAAGCCGGCCGCCAGGAGCCACACCCAGCAGCTCGCGCACACCAGGCAGATGCTCGCCAAGATCTGCCAGATCGCCGCCTGCGCCTCGTAGCGGCAGGGGGGGCGGGGCCGGCCCGGACCGCGGATGATCGCGCGTCCGGGCCGGCCCCGGCGGGGTCAGAGGCGGTTCAGGCCGACGACGTGGAGCACGGCGCGGCCCTCCTCGTCGGAGGCGGCCAGATCCACCTGGGCGTCGATGCCCCAGTCGCCGTCGCCCGCCGGGTCGGCGATGACCTGGCGGACCTTCCAGAACTCCTTCTCCTCCTCGATGCGGAGCAGTCCCGGCCCGCGGGCGTCGGGGCCGGTGCCGATCTCCTCGTGGTCGTCGTAGTAGGCGTCGAGGGCGGCGCCCCAGTCCACGTCCGGTGCCAGCTCGGCCAGCTCCTCCTCCTTCTCCAGGGAGGAGAGCTCGACCAGGCGGAACATCGCGTTGCGGACCAGCACCCGGAAGGCGCGGCTGTTGGCGGTGACCGGCTTGGTCTTCTCCTCCAGGGAGGGCGTCTCCAGCTCGCCGGTCGGGTTCTGCAGCTGCTCCCACTCGTCCAGGAGGCTGGAGTCGACCTGTCGGACCAGCTCGCCGAGCCACTCGATGAGGTCGATGAGGTCTTCGGTCTTGAGGTGCTCGGGGATGGTCCGCGACAGGGTGCGGTAGGCGTCGGCGAGGTAGCGCAGGACGGTGCCCTCGGACCGGGCCAGCTCGTAGAACTGGACGTAGTCGGCGAAGGTCATCGCCCGTTCGTACATGTCCCGGACGACGGTCTTGGGACTGACGGTGTAGTCGCCGACCCAGGGGTGACCCCGGCGGTAGGTCTCGTAGGCGCCCAGCAGCAGGTCGGCCAGCGGCATCGGGTAGGTGATCTCGTTGAGGAGCTCCATCCGCTCCTCGTATTCGATGCCGTCGGCCTTCATCTGCGCCACGGCTTCGCCGCGTGCCTTGTTGAGCTGCGCGGACAGGATCTGGCGGGGGTCGTCGAGGATGGACTCGATGATCGAGACCATGTCGAGAGCGTAGGTCGGCGACTCCATGTCCAGCAGTTCGAGGGTGGCCAGCGCGAAGGTGGACAGCGCCTGGTTGAGCGCGAAGTCCTCCTGGAGGTCGACGGTCAGGCGGGCCATCCGGCCCTGCTCGTCGGGCTCGGTGAGCTTCTCCACCACGCCGCCGGCCAGCAGCGAGCGGTAGATCGCGATGGCCTGGCTGATGTGCCGCCGCTGCCACTTGCGGTCCTCGTGGTTGTCGGTGAGCAGGTGCTTCATCGCCGCGTAGCAGTCGCCGGGGCGGTTGATCACCGCGAGCAGCATCGCGTTGCTGACCTTGAACCGGGAGTTGAGCGGCTCGGGCTCGGCGCCCTGCAGCTTCTCGAAGGTCTCCTCGCTCCAGCCGACGAAGCCCTCCGGCGGCTTCTTGCGGGCGTAACCGCGCCGCCGCTTGGGGTCGTCGCCGATCTTGGCCAGCGCCTTCTCGTTCTCGACGACGTGGTCGGGGGCCTGGCAGACGACGTAGCCGATGGTGTCGAAGCCCGCCCGCCCGGCCCGTCCGGCGATCTGGTGGAACTCGCGGGCGCGCAGCCGCCGGACCTTGCTGCCGTCGTATTTCGACAGCGCGGTGAACAGCACGGTCCTGATCGGCACGTTGACGCCGACGCCGAGCGTGTCGGTGCCGCAGATGACCTTCAGCAGGCCGGCCTGGGCCAGCCGCTCCACCAGGCGGCGGTATTTCGGGAGCATCCCGGCGTGGTGCACGCCGATGCCGTGCCGTACGAGGCGGGACAGCGCCCGGCCGAACCTGGTGGTGAACCGGAAGTTGCCGATGAGGGAGGCGATGGCCTCCTTCTCGGCCTTGGTGGACATGTTGATGCTCATCAGCGCCTGGGCCCGCTCCATGGCCGCGGCCTGGGTGAAGTGGACGACGTAGACGGGCGCCTGGTTGGTGGTGAGCATCTCCTCCAGGGTCTCGTGGAGGGGGGTGAGGCGGTAGGAGTAGACCAGCGGGACGGGGCGTTCGGCGTTCTTGACCACGGCGGTCGGCCTGCCGGTGCGCCGGGTCAGGTCCTCCTCGAACCGGCTCACGTCGCCCAACGTCGCCGACATCAGGATGAACTGCACGTTCGGCAGCTCCAGCAGCGGCACCTGCCAGGCCCATCCCCGGTCGGGCTCGGCGTAGAAGTGGAACTCGTCCATCACGACCTGGCCGATGTCGGCCTGGGCGCCGTCGCGCAGCGCGACGTTGGCGAGGATCTCGGCGGTGCAGCAGATGATCGGCGCGCCGGGGTTCACGCTGGCGTCACCGGTCATCATGCCGACGTTCTCGGTGCCGAACAGCGCGCACAGGTCGAAGAACTTCTCCGACACCAGCGCCTTGATCGGCGCGGTGTAGAAGGTGCGCACGTCCCGGGTCAGCGCGGTGAAGTGGGCTCCGGCCGCGACCAGGCTCTTGCCCGACCCGGTGGGGGTGGCCAGGATCAGGTTGTTCCCGGAGACGACCTCGATCAGCGCCTCCTCCTGGGCAGGATAGAGAGTGAGCCCTCGCTCGGAGTTCCACTCGACGAACGCGTCGAAGATGGCATCTGGATCGGCGTCGATCTCTTCTGGCAGGCGATCTACAAGGCTCACGGTTCAATACTGCCGAAGAACTGGTGGTGGTCGGACCGGCTCGGGCGACAGATGTGATCGCATCGTGCCCAGGACAGATTACCTGGCGCGAATATATCTACCTAAACCCCATCAAACCATGATCAAGGGGACTGGGGGACGGCTGCGCCGCCGGCCGGGACCGGGCGGGCGACCAGGTGAGCGCCAGCCCCGCCAGGAGCATCCCCGCGCCGAGCACCGGCGCCCGCCCCGGGACGAAACCGATCGCCGTGAGGACGAGCAGGCCCGACCCGGCCAGCGCCAGGGCCACCACGATCCGGGCCATGCCTCCGGCGTACGGCGCGGCCCGCGGCGGCGTCTCGAACCGGGTGAAGCAGCGCATCAGCGGGAACATGGCCAGCACGAGCATCAGCAGCCAGTGCGGCCAGCCCGACAGCCATGCCTGGCTGCCCGGCTCCGGGGTGGAGATGCCCAGCCCCACCACGACCACCGAGGTGACGGCCGCCAGGGCGCTCATGTGCCACAGGTAGACGGTCATCATCCGGGGGGCGGCCCAGGCCAGCAGCCGCGACACCCCCGGCCACCCCACGAGGGCGACGATCCACCGGCGCAGCGCCAGCGCCAGCCCGATCTGGCCGATCGCCACCGCCAGCAGCGCGATCGTGGGCGGGGCCATGTTGGAGACGGCCGCGCCCGGCATCCCGATCATGCTGCCCGGGTAGGGGCCGGCCGCCACCAGCGCCGCGGCCAGGCCGTACCCGACCAGGGCCATGGCCCAGGGGCGGCCCAGCCGGCCGTCGGCGTACAGGAAGCCGAGCTGGTGCACCGCAAGCCAGACCAGCGCGATGTTGAGGAAGCCGACGACCTCCAGGCCGCTGGTGAAGCGGGCGACGTCCACCACGACGGCCCCCGCCGTCAGCACCGCGGGCACCCGCCAGCCGTAGCGCATGTTGAGCCGGAGCATCGGCGGGGTCACCACCACCGCGGCCAGGTAGACGGCCAGGAACCACAGCAGCTGCCCGGCCAGGCGCGAGGCGGTGACCACCGGCTGCTCGGGCACGCCGAGGGCCGTCAGCAGGTGGGGCAGGGGCACCCACACCGCCGCCAGCGGCAGCACCGGCCAGACCAGGCGGCGCAGCCGCGCCGCCAGCCAGGCGGGAGCCGCGCCGCCGCGCCGTACCGACCCCCGCCAGCTGATCGCGTTGGCCGCGCCGCCCGCGAAGAAGACCAGCGGCATCACCTGGCTGATCCAGGTGATCACCCACGCGCCGCCGGTCGCCAGCGCGTTGCCGGTGGAGATCCGCCCGCCGGCGAAGGACAGCACCGGCATGCTCCAGTGCTGCAGCACCACCAGGGCCATGCCGAACAGGCGCAGCGCGTCGATGAACACGTCACGGCCCGGTGGCGCGGGCGTCGCGGGGGCTGCCGGGCGGGACAGGACGGCGGTCATGGGGGTCTCGATTCGTCGGGGAGCGGTGTTCCGACCCTCCCGCACGCGCCCCGGCCGGCGCAGTCACGCCCGCGGCCCTCTTCCGGTCAAGGCCGCACCCTTACCGGGGGTAGGGCCAGCCCTACCCCCGGAAGGCGGCACGCAGGGTCGAGAACCGGTCCCGTGAGCTCATAGCGTTGGCGGCATGAGATCCCTCCTGCGCCGTATCGGCACCGACAGCCGTTACCTGATCGCCGGCTTCCCGCTCGCCGTCGTCTTCTTCGTCCTGATGGTGGTCGGTTTCGCCGCCGGGGTCGGCACGGCGATCGTATGGGTGGGCCTGCCGATCCTGGCGACCACGCTGCTGATGGCCCGGGGGCTGGCCGATGTGGAACGGCGGATGCTGCCCGAGGTGCTCGGCCGCACGCTGCCCCGGCCCCGCTACCGGCCGGCGCCGGAGACCGCCGGCTGGGTGCGCCGCATGGTGAACCCCCTGACCAGCGGTCAGTCGTGGCTCGACCTGCTCTACGGGATCGTGGCCTTCCCGATCTCCATCCTGACGTTCGTCTTCACGGTGACCTGGTGGGCCGGGACGATCCTGGGCCTGACCAGCCCGATCTACGGGTGGATCACCGCGGCGATCCCCGGCAACCACGGCCTGGCCTACCTGCTCGGTTTCGACGACAAGGTCTGGATCGACGTCCTCGTCAACACCTGCATCGGCGTGCTGTTCGCGCTCACCCTGCCGCTGGTCGTGCGCGCCGGGGCGCTGATCCGGGCCGGGCTCGGCCGGGCCATGCTGACCGGCGTCGCCGAGCTGCACGAGCGCATCGACGACCTGGCCGAGGGCCGGGCCGCCGCGGTGTCGGCCGAGGCCAACGCGCTGCGGCGGCTGGAGCGCGACATCCACGACGGGCCGCAGCAGCGCCTGGTCTCCCTGGCGATGGACCTGTCGCGGGCCCAGCGCCAGCTCAAGCGCGACCCGCAGATGGTCGAGGAGATGCTCAGCCAGGCCATCACCTCGACCCGCGACACCCTGGACGAGCTGCGCGCGCTCTCGCGTGGCATCGCGCCGCCGATCCTGACCGACCGCGGCCTGGCCCCGGCGCTCGCCGCGCTGGCCAGCCGCTGCACGGTCCCCGTCGAGCTGGACGTGCAGATCACCGGCCGCTTCGCGGCGGCGGTGGAGAACACCGTCTACTTCGTGGTCGCCGAGAGCCTGACCAACGTCGCCAAGCACAGCCACGCCACCGTCTGCACGGTGTCGCTGAGCAGGACCGGCGGCGTCCTCATGCTGACGATCGGGGATGATGGGGTCGGCGGCGCACACGTCGCCAAGGGACATGGCCTGTCCGGCCTCGCCGACCGCCTGAAGGCGGTCGACGGGGAGATCGCGGTGGACTCACCGGTGGGCGGGCCGACGGTGATCGTGGCGGAGGTGCCGTGCGGGTAGTCGTGGCCGACGACGCAGTGTTGATCAGAGAGGGCCTGATCCGGCTGCTCGAGGAGTTCGGCTGCGAGGTGGTCGCGGCGGTGGGGGACGGCGACAGCCTGGTGGAGGCCGTCGCCGAGCATCGGCCCGACGTCTCGGTGGTCGACGTCCGGATGCCGCCCAGCTTCACCGACGAGGGGCTGCGGGCGGCGGTCGAGGCGCGCCGACGGGTGCCGGGCGCGCCGGTGCTGATCCTGTCGCAGTATGTGGAGGTCTCCTATGCCGACGACCTGCTCGCCGACGCCAGGGGCGCGGTGGGCTACCTGCTCAAGGACCGGGTCGTGGACGTCGACGACTTCATGGGGGGCCTGCGCACCGTCGCGGCCGGCGGGACGGTCTTCGACCCGCAGGTGGTGGCCCAGCTGATGGTACGGCGCCGCCGCGACGATCCGCTGGCCCTGCTCACCCCGCGGGAGCGGGAGGTGCTCGGCCTGATGGCGGAGGGCAGGTCCAACCCGGCCATCGGCCGCCAGCTCGTGGTCAGCGACGGCGCCGTGGAGAAGCACATCCGGAGCATCTTCGCCAAGCTCGGCCTGTACGCCGAGGACGGCGACCAGCACCGCCGCGTCCTGGCCGTCCTCGCCTACCTGCGCTCCTGAGGCCCGTACGGCGGGGCCGGCGGACGGCGGGGCCTGGACGGGGCCGAGACGGCGGGGTCGGGCGGACGGCGGAGCCTGGACGGCGGGGCGGGGCCGAGACGGCGGGACGGGGGCGGGCAGGTGCCGCGCGGACGGCGCGGGGCGCGGAGGCGGCGCGTGCCAGGCCCGCGAGGTCACGGTCCCCGAGGTCACGGTCCCCGAGGTCACGGTCCCCGAGGTCACGGTCTGCGAGGTCCGGTCCGCGAGGTCATGACCTGCGGGCGGCTGTGTCGGAGCGGCGGGCCAGGAGCAGCAGGGCGCCGGCGCCGGCGGTCAGGGCGAGTGAGACGACGGTCACGTCGGACCACCCCCCGACCTGCCACCGGTGCGCCGCCATCGCGCCGAACACGGAGCTGCCCAGGTAGTAGGCCAGCAGATACAGCCCGGACGCCTGCCCGACGCCGACGTCGACCCGGTGGGCCCGGTCCGACACCCAGCCGCTGACCAGCGAGTGCGTGCCCAGGAACGCGAAGGTGAGCACGCCGAGGCCGGTGACGATCAGCGGCAGCTGGGGCGCGGCGGCCAGCAGCACCCCGGCGAGCAGGAGCGCGACGCCGATCAGCGCGCCGGAGCCGCGCCCGACCCGGGCGGCGGCGCGCCCGGCGACGAGCGGCGCGAAGACGCCCACCGGGTAGGCCAGGAACACCAGGGCGGCCGCGCCGCCCAGCAGGTAGGGGGCGGCCTCCAGGCGGAAGGCCATGGCGTTGTACAGGCCGACGAACGCTCCCATGGTGGCCGCCCCAACCAGGCAGAGCGCGACGAGGGCCGGATCCCGCAGGGTCAGCCGGGTGTTGCGCAGGATGCTGCCCGGCCGGGGGCTGGAGCGTGCGAACCGCCGGGACGGCGGCACCAGGATCCACAGGCCGGCCGCGCAGACCAGGGTGAGGCCGCCGGTGACCAGGGCGGCGCCCGGCCAGCCCCACAGCGCGTCGAGCGGCCCCGGGAGCAGCCGCCCGGCCGCCCCGCCCAGCGCCGTGCCCGTGATGTAGGCGGCGTTGGCGCGCAGGTGCGCCGAGGGGTGCACCTCCTCGCGCAGGTAGGCCAGGGCCACCGCCGGCAGGCCGGCCAGCGCGACGCCCTCGAGGCCCCTGACGGCCAGCAGGCTGTGCCAGGTGGGCGCGGCGGCGGAGGCGATCCCCAGCACCGCCGTACCGGCCAGGGAGATCCGCATGATCGCCACGCGCCCGACCGCGTCCGAGATCGGCCCCACGAACACCAGCGCGACCGCCATGGTGACCGTGGACAGCGACAGCACCGCCGTCGACGCGGCCGCCGACACCTGGAAGTGCCTGGCGACGCCGGGCAGCAGCGGCTGGACGTAGTACAGCGCCATGAAGTTCGCGAGCCCGCCGAGTCCCAGCCCGTAGACGATCCGCCGGTAGGCGGGTTCACCGGGCCGGTGCCCGGCGTGGGGCCGGGCGGTTCCGGGGAGGGGGGCCGGGTGAGGAAGGGTCGAGGTCATCACCCGATGGTGCTCCACCGGCTGTGATGCTCAAAATGCAGTAATTGACACTATTGATGCACAGAACGCATCATCGCCGGATGGACCTGCAGACGCTGCGCTGGTTCCTCTCGCTGTGCGAGACGGAGAACATGCGGGACACGGCCGCGATCGAAGGAGTCAACCAGTCGACGCTGTCGCGCTCGCTCGCGCGGCTGGAGGCCGACCTCGGCGTGGAGCTGTTCCACCGGCACGGGCGCAGGCTCGCCGTCAACCGGTTCGGCGCCCTGTTCCGCGACCACGCGGGCCGGGCCGTCGGCGACCTGGAGGCGGCACGCCGCCGCATCGACGCCCTGGCCAACCCCGACACCGGGCTGATCCGGCTGGGGTTCCTGCACTCCGTGGGACGCTGGCTCGTCCCGGAGGTGCTGCGCGACTACCGCAACGTCACCCCGGGCATCAGGTTCGAGCTGCACCAGGGTTTCGCCCGGGAGCTGTTCACCTGGCTGCACCACGGGGACATCGACGCCGCCCTGGTCACCCCGCCGCCGGAGGGGACCGACGCGCGCTGGCACCGGCTGCGCGAGCAGCAGCTGTGCATCGCGCTGGCCGCCGACCACCGGCTCGCCGGCACGCCCGGGCTCGCGCTCGGGGACGTGCGGGACGAGCCGTTCATCGCCTTCGCCCGCACCACGGACCTGCGCCGGGTCATCGACGGGCTCTGCCGCGAGGCCGGGTTCGAACCCGTCATCGCCTTCGAGAGCGAGGAGATCGCCACCGTGCGGGGGCTGATCGGCGCCGGCCTCGGGGTGGGCATCCTGCCCCGCCCGGCCGTGCTGGAGCACGACGATCCCGTCTACCGTCCGCTCGGCCCGGCCCAGCAGCGGCCGATCGGCCTGGCCTGGCATCCGAGGGCGGTCCCCACGGCGGCGACCGCGCGCTTCGTCGAGCACCTGAGCGGGGACGGGCGCGTGCGGGCCGACCCCCCGGTGTGAGCCCCGGGGGGTCGGCCCGCACGGGACTCACACCGGGGACTCGCGCCGGGGACTTGATCCCGGCTTTCACTCCCGGGACTCACTCCCGGGACTCACGCTGGGGCGGCCCGCCCCCTCCACAGCCCGCCGGACCGTGGGAGGGCGGCGCCGTTCACGCCGGGGGCCGCTCAGTTCGACGGCTGCAGATATCCGTTGGCGACCAGCCACTCCACCGACACTTCCGCGGAGGTCTGGGGCGCCTCGGGAATGTGCTTGCTGACCAGGTGGTACTGCCGTCCCTCGCCTTCCTGCTGGAACGCCGCGGCGGCCGGACCGCCGTCCACTTTGAACTCCTTCACCACCTTGTAGGTGTGGTAGCTGCATATGTATTTCGGAGCCGCCGGGAAGGTGTTGAGATTGTTCGGGGGCAGGGCACGCCCGACGTAGGAGGCGCCGAGCGGGGAGACGAAGGAGCCCTTCTCGCCGCCGAAGCGGTCGAGGGCCGTGCCCACCGGCAGCGTCACGGTCCTGATCAGCGGCCTGCCGTTGGAGTAGCCGCCGGAGTGGGCGAAGCCGTAGTCCGGCGGATAGCGCCACCCGCCGGCGGCCTCGTCCCAGTAGCGGTCGACGAACTCCTGCGGGGAGGTCCCGTTCAGCGGCCTGTAGTCACGCAGGATCCTGCCGAGCGGCCCGTCCTTCGGCAGGTACTTCGGACCCAGGATCGGGTCGTCGTCCAGGTAGGGCGGCCCGCAGACCTGCCTGCCGGGCTTGTCGTCCCCGGTGGGGGCCGTCCGCCCGGTGGCCGCCGCCGGGGTGGCGGGGGGCGCCGCTCCGCCGGCCGCAGGGGCGGCGGCGGCCGGCGGCTCGGGCGGACCGGAGGCCGCGAACGCGCCGGTGCCGGCCTGGGCCGCGACGCCGGTGAAGGCAGCGGTGACGATGCCGACGGCGGCCAGTGGTGCGCGTCGTCGAAAATGCCGCACGGATCCTCCTGATGAACTCACGCGGAGCTGGATCGGATGTCTGGGGTCGAGCTGCGGACCGGCGTGGGCGGGCCCGGAGGCGGATGCCTCCTCTCCGCCCGGGGCGTTCTCGTACGGATCCGGTCGGTCCAGGGCGGAAAGCGGGAGAAGCGCCGCCCGCCCGGAAACGGAATTGCCGATCCAGGCGTACCCGGCCTTCTTTTCCGTGCCACCGGGAAAGAGTTAATCGAATGACAAAAACGGAACGACAAAAGGCGTGGAAGTGCGCATCGTTAATTGCGTTCAGAAATGCGGTCGACCGACATTCATTGTCGATATAGGGCATTTATCCGACGATTGAGCCCATCGGTCCGGCGGGCGACGCGCCCGCCCGTCGGGGCGGCTTCCGGGCGCGGCCCGATCGGGGCGCCCCGCCGCCGGCCCCTTTAACGTGCTGTTACTCGATCGTGACTTGACGTTGCCAGTTACGGGCGAGTTACATGTCCCTAACCCCGTAAACGTTTTCAGTAAATCACCAAGATCGCGGTAAACGTTTACAGAAAGGTGTGGTCTCTGTGAGCGACGGGCCGACGATCACCACGATCGCGGAGCGGGCGGGTGTCTCGATCGCCTCGGTCTCCCGCGTGCTCAACGGGCTGCCGACCCGCGAGGACACCGTGCGCCGGGTGCTCAGCGCCGCCGACGAGCTGGGATACGTCCCCAACTCGGTGGCCCGGTCGCTGAAGTCGCGCCGGACCAACCAGGTGGCCTTCGCGATGGCCGACATCGGCAACCCGGTCTACCTGACGATGATCCGCGAGATCCAGCCGGTGCTGAAGGCGGCGGGATACCGCCTCGTGCTGCACTCCACGGACGCGGACGTGGCCGAGGAGATCGACGTGCTCCGCAGCCTCGGAGAGCGCTACGTGGACGGGCTCATCATGATCCCGCTGCGGGTGAGCGAGGCGCACCTGAAGGCCGTCGAGGCCGCCCGGGCCCCCGTCGTCATCATCGGCTCGGTGCCCGACAGCACGCGGGTGGACAACGTCCGCACCGACTCGCGCACCGGCGTACGGCTGGCGCTGGACCACCTCCACTCCCTGGGACGCCGCCGCATCGGGTTCGTCAACGGCCCCCTGGACACCGTCCCCGGCTCGGCCCGCTCCACGGCCTACGCCGAGGGCCTCGCCGACCTCGGCCTGCCCTACGACGAGAACCTGGTGGAGATCGGGGACTTCTCCCGCTCCGAGGGGGCGCGGGCCGTGAGCCGGCTGCTGTCCAGGGTCCCCGACCTGGACGCGATCATGTGCGCCAACGACCTGATCGCCCTCGGCGCCCTGGACGTCCTGCGCCGGGCGGGCAGGCGGGTGCCGCAGGACGTGGCGGTGGTCGGCATGGACGACATCGACCAGGCCGCCGTCGCCTGGCCCGCCCTGACCAGCATCTCCCTCGGCTCGGCCGAGCGCGGCCGGATGGCGGCGGAGCTGCTCCTGGACCGGCTGGGCGACGGCGACCGGGACCCCAAGGTGATCACCGTTCCGCCCCGCCTGGTGGTCAGAGCATCGACCGTGGGAGAGGAGACGCCGTGACCCTCACCGCCGACCGGCCGGCCAGGACGGTGACGCCGAACCGGCCCCGCAGGGGCGGGCGGCAGGGGCGCGAGACGCTGCTGCTGATGCTGCCCGCCCTGGTGCCCGTGCTGGTCTTCAGCGTGGGGCCGCTGCTGTACGGGATCTTCCTGGCGTTCACCGACGCGCGCTCCGGGCGCAACGCGGTCACCTCGTTCGTCGGGCTGTCGAACTTCGGCGACCTGCTGGCCGACGGGGACTTCTGGGCCTCCTTCCGGATCGGGATGATCTGGGCCGTCTCGGTGACCGTGCTGCAGTTCCTGGCCTCGCTGGGGCTGGCGCTGCTGCTCAACCAGGATCTGCGCTTCCGGGGGTTCGCCCGGGTGCTGGCGGTGGTGCCCTGGGCGATGCCACCGGTGGTCATCGGACTGATGTGGCGGCTGGTCTACCACCCGGACGCCGGGATCCTCAACGGCATGCTGGGCACCGAGATCGACTGGCTCAACGACTTCTCCGTCGCGCTGCCCGCGGTGATCGTCGTCGGGATCTGGACCGGAATGCCGCAGACCACGGTGGTGCTGCTGGCCGGCCTGCAGAGCGTCCCCAAGGAGCTCTACGAGGCGGTCGAGGTGGACGGCGCGGGCGTCTGGCGCAAGTTCTGGAACATCACCCTGCCCCAGCTCCGCCCGGTCATCGTGGCCATCACCTCGCTGGACTTCGTCTGGAACATCAACCAGTTCGGGCTGGTCTACGTCCTGACCCAGGGCGGCCCCGGCGGGCAGACGCGCCTGCCCATGCTCTTCGCCTACGAGGAGGCCTTCCGCTACGGCTTCTTCGGCTACGCGGCCACCCTGGGCGTGGCGATCGTGATCGTCGTGCTGGCCGTGCTCGGCGTCTATCTCTGGCGGCAGATGCGGGAGGCGAGCTGACATGGGCAAGGCACTGCGTTATCTGGCCCTGGCCGGCTACGTCGTCTTCCTGGCGTTCCCGCTGCTCTGGCTGCTGTCCACGGCGCTGAAGACGCCGCAGGAGATGGCCAGCCTGCACCCGACGTGGATCCCGCGCGCGCCGACGCTGACCAACTTCGCCGACGCCTTCGGCGAGCAGGACCTGGTCGGCAGCGGGCTGCGCAGCCTCGTGGTGGCGGTGGCCACGGCGGTGCTCACCGTGGTCCTGGCGCTGCCGGCGGCCTACGCCCTCGCCCGCTACCGCTCGATGATCAACCGGATCGCGCTCGGCTGGGTGCTGGTCAGCCAGGTCTTCCCGTTCATCCTGATCATCATCCCGCTGTTCATGGTGCTGCGCAGGCTGGAGCTGTCGAACACGCTGCCCGGCCTGACCCTCGTGCACGTCACCTTCGTGCTGCCGTTCGCGCTGTGGATGCTCCAGGGATACGTGCGCGCCGTACCCCGTGAGCTGGAGGAGGCCGCGGCGGTGGACGGCGCAGGCCGGGTGCGCTCGCTGCTGAGCGTCGTCGCCCCGCTGCTCGCCCCGGGAGTGGTGGCGACGCTGCTGTTCGCGTTCATCTCCTCCTGGAACGAGTTCCTGTTCGCCCTGATCGTCCTGAAGGACCCGGACGTGGCGACCCTGCCGCTGACGCTGGTGAAGTTCACCGGCGCCGAGGGGGTCGTACGGCTCGGGCCGCTGGCGGCCGCCTCGCTCCTGGCGACGGTCCCGAGTCTCGTGTTCTTCGCAGTCATCCAGCGGCGGCTGAGGTCCGGCCTGATGGCCGGGGCCGTCAAGGGATAGCCCCACCCCCCGATAGGAGAAGTCATATGCGTAAGAAGGTCGCGCTGGCCGCAGGTCTCCTCGTGCTGGCCGCCGGATGCGCCTCGGAGCCGCCCGCGGCCGCCCCCGACGGACCGGTGAAGATCAAGTTCCAGAGCCTCGCCTGGCAGAAGGAGTCGATCGCGGCCAACAAGGAGCTGGTCGACGAGTGGAACAAGGCCAACCCCAAGATCCAGGTCGAATACGTCCAGGGGAGCTGGGACAACGTCAACGACCAGCTCGTCACCTCCTTCGAGGCGGGTGACCCGCCGGACGTCATCCACGACGACTCCCCGGCCCTGTCCGGCTTCGCCAGCCGCGGCTATCTGCTGGACCTCAAGGACAAGGTCCCGGCCGAGCTGAAGAGCGACATCCCCCAGGCGGCCTGGGACACCGTCACCTTCGCCGACGGCAAGGGCGGGCAGGGCGTGTACGGCGTGCCGTTCCTGCAGGAGTCGCAGGTCATCATCGGCAACAAGAAGCTGCTCGACAAGGCCGGCGTGCGGCTCCCGACCCCGGACAGCCCGTGGACGTGGGACGAGTTCGCCGAGGTCTCCAAGAAGCTCACCAAGGGCGACTCCTACGGCGTCGCCTGGCCGATGAAGTCGCCGGTCAACAAGGTGCTCAACCTGGGCCTCAACTTCGGGGGCACCTTCTTCCGGACCGACGGCGGCAAGACGACGGTCAAGGTCGAGGCGGGGGAGCGCGAGGTGCTCCAGCGCATCCACGACCAGCTCTACAAGGACAAGTCCGCCGACCCGGCCGCGCTCGGCATGGGCGCCGCCGACCCGCTGCCCGGCTTCTACGCCGGCAAGTACGCGATGCTGCCCGTCGGCGTCTACCTGCGCCAGCAGGTCGTGGAGCAGGCGCCGGACGGCTTCGAGTGGATCACCCTGCCGCCGCTGAAGGGCGCCACCGCCGAGCAGGGCGCGGTCTCGCAGACCCTGTCGGTCGCGGCCGACAGCAAGTATCCCGAGCAGTCGCTGAAGTTCATGTCCTTCTTCCTGAACGGCTCCAACCAGGTCAAGCTCGCCAAGGGCGACTGGCTGCTGCCGACCTCGGTCAAGGCCGCGGGCGACCCCGCCATGACGACCGAGGAGAACGGCTGGAACGTGGCGACCGCCTCGGTCAAGAACCTCGTGGTCGCGCCCTTCCTGAAGGTCAACGGCTTCGACGAGTGGAAGAGCAAGGTGGCCACGCCGACGCTGCAGCAGTTCTTCGCCAACAAGATCACCCTTGACGACGCGGCGAAGAAGCTGGTCGACGAGGGCAACAAGGTGCTGGAGCGGTACAACCAGTGACCGTGACGCATCGGGGGCGCGCCCGGGGGTGTCTGCTCGGCCTCGCGGCCGGCGACGCCCTCGGGCGCCCGGCGGAGAACCTCTCGCCCGAACAGATCGCCGCCCGCTGGGGCAGGCTGACCGAGATCGACGGCGGCGGCACCGACGACACCGAATACACCATCTTCGCGGCGTCCCTGATCGTACGGCACGGGCACGCGCTGACCCCGCAGGACGTCGCCCGGGCCTACCGCGAGGAGATCCTCCCCCTGGCCGAGGGGCCGATGAAGGGCGCCGGCTTCTCCGAACTCGGCGCCGTCCAGGCGCTCAGGCAGGGCCTCGAACCGCCGCTGACCGGCCGGTGGCACCGGCACGGCTGGTCGGACGGCCTGGCCATGCGCGCGGCGCCGTACGGCGTCTTCGCCGCGGGAGACCCCGGCGAGGCCGCCCGCCTGGTGGAGGTCGACGGCAGCGTGAGCAACGCGGGCGAGGGCATCCTCGGCGGCCGCGCCGTCGCCGGCGCGGTGGCCGCCGCGATGACGGGCGCCTCCCCGGAGGAGGTGGTCGCGGCCGGGCTCGGCGTGATCCCCGACGACTCCTGGACCGCCCGCAACCTCAACCGCGCCCGGGACGTCGTCCGCCACGCCGGCTCCTCCGGACCGGACGAGGTCGCCGCGCGGTTGCACGGGGCGGTCGTGGTCCGGCACTACCCGTGGACGGACCTGGCCCCCGAGGCCGTCGCCCTCGCCTTCGCCGCCTACCTGCTGGGCGGGGGAGAGGTCGAGGAGTCCGTGGTGGTCGCGGCGAACCTGGGACGCGACGCCGACACCACCGCTGCCATCGCGGGCGCCCTCGCCGGGGCGGGGCGCGGCGAGGCGGCGGTGCCGGAGCGGTGGGCACGGCAGATCGGCCCGGTCGAGGGGCGCTGCCTGCCGGTGACCGCGGGACGGCACGTGCTAGAGGTGGCCGATCAGCTCGTGGAAGGGGCGTAGGCGATGATGTCGGGGGACAGGATCCTGGGGGCGTTCGCCGGGCTGGCGATCGGCGACGCGGCGGGCTGGCCGTCGTCGCGGCACCGGGCCGGGGTGCACGCGCCGTGGAGCAGGCGGCTCCACCGCGAGCTCGACGCCTTCGCCGAGGAGCACCGGGTGACCACGCTGCCGGTGCCGTTCGCGCTCAACCAGCCGGTCGCGCCGCTGGCCGTCGGCCCGTCCGACGACGCCGAATGGCTCGCCTGGACCGTGCTCACCGTCGACCAGGAGCGCGCGGCGGCCTTCGCCGCCCTGACCGGAAGAGACGACATCAGGGCGCGGATCTCGGTGCGGACCGCGCTGGACAACCTCGCGCGCGGCCTCGGACCGCCGGCCAGCGGCCACGACAACCCGCACTTCTTCGACGACGCCGCGGTCGTGCGGGCGGTCGCCTTCGGCGCCGCGGGGCTGGACCCCACGGCCGACGCCCAGGTCACCAACGCCGGTGACGGCGTGCTCGGGGCGGTCGCGATGGCCCGGGCGATCAGTGTCCTGGTGGGCGGCGGGGCGATGGGCGAGGCCGTGGAGGCCGCGCTGGAGGCGCTCCCCGAGGACACCGTCATCGGCCGCGCGACCCGTGTCGCGCTCGCGGTCACGAGGGGGGCCGGCGACCCGTTCGAAGCGGTGCCCGCCCTGGACGCGGCGCTGTTCGACCACGTCTACAGCTACGGGGTCGCCGCCGCCGAGACGTTCCCGGTGGCGCTCGCGCTGGCCGAGGCCGCCGGCGGCTCGCCGCGCACCGCCGTGCCGGCCGCCGCCTGCCTGAGCGCCGCGGCGGACTCCGCGCCGGCCCTGACCGGCGCGCTGACCGGCGCCTTCACCGGCCACGACGCGCTGCCGCGCGGGTGGAGCACCGTTCTGACCGGCTGCTGCCTGCCGGAGCTGGCGGGCACTGATCTACTGGACATCGCGAGGGGATGGATTTCATGAGCGCAGCAGGTGAAGCGGCGGCCCGGCCGTCGGGCACGGGCGGGGACGCTCCGGTGAGCGCGGGCAGGGGGACCCTGGAGGACAGGGCCGTCGGATGCGTGACGGGCGCCGCCGTCGGCGACGCCCTCGGCGGCGCCACCGAGGGCTGGACGCCCGAGCAGATCCACGGGCGTTACGGCGGGCACGTCGAGGGCCTGGTCCCGCCGTTCTTCGAGGACTGGCGCAACGCCCGGCCCATCGCCCCCTACCACAAGGGCGACGGCCACATCACCGACGACACCCTGATGACGCACGCGCTGATCAGGGTCTACGAGCGGGCCGGGAGCCACCTGGACGCCTACGCGGCGGCCGAGCACCTGGTCCCGGAGATGATGGGCGAGAAGCGCTGGATCCCGGAGCTGGAGACCGAGGCGCTGCCGCTGCACCGGGTCTTCCTGGCGGAGAAGTGGCTGGTGCTGCGGCTGCACTACGGCCACGTCGACCCGCGTGAGGCCGGGACGGGCAACATCGTCAACTGCGGCGCGGCGATGTACATGGCGCCGGTCGGCGTGGTGAACGCCGCCGACCCCGACGCCGCCTACGCCGAGGCGATCGACCTGGCCGGCGCCCACCAGTCCAGCTACGGCCGCGAGGCGGCCGGGGTGCTCGCCGCCGCGGTGGCCGAGGCCATGCGCCCGGGCGCGACGGCCGACTCGGTGGTGGCCACCTGCCTCCGGCTCGCCAAGGACGGCACGGCGGCGGCCATCGACGCGGTCTGCTCGGTGGCCCGCGGCCTCGGCCACTGGGACGGCTCCTTCGAGCGGCTGCGCGCCGCCATGAAGCCCTACGACACCGTCGCCGACACCTACCGCGACCAGGGGCTCGGCGCCCGCCGCCCGAGCCGCCTGCACAGCATCGAGGAGCTCCCGCTCGCCCTGGCGTTCCTGCTGATCGCCAAGGGCGACTACCGCGACACCGTCCTCGGCGGCGTCAACTACGGCCGCGACGCCGACTCCATCGCCTCCATGGGCGGCGCCATCGCCGGCGCCCTCGGCGGGCGCGAGGCCGTCCCCGCCGACTGGGTCGACCAGATCTCCACCGCCAGCCGCACCGACCTCGTCACCCCCGGCCTGGACCTGGCCCGCGTCGCGCGCCGCATCCACGCCGCCGACCTGGAGCGCCGCCGGGCCCACGAGTCCGCCTTCGCCGCGCTCCTCGGGGACGCCGGATGATCCGCCTGACCTGGGTGCAGCCGGAGGATCTGGTCGGCCACGAGCTGCGCCAGGCGGCCGAGGACGGCCGCGAGGTGACGGAGATCGCCGCGCGCTGGCACGCCGCGGGAGGACACGACGCCCCGCCCCGGGCGGGGGCCTCGCCCGAGATCCCCCCGGCCCGGCTGCGTGGCCTGGCCGAGGAGCTGCTCGACGAGCTCGCCGCGCTCCCGTCCCCGCTCCCCGAGCCCTCCACCCTGGCCGGGATCGTCGCGGCCTGCCCGCGGTGGCCGGCCGCCCGGCGACCGGCGGGCGCCCCGTCCCCGCAGGCCACGGACCGGATGCTGGGGGCGTGGCTCGGCCGGGCGGCGGGATGCGTGCTGGGCAAGCCCGTGGAGAAGATCCCCCGGGAGGGGATCAGGGCCATCGCCGAGGCGACCGGGAACTGGCCGATCCGGGGATGGTTCACCGCGCGGGGCCTGCCCGCCGAGATCGGCGCGCGCTGGCCGTGGAACCGGCGCAGCGCGGTCAACAGCCTCGCCGAGAACATCGACGGCGTCCCCGAGGACGACGACCTCAACTTCGCGCTGCTGGCCCTGGCCCTGCTCGAACGGCGGGGCCGCGCCTTCACCACCGACGACGTCGCGCAGCTCTGGCTGGACGAGCTGCCCGGCGGCCGGGTGTTCACCGCCGAGCGCGCCGCCTACCGCAACCTGCTGACGGGCCTGGAGCCGCCCTCCCCGGAGGGCGGGCCGGAGCCGGACGGGGCCGCCCCCGTCTCCACGGCGACCTTCCGCAACCCCTTCAGGGAGTGGATCGGGGCGCTGATCAGGGCTGACGTCTACGGCTGGGCCAACCCCGGCGACCCGGCGACGGCCGCCGAGTTCGCCTGGCGCGACGCCAGGCTCAGCCACACCGCCAACGGGATCTACGGCTCCATGTTCGTGGCCGCGATGTGCGCCACGGCACTGGTGGCCTCCTCCGCCGAGGAGGTGGTCGCCGCGGGTCTCGCCGTGATCCCGCCGCGGTCCCGGCTGGCCGCCGCCGTACGGCTGGCCGCCGAGGACGCGCGCGAGGAGGAGGACTTCGAGCGGGTCGTCGACCGCCTCCACGGACGCCACGGGGCCCTGCACTGGGTCCACACGATCAACAACGCCGCGCTGATCACGGCCGCGCTGGTCCACGGCCGGGGCGACTTCACCGCCTCGATCGCCGGGGCCGTGGCGGGCGGCTGGGACACCGACTCGGCGGGGGCGACCGTGGGCTCCATCGCCGGCGCGCTGCGCGGCGCGTCCGCGATCCCGCCGCAGTGGTCGTTGAAGAACCGGCTGGCCAGCAGTATCACCGGCTTCGACGGCATCGGCCTGGACGAGCTGGCGGCCCGCACACTGGCCCTGGCGACGGAGGAACCATGATCTCGGTATTCGGCAGTGTCAACATGGACCTGGTGGCCTACGTCGAGGCCGCCCCCGGCCTCGGCGAGACCGTGACCGGCCGCGCGTTCCGCACGGTCCCCGGTGGCAAGGGCGCCAACCAGGCCATCGCCGCCGCCCGCGCCGGAGCCGAGGTCGCCTTCCTCGGCGCCGTCGGCGACGACGCCTTCGGCCCCGAGCTGCGCCGGACGCTGGCCGGGGCCGGAGTCGACGTCAGCGGTCTGCGCACCGTGCCCGGCCCCTCCGGCATCGCCCAGATCGTCGTCGACGACCAGGGCGGCAACTCCATCATCGTGGTCCCCGGCGCCAACGGCGCGGTGAGCGCGCCCTCCGAGGCCGAGCTGGAGGTCATCGCCCGCTCCGACGTCCTGCTCCTGCAGCTCGAACTCCCCATCGGGGCGGTCACCGCCGCGGCCCGCGCGGCGCGGGCCGCGGGGACCACGGTGATCCTCACCCCCGCCCCCGTCCAGCCGCTCCCCGACGAGCTGCTGGAGGCCGTGGACGTGCTCGTCGCCAACGAGCACGAGGCCGCGGCGATCACCGGGCGCGCCGACCACGAGGAGGCGGTGCGGGAGCTGCGGACCAGGGTCGACTGGGTGATCATCACCCTGGGGTCGCGCGGCGCGCTCAGCGCCGGACCCGGCACCGCCCCGGCCCTGCGCGTCCAGGCGCCCAAGGTGCGGGCGGTGGACACCACGGCGGCGGGCGACACGTTCGTGGGGGCGCTCGCCGCCGCCCTCGTCGAGCGGCAGCTCCCCGACCGGGCGGTCCGGTTCGCCGGCGCCGCCGCGGCCCTGTCCGTCCAGCGGGAGGGGGCCAGCACCTCCATGCCCGCCCGTGCCGAGATCGACCGGAGCCTCGCCGGCTCCGACGCCTGACAGCCGCCGTACGGCCCGCCGGACCCGCACCCGCCGCCCGGCGGCGCCGGGCGGCGCCGGGCGGCCCGCCGTACCGGCGCCACGGGGGAGCCCCAGGCATGAACGGCGCGCCGGACGGCCGGCGGCCGGGCCACGGCCGGTCGGCCCGTCGGCCCCGGTGCCGCCGGAGCGGGGGGGGCCACGTCATGTCATGGGTGCGAGCGGTGCGCCGGCGTGGGGCCCGTGCCCCCCGGACACACTGTGAAGCCCCTGTGCACCCACCCCGACCTCGAACGGTCGCCGACGATCGGCTCGCGCCGCATGGAGGAGATATGAAGGCCCTGGACGGTGTCCGCGTGCTGGACCTGGCGACCCTGTTCGCCGGTCCCATGGCGGCGATGCTGCTCGGCGACTACGGAGCCGAGGTGATCAAGGTCGAGCACCCCGCCAAACCCGACCCCTCGCGCGGCCACGGCCCGGAGGGGTTGTGGTGGAAGATGCTCGGCCGCAACAAGCGCGCGATCACGCTCGACCTGTCCACGGCCGAGGGCCAGGACCTGCTGGTGGAGCTGGTGCGCGAGGCCGACGTGGTGATCGAGAACTTCCGTCCGGGGACGCTGGAGCGGTGGAACCTCTCCTACGAGCGGCTCAGCGCGGCAAACCCCGACCTGGTGCTGGCCAGGGTGACCGGGTTCGGGCAGTTCGGCCCCTACGCGAAGCGGCCCGGGTTCGGCACGCTCGCCGAGGCGATGAGCGGCTTCGCGGCGATGACCGGCGAGCCGGACGGCCCGCCGACGCTGCCGCCGTTCGGCCTGGCCGACGGCATCTGCGCCCTCGCCACCGCCTTCGCGGTGATGACCGCGCTGCGCTCGGGCCGGGGACAGGTGGTCGACCTGTCCATCATCGAGCCGATCCTGACCGTGCTCGGCGCCCAGCCCACCATCTACGACCAGCTCGGCACCGTCCCGCCGCGCACCGGCAACCGCTCGGTCAACAATGCCCCCCGCAACACCTACCGCTGCAAGGACGGCTCCTGGGTCGCGGTCTCCACCTCGGCCCAGAACATCGCCGAGCGGGTGATGCGCCTGGTCGGCCGCCCGGAGGTGATCGGCGAGCCGTGGTTCGCCAGCGGATCGGGCCGGGTCGCGCACGCCGACGAGCTGGACGGCGCCGTGGCGGCCTGGGTGGCCGAGCACACCCGCGAGGAGGTCCTGGCCGCCTTCGAGCAGGCCCAGGCCGCCGTCGCCCCCATCTACGACGTGCGCGACATCATGGCCGACCCGCAGCTCGCGGCCCTGGACGCGATCACGACCGTCGAGGACCCCGAGCTCGGCCCGGTGCGGATGCAGAACGTCATGTTCCGGCTCACCGGCACCCCCGGTGAGATCCGCTGGACCGGCCGCCCGCACGGCGCGGACACCGGCGAGGTCCTCGGCGCCCTCGGCCTGACCGCCGAGGACCTCGCCGCCCTGCGGGACAAGGGGGTCATCTAGCCGTCGATCAGCGACGTGCCGGACAGCGTGATCAGGAACGCGCCGGCCGCGAGCAGCGCCACCGGCCAGGACCGGCCGATGGCGGCCCAGATCGCGGCGGCCAGGAAGCAGACCAGGGCGAGCAGCACGAGAACGTTCACGGGATCCTCCACGGAGTGGGACCGGTCAGGCGATCACCGCCTGGGGCAGGGACGCCTCTGCCCCACCGGCAACGGAGGTAACACGGCGATCACCGGTCCGGTGGGGCGGGGCCGCGGCGGCCGCCCCCGAGCCCGGCGCCGGTCTGTTTCCGGAGCCCGGCGGAGGTCTGTTTCCGGAGCCCGGCGGAGGTCTGCTTCCGTAAGCCCGGCGGTCTGCTTCCGTAAGCCCGGTGGCCCGCCGCCGGGCCTTCCCGGGCGGCGGTCGGTGGCCTACGCCCCGTCCCAGAGCGCGGCGGCCGCCTCGGCGCAGGCCACGTCCTGGGCCACGGTGCCACCGCTGACCCCGACCGCGCCCACCACCCTGCGGCCCTCGCCTCGGTCCCAGAGCGGGATGCCGCCGCCGAAGCACACGTACCGGTCACCGGCCAGGCCGTACAGGTCTCCGCCCGGCGCGACCAGGGGCGCGAGGTCGGCGGTGGGCATCCGGTGGGCCACCGCGGTGTAGGCCTTGCCGGGGGCCAGCGCCGGCCCGGCGATCTCCGCGCCGTCCATCCGCTGGAAGGCGACCAGGTGGCCGCCCGCGTCGACCACCGCCACCGAGACGAGGGCCCCTTCACGCCCGGCCTGTTTCACCGAGGCCTCACACATGCGCAGCGCGAGTTCGAGGTTCAACCGGGCTCCTTTAAGCCTTTGGGGCCTTAGCAGTGGACAATTCGGTTTGTATCCGCCGCCGACCGGTGGTGCAAGATCTCATATGAGATCCGGGGTTCCGCCCACGCGAACGGAGAATTCATGCAGGCCCACGATCTGTCCGCCGGGGGCGACGTGCAGGCCCATGATCTGTCCGCCGGGGGTGACGTGCTGGCCCGCGTGCACGAGGCCGCCCGCGCGGCGGTGCGGATCCACGGGCTGCCGGACGCCGAGGTCACGCTGGTCAACGTGTCGGAGAACGCCACCTACCGGGTGGACGACCCGGCCACCGGGGCCCGGTCCATCCTGCGGGTGCACCGCCTCGGCTACCACGCCACCCCGGCGATCCTGTCCGAGCTCGCCTGGCTGGAGGCGCTCCGCGAGGAGGCCGGGATCCGGACGCCCCGGGTGCTGCCGGCGCCGGACGGGTCCCGGGTGCTGACCGTCCCGGGCCCGCAGCCCCGTGACTGCGTGATGTTCGAGTTCCTGCCCGGGACCGAGCCGCCGCAGGACCGGCTGGTGCCCGGCTTCGAGCGGCTCGGCGCGATCACCGCCCGGATGCACCGGCACGCGCGGAGCTGGCCGCGCCCCACGGGGTTCACCCGCTTCCACTGGGACTACGACGCCGCTCTCGGCGCCCGGTCGCGGTGGGGCCGCTGGCAGGACGGCGTGGGGATGGACCCGCAGGCGCGGGCCGTGCTGGAGCGGCTCGACGGGGAACTGCGCGCCCGGCTCCGCCGCTTCGGCCGGGGCGCAGGCCGCTACGGCCTCATCCACGCCGACCTGCGCCTGGCCAACCTGCTGGTGGTGGGCGACGGGCCGCCCAGCGTCATCGACTTCGACGACTGCGGCTTCGGCTGGTACCTCTACGACCTGGCCGCCGCGCTCAGCTTCATCGAGCACCATCCCCAGGTCCCCGAGATGGTCGACTCCTGGGTGCGGGGCTACCGTACGGTCCTCGACCTGCCGGCCGAGGACGAGGCCGAGATCTGGACCTTCATCATGTTCCGCCGCCTGCTGCTGGTCGCCTGGATCGGCACGCACACCGGCGTCGACATCGCCGCCGAGCTCGGCGCCGGCTACACCGAGGGCACCTGCGAGCTGGCCGAGCGGTTCCTGTCGGGCGGCGGGGGCGGCGGACGGCGCAGGCCGCCACTCCCGGCGACATCCCTTTGAGTAACAATTCTGTCACTCTCGGCTATCATCGCATCGCCGACAAGATCACCAGGAGCGCAGCCCTGGCCCCGGGGGAGACATGCACAACAACAACCGCGCCAGCATCGTCCACCAGATCAGATATGCCCTCGGCCACCCCGGCCGGATCTCGCCGCACCTGAGAAGGCTGACCAGGAACACCTGGCTGCGCCTGCGCACCCGCGACCACATCGGCTACTACCGGGCCGTGATGAGATCCGACACCGCCCGCGGCTCGGAGTCGGCCGTGGGCAGCAGGTCGCACGAGCGCTGGCTGGCCATGGGCCGGCTGCAGTTCGACTACCTCGTACGGCACGGCCTGCGGCCCGACCACCGCCTGCTGGAGATCGGCTGCGGCAACCTGCGGGCCGGACGCCTGTTCATCGACTATCTGGACACCGGCAACTACTACGGCGTCGACATCTCTCCCGACATCCTGATCGCCGCCCAGGACACGATCGTCGGCCATGGCCTGCGCGACAAGCTCCCGCATCTCATGCCGGTCGGCGACCTGCGCCTGGCCGCCCTGCCCGACAGGGCCTTCGACGTGGTCCACGCCCACAGCGTCTTCTCCCACTCCCCGCGCCACGTGATCGAGGAGTGCTTCCAGCACGTCGGCCGGATCATGAAGCCGGCCGGCTGGTTCGACTTCACCTTCGACCGCACGGAGGGCGAGGAGCACCAGGTCCTGGGCGAGGACTTCTACTACCGCACGGCGACACTGGTCGCGCTGGCCGGCGAGCACGGCCTCCAGGCGACCTTCATGGACGACTGGGAGAAGCTCCCCTCCAAGCAGTCCAAGATCCGTATCACGCTCAGACCGTCCGGCGACGGGTGAGCCGGGCGGTGGCTCAGAAGGCCGGATCGGTGTGCACCCGGCTGCCCTCGACGTAGGTGGCCAGCACCGACGTCTCGGCGAGCTCACCGGCCGGGATCGAGCAGGGGTCGCGGTCGGTGACCACCAGGTCGGCGAGCTTGCCCTCCTCGATCGTGCCGGTCCGCGTGTCGAGGTGGTTCACCCATGCCGTGCCGATCGTGTAGGCGGCCAGCGCCGCCGTCAGGTCGAGCCGCTGCCGCGGCAGGAACGCCTCCCGGTCCCCGCCCGGAGCCGTGCGGTTGACCGCGACGTGGATGCCCCAGAACGGGTCGGGGCTGCTGACCGGCCAGTCGCTCCCCGCCGCGAGCCGGGCGCCGGTCCGGGCCAGGTCCCCGAAGGGATACTGCCAGCCGGCGCGTTCCGGGCCGAGGAACGGGATGGTCAGCTCGTCCATCTGCGGCTCGTGCGCCGCCCACAGCGGCTGGACGTTGGCGGCGATCCCCAGGGCGGCGAACCGCGGCACGTCGGCGGGGTGCACGACCTGCAGGTGGGCGATGTGGTGGCGGTGGTCGTTCACGCCGTTGGCGGCGCGCGCGGCCGCGAACGCGTCGAGGGCCTCGCGGGCCGCCCGGTCGCCGACGGCGTGCACGTGGACCTGGAAGCCTTCGGCGTCCAGGCGGGTGACGTGCGCGCGCAGCCTCTCCGGGTCGAGGAAGCTGAGCCCCTGGTTGCCGGTACGGCATCCGCAGCCGTCCAGGTAGGGGGAGGTCATCGCGGCGGTGAAGTTCTCCGCCACGCCGTCCTGCATGATCTTGACGCTGGTGGCGCGGAACCGTCCCGCGCCGCCTCGGCGCGCGAGCAGTTCGGGGATCTGCTCCTCACCTCTTTCGCGGTCCCACCAGAGCGCGCCGACCACCCGGGCGGTGAGCAGCCCGGACTCGGCCGCGGTCAGATAGGCCCGCTGGACCTCGGGGCTGACCATCGCGTCCTGCCAGGCCGTCACGCCGACCGAGTGCATTCGCCGCTGGCCGGCCCGCAGAGCGCGGAGCATCATGTCGGCGGTCGGCTCGGGGACGTGCCGGGCGACCAGGTCCGACGCGCCTTCGTGGAGCGTGCCCTGCGGGGTGCCGTCGGCCTCCCGCTCGATGCGCCCGTCGATCGGGTCCGGGGTGCCCGCGTCGATCCCGCACCGTTCCAGGGCCCTGGTGTTGACCCAGGCACCGTGGCCGTCCTGGTTGATCAGATGCACGGGCCGGTCGGGGACCACCGCGTCCAGCAGGTGCCGGCTGGGCGTGCCGCCGGAGAACCATTCCATGGACCAGCCGCCTCCGGCGATCCATTCCGCCTCGGGATTGGCCGCGGCGTAGGTCCGGACGGCCGCGAGGGCCTCGTCGGCGTCACGGGCGTCGTGCAGGTCGCACTGGATCATGGTGGCGCCGGCGAGGACCGGATGCACGTGGGCGTCCTGGAAGCCGGGCAGCAGGGCCCGGCCGGCCAGGTCGACGACCTCGGTGGCCGCGCCGATCAGCGGTCGCACGTCCGCGTCCCGGCCGACGGCGACGATCAGGCCGTCGCGGACGGCGACCGCCGTGGCGGCGGTCCGGGCGGGACCGAGCGTGTGCACCGGACCGTTGTGGAAGACGAGGTCGGCGGGGGCGGGCATATGGACTCTCCTCGACGTGAGACCAGGGGGATCGGAGTGCTTCGGGGGCATGGAGAACAGGGGGGACGGCGCGCTCCGGGGCATGGGGCGGGGGACCGGAGCGCGGGGGAGCGGAGCATCAGGGGAGCGGAGCGCAGGCACTGGAACATCAGGGAACCGGTGCGCCAGAGGATCGGAGCGCAGGGACCGGAGCGCCGGGGGAGCGGAGCGCGTGGCCGGGGCAGGGGATCGCCGGGCCGGGGGATCAGAGCGTTTCGGGGCGAAGGGCCCAGGGCCGGACGCGTTCGACGGCGGCGCCGACCCGGAAGACGGTCGCGTCGTCGTAGCTGCGGCCGACGATCTGCACCCCGGTCGGGACTCCGTTGGACGCCCGACCGGACGGGACGTTGAGAACCGGACAGCGGCTGGCGACATTGAAGACGGTCGTCAGCGAGTACTCCATGTAGTGGCCGAGCTCGACGCCGTTCACGACCAGCTTGGCATCGACGTAGTCCTCGCCCGCGCGCAGGGCGGGTGCCCCGGCGGTCGGGCAGATCAGCACGTCGTAGCGGTCCAGCAGCGCGCCGATGACCGCGTAGATCGTGGCCTCCAGCTCCAGGCCGGCCAGGAAACCGTCCCGCTCGGCAGCCGCCCGGGACTCCGCGGCGAAGGTGAGAGCGTAGCGGGTCAGCCTGTCACCGTGCTCGGCCGCGGCGTTGGCCACCATGGGGCCGAAGATGGTGCCGAAGTGGATGAAGGCGGCGCGCATGACGTCGGCGCGGCACAGGCCGACCTCCACCTCCTCGACGATCGCCCCGGCGGCGGCCAGGGCGTCGGCGACGGCCCGGGTGTTGGCTGCGACATCGGGCTCGATCTCCCAGTCGCCCAGGTTGGGGGCGTAGGCGACGCGGAGGCCGACGACGTCTCCGAGCCGGTCGGGGATGCGGACCGCCGGGCGGAGAGAGACCACGTCGCCGGGGTGCGGGCCGACGATGACGTTCTGCAGCAGTGCGCAGTCGGCGACGGTGCGGGCCATCGGCCCGTCATGGCAGTAGTGGTCCAGGTTGAACGGGGGCATCGCCGGCACCCGGCCGTAGGGCGGTTTGTAGCCGACCGTTCCGGTGGCCGCGGCGGGCAGGCGGATGGAGCCGCCGATGTCGGAGCCGGTGGCGAGCGTGGCCGTACCGGAGGCGAGCGCCGCGCCCGAGCCGCCCGAGGAGCCGCCGGGGGAGTAGTCCAGGTTCCACGGGTTGCGGGTGAGCCCCCAGAGCCGGGAGTGGGTGAAGGCCGCGCAGCAGAACTCGGGCGTCGTGGTGCGGGCGTGGATGATCCCGCCGGCGGCCAGCACCCGTTCGAGGACCGGGTGGGTCTCCTCGGCCACCTGGTCGGGGTAGGCGAGCGAGCCGTCCGTGGCGAGCCGCCCGGCGATCGGCTGCTCGTCCTTCGCGGCCACCGGGAGCCCTTCCAGCGGCCGTGGTGAGCCGCCGTCGCGGTAGGCGCGCTCGGCCTCTGCCGCCTGGGTGAGGGCATCCTCGAAAGTACGTTCGGTCAATGCGTTGACCTGCGCTTCGACGGCTTCGGCCCGTTCGATGACGGCGGTCATCAGCTCGACGGGCGACAGTTCGCGGGACCGGAACAGCCGCAGGGCCTCGGTCGCGGGAAGGTAGGCGAGGTCGGTCACGGGAACTCCTTCAGGGTGGCCGCGAGGGCACGCCGGTCGGCCGCGATCTGGGCGGGGTCCCAGCCGTGTCGTGGCACCGAGTGCAGCAGCAGGCGGGTGTAGGGGTGTTGGGGGTCGGACAGCACCTGCCGGGTCGGGCCGGATTCGACCACGCGCCCCCGGTAGAGCACGAGGATGTCGTCGGCGACGTGCCGGACGAGCGCCAGGTTGTGGGTGACGAACAGGTATCCGACGCCGGTGTCCCGGCGGATCTCCGCCAGCAGGTCGAGGATCTGCGCCTGGATGGACACGTCGAGGGCGGCGGTCGCCTCGTCCAGGATCAGCACCTTCGGCTCGGTCGCCAGCGCGCGGGCGAGCGCGACCCGCTGGCGCTGGCCGCCGGACAGCCGCCTGGGGAGCGCGTCCGCCTCCCGCTCGCCGAGGCCCACCCGCGCCAGCAGTTCGTCCCGGCGGGAGCGCCGCTGCTGCGGGCTCAGCGCGAAGTGCAGGCCCAGCGGTTCCTCGACGCACCGGGCGACGGTGATGCGGGGGTCGAGCGAGAGGTAGGGGTCCTGGAAGACCATCTGGATCTCGCGGGCCCGGGCCAGCCTGGTCGCCCTGCCGCGGGTGGCGTCCGAGCGGTCCCGTCCGCCGACGTGGATCCGGCCGGCATCCGGCCGTTCCAGGCCGACGAGCATCCGCGCCGTCGTCGTCTTTCCCGATCCCGACTCGCCCACGACGGCCAGGGAACCGCCCGGCCGGAGCGAGAAGGAGACGTCGTCGACGGCCACGTGGTCGCCGAACGACTTGCGCAGGCCCTCGACCCGCAGCGCGTACTCACTCATCGACCAGCTCCTCCACGCGCAGGCAGGCGACGTGAGCACCGTCGACCTCCCGTTGGACCGGCTCGTGCTCGGCGCATCGGGGCCGTGCGTGGGCGCAGCGGGCCGCGAAGGCGCATCCGGCCGGAGCCTCGGCGAGCGATACCGGGCGCCCCGGGACGCCGCGCGGCGGCAGGTCGGAGTCCAGCCGCGGGGTCGAGGCCAGCAGCGCGGCGGTGTAGGGGTGGCGGGGCCGGGCGAAGAGCCCGTCGGCGGACTGGGCCTCCACGATCCGTCCCGCGTACATCACGTAGATGCGGTCACAGATCGCCGCGGCCAGCTCCAGGTCGTGGGTGACGAAGAGCATCCCCATGGCACGCTCGGTCCGCAGGCCGGTGAGGATCGAGACGACCTCGGCCTGGGTGGTGACGTCCAGCGCGGTGGTGGGTTCGTCGGCCAGCAGCAGCCGGGGTTCTCCGGCGAGCGCACCGGCGATCATCACACGCTGCAGCATGCCGCCGGAGAACTCGTGCGGATACCTGCGCAGCGCGGCGCGGGGGTCACGGATCCCGACCGACTCCAGCAACTCCCCGGCCCGCCTGAGCGCGGCTTCCCGTGACACGCCGCCGGCCCGCATCCCTTCGGTGATGAAATCGCCGATCCTGCGCAGCGGGTTGATCGAGGCCCGGGGGTCCTGGAAGACCATGGAGATTCCGCGGCGGCGCAGCTCGCGGAGCCGGGCAGGAGACATCGTCAGGACGTCGTCGCCCTCCACCCGCAGGCTTCCGGTGGCCTCCGCCCCTTCGGGGAGCAGTCCCAGCACCGACCGGCAGGTGACGGACTTGCCTGACCCGGACTCGCCGACCAGCCCGACGGTCTCGCCCCGTGCCACATGGAGTGACACCCCGGCGAGGATGGGGCGCGCGGCCCTGCCGGCCGGGAGCCGCACGTTCAGGTCCTCCATCTCCAGCAGCGGGGGGGCCATCATCGCTCCCGCCCGGCGACGCGGTCGGCGACGGCCTCGCCGACGACACCGAAGGCGACCACCGCGATCACGATGGTGAAGCCGGGGGCGAGAGCCGGGAGCGCCGCGCCCTGGAGCAGGGCGGCGGACCCATCGTTGATCATCACGCCCCAGTCGGCGGTGGGCGGCTGGACACCGAAGCCGAGGAAGGACAGGGCCGCGAGGTCCATGAGCGCGTAACCGAAGTTGATCGCGGACTGGGCGAGGACCAGGGGAGCGATGTTGGGGATCAGATGCCTCAGGCAGATCACCCAGCCGGACCAGCCCTGCACCCGGTACGCCTGGATGTAGGGGCGGGCCTTCTCCTGGAGGGCCACGGCGCGTACCAGCCGGCCTACATAGGGGGTGTAGGCGACGCTCATCGCGACGATCGGGGCCGTCGGTCCGGCGCCGAACATCGCCACCAGCATGATGGCCAGCAGCAGGGCGGGGAAGGAGAAGACGAATTCCATGGCGCGCGACAGCAGGGAGTCGACGGCCCCGCCGTGCCAGGCGGCGGCCACCCCGACCAGCATGCCGAGGACCGTGGACACGCTGACCACCGCCAGCGGTCCGAGCAGGCCGGTCCGGGCGCCGTAGATCAGCCGGGACAGGATGTCGCGGCCCGACTGGTCGGTGCCCAGCAGGTGGTCGGCGCCGGAGCCGCTCAGGGTGGCGGACAGATCGATGCCGTCGGGATCGTGCGGTGCGATCAGCGGGGCGGAGACCGCCGCGACGATCAGCACGGCCAGGACGGCTAGGGCGGCCGTGACGAGCTTGTCGCCTCCGGCGAGGCGGGTCAGCGGCGCCAGGATCTTGCGCCGGTGGACGGACAGGACGGTCACGACGCGTCTCCCTTCGCGTGGGACAGCCGGGGATCGATGAGGGGATGGATCATGTCGACGAGGAGGTTGGCGGAGACGAAGGCCAGCACCACCAGCAGGCTGACGGCCTGCACGACCGGGAAGTCCTTGACGGTGACGGAGCCGACGAGCAGCTGGCCAACCCCCGAGAGGCCGAAGGCGGTCTCCACGATCGAGGTGCTGACCAGCAGGCCCGCCACGACGGTCCCGGTCACGGTCGTGATCGGGCCGAGGGCGTTGCGGAGCACGTGCCGGCGCAGCACCTCCGTGCCGGCGATGCCGCGCGAGCGGGCCACCTCGACGTGCTCACGCGCCAACTCCTCCAGCATCGCCGCTCGGGTCACCCGGGCCAGCAGGCCGACGAAGGTCAGGGCGAGCGCCGCCGCCGGGAGCGTCAGGTGGGTGATCCGGTCGCCGAAGCCGGTGCCGTTGCCGAAGGCCGGGAACCAGCCCAACTGGAGGGAGAACAGCGAGATCAGCCCGATCGCGGCGACGAAGGCCGGGGTGGCCGTGGCGACGCCCGTGCCGATGAGGACCAGCCGGTCGACGACGCCCGGCCGCAGCGCGGCCAGCGCCCCGAGCGCCAGTCCGCCGACCAGGATGAGCAGGCCGGCGTAGCCGACGAGCCAGAGCGTCGTCGGCAGCCGGGCGGCGATCAGGCCGGCCACGTCCTGCCGGAACTGCACGGACCGGCCGAAGTCGCCGGTGACCACGCCGCCGACCCACTTGACGTACTGGACCAGGAACGGGTCGTTCAGGTGGTACTGCGCCTTGATGGCCGCGATCGCCGCCGGTGACGCCGAGCGGCCTCCCAGGAGGAAGGCCGCCGGGTCCCCGGGGGCGAGGTGGACCGAGCCGAAGACCGCGAACGAGGTGGCGACCAGCATCGCGACGATTCCGGCGATCCGGCGGAGGAGGAAGTGCGCCATGACCGGGCTCAGCCGGCCGAACCCAGCGGGGCGGCCCAGGGATATTGGAGCTGGGCGATGCTGGTCGGTGCGCCCGTGAGCCGGTTGTTGAGGAACATGGTGTGCGGCACCTCGTACAGCGGGATCCAGACCAGGTCACGGACCGCGATCTCCTGCAGCTCGGCGACCGTCGCGGCGCGGGCGGCGGGGTCGCTCTGGCCGCTCGCCCGGTCGAGCAGGGCGTCGTAGTCCGGGTTGGAGTAGCCGCCGTAGTTGGCGAAGTTGCCCGTCTGCAGGTTCCCGTAGAACTCCAGCGGGTCGGGGGTGGAGTCGTACCAGCTCGTCATCATCAGGTCGAGTCCCTCGCGGGCCTTCGGGTCGGAGAACAGCGCCGTGTAGGCGTCCGGGGCGACCGCCTTCAGCTCGACCTCCAGGCCGATGGCGCGCCCCGCCGCCTGCGCCGCGTTGGCGATGACGCCGATCTCCGGGGAGAGCGTGCTGGTCGCCATCACGATCTTCTTTCCGGTGGCGCCGGCCTCCTGGATCAGCTTCTTCGCCCCGGCGAGATCCTGGGTGAGGGCCCCGAGCTTGGCGTAGTAGCCCTCGGCGGCCTCCACGGCGATTCCCCAGGCGCCGGTCGCGGCGGGCGCCTTCGCCGGTGTGGCGACCCCGCCCGCGGCGGCCTTGATGATGCCCGTGCGGTCGAGCGCCATGGACAGCGCCCTGCGGACGCGGACGTCACCGAGCGTGCCCTTGAGGTCGGTGGGGATCAGGCTCACGGCCGTGGTGCTGGGCCCGAAGTAGA
This sequence comes from Streptosporangium brasiliense, assembly GCF_030811595.1. Classification (NCBI taxonomy): domain Bacteria; kingdom Bacillati; phylum Actinomycetota; class Actinomycetes; order Streptosporangiales; family Streptosporangiaceae; genus Streptosporangium; species Streptosporangium brasiliense. Next base: position 5,155,890 of record NZ_JAUSRB010000002.1, read on the forward strand.
GCTTTCCGTTGGTGGCGGCGCGCAGTCTGGCGAGGCCGCTGGGCGGCAGCAGGTAGCCGCCGTCGACCTCGCCGGCGAGCATCGTGTTGATGCGGGCGGAGGGGTCCTGGATGAACACGTTCTTGACCGTGCTCACCTTGGGGGCGAGGGTCGGGTCCCAGTAGCCGTCGAACTTCTTGAGAGTGATCGACTGGCCCTTCTGCCACGTGTCGAGGGTGAACGGGCCGGTGCAGTTGACGCCGACGTCCGGGGTGCCGTAGCCCTGCCCGGCCTTGGCCAGGAACGCGGCGCTCTCGACGGTCCCGGCGGAGGTGCCCATCTCCTCGTTGAAGAGCTGGTCGGGTCGCTTCAGACGGACCGTGACCTCCATCGGGCCGGTCTTCTCGACCGACTCGACGTTGCGGAAGGCCGAGACCCAGTAGGAGCCGATCTTGGGGTTCAGGTGGCGGCGCAGGCTGGCGACGACGTCCTCGGCGGTGAGCGTGGAGCCGTCGTGGAAGCGCACCCCCGGGCGGATCGTGTAGACCCAGCGCCTGGGGTCGGGGGAGGCCACGGAACTGGCCAGGCCCGGCTGCAGCTTCAGGTCGGGCGTGATCCGCATGAGCTGCTCGCACACGTTGGCGAGCACGGTGTTGGGCGGGTAGTCGAAGGCGTAGGCGTAGTCCAGGGACTGCGGCTCGGCGTAGAGCGACCAGGTGACCGAGTCCACCGGGCCCTTGGCCGGCGGGGTGTCCTTGGTGATCTCGAAAGCGGCGGAGTCTCCACCGAGGCCGGCGCGTGGAGTGCCGCCGCACGCGGCGGTCGCGAGCGCGAGCAGCGCGGTCACGGCGGCGAAACGGGAGGTGCGCATCAGACCACCTCTTTCTGAACGGGCCGCGACGTTTTGCGCCGTGCGGCTGAGGTGCCAGCGAGTATTGGTGAAGGAACGTTCCTGCACAAGGGATGGAAGGAACGATTCTGCAACGGTGGCAGGGGTAGCGGACGGCGCAGGCCGGGTGGCAGGATCACGCCCATGAGCCAGTCAGACCGCAGCTCCGCCGTACGGGTCCGCCTGGTGGACGTGGCCCGTGCCGCGGGGGTCTCCAAGACGACCGTGTCGGACGCGCTGAACGGAGCCGGACGCCTGCCCGCGGCCACCCGCGAGCACGTACGGCAGGTGGCGCGCCGTCTCGGCTATCGCCCGAACGCCACGGCGCGGCTGCTGCGCGCCGGGCACACCCGGCTGATCGGCTTCGCGGCGCGGGAGTACGTCGAGACGCCGTGGGTCTACGCCGAGCTGGCCTACTTCGGGCAGCTCGTCACCGCCGCGACCCGGGCGGCCCTGACCCACGGATACGGGGTCGTCCTGCTGCCCACCTCCGGGCCGGACGACTGCTGGCTGGACATGCCGCTGGACGGCGTGTTCGTCGTCGACCCGGTCGAGGGGGACCCGATGGTCGGGGACTTCCTCGCGGCGGGCATCCCGGTGGTCTCCGACCGGCGGGCCCTGGCGGAGGCGACGGGCGGGGCGGGGACGGTCGGCCGGTGGATCGACTTCGACCACGGGGGCGCCGTGCGCCGGGTCCTGGACCACCTGGAGGCCGCCGGCGCCGAGCGGATCGCGGTCGTCGCGGGCGCGACCACGGCCTGCTTCCACCAGGAATCGGCCGCCGCCTACCGGGACTGGTGCGCCGAGCGGGGCCGTGAACCCTCCATCGTCTGCCTCCCCGGCCCCGGCCTGCAGCCGACGCTCGAGGCCGTCGAGGAACTGCTCGACGGTCCGGCCCCGCCGGACGCGCTCTTCATCCTGGTCGAGGTCAACCCGCCGCTCCTGCTGGAGGCGGTCCGCAGGTGCGGCCGGTCCGTCCCCGACGACCTGCTGCTCGTCTGCACCACGGAGGACCCGACGGCCCTGCACACGGATCCGCCGATCAGCACGCTCAGCTTCCTGCCCGGCGAGACGGCCGAGGCCGCGGTGGAACTGCTCGTGGACAGCGTCGAAGGCCGCGCGGGAGAGCCCGGCCGGCTCTTCTCGGCCGAACTCCGGATCCGCGCGTCCTCGGCCTTCCCGGCCACCGCGTAGGCCCGGCGCGGGCCCCGTGCCTCATCTCACCTCGTAGGCGTCGTAGAGCACGGCGTCGGGGGTGCGCGTGCCGGACGCGACGGCCAGCGAGCGGTTGAGCCAGCGATATGCGGGCGCTCCGGTCTCGAAACGGCAGAACAGCCGGAAGTAGTACTCGGCGGGGTTCACCTCCTCGCCCCCGGCGAGCCGCGCCATCACCTCGGGCGGACCGTGCCGGACGCCGGTGGTCTGCAGGTAGATCAGGGCGCCGTCACGTGTGCGCAGCGTGTAACGGGTGTCGATGCTCGCGCTCGCGTCCGGGTGCACGACCTGCCAGTCGGCTCCGCCCGGCAGGATCTCACCGGACAGCCGCGGGCCCTCGAAGGAGCCGCCGGCGATGTTGATGATCCGGCGACGGCCCCAGGGGGAGTCGCCGAGTTCCAGGACCGGGTCGAGCTCCACCCGGAAGGCGGCCAGCGGGGTCAGCTCGGGTCTCATGCCGGCGCCACGCCGTAGGAGGGGCGCTCGTTGAGCAGCCGGGGATCGAAGCCGGCGGTGCGCTTGTAGGCGGCCGCGATGCCCTCGCGTTCGGCCGCCGGGATCACGTCCTCGATGTCGGTGAACCCGCCGGGGGCGCGCTCGTGGGCGATTCTCATCACCACCTCCGGCCCCATGCTCCGGTTGGCCAGGCACAGAGCGGTCGTCACGGGCCGCCGCCGCTCCTCGTAGGCGCACAGAGCCTGCTCGGGGGACCGGCCGACGGCGAGTTCGTAGGCGAGCACGCGGGCGTCGAGCACCGCCTGGGAGGCGCCGTTGGAGCCGATGGGGTACATCGCGTGGGCGGCGTCGCCGAGCAGGGTCACCCGGCCGTGCGACCAGCGCGGGAGCGGGTCCCGGTCGACCATCGGGTACTCGTAGACGGCCTCGGCCGCCGAGATCAGTCCCGGCACGTCCAGCCAGTCGAACCGCCAGTCGCCGAAGTGGCGCAGGACCTCGGCGGGCTCCACGGGCCGGTTCCAGTCGCCGCGCGCGACGGCCTCGTCCATGGGGCGCTCGGCGATCCAGTTGACCAGGCTCGGGGCCGCCTCCTGGATCGGGTAGGCGACGAACTTCGCGGTGCCGTCCCCAGCCATGATCATGGAGCGGCCGGAGAGGAACGGCCGCGCGCGGGACACCCCGCGCCACAGGACCAGGCCGTTCCACGGCGGTGGCCCCTCGTCGGGGTAGAGCAGGGCTCGGAGCGCCGAATGGATCCCGTCGGCGCCGATGAGCACCTCACCGGTCAGCTCGGTCTCCCCACCGGCGGTCGCGAACCGGGCCGATACCGTGCCGCCCTCCTGGTGGAAGCCGGTGAGCGTGTGACCCGGCCGCACCGCGGCCTCGCCCAGCCGCCTGCGCACCTCCGCCAGCAGCAGCATCTGCAGCCGGCCCCGGTGCACCGAGAACTGCGGCCAGCGGTATCCGGCGCGCAGGCCGCGGGGCTCGGACCAGATCGGCGAACCGTAGCGGTTGTGGTAGGCGAGCTCCCCGGTGGCCACGCCGATCCCGGCGAGCTGGTCGGACAGGCCCAGCTCGGCCAGTTCGCGGACCGCGTGAGGGAGCAGGTTGATGCCCACGCCCAGCGGGCGCAGCTCCGCGGCGGCCTCGGCGATCACCACCTCGGTCATACCCGCCGCGTGCAGGCTCAGGGCCGTGGCCAGCCCGCCGATGCCGGCACCCACGATGACCACTGACATCCGTACTCTCCCGAGTAAATGTTTTGGCCTTAACTATTTCGTCCTTCATCATCTAGAGTCAGTGGCGTCGGCGCAAGACCCTGAGAAGATCGGACGCATGAACGAATCGGCCGAGAGCTGGTACGAGGCGCACGCGAGAGACCGGGTGGCGGACATGCGGACGCCGGCGGACTCCCGCGCCTTCACGCTCTCCTACAACGTGCTGCAGCTCTCCCAGATGCTGGTCAACGATCTGGAGTCCCGGGTGCACCGGCCGCGCGGGCTCACGTTGCCGGGCTTCCGGCTGATGTTCAAGCTGTGGCTGCTGGGACCCACCCAGTCGGCCCGGCTCGCCGAGATGTCGGTGCTGACCCGCTCGGCGGTGTCGAACCTGGTCAACACGCTGGAGCGGGAGGGGCTGGTGGAGCGCAGCCGGACCGTCGCCGATCGAAGGCTGGTCTACGTCGATCTCACCGAGAAGGGGCGGGCGATGGTGACCGAGGCATTCGAGCTCCAGACCCGGCGTGAGCGGTCCTGGTTCACCGCGCTCGACGAGACCGAGCAGGCGCGGTTCGTCGCGATGATGCGGAAGCTGATCGAGTCCCGGCCGCAGGACTGACGGCGGCCCGGCCTGCGGTGCCGCACGGTACGCAGGATCGGGGCCGGCCCTCGCCGCCGGCCCCGCAGCCCGCCGTCATGGCCCTGGCCGCCGGCCCCCGGCGGCCCGCTGACACGGCCCTGGAGCCCGCCGTCATGGCCCTGGCCGCCGGCCCCCCGGGGCCCGCTGACACGGCCCTCGCGGTCGGCCCTGGAGCCTGCCGTCAGCCCGCCGTCAGGGCCCCGGCGGCCGGCCGGCCAGCTCCCGCCGGATGTCGTCGTCGTCCGGTGCCAGCTCCAGCGCACGGGTGAGGTCGGCCACCGCCGCCTCCTCCCGCCCCGCGGCGCGCAGCGCCATCGCCCGGTTGAACAGCAGCGCGGGGTCCGCGCCGGGTTCCAGGGCGCGGGTGAAGTCGGCGACCGCGCCCTCCGGGTCGCCGGTCTCGAAGGCCAGCATCCCCCGGCTGGCCCAGGCGGCCGCGAGCGAGGGGGCACCCTCCAGCGCCCGGTCGAACGCGGCCCGGGCCTCCTTGTGGTGACCCTCGGCCATCTCGACCTGGCCCAGCGCGCACAGCAGATACGGGTTGGCCGGATCCAGCGCGAGCCCGGCCTCCGCGTCGGCCCTGGCCCTGCCGTGGTCGCCGAGCGCGGCCAGCAGCCCGGCCCGGTTGGCCAGCCCGTCCACGAACTCCGGATCCAGCTCCAGGGCGTGGTCCAGGTCGACGAGCGCCCCCTGGTGGTCGCCGGCGGAGAAGCGGATCTCGGCCCGGTTGTAGTACGGCTCGGGGAAGGGCGGGCCGGCCCGCATCGCCGTCTCGTAGTCGGCGATCGCCGCCTCCCGCCGACCCAGCCGGTGCAGCAGGTTGCCCCGGTCGATGTAGTAGTCGGGGTAGCCGGGGTCGGCCGCTATCACCGCGTCCAGGTCCTCCAGGGCGTCCTCGGGGCGGCCCAGCATGACGGCGAGCTGCGCCCGGTTGGCCAGCAGCACCATCCGGTGGATCGGGTGCTCGCCCGGCGGCAGGTCGCGCTCGGCCAGCTCCACCGCCTCCTGGACGAGCTCCAGCGCCCTGGCGGGGGCGCCCCGCCGTACCTCCACCAGCGCCCGGCCGTTGAGGTCGAAACCCAGTTTGAAAGCGCGCTCGCGCGGGTCGGGCAGCAGCGTGGAGATGGCGATCGCCTGGTTCACCCAGGCCAGCGCGGCGTCCAGATCGCGCCGGGCCGGGTCGTGGTGGCGGACCTTGAGCATCCCGGTGGAGTAGGCGGCGGCCGCGTGCGTGAGAGGGGAGACGCTTTCACGCCTGGCCAGGTCGAACAGCGCCTCGGCCTCGTCCTCGCGGTTCAGCGAGCCGAGCGCGGTCGCGGTGCTGTGCAGGAAGCGCCACCAGGTCTCCGGCTCGGCCGCCGGGTCGGTCAGCGCCAGCGCGCGCTGCCCCAGCTCCACCACCGCGTCGTGGTAGCCCGCGTCCAGGCACCACTCGACCGCGAACCGGAGGGCCTCGACCGCCCTGTGCGGATCGGTGCCGTGCTCGCGGTGGTAGGGGATCGCTCCGAGCCGGGCGCCGACCGTCCCCTCCCGCTCCAGCTCCTCGGCCCGCGCGTCGTGCTCCTCCGGAGCGAGGGGCTCGTCCGGTACGGCCTGCTCGCCGACCACGACGGTCAGCAGCCGCGGGGCGATCCGCCGCCGCAGCACCGCCAGCAGCTCGCGGTCGGTGGGGTCGGCCCGGTGGGCGTTCTCCACCACGAGGGTCCGCGGCCCGACCTCCGCCAGGTGTTCACCGACGAGCTCGGTCAGCCCGTTGGACAGGCGGAGCGTGCGGCGGGGCGCGTGGACCAGGATCCGTTCCGCCCTGGGCAGCCGGTCGGCCACCGACCGGCGCCTGGCGGGGACCAGCCCGTGCAGGTCGGGAGCCATGGCGCGCAGTTCTATGTCGTAGCGGGCGACCAGATCCGGCCGGGCCGCCGAGGCCAGCGCCGAGGCGATCGCGCCCCCGGCGGTGTAGGGGCCCCGCAGGCGCCGGTCGGCGTCCACGGGAGGCAGGAGCAGAGGAGGGAGGGGCGGGTTTTCTGATGGGAGCGGTCCCCGGCTCACCAGTCTCCTTTATCTATGTCGTTCTGGAGGCCGGCGCCCATCGCTGAGCGCCGGTTCGGTGTTTTTCGGTCTCAGCCGACGTGCTTGGGGCTGGCGGCCCCGCGGAGCGTGACGGTGCCAGGCTTGTGAACAATGACGCGCTTCATTGCGATGCCTCTCTCGGAATAACAACAAACGGCAAGTATTCGCATTAATCACCCATATTGACAAGATCTTCTTCTTACAGTGGCCTCATCCGGACAGGTCGCCGGGCGGTCCGGCGCCACCTGTCCCGCCCGCGGGCCGGTCAGGGGCGCGGCTGCTGCTGGGTGATGCAGTGGATCCCGCCGCCGAGGGCGAAGATGGCGCGGGCGTCCACCGTCTCGACGGTCCGCTCCGGGAAGAGCCTGGCGAAGATCTCGGCCGCCGCCGCGTCGCGCGGGTCGTCGAAGGAGCAGAGCAGGGCCAGGCCGTTGGCCAGGTAGTGGTTGATGTAGGAGTAGTCGACCAGCTCCCCGTCCGCCTCGCGGGTCTCCGGGGCGACCAGCTCGACGACCTCCAGCCGGCGTCCCCGGGCGTCGGTCGAGGAGCGCAGGATCGCCAGGTTCTCCCGGGTGACCTCGTGGTCCGGGTGGTCCGGGTCGGGCTGGACGTGGCAGAGCACCAGGCCGGGCCGGGCGAAGGAGGCGAGCAGGTCCACATGGCCGCTGGTGCCGTACCTGCCGTAGTCGGCGGTGAGGCCGCGCGGCAGCCAGATCACCTTCTCCACGCCGATCCGGGCGCGGAGCTCGGCCTCGACCCGCTCCCTGGTCCAGCCGGGGTTGCGCTTGTCGCCGAGCTGCACGGTCTCGGTGACGATGACCGTGCCCTCGCCGTCCACGTGGATGCCGCCGCCCTCGTTGACCATCTCCGAACGGAACCTGGCGGCCCCGGCCCGCTCCAGGACGGCCGCGGCGACCAGGTCGTCCTTTGCGTGGACGTTCCAGCCCCACCCGTTGAAGGTCCAGTCCACCCCCGCCAGGCCGCCCCTGCCGTCCACCAGGAAGGTCGGGCCGTTGTCGCGCATCCAGCAGTCGTCCAGCGGCTGCTCCACCACCTCGACGCCGGGGGCCAGCCAGCGGGCCGCCGACCCGCGCTCGCTCGGGTCGACCACCATGGTGACCGGCTCGTAGCGGGCGATGGTGTTGGCCACGGCCGACCACGCGCGGTAGGAGGGCTCGGGGTCGGCCAGCGCGTAGCCGGAGACCGGCCAGGACATCCAGGTGCGGGTGTGCGGGTGCCACTCCGGCGGCATGAAGAACACGGCGGGCTCCTTTTCGTGGATCAGGGACATAGAGGATCAGGGACAAGAGATGAAGGGGCTGGGCGGGGCGCCGGAGAGGCGGGAACGGCCGTGTCCCCGGGGAGACGTCGCGGGGGCGCGCACGGGGCGGGGCGTCACGGGATGCGGACCGGGCGTCACAGGAACGGGAAGCAGACGGGGCGCCATAGGAACGGGAAGCAGACGGGTCGTCACAGGAAGTAGAGGCGGCTGAGCGAGACCGAGTCGGCGGGGGCCGAGCGGACCGGGTCGCCGTCGAGGGTGACCTGACCGAGCGCGTCCACCTGGACGGACCCGAGCCGGGAGTTGCGGACCAGGTCTCCGGGCCCGATGCCGCGGGTGCCGCGCACGCCGACCCGGCGGCGCCGGGTCGTCATGTGGTCGCCCGCCGCGCCGGCGGCCGCCCCGCTGACGAAGGCCACCGACAGGTCCGCGGCGGTCGCGCCGTAGGCGCCGAACTGCGGCCCCAGCACCAGCGGCTCGCAGGTGTCGGTGGAGGCGTTCGGGTCCCCGGTCACGCCGTAGGCGGGGAAGCCGGCCTTCAGCACGAGCTGGGGCTTGGCGCCGAAGTGGTCGGGCCGCCACAGCACGATGTCGGCCAGCTTGCCCGGCTCCAGCGAGCCGACCTCGTGGGCCAGGCCGTGCGCGATGGCCGGGTTGATCGTCAGCTTGGCCAGGTAGCGAAGCACCCGCTCGTTGTCGTTGCGCTCCGGCGCGCCCAGCTCGCCCTTCATCTTCCCGGCCATGGCGAACGTCCGGCGGACCGTCTCGCCCGCCCGGCCCATGCCCTGCGCGTCGGAGGAGGTGATGCCGATGACTCCGAGGTCGTGCAGCACGTCCTCGGCGCCCATGGTGCCCGCCCGGATCCGGTCCCTGGCCAGCGCGGCGTCCCCCGGCAGCTCGGGCCGGAGCCCGTGCACCGAGACGATCATCCCGTGGTGCTCGGCGACGGCGTCCCGGCCGAAGGGCAGCGTCGGGTTGGTGGAGGAGCCGATGACGTTGGCCACCCCGGCCAGTTTGAGCACGTTGGGCACGTGGCCGCCGCCGCAGCCCTCGATGTGGAAGGCGTGGATCGTCCGGTCGGACAGGACCGCCAGGGTGTCCTCCACCGACAGGCACTCGTTGAGGCCGTCGGTGTGCAGGGCCACCTGCACGTCGTGCTCCTCGGCGACCCGCAGCGCGGTGTCCAGCGCGCGGGTGTGCGCCCCCATGTCCTCGTGCACCTTGAAGCCGCTCGCGCCGCCCTCGACCAGCGCCTCGACCAGCGGGGCCTCGTGCGACGACGAGCCACGCGCCAGGAAGCCGATGTTCACCGGCCAGGCGTCGAAGGCGTTGAAGGCGTGCCGCAGCGCCCACGGCGAGTTCACCCCCACGCCCCAGACCGGCCCGAACTCCTGGCCGATGATCGTGGTGACGCCGGAGGCCAGGGAGGCCTCCATGATGCGCGGGCTGAGCAGGTGCACGTGGGTGTCGATCGCCCCGGCGGTGGCGATGAGCCCCTCGCCGGACACGATCGTGGTCCCGGTGCCGACCACCACGTCCACCCCGTCCAGGGTGTCGGGGTTGCCGGCCCGGCCGACGGCGTGGATCCGCCCCTCGCGCACGCCGATCGAGGCGGTCCGCACGCCCAGGAACGGGTCGAGGATCAGCACGTTGCTGATCACCAGGTCGCAGGTCTCCCTGATGGAGGCGGCCTTCAGGTGCAGGCCGTCGCGGGCGGTCTTGCCGAACCCGGCGAGGAACTCCTCCCCGGCCTTCTGGGAGTCGTGCTCGACCTCGACCACCAGGCCGGAGTCGCCGAGCCTGACCCGGTCGCCCTTGCGCGGGCCGTACGCGCTCATCGCCCGTTCCCCTCCGCCGTCTCCCGCTCCGCCGGCCCGCTGCCCAGATAGCCGCAGGCCCGCGCCTTCTCCATGGCCCGCTCGAACGCGCCCGGCGCGTCCAGCGGCCCGTCCACCAGCCCGGCGAAGCCGATCGCCACCCGCGCGCCGCCGATCGGGACCAGCCTGACGGTACGGCCGCGGCCCGGGTCGAACCGGACGGTGGAGCCCGCGGGGACGGCCAGCCGGCGCCCGTAGGCGGCGCCCCGGTCGAACCGGAGCCGGGGGTTGACCTCGAAGAAGTGGAAGTGCGAGGTGACGCTGATCGGCACGGTCGCGGTGTTGAGCACCTCGACCTCGACGGCCTCCGCCCCGGGGTCCTCCCCGGCGGGAGGGGCGGCCGCCCCGATCACCGCGCCGGGCGCCTCGCCGCCGAGCGAGCCCCCGCCGAACGGGTCGCTCACCACGGCCAGCCGGGTGCCGTCGTCGAAGACCGCCTCGACCATCACCTCGGTGACGACGTCGGCCACGCCGGGCAGCACGTCGTCCGGGCCGAGGGCCCCGCGGCCCGCCTCGACCGCCTCGGCCAGCCGCGCCCCGTCGCGCGCGGCCTCGCAGACCGTGTCCGCGATCAGGGCGGTGGCCTCCGGCACGTTCAGCCGAAGACCCCTCGCCTTCCTGGCCCGCGCCAGCCCGGCCGCGGTGAACAGCAGCAGCCGGTCGCGTTCCGCAGGTGTCAGCCGCACAGCCCGCTCCTTTTAGAACCGTTTTCAAACTTTGAGCAGCATTCTAAACCTGTACGGTATATCCCATGACTGCGAAGCTGGAGCGCCCCGACGTGCGAGCGCACGTGCTGCGGGCGGCGCTGCTGGCGATCGACGAGGTGGGGCCCGAGCGGTTACGGGTGCGGGACATCGCCGAGCGGGCGGGCATGAGCAGCGGTCACGTCATGTACTACTTCGGCAAGCGTGACCGGATCCTCGTCTCGACGCTGCTGCTCAGCGAGGACGAGCTGGCCGAGCGCCGCACGGCGGAGCTCGCGGCCGTCGCCGACCCGCGCGAGGCGGTCGCCCGGCTGGCCGAGCTCTACCTGCCCGGCGGTCCGCACGACGTCCGCTGGCGGTTGTGGGCGCAGGTCATCGCCCGCCCGCCGCGGGACGAGGAGACGCTCGTCCGGATCGCCGGGTTCACCGGCACGTGGGTGGAGGAGCTGGCCGCCATCGTGGCCCGGGGCGTGCGGGAGGGCCTGTTCCGGCCGGTGGACGACGTGGAGGACCAGGCGAGGCGGATGTGCCGGATCATGGACAGCCTCGCGGGCGACGTGTTACTCGGGCTGCCCGGCTGCGGCCCCGGCTGGGCCCACGAGCAGGCCATGCGGGCGATCTGGCGGGAGCTGCTGCCCTGAGGGCCGCGCGGTCAGCAGGTAGGTCAGGGCGGCGAGGAGCTGGATCCCGGCCGCCGTGAACAGGGCGCCGGGCAGCGACCAGGTGGCCAGCGGCCCGGCGATCGCCGAGCCGACCGCGAAGGAGCTGATCTTCAGGCTGGCCGCGGTGGTGAAGATCTGGCCCCGGAGGTGCTCGGGCGCCTCGCGGTGCCGCACCGCGAGCACCGCCGTGAGCTGGGGCCCCTGGCCGAGGCCGGCGACGACCGCGGCGGCCACCGCCACCGCCGGCGAGCCCGCCACGGCGGCCAGCGCCGAACCCGCGGCGAGCAACAGCGTGCTGATCAGCAGCACCCTGTCGGGTACGGCGGGTGGCCGCCTGGCCATGACCACGTTGGCGGTGAGGGCGCTGGCCGCCAGTGCCGACAGCAGCAGGGCGCCGTGCCCGGCCTCCCCGGTGAGCCGGACGCCCAGCAGCGGGGCGCAGACCACCATCATCCCCACCCCGGCGAAGGAGACCATGGTGGTGACCGTCGCTCTCCGTAGGCCCGCGATCCGCGCGATCGCCGCGAAGCCCGCCGCCAGGTCCCGCCGCAGCGGGCGGCCGCCCTCCCTGACGGGCCGGGCGGGCAGCAGCCAGGCCGCCGGGGCGGCCAGCAGCACCAGCACGACCGAGACGACGACGGCGGCCGGGGCCCCGGCCGCCGTGGCCAGCACCCCGGCCAGTGCGGGCCCGGTCAGGCTCGCCAGGTTGTAGGTCAGCCCGTCCAGCATGCTGCCCCGCCGGATGTCCCGTCCGGTGACGACCAGCGGAAGCTGGGCCGTCCAGCCGCCGGCCAGCGCCGGGCCCAGGAGCCCGGCGAGCACGGCCACCCCGACGAGCTGCACGACGGGCGTGTGCCCCAGCGCCAGCAGGATCACCAGCAGCGCGGCCGCGTACGCCGCCAGGGCACAGGCCAGCAGGCGGCCCGGGCGGGGGGAACGGTCCAGCAGCGCGCCGAAGACCGGGCCGCCCACCGCCGAGGAGATGGTCAGCCCCGCCAGGAGAGATGACGCGGCGGTCGCCGATCCGGTGACCGACAGTCCCAGCAGGAGCAGTGCGGGGCTGGATATCTCGTCCCCGGTCCGGGCCGCGAGGGCGCCGGCCAGATAGCCGCCGAGCCTGTAACGTCTACTCATCTGCAAGACGTTACAGTAATGGCTATGAGTCACTCCAGCAGGAATATGGCCGACCGGGCGGCCGACCTGACCGCCGTTCTGCTGGCCGCGCCGACCGTCGAGAGCGTGAGCGCGGTGCTGCGCGCCCATGGCGAGCGGGCACCGGAGCGGTCCGGAGCCCCCGGTCCGGGCGCGGGCGCTCCCGTCGTCTCCGTGCCTGTTCCGGACGGCTCTGTCGCCTCTGGCCCGGACGGTCCCGTCGCTCCCGGGCCCGGTCCGGACGCGCCCGCCACCGAGCGGGGCCGTCCCGGCCCGTCGGGTGATCTCGGGCTCACCGCCGAGGATGTCGCCGCCATGCGGGTGGTGGCGGCCCGGCTCCGCGAGGTCTTCGCGGCGGCCGGCGTCGACGAGGCCGCCGCGCGGCTCAACCGGATGCTGGCCGAGGGGGCCCGGCCGCCCCGGCTGACCACCCACCACGGCCGCAGCACCTGGCACCTGCACGTCGACAGCCACGACGACGCCCCCTGGGCCGAATGGTTCCTGACCTCCTCGGCCATGGCGCTCGCCGTGCTCCTCGCCGACCACCAGCGGGTCCCCGGCGGGATCTGCGCCGCCGGCGGCTGCGACCGCCCCTTCGCCGACTCCTCCGCCGGCAGCCCCCGGCGCTTCTGCTCCCCCCGGTGCGCCACCCGCGCCCGGGTGGCCGAGCACCGGGCGCGGCGCACGGGCGCCGCCCCCGGTGACGGGACCGCCGATGATCAGCCCGCGTGAGCGGGCTCCGGCTCGGGGCTCGGGGCGGGCTCGGGGCGGCGGGGCCGCCGGAAGCGGTCCTTGACGTCCTCCACGATCGTGTAGAGGGTGGGCAGCAGGATCAGGGTCAGGAGCGTCGAGCTGGTCAGGCCGCCGATGACGACCACGGCCAGGGGCCTGGACAGGAAGCCGCCGTCACCGGTCAGGCCCAGAGCCATCGGGGTCAGCGCGCAGACGGTGGCGACCGCGGTCATGACGACCGGGCGGACCCGGTGCCGACCGCCCTCCACGACCGCCTCACGGGCGTTCATGCCGCCCTCGCGATACTGGCGGACCAGGTCGAGCAGCACGATCGCGTTGGTGACCACGATGCCGACCAGCATCAGCATGCCGATCAGGCTGGACAGGCCCAGCGGGGTCCCGGTGGCCACCAGCAGGCCGAGGGCGCCGGTCGCCGCGAACGGGATCGAGATCAGCAGCGTGAGCGGGTGCGCCAGGCTCCGGAACGTCGCCACCATGATCAGGTAGACGATCAGGACCGCCGCGGCGAGGGCCGCGAACAGGCTGTTGAACGAGCTGGACTGCTGCTCGCTGACCCCGCCGATCTCGGCGGTGGCGCCGGCGGGCAGCCGCAGCGCGTCCAGGCGCCTCTTGAGCGCCGAGCTCGCCGCGCCGAGGTCCTGGCCGGAGAACTTGGCGCTGACCGTGGTCGCGCGCTCCCCGTCGATCCGGGTCAGCCGGGTGGGAGCCGTCACCGTCTCGACCCGGGCGACGTCGCCGAGCTTGACGGTCCGGCCCAGCGGGGTGGGGACGCGCAGGTCCCGCAGCGCGGCCAGGTCGCCCGCGGGGGCGTCGACCCGCAGGGACACCTCACGCTCGGCGCCGTCCAGGGTGACCTTGGCGACCTGCTCGCCCTGGGTGACCCGGGCCACCGCCTGGACGATCCGGGCCTCGGTGAGCCCGCGCGCGGCAGCGGCCCCGCGGTCGACCCGCACGGCGATCTGCCTGGCCGTCTCGGCGAGCCCGGCCTTGACCTCGGAGGTCCCGGGCGTCTGCCGTACGGCGTCGCCGACCAGCTCCGCCGCGCGCGCCAGCGACGCGTCGTCGGCCGCCGACACGGTGACCGCGAGGTCGGTGGCGGTCAGGCCCCCCTGGTCCTCCTGGACGGTCACCTTGCCGATCCCGGTGCCGGCGGCGGCCAGCCTGTCGACCCGGGCGCGCACGGCCTCCCGCAGGGCCTTCATGTCCGTGCCCTTCCGCGCGGTGACGGAGAAGGTCGCCACGTTGCGCGCCGCGCCCTCCTCGCTGCGGTCGGGGCCGACGGTGACCTGGTAGGACGCCAGGCCGGACACCCCCTTGAGCGCCTTCTCCACCTCACGGGCCGCCTGGTCGGCCGCGGCCAGGCTCGTCCCCGCGGCCGACTCCTGGCGGATCTGGAAGGTGTTCTGCCCGGAGCTGCCGAGGAAGTCGGTCTTGAGCTGGCCCGCCATACCCGCGGTGACCACGAGGATCCCGGCGGAGGCCAGGAGCGTCACCCACCGGCGCCGGACGGCGAACCCGATGACCGGGACGTAGACGCGCTGGAGCAGGCCGCCGCGCTCCTTGGCCTCCACGGCCTCACAGGTCACCGCGGTCCTGGGCGCCCTGAGGAACCAGTAGGCGAGCACGGGGATCACCGTCAGCGACACCAGCAGCGACGCCAGCAGGGCGATGGTGACGGTCAGCGCGAAGGTGGAGAACAGCGCCCCGGTGATCCCGCCGGCGAACGCGATCGGCAGGAACACCGCCACCGTGGTCAGGGTGGAGGCGGTGACCGCCCCGGCCACCTCGCGGGTGCCCGTCCGGACCGCGTGCAGCTTGGCCTCGCCGTGGTCCAGATGGCGTTTGATGTTCTCGACGACCACGATGGAGTCGTCGACGACCCGGCCGACGGCGATGGTCAGCGCGCCGAGCGTCAGGATGTTGAGCGTGAAGCCGTTGACCCACAGGCCGATGAGCGCGGCCACCAGTGACAGGGGGATCGAGATCACCGTGACGACGGTGGAGCGGAAGGAGAGCAGGAAGACCAGGATGACCAGCGCGGCGAAGCCCAGCCCGAGCAGACCCTCGGTGGCCAGGCCGCCGATGGACTCCTGGATGAACTCCGACTGGTCGAAGGAGACGGTCAGCAAGGTCGCGGCGCCCAGGGACCGGGTGAGCGCCGGCAGCCGCTTCTTCACCTCCTCGGCGATCGCCACCGTGTTGCCCGTGGGCTTGGCCATGACCGCAACGCTCAGGCTGGCCCTGCCGTCGGTGCGGGTCACCGTCTCGGGCCGCTCCTCGACGACGCGGACGTCGGCGACGTCGGCGAGCGTGACCTTCGGGGCCAGGTAGAGGCCGCG
Source organism: Streptosporangium brasiliense (assembly GCF_030811595.1). Taxonomy (NCBI): domain Bacteria; kingdom Bacillati; phylum Actinomycetota; class Actinomycetes; order Streptosporangiales; family Streptosporangiaceae; genus Streptosporangium; species Streptosporangium brasiliense. The sequence continues at coordinate 5,171,122 of NZ_JAUSRB010000002.1, forward strand.
CACGTCCGCGAGGGAGTCGAAGCCCTCTCCGATCTGCAGGGCGAACGACTCGCCGCCGGAGGTGAGGGTGCCGGCCGGCACGACCGACCCGCTGGAGCCGAGCAGGGCGGCGACCGCGTCGACGGTGAGGCCCCGTTCTCTCAACTCGTCCTGGTCGAGGCGGACCTCCACGCTCTGGGCCCGCTCGCCGCCGACCACCACCCGGCTCACCCCGTCGATGCCGCTCAGCTCGCCGGGGACCAGCTCCCTCAGCCGCCGGCCCAGCAGCCGTTCGTCGTCGCCGGAGGCCGCCAGGTGGATGACCGGGAACTCGGTGGAGATCCCCGGCGCGACCTGCGGGACCACGCGGGGCGGCAGCTGCGGCTGGATCCGGCCGATCCGCTGCTGCAGGTCCTGGATCGCCTGGTCCAGGTCGGTGCCGTAGTCGTACTCGATGGAGACGCCCGCCAGGCCGTCGCTGGAGAAGGAGGTGACCTTCTTCTGGCCGACGCCTCCGCTTACGGCCTCCTCGATCCTCTCGGTGACGTTGCGCTCGACGATCTGCGGCGCGGCCCCGGGATAGACCGCGGTCACGCTCGCCACGGGCATGGAGAACGGTGGGAGCAGCTCCTGTTTCAGCGAGACGGTGGCGATCGCTCCGAATATGAGCACCCCGATCGCGAGAAGTGCCACCAGTGCCCGGTTCGCAAGGCTTATCCGGGTAAGAACGTTCAACGGGGGTCTCCCCTCGGGAATGGTTGTCCCGTCCAGGGTTCGGCCTCCGCACCGGCCCGCGGTAGCGGACAAGGTTGCGGGCCGGATCGACGAAAGTTGCGGCGCCGTACCCCCTTGGTTGCGAGTGCCGGCCGGCCGCTGGCACGGGCGTGGGCCGGTGGATAGCGTGACCGCGTGAACTGGAAGCCATCCCGCGCGGTCCTGGCCGACACGGCCCTCGCCGTCACCGTCGGCGGGCTGAGCGCCGCGGCGACGCTCAACCAGGCGCTCGCCCAGCAGGCGTCGCTGTCGTGGAGCGCGTGGGCCGCGGCCGCCGCGCAGCTCGCCGCCGGGCTGGCCCTGATCCTCAGGCGGCGGGCGCCGGTCCTCCCGGTCCTGCTGTGCATGGCGCTGTGCGCCTTCATCACGCCGTCGGCGGTGCCGTTCGCCACCTACGCGGTCGGCGTCCACGGCCGGGGGCGCCCGCGTGAATGGGCCGCCGTCCTGCTGCTGTCGGGGTTGTTCGCCCGGCCCTGGAACATCTCCGGGCCGGTCCCCGAGGTCCTGCTGAACACCGCGTCCATCTCGCTCGTGGGGATCGCCCCGGCGCTGCTGGGCATGTGGCTGGCCTCCCGGCGGCGGCTGCTGCAGGCGCTGGCCGAGCGGGCCGAGCGGGCCGAGCGCGAGCAGCGGCTGATGGCCGAGCAGGCCAGGTCGGAGGAGCGGGCCCGGCTCGCCGGAGAGATGCACGACGTCGTCACCCACCGGGTCAGCCTCATGGTGCTGCGCGCCGGCGCGCTGCGCACCATCGCCCGCGACGAGGTGGTCCGCGAGGCGGCCGAGGAGCTGCGCCAGGTCGGCTGCCAGGCCCTTGAGGAACTGCGTGAGCTGGTCGGCGTGCTGCGCTCGGAGGAGACCTTCGGTTCCGCGCGCACCGCCGAGCCCGTGGTGCTGGACCTGACGGGTCTGGTCGAGGAGTCCAGGGCGGCGGGGGTCGAGGTCGATCTCGCCACCGAGGGCGAGCCGGTCCCCGCCCCGCCCGTCGTGGGCCGCACCGCCTACCGGGTGGTCCAGGAGGCGCTGACCAACGTGCACAAGCACGCGCCCGGGGCACGGGTGACCGTCCGGGTGGGCTACGCCGGCGGTCTGCTCCACGTCTGCGTGCGCGACACCGGAGGGGCCAGGGGCGCCGCGATGGTGGCCGGGGAGGGCGGCACCGGGCTCAGCGGCCTGCGCCAGCGCGTGCAGCTCGTGCACGGCTCGCTGTGGGCGGGGCCGTCCGAGGAGGGAGGCTTCGAGGTGCGGGCCTCGCTGCCGGTCGCCCCAGGCGGGGGAGCGGCCCGCGAGAGGGCAGCGCCGGGCTCCACGGAGGCCGCCGACGGGGTCCGGGTGTCCCCGTGATCCGGGTGCTGATCGTCGACGACGAGCGCATGGTCTGCGCCCAGCTGCGCACCATCCTGTCCGTGGCCGAGGACCTGACGGTGGTCGGCGAGGCGTACGACGGGGCCGAGGCCGTGGAGGCCGTCGTGCGGCACCGGCCGCACGTGGTGCTGATGGACCTGCACATGCCCGGGGTCGACGGGCTGGCCGCGATCGAGCACATCGCCCGTTTCCCCGCGCCGCCGAAGGTCGTGGTGCTGACCACCTTCGACCGCGACGGCTACGTGCTGCGGGCCATGAGCCTGGGCGCCGCCGGTTTCCTGCTCAAGGACACCCCGCCGGAGGACCTGATCGGGCTGGTGCGGGTGGCCGCCGACGGGCACACCGTGCTGTCCCCGGCGGCCACCCGGCGGTTGCTCACGGCCTCGGCCGGACGTGACGCGGCCCGGGAGCGCGCGCTCGCCCGGATCGCGGACCTCACCGACCGGGAGGTGGAGGTGCTCGGCTGCCTGGGTGAGGGCCTGTCCAACGCCGAGATCGCCCGCAGGCTCCACCTGTCGGAGGCCACGATCAAGAGCTACGTCTCGCGCATGCTGGTCAAGCTGGGCCTGCCCAACCGCACCCGGGCGGGGCTGCTGGCCTCCGAGGCCGGGCTCCCCGGGGCGGGGGGAGGGCGGACGTAGCCGGCGGCCGGGATCACAGCGGTCAAGTCGGGGGTCCAGTCACTGCGACCCCCGTTTCCCGCTGATTCCTGGTCTCTTCTGATGAACTGTGTCGAGTTGACGATCAGCACGACCGGGGCCGAGGCGGGCATGGGAGGCGCGTCGTCCTGCTCGCTGAAGGACCTGTGGTCGAAGGCGGTGATCTCCGCCACCGGGACGGTCAGCGCGAGCGTGCCGGGCCACGGCACGGTGATGTCCCGGGGTGACGCCCAGCGGTCTCGTCCCGCCCTCCACCGGGCTGTCCCAGCTCGGTGACCTGCCCTGGACCTCGGCGGGCAACGGCTGGGGACCGGCCGAGCGCGACCATGGCGGCAGCGGGGCCGCGGCCGGGTGACCACCCCGCTGTACATGTACGAGTAGGCCTTCCGCTACTTCGAGATCGGGTACGGCAGCGCCATGGCCCTGGTGATGCTCGTCGTCGGTGCGCTGTTCTCCCTGTTCTACCTCCGGCTGATCAAGGTGGAGGACCGATGACGCGGAACGCCGTCCGAGGCGCCGCGCTCGTCTCCCTCGCGGTGATCACACTGGCCTTCCTCGGCCCGTTCCTGTGGGTGCTGCTCTCCTCGGTGCAGCCCGGGGCCGGCCTGTCGGCCACGCCCACCTCCGCGTTCTCCTTCCGCAACTTCGCCGAGGTGCTGAACTGGGAGACCGTCTACCTTCCGATCATCAACTCCGTCGTCATCTCGGGGAGCACGGCGGTCATCACGGTCATCGTCGCCGGCCACGCCGACGCCACGCACCGACGCCACGGCCCGGTGCGGACTACGCGGAGACGTGGTGAATGCGGCGGCCGGAGATCTCGGTGGGGGTGATGCGGATGTAGAGCTTGCGCTCGCCGCCCGCCCACGGCTCGACGCCCGCGCCCACCACGGCCGCCTGCTCCTCCTCGGAGGAGATGTGATGGGCCGGGCCCCGGACGAGCACGCTCCAGCCCTGCCGGTTGGGGTCGTCGATGCGGTCGACCTCGAACGCGATCTTGAACTCGACCCCTTCGACGCCGGTGCGCAGGTCCTCGTCCAGCGGGCCCCCGAAGGCCGTGCGCAGCAGCACGGCCCCGTGGTGGATCACGTAGTTGACCGGCATCACCACCGGCCCGGCGGGGGTGTTGAAGGCGACCCGCCCCACGCCGCCCGGGGAGATCAGCCGCATGCACTCGTCGGCCTCCAGCTTCTCCAGCCGGGGCCGCCCGCCCGCCGGGCCGCGCCCCGGAGGCAGGTCCATGGTGCCGCCGAGCAGCTCCTCGCTGCTGGTGCCCAGGGCCGCGGCCAGCTGGTTGACGGTGCTGGTGCCGGGCGAGGCGGCGTTCTCCTCCAGGTAGCCGAGATAGCCGGGATCGATCCTGGCCCGTTCGGCCAGCTGCTCCCGGGACATGCCGAGGGACTTACGGCGATGCGCGACCCGGCGGCCCAGGTCACCCGGGGCCGGGATGTGTTCGGTCATGGAATCCCCCTGCTCGCGGACCCGAGGCGGCGGCGCCGCGGAGGACCGGCGTGGCACCCGTGGCGCCCGGCGGCCTCGGCGGTGGCACCCCCCGGACGTCCTGTGACGGCTGGAGCCGTGACCCTCGCTCGCAGGGCCCGGCCGGGCGGGCGCACGTCCCGCCGGCGGGCCCGGTCCCGCTCCTGCACACCTCCGTACCCCGCGGGCCGGCAGATCACTCCGCCGTCGGGACCGCGGCGGCCCAGTCGCCGGCCTGGAGCTCGACCACACGCCCGTCGGGGTCCCGCAGCAGGCGCCGCCCCGCTCCCTCGGTGGCGCCGGCGGCCACGAAGCCGAGCCGGAGCCTGCCGGTCTCCCCGCCCTCGCCCGCCGGGTAGAGCTCGAACACCGTCCCGTCCGGGAGCGTGGCCGCGTGGTGCCGCGGCCCGTCGCCGTGCTGTTCCGGACGGAACTCCAGGCCGAGGGAGGCGTAGAAGTCGCGGCACTCCTCCAGCCGGGAGGTGTATATCACCACAAGGGTCTGCCGCACAGGCTCATTGTGGGGCACATCCATCCCCGCCGCCATCGGAGCTCGCCCCGCCGGGGCGCGGCATCGGGCCCGGGAACGCGTATGGGCAGGTCAGGAGATCCTGACCTGCCCATACAGGTGGTGGACGATACAGGGATTGAACCTGTGACCTCTTCCGTGTCAGGGAAGCGCTCTCCCGCTGAGCTAATCGTCCTCGCTGAAACCAGAGGTGGAGACGGGATTTGAACCCGTGTACACGGCTTTGCAGGCCGTTGCCTCGCCTCTCGGCCACTCCACCGGAGTGAGAGCCCTAAAGCCCTTCCGAGCGGAAGACGGGATTCGAACCCGCGACCCTCACCTTGGCAAGGTGATGCTCTACCACTGAGCCACTTCCGCGTGTGTCTCCGGGCCCGGCCCGGCTCACGGATAGAACTCTAGCGAATAGTCGCCGACTCCCCAAACCGAAGGACGGCCGGCCGTCCGGCGCGCGGGCGGTGGAGGCCGCCGGATCGGGCAGGGACCGGACAGGGAAGACATAGCGGCGATCTCTGCCTGTAAGGGGCTAACATCGCATACGCCAGTTACCTAGTGCGAGAGAGTGACACCATGCGCGACAACGAGGTCGTGAACATCGGGCCGGAGCCGCTGAGCTTCGACGAGGTCGTCAGGGTGGCCCGGCACGGCGCCGCCGTACGGCTCACCGACGACGCCGTGGCCGCCATGGCCGCCGCCCGCACCCGCATCGACGAGCTCGCCGAGAGCCCCACCCCCGCGTACGGGGTGTCGACCGGGTTCGGCGCCCTGGCCACCCGGCACATCGACCCCGCGCTCCGCGCCCAGCTGCAGCGCTCCCTGATCCGCTCGCACGCGGCGGGCTCGGGCCCCGAGGTGGAGACCGAGGTCGTCCGGGCGCTGATGCTGCTGCGCCTGCACACCCTGGCCACCGGCCACACCGGCGTCCGCCCGAAGACCGCCAAGGTGCTCCAGGGCATGCTCAACGCGTCGATCACCCCCGTGGTGCACGAGTACGGCAGCCTCGGCTGCTCCGGCGACCTCGCGCCGCTCTCCCACGTGGCCCTCACGATCATGGGCGAGGGGGTCGTCCGCGACGCGTCCGGGGAGCGCGTGGACGCCGCCGAGGCGCTGAAGCAGGCGGGCATCGAGCCCGTCGAGCTCGCCGCCAAGGAGGGCCTGGCGCTCATCAACGGCACCGACGGCATGCTCGGCATGCTGATCCTGGCCATGGACGACCTGCAGCGCCTGTTCAAGGCCGCCGACATCGGCGCGGCGATGAGCGTGGAGGCGCTGCTCGGCACCGACCGCGTCTTCGCCGCCGACCTGCAGGCCCTGCGCCCGCACCCGGGCCAGGCCGCCAGCGCCGCCAACCTCCGGGCCCTCCTGGCCGACTCCGGGATCATGGAATCCCACCGGGACGGCACCTGCACCCGTGTCCAGGACGCCTACTCGCTGCGCTGCGCCCCGCAGGTCGCCGGGGCCGCCCGCGACACCCTCGCGCACGCCGCCTCGGTCGCCATGCGGGAGCTGGCCTCGGCGATCGACAACCCGGTGGTGCTGGCCGACGGCCGGGTGGAGTCCAACGGCAACTTCCACGGCGCCCCCGTGGGCTACGTGCTCGACTTCCTGGCCATCGCGGTCGCGGACGTGGCGAGCATCTCCGAGCGCCGCACCGACCGCATGCTCGACGTGGCCCGCAGCCACGGCCTGCCCGCCTTCCTGGCCGACGACCCCGGGGTGGACTCCGGGCACATGATCGCCCAGTACACCCAGGCCGCGATCGTCTCCGAGCTCAAGCGCCTGGCCGTGCCCGCGAGCGTGGACTCCATCCCGAGCTCCGCCATGCAGGAGGACCACGTCTCCATGGGCTGGTCGGCCGCCCGCAAGCTGCGCCGCTCGGTGGACGGCCTCACCCGGGTGCTCGCGGTGGAGATCCTCACCGCCGCCCGGGCGCTCGACCTGCGGGCACCGCACCGGCCCGCCCCCGCGACCGGGGCCGTGGTGGCCGCCCTGCGCCAGACGGTCCCCGGCCCCGGCCCGGACCGCTTCCTCGCCCCGGAGATCGAGTCCGTGGTCCGGTCGGTGGCCGACAACACGGTCGTCGCCGCCGCCGAGTCGGTCACCGGCCCGCTGGCATAGCGGCGATCACCTCCACCTCCAGCAGCAGCCCCGGCCGGAACAGCCGTGACACCTCCACGGTCGTGCTGGCCGGGGGCGCGCCGGTGAAGTAACGGCTCCGGACGCTCCCGTACTCGGACACCCGCGACATGTCGGTCAGATGCGTCCGGATGTGGGTCACGTCGTCGAAGGTGCACCCCTGGTCGGCGAGGATGCGCGCCAGCAGCTCCATCACGTATTCCGACTGGCGCCGCATGTCCCCCTCGCCGACCACCTGCCCCGCCTCGTCCAGCGCCACCTGGCCGGAGACGAACAGCAGGCCGCCGGCCCTGGTGGCATGGGAGTAGTAGCCGTTGGTCGCCGGGACCGACGCCGGGTTCAGCTTCGGCACACCGGTCCGGCGGGCCGTGGCGACGTGCCCGAAGACGGCCGTCAGGTCCTCGCCGCCGAGCCCGGCCCCGGCCGCCTCCTGCAGCCTGTCCCGGGCCGCCGCCGCGAGCGTCTGCGTCCCGTGCGAGGCCAGCGCCAGGTCCTTGGCCGCCAGGCCGAGGGCGTAGCGCGTCTCGGACGGCCCGTTCTCGACGGCCGGGCGGAGCCGCTCGACGAGCGTCCCCAGCGGGGTCTCACCGAGTACGTCCAGCAGCGCCGCGGTGTTCACGCCGGTCGCCTCGCCGTAGGCGACGGTCTCGGCGAGCAGCACCTGGGCGGGCACCAGCGCGCTCATCACCGCCAGCTTCAACGCCGCGCCCGCGCCCGGCCCGCCGGCCTCCCGGACCCGGCCGAACACCTCCAGCACCTCCCGGCAGCGCGCCAGGTCCTCCGGCAGGCCACCGGCCAGCACCGTCAGCGTGCCCTCCCGCGCGGGCTGCACGCTGCCCAGCACCGGTGCGTCCACCAGCCCCACCTGTGAGGGGAGTCTGTCGCGGAGCTCGGCCACCGCCTCGGGGCCGATCGTCGACATCTCCACGACCAGCGCCCCGGAGCGCAGTCCGGGCGCCGCGTCCGCGAGCACCCGCCTGACCGCCGCGGGGTCGCTGAGCATGGTGATCACCAGCTCCGCCTCCGCCACGGCCTCGGCGGGAGAGGCCGCGCCGACGGCCCCCTCGACCTCGCGGGGAGTGCGGTTCCACACCGTCACCTTGTGTCCGGCCGCCACGAGCCGCCGCGCCATGGGGGCGCCCATATGTCCCAGTCCGAGGAAAGAAATCATGGGATTCACGGTAGGGACGGCCGAGGTATTCCACCAGCGACTAGATTGCATGCAAGCCATGCGAAGGAGGAATGTGTTCGACGTCGACGCGCTGCGCCTGTTGGACGCGGTGGCCCGCACCGGGTCCTTCACCGGGGCGGCGGCCCAGCTCAACTACACCCAGTCCGCGGTCTCCCGGCGCATCGCCTCCCTCGAACAGCAGGCGGGCGGCCCCCTGTTCGACCGGCTCGCGCGCGGGGTACGGCTCACCCCCGCCGGCGAGACGCTCCACCATCACGCGCAGGTCGTCCTGAACCGGTTGGCCAGGGCGGCCGAGGAGCTGGCCGGCATCCACGGCGGCTACCGGGGGCGGCTGCGTGTCGGCGCGTTCGCCACCGCCAACGTCGCGCTGGTCCCGGGCGCCCTGCGGGCTTTCCGGAGGGAGTTCCCCGAGGTCGAGCTCACCCCGGTCGAGGGGCCCAGCGGCGGCCTGCTGCGCCGGATGCGCGAGGGCGGCCTGGACGCCGCCGTGGTCAGCGACTACCCGGCCGGCCTGCCCTACGACGAGGAGCTGGAGTTCGCCGAGCTGGTGGAGGACGAGCTGATGGTCGCGCTGCCGCGCGATCACCGGCTGGCCGGGGAGGACCGCGTCGACCTGCGCGAGCTGCGGGAGGAGACCTGGATCGAGGCGCCTCCGCCCGGCCGGACGACGATGCTCGACGCCGCCTGCGCCCGCGCCGGGTTCGCGCCCCGCGCCACGGTCAGGATCGCCGAGTGGACGGGAAAGTTCGGCTACGTCGCGGCGGGGCTCGGCATCACGCTGGTGCCCGCCATCGCCGCGCAGGCGGTACCGCCCGATCTCGTGCTCCGCTCCCTCGGCGACCTCGCCCCGCGCCGGACCGTCTACACCGTCCTGCCGGCCACACCCCTGCCCGCGGCCCGCACGCTGGTGCGCCACCTGTGCGAGGCGGCGGGACAATAGCGGGGTGCACGACTCATTTGCGCATGCAGGGGGACAGCTCGCCACCCGGCTCCGCGACGTCACCACCGACCTGGCCGCGCTCGACGGCGCGGGCTGGTGGGCCGTCGTGGTCGACTACGAGGGCAAGGTCACCTGCGCCAGGTTCGACGACGTCCGGTCCGCGCCGCTGCCCGCGCCCCGGGGCCCCTGGCGCGGGCCGCACCCGTCGTCGTGGCGCAGTTCGCTGGATCGGGCCGCCTACGAGGCCGGCGTGCGCGGCATCCGCGCCCACATCGAACGGGGCGAGGTCTACCAGGCCAACCTGTGCCGGGTGCTGAGCGCGCCGCTGCCCGGGGAGCCGGACCTCCCGGCGCTGGCCGTACGGCTGGCCGAGGGCAACCCCGCCCCCTACGCCGCCACGGTGAGCCTGCCCGGGCTGGGCGTGGTGTCGGCCTCCCCGGAGCTCTACCTGGCCAGGGACGGCGCGGTGATCGAGTCCAGACCGATCAAGGGGACCGGGGCCACCGCCGAGGACCTGCTGGAGAAGGACCACGCGGAGAACGTGATGATCGTCGACCTGGTCCGCAACGACCTGGGCCGGGTCGCCGAGGTCGGGTCGGTGAGCGTGCCGGCGCTGTGCGAGGTCGAGGAGCACCCCGGCCTGGTGCACCTGGTCTCCACGGTCCGGGCCCGGCTCGCGCCGGAATTCGGTTGGCCGGAGCTGTTCTCGGCGACGTTTCCTCCTGGATCGGTGACCGGTGCCCCGAAATCTTCTGCTCTGCGCATCATCAATGAGCTCGAACCCGGGCCGCGCGGGCCGTACTGTGGGACCGTGGGCTGGGTTGACGCAGACCGGCGCCGAGCGTCGCTGGCTGTGGGCATCCGCACGTTCTGGCTGTCATCCGAGGAGATCCACTTCGGCACGGGCGCGGGCATAACCTGGGGCAGCGATCCGGAGCGCGAGTGGCGCGAGACCGAGTTGAAGGCCGCCCGGCTCATCGCGCTCGCTTCCACGGCAGGTCCAGCAGGTTCAGGAGGAGTCATATGAAGGTGCCCGTATGGGTCAACGGAGAGCTCATCAGCCCGGAGCAGGCCACCGTCTCGGTGTTCGACCACGGCCTGATGGTCGGCGACGGCGTCTTCGAGACCATCAAGTGCGTCAACGGCGCCTCGTTCGCCCTCACCCGCCACCTTGACCGGCTCCGGCTGTCGGCCCAGCGCATGGACCTGCCCGAGCCGGACGTCGAGGCGATCGCCGCCGGCGTCCGCGCCTGCCTGGCCGAGGCGCCCCAGTGGCCGCTCGGCCGGATCCGCATCACCTACACCAGCGGCCCCGGCCCGCTCGGCTCCGACCGCGGGGACCAGGGCTGCACCACGGTGGTGATCGTCGACGAGCAGCGGCCGTTCCCGGCCACCGCCGACGTCACGGTCGTGCCCTGGCCGCGTAACGAGCGCGGCGCGCTCGCCGGGGTGAAGAGCACCTCCTACGGCGACAACGCCAAGGCACTCTTCTACGCCAAGGCCCGGGGCGGCGGCGAGGCGATCTTCGAGAACCTGGCGGGCGACCTCTGCGAGGGCACCGGCAGCAACATCTTCATCGTCCGTGACGGCCGGCTGCTCACCCCCACGCTGGCCTCCGGCTGCCTGGCCGGGGTGACCCGGGCGCTCACGCTGGAGTGGTGCGGCGGCTCCGAGGAGGACGTCCCGCTGTCGGCCCTCTACGAGGCCGAGGAGGCGTTCCTGACCTCCACCACCCGCGACATCCAGCCGATCCGCGCGGTCGACCAGACCGTGCTGCCGGCCGCGCCCGGCCCGATCACCGCCAAGGCGATGCGGGTCTTCGCCGAGCGCGGCGCCGCCGACCTCGACCCGTGACGGCTCACCGCGGGTAGGACACCTGGGTCTGGGCGTTCAGCTCCTCCGTCGTGACCTTCTTGGCCGGATCGGTCAGCGGGTCGTCGATCCGGAGCACGTCCAGGCCCCTGGTGATGTCGCTGGAGTAGATGTGGCCGTTGTAGTAGTAGGCCGACCACGAGCCGCCGAGCCCCTCGACGCGGTCGCGCTCGAAGAAGCCGATCTCACGGGGGTTGTCGGAGTCGGTGAAGTCCCAGATCGACACCCCGCCCTGATACCAGGCCTGGACCATGATGTCCTTGCCGGGGACCGGCAGCAGTGACCCGTTGTGCGCGACGCAGTTCTCGTCGGGCTTCTGCCCCCTGGGGATCTTGAAATAGCCGCGGAGGCTGAGCGTGCGGTCCTCGGTGAGGTCGTAGACGGCGTCCGCCCCGTGGTTCTTGGGCGTGCCGGCGTCACAGGTGGCGCTGGCGCCGCCGCCCAGCTCGTCGCCGAAGACCACCTTGGTGGCGTCGTTGTTGAACGTGGCCGAGTGCCAGATCGAGAAGTTCTCCTCGTCGCGCACGTGCTGGAGCACCTTGGGACGCACCCTGTCGGAGATGTCCAGCAGGATCCCGTCGCCGTAGCAGGCGGCGGCGGCCAGGTTCTTCTCCGGGTAGGCCGTGATGTCGTGGCAGCCGCCGAGGCCGTCCTCGCCGCCCCCCTCGGAGAGCACCGGCTCCGAGACCACCCGGGCCCCGGCCGGATCGGCGGTCGGCACCTCGACCACGGAGATCTTGTTGTGCGGGGCCGGGCAGGTCGCGGACTGGGGCTCCGGCCCGGGGGAGGAGACGTAGAGGTAGACCCGGTCCCCGTCCTTGCCGGGGACGAGGGTGTGGGTGTGGGAGCCGCAGTCGGTGCGGACCGCCGACACGAACCTGGGGTGGGCCTTGTCGGCGACGTCGAAGATCCGGATGCCCTCCCAGCCCCCGCGCCCGTCGGTCCCGCCCGGCCCGGCACCGCACTCCGGGCCGCCGCGCGGCGAGTCGACGGACAGGAACAGCAGGTTCCCGCTGACCGAGACGTCGTTCTGCTCGCCGGGGCAGAGCACCCGGCTGACCACGGCGGGCTTGGCGGGGTCGGACACGTCGAACACGCTGAAGCCGTCGTAGTTGCCGACGAAGGCGTGATCGCCCTGGAAGGCCAGGTCGGTGCCCCAGGACTGGGGGCCGTCGAGCGGCGCCTGCAGCGGCACGTTGGCCACGTGGGTGACGTTGGCGCTGTGCGTGGCGTCTCCCGAGGCCGTCGCGCTCACGGGGGCGTCCGCCGAGGCGGTCGCCGGAGCCGGAACGGCCCGTGGGACCGGTGGCTCGGCATCCGCGCCGCATCCGGCCACAACAAGCAGCGCCGCCAGTCCGAATGCCACCCTCGATCGCACAGTGCCCCCATCACGTCAATTGCCCTGCCTCATTATTGAAGGTATGCGGGGAATGTATTGGCCATATGGGGCTATCGTCATGATCTCGATGACATCGGTCCTCGCGGGCTGCGCGGCGGACGGTTCCGGGGAGCGGGCCCCTCTGGTGGCGGGCACCGGCGCGCCGGTGATCATCCCGGGCGGCCCGGGCGACCCGGGCCGCAGGGCGGCGGCGGGCGAACGCCTCGGCGTGTCCGAGGCCCACGTGACGGCGGCCGACGTGCGGTTCGCCGAGGGCATGATCCCGCACCACGCGCAGGCGCTGGAGATGGCGGCGCTGGTCGCGCCCCGGTCGTCGTCGGCGGTCCTGCGGACGCTCGCGGACCGGATCACCGCCGCGCAACGGCCCGAGATCGCGGCCATGACCTCGTGGCTGAGGTCGGTGGGCCGGCCGCCGGGGCCGCACGGTGGCCACACGGTCACCCAGGAGCAGATGAACCGGCTCAGGGCCGCCCGGGGGGCGGCCTTCGACGAGCTCTTCCTGAACCTGATGATCGCTCACCACGAGGAGGCGATGACCATGGCCGGGCAGCAGCTCCGGTCGGGCACGGACCGGACCATGCTGGCCACCGCCAAGGACGTCCTGTCCGGGCAGGGGGTCGAGATCGCCCGGATGCGGAGGCTGCTCAGGGACCAGGCCCTGCGGTCCCCGGGGTGAGTGTTCAGGGATCAGGCCTGCGGTCCCCGGGGTGAGTGCTCAGGGATCAGGCCTGCAATCCCCGGGGTGAGTGCTCAGGGACGGCCCTGGGGTCCCCGAGGTGAGGACGAGGGCGCGTCCGGAGCGGACGGGCGGGCGCCGGGGCGCCCGCGCGGGGGGTCAGGAGCTCCAGAGCATGTTGCTGAGCTCGGCGTCGAGATCCATGAAGTCGGTCTCGCGACCGGCCGGCACCAGCTCGTAGGTGCGGTGCAGGAACTCCGTCAGCGGAGCCAGCGGCACCTCGAACAGGGCCTGTCCGAACGGTGACGTGAGACTGATGTGCAGGGTGCGCTCGCCGTCGGCGCGCGCGGGCCACACCTGGACGTCTCCGTCGCCGACACGCCGCACGATGCCGACTGTCAGCAGTTCGCGGGCAAAGATCCACTCGACCGGTTCGTCGTTCCCCACATGGAATGCCATTCTGATCGCGTAGGGATCATCGGCCGTGTAGCTGAGTCCGGCGAGCAGGGGGACGGTGGTACGGTCGGGGACCACAAGCCGAAGGCCAAGCTCGGCAGAGACGGTGGCGCTGTTCATCGTCAGCCAAACCTTTTTCGTCGTCGGTCCCCTCTTCGGGGCTTTCACTGCTCTGACGGACTGTGTCCCGAGCTATGACGCGGAACAAAGAAACCTGTAGGAAAGATTCCGCCTCCAGGCCCTTCTGTAACACACATCACAGCGCGACATTTGGGCATCTACCTGGCCAAACATCGCCAACAGGGCCGTATTTGCAAGGGTTTTGCGTATCGTTTTGGTCACCGTCGACTCCCCTGTAGGGGCGTCTCGGGCGATAGAGGTCCAGCTCGGGTCGTTCGGTGCTTCTGCGGATCAGGATGATGCTATGACACCGTAGCCCCCCGCCGGACGTATCCCCAGACCTTTGGTCCATGACCGTGTCGCACCCCATGATCATCTCTGTCGCCGCCGTCGCTTCGCGAGCGGTCCCGGATTGCGGTATGGTTTTCCACGTCGGCACCGCGAGGAGCCGGACAGGGCGGGCGATTAGCTCAGCGGGAGAGCGCTTCGTTCACACCGAAGAGGTCACTGGTTCGATCCCAGTATCGCCCACAGAAGGTAGACGCAGGCAGGAGCCCCCCGGTTGACATCGACCGGGGGGCTTTCCGCTGTCCGGGCCCGGCCGGTGCCCGTCCCCGGACAATGATCACGGAAACCGTCCGGCGGCGGCGCGGCCTGTCCCGCCGTCCGCACGTCCCGCCCCCCCGCGGCGCCGGGGCCGGGCCGGCCGCCGCTCTGGAGTCATCGTTCGGCCCTGCTTTGGTGCGCTTTTGCGTTAGCGTGTCCTTCTTCAGCTACGGACTCCCGGGGGGAAGACGACCGTTGGCCGGCAGAGGGAACGATCCCGTGGTGGTGATCGGGCTCGGCAGGTTCGGCAGCTCGCTCGCCGTGGAGCTCGCCCGCCGGGGGACCGAGGTGCTGGCCATCGACAGCCGGCCCAAGGTGGTGCAGAGCATGGCGGGCAGGCTCACCCACGTCGTCGCCGCCGACTCCACCGACATCGAGGCCCTGCGCCAGCTCGGCGTGCCCGACTTCTACCGGGCGGTGGTCGCCATCGGCACCGACCTCGAATCCAGCATCCTCACCACGTCCCTGCTGGTCGAGCTGGAGATCGAGGACGTCTGGGCCAAGGCGGTCAGCCGTGACCACGGACGCATCCTGGAGCGGGTCGGCGCCCATCACGTGATCCTTCCCGAGCACGACATGGGAGAACGGCTGGCCCGCCTGCTGAACGGCCGGATGCTCGACTACATGGGGGTGGACGGCGACTACGCGCTGGTCAAGACCCGGCCCCCCAGGGAGTTCGTCGGCGTCCCCCTCGCCCACTCCGGGCTGCGCCGCAAATACGGGGTGACCGTGGTCTGCGTCAAGGGCCAGCACGACGAGTTCACCTACGCCGCGGCCGACACCGTCCTGGGCTACGGGGACGTGATCATCATCGCGGGCCGGGTCGAAGAGGTGGAGCGCTTCACCGAGCTGCCGTGACCGGCGGGGCCGCCTTCCCCGCGCCCGTCACGCCGGCCGCCACCTGGGACACCACCCTCGCCCGCCGCCGACACCCCACGGCTCCGACGTGATCCCGCCGCCCGTGCCTAGACTGGCCACAACGACCAGAATGGAGTTCGGTAACGATGCGGATCGGACTGTTACTCAACGAACCCGAGGGCACGGACGTGCTGGGCAGGCTGCGGGGGCGGATCGCCCGCGCGGCCGACGACGGCTTCTCCTCCGCCTGGATGTCCAACGTCTTCGGCCTCGACGCGCTGACCGCGCTCGCCGTGGCCGGCAGCCAGGTGCCGGGGATCGAACTCGGCACCGCCGTCGTCCCCACCTACCCGCGTCACCCGGCGGCCCTCGCCCAGCAGGCGCTCACGGCCAACGCCGCCCTGGACGGGCGGCTCGCGCTCGGCGTCGGCCTGTCGCACCAGATCGTCATCGAGGGCATGTACGGCTACGGCTTCGACAGGCCCGCCCGGCACATGCGCGAATACCTGTCCGTCCTGGTGCCGCTGGTGCGCGGGGAGCAGGTGGCCTTCGAAGGCGAGACCCTCAAGGCGCGGCTCGGGCTGACCACGCCGGGCGCCGGGGGCATGCCCGTGCTCGTGGCCGCGCTGGGCCCGCGCATGCTCAAGCTGGCCGGGGAGCTGGCCGACGGCACCGTGCTGTGGATGACCGGTCCCAAGACCGTGGCCGAGCACGTGGCGCCCGCCGTCACCGAGGCCGCCCGCGCCGCCGGGCGGCCCGCGCCGAGGATCGTCTGCGCGCTCCCGGTCTGCGTCACCGACGACGTCGAGGCCGCCAGGGCGCGGGCCGCCGAGGTCTTCGAGGTCTACGGCCGGCTGCCGTCCTACCGGGCGATGCTCGACAGGGAGGGCGCCGAGAGCCCGGCCGATGTGGCGGTCGTCGGCGACGAGGACGCGGTCTCCGCCCAGATCGAGTCGCTCGCCAAGGCCGGGGTCACCGACTTCGTGGCCGCCGAGTACGCCTCGGACCGCCGGACCAGGGAGTTCCTCAGGACCCTGCGGTAGAACCCGCCCGGGCAGGACCCGCCCCGCCCGCCGCCGGGGCGGGCCCGCCCGGCCGCCGGGACATGAGGGCCCAGCGGGCGAGCGCCCACAGGACCGGGCCGGCCGACAGCACCGAGCCCCCGGAGCCGAGGGAGAAGGCCGAGACGGCCGAGCCGATGGACCCGACCGACAGCACCGAGCCGATGGACAGGGCCGAGGCGGCCGAGCCGATGGATCCGACCGACAGCACCGAGCCCGCGGAGCCGAAGGATCCGACGGACAGGATCGAGCCGGCGGACCCGATGGACAGGATCGAGCCAGTCGACCCGATGGACAGGATCGAGCCCGTCGACCCGATGGACCACAGCGAGTTCTCGTTTTCCGGCATGACGGCAATCATGCTCCATCCGCGGCCGGCTGTGACCCACCGGGCGCGATCTACAGATGGTCGCGGACGAGGCTCCCGAACTCGGTCTCGAACAGGTCGTAGCGGTGCCTGAGCCCGTCGCCGGGCCAGTCGCCGGGCAGCAGCCCGGCCGGCAGCAGCGGGTCGGCCAGCAGGTGGCGCAGGGCGGCGGCGGCCAGGGCGAACCGGTCGGCGACGGTGGTCGCCGCGTCGAAGGCCCCCTGCAGCGCCCGCGCGTGCCGGGCCCAGCCGGGGAGATCCCACAGGGATCCCGCCAGCGCGGCGGGGTCCTCCTCCGGGACCGCCCGCAGGAAGGCGCACTGCCCGGCGACGACGGGGGGCCGGGCCCTGCGCAGGTTGTCCGGCCGCATCCACACGCCCTCGCGGATCTCGGCCAGGCGCAGCGCCGCCATGGCCTCCCGGAGCGCGGCCCGCTCGGCGGCGGGCCGCCGCTCGGCGGTGACGATCGCGACCTCCCAGCCGCCGTCCCAGCGGCGGGTGCCGGGCGAGCGGCTCTCGTCCTGGCGGGCCTGCCGCAGGCGCAGGCGCTCGCTGAGCTCGTAGTGGCCCTCCCGCTGCGCGACGTCGCCCGCGGCGACCATCCGCGACAGCGCGACCCGGACCGTGCCCTCGGGGATGCCGAACAGGGCGCCCACCCGCACCAGGTGGCCGGCCCTCAGCCGCGGGGGATGGGTGCCCAGCAGCGTGCTGAGGATGACCGAACGCGCGGTCATCGGCCGGAGCCCGAGCAGGTCGTCTTCGTACGTCATGCCAACCGCCGAGCTTACTCATCCGCCCGGATATTACATCCTTCCATCATGTGTCGTGGAAGCGTAATGTCCAGGCATGGCTTCCTACCTCATCGAGCCGGTCGACCGGCTGCCCTTCGGCGGCCCGGACAAGGCCCGGCGCTACGCCACCGGGCGCTACCCGGGCGCGGCCGGCCTCAACTGGTACGGTTCGGACCCCACGCTGCGCTTCCTGATGCGCCGCCACCTCGGCGCCGACGCCCTGGAATGGGCGGAGCCGCACCTGCGACGGGCGGGCGCGCTGATGAGCGGCCCCATCCTGGAGCACGCCGAGGAGACCGACCGGAACCCGCCCCGGCTGGAGAGATACGACCGCTGGGGCCATGAGGTCGGCCGGATCGTCATGCCGCCGTCCTTCGAGGCGGCCCGCAGGGACCTGGTCGCCGGGGCCTTCACCCGTCCGGAGTTCGTCCGGGAGGCCAAGGCCGCCGGGGCCGATCCGGTGACCATGGGGCTGGCCTGGAACTACCTGCTCTACCAGGCCGACATCGGGATGGGCTGCGCGCTCGGCACCGGCGGCGACATGGTGGTGCTGATGGCCGAGGCGTTCGCGCCCCAGGACGTCAAGGAACGGGTCAGGGAGATCTTCGCGGACGGGATGTTCTCCGGCGAGGCCGCGCAGATGTTCACCGAGCGCACCGGCGGCTCCGATCTCGCCGCCCTGGAGTCCACCGCCACCCCGGCGGGGGACGCCTGGCGGCTGAACGGCCTGAAGTGGTTCGCTTCCAACGCCAACGGCTCCGCCTTCGTGGTGCTGGCCAAGCCCGAGGGAGGCCCCGACGGCAGCCGGGGCGTGGCGCCCTTCCTCGTGCTGCGCGAGCGCCGTGACGGCGGCCGCAACGGCATCCGTGTCCGCAGGCTCAAGGACAAGCTGGGCACCAGGTCGGTGGCCTCGGCGGAGATCGAGTTCACCGACGCCGAGGCGTTCCTGCTGGCGCCGGGGAGCGGGGACGGGGGCGCCGGCGACGGCAAGGGCCTGGGCCGGATGATGGAGCTGACCAACGGGGCCCGGCTCGGGATCGCCACGATGGGCCTGGGCTGCGCCCGGCGCGCGCTGGTCGAGTCGCTCTGCTACGCCCGCGGCCGCGAGGCCTTCGGCGCGGCCCTCATCGACCAGCCGCTCATGCGCCGCAAGCTGGCCGAGCTGATCGTCGAGGTGGAGGCGGCCCAGGCGCTGGTCTTCGACGGGTTCCACAACAGGCTGCGCCTCGGCCCGGCCCTGATCAAGCTCAGGGCCGCCCGGCTCGGCGTCACCGCGGCCAGCGACGCCATCGAGGTGCACGGCGGCAACGGCTACATCGAGCAGTGGCCGGTCGCCCGCATCCTGCGCGACGCCCAGGTCAACCCGGTGTGGGAGGGCGGTGACAACATCCTCTGCCTGGACGTGCGCCGGGCCGTCGAAAGAGATCAGCACCTGCCGTTCTTCGACCGGCTGGCGGAGGCCGTACGGCACGCGCCGCCCGGCGACGACCCCACCGCGCAGCTGGTGTCGGACCGGATCGACCGGCTGCGGGAGGCCGTGGGCCTGTGGCGCGGCCTCGACCCGGTCACCGCCGAGGCCAGGCTCTTCCCGCTGGCGCAGTTCATGGCCGACGTCTACGCCGCCGCGCTGCTGCTGGAGCAGGCCGGCTGGGAGCGCCGCGAGCTCGGCACCGACCGCAAGGCGCTGGTCGCCCGCCTCTACGCCCGCGCCCACCTCGCCGACCACGGCCCGCTGCGCGGCATCGACCACGTCGCCGAGGACCTCGACCGGTTCAAGGACCTCGCGGACGGGGCCCTCGCCGACGACCGGCCGTGACCGGTCGCCGCCGGCCCGCCCCGCCGGCGCCGTCCCCTCCTGCGGCTCAGAGGCCGAAGGCGCTCAGGGTCGCCCAGGCCGAGCCGGCGCCGGCGACGGCGCCGGCGGCGACCTGGGCGGGCGTGTGGTGGCTGAGCCGTACTCGGGCCCAGCACACCGCCGCCACGACCAGCGCGCCCGCCGCCAGGGCCGGTACGGCGGGCAGCACCCGGGCGAGCACCACCACGGTGCCCGCCGACACCGCCGCGTGGAAGGAGATCTTCCACCTGAGCGTGATCGGGACCGTCAGCGCGAGCGCGGCCAGCATCGCGGTCACCGTGGCCACCAGCAGCCGGGGCGCGCCGAGGGAGGCCAGCAGCACCAGCGCGGCGAGCACCGCCGCGACCGCCACCAGCAACGGCCGCGTCCGGCTCGCCCGGTCGACCAGGTGGTGGGAGTCCAGCCGCCCGGAGCGGACCCCGGCCAGGATCACCCCCGCCGGGATCCCACCGCACAGCGCCGAGGCCACCAGCCCCCATCCGGCGCCGACCCAGCCGTCCGCCACCAGCCCGATGACCGGGGGCAGCACGATGACCAGCACCTGGGGCGCGAACAGCCCGGTGACCCACCGCGCGGCCCGCTCACCGTGCGCCGTTCCCTGACCGGTCATGCCACTCCCATCGATGCGAGGTCCGCGGCCGGGACCGTCGGGCGGGCGGCCCGGAGGCGGGATCTCCGGGAGCCGCCGCGCCCGGCGGGCGGCGCCCCGGCTCGCGGGCGTGGCGCCCGGCGGGATCAGTCGTTGGCGTGCAGGGCGCTGTTGAGCTCCACACCGGTGCCCTTGCGGGCGACGACCTCGACGGCGCCGGAGGTGGAGTTGCGGCGGAACAGCAGGCCGGAGGAGCCGGAGAGCTCGGCGGCCTTGACGACCCGGCCGTCCGGCAGGACGACCTTGGTCCCGGCGGTGACGTAGAGGCCGGCCTCCACGACGCAGTCGTCGCCGAGGGAGATGCCGACGCCGCTGTTGGCGCCCAGCAGGCAGCGCTCGCCGATGGCGATGACCTGCTTGCCCCCGCCGGACAGGGTGCCCATGATCGAGGCGCCGCCGCCCACGTCGGAGCCGTCGCCCACGACCACGCCCGCCGAGATGCGGCCCTCGACCATGGAGACGCCGAGCGTCCCGGCGTTGAAGTTGACGAAGCCCTCGTGCATCACGGTCGTGCCGGTGGCCAGGTGCGCGCCGAGGCGGACGCGGTCGGCCTCGGCGATCCGGACGCCGGAGGGCATCACGTAGTCGACCATCCGGGGGAACTTGTCCACGCCGTAGACGGTCACCTGGCCGCGGGCGCGCAGGCGCAGCCGTACGGCCTCGAAGCCCTCGACGGGGCACGGGCCGTGGTTGGTCCACACCACGTTGCTCAGCACGCCGAACAGGCCGTCGAGGTTCAGCCCGTGCGGCTGGACCAGGCGGGTCGAGAGCAGGTGGAGGCGGAGGTAGGCGTCGTGGGCGTCGGCGGGCGCCTCCGACAGCTTGGCGATCCCGGTGTGCACCGCGACCACCTCCACCCCGCGGTCCTCGTCGGGGCCGAGCAGCGCGGCGACCGCGGAGCCGAGCGCCTCGACGGCCTCCTCCGGGGTCAGCCGCCGGGTGCCCGGCGAGGACGGCTCCCCCAGCTGGGGGGAGGGGAACCAGGTGTCGAGCACGGTCCCGTCGGGGGTGATGGTCGCGATGCCGGCACCGTGAGCGCCTGAGTTCTGTGCTGCTGTGTTCACGCCGACCAAGCCTAGTCAAAACCGGTGCAATGGCAGCACGCCGAGGGAGCGTTGGGCGTGTGCCGTGTCGCGGGGATCATTAGCGTGGCCGCCATGTTGCACGGCATCGATGTGTCGAACTGGCAGGGCGCCGTCGACTGGGACCACCATGCCAACAACGGGATCTCCTTCGCCTTCGCCAAGGCGACGGAGGGGAGCACCTTCAGCGACGCGTGGTTCGCCCGGAACTGGACCGGGATGCGGGAGAACTGGCTCGTCTGCGGGGCCTACCACTTCGCCCGCCCCGCCGGTGACCCGGAGAAGCAGGCGGCGCACTTCCTGGCGGCCGTGCGGCGGGCGGGCGGCCTGCACCGCGGCGACCTGGTCGCGCTCGACCTGGAGACCAACGACCACCTGCCTCCACGCCGGGTGGCCGGTTTCGCCCGCCGCTGGTGCCAGGCCGTCACCGCCAGGGCCGGGGTGCGGCCGGTGATCTACACCTTCCTGACGTTCGCGCTGAACGGCAACTGCGCCGGGCTGGAGGGCTATCCCCTCTGGATCGCCGCGCCCAACAACCCGCAGGGCAGGCCGGACGTGCCGGGACCGTGGAACAGATGGACCATCCACCAGCACTCCAACACCCCTGTGGACCGCAACGTCTTCCGGGGCACCCGGGCCGAACTCACCTCGCTGGGCTATCACCGGCGGCGTGATGCCTGAGATATCCCGTGACGGACACCGGTAGCATCGGTTGCTAGACCAAACGTCACCGTCTCTCAGGGAGCAACCGTGTCCGCCGCGCCAGAACTACGTATCACCCTCGCCGGAGCCGAGCGTGTGGTGGCGGAGGGCACGACGTACGGCGACGCGCTGCAGGCCGACGGCCGCTCCGTGGTCGCCGCCCGCGCCAACGGCGAGCTGAAGGACCTCGCGGCCCCCGTCGCCGAGGGCGACGTGGTCGAGCCGGTCGCGGTCGACAGCGCCGACGGCCGGGCGATCGTGCGCCATTCCACCGCGCACGTCATGGCCCAGGCCGTCCAGGAGCTGTTCCCCGAGGCCAAGCTGGGCATCGGCCCGCCCGTCGAGAACGGCTTCTACTACGACTTCGACGTCAAGAACCCCTTCACCCCCGACGACCTCAAGCGCGTCGAGAAGCGCATGCGCGAGATCGTCAAGCAGGGGCAGCGCTTCTCCCGCAGGCCCGTCTCCGACGAGGACGCGCGCGAGGAGCTGGCGGACGAGCCCTACAAGCTGGAGCTGATCGGCCTCAAGGGCGGCGCGAACGCCGACGACGGGTCCGATGTGGAGGTCGGCGGCGCCGAGCTGACCATCTACGACAACCTCGACCCGAAGACCGGCGACCTGTGCTGGAAGGACCTGTGCCGCGGCCCGCACGTGCCGACCACCCGGTCCATCCCGGCCTTCAAGCTGATGCGCTCCGGTGGCGCCTACTGGCGGGGCAGCGAGAAGAACCCGCAGCTCCAGCGGATCTACGGCACCGCCTGGGAGTCCCGCGAGCGCCAGGACGAATACCTCCACCTGCTGGAGGAGGCCGAGAAGCGCGACCACCGCAAGCTGGGCGCCGAGCTCGACCTGTTCTCCTTCCCCGACGAGCTGGGTTCGGGCCTGCCGGTCTTCCACCCCAAGGGCGGCGTGATCCGCCGGGTCATGGAGGACTACTCGCGGCGCCGGCACGAGGAGGCGGGTTACTCCTTCGTCAACACCCCGCACATCACCAAGGACAACCTCTACAAGACCTCCGGCCACCTGGAGTGGTACGCCGACGGCATGTTCCCGCCCATGGAGCTCGAGGGCGCCAACTACTACCTCAAGCCGATGAACTGCCCGATGCACAACCTGATCTTCAGGGCGCGCGGGCGGTCCTACCGCGAGCTGCCGCTGCGGCTGTTCGAGTTCGGCACCGTCTACCGCTACGAGAAGTCCGGCGTCATCCACGGCCTGACCCGTGTCCGCGGCCTGACCCAGGACGACGCGCACATCTACTGCACCCGTGAGCAGATGCGCGACGAGCTCAAGTCGCTGCTCAGGTTCGTCCTCGACCTGCTGCGCGACTACGGCCTCGACGACTTCTACCTCGAGCTGTCGACCAAGGACCCGGTCAAGTTCGTCGGCACCGACCAGGACTGGGAGGAGGCCACCGAGACGCTGCGCGAGGTCGCCGAGTCGGAGAAGTTGGAGCTCGTCATGGACCCGGGCGGGGCGGCGTTCTACGGGCCGAAGATCTCCGTGCAGGCCCGCGACGCCATCGGCCGTAGCTGGCAGATGTCGACCATCCAGCTCGACTTCAACCTCCCGCAGCGCTTCGAGCTGGAGTTCCAGTCGTCCGACGGCTCGCGGCAGCGGCCCATCATGATCCACCGGGCGCTGTTCGGCTCGATCGAGCGCTTCTTCGGCGTCCTGGTCGAGCACTACGCCGGCGCCTTCCCTCCGTGGCTCGCCCCGGTGCAGGTCGTCGGCATCCCGATCGCCGAGGCCCACGCGCCCTACCTGCAGGACCTGGCCAAGAAGGCCCGCGAGCGGGGTGTCCGGATCGAGGTCGACGCCTCCGACGACCGGATGCAGAAGAAGATCCGCAACGCGCAGAAGTCCAAGGTGCCCTTCATGCTCCTGGCGGGCGACGAAGACATCGCCAACGGCGCGGTCTCCTTCCGCTTCCGCAACGGTGAGCAGAAGAACGGCGTGCCGGTCGACGAGGCGATCAACGAGATCGTCGACGCGATCGAGCGCCGCGTCCAGGTCTGACCCGCGGCCGCGGGCAGGGCTCCGCGGCGAATGGTACGGCGGGCCGCCACAGGTGGCCCGCCGTACCTCTTCCGGCCTCTTTCGGCGCCTCTGCCGGCCGGGCAGGCGCCCGGGACGGCCGCCGGGCGGCCACCGGACCCGACGGGCGCCCGGAGCGCGGTCCGGGACCGCTCGCTCAAGGACCGGTGGCGCCGCGCGCAGGCCGCTCCCGGGGGCGGCGGCCCCGGCCGCGGGGCCACGCCCCGGGGCCGACGGCCCCGTCTCAGGACTCGGCGGGCGCCTCCGGGACGTCCTCGCCGGGCAGGCGGACGTCCTCCACGTCGACGTTGACCTCGACGACCCGCATGCCCAGCATGCGGCTGACCGTGCGGGCCACGTTGGTCTTGACCTCGTTGGCCACGTCCATCACCACGTGCCCGTACTCCGCGATGATCGCCACGTCCACCGCGACCGTGCGGTCCTGGACATGGGCACTCACGCCCGGGGTGCCGCGCCTGGCCCGGGCACCGGCGCGCCCGCGCACCGGCTCCACCGCGTCGGGCAGGTCCGTGCCCAGGCCGACGACGCCGGCCACCTCGAGGGCGGCGAGGGCGGCGACCTTCTCCACGACCTCGTCGGCCACCTTGATCCGCCCCTTGACCACGGCCGCGGCGACCGGCTCGGCCACGGCGACCGGCTTGGCGACCGGCTCGGCCACGGCGACCGGCTCAGTGACCGGCTCGACGACCGGCTCGGGGTCGGGAAGCGGGGGGACGGAGGAGATGGGGGGCGTGGACAGGCTCAGCGAGAACGGGCGGACGGTGGTCGTCTCAGCGGGAGAGTCGGTCTCCTCGGTGATGTCCTCGATGGAGACGTCGGTCATGGGGTGCTCCTCGGCTGTTGATGGTCACGCTCGCTGGGATTCTGCCGGAAATCCGCACCATTTGTCGGCTGAGGCCAATTAGAGGGCGTTATGGGGGGTCGTGCGGCGGCGGGCGGCCGGCCGTCCCGGGCGCCGCCCCCCGGCCCGGGCACCCCGCGCCGGACGGCCCGGTGGGGCCGCGCGCCCGCGGCGGGAGGCGCCAGAGCGGACGGATCCGCGTGGCAATATGCTGATCGCCATGAACGAAGAGCCAGCGGCGCAGCACGGGGCAGGGACGCCGGACGCGTTCGAAAGACTCTGGACTCCTCATCGGATGGCCTACATCAAGGGGACGAACAAGCCGACCGGCCCGGGTCCGGGCGACGGCTGCCCGTTCTGCGAGATCCCCAAGCTGAGCGACGAGGAGGGGCTGATCATCGCCCGCGGCGGCTCGGTCTTCGCGGTGCTCAACCTCTACCCGTACAACTCCGGCCACCTGATGGTCTGCCCCTACCGGCACGTCGCGGACTACGCCGACCTGGACGACGGCGAGACCGCCGAGCTCGCCGACTTCACCAAGCGGGCGCTGGCCGCCCTGCGCAAGGCCAGCGGCGCGCAGGGCTTCAACGTGGGCATGAACCTCGGCGGCGTGGCGGGCGCGGGCATCGCCGCCCACCTGCACCAGCACGTGGTGCCCCGCTGGGGCGGGGACACCAACTTCATGCCGGTGGTCGGCCACACCAAGGTGCTGCCTCAGCTGCTCCGCGACACCAGGGAGCTGCTGGCCGACTCCTGGCCCGCCTCGCCGTAGCCCACCGTGCCGTCGCGTAGGGCCTTGAGGCCCACCGACAGCATGAGCGGCACGCCCAGGGCCAGCGCCATCGACAGCACGGCCGCGCCCGAGTCGTTGACCAGCATCCCCACCACCCCGCTGACCAGGGTGCCGATCAGGCCGGCCTGCAGGGCGGGGGAGTGGGCGAACGCGGCGGGCAGCACCCCGGCGCTGGCCGCCCCGGGCCGCAGCAGCGCGTAGACCAGGAACGCGACCGCGGCGATCACGATCGGCATCAGGTTGGGGCTGAGCAGCGTCCCCAGCATCGCGCCCAGCTTGCGGCCGATGACCTCCATCGCCTCGCCGGTGAACACCTGGCCGACGAAACGGCCCAGGTGCGTCTGGGAGCCGGGCGGGCGCCGGTAGTCGAGGTAGGCGATGGCCATCACGGTGACGCCGCCCACCACGCAGAACGCGCCCAGCTTGACGATCGAGACCCGCCTGCCCGCGATCAGCAGCGCGGTCACCGCGATGCCGGGCACGAAGGCGATCACGCCGCCGAAGTCGCTGCCCACCCCCGGCCAGCCGCCCAGGATCATCGCCGAGCAGCCCATCACCGTCACGACGGCGACCGCCAGTGCCCTGCGGCCCCGGCCCGCCGGCCGGTGCGCGATCGTGGTGGCCAGCAGCAGCACCGAGGTGGCGAAGAGGGCGAAGGGGATGTTGCCCAGGCCGTAGTAGCGCGCGCCGACCACTGCGGTGTAGCCCATCACGCTGTTGAGCTGCAGGGTGGTCCCCGTCAGCAGGTCACCGGCGAGCACCGCCGCGGTGACCCCCGCCACGACGGCCAGCGGCCCGAGCGGGCGGCGCCGCCAGGGGCCGGCCAGGGCCAGCGCGGCCAGCGCGAGCGCCAGGACGACGATCCCGCCGACCAGGGCGGCCACCGGCGCCCCGCCGCGGTGCCAGGGGGTGAGGTTGACCAGGTAGGTCGACACGGGCACGGACGCGAGCGCCAGCGCGGCCACCCGGATCCCGCCGAGCCCCCGCCTGCGGCGCATCAGCAGGAACGCGGTCAGGTAGAAGACGACCTGGAGCACCGCGACGGTGGTGAAGAAGATCCCGCCCACCCGCCTGACCGTCTGCCCGGCCACGTCGGCGTCGACCAGCCCGGCCTTGGCCGCCTCCGTGCCGCCGGTCCGGTCCCCGCCCGCCTGCCAGGGCGCGCCGACCACGGAGGGCGGCGTGGGGATGCCCGCCGCCGCGAGCATCGTGGCGGTGATGTCCGGCAGGATCGTGATGTCCGCGCGGTGCGTGGAGGCCGCCCCCAGGGACCGGCCCGAGGCGTCGGCGGCGCGCATCATGGCCACCCGCAGGTGCGGCACCGGCCCGTGGTCGGCCAGCCCCGCCAGCAGCACGGTGGTGTCCCCGGGCAGCGCGTCCAGCACCGCCCCGGCCTTGGCGTCGGCCAGCCGCAGCGCGTCCGCCCGCTGCCCGGCGGTGAGCGCCTCCTCGGCCTCGGGCAGCCGCCCGCCGGCCACGTACGGCGTGATCAGGTCGTCGACGTCCACGGCGATCACCCGGCACTCGGTGAGCGCGCCCGGAGCGATCTGCGCGGGGGAGGGGGCGTAGTGGTCCACCTTCCCCGCCCGGTCGGCCAGCGCCAGCGCGGCGCCGGGGCCGACCGCGAGCGTGCACTGCCCGGCGGCGTGCACCGCCTCGCCGAGCGTCCCGGCGTTCTTCTGCCGGGCGACCTCGTGCAGGTAGGCGTAGCCGGGGATGACCGCGCCGGCCGTGCCGGGGTCGGGCGCCGGCGGGAGCCCGCAGCCGTAGCCGACCGCCGACCTGGTCCCGGCCGACACCGTCAGCCACCCGTCATAGGGGCAGGTCACCCGGCCGACCGCGCGGACCGACAGCGAGCCGAGCGCGCTCTGGCCGGCCAGCCGCCACAGGTTGGGGGTGCCCTCGGGGCTGAGGTCGCTCCACTGCAGGCCGGGGACGCCGATCAGCGCCACCCGCCCGCCCGCGGATGCGTCGGCCTGCGCCGCCGCCGGCCAGAACACACTCAGGACCAGCGCAAACGCGGCAAGCGTCCGCCTCACCGGTGACCTCCCCAGACCTCGCCCAAATGCTGGCACCGTAGGGGAACATTGTCCCTCCGTCCAGCGGATCCGATGATCGGCCCGGTGCCGGGCGCGCCGGGGCCCGGCGCCGGCTCACCTCAGGGGGCGGCCTTGACCGGCGCGCTCTCGTTGTGCAGGCGGTCGAGGGAGGTGACGAGATAGGCGCCGCCGCCCGCGGCGGCGAAGGTCTGGCGCTCGCCGCCCGCCGCGGGCACGACCGCCACCAGGTTGCGGGCGTCGGCGGTGGCGCACTCGCCGACCTTGCCGGAGGGGATCTGGTAGACCGCGTAGGAGCGGGCCCCGGCGGAGGACTTCCAGCTGAGCTCGGTGCCCTGGAGCCTTACCTCGGCGGGCTGGGCGGGGGCCTGGCCGCCGAGGTCCTTCATCAGGGGCAGCAGCGCCGGGTGGGAGTAGTGGCTCTTGACGATCCGGTCCAGCACGCCCAGCGGGTTGGTCAGCAGTTGCTTGGCGTTGAAGTAGATGTCGCCCTCGACCTGCTTGTGCTTGCGGTTCTGCGTGAGGTGGGAGGGCAGCTCGCCGGGGTCGGTCCAGGCGGGGGTGTCGGTGCTGCCCACCCGGTAGAGGGCCTGGCCGATGTAGAGCTGCACGCCGGTGCCCTTGACCTCCTTGGCCCACCACGGCATCAGCACGTCGTAGTCGGCGGCCTTGAACCCGCGCGGCCAGTAGAGCTGCGGCGCCACGTAGTCGACGGTGCCCTTGCGGATCCAGTGCCGGGCGTCGGCGTAGATGGCGTCGTAGGCGGACATGCCGCCGGTGGCCGAGCCGGTGGGGTCCTCGGACTTGTTGCGCCAGATCCCGAACGGGCTGATGCCGAACTTCACGTACTGCTTGGTCTCGTGCACGGCCTTGTCGACCTGGGCGATCAGCTTGTTGACGTTGCCGCGCCGCCAGTCGGCCAGGCTCTCGCCCTTGCCGTACTTGCGGTAGGCGGCGCCGTCGGCGAACTGCGCGCTCCCGGCCGGGTAGGGGTAGAAGTAGTCGTCGAAGTGGACGCCGTCGACGTCGTAGCGCTGGACGACGTCCTTGACGACCGCGGTGACGTGGTCGCGGACCGCGGGCAGGCCCGGGTTGTAGTAGACCAGGCCCGCGTGCTTGACGATCCAGTCGGGGTGGACGCGGGCCGGGTGGCCAGCCGGGAGCTTGTTCACCTCGCCGTCGTAGGAGGCGCGGTAGGGGTTGAACCAGGCGTGGAACTCCAGCCCGCGCTTGTGGGCCTCGGCGACCAGGAAGGGCAGCGGGTCCCAGCCGGGGTCCTTGCCGGCCCGCCCGGTCAGATACTGCGACCAGGGCTCCAGCGCCGACTTGTAGACGGCGTCGGAGGCCGGGCGGACCTGGACGAACACCGCGTTGAGCCGGCGCTTGACCGCGCTGTCGAGGATCCTGGTGTATTCGGCCTGCTGCTTGGCGACGGACAGGCCGGTCCGCGAGGGCCAGTCGATGTTCTTGACCGTGGCGATCCAGACGCCGCGCAGCTGCCGCTTGGGATAGGCCGCCCTGGGCTTGCACGACGCGGGCGCGGCGGTCGCGGCCCGGTCGGAGGGCGCGGCGGTCGCGGCGGGCACGCGCTTGTGGGCCGTGGGCTTGGTCACCGCGGCGTCCGGGCCGAAGGCGTAGGCGGCGCCGGTGGTGGCGACGGCGAGGACGGCGGCGGCGAGCAAAGGGCGTCCGGTTCGCATGGTTCCTCAGTGTGGCATCGGGACCGTGGTGCTTCGGCCGGAAAAAAGAAATCGTTTCGTGACGTCACCGTTACTTGGGTAACTTTTTGGGAGGCGTGATCCGGACGGTTCACGCCTCCCGACGGACGATCAACCGGCGACCTTGTCCACCAGATGGGGCGGGAGCGGTTCGTAACGCAGGAAGGTGCGCTGGAAGGTCCCCGTGCCGTGTGACATCGATCTCAGGTCGATGGCGTAGCGGGTGATCTCCAGCTCGGGCACCTCGGCCCGGACGAGGGTGCGGCCGACGCCGACCTGCTCGGTGCCCAGGACCCGACCCCGGCGCGACGACAGGTCGGACATCACCGCGCCGACGTGGTCGTCGGAGACCAGCACGGCCACCTCGTCGACCGGCTCCAGCAGCAGGGTCGGCACCTTCGCCGCGGCCTCCTTCAGCGCGAGCGCCCCGGCGATCTGGAAGGCCATGTCGGATGAGTCGACCGAGTGGGCCTTGCCGTCGTACAGCGTCACCCGCACGTCCACCATGGGGTATCCGGCCACCACGCCGCGCTGCATCTGGGTGCGCACGCCCTTCTCCACCGAGGGGATGAACTGGCGCGGCACCACACCGCCGACGATCTTGTCCACGAACTCGAAGCCTCCGCCCGAGGGCAGCGGCTCGACCTCCAGGTGGCAGATGGCGTACTGCCCGTGGCCGCCGGTCTGCTTGACGTTGCGTCCCAGGGCCTGGCAGCGGCCGCCGAAGGTCTCCCGGAGCGGGACCCGCAGGTCGACCTTCTCCACCTCGACGCCGTGCCGCTTGCTCAGCCGGTCCAGCAGGACGTCGGCGTGGGCCTCGCCCATGCACCACAGCACGAGCTGCCGGGTCTCGGCGTTGTTCTCCAGCCGGAGCGTGGGGTCCTCGGCGACCAGCCGCTGCAGGGCCAGGCCCAGCTTGTCGTCGTCGGCCTTGGACCTGGCCTGGATCGCGACCGGCAGCAGCGGATCGGGCATCGTCCAGGAGGTCATCAGCAGTGGCCGGTCCTTGTCGGAGAGGGTGTCGCCGGTCTCCGCGCGCGACAGCTTGGCCACCGCGACGATGTCGCCGGCCACGCATTTGGCGGTCGTCCGCTGGAGCTTGCCCAGGGGGGAGGACAGCGCGCCGATGCGCTCGTCCACGTCGTGGTCCTCGTGACCGCGGTCGGCCATCCCGTGCCCCGAGACGTGCACGGTCATGTCGGGGCGCAGCGTCCCGGAGAACACCCGCACCAGGCTGATCCGGCCCACGTAGGGGTCGCTGGTGGTCTTGACCACCTCGGCGACGAGCGGTCCGTCGGGGTCGCAGGTGATGCCGGCGACCGGTTCGCCGTCGATCGAGGTGATCTCCGGCAGCGGGTGCTCCAGAGGAGAGGGGAATCCCTGGGTGATGAGTTCGAGGACCTCCATCGCGCCCACCCCGGCCCCGGTGGCCAGCACCGGGTAGAAGCCGCCGCGCGCGACCGCCTTCTCCAGGTCGTCGATGAGGACCTTGGTGTCGATGTCCTCCCCGGAGAGGTAACGGTCCATCAGGGACTCGTCCTCGCTCTCCTGGATGATCCCCTCGATCAGGGCGCCGCGGTACTGCTCGATCTGGTCCTGGTAGGAGGGCCCAGGGGCGTTCTCGCTGCGGGAGCCGGTGGCGTAGTTGTAGAACTTCTGGGTCAGCAGCCCGATCAGGCCGTTCATCCGGCCGTTGGTGACCACCGGGAGATACAGCGGGGCCACGCCCTCGCCGAAGAGGTCCTGGCAGGCGGCGAGGGCCTCCTCGAAGTCGGCTCTCTGGTGGTCGATCTTCGTGATCACGACCGCCCGCGGCATCCCGACGGTCGCGCACTCCTCCCACAGCATCCGGGTCAGGCCGTCCACGCCCTCGGACGCCGAGACCACGAACAGCGCCGCGTCGGCCGCGCGCAGCCCGGCGCGCAGGTCGCCGACGAAGTCGGCGTAGCCGGGGGTGTCGAGCAGGTTGATCTTGATGTCGTTGTGGACCAGCGGGGCCACGGTCAGGTTCACCGAGCGCTGCTGGCGCACCTCCACCTCGTCGAAGTCGCTGACGGTGCTGCCGTCCTCGACCCGGCCGGGCCGCTGGACGGTCCGGGTGGCGGCCAGGAGCGCCTCCACCAGAGTCGTCTTCCCCGCACCGGAATGGCCGACCAGCACGACGTTCCTCACCATGTCCGGCCGGTCGGCCGCAGGCGCCCTCCCCGCGGCTCCCGCTGCCCCGCCGGTTGCTTTCTCTGCCACGTCGCCTCCCGCGTCGTTGCCGGAGCGCGGCCAGGTGCGGCCACACCCTCGGGTCCGCTGCCGCGTCCATACACCGCAAGGACGCGGTCTGTTCACCAAATACCCATGTGGCGGATATCACAAGAGGTCCAGGCCGATCCGCCTGCGGGGCGTTGGATACGCGCCCACATGCCGTTTGGCCTACGATCGGAGCGCGATGCTGAAACTTCTGCGCCCCGCCGTCACCCGAGTTCTGACCCCCCTGGGCAGGGCGCTTGCCCGCCGGGGGATCAGCCCCAACGTGGTCACCACGGTCGGCACGCTCGGCACCGTCGCCGCGGCCCTCTTCTTCTACCCCCGAGGAGACTTGTTCCCCGGCACGCTTGTGATCACGTTTTTCGTGCTGGCCGACCTTCTCGACGGGGTGATGGCCAGGATGACGGGGCCCGGCAGCGTCTGGGGCGCCTTCCTCGACTCCACCCTCGACCGGGTGGGCGACGCCGGGATCTTCTCGGGGCTGGCGATCTGGCTCACGGTGAGCGGCCAGTGGGTGCTGGCGGGGGTGGCACTGTTCTGCCTGGTCACCGGGGCGCTGGTGTCCTATGTCAAGGCCAGGGCCGAGGGCCTGGGCATGACGTGCGACGTCGGCATCGCCGAACGGCCCGAGCGCCTGGTCGTCGGGCTGGTCGCCACCGGCATCGCGGGTCTCGGCGTGCCCTACATCCTGGCGGCGGGGCTCTGGCTGCTCGCCGTCGCCAGCGCGGTCACCGTCGCCCAGCGCCTGCTGCACGTCCGCCGCCAGGCCGTCTCCGTCCCGCCCCAGACCCTCCGCTGATCGGGAGAGCGATGACCGACAAGCCGTCCCTGCAGGATCGTCTCGTCGCGGCCGGGTTCGGCGCCGGCTGGACGCTCGTGCCCCGCCTCCCCGAACGCCTCACCGCCTGGGCCTTCCGCGAGGCCGCCGACCGGCTGTGGAAGCGCCGCGGGGGGGCGGTGCTCCGGCTGGAGGCCAACCTCGCCCGGGTCAAGGGCGCCTCGCCGGGCGATCCGGCGATCCGGGAGCTGAGCCGCGAGGGCATGCGCTCCTACTTCCGCTACTTCCACGAGGTGTTCCGGCTGCCCTCCATGTCCGCCGGGGAGATCCTCTCCCGCGTGCACGTCGTCGGCGACGGGCCGGTCTACGACAACCTCGCCAAGGGACGCGGCGTGATCCTGGCCCTGCCGCACATGGGCAACTGGGACCACGCGGGCGCCTGGTTCGTCGCCAAGGGGCACCCGTTCACCACCGTCGCCGAGCGGCTCAGGCCCGAGTCGCTGTTCCACCGCTACACCGCCTTCCGCGAGGGGCTGGGCATGGAGGTGCTGCCGCTCACCGGCGGGGACGGCCACACCTTCGGCGTCCTGTCGCAGCGGCTGCGGGCCGGCCGGCCGATCGCGCTGCCCGCCGAGCGCGACCTGACCGCCAAGGGGGTCGAGGTGCAGTTCTTCGGCGCGGCCACGCGCATGCCCGCCGGGCCCGGCCTGCTGGCGGTGCACACCGGGGCCGCGCTGATCCCGGTGATCCCCTACTTCGAGGGGCGCGACTGGGGGCTGCACTTCCACGACGAGATCGCGGTCCCCGTCGAGGGCACCCGGAAGGAGAAGGCGGCCGCCGTCACGCAGGATCTGGCCACCGTCTTCGAGAAGGGCATCGCCGAGCGCCCCCAGGACTGGCACATGCTCCAGCGGCTCTGGCTCGAGGATCTGGAGCCGCGCGGATGAGGCGCGGGCGGGCCCCGCGGGACATGCGCGAAGACCCGCGGGACATGCGCGAAGACCCGCGGGACATGCGCGAAGACCCGCGAGACATGCGCGAAGAATGGTGAGGGGACGATGCGGCGCGACCGGGCCCGGCGCGGCGAGCGCGGCGGAGCACGCCCTCCGCGGAGCGGGCGAGGGGTGGTGAGGGAGCGATGAGGATCGGCATCGTCTGTCCCTACATGTGGGACGTTCCGGGCGGCGTGCAGGTGCACATCCGCGACCTCGCCGAGGCTCTGATGGAGGACGGTCACCAGGTCCAGGTGATCGCGCCGGCCGGCGACGACGCGTCGCTGCCCTCCTACGTGACCTCGGTGGGCCGCGCGGTCCCCGTCCCCTTCAACGGGTCGGTGGCCAGGATGTCGTTCGGTTTCCTGTCGGCCAACCGAGTACGCCGCTGGGTGCGGGAGGGCCGTTTCGACGTGCTCCACGTCCACGAGCCGTTCATCCCCTCGGTGGGGCTGCTGGCCTGCTGGGTGGCGAGGGGGCCGATCGTGGGCACCTTCCACGCCTCCTACGGGCGCTCCCGGGCCTTCTCGGTCGCGTCCCCGGTGATCACGAGCGCGCTGGAGAAGATCACCGCCCGGATCGCCGTGTCCGACGCGGCCAGGAAGACCCTGGTGGAGTTCATCGGCGGTGACGCCGTGCTCATCCCGAACGGGGTGACGGTCGGCCGCTACAGCGAGGCCGAGCCGCTGCCCGGCTGGGACACCGGGGAGGTGATCGGCTTCCTCGGCCGGATGGACGAGCCCCGCAAGGGCCTGCCGGTGCTGCTGGAGGCGTTCAGCCTGCTGGCGGCCGAGCGGCCCGAGCTGCGCCTGCTCATCGCCGGGCCCGGCGATGAGCAGGAGGTGCTGGGACGGGTCCCGGCCCGCTTCCACGACCGGATCGGCCTGCTCGGCATGGTCAGCGAGGAGGACAAGGTCCGCGCCTACCACTCGGTGGACGTCTTCTGCGCGCCCAACCTGGGCGGGGAGAGCTTCGGCATCGTGCTCACCGAGGCGATGTCGGCCGGCGCCGCGATCCTGGCCAGCGACATCCCGGCCTTCCGCAAGGTTCTCGACGACGGCCAGGCCGGGGCGCTGTTCGAGACCGGCGACGCCGGCTCGCTCGCCCGCGAGGCCGCCGCGCTGCTCGACGACTCCGGACGCCGGGCCAAGCTGTCGCAGGAGGCCCGCCAGGCCGTCCGGAAATACGACTGGTCCACGGTCGCCCGCGACGTCCTGCGTGTCTACGAGACCGTGGCCAGCACGGCCGGGGTGGAGGAGGACGACGCGCCGTGACCGCGACGCTGATCCTGCTGGTGGGCGCGCTCGTGCTGCTCACCGCCGTCTACATCTCCTGGCGGGCGGGCCGGCTGGACCGGCTCCACATCCGGCTGGAGCTGGCCCGCGAGACCCTGGACGCCGCCCTGGTGCGGCGGACCGCCGTCTGCCTGGAGCTGGCGGCCTCCCGTGTCCTGGACCCGGCGACGAGCCTGGTGCTGGCCGCGGCGGCCCACGAGGCCCGTACGGCGGGGCCTGAGGAGCGCGAGCACGCCGAGAGCGACCTGTCGCGCACCCTGCGGGCGGTGGCCGACCAGGAGCGTTTCCGCGACCGGCTGGCCGCCACCCCGGCCGGCCCCGATCTGCTGGAGGAGCTCGGCGCCGCGGTGGCCAAGGTGCTCTACTCGCGCCGTTTCTACAACAACGCGGTCGGCGTGACCCGCACCGCCCAGCGCCGCTGGCTGGCCCGCACCCTGCGGCTGGCCGGGCACACGGAGTATCCGGACTTCTTCGAGATCGACGACGCGCCCCCGCAGTCCCTCGCCGCCGAATAGGGTGCGTAACGGGGCCAGGTGTCCGGCAGGTGAATAGGACGCACACAAAGTGGGGTATCCGGCAAGTCGGGCAGAGGTAAGCTCTTGGGCGTTTCAGGGCCGATTTGAGGAGATGAGCCGTGCGGGTGCCCCGGATGATCGCCGTCACGCTGGCGGGAGCGGCCGTTCTCGCGCCGGCCGCGGCCTGTTCCTCGGACGAGCCCGCTCCTGGGAAGAACGCGCAGGCGGCCACCGCTCCGCCCGAGGCCGCGACCCCCACCCCGGAGCCGACCCACCCCTTCACGGGCCTGCCCGGAGCGGCCCGTAGGGCGGTGCTCGCGGCGAAGATCGAGAACACCTCGGCCGGCAAGCCGCAGCTCGGGCTCAAGAGCGCCGACATCGTCTACGTCGAGCAGGTCGAGGCGGGTCTGACGCGTCTCATGGCGATCTTCTCCTCGAAGATCCCGCCCAAGATCGGTCCGGTCCGCAGCGCCCGGATCTCCGACCTGCACATCGTGCCGCAGTTCGGCAAGCCGGCCTTCGCCTACTCGGGCGCGCAGACCAAGATGCTCCCCATCATCGCGCAGTCGTCGCTGTTCGACGTCTCCGACAGCAGGGCCCCGGGCGCCTACTTCCGCCAGCCCGGCCGCTACGCCCCCTACAACCTGTTCGCCGACACCAAGCGGCTGCTGGCCCAGGCGCCCAAGGCGAGCAGGGCCAAGGACGTCGGCTTCACCTTCGGCGACGCCCCCGAGGGGGGCGTGCCCAAGAAGGCGTTCAGCGTGAAATACCCGGCCGCCCGCTTCACCTTCGCCTGGTCGGAGCCGGCCGGCAAGTGGCTGATCTGGCAGGACGGCAAGAAGGACATGGCGGCCGAGGGCGGCCAGCTCGGCGCGCCCACGATCGTCGTGCAGTACACCAAGACCGAGCGCTCGGAGTTCCACGACAAGAACCAGAGCTACACGCCCCTGGTGCACAGCACCGGCAAGGGGAGCGCGATCGTGCTCCGCGACGGCCAGGCGTTCAAGGCCAGATGGTCGCGTGAGACGGAGGAGGACGGCACCGTCTTCACCACCGAGGCGGGGGATCCGATGAATTTCGCGCCCGGCCAGGTGTGGGTCGTCCTGGCCGCCCGCCGGCCGGTCATCCCCTGATCTCCCGGCCGCGCCCCGGTCCGGCGGCCCTTCCGGCCGCCGCTTCTCCCTCCGGAACGTCCAGGAACTCTGTCCAATAGCGGCAAGATGGTGGGTAAATGGGGACAAGATGGCGTGTAAGGGGAAGGTGGATCAGCACCTAACATGGAGGTGTGGTGGCCGCCCTCGCGGGCGGCCCGTGATCCGCAACCAGCCGTCGTGAGGTAGAGACCGTGTCCAGCAGCACGCCCGAAGTCACCGAGACCGCCGTCACCGGAACCGCCCGGGTGAAGCGCGGCATGGCAGAGATGCTCAAGGGCGGCGTCATCATGGACGTCGTCAACGCCGAGCAGGCCAAGATCGCCGAGGACGCCGGTGCCGTCGCCGTCATGGCGCTCGAGCGGGTCCCCGCCGACATCCGCGCCCAGGGCGGCGTCTCCCGGATGAGCGACCCCGACATGATCGACGGCATCATCTCCGCCGTCTCGATCC
The DNA here is from genome assembly GCF_030811595.1 of Streptosporangium brasiliense. Classification (NCBI taxonomy): domain Bacteria; kingdom Bacillati; phylum Actinomycetota; class Actinomycetes; order Streptosporangiales; family Streptosporangiaceae; genus Streptosporangium; species Streptosporangium brasiliense. Next base: position 5,207,576 of record NZ_JAUSRB010000002.1, read on the forward strand.
CGGTCATGGCCAAGGCCCGCATCGGCCACTTCGTCGAGGCCCAGGTGCTCCAGTCGCTCGGCGTCGACTACATCGACGAGTCCGAGGTGCTGACCCCCGCCGACTTCGCCAACCACATCGACAAGTGGCAGTTCACCGTGCCCTTCGTCTGCGGCGCGACCAACCTGGGCGAGGCGCTGCGCCGCATCACCGAGGGTGCGGCGATGATCCGCTCCAAGGGTGAGGCCGGCACCGGCGACGTCTCCAACGCCACCACCCACATGCGCAAGATCCGGGGCGAGCTCAAGCGCCTGTCCTCGCTGCCCGAGGACGAGCTGTTCGTGGCGGCCAAGGAGCTGCAGGCGCCGTACGAACTGGTGGCCGAGGTCGCCAAGACCGGCAAGCTGCCGGTCGTGCTCTTCACCGCCGGCGGCATCGCCACCCCGGCCGACGCGGCGATGATGATGCAGCTCGGCGCCGAGGGCGTGTTCGTCGGCTCGGGCATCTTCAAGTCCGGCAACCCGGCCCAGCGCGCCGCCGCGATCGTCAAGGCCACCACCTTCTACGACGACCCGGACGTCATCGCCAAGGTCTCCCGCGGCCTGGGCGAGGCCATGGTCGGCATCAACGTCGACGACATCCCGGCCCCGCACCGCCTGGCCGAGCGCGGCTGGTAAGAAATTTCGGGAAAGGCGACATCCGTGAAGGATGTCGCCTTTTCTGTGACCGGAAAAGTTCACTCCGCGGCCATGATCCTCCGCGAGGCTGGCGGGCGTACGCGCCCGATCCCCCTCGGAGGCCCCCATGTCCCGGCTCAGCCGACGTTCCTTCCTTGTCACCGGCATCGCGGCGGGAGCGGTGGCGAGCGTTCCCGCCGTGGCGAACGCCGACCCCGAACCCCCTGCGGAGAGCGCCGCGTCCCTGGCCTCCCGCGGCCTGCACGCCGACCCCTTCACCCTCGGCGTCGCCTCCGGGGACCCCGGCTCCGACGGCTTCGTCATCTGGACGCGGCTGGCGCCCCAGCCGCTGGCCGAGGACGGCCTGGGCGGCATGCCCGGCCGGCCCTTCCCGGTCCAGTGGCAGGTCTACGGTGACGAGGCCGGCAGCCGCGTCCTGCGGCGGGGTGTGGCCCTGGCGACCCCGGAGTGGGGCCACAGCGTCCACGTCGAGCTGGGCGGGCTCGCCTCCGACCGGGAATACTGGTACCGCTTCAAGGTGGGCCCCTACCTGTCGCCGACGGGCCGGGCGAGAACCGCTCCGCACCCGCTGTCCTACGGCTCCGGCCTGGCGATGGCCTTCGTCTCCTGCGCCCAGTACGAGCACGGTCACTTCACCGCCTACCGGCGCCTGGCCGAGGAACACCCCGACCTGATCCTGCACCTGGGCGACTACCAGTACGAGTACCGGCGCGACACCTACACCATCCCCGGCGGCAACGTCCGCCACCACGAGGGGCCCGAGACCGAGAGCCTGGCCAACTACCGCCAGCGGCACGCCCAGTACAAGGCCGACCCGGACCTGCAGGCCGCGCACGCCGCCGCGTCCTGGCTGGTCGTCTGGGACGACCACGAGCTGGACAACAACTGGGCCGACGAGGTGCCGGAGAAGCCCGAGGTCCCGCAGCCGAACTTCCTGGCCCGGCGCGAGGCGGCCTTCCGGGCCTACTACGAGAACATGCCCCTGCGCCGCGATTCGATCCCCCGGGGCGTCGACATGCAGCTCTACCGGCGGATCCGGTGGGGCAGGCTGGCCACCTTCCACATGCTCGACACCCGGCAGTACCGCAGCGACCAGGGCTGCGGCGACGGCTACAGGGACTGCCCGGCCGCCGTCGACCCCGCGCGCTCGATCACCGGCGACGCGCAGGAGCGCTGGCTGCTGGACGGCTTCCGCCAGTCGCGGGCGCAGTGGGACATCCTCGGCCAGCAGGTCTTCTTCGCCCAGCGCGACAACAACGCCGGGCCCGCCAAGATCACCAGCCAGGACGCCTGGGACGGCTACGTCGCCTCACGGCAGCGGGTCACCCGGGGATGGGTGGACGCCGGGGTGCGCAACCCCGTGGTGCTCACCGGTGACGTGCACGCCCACTGGGCCAGCGACCTCAAGCTCGACTACGACGACCCCACCACGCGCACGGTCGGCTCGGAGCTGGTCGCCTCCTCCATCACCACGGGCGGCGACGGGCGTGACTCCGACCCGAAGACCCATCCGTATCTGACCATCAACCCGCACCTGAAGTTCTACAACAACCAGCGCGGCTACGTGCTGACCCGGATCGGGCGCGAGCAGCTCGCCGCGGACTTCAAGGTGCTGCCGCAGGTCACCCGGGCGGGCGCGGCGGCGCACACCAAGGCGACCTTCGTGATCGAGGACCGGGTCCCGGGAGTCCAGCAGACCTACCTGCGCCCGCTCGACCCCTCGGTCAGCCGGATGCCCGAGGTGCCGGCGACCGACCAGATCCAGGAGACCGTGGACTGGGAGACCAAGCGTCCCTGACCGTCCCGGGGCGGCGTCCGGAGAGGGCGCCGCCCCCTCTCCGGAATAATACTTAGCCAGGCTAAGTTAGACTGGCTGACCATGACGACGGACGATCTGGCCCAGAGCCTTTCGAGAGAGCTGCGCCACCTGGTGCTGCTGCTGCGCCGTGTGGCGGCCGGACAGCCCCTCACCAGCCAGCAGTACGCCGTGCTGGGCTCGCTGGAGGGCGGCCCCCGCCGGATGACCGAGCTGGCCGAGGAGCACGGCGTCCAGCTGCCCACCATGACCGTGCAGATCAACCGGCTGGAGGAGCCGGGCCTGGTGACGCGCGGCGCCGACCCGGCCGACGCCCGGGTCCGCGCGGTCGAGCTCACCGAGGAGGGGCGCGCCCGCCTGGCCGCCGTCCGCCAGGCCCGCATCGCCTACCTGACCGGGCAGCTCGCGGCGCTGACGGCCGAGGAGCGCGCCGCGATCGCCGCCGCGCTCCCGGCTCTGGCCAAGCTCGGCGACATCTGACCGGACCCGCGGCCGGCGCCCTCGCCGCCGGCCGCGGACCGCGCGAGGACGGTCCGCGTCACGGAGAAACCCGCGCCACCGGACGGTCCGCGTCACGGAGAAACCCGCGCCACCGGACGGTCCGCGTCACGGAGAAACCCGCATCACCGGACGGTCCGGCGCCCGCGCCCGCCCCGCCCGAGAAGGAGTTCACCCCCATGTCCGCACAGAGCGGCGGCAGCATCCTGCGCCAGCCGATGTCCGTCTGGGCCACCGCCTTCGCCGCGGTCGTCGCCTTCATGGGCATCGGCCTGGTCGACCCGATCCTGCCCTCCATCGCCCAGGGCCTGCACGCCGGCCCCAGCCAGGTCTCCCTGCTGTTCACCAGCTACTTCCTGGTCACCGCCGTGGCCATGCTCGTCACCGGGTGGGTCTCCAGCCGGATCGGCGGCAGGTCGACCCTGCTGCTCGGCCTGGCCCTGGTCGTGGTCTTCGCCGCGCTGGCCGGCACCTCCGGCAGCGTCGGCGAGCTGGTCGGCTTCCGCGCCGGCTGGGGGCTGGGCAACGCCCTGTTCGTCGCCACCGCCCTGGCCGTCATCGTCGGCGCGGCCAGCGGCGGCGCCGAATCGGCCATCATCCTCTACGAGGCGGCCCTGGGCCTGGGCATCTCCATGGGCCCGCTGGTCGGCGCCGCCCTCGGCGACTGGAACTGGCGCGCGCCCTTCTTCGGCACCGCCTCCCTCATGGCCGTCGGGTTCGTCCTCATCGCGACCCTGCTGAGGTCCACCCCCAAGCCGGCGGTGAAGACCCGCCTGACCGCCCCGCTCCGGGCGCTGGCCCACGGCGGCCTGTCCACCACCGCCTTCACCGCGTTCTTCTACAACTTCGCCTTCTTCACCATCCTGGCCTTCACCCCGTTCATCCTCGGCATGTCGCCCTACGGCATCGGCGCGGTCTTCTTCGGCTGGGGCGCCTGCGTCGCGCTCTCCTCGGTCTTCGGCGCACCCTTCCTGCAGCGGAGGATCGGCTCGGTCCGGGTGCTCCACCTGTCCCTGGCGGTGCTGGCCGCCCTGCAGGTCTGCATCGCGCTGTCCGGCCACGTCGGGATCATCGTCTTCGTCGTCCTGTCCGGCATCCCGATCGGCCTGAACAACACGGTGTTCACCGAGGCGGCCATGGAGGTCTCCGACGCGCCGCGTCCCGTCGCCTCCGCCGGCTACAACTTCGTCCGCTGGACGGGCGGGGCGCTGGCGCCGTACGTCGCCACCAAGCTGGGGGAGGACGTCGCCCCCACCCTGCCGTACTTCCTCGGCGCGCTCTGCTGCCTGGCGGGCATGGCCGTCCTGTACGGCAGGCGCCACCACATGAGGAGCCTGGAGCGGGTGGACGCCGGCCACGCCCTCCAGGAGGCCCCCGCCGCGGCCTGACCCGGTTTGGGGCGATGCGCGGAGTGGCCATACGCTGTGAGGGCATTCCACGCACCTTGAAAGGACCACTGTGACCATCGCCCCGACGATCGGTGTGTTCGCGTTGCAGGGTGACGTGCGCGAGCACGTGCACTCCCTGGAGACGGCGGGCGCGAAGGCGGTAGCCGTACGGCGGCCCGGCGAGCTGGAGGCGGTCGACGCCCTGGTCATCCCCGGCGGGGAGTCCACCACGATGTGGAAGCTCGCCGAGACCTTCGACCTGCTCGAACCGCTCCGGCTGAGGATCAAGGGCGGCATGCCCGCCTACGGCTCCTGCGCCGGCATGATCATGCTGGCCGACCGGATCGAGGGCGGCATCGACGGCCAGCAGACGATCGGCGGCATCGACATGGTGGTCCGCCGCAACGCCTTCGGCCGCCAGGTCGACTCCTTCGAGGCCGACGTCGACTTCGCCGGCCGGGGCCCGTTGCGTGCGGTGTTCATCCGGGCGCCGTGGGTGGAATCCGTCGGTTCCGGGGTCGAAGTGCTGGCCCGGGCCGAAGCTGGGGATAGGATCGTCGCGGTCCGTCAAGGACCGCTGCTCGCCACGTCCTTCCATCCGGAACTTACCGGGGACGTCGGCGTGCATTCATATTTTGTTGAGATGGTGAGGGAGCTCTAGGCGATGTCCGGCCACTCCAAATGGGCGACGACGAAGCACAAGAAGGCCGCGCTCGACTCCAAGCGCGGCAAGCTGTTCGCCAAGCTCATCAAGAACATCGAGGTCGCGGCCCGGACCGGCGGCCCCGACCCGGACGGCAACCCGACGCTGTACGACGCCATCACCAAGGCGCGCAAGAGCTCGGTCCCGATCGACAACATCGAGCGTGCCCGCAAGCGCGGCGGCGGCCTGGAGGCCGGTGGCGCCGACTGGCAGACCATCATGTACGAGGGCTACGCCCCCGGCGGCGTGGCGGTGCTGATCGAGTGTCTGACCGACAACCGCAACCGCGCGGCCTCCGAGGTCCGGGTCGCCCTGACCCGCAACGGCGGCTCCCTGGCCGACCCCGGCTCGGTGTCCTACATGTTCAACCGCAAGGGCGTCGTGCTCGTGCCCAAGGGTGAGCTGTCGGAGGACGACGTGCTGACCGCGGTCCTCGACGCGGGCGCCGAGGAGGTCAACGACCTGGGCGACCAGTTCGAGGTCGTCTCCGAGGCCACCGACCTCGTCCCGGTCCGCAAGGCCCTGCAGGAGGCCGGGATCGACTACGACTCGGCCGAGTCCAGCTTCCTGCCGACGCTGAACGTCCCGCTCGACGAGGACGGCGCGCGCAAGGTCTTCAGGCTGATCGACGCCCTGGAGGACAGCGACGACGTCCAGAACGTCTGGGCCAACTTCGACGTCTCCGACGAGGTGCTGGAGAAGCTCGACGCGTGAGGTCCGGTGCGGCGCCCGTCTCTCCGGGGAGAGGCGGGCGCTCCGCCGTCTGATGCGGACTCCACGTCGTCCGCGACGTCTGTCCCCCAGGGGATGTTTGTCCCCCAAGGGCGGGGCAGATCACGCGGACGATGGGAAACCCTGATCTGATCTTCGCGCTGGCGGGCGCCGGCGCCCTGCTCGCGGCCGTCCTGCCCCGGCTGCTCAACCGCAGGCCCTTCTCGCTGCCGCTGGCCTGCCTGATCGGCGGGGCCCTGCTCTACCTGCTGCCGCTGGAGCTGCCCAGACCCGATCCGGTGGCCCACCGGGCCCTGGTCGAGCACGCCGCCGAGATCTGCGTGCTGATCTCGCTCATGGGCGCCGGGCTCGCGATCAACCGGCCCTTCGGGCCGCGCGGCTGGGCCTCCACCTGGCGCCTGCTGGGGTGGACGCTCCCGCTGACCGTCGTGGCGGTGGCCGCCGTGGCCTCCGCGCTGCTGGGCTGGCCCCCGGCGGCGGCGCTGCTGCTGGGCGCGGTGCTCGCCCCGACCGACCCGGTACTCGCCTCCGACGTGCAGGTCGGCGAGCCCGTCGACTCGGAGAAGGCCGACGACGAGGTCCGTTTCACCCTCACCTCCGAGGCGGGGCTCAACGACGGCCTCGCCTTCCCCCTGGTGTTCGCCGCCGTCGCGATGACGGCCACCGGGGGCCTCGGCTGGGTCGGCGGCTGGGCGCTGGTCGACCTGCTCTACCGGTGCGGGGCCGGCCTGGTCTGCGGGCTGCTGACCGGCAGGCTGCTGGGCCGGCTCTTCTTCCGCGCCCAGGTCTCCGATCTGCGCCTGGCCGAGCACCGGGACGGCTTCGTCGCGCTGGCCGCGACGTTCCTGGCCTACGGCCTCACCGAGCTGGTGCACGGCTACGGCTTCATCGCGGTGTTCGTGACCGGGTGCACGATCAGGGCCGCCGAGCGCACCCACGGCTACAACGGCGTGCTGCACGGCTTCATCGAGCAGATCGAGCGGCTGCTGACCGCCTGGCTGATCCTGCTGCTCGGCGGGTTCGTGGCGACCGGCGGCCTGGCCGCCCTCACCTGGCGGGGCGCGGCCGTCGGGCTGTCGCTGCTGCTGGTGATCCGGCCGCTGGCCGGCTGGGCCGCCCAGCTCGGCGGCCCGGCGGGCCCGCGCGAGCGCGGCGTGACGGCCTTCTTCGGGATCCGCGGCATCGGCTCGCTGTTCTACCTCGCCTACGCCCTCGGCCAGGCCGACTTCGGCGTGCCCGCCGAGGAGCTCTGGGCGGTGGTCGCCTTCACCGTGCTGGCCTCGCTCGTCCTGCACGGCGTCACGGCGACGCCGGTGATGCGGCGGCTGGACCGCCTGCGCGACAGGGCGGGGGCCGCGGACGCCGAGCCCGCCACGCGTCACCTGTAGACCTGTAGGGACCGATTCACCTGTGGTGACGATTCGCCTTCGCTCGCGTTCTCTGCCTAGGTTGGAGCCTTGTGGAACTACGTGATCTGACCGTCGACGATCTCGACGCGGTGCTGGACAACCGCAAGCGCGCCTTCGGGCCCGTCCCCGAGGGCCAGCAGGAGCTCTGGCGGAAGCTGGCCGTCCCGGCGCTGGAGGAGGGCAGATACCTCGGCGTCGTCGACGGCGCCCGCCTGGTGGCGACCAGCCGGACCAACGACTTCACCCAGTGGTGGCACGGCAGGCCGATCTCCATGGGCGGCGTCGCCTCGGTGACCGTCGCCCCCGAGGACCGGGGGCGGGGCGTCGGCCGCACCCTGATGCAGGCCACCGTCGACCGCTGCGCGGCCCTGGGTCATCCGGTCTCGGCGCTCTACCCGGCCACCACCCACATCTACCGCTCCCTCGGCTGGGAGCACGCCGGCGCCATGCACGTGGCGACCCTGCCCGCCGAGGCGCTGCGCACGATCAGGTCCACCGAGCAGGTCAAGATCCGCCGGATGGGCCCCGGCGACGCCCCCGAGGTGGTCGCGCTCCTCGGCCGCGTCCACGCCGCAACCCGAGCCTCCGGCCCCCTGAGCCGGGGTGAGAGCGCCTGGCGCGTGCTGCTGGAGAACAAGGACGACTTCCTCTATCTGGCCGACGACGGCTTCGTGACCTACCACTGGGACGGCGGCGACATCAGGGTCTCCGCTCTCGTCGCGGGTTCGGAGGCCACGGCGCGGGCGCTGTGGTCGCTGGTCGGCACCTCGGCCTCCGTCGCCAAGTCGGTCCGGGCGGCCGTCGCCCCCGACGACCCGGTGTTCTGGCTGATCGGCGACCGTCCCGAGGACCACGTCGCGCTGACCCGCTGGATGTTCCGCGTCGTCGACCTCGTCGCGGCCGTCGCCGGGCGGGGCTTCCCGGCGGGCGTCACCCTCGACGCCGCGGTCCAGGTCGACGACCCCCAGCGCCCCGGCAACTCCGGCCCCTGGCAGCTGTCGGTCTCCGGCGGCTCCGGTACGGCCGAGCCCGCCGCGACCCTGCCGGGATTCACCCCCACCTTCACCGCGGCCGGCTTCTCGGCCCTGTACGCCGGGATCCCGACCGCGACCCTGCGCCGCTCGGGGATCCTCACCGGCCCGGCGGACTCCGACGACGCCCTCGACGCCGCCTTCCACGCCAAGCCGTACATGCTGGACCACTTCTGACGGGCGCCGCCGGGTAGCCGTGCGAGCGGCGCTCCCACGCGGTAGAGTCGGGCACCGAACAGGTGTTCGGCGAGCGGAGGCGTGTCGGTGCGGTTGCCCGAGCTGCGGGTGATGGGGGTCGACCCGGGGCTGACCCGGTGCGGACTCGGGGCGGTCGAGGGACGGCCCGGGGCGCCGCTGAGCCTCGTCAAGGTCGGAGTCGTCCGGACTCCGGCCGACGACGAGATCGGGGCCAGGCTGGTGGCGATCGAGGCGGGCATCGAGCAGTGGCTCGACGAGGTCGAGCCCGACGCGGTGGCCGTGGAGCGGGTCTTCGCCCAGCACAACCTCAGGACCGTGATGGGCACCGCGCAGGCCTCCGCGGTGGCGATCCTGTGCGCCTCCCGCCGGGGGCTGCCGGTGGCGCTGCACACGCCGTCGGAGGTCAAGGCCGCGATCACCGGCAGCGGCACGGCCGACAAGCAGCAGGTGGGGACCATGGTGACCCGGCTGCTGCGGCTGGATGCGATGCCCAAGCCCGCCGACGCCGCCGACGCGCTGGCGCTGGCGATCTGTCACGTGTGGCGGGGCGGGGCACAGAACCGCCTGGCGGAGGCGGTCGCCAGGACCAGGACCGGGCCGGGCACGACCGCCGCCGCCTACTTCCGGGGGCGGGGCCGGGCCGGATATTCGAGAGGAACCACACAGTGATCGCCTCGGTGCGGGGACGGGTGGCCGCGGTCGCGCCTGACGGCGCGGTGGTCGAGGTCGGCGGGGTGGGGATACTGGTCCACTGCACGCCGGGCACGCTGGCGACGCTCCGGGTGGGCGAGGAGGCCCGGCTGGCCACCTCGCTCGTGGTCCGGGAGGAGTCGCTGACGCTGTTCGGCTTCGGCAGCGACGACGAGCGCGGCGTCTTCGAGATGCTGCAGACGGCCAACGGGGTCGGCCCCAAGGTCGCCCTGGCGATGCTGGCCGTACACACCCCCAACGCGCTCCGGACGGCCGTGGCGAGCGCCGACGTGAAGGCGCTGACCAGGGTCCCCGGCGTCGGCCCCAAGGGGGCCCAGCGGATCATCGTCGACCTCAAGGACAAGCTCGGCACCCCCGAGCAGGCCGTCAACGCCGCGCTCAACGGCGGCGCGTCCGCGCCCGCCTGGCGCGACCAGGTCCACTCCGGTCTGGTCGGCCTCGGCTACTCGGCCAGGGACGCCGACGAGGCCGTCGCCGCCGTCACCTCCCAGGCCGACGCCGAGGTGGCGGAGGGGCGCTCGCCGCAGGTGGCGGCGTTGCTCAAGGCCGCGCTCCGCGCGCTGAGCGTCCGATGAGGGGGGCGCGCCCGATGCGGGCCTCTCACGGCCGCGGCGGTCCCGGCGAGGCGTGGACCGCCCACGCGGACCGGGTCCGGGCCGGCGGGTCCGGAGCGGCCCGGGGGGCCGGGGTCGGCAGGTCCGGGCCGGTCGGTGCGGGCCGGGACGGCAGGGGCGGGGCCGGTGGGCCGGGAGCTGGCCGTGCGGTCCGGCCCTGGGACGGCGGGCCGGGAGCGGGCCGGGTGGCCTGGGACGACACCGGGGATGACAGAGGCGGGGCCGGTGGGCCGGCGACCGCGCGTGCGAGTGAAGGCGGACCGGCGTGAGCTTCGAGCGGGATCTGGTGGCGCCGGACGCCGAAGGGGACGAGCGCCTGATCGAGGCGGCGCTGCGGCCCAAGCGGCTGGATGAGTTCATCGGCCAGGCGCGGGTGCGCGAGCAGCTGTCACTGGTGCTGCAGAGCGCGCTGCGACGTAACCGGCCGCCGGACCACGTGCTGATGAGCGGTGGGCCCGGGCTGGGCAAGACGACCCTCTCCATGATCATCGCGACGGAGCTCTCCGTGCCGCTCCGGATCACCTCCGGGCCCGCGCTGGAGCGGGCGGGCGACCTCGCGGCGATCCTGTCGACCCTCTCGGAGGGAGAGGTCCTCTTCATCGACGAGATCCACCGGATGGCCCGTCCGGCGGAGGAGATGCTCTATCTCGCGATGGAGGACTTCCGCGTCGACATCGTGGTGGGCAAGGGGCCCGGGGCGACCGCTATCCCGCTGGAGGTCGCGCCGTTCACCCTGGTCGGGGCCACCACGCGGGCCGGGCTGCTGCCCGCGCCGCTGCGCGACCGGTTCGGGTTCGTCGCGCACATGGACTTCTACGAGGTGGCCGAGCTGGAGCAGGTGCTGCACCGCTCCTCGCGGCTGCTCGGCCTGGAGCTGCCCGGCGACGCGGCGCACGAGATCGCCGGGCGGTCGCGGGGCACGCCCCGCATCGCCAACCGGCTGCTGCGCCGGGTCCGCGACTTCGCCGAGGTGCGCTCCGGCGGGGTGGTCACCAGAGACGTCGCCTCGGCGGCGCTGAACCTCTACGAGGTCGACGCCGAGGGCCTCGACCGGCTCGACCGGGCGGTGCTCGGGGCGCTGCTGCGCAAGTTCGGCGGCGGTCCGGTGGGGCTGTCCACGCTGGCGGTCGCGGTGGGGGAGGAGCCGGAGACGGTCGAGGTGGTCGCCGAGCCGTTCCTGGTCCGTCAGGGTCTGCTGGCGCGCACCCCCCGGGGCCGGGTCGCGACCGCCGCCGCCTGGCTCCACCTGGGCCTGACCCCGCCGCCCGACGCCTTCGGCGCCTCGATGATCGTCGACCTTGAGGATGATCCGGGCCCCGTCTGACGTTGGGTTTCGATGGGGAAACCGTACAGAGTTGATCACAGATCGGTGACAACGGTATCGAAATGGGAACTTCCCTGCGTGCCTGTCCGTGACTTCGTTGCCGCGCTCTTACAGCTCGCCTAAACTCCGTGGCTTGGCTGGCTGTGTAGGCTGACGTGCTGAGCGGCGTGGCCGCATACGACGTCCGGCGCCAGGCCGGTCATTCTTAAGCCTAAGGAGCGGCCCTATGGGCGACTACTCAAGCCTTATCATGATCGCTCTGATGGTCGTGGTGTTCTACTTCCTGCTCATCCGGCCGCAGCGCAAGCGGCAGCAGGAGCAGGCTCAGATGCAGAACTCCCTGACCCCTGGAACCCGCATCATGACCACGACGGGGCTCTTCGCGACCGTTGTGGCGATCGATGCCGACGACGTGATCCTGGAGATCGCCCCCGGTGTCGAGACCCGCTGGGTCAAGGCCGCGATCGGCCGTGTGCTGACCCCGGTCGACGACGAGGATGTCAAGTCCGTCGACACTGTGGACGACAATGTGGTGGAGACCGTGAAGCCGCACGGTGACGACCCGGACTCGCCGAAGAAGTGATGATCAGGCTAACCGACCATCCCCTATAGCCGAAAGAACTGACGACCAGTGGCCCGACCGACCAGCGGCCAGAGCAGACCGGGGCGTATGCTCCTGGTGCTTCTGGCGATCATTCTCGCCATGGGCGGGGTGATGTTCCTGAACAGGGCGTTCACCCCGGAATATGGCCTCGACCTCGCCGGCGGCACGACAGTGACGCTGCAGCCCGTCACGCCGAACGGCAGCGCTCCCACCGAGGAGAGCCTCAACCTCGCCGTCAGCATCATCCGGAACCGGGTTAACGGCAGCGGAATCTCCGACGCCGAGGTCGCCAAGTCCGGTGACAACATCGTCATCTCCGTCCCCGGAGCGGGCCAGGAGGAAGTCGTCAAGCTGGTCGGCACCACCGCGGAGCTCCGTTTCCGCCAGGTGATGGCGGTCACGGCCGGGTCGCCGCCGCCTCCCGGGCAGATGCCCACCCAGGCGCCGACGCCGTCGCCCACTCCCGCGGCCACCGGTAAGCAGACCTCCAAGACGCGGCAGCCGGCCCAGACGGCCACGCCGAGCCCCACCGGCTCGCCGGCCGGCCGCGCCCTGTCCTCGGCGCTGACCAACCCGAGCCCGGCCACCACGCCGGCCCCCTCGGACCGGCCGCGCAAGAACGCCTCCCCGTCCGCGGAGCCGCGCAAGAACGCCTCTCCGTCGGCGGAGCCGAGCAAGAGCGCCGCCCCGTCGGCCCAGCCGACGCCCCTCCCGACCGACGACCCGATGGCGGGCGTCGACACGACCGGGATCGATCCGGCGGTGCTCAAGCAGTTCGAGGCGCTCGACTGCTCCAAGGACAAGGGCCAGGGCGCCCAGGACGACCCCAACAAGCAGTTCGTGGGCTGCAGCCAGGACGGCAGCGCCAAATACGTGCTCGACAAGGCGGCCGTGACCGGCACCTCGATCGACACCGCGACCTCCGGCGTGGACCAGACCACCGGAGAGTGGCTCGTCCAGCTCTCCTTCAAGGGCGACGGCCCGAGCCAGTGGTCGAAGGTCACCACCACCGCCTTCAACTCCCAGCCGCCGCGCAACCAGGTCGCCATGGTCCTGGACGGCGTGGTGATCTCCGCTCCGGTCATCCAGGAGCCGATCACCGGCGGCCGGGCCCAGATCTCCGGCAGCTTCACCCAGGTGACGGCCGACGAGCTGGCCAGCCAGCTCAAGTTCGGCGCCCTGCCGCTGAAGTTCGAGAAGAGCTCCATCGACGAGGTCTCCTCCACCCTGGGCGCCGACCAGCTCCGCGGCGGTCTGATCGCCGGTGCGATCGGCCTCGGCCTGGTGCTGATCTACTCGATGCTCTACTACCGGGGCCTGGGCATCGTCTCGGTGCTGAGCCTCGTGGTCGCCTCGGTCCTGACCTACGAGGCGGTGGTGCTCCTCGGCGAGTTCGCGGGCTTCCGCCTGTCGCTGCCGCACATCATCGGCCTGATCGTCTCGATCGGTATCACCGCGGACTCGTTCATCGTCTACTTCGAACGCATCCGTGACGAGATGAAGGAGGGCCGCCGCTCGCTGCGGACGGCCGTCGAGGTCGCCTGGGTCCGTGCCCGGCGGACGATCCTGATCGCCGACGCGGTCATGTTCATCGCCGCCGTGGTGCTCTACTTCCTGGCCGTCGGCGGTGTGGCCGGATTCGCGTTCGCGATGGGCCTGACCACTCTCATCGACATCGTCGTGGTGTTCATGTTCACCAAGCCGTTCGTCGCCCTGCTCGCCAAGAACAAGTTCTTCGCCAAGGGCCACAAGCTCTCCGGTCTGGACGCCGAGCGCATGAGCACCCAGACGACGGCCGACTCCAAGTCCACTCCGCAGGAGGCCTGATGTCCGGCATCGCGCGCCGGCTCTACCGCGGCGAGGTCGACGTCGACTTCGTCGGGCGCAAGAAGCTCTGGTACGGCCTCTCCGCCGTCCTTCTGGTGATCTCCATCGCCGGTCTGGTCCTCCACGGCCTCAACCTGGGCGTGGAGTTCAAGGGCGGGTCGGTCTTCTCCTTCAAGGCCCCGGCCGCCGACATCCAGGAGGTGCGCGGCACCTTCAGCGACGCCGGCGTGCACCAGATCATCGCGCAGACGACCAACAACGGCTGGCGGGTCACCACCGAGAGCCTGCCGCCCGAGGAGGTGACCACGGTCCAGAAGTCGGTCGCGCAGAAGTTCGGCCTGCCGCAGAACCAGGTCAACCTCCAGGTGATCGGCGCCTCGTGGGGCGGTCAGGTGGCCGACAAGGCCGTCATCGGCCTGATCGTCTTCATGCTGGCGATCATCCTGTACCTGACGCTCGCCTTCGAGTGGAAGATGGCGCTGGCCGCCGTCGTGGCGCTGCTCCACGACCTGGTGATCACCGCCGGCGTCTACGCGTGGTCCGGCTTCGAGGTCACCCCGGCGACCCTGCTGGGCTTCCTGACGATCCTGGGATACTCGCTGTACGACGCGGTCGTCGTGTTCGACATGATCAAGGAGGTCACCGCCAAGCTCGGCACGACCTCCAAGATGACCTACACGCAGGCCGCCAACAACGCGCTGAACCACACGCTGATCCGGTCGCTGAACACCACCCTGGTGGCGATCCTGCCGGTGGCGGCGATCCTGTTCATCGGCACCACGCTGTTCGGCGCCGGTACGCTGAAGGACCTGTCGCTGGCCCTGTTCGTCGGCATGATCGTCGGCACGTACTCCTCGCTGTGCGTGGCGACGCCGCTGCTGGTCACGTTGAAGGAGCGCGAGTCGCGCTACCAGGCCATCGCCCGCAGGCTCGCCGCCCACGGCAGCGCGGCCAAGAGCACCCGCCAGCCGGTCACGGCGGGAGCCGCCAACGGCTCCGTCCCCGAGACCGACAAGCGCGGCAAGAAGAAGTAGGCAACAGCAGATCACGCCTCCGCTCCCTCCGAGAGGGGGGCGGAGGCGTTTTCGTAAGGATGTGACCATGAGTGACCTGCGCCGGCTGATCCTGGACCGGATCCGCGACGTGCCCGACTACCCCCAGCCGGGAGTGCTGTTCAAGGACATCACCCCCCTGCTCGCAGACCCGCACGCGTTCGCCGCGGTGGTGGACGAGTTCGCCGGGCTCCACCAGGTCGACAAGATCGTCGGCATCGAGGCGCGGGGCTTCATCCTGGCCGCTCCGGCCGCCTGCAGGGCCGGCGCCGGGTTCGTCCCGGTACGGAAGAAAGGCAAACTGCCCTCCGAGACGCTTGAGGCGTCCTACGATCTGGAGTACGGTTCCGCCACCATCGAGGTCCATCGGGACGCCTTCGCCCCAGGAGATCGCGTCCTGATCGTCGACGACGTGCTCGCCACCGGAGGTACGGCGCGTGCGGCGGTGGAGCTGGTCCGCAGGGCGGGTGCCGAGGTCGTCGCCATCGCCGTGCTCATGGAATTGGCCTCCCTCGAGGGGCGCAAGCAGCTGGACGGCGTCGAGCTGCACTCCCTCGTGATCGTCTGATTCCACCCCGCCGGGGGAAGCATCTAAGCCGGTCTGGATACACTTGGGGGATCTGGACTCGAATGTGAGGAGTCTGAGTGCCCCGTGATGTGGTCGTCCCCGACGTGACCGCCGACGGTGGCGGTCCCGTGACGGCCGTCCCGGCCGGCGATGCCGGTTCCGCCATGTCCGGAGCCACCGAAGAGAAGCCTGCGGTAAGGCGCAGACTCGCACGCTTTGGGGGGCAATGGGGTGGCGCCATGAATCCGGTGCTGGAGCCTCTGTTCAGGACGGTCCGCGCGACCCATCCGAAGGCGGACCTGCGGCTGATCGAGCGTGCCTACGACGTGGCCGCCTATCATCACCGCGATCAGAAGCGCAAAAGCGGCGATCCCTACATCACTCATCCGCTGGCGGTCGCGACGATCCTGGCCGAGCTGGGCACCGACGACGAGACGCTGTGCGCCGCGCTGCTGCACGATACCGTCGAGGACACCGCCTACGGCCTGGAGGAGCTGCGCTCGGACTTCGGCGAGAACATCGCGCTGCTGGTCGACGGCGTCACCAAGCTGGACAAGGTCAAGTTCGGTGACGCCGCGCAGGCCGAGACCGTGCGCAAGATGGTCGTGGCGATGTCCCGCGACATCCGGGTCCTGGTGATCAAGCTTGCCGACCGGCTGCACAACATGCGCACCATGCGCTACCTGCCCGAGCACAAGCGGCAGCAGAAGTCCCGCGAGACGCTGGAGATCTTCGCGCCGCTCGCCCACCGGCTGGGCATGAACACCATCAAGTGGGAGCTGGAGGACCTCGCGTTCGCCATGCTCTACCCCAAGCGCTACGACGAGATCGCCAGGATGGTCTCCGAGCGCGCCCCGCGCAGGGACCTGTTCCTGCAGGAGGTCATCGAGAAGGTCTCCGTCGACCTGCGCGAGGCCAAGATCCGCGCGGTGGTCAAGGGACGCCCCAAGCACTACTACTCGGTCTACCAGAAGATGATCGCCAGGGACGTCGCCTTCGACGACATCTACGACCTGGTCGGCATCCGGGTGCTGGTCGACACGGTCCGCGACTGCTATGCCGCCCTCGGAACGATCCACGCGCGATGGAACCCGGTGCCCGGCCGGTTCAAGGACTACATCGCGATGCCCAAGTTCAACATGTACCAGTCGCTGCACACGACGGTCATCGGCCCCGAGGGCAAGCCGGTGGAGCTGCAGATCCGCACCCACGGCATGCATCACAGGGCCGAGTACGGCGTGGCCTCGCACTGGAAGTACAAGGAGGAGATGACCACCTCCGGCCCGCCCGGCGGGAAGCTGAAGCCGGCCAGCGACATGGCCTGGCTCCGTCAGCTGCTGGACTGGCAGAAGGAGACCGCCGACCCGGGGGAGTTCCTGGAGTCGCTCAGGTTCGACCTGTCGGTCTCGGAGGTCTACGTCTTCACGCCGCGGGGCCAGGTGATCGCCCTCCCCGAGGGGGCGACGCCCGTCGACTTCGCCTACGCGGTGCACACCGAGGTCGGCCACCGCTGCATCGGGGCCCGGGTCAACGGCCGCCTGGTGCCGCTGGAGTCGCGGCTGGGCAACGGCGACACCGTTGAGATCTTCACCTCCAAGTCGCCCGACGCGGGCCCGTCGCGCGACTGGCTCAAGTTCGTCAAGTCCGGCCGGGCCCGCAACAAGATTCGCCAGTGGTTCTCCAAGGAGCGCCGCGAGACCGCGATCGAGGCGGGCAAGGAGGCCATCGGCCGGGCCATGCGCAAGCAGGGCCTGCCCCTGCAGCGCATGATGTCCGGAGAGTCCCTCCTGACCCTCGCCAGAGACCTGCGCTACCCCGACGTCTCCGCGCTCTACGCGGCCGTCGGGGAGGGCCACATCGCCGCCCAGGCGGTCGTGCAGAAGCTGGTGCACTCCCTCGGGGGAGTGGAGGGCGCCGAGGAGGACATCGCCGAGGCGGCGGTGCCGACGAAGGTGCGCGGCCGTCCCCGGGGCAGCGGCGGCGCCGGCGTGGTGGTGGCGGGCGACTCGGACGTGTGGGTACGGCTGTCGCGCTGCTGCACCCCCGTGCCCGGTGACGAGATCATCGGGTTCGTCACCCGCGGGCACGGCGTGTCGGTGCACCGCACCAACTGTCCCAACGTGGAGCAGCTGAAGTCCGAGCCGGACCGGCTGGTGGAGGTGGCCTGGTCGGCCGCGGACGGCTCGGTGTTCCTGGTCGCCCTGCAGGTCGAGGCGCTCGACCGGCCGCGCCTGCTGTCGGATGTGACCCGGACCCTGTCGGACCAGCACGTCAACATCCTGTCGGCGTCGGTGACGACGTCCCGGGACCGGGTGGCGATCAGTAAGTTCACCTTCGAGATGGGCGATCCCAAGCACCTGGGACACGTCCTGAAGGCGGTGCGCAACATCCCGGGCGTCTACGACGTCTACCGGGTGAGCGGCGCCGGCGCCTGACCCGTCCGCCCTCCCGCCGGGCAGGCCCACGCCGCCCGGCAGGAGGGCCGCTCCGCGCTCCGGAGCCCGGACCGCCTGGGGGAGCTCCGGCCGCGCCGTACGGGCCCCTCAGGGGGGCCTGAGGGCGCCACAGGGGGTCTTGGCGGCGGCCGGCGCCGCGGGGAGCCGGAAAAACCTGCCGGAAAAATCTGAGGGCGTGCCCCCCGAGCGGGGAGCACGCCCTCGGCGCGTGTCAGTGGGTCAGGAGAACTCGGCGAGCGTGCGCTCGGCCTCGTCCAGCCAGGAACGGCGGGCGTTCAGGGCCTCCTGCGCGTCCTTGACGTCCTTGTCCTTGCCGGCCGCCTGCGCCTTGGCCAGGCGGGCCTCCAGCTGCTCGATCGACTTGTGGAGCTGGTCGACCGTGTTCTGGGCCCGGGCGCGGGCCTCGGGGTTGGAGCGCTTCCACTCCGCCTCCTCGGCCTTGCGGACCGCGTCGTCGATCTTGCGCAGCCCACCCTCAAGGCGGTCGCGCTGCTCACGCGGGACCGGGCCGGCCGCCTCCCACCGCTCCAGGATGCCGCGCAGCGCGGTCCTGGCGGAGCGGGCGTCGGAGACCGGAACGATCTTCTCGGCCTCGGCCAGGAGCTGCTCCTTGGCCTCGGCGTTGGCCGCCAGCGAGGCGTCGCGCTCGGCGAAGACCGCGGAGCGGGCCTGGAAGAACTGGTCCTGAGCGCCCTTGAAGCGGGCCCAGAGCTCGTCCTCGACCTCACGGGAGGCCCGGCCGGCCGACTTCCACTGCTGCATCAGCTCGCGGTAGGCGGAGGCGGTGGCGCCCCAGTCGGTGGAGGAGGCCAGCGCCTCGGCCTCGGCCACGATGCGCTCCTTGGAGGAGCGCACGCTCTCCCGCTGCTCGTCCAGCCCCGCGAAGTAGGCCTTGCGCCGCTTGGCGAAGGCCGTGCGGGCCGCCGACAGCCGCTTCCAGAGCGCGGCCTCGGTGACGCGGTCGATGCGCTCGGCCGCCTTCCACTCCTCGACGAGCTGGCGCAGCCGCTCGCCGCCGGTCTTCCAGTGAGTGGTGTCGTCGGCGATGCGCTCGGCCTCGGCGACGATCCGCTCCTTGACGTCCTTGGCCTCCGCGCGGGCCACGTCCCGGGCGGCCTTGACCTCCTCGCGGCGCTGGGCGACCAGCTCCGTCAGGGCGGTCAGCCGGCCCAGCAGCGCGTCGAGGTCGCCGACCGCGTGCGCGTCGGTGATCGCTTCGCGGAGCTTGACGATGGTCGCCTCGGCCTGGGCAGGTGGCAGGTCGGTGCCGCGGACCCGCTGCTCCAGCAGCGTCACCTGCCCGGCCAGCTCGTCGAACTTGCGATGGAAGTAGGCGAGTGCCTCTTCCGGTTCGCCGGCCTGCCAGGACCCGACGGCCCGTTCTCCCTCAGCCGTACGCACGTAGACGGTGCCGTCGTCGTCTACCCGGCCCCACGGGTCGGTGCTCACCGTGTCCTCCCGCACTTTCATCAGCCTTTCGAGGCTAACCGCCCCTTGGTTGTATTACGTCAGCTCTTGTTGGACATTGTCACGTTTTTGATTTCGACGGTTTCCTTCGGGGCTCCGGTCCGGTCCGGCCCGGGGGTGATGACACCGCCCTTGTTCACCTTGTCGATGATCTCCATCCCCTTGGTGACCGTACCGAACGGGGTGTACTGCGGCGGCAGCTGGGTGTCGCCGTACACGATGAAGAACTGGCTGCCGTTGGTGTCGGGGCCGCTGTTGGCCATGGCCACGACACCGCGGGTGTACTTGGCGCCTTCGAGGTTCTCGTTGACGAAACGGTAACCCGGGCCGCCCTGGCCGTCGGTCTGGCTCTTGCCGTCGGCCTTGGCCAGCGGGTCGCCGCACTGCAGCATCGGGAACTCGTCGGAGCCGAGGCGGTGGCACTTGGAGCCGTCGAAGAACTTCTTCTCCGCCAGGAACGCGAAGGAGTTGACCGTGCACGGCGTCTTCTCGGCCGAGACGGCGATCACGATGTCGCCCTGGTTGGTCTTGAGGGTCATCGTCTTGGGCTTGGTGTCCACCTTGGCCGGGGGCATGCCCACGTTCTTGGCGGGGCTGCCGTCGGCGTCGGCGACGTAGCCGCAGGTGCCGCTGGCCGGGTCGAAGGCCGTCGGCTTGGCGGCGGCGGCGCCCGTCTCCGACGGGCTCGCCGAGGCCGCCGGGGTGGCCGTGGCCGGTGAGTCGCCGCCTCCGAGCAGGGTCGTCGCGGCGACGACGCCGCCGATGACCACCACGACGGCCACGCTGGTGCCGATGATCGCGTTGCGCTTGGCCCTGGCCTCGCGCTCCAAGCGCCGCTGGGTCTGCCGCTCGTAGTGCTCGCGCGCCAGCTGCTTCTGGCGGTCCTTGCCGCTCACCGCTTCGCCCTCCCGAGTGCCGGAGTATTACTTAATGAGGTGGGCGAATCGTATCGGCCAAAGGGTAATGGTTCGCAGCCCGCCGACCCGCACCGGTACCCTTCGGTTACATTCCCATCCGTATTCTTGACGAGATCAGCTGAGGCAGATGCTCATCGCCGGCTTTCCCGCAGGGTCGTTTCAGACCAACTGCTACGTCGTCGCTCCCGCCGCCGGCGAGGAGTGCGTCATCGTCGACCCGGGCCAGAACGCCGTCGGCGACCTCGACGACGTGCTGCGCGAGCATCGGCTCAAGCCGGTCGCGGTGCTGGTCACCCATGGGCACATCGATCACATGTGGTCGGTCGCCCCGGTCTGCGGGGCACGCGACGTCCCCGCGTGGATCCACCCGGAGGACCGCGACCTGCTCTCGGATCCGGGCAAGGGGCTGTCGCTGGCGACCCGGCAGCAGCTGTTCGGCGGGCTGGCCTTCAGCGAGCCCGACGACGTGCGCGAGCTCGCCGACGGCGAGGTGCTGCGGCTGGCGGGCATGGAGCTCACCGTCGACCACACCCCGGGCCATACCAGGGGGTCGGTGACGTTCAGGCTGCCCAGCACCGAAGAGATCCCGGACGTGCTGTTCTCGGGCGACCTGCTGTTCGCCGGCTCCATCGGCCGCACAGACCTCCCGGGCGGCGACTACCCGACCATCCTGCGCAGCCTGGCGACCAAATGCCTGCCGCTGCCGGAGGACACGGTGGTCCTGCCCGGCCACGGACCACAGACCACGATCGGCCACGAGCGCGCCACCAACCCGTATCTCGCGGAAGCCGCGCCGTACGCCGCTCCCACCAGGGGACTCTGAAGATGACTTTGCAGGCGCCCAAGGGCACCTTTGACTGGCTCCCACCGCGATCGGAGCAGGCGCTCGCCGTGCGGGAGGCGCTGACCGCCCCGGCCCGCCGCGCGGGCTACGGCTACATCGAGACGCCGGTCTTCGAGGACACCGCGCTGTTCGTCCGCGGGGTCGGCGAATCGACCGACATCGTCTCCAAGGAGATGTACACCTTCGAGGACAAGGGCGGGCGCTCCCTCACGCTGCGCCCCGAGGGCACCGCCTCGGTCGTGCGCTCGGTCCTCCAGCACGGCCTGCACAACGGCCAGCTCCCGGTGAAGCTGTGGTACTCCGGCAGCCAGTTCCGCTACGAGCGTGCCCAGAAGGGCCGCTACCGCCACTTCTGGCAGGTCGGCGCCGAGGCGCTGGGGGCGGAGGACCCGGCGCTGGACGCCGAGCTGATCGTGCTGGCCGCCGACGGCTACGCCGGGCTGGGGCTCACCGGGGTCCGGCTGCTGCTCAACACGCTGGGCGACCGGGAGTGCCGCCCCGTCTACCGGGCCGCGCTCCAGGACTTCCTGCGCACCCTCGACCTCGACGAGGCCACCCGGCAGCGGATCGAGATCAATCCGCTGCGCGTGCTCGACGACAAGCGCCCCGAGGTGCAGGCCCAGCTCGCCGGGGCCCCGCTGGTCGTCGACCACCTGTGCGAGGCGTGCAAGACCTACCACGAGGAGGTCCGCTCGCTGCTGACCGCCTCCGGCGTGACCTACACCGACGACCCCAGGCTGGTCCGCGGGCTCGACTACTACACGCGCACCACGTTCGAGTTCGTCCACGACGGGCTGGGCTCCCAGTCGGCGGTCGGCGGCGGAGGCCGCTACGACGGACTGAGCGAGATGCTCGGCGGCCCGGCCCTGCCCAGCGTCGGCTGGGCGCTCGGCGTCGACCGGACGCTCCTGGCCATGGAGGCCGAGGGCCTGGCGGGCGCCGAGACCACCGACCCGCGCGTCCAGGTGTACGGTGTGCCGCTGGGTGAGGAGGCGCGCCGCCGGATGTTCCTGCTCATCACCGAGCTGCGCCGGGCCGGTCTCGACGCCGACATGTCGTTCGGCGGCAAGGGCGTCAAGGGCGCCATGAAGGGCGCCGACCGGTCGGGGGCGAGCTACGCGGTGATCCTCGGCGAGCGAGATATCGCCGCGGGGGCCGCACAGGTCAAGGACCTGGTCAGCGGCGACCAGGCCGCCGTACCGCTCGCTGAGATCGTCACGACCTTGAAGGAGAGACTGAAGAAATGATCCGCACGCACGAAGCGGGATCACTGCGCAAGGAGCACGCCGGGCAGCAGGTGACGCTGGCCGGCTGGGTGGCGCGCCGCCGCGACCACGGCGGCGTGGTCTTCATCGACCTGCGTGACGCCTCCGGCTCCTCCCAGGTGGTCTTCCGCGAGGAGGACGACGCGCACGGCCTGCGCGCGGAATACTGCGTCAAGGTCGTCGGAGAGGTGCGGGTCCGTCCGGAGGGCAACGAGAACCCCGAGCTGCCGACCGGCGCGATCGAGGTCGTCGCCTCCGAGGTCGAGGTGCTCAGCGAGTCCGCCCCGCTGCCGTTCCCGATCGAGGGCAGCACCGGGGTGTCGGAGGAGGCCCGGCTCAAATACCGCTACCTCGACATCCGCCGCCAGCAGGTCGCGCAGGCCATGCGGATCCGCTCCAAGGCCACCTACCTGGCCCACGAGGTGATGAACGAGCACGGGTTCAACTACATCGAGACCCCGACGCTGACCCGTTCCACCCCCGAGGGCGCCCGCGACTTCCTGGTCCCGGTCCGCCTGCAGCCCGGTAGCTGGTACGCGCTGCCCCAGTCGCCGCAGCTGTTCAAGCAGCTGCTCATGGTCGCCGGCATGGAGCGCTACTACCAGCTCGCCCGCTGCTTCCGCGACGAGGACCTGCGCGCCGACCGGCAGCCGGAGTTCACCCAGATCGACATCGAGATGTCCTTCGTGGACCAGGACGACGTCATCGCCCTGGGCGAGGCTCTGATCAGCCGCGTCTGGAAGGAGACGCTCGGCTACGAGCTGCCGACGCCGCTGCCCCGGATGACCTACTGGGAGGCCATGTCCCGCTACGGCTCCGACAAGCCGGACCTGCGGTTCGGCCAGGAGCTCGTCGAGATGACGGAATACTTCGCCGAGACCACCTTCCGCGTCTTCCAGGCCCCCTACGTGGGCGCCGTGGTCATGCCGGGTGGCGCCTCCCAGACCCGCAAGGAGCTGGACGGCTGGCAGGAGTGGGCCAAGTCGCGCGGCGCCAGGGGCCTGGCCTACGTCCTCGTCGGCGAGGACGGCACGCTCGGCGGCCCGGTCGCCAAGAACCTCTCGGAGAGCGAGGCCGCGGGGCTGGCCGCCAAGACGGGCGCCAGGCCCGGTGACGCGATCTTCTTCGCGGCCGGCGCGGCCGCCGGCTCGCGCGACCTGCTCGGCGCGGCCCGCCTGGAGATCGGCCGCCGCTGCGGGCTGATCGACGAGTCGGCGTGGAACTTCCTCTGGATCGTCGACGCCCCCATGTTCGAGGAGGACGGCGAGGGCGGCTGGACCGCGGTCCACCACCCGTTCACCGGGCCCAAGCCCGAGTGGGCCGACAACTTCCAGGACCACCCCGGCGAGGCCCTGGCCTACGCCTACGACATGGTCTGCAACGGCATGGAGATCGGCGGCGGCTCGATCCGTATCCACCGGGCCGAGATGCAGCAGCGCGTCTTCGACGTGCTCGGCATCTCCAAGGAGGAGGCGGAGAGCAAGTTCGGCTTCCTGCTGGAGGCGTTCAAGTACGGCCCGCCCCCGCACGGCGGCATCGCCTACGGCTGGGACCGCGTCTGCATGCTCCTGGCGGGCGGCGACTCGATCCGCGACGTCATCGCCTTCCCGAAGACGGCTTCCGGCTTCGACCCGCTGACCGGCGCGCCCACCCCGATCACGGGTGAGCAGCGCAAGGAGGCGGGCGTGGACGCCAAGCCGAAGGCGGAGGTCTAAGCTCCCCGGCCGGAGGCCCCCGGGACGGACGCGTCCCGGGGGGCCTTTGCCGTGACCGGAAGGGCTAGAAGCGGACGGGCAGCGCCCGCAGCCCGCGGATCAGCGAGCCGTTCCGGTGCCAGGCGATCTCGCCGGGCGGGCAGGCGAGCGCGAGGTCCGGCAGGCGGCGCAGCAGCGTCTCGAAGGCGATCTGGGCCTCCAGGCGGGCCAGCGGCGCGCCCAGGCAGAAGTGGATGCCGTGGCCGAAGGCCACGTGGCGGTTGTCGGTCCGGGTGATGTCGAGGGTGTCGGGATCGTCGAACGCCCCGGGGTCACGGCCCGCCGCGCCGAGACAGACGTGGACCAGGCTGCCTTTGGGGACGGGGACGCCGGCGATCTCCATGTCGTCGGTGGAGAAGCGGAAGGAGGCCCGCTCCACGGGGCCGTCGTAGCGCAGGAACTCCTCGATCGCCGACGGCAGCAGTCCGGGCCGCTCCCGCAGCAGCGCGAGCTGGCCGGGGTGGGTGAGCAGGGCCAGCATGCCGTTGCCGATCAGGTTGACCGTGGTCTCGTGCCCGGCGATGAGCAGCAGCGTGAGCGTGGACAGCACCTCCTCCTCGCTGAGCAGATCCTCCTCGTCGCGGGCGGCGACCATCGCGCTGACCATGTCGTCGCGGGGCCGGGCCCGGCGCTCGGCGATGATCCGGCCGAAGTAGGCGCGCATGGCGTCGTTCGCCTCGGCGCGGTGCCGGGCCTGCTCCTCGTCGAGAGGCGGGGTGATCAGGGAGGTCGACCAGTCACCGAAGGCGTCGCGGTCGTCGACCGGGACGCCCAGCAGCTCGCAGATCACCGTGATCGGCAGCGGGAAGGCGAAGTCGCCGAGCAGGTCGGCGTGGCCCCTGGCGGTCATCGCGTCGATGAGCTCGTCGGTGATCTCCTGGACCCGGGGCCGCAGGCTCTCGGTCCGCCGCGGGGTGAAGGCCCTGGAGACCAGGCGGCGCAGCCGGGTGTGGTCGGGCGGGTCGCTGTTGAGCATGTTGTGCGCGAGCACCGGGTTGCCCTGCCCGAAGATCATGGGGAACAGCTCCGGCCACCGGGCCGGGTTCATGCTCAGGCGGGGGTCGTTGAGGGCCTTGCGGCCGTGCTCGTAGTCGACCACCAGGAAGGCGTCGGTACCGGGTGGGAAGTCGATCGGGTGGACCGGGCCCCTGTCCCGGAGCGCGCTGTAGGTGGAATGGGGATCCCTGCTGAACTCCGGGCTGAACACGAACTCGGCGGGTAGTTTCTCCGGCATCGGCGCCCCTCAGTGAGATGGATCACACTGTCTCCGCCTCAAGTGTCGCTCGGGGGCGCCGGATGTCGACCTTATATGAGCGGGATCACACGATATGGGATAGATCGTCCGCAGTATCCGGGAGCTCCGCGGCGCCGGCCCGCCGGGGAGGGACGGCTCGGAAAAACCGGCTCGGGAGGACCCGCTCGGAGCACCGGGCGGGAGAGAACTCGGAGCGCGGGCCCGGAGAAAAGCGGACGCCCCGGCGGTCGACCGACCGCCGGGGCGTCCCGCCCGGGACCTCGTCAGGCGAGCTTCATGTCCTTGATGATCACCGGGAGCTTGGGGGCGGTGGAGCCGCCGTCGCCGGTGATGTCCTCGGGGTTGACGATCCACCCGCCCGCGGCGATCTTCTCAAGGACGTCCATGCCCTTGGAGACGGTCCCGAAAGGCGTGTAGGCCGGGTCCAGCTGGGAGTTCTCGTCTCCGAGGGAGAACCAGAACTGGCTGCCGTTCTGGTTGCTCGCGTCGGCGGGCTGGGCCAGCGCGACCGTGCCCTTGGCGTACGGTATGCCACCGAGGTTCTCGTCGTCGAAGACGTAGCCCGAGCTGCCCTGGCCGTCGGTGGGGTTCTCGCCGTCGGCCTTGGCCTGCGGGTCACCGCACTGAAGCATGTGCACACCGGAGTTCTCCGGGGTGGCCAGGCGGTGGCACTTGGTGTTGTCGTAGAAGTTCTTCCTGGCCAGGAAGGCGAGGGAGTTCACCGCGCAGGGAGCCTGCTGGGTCGCCAGGTCGATCACGACGACACCTTGGTTGGTGGTGATCGTCATGGTCTTCAGCTTCAGGTTGGGCTTGCGCGGCGGCATGCCCACCTTCTTGGCCGGGCTGCCGCTGGTGTCCTTGCGGTAGGTGCAGCTCACCTTGGACGGATCGATCGGGGCGCTGGGCGTGGCCGAGATCGTCGGCTGCGCGGTGTCGGAGGGGGCCGGCGAGCTCGCGGCCGCGGGCTTGCCGCCGTCGTTGCCTCCGAGCAGGGTCGTCGCGGCGACCAGGCCGCCGACGACGACAACGACCGCGACGCCGGCGCCGATGAAGGTGTTCCGCTTCGCCTTGGTCGCCTGCTCAGCACGCTGGGCCTGACGCTCCTTGTGCTCCCGCGCCAGCTGGCTCTGGCGGTCCTCGCCGCTCACCGCTATGTCCTCCACGATTACCGTTTCATGACTATTGACTGGCGGAAAGCGTACCGGCCTTGGCGTGTGCTGGATGTAAGTGACGTAATCCAGCGCATGGGACAGGTGGGGAACTCACCGGACACCCTGGTGCATTTCAGAACCTTTCGTGGTGAGATTCCGTATTCGGTGATGAAGAGTCGCGTATGACCGGAGCCCCCGCATGTTCGACGAGATCCTGGGTCTGCCCGCCCATCCCCTGATCATCCACGCCGCCGTGGTCCTGACGCCGCTCCTGGCGGTGCTGGCCGCCGCCCACGCGCTGGCACCGCGCACGCGGGCCGTACTGAAGTGGCCGGTGACGGCGCTCGCGGTGATCGTCCCGATCGCCGTCTTCGCGGCCAGGCAGAGCGGCGAGGCGCTGAAGGACGGGCGGTTCTCCTCGGTCGACGGCCGGCTCGGCCGGCGCATCGCCGAGCACGAGGGCTTCGCCACGCCGCTGCTGCTGTCCACCCTCGCCCTGGGCGTGGTCTCGCTGATCCTCGTCCACCTCTCGTGGGGCGAGCGGTACGGACGGCTGAGCGGGCCGGCCGTCTCGGCGCTCACCGTGCTCGTGGCCGTCGCGGCGCTCTACTACGTGCTGCGCGCCGGGCACAGCGGGGCGGTCGCCGTCTGGGGGAGCTGACCGGGCCGGAGCTCCTTCCACGGGCGGCGGGGGTGCCCGCGGGACCGCCTGGACCACATCGAGACGGTGTGGCTCCTTCCGCGCGCGGCGGGGGCGCCCGCGGAAGGAGCCCCGCCGCGCCGGCGGGCCTCCCTCCCGCGCCGGCGGGCCTCCCTCCCGCGCCGGCCGGGCGCCCGGCGCGTGGATCCGGCAGCGGCGCCCTGCCGGTACTGTCGGAGCGTGGACAGCCTGTTCGATTCGGCGGCGGAGGAGGCCCATCGCGGCCATGAGCCCCTGGCGGTGCGGATGCGCCCGCGCGGCCTCGACGAGGTGATCGGCCAGCGCCACCTGCTGGGTCCCGGCACGCCGCTGCGCAGGCTCGTCGAGGCCGAGGCGCCGATGTCGCTGTTCCTGTGGGGCCCGCCCGGCACCGGCAAGACCACCCTGGCCTATGTGGTGGCGGGGGTCACCAAGCGCCGCTTCGTCGAGGTCTCCGCCGTGTCCGCGGGCGTCAAGGAGGTCCGCGCGGCCATCGAGCAGGCCCGGCGCGAGCTGGGCATGTCCGGCCGCCAGACCGTGCTGTTCGTGGACGAGGTGCACCGTTTCAACAAGGCCCAGCAGGACGCCCTGCTGCCCGCGGTGGAGAACCGCTGGGTCACCTTCATCGGCGCCACCACCGAGAACCCGTTCTTCTCCGTCATCTCGCCGCTGCTGTCCCGCTCGCTCCTGCTGACCCTGGAGTCGCTGTCGGAGGACGACATCCGGTCGGTGCTGGAGCGCGCCGTGGCCGACCCGCGCGGCCTGGACGGCAGCACGAAGCTGGCGCCCGAGGCCGCCGAGCACCTGACGCGGCTGGCCGGGGGAGACGCCCGCAGGTCGCTGACCTACCTGGAGGCCGCCTCGCTGATCGCCGACGGCGAGATCACCGTCGAGGTGGTGGAGCGCGCGGTGGACAAGGCGGCCGTCCGCTACGACCGCCAGGGCGACCAGCACTACGACGTGATCAGCGGCTTCATCAAGAGCATGCGCGGCTCGGACGCCGACGCGGCGCTGCACTACCTCGCCCGCATGATCGAGGCGGGTGAGGATCCCCGCTTCATCGCGCGCCGGATCGTCATCTTCGCCTCCGAGGACGTCGGCATGGCCGACCCGACGTGCCTGCAGGTCGCGGTGGCCGCGGCCCAGGCGGTGGAGTTCATCGGCCTGCCCGAAGGACGGCTCAACCTGGCTCAGGCGGTCATCCACTGCGCGCTGGCCCCCAAGTCCAACGCGGTGACCAACGCGATCGGCGCGGCCTCGGAGGACGTGCGGCGCGGCGGCATCGGCCACGTGCCCAACCATCTGCGCGACGCCCACTACGGCGGGGCCGGGAAGCTCGGCCACGGCAAGGGCTACAAATACCCGCACGACTTCGAGCACGGTCTGGTCCGCCAGGACTACGCCCCGCAGGAGCTCCGGGAGCGCCGCTACTACCAGCCCACCCGCCACGGGGCCGAGGCGGCCTTCGCCGACCGCTGGTCCAAGATCCGCTCCTTTCTCCGCGGCCAGTGACCTCCTGAAGGGGGTCGGCGGCCGCCCGGAGGGAGGTCCTCGGCGACCCGCCCGCGCAGGCGTCCGCGGCGTCGAGCTTGCCGCGGCGGGGTTTCCGGCGACTAGCCTGGGTAGGCGCCCCGCGCGGGGCGGGGACGGCCCGACGGCGACGTCCGGCCCCGCGACGCCTCCCGGCCCATGCGGGACGGCCCGTCCGAGACGGCGTGCCGGGGGAGTGGTGCCGGACGCGATAGGGTTTTGCCGTTCCAGCCGGGTCGAGTGAGGAGATCGGCGCATGCTTACCGCCGGAGAGGTCGCAGGACTGATCGTCGCCGTGGCGTGGGTGGTCCTGGTCTGCTTCCTGGCCATGGTCCTGGTGAGGCTGGCCCGGCTGCTCACCGAGACCACCAAGATGGTCTCGGAGCTGGGCGAGCGGGTGGTGCCGCTGCTGGAGGACGTCACGACCACCGTCAGCGAGGCCAACCGCCAGCTCGTGGCCGTCGAGGCGATCGCCGTGGACGTCAAGCAGGTCAGCGGGCACGTCGCCAAGGTCAGTGATGTCGCCCAGACCCTGGTCACCGGGCCGCTGATCAAGATCGCGGCACTCGCTCACGGCGTCCGGCAGGCCCTGCACGTCCGTGGCAGATCGAACCTTCGGATGCTGGAGAGGCGGCGGCGATGATCCGGCGACTGTTCTACATGTCCCTGGGCGCGTTCGGCGCGGTGTGGGCCATGCGTAAGCTGCAGGCACTGCACCCGAACCACCTGGCCCGGCGCGCCGTGCACAGCGCCTCCGGTGCCCTGGAGCAGATGCGGGACTTCGCCGGCGACGCCCTGGAGGGCGCGGCCAAGCGGGAAACCGAGTTGCGATCCAGGTTCGGGCTCGACACTGTTGAGAACACCTATCACTACGATGTAAAGGATGGCCGCTGACATGGAGTCGGCAGAGATCGCCCGCCGCTTCCTGCGCTTCTTCGAGGAGCGTGGGCACGCCGTAGTGCCCTCGGCCAGCCTGATTGCCGAGGACCCGACGCTGCTGCTGGTCCCCGCGGGCATGGTGCCGTTCAAGCCCTACTTCCTGGGCCAGCAGAAGCCGCCCTTCAACCGGGCCACCAGCGCCCAGAAGTGCGTGCGCACCCCCGACATCGAAGAGGTCGGCAAGACCACCAGGCACGCCACGTTCTTCCAGATGCTGGGCAACTTCTCCTTCGGCGACTACTTCAAGGAGCAGGCGATCCCGCTGGCGTGGGAGCTGCTGACCAAGCCGGAGTCCGAGGGCGGCTTCGGCTTCCCCGAGGAGCGCCTCTGGGTCACCGTCTACTACGACGACGACGAGTCCTACGCCATCTGGCACGACAAGGTCGGCGTCCCGGAGGAGCGCATCCAGCGCCGCGGCATGGCCGACAACTACTGGTCGATGGGCGTGCCCGGACCGTGCGGCCCGTGCACCGAGATCTACTACGACCGCGGCCCCGAATACGGCAAGGACGGCGGCCCGATCGCCGACGAGAACCGCTACCTCGAGGTGTGGAACAACGTCTTCATGCAGTTCGAGCGCGGCGCGGGCGGGGTGAAGGAGGACTACCCGATCCTCGGCGAGCTGCCCGCCAAGAGCGTCGACACCGGCATGGGCCTGGAGCGCATGGCGGCGATCCTGCAGGGCGTCGACAACATCTACGAGATCGACACCACCTACAAGATCCTGGAGCGGGCCGCCGAGCTCACCAAGACGCGCTACGGCCGCGACGAGCGCGCCGACGTCTCGCTGCGGGTCATCGCCGACCACGTCCGGACCGGCGTGATGCTCGTCGCCGACGGCGTGCTGCCCTCCAACGAGGGACGTGGCTACGTGCTGCGCCGGATCCTGCGCCGCGCCATCCGCAACCTGCGCCTGCTCGGCGCGGGCGAGGAGCGCTACATGCACGAGCTCACCGCGGTGACCATCGGCGTGATGAGCGACCAATACTCCGAGCTCAAGGTCGACGCCCCGCAGATCCACGGTGTCATCGACGCCGAGGAGGCCTCCTTCCTGGGCACCCTCCGCACCGGCACTGCGATCTTCGACGTGGCCGTGGAGGAGACCAAGCGCAAGGGGCAGGGCACGCTCGGCGGGGAGCAGGCATTCCAGCTCCACGACACCTACGGCTTCCCGATCGACCTGACCCTGGAGATGGCCTCCGAGCAGGGGCTGAAGGTCGACGAAGAGGGCTTCCGCCGGTTGATGAAGGAGCAGCGCGACCGGGCCAAGGCCGACGCCGCCGCCAAGAAGACCGGCAACGCCGACATCTCGGTGTTCGGGCAGATCCTGGAGAAGACCGGCAAGGTCGAGTTCCTCGGCTACGACCAGGTCAGCGCCGAGTCGGAGGTCATCGGCGTCCTCGTCGGCGGGCTCTCGGTCCCGGCCGCGGGCGCCGGCACCGAGGTCGAGGTCGTGCTGGGCCGCACTCCCTTCTACGCCGAGGGCGGCGGCCAGCTCGCCGACCAGGGCGTCATCCGCACCGACGGGGCCGAGGTGGAGATCGTGGACGTGCAGTCCCCGGTCGCCGGCGTCGTCGTGCACCGCGGAAAGGTCCGCACCGGTGAGATCCGGGTGGGCGACCAGGCCCAGGCCGAGATCGACGTCGAGCGGCGCCGCGCCATCTCCCGCAGCCACACCGCCACCCACCTGGTGCACCGCGGTTTCCGCAACGCGCTGGGCGAGACGGCGGCGCAGGCCGGTTCGGAGAACTCGCCCGGCCGCTTCCGCTTCGACTTCACCGCCGCCGGCGCCGTGGCGCCCAGCATGCTCCGTGACGTCGAGGACGAGGTCAACGCCGTCCTGATCAACGACCTCAAGGTCAACGCCTTCCACACCTCGCAGGCCGAGGCCCGGGCGATGGGCGCGCTGGCCCTGTTCGGCGAGAAGTACGGTGAGACCGTCCGCATCGTCGAGGTCGGCGAATACTCCCGCGAGCTCTGCGGCGGCACCCACGTCTCCAGCTCCGGCCAGCTCGGCCTGGTCAAGGTGCTGGGCGAGGCGTCGATCGGCGCGGGCGTGCGCCGGGTGGAGGCCCTGGTCGGCCTGGACGCCTTCCGCTTCCTGGCCCGCGAGAGCGTGCTCGTCGCCCAGCTGTCGGAGCAGCTCAAGGCCCGTCGTGAGGAGCTGCCCGAGCGGATCGAGGGCATCGTCACCCGGCTGCGCACCGCGGAGAAGGAGCTGGACAAGCTCCGCTCCGCCCAGGTGCTCGCGATGGCGGGCGAGCTGGCCGCCGGTGCCCGGGACCTGCACGGCGTGTCCGTCGTGACGCACCGCGCTCCTGACGGGACCTCCCCCGACGACCTGCGCAGGCTCGCCCTCGACGTGCGCGGCCGCTTCCCCGGTGAGCGCCCCGCGGTCGTCGTCGTCGCCGGCGTCCCCGGCGACCGGCCGGTGGTCGTCGCGACGGTGAACGAGACCGGGCGCGAGCGCGGTCTGAAGGCGGGCCGGCTCGTCGGTGTCGCCGCCAAGGCGCTCGGCGGTGGCGGCGGAGGCAAGGACGACGTCGCCCAGGGCGGAGGGGTCCGTCCCGAGGCGATCGGCGAGGCGCTCGGCGCCGTCGAGCAGGCGATCGCCCAGACGCTCGTCTGACGGCGGGCGCCTGCGGACCGGATCCGGCTCGGGGCGGAGACGATGATGAGAAGCGGTATCCGGATGGGCGTCGACGTCGGCTCGGTCCGCATCGGCGTGGCCCGCAGTGACCCCTCGGGGCTGCTGGCCACGCCGGTGGAGACCGTACGGCGCGGCAGGGGCGACCTGGACCGGCTCGCGGAGATCGCGGCCGAGTACGAGGTCGTCGAGATCGTGGTCGGCCTGCCGACCTCGCTCTCGGGGCGCGAGGGACGGGCGGCCGAGGCCGCCCGCGACTTCGCCGCCCGGATCGCGCAGCGGCTGGCGCACATCCCGGTCCGGCTGTTCGACGAGCGGCTGACCACGGTCACCGCCCAGCAGGGCCTGCGGGCCAGCGGGGTGAAGGCCAAGAACCAGCGTGGTGTGGTGGATCAGGCGGCGGCCGTCGTGCTGCTCCAGGCGGCTCTGGACGCCGAGCGCGCCACCGGCACGCCGCCGGGCCGGGCGCTCGACCCGCCGGGCGAGGGGCAGCCCCCCGGCGGAGGATCGAGTGGTGGGGCCGCTCGGTGAGCCCACTGCGGCCGCCTGCGGGTGGCACGGTCCCGTCCCCCCTGGCGGCCGTCGCGGTGGCGGGGGTCCGCCACGCCGAGGACGGGCGGAGCCCAGGCCGTCCCGGAGGCGCCGGAGCGACCGGCGGCCGGATCAGGGCGCGGGCCCCGCTCCCGTCCGACGTCACGGTGCGCTACGCACCGCGGCGCGGGACCCCCGAGGTGCCGGAGAAGGACACCCGGGTGAGACCGCCTCACGTCTTCTGTCCGCGGCCCGGATCCCCTGTGTGGCCGGGGGAGAGGGCGCGGCGGACGGCTCTCAGGCCATATCAAGGTGATTGCTTCCGGTTTGTCACAATCGCTCCGGAGCATAGAATCACGAAATTCGCTGATACGGAGAGTGAGTTCGTGAGAGACCGGGAAGACCTGAACCGTTACCTCGGGGCGTGTTGATGCCCGGCGGAACACCTCTCGTTCCGTCGCATGCGGCGACGCGCACCGGCAGGCCTGGAGAAGGTGCCCGGCGAACCGGGGCGTTTGGCCCGGTGTCCCCCCTCGGTTTGGCATACCCGCTTGACGCCAGGCCGCACCTACCGGGAGATTGGCCGGCGACTCTATGAACGATCTCGATATGGACTTCCTGGTCGCCGACGACGACGGTGGGTCGCGGCGCAAGTCCCGCGCGTCCTCGGGCGGCGGGCGGCGCGGCCGTCGCCGTAAGCGCCGCCGCAACCGGGGCGGGTTCCTCGCCCCGATGCTCGCGGTCATCGTCCTGCTGGGCGGCATCGGCGCCGGAGGCTTCTACGGCTACACCTGGCTGCGCGACGTGATGACGCCCGACGACTACACGGGGCAGGGCACCGGCGAGGTCGTCGTGGAGATCAAGGGCGGCCAGAGCGCCTCGGACGTCGCCCAGACCCTGCAGGACAAGGGCGTGGTCAAGAGCGCCCGGGCCTTCGCCGACGCCGTCGCCAAGGCGGGCAAGAGCGCCTCCCTGCAGCCCGGCGAATACACCATGCGCAAGCAGATGTCGGCCGCCGCCGCCGTCGAGCTGCTCGACCCGGCCAAGCGGCTGCTGGAGCGGGTGACCCTCAAGGAGGGCCTGCGCCTGTCCGACACCCTGGAGCAGCTCGCCAAGCAGACCGGCAAGCCGCTCAAGGAGTTCCAGCGGGCCGCCAAGGACGTCAAGGCGCTGGGCCTGCCCTCCTACGCCAAGGGCAGGCTGGAGGGCTACGCCTTCCCGGCCACCTACGAGATCACGCCCAAGATGGAGCCCGCCGACATCCTGACCGCGATGGTCGACCGCTTCCACGAGACCGCCGACAAGGACGGGCTGGTGAAGGAGGCCAAGGCTCTCGGCCGCACGCCGCACGAGATCATGACGATCGCCAGCATCGTCCAGGCCGAGTCCGGCAGCGTCAAGGACATGGGCAAGGTGGCCCGGGTCATCTACAACCGCCTCGGCGGCAACCCCCCGCGCAAGCTGGAGATGGACAGCACGGTGATGTACGGGCTGAACAAGTACGGCGTCGCGGCGACCAACGCCGACCTTGAAAGCGACTCGCCCTACAACACCTACGCGCGGCCGGGCCTGCCGCCGGGACCGATCGCCAACCCCGGCGACCACGCCATCCAGGCGGCGCTCCACCCGACCAAGGGCGACTGGATCTGGTTCGTGACCACCGACACCAAGCGCGGCATCACCAAGTTCACCTCCTCCGAGACCGAGTTCTTCCAGTTCAAGGCGGAGTTCGAACAGAACCAGAGGGGCGGATGATGAAGGCGGCGGTGCTCGGGTCCCCCATCGCGCACTCGCTCTCCCCCTCCCTGCACCGTGCCGCCTACGAGGCCCTGGGCCTGTACGACTGGCGCTATGAGGCGATCGAGTGCGACGAGGCCGGGCTGCCCGCCCTGATCGGCGGCTCCGGCCCCGAGTGGGCGGGGCTGTCGCTGACCATGCCGCTCAAGCGGGCCGTGCTGCCGCTGCTCGACACGGTCTCCGAGCTCGCGGTCCAGGTGGGCGGGGCCAACACCGTGGTCTTCCGCGACGGTGCCCGGCACGGTGACAACACCGACGTCCACGGCATCGTGCAGGCGCTCGCCGAGGCGGGCGTGACCCGGCCCCGGGCGGCGACGATTCTCGGCGGGGGAGCGACGGCGGCCTCCGCGCTGGCCGCGCTGCGCGAGCTGGGCCTGGCCGAGGCGGCCCTGGTGGTCCGCGAGCCGGCCAGAGCCTGGGAGACCGCGGAGGCGGCGGAACGGCTGGGCATGGCCCTGAAGGTGCGGACCTTCGACAAGCTCGACGCGACCTTGGAGGTGGACCTGGTCGTCTCGACCCTGCCCGCCGGAGCCGCCGACGACCTCGCCGGCCGGGTCTCCGGGGTGCCCGCGCTCTTCGACGTGGTCTACGCGCCGTGGCCCACCCGCCTGGCCGCGGCCGTGGCGGAGCGGGGCGGCGCGGTGATCGGCGGCTTCCCCATGCTTCTGCACCAGGCGGTCCGGCAGGTCGAGCTGATGACCGGCCGGACCGACGTGCCGGTGGAGACGATGCGGGCGGCGGGCAAGGCCGAGATCGTCAGACGAGCCGCTCCGGAGAGCTGACCGTCCCGGTGCCGTAGGGCCTGAAGCCGCGCCGGGCGACGACGGCCAGGACGCCGACGAGCAGGATCTCCACCAGGGACAGGAACCACCTGCCGTCGAAGGTTCTGCGGATCAGGCCGTCGCCGTACATCAGGAGCAGCATCGGCGACAGCAGCAGGATCGCCCGGCGGCCGGCCGGGGTGCGGCTGCCGGCCCCGCAGGCCATGGCGGCCAGGGCTGGGCCGAGCAGGACGTTGGCGTAGTCGTCGGCTGACCAGCCGTACCAGAACGCGGTCGCCGCCGCCAGCGCCACCGTGCTGACGGCGGCCCACAGCAGCAGTCTCCGGCGGCCGATGAGCTCGGCGCCCTCGGCGGGACGCGGCGCGGCGGTGAGCAGCAGAGCCGGGATCAGAACGGGCAGCGCCCAGAGCGCCTGCTCGGCGAGGGTGGGCACGCCGACCGGGGGGTAGGCGCCCGGCCCACCCGTCCGCTCGACCAGGTCCGCGGTGGCCACGGCGGTGACGACGGGACCGGCGAGCCCGAGGATCCACGCGGCGGCCGCCGCCGTCCAGCGCAGGCCGCGCAGCGCGAGCCCCACGATCAGCGCGTTCGGCAGGAGGCCGACGAGCCCCAGCAGGTTGTAGGCCGACAGGCCCGGATCGCTCGGCCACAGCAGCACGACCGTCCCGGCGACTTGGACGACGAGCAGGTAGACGGGGGCGACGACGGCGGCGACGTTCAGCGCGTCGCGCCAGTGCGTGGCGGCCTCGGGCCCTAGGAACCGCTGGAGGCGGATCTGCACCCCGCCCCGGACCAGGTCGAGGGCGTCGCGTGGGTCCGGCAGCCTGCGCCCCGGCTCGGCTCCGGTCAGCAGCACCCCGATCATCTCCTCCTCGTGGCGCGCCCTGTGCTCCCGGGGATAGCAGGCCATGAGCCTGCGGTAGCGCCTCTCCAGAGGGTTCACGCGGCGCCTCCGGCGAGGCCGCCGCGGAACAGCATGCCGCCGGCCGGCCGGGCGCGCAGGCGGGTGGCGGCGGCCACGGCGTTGCGGCGCAGCCGTTCGGCCTCTGCCGCCAGGCGGCCGGCGCCGTCGCCGGTCAGCCGGTAGTAGCGCCGCAGGCGGCCGTCCACGACCTCCTCGCGGTCGGCGGCGACGAGACCCTCGGACTGGAGGCGGTCGAGGGCGGCGTAGAGGGTGCCCGCGCGCAGGCGCACCCGGCCGTCGGAGATCTCCTGGACGTCGGTGATCACCCCGTAGCCGTGCTGGGGCCCGGCGGCCAGGGCCGTGAGGATCAGGAACGTGGGTTCCTGCATCGATCGCTCGTTCATACTGTCGTTATATAACGACCATCGGTATATCGTGCAACAGTTCTCGGGATCGCGCCCCTGACGGGGATGTCGCGGGATGATTCTGTGGACGTGGGGGGTTGTGGTAATGTAACTACTCGATCGGTCCGGCATGCCTGCTGGACGCGCAAGCGGAGGTTCACCTCCCACCTGGTCGACCGCAAGGTCGGCAGGTCAAGGATCACACCGGGTAACTCCGGAGAGCTCAAGGTGTCAGATCCGATGAGCTCATGTGGCCCCGCATGCGCGACGTGCGGGGCATTTCGTGCTTCCAGACCTGCCAACGGCCTGCGTTCCACGACCTCCCGGCACGATCGAGCATGTGGCAGCCGCCTGCGAAGGCGGCTGCGGATCGCAACCTAGGAGGCCCCATCAGCGCCGAGCCCCGCATCAACGACCGTATTCGCGTCCCCGAGGTCCGCCTCGTCGGCCCGAACGGCGAACAGGTTGGCATCGTCTCCATCGGCGATGCTCTGAAGCTGGCTCAGGAGTCCGACCTCGACCTCGTTGAGGTCGCGGCCACGGCCCGCCCGCCCGTGTGCAAGCTCATGGACTACGGCAAGTTCAAGTACGAGTCCGCGATGAAGGCACGTGAGGCGCGGCGTAACCAGGCGTACACGATCATCAAGGAGATCAAGCTCCGGCCGAAGATCGACCCGCACGACTACGAGACCAAGAAGGGTCACGTGGTGCGGTTCCTCAAGGCGGGAGACAAGGTCAAGGTCACGATCATGTTCCGCGGGCGGGAGCAGTCCCGGCCCGAGCTGGGCTTCCGGCTCCTGCAGCGCCTGGCGGAGGACGTCACGGAGCTCGGCTTCGTGGAGTCCCAGCCCAAGCAGGACGGCCGAAACATGATCATGGTGATCGGCCCGCACAAGAAGAAGGCCGAGGCCAAGGCCGAGAAGGCGGCGGCCAAGGCGCGGCGTGACGAGGACTCCGTGGAGGGTCAGGCGCCCGTCGAGGACGAGGTGGCCGCTCCGCAGGAGTGACTCGCATAGCCTGAACCGTCAGGTAGTCGCGAGATTAAGCCGAGACCGGGTCCGGTCTCGCAGTCAGGCATGCCCTTGACTCGGGTTACCGGCCCGGGACATCGGCACGATCGAGGGAGAGACGGCTGAGATGCCGAAGATGAAGACGCACAGCGGTGCGAAGAAGCGATTCCGGCTCACCGGTTCCGGCAAGATCAAGCGCCGCCGGGCCAACCGCGCGCACTACAACGAGTGGAAGTCGTCCACCTTGACGCGTCGTCTCAAGTCCGAGGTCGTGCTCTCCGATGCCGACGCCAAGAAGATCAAGAAGCTGCTCGCTAAGTAACGGCCCCCGGGGAGATAGATACACATGGCACGCGTGAAGCGGGCGATCAACGCCAAGAAGAAGCGCAAGGTCGTTCTCGAGCGGGCGAAGGGCTACCGGGGCCAGCGGTCCAGGCTGTACCGCAAGGCCAAGGAGCAGATGCTCCACTCGATGACCTATGCCTACCGCGACCGCAAGGACCGCAAGGGCACCTTCCGCCGTCTCTGGATCCAGCGCATCAACGCCGCTGCCCGCCAGAACGGCATCACCTACAACCGGCTCATCCAGGGTCTGCGCCTGGCCTCCATCGAGGTCGACCGCAAGATCCTCGCTGACCTCGCGGTCAACGACGCCGCCACGTTCGCGACGCTGGTCGAGGCCGCCAAGAAGGCGCTCCCGGCCGACGTGAACGCGCCGGTCGCCGGCTGAATCCGGCACTGACGAACGTGCGGCCCACAGCGATCACGCTGTGGGCCGCATTCGCATTCTTGGGGGGACGGGCATGGCGGGATCTGAGCTGACCAACATCAAGTCGCCGAGGGTCAAGGCCGTGCGGCGGCTGACCAAACGGGCCTTCCGGGACCGGGACCGGTCCTTCCTCGCCGAGGGGCCGCAGGCCGTCCGCGAGGCGCTGGCGCTGGACGGCGTCGTGGTGGAGCTGTTCGCCACGGCCGAGGCCGGGACGCGCCACGCCGACATCGTCGCCGCCGCCACCGCCGCGGGGGTGCCCGTCCACCGGGCCAGCGGCGAGGTCATGGCCGAGCTCGCCCAGACCGTCACCCCGCAGGGGCTGCTGGCGGTGTGCCGGTTCGTGCACGTGGCCCTGGACCGCGCCGTCACCGCCGACGCCAGGCTGGTGGCCGTGCTCGCCCACGTCCGGGACCCGGGGAACGCCGGGACCGTGCTGCGCACCGCCGACGCGGCGGGTGCCGACGCGGTCGTCTTCACCGACGCCTCGGTGGACCCCTACAACGGCAAGTGCGTCCGGGCCAGCGCGGGCAGCCTGTTCCACCTCCCGGTCACCACCGGGGCGCCGGTGGCGCAGGCCGTGCGGCGGCTGAAGGACTCCGGGCTGCGGGTGCTCGCCGCCGACGGCGCCGGCGAGCGGACCCTGGACGACGTGGACCTGTCCGGTCCGACGGCCTGGGTCTTCGGCAACGAGGCGTGGGGACTGCCGGAGGAGATCCTGCGGCTGACCGACGAAGTGGTCCGCGTGCCGATCTACGGCCGGGCCGAGAGTCTCAACCTCGCGACCGCCGCCGCGGTGTGTCTGTACGCATCTGCCCGGTCTCAGCGGGCCGGTTCCCGGACCCCCGCTCCGAGGCTGCCGTAGAACGCGGGAAACCCGCTATTGTCGGCGTTGTAGCGTCGAGGAGGCGGGGTCGTGCACGGCGAACACACCGACGAGCGGAGCGCTGATTCCGCCTGTGTGATCGACGTGGACGAGCTCCCCGACGGCCTCGTCGTCACCGACCGGGACGGCCACGTGCTGGCCGTCAACCGGGCCGCGACCCGCCTGACCGGGGTCACCCGCGACCAGGCCGCCGGACGGCACCTGCGGGACGTGTTCTCCTTCCACGACCACGACGGGCGCGACTGGTGGAAGTGGTTCGACACCTATGGCGGGCTGCCCACCCGCAGCCGCCAGCCCGAGCTCCCGCTGCGCACCCCGGGCGGCCAGGAGATGCTCGTGGCCGCCCGTCTGGTGCGCAGGCCCGAGCGGGGCGGTGAGATCGTCCGCGTGGTGATCACGATGCGCGACGCCGGCGCCCGCGCCCGCCTGGAGCGCAGCCGCGCCGACCTGGTCTCCACCGTGGCCCACGAGCTCCGCTCCCCGCTCACCAGCGTCAAGGGCTTCACCGCGACCCTGCTGGCCAAGTGGACCCGCTTCACCGACAACCAGAAGCTCGTCATGCTGGAGACGGTCAACGCCGACGCCGACCGGGTGACCCGGCTGATCACCGAGCTGCTCGACGTCTCCCGCATCGAGTCCGGGCGGCTGGAGATCCACCGCCAGGTGGTCGACATCCCGGCCAGGGCCCGCAAGGTCATCGCCGGGCGGGTCGCGGCGGGGGAGCCGGAAGACCGTTTCCGGCTGGAGGTCCTGGGCGAGCTGCCCGAGACCTGGCTCGACCAGGACAAGATCGACCAGGTCCTGGCCAACCTGCTGGAAAACGCGGTCCGCCACGGGCGCGGTACGGTGACAGTAGCCATCGAGCCGAACGAGTGGGGAGTGACCGTGTCCGTCCGTGACCAGGGAGAGGGCATCCCGCCCGAGCTGGCCACGCGCGTGTTCCGGCAGTTCTGGCGGGGCAACGCCCGCCGCCGCGGTGGCACCGGGCTCGGCCTGTTCATCGTCAAGGGCCTGATCGAGGCCCATGGTGGCACCATCTCCGTGCAGCGGGGGCCCGAGGGCGGGGCCGAGTTCCGATTTATGGTGCCCACCGGCACCCCTGACTTCGCCTGAGCGTGGATGCAGGCCCGGTGGGCTTCCCCGACTAGACTCGTTGCCGCTTAAGCCCTGGATTCGGAGCTCTCTTGTCTAACTACGACCCGGTTGAGGTGACCCCGCTGCACGCCGATGAGATGGTGCGCATGCAGGCCGACGCGCTCGACGCCATCAAGGCGGCGCGCGACCTCGACGAACTCAAGCAGGTACGGCTCGCGCACGCCGGTGACCGCTCGCCGATCGCCCTGGCCAACCGTGAGATCGGCGCCCTGCCGCCGGCGGCCCGCGCCGAGGCGGGCAAGCGCATCGGCGGTGCCCGCAAGGCCGTCTCCGAGGCTCTCGCCGAGCGCCAGGCCCAGCTGGAGGCCGAGCGTGACGAGCGGGTCCTCGTCGAGGAGACCGTCGACGTCACGCTGCCCTGGGACCGCGCCCCGCGCGGCGCCCGGCACCCTCTGACCACCCTGCAGGAGCGCGTCGCCGACGCGTTCGTCGCGATGGGCTACGAGGTGGCCGAGGGCCCCGAGCTGGAAGGCGAGTGGTTCAACTTCGACGCGCTGAACATCTCGCCGGACCACCCGGCGCGCTCGGAGCACGACACCTTCTTCGTGGAGTCGGTCGACTCCGGCATGGTGCTGCGCACGCAGACCTCGCCGGTGCAGATCCGGGCCCTGCTCAGCCGGAGCCTGCCGGTCTATGTGATCTCACCCGGCAAGGTGTTCCGCACCGACGAGCTCGACGCCACCCACACCCCGGTCTTCCACCAGGTCGAGGGGCTGGCGATCGACGAGGGCCTGACCATGGCCCACCTCAAGGGCACCCTCGACCGGTTCGCCGAGGTCATGTTCGGCGAGGGCATCACGACCAGGTTCCGGCCGAACTACTTCCCGTTCACCGAGCCGTCCGCCGAGATGGACCTGAAGTGCTTCGTCTGCCGGGGCGCCTCCGCGGTGCCCGGCAACCCGCACTGCCGCACCTGCAAGTCCGAGGGCTGGATCGAGTGGGGCGGCTGCGGCATGGTCAACCCGCGGGTGCTCATCGCCTGCGGCGTCGACCCCGGCCGCTACAGCGGCTTCGCTTTCGGCATGGGCATCGAGCGCACGCTGATGTTCCGCCACAACGTCGAGGACATGCGCGACATGGTCGAGGGAGACGTCCGCTTCACGCTCCCGTTCGGGATGGAGGTCTGATGAAGGTCCCGCTTTCATGGCTGCGGGAGTATGTCGATCTCCCCGCCGTCACCGCCCAAGAGGTCGCCGACAGGCTCACCGCCGCGGGCCTCAAGCTGGAGGCCGTCACCTCCTACGGCCACGACGTCAAGAACGTGGTCGTCGGCGAGGTGCTCGCCATCGAGGAGCTGCAGGGCTTCAAGAAGCCCATCCGGCACTGCCAGGTCGAGGTGGGAGAGGCCGCGCCGCGTGAGATCGTCTGCGGCGCGACCAACTTCGCCGTCGGCGACCGGGTGCCGGTCGTGCTGCCCGGCGGAGTGCTGCCCGGCGGCTTCGAGGTCGGCGCCCGCAAGACCTACGGGCGGATGTCCGAGGGCATGATCTGCTCCGAGCGCGAGCTCGGGCTGAGCGACGAGCACGGCGGCATCATGGTGCTGGCCGAGGGCACCCCGATCGGGGCCGACGTGGTCGAGCTGCTCGGCCTGCGCGACGACGTGATCGAGCTGGAGATCACCCCGGACATCGGCTACGCGCTGTCGATCCGCGGTGTGGCCCGCGAGGCGGCCACCGCCTTCGGCTCGGCCTTCCTCGACCCGGCCGACGTCTCCCCGCCCGCCGGCGCGGGTCCGTCCTATCCGGCCTCCATCGCCGACCCGACGGCCTGCGACCGCTTCGTGCTGCGCGAGGTGCAGGGCTTCGACCCGGCGGCGCCCAGCCCGCTGTGGCTGCGCGTACGGCTCACCCGCGCCGGCATGCGCCCGGTCTCGCTGGCCGTCGACGTCACCAACTACGTGATGCTGGAGCTCGGCCAGCCCCTGCACGCCTTCGACGCCGCCAGGCTGACCGGAGGGATCGTGGTGCGCCGGGCCGAGCCGGGCGAGACGCTGGAGACGCTCGACCACGTCGTCCGCAAGCTCGACCCGGAAGACGTCCTGATCACCGACGCGTCGGGGGCGATCTCGATGGCCGGGACCATGGGTGGCCTGCACACCGAGATCTCCGAGGCCTCCACCGACATCGTGATCGAGGCCGCGCACTTCGCCGCCAGCGGCGTGGCGCGGATGTCCCGCCGCCACAACCTGGTCAGCGAGGCGTCCAAGCGCTTCGAGCGGGGCGTGGACCGGGAGCTGCCGCTGTACGCCTCCTGGCGCGCGGCCCAGCTCCTGGCGGAGCTCGGCGGCGGCACGATCCAGCCGGGCGTGACCCATGCCGAGGCCGAGGTCGAGCCGGTCCGCATCTCCATCCCGAGCGGCCACCCCGGCAAGGTCGCCGGGATCGGCTACGACCGGGAGACCGTGATCCGCCGCCTTGAGCAGGTCGGCTGCACGGTCACCGGCGGCGCGGTCGCCCCCGCCGACGAGATCGCCGCCAAGCTCGCGGTCACCGGCGACGACATGCTGACGGTGACCCCGCCCTCCTGGCGGCCCGACCTCACCGACCCGAACGACCTCGCCGAGGAGGTAATCCGGCTCGAAGGCTACGAGAACCTGCCCTCGATCCTGCCGGCCGCCCCGGCGGGCGCCGGTC
Organism: Streptosporangium brasiliense; assembly: GCF_030811595.1. Lineage (NCBI taxonomy): Bacteria > Bacillati > Actinomycetota > Actinomycetes > Streptosporangiales > Streptosporangiaceae > Streptosporangium > Streptosporangium brasiliense. The sequence continues at coordinate 5,250,503 of NZ_JAUSRB010000002.1, forward strand.
TCAGCGAGGGCCAGCGGCTGCGCCGCCGGGTGGGCCGGGCGCTGGCCGCCTCCGGCTACGTCGAGATCCTGGCCTACCCCTTCGTCGGGGAGCGTGACTTCGACAACCTGCAGCTGCCCGCCGACGACGCGCGCCGCCGGGCCGTACGGCTGGCCAACCCGCTCAGCGAGGACGAGCCGCTGATGCGGACCACGCTGCTGCCGGGGCTGCTCAAGACGCTGGTCCGCAACGTGGGCCGGGGGTTCGGCGACACCGCGCTGTTCGAGACGGGTCTGGTCTACCGGCCGTCCCAGGGCGCGGCCAAGCGCGCGCCGGTGCTCGGGGTGGACCGCAGGCCGAGCGAGGAGGAGCTCGCCTCCATCGAGTCCGCGCTGCCCGCCCAGCCGCTGCGGGTGGCAGCCGTGCTGGCCGGGGAGTTCGAGGGCTCCGGGTGGTGGGGCCAGGGACGGGCGGCCGCCTGGGCGGACGCCGTCGAGGCGGCCCGCACGGTGGCCCGCGAGGCCGGGGTCACCCTTGAGGTCCGCGCCGACCGGCACGAGCCCTGGCACCCGGGCCGCTGCGCGGCCCTGTACGCCGGGGACGTGCTCGTCGGTCACGCCGGTGAGCTGCACCCGCGCGTCATCGAGGCCTACGGCCTGCCCGCGCGCACCAGCGCGATGGAGCTGGAGCTGACCAGGCTGGAGCCGCTGTCGGCCGGTCCGGCGCAGGCCCCCGCGGTCTCCTCCTACCCGGTCGCCACGCAGGACGTCGCGCTCGTCGTCGAGGCCGCCACCCCGGTGGCCGAGGTGGAGCGGGCGCTGCGCGAGGGGGCGGGCGAGCTGCTGGAGTCGGTCCGGCTGTTCGACGTCTACACCGGGGCCCAGGCCGGTGAGGGCAGGAAGTCCCTGGCCTACACCCTGCGGTTCCGGGCGCCGGACCGGACGCTGACCGTCGAGGAGACCACCGCGGCCCGCGACGCGGCCGTGGCGCTCGCCGGTGAGCGCACCGGAGCCCAGCTCCGCGGCGTCTGAGGCACATCTGAGAGGGCCCCGGCGGCACCGCCGCCGGGGCCCTGGCCTTCGGCGAGGACGATTCCGGGAGGGACGATGAGACACCTGCTGGTGTTCGCCGAGCGCGACGACGCCGAGGAGGTCGCCGAGAGCGTGGCCGAGGAGTTCCCGCGGATCGGCGTGCCCGCGGTCGTCCGGGAGACCCTCGCGGGAGAGGACGACGCCGAGGACGCCCAGTGGGTCGTGGTCGTCGAGGATCCCGGCGGGACGCTGGAGGCCGGTCACCTGGCGTGGCTGGAGGCGCTGGCGGAGGAGTACGACGGCTGGCGCGAGGCCGGCTGACCGGCTCGGAGCCGGGCGGCCCCCGCGCGGACGCCGCCGTCCCCGGGCTCCGTACGCCGGCCGTCGTGCCCCCGCAGGGACGACGCCCGCCCGGTGCGTGGGGCCGCGTCGTGCCCCCGCAGGGGCGACGGGCCCCGCCCGGTGCGCGGGGCCGGCCGCCGCCGGGGTTCAGATCTCGGTGACGGCCTCGCGGCGGGCGCGCTCCCTGACCGCGTGCTCGTCGGTGCGGGCGTCGTAGTCACGGAACCTGGGCAGCAGCCCGGCCATCGCGACCACCGCGCCGACGCACAGCAGGCCGCCCGCGCCCAGGGAGAAGCGGGTCCCGCCGAGATCGCCCATCAGGCTCGCCCTGGCGTTGCCGAGCATCGGACCGCTGGTGTAGGAGAGCAGCTCGATGCCGGCCAGCCGGCCGCGGAACTCGTCCGGGATGGTCTGGTTCCAGATCGTGGAGCGGAAGACTCCGCTGATCATGTCGGCCGCCCCGGCCAGCGCCAGGCAGGCGAAGACGCCCCAGGCGGTCGGCATGACGGCCGCCAGCGCCACCGCGGCGCCCCATCCGATCGCCGCGACGATGACGCCCAGGCCGTGGCGGTGGACGTGGTTGGTCCAGCCGGAGGTGACCGAGGCGACCAGCGAGCCGATGGCCGAGGCGGAGAAGAACAGGCCCTGCGCCTCGGGGACGCCGAGCTCGTCGGCGAGGAAGGGATAGAGCGCGGTGGAGAAGGCGAAGACCATCGCGGCGACGTCCACCAGGTAGGTGCCCATCAGGTCGGGGCGGCCCACGGCGTAGCGGACGCCCTCGACCAGCGCCCTGACCGACGGCGGGGGAGCGTCCTCGGACTGCGGCGGGGCCTTCACCGGCCAGAGCAGGGCCAGGGAGATCAGGAACGTCGCCACGTTGACGCCGTAGGTGGTGGCGAAGCCGGACCAGACGACGAGCAGGCCGCTGAGACCGGGGGCGACGATGGCGCCGAGGTTCCAGCGGAAGCTGGTCAGCGCGGCGGCGGCGGTGAGCTGGTCGTGCCTGACCACGCGCGGCATCAGCGACTCCAGGCTGGGCCGCTGCAGGCTGCCCAGGCCCGCCGAGAGCGCGCCGACCACGTACAGCACCCAGACCTGCGGCTCGGGCAGCATCGCGTTGACCATCAGGACCACGACCGTGGCGCAGAGCCCCGCCTCGGTGTAGAGAATGATCTTGCGCCGGTCCAGCGCGTCCGCGATCGCCCCGCCCCACAGGCCGCAGACCACCATCGGCACGAACTCGGCCACGCTGACCAGGCCGACCGCCAGGTAGGAGTCGTCGGTGAGCTCCTTCATCTGCAGCGGGACCGCGACCAGGGTGAGGAAGGTGCCGAACATCGTGATCATCCCCGAGCCGAACAGCAGCCGGAAGTCACGGGAGTCGCGCAGCGGGCTCAGATCCATTTTCAGCCGGCGGGCCAGCGTTCTGAGCGGTCGATCGGCAGTTTCAGGCACGGACAGCTAGTCTCGGCGCCGGCCCGCGCCAGGGCAACTGGTTTTGGGCCGGGCCGCTCCGGGCCGGACCGGGCGGCCCGGAGCGGCCCGCGTCGCGGCGGACCGGTCCGGCCCGCCGCCGGGGGTGTCAGGAGCCCAGGACCTCCTTGCGCAGGTGGGTCTTGAGGATCTTGCCGCCGGGGTTGCGGGGGAGTTCGCTCTCGCGGACCCAGAACCGGACCGGGACCTTGAAGGCCGCGATCCGCTCGCGCAGGAAGGCCTGCAGCTCCTCGGCGCTCGCCGGGGACGCCAGCCGTACCACCGCGCCGACCTCCTCGCCCAGCTCGTCGTGGGGGATGCCGATCACCGCGACGTCGTCCACCGCCGGATGCTCGAACAGCGCGGCCTCCACCTCGGCGCAGTAGACGTTCTCACCGCCGCGGATGACCATGTCCTTGGCCCGGTCCACGATGAACACGAACCCCTCCTCGTCCACCCGCGCCAGGTCGCCGGTGTGCAGCCAGCCGCCGATGAAGGTCTCGGCGGTGGCCTCGGGGCGGTTCCAGTAACCGAGGATCACGTTCGGGCCGCGCAGGCAGAGCTCGCCGACCTCGCCGACCGGCAGCTCGTCGCCGAGCGGGTCGGCGATCCTCACCTCGACCACGGGCACCGGCAGGCCGATGCTGTCGGGCTTGGCGAGGTAGTCCACGCCGGCGTTGTTGATGGTCAGCGCGGTGGTCTCGGTCAGGCCGTACCCGTTGGAGGGGGAGCGGCTGGGCAGCAGCTCGGTGATGCGCTCCAGCAGCTTGGGCGGGGCCGGGGCGCCGCCGTACCCGAGGGAGTTGAGGCTGGAGATGTCGAACTTGCCCAGGTCGGGGTGGGACAGCAGCTGCCACACGTTGGTGGGCACGCCGCTGAACGTGGTGACCCGCTCCCGCTCGATCAGCTCCAGGGCCCGTCCGGCGTCCCACTTGTACATCAGCACCAGGCCGCTGCCGGTGAACATGGTGGTGGTCATCACGGCGAAGCAGCCGGTGACGTGGAAGAGCGGCACGGTGAGCAGGGTGACGCGGCGCCTGCCGGCCGACTCCGCCGGGTCCTGGCCCGCCCGCACCACGCTGCGCAGCAGGCTGTAGGCGACGGTCATGGGGGACTGGCCGAGGTTGCGGTGGCTGCCGAGGGCGCCTTTGGGGCGGCCGGTGGTGCCCGAGGTGTAGAAGATCGTGGCCGGGTCCTCCGGGGAGAGCTCGACCGGCGGCAGCGTCACGCCGGCCTCCACCGGGCCCAGCACGTCCTCGAACGCGCGGGCGCCCTCGGGCACCTCGCCCCGGGCCACGATCAGGGACTGTGCCAGGCCGGCGAGCTTGGCGGCGCGCTCGCCGTCGGCGATCAGCACCTTCGCCCCGGAGTCCGACAGCCCGTACTCCAGCTCCTGCGCGGTCCACCAGGCGTTGAGCGGCACGGCCACCGCCCCGGCGGCCAGCGCGGCGGAGAAGGCGATCACCCACTCCGGGTAGTTGCGCATGGCGATGGCGACCCGGTCGCCCTTGACCACGCCGTACTCCTCCACCAGGCGCCGTGCCAGTGTCGCCGCCCGCCGGAAGTGCTCCTCGTAGGTGATGTGCTCGTCCTCGTAGGCCAGGAAGACCTTGTCGCCGTGGAACCGGCTCGTCTCGAGGAGCGCGCGGAAGTGACCCGGAGCGTGCTTCCACGTCCGGACGGTGCCGCCGTGACCGGCGACCTCCTCCATCTCGAAAAGCTGTCCTGGACCGGTGAGCTGGGCCTGGACCTGGTCGTGGGTGACAGTCATGCGTTCGTACTCCCCGGGTGTGGAGGGACCGGAAACGTCACGATACCGACCGGTAGGTACGTGCAACAGTGCCGAAATATCGCCTCCCTCAGCCCCGCATGATCATGCATGTAGATATATGGGTTTTTGGGTGCTTATCGCCTGTTTGGCGGACGGTATGCCTCCGGAGCGGCCGGAGCGGGCACTTGCATGACAATCCCCAGGAGTGCATACTCTCTCTAGTAAGTTCATGAGTGAAAATGAATGACTATGCAACCTAGGGGGACGGATGAGAGCGGCGATCGCCGGTGCCAGCGGCTATGCCGGGGGCGAGCTGCTGCGCCTGCTGCTGTCGCACCCCCAGATCGAGATCGGCGCGCTGACCGCGGGCTCCAACGCCGGCGCCGCGCTCGGCGCCCACCAGCCGCACCTGACCCCGCTGGCCGACCGGATCCTGCTGGACACCACGGCCGACACCCTCGGCGGCCACGACCTCGTCTTCCTCGCCCTCCCGCACGGCCAGTCCGCGGCCGTCGCCGAGCAGCTCGGCGAGGACACCCTCGTCGTCGACTGCGGCGCCGACTTCCGACTAACCGACCCCGCGGCCTGGGAGCTCTTCTACGGCGGCGTCCACGCGGGCGCCTGGCCCTACGGCCTGCCCGAGCTGCCCGGCCAGCGTGACAGGCTCCGCGCCACCAGGAGGATCGCCGTCCCCGGCTGCTACCCCACGGCCGTCACCCTGGCCCTGTTCCCCGCCTTCGCCGCGGGCCTGGCCGGGCCCGACGTGGTCGTGGTGGCCGCCACCGGCACCAGCGGAGCGGGCAGGTCGCTCAAGCCCCACCTGCTGGGCAGCGAGGTGATGGGCTCGGTCAGCGCCTACGGCGTCGGCGGCGTCCACCGGCACACCCCGGAGATGGAGCAGAACCTCTCCCCGCTGGCGGGCGAGCCGGTGAAGGTCTCCTTCACCCCCATGCTGGCCCCGATGAGCCGCGGCATCCTCGCCACCTGCACGGTCCCGGCCAGGCCCGGCGTCACCGCCCAGGTCCTGCGCGAGGCGTACGAGGCCGCGAGCAAGGACGAGCCGTTCCTGCGGCTGCTCCCGGAGGGGCAGTGGCCCGCGACCTCGATGACCCTCGGCGCCAACGTCGCCGCCCTCCAGGTGACCCTGGACGAGCGCGCCGGACGCATCGTCGCCGTCATCGCCATCGACAACCTGACCAAGGGCACCGCGGGAGGCGCGATCCAGAGCGCCAACCTCGCCCTCGGCCTGCCAGAAGAGCTCGGCCTGCCTCTCAATGGAGTTGCCCCATGAGTGTGACCGCCCCCCTCGGCTTCCGGGCAGCGGGTGTCGCCGCCGGAATCAAGTCCGGCGACGCCCGCGACCTCGCGCTCGTCGTCAACGACGGCCCGTCGCGCGCGGCGGCGGGCGTCTTCACCGGCAACCGCGTCAAGGCCGCGCCGGTGCTCTGGTCCCAGCAGGTGCTGGCCGGGGGCCGGGTCCACGCGGTCGTCCTCAACTCCGGCGGCGCCAACGCCTGCACCGGCCCGCTCGGCTTCCAGGACACCCACGCCACCGCCGAGAAGGTCGCCGAGGCGCTGAAGGAGTCGGCCGGCGAGATCGCGGTCTGCTCCACCGGCCTGATCGGCGAGCGGCTGCCGATGGAGACGCTGCTGGACGGGGTGGACCTCGCGGTCTCCCAGATCAGCAGGGACGGCGGCCTGGCCGCCGCCGACGCCATCCGCACCACCGACACCGTCTCCAAGATCTCCTTCAGGCGGGGCGAGGGCGGCTACATGGTCGGCGGCATGGCCAAGGGGGCGGGCATGCTCGCCCCCGCCCTGGCCACCATGCTCTGCGTGATCACCACCGACGCCGACGTGCCCGCCGACCAGCTCGACGCGGTGCTCCGCGAGGCGACCCGCGTCACCTTCGACCGGCTCGACGCCGACGGCTGCATGTCCACCAACGACACCGTCCTGCTGCTGGCCAGCGGCGCCTCCGGCGTCACCCCGGACCTCGGCGAGTTCGAGCAGGTGGTCCGCTCCGTCTGCGCCGACCTCGCCCGCCAGCTCCTGGTGGACGCCGAGGGCGCCACCAAGGCCATCGCCATCGAGGTGGTCGGCGCCGCGTCGGAGGACGACGCGGTGCTCGTCGGCCGCACCGTCTCACGCTCCAACCTCCTCAAGTGCGCCATCCACGGGGAGGACCCCAACTGGGGACGGGTGCTGTCGGCGGTCGGCACCACCGACGCCGTCTTCGAGGCCGACCGGCTCAACGTGGCCATCAACGGCATCTGGATCTGCCGGGGCGGCGCCGCCGGGGACGACCGGTCCAAGGTGGACCTGCGCCCCCGCGACGTGACGATCACCATCGACCTGTCGGCCGGCCCCCACTCGGCGACGGTCCACACCACCGACCTCACCGCGGCCTACGTCCACGAGAACTCGGCGTACTCCTCATGAGGACCGACGACGCCCTGGCCAAGGCGCACACGCTGATCGAGGCGCTGCCCTGGCTCGCCCGCTTCAACGGCGCGACCGTCGTCATCAAATACGGCGGCAACGCGATGACCGAGGAGCACCTGCGGGAGAAGTTCGCCGCCGACGTCGTCTTCCTGCGCTACGCCGGGCTCAAGCCGGTGATCGTGCACGGCGGCGGGCCGCAGATCAACGCCCAGCTCGACAGGCTCGGCATCGAGTCCACCTTCACCGCCGGGCTCCGGGTCACCACCCCCGAGGCCATGCAGGTCGTCAGGATGGTCCTGGTCGGCCAGGTCAACCGCGACGTGGTCGGCCTGATCAACCGGCACGGACCGTTCGCCATCGGCATGTCGGGCGAGGACGCCCACCTGTTCACCGCCGTCCGCAAGCACGCCGTCGTCGACGGCGCCCAGGTGGACATCGGCCAGGTCGGGGACATCGTCAACGTCGAGGCCGGAGCCGTGCAGGCGCTGCTGGACGACGGGCGGATCCCGGTGATCTCCTCCATCGCACGCGGCGACGACGGCACCGTCTACAACGTCAACGCCGACACCGCCGCCGCCGCGCTCGCGGTGGCGCTCCAGGCGACCAAGCTCATCGTCCTGACCGACGTCGAGGGCCTCTACCGCGACTGGCGCCCCGACGCCGGGGACGGCGGCAACGAGGTCATCAGGCAGCTGTCGGCCACCGAGCTCGGCACGCTCCTGCCCGGCCTGTCCAGCGGCATGGTGCCCAAGATGGAGGCGTGCCTGACCGCCGTCCAGGGCGGCGTGCCCCAGGCGCACGTGCTCGACGGCCGGGTGCCCCACTCGGTGCTGCTGGAGATCTTCACCGACGAGGGCATCGGAACCATGGTGCTGCCGGACGCCGCCAGGACCCCGGCCGTGCCGAGCCTGGTCAACCGGCGGCTGACCGCCACCATCAAGCTGAACGGGAGCGACAAGTGAGCCCGCACGAGCGTCACGCCACAGACGCGCTCAGCAAGCGCTTCGAGGCCGCCTTCATGCCGAACTACGGTGTGCCGCCCGTGGCGCTGGCGCGCGGCGAGGGATCGAAGGTCTGGGACGTCGACGGCCGCGAATACCTCGACCTGATCGGCGGCATCGCCGTCAGCTCGCTCGGCCACGCCCATCCGGCGCTGGTGGAGGCCGTCTCCGGCCAGGTCGCCACGCTCGCCCACACCAGCAACCTGTTCCTGCACGAGCCGGAGGTCCTGCTCGCCGAACGCCTGCTCGGCCTGCTCGGCGCCCCGGCCAGGGTCTTCCTCACCAACTCGGGCACCGAGGCCAACGAGGCCGCGCTCAAGCTGGCCATCAAATACGGCAAGGCACAGGGCCGCCCCTACTTCGTGGCCGCCGAGAACGCCTTCCACGGCCGGACCCTCGGCGCGCTCTCGCTGACCGGCAAGCCGTCGATCCGCGACCAGTTCGGCCCGTTCCCGGTCGACGTCCGGTTCGTCCCCTACGGTGACGCCGACGCGCTGAAGAACGCCGTCACCCAGGAGTGCGCCGCGCTCTTCCTCGAGCCCACCCAGGGCGAGGCCGGAGTCGTCCCCCCGCCCGACGGCTACCTCAAGGCCGCCAGGGAGGTCTGCGACGCGACCGGCGCCCTGCTGGTCGCCGACGAGATCCAGTCCGCGATCGGCCGCACCGGGCACTGGTTCGCCCACCAGCACGACGGCGTCCTGCCCGACGTGCTGACCCTGGCCAAGGGGCTCGGCGGTGGCATGCCGATCGGCGCCTGCATCGGCTTCGGCCCGGCCGGCACGATCTTCGCCAAGGGCGACCACGGCTCCACCTTCGGGGGGAACCCCGTCTCGGCCGCCGCCGCGCTCGCCGTACTCGACACGATCGACAAGGACGGCCTGCTGGAGCACGTCCGCACGGTCGGCGCGCAGCTCGCCGAGGGCATCGCCGCGATCGACCACCCGCTGCTGGCGGGCGTCCGCGGCCGGGGCCTGTGGCTGGCCGCGGTGCTGACCGCCGACCGCTCCGCGCAGGTCCAGGCGGCGGCCCAGGAGGCCGGATTCCTGGTCAACGCCCTGCAGCCCAACGCGGTACGGCTCGCGCCCCCGCTGGTGATCACCTCCGAGCAGATCGCCGCCTTCGTGGCCGCGCTCCCCGCAATCCTTGACGAGGCCGCCGATGACTGACAACCGCACCGGTTCCACGCCGGCCAGGCACTTCCTGCGCGACGACGACCTGTCGCCCGCCGAGCAGGCCGAGGTGCTCGACCTGGCCCAGGCCATGAAGAAGGACCGCTACGGCTACCGGCCGTTCGAGGGCCCGCAGACCGTCGCGGTGCTCTTCGACAAGCCGTCCACCCGGACCCGGATCTCCTTCGCCGTCGGCATCGGCGAGCTCGGCGGCCTCCCCCTGATCATCGACGCCGGATCCTCGCAGATGGGCCGGGGCGAGTCGATCGAGGACACCGCCCGGGTCCTGGAGCGCCAGGTCGGCGCCATCGTGTGGCGCACCTCGGGACAGGAGAGGATCGAGGCCATGGCCTCAGCGTCCTCGGTGCCCGTCGTGAACGCCCTCACCGACGAGTTCCACCCCTGCCAGATCCTCGCCGACCTGCAGACCGTCAGGGAGCACCTCGGCAGGACCGCCGGGCTCACCCTGACCTACCTCGGAGACGGCGCCAACAACATGGCCCACTCCTACCTGCTGGGCGGGGTCCTGGCCGGCATGCACGTGCGGATCGCCTCCCCGGCCGGATACCAGCCGGACCCGGAGATCCTGCGGCGGGCCGGTGAGCTCGCCGCCGGGACCGGCGGATCGGTCACCGTGCTGCCCGACGCGGGTGTGGCCGCCGACGGCGCCGACGTGATCGCCACCGACACCTGGGTCTCGATGGGCCAGGACGGCAAGGAGCAGCGGGTCGCCGACCTGGCGCCCTTCCAGGTCAACGCCGAGCTGATGGGCCGGGCGGCCCCCGGCGCGATCGTGCTGCACTGCCTGCCCGCCTACCGGGACCTGGAGATCGCCGCCGACGTCCTCGACGGACCGCAGAGCGTCGTGTGGGACCAGGCGGAGAACCGGCTGCACGCGCAGAAGGCCCTGCTGCACTGGCTGGTCTCGGCGACCCGGCAGGCGGCGGGCGCGGGCGGGCATGACACCCTTGGCATGAGGCCCGAGAACGGGGCCGTCCGATGATTCCCATGACCAAGGTCGCCCGCCAGGCGCGGATCGCCGAGCTGCTGGAGCGGCAGCCGGTCCGCTCCCAGCCCGACCTGGCCAAGCTCCTGCTGGAGAGCGGGGTGGAGGTCACCCAGGCCACCCTCTCCCGGGATCTGGACGAGCTCGGCGCGCTCAAGCTGCGCGCGGAGGACGGTTCCCTGGTCTACGCCCTGCCGGGCGAGGGCGGCGGCCGGATCCCGCTGGCCAGGCTCGGCTCCGGCGAGTCGCCGGCTGCCCGGCTGAGCCGGCTCGCCGAGGAACTGCTCGTCTCGGCCGAGGCGTCCGCCAACCTGGTGATCGTCCGCACCCCGCCGGGGGCCGCGCAGTTCCTCGCCTCCGCCATCGACCACGCCGACTGGAAGTCCATCCTCGGCACGGTGGCCGGAGACGACACGATCCTCGTCATCAGCCGGGATCCGACGGGCGGGGAAGCGGTCGCCGAGGCCCTGCTCCGGCACGCCGACCGACGTACCTAGCCCGCTCCGGCGGGCCGCCCCAGCAGCTCCACCCACCACCTGTGACGAAAAGACTTTGGGAGAACTGATCATGACTGACCGGGTCGTACTCGCCTTCTCCGGCGGCCTCGACACATCTGTTGCCATCCCCTTCCTCGCCGAGAAGACCGGCGCCGAGGTCATCGCCGTGGCCGTCGACGTCGGCCAGGGCGGCGAGGACATGGAGGTCATCCGGAAGCGGGCCATCGACTGCGGCGCCGTGGAGTCCGTCGTCGTGGACGCCCGCGAGGAGTTCGCCGCCGACTTCTGCGTGCCCGCCCTGCAGGCCAACGCCCTCTACATGGACCGCTACCCGCTGGTCTCCGCGCTGTCGCGGCCGCTGATCGTCAAGCACCTGGCCGCCGCGGCCAAGGAGTTCGGCGGCACCCACGTCTCGCACGGCTGCACCGGCAAGGGCAACGACCAGGTCCGCTTCGAGGCCGGCCTGGCCGCGCTCTTCCCCGAGCTCAAGGTCATCGCCCCGGCCCGTGACTACGCGTGGACCCGGGACAAGGCGATCGCCTACGCCGAGGAGAAGAACCTGCCGATCGAGACCACCAAGAAGAACCCCTTCTCGATCGACCAGAACATCTGGGGCCGCGCCGTCGAGACCGGCTTCCTGGAGGACGTCTGGAACGGCCCCACCGAGGACGTCTACTCCTACACCGCCGACCCGGCCCAGCCGCGCGAGGCCGACGAGGTCATCATCAGCTTCGTCAAGGGCGTCCCGGTGGCGCTCGACGGGCGGCACCTGACCCCGTTCCAGATCATCGCCGAGCTCAACCAGCGCGCCGGCGCCCAGGGCGTGGGCCGGCTCGACATGGTCGAGGACCGGCTCGTCGGCATCAAGTCCCGCGAGGTCTACGAGGCGCCCGGCGCCATCGCGCTGATCACCGCGCACATGGAGCTGGAGAACGTCACCGTCGAGCGGGACCTCGCCCGGTTCAAGCGGTCGGTCGACCAGCGCTGGGGCGAGCTCGTCTACGACGGCCTCTGGTTCTCCCCGCTCAAGAAGGCCCTGGACGTCTTCATCGCCGAGGCCCAGCAGCACGTCACCGGCGAGATCCGGATGACCCTGCACGGCGGCCGGGCCACGGTCACCGGCCGGCGCTCCGAGGCCTCGCTGTACGACTTCAACCTCGCCACCTACGACACCGGCGACACCTTCGACCAGTCGCTGGCCAAGGGCTTCGTCGAGCTGTGGAGCCTGCCCTCGAAGATCGCGGCCGCCCGGGACGCCCGACTGGCCTGATTGGGCTATGGTCGCGGATTGAACTGGGAGGAGAACAACGGTGACTGATGGTGGTAAGCCGATGCGGCTGTGGGGCGGCCGGTTCGAGGGGGGGCCGGCCGACGCGCTGACCAGGCTCTCGGTGAGCGTGCACTTCGACTGGCGGCTCGTGCCGTACGACCTGCTGGCCTCGCGCGCGCACGCCCGGGTGCTGCACCGCGCCGGGCTGCTCACCGAGGAGGAGCTGGGGCGCATGATCGGCGCCTTGGACGACCTGGAGCAGGCGTGCAAGGCGGGTGAGTTCCGGCCCACGGTGGCCGACGAGGACGTCCACACCGCCCTGGAGCGCGGCCTGCTGGAGCGCCTCGGCACGCTCGGCGGCAAGCTCCGCGCCGGCCGCAGCCGCAACGACCAGGTGGCCACCGACCTCCGCCTCTACCTCCGCGACCATGTCCGGCACATCGTGTCCCGGCTCGTCGAGCTGGAGACCGCGCTGATGAGCCAGGCCGAGGAGCACGCCGAGACGGCCGCCCCCGGCATGACCCACCTGCAGCACGCCCAGCCGGTCTCCTTCGGCCACCAGCTCCTGGCCCACGTGCACGCGTTCGCCCGCGACATCGAGCGGCTGCGCGACTGGGACCGGCGGGCGGCGGTCTCCCCGCTCGGCTCCGGCGCGCTGGCCGGATCGTCGCTGCCGCTGGACCCGCAGGCCGTGGCCAGGGAGCTCGGGTTCGACTCCGCCGCGCCCAACTCGATGGACGCGGTCGCCGACCGCGACTTCGCCGCGGAGTTCCTGTTCGACGCGGCGATGATCGGCATGCACCTGTCGCGGCTGGGCGAGGAGATCGTCCTGTGGGCCTCGCAGGAGTTCCGCTGGATCGAGATGGACGACGCCTACTCCACCGGCTCGTCGATCATGCCGCAGAAGAAGAACCCGGACGTCGCCGAGCTCGCCCGGGGCAAGAGCGGCCGTCTCATCGGCAACCTCATGTCGCTGCTGACGACGCTCAAGGGCCTGCCGCTGACCTACAACCGTGACCTGCAGGAGGACAAGGAGCCGGTGTTCGACTCCGTCGACACCCTGCTGCTGGTCCTGCCGGCCGTGGCCGGCCTGGTCGCCACCATGCGCGTCAACACCGCCAAGCTGGAGTCCTCGGCGCCCGACGGGTTCGCACTGGCCACCGACCTGGCCGAGCTGCTGGTCCGCCGGGGTGTCCCGTTCCGCGAGGCGCACGAGGCGGTCGGCCACCTGGTGGTCTGGTGCCAGGTCAACGACAAGGACTTCGACGAGCTCACCGATGAGGAGCTGGCCAAGGTCTCGCCGCACTTCACGCCCGACTCGCGCGAGGTCCTGTCGGTGCCGGGCGCGCTGGCGGCCCGCAAGGCGCACGGCGGCACGGCCCCCGACCGGGTCCGCGACCAGCTCACCGAGCTGCGCGAGGTCGTCGACGCCCAGGCGGCCTGGGCGAGCGGCAACTGATGCCGGCCGACGGACCCGGCGAGCAGGTGCTCGCCGGATCCGTGCCCCTGACCCGGGAGTTCTTCGACCGGCCCGGCCACGAGGTCGCCCCGGACCTGCTGGGGCGGGTGATCGTGCACGGGCCGGTCTCGGTCCGGCTCACCGAGGTCGAGGCCTACGGCACCCCCGGGGAGGACCCCGCCTCCCACACCTACCGGGGCCGGACACCGCGCAACGCGGTGATGTTCGGGCCGCCGGGGCACCTGTACGTCTACTTCACCTACGGCATGCACTACTGCGCCAACATCGTCTGCCTCCCCGAAGGGGTGGGCTCGGGCGTGCTGCTACGGGCCGGTGAGGTGGTCGCCGGCGCCGAGGTGGCCCGGGCGCGCCGGACGGCGGGCGCGAGCCGCACCGTCACCGCGCGCGACCTCGCCCGCGGGCCCGCCCGCCTGGCGGTGGCACTCGGCTTCACCCGGCAGGACGACGGGCTCGACGTCTGCCCGCCAGGTCCGGTGAACGTGCTGCGGGGCGATCCCCCCGGAGAGGGGGAGATCAGGTCGGGACCACGCACCGGGGTCTCGTCCGCCCGGGAGACCCCCTGGCGCTTCTGGGTCGACGGCGACTCCACGGTCTCGCCCTACCGGGCGCATGTCCCGCGCCGCCGCTAGCCGCGCCGGCCCGCCTGTCGACTCGGGTGGGCGGCGGCCGGTCCCCGTCGGAGGCCGCGGCCCCGGGGACGCGCCCGTTCTCCGGCCACGGGCGATTCCGAGTGGCGCGGCGGTGCCGCCATCGGGCAGGCTGTACAGAGCGGTAAATGTCCCTTCGACTGGAAAGCAAGGATCGTGACCGACATCCTCGATGAGCTCGAATGGCGCGACGTCATCGCGCAGACCACCGATGCCGACGCGCTGCGTACGGCACTCGCCGAGGGGCCGATCACGGTTTATGCGGGCTTCGACCCGACCGCTCCGTCGCTGCACGCCGGAAACCTGGCCACGCTGCTGATCCTCACCCGCTTCCAGCGGGCCGGCCACCGCCCGATCGGCTTGGTCGGCGGTGCCACCGGCCTCATCGGCGACCCCAGCGGCCGCAGCACCGAGCGCTCGCTGAACTCCTCCGAGGTCGTCGCGGAATGGGTCGCGAGGATCCGCGTCCAGGTGGAGAAGTTCCTCTCCTTCGACGACGGGCCCACCGGCGCGACCCTGGTCAGCAACCTCGACTGGACCGCGGAGATGTCGGCGATCGACTTCCTCCGTGACGTCGGCAAGCACTTCCCGGTCAACCGCATGCTCGCCCGGGAGTCGGTGTCGGCGCGGCTGGGCGGCGACGGGCTCAGCTACACCGAGTTCAGCTACCAGATCCTGCAGGCGAACGACTACCTGGAGCTCTACCGCCGGCACGGCTGCACGCTCCAGCTCGGCGGCAGCGACCAGTGGGGCAACATCACCGCCGGGGTCGACCTGATCCGCCGGGTGGAGGGCGCGCACGCCCACGCCCTGACCGGCAAGCTGATCACCAAGGCGGACGGCACCAAGTTCGGCAAGACCGCCGGCGGCGCCATCTGGCTCGACCCGGCGCTGACCTCGCCGTACGCCTTCTACCAATACTGGCTGAACGCCGACGACCGGGATGTCGTCCGCTTCCTGAAGGTGTTCACTTTCCGCACCCACGACGAGATCGCCGAGCTGGAGAAGGCGGTCGCCGACCGGCCCGCGGCCCGTGAGGCGCAGCGGACGCTGGCCGAGGACGTCACCACCCTCGTCCACGGAGCCGACGAGCTGGCACGGGTGGTGGCGGCGTCGCGGGCGCTGTTCGGCCAGGGCTCGCTGGAGGAGCTCGACGCGCGGACGCTCGGCTCGGCGCTGGCCGAGGTGCCGCGGGCCGAGGTGCCCGCGCTGGGATCCTCGTTCGTCGACCTGCTGGCCGAGAGCGGGCTGGTGGAGTCGAAGTCCGCCGCTCGCCGGGCGGTCAAGGAGGGCGGCGCCTACCTCAACAACGTGAAGATCACCGATGAGGCCTACGTGCCGTCGGCCGGCGACCTGCTGCACGGTCGCTTCCTGGTGCTGCGCCGCGGCAAGCGCTCCATCGGAGGCGTCGAGGTCACCGCCTGACGTTCTCCGTACGGCTGCCGCCCTGACGCTCAGGGTCCGCGCACTCGACGGCCCTGACACTCAGGGTCCGCGCATCCGATGGCCCTGACACTCACGGTCGGCGCACTCGACGGCCCTGACCCGCATGACACTGACGCCCCGGCTCCGGCCGGGGCGTCAGTCGTTGGGCGGGAAGTCAGCCGTCTGGATTTGACGATGCTCCGGAGGCGGCCTAATGTTCTCAATGCCCCGGGAGCGAGCCGGACGCCGGATCGGCGGACGGGCCCCAGGGCCGACCCCCACTGAACGGACCTTCCCCTTCGGTGTCTGCGCATATCACCTGGAAAACCAGATGATTTGACGCGGCCTGGATGACTAGGTAAGTTCAGAGGGTTGCCTCGGAGACGGGGCACGCAAAACTTTAGTCAAGCTGGACCGGCTCGTGGCAAGTAGCTCAAAATGAGCAGTTTGACACGAAAAGGCCGGGCAAGCTAAGATCGAAATACCGAATGGAACGCCCTGGAAGCCGGGCCGGATGGCCTGGACGACGGAGAACGCGTCCGTTTCTTGAGAACTCAACAGTGTGTTAAAAGCCAGTGCATGAAGCACAACCCCGTCCCACCCACGCAGGTGGGAGGACGGATTCCTTTGGTTGATGACACCGCCACCCTTGCCGGTGGTGGGTGCTTTCAGCCGGGAGCAACTCTGTAGACATTGTTTGGAGAGTTTGATCCTGGCTCAGGACGAACGCTGGCGGCGTGCTTAACACATGCAAGTCGAGCGGAAAGGCCCTTCGGGGTACTCGAGCGGCGAACGGGTGAGTAACACGTGAGTAACCTGCCCCTGACTCTGGGATAAGCCCGGGAAACTGGGTCTAATACCGGATACGACCACTTCCCGCATGGGATGGTGGTGGAAAGTTTTTTCGGTTGGGGATGGACTCGCGGCCTATCAGCTTGTTGGTGGGGTAACGGCCTACCAAGGCGACGACGGGTAGCCGGCCTGAGAGGGCGACCGGCCACACTGGGACTGAGACACGGCCCAGACTCCTACGGGAGGCAGCAGTGGGGAATATTGCGCAATGGGCGGAAGCCTGACGCAGCGACGCCGCGTGGGGGATGACGGCCTTCGGGTTGTAAACCTCTTTCAGCAGGGACGAAGTTGACGTGTACCTGCAGAAGAAGCGCCGGCTAACTACGTGCCAGCAGCCGCGGTAATACGTAGGGCGCAAGCGTTGTCCGGAATTATTGGGCGTAAAGAGCTCGTAGGTGGCTTGTCACGTCGGGTGTGAAAGCTTGGGGCTTAACTCCAGGTCTGCATTCGATACGGGCTGGCTAGAGGTAGGTAGGGGAGAACGGAATTCCTGGTGTAGCGGTGAAATGCGCAGATATCAGGAGGAACACCGGTGGCGAAGGCGGTTCTCTGGGCCTTACCTGACGCTGAGGAGCGAAAGCGTGGGGAGCGAACAGGATTAGATACCCTGGTAGTCCACGCTGTAAACGTTGGGCGCTAGGTGTGGGGACCTTCCACGGTTTCCGCGCCGTAGCTAACGCATTAAGCGCCCCGCCTGGGGAGTACGGCCGCAAGGCTAAAACTCAAAGGAATTGACGGGGGCCCGCACAAGCGGCGGAGCATGTTGCTTAATTCGACGCAACGCGAAGAACCTTACCAAGGCTTGACATCGCCCGGAAACACTCAGAGATGGGTGCCTCTTCGGATCGGGTGACAGGTGGTGCATGGCTGTCGTCAGCTCGTGTCGTGAGATGTTGGGTTAAGTCCCGCAACGAGCGCAACCCTTGTTCAATGTTGCCAGCACGCTCCCTTGTGGGGTGGTGGGGACTCATTGGAGACTGCCGGGGTCAACTCGGAGGAAGGTGGGGATGACGTCAAGTCATCATGCCCCTTATGTCTTGGGCTGCAAACATGCTACAATGGCCGGTACAGAGGGTTGCGATACCGTGAGGTGGAGCGAATCCCAAAAAGCCGGTCTCAGTTCGGATTGGGGTCTGCAACTCGACCCCATGAAGTCGGAGTCGCTAGTAATCGCAGATCAGCAACGCTGCGGTGAATACGTTCCCGGGCCTTGTACACACCGCCCGTCACGTCACGAAAGTCGGCAACACCCGAAGCCCGTGGCCCAACCACTTGTGGGGGGAGCGGTCGAAGGTGGGGCTGGCGATTGGGACGAAGTCGTAACAAGGTAGCCGTACCGGAAGGTGCGGCTGGATCACCTCCTTTCTAAGGAGCATCGGCCACATCCTCAGCTTTGAGGGTCTGGTCCAGGTCATGTCTGCAGGCGCGTGTTCTGCACATGACGCGCTCATTAGTGGAGCACTGGCTAATCAGTCGGGTCGGGTCGCCGGGCCGTTAGTACCGCCCTTCCTCCTTACGGGGGTCGGGAGTGGGAACGCTGGTCGCCGGGGCTGGGCTGGATTGAACACACTGTTGGGTCCTGAGGAAACGGACCGGATGCGGAGCCTGCCTGTGGCGGGCTTCGTGGTCTGTGTGACCTCGTGCGGGACTGTCCTCCTGTCATACCGGCCTGGCCGGGGTTGGGGTTTTGCCTCAGCTTCTGGTGTGGGTGTTTGGTGGTGGGGTGGGTGCGGTCGCTGTTTGTTGTTTGAGATTTGCATAGTGGACGCGAGCATCTTTGTGGCCAAGTTTTTTAGGGCACACGGTGGATGCCTTGGCATCAGGAGCCGATGAAGGACGTGGGAGGCTGCGTTAAGCCCCGGGGAGTCGCCAACCTGACTTTGATCCGGGGATGTCCGAATGGGGAAACCTAGCACCAGTCATGTGGTGTTGCCTCCGCCTGAATGTATAGGGCGGTTGGTGGTAACGCGGGGAAGTGAAACATCTCAGTACCCGTAGGAAGAGAAAACAAATTAGTGATTCCGTGAGTAGTGGTGAGCGAAAGCGGAAGAGGCTAAACCGTATGCGTGTGATAGCCGGCAGGCGTTGCGTGTGCGGGGTTGTGGGACCCTCTGGGAGGAGCTGCCGCTCCTCCAGGCAGTGAGAAATCGATGGGATAGTCGAAGCTTCTGGGAAGTTGCGCCGGAGACCGTGAGAGCCGGGTAGGCGAAATCTTGTCGACTGTTTGAGGGGATCCCAAGTAGCACGGGGCCCGAGAAATCCTGTGTGAATCTGCCAGGACCACCTGGTAAGCCTAAATACTCCCTGATGACCGATAGTGAACAAGTACCGTGAGGGAAAGGTGAAAAGCGCCCCGGTGAGGGGTCGTGAAATAGTACCTGAAACCGTGTGCCTACAAGCCGTAGGAGCGTAGACGTCTTCGGGCGTCTGTGATGTGACTGCGTGCCTTTTGAAGAATGAGCCTGCGAGTTATGGTGTGTGGCGAGGTTAACCCGTGTGGGGGAGCCGTAGCGAAAGCGAGTCTGAATAGGGCGTTTGAGTCGCATGCTGTAGACCCGAAGCGGAGTGATCTAGGCATGGGCAGGTTGAAGCGCGGGTAAGACCGCGTGGAGGACCGAACCCACCAGGGTTGAAAACCTGGGGGATGACCTGTGTTTAGGGGTGAAAGGCCAATCAAACTCCGTGATAGCTGGTTCTCCCCGAAATGCATTTAGGTGCAGCGTTACGTGTTTCTTGCCGGAGGTAGAGCACTGGATGGCCGATGGGCCCGACAAGGTTACTGACGTCAGCCAAACTCCGAATGCCGGTAAGTGAGAGCGTAGCAGTGAGACTGCGGGGGATAAGCTCCGTAGTCGAGAGGGAAACAGCCCAGACCACCGACTAAGGCCCCTAAGCGTGTGCTAAGTGGGAAAGGATGTGGAGTCGCAGTGACAACCAGGAGGTTGGCTTAGAAGCAGCCACCCTTGAAAGAGTGCGTAATAGCTCACTGGTCAAGTGATTCCGCGCCGACAATGTAGCGGGGCTCAAGTACACCGCCGAAGTCGTGGCATTCACACATGTGTCCGAGCCTTTGTGGTTTAGGTGTGTGGATGGGTAGGGGAGCGTCGTGCGGCCGGCGAAGCAGCAGAGTGATCTAGTTGTGGAGGCCGTGCGAGTGAGAATGCAGGCATGAGTAGCGAATCAGAAGTGAGAAACTTCTGCGCCGGATGACCAAGGGTTCCTGGGGCAGGCTAATCCGCCCAGGGTAAGTCGGGACCTAAGGCGAGGCCGACAGGCGTAGTCGATGGACAACGGGTTGATATTCCCGTACCCGCTACGATGCGCCAATACTGAATCCAGTGATACTAAGGGTCCTTAACTCGGTTGCCCCTTCGGGGGCGGCGTCAGAGTGAACGCCTGGCCTGATCTGGTAGTAGGTAAGCGATGGGGTGACGCAGGAAGGTAGCCCAGCCCAGGCGATGGTAGTCCTGGGGTAAGCATGTAGGGAGGACCGTAGGCAAATCCGCGGTCCGCGTATCCTGAGATGTGATGCCGAGCCGATTGTGGCGAAGTGGGTGATCCTATGCTGCCGAGAAAAGCCTCTAGTGAGTGTCGTGGCGGCCCGTACCCGAAACCGACTCAGGTGGTCAGGTAGAGAATACCAAGGCGATCGGGTGAACTGCGGTTAAGGAACTCGGCAAATTGCCCCCGTAACTTCGGGAGAAGGGGGGCCTTCGCTGGTGATGGGACTTGCTCCCTGAGCTGGTGGGGGTCGCAGAGGCCAGGGGGAAGCGACTGTTTACTAAAAACACAGGTCCGTGCGAAGTCGTAAGACGATGTATACGGACTGACGCCTGCCCGGTGCTGGAACGTTAAGGGGACCGGTTAGCTGCAGTAATGTGGCGAAGCTGAGAACTTAAGCGCCAGTAAACGGCGGTGGTAACTATAACCATCCTAAGGTAGCGAAATTCCTTGTCGGGTAAGTTCCGACCTGCACGAATGGCGTAACGACTTCCCCGCTGTCTCAACCGCAGACCCGGCGAAATTGCACTACGAGTAAAGATGCTCGTTACGCGCAGCAGGACGGAAAGACCCCGGGACCTTCACTACAGCTTGACATTGGCGTTTGGAACGGTTTGTGTAGGATAGGTGGGAGACGGTGAAGCTGTCACGCTAGTGATGGTGGAGTCATTGGTGAAATACCACTCTGGTCGTTTTGGACGTCTAACTTCGGTCCGTGATCCGGATCAGGGACAGTGTCTGGTGGGTAGTTTAACTGGGGCGGTTGCCTCCTAAAGAGTAACGGAGGCGCCCAAAGGTTCCCTCAGCCTGGTTGGCAATCAGGTGTCGAGTGTAAGTGCACAAGGGAGCTTGACTGTGAGACCGACGGGTCGAGCAGGAGCGAAAGCTGGGACTAGTGATCCGGCGGTGGCTTGTGGAAGCGCCGTCGCTCAACGGCTAAAAGGTACCCCGGGGATAACAGGCTGATCTTCCCCAAGAGTCCATATCGACGGGATGGTTTGGCACCTCGATGTCGGCTCGTCGCATCCTGGGGCTGGAGTAGGTCCCAAGGGTTGGGCTGTTCGCCCATTAAAGCGGTACGCGAGCTGGGTTTAGAACGTCGCGAGACAGTTCGGTCCCTATCCGCTGCGCGCGCAGGAGACTTGAAAGGAGCTGTCCCTAGTACGAGAGGACCGGGACGGACGAACCTCTGGTGTGCCAGTTGTTCCGCCAGGAGCACGGCTGGTTGGCTACGTTCGGAAGGGATAACCGCTGAAAGCATCTAAGCGGGAAGCTCGCCTTGAGATGAGGTCTCCCACCCGTGAGGGGTAAGGCTCCCAATAGACGATTGGGTTGATAGGCCGGAGGTGGAAGCACAGTAATGTGTGGAGCTGACCGGTACTAATAGGCCGAGGACTTGACCACAAAGCATACCTTGTTGGTCACTGCAGCGCTCTGTCCCTTCGCCGGGTCCGGAGCAGCGCGTGATCAGGGTTGTTGCCCGCGTCCACTATGCGATTCTGAAACAGCGAACACCGCGACACGTGTGTGTTTGACAGTTTCATAGTGTTACGGCGGTTATGGCGAAGGGGAAACACCCGGTTACATTCCGAACCCGGAAGTTAAGCTCTTCAGCGCCGATGGTACTGCACCGGGGACGGTGTGGGAGAGTAGGTCGCCGCCGGACAATCATTCAGGAAAGGCCACCCCTTCGGGGGTGGCCTTTCCTGCGTTCCGGGGACTTTTAACTTTTTCGGGTTGTTCAACCGCCGGGTTCAGGGTCAGCAACGGGGATGAATCCTCGTCGTAACCGCCGATGCCCAGGCCGAGCAGTAGCCGGCTACCTGAGCGGACCGGCGTGAGACGTGCTACGGCTGGCCCCGAAAG
Source organism: Streptosporangium brasiliense (assembly GCF_030811595.1). Taxonomy (NCBI): domain Bacteria; kingdom Bacillati; phylum Actinomycetota; class Actinomycetes; order Streptosporangiales; family Streptosporangiaceae; genus Streptosporangium; species Streptosporangium brasiliense. The sequence continues at coordinate 5,272,258 of NZ_JAUSRB010000002.1, forward strand.
GGCGACGAATATCTCACCGAGGTGCTGAAGGTGGAGGGCGGCGCACAGCGTGAGCTCGCCTGCCTGCTCGGTGAAGCAGAGACCACCGAGCTCAACGCGTTACTGGCCGCTGTCGTCTCCGGCTGACACTCGGCTGATCGCGTCCGCCGGCACGCATGATCGTTCATGGTGGTGAGGCCAGAAGGCGTACGGAGTTTGGGCGACTTGCTAGGCTGGAGGGGCCGGGCCACCCCCACCGCGGGTGGCCTTCGTCGCGCCAGACCATGATAGGGCGGGGCAGCGATAGCGAACGGGGCGCACCCCGCGGCCGGAGACCGCCCGCACAGCGAATCGTCCCAGGCATCCAAGAGACGGGACGCGCTCGCCGAGTGAGCAGACGAATGGACCAGAAGTGAACAGTGATAACGGGCGTGACGGCGCGGGCCGGCGCGACGAAGGCGAGAACCGCGGATCCGGCGGTCAGGGAAGCTACCGCGCCGGTGGCGGCAGGGGGCGTCCGGGCGACGGCCCTCGATACGGTGAGCGCCGTGAAGGACGCTCGGGTGGTCCATACGCCTCCCGTGGAGGCGACCGTTCCGGCGGTGGCTATCGGGACAACCGTGATGACCGTGGTGGTCGTCCTCCGTTCAACCGTGATGACCGTCCCGGTGGTGGTGAGCGCCGTTCCTACGGTGACCGCGACCAGGCGCGCAGCCAGTACGGTGACCGTGATCGGGGTGAGCGTCGTCCGTTCAATCGTGATGACCGTCCCGCTGGTGGGTTCCGCGACAGCCGTGGCGGTGGTGAGCGTCGTCCCTACGGCGACCGTGACGACCGTGGTGGTCGTCCTCCGTTCAATCGCGATGACCGCGGCGGGCGTCCTCCGTTCAACCGTGATGACCGTCCCGGTGGTGGTGAGCGCCGCTCCTACGGTGACCGCGACCAGGCGCGCAGCCAGTACGGTGACCGTGATCGCGGCGGCCGTCCTCCGTTCAACCGTGACGATCGCGGCGGGCGTCCTCCGTTCAACCGTGATGACCGTCCCGGTGGTGGTGAGCGCCGTTCCTACGGCGACCGTGACGACCGCGGCGGCCGTCCCTCGTTCAACCGTGATGACCGTGGTGAGCGTCGTCCGTTCAACCGTGATGACCGTCCCGCTGGTGGGTTCCGCGACAGCCGTGGCGGCGGTGAGCGCCGTCCCTACGGCGACCGTGACGATCGCGGTGGTCGTCCTCCGTTCAATCGCGATGACCGCGGCGGGCGTCCTCCGTTCAACCGTGATGACCGTCCCGGTGGTGGTGAGCGCCGCTCCTACGGTGACCGCGACCAGGCGCGCAGCCAGTACGGTGACCGTGATCGCGGCGGCCGTCCTCCGTTCAACCGTGACGATCGCGGCGGGCGTCCTCCGTTCAACCGTGATGACCGTCCCGGTGGTGGTGAGCGCCGTTCCTACGGCGACCGTGACGACCGCGGCGGCCGTCCCTCGTTCAACCGTGATGACCGTGGTGAGCGTCGTCCGTTCAACCGTGATGACCGTCCCGCTGGTGGGTTCCGCGACAGCCGTGGCGGCGGTGAGCGCCGTCCCTACGGCGACCGTGACGACCGTGGTGGTCGTCCTCCGTTCAATCGCGATGACCGCGGCGGGCGTCCCCCCTTCAACCGTGATGACCGTCCCGGTGGTGGTGAGCGCCGTCCCTACGGCGACCGCGACCAGGCGCGCAGCCAGTACGGCGACCGCGACCAGACGCGGGCTCAGTACGGTGACCGTGACCAGGCGCGTGCCCAGTACGGTCAGCGTGATCGGGGTGAGCGTCGTCCGTTCAACCGTGATGACCGTCCCGCTGGTGGGTTCCGCGACAGCCGTGGCGGTGGTGAGCGCCGTCCCTACGGCGACCGTGACGACCGCGGCGGCCGTCCCTCCTTCAACCGCGACGACCGTGGCGGCCGGCCGTTCAGCCGTGACGACCGTGACGGTGGATCCCGTGGTGAGGGCGATGGCTTCCGCGCCCGCTACGGCCGGGACGACCGTCCCGCCTTCCGTGACGAGGCTCCGAGCCGGGAACGTGAGGAGCTGCCTCCTCTCGCTCCGGACATCACCGCGGAGGAGCTCGACAAGGAGATCCGGGACGAGCTGCGCTCCCTCCCGCTCGATCTTGCCGACCTGATCTCCCGTCATCTCGTGGCGGCCGAGCGTGCTCTTGGCGAGGAGGACGCCGAGCGCGCCTATGAGCACACCAAGGTCGCCCGTCGCTTCGCGGCCCGGATCGGTGTGATCCGCGAGGCCGTGGGCATCGCCGCCTACCGTGCCGGGCACTTCGCCGAGGCGCTGAGCGACCTGCGCGCGGCGCGCCGCATGACCGGCTCCGACTCGTTCCTGCCGATCATGGCGGACTGCGAGCGCGGTCTCGGCCGCCCCGAGCGTGCCCTCGACCTGGTCCGCTCCAAGGAGGCCGAGCGCCTCGACCGGATGGGCAAGATCGAGCTTGCCATCGTGGAGTCCGGCGCCCGCCGGGACCTCGACCAGAAGGACGCCGCGGTCATCACGCTGCAGCGCCTGCCGGAACTGCGTGACCCCCGTCCGCAGCCCTGGTCGGCCCGTCTCGCCTTCGCCTATGCCGACGCCCTCGCCGACGCAGGCCATGAGGAGCCCGCCACCGAGTGGTTCGGCCGTGCCATGGCTTTCGACGAGGACGGAGAGACCGACGCGGCCGAGCGCTACGCGGAGCTGACCGGCGCGGTCATCGAGGATCTCGAAGAGGACGACGAGGACCTCGACAACGAGCTCGACGTCGATCTCGAGGACACGGAGATCGACGCTGACCTCGGGGACGATGACTCCGAGGAGGACGACGAGGACCTCGAGGACGAGGACATCGAAGAGGAGGCTGACGTCAGAATCGACGATGTCGCCACCCTCGACGCGGAGATCGAGGCTGAGGACGACCTCGAGGACGATGAACTCATCATCGGCGATTCTGACGAGAACGGGGCCGGCGCCACGGAGGTGACGGACCGGGACAGGTCCGGCGAGAAGGTCGAGACCGGTGTCGGCCCGGCCTTCATCGAGCCGGACTTCGGCGACATTCTCGACGACCCGGCCGACGACCCCGCCGAGATCGACGTCGACGAGGTCGAGAAGAAGAAGTGATCTGGTCCCGCCTCGGGTGAACGGAACCGTCCGCCCGAGGCGGGCGATTCTCTACGGCTGTATCCGGTTCAGCCAGTGGAGGATTCCAGCCACGTTGGACGGGGCGCCGCTGAGGAGTTCGAACTGCTCGGCGGTCGCATCGTCGGCCTTCAGCGCCGCGTAGCGTTCCCGGGTGCGTTCCATGACCATGGCTACCGCGTGGTCCAGGTCCATTCCCTCCGAATGGGCCTGCCGGGTCAGATCGACCCAGACGCGCAGCTCCTCCGCCGAGCGCCCCAGGGTCTCCTCCACGTCAGTGACCGGCCCGTAGTGGCTGAACAGCAGCCGCTGCGGGCCGAGGGCCTCGAACAGGCCGATCGAGTCCAGCGCGGCCTGCAGGTCGAAGTCCGGCGGCGGAGTGGCGGGGCGCAGGTCACCTGTCTCCGGAAGGTAGACCCCGGCGGCGTCTCCGACGTAAAGGTCGCCGGTGCCCGAGTCGATCAACCCTACGTGGTGCTTGGCGTGGCCGGGAGAGTAGTGGCTGTTCAGCGTGCGCCCGTTGCCGAGGTCGACGGCTCCCGTGTCGCCCAGCGCGCGGATGCGCGCCGATTCGGTGGGGGACAGCTCGCCGAACAGGGTGTCCAGCTTGTCGCCCCAGACCATCCGGGCGCTGGCCATCAGCCGGGACGGGTCGGCGAGATGTCTCGCCCCCTTCTCGTGGACCACGATCTCCGCCTGCGGGTAGAAACCGGCGATGTCGCCGACTCCGCCAGCATGGTCCAGATGGATGTGCGTGACGACGACTGTGGCGAGGTCGTCCGGGCCGACACCCAGTGAGGTCAGGGCGTCGCGCACCACGGGAGCGGAGGTGGAGGTTCCCGTCTCCACGAGACAGGGGCGGTCTGCGAGGATGAGATACCCCGCCGTGATACCGGAGTGCCCGGCCATCCTTGTGTCGATCTCATAGACGTCTCCGCCGAGGGCGGTGATGTTGTCCACAGGTCACCTCAGAGTTGGAACCGGCGTCCCCAGAACGGCGTTCGACCGTCCCGGCATAGTCCATATCGTAAAGAGTCGTCTTCGATCGGCAGAGATCGAAGGAGGATTCGATGGATCGCAACGAGGTCACCCTGGTGGGCCGCCTGCCCGAAGTGGTGCGGGTCAGGTCGCTGCAGAGCGGGAGCACGCTCAGCGCCTGGAGGCTGATCGTCCGACGCCATCAGCGGGGCCGCGGGACCCGGGTGGACACCATTCCGTGCGTGTCATTCGAGCCCGAGGTCACCGTGGCCGTGGCCGACTGGCTGCCCGACGACATGGTGGAGGTGGTGGGCTCCCTGCGCCGTCGATGGTGGGGGAGCGAGGGGGCCAAGTCGTCCGGTTACGAGGTCGAGGTCCGCTCGGTGAGACGCCTCGAACGCCGGATCACCACGGTCCTGACCGGTGACGAGGGCATCCCGGCCCCCACTCCGCCCAGGCCGGTGTGCTCGCTCACGCGCGCCGAGGCCGTTCCGGTGGAGGAGTCCATAGCAGTCGGGGCCACCTGCCCGGAGCCGTCCCACACCGTCGAGAAAAGCACCCCGGCGGCGTCCGTCCTACGGCATGTGGAGGTGCCGTCATTGGGATGACCGCCCCCCTGGCCACCTGCCCCGGGCGCCCGCTCCGTGACGGTCCGGGGCGGAGGGCGGAAACAGTGTGGAGGTGCCGTCATTGGGATGACCGCCCCCCTGGCCACCTGCCCCGGGCGCCCGCTCCGTGACGGTCCGGGCCGGAAGGTGGAGACAGTGGAAGAGGTCAGTCGAAGGCGAAGGTGCGCAGCACCAGTCCGGTGCGGGGCTTTGGGCCGAAGGAGGTGGACTTGCGGGGCACCCGCTCCTGCTGGGCCGCTACCGCGAGCACGTCGTCGACCGTCAGCGGGTTCAGCAGCACCGCGGTCCCCCCCGACTCCCGCGCCAGCCGTACCGCCGCCTCCGGGTCGTGGTGCACGATGCGGACCGACTGCTCGTCGTCGTTCATCCCCCAGACCTTCGGCAGCAGGAACTCCGCGAGAACGGAGGTGTTCAGCGCGCGCCAGCGGGCGGAGCGGTGGACGGGCATGGCCTGATCGAGCTGGTCGGGGTCCGGGTCGGTGAGGAGATACGCCGGGCCTCCGGCCGACAGCAGGTAGGCCGGGCCGGTGGCCTCCCGCAGCGCGGCCAGTCCTTCGGCGAGGTCGGCGTGCTCGCGCACCTGCCAGGCCCCCTTGGCCTTGGCCACTGCCTCCTCCAGCGGCAGTCCTGGAATGACGCGGTGGATGGCCTTCAGATCCGGCGGATAGGAGGTGGAGTCCACCAGGAGCGCCAGGCCGAAGTCCCGGGGGCCCGGCTCCGCCGGGTGCTGGGGAACGGCCGTGCCGTCCGTGTCCCGCTGCCCGCGCAGGAGGATGTGGTGCTCACGTTGGAGGGCGTGGTGCTCACGCTGGAGGGCGAGGTAGGTGGCGTAGCGGTGGTGGCCGTCGGCGATGAGGGCCTGACGGGTGCGGAGATCGGCGTTGAGGGAGGCGAGCTCGTCGGGGTCGGTGATGGCCCACAGCCGGTGCCTGAGACCGTCACGGGTCTCCGCCTCGACCAGCGGCTGCCGGGAGAGGGCGACCTGGTCCACCAGGAGGCTGGCGGCGCCGCCGGCGCCTTCGTAGAGAAGGAAGATGGGCTCCAGGTTGGCCTCGGTCGTGCGCATGAGCGCCAGCCGGTCGGCGACCGGTCCGGGCATGACGTCCTCGTGCGGCAGGATGACATGCTGCTCCGGGGCTGCCAGGCCCACGTCGCCGATGAGACCGCGCTGCACGACCCCTGGGCCGATCTGCTCGTAGACGTATACGGCGGGTGTCTCGTCGGGGACCAGCACACCGGAGGAGAGCCAGGCTTGGAGGGTCTCCCGGGCCTCGGCGTAACGGTGGCGGTCGGCTCCGGGAAGGATCAGCCGCACCACGTTGTTGGGATGGGAGTCGAGCAAGTTTCGCACATCGGCTTCTCCGACCAGGTCGTAGGGCGGAGAGGTCACCCTGGCCAGATCGTCGACCGTGAACCTCACGCCGTGAAACGGGCGTAGCACCAGCCCGTCCGGCACCGGCAGTTCAGGATTCGCCATAGGGGGCATGCTGCCATAAAGGCCTGAAACGTCCAGGGACCGCTCCGATGGCGCGGTGGTGCCCGGGCCGTCAGGAAATCGGCCAGAGCTGTCGTCTGTCGATGAAGGAGGCCTCACGTATGGTCCAAGGACGTAGCGGTCCGTCTGATTCCCCCAGCCCCGAGACGGGCGCTCCGGCCGGGGACGTCTATGACTGGTTCCAGCGAGGGATGAAACTTCTGGCGGAGGGAAGTCCGGCGGCGGCTGTCGCGCTGCTGGAGCGCGCCGCCGACGCCGAGCCGGAATCACGGAGTATCCGCGAGGCGCTCGCCCGCGCCCAGTTCAACTCCCGGCAGTACTCCGACGCGGTTGACAGTTTCCGCTGGATCGTCGATGCCAATCCGGCCGAGGACTACGCCTATTTCGGGCTCGGCCTCGCCCTGTGGCGCACCGGAGACATGGAAGGGGCCCAGGAGCCGCTGGCCATCGCCGCGGCCATGCGTCCCGACCAGCGGCACTACGTGTCGGCGTTGAAAAGCGTCCGGGCCACGTTACGCGCCCGCCGGACGTGATCCTCATGGGTGATGAAATGGGCAGGTGACTACAGAGACGCTGATAACCCCGTATGACACCCTTCTTCTCGACCTTGACGGCGTGGTGTACCTCGGGCGCGACGCCGTGCCCGGGGCTCCAGAGTCGTTGCGCGAGGCGGCGGAGCGCGGTGTGCGGCTCGCCTACGTCACCAACAACGCCTCGCGCACCCCGGGGGCGATCGCCGAGCACCTGAGCGCGCTCGGCGCCCCGGCGGCCCCCGAGGACGTGGTCACCTCGGCCCAGGCCGCCGCGCGGCTGGTGGCCGAGCGGTTCGGGCCGGGCGCGGCGGTGCTGGTGGTCGGCGGGATGGGGCTGCGCAGCGCCCTGCGCGCGCATGGCCTGCGCCCGGTCAGCACCGCCCTGGACGGTCCGGCCGCGGTGGTGCAGGGCATCGCGCCCGGCCTCACCTACGGCCTGCTGTCGGAGGGCGCGCTGGCCGTACGGCAGGGCGCGCTGTTCGTGGCCGCCAACGCCGACTCGACCATGCCGACCGATCGGGGCGAACTGCCGGGGAACGGCGCCATGGTCCGGGTGATCGCCACGGCGACCGGGGTGGAGCCGATCGTCGCGGGCAAGCCCGAGCCGCCGCTGCACCGCGAGTCGATGCTGCGGACCGGCTCGGAGCGACCGCTGGTGGTCGGCGACCGCCTCGACACCGACATCGAGGGGGCGACCAACGCGGGAGTGGACAGCCTGCTGGTGCTGACCGGGGTGGCGACCCCTCTCGACCTGCTGACCGCCGGTCCCCGGCATCGGCCCACCTACGTCGCCGCCGACCTGTCGGCCCTGCACAGGCCCTACCCGCGGGTGGAGCGCAACGGGAGCGGCTGGGCCTGCGAGGGGTGGACCGCCCGGTGGGAGGCGGACCGGCTCCGCCTCGACGGGCGGGGGGACCCTCTCGACGGGCTCCGGGCGGCCGCCGCCGCCACGTGGGAGGCCGCCGGAGAGGGACAGGCGGACGAGGACGCGGTGAAGGCCGTGCTCGACTCCTCGCTGTCCGGTCACACGCCCGCCGGATAGGCCGCCCGCCCGCCGGATAGGCGGCCCGCCTCCGGGCGGGAGGAGCGCCCCGGGCGGAGACCCGGTGCGTCCTGTCCGTACTCTCCGGAGCCGGACCGCTCAGAGGAGCTTGCGGAGACGGAGAAGGTCGCCGAAACTCGCGTCGATCTTGACCCGGCCGCTGAACACCGCCCGCCCCATGTCGAGCTCGCCGTTCACCAGGGACACCAGGTCGTCGCTGCCGATGGTGAGTTTCACCTCGGCGGGCCTGCCGTCGGCGGGGGGCGAGTCGTCGAAGGGACCCAGGCCGCCGTGGTGGATGCGGCCGTGGAAGGTGACGCCGAGATCGCGGATGTGGCAGCTGATGCTGCGCTCGACCACGTGCCTGCTACGGCTCTCCTGGTCAACCTCGTCGAACTGCTCGGCGAGTTTGCGTAGTGCCACCCGGCACTCGTCGACGGTCGCCATCGCGCGGCGCTCCCTTCTGTTCGGGCCGACCCGAATCCCTTGAACCTACGGACGGTAGCGTTCCACATGAATACAGCGTGCGATCCGGCGCGCGGGGGACGCGCCGGAGGGGGAGGCCTCCGCCATGGCGTTCGGAGTCTTTCGAGGGGCGGGAGAATCTCAATGAGGTGACAACGAGCGGAACCCCCTCGATAGTTCGCGACATGCCCGCTTCCGGGGAGAGCGACATGTCCGCTTCCGGGGAGACCGGCCTGTCCCGCATGCCCGGCCAGGTGGTTGGAGGGCCGCGGGCCCGTCACGGCGGGCGGGGCCGTACGGCGGCCGGCCGGCCGGGCTTCATCACCGCCGAGGCGGACTCCCCGCTCGCGCCGGGCCGTACGGCCCGGGCCCGGTGAAAGCCGCCGGGCGCGTGGGCAGGGCCGCGGAGAGGGACGGAGGCGGGGGAAGGGAACCAAGGGGCCGGAAGGTCCCAGGGGGCGAAGGTGTAGAAGGCCGCCGAGGGCGCGGAGAGGGAGAAGGGCGCCCAGGGGCCGGAAGGCCGCAGGGGGCGGATGACAAGGGTGCGCGTAAGGTCGCAGCGGGGGCGGAGACGGGGAAGGGCGCCGGGGGCGCGGAAGGGCACCGAGGGCGTGGCCGGGGGTGCCGGGGCGACGGGCGCCGGGGGTGCCGGGGCGACGGGCGCCGGGGGTGCCGGGGCGACGGGCGTCGCGGCTTCCGATACGGTCAAGGCGTCCACGGGCGGGGCGGCCCGCGCGCCGCGCGCCCGTACGACCACCAAGACGGCCAAGAGCACCTCCGGAGGGGGCGCATGACAGACCTGCCGGAAGAGACCGGCGAGAAGCGGGTCGACACGGCGCTGGGCGGGCTCGCCCGGCTCGGCGCGGTGCCCGTCTCGGCGCACGTGAGCGTGTTCGAGGAGGTCTTCACCGGGCTGGAGCAGGCGCTCGCCTCGGTGGACGGCGCCGTGGACCAGCAGCGGTGAGCCGGCGGACGCGTCTCGACAGCGAGCTCGTGCGCCGCAAGCTGGCCCGGTCCCGGGAGCAGGCGGCCCAGCTCATCGAGGCGGGCAGGGTCAGTGTCGGCGGCCGGGTGGCGGCCAAGCCCGCGACCCAGGTCGACACCGCCTCCGCGATCGTGGTCACCGAGGCCGCGGAGGGCCCTGACTACGTCTCGCGGGGGGCGCACAAACTCCTCGGCGCCCTGGAGGCGTTCGGCCCGCGGGGGCTGACCGTCGAGGGGCGCCGCTGCCTGGACGCCGGGGCCTCGACGGGCGGCTTCACCGACGTGCTGTTGCGCGCCGGCGCGGGGCACGTGCTCGCCGTCGACGTCGGGTACGGCCAGCTCGCCTGGTCGCTGCGGACCGACGAGCGGGTCACGGTCATGGAGCGGGTCAACGTCAGGGACCTGACGCCGGACATGGTCGGAGAGGCTCCCACCCTGGTCGTCGGCGACCTTTCCTTCATCTCGCTGCGCCTGGTGCTGCCCGCCCTGGCGCGGTGCGCCGCCGACCGGGCCGACTTCGCGATGCTGGTCAAGCCGCAGTTCGAGGTCGGCAAGGAGCGGGTCGGCGCCGGCGGGGTGGTGCGCGACCCCGCACTGCGGGCGCAGGCCGTGCAGGATGTGGCCGAGGCCGCGCAGGCACTCGGCCTGACCGTGCGGGGCGTCACCGCCAGCCCGCTGCCGGGTCCGTCGGGCAACGTGGAGTACGTCATCTGGCTGGGCAAGGGAGAGGGCGCGCCGCCGGTCGAGGACCTCGGCGCCGAGATCGAACGCGCGGTGGAGCAAGGCCCCCAGTAGTGGTTATCCCCCGAAAGAGTGGAACATGACTACCAAGCGCACCGTGCTGGTCACCGCCCACACCGGACGGGAGGCGGCCGTCGAGGCCGCCCGGACGGTGATCGGCCGGCTGGTGGACGCCGGGCTGACCGTGCGCATCCTCAACGCCGAGGCCGAGGCCATCGCCTGCGCGGGGGCCGACGTGGTGCCCGCCAGCGCCGCGGCGGTCCAGGACGCCGAGATGATGATCGTCCTCGGTGGCGACGGCAGCCTGCTGCGGGCCACCGAGCTCGCCCGTCCGGCGGGCGTGCCGCTGCTGGGCGTCAACCTCGGGCACGTCGGGTTCCTGGCCGAGGCCGAGGTCGAAGACCTGGCGGTCACGGTGGACTGCGTGGTCCAGGGCCGCTACGACGTGGAGGAGCGGATGACCGTCGAGGTCACCGCCCGCCTCAACGGGCAGCTGCTGGCCGACACCTGGGCGCTCAACGAGGCCACCGTGGAGAAGAACGACCGGATGCTGGAGGCGGTCGCCGAGATCGACGGGCGCCCGCTGTCGCGCTGGGGCTGTGACGGGATCATCTGCGCCACGCCGACCGGCTCCACCGCCTACGCCTTCTCGGCCGGCGGGCCGGTGGTCTGGCCGGAGGTGGAGGCGCTGCTGCTGGTGCCGATCAGCGCCCACGCGCTGTTCGCCCGGCCGCTGGTGATCTCCCCTCGCTCCACGGTGGCGCTGGAGGTGCAGCCGGAGACGGCCGGGGCGGTGCTGTGGTGCGACGGCCGCCGCCGGTTCGACCTGCCCGCCGGCGCACGGGTCGAGGTCCGCCGGGGCACGGTCCCGGTACGGCTGGCGCGGCTGCACGGCGTGGAGGACACCGGAGCGCCCTTCACCGACCGGCTGGTCGCCAAATTCGACCTCCCGGTGCAGGGGTGGCGTGGCAGGGTGCGGTCGTAGCGCGTCCGGGCGATCGTCGTCCCGAGCGCGTAGGATCGTGCCCGCGCACCGCACTGATGTTCGGTGAATTCGATGTGACGGGAGGGACCAGTGCGACCCAGGGTCGAGGAGGTCCGCATCCAAGGGCTCGGCGTGATCGACGAGGCCGTCCTGGTGCTGTCGCCGGGGTTCACCGTGCTCACGGGCGAGACCGGTGCGGGAAAGACCATGGTGGTGACCGGTCTGGGGCTGCTGTTCGGCGGCAGGGCCGATCCCGCCCGCGTCCGTCCGGGCTCGGACAAGGCCACCGTCGAGGGCACGCTCATGGTGGACCCGGCGGGCCGGGTGGCCCAGCAGGTGCAGGATGTGGGCGGCGAGATCGAAGACGGAGAGCTGATCATCTCGCGCACCGTCTCCGCCGAGGGCCGCAGCCGCGCCTGGCTGGGCGGCCGCACCGTCCCGGTGGGCACGCTCACCTACCTGGCCGAGGACCTGGTGGCCGTGCACGGCCAGATGGACCAGCAGCGGCTGCTCCAGCCGGGCCGCCAGCGGGCCGCCCTCGACCGCTACGCGGGTGAGGACCTGGTCAAGCCGCTGCGCGCCTACGAGCACGCCTACAAGCGGCACAAGCAGGTCGCCGACCAGCTGGCGGAGCTGACCGCCAGGGCCCGGGAGCGCGCGCAGGAGGCCGACCTGCTCAGGTTCGGGCTCGACGAGGTCGAGCAGGCCGACCCCAGAGCGGGCGAGGACGCCGAGCTCCGCGAGGAGGTGGAGCGGCTCTCCCACGCCGACTCCCTCCGGAGCGCGGCCGAGACGGCGCACCGGGCGCTGTTGGGGGACCCGATGTCCGGCGAGCAGGTCATGCAGGACGCCGTCACGCTGGTCGGTCAGGCCCGCACGGCCGTCGAGGCGGTGCGGGAGTTCGACCCGACGCTGGCCGGGATCGCCGACCGGCTCGCCGAGGCGGGATATCTCATCTCCGACGTCGCCACCGAACTGGCCGCCTACGCCGAGTCGGTCGAGGCCGACCCGGTCCGGCTCTCGGTCGTGCAGGAGCGCCAGGCCGTGCTCGCCCATCTCGTCCGCAAATACGGCGAGGACACCGGGGCGGTGCTCGCCTGGGCCGCCCAGGCGGCGCAGCGCGTCACCGAGCTCGAAGGCGACGACGAGCGGATCAGCGACCTCACCCGGGAGCACGAGGAGCTCACCGGGCGCCTCACCGAGCTGGCCGCCGAGCTGACCCGGATCCGGGCCGCCGCCGCCGAGCGGTTCGGGCAGGCCGTCACCGAGGAGCTCACCGCGCTGGCCATGCCGCACGCCCGGGTGGTGGTCGGCATGACGGCCGCCGACGACTTCGGCCCGCACGGCGTCGACGAGGTCGAGCTGCGCATGTCCCCGCATCCGGCCTCGCCGCCCCTGCCGCTGAACAAGGGCGCCTCCGGCGGTGAGCTCAGCCGGGTGATGCTCGCCATCGAGGTCGTGTTCGCCGGTGCCGACCCGGTGCCGACCTTCGTGTTCGACGAGGTCGACGCGGGCGTGGGCGGCAAGGCCGCGGTGGAGATCGGCCGCCGTCTGGCCCGTCTGGCCCGCACCGCCCAGGTGATAGTCGTCACTCATCTGCCCCAGGTGGCGGCCTTCGCCGACCAGCACCTGGTCGTGGAGAAGGCAGGCGACGGCAGCGTGGTCCGCAGCGGCGTGGTGGCGCTCGACAAGGACGGGCGGGCGCGGGAGCTGTCCCGCATGCTGGCGGGGCTGGAGGACTCCGAGCTGGGCCGCGCGCACGCGGAGGAGCTCCTCGCGATCGCCGCGGCGGACAAGGCCTGAGGAGGACTGTTTTCGGATGCTCGGGGGAGCAGGAGCACGTGAGGATCTTCTGTGACGAATCCGACGTGCTGCCGTGGGTTTGGCGTGCCCGGTCATTCGCTCTGGCAGGATGGTCGTGATGAAGGTGCCGATTGACGAGCTTCAGAGCAGGCTCACCGGTTACCTCCGCCGCAGGAAGGTCACCGGCCTTCCCGGGGTGACGGCAGTGGCGAGAATCGATCGGCGGACCAAGGGGCTGACCAAACGCCTCCGGCCCGGGGAAATCGCGATTATCGATCACGTTGACGTCGACCGTGTGAGCGCGGAGGCGCTTGTCGCGTGCGGCGCGGCGAGCGTGGTCAACGTTGCCGCGGGCATCAGCGGCCGCTACCCCAACCTGGGTCCGCAGATCATCGTCGACGCCGGGGTGCCGTTCGTCGACAACGCCAGCCCCGAGCTGTTCGAGCGGATCAAGGACGGCGATCTGGTCCGGGTCCACGAGGGGGCGGTCTACCTCGAGGACGAGGTGGTGGGCAAGGGCGACGTGCAGACGGCCGAGTCGGTCGAGGCCGCGATGGTCGAGGCGCGGGCCGGGCTGACGGTCCAGATCGAGGCGTTCGCCGAGAACACCATGGAATACGTCCGGCGCGAGCGCGACCTCCTCATCGACGGTGTCGGCGTGCCCGACGTCCGGACCGTCATGGAGGGGCGGCACGTCCTCATCGTGGTGCGCGGTTACCACTACAAGGAGGACATCGCGGCGCTGCGCCCCTACATCCGCGAATACCGCCCGATCATGATCGGGGTGGACGGCGGCGCCGACGCGCTCATGGAGGCCGGCTACCTGCCCGACATCATCGTGGGCGACTTCGACTCGGTCTCCACCAAGGCGCTCACCTCCGGCGCCGAGCTGGTCGTGCACGCCTACCGGGACGGCCGGGCGCCGGGCCTGGAGCGGGTCCAGCAGCTCGGCCGCGACGCCGTGATCTTCCCGGCGATCGGCACCAGCGAGGACATTGCGATGCTGCTGGCCGACGACAAGGGAGCCGACCTGATCGTCGCCGTCGGCACGCACGCGACCCTGGTGGAGTTCCTCGACAAGGGGCGCTCGGGCATGGCCAGCACCTTCCTCACCCGGCTCCGGGTGGGCAGCAAGCTCATCGACGCGAAGGGCGTCAGCCGGCTCTACCGCAGCCGGATCTCCACCCCGTCCCTGCTCCTGCTCGTCGCCACCACGCTGATCACCATGGGGGTGGCGATCATCGTCTCCCCGGTCGGCAAGATCTGGCTGGACAGCGTCCGCGACGTCTGGAACGGCTTCATCTTCTGGCTGGTCGGACTCTTCTCGTGATCGATTTCCGCTATCACCTCGTCTCCATCGTCGCCATCTTCCTCGCGCTGTCGGTCGGCATCGTGCTGGGCACCAGCTTCCTGGAGGACCCGGCCATCAAGACGGCCGAGGCCTTCGCAAACCAGCTCCGCATCAGGAACGACGAATACCGCACCGAGCTGGAGACCCTGCAGAAGCGTGAGGCGGCCAACGACGCCTTCGTCACCGCCGACACCCCGCGGCTCGTCCAGGACGCCCTCGCGACCGAGCGCGTCGTGATCGTGGAGGCCCCCGGCACCACGACGGCCATGCGTGAGGCGGTGCAGGAGGTGATCGCCAAGTCCGGCGCCACGGTGACCGGCCGCGTCATCCTCGGCGAGGACTACGTCGACGTCAGCCAGTCGGCTCTCATCGACAAGCTGGTCACCGAGGCCAAGCCCGTCGACATGACCCTCCCGGTCGAGGGCACGACCTACGACCGGGCCGCCGCGCTGCTCGCCGGAGCGATCGTGACCAGTGACCCCGCGCAGCTGGGCAAGGTCGATCCGACCGCGACCGGAGTCCTCGAAGCCTTCCAGCGCGCCGGTCTGATCACCGTCACCGACCAGCCCGCCAAGCGTGCCGACCTGGCCGTGCTGGTCGCGCCCGCGGAGCCGTACACCGGGGAGAGCGCCGCCCAGCAGGCGGGCGCGATCGTGTCGATGGCCCTGGGCCTGGACGAGGCCGGCCGGGGCACCGTGCTGATCGGCCCGCCCACCGGCGCCGCGGCCGGCGGGGCCATCGCCGCGCTGCGCGAGGACACCGCCGCCGCGGAGAAGGTCTCCAGCGTCGACAACATCGATATGCCCGCGGGCCGGATCGTGGTGGTCTACGCTCTGCGGGAGCAGTTGTCCGGGGTCGCCGGGCATTACGGCATAGGTGCCGGTGTCTCGGGCACCGAACCCAGTGCGCCCCCCGCCCCCACCCCCACGGCCACCTCCGGAGGATGACCCGATGGCCCGTCGTGCTTTTCTCGGCGCCCTGGCCGGCGCCTTTCTCGGTGCGGCGGCCGCCCGCGCCGCCTACGCCGCCTTCACCCGCAGGCCGCCGGTCGGCGACGCGGAGACCTGGGAGCGGACCAACCACCGGGGCGAGCCGATCACCCTGCTCGAGGGCCCGGCCGTCGTCGCGGGCGCGGGGGTGGCCGCCGCGGTGGTCCCGGGCCTGCCCGCCCGGGTCCGCGCGGCCGTCCTGCTGGCCGTGGCCGGTGCCGGCGGCCTCGGCGCCTACGACGACCTGTACGGCGCGACGTCCTCCAAGGGATTCAAGGGCCATCTGAGCGCCCTGGCCAAGGGCGAGGTCACCAGCGGCGCCGTCAAGCTCCTGGGCATCGGCGTGACGGGCCTGGCCGCCGCCGCCGCGACCTCCCGGGGTCCCGTCGACACCGCGGTCAACGGCGCGCTGGTCGCCGGCGGCGCCAACCTGGCCAACCTCTTCGACCTGCGTCCGGGCCGTGCCGTCAAGGCCGGCCTGCTCGCCGGCGCGCCGCTGCTGGCCGTGGGCCTGCGCCGGGACACCCCGGTCCCGGCCACCCTGGCCGCGCTGCCGATCGGCGCCGCCGTCGCGCTCCTGCCCGAGGACCTCGGGGAGCGGGCGATGCTGGGCGACGCGGGGGCCAACGCCCTGGGGGCGCTGCTCGGCCTGGCCGCCTCGGTCACCCTCGGCCGCCCCGGGCGCCTGGCCGTGCTGGGCACCGTGGTCGCGCTGACCGCCGCCTCGGAGAAGATCAGCTTCACCCGGGTCATCGCGGGCAACCCCCTGCTCAACCGCATCGACATGCTCGGCCGCCGTCCCGTGGAGCAGGCGCCCGGCGACCGATGATCAGAAAGATCGGGCAGGGGGTCGCCGGGGCGGCGCTCCTCATCGGGATCGTGACCGTCGCGGCCCGGCTCGTCGGGTCCGGCCGCTATCTCGTCCAGTCGCAGACCGTGGGCAACCTCTGCCTCAGCACCGCCTACAACACCGCCAACTACGTGCCCAACATCGTCTTCGAGCTGGTGGCGGGGGGCGCGCTGGCCGGGATGGTGGTGCCGGTGCTGGCCTCGGCGGCCTCCCGGACCGCCGAGGACCCCGAGGCCAGGGCGGAGGTCAGCCGGACCACCTCGGCCCTGCTCACCTGGGCGATGCTCGCCCTGGTGCCGCTGACCCTGCTCATCACCGCGTTCGCCGGGCCCATCGTCACGCTGCTGGTCGGGAAGGTCAAGGACTGCGACGTCTCCCTGGTGATCGAGGTCGGCACGGACATGCTCGTCGTGTTCGCCCCCCGGATGATCTTCTTCGGACTCGCGGTGGTCCTGTACGGCGTGCTCCAGGCCCACCGGCGCTTCATGGGGCCCGCTCTGGCGCCGCTGGTCTCCAGCCTGCTCATCGTCGCCTCCTACCTGGTGTTCGCACCGGTCGCGGACGGAGCCGCGGACGAGCTGTCGGATCTCACGACAGCCGGGATGCTGACGCTCTCCCTCGGTGCGACGATCGCGGCCGCGGCGATGGTGCTCACCGTGGCCGGCCCGGTGGCCCGGCTCAGGCTGAGGCTGCGGCCGTCGCTGTCCTTCCCCCCCGGAGTCGCGGCCCGCGCGCGGCAGCTGGCCACCGCGGGCATCGCCGTGCTCATCGCCCAGCAGGTCGCCCTGACCGTCGTGGTCCGCCTGGCCAACGAGCTGGGCGGGGCGGGGGCGACGGGCGTCTACACCTACGCGTGGGCGCTGTACCAGCTCCCCTTCGCGGTGCTCGTGGTGCCGATCGCCACCAGCTCGTTCCCGGTGCTGTCCGCCCGGGCGGCGGAGGGGGACCGGGCCGGTTTCGACAGCCTGGCCTCCTCCACCACGCGGGCGATCCTGCTGGTGACGGGGCTGGCGGCGGGGGTGATGGCGGCGGTGGCCATGCCGATGTCCCGGATCTTCCTCGAGGGCACCGACGGCGGCGACCCGCCGGAGATGGCCAGGGCCGTCCTGCTGTCCGCGCCTGGCCTGGTGGGATATGGGTTGATGCTCCATCTCGCGCGGGTGCTGTACGCCTGCGGCCGGGGCCGGTCGGCGGCGGTCGCGTCCGTGACCGGGTGGACGGTGGCGCTGCTGGCCCAGATCCTGCTGGCCCGCGCCGCCGGTGACCCGTCCGAGGTGGTGGGGCGGCTGGGGCTGGGCAGCACCGTCGGCATGACCGTGGGCGGGGTGCTGCTGGCGCTGGCGGTCTTCCGGGCCAGAGGCGCCGGCGGGCTGGCCGGCACGTGGCGGGCCGTGCTCGCCGCCGTGCTCGGCGGGGCCGCTGCCTACGGGGCCGGGCTGGCCGTCGTCACGGCGGCCGCCGGCGTGTCGAGGTGGATGTGCGTGGCGGTCGGGGCCGGGGCGGCGGTGGTCGGCGCGGCGGCGTTCGCGGCCGTGGCCGCGGTGGTCGACGGACCGGACGCCAGGATGCTGCTGGGCCGCTTCAGGCGGATGCCCATTGCAGGAAGGACCGGTGGCGATGACTGACTCGGGCGCACGGCTGGCGCTGGTGCTGGGGACCAGCGCGGGCGGGGTCGGACGGCATGTGGCGATGCTGGCCGAGGGGCTGGTGCGCAGGGGGCACCAGGTGGTCGTGGCCGGGCCGCCGGAGACCGAGGAGACCTTCGGGTTCGGCCGGTCCGGGGCGCGGTTCGTACCGGTGCCGATCTCGGACCGGCCCCGCCCGCTCCATGATCTGCGGGCGGCGCGGGCGCTGCGGGCGCTGCGCGGGGCGCACGCCGTGCACGCCCACGGGCTGCGGGCCGGGGCCCTGGCCGCGCTGGCGCTGGCCGGGACCCGGACCGGCCTGGTGGTGACCCTGCACAACGCCGCCACCGCGGGCGGCGTGGTCGGCGCGGTCTACGGGGTCCTGGAGCGGATCGTCGCCCGGCGCGCCGACCGGATCCTGGTGGTCTCTCCCGACCTGGGGGAGCGGATGGCCGGACTGGGCGCCCGGCATGTCGAGGCCGCCGTCGTCCCGGCGCCCGAGCTGCCCCCCTCCGGGCGCGGGCCGCAGGAAGTACGGGCCGAGCTCGGCACGGGGGAGCGGCCCGTCTTCCTGACGGTCGCCAGGCTCGCCCAGCAGAAGGGCCTGGAGACCCTGCTCGACGTCGCGGCGGCCTTCGGCTCCGGCCGGGCGTCCGCGCCGCGGGCGGTGTTCCTGGTCGCGGGGGAGGGGCCGCTCCGCCAGGAGCTCCAGAAACGCGTCGACCGGGAGAACCTGCCGGTGCGCCTGCTGGGCGACCGGGGCGACGTCGGGGATCTGCTCGGGATCGCGCGGGCCCTGCTGGTGCCCAGCCGGTGGGAGGGACAGCCGCTGACCGTGCAGGAGGCGCTGCGGGCCGGGACGCCGGTGATCGCCACCGCGGTGGGCGGCATCCCGCCGATGGTGGGCGAGGCCGGGCTGCTGGTGCCGTACGGAGACGTCGCCGCGATGCGCGCGGCGGTGGAGAGAGTGCTCGCCGACGACGATCTCGCCGCCGCCCTGGCCGCGGCGGCCGCGCAGAGGGGCGGCGGCCTACCTGGACAGGAGCAGGCGCTGGAGGCCGTGCTGGCGGTCTACGGGGGCCTGCCGCGGCGGGGAACAGCGGGCGGGGCCTGATTGTTCGGTTAGGTGCTGCCAAGCCGCACACCTATACTGGCTTGGTTAGGGGGGGAGTATCCCTTCGTGACAGTCTCGTCATCACGGTGCTGCCTCGCTCCACGAGGCCCCCGGGGCTGTCGGTCCGCGCCAGACTTCCGCGGGCGGGAGAGACCTCCGGCAGTCAGTCGTGCACGCCGCCGGAGGGTTATCTATCGTGACTGTTCCTTTCTGGGCATGGATCGCCGTCATCGGCGGTCTGCTGGTCGTCCTCGCCGTTGATCTCTGGATCGTCGACCGGGGCGAGCCCCGAGAGTTCTCCATGAAGCAGGCGGGTTTCTGGGTCGGCTTCTACGTCACGCTCGCCGTCCTGTTCGGCATCACATTGTGGATCTTCGCCGGGCCGACCTCGGCGGGCCAGTTCTTCGCGGGCTACATCACCGAATACAGCCTGAGCGTCGACAACCTCTTCGTCTTCTACATCATCATGACCCGCTTCGCGGTGCCCAAGATCCACCAGCACAAGGTGCTGCTGGTCGGCATCCTGCTGGCCCTGGTCATGCGTGGCGTCTTCATCGCCGTCGGCGCCGCCGCGCTGGCGAGCTTCAGCTGGCTGTTCTACGTCTTCGGCCTGTTCCTGATCTACACCGCGGTGCAGCTCGTCCGTCAGCACGGTCAGGACGAGGACGACTTCAACGAGAACGCGGTCCTGCGCTGGGCGCGGCGGGTGCTGCCGCACACCGACGACTACGTGGGCTCCAAGGTCGTCGTCAAGGTCGACGGCAAGCGCATGGTCACCCCGCTGCTGATCGTGATGGTCGCCATCGGCACCACCGACCTGCTGTTCGCCCTCGACTCGATTCCCGCGATCTTCGGCCTCACCACCGACGCCTTCATCGTCTTCAGCGCCAACGCGTTCGCCCTGATGGGGCTGCGTCAGCTCTACTTCCTGCTGGGCGGTCTGCTGCAGCGTCTGGTCTACCTGAGCTACGGTCTGGCGTTCATCCTTGGTTTTATCGGGGTTAAGCTGATTCTCGAGGCGCTGCACTCCAGTGGCGTGTCCTGGGCACCCGAGGTGCCGATCTGGCTGTCGTTGTCGGTCATCGGCGTCACCATGGTGATCACCACTGTGGCCAGCCTGATCAAGGCCCGTCGCGACGGACGCGAAAGCAAGGAAATCACCACCTCCGCGAGTGGCAAGCAGGGCTAGCGGATCGGGGCGTGAGGAGCTTTGCTTGTCTAGTTGCGCCGTATAAGGGCTGAGAGATGGGTAGCATCCTGCCCCAGGGCGGGTAGACATACCGGTCTAATGCCGCAAGACATCACAAAAGGTTCCCCGTGTCCCACGATTCAGCAAGCCACCAGCCAGGCCGGATACGGCTGGCACGTGGCGTCTCCCCGTGGTTGCTCCCGACCGTGACCGCCGCCGCAGTGACCTCGCTGCTCAGCCGCCGTGACCGGCGCTGGGCGCTCGCGGCGGCGCCTCTGGCCGCGCTCACCGGTGGCATGCTCTGGTTCTTCCGCGATCCGGAGCGCACGCCGGGCTCCGCGCGGATCCTGTCGCCCGCCGACGGCGTGGTGCAGAGCATCGACCCCTGGCCGGACGGCCGCACGAGGGTGGCCATCTTCATGAGCCCCCTCGACGTGCACGTCAACCGTGCGCCGCTGGCCGGTACGGTCACCTCGGTGGAGCACGTGGCAGGCGGGTTCCTGCCCGCCTTCAACAAGGACAGCGACAAGAACGAGCGGGTCGTATGGCACCTGGACACCGCGCTCGGCGACATCGAGCTGGTCCAGATCGCCGGTGCGGTCGCGCGCCGCATCATCCCCTACCTGGCGGCCGGGGCGAAGGTGGCCAAGGGCGACAGGATCGGGCTCATCCGGCTCGGCTCGCGCGTGGACCTCTATCTCCCCGAGGGAATCGCACCCGCCGTGTCGGTCGGCCAGCGGACCGTCGCGGGGGTGACAGCTCTTGACCACGGCTGACGCGAGCTGGCCGCTGGACGAGACGGACGACGAGCCCCGGGGGCCCGTCGGCAAGGCGTTCCGGCTCTCGGCGGCTGACTCCCTCTCCCTCGGCAACGCGCTGTGCGGCTTCCTCGCGGTCTGCGTGCTGGCCTGGTCGGCGATCAACCAGCTCCAGGCGGGCGGGAAGTTCGCGGCCGTCCCCCAGTTCTTCGGCACCGCGGTGGTGCTGCTGCTGATCGGCGCCACCTGCGACCTGTTCGACGGCCTGGTGGCCCGCAAGTTCCGTGCCTCGGCCATGGGGGCCGAGCTGGACAACCTGGCCGATGTGATCAGTTTCGGCTTCGCCCCCGCCTTCATGGTGGTCATCTGGGGCGGTTTCACCCAGCGGGTGCCGTTCCCGCTGGTGATGGTCGCCGCGGCGTCGGTGCTGCTGGCCGGCGTCATCAGGCTGGCCCGTTTCGCCTGCGTGAAGACCAAGAGCGGCGACTTCATGGGCCTGCCCATCCCGATGGGCGCCATGACGGTGGTCTCGATCGTGCTGCTGTTCCCGCCGTCGCTGGTGACCCTGCTGCCGATCTTCGGCGTGGCCTACCTTATGGTGAGCCGGATCGAGTATCCCAAGCCCAAGGGCAACCTGGCGGCCGTCGTGCTCGCCTGGATGATGATCAACGTCGCCTGCCTGACCATCTGGGCCGCGGGCCTGCCCGGCGGTGACACCCTGATCAAGGTCGGCGCCATCATGCAGGTGGCCATCGTGGCCGCCATCCCGCTGCGCATCCTGATGTTCAAGCGGGAGAAGCGCAAGGAGCGCAAGGAGTCGGCCAGCATCACCTGAGGGCTCCGGGCACCGGCGCGCGGGCCAGGACCGCCGTGCGCCGGTCTCCGTGCCCGCCGGCCGCGTTCCCGCCGGGGCCCGGCCTGTCCGCCCGGCGGTCGTGTTCCTCCTGGGGGCGCGGCCCGAGGCCCCTCCGTCCGCCGGTCGCGTTCCCCCAGAAGCCCGGCCCGTCCGCCCGGCGGTCGTGTTCCCTCCCGGGGCGCGGCCGGAGGCTCCGCCCGCCCACCGGTCGCGTTCCCTGGGGCGCGGCGAGGCTCCGCCCGTCCGCCCGGAGGGCGCCGGGTGGGCCGGGTGAGGGCTACCAGCCGCGCTCGCGCCACTGCGGCAGGGAGGGGCGCTCGGCGCCCAGCGTGGTGTCCCTGCCGTGACCCGGATAGACCCAGGTCTCGTCGGGCAGCCGGTCGAAGACGCGCTCCGACACGTCCGTGAAGAGCTGGGTGAAGCGCTCCGGGTCCTTGTTGGTGTTGCCGACGCCGCCGGGGAACAGCGAGTCGCCGGTGAACAGGTGACCGGGATGGTGCAGGGCGATCGAGCCCGGCGTGTGCCCGCGCAGGTGGATCACCTCCAGCGTGACCACCCCGACGGTGACCCCGTCGCCGTGGCCGACCTCCAGGTCCACCGGCACCGGCAGCGCGGCGGCGTCGAGCGGGTGGGCGACCACCGCCGCGCCCGTCGCCGCGGCGACCTGTTCCAGGGCCTGCCAGTGGTCGCCGTGCTGGTGGGTGGTGACGATCTTGCTGATCGGCCGGTCGCCGATGAGCTCCAGCAGGCGGTCCGGCTCGGCGGCGGCGTCGATGAGCACACCGTCCCCGGTCTTGTTGCACCGCAGCAGGTAGGCGTTGTTGTCGAAGGGGCCGACGGCCAGTTTGGAGATCGTCAGGGCGGGCAGTTCGCGCACGTCGGCCGGGCCGCCGACCTGCACGTCACCTGTGTACGTCACGGATACTCCTCGGGCGGGGTAGCGGGCAGATGAGGAGGCGCGGACGTGGTCGGCCACGGCGGCGGCGCGGGCGGCCGCCCGGCACCGGCGGGCCGGTTGCCGCTGGTCCCCTCGGGCATCACCCTAAGCCCCGCCCCCGGCGAGCGGCCGGTCAGCCAGCCCAGCAGGGCCCAGGCGTCGCCCTGCAGCACCGGCCCGGTCCCGAGGCCCGGCCAGACCTGGTGATGCTCCTCGCCGTCCTTGACCTCCTCGACGACGATCTCGCTGACCGTGCCGAGCTCATGCGGCCAGGAGACCATCGCGTCGTGCAACTCCCTGCGGACGAAGGCCTCCGGCCAGTCGGCGCACTCGTAGCCCGCCCCCAGGTCCACGTGGTGCATCTCGACCTCGCGCAGCCGGCGGACCAGCACGTACCAGGCCGGGTGGCTGGGCGGGTGGGCGCCGCCGACCATCGTCGCCCACCCCTCGGCGGGCACCGCGGCGGCCGCCCTGGCCAGCCGTGCCGCGCTCTCCTCCAGGTCGGCCAGCTGCTCCTTCGCCGGCCGTGCGGCTCCCGCCTCGATCCCGGCGTCGCGCGCCCCCGCATCGGGGTACTGCGGGGTCTCGACGCCGGTCCTGGCCCACGTCATCAGGTTGACGTGGCTGTCGGCGTTGCGGGCGACATGGGCGAGCACGTGCCCGCGGGTCCAGCCGGGCAGCCGGGAGGGGGCCGAGACGTCGGCGTCGGACAGTCTCGCGGCGGTGGCCAGCAGCCGGCCGGTAGAGGCGGCCAGCTCGGCCTGGAAAGCTTCTACGACATCCATCTCCTCACTCCATCACCCGGGTGGGGAGGTGGGCCAGGGCATAAAACACCGTGTCGCCGCGGTTGGAACATGTGGTCGATGCATCAAGTGACCGGTAAGGCTCACGGGAAGACCGTAGTCTGGAGAGGGCCGGGAAGTTCGGCCCCCAGGCGCCGCCCCGAAATTGTCGGGCCCCCTCGCTAGTCTTCCCGCGACCGCTCTTAACCCTCTACAACGACGTCGGGATTGCTGTGGCTGACCGCCTCATCGTGCGTGGCGCACGCGAACACAACCTCAAGGACGTCTCGCTGGACCTGCCGCGAGACTCTCTGATCGTTTTCACTGGCCTGTCCGGCTCGGGCAAGTCCAGCCTGGCCTTCGACACCATCTTCGCCGAAGGTCAGCGTCGCTATGTCGAATCACTGTCGGCCTACGCCCGCCAGTTCCTCGGGCAGATGGACAAGCCCGACGTCGACTTCATCGAGGGGCTCTCGCCCGCGGTGTCGATCGACCAGAAGTCGACGAGCCGCAACCCGCGTTCGACGGTCGGCACGATCACCGAGGTCTACGACTACCTCCGGCTGCTCTGGGCGCGCATCGGCAAGCCGCACTGCCCCCGGTGCGGCCGGACGATCGCCCGGCAGAGCCCGGAGCAGATCGTCGACCGCGTGATGGAGCTCGAGGAGGGGACCCGCTTCCAGGTCCTCGCCCCGGTGATCCGCGGACGCAAGGGCGAATACGCCGAGCTCTTCAGCCAGCTTCAGGTCAAGGGCTTCGCCCGGGCCCGTGTCGACGGCACGGTGGTCCGGCTGGACGAGCCGCCGACGCTGAAGAAGCAGGAGAAGCACGACATCGAGGTGATCGTCGACCGGCTGGCGGTGAAGGAGAGCGCGCGCAGCCGCCTCACCGGCTCCGTGGAGACCGCACTGCAGCTCTCGGGGGGCACGATCACGCTGGAGTTCGTCGACCTCCCCGAGGACGACCCCAACCGTGAGCGCTTCTACTCCGAGCACCTCTACTGCCCCTACGACGACCTGTCGTTCGAGGAGTTGGAGCCCCGCTCGTTCTCCTTCAACTCGCCCTTCGGCGCCTGCCCCGAGTGCACCGGTCTCGGGGTGCGGATGGAGGTCGACCCCGACCTGGTCGTGCCCGACCCGGACAAGACCCTGGGCGAGGGCGCGATCTCCCCGTGGGCCGGCGGGCACACCAGCGACTACTTCATCCGCCTCGTCGAGGCGCTCGGCCTCGCGATGGGCTTCAAGCTCACCACCCCGTGGGAGAAGCTGCCGAAGAAGGCGCACAACGCCCTGCTGCACGGCTACGACGAGCAGGTCCACGTCCGCTACAGCAACCGCTACGGCCGCGAGCGCTCCTACTACACCACCTTCGAGGGGGCCATCCCCTGGGTGCAGCGCCGCCACGCCGAGGCCGAGAGCGACGGCATGCGGGAGAAATACGAAGGCTACATGCGGGAGATCCCGTGCCCGGCCTGCAAGGGGGCCAGGCTCAAGCCGGTCTCGCTGGCCGTCACGGTGGAGGACCGCTCGATCGCCGAGGTCTCGGCGATGTCGATCGGCGACTGCGCGAAGTTCCTGGCCGGGCTCAGGCTGTCCGACCGGGACATGCAGATCGCCGAGCGGGTCGTCAAGGAGATCAACGCCCGGATGGGCTTCCTGCTGGACGTGGGTCTCGACTACCTGACCATGGACCGCGCCTCGGGCACCCTCGCCGGCGGCGAGGCCCAGCGCATCCGGCTGGCCACCCAGATCGGCTCGGGCCTGGTCGGGGTGCTCTACGTGCTCGACGAGCCGTCCATCGGCCTGCACCAGCGTGACAACCAGCGGCTGTTGGAGACCCTGATCCGGCTGCGGGACATGGGCAACACCCTCATCGTGGTCGAGCACGACGAGGACACCATCGCCGCCGCCGACTGGGTGGTGGACATCGGCCCCGGCGCCGGTGAGCACGGCGGCCAGGTCGTCGTCTCCGGCACGGTCGCCGACCTGCTGGCCTCCGAGGGCTCGATGACCGGCGCCTACCTGTCCGGGCGCAGGAGCATCGCCATCCCCGCCAAGCGCCGCAAGCGTGACCGCAAGCGGCAGATCACGGTGAAGGGCGCCCGCGAGCACAACCTCAAGGGCGTGGACGTGGAGTTCCCCCTCGGGGTGTTCACCGCGGTCACCGGCGTCTCGGGGTCGGGCAAGTCCACGCTGGTCAACGACATCCTCTACAACGCCCTGGCCAAGGAGCTGAACGGCGCGCGCACCGTCCCCGGCCGTCACTCGCGGGTCAACGGCATGGACCTCGTCGACAAGGTCGTGCACGTGGACCAGTCGCCGATCGGCCGCACCCCCCGCTCGAACCCGGCGACCTACACCGGCGTCTTCGACAAGGTGCGCGACCTGTTCGCGCAGACCACCGAGGCCAAGGTCCGCGGCTACCAGAAGGGCCGGTTCAGCTTCAACGTCAAGGGCGGCCGCTGTGAGGCCTGCTCGGGCGACGGCACCATCAAGATCGAGATGAACTTCCTGCCGGACGTCTACGTGCCGTGTGAGATCTGTCACGGGGCGCGATACAACCGGGAGACGCTGGAGGTCCACTACAAGGGCAAGACGATCTCCGAGGTGCTCGACATGCCGATCGAGGAGGCCCTCGGCTTCTTCGACGCGATCCCGTCCATCAAGCGCTACCTCCAGACGCTGAACGACGTCGGCCTGGGCTACGTCCGGCTGGGCCAGCCGGCCACGACCCTGTCGGGCGGTGAGGCCCAGCGCGTCAAGCTCGCCTCCGAGCTGCAGCGCCGCTCCACCGGCCGGACGATCTACGTGCTGGACGAGCCGACCACCGGCCTGCACTTCGAGGACATCCGGCGGCTGCTGGGCGTGCTCGGCAAGCTGGTGGACGGCGGCAACACGGTCATCGTCATCGAGCACAACCTCGACGTGATCAAGACCGCCGACTGGCTGATCGACATGGGGCCCGAGGGCGGCTCCAAGGGCGGCACCGTGCTCGCCACCGGCACGCCCGAGGAGGTCGCCCTGGTCGACGAGAGCCACACCGGCCGTTTCCTGCGCAAGATCCTCGGGACCTGAGGCCGGATGGAGGACCGGGCTCCCACCTCAATACCCTTGAGGCGGGAGCCCGGTATGCGGGGGACGTTGTGAGAAGGGCCACGATGAGCAGCAGTGAAGGTTCCGCCATGCCCACGCGCAGACATGTGATCGGCGCCACGGCGGCCGTGGCGTGCGGGGCGGCGCTCACCGGTTGCGGCGCGAGCGCGGGCGGGCCCGGCCCGGGCATCGTGCCGCCGGGCATCAAGGGGAAGGTCATCGCCCAGACCGCCGAGATACCGGTGGGCGGCGGCAAGGTCATCAGCAAGTGGAAGATCGTGATCACCCAGCCCACCGCCGGGGTGTTCAAGGCGTTCACCGCGAGCTGCCCGCACAAGGGCTGCGCGGTCGGCCGGGTGGCCGACGGCGTCATCCGCTGCCCCTGCCACGGCAGTGAGTTCGCCGCCGACTCCGGCAAGTGCCTCAAGGGCCCGGCGGAGGCCCCGCTGGTGGAGTTCGCGCTGAAGGTCGACGGCGACGGCATCGTGATGGTCTGAGCCCTCCGGCCCGGGACGCGCCGAAAGTGGAATCCTTCACAGTTCTCTGACGCCGGGTACGGCATGCTGGACCGGCATCGGGACCGGCCGTACCCGAGGACGAGGATCTTGGAGGGTGACTCATGACTGACACGACACGTCGCGCGGTGATGCTGGGGGCGGGAGGCGCCGGGATGGCGGCGGTGCTGACCGCGTGCGCGGGTTACGGCGGATCGGCCGCCGACGGCGCGTCGCCGGCGTCGCCGGCGGCCTCCGAGGCGGGCGCGGCCCCGGTCGGCGCGGAGGCGGGGGCGGGGGCGCTGGCCAAGGCCGCTGACATCCCCCAGGGCGGCGGCAAGGTCTTCAAGGACCAGAAGGTGGTGGTGACCCAGCCCGCCGCCGGGCAGTTCAAGGCCTTCACCTCCGTCTGCACCCACCAGGGGTGTGACGTCGAGAGCGTCTCGGGCGGCACGATCAACTGCCCGTGCCACGGCAGCAAGTTCAAGATCGAGGACGGCTCCGTCGCCGGCGGCCCGGCCAAGAAGCCGCTGGCAGAGAAGGCGATCAAGGTCGAGGGCGACTCCATCACCCTCGTCTGAGCGAGGTCCGCGGCGCCGGCGCCGACGCCGGGAGAGCGGCGCCGGCGCCGCGGACACCCCGCGAAGCGGGGGCGGGTAGGGGTTCCGGAGAAGGGATCCTGTCGGTGAAGGCCGATAGGCTTCCGGTGTGGCGAGATCTGTGGTTGGTCCGGCGAGTTTCCGGCCGAGTCCGGGGTCGATCCCCGAATCCCCCGGCGTCTACCGGTTCAGGGACGCCGACGGCCGGGTCATCTACGTGGGCAAGGCCAAGAGCCTGCGCCAGCGGCTCAACTCCTACTTCGCCGACTTCGCCGGGCTCCATCCGCGCACCCAGACCATGCTCACGACCGCCGTCGACGTCGACTGGACGGTCGTCGGCACCGAGGTCGAGGCGCTCCAGCTCGAATACTCCTGGATCAAGGAGTACGACCCGCGGTTCAACGTCAAATACCGCGACGACAAGTCCTATCCCTACCTCGCGGTCACCATGGGCGAGGAGTTCCCCCGGGTCCAGGTGATGCGCGGGGCCAAGCGCAAGGGCACCCGTTACTTCGGGCCCTACTCCCACGCCTGGGCGATCCGGGAGACGGTCGACCTGCTGCTGCGGGTGTTCCCGATCAGGAGCTGCTCGGCGGGGGTGTTCCGGCGCGCCGGGCAGATCGGCCGGCCCTGCCTGCTGGGCTACATCGACAAGTGCTCGGCGCCCTGCGTCGCCAGGGTCACCGCCGAGGAGCACCGGACGCTGGCCGAGGACTTCTGCGACTTCATGGCCGGCAACACCGGCCGCTTCACCAAGCGGCTGGAGCGCGAGATGCGTCAGGCGGCCGCCGAGCAGGAATACGAGCGGGCCGCCCGGCTCCGCGACGACATCCAGGCGCTGCTGCGGGCGATGGAGAAGCAGGCCGTGGTGCTGGGGGAGGGCACCGACTGCGATGTGATCGCACTGGCGGAGGATCCGCTGGAGGCGGCGGTGCAGGTGTTCTACGTCCGCGGCGGACGCATCAGAGGGCAGCGCGGCTGGGTGGTCGACAAGGTCGAGGAGGCCGGGCCCGGCGAGCTGGTCGAGCAGTTCCTGCTGCAGATGTACGGCGAGGCGACCCCCGAGGCGCTGCCCAGGGAGGTGCTGGTGCCCGCCCTCCCCCCTGACGTGGAGGCGGTCACCGAGCTGCTCGGCGAGCACCGCAAGGCCCGGGTGGAGATCCGCGTCCCGCAGCGCGGGGACAAGAAGGCGCTGATGGAGACCGTCGAGCGCAACGCCCTGGAGGCTCTGAAGCAGCACAAGCTCAAGCGGGCCAGCGACCTGACCACCCGGAGCAGGGCGCTGCAGGAGGTCGCCGACGCGCTCGACCTGGACCAGGCGCCGCTACGCATCGAGTGCTACGACGTCTCCCACACCCAGGGCACCAACGTGGTGGCCTCCATGGTGGTGTTCGAGGACGGCCTGGCCCGCAAGAGCGAATACCGCAGGTTCTCCGTCCGCTCCACCGAGGGCGACGTCGCCTCGATCCACGAGGTGATCTCACGCCGGTTCAAGCGCTATCTGGAGGAGCGTTCGGCCACCGGGGAGCTCGACGCCGAGACCGACGCGGCCCTCGGCTCCGACGCCGACCTCGATCCCGGCGCCGGATCGCCCATCGACCCGGAGACCGGCCGGCCGCGCAAGTTCGCCTACCCGCCCAACCTGGTCGTCGTGGACGGCGGCCCGGCCCAGGCGGCGGCGGCCCAGCGCGCGCTGGACGAGCTGGGCGTGGACGACGTGGCGGTCTGCGGGCTGGCCAAGCGGCTGGAGGAGGTCTGGCTGCCGGGTGAGGACCTGCCGGTGATCCTTCCCCGGTCGAGTGAGGCCCTTTACCTCCTGCAGCGCGTGCGTGACGAGGCCCACAGATTCGCCATCGCCTACCATCGTTCGAAGCGGTCGAAGAGCGTCAAGGAAAGCGCCCTGGACGAGGTCCCCGGGCTCGGCCCGGCCCGCAGACAGGCCCTGATCAAGCATTTCGGATCGGTGAAACGGCTGCGGGAGGCCACCGCGGCCCAGATCTGCGAGATTCCCGGGATCGGCCCCGCCACGGCCGAGACGATCGTGTCGGCCTTGAAGGGGGAGAACCCATGAACAACGGAAGAGAACCGGCGTTCGTCATCGTCACCGGTATGTCGGGGGCGGGACGGAGCACCGCGGCCAAGGCCCTGGAGGACCTCGGCTGGTTCGTCATCGACAACCTGCCGCCCGGCCTGCTGTTCGCCATGGCGGAGGAGGCCGGGCGGGTCAAGCTGGCCGCCGACAAGGTGGCCGCGGTCGTCGACGTGCGCAGCCTGGCCTTCACCACCGACCTCAACGCCGCCATCGAGGAGCTGGACGGCCGCGGCGTCGCCGTCCGGGTGGTGTTCCTGGAGGCCAGCGACGAGGAGCTGGTCCGCAGGTTCGAGAACGTCCGCCGCCCGCACCCGCTTCAGGGAGAGGGCCGGCTGGTCGACGGGATCGCCCGCGAGCGGGGCATCCTGCGCGAGGTCCGGGCAAACGCCGACCTGGTCATCGACACCTCCAACCTCAACGTCCACGAGCTCCGCGGCAAGATCGTCGCCTTCTTCGGCGGCGAGGACCGGCCCGGCCTGCGGGTCAACGTCGTCTCCTTCGGCTACAAGTACGGCCTGCCCGTCGACGCCGACCTGGTCGTCGACTGCCGCTTCCTGCCCAATCCCCACTGGGTTCCGGAACTGCGCCCGATGAACGGGCTGGACACCCCCGTCCGGGAGTATGTTCTCAACCAGCCGGGGGCGAAGGAGCTCCTGGACGCCTACGACGAGGTGGTCGGCATCATCGCGGCCGGTTACACCCGCGAGGGCAAGAGCTATGCCACGCTCGCCGTCGGCTGCACCGGCGGCAAGCACCGCAGTGTCGCGATGGCCGAGCAGATCGGCGGCCGGCTGCGGGACCGGGGTGGCATGGAGGTGCAGGTAAGTCATCGGGATGTGGGCCGGGAGTGATCGAAGGTCTCAAGGTCGTCGCGCTGGGTGGAGGGCATGGCCTGTACGCGTCGCTGTCGGCGCTGCGCAGGGTCACCTCCAGGCTGACGGCGGTGGTCACCGTGGCCGACGACGGGGGGTCGAGCGGCCGGCTCCGCCGGGAGCTCGGCGTGCTGCCCCCGGGAGACCTGCGGATGGCGCTGGCCGCGCTCTGCGGTGACGACGAGTGGGGGCGGACCTGGAGCGAGGTCGTCCAGCACCGTTTCCGGAGTGAGGGCGAACTGCACGGTCACGCGATCGGCAACCTGCTGATCGTGGCGCTGTGGGAGAGGCTCGGAGACACGGTCGCCGGCCTCGACTGGGTCGGCAGGCTGCTCGGCGCGCACGGGCGGGTGCTGCCCATGTCCTCGGTGCCGCTCGACATCGCCGCGGAGGTGGAGCTGGACGGTCAGGTGAGCACCGTGCACGGCCAGGTGGCCTGCGCGCTCACCCCCGGCCGGGTCCAGGCCATCTCGCTGGTCCCGGAGGACCCGCCGGCCTGCCCTGAGGCGGTCCAGGCGGTCCTGGACGCCGACTGGGTGGTCTTCGGCCCCGGCTCGTGGTTCACCAGCGTGCTGCCCCACCTCAAGGTGCCCGAGCTGGCCCAGGCCCTGCACTCCACCCGGGCGCGCCGCCTGGTCGCCCTGAACCTCGCCCCGCAACCGGGGGAGACCGACGGTTTCTCCCCCCAGAAGCACCTGGAGGTGCTGCGCCAGCACGCCCCCGCCCTGGAGGTCGACGTGGTGCTCGCCGACACCGGGGTGGCCGAGGACGGGGAGGAGCTGGCCAAGGCGGCCGCCGAGCTCGGCGGCCGGCTCGTCCTGGCGGCCGTGGCGGACGAGGACGGCTCGCCGCGGCACGATGCGCAACGTCTTGCCTCCGTCCTGGACGAGATTTTCCGTGAGAAGCGTTGATCCTGGTCAGCGGTGCTCAGGAGTGCGAGAAACTTCTGTGAGCCTGGTTTTATCGGGTCGCATGAGGTCTGTATGGGGGAGGACGAACGCACATGGCGATGACAGGTGTGGTCAAGGACGAGCTGAGCAGGCTGCCGGTCCTGAAGCCTTGCTGCCGTAAGGCCGAGGTGTCGACGCTCCTGCGGTTCGCGAGCGGACTGCACCTGGTGGGCGGGCGGATCGTGATCGAGGCGGAGCTCGACACCAACGTCACGGCCAGGCGGCTCATCAAGGACATCGGCGAGGTGTTCGGCCACAAGGCGGAAGTGCTCGTCCTGGCCCCCGCGGGGCTGCGCAAGGGCTCACGTTACGTGGTGCGGGTCTACCGCGACGGGGAGGCCCTGGCCCGCCAGACCGGGTTGATCGACAACCACGGCCGCCCGGTCCGCGGCCTGCCGCGCCAGGTCGTCGCGGGGGCGACCTGTGACGCCGAGGCCGCCTGGCGGGGGGCCTTCCTGGCGCACGGCTCGCTGACCGAGCCGGGCCGCTCCATGTCGCTGGAGGTCACCTGCCCGGGGCCGGAGGCGGCGCTCGCGCTGGTCGGCTCCGCCCGGCGGCTGAAGATCCACGCCAAGGCCCGCGAGGTCCGGGGCGTGGACCGGGTCGTGGTCCGCGACGGCGACGCGATCAGCGCGCTGCTGACCCGGCTGGGCGCCCACGACAGCGTGCTGGCCTGGGAGGAGCGGCGGATGCGCCGCGAGGTGCGGGCGACGGCCAACCGCCTGGCCAACTTCGACGACGCCAACCTGCGCCGCTCGGCCCGTGCCGCGGTCGCCGCCGGGGCCCGGGTCCAGCGCGCCCTGGAGATCCTCGGCGAGGAGGCCCCGGAGCACCTGGTGATCGCCGGCCGCCTGCGGGTCGAGCACAAGCAGGCCTCCCTGGAGGAGCTCGGCCAGCTCGCCGACCCGCCGCTGACCAAGGACGCCATCGCCGGCCGCATCCGGCGCCTGCTCGCCATGGCCGACAAGCGCGCCCAGGACATCGGCATCCCCAACACCGAGGCGAACCTCACGGTGGACATGCTGGCGCCGTAGACGCCCCTTGGCGTACGGAAGGAGCCGGCCCCGCCATCCGGTGCCCGGCCCCTTCCGCGTGGCCTGCCGCCTGTCCGGCGCGGCCCGCGGTGGCAGATGCCGAGCACCCCGTGGACCCCGGGCCACCGAGGAGGCGCCGAGCACCCCGTCGGCTTCGGGCCGCTGAGGAGACGACGTCACCGGCCGGCCGGCTGCGCGGTGGGGCCGCCGGGCCCGGCCCCGGCACCGGGACGGGGCCGTCCCCGGGTCTGCGGATCAGCCGCATGATGGCTGGTCCTGAGGGGATTACGGGTATTTACAGTGACGAGTCGGGCACTTCACTTGAACGGCACGATACCTACCCATGGGTTAACGGAGAACGGACCCCACCCCACCAGTGGTCTACACCAATTTGGGTCCGATAGGGTTCGTGGTTGAGGTTTCAGCCCGCCCCAAGTCGCCGGTCCGGTGGATCGGCGCACCGACGTACGAGGAGATCGGCACCGTGACCATCCGCGTAGGCGTCAACGGATTCGGCCGCATCGGTCGCAACTTCTGGCGTGCGGTCGCTGCCAGCGGCAAGGACATCGAGATCGTTGCGGTCAACGACCTGACCGACAACGCCACGCTCGCCCACCTGCTCAAGTACGACAGCATCCTCGGCCGCCTGCCGTACGAGGTGAGGAGCACCGCCGACGAGATCGTCGTCGACGGCAAGTCGATCAAGGCGTTCGCCGAGCGCGACCCCGCCAAGCTGCCCTGGGGCGACCTCGGGGTGGACGTCGTGGTGGAGTCCACCGGCTTCTTCACCGACGCCAACAAGGCCCGGGTGCACGCCGACAACGGCGCCAAGAAGGTCATCATCTCGGCCCCGGCCAAGAACGAAGACGTCACCATCGTGATGGGCGTCAACCACGACAAGTACGACCCGGCCAACCACACGATCATCTCCAACGCGTCGTGCACCACCAACTGCCTGGCTCCGATGGCCAAGGTCCTCAACGACACCTTCGGCATCGAGAAGGGTCTGATGACCACCATCCACGCCTACACGCAGGACCAGAACCTGCAGGACGGCCCGCACAGCGACCTGCGCCGCGCCCGCGCCGCCGCGCTGAACATCGTGCCCACCTCGACCGGCGCCGCCAAGGCGATCGGCCTGGTGCTGCCCGAGCTCAAGGGCAAGCTCGACGGGTTCGCGCTGCGCGTGCCGATCCCCACCGGCTCGGCCACCGACCTGACCGTGGAGGTCGGCCGTGAGACCACCGTCGAGGAGGTCAACGCCGCGATGAAGGCCGCCGCCGAGGGCGACCTCAAGGGCTTCCTGACCTACACCGAGGACCCGATCGTCTCCTCCGACATCGTCACCGACCCGTCCTCCTGCATCTTCGACGCGGGCCTGACCAAGGTGATCGGCAACCAGGTCAAGGTCGTCGGCTGGTACGACAACGAGTGGGGCTACTCCAACCGCCTCGGCGACCTCATCGAGCTGGTCGGCACCGGCCTCTGATGAAGGACCTGTCTGAGTTCGACGTGAAGGGTCGGCGCGTCCTCGTCCGCGCCGACCTCAACGTCCCCCTCGACGGGGACGTCATCACCGACGACGGCCGCATCCGCGCCTCGGTGCCGACGATCCAGGAGCTCGCCGGCAAGGGCGCGCGCGTGATCGTCTGCGCCCACCTGGGGCGCCCCAAGGGGACGGCGGACCCGAAATACTCGCTGGCCCCGGTGGCCAGGCGGCTGGGTGAGCTGCTGGGCTCCGAGGTCGCCCACGCGACCGACGTGGTCGGGGAGTCGGCGCAGAGCGTCGTGGCGGCGCTCCAGGACGGCCAGGTGGCCCTGCTGGAGAACCTGCGCTTCGAGCCGGGCGAGGAGTCCAAGGACGACGGACAGCGGGCGGCCTTCGCCGAGAAGCTGGCCGCGCTGGCGGAGATCTACGTCGGTGACGGCTTCGGCGCCGTGCACCGCAAGCACGCCAGCGTCTACGACGTCCCACTGCTGCTGCCGCACGCGGCGGGCAGGCTGGTCGTGGCCGAGGTCGAGGTGCTCAGGAAGCTGACCGACGAGCCGGTCCGGCCCTACGCCGTGGTGCTGGGCGGAGCCAAGGTCTCCGACAAGCTCGGGGTCATCGGCAACCTGCTCACCAAGGTCGACAGGCTGATCATCGGCGGTGGCATGGCCTACACCTTCCTGGCCGCCCAGGGCTACGAGGTGGGCCGGTCGCTGCTCCAGCGGGACCAGCTCGACCAGGTCCGCGAGTTCCTCAACGAGGCGTCCAAGCGCGGCGTGGAGCTCGTCCTGCCGGTCGACGTGCTGGCGGCCGTGGACTTCGCCGAGGACGCCGAGTACGAGGTGGTCGACGCCACCGCGATCCCGGCCGACCGGCAGGGGCTCGACATCGGCCCGCGCAGCCGCGAGCTGTTCGCGGCCAAGCTGGCCGACGCCGCGACCGTGTTCTGGAACGGCCCGATGGGCGTCTTCGAGTTCGAGGCGTTCTCCGGCGGAACCCGGGCCGTCGCCGAGGCGTTGATCAGGTCGGAGGCGTTCACCGTCGTCGGCGGTGGTGACTCGGCCGCGGCCGTGCGCAAGCTCGGCCTCCCCGAGGACGGGTTCTCGCACATCTCCACCGGTGGCGGTGCCAGCCTCGAATACCTGGAAGGCAAGACCCTGCCCGGACTCGTCGCGCTGGAGGCCTAGGAGTGGACCGACGCAACGAGCACCGTGCCGTCCCGGGGTGTCCCGGGGCGGCAGGGGCGGGCCGTCCGACGAGCGAGCGAGGATCGAGGAGCGACAGGTGACCACGGCGCGCAGGCCGCTCATGGCCGGTAACTGGAAGATGAACCTCAACCACCTGGAGGCCATCGCCCACACCCAGAAGCTGGCGTTCGCACTGAACGACAAGGACTTCGACAGGGTCGACGTGGCGCTGCTGCCGCCGTTCACCGATCTGCGCAGCGTGCAGACGCTCGTGGACGGCGACAAGCTGCGGATCGTGTACGGCGGGCAGGACCTGTCGCGGCACGACGGCGGCGCCTACACCGGAGACGTCTCCGGGGCGATGCTCGCCAAGCTCGGCTGCACCTTCGTCCTGGTCGGGCACTCCGAGCGGCGCCAGTACCACCACGAGGACGACGACCTGGTCAACGCCAAGGTGCTGGCGGCCTACCGGCACTCGCTCACGCCGATCCTGTGCGTGGGGGAGGGCCTGCCGGTCCGTCAGGCCGGCGGCCAGGTGGCCCACAGCGTCTCGCAGCTCGACGGGGCGCTGCGCACGGTCACCGCCGAGCAGGCCCGGTCCGTCGTGGTGGCCTACGAGCCGGTCTGGGCGATCGGCACCGGGGAGGTGGCCACCCCGGCCGACGCGCAGGAGGTCTGCTCGGCGCTGCGTGCCCGACTCGCCGAGCTGTATGACGGTGAGGTGGCCGCCGCGGTCCGTATCCTTTACGGTGGCTCGGTCAAGTCTGACAACATCGCCGGCATCATGGACCAGCCCGATGTCGACGGTGCCCTGGTCGGCGGTGCCAGCCTCGATCCGGGGGAGTTCGTCAAGCTCTGCCGCTTCGGCGAGATGTCCGTCTGAGTAGGCTGTTCGGAGGGTACGACTTGACAGCACGTCGTACCCTCTTAGAGCAAGTTTGAATCGTCACGCCACAGGCGTCATACAAGGGGCGCGCCCCGGACGCGGGGCCGCGCGTAAACAGGGAACAGGTCAACGGTGACAATCGGAATCTCCATCGCCCTCATTCTGGCGAGCATGCTGATGGTACTGCTTGTGCTGCTTCACAAGGGCAAGGGCGGTGGCCTGTCGGATCTGTTCGGTGGCGGGTTCTCGTCGTCGTTCGGAGGCTCCTCGGTCGTGGAGCGCAACCTTGACCGCCTCACCATCATCACCGGGGTGGTCTGGTTCGTCTGCATCATCGCGCTGGGCCTGCTCCTTAAGCCCTGACCCCTGAAAGCCCTGACCTGGCTTTCGTGAAGCGTGACAGTGGTTCAGCCCCCCGCATCCAACCGAGCGGCGGGGCCATCGAGCGAGGAGTTCATCCGTGGGTAGTGGCAACGCGATCCGTGGCAGCCGTGTCGGCGCGGGCCCGATGGGGGAGGCGGAGCGGGGCGAGGCGGCTCCCCGTGTGAGGGTCCCGTTCTGGTGCGCCAACATGCATGAGACGCGTCCCAGCTTCGCCAGCGACGCGGCCGTGCCGGAGTTCTGGGACTGCCCCCGATGTGGTCTCCCGGCCGGTCAGGACGAGGCCAACCCGCCCGCGCCGCCGCGTAACGAGCCTTACAAGACGCACCTCGCCTATGTGAAGGAGCGTCGCAGCGACAAGGACGGCGCCCAGATCCTGGCCGAGGCCCTGGAGCGCCTGCGCTCCTCCTCGCGCCCGATCTACTAGGCACTGCCCGCCGAAGGCCCCCGTGGAACTTCTCCACGGGGGCCTTCGTCATGTCCGCGTGGGCGTCGCGGGCCCGCCCGCCACGTGGACACGTCGCCGTGCGGGGCGGACCGCCGTACGGACACGTCGCG
The DNA here is from genome assembly GCF_030811595.1 of Streptosporangium brasiliense. Lineage (NCBI taxonomy): Bacteria > Bacillati > Actinomycetota > Actinomycetes > Streptosporangiales > Streptosporangiaceae > Streptosporangium > Streptosporangium brasiliense. Next base: position 5,309,143 of record NZ_JAUSRB010000002.1, read on the forward strand.
GTGCGGGGCGGACCGCCGCAGGGACACGTCGCCGCGTGGGGTGGACCGCCGTACGGACACGTCGCCGTGCGGGGCGGGCACCCCTCTCGCCGGGGGAGCCGCGCCGGCGTGCCGGCCGGTCAGCCGGCCGCCTGCCGTACGGCGTAGCCGCCGACGGAGGGCTCCAGCAGTTCGAAGACACGGCGGGCCGATCCGGCGACGGCTGTGGCGATCTCCTCGTTGCTCAGGCCGTCGAGGGTGCGGCGCTGGACCTCGGTGAAGAGCACGCGGTGGGCGCCGCCGAGCTGGGTGGCCACCGCGCGCGGGGTGATGTCGTGCGGCCCGGCCCCCGTCTCGGCGGCCAGGATCTCGGCCAGCGCGTCCTCGCGCTGGTCGTGCAGATCGCGGATGCGGGCCACCAGGGTCGGACTGTCGGCGATCATGCGGGCGAACTGGACGCCGGAGAAGCCGATGACGGGGTCGTGACGCTCCACCGCCGCGAGGAACGCCCCGGCGAGCGCGGCGAGGGCCGACTGGCCGGGCTCTCGGCTCGCGACCGTACGGGCGGGACCGGCGACGAACTCCTCGTAGTGGTCGAGGGCCAGATCCTCCTTGCGCGGGAAGTAGTTGGTCACGGTCATCTTGGCCACCCTGGCCGCCGCCGCGACGTCGGCGATGGTCGTCCTGTCGAACCCGCGCTCGATGAAGAGCCGCGTGGCCTGGTCCGAGATGGCCTGGCGGGTCTCGCGCTTCTTCAGCTCCCGCAGACCCAGTGTCTCTGTGCTCATGCCCCCACCCTCTCATAGGTCCGACATTTTTTTAGGTCGGACCTGATTTTATGTTGACATCCGTCTTGGTTGGACCTAAATTTATGTCCGTTCCAAGATTTACGGACGGAGAACGTGTGAACATCCAGCCGCTCGCCCCCTCCCACTCCCCGGCCGCCGGTGCCGCCACGGTCAAGCTCGACGGCCTCGATATCGGGGCTGCCCGTGGTCCGGTGGCCCAGGGGCCCGGGCCGTACCGGCCGCGCCGTCGCGAGCGCGACGGCGCGCGCTCCACCGGCAGGACGGTCCCCTCCCGCCGCCCCCTCCAGCAGACGCGGCGCACCTACTGAGCCAAACCCCCGTCCCCTCGCTCCCGCACGGAGAGGTATCCGCTTTGTCCCTCAGCTCCACCCTCACCCGGTCCGACGACGGAGTTCCGGCCACCACGGCCACCGGCGCGGGCGCCGCCGCCGACCCGGTCCGCGCCTACCTCAAGCAGATCGGCACGGTCCCGCTGCTCTCCGCCGAGCAGGAGGTCGAGCTGGCCCGGCGCGTCGAGGCGGGCCTGTTCGCCCAGGAGCGCCTCGACGCCGGGCGGCTCCCCGCGGGTCTGAGGGCCGAGCTGGAACACATCGCCGAGGACGGCCGCCGCGCCAAGGACCGCTTCCTGGAGGCCAACCTGCGGCTGGTGGTCTCGATCGCCAAACGCTACGCCGGACGCGGGATGCCCTTGCTCGACCTGATCCAGGAGGGCAACCTGGGCCTGATCCGCACGGTGGAGAAGTTCGACCACAGGCTGGGGTTCAAGTTCTCCACCTATGCCACCTGGTGGATCAAGCAGGCGATCACCCGGGCCATGGCCGACCAGGCGCGGACCATCCGCGTCCCGGTCCACATGGTCGAAATGATCAACAAGGTGGCTCGGGCGCGGCAGCGGCTCCTGCGCGACCTGGGCCGCGAGCCGGCCGCGGAGGAGCTGGCGGCCGAGCTCGGCCTGACTCCGGAGAAGGTCGCCGAGATCCAGGAGTACGGCCGCGAGCCGATCTCCCTGCACACGCCGTTCGGCGACGAGGGCGACGGCGAGCTCGGCGACCTGATCGAGGACGCCGGGGCCGTCACCCCGGAGGCGGCGGCCGCCTTCACCCTGCTCCAGGAGCAGGTGCGCGCCCTGCTCGGCACGTTGGCCGGGCGCGAGGCGGACGTGATCTCCATGCGGTTCGGGCTGGCCGACGGCAGGCCCCGGACCCTGGACGAGATCGGCAGGGCCCACAGTGTCAGCCGTGAGCGGATCCGCCAGATCGAGGCCAAGGCCATGTCCAAACTCCGCCACCCCTCCAGGTCGGAGCCTCTGCGTGACTACCTGGACTGAGAAAGGCCCGCCCCGCCGCCCCGGTCCGGCCGCACCGCCTGCGTGGTACGGCGGGGCGGAGCCGCCGAGCCCAGGGACCCGCCTCTCCGGTCGCGGCCCGGCCTCCGGGCGGCGCCCGGCGCCCCGGGCCGGAGATCCGGGAGTCGCGGACACCGAAGGCGGCCCGGCGGGGCGGCGGGGCCACTCATCCAGGCGACGGCCGCACACCGGGTAGGCTGGACGGACCCGTCCGCCCCGAGACTCCGACACCGGTCGTCTCGGCGCCGCCGGCGGTGCGGCGGGAGACCGGCGCCGGCGGTCCGGGCGGGCCGGTCGTCCAGCGCTCCGCGCCCCCGCCGTCCGCCGGAAATTGGATCTTCCCGCGACTCCGGGTAGCGTGCCCGGGGCCGTCGAGGTTTCGGCGCGGCCACGTCGCACGGATGATCGCAATCCTGGAAGGACACGCACGCATGAACGCCGGAGACCACCGCCCCCTGCGGATGCTCGTCACGGGAGGGGGGACCGGCGGGCACACCTATCCCGCGCTGACCACCGTCGCGGCCGTCCGCGAGCAGGCCGCCGCCCGCGGGCTCGATCTCGACGTGCTCTGGGTGGGCACCGCCACCGGCCTGGAGGCCCGCATCGCCGTCGAGCACGGCATCCCGTTCCAGGCGATCAAGGCGGGCAAGTTGCGGCGCTCGCCCAGCCCGCGCGAGCTGCTCACCAACCTCGCCGACATGTTCCGGATCCCGGTCGGGGTCATGCAGGCGTTCGGCGTCGCCGCCCGCTACCGCCCCGACGTGGTGCTGTCCACCGGAGGGTATGTGTGCGTGCCGCTGGGGGTCGCCTCCCGGATGCTCGGCCGCCCGCTGGTGATGCACGAGCAGATCACCGCGCTCGGCCTGGCCAACCGCATCCTGGCGCGGTTCGCCACCCGGATCGCGCTCACCCACCCGTCGTCGGTCGAGCACCTGCCCGCCCCGGCGCGCGAGCGGGCCGTGGTCACCGGCAACCCCGTCCGGCCCCACCTGCTGAACGGCAACGCCCCCTCCGGCCGGTGGCACTTCCGCTTCTCACCCGAGCTGCCCCTCGTCTACGTCACCGGCGGCGCCCAGGGGAGCCGGCAGATCAACACCATGGTCGAGGCGGTCCTGCCCGCGCTGCTCACCCGGGCGCAGGTGCTCCACCAGTGCGGTCCCGGCTGGATCGACCAGTTCACGCGGACCGCGGCCGGCCTGCCCGCCGAGCTCGCCGGGCGCTACCAGCCGGTGCCCTACGTCGGCGACGAACTGGCCCACGTGTACGCCGCCGCCGACATCGTGGTCTCCCGCAGCGGCGCGGGCACCATCGCCGAGCTGACCGCCGTCGGCAAGCCGTCCGTGCTGATCCCCCTGGTCCCGTCGGCGGGGGACGAGCAGCGTCAGAACGCCCGCTACCTGGCCGAGGCGGGGGCGGCCCGGGCGCTGCTGGAGACCGGTCCCGACGCCGGCCAACTCCTCGCCGAGCTCGACGCCCTGCTGGCCGACCCGCAGGCCCGCGTCACCATGGCCAAGGCCGCCAGGTCGCTCGGCCGTCTCGACGCCGCCGCCGCCCTGGCCCAGCTGATCCTCCAGGAGGCGGGCGCCGGCGGTTTCTGATGAACCGTCCCCGCTCCGTGCGGTCCCCGGCTCGCCGTGCCCTCCTTAGGCGGGCGCCGCGAGCCGGTCCCGCAGGTAGTCCCGCAGCACCACGGCGTTGTTGTGCTCGGTGTCCTTCGCCGCGTAGACGAGCGTGAGCGGCCCCCGGCGGGCGGCCTCCAGCAGCGGGCGCACGGCGTCCGGGGCGTGGTCCAGCTCCTGCCGGTAACGGAGGCGGAACTCCTCGAAGCGCTCCGGTCGGTGCCCGAACCAGCGGCGCAGCTCGGCGGAGGGGGCGAGGTCGCGGACCCACCCGTCGAGCTTGAGATCCTCCTTGCGGACGCCGCGCGGCCACATCCCGTCGACGAGGAACACCGCCCCCTCGGCGGGCTCGGCGTCGTATACCCGGCTGATGACGATGTCCCCCATCTTCGGTGCCTACCCCGCCCGGGGGCGCCGAAGCGGGCGCGTCAGGGGACGGCGTGTCCCGTGTGCTCGGGGTCGGGGCGGCGGATGGGGGTGAACAGGGCGACCACCGCGATCAGCAGGCAGCCGACGCCGGCGAGCGGGTAGATCGTGGTGGCTCCGTAGCGGCTCACCCCCCAGGTGAGGACGGCCGCGCCCACCGGGCCCAGGGAGAAGTGGATGGTCCAGAACGCCGAGGTGACGCGGCCCAGCAGGTGGTCCGGGGTGACCTGCTGCCGCAGTGACATCGAGCAGATCCCGGCCACGCTGACGCCGCCGAGGTAGACGGCCACCAGAGTGGCGATCACCGGGACGCTGCGGGAGGCGCCGACGGCCGCCACGGCGAGCCCCGACACCGCCAGGGCGCCGATCCACGACGTGCCGAAACCCAGCCTGCGGCGGATGGGCGCCACGATCAGCGAACCGGCGACCGTGCCCACCGCCGCGACCGCGAGGACCGTGCCGACGGTGCCGTCGGACTGGCCGAGATCGTGCTTGAGGTGATAGATCAGGACGTCGGTCAGGCCGAGCGTCAGGAAGATGAAGAAGGACAGCAGGACGGTCAGGGCGCGCAGCACCGGGTGGCCCCAGAGGAAGCGGACCCCGGCCAGCAGTTCCAGCCAGGGCCGCCGGCGCGGCGGCGCGGGCGCGGCGTCCCCGTCCCGGGAGAACCGGAGGGAATAGATGCCCACCGCCGACACCGCGAAGCTCGCCGCGTTGATGGCGATCGCCGCGGTCGGGCCGTACTGTCCCGAGACCACGCCGGCGAGGAGGGGACCGCCGATCCCGGCCGCGGCGGAGGTCGCGTAGAGCCGGCCGTTGGCCTCGGTGATGCGCTCGCCGGGGACGAGGTTGCGCACCGCGGTCACGTAGGTGACCTGGAAGACCATCCCGACGGCCTCGGCCACCGGCAGCACCACGTACAGCAGCCAGACCTGCGGGCCGAACGCCCAGACCAGCGGGACGAGCCCGTACAGCACGGTCCGGGTGAGATCACAGAAGATCATCAAGGCCCGCCGGTCGAGCCGGTCCACCAGGACCCCCGCGAAGATCCCGGCGCAGACCGACGCCGCGCCCGCGACGCCCGTCAGCAGGCCCATCTGCGCGACCGACCCGGTCACGTGCAGCACCAGCAGCGGGATGGCGATGTAGGCGAAGGAGTCTCCCGCGACGGAGAGCGTCTGGGAGGCCCAGAAGACGCCGAAGTCGCGGTCGCGCCAGAGCGGGCGGGCGGTACGGTGGCCGTTTCCCTCTGTCTGCGTCACGGGGTGACTATCGCCCATTCCAGGCGATGATCAAAGTCGTTCTCCCCGCCCGCTCGGGGACGTCCCCGTGCGCCCGGCCGCCGGCGGGCGGGTGGCGGAGCGCACGGGGGCTCACCGGGAGCGGTAGATCAGCGCCGGTAGACCTGCTCGCCGCCGACGAAGGTCATCGCCACCTCGGTCCGCCAGATGTCGGCGGCCGGTTCGGTGAACGGGTCGCGGTCCAGCACCACCAGGTCGGCGCGGTTGCCCGGGGTGATCGTCCCGGCGTCGTCGTCGTGGTTGATCCAGGCCGAGCCAGCGGTGTAGGCGGTCAGCGCGGTGGCCAGGTCCAGGCTCTGGCCGGGCAGGAACGGCGTCTGCGCCGTCGGATAGTCGGCGTGCACCGAGCTGCCCGGCTCGGTGCGGTTGACCGCCACGTGCATCCCCTGGATCGGGTCGGCGTTGGAGACCGGCCAGTCGCTGCCCGCGCAGAACCGGGTGCCCGCCTTCAGCAGGTCGGCGAACGGATACTGCCAGGCCGAGCGCTCGTCGCCCAGGAACGGGATCGTCAGCTCGTCCATCTGGGCGTGGTGGGTGGCCCACAGCGGCTGCAGGTTGGCCGTCACGCCGAGGGCGGCGAAGCGCGGCACGTCGGACGGCTCGATGATCTGCAGGTGCGCGATGTGGTGCCGGTTGGCCGGGTCGGTCCCCTCGAAGCTGTCCAGCGCCTCGCGGACGGCGCGCTCGCCGATCGCGTGGAAGTGCACCTGGAAGCCGTGCCGGTCCAGCTCGGCGACGTAGTCCTTCAGCAGCGCGGGGTCCACGTACGACAGCCCGGTGCCGCCGCAGCGGCAGTAGGGCTCGATCACCGCGGCGGTGAAGTTCTCGGTGATCCCGTCCTGCATGATCTTCACCGAGGTGGCGCGGAAGCGTTCGAGGCCCTCGGCCGACCGGCGGCGCTCGATGAGCTCGGGGATCTGCTCGGCGCCGCGCGTGCGGTCCCACCAGAGCGCGCCCACGACGCGGGCCTTCAACCGCCCGGAGGCCGCCGCCGCGATGTAGGTGGGCAGCTGGTCGTCGGAGCCCGCGTAGGAGCCGACGATGGCGTCCTGCCAGCCGGTGATGCCCTGGGAGAACAGATGGGCCTGGGCCGAGAGCAGCGCCTCGGACAGGTCCCGCGCCGTGGGGCGCGGGGTGAGCAGGCCCACCAGGTCCATCGCGCCCTCGTGCAGCACGCCGCTCGGCGTGCCGTCCGCGTCGCGCTCGATCCGGCCGTCGGCAGGGTCGGGGGTGTCGCGGGTGATCCCGGCCAGCTCCAGCGCCCGGGTGTTGACCCAGGCGGCGTGGTGGTCGCGCTGGATCAGATAGACCGGGCGGTCGACGGAGTCGAGCTGGGAGCGGTGCGGCAGGCCGCCCGGGAAGGCGGCCATGTCCCAGCCGCCGCCGTCGATCCACTCGTGGCCGGGGTTGGCCCCGGCGTAGGCGGCGATCCGCTCCAGATACTCCGGAAGGCCGTAGACCTCGGCCAGGTCGCACTTGGCCCGCTCCAGCCCGGCCTGGACCGGGTGCATGTGGGAGTCGGTGAAGCCGGGGGTCAGCAGGCCGCCGCCGAGGTCGACGGTCTCGTGGCCGGGGGCCGCCCGCCGTACGACGTCGGCCTCCGTGCCCACCGCGGCGATCCGGCCGTCGCGGACCAGCACCGCCTCGGCGAAGGCGTCGGCGGCCAGGAAGGCCCGTCCGCCGCGGAACAGGATGTCGCTCACTCGGTCACCGTCGAGACGCGGGGAAAGGCGTCGGGCAGATAGATCATGACTCTCCTTAACGTCCGGTGATGGAGTCGGCGACGCTCGCCAGGACGGAGGTCCGGCCGAGCCCGGCCTTCTCCCTCGCGTCGGCCCGCCGGTACAGGTCGTACATGGCGTGCACGCCGATCCACCGCAGTGGTTCCACCTCCCAGCCTCGCACCTTGCGGTCCACCCAGGGCAGCGCGGTCAGCTCCGTGTCCTCGCGCAGGATCAGGTCGCGCAGGGTGCGGCCGGCCAGGTTGGCGGTGGTTACCCCGTGGCCGGTGTAGCCGCCCGCCCAGCCGATGCCGGTGGCCCGGTCGAGGTGCACGGTGGCGCACCAGTCGCGCGGCACGCCCAGCACCCCGGACCAGGCGTGCGCGACCTTGGAGGCCCTCACCGCGGGGAACATACCGGTCAGCAGCTCCCACAGCGCCTCGACGGTCCACTCGTGGGTGTGGCCCCGGTCGTCCACGCGGGAGCCGTACAGGTAGGGCTTGCCGCGCCCGCCGAAGGCGATCCGGCCGTCGGCGGTGCGCTGGGCGTACATGTAGTAGTGCGCCATGTCGCCGAGCAGCTCGCAGCCCTCCCAGCCGATCGCGTCCCACAGCTCGCCCAGCGGCTCGGTGACGATCATCGAGCTGTTCATCGGCAGCCAGGTCCGGTGATACTGCTTCAGCTCGGCGGTGAACCCCTCGGTCGCGCGGATGACGTGGTCGGCGCGGACCGTGCCGTACGGCGTGCGGGCCTCGCGCGGGGCGATCTCGGTGACCGGGGTGCGCTCGAAGATCTCCACCCCCAGGTCGCGCACGGCCCGGGCCAGGCCGCGGGCCAGTTTGGCGGGCTGGATCCGGGCGCAGTGCGGGCTCCAGATCGCGCTGACCGCGCCGTCGACCCGCAGGCGGCTCTCCCGCTCGGCCGGGTCCAGCAGCCGGACGTCCTCCTCGGTCCAGCCCCAGTGGCGCTCGTGGGCGAGCAGCCGGCGCAGCCGCCGGTCCTGGGCGGCGTTGGTGGCGACCGTGGTGACGCCGCCCTTGACGATGTCGGCGTCGATGTTCTCGTCCTTGGCGACCGCGATGACCTCGTCGATCGCCTCGAACATCACCCGCTGGAGCCGCTTGGCCGCGTCCGTGCCGTGCGTGCGGGCGTAACGTTCCGGGGTGCCCGCGAGCTCGCCCACCAGCCAGCCGCCGTTGCGCCCGGACGCGCCGTACCCGGCGAACTCCTTCTCCAGCACCAAGACCCGCAGGCTCGGGCTGGCCTTCTTCAGGTAGTAGGCGGTCCACAGGCCGGTGTAGCCGGCGCCGACGATCACCACGTCCGCGTCGCGGTCGCCGTCGAGGGGAGCGCCGGCCGTGGGGATGCCGAGGGAGCGGTACCAGAAGGAGACATCTCCATTGACAAAATCCCCAGACCGGGGAACACGCGTGCTCATGGCCACATATCCTGCTATATCCGTCAATTACGACGCAGCATCCGACGGAAACCGTTGTAGAACCGCGTCATGGGTGATCATCTCTGACGTAACGGCGGGCTCACTCATGTGTAGCAGGTCTGTAACAGGACTCCGGCAGGCTGTGCCTGACGGAGGGAGCGTTCCGATGGGGTTTCTGAGGATACGTACGACGGTTGACGAGCGTCCGGGACGGTTGGCGTCACTGGCCGCCGCACTCGCCGAGAAGGGGGGCAACATCCTGGGCCTGAGCGTCCAGTCCGACGCGGACGGCACCGTGGACGAGTTCGTGGCCGAGATCCCCGCCGGGCCCGAGGCCGTGCGCGAGGCGCTGGAGGCGGCCGGCGGCCGGCAGGTCAAGGTCGTCGCCGCGACCGCCCACCAGCTCACCGACGAGCCCACCCGCGCGCTCCTGCTCGCCTCCCGCCTGCGCGCGATGCCCTGGCGCCTGCCCGAGCTGCTGGGAGAGCTGCTGCGCGCCGACGACTCCCGGTGGGTCTACGGTGCGGACATGAGCGACCTGCCGGACCCGACGCTGCTGACCGTGCCGGTGGCCCCGCGCCGCGCCATCCGGCTGCGCCGGGCGGAGCTGCCCTTCACGCTGACCGAGGCCGCCCGGGCCGCCGCCTTCGTACGGCTGGCGCAGCCCCCGCCCCACCGGCCGGCGGGCACCGAGCGGGCCGTCAAGCTGTCCGACGGCACCCGGACGCAGATCCGCCCGCTGACGCGGCTCTACCGCGAGGCGGTCCGCGACCTGCACGACCGCTGCTCGCCCGAGGCGCGCCGGTTCCGCTACTTCACCTCGATGCCCGTGCTGCCGCCCCGCGTCTTCGACCGGCTCTGCGACCGCACCCGCGGCCACTCCCTTGTCGCCGGGCACGACGGCCAGGTCATCGCGCTGGCCAACCTGATGTTCACCCCCGACCCCGGCATCGCCGAGATGGCCTTCCTGGTCGAGGACCGCTGGCAGGGCAGGGGCCTGGGCTCGGCGCTGGCCAGGATGATCGTCGCTGAGGCCCGTGACCTGGGTTTCGCCGAGGTCAGGGCCACCCTGCTGTCGGACAACGCGCGCATGCGCAGGCTCCTGGTCTCGCTGGGCGCGACCCTGGGCCACACCGAGGACCCCGGCGTGGTGGAAGCCAGGCTGGCCGTGGGCGTGATGGCGACGGCATCCCCGAGCTGAACCCGTCACAGGTCCGCCCGGTCCGGGATCGCTCAGGGGCCCCGGACCGGGCGGACGCTAGCCGTCGTCCCGCGGGCCCGGGTCCGCGGGCGCTCCCATGGCGTCCAGGCGGCGCTCGATGCGGTCCAGGCTCTCCTGGATCCGCTCCAGCCGCGCGTCGGCCGCCCGCCGGTCGCCGTGAAAGCCCTCCTCGGCGACCGGCGGGCGGCCGGGGCCGCCCCGCCCGATGAGCGTGAGCACCTGGGCGCGTACGGCCTCCAGCCGGGCGCCCCGCCCGGTGAGGACCTGGGCCGCGACGCCCTCGCCCTCGCGGATCAGGCCGAGCAGGATGTGCTCGGTGCCGATGTGGCCGTGGTGCAGGTCGAGGGCCTCCCGCAGGGACAGCTCCAGCACCTTCTTGGCCCGCGGGGTGAACGGGATGTGGCCGGGCGGAGCGTCGGCGCCTCGGCCGATGATCTCCTCGATCTCGTCGCGGACCTGCTCGCGGCTGATGCCGACGGCCCGCAGCGCGCGGTCGGCGGCGCCGTCCTCCCCGAGCAGGCCGAGCAGGATGTGCTCGGTGCCGATGTGGTCGTGGCCGAGCCGCCGGGCCTCCTCCTGGGCCAGGACCACGACACGGCGGGCACGGTCTGTGAAGCGCTCGAACACGAGTGGCCTCCGTGGGGGTGCCGGATTCCTAGCACCCACTATGCGCCAGGTTTCCCGTGAAGGGAGGGGCGTCCCGGTGCGGAATCCCGCTCCGCCCGCCGGCGGGGTGCCCGCCGGTCCGCCCGATTCCTCGGCGCTCGCCGGTCCGGACCGGGCTGTCCAGGCAAGACGCCATAGTCTTACATTTTTGTGTGAGATTAAGGCGCTATCTCTACCGCGTGCCGACATGGCGTGCGTAGGGTCGCCCCATGATGATCGACGCCTTCATCGACCTGCTCCCCAAGGTCGAGCTCCACGTCCACCTGATCGGCTCCGCCTCCGTCCCCACCGTCCTGGAGCTGTCCCGGCGTCACCCCGGCAGCCGGGTGCCCACCGTGGAGGAGGAGCTGCGCGACTTCTACGCCTTCCGCGACTTCCCGCACTTCGCCGAGGTCTACGGGGCGGTCAACGCCCTGGTCCGCGAGCCCGAGGACGTCGAGACGCTGGTGGTCGGCCTGGCCGGGGACCTGGCGGCGCAGAACGCGCGCTACGTCGAGCTGACCGTCACTCCCTACGCCCACCACGTGGTGGGCATGCCCATGCGCGCGGTCACCGAGGCGCTCGACCTGGCCGCCCGGCGCGCGGCCGCCGAACACGGCGTCCGGGTCGGCTACATCTTCGACATCCCCGGCGAGTACGGGGCCGAGGCCGCCCGGGTGACACTGGACCATGCCCTCCAGGAACCTCCCCGGGAATTGGTAGGTTTTGGCCTGGCCGGTATCGAGCAGAAGCGCCCGCCGTACCGGGACGCCTTCAGAGACGCCTTCCGCGCCGCCACCGCCGCCGGGCTGCGCAGCCTCCCGCACGCGGGGGAGATGACCGGCCCGGAGACCATCTGGGAGGTCCTCGACGGGCTGGGCGCCGAGCGGATCGGCCACGGCATCGCCTGCCTGGACGACCCCCGCCTGGTCGCCCACCTCCGCGACACCCAGATCCCCCTGGAGGTCTGCCCCACCTCCAACGTCTGCACCGGCCAGGTCGCCCACATCAAGGACCATCCCCTGCCGCGCATGCTGGAGGAGGGCCTGTACGTCACCCTGAACAGCGACGACCCGCCCATGTTCGCCACCACCCTGAGCGACGAGTACCGGGTCGCCGCCGAGGTCTTCGGCCTGGACCGGCGGGCACTGGCGGCGCTGGCCCGCAACGCCGTCAACGCCTCCTGCCTGGACCCGGCGGGCAAGCGGGCGATCCTCGACGAGATCGACGCGCTGGACGGGGCCGGCTCCTGACCCGCCCCGGGGGGCTGAGGGGGGCGGGAACAGCGGTTGCCGCCGAGAAGGATGACGTCGACGGCGAGCCGGTGCCGCGTGGTGGTGGGGGCGCCGGCGGCGCCGCAGCAGGGCTGCTGCCGCACGCGGTCAGGCCTGCCGACGCGGCGGCGGACGCCGACCAGTACCGGCCGGCGGCCCGGGTGTCGTGTGCTCCCGTCCGGCCTGGTGCAATAACGGCCATGACGATCGTCCGCTCTCTGCTGTTGTTCGCCCTGGCCGCGCTGTTCGAGATCGGTGGCGCCTGGCTGGTCTGGCAAGGCGTGCGCGAGCAGCGCGGCCTGGTCTGGATCGGCGGGGGCGTGATCGCGTTGGGCCTGTACGGGTTCGTCGCGACCTTCCAGAGCGACCCGAACTTCGGCCGCGTGCTGGCCGCTTACGGCGGTGTGTTCGTGGCCGGCTCCCTGGTGTGGGGCATGGTCGCCGACGGCTTCCGGCCCGATCGCTGGGACGTGCTCGGGGCGCTGATCTGCCTGGCCGGAGTCTTGACGATCATGTATGCGCCGCGGGGCTGATGTCCTTGGCCCATGAAGGTGAGCAAGCAGCCGCACAGCTCCGGCGCGGTCGCCCAGCTCCACATCCGGACGCCCCGAACGATGACGACGGCGAAGAGGAGCAGGGCGACCTTGGGGCCAATGGGCACAGCGGTGGACTCTCCCCCCGTGGGAGAGTCCATCATGATGGCGTGCAAGACGGACTTCTCACCATCGGGCGCTCCGCCCGCCTGTGCCGACTCGGCGCCAAGCGGCTACCGCACCACGACGAGACGGGGCTGTCGGCTCCAGCTCGTGTGGACGCCGGCTCCGGCTACCGCTGTCACGCGCCTGAACAGGCACGTGATGCCCTGACCTTCGCCCAGCCGCCGGCCTACCGCGCGCTCTCCGCCGCCGTCCACGAGTGCGGACCGCGCCCGCAAGCGCCCGTACGTGAGGCCTGTCTCGTCGGGCCGGCAGCGGCACCGCGAGAAGAAGCGATGACCCGGCTGATCATCCCCGTCCAGGAGAGCATGGCATGACCACGGTGAAAGACGTCGACGCCCGCGGCATGCAGCACTGCGAGACGACGGCTCTGGGGGTGCTGCTGCGGCACCAAGGACTCGATCTGTCCGAGCCCATGCTCTTCGGCCTCGGCTCCGGTCTGTCCTTCATCTACTGGGACGGCAAGAACATGGACTTCCCCTTCCTCGGGGGACGGGTCAAGCCTTTCGACCTCACCAGGAACCTGGCCACCAGACTCGGGCTGGAACTCCTGGTCCAGGAGACCACTTCCCCCCGCAGGGCATGGGAGAACGTGACAGCCCCCATCGACGCCGGCCGCCCCGTCGGACTGCAGCTCGACAGCTACCACCTGGATTACTTCGGGTCGAAGGTGCACTTCGGCGGTCATGTCGTCGCCATGTACGGCTATGACGACCACGACGCCTACCTGGTGGACACCGCCCAGCAGGGCGGAGCGGTGTCCACCAGCCTGACCAGCATCGCCCAGGCCAGGGCCGCGCGCGGCCCGATGACCGCCAAGCACCGGTCCTTCACCCTCACCGTTCCGAGGAGCCTGCCCTCCCCGCGGGACCGGATCATTCCCGCCATCACCGCCTGTGCCGACGCTTTCCTCAACCCGCCCATCGCCAACCTGGGTCACCGTGGCATCGAGCGGGCCGGGAAGCTGGTACGCACCTGGCTCCAGCGGACCGACAACCCGCGACGGGACCTGCCTCAGGCCGCCCTCCTGATGGAGAAGGCCGGCACCGGCGGCGCCCTGTTCCGTAATCTCTACCGCGACTTCCTCGCCGACTGCACCCAACTGCTCGACAGCAGCCACCTGCGCACCGGCCACGGGCTGTACGCCGAGGCGGCCACCCTGTGGACGGGAGCCGCAGCATTGATCACAGAAGCCGGCGAATCAGGCGAGGCGCAGTATCTCGCGCAGGCGGGCACCGTCCTGTGCGATCTTTCACGCATAGAGCGCGAGGCCATGCAGGCGCTGAGCCGCCTGCGGGAGTGAGACACCGAGCGGATCCAGCTCTGACGGTCCTCAAAGACCTTCACTATCGGAAGAGCTCTCTTCGCGCAGCTCCTGGCCCGCTCCGAGCATCGACGGCCCCGAGGGGGCGGGGATCATTTCCGGCACCCTCCTGGCGTCACGCGACGCCGGGGGAGTTCGAAGCCCTGCTCCGTTCGACACCAGCCCGACGGACCCCGTCGGAATCAACCGTCGAGGTGGTATGCCCCCGGTCCCCATCGAAGCCGGGGCGATTCACCCCTGCTGGGTATCGGGCCGCCGACGCGCCATGAGAACTCCCCCGAGCGTGCTCTCGGCTGAGCTCAGAGTCATCTGCGCCTCGACCGTGAAGCCGGCGTCGTTGAGCCAGGCGGCCACTTGGTCAGGCCGGCGGCGATGAACGTAGACCCTCATCGGATGCTCCCCGTAGCCTTTGGTGATCAATCGGGACTCATCGCCCACGTGGAAGCCGAGCAGCAGTGGACCGTCGGGCCGCAACACTCGCTGGAAGTGCGTGAAGACCGCGCCGATCTCGTCGTCGGGAACGTGGATCAGCGAGTACCAGGCGACCAGACCGGCCATCGAGGCGTCGGCGAGTTCGAGGTCCGTCATGGAACCGACCTCGAACCGCAGGCCGGGGTGATCGCGCCGAGCTACCTCGACCATCGCGGGCGACAGGTCGATCCCGAACGCGTCCACGCCCAGTTTTTGCAGGTAGGCCGTGATCCTCCCGGACCCGCATCCCACGTCCGCAACCGGCCCCCGGCCGGCGGTCCGCACCAGATCGGCGAACAGCGCCAGGAAGGCGCGTTCGTAGGGCGTTTGATCGAGCAGGTCGCGAACCCGGTCCGCATAACTTGCGGCGACGGTGTCGTAGGACGCCCGGGTGTCTGCCAACCAGCCCTCGGTGATCATGTCGGACAAGATAGCTCAAGTGGCCAAGGGTGCACACCGCTTCTCCGGAAGCACGTGCTCCCCACCCGCTGGTGATCGTCACGCACTGTCACCACCTCACGGACCTTGATCCAGATCCTGACGCGTCCGGCCGTCGCCGGCGCCGGGACCGTCCACGGCGCCTTCACCGACGACAGGTCGGCTCGGAGGGCTCCGGGGGGCTCAGGGCAGGCCGGGGAGGGCTCAGGGGGAGGAGAGCCGTCCCAGGGACGAGGGGATCTTCGAGGCGGACGCCCTGTCCAGCAGGAACAGCGTCCCCTGCCGGCCGCGCGCACCCGCCGCCGGGACCTGTACCGGACCCGAGTCCGACAGCGCCAGCCGTACGGCTCCCGCCTTCTCCTCGCCGGCGGCGATCACCCACACCTCACGCGCCCCCTGGATGACCGGCAGCGTGAGCGAGATGCGGGTGGGCGGGGGCTTGGGAGCGCCGTGCACCGCCACCACCGGGCGCGTCTCGTACAGGGCCGGCATGCCCGGGAACAGCGAGGCCACGTGGCTGTCCGGGCCCATGCCCAGCATCATGACGTCGAACGACGGCGCCGGGCCGTGGTCTTCCGGACGTGCGGCCCGGCGCAGCTCCTCGGCGTAGGCCTCGGCGGACTCCTCGGCGGTCATGCCCGAATCGGGGCCGCGCATCACGTGGACGCGGGCGGGGTCGACGTCGACGTGGTCGAGGAGGGCCTTGCGGGCGCCGGTCTCGTTGCGCTCGGGGTGGCCGGAGGGCAGGAAGCGCTCGTCGCCCCACCAGATGTCCAGGTTGCGCCAGTCGATGGCGTCGCGGGCGGGGCTGGCGGCGATCTCGGCCAACGTGGCGATGCCGATGGTGCCGCCGGTCAGCACCAGCGAGGCCGAGCCCTTGCCCGACTGCACGTCGACCGTGCGGGTGATCACCCGGGCGGCGGCGGCCTTGGCGAGCATGTCGGCGTCGCGGTGGATGATCACGGTGGGAACGCTCACGGGGACTTCTCTCTCGACGGGCTTCGATGAAAAGGAGCGCCCCGCGGACGACCGCGGGGCGCTCACAGGTCAGGACCTGTGCGTCCGGGCGAGCCGCCGGATCGCGGCCGCGTAGATCTCGTCGGGGTCCAGCCGCCGGAGCTCCTCGGCGAGCAGCTCCGACGTCGGGCGGCGGATCAGGGCGACCCGCCGGTCCGGCTGGCCCGGCCGGGACAGGGTGGCCAGGCGGCCGTCGCCCCGGTTGATGGAGATGTCGCCGTCGGGGGTGGCCAGCTTGACCGCGGTCAGGCCGGGACCCGCCGACTCGGAGACCTTCACCTGGGCGCCCAGGCGCTCGCTGAGCCAGGCCCCCAGCAGAAGGGCGCTGGCGTGGCCGGGCACGGCCGCCACCTCGCCCTTCTTGACCTTGCCCACCGTCTGGTCGAACGCGGCGGCCAGCAGGCTCCGCCACGACGTCAGCCGGGTCCAGGCCAGGTCGGTGTCGCCGGGGACGTAGCCGCGGGCCCGGCTGGTGATCGCCTGCACCGAGTCGGCCGCCGACCGGGCGTCGACGATGCGGCGCTGGGCGAGCATGCCGATCGGGTCCTTGGCGGGCACCTCCGGGCAGTCGCCCGGCCACCAGGCCACCACCGGGGTGTCGGTGAGCAGCAGCGGCCCGACCACCGATTCGGCGTGCTCGGTGAGCTCGCCGTACAGGCGCAGCAGGATCACCTCGCCCGGGGTGGACTCGCCGAAGCGCAGCTCGGCGTCGAGCCGGTTGGGCTCCTGCGGGTCGCGGGGGATGACGACCAGTATCCGGGAGGGGTGCTCCCTGGCCGCCTCGGTCGCGGCCCGGACCGCGTCGTACTGGTTGCTCTCGTCGCTGATCACCACCAGGGTCAGCACCATGCCGACCGCGGGGGTGCCCATCTGGTGGCGCAGCTGGGTGAGCTGTGAGGAGATCTTCGACGCGGTCGTGTCGCTGAGCATGAAGCTCGCCATTTACAACCTCCTCCACGCGCGTCCGTCGCGGGCCATCATCTCGTCGGCCGACTTGGGACCCCAGGTGCCCGCCGGATACTCCTCCGGCGGTCCCTGGGAGGCCCAGAACTCCTCGATCGGGTCGAGGATCTTCCACGACAGCTCGACCTCGCGCTGGTGCGGGAAGAGCGGCGGGTCGCCGATCAGCACGTCCAGCAGCAGCCGCTCGTAGGCCTCGGGGGAGGACTCCATGAACGACTCGCCGTAGGCGAAGTCCATCGAGACGTCCCGGACCTCCATGGCGGTGCCGGGCACCTTGGAGCCGAACCGCACCGTGATGCCCTCATCCGGCTGGACCCGGATGACCAGGGCGTTCTGCCCCAGGATCTCGGTGTCGTCCTTGCTGAAGGGCAGGTGCGGCGCGCGCTGGAACACCACGGCGACCTCCGTCACCCGGCGGCTCAGCCGCTTGCCGGTGCGCAGGTAGAACGGCACCCCGGCCCAGCGCCGGTTGGCGATCTCCAGCTTGATGGCGGCGTAGGTCTCGGTGATGGAGTCCGGCGGGATGCCCTCCTCCTGGGTGTAGCCGACGACCGGCTCGCCCCCCTGCCAGCCCGACGCGTAGCGGCCGCGCGCGGTGGCCTCCGCCAGGTCGTGCGGCAGCTGCACGGCTTTGAGGACCTTCTCCTTCTCCCGGCGCAGCGAGTTGGCCTCGAACGACGTCGGGTCCTCCATGGCCACCAGGGCCAGCAGTTGGAGCAGGTGGTTCTGGATCACGTCCCGGGCCGCGCCGATGCCGTCGTAGTAACCCGCCCGGCCGCCGATGCCGATGTCCTCGGCCATCGTGATCTGGACGTGGTCGACGTAGCTCCGGTTCCAGATCGGCTCGAACAGGTTGTTGGCGAAGCGCAGCGCCAGGATGTTCTGGACGGTCTCCTTGCCCAGGTAGTGGTCGATGCGGAACACCGAGCTCTCCGGGAAGACCGCGCTGGTGATCGCGTTGAGCTCCTGGGCGCTCTTCAGGTCGTGCCCGAATGGCTTCTCGATCACCACCCGGCGCCAGGACCCCTCGGGGCCGTGCGCCAGCCCGGTCCGCTTGAGCTGCTCGACCACGACCGGGAAGAACTTCGGCGGGACCGACAGGTAGAAACCGTAGTTGCCGCCGGTGCCCCGGGTCTGGTCGATCTCCTTGAGCATCATGGCCAGCGCGTCGAACGCGCCGTCGTCGGTGAACTCGCCCGGGCAGAAGAAGATGCCCTCCGACAGCTGCTTCCAGACCTCCTCGCGGAAGGGCGTGCGCGCGTGCTCCTTGACGGCGTCATGGGTGAGCTGCGCGAAGTCCTGGTCCTTCCAGTCGCGGCGGGCGAAGCCGACCAGGGAGAAGCCCGGGGGCAGCAGCCCCCGGTTCGCCAGGTCGTAGATCGCCGGCAGCAGCTTCTTGCGCGCCAGGTCGCCCGTCACGCCGAACAGCACCAGCACGCACGGCCCCGCCACCCGCGGCAGCCGCTTGTCGCGCGGGTCGCGCAGCGGGTTGGTCCGCACCACCTCCTCGGTGGTGGCGGCGGTCGCGGCCGCCGAGGCGACGGTCACCGACTCCTCGGCGTGCGCCCCGGCCGCCGGCAGGCCGTCGGCCTGCGCGGCGTCCGTCGGGGTGGTCTCGGGCTCGGCCGTGTCGGCCTGCGCCGTCGAGCGTTCCTTGGCCATTCAGACCTCCCGCGCTGCCGCGAGCAGGCGCGCGACACCGGCCGCGCGATCGGTCAGGTGCAGCCGTACGGTGGGACGCCCGCGCTTGGCCAGCGCGCCCTGGTCTCCCAGAGCCTGCGCGAGCTGGAGGCGGCCCAGGGTGTAGGGCCTGCCGGGCACCTCGACGTCCTCCTCCACGGCCCCGGTGATCTGCAGGAACACGCCGTTCTGCGGACCACCCTTGTGGTACTGGCCGGTGGAGTGCAGGAACCGGGGACCCCAGCCGAAGGTGATCGGCCGCTCGGTCCGGACCGCGAGCTGCGCGCGCAGCGTGGCCGGGTCGGCCGCGCTCCACGCGTCGGTCATCTCCTCGAACGAGGCGCCCTCGGCGTGGGGGGCGTCGAAGGCCGCCTCCCGGTCGAGGTAGGCCATGATCGCGAGATAGCCGTCGCCGGGGACGGCCTCCAGCAGCTGGGTGAACACCTCGGACAGGTCCTTGGGGGCCTCCGGGCCGGGCAGCTCGCCGTAGACCTCGACCGGGCCGTCGACCAGGATCGGGGTGCCGACCGGCAGCTCCGTCCGGTCCAGCAGCTCGCCGGTGTTCTCCTTGGACTCGGCCACGTTCGGCTGGTCGAACGGGTTGATGCCCAGGACGCGGCCGGCGACGGCCGTGGCGTACTCCCAGACGAGGAACTGCGCGCCCAGCGGCCCGCTGACGGTCACGGCGCCGTCGGAGTCGATCCCGGCGACCAGCTCGTCCTCGGCCTCGCCCGGGTCGGCGCCGACGATCGGCAGGATGCCCTTGCCGTTCTTGCCGGTGGACTCGGCGACCAGCTGCTCGATCCAGTCGGGCAGACCGTTGATCTCCGAGAGGCTGTCCTCCAGCACGAGCTTGTCGCGGCCGGCGACCGCGGCGGCGCCCAGGGCGGCGCCGAGGTCCAGGCCGGGGTTGCCCTCGGCCTGCGCGAGCAGCGGCTGCACCGCGGCCGCGTCGTCCAGCAACTGCTGGACGTCGGCCCCGGCCAGCGCGCTGGGCACCAGGCCGAAGGCCGACAGGGCGCTGTAGCGGCCGCCCACGTCGGGGTCGGCCAGGAAGACCCGGTAGCCCGCCTCCGCGGCGGTCTGCTCCAGCGGCGAGCCCGGGTCGGTGACCACGACGATCCGCTCGGCCGGGTCGATCCCCGCCTCGCGGAAGGCCTTCTCGTAGATCCGCCGGTGGCTGTCGGTCTCGACCGTGCCGCCGCTCTTGCTGGCGACCACCACGATCGTGCGCTCCAGGCGGTCCTCCAGCGCCCTGCGCACCTGACCGGGGTCGGTGGTGTCGAGCACGGTCAGCGGCACGTCGGCGGTGGCACAGATGACCTCCGGGGCGAGCGAGGAGCCGCCCATGCCCGCCAGGACCACGTGGTCCAGGCCCTCCGCGCGGACCCGCTCGACGAGCTTGCCGATCTCCGGCAGCAGCTCCCTGCTGGTCCGCGGGAGGCCGAGCCAGCCGAGGCGGATCGCCGCCTCGGGCTGGGCCTCCGGACCCCACAGGGCGGGGTCGCCGGCGGCCAGGGCCGCGGGCACCCCTTCGGCGGCCAGCCGCCGGGCCGTCTCAGCGGCCTGTTCGGCCAGGCGCTCCTCGCTGAACGTCACGGACACTGACATATGGTTCACGCCTTCCGCAGTTCGGCGGAGACGGTGGCCAGGAGCTCGTTCCAGGACGCTTCGAACTTCTCCACGCCCTCCTCCTCCAGCACCCTCACCACGTCGTCGTAGTCGATGCCCACCTCCTTGAGAGCGGCCATGGTGTTCCAGGCGTCCTCGTAGGAGGGACGGATGGTGTCGCCGTCGATCCGGCCGTGGCCGGCCACGGCGTCGAGGGTCTTCTCCGGCATCGTGTTGACCGTGCCCGAGGTGACGAGCTCGTCGACGTAGAGGGTGTCGGGGTAGCTCGGGTCCTTGGTGCCGGTGGAGGCCCACAGCGGGCGCTGCGGACGGGCCCCGGCCGCGGCCAGCGCCTGCCAGCGCGGAGAGTTGACCACATCCTCGAAGGCGGCGAAGGCGAGGCGGGCGTTGGCGATGGCCGCCTTGCCCTTGAGCGCCTTGGCCTCGGGCGTGCCGGTCTTCTCCAGGCGCTTGTCGATCTCGCTGTCCACGCGGCTGACGAAGAACGAGGCCACCGACTCGATGCGGGCCAGGTCCAGGCCGTTGGCCTGCGCGCGCTCCAGGCCCGTCAGCCAGGCGTCCATCACGGCGCGGTAGCGCTCCAGGGAGAAGATCAGCGTGACGTTGACGCTGATGCCCTCGGAGATCGCCTGGGTGATCGCGGGCAGACCCTCGACCGTGGCCGGGATCTTGATGAACAGGTTGGGACGGTCGACCATCCACCACAGCGCGCGCGCCTCGGCGACGGTCTTGTCGGTCTCCCTGGCCAGGCGGGGGTCCACCTCGATGGAGACCCGGCCGTCCACGCCGCCGGTGGCGTCGTAGACCGGCCTGAGCACGTCGGCGGCCCAGCGGATGTCGTAGGTGGTGATGGCGCGCACCGCCTCCTCGACGTCCACCCCGCGCACCGACAGGTCGTGGAGCTGGCTGTCGTAGGCGTCACCCTTGCTCAGCGCCGAGGCGAAGATCGTCGGGTTGGAGGTGACACCGACCACGTGCTTGTCGCGGATCAGCGACTCCAGGTTGCCGGTGCGCAGGCGCTCGCGGCTGATGTCGTCCAGCCAGATGGAGACACCCTGCTCGGAGAGCTTCTTAAGGATCTCACTCATGATCAGTTTCCCGTCGTCTCGCCCTTGTCGGCCCCGGTCCGTGCGAGGCTCCCCTTGGCGGCGGCGGCCACGCGCTCGGCGGTCAGTCCGAACTGCTCGAAAAGGGTCTTGTAGGGAGCCGAGGCGCCGAAGTGCTCCAGGCTGACCACTTCCCCTTCATCTCCCACGAACTGCCGCCAGCCCAGCGCGATTCCCGCTTCGACGGCGACGCGCGCGCGGACCGCCGAGGGCAGCACCGTCTGCTGGTAGGCCGCGTCCTGGGCCTGGAACCACTCGACGCAGGGCATCGACACGACCCGGGCCGGGATGCCCTCGGCCTCCAGCATCGCGCGGGCCTCCACGGCGAGCTGGACCTCCGAGCCGGTGCCGATCAGGATCACCTCGGGCTGGCCGTTGGAGGCGTCCTCCAGGACGTAGGCGCCGCGGGCGACCTTCGTGGCGTCGGCGGTGCCCGCGTAGACCGGGAGGTTCTGGCGGGTCAGCGCCAGCGCGGCCGGGCGGTCGCCGTGCTCCAGCACGACCCGCCAGGCGGCGGCGGTCTCGTTGGCGTCGGCCGGGCGGACGACGTCCAGACCCGGGATGGCGCGCAGCGCCCACAGGTGCTCGACCGGCTGGTGGGTCGGGCCGTCCTCGCCCAGGCCGATGGAGTCGTGCGTCCACACGTAGGTGACCGGCAGCTTCATCAGCGCCGCCAGCCGTACGGCGGGGCGCATGTAGTCGCTGAAGACCAGGAACGTGCCGCCGTAGGGGCGGGTGCCGTTGTGCAGCGCGATGCCGTTGAGGATCGACCCCATGCCGTGCTCGCGGATGCCGAAGTGCAGGGTGCGCCCGTAGCGGTTGCCCGGGAACTCCTTGGTCTGGTATTCCTCCGGGATGAAGGACGGCTCGCCCTTCATCGTGGTGTTGTTGGACTCGGCCAGGTCGGCCGAACCGCCCCACAGCTCGGGCAGCACGGGCGCGAGGCTGTTGAGCACCTCGCCGGAGGCCTTGCGGGTGGCGACGGCGGCGCCGGGCTCGAAGGACGGCAGCGCCTCGGCCCAGCCCGACGGCAGCCGCCGCGCGCTGATCCGGTCGAACTCGGCCGCCCGCTCGGGGTTGGCCGAGCGCCAGTTCTGGTAGGCCTTCTCCCACTCGGAGTGGGCCGCGCGGCCGCGCTCGACGACCTTGCGGGCGTGCTCCAGCACCTCGGCCGGGACGTCGAAGCTCTTGGCCGGGTCCTGGCCCATGACCGTCTTGGTGGCGGCGATCTCCTCGGCGCCCAGGGCCGAGCCGTGGGCCTTGCCGGTGTTCTGCTTGTTCGGGGCGGGCCAGCCGATGACGGTGCGCAGGCGGATGAACGACGGCCGGTCGGTCTCGGCGCGCGCGGCCTCCAGGGCCTGGTGCAGCGCCTCGACGTCCTCGGTGTATTCGCCGTCGTTGGTCCAGTCGACCGTCTGGACGTGCCAACCGTAGGCCTCGTAGCGCTTGGCGATGTCCTCGCTCAGCGCGATCTGGGTGTCGTCCTCGATCGAGATGTGGTTGCTGTCGAAGACGACGACCAGGTTGCCCAGCTTCTGGTGACCGGCGATGGCGCTGACCTCGTGGCTGACGCCCTCCTCGATGTCACCCTCGGAGGCGATGCACCAGATCATGTGGTCGAACGGGCTGGTGCCCGGGGCCGCGTCCGGGTCGAAGAGGCCGCGCTCGCGGCGGGCGGCCATGGCCATGCCCACCGCGTTGCCCAGCCCCTGGCCCAGCGGGCCGGTGGTGGTCTCCACGCCGACGGTGTGCCCGTGCTCCGGGTGGCCCGGGGTCAGGCTGCCCCACTGGCGCAGCCCCTTCAGATCGTCCAGGGACAGGCCGTAGCCCGAAAGGAAGAGCTGGATGTAAAGCGTCAGACTGGTGTGTCCAGCGGAAAGAACAAAACGGTCCCGGCCCACCCAGGTGGGGTCGGAAGGGTCGTGCCGCAACGTCTGCTGGAAAAGCAGGTACGCGGCGGGCGCGAGGCTCATCGCGGTGCCCGGGTGGCCCGAACCCGCCTTCTCTACCGCGTCCATTGCCAGGGCCCGGACGACGTCGACCGCCTGACGGTCCAGGTCGCTCCATTCAAGGGCTGGCACGAGTTCGCTGCTCAAGTGCTCGATCTCCGGATCTTGTCGTGTGATGGTGGCGCCGGTTTGGCTTTTCCCGCCCACACCGGACCCTAACGGGTCGGCCTCGCTACCGTTGCGTAGGCCGATCCGGGGCGAGCCCACAGGAGTGGTGAGCTGCGCGGACGGAACGCCCACGAGGCATCCCGTCGTGCCGCCCCCGCACCCCATGCCGGAACCGGCCACCCCAACAACTACAGTTGAGTCTTCAAGGCTGGCTGGTGCCCGCATTCACGGATTCGCTCTAATCAGAGGTTACGCGTTGACCCCGCACGTGCAGGAAGCGCCTTAGATGGTGCTGACCGACAAGCAATCGACGGCCCCGTCGGCGACGGGCGCGACGGACGCCGTCGCGCCGCGTTCGCTCGGCGACGTCGTGAAGGCCTACGTCGCCCTCACCAAGCCGCGGATCATCGAGCTGCTGCTGATCACGACGCTGCCGGTGATGTTCCTGGCCGCCCGTGGCCTGCCGCCGCTGTGGATCGCCGTGTCCACCCTGGTGTTCGGCACCCTGTCGGCGGGCAGCGCGAACGCGCTGAACTGCTACATCGACCGTGACATCGACGCCGCGATGCGCCGCACCCGGCGCCGGCCGCTGGCCCGCGACCAGGTCCCGCCGGGCAACGCGCTGATTTTCGGGGTCGTCCTCGGCGTGCTGTCCACTCTTGGCCTCGGCTTGACGGTGAATTGGCTCGCGGCCGGCCTGTCGCTGGCGGCCAACCTGTTCTACGTCCTCGTCTACTCGATGATCCTGAAGCGGCGGACCTCCCAGAACGTGGTGTGGGGGGGCCTGGCGGGGTGCATGCCGGTGCTGATCGGCTGGGCCGGCATCACCGGCAGCCTCGACTGGGCCCCGGTGGTGCTGTTCGGCGTGGTCTTCTTCTGGACCCCGCCGCACACCTGGACCCTCGCCATGCGCTACAAGGAGGACTACGCCGCCGCGAAGGTCCCCATGCTCCCGGTGGTCGCCACCGAGCGCCGCGTGGTGCTGGAGAGCATCGCCTACACCTGGGCGACGGTGCTGTGCTCGCTGCTGCTGTGGCCGATCGCCGGAACCACGCTGCTCTACCCCGCCGTGGCCGTCGTCCTCGGCGCCGCCTGCCTGTGGGAGGTCTACCGCCTCCTCGGCCGCGTCAATGCCGGCAAGACCGGCGTGGACCTGCGCCCGATGCGCTTCTTCCACTGGTCCAACGCCTATCTGGCGCTGCTGTTCCTCGCCGTCGCCGTCGACTCGATGCTTGTCTGAGCGGCCCGGCCGGGCCGCGGCGGGCGCTGCGCTCCCGGGAATCCCCCGCCGTCGTGCACGGCGAGGACGTCAGCGGTTACGGTTGCCACATGGCAAGCCGTGATCCTCGGTGGGTGTTCAAGGACCGCCCGTCTGTCGCGCTGATCGCCGGTCTTGTCGTGGCCGGGCTGTGCGCGCTGGCGTCGTTCTCCTTCGACGTGCTGAACGGCGATCCGGTCTACTTCTTCATCGCGCTCGCGCTGGCCCTGGCGCCGGTCCCGGTGCTGCTGGCCGCGGTGCTCGCGCTGGACCGCATGGAGCCGGAGCCGCGGAGCAACCTGATCTTCGCGTTCGCCTGGGGAGCGGGCGTGGCGGTCCTGGTCGCGGGCCTGATCAACTCCTTCAACCTGATCTACATCGAGAACACCGTCCGGCTGGGCTACGACAGCTCCCGCAACATCGCCGCGACCTTCGGCGCGCCCGTCGTGGAGGAGACGATGAAGGGGCTGGTCCTGCTGGGCCTGCTCAGGTTCAAGCGGGCCGAACTCGACGGGCCCACCGACGGCATCATCTACGCCAGCATGGTCGGCCTCGGCTTCGCGATGAGCGAGAACGTCAGCTACTACGTGGCCGCGCTCGACGACATGGGCGCGCAGGGCCTGGCGGTGACAGTCGTGCTGCGGGGCATCCTGTCGCCGTTCGCGCATCCGCTGTTCACCTCGATGATCGGTGTCGCGGTGGCCTACGCCGCGCAGCGCCAGGGGCCGGTGCGGATCTTCGTGATCGCCGCGGGCTGGATCGGCGCGATGCTGCTGCACGGCATCTGGAACGGCTTCGCCTCCTACGTCGGCATCGGCGGCCTGGCCATCGCCTACGTGCTGCTGATGGTCGTGCTGTTCGTCCTGATCGCGATCGTCTTCCGGGACCGCAAGCGCATCATCGGGCTCATCCAGACCTACCTGCCCGCCTAC
Source organism: Streptosporangium brasiliense (assembly GCF_030811595.1). Lineage (NCBI taxonomy): Bacteria > Bacillati > Actinomycetota > Actinomycetes > Streptosporangiales > Streptosporangiaceae > Streptosporangium > Streptosporangium brasiliense. The sequence goes on from NZ_JAUSRB010000002.1 coordinate 5,334,576, forward strand.
CAGGCGACCGGTCTGGTGGGCCCCCACGACGTGGCCATGCTCTCCTCGCTGCCGGGCCGCCGCGGGGCCAGGCAGTGGGCCAGGACGGAGGGCGGCCGGACCGGGCTGCGGGCGATGAACGACTACCAGCTCGCGGCCACCGAGCTCGGCCTGCTCCACGAGCGGGCCAGGCGCCGCATGATCGGTGAGCGCACGTTCGACGAGGAGCAGCAGGCGCTGCTGGAGTGCATGGCGGCCGCCCGCGCCCACTTCCCCGTCCCGGCCCCGCAGGCGCCCCCGGTCGCCGGGGGCCACGCCCCGCCCGGACACGTCCCCCAGCCGCCGCCGGGCGGTCCCTACCCGCCCCACCGGTAGCGCGTCGGCGGGGGCCGCCGCGGCGTTCACCCGGCCGCCGCGCCGGCGGGCCGCGCACCGCCCGCCGCGCGGCGGGGGCTCATCCCCGCCGGAGCGCGGTGTCGAGGGCGGTCTCGCGCGGTCCGGGGAAGACGGGGGCGGAGTCGAGGACCACCGAGTCGAGGAGGCCCTTCGCCGAGGCGAAGAACTCGCGGGAGGCGTAGAGGTAGGTGGAGGCCCACCGCCTGGCCGAGTCGTCGCCGACGCCGAAGGCGTCCAGGCCCGCCGTACGGCACAGCGTGACGGCCCTGGGCAGGTGGAAGACCTGGGTGACCACGGTCAGCCGGGTGGCCCCGAACACGTCGCGGGCCCGTACGCACGAGTCCCAGGTGTCGAAGCCGGCGTAGTCCAGGACGAGCGCGCCGGCGGGGACGCGGCGGGCGAGCAGGTAGTCGCGCATCACGGTGGGCTCGTCGTAGTCGGCCCGGCTGTTGTCACCCGACAGCAGGATCGCCTTCACCCGGCCCGCCCGGTACAGCTCGGCGGCGATGTCCAGCCGCCGGGCCAGCATGGGGGAGGGGGTGTTCCGCCAGGCCCCGGCCCCCAGGACCAGCGCCACCGGCGCCGGGGGGACCTCGCGCACCCAGCCGGGGGAGGAGTCGGCGACCGCCCGGTGCCCGGAACTGGCCAGCCAGGCCCACGTCAGCGGGGCGATCGCGAGCACGCTCAGCAGCACGGCTCCCTGGTAGGAGCGCCGGAGGACTCTACGTGACAGCGGCATCGGGCCATTGTCCCGGCTGCGCGGGGCGCGGTCGAGCCCGCCCGGCCGCGCGGTCGCGCGGGGTACGGCTAGGCGGCGACGGAGTCGCGGATGTCCCGGCGGCCGGTCGGCGCGCCCAGCGGGCCCCGCGACCGCAGGGCGTACACCGTCCGCAGCGCGCCGATCCACACCAGGGTCGCGCCGAACACGTGCAGGCCGACCAGGAAGGCGGGCACGGCCAGGAAGTACTGGACGTAGCCGATGACCCCCTGGGCCAGCTCCACGGCCAGCAGCGTCAGCGCCGCCCGCCGCGCGGCGGCGGGCGCGTCGGTCACGTGCAGCGCGAACAGCAGGGCGAAGGTGAGCCCGACCACGACGTAGACGACGTCGGCGTGGATCCTGGCCACGGTCTCGATGTCGAAGGGGAAGCGGGAGGCCATCTCGTCCCCGGAGTGCGGTCCGGTGCCGGTCACCACCACGCCCACGACGAGCAGCACGGCCACCGCGGCGATGAGCGCGTAGCCGAGCGTGCGGATGTCGCGGTGGACCACCCGCTCCGGCGCGGCGTCGCCCTCCTTGGCGCGGGCGTAGAGGGCGAAGGAGGCGGCGATCAGGCCGATGGAGATCAGGAAGTGCACGCTCACGGTGATCGGGTTGAGCACGCTGCGCACGACCAGGCCGCCCCAGAGCGCCTGCGCGGCCACGCCGATCGGCTGCAGCCAGGCCAGGCGGACCAGGTCACGGCGGCGCGGCAGCAGCCTCAGCGCGGCGACCAGGCAGGCCAGGCCGATGGCCAGGACCAGGAAGGTCAGCAGCCGGTTGCCGAACTCGACGGCCATGTTGATCGGCGAGATCTCGCCGTGGGCGGTCGGGAGCAGGCTGTCGGGGGTGCACCTGGGCCAGGTCGGGCAGCCCAGCCCCGACTTGGAGACCCGGACCGCCGCGCCGGTCACGGTGATGCCCGCGTTGGCGGCCACCGCGACCCACGCCCAGCGCCGCAGGGTGACGGGCGTCGGGGACCACAGGGTCTGCGACAGGTTCACGGCATGCCGACGGGCCTGGTCAAGGAGGTGCTTCACGGCTCACATGTTAGGCGGCGGTGGTGGCGGTCCCGTCGGTGGCCCATCCGCCTGACCCATGATGATCTGTCGGTGTACGCCCGGCTTTGCCCCATAGGCCGCCGGGTATGGGAGGGCTGAACTGGAGGGACGGGGGCGGGGCCCGATTGATCTGGTTAACAGTATGTGACATAGTACTGCTGGATCAAGTCGCGGGGAGCGAGGTGAGTCATGCCGGATGTGGTGGTGATCGGCGCCGGAGTCGTCGGAGCCGCGTGCGCGTACTACGCGGCCCGGGCCGGGCTGGACGTGGTCGTCGTCGACCGCGGGCCGGTGGCGGGCGGCACGACCGGCGCGGGGGAGGGAAACGTCCTGGTCTCCGACAAGGAGCCGGGCCCCGAGCTGGACCTCGCCCTGCTCTCCAACGGCCTCTGGCGCGAGCTGGCCGAGCCCGGCGGGTTCGAGTTCGAGCCCAAGGGCGGGCTGGTGGTCGCCGAGACCGGCGCGGTGCTGGAGGCGCTGACCGGCCTGGCGGCCAAGCAGGCGGTCGAGCACGCGGTGGTCGCCCCCGAGGCGCTCAACGACTACGAGCCCCATCTGGCGGAGGGCTTCGCCGGAGGGGTCTTCTACCCGCAGGACGCTCAGGTCCAGCCCATGCTGGCGGCGGCCAGGCTGATCCGGCGGGGTGCCAAGCTGTTCGGCGGCGGCGCCCTGATGCTGCGCACCGGTGTCACGGTCACCGGCTTCCTGCGCGCGGGCGACCGGATCACCGGCGTCACGACCGACCACGGCGACATCCTCGCCGGAGCCGTCGTCAACGCCGCCGGGACCTGGGGCGGCGAGGTGGCCGCGCTGGCCGGGGTGCACGTCCCGGTCCTGCCCCGGCGCGGCTTCATCCTGGTCACCGAGCCGCTCGAGAAGCCGCTGGTCAGGCATAAGGTCTACACCGCCGCCTACGTCACCAACGTGGCCAGCGACTCGGAGGGCCTGGAGACCTCCGCCGTCGTGGAGGGGACCCCGTCGGGGCCGGTGCTCATCGGCGCCAGCCGCGAGCGCGTCGGCTTCGACCGCACGGTCTCCGTGCCGGTCCTGGAGCGCCTCGCCCGCCAGGCCGTCGAGCTGTTCCCGGCGCTGGCCGAGCGCAGGGCGATACGGGCCTACTGCGGCTTCCGGCCCTACTGCCCCGACCACCTGCCGGTGATCGGCGAGGACCCCCGGGCTCCGGGGCTCCACCACGCCTGCGGCCACGAAGGCGCGGGCATCGGCCTGGCCCCCGCCACCGGCCACCTGATCGCCCAGACGCTGACCGGCCTCCGCCCCGACCTGGACCTCACCCCCTTCCGCCCGGACCGCTTCAAGGAGGAACGCGCATGAAGCAGCCGTACGGTCTCGTGCGGGCGCGGCCCGAGCCGGAGTTCGAGATCAGCGTGGACGGCGCCCCCGTCCCGGTGGTCCCCGGCCAGACCATCGGCGCCGCCCTGCACGGCGCGGGCATCCGGGCCTGGCGCACCACCAGGGTCGGCGGCCGCCCCCGCGGGCTGTTCTGCGGCATCGGCGTCTGCTTCGACTGCCTGGTCACGGTCAACGGCGTGCCGTCCCTGCGGGCCTGCCTGACCGAGGCCCGGCCCGGAGACCTGGTGAGCACCCGTCCGGACGACGGCCCGGACGAGTGGCCCGGCGACGACCCGGAGACGGTGGGGGAGCGGTGAGCCACGTCCACGACCTCGCCGTCATCGGCGCGGGCCCGGCCGGGGTGGCCGGCGCGCTCACCGCCTCCCTCGCCGGGCTGGACGTCGTGCTGATCGACGCGGCGCCCAGACCGGGCGGCCAGTACTTCCGGCACCTGCCGGAGGGTTTCAACGCCGGGGCGCCCGGGGCCCTCCACCACGGCCTCGACAGGTTCACCCGGCAGTGGGAGACGCTCCGCGGACGCGCCGAGACGCTGCTCGGTCACCGGGTCTGGGCGCTGGAGCGCGCCGAGGCGACGGTCACCGTACGGTGCCTGGAGGGTGACCGCGAGGAACGGCCCCGCACGGTCACCGCGCGCAGGCTGCTGATCGCCACCGGCGCCCACGACCGGCCCCTGCCCTTCCCCGGCTGGGACCTGCCCGGCGTGCTGACCGCGGGCGGGGCGCAGGCCCTGCTCAAGGGCAACCTCGTCGTCGCGGGCCGGAAGGTCGTCGTCGCCGGGACCGGCCCCTTCCTGCTCCCGGTCGCGGCCGGTCTGGCCGAGGCCGGCGCGGACGTGCGCGGCGTCTACGAGGCCAACGGCCGGCTCGGGCTGGCCCGGCACCCGCTGCTGGCCGCGGGCAAGGCCGGCGAGGCCCTCGGGTACGGCGTCAGCCTGGCCCGCCACCTGGTGCCCTACCACGGCCGCCAGGCGGTGATCGCGGCGCACGGCGAGGACGCGCTGACCCACGTCACCGTGGCGAAACTGGACTCCGCCTGGCGGCCGGTCTCGACGAGGACCGTCGAGTGCGACACCCTCGCCTACGGCTACGGCTTCGTCCCCCAGCTCGAACTGGCGGTCCAGCTCGGCTGCGCGACCCGCGCCGACGTGGACGGCAGCCCCGTCGTAACCGTGGACGGGGGCCTGCGCACCAGCGTGCCCGGCGTCTACGCGGCAGGGGAGTCCACCGGCGTCGGCGGCGCCGTGCTGGCCGAGGTCGAGGGGCGTATCGCGGGCCGCAGCGCCGCCGCGGACCTGGGCCGCCGCGTCCCGCCCCAGCCGGGCCTGTCCCGGCGCAGGGACCGCCTGGCCGCCTTCGCGCGGGCACTGCTGGAGGCCTATCCGGTACGGCCCGGCTGGCAGGGGTGGCTCCGCGACGACACGCTGGTCTGCCGCTGCGAGGAGGTGCCCCTGTCGGCCGTGCGCCAGGCCCAGGACCTGGGCGCCACCGACGCGCGCTCCGTCAAACTGCTGGCCCGCCCCGGTATGGGCTGGTGCCAGGGCCGCATGTGCGGCTATGCCGTGGCATGCCTCGCCGGCGAGGCGCCCACGGCCCCCCGGCGCCCGATCGCCCAGCCCGTCCGGCTCGGCGACCTCGCCGCGCCGACCCGAACCCCCTTGGAAGGATGATCTGTGATGACGACCCGCGTGAAACCCTGGCACGGCGTGATGGTGGCCACCGCGCTGCCCCTCGGCGAGGACCTCTCGGCCGACTTCGACGGCTACGCCGAGCACTGCCGGTGGCTGGTCGCTGGCGGCTGCGACGGTGTGGTGCCCAACGGCTCGCTGGGCGAGTACCAGACGCTGACGCCCGAGGAGCGGGCCAAGGTCGTGGAGACCGCGGTCGCCGCGGTCGGCGGCGACCGGGTCATGCCGGGGATCGCCGCCTACGGGGCGGCCGAGGCCCGCCGCTGGGCCGAGCAGGCCCGCGACGCCGGATGCCAGGCGGTGATGCTGCTCCCGCCGAACGCCTACCGGGCCGACGAGCGGACCGTGGTGGAGCACTACCGCGAGGTGGCCAAGGCGGGCGTGCCGGTGGTGGCCTACAACAACCCCTACGACACCAAGGTCGACCTCACCCCCGAGCTGCTGGCCCGGCTGCACGCCGAGGGCCTCATCGTGGCGGTCAAGGAGTTCACCGGCGACGTCCGCCGGGCCTACGAGATCGCCGAGCTGGCCCCGGGCCTGGACCTGCTGATCGGCTCCGACGACGTGCTGCTGGAGCTGGCCCTGGCCGGCGCGGTCGGCTGGGTGGCCGGCTACCCCAACGCGCTGCCCGAGTCGTGCGTGGCCCTGTACCGGGCGGCCCTGGCCGGGGACCTGACCACCGCGCTCCCGCTCTACCGCGCGCTGCACCCGCTGCTGCGCTGGGACTCCAAGACCGTGTTCGTGCAGGCCATCAAGCTCTCCATGGACCTGGCCGGGCGCAGGGGCGGCCCGTGCCGCCCGCCGCGGCTGCCGCTGGTGCCGGAGGAGGAGGCCGCGGTCCGCGCCGCCACCGAGAAGGTCCTGGCCGAGGGTCTGCGGTAGGCGCCCGGCGGCCGGCCGTCTTCATCCCGCAGGGGGCGCACCGCTGGGTGCGCCCCGCCACGGGTTCGAAAGGTAGTGCACCCCCCGTAAGGAGTATCAATGAGGACGAAACGGGTCTTCCATGCGGTGGACTCCCACACCGAGGGCATGCCCACCCGGGTGATCACCGGAGGGGTCGGGGTCATCCCCGGCTCGACCATGGCCGAGCGCCGCGAACACTTCCTGGCCGAGATGGACCACATCCGGACCCTGCTCATGTACGAGCCGCGCGGCCACTCGGCGATGAGCGGGGCCATCCTGCAGCCGCCCACCCGGCCCGACGCCGACTACGGTGTGCTCTACATCGAGGTCTCCGGCTGCCTGCCGATGTGCGGTCACGGCACCATCGGCGTGGCCACCGTCCTGGTGGAGACCGGGATGGTCGAGGTCGTCGAGCCGGTCACCACCATCCGGCTGGACACCCCGGCCGGGCTGGTCGTCGCCGAGGTGCGGGTCGAGGACGGCGCCGCCACCGCGGTGACCATCACCAACGTCCCCTCCTTCAGCGTCGGCCTGGACCGCACGGTCAAGGTGCCCGGCATCGGCCAGGTCACCTACGACCTGGCCTACGGCGGCAACTACTACGCGATCCTGCCGATCGAGGCGGTCGGCCTGCCCTTCGAGCGCTCGCGCAAGCAGGAGATCCTCGACGCGGGCCTGGCCGTCATGGACGCGATCAACGAGCAGGACGAGCCCGTCCACCCGCTGGACGCGGGCATCCGCGGCTGCCACCACGTGCAGTTCACCGCCCCCGGGTCCGACGCCCGGCACTCGCGGCACGCGATGGCCATCCACCCCGGCTGGTTCGACCGCTCGCCCTGCGGCACCGGCACCAGTGCCCGGATGGCCCAGCTCCACGCCCGGGGCGAGCTGGCCCTCGGCGCCGACTTCGTGAACGAGTCGTTCATCGGCACCCGGTTCGTCGGGCGGCTCGTCCAGGAGACGGAGGTCGCCGGTCTGCCCGCGGTGGTTCCGACCATCACCGGGCGGGCATGGGTAACCGGCACCGCTCAATACTTCCTCGACCCCCGTGACCCGTTCCCCGAAGGTTTCCTGCTTTGACAAACGTGATCAGTCTGATCGAGAGCCGTTCCCCGCACGCCCCGGCCGACATCGTCGCGTCCTTCCCCGCGGCGGGGGAGGCGGGCGTCCAGGCCGCCGTGCGGCTGGCGCAGGCCGTACAGCACGACTGGGCCTCCAGGAACGCCGCCGCGCGGGCCGCGGCGCTGGCCAGGGCCGCCGACGCGCTGGAGGGGGCGGCCGACGAGCTGGCCGCCCTGGTGGTCCGCGAGGTCGGCAAGCCGATCACCGAGGCGCGCGGCGAGGTCGCCCGCTCGGTGTCGATCCTGCGCTACTACTCCCAGCAGGTGTTCGACCCCGCCGGCGCGCTCCACGAGCCGTCGGGCGCCGGGCTGCTGTTCACCCGGCGGCGGCCGCTCGGCGTCGCCGGGCTGATCACGCCGTGGAACTTCCCGCTGGCCATTCCGCTGTGGAAGGCCGCGCCCGCGCTGGCGTTCGGCAACACGGTCGTGCTCAAGCCCGCCCCGCAGGCGCTGGCGTGCGCGCTGCGCCTGGCCGAGCTGCTGGACCTCAACGAGTTCCAGGTCGTGCCCGGCGACGCGGAGGAGGGCGCCGCGCTGGTGGAGGCCGCCGACGTGGTCTCCTTCACCGGATCGGCCTCCGTGGGCGCCCTGGTCCGCCAGGCGGCCGTACGGCGCGGCGTGCCGGTCCAGGCCGAGATGGGCGGGCAGAACGCCAGCATCGTGCTGCCGGACGCCAACCTGGAGGCCGCGGCCGCCCAGATCGCGGCGGCGGCGATGGGCTTCGCCGGGCAGAAGTGCACGGCCACCAAGCGGATCATCACGGTCGGCAACGGCGAGGAGGTCCGTGAGGCCGTGCTCGCGGCCGTGGCCAAGCTCGGGTTCGGAGACCCCTCCGACCCCGGCACCGCCGTCGGCCCGCTGATCGACGAGGCGGCCCGCGACCGGGTCGTGGACGCGGCGGCGGACGCGGTCGCCGCCGGCGGCCGCGTCCTCACCGGCGGCCGGGCCGTGCACAGCCTCCAGGAGGGCGGGCTCGGCGGCTGGTACGTGGAGCCGACGGTCGTGGACGGCCTGCCCGCCGACCACCGGCTCGCCTGCGAGGAGGTCTTCGGGCCGATCTGCGTGGTCCAGGACGCGGCCTCGGTGGACGAGGCGGTGGCGCTGGCCAACGGCGTCCGCTACGGCCTGGCCTCGGCCGTCTACACCAGCGACCTGGACCGGGCCCTGGACCTCAGCGCCCGGCTGGACACCGGCCTGGTCAAGGTGAACGCCCCGACCAGCGGCGTGGACTTCTACCTGCCGTTCGGCGGGGAGAAGGACTCCAGCTACGGCGGCCGGGAGCAGGGCAAGGCGGCTCAGGAGTTCTACACCTCGACCCACACGATCACCATCAGCCCGGCGGGCTGAGGCACGCCGTACGTCAAGGGGCACCCCCGGCCGGGGGTGCCCCTTTGCCGTATCCGCACCTTAGGCAAAGAAAAGGTGTGCGAAGGTTAACGGTCTTGTTTCGGGCCTTGACGTGAACATTGCCCACCTAATGCAATGTCACATATCATTAGCTGTGAGGAGCCGCAGATGCGTGCCATCCCCCTGAAGTCCTTCACTTCGCTGGCCGTTGTCGGCCTCCTGGTCACCGGATGTGGCCAGGGACTGCTCGGCGGCGGTGACGGTGGCGACACGGCCGCCAAGGCAGACGACCCGATCGTCCTCGGCATGCTGATCCCCCAGTCGGGCAGCGAGGCCGCGATCGGTCCCTATATGAGCAACGCCGCCCAGCTCGCACTCGACGAGATCAACGCCAAGGGCGGGGTCCTCGGGCGCAAGCTGGAGCTGAAGACCGCCGACGACGCCTGCGACGCCCAGTCCGCGGCGGCCGGAGCCAACAAGCTGGTCACCGAGGGTGTGGACATCTCGGTCGGAGGATACTGCTCCGGCGCGACCCTGCCTACCCTGCCCATCTTCGGCAAGGCTAACATCCCGATGATCATTCCGGCGGCCAACTCCCAGGAACTGGTCGACCAGAAGCTCAAGCACGTCTTCCTGATCAACGGCACCGGTTCCCAGCAGGCCGGTGCGGCCGACAAGTGGATCGCCAAGCAGGGCGCCAAGAGCGTCGTGCTGATGCACGACAACACCAGCTACTCCAAGGACATCGCGCTGCGCACCAAGTCGCTGCTCGACGCCCCCGGCGGCGCCGAGTCCGTGCTCGTGGAGACGGTGACGCCCAAGGAGAGCGACTACAGCGCCAACGTCACCAACGTGCTGGCCAAGAAGCCCGACTTCGTCTACTGGACCGGCTACTTCCAGGAGGGCGGCCTGATCGCCCGCCAGCTCCGCCAGGCCGGCTACAAGGGCTCCATCATGGTCGGCGACGGTTCGGTCTCGCCCAAGCTGATCGAGATCGCCGGCGCCGAGGCCGCCGAGGGCGTCTACGCCACGATGACCCAGACCCCCGACACGCTGGAAGGCGCCGAAGGCTGGATCTCGGCCTACAAGAAGAAGTACGACACCGAGCCGGGCCCCTACTCCAACCAGGCCTACGACGCGGTGCGGCTGGCCGCCGAGGCGGTCACCAAGGCGGGCGGCACCGACGGCGCCAAGGTCATCGCCGCCCTGGAGGGGATGGACGGGTTCTCGATGTTCTCCGGGCCGCTGAAGTTCACCCCCGAGCACACCCTGTCCAGCGGCGGCTTCCAGGTCCTCGTCGTCAAGGGTGACAAGTTCGCCCTGCAGGACTCCCTCAAATGACACAGCTCGTCTGGAACGGCCTGTTCGTCGGGTCGTTCTACGCTCTGGTCGCGCTGGGCTACAGCATGGTCTACGGGATCATCAAACTGCTCAACTTCGCCCACGGCGACCTGTACATGCTCGGCGCGTTCATCGGCTTCGCCGTCCTCGGCGCGGTCGGTGGCGTGTCCTCCTCGATGGCGCTGCCCCTGCTGCTGGCGGTGCTCCTGGCCACCATGGTCTTCACCGGCCTGGCCGGGGTGGCGCTGGAGCGGATCGCCTACCGGCCGCTGCGCCGCGCGCCCCGGCTGTCGCTGCTCATCACCGCGGTCGGCGCCTCCTTCGCCCTGGAGTACGGCATGCGTGCCGCCGCCGGAGCCGACCCGAGGGTCTACCCGGTCCGTCTGGGCGGCACCTCGATGGAGGTGCTGGGCGCCCGGCTGACCCTCCAGCAGCTCGTGCTGATCGGCGTGGCCGTGGTCCTCATGATCGGGCTCAACCTGCTGATCACCCGGACCCGCGAGGGCCGGGCCATGCGGGCCATCGCGCTCGACCCGCGCACCAGCTCGCTGATGGGCATCGACGTCAACGCGGTGATCTCCCGGACCTTCTTCCTGGGCTCGGCCCTGGCCGGGGCCGCCGGGGTGATGGCGGGCGCCTACTACGGGAAGATCGACTTCCTGATGGGCTTCCTGATCGGGCTCAAGGCCTTCACCGCCGCGGTCATCGGCGGGATCGGCAACATCCCCGGCACCATGCTCGGCGGCCTGCTGCTCGGGCTGCTGGAGTCGTTCGGCACGTTCTGGCTGGGCGGCGAGTGGCGCGACGTGTTCACCTTCGGCGTGCTGATCCTGTTCCTGACCGTGCGGCCCACCGGCCTGCTCGGCGAACGTGTGACGGAGCGCGTATGACCGGCACGACGACGAAGACCCGACGGCTGGGCACCGACAAGCCCCCGACCCGGGCGTCGAAGCTGCTGCAGAACCGGTGGGCCGGGCTCGGCGGGCTGCTGATCGCGCTGCTCGCACCGTTCGTCGACGCCACGCCGTACGCGCTGTCGGTCATGACCACCGCGGCCATCTTCGTGATGCTCGCCTCCGGCCTCAACATCGTGGTGGGCTACTGCGGCCTGCTCGACCTCGGCTACGTGGCCTTCTTCGCGGTCGGCGCCTACACCAGCGGGGTGCTGTCCACCCGCCTGGACCTGCCGCTGCTGGTCACCGTGCCCGCCGTCATCGTGGTCACGGTCATCGCCGGGATCATCATCGGCGCGCCGACCCTGCGGCTGCGCAGCGACTACCTCGCCATCGTGACCCTCGGCTTCGGTGAGATCATCCGGATCACCGCCAACAACCTGGACGTCACCGGCGGCCCCTCGGGCATCTACGGCATCCCGTCCCTGACCGACAGCCCGGTGGCGTTCTACTACGTGACCGTGGTGATCGTCTCCCTGGCCGTCCTCGGCGCGGCCCGGCTGGGCCGCTCCCGCATCGGCAGGGCCTGGCGCTTCGTCCGCGAGGACGAGGACGCCGCCGAGGCCATGGGCGTCAACACCTACCGCGTCAAGCTCGCCGCCTACATCGCGGGAGCCGTCTGGGGCGGCCTGGCGGGGGTCCTGTCCGCCGCCCAGCTGTCGGCGATCTCTCCCAACAGCTTCACCTTCCTTTCGTCCGCGCTGGTCCTGATGGCCGTCGTCCTCGGCGGCATGGGCTCGATCCCCGGCGTCGTCATCGGCGCCGTCGTGATCAGCCTCCTGCCGGAATTCCTCCGCGACCTCGCCGACTACCGGTTCTTCCTGTTCGGCGTCCTCCTCATCATCGTCATGCTCCTGCGCCCGCAGGGGTTGTGGCCCGCCCGTTCCAAGGAGGTCTCGTGAGCCTGCTGACCGTGGAGGATCTGCGCCTGTCCTTCGGCGGGCTGGTGGCCATCGACGGGCTCACGTTCTCGGTGGGCGAGGCGGAGATCGTCTCCGTCATCGGGCCCAACGGCGCGGGCAAGACATCGGCCTTCAACTGCGTCACCGGCTTCTACCGTCCCACCTCGGGCCGGATCACCCTGCGGGACAAGAGCCTGCGGGGGCTGAAGCCGTCGGCGATCGCGGGGCTCGGCATCGCGCGGACCTTCCAGAACCTGCGACTGTTCGGCGAACTGTCGGTCCTGGACAACGTGCGCGCCGGATCCCACCTGTGGCTCAAGCAGAGCGTCTTCGACGCCCTGCTGCACACCCCCCGCTACCGCCGCTCCGAACGCGAGTGCACCGAGCAGGCCCACCACTGGCTGGACTTCGTCGGCCTGCGCGGCGACCGCTACAGCGAGGCCCGCAACCTGCCCTACGGCGAGCAGCGGCTGGCGGAGATCGCCAGGGCCCTGGCCCGCCGCCCCGACCTGCTCCTGCTGGACGAGCCCGCCGCCGGGCTCAACCACGGCGAGAAGGCCGAGATGCTCGACCTGATCCGCCGGATCCAGGCGCTGGGCGTGGCCATCGTGCTCATCGAACACGACATGGGCCTGGTCATGGAGGTCTCCGAACGCGTGGTCGTGCTCAACTTCGGCAAGGAGATCGCCGACGGCCGCCCCGAGGACGTCCGCCGGGACCCGGCCGTCATCGAGGCCTATCTCGGGAGTGACGCCCATGCTTGAGATCAACGGACTGGACGTCCACTACGGCGGGGTGCACGCCCTGCGCGGCCTGTCCCTGACCATCTCGCCGGGGGAGATCGTCGCCCTGCTGGGCAACAACGGCGCGGGCAAGACCACCACGCTGTCGGCGGTCTCCGGCCTGGTGCGCCCCACCGCCGGAAAGGTCGTCTTCGACGGGCGCGAGGTCACCCGGGAGAAGCCCCACAAGATCGCCGCGCGTGGCCTGGTGCACGTCCCCGAGGGCCGCAGGGTCTTCAGCACCCTCACCGTGCACGAGAACCTGCAGCTCGGCGGTTACCTGGTCCGTGACCAGGCGGAGATCCGCAAGCGGATCGAGCGCGTCTACGGGCTGCTGCCCCGGCTGGCCGAGCGACGCGCCCAGCAGGGCGGCACGCTGTCCGGCGGCGAGCAGCAGATGCTCGCCATCGGCCGGGCGCTGGTCACCGGGCCCAGGCTGCTGCTGCTGGACGAGCCCTCCATGGGCCTGGCCCCGCTGGTGGTCGCCTCGGTGATGGAGCTGATCGCCGACATCAACGCCGAGGGCACCTCGGTGCTGCTGGTCGAGCAGAACGCCACCGCCGCGCTCAAGATCGCCCACCGGGGCTACGTGATCGAGAACGGCGAGTGCGTGCTGGACGGCCCCGCGGCCGAACTGCGCGAGGACGCCCGGGTGGTCGAGGCATATCTCGGCGGGGTCTGACAGGACGGAAGAGATGATTCACACGATCGACTACCACACCGGCGGCGAGCCGTTCCGGATCGTCACCGCCGGGGTGCCCGACATCCCCGGCGGCACGGTGCTGGAGCGCCGCCAGGCGGCGGGCGCCCCGGACATCGACGGCGTGCGGCGGCTGCTCTGCCACGAGCCGCGCGGGCACGCCGACATGTACGGCTGCTTCCTCGTCCCGCCGGACGACGCCGGGGCCGACCTCGGCGTGCTGTTCTGGCACAAGGACGGCTACTCCACCGCCTGCGGCCACGGCACCATCGCGCTCGGGGTCTACGCCGTCGACAGCGGCCTGGTCAAGGCCGATCCGGAGGGGGAGACCGACGTCGTCGTCGACGTCCCCTCCGGCCGGGTGACGGCCCGGGTCCGCTGCGCGGCGGGCAGGATCGAGGCCGTCACCTTCCGGAACGTGCCGTCCTACGTGCTCGCGCGGGACGTCGAGCTGGGCCCGCCGTCCGGGACCGGCCCGGACGCGCCGGGCCGTACCGGCCCCTCCTCCGAGGGCGCCGGTCCCGCTCCGCACCCCGGGACCGGTCCGGAGCGGCTCGCCGGGGTCAAGGTCGACATCTCCTACGGCGGAGCCATCTACGCCTCGGTCCCGGCCGCGGCGTTCGGGCTGAGCGTGGCGCCCGAGCACCTCACCGAGCTGATCGCGCTCGGCCGGGCGGTGAAGGCCGCCCTGGCCGGTCACCCCTCCTCCCGGCACCCCGCCGACGACCGGCTCTCCGGGATCTACGGCGTCATCTTCTACGACGACCTGGGCCCCGGCCACCAGCGCAACGTCACGGTCTTCGCCGACGGCGAGGTGGACCGCTCGCCCTGCGGCTCGGGCACGGCCGCCCGGCTGGCCCTGCTGCACGCCGACGGCTTCACCGGCACCCTGACCCACGACAGCATCGTGGGGACCTCCTTCCGCGCCTGGGTGGCCGAGGTGACCGAGGAGGGGGTCGTCCCCGAGGTGGAGGGCATGGCCTACCGCACCGGGGAGCACAGTTTCAGCCTGGACCCGCGCGACCCCGTCGGCACCGGGTTCACCCTCCGGTGAGCGCGCCGCCCTACCTGGACGGGGAGACCCTGCGCGGACTGGTGCCGATGGCGCGGGCCGTACAGGTGCTCCAGGACGCGCTGAGCGCCGGGCTCGACCCCGAGGAGACCCCGCGCCGGCCCGTCGTGGAGGTCCCCGCCGGGCAGTTGCTGCTGATGCCCGCGGCGTGGGGCCGCTACGCGGGGATCAAGATCGCCGGGGTCGTGCCCGGCAACCCCTCGCGCGGGCTGCCGCGGATCCAGGGCACCTACCTGCTCATGGACGGGGAGAGCCTGGCCCCGCTGGCCGTGCTGGACGGCGTCGCGCTCACCTCGCTGCGCACCCCCGCGGTCTCCGCGCTGGCCGTACGGCATCTGGCCGAGCCGGACGCCTCGGAGATGACGGTCTTCGGCGCGGGGCCGCAGGCGTGGGGGCACGTGGCGGCGTTCCGCGCGGTCCGGCCGGTGCGGCGGGTGAGCGTGATCGCCAGGGACGCCGCGAAGGCGCGCGCCCTGGCCGACCGGTGCGCCGCCGAGGGCCTGCGGGCCGACACGGTGGCCGATCCCGGCCAGGCCGACCTGATCGCCTGCTGTACGACCGCCAGGACCCCCCTCTTCGACGGTAGGCTCATTCGGGAGGACGCGACCGTGGTCGCGGTCGGCTCCCACGAGCCGGACGCCCGGGAGATCGACGACGATCTCGTCGCGCGTGCCACAGTGGTCGTCGAAGCCCGCAGCGCCGCCCTCGCCGAAGCGGGAGACCTGATCATCCCCTTGCGGAACGGTACGATCACCATTGGTCACCTCGCCGGTAACCTCGGGGAGCTCGTCGCCGGCAACGTGCCCCACGGCCCGGGGCCCCGGGTGTTCAAGAGCGTCGGCATGGCGTGGGAGGACCTGGTGGTGGCGGCCGCCGCCTACGAGGCGTGGATGCGAGTGAGATGAGAGGCGAGGGAATGGTCCCTTCGGCGGAGGACCGGCTCGACCTGCCGGTCGTGGGCGAGCGGCAGAGCCTGCGGGAGCAGGTGGCCCACGCGCTGCGGGCCGCCCTGATCACCGGTGAGATGCGGCCGGGAGTGGTCTACTCGGCACCGGTGCTGGCCGCCCAGTTCGGGGTCTCCGCGACGCCGGTGCGCGAGGCGATGCTCGACCTGGCCAAGGAGGGCCTGGTCGAGGCGGTGCGCAACAAGGGCTTCCGGGTCACCGAGCTGTCCGACCGCGACCTGGACGAGCTCACCGAGATCCGCCAGCTCATCGAGGTGCCCACGGTGGCGCGGCTGGCCGACCGGGCCCGCGCCGAGAGCTTCGAGCCGCTCCGCCCGCTGGCCGAGCAGATCGTCGACGCGGCCGAGCGCGGCGACCTGCTCGCCTACGTCGACGCCGACATCCGCTTCCACGTGGAGCTGCTGGCGCTGGCGGGCAACGCCCACCTGGTGGACGTGGTGCGCGACCTGCGCAACCGGGCCCGCCTGTACGGCCTGTCGGCCCTCTACGCGCGCGGCGTCCTGGTCGACTCCGCCCGCGAGCACCTCGACCTGCTCGAGCTGCTCGCCGCGGGCGACACCGGCGGCTCCGAGCGGCTGATGCGCAACCACATCCAGCACGTGCGGGGGATCTGGGCCAGCAAGGCGGAGTAGTCCGCCCCCGGTGCCCGCCGTCCCCACCGGGGCCGCCCGTGTCCCGGCGCGTGCCGGTCTTCGCGGGAGGTCCGCCGCGCTCCGCCGTCCGCCGTCCCCGCCGGGGCCGCCCGTGTCCCGGCGCCCGCCGTCCCCGCAGGTGGCCGGCCCGCGCCTCGGCGGGCCCGGCCTGCTTCGGCGGGGCCGCCTCAGCGGGATCGGGACCGCCTTAACGGGAGCCGCGGGTGGCGCCCACGCTGGCGATGACCACGCAGCCGATGGCGGCCCACTCGCGCACCTGGAGCACCTCGCCCAGGACGAGCAGGCCGACCAGCGCGGCCACCGCCGGCTCCAGGCTCATCAGGATGCCGAACACCTGCTTCGGCATCCTGCGCAGGGCCTCCAGCTCGATCGAGTAGGGGATGACCGACGACAACAGGCCCACCCCCAGACCGATCAGCAGCAGCTCGGGCCGGAGCAGGTCGGCGCCGCCGGTGCCGATCCCCACGGGGGCGATCAGCAGGAACGACACGATCATCGCGAAGGAGAGCCCGGTCGTGCCGGGGAAGCGCTGGCCGACGGCGGCCGACAGCAGGATGTAGCCCGCCCAGCAGACCGCCGCGACCAGCGCGAAGGCGATCCCGGCCCAGCTGATCCGCGACGCCGCCGTCCCCCAGGGGGCCAGCAGCACCACACCCGACCCGGCCAGCGCGACCCAGAGCAGGTCCAGCCGGCGGCGCGAGGCGGCCACCGCCACCCCGAGCGGGCCGAGGAACTCGATCGCCACCGCGATGCCCATGGGCAGCCGGGCCAGCGCCTCGTAGAACGACAGGTTCATCACGCCCAGCGTCACGCCGAACGCCACTCCCAGCCCGATGTCGACGCGGGTCAGCCCCTTCAGCCGGGGCCGGGCGACCACCCCCATGATGAGCGCGCCCATCGCGATCCGCAGGAACACCACCGCGCTCGGCGGCAGTTGGGAGAACAGGTCCTTGGCGAATCCCGCACCCACCTGGACCGACAGGATGGCCAGCAGCACCAGCCCGGACGGCGGGATGGCGTCGGAGGCGGCCCTCAGCAGCGCTCCCGGCCTGGGCAGTCCCGGCTTGTACGGCTCGGCCGGCCCGTGCAGGGCTTCGGCGGTCATGAGACTCCCTCGCGACAGGTGCCAAATAGTCTTTCACACCTTACCGAGTCGGAGGCCGTCTCTCCGAGTGGTGTCCGCGATGCGAGATCGGCCGGCGGGTGTAGAGCGCCACGGTCATGCCGGGCACCCGCCCCACATGCCATGCCCGGCCCAGGGTGAACCCCTCCCGGGCCAGCGCGCCGAGCCTGTCGCCGCCCGCGCCCGCCGCCGCACCGGTGCCCCGCCAGAGCGCCCAGACCCGCTCCCGCCCGCCGAGGGCGGCGGTGACGTCGGCGTGCTCGGGGTAGTTGAAGGACTCCGGCAGGGGGGCGGCGCCCGCGAGCAGCACGTCGTCGGGCAGGCCCCGCCCACCGTAGCGGAGCATCCCCGCCCGTAGCCATGACCCCGCGTACACGATCGCGTCGCCGGGCCGGGCGTTGCCCGAGACGATCCGCGCGGCCCGCGGGAAGTTCTCCTGGTGGCCGTTCTCCTGGCGGAGCCGCAGCTGCCCCGGCAGCCCCGCGACCAGGGCGCCCGCCAGGGCGAGCGCGGCGAGCGGGCGGGGCGCCGAGGCGAGCGCGAGGCCGGCCAGCAGCGCGTAGGCGGGCACCGTGGCGAACAGGTAGCGCTCGACGTAGACGGGGGAGAGCAGGTGGGACAGGCCGAACAGCAGGACGGGCGGCAGCAGGGCCCAACCGGCCAGCAGCGTGACCCAGAGCCGGGGGACGCGGTGCCGGCGCGGCAGGAGCAGCGCGGCCGAGGCCAGCGCCAGCAGGACGTAGCCCGCGAGCGCGGTGCCCCCGGCCGCCCTGGGCAGGGTCAGCAGGACCGCCGGTCCGGGCAGTTCGATCCAGCTGATCGCGTGCCGCTGACCGAGGCCGACCGCGGCCCAGACGGCCCCCGGCACGCATCCCAGGGCCGTGCAGGCCAGCGTCCTGGCCAGGACGGCCCGGCCGTACAGCGCCACGGCGAGCAGGTGGGCGGCGAGCACGAGAAGGGCGAGCACCTGCGTGCAGCCGAGCAGCGCGACGGCCGCGGCGTATCCCGGCCAGCCGCCGCGCCGCCCCGGCTCCCCGGCCGCGCGGTGCAGCGCCCAGGCGGCCAGCACCGCGGCGGCGGCCGCGAAGGCGTAGGGGCGGATGTTCTGCCCGTGATAGGAGACCGACGGCAGCAGCCCGTAGACGGCGGCGGCCGTCACCCCGGCGGGCAGGGAGTGCAGGCGCCGCCCCAGGTCGGTGACGAGCGCCGCGGCCACACCCGTCGCGACCGCCGAGGGCAGCCGCAGCCACCACTCGGCCTGGCCGAACTCCAGCCACAGGTGCATGAAGGCGTAGTAGGGCAGGAAGTGCCCGTCGATGTGCTGGGCCAGCTCCCACAGCCCCGCCGCGCTCCGCCGCGCCGCGCTGAGGGTGGCCAGTTCGTCGGAGGACTGGGAGGCAGCCGACGAGCCGGCGACGGCGACGACCGTCGCGGCGAGCCCCATGACCAGGCCCGGCCAGATCCGCCCCCGGTGTCGTGTCGCCGGCACGCGCGAGGACCGCACTCCGGTGATGATCACTAGGAGGATGCTAGAGGCTATTGATCATTTCAGGTGGGATGTCCGGGTAATGATTGCGCAGAAGATGCCAAAGGTTCCGGGATCATTCCCAGCGGAACGTCCGCGACGTGAGGAGGAGCGAGATCGCGGCCCACCCCGCCAGGATCGCCGCCGCGGCCACCGGCAGGCCGGAGCCCCCGGTCAGGACCGAGCGGAGCCCGCCGGCCAGGGCGGAGATCGGCAGCAGTTCGAGCACCGGCTGCACCGAGCCGGGGAACTTCGACAGAGGGAAGATCACACCGCCGCAGCCGAGCAGGACCAGGAAGACCAGGTTGGCCCCGGCGAGGGTCGCCTCGGCGCGGAGCGTGCCCGCCATCAGCAGGCCGAGCCCGCTGAAGGCGGCGGTGCCCAGCAGGACCAGCAGGAGTGCGGCCAGGGGAGAACCCGCGGGGCTCCAGCCCAGGGCGAGCGCCACCCCGCTGATGACGGCCACCTGGATGACCTCCACGGCGACCACCGCGAGCGTCTTGGCCAGCATCAGCCCGGTCCGCGACAGCGGGGTCGCGCCCAGCCGCTTCAGCACGCCGTAGCGGCGCTCGAAACCGGTCGCGATGGCCTGCCCGGTGAAGGCCGTGGACATCACGGCCAGCGCGAGCACGCCGGGGGTGACGAAGTCGATCCGGGAGCCGCCGCCGACGTCGACCAGCGGCGCGGCCGAGAACCCCACGAGCAGCAGCACCGGGATGATCATCGTGAGCAGGAGCTGCTCGCCGTTGCGGAGCATCGCCCGGATCTCCGCCCCCGTCTGCGCCAGCACCATCCGGGGCAGCGGCGCGGCCCCCGGGGCGGGGGTCAGGTCCAGGGTCGTCACTGTGCTCTCCTGCGGTCTGGCGCGAGCCGTGCTCGGCGAAGGGTCATCGGAGCTCCCGGCCGGTCAGCTCCAGGAAGACGTCCTCCAGAGTGCGGCGCTCGATGCTGAGGTCGTCGGCGGTGACGCCCTCGGCGGCGCACCAGGCCGTCACGGTCGCCAGCAGCTCGGGGCCGACCTGCCCCTCGATGATGTAGTGCCCGGACGGCGACTCCTTGGCCGCGCTGCCGGAGGGCAGGGCGGTGAGCAGCTCGTCGAGGGTGAGCCCCGGCCGGGCGCGGAAGCGCAGCTGCCGCTCGGCGCCGGTGAGGGAGGACGGGGTGCCCTCGGCCACCACCTTGCCGTGGTCGATGATCACAACCTGGTCGGAGAGCTTCTCCGCCTCGTCCATGTGGTGGGTGGTGAGCACCACCGCGACCCCGCAGGCGCGCAGGTCGCCGACCAGCTCCCAGCACGCGTGCCGGGCCTGGGGGTCCAGCCCCGCGGTCGGCTCGTCGAGGAAGACCAGCTCGGGCCGGCCGATGACGGCCGCGGCCAGCGACACCCGCTGCTGCTGGCCGCCGGAGAGCCTGCGGTAGGGCGTGCGGGCGTGCTCGGTCAGCCCGAGCCGCTCCAGCAGCGCCGCCGGGTCCAGCGCGTTGGCGTGGAAGCGGGCCATCAGGCGCAGCCACTCCCCGCAGCGCATCGCCGGGGGCACGCCCCCGGCCTGGAGCATCACCCCGACCCTGGCCCGCAGCTCCGGGTGGGTGGGGGCCAGGCCGAGCACGTTCACGGTGCCGTCGTCGGCCCGGCGGAACCCCTCGCAGATCTCGATGGTCGAGGTCTTGCCCGCGCCGTTGGGCCCGAGGATCGCGGTGACCGCGCCACGGGCCGCGCTGAGGCTGAGGCCGTCGATCGCCGTCGTTCGGCCGTATCTCTTGACCAGATCGATGATCTCGACGGCTGGGGATTCCATGGCCACGAGTTTAGGGACTGTACCGGCCGGTCAGATCCCCGGACCGGCCCCTGGGAGCCCCCCATGCCCGGTAAAAGGCTTCGGGCGGATCCCGCCAAGGTCGCTGATCGGCCGCCAGGCGCCTCATGCCGCCCATGTAACGCTGAGTCCATACCGAATCACGACTTGAGGAGGTTCGGCGTGTCCGAACGGAGCGGCTGTGGATCCGGCGTCCCGTGCTGGGCCGAACTGTCGAGTGGCGACGTCACCCTGTCGGTCAGGTTCTACCGGGAGATCTTCGGCTGGGAGGCGGTGTTCGACCCCCGCCCGGAGTCCGGCGGACGCGGGCGGTTCACGCTGGGAGGGAAGGCCGTCGCGGGGATCGGGCCGAGCCGCGGCGACGGCGCGCTCTCGGCCTGGAGCGTCCACCCCGCCGCCGAGCCCGGCGCCCTCGCCTGGAACGGGCCGGTCCCCCAGGACACCGCCGCGTGCGCGTCCTTCCACCCGGCCGTCTTCGGCTGGGAGGTCAGGGACGGCGGCGCCTCGGGCGCGCGCCACACCGAGTGGCAGGCGGTGGGCGGGCACCGTACGGAGTGGCAGGCGGGCGGGCACCGTACGGAGTGGCAGGCGGACGGGCACCGCGCCGAGTGGCAGGTGGACGGGCACTCCGTCGCCGGGACGGCGCAGGCGGGCCCGTGGCCGCCGCCGGGCGCGCCGTCGCGCCGACTGGCCTGCTTCGCGATCGCCGACGTCGAGGCCGCCGTGGCGAGGGCCGAAGAACTCGGCGCCACCGTGATCGTGCCCCGGACGCCGGCCCCCGGGGGACCGGCGGCCGTGCTGGCCGACCCGCAGTCCGCCGTCTTCGCGGTCGTCGGGCGGGACGGCCGGCCGGTGTAAGACCCGACGGGGCCGGTGGCCGCCGGGCCGGGCAGCCGCCGGAGCGAGGTCTGCGCACCGGCGACCGGACGGTCCACCGGTGTGGGACCAAGGTGCGGCAGCGGGCCGGCCGGGGCGCCGGTCCGCCGGGCCGATCCGCGTCCGGTGCCCCGCCGGGGGCGAGGGTAAATCTTTTTTATGTGACTCCCCAAATATGGGAATTCGAATGACCTGATCGCGGTTGGGAACCCCTGGCCCGCACGGGCCCATTGCGGCCTGTGAGGGTGAGGGGGAGCTGATATGACCACGGCGGTC
The DNA here is from genome assembly GCF_030811595.1 of Streptosporangium brasiliense. Lineage (NCBI taxonomy): Bacteria > Bacillati > Actinomycetota > Actinomycetes > Streptosporangiales > Streptosporangiaceae > Streptosporangium > Streptosporangium brasiliense. The sequence goes on from NZ_JAUSRB010000002.1 coordinate 5,356,177, forward strand.
GTCGAGCCGGAGGTCGCGCCGGTCGCGCGGCGCAGAGGACTGCTGCTGCTCATCCTGGGCGCGCTGTCAGCGATCGGACCGCTCTCGATCGACATGTACCTGCCCGCCTTCCCGGCCATCGCCGCGGAGATGGGCACCGGCCAGTCGCAGGTGCAGCTCACCCTGACCGCCTGTCTCATCGGTGTCTCCGTCGGGCAGGTCGTCGCCGGCCCGCTCAGCGACGTGCGCGGCCGGCGGGCGCCGCTGCTGATCGGCATCGCCGCCTACGCCGCCGCCTCGCTGCTGTGCGCGTTCTCTCCCTCGGTCTACGGTCTGATCGGTCTCCGCCTGCTCCAGGGCGTCGCGGGCGGCGCCGCGCTGGTGATCGTCCGCGCGGTCGTCCGGGACCTGTACGAGGGCGCGGCCATCGCCCGCATCTTCGCCACGCTCATGCTCGTCAGCGGCCTCGCGCCGATCCTGGCTCCGATCGCGGGCGCCCAGCTGCTCGCCCACACCTCCTGGCGCGGTGTGTTCGTCTCGCTGAGCGTCGCCGGGCTCCTCCTGCTGGCCGCCGCGCTGTTCGGGGTGCGCGAGACGCTCCCCCGCGACCGGCGCGAGAGCGGCGGCCTCGGCCGCACCTTCGTCACCTTCGGGCACCTGCTCCGCGACCGCTCCTTCATGGCCAGCGCGCTGGCCGGCGGCTTCGGGTTCGGCGGCATGTTCGCCTACATCTCCGGCTCGCCGTTCGTGCTCCAGCAGGTGTACGGCGCCTCGCCGCAGACCTTCTCGCTGGTGTTCGCACTGAACGCGATCGGCCTGACCGTCACCGCGCAGATCGGCGGCCGCCTCGCCGGGCGCACGGTGGCCCCCGCACGGTTGATCCTCATCGGCCTGGCCGTCTCCCTGGCCGGGGCGGGGCTGCTGCTGGCCGCGGTGCTCCTCGGCCTGCCCCTGGCGGTACTGGTCGCCGCGCTGTTCGTGATGATGTGCGGGGCCGGGTTCGTCCTGCCGGGCACCGGCGCGCTCGCGCTGGCCGGCCAGCCCCAGCAGGTGGCCGGGAGCGCCTCGGCGCTGACCGGCGTGCTGCAGTTCGCCATCGGCGCGGTCGCGGCCCCGCTGGTCGGGCTGGGCGGCGAGGGCTCGGCGCTGCCGATGGCCGTCGTCCTGGCCGGGCTCACCCTCGCCTCCTTCGCCGTCTTCGCCGGCCTGCGGAAGCCTCGGAGCGGTGTTTCCGCAGGTTAGGTAAGGCTTACCTGCGTGACAAATGACATCTCGATGGGCCCGGCATCGGTTTGTATGCGGGGAAGGAATTACGCCACACTGATGTTGTGAAATACGTGAACCAGATGCCGGGCACCGAGGAGACCGCCGCCGCGCGGCTCTCCGGCGTGTCCGCCGAGCGGAGCACGCGCGCGCGTGTCGCCCGGCTCATCCTGGAACACGGCCCCATCACCGCCGCGGCCCTCGGCGAACGGCTCGGGCTCACCCCGGCCGCCGTCCGCCGCCACCTGGACGCGCTGCTGGCCGACGGGATGATCGAGCCCCGTACGGCCCGGCCCCGCGGTCAGCGGGGAAGAGGGCGGCCGGCGAAGTTGTTCGCCATAACCGACGCCGGGCGCAGCGCCTTCGAGCACGCCTACGACGGCCTGGCCGGAAACGCGCTGCGTTTCCTCGCCGAGCGCGTGGGCCAGGACGCGGTGGCCGAGTTCGCCCGGTCGCAGGTCTCCGGTCTCGTCGGGCGGCTGCAGCCGGAGATGCGCAAGGTCCCCGCCGACCAGCGGGTCCGCGTCCTGGCCGAGGCCCTGTCGGTCGACGGCTACGCCGCCTCGGCGAGCAAGGCCAGCCTCGGCGGCGAGCAGCTGTGCCAGCACCACTGCCCGGTGGCGCACGTGGCGGCGGAGTTCCCGCAGCTCTGCGAGGCCGAGACGGAGGCCTTCGCGCAGATCCTCGGCACTCCGGTGCAGCGGCTGGCGACCATCGCCCACGGCGACGGGGTGTGCACCACCCATGTGAGTCCGCGCAGAGCGGCCGAGCCGGGTGCGCGGGAGCGGGTCACGGACCCGCGGGCACCCGAGCGAGCGCGACCATCCATACGCCAAGAAACAATCGATGACGCATCGAGCAAGGAGACCGGAAGGTGACTGTCACCGACCGCCCGGAGCTGGAAGGCCTCGGGAATTACAAGTTCGGCTGGGCCGACTCGGACGCTGCCGGATCGGCGGCCCGCCGCGGCCTGTCCGAGGAAGTCGTCCGTAATATCTCCGCGCTCAAGAACGAGCCGGAGTGGATGCTGGACCTTCGCCTGAAGGGCCTGCGCCTTTTCGGCAAGAAGCCCCTGCCGAACTGGGGTTCCGACCTCAGCGGGATCGACTTCGACAACATCAAGTACTTCGTGCGCTCCACCGAGAAGCAGGCCGCCTCCTGGGACGAGCTGCCCGAGGACATCAAGGCCACCTACGACAAGCTCGGCATCCCCGAGGCGGAGAAGCAGCGCCTGATCGCCGGCGTGGCCGCCCAGTACGAATCCGAGGTCGTCTACCACAAGATCCGTGAGGACCTCGAGGAGAAGGGTGTCGTCTTCGTCGACACCGACACCGCGCTCAAGGAGCACGAGGAGCTCTTCAAGGAATACTTCGGCACGGTGATCCCGGTCGGCGACAACAAGTTCGCCGCGCTGAACACGGCCACGTGGAGCGGCGGCAGCTTCATCTACGTGCCGCCGAACGTCAACGTCGAGATCCCGCTGCAGGCCTACTTCCGGATCAACACCGAGAACATGGGTCAGTTCGAGCGGACCCTGATCATCGTGGACGAGAACTCCTACGTCCACTACGTCGAGGGCTGCACCGCGCCGATCTACTCCTCCGACTCGCTGCACAGCGCGGTCGTGGAGATCATCGTGAAGAAGGGCGCCCGCTGCCGTTACACGACCATCCAGAACTGGTCGAACAACGTCTACAACCTGGTCACCAAGCGCGCCGTGGCCTACGAGGGCGCGACCATGGAGTGGATCGACGGCAACATCGGCTCCAAGGTCACCATGAAATACCCGGCCGTCTACCTGATGGGCGAGCACGCCAAGGGCGAGACGCTGAGCGTCGCCTTCGCCGGCGAGGGCCAGCACCAGGACGCCGGCGCCAAGATGGTGCACCTCGCGCCCAACACCAGCTCCACCGTGATCTCCAAGTCCGTCGCCCGGGGCGGCGGCCGCACCTCCTACCGCGGTCTGGTCCAGATCGAGGAGGGCGCGCACGGCAGCGCCAGCACCGTCAAGTGCGACGCGCTGCTGGTCGACCAGATCAGCCGCTCCGACACCTACCCCTACGTGGACGTGCGCGAGGACGACGTCTCCATGGGGCACGAGGCCACCGTCTCCAAGGTCTCCGACGACCAGCTCTTCTACCTGATGAGCCGTGGCCTGAACGAGGACGAGGCGATGGCGATGATCGTGCGCGGCTTCGTCGAGCCGATCGCGCGCGAGCTCCCGATGGAGTACGCCCTCGAACTGAACCGCCTGATCGAGCTGCAGATGGAAGGGGCCGTCGGCTGATGGGTCTCGAAACCAAGCCCCTGTCGACCCTCCACGAGAAGGCCTCCTACGACGTGGCGGACTTCCCGGTCCCCACCGGCCGGGAGGAGGAGTGGCGCTTCACGCCGCTGTCGCGCCTGAAGGGCCTGCACACCGGCGCCGCCGCCGGCGGCTCCGTGCTGGTCCACGTAGAGGCGGCCCCCGAGGTCACCGTGGAGACCGTGGGCCGCGACGACCAGCGGATCGGCAAGGCCTACGTGCCCGCCGACCGGGTCAGCGCCCAGGCTTTCGCCACCTTCGAGAAGGCGACCGTCATCACGGTCCCCCGCGAGGCCGTCACCTCCAAGCCGACCGTGATCACCCTCACCGGCTCCGGCGAGGGCGCCGCCTACGGCCACATCCTGGTCAGGCTGGAGCCGATGGCCGAGGCCGTCTTCGTCCTGGACCACCAGGGCAGCGCGGTCTACGCCGACAACGTCGAGTTCGTCGTGGGCGAGGGCGCCACGCTCAAGGTCATCAGCCTGCAGGACTGGGCCGACGACGCCGTGCACGTCTCCCACCACCACGCCCTGCTCGGCAAGGACGCGACCTTCCGCAGCTTCGTGGTCACCCTCGGCGGCGACCTGGTGCGGCTGTCGCCGTCGGTCTCCTACAGCGGCCCCGGCGGCGACGCCGACCTGACCGGCCTCTACTTCGTGGACGCCGGCCAGCACATGGAGCACCGCCTGCTGGTGGACCACTCCCAGCCCCACTGCAAGAGCAACGTCGTCTACAAGGGCGCGCTGCAGGGCGACGCCGCCCACGCCGTCTGGATCGGCGACGTCATCATCCGGGTCGAGGCCGAGGGCACCGACACCTACGAGCTCAACCGCAACCTCCTGCTCACCGACGGCGCCCGCGCCGACTCGGTGCCGAACCTGGAGATCCTCACCGGTGAGGTCGCCGGGGCCGGGCACGCCAGCGCCTCGGGCCGCCTGGACGACGAGCACATCTTCTACCTCCAGGCCCGCGGCATCCCGTTCGAGGAGGCGCGCCGCCTGGTCATCCGGGGTTTCTTCGCGCAGCTGCTGGAGAAGATCGAGCTTCCCGAGCTGCGTGAGCGGGTGCTCGGCAAGGTTGAGGCGGAGTTGGAGAAGTGACGTTCGAGAAGGTCTGCAAGGTCACCGACATCCCCGATGACGGCGTGATCGGACTCGAGGTGGGGGAGACCCCGGTCGCCCTGGTCCGCCGGGGCGCGGAGGTCTTCGCCCTGCACGATGTCTGCTCCCACGCCGAGGTGAGGCTCAGCGAGGGCGAGGTCTACGACGAGACCCTGGAGTGCTGGCTGCACGGCTCGTGCTTCGACCTGCGCTCCGGCAAGCCCACCGGCCCGCCCGCCACCAAGCCCGTCCCCGTTTACCACGTCAAGATCGACGGCGATGACGTCCTCGTCTCGCTCTCGAAGGAGTCATAACAGTGTCTGATTCGAGCCGAGTCCGCTCGGGATCCACCCTTGAGATCCGTGACCTGCACGTCGCCGTCGAGGACAAGGAGATCCTGCGCGGCGTCAACCTGACCGTCAGGGCCGGCGAGACCCACGCCATCATGGGCCCCAACGGTTCGGGCAAGTCCACGCTCGCCTACGCGATCGCCGGTCACCCGAAATACACCGTCACCGGCGGCCAGGTCCTGCTGGACGGCGTCGACCTGCTGGAGCTGTCGGTCGACGAGCGCGCCCGCGCCGGCCTGTTCCTCGCCATGCAGTACCCCGTGGAGGTCCCCGGCGTCAGCGTCTCCAACTTCCTGCGCTCGGCGGTCACCTCCGTGCGCGGCGAGGCCCCCAAGCTCCGCGAGTTCGCCAAGGACCTGAAGGCCGGCATGGACGCCCTGTCCATCGACGCCGCCTTCGCCCAGCGCAACCTGAACGAGGGCTTCTCCGGCGGTGAGAAGAAGCGCCACGAGATCCTCCAGCTGGAGCTGCTCAAGCCGAAGATCGCCGTGCTCGACGAGACCGACTCCGGTCTGGACGTCGACGCGCTGCGCGTGGTCTCCGAGGGCATCAACCGCTTCCGCGCCGCCGGCGAGACCGGCGTCCTGCTCATCACCCACTACACCCGCATCCTGCGCTACGTGAAGCCGGACTTCGTCCACGTCTTCGCGGGCGGCCGGATCGTGGAGCAGGGTGGGCACGAGCTCGCCGACAAGCTCGAGGCCGAGGGCTACGAGGCATACACGAAGGCATCCGTGTGATGAACACCGGCTTTGACGTGGAGAGGATCAGGAAGGACTTCCCGGTCTTCTCCCGCGAGCTGCCCGGCGGACGGCCGCTGGTCTATCTCGACTCGGGCAACTCCGCGCAGAAGCCCGCCCAGGTGATCGAGGTCATGCGCGAGCACCTGGCCATGCACTACAGCAACGTCGGCCGTGCCATGCACGCGCTGGGCGCCGAGTCCACCGAGGCGTACGAGAACGCCCGCGACAAGGTCGCCGCCTTCATCGGCGCGCCGGGCCGCGACGAGATCGTCTTCACCAAGAACGCCTCCGAGGCGCTCAACCTGGTGGCCTACGGCTTCGGCAACCCCGGCAACGACGATCCCAGGTTCCGCATGGGGCCCGGCGACGAGATCGTGATCTCGGAGATGGAGCACCACTCCAACATCGTGCCGTGGCAGCTGCTCGCGCAGCGCACCGGCGCCACGCTGAAGTGGTTCTCGGTCACCGACGAGGGCCGCCTGGACCTGTCGAACCTGGAAGAGCTGATCACCGAGCGCACGAAGATCGTTTCGATCGTGCACCAGTCCAACGTGCTCGGCACGGTCAACCCGGTCGACCAGGTGCTCGCCAGGGCCCGCCAGGCCGGGGCGCTGATGATGCTGGACGCCTCGCAGTCGGTGCCTCACCAGCAGGTGGACGTCGCCGCGCTCGGCGTGGACTTCCTGGCCTTCACCGGGCACAAGGTCGTCGGCCCCTCCGGGATCGGCGTGCTGTGGGGCCGCGGGGAGCTGCTCGAGGCCATGCCCCCCTTCATGGGCGGCGGGGAGATGATCGAGGCGGTCTGGATGGACCACTCGACCTACGCCCCCGCGCCGCACAAGTTCGAGGCGGGCACTCCGCCGATCGTCGAGGCCATCGGGCTTGGCGCCGCGGTGGACTACCTGTCGGCGATCGGCATGGACGCCGTCGTCCAGCACGAGCGGGAGCTCACCGGTTACGCGCTCGGCGCGCTGGGTGAGATCCCCGGCCTGAAGGTGATCGGCCCGGAGAGCCTGGACCGGCGCGGTGGCACGGTGTCGTTCACCCTTGAGGGGATTCACCCGCACGACGTTGGGCAGATCCTGGATGACAACTTCGGCGTGGCAGTGCGCGTGGGGCATCACTGCGCCCGCCCGCTGCACCTGAGGTTCGGGATTCCCGCGACCACGCGGGCGTCCTTCTATCTCTACAACACCCCGGCCGAGATCGACGCCCTGGTCCGCGGCCTCCACCACGTGCAGAAGGTGTTCGCCTAGCCATGCCGGAGCAGTTGAGATGATCGCCGAGTCCATGTACCAGGAGTTGATCCTGGAGCACTACAAGCACCCCCAGGGACGGGGCCTGCGCGACCCGTACGACGCCGAGGTCCACCACGTGAACCCGACGTGCGGTGATGAGATCACCATGCGCGTGAAGCTGGGTGACGGCGGCAAGGTCGAGGACGTCTCCTACGACGGCCAGGGCTGCTCCATCAGCCAGGCCGCGGCTTCGGTGCTGCACGAGCTGACCGCCGGCTCGACCGTGGACGAGACGCTCGCGGTGGTGGAGGAGTTCACCCGGCTCATGCAGAGCAGGGGCCAGGTCGAGGCGGACGAGGAGGTCCTCGGGGACGCGGTGGCGTTCGCCGGGGTCGCCAAGTTCCCGGCCCGGGTCAAGTGCGCGCTGCTGGCCTGGATGGCCTACAAGGACGCGGTTGTGAGGAGTTCTACATGAGCAAGCCTGTTGAGACGCCGACCGCGGCGTATGACGGGGAGACCACCCTTGACGAGGTCATGGAGGCCCTCAAGGACGTGGTCGACCCCGAGCTCGGCATCAACGTCGTCGACCTCGGGCTGATCTACGGGGTCAACCTCGACGCCGCCGAGGCCGGTGCCCCGCCGATCGCCACCATCGACATGACGCTGACCAGCGCGGCCTGCCCGCTGACCGACGTCATCGAGGACCAGGCGCACTCCGCCCTGGACGGCATGGTCTCCGACGTCAAGATCAACTGGGTCTGGCTCCCGCCGTGGGGTCCGGACAAGATCACTGACGACGGGCGTGAGCAGCTGCGCATGCTCGGCTTCAACGTCTGACCCCCCCTTTTTTTCCGGCACGGCTCGCACCTGACTGGTGCGGGCCGTGCTGAATTGTGTGAGAGGATGCCCGGAGCCGGGAAGAAAAGCCCGGCTCGGAGTGTTGCCTCCACCAACGGACAAGCGTCCACATCATGTCGGACGCCCCGGATCACCTGGCGCTGCGAAGGCCGGGTATGCTTGATCGTGGTTTGACTGCGTGCGGGTAAGCTAGACCCGCCCCGTGCGGTGCGCCTCGACTTGCACCGCACCACCGCCCCCTAATCGGGCGTTGATCGAGCGCGGCCTCAGGCCGCGCGTTCCAGGCTCGTCCTTTCGCAGAAGTGACGTGCCCCCGTTCTTCTATCGAAAGGCACGAACCTTCGTGACCATGCTTGACGCTGCCCTGCCCGAAATCACCGGCATCCCCGAGGCTCCCGCCGGGCCGTCCGAGTTCACCCTCCTCGGCCTGCCGAAGCCGCTGGTGACCGGGCTCTCCCGCCAGGGCATCGACAGCCCCTTCCCCATCCAGCGCGCGACGATCCCCGACATCCTCGCCGGCAGCGACGTCCTGGGCCGTGGCCAGACCGGCTCGGGCAAGACGCTGGCCTTCGGCCTGCCCATGATGGCCCGCATCGCCGGCGGCAAGGCCCGCCCGGGCCGCCCCCTCGCCGTCGTCCTGGTGCCCACCCGTGAGCTGGCCATGCAGGTGACCGACGCGCTGGAGCCGCTCGGCCGCGGCCTGTCCCTGCGGATGAAGACCGTCGTCGGCGGCATGTCCATGGGCCGGCAGATCGAGGCGCTGCGCCGCGGCGTCGAGGTCGTCGTGGCCACCCCGGGCCGGCTGACCGACCTGATCCAGCAGGGCGAGTGCACGCTGGACGAGGTCCAGGTGACCATCCTGGACGAGGCCGACCACATGTGCGACCTGGGCTTCTTCCCGGTCGTCAGCGCGATCCTGCAGCAGACCCCGGCCGACAGCCAGCGCCTGCTGTTCTCCGCCACCCTCGACGGTGACGTGGACAAGCTCGTCCGCCGCTTCCTCACCGACCCGGTGACCCACTCCATGGCCCCGGCCGCCTCCTCGGTCGACACCATGGAGCACCACGTGCTGGAGGTGCACCGCGACGACAAGTTCCCGGTGACCGCCGAGATCGCCAACCGTGAGGGCCGGACCATCATCTTCGTGCGCACCCAGCACGGAGTGGACCGCCTGTGCAAGCAGCTGGCCCAGGTCGGCATCAAGGCCGGCGGCCTGCACGGCGGCAAGCGCCAGAACCAGCGCACCCGCATCCTGGCCGAGTTCAAGGAAGGTGCGATCAACGTCCTGGTCTGCACCGACGTCGCGGCCCGCGGCATCCACGTCGACAACATCAGCTTGGTGCTGCACGTCGACCCGCCCCAGGACCACAAGAGCTACCTGCACCGCGGCGGCCGTACCGCCCGCGCCGGGGAGAAGGGCACCGTCATGACGCTGGTGCTCCCCAACGAGCGCCGCTCCACCGACGCGATGACCCGCCGCGCAGGCATCAAGCCCTTCCGCCTCAAGGCCACCCCGGGCCACCCGCGCCTGGAGGAGGTCGCCGGCGCCCGCCAGCCCAGCGGCGAGCCGATCCCGGTCTGGGAGCCCTCGGCTCCGGCCGCCAAGCAGCGCGAGCGCCGTGGGTTCGGCGGCAACGGCGGCGGCCGGGGTCCGCGCCGCTTCCGTGACCGTCCCGGCCACGGCGGCGAGGGCCACCAGCCCCGTGAGCGCTCCTACGGCGACGAGGGCCGCGGCGGCGAGCGCGGCAACAGCGGCAACGTGAGCGACCTGCGCGGCCAGTACCGCTCCGGCGGCGGCTACCGCGGCGACCGTTCCGGCGGCGGTTACCGCTCCGACCGTCCCGCGGGCGACCGCGAGCCGTTCCGCGGCGACCGTTCCGGCGGCTACCGCTCCGGCGAGCGCCAGGGCGGCGGCTACCGCAGCGGCGAGCCGTTCCGTGCCGAGGGCCGTTCCGAGGGCCGCGGTGACGGCCGCGGCGCCGCGCGCGGCGGCTTCCGCGGCGGGCGCCAGGGCGGGCACGGCACGGGCGGTCACGGCCGCTGATCACGTCTGCGGGCCGCCACGGCGGCCGATCCACCGGTTGACCGACGGAGGGGCCGGTACGGCAGTGGCCGTGCCGGCCCCTCCGTCATGCCCGGGGACCCGCGCCCCGGGCGGCGTCCGGGTGGCGCGGGCGTGGCGGAGCCTACCGGTCGGCTCCTACGCCGTCATGCGCGGTCCGGTCGAGGAACTGCTGGCCGGCCGGTGCCGACAGGCCGGCCGGCAGTGCCGGAGCGGGCTCCGGGGCGGTCTCCGGGGCGGAGTCGGGAGTGACCTCCGGGGCGGCCCGGTCGGTCTCCGCGGGTGTCGCCCGTTCCAGGAAGCGGAGCAGCTCGACGGGGAAGGGCAGCACGAGGGTGGAGTTCTTCTCGGCGGCGACTTCGACGACGGTCTGGAGCAGGCGCAGTTGCAGCGCGGCGGGGTGCGCGGCCATCGTCTCGGCGGCCTGGGCCAGCTTCTCCGAGGCCTGCAGCTCACCCTCGGCGGTGATGATGCGGGAGCGCCGTTCACGTTCCGCTTCGGCCTGCCGTGACATGGACCGCTTCATCGAGTCGGGCAGCGCCACGTCCTTGATCTCGACGCGGTCGATGTGCACCCCCCAGCCCACGGCAGGGCTGTCGATCATCAGTTCCAGCCCCTGGTTGAGCCGCTCCCGGTTGGACAGCAGGTCGTCCAGGTCGCTCTTGCCGATGATCGAACGGAGCGAGGCCATCGCGACCTGACGGATGGCGGCTTCGTAGTCCTGGACGTCGACGGTCACACGCACCGGGTCGATGACCCGGAAGTAGATGACGGCATCCACGTGAACCGTCACGTTGTCACGGGTTATGCCGTCCTGGGCAGGCACCGGCATGGTGACGATCTGCATGTTGACCTTGTGCAGACGGTCGGCGATCGGCGCGATCAGGACGAGCCCGGGGCCGCGGGTCCCGGAGCTGACCTGCCCGAACCGGAAGACGACGCCCTTCTCGAACTGCTTGACGATCCGTACGCTCGCCCTGAGCCCCACCGCGCCCAGCGCGAGGATCGCCGCCAGCGTGGAGATGACGAAAGTGCTCATTTCATCCTCCCATGTCTGCCGCCGATCCCGCTGATCCAGCTCTCCCGGCGGCCGGAGGCACCGTGGACCGATGAACGGCACACCTCCCGGAGATGTCCGTCCGCCGGGCGGGGTCCCCTCGTCTCCGCCCACCCGGACTTTTCTATCGTAGCCCGATATAAATATCCGATATGTCCTTTTTGTGGAATAGGGATGGGCCGTCGCGGACGGCGGACGTCGCGGGGCGCGTCCCGGAGGGGCGGGCAGGAGTGCCACCGCGCCATCGATATGTCGTGTCACGATACGCTTGTGCCGTGGTGAATCGAGAGCCCGGGCAGCCGCGGCATGTCGCGGAGGCGGTCGAGGACGAGAGCGCGGCGTTCGAACCCCTGACGAAGCAGGATTTCGAGGCGCTGGCCCGTTTCCGCTCCGGGATCCGCCGCTATCTGCGTCTCGGCGAGGAGATGGTGCGCAGGAACGGCCTCACCCCGCAGCAGTATCAGCTGATGCTGGTCTTGAAGGGGTTCCCCGACCGGGAGTGGGCGACCGTGCGGGAGCTCGCCGACCGGCTCCAGCTGCGCCACCACAGCGTGGTCGAACTGGTCGATCGGGCACAGGGGCAGGGACTCGTGGCGCGGGAGGCGCATCCGAGCGACGGCAGGGCGGTCCGGGTGCTGTTGACCGCGGAGGGGGAGCGGGTCCTGGCGCGCCTGAGCGCGCTGCACCGCGACGAGCTGCGGCGCATGGACGCGGCGCTCGCCCTCCCGGTCTGGAACAGCGCTCCCAGGGAGGGCCACCCGCCCGCCCCGTGATCCCGGCCGGCGCGCCGGCGTGTGAGGGCCGCGCCCTTCCCACGGTGCCGTGGGGGTGCCGGCGAGAGCCGGGCCCGCCGCGGCGCCCGAGGAGTCGTCGGTGCGTGAGGGCCGCGCCCGTCCGTCCGTGACGCTGCGGGCGGGGCGGTCACGGCGCGGTCGGCGCCACCGTGACCACCCGGCCGAGGCCGGCGACGTTGACCACCGGCCGGGCCGCCTAGCCCGTCCGGACCGGCTTCCAGCGGTAGGCGTCCGTCCAGAAGACGCACTTGAGCTTGCGACTGTGCGGGGCGTGGTTCATCGAGTAGCCGTAGGCCCCGCGCTGCTCCCTGGAGCAGGTGAGATGCTCGCCGACGCAGTCCCAGTGGTTCCTGTGCTTGTAGTAGTACCGGTTCTTGGGCGGATGTTTCTCGTTGCAGTACGGCCGCGCGGCGGTGCCCGCGGTGCCCGCGGCGGCGGCTGTGGGGGGAAGCGTGACCAGCAGGAGGCAGGCGGTGGCGACGGTCGCCGTGAAGACGGTTCTCATGGTTCCTCGGGCGGGGGGACGGAGGAGAGAGCATGATCGGCTCGTCGCAGGAGTCTAAGCCGTTCCGGCTCTGACGGGCGGATGGAGGTGCACCTCACGGTCGAGCGTGCGGCCCGGGTCCCGCCAACGACTGCCGGCCGGTCACCTCCTGGACGGCGGTCGACGGTGACGGCCGCCGCAAGCCGCTGTGGTGCACGCTGCGCCACGTCCACGCCGACCGGCTGTCACGGGTCCAGGACGGGGCCGCGGCCGTCGTCAGCGACAGCACGGAGCCGTGGACGGGTGAGCTGGAGCTCGTGCGGCGGGGCCTGGACGGCGGTCGCCTTCCCGCCCGGTGCTCCGCCGCGTCAACGGATGACCCGTGGATCGCCAATCCATGTCCAGAGCGTGGACGCGCATCCACGCGGGCCCGGCGGCCCATTAGTCTGGGAGGGCACATCCGACGATGCCGAGAGAGATCATGAAGACCTTCGAAGAGCTGTACGCCGAGCTGTCCGACAAGGCGCGCACCCGTCCCGAGGGCTCGGGGACCGTGGCCGCGCTGGACGCCGGGGTCCATGCCATCGGCAAGAAGGTCGTGGAGGAGGCCGCCGAGAGCTGGATGGCGGCCGAGCACGAGTCGAACGAGCGGGCCGCCGAGGAGATCTCCCAGCTCCTCTATCACGTGCAGGTTCTCATGATTGCGAAAGGGATCGGGCTGGACGAGGTCTACAAGCATCTGTGAACCGGTGCGCCCGGCTCCAGCCTCGTAGGAACCAACATCCACGTAAGGAATCTCCACGCCATGCTGCGTCTCGCCGTCCCCAACAAGGGCGCCCTCACCGAGGCCGCCCAGACGATACTCAAAGAAGCCGGATACCGCGCGCGCAAGGACACCAAGGAGCTCGTGGTCGTCGACCCCGACAACTCCTGCGAGCTGTTCTTCCTGCGCCCCAAGGACATCGCCGTCTACGTCGGCGAGGGCACCCTGGATGCCGGGATCACCGGCCGTGACATGCTCCGCGACTCCGGCGCGCAGGTCGAGGAGATCCTGCCGCTCGGCTTCGGCAAGTCGACCTTCCGCTTCGCCGCCGACCCGGGCGGGTTCTCCTCCGTCGCCGACCTCAAGGGCAAGCGCATCGCCACCGCCTACGCCGGCCTGCTGGAGTCCTACCTCGTCGAGCAGGACATCGAGGCCCGGGTGATCAAGCTGGACGGCGCGGTCGAGACCGCGGTCCGGCTGGGCGTGGCCGACGCCGTGGCCGACGTCGTGGAGACCGGCACCACGCTGCGCAACATGGGCCTGGAGGTGTTCGGCGAGCCGATCGCCCGCTCCGAGGCCGTGCTGATCAGGCAGGTCGACGGCCCGCAGAGCCCGGGACTGCAGCAGCTCGTCCGCCGCCTGCAGGGTGTGCTGGTGGCGCGCGACTACGTGATGATGGACTACGACATCCGGGTCGAGCGGATCGAGGAGGCCATCGCCCTCACCCCCGGCATGGAGGGCCCCACGGTCTCCCCCCTGCACCGGGAGGGCTGGGTCGCCGTCCGCGCCATGGTGCCGCGCAAGGGGCACCAGCAGGTGATGGACCAGCTCTGGGAGATCGGCGCCAAGGCCATCCTGGTCACCGCGATCTTCGCCTGCCGCCTCTGAGCGGCGCCCCGTCCCCGATCTGACAAATGTCACCGCCGAACCCGGATCACAGACACTGACGGCGGCGGCCGAGCGCTTCTAGCGTTGAGCGCATGAACGCCATCGCCTTCACCGACGTGAGCAAGAGATACGGGGACGTGCTCGCCGTCGACGGCCTCGACCTCACCGTCGAGGCCGGCCGGACCGTCGCCCTGCTCGGCCCCAACGGGGCCGGGAAGTCCACCTCGATCGGCATGCTGCTCGGCCTGCTCCGCCCGACCCGGGGACGGGTCGAGGTGCTCGGGAGCCCGCCGGAGGAGGCGGCGGCCCGGGGCGAGGTCGGCGCCATGCTGCAGAGCGGTGAGCTCATCCCCGAGCTCACCGTCCGCGAGCTGGTGGACTTCGTCCGGCGGCTCTACCCCCGGCCGCTCGGCCTCGACGAGATCCTTCGGACGGCCGACCTCACCGACCTGGCGCGGCGGCGCGCCGACAGGCTGTCCGGCGGCCAGGCCCAGCGGGTCAGGTTCGCCCTGTCCATCGCCGGAGCCCCCCGGGTGCTGGTGCTGGACGAGCCCACCGCGGCCATGGACGTGGAGTCGCGGCTGCGGTTCTGGGAGGGCATGCGCGCCTACGCGGCCGGGGGCCGGACCGTGCTGTTCGCCACGCACTACCTGGAGGAGGCCGACGAGCACTCCGACCGGGTCATCGTGATCGCCCGGGGCCGGGTCGTGGCCGACGGCACCGCCGCGCAGATCAAGGCGGGGGCCGGCGGGCAGACGGTCCGCTTCACCCTGGGCGGGCAGGCCGCCGCCGGGCTGGACGCGCTGCCCGGGGTCACCGCCGTGGAGCTCGACGCGGGCCTGGCCACGCTGCGCACCGCCGACCCCGACGCCACCGTGACCGCCCTCTACAGGGGCACCTCGCTGGACATCCGCGACCTGCGGATCACCGGTGCCGACCTCGAGGACGCCTTCCTCACGCTCACCCAGGAGGTGTGATGCCCGGCTACATCAAGGTCGAGGCGCTGCGGATGCTGCGCAACAAGCGCTACGTCATCTTCGTGGTGGCCTTCCCCGTCGCCTTCTACCTGCTGTCCGCCAACCTCTACGGAGCCGGGGGAGTGGGGGCGGGCGCCGCCCTCATGGTCTCGATGAGCGCCTACGGCGCGCTGGCCGCCTCGATGATGAGCACCGCCGTACCGTGGGCGCAGGAACGGCGGAGCGGCTGGCTCCGTCAGTTGCAGGTCACCCCGCTCGCCAACCGGACGATCATCGTGACCAAGCTGGTCACCGCGCTGCTGCTGGTGCTCCCCTCCATCCTGCTCGTCTGCGCCGCCGCCGTGCTCACCCAGGGCGTCTCGCTCCCGCCGGGGCGGTGGGCCGCGCTGATCCTGGTGATGTGGGCAGGAGCCGTCCCGTTCGCCGCCCTGGGGCTGACCATCGGATCGCTGCTGCCGCCCGACACCGGGCAGCCCGTGGCGGTGATCGGGACGTTCGGGCTGGCGGCCCTGGGCGGGCTCTGGTTCCAGGTGGACGCCCTGCCCTCGACGATGCGGGCCGTCGCGCACGTGATGCCGTCCTTCAGCTACGCCGACATGGGGCAGAGCGTCATCGCCGGGCACGGGGTGCCGCTGTCCGACGCCCTGACCGTCGGCGCCTGGGCGGTCGGGCTGGGCGCGGTCGCGCTGGCCGCCTACCGCCGGGCCACCGTGCGGGGATGAGGATCAACCGGGTCTTCACGTTCGGCGGGACGGGGATGGACGAGCGCCCGTCCCGCCGGCGGCGGCTGGCGGGGATGTCCGTCGGCCTGGTGTATCTGTGCTTCCCGGTGCTGGACATCGTCAGCGGCGAGCTGACCGGCGCGGAGGCGTTCTGGGGCGCCCTCGGGCTGGCCGCCTACGTCGCCTGCTTCCTCACCACCGCGCTGTCCCCGCGGGAGTACGGCGCGCTGTCCCCGCTGACCTACGGCTTCATGGGCGCCACCACGGTCCTGGCCGTCTGCCTGCCCTTCCTCTTCGGCGGGAGCTGGCTGAGCCTGCCGGTCTACACGACCGTCGTCTACAGCATGGCGCTGGGCCCCCTGCCGGCGACGCTCGCCATGCTGGCGATGGGCACCGTCGTCGTGCTGGCCGGCCTGCTGTACGAGCACGACCCGGCCAGCACCCTGGTGCTCGTCTTCCAGGTCGTCACCCTCGGCGTCCTGTTCATGAGCGTGCGCGGCACCCGGATACTGGTGGTCCGGCTCCGCCGGGCACAGCAGGAGGTAGCGCGGCTGGCCGCGGGCGAGGAACGGCTGCGGATCGCCCGGGACCTGCACGACCTGCTCGGCCACAGCCTGTCGCTGATCGTGCTGAAGAGCGAGCTGGCCGGGCGGCTGGCCGAGAACGGCTCCGAGCGCGCCGTGGCGGAGATCCGCGACATCGAGACGGTGGCCAGGCAGGCGCTGGTCGAGGTGCGCGAGGCCGTCAGCGGCTACCGGCAGCGGGACCTCTCGACGGAGCTGGACGGGGCGCGCGCCGCGCTGGAGGCGGCGGGGACGCAGGTGACGGTCCGGCTCGCCGGGACGCCGCCACCCGGAGTCCTGGACGGGCTGCTCGGCTGGGCGGTGCGCGAGGGGACCACCAACGTCATGCGGCACGCGCGGGCGACCCACTGCGAGATCGCGATCACCCATGACGGGCGGGCCACTACCTTGGAGATCGTGGACAACGGACGCGGGGCGGCGCCGTACGGCCCGGGCAGCGGGCTGAACGGGCTGACCGAGCGGGTGGAGGCGGTGGGCGGGACGGTGTCGGCCGGGCCGCGGGAGAACGGCTTCGCGCTCAGGATCGCGGTCCCGGCGGCCGGGGAGGCGGGGACATGATCCGGGTCCTGCTGGCCGAGGACCAGGCGATGGTCCGCGGGGCGCTCGCCTCGCTGCTGGGCCTGGAGCCCGACATCGAGGTGGTCGGGGAGGCCGCCTCCGGGCCGGAGGCGCTCACCGTGGCGCTCCGCACCAGGCCGGACGTCGCGCTGCTCGACATCGAGATGCCCGGGGGCGACGGCATCACCGCCGGGGCGCGGATCCGCGAGGCCCTGCCCGGCTGCCACATCGTGATCCTGACCACCTTCGGCCGGCCGGGCTACCTGCGCCGGGCGATGGAGGCGGGCGCGGCGGCCTTCCTGGTCAAGGACAGTCCCGCGCGCGAGCTCGCCGCCGCCGTCCGCCGGGTCCGCGCCGGGGAGCGGGTCGTCGACCCCGGACTGGCCGCCATGGCGCTCAGCGCGGGGCCCAACCCGCTGTCCCCCCGCGAGCGCGACGTCCTGGCCGCCTCGGCCGGCGGCTCCACCATCGGCGACATCGCCGCGCGCCTGCACCTGTCGGAGGGGACGGTCCGCAACTACCTGTCCTCGGCCATCCAGAAGACCCGTGCCCGCAACCGCATGGAGGCCGTCCAGCACGCCCAGGCCCAGGGCTGGCTCTGACCCGGACCGGCTCCGCGGGGCCGTCGGGGCACGGCGGCGCGGGCCGGGACGGCGGCGCCGCGCCTCAGGCCGACAGCGCCGCGGCCTCCTCCTCCTCCTCCTCGATCTGCCGGTTCCACTCCTTCTTGGAGGAGCGCCAGGCCTCGTCGTCGCGGCCGAGCCGCCAGTAGCCGGAGATGGACAGCTGCGACAGCGGGATGCCGCGCTCGGTCCGCAGGTGGCGGCGGAGCTCCCGGACGGAGCCGGCCTCCCCGTGGACGAAGGCGTGCAGGGCGCCCGGGGGGAAGTCGAGCCCGCGTACGGCGGCGATCAGCGGCTCGCCGGCCGGCGAGCCGCCCCGGTGCAGCCAGGTGATCTTCGCGTCGCCGGGGGTGTCCAGCGGCTGCTCCTCCTCGGGCCCGGCCACCTCCAGGAACACATGGGCCAGGGCGCCGGCGGGCAGGCGCTCCAGGGAGGCGGCGATGGCGGGCAGCGCGCTCTCGTCGCCCGCCATCAGGTGCCAGCCGGCCTCCGGGTCGGGCGCGTAGGCGCCGCCGGGACCGAAGAAGTGGATCTCGTCGCCGGGCCGCGTCCGGGCCGCCCAGGGGCCGGCGAGACCGCTGTCGCCGTGGTAGACGAAGTCGAGCGTCAGCTCGACCGCCTCCGGGTCCCAGGCACGGACGGTGTAGGTCCGGGTGGTCGGCCACTGCTCGCGGGGCAGGTCGCGCTGGACGGCCGCCAGGTCGAACGGCGCCGGGTAGGTCACCCCGTGCGGGGCGAACAGCAGTTTCACGTAGTGGTCGGTGAACTCGCCCGCGCCGAACCCCGCGAGCCCGTCGCCGCCCAGGACCACCCGGATCATGTGCGGGGTGAGCCACTCCACCCGCTTCACCTCGCCGCGAGTCGTCTTGCGCGCGGGCCGGTCATCTGCCATATGCCACTCCCGATCAACTCACCTTAGGTAACCCTAAGTCGTAGCATACGGGCATTCAGGGCGGCATCGCTCCTGGTGGGCCCGGTGGTCGCTTCCGCCCGCCGGTGCGCTCGCGGGACGGTGCCGCCCGGCCAGGCGCTACCGTGCCTCGGGTGGGACGACCAGCGAAGTTCAGCAACGACCAGATACTCGACGCCGCGGCGGAGCTCGTGGCCGAGGGCGGGCAGGGGGCCGTGACGATCTCGGCGATCGCCGCGAGGCTGGGCGCGCCCAGCGGGTCGATCTACCACCGCTACGCCTCCCGGGACCTGCTGGTGGCGCACCTGTGGATGCGCGCCGCCCGCCGCTTCCAGGAGGGCTACCTGCGCGCGGCGGGGCGGGCCGACCCGCACGCGGCGGCGGAGTCGGCCGTCTCGTACGTGGTCGGCTGGTCGGCGGACAACCTCCGGGAGGCGCGGCTGCTCCTGCTCCACCGGCACGAGGACCTGCTGGCCGCCTGGCCAGCGGAGCTGGCGGGGGACCTGGCCGCCCTGAACGCCGACCTCGCCGCCGCGCTCTCGGCGCTGAGCGCGCGCTATTTCGGCGCGGAGACCCCGGAGAACCTGGAACGGATCACCTTCGCGCTGGTGGACGTGCCGTACGCGGCCGTCAGGAGGCACCTGATCGCCGGCCGTACCCCACCCGCCTCGGCGGGCCGCCTGGCGGTGCTCGCCGCCAGGGCGGCGCTGGACGGGTGATCGCGGAGGTCGATGTCCGGGACGGGGCCGATGTCCGAGACAGGGGAGGGCGCCGTCGAGGCCGCCGGACGGCTCCGCCCGCGACCCGGGCCCGCGGACGGCCTGACCGCCGGTTCCGCGCGGATCACCGGCGCCGCGGAGCGGGCCGGGACGCACGCGGAGAAATCTACAACGTAAAGGCCGTGGCCGGAGGTCCCGCGCGGCCGACTGCCGCGCCGGACCTCCGGGCCCCCTACCGCTCCATGGCCATCTGGCGGATCAGGTCGGCCACCCGGACGATCCCCATGCACCGGCCGACCTCGTCCACGACGACCAGGTCGTCGTAGACGCGCTCGGCGTCGCGTCCGGCGACCTGCATGGCGGCGACGGCGGGGGTGGTCTTGGGGACCGCGCGGACGGAGTCCGCCAGGCGCCCGGCGGGCTTCTTGCCGTGCAGGGCGTGGCCGAAGCGGCTGGCGATGGACAGCAGGAAGCGGCTGCGGTCGAGGCTGCCCTTCGGGCGCTGGTACTCGTCGACCAGGATCACGCTGGTGATGGAGGGCTCGCCGCCGAAGGCCCGGACCACCTCCTCGGCGGTGGCCTCGTGGGGGAGGGTCACCGCGGGCAGGAGGAACTCCTGGACCCGGGGGCCGAGCAGGGCCCGCTCCGGCTCGCGGGTGAGGACCGGCAGCGGCACGTGGACCCGGCCGGAGGGGCCCGGGACCAGCAGCGGGCCCTGCGCCAGCCGTACCCCCCAGCCGCGGACCGTGGCGAGCTGCGCCTCCTCGGCCACGCCCGGGGCCAGCACGTGGGCGCCCACCTGCCGGGCGAGCCCGGCCAGGGCCTCGGCCAGCGCCGTGCGGCGCGGATCGCCGGGGACGCGCGCGATGAGCTCGGGGGAGAGCACCGCCAGGTACGGCATGGCGTCGGTGAGCAGGTCCATCGGGATGTGACCGGCTCCCAGGTCGCCCACCGCGATCAGGTAGCCGATGGCGCGGAGCCCGTCCAGCCCGGTGATCAGGGCCCGGCGCTCGGTCTCGGAGAAGCCGCCCCGGAGCATGAGGATCACTTCGCGGGGGCGCCGGCCGGACACGCGCAGCGCCTCGTGGAGCGGCGCCAGGGCGGCCGAACCGCCGATCACCGCCTCCGCGGGCAGGCCGAGGACCAGTGGGAGCAGGAGCTCGCTCCTGGCGGCGCCCAGGAGCGTTCCAGCGAGGGAGGCGACGCTCCCATGATGGTCGCCGACCGCCTGGAGGGCGATGACGCCCCCCGTGTCGAGGTCGACGATCGGTGTGATGTCCACGGTGGCCGCTGCGGAGGCCGTGAGGAGGTGCGTTCGACTCGCCACGTACAGAGAATGCGGCACGCTCAGCAATCGCATAAGCCACGTTCGGTGATGTTCACCGATATTTCGCTGTTCGTTGGAGCCGGCCGCCGGCGGATCCGTGCCGCGGGGCGGCCACCCGGTAGTGTCGCCTTCCATGACGTCACGACCCGCCAAGGGCGGGGGTCGCTGGGTCTCGGTCGGCCCCGAGCGCCTCGGCCGCTGGGTGGACGGCTTCGTCGAGCGGCACGGGCCGCCGAGCGTGACGGCCGGCGACGAGGTCGTGCGGCTGCTGGGCGCCGACGGGGCGGTGGCCGAGTGCCAGGTGCCGTTCCCGCCGCTGACCCCCTCCGGTGGCGGGCCGCTGGCGCGTCTCATCACCCACGCGCGCCGCGAGCGCCGGGTCGGCGTGCTGCTGGTGCGGCTCGGCGGTCACGCGGCGGGAATATTCCAGGGTGACATACTCGTCTCCTCCAAGGTGGGATCGCGGCCGGTGCACGGCCGCAGCGCGGCGGGGGGCTGGTCGCAGCAGCGCTTCGCCCGGCGCAGGGAGAACCAGGCCGGCCGGGCGCACGACGCGGCGGCCGAGGTGGCGCTGCGCGTCCTCGGTCCGCACCTGGCGGAGCTGGAGGCGGTGGTCCTGGGCGGCGACCGGCGTGCGGTCGACGCGCTGCGGCCCGACCGCAGGCTCGCCCCGATCTTCGAACTGGAGACTGGGCCGTTCCTGACGGTCCCCGACCCCCGGCTGGCCGTGCTGCGTGAGACCCCCGGTCAGTTCCGAGCCGTCCGCATCAAGGTGACCGACCCCGGTTAATCAAGGAGTGAGCGGCCATGTGTGCGCCGTACACTGATCGGTATGCGCACTTCCGATTGACGCCGCCCTGATGAGGCGAGAGAGCCGAGCCGGGAGCCGGGAGACGGGGCGCGGCGGTTCGGCCACAGCGAGGTGAGCCGGTTGATTTCCAGTCTGGGAGTGTTCTCCAACCATGATCGTAGCTTCTGACATCGAATTGCGCGCCGGGGCCCGGCTGCTCATCGAGGGCGCGTCGTTCCGGGTGAACCCCGGTGACAAGATCGGTCTCGTCGGCCGCAACGGCGCCGGCAAGACCACCCTGACCAGGGTGCTCGCGGGTGAGGGGGTGCCCGCGGCGGGCACCGTCTCCACCACCGGGGCCGTCGGCTATCTCCCGCAGGACCCGCGCACCGGCGACCTGCAGGTGCTCGCCCGCGACCGCATCCTGTCCGCGCGCGGGCTGGACGAGGTGCTCCGCGAACTGCGCGAGGCCGAGCTCGGCATGGCCTCCGCCGACGAGCGCAGGCGGGACCGCGCGGTGCGTGCCTACGGGCGCCTGGAGGACCGGCTGCACGTCCTGGGCGGATACGCCGCCGAGTCGGAGGCGGCCTCCATCGCCTCCAGCCTCGGGCTGCCCGACCGGGTGCTCGGCCAGCCGCTGGAGACCCTGTCGGGAGGGCAGCGCAGGCGGGTGGAGCTGGCGCGGATCCTCTTCAGCGGGGCGGAGACTCTCCTCCTTGACGAGCCGACAAACCACCTCGATGCAGACTCAATCGGGTGGCTTCGTGATTTTTTACGATCGCATCAGGGCGGCTTGATCATTATTAGCCATGATGTCGGGCTTCTTGAAGCGACGGTAAACAGGGTTCTGCACCTGGACGCCAACCGCGCGACGATCGACACCTACAACGTCGGCTGGAAGACCTACCTGGCCCAGCGGGAGACCGACGAGAAGCGCCGCAAGCGCGAGCGCGCCAACGCCGAGAAGCAGGCCTCGGCGCTGATGTCGCAGGCCGACAAGATGCGGGCCAAGGCCACCAAGGCCAAGGCCGCCCAGGACATGCAGCGCCGCGCCGAGCGGCTGCTGTCGGGCCTGGAGGTCGAGCGGCGCGGCGACAGGGTCGCCAAGCTGCGCTTCCCCGAGCCCGCGCCGTGCGGGCGGACCCCCATCGCCGCCCAGGGCCTGTCGAAGTCCTACGGCTCGCTGGAGGTCTTCACCGACGTGGACGCGGCCGTGGACAAGGGGACCAGGGTCGTCATCCTGGGCCTCAACGGCGCGGGCAAGACCACCCTGCTGCGCATCCTGGGCGGCATCGAGGAGCCCGACACCGGCGCCGTCCGGCCCGGCCACGGACTCAAGCTGGGCTACTACGCCCAGGAGCACGAGACGATCGACCCGGACCGGACGGTCCTGGAGAACATGCGCTCGGCCGGGGGGATGCTCGCCGACGTGGAGCTCCGCAAGGTCCTGGGCTCGTTCCTGTTCACCGGCGACGACGTCGACAAGCCCGCCGGAGTGCTGTCCGGAGGCGAGAAGACCCGGCTGGCCCTGGCCACCCTGGTGCTGTCGGCGGCCAACGTCCTGCTCCTCGACGAGCCCACCAACAACCTCGATCCGGCCAGTCGAGAGCAGGTCCTTTCGGCGCTAAGGTCCTATTCTGGGGCAATTGTGCTCGTCACGCACGATGAGGGTGCTGTCGAGGCTCTACAACCCGATAGGGTGATCTTGCTGCCTGACGGAGTTGAAGACGCTTGGAGCGACGAATTTTCCGATCTTGTGGCACTTGCCTGATCTTAATTTGAGCGGGTACGGATCTTTTCCCATGGAGTAGGTAGCCGATCTCGCTGAAATGACTGATCATGGCGTGAGTAACGCTGCGGAAGTCTGGCACTACAGGAGGTACTCGTGGCCGAGACTCTTAAGAAAGGCACCCGGGTCACCGGGGCCGATCGCGACAAACTGGCCGCCGATCTAAAGAAGCGCTACAGCGCCGGTGAGAGCATCCGGGCGCTGGCCGCTTCGACCGGCCGGTCGTACGGCTTCATCCACCGCATCCTGAGCGAGTCCGGTGTGACTCTGCGCGGGCGCGGCGGCGCCACCCGAGGTAAGTCAAAGCGCTGACCCCGCCTCGGAACGCGCGTCCGCAGCCGCTCGTCCCTACGCTGAGACGTCCCGCCCGGGCCTGTAGAACCTCATTCTAGAGAATCGATAGGCTCGGGCGAGACGGAAGACGACAGGTGGGAGAGCGAGCGATGGCGGAAGTGGCGTTCGGGGGGAGTGCGGAGAAGATCTCCCTCGAGGAGGTCGGTCTGCGCTACGAGGTGGACGGTGAGATCGCGACGATCACGCTGGACCGGCCGGACAAGAGGAACGCTCAGACGTTCGCGACCTGGTCGGCGCTGGCTCAGATCGGTGACAACCTGCCGCAGCAGGTCAGGGTCGTCGTGGTCAGAGGTGAGGGGCCGTCCTTCTCGGCAGGCATCGACCTGCGGATGTTCACCCCCGAGGGGGTTCCCGGTCAGGGCTCGTTCGCGTCCTCCGCGAAACTCGACAGCTCGGCCTTCGAGCAGCGGATAGCGCAGGCGCAGCAGGGCTTCCTGTGGCTGCGACGTCCGGACATCGTCTCCGTCGCGGCCGTCCAGGGTCACGCGATCGGTGCCGGGTTCCAGCTCGCTCTCGCCTGTGACCTGCGTGTTCTCGCCGACGACGCCCAACTGTGCATGAAAGAGCCCGCGCTCGGGCTGGTCCCCGACCTGACCGGCACCAAGCCGCTGGTCGACCTCGTGGGCCTGTCCCGTGCCGTCGAGATCTGCCTCACGGCCCGGACCGTGGGAGCACAGGAGGCGGCCAGGATCGGGCTGGCGGAGCTGGTGGTCGCACCGGAGGACCTGGCGGGAGCCGTACGCGACCTGACCGCCGCGCTGCTGGCCACCGGCCGCGACGCGGCGACGGCTACCAAGCGGCTGCTCCAGGGAGCCTCCGGGCGCACACTGGAGGAGCAGTGCGCCGCCGAACGGCAAGAGCAGGTCGTGCGGATCAAAGCGCTGTTCGCCGGAAGCTGACGGGGGAATGGAGATGCCTCTCCCGGTGCTCGCACCGGGAGAGGAGGCCAGATGGCGATGATGGGTGGCGGGTTCGGCCCGCAGGCGATGCGCTCGCTGCGGCGCGACAGCTCCGTGACCAAGGAGCGCCTCGCGCCGGGCACGGTCAGGCGCATCGCGCGATACGCGCGGCCTTTCTCCCGGCACATCACGGCCTTCCTGGCGCTGGTCGTGATCGGCTCGGGCATCGTGATCGCCAACCCGCTGCTGATGAAGGCGATCATCGACAACGGCATCACCCCGGCACGGCCCGGGGTCGTGGTCGCCCTCGCGGTGGTCATCGCGCTCCTGGCGGTGGCCGACGCGGCGCTCACCCTGGCCCAGCGCTGGTTCTCGGCCCGGATCGGCGAGGGCCTGATCTACAACCTGCGCACCGAGGTCTTCGACCACGTGCAGCGCATGCCCGTGGCCTTCTTCATGCGGACCCAGACCGGCGCCCTGGTCTCCCGGCTGAACACCGACGTGATCGGCGCGCAACGGGCGCTGACCAGCACGCTGTCCTCGGTCGTGTCCAACGTGGTCATGCTGGTGCTGGTGCTGGGCGCCATGCTGGTGCTGTCGTGGCAGATCACGGCCGTCGCCCTGGTGCTGTTGCCGATCTTCATCTTCCCCGCCAAATGGGTCGGCAGGAAGATGTCCGGGCTCACCCGCGAGCAGATGGAGCTCGACGCCGAGATGAGCTCCATGATGACCGAGCGCTTCAACGTCGCCGGCGCGATGGTCGCCAAGCTGTACGGCCGGCCGGACGAGGAGGCCGCCGCCTTCGGCCGCCGGGCCGGACGGGTGCGCGACGTCGGCGTCACCGTCGGAATGTACGGGACGGTCTTCCGGGTCGCGCTCGGCCTGGTCGCGGCGCTGGCCACCGCCCTGGTGTACGGCGCGGGCGGCCTGCTGGCCGTCGACGGCGTCTTCGAGCTCGGCACCCTCGTCGCGCTCGCCGCCCTCCTGATGCGCCTGTACGGCCCGCTGACGAGCCTGTCCAACGTGCATGTCGACGTGATGACCGCGCTGGTCAGCTTCGACCGGGTCTTCGAGGTGCTCGACCTGCGGCCCATGGTCGCCGAGCGGCCCGGCGCCCGCGCCGTCCCGTCCGGGGCGGCCTCCGTCGAGTTCGACGACGTCCGGTTCAGATACCCGGCGGCCTCGGAGGTGTCGCTGGCCTCCCTGGAGGCGGTGGCCCGGCCCGACACCGGGCCCGGCCAGGAGGTGCTGCGCGGGATCACCTTCACCGCCCGCCCCGGCGAGATGGTCGCGCTGGTCGGCCACTCCGGCGCGGGCAAGACGACCATCACGAGCCTGGTCTCCCGCCTCTACGACGTCGACGAGGGCGCGGTCCGCATCAACGGCCTGGACGTGCGCGAGGCCACCCTCGACTCCCTGCGCGACACCGTGGGCGTGGTCATGCAGGACGCCCACATGTTCCACGACACCATCGGCGCCAACCTCGCCTACGCCAGGCCCGGGGCCACCGACGAGGAGATCTGGGAGGCGCTGCGCGCCGCGCAGATCGCCGACCTGGTCGAGGGGCTGCCCGAGGGGCTCCAGACCGTGGTGGGCGACCGGGGCTACCGGCTGTCCGGCGGGGAGAAGCAGCGCCTGGCCCTGGCCAGGCTGCTGCTCAAGGCGCCCCGGGTGGTGGTGCTCGACGAGGCCACCGCGCACCTGGACTCCGAGTCCGAGGCCGCGGTGCAGCAGGCGCTGAAGACCGCGCTGGCCGGGCGGACCTCGCTGGTCATCGCGCACCGGCTGTCCACGATCCGGGAGGCGGACCAGATCCTGGTGGTCCACGACGGCCGCATCGTGGAGCGGGGCCGCCACGACGAGCTGCTGGCCAGGGGCGCGGTCTACGCCGAGCTCTACCGCACGCAGTTCAGCTCGGAGTGAGCCGGGCGGCTCATCGGTAGCCCAGGCGGCCGAGCTCCTCGCGGGCGACCTTCTCCACCAGCCCGGCGTCCTCGCCCCGGAGCCGGGTGCGCCAGGCGCCCACCTTCGGCGCGTCCCTGCCGTACAGGGCGACCTTGGAGACCCGCGTCTCCAGGAAGCCCGAGAGTCCCTCCACCGTCTCGGCCGGCGAGGAGACCAGGTCCTCGTAGCGCAGGGTCAGCAGCTGCCCGCGGGGGAGCTCCCGGTGGAGCGTGGCCGACAGCCGGACCGCGCTGCGCCAGCGCAGCGCGCACTTGCCGGCCGTGGGCATCGCCTTCCAGCGGTCGCGGTGCTCGGCGGAGTTGACCCCGAGAAAGGGGTTGGGGAACTCCGTCTCGTCGCTCAGCATGACCGGCTTGAACCACGACAGGGCCGCCGGGTCGGCCAGCATGTCGGCGGCCACGTCGCGGCCGTCCCTGATGAGCTGGATGAACCGGGCGTCGGGGAAGGCCTGCAGCAGCACCGAGGCGCTGTAGATCAGGTCGGGGCTGGCGTCGCCGAACCGGGCGACCGCGCCGGGGGCCGCGCACGGGCCCTCCCCGGTCACCCCGCCCGCCTCCCGGCACGGCGCCGGGCAGTCACGGCACGCGCCCGGGACGATCTGCCAGGCCTCGGCCATGGCGTCGCGGAGCACGCGGGTGGCGCCCATGCCCCGGCCGGCGATGGACGGGCGCCGGGCGAAGGCGTACACGACGTGGGCCACCGAGGGGCGCCCCATCGTGACGTGGAAGCCGGGAGAACGCTTCAGGGCACGGGCCAGCAGATCCGCGCCGGAGTGAGGGGCGGCGAGCACGAACACCGGCTGGCGGACCTTGATCCCGTTGACCACGAGGATGTGGGGCGGAGGTCGCATATGTGAGCCCAGTGTGGCACCGTTTGAGGAGTGAACGAACCGGCCGCCTCGATCCCGGTCCGGCCGGCGGGCATGGTCGTCCCGCCCCGGCTCCGCCCCGGCGACACGGTGGCGGTGGTCACCCCGTGCGGCCCTCCCGACCCGGTACGGCTGGCGCGCGGCGTGCGCGTTCTCGAGGAGCTCGGCCTGAAGGTCGTCACCGGCGCCCACGTGCTCGACCGCGACCGCTACCTGGCCGGATCCGACGCCGTCCGGGCCGCCGACCTGCAGACGGCCTGGTGCGATCCCGCCGTGAGCGCGGTGGTCTGCGCCCGGGGTGGCTACGGCGCCACCCGGATCCTCGGCCTGCTCGACTGGGACGCGCTGCGGGCGGCCGGCCCCAAGACGCTGGTCGGCTCCAGCGACGTCACCGCGCTGCACCGGGCGTTCGCCGTCGAGCTGGGCGTGGCCTCCTGGTTCGGGCCCATGCCCGCCTGCGCCACGATCAGCGATTCCGCGGGCCCCGAGCCCACCGGCTTCGCCCACTTCGCCGACGCCCTGTTCGGCACCCCGGCGCCGATCACCGGCGACCGGGTGATCGTCTCCGGCAGGGCCGTCGCCCCGGTCACCGGAGGCAACCTCAGTCTGCTGGCCGCGCTGTGCGGCACCCCCTACGAGCTGCGGGCACGCGGGCAGATCGTACTGTTGGAGGATGTCGCCGAGCAGCCCTACCGGATCGACCGGATGCTCACCCAGCTCCTCCAGTCGGGTTCACTGGACGGGGCCGCCGGGTTCGTCCTGGGTTCCTGGGAAGGCTGCGGCGACCCCTATCCGACGTTGGAGGAGAGGCTCGCGCCGCTCGGAGTGCCGGTGATAGCGGGGCTCCCGGTAGGACACGGATCACCACAGCTCAGTGTGCTGCTAGGGGCACTTGGTGCTATTGATGCACAATCGTGCTCTCTGACCGGCTCAACCACAGAGCCCGTGGGGGCAATCTAGGTGCGGACCTAGGAGGAAACCGGCAGAGGGGATGCGCGCGTGAGGCTGTTCCGGCGGCATCGTGACCGGCAGGCCAACCGGCACCGTGGCCGGCAGGCGGACAGGCCGCCGCGCCCGGTCGAAGAGGTGGACCTCGACTCCCTGCTCGCGCTGGTCGCCGACACCCTCGGCTACACCTGCTCCTTCGCCCCCGACGGCGGCGCGCTGACGATGTCGGGCCCCCGCCGGATCGTGGTGCGGCTGGCCGGGCTGCACGCGGAGGCGCGCCGGCGCTCGCGGGAGGACTGGCCGATGCTCGTCTCCGAGCACCTGTCCCACGCCCTGGCCACGGTGGACGAGCCGTTCGACGCCTGCGACCTGGCCCAGGTCCGCCCGCTGCTGCGCACCCGCGTCCGGCTCGACGACGATCTGGGCACGGCCCGGGTGGTCGGCCGTCACATCAGCACCGACCTGGTCGAGGTGCTCACCGTCGGCCACGGCGCCGCCGGCCGCCCGCTCCGTCCCGAGGAGGTCGGCTGCTGGCCGATCACCGCCGCCCAGGCGCTGGATCTGGCGGCCGACAACGTCCACGGCGACGAGCCGCTCTCGCTCATCGAGGCCGACCTCGGCGGTGTGGCGATCCGGCGGCTGAGCGGCCCCGCCGCGGACGCCGCCGCCCACCTGCGCCGCCTGGACGACTACCTGACCGTCCCCGCCGACGGCGTGCTCGTCGCGCTGCCCGAGCCGTCCGCGCTGGTCGTCCACGCGGTCGAGGGCATCGGCGTGGTCCGCGCGATCGAACGGCTGCGGCTGTTCGCCCAGCGCGAGTACGACCGGGGCGAGGGCGCGCTCAGCCCGCAGGTCTACTGGTGGCACGACGGCCGGCTCAGCCTGATCCGGGCCGACCTGGTCAGCCAGGACGGCCAGACCCGGCTGGTGGTGGCCCCGCCGCCGGAGTTCGCCCGCGTCCTCGCCGCCCTGGCCGTCCGCCCCGACAGCGGGACCGGCGGCACCTGACGGCCGGGCCGCCGGCCGACGGAGAGGTCACGCAGTCCCCGCGGTCCGCGGGAGCGCGGTCTCCCGCCCCGCACCCACCCCGATGATCCTCATACGGTCCCTGGACCGTTCCCGGTGTGCCCGCCCGCGTCCGGGACGGCCCGTGGATGCGGGATGATCGGGTCCGCATCTGAGAGGAAGTGGAAATGGCACAGTGGTGCCTCGGTGTCGATCTCGGGACGAGCTTCTCCGCCGGGGTGATAGCCGCCGAAGGGCGCTTCGACATCCTGGAGGTCGAAGGGGAGCGGCGCATTCCCTCCGCCGTCATGCTCGACGAGCGCGGGACGCTGGTGGCCGGCCGGATCGCCCAGCGGGGGATCGCGATCAGTCCCGAGCGTGTCGAGCGCAACCCCAAGCGCTACGTCGGCCGCGGCAGGATGCTGCTCGGCGGGGTCCCGGTGGACGTGACCGACGCCATGGCGGCGCTGCTGGAGCTGTTCGTCAGCGAGGGGCGGCGGCGCTTCGACGGGGCGGCGCCCGACTGCGTCGCGCTGACCCACCCGGTGGCCTGGGGGGCCGAGCGCAAGGCCGTCCTCCTGGCGGCGGCCAGGAAGGTCGTGCGCGGCGTGCGGATCGTGCTCATCGACGAGCCCGTCGCCTCGGCGCGCTACTTCGCCTCGGCCGGCCGGGCGGCCGGCGGGTCGCACCTGGCCGTCTACGACCTCGGCGGCGGCACCTTCGACGCCGCCGTGCTCACGGTGGAGGGCAGCGACTTCAAGGTCCTCGGCGAGCCCGGCGGCAGCGACGAGATCGGCGGGGAGGGGTTCGACGAGCGGGTGTTCGCCTTCCTCGGCGCGCAGATCGAGCGCCTCGACCCCGAGTGGTGGCAGCAGGTGACCACCAACCCGGAGCGGCGCTACGTCAGCTACGGGGCCGACCTGCTCAAGATGGCCCGGGAGGCCAAGGAGGCCCTGTCGAAGTTCGACACCTCCTCCCACTACGTGGTCGGCATCAACGAGGACGTGCACATCAGCAGGGCCGACCTGGAGGACCTCATCGGAGGGGAGATCGTCAAGACGGTCGACATCCTGGACGAGACGATCCGCGGAGCCGGGATCCAGGAGGACGACCTGGGCGCGGTGTTCATGACCGGCGGGGCCAGCCGGATGCCGCTGGTGCAGAAGGTCGTGCGCGAGCGGCTCGGGGACCGGGTGCGGACCTACGACGACCCGAAGATCGTCGTCGCCTACGGTGCCGCGCAGCTCGCCTGGAAGCTCAAGGTCGAGCACCGCGACCCCGCCCCGGGGCCGGGACAGGCCGCCCCGCTCCACCGGGTGGGCCCGGCCGGGGGGCACCAGGAGCTCCCGGACCACCGGACGGGACCGACAGGGGGACATCAGGGCCTGTCCGGCCAGCAGACGGGTCCGACCGGCGGGCACCAGGCTTTCACGGGACCCGGTGCCGCCGGCGGGCAACAGGACGTCTCGGGCCGGCGGATGGGCTCGACCGGCGGGCACCGGGCTTTCACGGGTTCGGCGGGTGCCGCCGGCGGGCAGCAGGTCTTCACCGGACCCGGTGCCGCCGTGGGACCGGCGGGGATCACCGGGCCCGGGGGCGCCGGGAACGCCCCGGGTCCGGTCAGTGCCCCGGGTCCGGTCAGCGCCGGGGGGCCGCCGGGCGCGCGCACCGGAGGCCACGCGGCCGTCCCCGGCGGGAGGGGCGCCCCCGGCACGGAGGGCCCCACGGTCAAGGGGATCGAGAAGGTGCTGGACGGGGTGCTGGAGGCGCGCGCCGAGGCCGGCCGGGTCTTCGTGCACCAGGCGTTCGACAGCGGCCACCTGCTGCGCAGGCTCGACGGGATCGAGGGGCGCCACGACCGCGAGCTCGGCTTCGGCAGGCTGGTGGAGTGGGCCGTGTCGGGGGCGGGCGCCGTGGCGGTGGAGCAGGTCGGGCCGGCACAGGTGCTGGTCCGCACGCTCAGCTCCGACCTGGCCATCCGCGCCACCCACCCGCTGCAGATGTGGGGCAACCCGACGGTGATCGCGCACGGCCGTACGGCGTGGGTCTTCTTCCAGCCCCGGCAGGCCGTCGCGGTCGACACCTCGGTGGGCCTGCCCTGGGGGGAGACCGGGCACCTGGCGATGGTCGAGCTCGACCTGGGCGGGGGGTTCGTCTTCCAGGCCCCGCCGACCCGCGACCTGGGCCCGTACGCCCAGTGGTTCGTGAACGAGGACAACAGGCTCCGCCGCCTGCTCGACCAGGAGGGGCCCAGCGGCACCGAGCCGTCGCCCTCCGTGGGCGCGCCGGGCTGCACGGTGGTGCTCGGCCAGTTCAGCAGCAACAAGCCGATGTTCCAGAGCCGGCACCAGGATTTCCGGCCGTGGCAGGTGCTGTGCCTGGTCGATCCCGGCGGCGTGGTGCGCCCGACGGTGCGGGAGCCGGGACGCGGCTGGCTCCACCAGGTGGTCCTGCACCGGGGCAGATGGTTCACCTCCAGCTCGGCGGGGCTTGAGGCGGACACCGCCGACGGCCGGACCAAACTCGTCAGGCCGCGTCCTGTGGCCGGCGCGCTGCGCTGGTTCCCGGCGGGGAGCCAGATCTACGCGGTCGGCACCGACCAGGTGAGCCCCGCCCGGGGCTGGTCGGTCAGCATCTTCGACCAGCGCTCCCACACGCTGGAGTTCCTGATGGGCAAGCAGTCGGCGACCCTGGCCGGTCATCTCACCTCCCGGCACCGGTGGGAGCGCCCGAGGCTGGTCGCCGACGGCGACTCGATGTGGATGACCATGCAGGACGCCGGCCGTAGCAGGCTCCTGCACGTCACCCCGGGCGGGGCGCGGGAGGTGCACCGCACGCCGGGGATGTTCGAGCCGGTCGTCCGGGTCCCCACCGGCCTGCTCTGCCTGCACCGCCCCGCGGACGTGACCGGGACCGCCCGCGACCAGCCCGCCACCCTGGTGCACCTGCCCCTCTGACCGCCGACGTCCGCGCTCCGACCCGTCGGGGCGTGACCGTCCGCCGGCCCCCCGAGGGGGACGGTCAGGCGTGCTCCGTCCTGGCCTGCGCCCGGCCGCCGGGCAGGAGCTCCGGGAACCGGACGCGCGGGCGGGTGCCGCGCCCGCCGGACCTGCTCGCCCCCGCCCCCCGCCTGGCGGGCCGAGGGGCGGTCCGGCCGGTGACCACCCGTCTGGCGGGCCGAGGGGCGGTCCGGCCGGTGACCACCCGTCTGGCGGGCCGAGGGGCGGTCCGGCCGGTGACCACCCGCCCGGCGGGTGAACCGCGGACCGGTCAGCTCCCGCCCGGGGGCATCGCCGTACCGGCCCCCAGGGCCGCCACCGCGGCCGCGAGCTCCTCGCGCAGCTCGTGGCCGCGCGCGGTGAGGGAGCCGATGGCGGCCATCCGGTCCTCGCCGGACTGCCGGGACTTGCGGCGGTCGGCCGCCGAACGCGCGGACGCGGCCTTCAGGTCGGCGCGCCTGCCCTCCAGCTCCTTGCGCCGCCGCAGGAGGCTCTCGTCCGCGGTCTGCTCGATGCTCACCCGCCAGGCGGCCACCATCCGCTCCAGGTCGAGCGTCATCTCCCGCGAGACCACCGCGAACTGGTCGCGGAGCGCCCCCCGGATCGCCGCCTGGCTGCGCTGGACCTTCTCCAGGGAGCGCCGTCCCATGAAGATGGCCGCCCCGATGGCCGGGGCGACGAGGATGAAGCCCACGGGGCCGAGCAGGGCGGCGGCGAGGCCGCCGAAGGACAGTCCCATCGACGCCGACGGCAGCACGTCCCGCACCAGGTCCACGTGGCCCGGATCGTCGGCCGCCTGGTCCCCCTTGACCTGGACCTGCGTCAGGCTGGGCATCGCCCGGCCGTCGGCGGCGAGCTCCACCGGGTCGAGGCCGAGATCGCGGGCGAAGGCGTTCAGCGTGCCCTTCGCCAGGTTCTCCACGTCGTAGACGATCTGCGACCAGACGGCCTCCAGCGAGCGCTGGACGCTCTCCGGCAGCTCCGCCATGTATTTCTCCAGCTGGGCCTGGGTCTTCAGGGTGGCGATCGCGTTCTCGTACGGCTGGCGGATCTCGGCCACCCGCGCCGCCACGATCCCGGCCACCTCGCGTCCGAGGAAGGTGTTGGCCACCGCGCCCGCCCTGCGCCGGCCGGTCAGCTCGGCGAGCTCGGTCAGCTCGGCGTCCACCCCGGCGAGCCGGGCGGCGACGTCGCCCTCGTCGTCCGATCCCGCGGCGAGGTCGTCCTTGGCCCCGGCGGTCAGCGCGCCCAGCACCGACAGGGCGGCGGCGACCACGGTGGCGCCCCGCGCTGACTCCCTGCCCTCGGCGAAGCCCCGCAGGTGCCGTTCCAGCGCGTCCATGCCGCTCCGTGCCCGCAGCGAGTCCGCGCGCTCCGGCCGGCCCTCCCGCCGCTTGGCGGCGGCGGCCTCGGCGAGCTTGGCGCTCACCGGGATCCAGGGCGCCGAGAGCAGCGGGCCCAGCGTCGCCGCCCGGGCCGGGTTGTCCGCCACGGCCTGGGTCACGAAGGCCCTCAGCCGGGCCTTGTTCTCCTCCTGCAGGCTCTGCCAGTTGGCCGAGTCCTCGACCTTGGTCAGCACGAACGCGATCGCCTGGACCCGCTCGGCGGCCTCGGCGAGGAACTCCAGCTCGTGCCGGAGCACCGGCTGGTCCTGCGCGCTGAGCGTGAAGAGCAGGGCGTCGGCCCGCTGGAGCATGGCGACGGTGACCTGCCGGTGTCCCACGGTCAGGCTGTCCACCCCCGGGGTGTCGAGCAGCCGCAGGCCGTCCAGGAGCGGGCTGTCGAGGGTGATGTCCACGCTGACCACGTCACGGCGTTTGCCGGCGTCGCCGCGCATCGAGGCGTAGTCGGGGATCGACTCGACGGTGATCGGGAGCTGGACCGGCCCCTTGTCGGTGCTGCGGTGCACGACCGCGGTCAGCGCCGGGCCGCGGCGCAGGGACAGGAAGCAGTTGGTGGCGACGTCGGCGTCGACGGGCAGCAGGTCGGGGTGGCCCACCAGCGTGTTCAGCAGGCGGCTCTTGCCCCGTTTCTGCGCCCCGGCGACCACGATGTCGGTGCACTCGTCCTTCCAGCGGCCCGCGCACGCGGCCAGCACCTCCGCCAGGTCCTGCCTGCCGCACCGGCCGGCCAGCGCGTGAACCTCGTTGGCGTAGCGGAGCAGCCGGGCCACCGGGCCGTCCGGGTCGGGGGTCGTCATGATATGTGCCGTCTCTCCGGTCGAAGGGATGAATGAGTGAGGGAAGGGGCCGATGAGGTGCCTGTCAGGGGCCGTCCCGGTGGTGGTGCGCCCAGACGGCCTCACAGGCGTCGCAGAGGGCCTCCGCCGCCCGGCGCTGCCGCAGGGAGAGCGGCCGGTGGGTGAGGACGCGGAACCGGGCGCCCAGGGCGGCGGCGTAGCCGGCGATCTCGGCGCCCGGGGTGCCCGGGGGCGCGCCGAGCTGGGTCGCCAGCTCGGCGCCGGTGAGCAGGAGCTCCATGGCCCGCCGGTCGCCGGCCGGGACCATCGGGGAGGAGCACAGCGCCTCGACCACGGCGGGGTCCACGGGGATCGGGGGGAGCGGGCCGTCGCCCGCCGCGCCGGCCGGGCCCCGCTCGCCGTCGGGGGCCGCGTCCAGGGCGGCCGAGACGAGGTCCTCCAGCACGGTCAGCACGTCCCTGGCCCGATGCCCGGCGGTGCGCCCCTCGCTCATCATGGCGAGCCTGCGCCAGCGCATCGCCGCCGCCGTGGCCGCGGCGGCGATCTCCTCCCGGGAGGCTCCGGCGGGCAGGCCGAGCTGCCCGGCGGGGTCGTCGTGGCGGGCCAGGCGGAGGAGCTCGGCGGTCATCTCCTCGTCCAGCACCAGCGTCCCCCGGCCGAGGGCCTCCGCCGCGCTGAAGATCCGCAGGCCGCCGAGGGCGGTCGCGATCGGCCGGTCCTCGTCGAGCTGGGCCGCCAGCGCGTCCAGGGCCGAGCGGTCGGAGCCCAGCACGGGCGAGCGGGCGATCCGGCGGAGCCGGGTCAGGGCGTCGAGCGCCTTCAGCTGGTCGGCACGGCGGGCGAAATGGGCGAGGCCCGCCGCCACGGAGCCGGTCGCGACCCGTCCCGCCGAGGAGTATCCCGAACGTTCCAGCAGGTGGGCCGAGAGCGCCGCGGGGTCGGCGGCCTCGCCCCGCCGCAGCGCGCCGACCGCTGTGGCGATGCCGTAGCGGTGCAGCCGCTCCACCAGGCGGTGCCGTACTTCGGCCGGGATCGGCAGGTCGGGCGCCGAGCGGAAGTCGTTCAGGTCGAGGAGGTAGTCCTCCAGGTCGTCCTCGTCGAGTTCGGCCAGCCGCGACAGGGCCTTGAACTCGTCGGCCTCCAGCGGGCACGCGCGCGCGGTCTCGGCCAGCAGGCCGATCACCGGGACCACGTCGAAGACGGAGGTGCGCAGGTCCTGGTACCCCTTGGCGGCCAGCCGCCGGGCGGTCGGCCAGGGGTCGTCCTCGTCGCCGCGCCGGTCGACCTGGCCCAGTACGGCGAGGGTGTTGACGCAGCTCATGCCGCACGCGCCGGTGAGGCCACGGAACTCCGCGAGGGTGGTGTCATCAAATTTCTGGACATAGCGCAGCACATAGATCATCGCCTGCGCGCGGTCGTCCTCCTCGCCGGAGCCGAACAGCATGCTCCGGGCGGCCTGTTCGTTGGCGGCCGTCACCGTGTTCATGCCGGGGGTGTCGATGATGGTGACCGTGCGCAGCGACGGCAGGTCCAGGGTGACGCGCAGGCGCCGGATCCGGGCCACGTCCACGCCGAGATCGGCGGGGAGCCGGTGGCCGGGCAGCAGCCGTGAGTGGGCCACCCCGCCGTCGGTGAGCTCGGCGGTGACGAGGCCGTCGTCCTCGCCGTACTCGTACTGGGTGACCACGAAGGTGCACTCGCCGGCGTCCACCGGGGCGACGGGCAGCCCCAGCAGCGCGTTCACCAGAGTGGACTTCCCGCTGCTCACCGCGCCGGCCACGGCCACCCGCAGTGGCGCGTCGAGGCCGGCGCGCACCTGCTCGACCCGTCCGCGCAGCTCCGCCCCGGCCAGCCTGGCCGAGGTGGTCTCGCACAGGCGGCGCAGCAGCTCCACCGGGCCGGCGGTCACGCGTCACCGCCGGAGCGCGGGGTCCGGCCGTCCTCGCCGCCGTCCACCGGACCGTCCGGGCTGCCTGAGCCGTCCGCAGGGCCGCCTGAGCCGTCCGGACCGTCCGGGGCGCCCTGCGGCGCGTCCGCGAGGGCCGGACCGTCCGGGGTGTCCTGTGGCGCGTCCATGCCGGCCGGGCCGGATCCGCCGTGGGCGAGGGCGCCCGGGCCGGGCAGCAGGGAGAGGTCCGCCCTGTCCGACGAGAACGTCTGTTCGAGCATGTTCCGGTGTTCCTCCTCCGTCGGGCCGGGGACCGCCTCGAAGAGGAGTCGACGCAGTTCAGTCAGGTCGTCTGACTCCTCCCCGAGCGGTCCGGACCCCGAATTGTCACGGTCCAATATCATGACGACTTACCTCATACCGGGTGATCGTTCGACGTGGTGTCATTGGCTGATTTCCACCCCGGGAGGATGTGTGACCGATGACGAGCGCGTCGCTGAGCAGTACCGTCGAGGACGAAAGTCTTCTCGTCGCCGCCGCGCGGGCGGGTGACGAGCCCGCCTTCGCCGAGCTGTGGTCGAGTGTGCGGCGCCAGGCCTTCGGCGTCTGTTATCACCTGACCGGAAACCGGGCCGACGCGCTCGACGCGCTGCAGGAGACACAGCTCGCCGCCTGGCGGGGACTGGCCGCCTTCGAGGGCAGGGCGTCCTTCCGGGCCTGGGTCGTCGTCATCGCGCGCAACGCCGCCCACGCGGTGGTCCGGCGCCGCTCGCCCGCCGGGGTGTTCTTCGCCGAGGTGACCGAGGAGTCGTTGGTCGCCGCCCCCTTCGAGGACGTCGTCGCCCAGCTGGCCGACCTGCGCCGGGCGCTGGACACGCTGCCGGCCTCCCACCGGGAGGCGCTGCTGCTGTGGGCGGGCGGGCTCACCTACGAACAGGTGGCGGCCTTGATGGAGGTGCCGCTCAACACGGTGAGAGTCTGGATCCTGCGGGCCAGGCGGCGGCTCCAGACGGGGCTGGCCGCCGGCTGAGCCCCTCACGGCGCCGTCCCCGCGCCGGGCGGCCCGTGACGGTAGACGGCGACCTGCGGCACGCGGATCACCCGGTCGCCGTCGGCATACCCGCGCTTGACGGTCTCCGCGACGACGTCGTGCAGCTCCGGCCGCTCGGTCGGCTCGGTGCCGAACGCCTCGTGGACACGCGGGTCGAAGCGCTGCCCGTCCGCGACGATCTCCCGGACGCCGGCCCGGTTCAGCCCGTCCAGCAGCGTGCCGGCCAGCCGGGGATGTCGCTCGGCGATCTGGTCCCGGCAGCCGATGCACGCCTCCACCAGGGCGGCACGCCCCGGAGGGCCCCCGGCGAACAGGCGCTCCACCTGCTGGGTGAGCGCCTGGCTGATCCCGCTCCCGGCGACCTCGGCCAGCGCGTCCGCCAGCGGGTCGGAGGCGCTCTGAGGCCGGGCGGCCCGCGGCGGCCCACTGGAAGCCCCCGGATCCCCGGGCGGCGGGTGCGCTCCGGCGGCCGGCGCCTGCGCCACTACGGGCGGCGACGGTACGGCGCCCGGCGTCTGCGCGGGCGTCTGCGGTGCTGCGGGCGGCATGGCCGGCGCCTGCGCCGCCACGGGCGGCGACGGTACGGCGGGCGGCATGGCGGGTGTCCGGGGCACCGGTGGAGTGCTCCCGGCGGGCGGGAACGCCGAGCCGGGGGGCTCCGGGAGGCCGGGCCCGCCCTGCCACGGTCCCTGAGCGGGGCCGGGGCGTCTGCTCCGCCGCCACAGGAGGAGCCCCGCGCCGGTCGCGGCGAGGACTCCGGCCGCCGCCAGCCCCAGCGGCAGCGGGCCGAGCCCGCCCACCGTCCATGCCCCGCCGGGGCCGAGGCCGCCCGTGGTCCTCGCCGTGCCGGGGCCGACCCGCTGATCTCCGGTCCGCGGAAGCCGGCCGCCGTCTCCGTCCGCGCCGCCGTCCGCCCGGGACGGCGGCGCCACGGCGCCGGCCGGCTGCCCGCCGGACCCCGCCACCTGGCCGCAGCCTGTCACCGTCAGGCAGGCCAGGAGCAGCAGGGGCAGGAGCGCGCGTCGGTCTGTCATCGGTCGCCTTCCTCGTCGGCGGCCCGTGTGACCCTGGTCCGGGTTCCCCTCCTGGTGAGATCACACGGGCCCTGCCGATACGTGTGATCAGGCGGTCGGGAAGGGGCCCTGGGTCTGGGTGTAGTCGGAGACCCCGTCGCCGTTGATGTCGACCCGGGCCTCGTCGACGTATCCGTCGCCGTCGTTGTCGAGGTAGACGACGTCGGTCACGCCGTCACCGTCGAGGTCGTGACGCTCCTCGTCGGCGTAGCCGTCGCCGTCGTAGTCGATCAGCTGGGTGTCGGTGCCGCCGTCGCCGTCGTAGTCGACCAGGTCCGTGGAGGTCACGTCGAAATCGCTCATTGTCCGATCCTTTCGAGTGGTGTTCGTCAGCGGAGAGTGGCGGCCGCGACGGATTGTTACACCGGGACCGGAGATTTCCCGCCGGGCCAGCGCCCGGCGGGTCCCGCGGCGCCGCCTCAGCTCAGCGCGCGGGCGGTGTGGATCAGCGGCACGTGGCTGAACGCCTGCGGGAAGTTGCCGACCATGCGGCCGTAGCGGGGGTCGTACTCCTCGGCGAGCAGGCCGACGTCGTTGCGCAGGCTCAGCAGGCGCTCGAACAGCTTCACGGCCTCGTCCTTGCGGCCGATCATCGCCAGCGCCTCGGCCAGCCAGAAGCTGCACGCCAGGAAGGCGCCCTCACCGCCGGGCAGGCCGTCCACGTCGTTGTCGGCGGCCACCGGGTAGCGCAGCAGGAAGCCGTCGACCAGCAGCTCGCGCTGGACCGCCTCCACCGTGCCGACCACGCGCGGGTCGTCCGGCGGCAGGAAGCCGACGATCGGGATCAGCAGCAGGGAGGCGTCCAGCTCCGGTGAGCCGTACGACTGGGTGAAGGTGTTGCGCGCCCCGTCGAACCCCTTGTCGCAGACCTCGGCGTGGATCCGGTTGCGCAGCTCCTTCCAGCGCTCCACCGGGCCGGTGCGGCTGAAGCTCTCCATCTGCTTGACCGCCCGGTCCAGGGCCACCCAGCACATCACCTTGGAGTGGGTGAAGTGGCGGCGCGGGCCGCGGACCTCCCACAGTCCCTCGTCGGGCTCGTCCCAGTGCTCTTCCACGTATCCGACGAGCTCGCGTTGGATGGTCCAGGCCCGTTCGTCCGGCTCCATGCCCGACACGCGCGACAGGTACAGGGCGTTCATCACCTCCCCGTAGACGTCCAGCTGGAGCTGGTTGACCGCGCCGTTGCCGATCCGGACCGGTCCGGAGCCCTCGTAGCCGGGAAGCCAGTCGAGCTCCAGCTCCGTCAGCCGGCGCTCACCCGACACGCTGTACATGATCTGCAGGTCCTGCGCGCGCCCCGCGATCGCCCGCAGCAGCCACGCCCGCCAGGCGCGGGCCTCGCCCAGGAACCCGCCGCCGATGAGGGCCTCAAGTGTCATGGTGGCGTCGCGCAGCCAGCAGAAGCGGTAGTCCCAGTTGCGCACTCCGCCGAGGTCCTCGGGCAGGGAGGTGGTGGGGGCGGCGACGATGCCGCCGGTGGGCTCGTAGGTGAGCGCCTTGAGCGTGATGAGGGAGCGGACCACGGCCTCGCGCCACGGGCCCTGGTAGGTGCACTCCGCCACCCACTCGGCCCACAGCGACTCGGTCTCGGTCAGCTGCTCCAGGGGGTCGATCTCGACCGGCCTGGGCTCGTGCGAGGGGTGCCAGGTGAACACGAACGCCAGGCGCTCGCCGGCCGAGACCCGGAACCTCGCCCGGTGCGCGTAGTCGCCGCCCTGCAGGGGGACGGGGGAGTGCAGCCACGCCGAGTCGGGCCCGCCGATGGCCTGCAGCAGGCCGTCGCTGCGGCGCACCCAGGGCACGATCCGGCCGTAGTCGAAGCGGATGCGGATCTCGGTGGCCATCTCTACCGTGCCCGACACGCCTTCCACGATCCTGACCAGGTCGGGGTTGGTCTGCCGCGCGGGCATGAAGTCGATCACCCGGACGGTGCCGCCCGGGGTGTCCCATTCGCTCTCCAGCACCAGGGACTCGCCCCTGTAGTGCCGCCGGGTGGCGGCGGGCCGCCCGGCGTCGGCCGGGCCGAGCCACCACTGCCCGTTCTGCTTGTCGCCGAGCAGCGCCGCGAAGCACGCCGGTGAGTCGAAACGGGGCAGGCAGAGCCAGTCGATCGCGCCGTCCCGCCCGATCAGGGCGGCTGACTGCATGTCTCCGATGAGAGCGTAATCCTCGATCCGCATGTGCTTGACGCTAATACCTCAATACCTCCGCCGACCGCCGATCAGCCTCCGGGCCGCATCCGGGGCATGAAGAACTGGGTCAGCGGCCCGATCGCGAGGGCGAAGACCACCGTGCCGACGCCCACGGTGCCGCCGAGCAGCCAGCCGACGGCCAGCGCCGTGACCTCGATGAGCGTGCGGGCCGCGCGGATGGACAGGCCGAGGCGGTTGAGGCCGGTCATCAGGCCGTCGCGCGGGCCCGGACCGAGGCCCGCGCCGATGTAGAGGCCGGTCGCGGCGGCGGTGGCGACGACGCCGAGCAGCAGGTAGGCCCAGCGGACGGCCAGCGGCTCCGGGGTCGGGGCCAGCCACATGGCGACGTCGGCGAACACGCCGAGGAAGACGACGTTGCTGATGGTGCCGATCCCCGGCTTCTGCTTGAGCGGGATCCACAGCAGCATGACCAGGGCCCCCACCAGGATGATCCAGGTGCCGATGGACAGGCCCATGTGGATGGACAGTCCCTGGTGGAAGACGTCCCAGGGGCTGCCGCCGAGGTGCGACTCGATCTGCAGGCCGATTCCGACGCCGTAGAGCGCCAGGCCCGCGTACAGGCGCGTGAGCCGGCTGGGGATGGAACCGAGGGCGGGAAGGGAAATTTCACTCATGATGGCCTTAATCGTCCAGGCCATTGGCCGCCAAAAAAAGAGCCAATCATGAAAAGTGGACTTATAATGGTTGGCATGGACCGGTATCTGAGCGGACCCCAGCTCGCCCGCCTGGTGGCGATCGCCCCCGACACCAGGCCCTACTACAGCGCGCTTGCCCAGGCCGTGCGGTCGCTGATCCTCGACGGGCGGCTGCCGGTGCGGATGCGCATGCCGGCCGAGCGACACCTCGCCGAGGCCCTGAGCGTCAGCCGGACGACCGTGACGGCGGCCTACGACCGGCTGCGCGAGCAGGGATATCTGGAGAGCAGGCAGGGGGCGGGGAGCTGGACCGCGCTGCCCGACCCGGGCTCGATGGGCGCGGAGAACCCGTGGATCGCCGCCAACGACGACGGGCTGCTGCCCCTGCACGCCGCCGCCCCGCTCGCGCCCGCGGCGCTCCCCGCGGCGATCGACTTCGCCGCCGAGCACTACCGGCGCCACGCGCTCGGCATCGGCTACGGCCCGCTCGGGATCGCGCCGCTGCGCCAGGCCATCGCGGCCCGCTACACCGAGCGGGGGCTGGCCACCCGGCCCGAGCAGATCCTGGTCACCTCGGGCGCCCAGCACGCGCTCCACCTGGTGGCCGAGATGCTGCTGCCGGCCGGTGACGCGTTCCTGATGGAGTCGCCCACCTACCCGCACGCGATGGACGTGGCCAGGGCGCGCGGCGCCCGGATCGTCCCGGTCGGCGTCCCCGACGACGGCTGGCACCTGGACCTGCTGACCTGCGCGATGCGCCAGTCGGCCGCCCGCCTCGCCTATGTGATCCCCGACTTCCAGAACCCGACCGGCCACCTGATGGACGACGCCACGCGGGCCGGTCTGGCCGGCGCGGCCAGGAAGTACGGCGCCACGCTCATCGTGGACGAGACCTGGCACGAGCTGGCGATCGACGACGTGCCCGCGGCGCCGCCGCTGGCCGCATTCGACACCGACGGGCGGGTGATCACCATCGGGTCGGCGTCCAAGCTGTGGTGGGGCGGGCTGCGCATCGGCTGGATCCGCGCCACCGCCGCCATGGTCCGCAGCCTGGCCGTGCTCCGCGCGGGCGTGGACATCGCCAGCCCGATCTTCGAGCAGCTGGTCGTGACGAGGCTGTTCGAGGACATCGAGGAGACCAGGGCCGAGCGCCGCCGGACCCTGCGCGCGTCCAGGGAGGCCCTGGTGGCCGCGGTGACGGAGCGGATGCCCGAGTGGAGCTTCACGGTGCCCAAGGGCGGCGGCTCGCTCTGGGTGCGGCTGGAGAGCCCCTCGGCCACCTCGCTGGCCGACGCGGCGGCCTGTCACGGCGTACGGCTCGCCCCCGGCACCTGGTTCGGCGTGGACGGCACGCTGGAGAGCCGGCTCCGCCTGCCCTTCACCCAGCCCCCGCAGATCCTCACCGAAGCGGTGGACCGCATCGCCGAGGCCAGGGTCAGAGGCCCCTACGGCACCCGTCCCGCCCGGCCGCTCACCCCCGCGCTGTGAGGTCTACTCGGAGGTGACCCCCCTGGCCAGCGGGGCGCGCAGCCGTAGCCGCATGGCCGCGATGCGCAGCCCGAAGGCGAGCACGGCGGCGGCCAGCGTCGCGGGCCAGCCGTGCAGGTCGAGGGTGTAGAGCGCGGCCATGACCGCCGAGCCCAGCATGGCGGGCACCGCGTAGAGCTGGCGGTCGTAGAGCAGGCTCGGGATCTGGCCGGCGAGGACGTCGCGCAGGACGCCGCCGCCGACCGCCGTGGTGACCCCGAGCAGGGCCCCGTGCAGCGGGCTGAGCCCGACGTTCATCGCCTTCTCGGTGCCGACCGCGCAGAACAGGCCCAGACCCGCCGCGTCGAGCACGTCCACCGCGGGCATCACCCGCTGCACGTGCGGATGCCAGAAGAAAACGATCACCGTGGCGGCGACCGGCACGAGCACGTAGCCGATGCTGAAGAAGGCGGCCGGCCGTACGTTGAGGATCAGGTCGCGCAGGATCCCGCCGCCCAGCGCCGTCATCTCGGCGAGCACCGCCATGCCCACCACGTCCAGCCGCTTGCGGACGCCCACGAGGGCACCGGAGAGAGCGAAGACGAAGATTCCGACGAGGTCGAGCACCTGGTTCACGAGTAAATCATCCCATGACCGGCTCTATGTGATTCACCTTTGATGTGACGGGGGCCCGGCCCCCGCGGCGTCGTGGTGCTCGCGCATCATGACGCGGAGCCTGCCGACGGCCGCCAGCAGCGCCAGGCCCGCCACGACGGCGATCGCCGCGAGCGTCAGGAAGTACGCGGGATCCGACAGGTAGTTCTTCAGCCGGGCGGTCTGCCCGCCCACGGCGTCGCCCACCGAGACGGCGATGAACCACACCCCGAGCATCTGCCCCTTGAACGCCTGGGGGGCGAGCTTGGCGGTGACCGAGAGCCCGACCGGGCTCAGCGACAGCTCGCCGAAGACCTGGACGAGGTAGACCAGCACCAGCCACCACACCGAGATCCTCCCGCCCGCGGCGGACCTGGCGGCCAGGGCCATGACCACGAAGCTCAGGGCGATCATGAACAGCGCGAAGGCGAACTTCTGCGGAGCGGTCACCCGGTTGCCCAGCTTGATCCAGAGCGCGGCGAAGACCGGCACGAAGATCATGATGAACAGCGGGTTGAACGACTGCGTGGTCGCGGCCGTGATCCGGACGCCGAACAGCGACAGGTCGGTCTTGTCCTGGGCGAAGAACAGCAGCACGGTCGGGGCCAGGTCGTAGATCATCCAGAAGACGGCGGCGGCGATGAACAGCCAGATGTAGGCCTTCAGCCGGATCCGCTCGTCCTCGGTCAGGCTGTGGCTGCCGAACAGCACGTAGGCGAAGTAGACCACCGGGACCACGACGATGATCACCGTCATCACGAGCGCGAAGGTGTCGAGGTCGAAGGTGCCCGACGCCATCCAGACGGCCAGGGCGCCGGCGACCACGACGGCGGCGGACAGGGAGGCCAGGACGAAGTGCC
The DNA here is from genome assembly GCF_030811595.1 of Streptosporangium brasiliense. Taxonomy (NCBI): domain Bacteria; kingdom Bacillati; phylum Actinomycetota; class Actinomycetes; order Streptosporangiales; family Streptosporangiaceae; genus Streptosporangium; species Streptosporangium brasiliense. The sequence continues at coordinate 5,400,139 of NZ_JAUSRB010000002.1, forward strand.
GGTGCTCCTGCGGGGTCAGCCGGTGGCCGGGCTCCTCGCCCACGCCCCTGAGGTGGGGCCGGCCCAGCACGTACTGGGCCAGGCCCAGCGCCATGCCGACCGCCGCAGCGCCGAAGCCCAGGTGCCACCGGCCGTCGGCGGCGAGCCAGCCGACGACGACGGGGGCGATGAAGGCGCCGAGGTTGATGCCGAGATAGAAGATGGAGAAACCCGCGTCCCTGCGCGCGTCGTCGTCCTCCGGATAGAGCTTGCCGACCATCGCCGAGATGTTCGGCTTCAGCAGCCCGGTGCCGATGATGATGAGCAGCAGGCCGAGCGCGACGAAGACGCCCGTCCTGACGGGGACGGCCATGCTGATGTGGCCGCACATGATGATGAAGCCGCCCCACAGCACCGCCCTGCGGGCGCCCAGGACGCGGTCGGCCACCCAGCCGCCGGGCAGCGCCACCAGATAGATGAGGGCGCCGTAGATGCCGACGATCGCGGTGGCGGTCTGCTGCGTCAGGCCCAGGCCGCCCATGGCGGGGGAGGCGGCCATGAAGGTGGCCAGGATGGCCCGTAGGCCGTACCAGCTGAAGCGCTCCCACATCTCGGTGCCGAACAGCGTGGCGAGGCCCCGCGGCTGCCCGAAAAAAGTCTTCTCACGTGCCTGTGTCCCCGATGTCATGCGACCCCCCGGTGTCAACATGTGATCGGGTTCTAACTTTACGTACGCTCCCCGCGGCGGCGGTGAGGCAGGTTGTGCATTGCGGTCTTTCTTCTCACGGGCAGGGTCTTGTCCCGGGCAACGCCGTGTGGTGCGATGCATGCCACTCATGCAAGTGAGCACTTTCAGGAGGCGCGTCATGGCCGGTGTCCTTGAAGAGCGTGCGGCGATCGAGCGGGAGATCGCGGGCCGCACCGTCTGCGCGCAGTTGAGGGAGGCGGCGGAGCACAACCCCGATGCCCCGGCCTATTCCGATCCGGCCGGCGAGGGCTGGACCACCCTGACCTACGCCGAGGCCCGGCAGCGGGTCCTGGAGATCGCCGCCGGATTCGCCGCCCTCGGGCTGCGGCCGGGTGAGGCGGTCGCGCTGATGATGGTCAACCGCAGCGAGCACGTCCTGGCCGACCTGGGCGCCGTCCACGCGGGCGGCATGTCGTGCTCGGTCTACTCCACCTTCGCCCCCGACCAGGTGGCCTTCGTCGCCGGAGACGTCGGCGCCAGGATCGTGGTGCTGGGCGGCCCGGCCGAGCTGGCCCGGTGGGAGCCGGTGCTGGAGGCGCTCCCCGAGATCGGCAAGGTCATCATGCTGGAGGGCGCCCCGTCCGGTGACCGCTTCCTCTCCTGGGACGACTTCCTCGCCCTGGGGCGCGAGCGGCTCGCCGCCGACCCCGCCGCGGTCGACGCCCGCTGGCGGGCCGTGACCGCCGACGACGTCCTGACGGTCCTGTACACCTCGGGCACCACCGGCAACCCCAAGGGCGTGCCGCTGACCCATGCCAACGTGTTCTTCGAGGTCGTGGCCACCAGCCGGATGGTCGAGCTGCCCGACAGGGGCACCCAGATCTCCTACCTCACCTACGCCCACATCGCCGAGCGGGTGCTCAGCCTCTACCTGCCGCTGTTCAAGATCTCCCACACCCACTTCTGCACCGACATCGCCCAGCTCGGCGCCGTCCTCGGACAGGTCAAGCCGGTGCTGTTCTTCGGGGTCCCGCGCGTGTGGGAGAAGATGATGGCCCGCCTGCAGGCGCTGCTGGCCGCCCAGCCGCCGGAGCAGCAGGAGAGCGTGCGCGCCGCCATGGCCGCCGGTCTCGCCCACGTCGAGGCCAGCCAGTACGGGCGGACGCCGTCGCCCGAGGTCCAGGCCGCCTACGAGCAGGCCGACGCCGCGCTGCTGTCGATCATCCGCTCGATGATCGGCCTCGACAGGGCGGCCTGGCTGGCCAGCGCCGCCGCGCCGATGCCGCTGGAGGTCCAGCGCTTCTTCGCCGGCCTCGGCATGCGCGTGATCGACGTGTACGGCATGACCGAGACGACGGGCGCCTTCACCGCCAACGCCCCCGACCGCTTCAAGCTCGGCACGGTCGGCCAGGCCGGTCCGGGCGTCGAGGTCCGCATCGCCGAGGACGGGGAGATCGTCACCCGCAGCCCCGCCAACGCCCACGGCTACCTGAACAGGCCCGAGGCGACCGCCGAGCTGCTGGACGAGGACGGCTGGCTGCACACCGGCGACGTGGGCTCGATCGACGAGGACGGCTTCGTGCGCATCGTCGACCGGAAGAAGGAGCTCATCATCACCTCCGGCGGCGAGAACATCTCACCGGCCAACATCGAGAACTACCTCAAGGAGCACCCCCTCATCGGGCAGGCCCTCGCCTACGGCGACGGCAGGCCGTACCCGGTGGCGGTCCTCACCCTCGACGGCGAGGTCGCCCCCGGCTGGGCGCAGGGGCGCGGCATCGAGTTCGGCACCCTGGCCGAGCTCGCCGAGCACCCCGACGTCCTCAAGACCGTCGAGGACGCGGTCGCCGAGGCCAACGGGAAACTCGCCCGCGTCCAGCAGGTCAAGCGCTGGCGGCTGCTGCCGGTGGAGTGGACGGCCGAGACCCAGGAGCTCACCCCGAGCCTGAAACTCAAGCGCCGGATCATCCACGCCAAGTACGCCGAGGTGATCGACGGCATGTACGAGGACTGAATCCGCGGCACGGCCGGCGAGGGCGCCCGCCCCCGCCCCGCCCAGCCGGCGGGCGGGGCGGGCGGCGCTTTGCCCAATCAGCCGTGTGTCGTCTCCTCGGTCATTACCGGGCCTTTCCTAGCGTCCTGTCCATGACCATGAGAGTCCTTCTTCCAATCCTGGCGGCGGGGGCCGGCGCCGTGCCGTCGGGGGCCGTCGTCCCGCCGGCGTGGGCCGAGCCGCCCGCCGCCGTGGATCTGGCGATCCACTCCATCACCCTGACCCCCGGGGCCCCCGTGGTCGGGCCGTCGGACACGGTGCGCCTGGTGATCGAGGTGGTGGCCCGCGGGGTCGCGAGCCCGGACGGGGTGACGGTCCGCGTCGAACCGGGCGCGCCGCCCGAGCCGGGGACGGACGCTCCCGCCGACGCCGAGTCCGGTCCGGCACCACAGACCGTCCGGATCCCCGTGCCGGACGCCCCGCCGTACGTCCCCCCTCCGCAGGAGGTCGGGCCGGCGCCCGCCGTGCTCGATCTCGTCGTCCCGGGCCACGCCGCCCGGGGCCGGCGGACCGGGCCGGCGGCGGGGCCCGCCGGGCGGGCCGGGACGGAGTGGGAGACCTGGCGGTTCCGGCCGGACAAGAGGCTGAGCCGCTGGTATCCCGCCGGGCGCTGGACCGTCGCCGCGACCGCCGAGGGAGCCGGTGGCGAGACGGTCACCGAGTACGCCGAGTTCCGGTTGAGGCGCGAGACGAAGTTCAGCGCCGTCCAGGCGGTCAGGAGGGGGGCGCAGGTGGAGGTCAAGGGCGTGCTGAACCGGGTCGACCCGCAGGGATATCTGGACTACGCCCCCTTCCCCGGCCAGAGCGTCGAGATCCTGCACCGGGCGGCGCCGCGGGAGAGGTGGACCAGGACGGCCGAGGCCACGACCGACCTGCAGGGCCACTTCGCCCAGAACGTGGCGGGCCACCGCGGGGGCGAGTGGCGGGCCAGGTTCACCGGGACGGGACGTTACGCCGCCAGACACAGCCGCGTCCACGGAGCCTCCCCGGGCTGAGGCGTGTCCGGGGGCCGGATCACCTCGCGGGGCCGAACCAGGCGGCCAGCGTCTCGCCGAGGCTGTCGCGCCCGCCCGCCCAGGCCACGTATCCGTCGGGCCGCACCAGCAGGGCGCCGGTGTCCGTCGCGGCCTGGGCGACCACCGCGCGCACCCGGTCCCGGTGCCCCGCCACGGCCTCGCCGGGCCAGCTCTCCCCGGGCGCCCCGACGAGCAGCCCGCGGCCGTCCGTCAGCAGCCCGTCGGCCGGGACCGCCGCGCTCCGCGCCTGCCCGCCCAGCGGCCCCACCGGCGCCGTCTCTCCCAGCGGCGGGACGAAGCGGCCGACCAGGGGCCCGGCGGCGCCGGGCGCGTAGTCCACGTCCGTGCCCTCGACCATCGCCGCGAAGTGCCGCCGGGCGTCGGGCAGCTCCAGCACCTCGGCCAGCACCTCCCGCAGCGCGTCCACCTGGGCCCCCGGCCGCATGAGTGCCACCTGCGCCCGGGTGTCGCGCAGCACCCGGGCGGCCACCGGGTGCCGCTCGGCGGTATAGGTGTCGAGGAGGCTGTCGGGGGCCAGCCCGCGTGCCACCAGGGCGAGTTTCCATCCCAGGTTGAGGGCGTCCTGCAGGCCGAGGTTGAGCCCCTGCCCGCCGATGGGCGAGTGGACGTGCGCCGCGTCCCCGGCCAGCAGGACCCTGCCCTTGCGGTAGGTGTCGGCGTGCCGGGTGTTGTCGCCGTAGCGGATGCCGGTCTCCAACCGGGTGACGACCACGTCGATGCCGGTCACGCGCCGCAGGCTCTCCTGCAGCTCCGGGGCCGTCACCGGCGCGTCCCGATCACCCGGCCCGCCGTCGAACTCGACGGTGGCGATCTCGCCCGGCACCAGCGACAGGTTCACCAGCCCGCCGGGGCCGCGCAAGGATGAGGTGATGGCGCCGGGGTCGGCCAGCTCGGCCTCCGCGGTCCGCCCGGTCATGGTCGCGGGCGTGCCGGAGAAGGCGAACCCGGACCGCTTGCGCACGACGCTCCGCCCGCCGTCGCAGCCGACCAGGTATGACCCGCGTACCACGCGCCCGTCGGCGAGGGTGGCGGCGACGCCCGTCCCGTCCTGCGTCACTTCCGTCACCCCGCAGCCCTGGCGGACCGTGACCCCGAGCTCGGCGGCCCGCGTGGCCAGCACGCTTTCGAGCCGGTGCTGCTTGAGCATGAGGTATTCGGCGCCGCCGGCCGGCTCCAGCAGCGGCAGCCCGCTGAAGTGCCCCCTGATCATGCCCTTCTGGACCACCTCGACCATGAGGGCGACCACGTCCGCCTGGGCGGACGGGCCGCCCGCCACGCCGTCGCCCGATCCGCCGTCCCCGCTCAGCTCGTCGAACATCGCCTGCTGTGCCTCGGCCAGCGGCCCGGTCAGGCCGCGCAGGGCCAGCGACCGCAGGGTGCGCGCGTTGAGCGAGCGCAGGCCGAGGCTACGGGTCCTGCGGTCCTCGTCCGAGGCCGCTTCCAGGACCAGCGCGTCGGCCCCGGCCAGGGTCAGCTCACAGGCCAGCAGCAGGCCGACCGGCCCGCCGCCCACGATGATCACATCAGTCATCCGACTCTCCTTGCTTACGTCGTATGCTTACGCCGTAAGTAGAGCACATACGGCGTAAGCTTCGTCGGACAGTCCGGAGGGGAAGGATCACTCGATGGCCCGGCGTGAGCCGTTGAACAGGGAGAAGGTTCTCGACGCCGCCCTGGAGCTGGCCGACAGAGAGGGCTTGGAAGGGCTGTCCATGCGGCGCCTGGCGAAGACGCTCGGCGTCGAGGCGATGTCGCTGTACAACCACGTCTCCAACAAGGCGGATCTCATCGACGGCATCGTGGAGCGCGTGTTCGAGCAGGTCGAGCCCCCCGACCCGGCGCTGCCCTGGCCGGAGCGGGTGCGGACGTCGGCGCTGGCCCTGTACCGGGTCTTCAGCCGCCACCCGGTGGTGCCGCTGGCGCTGGCCACCGACCGGTCCAATCCGACCTCGCCTCATGCGATGAGGACGATGGACGGCCTGGTGGGAGCATTGTTCGAGGCGGGGTTCGACGAACTGGGCGCCTGGCGGGCGCTCGGGGCCGTGAACGGGCTGGTGTTCGGCGCGCTGCTGCTGTCGACGGGCGGGTTCACCGGCGCCCCCGGAGTGCACGCGGGCGAGGAACAGGTCGGGGTCTACATCCGCCGGCTCGACCCGGCGCGCCTGCCGCACTTCAGCAGGCTGCTGGCCTGGACGACCGAAGACCTCGTGGATCCGGAGGCTGACTTCGAGCAGGCTCTGGACACGCTGATCCAGGGCCTGAGGTCGGTGCGGGGACCGGATCGCTAGGTCGTCGGCTCCGGCCCGGACCCCGGGTCCTCGGGCTCAGGCCAGCGCGTGCACCGCCGCGCCGAACAGGGCGGGCAGCCGCTGGGCCGCGGGGACGATCAGCCGCGCGGACGCCCGGTGCCGGCGGGTCTCCAGCAGGGCCCCGGTGAGCAGCCGGTGGCGCCGTGACAGCCTCAGCCAGGCCGTCTCGTACGACTGCGGGGCGCCGGCCCGCAGGCAGCGCACCAGGGCACGCGCCGACAGCAGTGCCAGCGACACCCCCTCGCCGGTGAGCGCGTCGGTGTATCCCGCCGCGTCGCCGACCAGCAGCACCCGCCCGGCGACCCGGGCGCGCACCCGCTGGCGCAGCGGCCCGGCGCCGCGCACCGGGGTCGCGGCCGGCCCGTCCAGCCGGGCCAGCAGGTCCGGGAAATCCGCCAGGTGCTCCCGGTATCCGCGGCGCCGGGAGCTCAGCACCGCCACGCCGACGAGATCGTCGCCCACCGGGGTGACGTACGCCTCGCCGTCGGCGGCCCAGTGGACCTCGACGAAGTCCGTCCAGGGCGCGACCCTGTAGTGCCGCCGCAGGCCGTAGCGGCGCGGGCGGCGGTCGGGCAGCTCCAGCCCGAGCAGGGCGCGCAGCGGGGAGTGCAGGCCGTCGGCGGCCACCAGCCAGCGGGCCCTCAGCCCCGCCGCCTCCACCCCGTCGCCGTCCTGCCGCACCCCGGCCACCTTGCCGGGGACGGTCCGCACCCCCAGCTCGGCCGCCCGCCGCGACAGCGCGGCGTGCAGCGCGGTGCGCCGCACGCCCAGACCGTGGCCGTCGCGGAACTCGGCCTGCGCCCCGTGACGCCCGTCCAGGTAGCGGATCCCCCGCAGCGGCCGGCCGGACACCTCCACGCCCAGCGACCGCAGCGCGGCGGCCCCGCTGGGCATCAGTCCCTCGCCGCACGCCTTGTCCACCGGCGCGGGCCGGGGCTCGACGACGACCGCCTCCATCCCGGCCAGCGCCGCGTGGACGGCGGTGGCCAGGCCCGCCGGCCCGCCGCCGGCGACCAGCACGTCGATCACGCCGTGGCCCGTCCGGGCGGCGGCACCGGGGCGAGTGAGGCCAGGGCGATCTCCTCGCACCGGATCCGCACCACCATCAGCGCGGCGTTCAGCACGGTGAACGTCAACGCGGTGACCCAGGCGCCGTGCACCAGCGGCAGCGCCAGGCCCTCCACGGCCACCGCCACGTAGTTGGGGTGGCGCAGCCAGAGCAGGCGGTAGGGGCCGCGCGTCACCGGCGGCATGCCGGGCACCACGATCACCTGGGTGTTCCAGCGGTGGCCCAGCGCGCCGATGCACCACCAGCGCAGCCCCTGCGCGGCGATCACCAGGGCGAGCATGGGCCAGCCGAGCGCCGGAACCGAGGGCCGGCCGGCCAGGCCCGCCTCCAGCAGGCACCCGGCCAGCAGGCCGGTGTGCAGGGCGACCATCCACGGGTAGTGGCCGCGCCCGGACACCACTCCGCCGCGGGCCAGGCTCCAGCGCGTGTTGCGGCGCGCGACGACCAGCTCGGCGAGTCGCTCGGCCGCGACGAGCAGCACGAGCAGCACGTACCAGGACGACAGATGCTCCGACATCGGCCCCTACCAGCGCAGCAGGACGAGTTCGGAACAGAAGCCGGGCCCCATCGCGATCAGCAGTCCCGGCGTGCCCGGCGGTGGCCGCAGCGCGAGGGTGTCGCGCAGGACGTGCAGCACGGAGGAGGACGACAGGTTGCCCACCTCGGCCAGCGAGCGCCAGGTGAGCTCCAGCGCGCCGTCCGGCAGCCCGAGCGTCTCGGCGACCGCCTCCAGGACCTTCGGGCCGCCGGGGTGGCACACCCAGGCCGTCACATCCCCCGCCGTCAGGCCGTGGTCGGCGAGGAAGCCGTGCACGTCGTCGGCCAGGTAGGTCCGCACCACGTCCGGGACGCTCGCGTCGAGCACCACCTGGAAGCCGGTGTCGCGGACGTCCCAGCCCATCACACCCTCGGAGCCGGGATACAGGTGGCCCCGGGTGGCCAGCACCGACGGCCCCCCGGGCTCGGGCCGCCGCTCGCCGCCGCAGGCCACCACCGCCGTCGCCCCGTCGCCGAACAGCGCGCTGGCCACCAGGTTGGCGGGGGAGGCGTCACCGCGTTGCAGGGTCAGGGAGCACAGCTCGACCGACAGCAGCACGGCCACGTGGCCGGGCCAGCCGCGCAGGTAGTCGTGGAGGCGGGAGATCCCGGCGGCCCCCGCCACGCAGCCCAGCCCGAACACCGGCACCCGCTTGACGTCGGGGCGCAGCCCGAGGCGGCCGGCCAGCCTGGCGTCCACGGACGGCGCGGCGATGCCGGTCACCGAGGTGAACATGATCATGTCCACGTCCTCCGGCGCGAACCCGGCCTCCTCCAGCGCGCCGCCGACCGCCTCGGCCCCCAGTTCGACGGCGGACTCGACGAAGACGTCGTTGGCCGCCCCGAAGCCGTCGAGCTTGGGGTACTGGTCGAGGGGGAGCGCCAGATGGCGGAACTCGACCCGTGCGGAGGCGTGCAGGCGCTCCAGCAACCGGCGGTCGGCGTCATCGGGCAGGCACATCCGCGCGAACGCGTCGGTGATCTCGGCCTGGGAGTGGCGGTTGGGTGGGAGCGCGCCGCGCACCGCCGCGATTCGCGTCATTGATGGGATGCCTTCCGACGGCCGACAGCGGACATCCGGATCTTGCCCAACTGCGCGTGCGGCATGCCTCGCGGCCCGAGACGCCGGCGCGGCGCCGGAGCCGCCTACGATCGGTCCGTGACGACGAGCGGGCATGCGCGCCGCGACCGCGACCGGCTCCCGGGGCGGCCGCCCGGCCTGGCGGCCGTGCCGGGACTGGCGCGGGCCTGCCATCCAGGACCCACCGCCGCGGTCACGGTCCTGGTCACCGCGCTGGCCGCGGCGGCCGGGCGGGACGCGGCGGGATGCGGCCTGGTGGCCGCCGCCGTGCTGGCCGGGCAGTTGTCCATCGGCTGGTGCAACGACGCGGTGGACGCCGGGCGGGACGTCGCGGCGGGCCGTACCGGCAAACCGGTCGCCGACGGCACGGTGAGCGTCCGGGCGGTGTGGACCGCCGCGGCCGCCGCTCTGGCGCTCTGCGTGCCGCTCTCGCTGGCCTCCGGCCTGGCGGCCGGGGCCGTCCACCTCGCCGGTGTCGCCGCCGCCTGGGCCTACGACCTGAGGCTGAAGGCCACCGTGCTGTCGTGGCTGCCGTACGCGGTGGGATTCGGCTCGCTGCCGCCGTTCGTGACCCTCGGGCTGCCGGGCCGGCCGTGGCCGGCGTGGTGGGCGGTCCTCGCCGCGGCGCTCCTGGGCTGCGGCGCGCACCTGGCCAACGTGCTGCCCGACATCCCCGCCGACCTCGCCACCGGGGTCCGCGGCTGGCCGCAGCGGATCGGCGCGGCCCGGGTCCGCGCCCTGATCCCGGTGCCGCTGCTGCTGGCCACCGGCCTGCTGGTCTTCGGCCCGCCGGGGCCTCCCGGCGCGGGGGGCTGGGCGGCGCTGGTCGGAGCCGGGGCCTTCGCCCTGGGCGGACTGCTGCTCGGAGGGCGATCCCCGAAGGCTCCCTTCGCGGCGGCCGTCGCCGTCGCCGCGGTCGCCGTCGTGCTCCTGCTCGCCCGGGGCACCGGGATCGCCGTGGCCGACGCGAGGGTCGACGGCTCCTACGGCCTGGGCGGCGGCAGCGACGACATCCAGGCCGCCGGCCGGCTCGTCCACCGCGACGCCGGCGGCCCTGAAGCTTTAAAAGCATTTTTGCTGGTAAGCAAGGATATGAACCTTTAATTCGGTTGCCAGAACGGTGAGGTTCTGGCGTCATGGTCGTCATCGACTGATCGGCCGGAGGGAGGCGATGCGGGATGACGTACAACGAGGTCCTGGGGGGCCGCGCGCCGATCCGCATGTGGGCCGATCCGGCCGGGGTCGAGCCCGAGGTGATGCGGCAACTGCGCAACGTGGCGGACCTGCCGTGGGTGCACGGGGTCGCGGTGATGCCCGACGTGCACCACGGGATGGGCGCGACGGTGGGTTCGGTCGTCGCGATGCGCGGCGCGGTCTCCCCGGCGGCGGTGGGCGTGGACATCGGCTGCGGGATGACCGCGGTGAAGACCTCCTTCAAGGCCGCCGGCCTGCCCGACAACCTGGCCTACCTGCGCTCGAAGCTGGAGCAGGCGGTCCCGGTCGGGTTCGGGCACCACAAGCGGCCGGTCGATCCGACGAGGCTGCACGGCCTGAAGACCGCCGACTGGGCGGGCTTCTGGAAGGACTTCGACGCCCTGGCCCCGGCCGTGCACGCGCGGCGTGAGCGGGCCGAGGTGCAGATGGGCACCCTGGGCGGCGGCAACCACTTCCTGGAGATCTGCGCCGACGACGAGCAGAACGTGTGGGTCGTGCTGCACTCCGGGTCGCGCAACATCGGCAAGGAACTGGCCGAGTTCCACATCGGGCAGGCCCAGAAGCTGCCGCACAACCAGGACCTGCCCGACCGGGACCTCGCGGTGTTCGTCGGGGGCACGCCGGAGATGGACGCCTACCGGCGCGACCTGTTCTGGGCGCAGGACTACGCGCGGCGCAACCGGGCGGTCATGACGGCCCTGGTCTGCGACGTGCTCCGGCGCCACCTGCCGGGCATCGCCTTCGAGCGGCCGATCACCTGCCACCACAACTACGTGGCCGAGGAGCGTTACGACGACGTGGATGTGCTCGTCACCCGCAAGGGCGCGATCCGCGCGGGATCGGGCGAGTTCGGTATCATCCCCGGCTCGATGGCGACCGGCACCTACATCGTGAAGGGCCTGGGGAACGCCGACGCGTTCAACTCGGCCTCACATGGTGCCGGTCGCCGGATGAGCCGGACGAAGGCGAGGAAGACCTTCACGCTGGCGGACCTCAAGGCGCAGACCGACGGCGTCGAGTGCCGCAAGGACACCGGGGTGATCGACGAGATCCCCGGCGCCTACAAGGACATCCGGTCGGTCATGGCGGCGCAGACCGACCTCGTCGAGGTGGTCGCCCACCTCCGGCAGCTCGTCTGCGTCAAGGGCTGACCCGCCGGCCGCCGCCGGGGCGGCCCTCCAGGAATGAACCGGCCGCCGGTGATGTTGCCGCGGATACGGCCTGGCTTTGGGGTGAGTAGGGGGCTGGCCTTAGGCTGGCCCCCTGCTTGGATGAGGATGAATGGTGTGAGGAGGTGACGCCCGATGCTGCGAGACTCGTTCGGCCGGGTGGCGACTGATCTACGGGTGTCCCTCACCGACCGCTGCAACCTGCGGTGTTCTTACTGCATGCCCCCCGAGGGCCTCGACTGGCTGCCCAAGCCCGACCTGCTGACCGCCGACGAGATCGTCCGGCTGGTGACCATCGGGGTGGAGCGGCTGGGCATCACCGAGGTCCGCTACACCGGCGGCGAGCCCCTGCTCCGCCGCGAGCTGGTGGAGATCGTGGCCCGCACCGTCGCCCTCCGGCCCCGGCCCCAGGTCTCGCTGACCACCAACGGCATCGGGCTCGCCCGGCTGGCCGCCCCGCTCGCCGAGGCCGGCCTGGACCGGGTCAACGTCTCCCTCGACACCCTCGACAGGGAGACCTTCGCCAAGCTCGCCCACCGCGACCGGCTGACCGACGTGCTCGACGGCCTGGCCGCGGCCGACGCCGCCGGGCTCCGCCCGGTCAAGGTCAACACGGTGCTGATGCGCGGGATCAACGACCACGAGGCCGCCGGGCTGCTGGGCTACTGCCTCGAACGGGGCTACGAGCTCCGCTTCATCGAGCAGATGCCGCTGGACGCCCAGCACGGCTGGCGCCGGGAGAACATGATCACCGCCGACGAGATCCTCGCCCGGCTGAAGGAGTCCTACGACCTGACCGACGACGACCCGGTGGAGCGCGGCAGCGCCCCGGCCGAGCTGTTCCTCGTCGGGGGCGGGCCGGCCAGGGTCGGGGTGATCGGCTCGGTCACCCGGCCGTTCTGCGGCAGCTGCGACCGCGTACGGCTCACCGCCGACGGCCAGATCCGCAACTGCCTGTTCGCCACCGACGAGTCCGACCTGCGCGTCGCCATGCGCTCGGGAGCCGGCGACGACGAGATAGCCGAGCGCTGGCTGGCCGCGGTCCGGATCAAGAAGGCCGGGCACGGCATCGACGACCCGTCCTTCCTGCAGCCGTCCCGCCCGATGTCCGCCATCGGCGGATGAGCGCGCGCTACGACGCGTGCATCCTGGCGGGTGGCCACGCGAGAAGGCTCGGCGGGCAGGACAAGCCGGGCCTGCGCGTCGCCGGACGGCCGCTGATCGAAACGGTGGCGGCGGCCGTGCCGGACGCCGGCAGGCTCGTCGTCGTCGGGCCGCACCGCCCCGGACTCGCGCGGGGGATCTTCGTACGGGAGGATCCGCCCGGCGCCGGGCCTATCCCGGCGCTGCGGGCCGGGCTGGCCGAGGTGAGCGCGCCGTGGGTGGCGCTGCTCGCCGCCGACCTGCCGTTCCTGACCGCCGGGCACGTCTCGGCGCTGCTGGCGGCGGCGCGGACGGGGGCGGTGCTCGTCGACGACGGCGGGCGTGAGCAGTGGCTCGTCGGAGTCTGGCGTACGGCGGAGCTCGGCGAGGCGCTCGCCCGCTACGAGGGTCGGTCGCTGCACGGGCTCCTCGCCCCGCTGGCCCCCGTGACGCTTCATCTCACCGGGGAGCCGTGGTTCGATTGCGACACGCCGGCGGATCTGCGGCGGGCCCGGAGCGGCGAGCCGGGGCCGCCGACACAGGTCTGAACGCCCGGCGAGAGCCGCCGGAGCGGTGATGTCCCGGGGCGAGAGCGCCCCCCTTGCGAGGAGTGAGAGTTGAACGTGCTGACGGAGTGGACCGCGATCGTCTGCCGCGAGCTGGGCGTCGACCCCGCGGAGATCGACCGTGACGCGCTGCTGGACCTGACCAAGGAGGTCGCTCACGGGGTGACGCGTCCGGCCGCGCCGCTGACGGCGTATCTGCTGGGACTGGCCCAGGGGGCGGGCACGGCGCCACCGGACGCGGTGGAGCGGCTGACCGCGCTGGCACAGGAGTGGGAGCGGACGGCGGGCGACAGCTAGGGTCCTGCCGACAGGCGCGGCCGGCGATCCGGGGAAGCTGGAGACTCCGGAACCGGAGGCTCTGGAAGAGCTGGAGGCCCTGGAAAAAGGGCGACGCCGGGTGGTTACGGGGGCAAACCACCCGGCGCCGCTTCATCGGCGTTCCGACGGGGGCCCGGAACGCCGGCACCAGTGCCCCGACGGGGGACCAGGGCACTTGGCTAAAGCGTACACCTACTACCCCTGAGATGCGTCAAGACTTAGTCACGACCCGATCTCGCGTCGGTGGAGCGGGATCTCGTTCTGGCCGTTTTCCGCCATGTCAGGGGTGCTGATCGGTCCGCGCTGCGGGGCGTTGGCCCCGATGACGGCAACATATGGTAAAAAGATCGCCCCGGCGAACAGCAGGAGCCGGACGGGCAGCGGAGCCGGCACCGTGAAGGCGAGAATGAGACAGACGAGCCGGATCCCCATCTTGATGAGATAGTTCTTCTCCCGCTTCCCGATGTCCTCGCTCAGCGACGGCCGGGCATCGGTTACCTGGTGGACCACCCGGCGCTTGTGCCATACCTTCACCACTCCAACTTAGACCTCGGACGGGGCGGGTCCAACTCCGCCCTCGGACCGGGCCGGGCCCGCGGATCGGGACGGCGCCGGAGGGCGTGCGATCATGGCCGCCGGGTAAGGATGACGGCATGACGGATCGCACATATCGGGTGACCGAGATAGTCGGCACTTCGGAGGAGAGTCTTGAGGCGGCCATTCGCAACGGCGTCCGCCGTGCCTCGCAGACCCTGCGTCACCTCGACTGGTTCGAGGTGACCGAGGTCAGGGGGCACATCATCGACGGCGAGGTCGGCCACTTCCAGGTCGGCATGAAGGTCGGATTCCGCCTGGAGGACGCCTGACCCCGGACGCCTGATCTTGTACGGCGCGGCCCCGGCGGAGCAGACTACGGGGATGGGAGATCTCCACCGCGTCATGGGAGCCGCGCTGGCCGCGGCGCTGCTGCTCGCCGGATGCTCCGCCCCGGTGGGCGGCTCCGCGGCCCCTCCGGCCGCCGCGCCGTCCGCATCCCCACCCGCCTCCCCGTCCGCCGGGCCCGTGCGCGGCGGCGCGCTCGACCAGAGCGCCGCCGACGTCCGGCGGACGCTCGGCAGCCTGCGCCGGCTGGACGACCTGCCGCTGTACGAGATGACCTTCCACGGCTTGTACGACCGGGAGGCCGCCGTCAGCGAGGAGGACCTCGCCGGGCGCGCCGACGGCTGGGCCTGCTCACTGTTCCACCTGGCGGGGGAGCGGCCGCTGTTCGGCCGCAACTTCGACTGGGACCCCAACCCGGCGATGGTCGTGCACGCCGACCCGCCCGACGGCTACGCCTCGGTGTCCACGGCGGACCTGTCCTACGTGCTCGGCAGCGCCGCCACGCCGGACACGGCCGACCCAGGGGTCCGCCGCAGGCTCGCCCACGCCGTGCTCACCCCCTTCGACGGAGTGAACGAGAAGGGGCTGGCGATCGGCATGGCCGCGGTGCCCGACGGCGAGCTGCCGCCCAGGACCGCCGGCCGCCCGGTCGTCGGCAGCGTGCGGATCATCCGGGTGATGCTGGACAAGGCCGCGACCGTGGACGAGGCGGTGGCGATCATGCGCCGCTACGACATCGACTTCACCGGCAGTCCGCAGATCCACTACCTGCTCGCCGACGCCGGCGGGAAGTCGGCCGTCGTGGAGTTCGCCGGCGGCAAGCTCAACGTCATCGAGGACCGGATCCTGACCAACTTCGCCATGACCGGCACCACCGGTGAGCGGCGCATGACCGACACCCGCTACGGCGAGCTCGCCGACGGCCTCCCGGCAGCCAGGACCTGGCAGGACGGGATGGACCTGCTCCAGCGGGTGGCCCAGGGGCACACCCGCTGGTCGGTCGTCTACGACCTCACCGACGCCACCGCCCGCCTGGTGACGGCCAAGCGCTGGGAGCGGGTGCACACCATCCCGCTCACCCAGCGCTAGCTGGCCTGGCTGACCGTCGACATGTTGAAGTCGGGCACCCGGAGCGGCGGCATGACCGCGCGGGTGAAGTAGTCGTTCCACTCGCGCGGCAGGGTCTGCTCGGCGGCGCCGACCTCGGTGAGGCGGCCCAGCAGGTCCACCGGGCTCTCGTTGAAGCGGAAGTTGTTCACCTCGCCGACGACCTCACCGTTCTCCACCAGATAGACGCCGTCCCGGGTCAGCCCGGTGAGCAGCAGGCTCTGCGGATCGACCTCGCGGATGTACCACAGGCAGGTGAGCAGCAGGCCCCGCTCGGTGGAGGCGATCATCTCCTCCAGCGAACGGCCGCCCGCGGGCCCCTCCATGATCAGGTTGTCGATCGCCGGGGTCACCGGCAGGCCGGTCAGCTCGGCCGAGTGCCGGGTCTGGATCAGGCTCGCCAGGGCGCCGTCGGAGATCCAGTCGGTGGGCGTCAGCGGCAGGGTGTTGTCGAACACCGACTGCTGCCGGCTGGAGGCGTGCGCGACCACGGCCGGCGCGCACTCGATGCCCGGCGCGGCCGGATCGCTGTACAGGCGGATCGGCAGCGGGGAGAGGGCCTCCCCGACGCGGGTCCCGCCGCCGGGCCTGGAGAAGACCGTACGGCCCTCCAGAGCGTCCCGGGCGCCGGCCGTCCAGTACAGGTAGATCATCAGGTCGGCCACGGCCGTCGGCGGCAGCAGCGTCTCGTACCGTCCGGCCGGCAGGTCGATCCGGTTCTTGGCCCACTCCAGCCGCTGGGCCAGCGAGGCGTCCAGCGCCGCCACGTCCACGTCGGAGAAGTCGCGGGTGGCCACGCCCGTCCACGCCGAGCGCTTCATGTCCGGCGATTTGGCGTTGAGCTCCAGGCGCCCGGTGGGCTGGGTGTGCCGGAGCCGGGCCCCGGCCGAGGTGCCCACGAAGGTGGTGGTGACGATGTGCTCGGCGAAGCCGTACAGCCTGCGCCCGCCCGCCTCGGCCCGGGCGAAGGCCTCGCCCAGGGCGGGGGCGAAGGTGCCG
Source organism: Streptosporangium brasiliense (assembly GCF_030811595.1). Classification (NCBI taxonomy): domain Bacteria; kingdom Bacillati; phylum Actinomycetota; class Actinomycetes; order Streptosporangiales; family Streptosporangiaceae; genus Streptosporangium; species Streptosporangium brasiliense. The sequence continues at coordinate 5,416,291 of NZ_JAUSRB010000002.1, forward strand.
AAAACCCCGATGGAGGTGGGCTCGGCGGGCAGGTCCCAGTCCGCCGAGCGAGGGCCCTCGACCAGCGGCCGGGCGTCCTCCGACGGCGTCGCGTCCTCCGCGGCGTGATCGGCCGCGGCGACGACGTCGGCGAGCTGCTCGGGGCGGACCGCCGCCCGCGACACCACGCCGACCCCCCGGCCCACGATCGAGATCACGGTGAGCTGCGAGGAACGGCCCACGCCGTTGGTGGTGAGAGTGTTCCCCGCGAACCGCAGGTTGGCGCTGGAGCCCTCTTCCACGATCACGACGACGTCGTCGGCCGTGGAGAGGTCCAGGGCCTTTTCGATCATCTCCTGAGGGCTCATCCCGCTCCCTTCCCGGCGGCCGGCCGAGGCGCTCGCCGAGATGTCGTTTCCTTCGATCCGCTCGCTCATACGATCTCCCCGCCCGGGGCCCGGAGCCCGCCGCGGACGCCGGCCCGCTCGCCGCGCCCGCTCATTTGCCGCTCTCCTGCAGGGTGTTGAGGACGCGCACGTCGCGGAAGAGCGCCGACGGGCAGCCGTGGCTGACCGGGGCGACCTGGCCGGGCTGGCCCTTGCCGCAGTTGAACGCCCCGCCCAGCACGTAGGTCTGCGGGCCGCCGACGGCCGCCATCGACCGCCAGAAGTCGGTGGTGGTGGCCTGGTAGGCGACGTCGCGGACCTGGCCGGCGAGCCTGCCGTTCTCGATCCGGTAGAACCGCTGGCCGGTGAACTGGAAGTTGTATCGCTGCATGTCGATGGACCAGCTCTTGTCGCCCACGACGTAGATGCCGCGGTCCACCCCGGAGATCAGCCCCTCGGTGGAGGGGCCGTCGGGCGCCGGCAGCAGCGAGACGTTGGCCATGCGCTGGATCGGCATGTTGCCGGGGGAGTCGGCGAAGGCGCAGCCGTTGGAGGCGCCGAGGTCCTTCAGCCGCGCCATCCGCCGGTCGAGCTGGTAGCCGACCAGGACGCCGCCGGAGACGATGTCGAAGCGCTTGGCCGCCACGCCCTCGTCGTCGTAGCCGATCGTGGACAGGCCGTGCTCGGTGGTGCGGTCGCCGACCACGTTCATCACCTGCGAGCCGTAGACCAGCTTGCCGAGCTGGTCGAAGGTGGCGAAGCTGGTGCCGGCGTAGGCGGCCTCGTAGCCGAGGGCCCGGTCCAGCTCGGTGGCGTGCCCGATGGACTCGTGGATCGTCAGCCACAGGTTGGACGGGTCGATGACCAGGTCGTAGCTTCCGGCCTCGACCGACGGCGCCCTGAGCTTCTCCTCCAGCAGTTCGGGGAGGCGGGCGAGCTCGTCGGGGAAGTCCCAGGCGGTGCCGGTGAGGTATTCGTACCCCCGGCCGACCGGCGGGGCCAGCGTGCGCATCGACTCGAAACGCCCGCCGTCGACCTTCATCACCTCCAGCTCCGGGTGCAGCCGCACCCGCTGCTGGGTGGTGGAGGTGCCGGAGGTGTCGGCGTAGAACTTCTGCTCCTTGACCTGCTTCAGCGAGGCCTGGACGTGGTCCACGCGCGGATCCCGCAGCAGGCCGTCCGACCAGCCGGCGAGCAGGGCGACCTTCTCCCGCATCGGCACCTCGAACGGGTCGACCTCGTAGGCCGAGACCCAGGTGACGTCGGAATGGACCGGCTCGGGGGCCAGCTCGATGGGCTCGCGGTTGACCGCCGCGGAGATGAGCGCCACCTCCACCGCCTGCTCGGCGGTCCGCACGGCCGCCTCGGGGGTGAGCTCGATGCCGGAGGCGAACCCCCAGGTGCCGTTCTTGACGACCCGCACGGCGTAGCCGAGGTCGTCGGCGTCGATGGAGCCTTCGAGCGTGGCGTCGGACAGGCGCAGGGTCTCCGAGCGGACGCGCTCGAGCCGGAAGTCGGCGTGCTCGGCGCCGAGGTCACGGGCGCGTTGCAGGGCCGCGTCCGCCAGCCGCCTCATGGGCAGAGCGAGGAAATCGGGATCGATCTGGCGCATGTCAACGATCCTAGCCCTGTGATCTTGTCCCCCACGGACAAGAGGTTTACCCCCGGGTAGCCGATAGCGTCAGCTCTATGGCTCGATCTGTTCTCGTAACCGGCGGCAACCGCGGCATCGGCCTCGCGATCGCCCGCCAGCTCGCCCAGGCCGGTGACGCCGTCGCCGTGACCTACCGCTCCGGAGAGCCCCCCGAGGGGCTGTTCGGCGTGCGGTGCGATGTGACCAGCACGGCCGACGTCGACGCGGCGTTCGAGAAGGTCGAGGCCGAGCACGGCCCGGTCGAGGTGCTCGTCGCCAACGCGGGCATCACCAAGGACACGCTGCTGCCGATGATGAAGGAGGACGCCTTCACCGACGTCATCGACGCAAACCTGACCGGTGCCTACCGGGTGGCCAAGCGCGCCACGCGCGGCATGCTGCGGCTCAAGCGCGGCCGGATCGTGCTGGTCTCCTCGGTGGTGGCGATGCTCGGCTCGGCCGGGCAGAGCAACTACGCCGCCTCCAAGGCCGGGATGATCGGCTTCGCCCGGTCGGTGGCCCGGGAGCTCGGCTCGCGCGGCATCACGGTCAACGTGGTCTCCCCGGGCTTCGTGGAGACCGACATGACCGCCGCGCTCGACGAGGCGTACCAGGAGCAGATCCGCAAGAACATCCCGCTGGGCCGCTACGCCAGCGCCGACGAGGTCGCGCGTGTGGTCAAGTTCCTGGCGAGCGAGGACGCCGCCTACATCACCGGGGCCGTCATCCCCGTGGACGGCGGCCTGGGAATGGGGCACTGACATGGGAATCCTCGAAGGCAAGCGCATCCTGGTCACCGGCGTCCTGACCGACGCCTCGATCGCCTTCTCCGTCGCCAAGCTGGCCCAGGAGGAGGGCGCGAAGGTCGTGCTGACCGGTTTCGGCCGCCTCAGCCTGGTCGAGCGCATCGCCAAACGGCTCCCCGAGCCGCCGCCGGTGATCGAGCTGGACGTGCAGAACGTCGAGCACCTCGACTCGCTGGCCGACCGGGTCGGCGAGCACCTGGACGGGCTCGACGGCGTGGTGCACTCCATCGGCTTCGCCCCGCAGAGCTGCCTGGGCGGAAACTTCCTGAACACCTCGTGGGAGGACGTGGCCACCGCCCTGCACGTGTCCACCTACTCGTTCAAGTCGCTGGCCGTAGCCTGCCTGCCGCTGATGAAGGAGGGCGGCGCGGTCGTCGGCCTCGACTTCGACGCCAGCAAGGCCTGGCCCGTCTACGACTGGATGGGCGTGGCCAAGGCCGGCCTGGAGTCGTGCTCCCGCTACCTGGCCCGCGACCTGGGCAAGCACGGCATCCGCGTCAACCTGGTCGCGGCCGGGCCGCTGCGCACGATGGCGGCCAAGAGCATCCCGGGCTTCAAGGAGTTCGAGGACAGCTGGCCGGACAAGGCGCCGCTCGGCTGGGACCTGGGCGACACCGTGCCCGCGGCCAAGGCCTGCCTCGCGCTGATGTCCGACTGGTTCCCGGCCACGACCGGTGAGATCGTCCACGTCGACGGCGGCGTGCACGCGATCGGCGCCTGAGGGACGCGCACGTGCCCGGACGGCCCGGCCGACACGGCTAGGCCGTCCGGTGCCGGCCCATCCGGAGCGGCTCGAACGGCATCGACTCCTCCTCGGCCCGCCTGGCGTACAGCAGGCGGACGGCGAGGATCGCCGCGAGCAGCAGGGCGGTGGTGAGCACGGTGCCCAGCGTGTCGGACGACCGGGTGGGCCTCAGGGGCCGCCCGTCGGTCCTGCGCGTCTGAAGCTCCTGCATGCGCCGCTGGAACTCCTGCATGGCGGGGCGGGGCCACAGCAGCTCGACCCGGGGCGCCTCGGCGTCGACCACGGGCGAGGGCCGGGGGGCCACCGGCTCCCTGACGTCGGGGACGCGCGTGCGGGTCTCCGACGGGCGCAGCGGCTCCACCGGCAGCGGCACCGCCTTCCGCTCGGCCGGCTCGCTCCTGCCGCTCGGTGAGGGGCGGGGGCTCGGCCGCGCAGGTGGCTGCTCGGTCTTCTCCGGCTTCTCCGGGGCGGAGATCGCCGACGGGCTCGTGCACTCGGGTGAGGCCACCAGCGGCAGGCAGACGTCGTCGAGGGCCTTGGGCAGCAGACTGTCGTCGGCGGGCGGCTCCGGCGCGGCCCGGGTGTCGGAGGCGGAGGGGGACGGGGCGGAGGCGGGCGGCGGGGCCTCGGCGCTCTTCACGGACGCCTCCTCCGTCTCCTCGGAGGCGCCTGCGGCGCCGGGGGCGCCGTCCTCCTTCTTGGCGGCCGGGGGCGCCACGGCGTCCGTCACCCCCTCCACGACGTCGCCGACGGTGTCCACGGCCTTGCACAGACCGCCCGTCACCCCGCCGAGCAGCCCGCCGTTGTCGCAGTCCGGTTGCGCGGCGCTCGCGGCCGCGGCCGCGGCCGTGAAGATCCCGCCGCTCAGCGCCAGCGCCAGCGCACCGGCAGAGATCGCAGTTCGCAATTGCCCCCCTTGCCCATCAACGGTCGGACCTCGCCGACATCCGGGCGCCCCCTCCCGTCGCTCATTGACAGTTTTGTGGGGAGGCCGGAGTTTTCCAGGTAAAGTTGCGATTCGGTATCGACTAGTGATACGCGAGATGGATTCTCATTCTCTCCTCGTCTCCCGTCCCCACGGCGTTCCGCCTGCGCGGGCCGCGGGGACGTCCGCGCGGGTCTCAGTCCGCGGAGACGTCGTCGAGCGCCTCCCTGATCTCCATCGGCAGGGTGAGGTCCTCGGCCTGGAGCACGCCGGAGAGCTGGGCGTGGGTGCGGGCACCGACGATCGCCGAGGTCACCCCGGGCTGGTCGCGGACCCAGGACAGGGCGACCGACAGAGGTGAGACGCCCAGCCCCTCGGCCGCGGTCGTCACCGACTCCACGACCCGCCGGCACCTCTCGTCCAGGTAGGGCGTGACGAAGTCGGCGAAGTGCGGGGTCGCGGCCCGCGAGTCGGCGGGGATGCCCGTGCGGTATTTGCCGGTCAGCACCCCCCGGCCGAGCGGCGACCAGGCGAGCACCCCGGCGCCGACGTGCTCGGCGGCCGGGACCAGCTCGCGCTCGGCCTCCCTGGCCAGCAGCGAGTATTCGACCTGGGCCGCGACGATCGGCACCCGGCCGGGGACCGCCCGCTGTCCGACGGCGGCCGCCGCGAGCTGCCAGCCGGTGTAGTCGCACACCCCGGCGTAGGCCGCCCGGCCCGAGGACACGATGGCGTCCACCGCGGCCAGGGTCTCCTCCAGGGGGACGTCCGGGTCGAAGGCGTGCAGCTGCCACAGCTCCACCTCGTTGACCCCGAGACGGGTCAGCGAGGCGTCGATGGCGGCGATCAGGTGCCGGCGGGAGGCGTCGCGCGGCCGGCGCCCGGCGGGGGTGAGCACGGCCTTGGTCGACAGCACCAGCTCCGAGCGCGGCACCGCGTCGCGGATCAGCCTGCCCAGCAGCCTCTCGGCCTCGCCGCCCGTGTAGACGTCCGCGGTGTCGATGAGGGTGCCGCCGGCCTCGGCGAACGTGCGGAGCTGCGCCGCGGCCTCCTCGGCGCCGGTGTCACGTCCCCATGTCATCGTCCCCAGCCCGAGGCGGGATACCGACAGGCCGCTCCGGCCCACATAGCGCTGCTCCATGATCCGGCCAGGTTACCGGTCGGGCAGTTAAAAGTAGTGGAGTGAAGCCTGCAAGACTTGGCCACGTGACGACCTTGTTGCTGGCCAGACACGGCCTGACCCACCTGACCGGTCCGGTGCTGGCCGGCTGGACCCCGGATGTCCATCTCAGCACGGCGGGCCAGGCGCAGGCGGAGGCGCTGGCCGCGCGGCTGGCGACGCTGGAGCTGGACGCGATCGTCTCCAGCCCGCTGGAGCGCTGCCAGGAGACCGCCCAGGCGATCGCCGACGGCCGGGTGGCGCGGGTGCAGACCGACGAGCGGTTCGGCGAGTGCCGCTACGGCGAGTGGACGGGCCGCCCGCTCGGCGAGCTCGCCAAGGATCCCCTCTGGAAGGTCGTGCAGACCCATCCGAGCGCCGTGACCTTCCCCGGGGGAGAATCCCTGCCCGCCGTCCAGCACCGGGCGGTGACCGCCGTCAGGGAGTGGAACGAGCGCCTGGGCCCGGAGGCGGTCTATCTCGTCTGCAGTCACGGAGACGTGATCAAGGCCATCGTGGCCGACGCGATGGGGCTCCATCTGGACCAGTTCCAGCGGATAGCGGCCGATCCCGCCTCGCTCACCGCGATCCGCTACACCCCCTTGCGTCCCTTCGTGCTCAGGCTCAACGACGTCGGCGGAGATGTGACAGGACTGCGTCCCCCGGAGGGTTCGGAGGATGGCGACGGGGGAGAAAATCTCACCGGGAGCGATGCCGCAGTCGGCGGCGGAGCCGGGACCACGTAAGGTCGGGCTATGCCGGTCTTCGACTATGACCCACCCGAGAGGTTTGTGGCCGGTGCCGTTGGGCAACCGGGATCACGAGCCTTCTTCCTGCAGGCCCGGGGACAGGGCCGGTTGACCACCGTGGGGCTGGAGAAGTTCCAGGTCGCCGCGCTGGCCGACCGGCTGGACGAGCTCCTCGACGAGGTCCTGCGGCGCAGCGGCGGGACCGCCCAGGTCCCGGCCGCCGCCCCCGCCGGGCTGACCGACAACGGCCCGCTCGACGTGCCGATCAGCGAGGACTTCAAAGTCGGCACGATGGCCCTGGCCTGGGACGCCGACACCGCGCAGGTGGTGATCGAGGCCCAGGAGATCGTCGCCGAGGACGAGGAGTTCGAGGAGTCCTCGCTGGCCGGGCTCACCGAGGCCGCCGAGCCCGCGGTGCTGCGCGTGCACATCAGTCCCGGCGTGGCCCGGGCCTTCACCAAACGCGCCATGGCCCTCGTCGCGGCGGGCCGTCCACCCTGTCCGCTCTGCGGCCAGCCGCTCGATGCCGACGGGCATATCTGCGTGCGTCTCAATGGTTACCGGGGTAGTAGCGCTTCATCGGTCGAGGGAGGCGAATGAGTGCCGAAAGCGAGCCCACGCTGAGCGCGGCGCCCGCGAGGGGGTTGGACGACGAGACCGCTCTGCGTCTGCTCCGCGACGGTCGGCTGGAGGTCGAGGGCCGGCTGATCGAAGCGAGCAACATGACGCTCTACTGTTCCGTACGGCTCGGCGGGCACGTGGCGGCCTGCGTCTACAAGCCCGTACGCGGGGAGCGCCCGCTCTGGGACTTCCCCGACGGCACCCTGGCCGCCCGGGAGGTGGCCGCCTTCGAGGTCTCGGCGGCGACCGGCTGGCGGATCGTCCCGCCGACCGTCTACCGCGACGGCCCCTTCGGCCCCGGCATGTGCCAGCTCTGGATCGACACCGACCCCGAGGTCGACCTGATGGCGCTCATCCGCAGCCGGCTGCCCGCGCTGCGCCGGATGGCCGTCTTCGACGCCGTCGTCAACAACGCCGACCGCAAGGGCGGCCATCTGCTCCCGCTGGTCGACGGCCACATCCACGGGGTCGACCACGGCGTCTCCTTCTCCGCCGACGACAAGCTCCGCACCGTGCTCTGGCAGTGGCGCGGCAAGCCCCTGTCCCGGGAGGCCATGAACGTCCTGGCCCGCCTTGAGCGGGACCTGGAGCAGGGGCGCCTGGGCCGCCGGCTCCGCGAGCTGCTCACCCTGGCCGAGGTCGAGGCCACCTGGTCCCGGGTCCGCAGGCTGCTCGACACCGGCCTGCACCCGCTGCCCTCCCAGGACTGGCCCGCGATCCCCTGGCCCCCGATCTGAGGCGGTCCCCGGCGGGGGCGTACCCTGCCGGGCATGTGCACGGTTGTCGTCAGCATCGATCCGAGCGCCGAGATCCCCCTGATCCTCGTCGGGGTGCGCGATGAGTTCACCACCCGGCCCTGGCTCCCTCCGGCCGAGCACTGGCCGGGCCTGATCGGCGGGCGCGACCTCCAGGCGGGAGGCACCTGGCTGGCCGTCGACCCCGCGGCCAGGCGGGTGGGCGCGCTGCTCAACGGCCGCGGCCTGCTCGCGCCGGAGGACACGCGCCGTTCCCGGGGCGAGCTGCCGCTGCGGGCGGCGGCCGCAGGCCGCCTGCCGGACCTGGACCTGACCCGCTACGACCCCTTCCACCTGGTCCTGGCCGATCCCGGTGGGGCCCGGGTGTGGCACTGGAACGGGACGGAGCTGGGGGTGGACGAGCTCCCCGCCGGGACCCACATGATCGTCAACAGCGGCTGGGAGCAGGGCGACGACAACGAGCGCGTCGCGTTCTTCCGCCCGCTCTTCGCCAAGGCCGGCCGTCCCCCGGCCCTCGACGCCCCCTGGGGGGAGTGGCGGGAGCTCGCGACCGGGGCGGGCCTGCCCCCCGAGGATCCCCGCACCATGATCATCCATCAGGAGCTGCCCGACGGGCGGGCCTACGGCTCCCTGTCGGTCACCCTGCTGGCGCTGGCCGCCGGCGGGGTCCGCTACGACTTCACCGATGATCCACGCGATCCGGCGGCCTTCCGTCGCGTCCTGCCGGAATGACGGGCCGAGCTCCGGCGGTTGACATGAGTGCCCCGTGTCCCCACCGCCCCGGGCTGATCGGGGCGGTCCGTCCGCTGGATAGGCTCAATACATGAGATCGTGGTCTGCGCCGAAGGTCCCTCGGCTCCCTGGTGTTGGTGCTCCGCTGCGGTTGTTCGACACCGCCGCAGGAGAGGTCGGCCCCACCCAGCCCGGCCCCACGGCGCGGCTGTACGTCTGCGGCATCACGCCCTACGACGCCACCCATCTGGGGCACGCCAACACCTACCTCGCCTTCGACCTGGTCAACCGGGTCTGGCAGGACGCCGGTCATGACGTCCACTTCACCCAGAACACCACCGACGTGGACGATCCGCTCCTGGAACGTGCCGAACAGACCGGGCAGGACTGGCGGGAGCTCGCCGAGCGGGAGATCGAGCTGTTCCGCACCGACATGGAGGCGCTGCGGATCCTCCCCCCGCGCGAATACGTCGGCGTCACCGAGGTGATCGACCAGGTCGCCGAGCTGATCGAGCTCCTGCGCGACAAGGGGGCCACCTACGTCCTCGACGGGGACGTCTACTTCGACGTCTCCGCGGCGCCGAAGTTCGGCGCCGTCTCGGGATACTCCGAGGAGCGGATGATCGACCTGGCCGGCCAGCGCGGCGGCGACCCCGACAGGCCCGGCAAGAAGCACCCGCTCGACTGGGTGCTCTGGCGCGCCGAGCGCCCCGGTGAGCCGTCCTGGCCCTCGCCGTTCGGCCGGGGCAGGCCCGGCTGGCACATCGAGTGCACCGCGATCGCGCTGGCCAACCTGGGCAGCGGGTTCGACGTCGCGGGCGGCGGCTCCGACCTGATCTTCCCCCACCACGAGTGCGGCGCCCACGAGGGCCACGTCGCCTGCAACGAGTGGCCCTTCGCCAGGGCCTACGTGCACGCGGGCATGGTCGCCCTCGACGGCGAGAAGATGTCCAAGTCCAAGGGCAACCTGGTCTTCGTCTCCCGGCTCCGCCAGGAGACCGACCCGATGGCCATCCGGCTGTCCCTGCTGGCGCACCACTACCGCAGCGACTGGGAGTGGACCGCCGACCAGCTCGCCTCCGCCGAGGCACGGCTGGCGCGCTGGCGCGCCGCCACCGGCCTGCCGGCCGGCCCGGAGGCGGAGACCGTGCTCGCGGAGATCCGCGCCCGCATGACCGACGACCTGGACACCCCCGGAGCGCTCGCGGTCGTCGACGCCTGGGCCGACCGGGCGCTGGCCGGGGGTGGCGCCGACCCCGGGGCGCCCGCGCTCGTGACGGACATCGTGGACGCGCTGCTCGGCGTCAGGCTCTGACGGCCCGTCCCCGCGGCGACGGCGCCCGCCGGCGACGGAGGGCGCCCGGAGACGGGCCCCGAGCCGGCCGGCGGCCCTCACCGGACCCGGGGCGGCAAGGGCGCATGGGTGTGGGGGTGGCCATCGAGACGGCCACCCCCACGCTCATGGAGGGATGTAGTAGTTGCCGGACTGAAGGACAGGGTGACTCAAAGGACGGGCAGGGCCGGTGACCGTGAACGGGTATGTGAGGGTCAGGCGGGGGTGAACAGGCTCCGCACGGCGACCGCTGCGGCGCCGCGGGCCCATTCCTCGAAGGGGAGCGGGCGCAGCAGGAGCTCGCAGCGGGCCGCGCTGCCGAAGGCCTGCGCGGCGAAGGTCCGCCGGAGCCGGTCCTCGAAGAGGCCGAAGGCCTCCAGGCCCTCGCCCGACACGACCACCCGTTCCGGGCCGAACAGGTTGACCAGGGCCGCCAGACCTCGTCCGATGGCGTGACCGGCGCGGGCGAACACCTCGCGGACGGCCGGGTCACCGGCGCGGGCCCGCTCCACGGCCTGTGCCATGGTCAGTTCCGCCTCGCCGGTGACGTGCCTCGTCCGGGTGACGATCGCCTCGGTCGAAGCGATCGCCTCCACGCAGCCGGTCCCGCCGCAGTGGCATGGCGGGCCGGACTCGGCGACCGGCACGTGCCCGATCTCCCCGGCGACGCCGTACGCGCCGGAGACCAGACCTCCGTTGACGACCAGCCCCGAGCCGATGTCAGCACCAGCTCGAAGACGGTCGCGGCCGCCGGGCTGGTGATGGGCGCCCTGGAGGGTGCGATGCGCGGCATGCCGGAACAGTACGGTCAATAAATTAACTTCGTCAAGAATGTATTTCTGCCTGACTCCGGCCTACGCTACGGGCAAACCCCTTGATCCTTGGAGTCCTGTTGCCTGCCACGCCTCCCTCCGTCCAGTTCGACCCCGCACATCGGCTGTGGCTGCTGCGCACCCCCGGCTCCGCCTACGCGGTCCGGCTCGACGGCGAGGACGTGCCCAGGCACGTGTACTGGGGGCCGCCGCTCACGCTCGCCCAGGCGGGGAGCGTCCCCGACCGGCTCCGGCCAGCCGACAGCAGTTTCGAGAGCCCGGCCGGCGAGGGCGGTGAGCTGGTCACCGACGGCTTCGGCCCGCAGAGCCTCCTGCCGGTCTTCCCCGACGGGACGTCGAAGGCCGAATGGCGTTTCGCCGGGCATGTGATCTCGGACGACGGCCTGGTGCTGCACCTGCGCGACCGCCGCCATCCGCTGGAGGTCGAGCTGCACTACCGGCTGCACGAGGGCAGCGACGTGATCGAACGCCGGCTGACGCTGCGCCACACCGGTCAGGAGGGCGAGGATCCCCTGGTTCTGGCCCGCGCCGACTCCGCGGCCTGGACCGCGCCGTTGCGCGCCGGCTACCGCCTCAGCCACATCACCGGCGCGTGGGCCGGCGAGTTCCAGCTGGAACGCGTCGCGCTGCCGATCGGCGAGACGGTCCTGACCAGCAGGCGCGGCCTGTCCAGCCACCAGGCCCACCCCTGGCTGATGATCGACGACGGGACGGCCACCGAGGAGCACGGCGACGTCTGGAGCACGGCCCTGGCCTGGAGCGGAAGCTGGCGCGTCACCGTCGACCACTCGCCCACCGGACGGCTGACCTGGACCGGCGGCTTCGGCCATGAGGGGCTGTCCTGGCGGCTGCCCGCCGGCCAGAGCCGGCAGACCCCGCCGTTCCTCGGCCTCTACCAGGCGGGTGGGTTCGGGAGCACCAGCCGCGCCTGGCACGACCACATCGCCCGGCACGTCCTGCCCGACCCCGACACCGTCCGCCCGGTCGTCTACAACTCCTGGGAGGCCACCGGCTGGGCAGTCACCGAGACCAACCAGAAGGACCTCGCCGCCCGGGCCGCCGCCGTCGGCGCCGAGCTGTTCGTGATGGACGACGGCTGGTTCGGCGCCCGCGACAGCGACGACGCCGGCCTCGGCGACTGGCACGTCAACCCCATCGCCTTCCCGTCCGGCCTGACCCCGCTCATCGACGAGGTGCACCGGCTCGGCATGCGCTTCGGCCTGTGGGTCGAACCGGAGATGGTCAACCCCGACAGCGATCTCTACCGTGCCCACCCCGACTGGGTGCTGCACATGCCGCACCGCGCCCGCACCACCCTGCGCAACCAGCTGGTCCTCAACTTCGCCCGCCCCGATGTCGTGAGCTGGGCGCACGAATGGCTCGACGCGCTGCTCCGCGACCACGCCATCGACTACCTCAAATGGGACATGAACCGCGCGTTCACCGAAGCCGGATGGCCCGACGCCGGCCCGGACGCCACCCGCCTGTGGTTCGACCACGTCCACGGCGTCCACTCCGTCATCGACCGCCTCCGTGAGGACCACCCCCACCTGCGCGTCCAGACCTGCGCGGGCGGCGGCGGCCGGGCCGACCTCGGCATGCTCGCCCGCACCGACGAGGCCTGGGTCTCCGACAACACCGACGCCGTCGACCGCATCGCCATCCAGGACGGCTACAGCCAGCTCTACCCCGCCCGCACCATGGCCGCCTGGGTCACCGACAGCCCCAACTACCTCACCCGCCGCGCCCTGCCGCTGCGCTTCCGCTTCCACGTCGCCATGGCGGGCGTCCTCGGCATCGGCGGCAACCTGCTGGAATGGTCGGCCGCCGAACTCGTCGAAGCCACCGAGCTCGTCACCCTGTACAAGGAGATCCGCGGAACCGTCCAGCACGGAGTGCAGTACCGGCTCGGCACCCACGCCGGCCGCACCGCCGTCCAGTACGTCAGCCGCGACGGCGCGCAGACCGTGGTCCTCGGCTGGCAGCAGCCCCGCCGGGCGGCCGGACCGGTCCTGCCGGTCCGCCTGCTGGGTCTCGACCCGGCCGCCGTCTACCGCGACGACGACAGCGGCGGTCTCCACCACGGCGCAGTCCTGCTCCAGCACGGTCTCAGCCTCGACCTGACGACCGACCACGCCAGCACGCTGATCCGGCTCTCGCGCATCCCCTGACCCGACACCCGGCGCTGCCCGGCACCCGCGGAGAGCCGTTCCGGAGCTCGGCGCACGGGCCGGGTGGCGGGCCGAAAGAATCGGTAAAAAAAGATCCAGGCCCGCACCGCCGGAGCGGTGCGGGCCTGGATGGAAGCCTTTTAGAACAGGTCAGATGACCTGAACCTGGTCGGCCTGCGGGCCCTTCTGGCCCTGCGTGGTGGTGAAACTGACACGCTGGTTCTCCTCCAGGGTGCGGTAACCACCGGAGTTGATCGCCGAGTAGTGCACGAAGACATCGGCGCTGCCGTCATCCGGCGCGATGAACCCGAAGCCCTTTTCGGCGTTGAACCACTTAACAGTGCCCTCAGACAAAACTACTTCTCCTCATTGGGAGCCTCACCGAACCATCAGGTCGACGGTCCGGGGCTGCGTTGCGGACCCTACCAAGCATCCGCGGAAACCATCCGGAGAAACTGTAACGCCCGCTGTCGGCGGTCTTCCTGTGAGTGCCTGTGATGACAAGCACCATCGAGAACTTCGACTGCAACTATCAAAGGCTACAGGTCAGCGGCATGATGGGCAAATGTCTCGGCGGCGGGTCGGCGCGCGGGGCCGGCGGCGCCGGTCAGGAGGGGACGGCCTGCAGGAATCGCTCGCGCTCGTCGGCGGGGAGGCGGTCGGCGAACAGGACTCCGTCGAGGTGGTCGGCCTCGTGCTGGAGGACCCGGGCGAGCATGCCCAGGGCACGGATGGTGACGGGCCTGCCGAACATGTCGCGGCCGCGGGCGGTGACCATGTAGGAGCGTTCCAGCGGCCACCACAGGCCGGGCGCCGACAGGCAGGCCTCGTCGGCCACGACCGTCCGCTCCGAGGGCTCCAGGCGCGGGTTGATCAGATGGCCCGACCTGCCCTCCACCGCGTAGACGAGGACACGCAGCGGGACGCCGATCTGCGGGGCGGCCAGCCCCGCGCGGCCGGCTCCGGCGCGCATGGTCGCCTGGAGGGACTTGACCAGGCCGCGCAGCTCGCGGTCGAAGACGGTCACGGGTTCGGCTACGGTCCGTAGCACTGGATCTGCGAAGGGTCGGATCGGCTGGACGGCCACACGCACTCCCCGAGGCGACGGACTGACACGCACACGATTCCCATTGTCGCATTGCCTCAACCGTGACCGGCGGGATCGGCATGTTTCCAGGACGTTACGTATGTGCGGCCTGTGCATTGCACATTTCGGAGGTTAGTCACACGTAACCCGTGCACCATCACAGAGCGTGAATGTGCGTAACGCCTCACTTCTAGGTTTTCGAAGACCTTCCTTTTTTGAGGACCCAGGAGGAACGATGGCGAAGCGCTGGATCAGCGAGTGGCGGCCCGACGACCCGGCATTCTGGGACCGGGAGGGACGGAAGGTCGCCCGGCGCAACCTGATCTTCTCGGTCTTCGCCGAGCATCTCGGCTTCACCCTCTGGACGGTGTGGAGCATCGTGACCGTGCAGCTCGGCTCCTACGAGTTCTCCACCGACCAGCTCTTCTGGATCGTCTCGCTGCCCAATCTGATCGGCTCGGCGCTGCGCATCCCCTACACCTTCGCCCCGGCCAGGTTCGGCGGCCGGAACTTCACCGTGATCAGCGCGCTGCTCCTGCTCGTCCCCGCGGTGCTGCTGGCCGTGGCGGTGAGCGACCCGGGCACGCCGTACTGGGTGTTCCTGCTGATCGCCGCCACCGCCGGCCTGGGCGGCGGCAACTTCGCCTCCAGCATGGCCAACATCACCTACTTCTATCCCCAGTCCAAGCAGGGGGCGGCGCTCGGCCTCAACGCGGCCGGCGGCAACATCGGCGTCAGCTCCGTCCAGCTCGTCATGCCACTGGTGATCGGCGCCTTCGGGCTGGCCGCCGCCGGGCTGTTCTGGATCCCGTTCATCGTGGCCGCCGCGGCCGGCGCCTACTTCTTCATGGACAACCTGACCTCCGCCAAGGCCGGCCCGAGAGACCAGCTGAAGATCGCCGGACGGGCCCAGACCTGGATCATGTCCGTCCTCTACATCGGCACCTTCGGCTCCTTCATCGGCTACTCCACCGCCTTCCCGCTGCTCATCAAGAGCCAGTTCCCCGAGCAGACCTCCCTGATCGGGCTGGCCTTCGTCGGCCCGCTCCTCGGCTCGCTGATCCGCCCGGTCGGAGGCTGGCTGTCCGACCGGCTCGGCGGGGCCCGGGTGACGCTCGTCAACTTCGCCGCCATGGCGGGCGCGGCGGCGCTGGTCTGGCAGGGCGTGGCCCAGCACGGCTTCGGGCTCTTCTTCGGGGCCTACATGCTCCTGATCGCCACCACCGGCGTCGGCAACGGCTCCACCTACCGGATGATCCCGGCCATCTTCCGGGCCAAGGCCACCGCGGGGATCGCCCCCGGCACGCCCGCCTACGACAGCGCCCTGGCCACCGGCAAGCGCGACGCCTCCGCCGCGGTCGGGATCATCTCCGCCATCGGCGCGTTCGGCGGCTTCTTCATCAACCGGGGGTTCGGCAGCTCCATCGCCGCCACCGGGGGCGCGGGCGCCGCGCTGGCCGCCTTCGCCGGCTTCTACGCGATGTGCGCGCTGGTGACCTGGGCCTGCTACCTGCGGACCGCCGGCCCGGTGCCGGGTCTGGCGGCCGCCCGCGTCTGAACGGCTCACATCCGGCTCGTCGCGAATGTGAACGTCGTTAGCGGCTTGTAGCACACCGGTAACAGAGGGGACCCAGCGGTGAAACCGCTCGAAAGCACCATCGGACATGTGCCGATCTCACTTCCCACCCAGCCGCCTGTGAAGGCGGGGGCGGCGACCCACTGCCCCTACTGCGCCCTGCAGTGCGGCATGAACGTGGCCGCCGGAGAGACTGTCACGATCACTCCGAGGGAGGACATCCCCGCCAACGCGGGCGGCCTGTGCCAGAAGGGCTGGACCGCCGGTGAGCTGCTGACCAGCGGCGAGCGGCTCACCACCCCGCTCCTGTACGGCGAGCCGGTCGGCTGGGACGAGGCGCTCGACTTCGTCGCCGCCCGGATCCGCGCCGTCCAGGGAGAGCACGGCCCCAACGGTGTGGCCGTGTTCGGAGGGGGCGGGCTCACCAACGAGAAGGCCTACCAGCTCGGCAAGTTCGCCCGGATGGTGCTGCGGACCAGCCAGATCGACTACAACGGCCGGTTCTGCATGTCCTCGGCCGCCGCCGCCGCCAACCGGGCCTTCGGCATGGACCGCGGCCTGCCCTTCCCGATCACCGACCTCGCCGGGGCCGACGCGATCCTGATCGCGGGCGGCAACGTGGCCGAGACCATGCCGCCGTTCGTCCGCCACCTGCAGGCGATGCGCGACCGGGGCGGCCGGCTGATCGTCATCGACCCCAGGGCCACCGCGACCGTGCGGCAGGCCGACCTCCACCTCCAGCCGACCCCCGGCACCGATCTGGCGCTCGCCCTGGGCCTGCTGCACATCGTGATCGCCGAGGGGCACGTGGACGAGGACTACGTGGCCGGCCGCACCGGCGGGTTCGACGCGGTCCGCACCTCGGTCGCCGCCTGGTGGCCCGAGCGGGTGGAGCGGATCACCGGTGTCCCGGTCGCCCGGATGCGCCTGGCCGCGGAGATCCTCGCCGCCGCCGGCCGCGCGGTGATCCTCACCGGCCGCGGCGCCGAGCAGCACGCCAAGGGCACCGACACGGTGAGCGCGTTCATCAACCTCGCGCTCGCCCTCGGGCTGCCGGGCCGTGCGGGGTCCGGCTACGGCTGCGTCACCGGGCAGGGCAACGGGCAGGGCGGCCGCGAGCACGGCCAGAAGGCCGACCAGCTCCCGGGATACCGCAAGATCGACGATCCCGCCGCACGCGCCCACGTGGCCGCCGTGTGGGGGATCGAGCCCGAGGACCTGCCCGGGCCGGGCCGCTCCGCCTACGAGCTGCTCGACGCGCTCGGGACCGACGGCGGCCCGCGGGCGCTGCTGCTGTTCGGCTCCAACCCGGTGGTCTCCGCCCCCCGGGCCGGGCACATCGCCGGGCGGCTGCGCTCGCTGGACCTGCTCGTGGTCTCCGACCTCGTCATGTCGGAGACGGCCGCGCTGGCCGACGTCGTGCTGCCCACGACCCAGTGGGCCGAGGAGAGCGGCACGATGACCAACCTCGAAGGCCGGGTGCTGCTGCGCCGCCAGGCCACCGACCCGCCCGAGGGAGTCCGCAGCGACCTGGAGATCCTCCGGGGCCTGGCCGTACGGCTGCGCGGCGCGCAGGGGTTCCCGACCGACCCTCGCGAGGTCTTCGACGAACTGCGGCGGGCCTCCGCCGGGGGCGTCGCCGACTACGCGGGCATCACCTACGAGCGGATCGCCGCCGAGACCGGCGTGTTCTGGCCCTGCCCGGCCGAGGACCACCCCGGCACCCCCCGGCCCTTCCTGGACCGTTTCGCCACCCCCGACGGCCGCGCCAGGTTCGTGCCCGTCGAGCACCGCCCGCCCGAAGAGGACATCGACCGCGAATACCCCCTCTACCTGACGACCGGCCGGGTGCTCGCGCACTACCAGAGCGGCGCCCAGACCCGGCGGATCCCCGCCCTGAACGCGGTGGTCCCGGAGGTCTTCGTGGAGCTCCACCCCGATCTCGCCGAGCGTCTGGAGGTGGCGCCGGGCGAGCGGCTGCGGGTCGTCGGCCGCCGGGGCACGGCAGAGGGCGTGGCCCGGGTCAACCCGGCGATCCGGCCGGACAGCGTGTTCATGCCCTTCCACTGGACCGGGGCCAATCTGCTCACCAATCCCGCGCTCGACCCGGTGTCGGGAATGCCGGAGTTCAAGGTCTGCGCCGTGAGGCTGGAGCGTGTCGGATGACCCGGTTGGTGATCGTGGGGAACGGGATGGCGGGGGCCCGCCTCGTCAGCGAGGTCCGCGCCCGGGACAAGGACGTCAGGGTGACCGTGTTCGGCGCCGAGACGTGGCAGCCCTACAACCGGGTGCTGCTGTCGAACGTGGTGGCCGGGACGATGCTGCCGGACCAGGTGCGGCTGCTGGACCCGGCCTGGTACGGCGACCATTCGGTGACGGCCCTGCTCGGCGTCGAGGTGACCGCGGTCGACCGGGACACTCAGGCCGTGCTCACCGCGGACGGCAGGCGCGAGCCGTACGACGTGCTGGTGCTGGCGACCGGCAGCGACGCCGTGGTGCCGCCGGTGCCCGGAGCGGCCCGGGCGATGGCGTTCCGGACGATGGACGACTGCCAGGCGATCCTCGCCGCGGCCGGCACGGCACAGCGCGCCGTGGTGGTCGGCGGCGGCCTGCTCGGCATCGAGGCAGCCCGCGGCCTGGCCGGGCGCGGGCTGCCGGTCACGCTGCTCCACCTGGCCGGGCACCTGATGGACCGGCAGCTCGACGCCGAGGCGGGACTGCTGCTGGGGGAGACCCTCGCGGAGCTGGGCGTGGAGGTGCGGACCGGCGTGGTCGTGGAGGAGATCCTCGACGACGGCGTACGGCTCGCCGCGGGCGAGAGGGTCGAGGCGGATCTGGTGGTGCTGGCCTGCGGGGTCCGGCCGGTGACGGGGCTGGCCGGGGACGCGGGGCTGGAGGTGCGGCGCGGGATCGTCGTCGACGACGAGATGCGGACCGACGACCCGTCGATCTTCGCGATCGGTGAGTGCGCCGAGCACGACGGCATGGTCTACGGCCTGGTGGCTCCCGCCTGGGAGCAGGCAGCCGTGGTCGCCGACCTGGTCACCGGGGCGGACAAGACCTCCCGGTACCGGGGATCGCGGCTGGTGACCCGGTTGAAGGCCAGGAGCGTGGAGCTGGCGGCGATGGGCGAGACCCAGTTGACCGAGGACGAAGCCGAGGTGGTGCGCTTCAGCCACCGGGCGCGGGGCACCTACCGCAAGCTCGTCATCCGCGACGGCCGTCTGGTCGGCGCGATCCTCCTCGGCGAGACGGCCGCGGTGGGCACCCTCACCCAGCTCTTCGACCGGGGCTCCCCGGTCCCCGCGGACCCGGCCGGGCTGCTGTTCCCCGGCCTGTCCGGCAGCACGGTCGCCGAGAGCCCGGTCAGGATGCCGGACGCGGCGAAGGTCTGCCGGTGCAACAACGTGACCAAGGGACAGATCCGGGCCTGCTGGGAGTCCGGCGCCCGGGACGTGGCGGCGGTGGCCGCCGCCACGCGTGCCACGACCGGCTGCGGCGGCTGCCGCGACGCGGTCGAGGGCATCGTCGGCTGGCTGTGCGAGCAGGAGGGCATCTCGGTATGACGGAGCGGCGAGTTGTGGTGGTGGGACATGGGCCGACGTCCAGCCGGCTGGTCGAGGCGCTGGTCGCCAAGGGGTTCGAGGGCCGGATCACCGTTCTGGGGGAGGAGCCCCGGCCCGCCTACGACCGGGTCGCGCTGACCTCCTATCTCACCGGCAAGAGCGCCGAGGACCTCACCTACCCGGTCCCGGAGGGCGTCGTGCTGCGGCTGGCCTCCCGGGTCACCGGGATCGACAGGGCCGGCCGGAAGGTGACCACCGCCGACGGTCACGTGGAGCCGTACGACGTGCTGGTGCTGGCCACCGGGTCCAGCCCGTTCGTGCCGCCGGTGCCCGGCAGGGAGCTTCCGGGCTGTTTCGTCTACCGGACGATCGACGACCTGGACGCGATCAGGGAGGCCGCGGCGCACGCCGGCAGCGGCGTCGTCATCGGCGGCGGCCTGCTGGGGCTGGAGGCCGCCGACGCGCTGCGCGGGCTGGGCCTGTCGACCCATGTCGTGGAGATGGGCGGCTGGCTCATGCCCCGGCAGGTGGACGAGGGCGGCGGCTCCGTCCTGCGGGGCCACATCGAGTCCCTCGGCCTGAGCGTGCACACCGAGGCCGGGGCCAAGGAGATCGTCGCCGGGCCGGACGGGCGGGTCGCGGGCCTGGTCAAGCCGGACGGGGAGACGATCGACGCGCAGATCGTGGTCTTCTCGGCGGGCGTCCGGCCGCGCGACGAGCTGGCCAGGCAGGCCGGGTTGGAGGTCGGCGAGCGCGGTGGGATCGTCGTGGACGACGGGATGCGCACCAGCGATCCGGCGATCTACGCGGTGGGGGAGTGCGCCCTGCACGAGGGCGTGGTCTACGGGCTGGTCGGGCCGTGCTTCACGATGGCCGAGGTCGCCGCGGACCGGGTCCTCGGCGGCGGGGCGGCCTTCGCCCGCGCGGACCTGTCCACCAAGCTCAAGCTGCTCGGCGTGGAGGTCGCCCAGTTCGGCGCCATGGGCGGCGCCCTCGACGTGACCTTCATGGACCCGGTGGGCGGGGTCTACCAGAAGCTGTTCGTCAGCGACGACGCCCGCACCCTGCTCGGCGGCATCTGCGTCGGCGACGCCACGCCGTACAACACCCTCAAGCCCTTCGTCGGCCGGGACCTGCCGGGCGCGCCCAGCGAACTGCTGTTCACCGGCGGCCCGGCGAGCATGGACCTTCCCGACGACGCGCAGGTCTGCTCCTGCAACAACGTCACCAAGGGCCAGGTGTGCGCGGCCATCGCGGACAAGGGCCTGACCGACGTGGCCGGGATCAAGGACTGCACCCGCGCCGGTACCACCTGCGGCAGCTGCGTCCCGATGCTCAAGCAGATCCTGGTCAAGTCCGGCGTCGAGCTCTCCAAGGCACTGTGCGAGCACTTCACGCACAGCAGGGCCGAGCTGTTCGACATCGTCCGGGTGCGCGGCATCACGACGTTCTCCCAGCTCATCGCCGAGCACGGCACCGGGCGCGGCTGCGACGTGTGCAAGCCCGTCGTCGCCTCGATCCTGGCATCCCTCGGCAACGGGCACATCCTGGACGGCGAGCAGGCCGCCCTGCAGGACACCAACGACCACTTCCTGGCCAACATCCAGCGCAACGGCACCTACTCGGTGGTGCCGCGCATCCCCGGCGGGGAGATCACTCCCGAGAAGCTGATCGTGATCGGCGAGGTGGCCCGCGACTTCGGCCTCTACACCAAGATCACCGGAGGGCAGCGGATCGACCTGTTCGGGGCGCGGGTGGAGCAGCTCCCGCTGATCTGGAAGCGGCTGGTGGACGCCGGCTTCGAGTCCGGCCACGCCTACGGCAAGGCGCTGCGCACGGTGAAGTCCTGTGTGGGCTCCACCTGGTGCCGCTACGGCGTGCAGGACGCCGTCGGCATGGCCATCGTCCTGGAGCTGCGCTACCGGGGCCTGCGCTCGCCGCACAAGCTGAAGTCGGCCGTCTCCGGCTGCGCCCGCGAGTGCGCCGAGGCCCGGGGCAAGGACTTCGGCGTCATCGCCACCGAGCAGGGCTGGAACCTCTACGTGGGCGGCAACGGCGGGTTCACCCCACGGCACGCCGACCTGTTCGCGGCGGACCTGAGCACCGAGGAGCTGATCCGGACCATCGACCGGTTCCTGATGTTCTACGTCCGCACCGCCGACCGCCTGCAGCGCACCTCGGCCTGGCTGGAGGGCCAGGGCCTGGACTACGTCAAGCAGGTGGTCCTGGAGGACTCGCTCGGGATCTGCGCCGACCTGGACGCCCAGATGGCCCGGCACGTGGCCGCCTACGCCGACGAGTGGCGGGACGCCATCGAGGACCCCGACAAGCTGCGGCGCTTCGTCTCCTTCGTCAACGCGCCGGGGACCCCGGACCCGTCGATCGCCTTCACGGCCGAGCGGGACCAGATCAAGCCCGTCCTCATCCCGCTGGAGGTGGTCGGTTCCTGACACCCCGTCCGCGCCCGGGGCCGGGGTCCGCCCCGCCCCGTCCCGGCCCGGCGCCCGGACCCGCCGACGAGACCCGACGCCCGGACCCACCGACGGAACCCGAATGGGAGGGAGCTCTCCACCATGACCGTCCTGAGCGAGACCGTGACGCAGACCGGCTGGATCCCGGTCTGCGCCTACACCGACCTGCTGCCCGAGCGCGGTGCCTGCGCGCTCGTCGGCGGCCATCAGATCGCGCTGTTCCGGACCTTCGACGGCGAGCTGTTCGCCATCGGCAACCGGGACCCCTTCAGCGGCGCCCAGGTCCTCTCCCGGGGGATCGTCGGCACCCGGGCGGGTGAGCCCAGCGTCGCCTCGCCCATGCACAAGCAGGTGTTCTCCCTGGTCACCGGTGTGTGCCTGGACGATCCGGCGGCGGCCGTACAGACCTATCCCGTCCGCGTCGCCGACGGCACGGTGGAGGTGAGCGTGAGGTGACCCCGCAGACAGCCCGACGGGGCGGGCGACAGACGAGCGCGCCGGCGGTCCGGCGCGGCGAGCGGAGCGGCCGGCGGGGGACGGGCCGCCCGCGTGCCGGACGAGGAGTGGTGGACGACAGATGAGCATCGCCCTTGCGGACGACCTCGGGGGGTCTCCGGAGACCGCGCCCGACGCGCTGGCCGGATTCACGATCGGGGTCACCGCGACCCGGCGCGGTGAGGAGTTCTGCGCGCTGCTGGAGCGGCGGGGCGCCAGAGTGGTGCGCGCCCCGGCGATCCGGCTGGTGCCGCTGGCCGAGGACGCCGACCTGCTGGCCGCGACCCGGGCCGGCCTGGCGGGCCCGATCGACGACGTGGTGGTCACCACCGGGGTCGGGTTCCGGGGCTGGATGGCCGCGGCCGAGGGCTGGGGGCTGTCGGGGGAGCTGGTGGCGCGGCTGACCGCCGCCCGGCTGCTGACCCGCGGGCCCAAGGCGCGCGGCGCGGTCCGGGCCGCCGGGCTGAACGACCACTGGACGCCGCCCACCGAGTCGTGCGAGGAGGTCAAGCAGTATCTCCTCGCCCAGGACCTGCGGGGCCGCCGCATCGCCGTGCAGCTGCACGGGGAGCCGCTGACCGGGTTCGTGGCCGCGCTGCGGGAGGCGGGGGCCGAGGTCATCGAGGTCCCGGTCTACCGGTGGCTGCCCTACCGCGACACCTCGCCGCTGCGCCGCCTGATCAGCCAGGCGATCTCCGGCGGGGTGGACGCGGTGGCCTTCACCAGCGCCCCGGCGGTGCTGGCCATGCTCGGCGCGGCCCGTGCCGACGGTCTGGAGGAGGCCCTGCTCGCGGCCTTCGCCGGGCCGGTCGTCGCGGCCTGCGTGGGCCCGGTCACGGCCGGACCGCTGCTGGCGCGCGAGGTGCCCGCCCTGCAGCCCGAGCGTGCCCGGCTCGGCGCGCTGGCCAGGACGCTCGCCCGGCACCTGCCCGAGCACAGCGTCACCCGCCTGGTCGCCGGCGGCCACCCGCTGGAGATCCGCGGCCACGCCGTCGCCGTGGACGGCGAGCTCAAGCCGCTGCCGCCCGCCCCGATGGCGGTGCTCAAGCGCCTGGCCGAGAAGCCGGGCCACGTGGTGGCCCGCGCCGAGCTGCGCACCGTGCTCCCCGGCGGCCCGGCGCGCGACTCGGCGGAGCACGCCGTCGAGATGGCCGTCACCCGCCTGCGCCGCGCCCTCGGCCCCTCCGGCATCGTCGAGACGGTCGTCAAGCGCGGCTACCGGCTGGCCTGCGACCGCGACGGGGCCGTGTGAGAGGGCGCGCCGCACCGCCCGGCCGCCCCCGGACCGGCCGGGAGGGGACGTGACGACGCTGGTCCTCGCCGGGCACGGGACCCGCAGCGCGCGGGGGGAGGAGACGATCGCCGGGCTGCGGGACCTCGTACGGCGGGCCCGCCCGGGCAGCCGGGTCGAAACGGCCTTCCTGGAGATCAGCCCACCCCTGCTGGCCGAGACGCTCCCCGGCCTGCCGGGCCCGGTGGTCGTGGTCCCGCTGCTGCTGGCGGGCGGCTATCACGTCCACATCGACCTGCCCTCGGTGGTCGCCGAGGCCAGGCCCGACGCGCTGGTGGCGGCCCCGCTCGGGCCGGACCCGCTGCTGGCCGCCGTCCTGGCCAGGAGGCTGGCGGGCGGCGGGCTGCGGCCCACCGACTCGGTCGTGCTGGGCGCGGCGGGCTCCTCCGACCCGGCCGCGCTGGCCGACGTGCGGGCCGCGGCCCGGCTGCTCGCGGTACGGCTGTCGCGCCCGGTCACGGCGGCCTTCGCCGCGACGGGCGCCCCCTCCGTCAGGGAGGCGCTGCGACGCCTGCGCTCCGGCCCGGCGCCCCGGATCGCGGTGGCCTCCTACCTGATGGCCCCCGGCTTCTTCCAGGACCGCCTGGAGTCCTCCGGCGCTGACCTGGTCAGCGCCCCGCTGGGGGTGGACGCCGACCTGGCCGCGCTGATCTGGGCCCGGTACGATCAGGTCCGCTGGAGGTCCAGCCGCAGCTCGCGGACGATCTCCTCGGCGCTGGTGTCCCGCGAGGGCAGGCTGTCGGCGCCGACGAGCATCTCGTAGTAGGCGTGGCGCAGGCATCCGGCCAGCAGCAGCCGGGCGCTGGCGATGGGGTCGACCTCGGGCGAGACCCGGCCCGCCCGCTGCTCGGCCGCCAGATACTCGGTCAGCGGGACGACCTCCGACATCGGGCCGATCTCGGTGTCGCGCAGCGCCTCGCGGAAGCGGACGGTGACCGAGGGGGAGCTGAAGGCGGGCAGTGCCGCCGCCTGGACCTCGGCGTAGTAGTCGATGCCGGCGCGGGCGATGGGCAGCAGGTTGTCGCTGACCCGTCCCTTGCCGACCAGGTGCATCAGGTCGTCGAGGATGCGGAGCCAGACCGGGAGCCGGTCCTGGAGCAGGGCGAGGAACATGTCGACCGCATGTCCGGGCTGGCTGCCCCGCAGGTATGCGTATGGGGCGGAGCTCTCGCCCTCCTCGCGTTTCATGAATACGGCCATCTCAAGAACGCGGCGTCGCGTCTCCTGAGCTTTCTGGTAAGGGTCGAGCTGTGGAGTCGCCATGGTTGCCCTAACGTGCGCAGTCACATGGACAATGTGCGTCATGGTGATGGCGCGGATCACCGATGTTTACAGAGCCGTGTTTCTCCTGGGTGTGCAATTGTTGCCGGCCGGTCTTCCAACTCGGTGCGACCCGGGCGGACCGGGTGGGGACCGATTATTGCCGGGAACCGCTGGAAAAGGGAGCGAACAGAGATAACTGTGTGCTGTGTGTTTCAGCTGTCGCCGTCACGGTCACGGCGGCGCAGGTAGCGCTCGAACTCCGCGGCGATGGCGTCGCCGCTCGCCTCCGGCAGCTCGGCGGCGTCCTTGCGCTCCTCCAGCTCCTTGACGTATTCGGCGACCTCGCTGTCCTGTGACGCCAACTCGTCCACGCCGTGCTCCCAGGCCCGTGACTCCTCGGCCAGGGCGCCCAGCGGCATCGGGATGTCGAGGAGGTCCTCCATCCGGCTGAGCAGCGCCAGGGTGGCCTTGGGGTTGGGCGGCTGGGCGACGTAGTGCGGCACCGACGCCCACAGCGACACCGCGTGGATCCCGGCGGTGCCCAGGGCGTGCTGGAGGACGCCGACGATGCCGGTCGGCCCCTCGTAACGGCTCAGCTCCAGGTTGATCGCCCGGGCCAGGCCCTCGTCGGTCGCCGAGCCCACGATCGGCACCGGGCGGGTGTGGGGGGAGTCGTTGAGGAGCGCGCCGAGCAGCACCGCCAGCTCCACCCCCAGCTCGCGGCAGACCACGATGATCTCTTCGCAGAAGGCGCGCCACCGCATGTTGGGCTCGATGCCGCGCAGCAGCACCACGTCGCGGTCCAGCCCCGGCGGCCGGGCCACCGACAGCTTGGTGGTCGGCCAGGTGATGGAGCGGGTCAGCCCCTCACCCATCTCGACGATGGGACGGGTGACCTGGAAGTCGTAGTATTCCTCGGGGTCGAGGGAGACCAGCGGGGTGGCCTTCCACTCGTCCTCCAGGTGGGCGATGACTCCGCTCGAGGCCTCGCCCGCGTCGTTCCACCCCTCGAACGCGGCGATCAGCACCGGGTCGACGAGCTCGGGTAGACCTTCGAGTTCGATCACGCGCCGCCTCCTTCTGGGCTCGCCTTACTATCCGGCTAAGCCTATGCGCTGAGGAGGCCTTTACGTCACCTTCCGGAAGTGGTGTGAACGATCAGCACGTCACAGCCCGCCCGCTGCGAGACGCTGGAGGGCACCGAGCCCAGCAGCCGCCCGGCGAGGCTGTTGAGCCCCCGGTTGCCGACGACGAGCAGATCGGCCCCGCGCCGCTCGGCGAGGGAGACGAGAACGTCCACCGCGTCGCCCTCCTCGGCGGCCAGCTCGACCGTCCGGGCGCCGGCGGCCACCGCGTGCTCCCGGGCGGCGCGCAGGGCGTCGTCGGCGGGCGTGGAGCCGCTCACTTTGTAGGACAGCTCGCCCAGGGCGTCGGCGGCCGCGCTGCGCTCACGCTCGCGCATGGGGGCGTAGGCGCAGGCCAGGACCAGGGTGGCGCCGGTCGCGGCGGCCAGGGAGGCGGCGGAGGTGACCGCGCGGAAGGAGGAGGGGGAGCCGTCGGTGCCGACGACAACGGTGCGGTAGGACGCCATCGATCGCCTCGCAGGGTAATTGGACCGTTAGTGCAATTACTACAAGAACAATCAGGAAGAATAACGTCTGGGCGCTTCCCAGTAAGCTTTCTCTCATGACTAGCAGACCGTCTTTCCGTGAAGTCCTGGCCGAGCGCGTGATGGTCGCCGACGGGGCCATGGGAACGATGCTGCAGGCGCACGACGTCACCCTGGACGACTTCGAAGGTCACGAGGGCTGCAACGAAGTGCTCAACGTCACCCGTCCCGACATCGTGCGGGCCGTGCACGACGCCTACTTCGAGGTCGGCGTCGACTGCGTCGAGACCAACACCTTCGGCGCCAACCTCGCCGCCCTCGGCGAATACGACATCTCCCAGCGGACCTACGAGCTGTCGGAGGCCGGCGCCCGGGTCGCCCGCGAGGCCGCCGACCACTGGTCCGCCACCAGCCACCCCCGCTACGTGCTCGGCTCGATCGGTCCCGGCACCAAGCTGCCCACCCTCGGGCACAAGCCGTACGGCGTGCTGCGCGACGCCTACTACGACAACGCGGCCGGCCTCATCGCCGGCGGCGCCGACGCGCTGATCATCGAGACCTGCCAGGACCTGCTCCAGGTCAAGGCCGCCGTCATCGGGGCCAAGCGGGCCATCGCCGACTCCGGCCGCGACGTGCCGGTCATCGCCCAGGTCACCGTGGAGACCAACGGCGCGATGCTGCTCGGCTCGGAGATCGGCGCCGCGCTCACCGCGATCGAGCCGCTCGGCGTCGACGTCATCGGCCTCAACTGCGCCACCGGCCCCGCCGAGATGAGCGAGCACCTGCGCCACCTGTCCAGGCACGCCCGCCTGCAGCTGTCCTGCATGCCCAACGCGGGCCTGCCCCAGCTGACCGCCGACGGCGCCTACTACCCGCTCACCCCCGGCGAGCTCGCCGACGCCCACGAGAACTTCACCCGGTCCTTCGGGCTGTCGCTGGTCGGCGGCTGCTGCGGCACCACCCCCGAGCACCTGCGCCAGGTGGTCGAGCGGGTGCGCGGCAACGAGCACGCCCCCCGCCGCCCGCGTCCCGAGTCCGGGGCCGCCTCGCTCTACCAGCACGTGTCCTTCCGCCAGGACACCTCCTACCTGGCGATCGGCGAGCGGACCAACGCCAACGGCTCCAAGGCCTTCCGTGAGGCGATGCTCGCCGAGAACTGGGAGGAGTGCGTCGAGATCGCCCGCTCCCAGGCCCGCGACGGCGCGCACATGCTCGACCTCTGCGTCGACTACGTGGGCCGCGACGGCGTCAAGGACATGAAGGAGCTGGCCTTCCGCTTCGCCACCGCCTCCACGCTGCCGATCGTGCTCGACTCCACCGAGCCCGCGGTCCTGGAGGCCGGCCTGGAGATGATCGGCGGCCGGGCGATCATCAACTCGGTCAACTACGAGGACGGCGACGGCCCCGACTCGCGCTTCACCAAGATCATGAAGCTGGTCCGGGCGCACGGCGCGGCCGTCATGGCGCTGACCATCGACGAGGAGGGCCAGGCCCGCACCGCCGAGTGGAAGGTCAGGGTCGCCACCCGCATCATCGAGGACCTGACGGCCAACTGGGGCATGAACGTCGAGGACATCCTCATCGACACCCTCACCTTCCCCATCGCCACCGGCCAGGAGGAGACCCGCCGCGACGGCGTGGAGACGATCGAGGCCATCCGCGAGCTCAAGCGGCGCTACCCGGGCGTGCAGACCGTGCTCGGCCTGTCCAACATCTCCTTCGGCCTCAACCCGGCCGCGCGCATCGTCCTCAACAGCGTCTTCCTCAACGAGTGCGTCAACGCGGGCCTCGACTCGGCCATCGTGCACGCCTCCAAGATCCTGCCGATGGCGCGCATCCCCGACGAGCAGCGCCAGGTGGCCCTGGACATGGTCTACGACCGCCGCCGGGAGGGCTACGACCCGCTGCAGCGGTTCATGGAGCTGTTCGAGGGCGTGGACGCCGCCTCGGTCAAGGCCGACCGGGCCGCCGAGCTGCTCGGCCTGCCGCTGTGGGAGCGGCTCAAGCGCCGCATCGTCGACGGTGAGCGCAAGGGCCTGGAGGCCGACCTCGACGAGGCGCTGGCCCGGCGGCCGGCTCTGGAGATCGTCAACGACGTGCTCCTCGACGGCATGAAGACCGTCGGCGAGCTGTTCGGCTCCGGGCAGATGCAGCTGCCGTTCGTGCTCCAGTCCGCCGAGGTCATGAAGACCTCCGTGGCCTACCTGGAGCCGCACATGGACCGGGTCGAGGGGGAGACCAAGGGCCGCATCGTGCTGGCGACCGTCAAGGGCGACGTGCACGACATCGGCAAGAACCTGGTCGACATCATCCTGTCCAACAACGGCTACGAGGTCGTCAACCTCGGCATCAAGCAGCCGGTGTCGACGATCCTGGAGGCGGCCGAGGAGAAGAACGCCGACGTCATCGGCATGTCCGGGCTGCTGGTGAAGTCCACGGTCATCATGAAGGAGAATCTCGAGGAGATGAACTCCCGGGGCATCTCCCAGCGCTTCCCCGTCCTGCTCGGCGGCGCCGCCCTGACCCGCGCCTACGTGGAGCAGGACCTCGCCGAGCTGTTCCAGGGCGACGTCCGCTACGCCCGCGACGCCTTCGAGGGGCTGCGCCTGATGGACGCCTTCATGGCCGTGAAGCGCGGCGAGGCCGGCGCGAGCCTGCCGCCGCTGCGCGAGCGGCGGGTCAGGACCGGCGCGACGCTGGTGCGGACCCCGGAGGCGGAGCTACCCGCCCGCTCCGACGTGGCCGCCGACAATCCCGTCCCGAAGGCCCCCTTCCTGGGGGAGCGGATCGTCAAGGGCATCCCGCTGGCCGACTACGCCGCGTTCCTGGACGAGCGGGCGACGTTCATGGGCCAGTGGGGCCTCAAGGCCGCGCGCGGCGGCGACGGGCCCTCCTACGAGGAGCTCGTCGAGACCGAGGGCCGGCCGCGCCTGCGGATGTGGCTGGAGCGGATGCAGACCGAGGGCCTGCTGGAGGCGGCCGTCGCCTACGGCTACTTCCCGTGCGTCAGCGACGGCGACTCGCTGATCATCCTCGACGACGCGGGCAACGAGCGGACCAGGTTCACCTTCCCGCGCCAGCGCCGTGACCGTCACCTGTGCCTGTCGGACTTCTTCCGGTCCAAGGACTCCGGCGAGGTCGACGTGGTCGCCTTCCAGGTGGCCACCATGGGCAACCGGGTCTCCGAGGCCGCCGCCGAGCTGTTCGCCAAGGACGCCTACCGCGACTATCTCGAACTGCACGGCCTGTCGGTGCAGCTCACCGAGGCGCTCGCGGAATACTGGCACGCGCGGGTCCGCAGCGAGCTGGAGATCGGCGGTGACGAGTCGCTGGAGGACATGCTGAAGGTCAACGTCACCGGCTGCCGCTACTCCTTCGGCTACCCCGCCTGCCCCAACCTGGAGGACCAGGTCCAGCTCATGGAGCTGCTCGACCCCTCCCGGATCGGGGTGAACCTGTCGGAGGAGTTCCAGCTCCACCCCGAGCAGTCGACGTCCGCACTGGTCGTCCACCACCCCGAGGCCAACTACTTCAACGTCTGACCGTAAGGGGTTCTCCGGGGTATGGACGCGGTTCTCTTCGACATGGACGGGCTCCTCGTCGACAGCGAGAAGATCTGGTTCCAGGTCGAGACCGAGGTGATGGAACGGCTCGGCGGCGGCTGGGGGCCCGCCGACCAGGAGCACCTGGTGGGCGGCTCGATGCCGTCCGCCGTGGCCTACATGCTCAGGGTCTCCGGGGCGAGCGCCCACCCGGAGGAGGTGGCGACCTGGATGCTGGAGGGCATGACCGGCAGGCTCGCCGACGGCGTGGAGCTGATGCCCGGCGCCGCCGAGCTGCTGGCGGCCGTACGGGGGGCGGGCCTGCGCACCGCCCTGGTCACCTCCTCGGTGCGGCCGATCGCCGAGGCGTGCCTGAAGGGCATCGGCAGGGACAACTTCGACCACGTGGTGACCGGCGACGACGTCGCGCGGACCAAACCCGACCCGGAGCCCTACCTGACGGCGGCCCGGCTGCTGGGCGTGGCCGCGGCCCGCTGCGTCGCGCTGGAGGACTCCCCGAACGGGGTGACCTCGGCCACCGCCGCGGGCTGCCGGGTGGTGGCGGTGCCGAGCGTGCTGCCGATCCCGTCCGCGCCCGGCCGCCTCGTCGTCGACTCCCTGCGCGAGATCGACGTCGACGTCCTGCGGGAGCTGTCGGCCCGGGAACCCTGACCGGACGCCGGGGCGGTGCCCGGTGCCGCTCCACGGCGAGGCTGTGGGGCGCCCGAGGGTCTTCAGGGCCGGGCGCCCACGCTCCCTCCGGGGTTGGGCGCCTGGGGTCCCCTAGGGGACGGTCCCGCCGGGTCCTAAGGGATGATCCCTCCCCAAGGAGGAGGGACCGTCCCGGCGGGGCGTGCCAGGATGGAACCGGTAAGCCGATACGAGGGGGCGGTCCACTATGTCGTTCGACCAGATCGCGTGGTTGCCGCTCTGCGCCGGGGTGACCGGGGTGGGGCTGGTGCTGAGTTTCCTGTCGATGCGCCGCCGGGGGGTCGTGGCGGGGCTGCGCGGCGTGGCCTGGTCGCTGCTGCCGCTGGCGGCCTATCTGACCGGTGCGCTGCCCACCCTGTGGCAGATCGGCACGGCGGTCGTCGGATTCTTCGCCGGAGCGGTGTTCAGCCCCATGGTGTGGGCCGGGGTGGCCGTGACCGGGCTCTCCCTGGTGCTGTTCCTGGTCACCGGCGTGCTGCGGGGCCGCCGTACGGCCGCCTCCGCCGCGCCCGCGGCCCCCGCGGCGGCGCCTCCCGCCGCGCCGGGCAGGTCCGTGACGGCTGGACAGGCCGCCACGCAGCCGCTCCCCAAGCGCCCGGCCGCGCCCGCCGGCAAGCAGTCCGAGCCTGCCCGCAAGCCGGCCGCGGACGATGACTTCTCCGACATCGAAGCGATTCTCAAGCGCCGCGGGATCGGGTGACGCTCAGTCACCTTCCAGTGCAATGTCACAAATCCGAGACAGAAGCGGGACGGCTTGCGGACATTCGCTTGAAGATCAAAACAAATGAATTGCACGTGAATCACAGTTGAGCCACATAGCGCCCCAGGGGACTAGTCAGCGCAGATCAGCCCATAGATTCTGCGTCACGAGACCGTGAAACGGACTCGTAGACTCAGGACGCGGGCCCCCGACCCGGGGGGCGCGTCCATCGGACAACGTCGTCTGGGATCCAGGGGGCCACTGTATGACCGCACCGCTTGACGTCTCCGGGCAGGCCATGGAGGCCCAGCCGGAGGCCGTGCTTCAAGGGGCGGGCGGAAAGGCCATCGAAGGCCGTTCGCTCGGCCAGATCGCCTGGATGCGCCTCAAACGCGACAAGGCGGCGATTATCGGCGCTTTCGTCGTGGTCTTCCTGACGCTGGTGGCGATCTTCGCCGAGCGTCCCTTCGGCGGCCTGATCGCGCTGTTCGGCGACCTGCCGAACATCCCGAACAACGACCTCATCGACCCGCTGACCAGCGCTCCGACCGCGGCCGCGGGCGGCATCAGCCTGGAGCACCCGTTCGGCCTCGAGCCGGTCAACGGCCGCGACATCTTCGCCAGGATCCTGTCCGGCGCGCAGATCTCGCTGCTGG
Source organism: Streptosporangium brasiliense (assembly GCF_030811595.1). Lineage (NCBI taxonomy): Bacteria > Bacillati > Actinomycetota > Actinomycetes > Streptosporangiales > Streptosporangiaceae > Streptosporangium > Streptosporangium brasiliense. The sequence goes on from NZ_JAUSRB010000002.1 coordinate 5,448,085, forward strand.
TGGCCTTCCTCGCCACGCTGGTCTCGGTGGTGCTCGGCTCGCTGCTGGGCGTGCTCGCGGGATACTTCGGCGGCTGGACCGACACCGTCATCAGCCGCCTGATGGACATCTTCCTGGCCTTCCCGCTGCTGCTGTTCGCGATCGCCATCGTCGGCGCCGTCCCCGACCAGGCGCTCGGCCTGGAGGGCAACGGCCTGCGGATCGCGGTGATCGTGTTCATCATCGGTTTCTTCAACTGGCCCTACATTGCGCGCATCGTGCGTGGCCAGACCCTGTCGCTGCGCGAGCGCGAGTTCGTGGACGCGGCGCGCTCCCTGGGGGCGGGCAGCCGCTACATCATCTTCCGCGAGATGTTCCCGAACCTCATCGCGCCGATCCTCGTCTACGCCACGCTGCTCATCCCCACGAACATCCTGTTCGAGGCCGCGCTGTCGTTCCTGGGCGTGGGCGTGGCCGAGCCGCAGGCGTCCTGGGGCGGCATGCTGACCCGCGCGGTGGACTACTACCAGATAGCCCCGCACTTCATGATCGTCCCGGGCCTCGCGATCTTCATCACCGTGATGGCCTTCAACCTGCTGGGCGACGGGCTCCGGGACGCCCTCGACCCTCGAGCCCGGTAGCGGCAACGCTTCCGCTCCTCTATATCACCGTCACTCATGACAAGGGGTGTACAACCACGATGAGGAAGACCAACGCTCTGGCGCTCGCCGCGCTGGGCACTGCGCTGACCATGGGTCTGGCCGCCTGCGGCGGCACGGCCGGTGGCGGTGGCAACACGAGCTCCGGGGACAAGGGCGCCGGTGCCGCCGGATCGGGCGCCAAGCACAACGACGGCTACACCAAGGTCGTCAACGCCTCCGACGCCAAGGGCGGCACGCTCAAGTTCGCCCTGTCGGACGAGCCCGACTCCATGGACCCGGGTAACACCTACTACGCGTGGAACTGGAACTTCTCGCGTCTGTACTCCCGTCCGCTGATGACCTACGCCGCCGCGCCGGGCGAGGCGGGCCTCAAGCTCGTCCCGGACCTGGCCGAGGGCCCCGGTGTGCCGAGCGAAGACGGCAAGACCTGGACCTACAAGATCAAGAAGGGCATCAAGTACGACGACGGCACCGAGGTCAAGGCCGCGGACGTCAAGTACGCCATCGCCCGCAGCAACTTCACCTCCGAGCTCACCGACGGCCCGAAGTACTTCGCCCAGTACCTCGACGCCGGTGACTACAAGGGTCCCTACAAGGACAAGAACCTCGATGACTTCAAGGGTGTCGAGACGCCGGACGACTACACCGTCGTCTTCAAGCTCAAGGACCCGTTCGCCGAGTTCGACTTCCTGACGGCCAACCCGCAGTCCGCGCCGGTGCCGCAGGCCAAGGACACCGGTCTCGACTACGAGAAGACCGTGGCCTCCACCGGTCCCTACAAGATCGAGAGCCACGAGGTCGGCAAGCAGTTCAACCTCGTGAAGAACGAGAACTGGGACCCGGCCACCGACACCACCCGCAAGCAGCTGCCGGACCGCATCGAGGTGCAGTTCAAGCAGAACGCCGAGGACATCGACCAGCGTCTGCTCGCCGGGCAGATCCAGGTCGACCTGGCCGGCACCGGTGTCCAGACCGCGGCCCGCGCCAAGATCGTCGCCGACCCCAAGCTGAAGGACTCGACGGACAACCCGTTCACGCCCTTCAACCGCTACGCGATGATGTCGACGGCCGTCAAGCCGTTCGACAACATCGACTGCCGCAAGGCCGTCCAGTACGCCACCGACAAGGTCGCCACCCAGGCGCCGTGGGGTGGCCCGCTCGGCGGTGAGATCGGCACCACCGCGATGACCCCGACCACGGTCGGCTACAAGCAGTTCGACCTCTACCCCAACGGCGCCGACCACAAGGGCGACCTGGCCAAGGCCAAGGAGCACCTGGCGGCCTGTGGCCAGCCGAACGGCTTCACGGCCAACATCGCGGTCCGCGGTGACCGGACCAAGGAGGTCCAGGTCGCCGAGGCCCTGCAGGCTTCGCTCGACCGGGTCGGCATCAAGGCCACGATCAAGAAGTACCCCTCGGGTGACTGGAGCGCGCAGTACGCCGGCAAGCCGGAGTTCGTGCACAAGAACAACCTGGGCATCATGATCGCGGGCTGGGGCGCCGACTGGCCGTCCGGCTTCGGCTTCCTGTCGCAGATCGTCGACGGCCGCTTCATCAAGGCCTCCGGCAACTACAACATGATGGAGCTGAACGACCAGTCGGTGAACGAGCTGCTCGACAAGGGCATCCAGACCACCGACACCGCGGCCCGCAACGAGATCTGGGCCGAGGTGGACAAGAAGGTCATGGAGTCGGCGGCGTTCATGTCGTTCGTCTACGAGAAGACCCTCATCTTCCGTCCCGCGAACCTGACCAACGTGTACGTGCACCCCGCCTACGGCATGTACGACTACACGTGGCTCGGCGTCAAGCAGTAGTCCTTCTCTAGCTAGCCAAAGGCAGGTGAAGGCCTGACGGCGCCCGGGAGCGATCCTCCCGGGCGCCCCGGCCGAACGATCGTGGTCGCTTTCATCGTCCGCCGCGTGATCGCGGCCGTGCTGATGCTCGTCATCGTCAGCGTGGCCACTTTCGCGATCTTCTTTCTCATCCCGCGTGCCCTGGGACAGACCCCTGAGGGCATGGCGTCGCGTTACGTCGGGCGGGATGCCACGCCCGAGGCGATCCAGGGCGCTGTCAAGAGACTCCACCTGGACGACCCGCTCATCGTGCAGTACGGCCGGTTCGCCCAGGGCATCGTCGTCGGCCAGGACTACTCGCTCGGTCCGAAGAAGGCCGAGTGCCCGGCGCCCTGCTTTGGCTTCTCCTTCAACAACAACCAGCCGGTCTGGCCGACGCTGCTCGACCGGCTCCCGGCGACCCTGTCGCTCGCCCTGGGCGCGGCCATCACCTGGCTCGCCGTCGGAGTCAGCATCGGCGTCGTCTCCGCGCTGAGACGCGGCACCGCGCTCGACCGCGCGGCAATGACGGTGGCGCTGGCCGGGGTGTCGTTGCCGATCTACTTCACCGGCCTGGTCTCGCTGTCGGTGTTCGCCTACACGCTCGGGATCTTCCCCGGCGGAGGCAGTTACATCGGGCTCACCGAGAATCCGATCATGTGGTTCCAGTCGCTCGTGCTCCCCTGGATCACCCTGGCCTTCCTCTACGCGGCCCTCTACGCCCGGCTCACCCGGGCGGGCATGCTGGAGACGATGGGCGAGGACTACATCCGCACCGCTCGCGCCAAGGGCCTCAAGGAGCGCACGGTGGTCACCAAGCACGCCCTGCGCGCCACGCTGACCCCGATCCTCACGATCTTCGGCCTCGACCTCGGCCTGCTGCTGGGCGGCGCGGTGCTCACCGAGAGCACCTTCTCCATCCCCGGCATCGGTAAGCTGGTCATCGACGCGATCCGGGGCAACGACCTGCCCATCGTGCTGGGTGTGACCCTGTTCGCCGCCTTCTTCATCGTCCTGGCCAACCTCATCGTGGACGTCCTGTACGCGGTGGTCGACCCGAGGGTGAGGCTGTCATGACGACTGCGCCCGACTCCTTCCTGGAGCTGCGCGACCTGCGCATCCACTTCCCGACCGAAGACGGCCTGGTCAAGTCCGTCGACGGCCTGTCCTTCAAGCTCGACCGGGGCAAGACCCTGGGCATCGTGGGCGAGTCGGGGTCCGGCAAGAGCGTGACCAGCCTCGGCATCCTGGGGCTGCACAAGGGCGGCCGGGCCAGGATCTCCGGTGAGATCTGGCTCGACGGCGAGGAGCTCGTCGGCGCGAGCGGCGACCACGTGCGCACGCTGCGCGGCAAGAAGATGGCGATGATCTTCCAGGATCCGCTGTCGTCGATGCACCCCTTCTACACCGTCGGCGCCCAGATCATCGAGGCGTACCGGATCCACCACAACGTCAGCAAGGCGGTCGCGCGCAAGCACGCGATCGACATGCTCGGCCGGGTGGGCATCCCGCAGCCCGACAAGCGCGTCGACAGCTACCCCCACGAGTTCTCCGGCGGCATGCGCCAGCGCGCCATGATCGCCATGGCGCTGTCGTGCGACCCCGAGCTGCTGATCGCCGACGAGCCGACCACCGCCCTCGACGTGACGGTCCAGGCACAGATCCTGGACCTGATGCTGGACCTGCAGCGCGAGTTCAACTCCGCGCTGATCATCATCACCCACGACCTCGGCGTGGTCGCCGAGCTGTCGGACGACATCCTGGTGATGTACGGCGGCAAGTGCATCGAGTACGGCTCCGCCGAGGACATCTTCTACCGGCCCGAGCACCCCTACACCTGGGGTCTGCTGGGGTCGATGCCCCGCCTGGACCGCGAGCCCACCGAGCGGCTGCTCCCGATCAAGGGCACCCCGCCCTCCCTGATCAACGTGCCGGCCGGGTGCGCCTTCAACCCCCGGTGCGCCTACGACGACCGCACCGGTGGCAAGGCCACCACCGAGGTGCCCGAGCTCCTGGAGACCGAGGGCGGTCACCTGGTCCGCTGCCACCTGCCGCGCGCGGAACGGCGGGCCATCTGGGAAAACGAGATCAAGCCGATGATGGAGAGCACGTGACGGTTGATGACAAGGGCGCGGCTGTGACCGATCCCGAGGCGCTGCTGTCCGTCCAGGGGCTGCAGAAGCACTTCCCGGTGACCAAGGGCCTGCTCAAGCGTCAGATCGGCGCGGTGAAGGCCGTCGACGGCGTCAGCTTCGACGTCCGCAAGGGCGAGACGCTCGGCCTGGTGGGCGAGTCGGGCTGCGGCAAGAGCACCACCGGCCGCCTGATCACCCGCCTGCTGGAGCCCACCGGCGGCAAGGTCGTCTTCGAGGGCCACGACATCACGCACATGTCGCAGTCGGCCATCCGGCCGCTCCGCCGCGACATGCAGATGATCTTCCAGGACCCCTACTCGTCGCTCAACCCCCGCCACACGGTGGGCGCCATCGTCGGCGCGCCGTACCGGATCCAGGGCATCCAGACCGAGCAGGGCACCAAGAAGGCGGTCCAGGAGATCCTGGAGCTGGTCGGGCTCAACCCCGAGCACTACAACCGCTACCCGCACGAGTTCTCCGGCGGCCAGCGCCAGCGCATCGGCATCGCCCGCACGCTGGCCCTCAAGCCCAAGCTCATCATCGCCGACGAGCCGGTCTCCGCCCTGGACGTGTCGATCCAGGCCCAGGTGGTCAACCTCCTGGAGGACCTGCAGAACGAGCTCGACCTGACCTACGTCATCGTCGCGCACGACCTGTCGGTCATCCGGCACATCAGCGACCGGGTCGCGGTCATGTACCTGGGCAAGATCGTCGAGCTGGCCGACCGCAAGGCCCTGTACGAATCGCCCATGCACCCCTACACCAACGCCCTGATGTCGGCGGTGCCCGTCCCCGACCCGGCCCGGCGCAAGGACCGCGAGCGCATCCGGCTCCAGGGCGACGTGCCGAGCCCGCTCAACCCGCCGCCCGCCTGCCGCTTCCACACCCGGTGCTGGAAGGCCCAGGCGGTCTGCAAGACGGTGGAGCCGCCGCTGGTCGAGCTCGCCGCCGGCCACCAGGTGGCCTGCCACTTCCCGGAGAACGCGCCGGCGGCCCAGCAGACCGTGGAGGCCACGACCGCCTGAGCGGCCGGCCGCGCCGGTCCGGCCGGTGAACCGCGCGACCTGAGCGCCCGCTGAACGCCTCCGCCGTACGGCATGCCGTACGGCGGAGGCGTTCAGGCGTTTTGCAACGCTCCATTGCCGCTCTTGACCGGCGACTGTCACATTTGCGCCACAGCCTCTCGCCGGGGCTGGTCAGCCCCGGCCTCCCCGTGGATCCTGCGATCAAGGTAGGTCCGCATGACGGCCGCGACCCGGCCGCGAGACGGCGATGAGGTGCAGCATGCGACGAGACGGTGTGCCCCTGCGCGGTACGGCGGCGGTGATCGTGGGGACGGCCCTGGCCGTCTCCACGGCGGCCTGTGGCGGTGGAGGCGGTGCGGAGCCGGGAGCCACCGCGACCGACGCGGCGAAGGGCTCGACCCTCATCTTCGCCTCGTCGGCCGATCCCAGCATCCTCGATCCGGCCTACCACAGTGACGGGGAGTCCTCCCGGGTGACCAACCAGATCTTCGAGACGCTGGTGGCGACCGAGAAGGGAGGCACCGGCATCGTGCCCGGCCTGGCGGAGAGCTGGAAGGTCAGCAAGGACGCCAAAACCTACACCTTCACGCTCCGCAAGGGGGTCAGGTTCCACGACGGCGAGCCCTTCGACGCCGCGGCCGTGTGCGCCAACTTCGAGCGCTGGTACAACTTCACGGGGCTCTCGCAGTCCGACTCGGTCTCCTACTACTGGGTGACCGTCTTCCGGGGCTTCGCCAAGAACGAGTCCGACAGCCTCGGCAAGAGCCTGTACGGCGGGTGCGCGGCCAAGGGCGACGGCACCGTGGAGCTCAAGCTCACCGAGCCCTCCGCCGCGGTGCTGTCGGCGCTGACGCTGTCGTCCTTCGGCATCGCCAGCCCCAAGGCGCTGAAGGACTACAAGGCCGACGAGGTGAGCGGGACCGCCGAGTCGCCGCAGTTCACCGGGACCTTCGGCACCGAGCACCCGGTCGGCACCGGGCCGTTCAAATTCTCCAGTTGGACCCGCGGCGACAAGCTGGAGCTGGTCCGCAACGACGACTACTGGGGCGAGAAGGCCAAGCTCAGCAAGATCATATTCCGTCCCATCGAGAAGGCCGCCGACCGGGCGCAGGCGCTGCGCGCGGGCTCGGTCCACGCCTTCGACTACGCCGACCCGGCGGACCTGGAGTCGCTCAAGAGCGCCGGGGTGCAGGTGATCGAGCGGGCCCCGTTCAACCTGGGCTACCTCGGGTTCAGCCAGCGGACCAAGATCATGCAGAACCAGAAGATCCGGCAGGCGATCGCCCACGCGATCAACCGCGAGAACGTGGTGAAGACCAAGTACGGCGCGGGGGCCAAGGTCGCCAACGCGTTCATGCCGGACAGCCTGTGGAGCTACACCGAGGACTTCACCCGATACGACTACAACGTGGACAAGGCCCGGCAGCTCATCGCCGAGTCCGGGGAGAAGAACCCGACGCTGGAGTTCTGCTACCCGAGCGGCGTCAGCCGCGCCTACATGGTCGACCCGGCCGGCAACTTCCAGCTGATGAAGGCCGACCTGGAGGCCGCCGGCTTCAAGGTCACCCCGAAGACCTCGCCGTGGAGCCCCGACTACCTGAACATCTCCCAGGCCGGCGACTGCCCGCTGTACATGCTCGGCTGGAACGGCGACTACGGCGACCCCGACAACTTCCTCGGCACCCTGTTCCAGTCCTTCTCCAGCCAGTGGTCGTTCAGGAACGAGGCGATCTTCAAGGTGCTGGACGACGCCGAACGGGAGCCGGACCAGGCCAAGCGCGAGGAGCTGTACAAGCGGGCGAACGCGCTGATCGCCGAGTTTGTGCCGGGCGTGCCGTACGCGCAGAGCCCCTCGTTCTCGGCCGCGGCCAAGAACGTCCAGGGTTGGGTGCCGAGCCCGGTGCTCAACGACGTCTTCGCCGCGATCTCGCTGTCCTGACAGATGCTCAGGTTCGTCGTCAGGCGGCTGGCACTGCTCGTCCCGATCCTGCTGGGACTGTCGATCCTGCTGTTCCTGTGGGTCAGGGCGCTGCCGGGCGGGCCCGCGGAGGCGCTGCTCGGGGAGCGGGCCACACCGGAGGCCGTCGAGCGGGTCAAGAGGCTCTACGGCCTGGACCGCCCCTGGTACGAGCAGTACCTCACCTGGGCGGGCAACGCCCTGCGCGGAGACCTGGGCGTGTCCAGCCGGACCCAGCACCCGGTCCTGGAGGAACTGCTGCGGACCTTCCCCGCCACGGTGGAGCTCTCCCTCACCGCGATGATCTTCGCGGTGGGGGTGGGCATCCCCCTCGGCTACTTCGCCGCCCGCCGCCACGGCACCTGGCTCGACCACGTCTCGGTCGCCGGATCGCTGTTCGGCATCACGATCCCGGTCTTCTTCCTCGGCTACATGCTCAAGTTCGTCTTCGCCGAGAAGCTCGGGATCCTGCCCACCGACGGCCGCCAGGACCCGCTGCTCGACACCGCGCACCCCTCCGGGTTCTACGTGCTGGACGGGCTGGTCACCGGCAACCCGGAGGCGTTCTGGGACGCGCTGGCGCACCTGGTCCTGCCCGGTGTCGCGCTCGGGACCATCCCACTGGCGATCGTGGTGCGCATCACCCGCGCCTCCGTGCTGGACGTGCTCCACGAGGACTACGTGCGCACCGCCGAGGCCAAGGGGCTCAGGCGGTCCACGATCCGGGGGCGGCACGTGCTGCGCAACGCCATGCTCCCGGTCACCACGATCGTCGGCCTGCAGGTCGGGCTGCTGCTCGGCGGCGCCGTGCTGACCGAGACCGTCTTCGCCTTCCCGGGTTTCGGCAAGTTCACGGCCGACTCGATCGCCGCCAGGGACTACGCCGTGCTGCAGGGCTTCATCCTGTTCACCGCCGTGGTCTTCGTACTGGTCAACCTGCTGGTCGACATCGCCTACGGGCTCATCGACCCGAGAGTGAGGGTGGCGTGAACGGTCGAGGCGTCCTGGCGAGGTGGGCGGCATGAGCCTGTCCCAGGCCGAGGCGGCCATCGCGCCGGAGGAGGCCGGCGGCGGCCTCGGCGGGCACGCCTGGCGCCGGCTGCGGCGCAACCCCGTCGCGATCACCGGCGCGCTCCTGGTGTTCCTGTTCGTCGCGGTCGCCCTGCTCGCCCCGTGGCTGGCGCCCTTCCCGCCGGACCGGCCGGTCGGCCAGGTCACCCCCACCTCCATCCCGGGCCCGTCGGCCGAGCACTGGTTCGGCCTGGACGACCTGGGCCGCGACGAGCTCACCCGCGTCCTGTGGGGGGCCCGCTGGTCCCTGGTCATCGGCGTGGTCTCGCTGCTGCTCGGCATGGCGGGCGGGCTGCTGCTCGGGCTGCTCGCCGGGACCTTCGGAGGCGTGGTCGACACCGTCGTGATGCGCCTGGTCGACATGGTGCTGTCGGTCCCCGGCCTGCTGTTCGCCATCGGCGTCGCGGCCATGCTGGGGGCGGGGCTGGACGCCGTGATGATCGCCATCGCGGTGGTGAACATGCCGATCTTCGCCCGCCTGCTGCGCGGCCAGATGCTGGCCCAGCGCCAGTCCGACTACGTGCTGGCGGCCAGGGCGGTCGGCGTGCGGCGGCGGCGGATCGTGCTCGGCCACATCCTGCCCAACTCGCTGACCCCGGTCATCGTGCAGGGCACGCTGACCCTGGCCACCGCGATCGTGGACGCGGCCGGCCTGGCCTTCCTGGGCCTGTCCAGCAACGACCCCGGCATCCCCGAATGGGGCCGGATGCTGGCCGACACCCAGCGCTACCTGTCCAGCGCGCCGCTGCTCGCGGTCTTCCCCGGGCTGGCGATCGTCTTCGCGGCGCTCGGCTTCACCCTGCTCGGGGAGTCGCTGCGCGAGGCCCTCGACCCCAAGTATCGGCGGTGACGTGTGAGTCTGCTCAAGGTCGAGGACCTGAACGTGGTCTTCCGGCAGCGGGGCCGCGCCGACGTGCGCGCCGTGGACGGTGTCAGCTTCACGGTGGCCCCGGGTGAGACCGTCGGCCTGGTGGGGGAGTCGGGCTGCGGCAAGTCCGTCACCTCCCTGGCGGTCATGGGCCTGCTGCCGCGGCGCGGCGTCCTGGTGGAGGGCGGCGTCGCCTTCGACGGGACCCAGCTGCTCTCCCTGCCCGCCGACAAGCTGCGCACCCTGCGCGGGCGGGACCTGGCCGTGGTGTTCCAGGACCCGATGACCTCGCTCAACCCGGTGGTGCCCATCGGGGTCCAGGTGGCCGAGGTGCTCGTCCGCCACCGCGCGATGAGCTCGGGCGAGGCACGGCAGGAGGCCGCCGGGCTGCTGCGCCGGGTGGGCATCCCCGACCCTTCGCGGCGGCTGCGGGAGTATCCCCACCAGCTCTCCGGAGGCATGCGCCAGCGCGCGCTGATCGCGACCGCGCTGGCCTGCCGCCCCCGGCTCCTCATCGCCGACGAACCCACCACGGCGCTGGACGCCACCATCCAGGCGCAGATCCTCGAACTGCTCAAGGCCCTGGTCTCCGACACCGGCACCGCCCTCGTGCTGATCACTCACGATCTCGGGGTGGTCGCCGGGATGTGCGACACGGTGCACGTGATGTACTCCGGCCGGATCGTCGAGCGGGCCCCCCGCCACGAGCTCTTCCGCCGCCCCCGCCACCCCTACACCGGCGGCCTGCTCGCCTCCGTCCCCCGTCTCGACCGGCCGCGCGGCACACGCCTCGAACCCATCCAGGGCTCGCCCCGCGACACCATCCCCTGGGCGCGGGGCTGCGCCTTCGCCCCCCGCTGCCGCAACCGGATCGCCGAGTGCGCCACCGCGGCCCCCCAGCTGCGCGGAGACCCTCACGGCCTGCGCTGTTTCAACCCGCTGGAGGCCGAGGTGGTCACCCCATGAGCCCGGAGCCGCTGCTGTCCGTCCGGGGGCTGAAGGTCCACTTCCCGGTCAGGAAAGGCGTCCTGCTGCAACGGGTCGCGGGCCACGTCCGGGCTGTCGACGGCGTCGACCTCGACGTACGGCGCGGCATGACCTACGGCCTGGTGGGGGAGTCGGGCTGCGGCAAGAGCACGCTCGGCAAGGCCGTGCTCAGGCTGGTGGAGCCCACGGCCGGGACCGTCCTGTTCGACGGCGCCGACGTCGGGACGCTGGGCCCGGAGCGGATGCGCCTGCTCCGGCGGCACATGCAGATGATCTTTCAGGACCCCCTGGCCAGCCTCGACCCCCGCCAGAGCGTGGAGTCGGTGCTCACCGAGCCGCTACGGGCCCACGGCTTCACCGGCAGCAGGCCACGGCGGGTGCGCGAGCTGCTCGACCTGGTGGGACTCCCGGCCGCGGCCGCCGGCCGCTACCCCCACGAGTTCTCCGGCGGCCAGCGCCAGCGCGTCGGCATCGCCAGGGCGATCGCCCTCAACCCCGCCCTGATCATCGCCGACGAGCCGGTCTCCGCCCTGGACGTCTCGATCCAGGCCCAGATCGTCAACCTGCTGGAGGACCTGCAGGAGCAGCTCGGCCTCACCTACATCGTGGTCGCCCACGACCTGGCGGTGGTGCGCCACGTCAGCGACGTCATCGGCGTGATGTATCTCGGCGCGCTGGTGGAGGAGGCCTCCTCCGACGAGCTGTACGCCGAGCCGCTGCACCCCTACACGATCGCGCTGATGTCGGCGATCCCGATCCCGGACCCCGAGGTCGAGGAGCGCAGGCGGCGGATCCTGCTCACCGGGGACCTGCCGTCCCCGGTGGACGTCCCGGCCGGCTGCCGCTTCCACACCCGCTGCCCGTTCCGCCGGCCGGAGCGGTGCGCCGACGAGCCACCCGAGCTGCGGGAGATACGTCCCGGCCGGAAGGTCGCCTGCCACTGGGCCGAGGAGATCGCGGCGGGGAGCATCCAGGCCGCCGCGAGCGCCCACGACCCCACCGCGACGGAGGTGGGCACCCCCGTCACCTCGGCCTGGACCTGACCGGACGGGGTCGGCCCGGCATCCCGGCACGGGCCCGTGCCCGCCGTCCGACGGGCGTGACCGGGTGGGGGGCGGCCGGGTGGCTAGTGGGGTGGGTCCGTCGGTTCAGTGTGGGCGTGACCGGGTGGGGGTCCGGCCGGGTGGCCTGTGAGGCGGGTCCGTCAGCCCAGCGCGGACATGACCGGCGCGAAGAACCGGCTCCGGTCGCCGGGCAGGGACTCCCCGCCGGCGACCATGTCCGAGGTCCGCATCCCCGCGACCACCCCGTGCCCGGCCAGCCACCGCGCCAGCGGCGCGTTACGGTCCTCGATCTCCAGCCGGACCGGGCCGTCGACCTGGGAGGCGAGATCGGCGATCAGGGACCGGGCGTCGGCGGGGCTCGCCGCGATCACCGGCCCGACGACCGTGCTGCCCACGTTGCGCCACATCCCGGCGTACCCCGAGATCCCCCGCCCGTTCTCGATCACCCGGAGCTGCTCGGCGAAGCCCGCGTACCTCGCCAGGAGGGCGGACCTGTCAGCGCCGACGACCTCGGCGTCGAGGTCGGCGATCGCCTTCAGATCCTCGGGGGAGGCGGCGCGGGACGCGCCGGACGCCTGCCCGGTGAAGGTCCCCAGATGCATGGCGACCCCACCCGTCACCCGGAAGCCGAGCCGCTCGTAGAGGGGGCGGCCCATCTCGGTCGCGTTCAGGAAGACGGTCGCGCCGCGCGCCTGCTCCAGCACATGGCCGATCAGGCGTCTGCCCAGCCCCCGCCCCCCGTGACGCGAGGCCACCAGCACCATGCTGACCGCCGCGGTGCGCGTGCCGTAGCGGGTCAGTACGGCGGAGGCCACCAGTTCCCCGTCCGGGTCGACGATCCCGTAGCCCTCCCCGCCCTGGAGCAGGAAGAGCCATTTGCGCTCCTCTCGCGACCACTGCCGGTCCTCCGCGAGCCGCAGGCAGGCGCCGAGGTCGTCAGGGTCCAGTTCACGTATGATCATCAAAAGCCTCCAAGGCTCACGAGTGCTCCGGCGGCGGTGCCGAGGAGCATGGCGGGCAGGAATCCGAGGCGCCGGGCGGCCACCCCCGCCACGACGGCGGCGACGGCCAGGTGGACCGCCGGACGGCCGGCGGGCGCCGCCTGGACGGTCACGACGGCGGCCAGCAGCGCCACCGGCAGCAGGGCGGTGAACAGGCTCCAGCGCCCGTCCATCCCGGCCCGGGCGGCCGTGCTCACCCCGGCCAGCCGGAGCAGGTAGGTCACGGCGGCCAGCCCCGCGACGAACAGCAGAACGGCGCTCACATGGTCTCCATGGGGGTCGGGGTGGCCGGTCGGGCCCTGCTGTGAGCAGGGGTGCGGGCAGGGCCGTGGATGGGTGGGACGGCGTTCAGGTGGTCTCCATGGGGGGCGGGGTGGTGCTGTGAGCAGGGGCGCGGACGGGGCTGCGGACAGGGCTGTGGGCGGGCGGGGCGGTGTTCACGCGGACCTCACCACGGCCGGGACGGCGGCCAGCGCGGCGACGAGGATCGGCAGGCCCGGTGGCAGCCACCACGATGCCACCAGCGCCAGGGCCGCGGCCCCCGCGGCGACCGCCGTCTGGCGACGGGTGCGGAGCAGGGGGACGAGCAGCGCGGCGAAGGCCGCCGCGGCGGCCCCGTCCACCGCTCCCCGGGCTCCGGCCGGCAGCACCGAGCCGAGCACCGCCCCGGCGGCCGTGCCACCCACCCAGCCGGTGAACAGCACCGTCCCGACCAGCAGGAACGTCCGCCTGCGCGCGGCCGGGGCCCCGCGTGACACCGCGGCCGCCACTGACTCGTCGGAGACCAGATGTGCGGCCAGCCACCGGCCCCACCTGGTCCGGAAGACGTCGCCCAGCGCCAGCCCGAACGCGGTCAGCCGCAGGTTGACCAGCGACGCGGCGACCACCGCCGCGGCCACCGCGCCGCCGCCCGGCCCGGCGGCCCCCGCCGCGCCGCCCAGCGCCTCGGGGGCGCCGCCGCCCAGTGCGGTCAGCCCGACGATCTGGCTGCCCCCGGCGTGCACCACGGCGCTGGCCAGCACCGCCTCCCACGAGGACCAGCCCTGCTCCACCGCCGCCGCGCCGAACACCGCCGAGTAGGTGGCCGCCCCCGCCGCCGCGCCCAGCGCGAGCCCGAGGTCCGACCGCGTGTCCCCCTGCGGGGTCTCCACGTCCGGCACGGATCCGAGGTCCCGTCGCGTGTCCCCTTGCGGGGTCTGCGTGCCCGGGAGGGGCCCGAGGTCCGGTCGCGTGTCCTCCTGTGGGGTCTCCACGTCCGGCACGGATCCGAGGTCCCGTCGCGTGTCCCCTTGCGGGGTCCGCGTGTCCGGTGCGGATCCGGGGGCCGGTCGCGTGTCACCCCGCCGGGACTCAGCGTCCGGCATGGGGGCGCCGGGCGGCGCCGGAGGGGCGGTGGCCGGATCGGCCTGACTCCGCCGCCCGGTCTCGGACGTCCGTGCGCCCGGCTGGTCTGTCATGGGTCAATCGTCGGCCGGGTAGCTCGACCCGGGTTAATAGTTTGCGGCTATGCCGATAGCCGATGGCTATCCTTGCGGGATGGACGTCACATTGCCGGCCGTGCGGGCGTTCGTCGCGGTGGCCCGCACCGGATCGTTCCGGGAGGCGGCCATCTCGCTCGGGGTCAGCCAGCCCACCGTGAGCACCGCCGTGAAGCGGCTGGAGGCCACCGCCGGGCGGCGGTTGCTGGTCCGCGACCGCGACGGCGTGCGCCTGACCGAGCTGGGCGGCCGGGTGCTGGCCCACGCGGCGGCGGTGACGGCCGCCGCCGACGAGCTCACGGCTCTGCTGGCCGGGGGCGGCACCGAGCTGACCGTGGGCTTCATGGGCGAGGCGGCCGGCGCGAGCACCTCCCGGCTCCTCGACGGCGTGCGGCGCGCCTCCGGCGGGCAGGTCCGGCTGCGCCGTTTCGACTTCGACGACCCGGCCTGCGGCCTGCTGACCGGGGCCAGCGACCTGGCCGTGGTGTGGCCGCCGCTGACCACCGGCGACGCCCTGGACACACTGATCCTCGGCAGCGACCGGCGGGCCGTCGCGGTGCCGGTCGGCGACCCGCTCGCCCGGCTGCCCGTGGCCGGCCCCGCCGACCTGGCCGGCCGCGTCTGGGTGGTGCCCCGCAGCCCCGACCCGGTCTGGCGGGCCTTCCGCCACCCGGCCTTCATCGGGGTGACGGACATCGCGGGGGAGGTCGGCTCCTCGGCGATCGAGGAGACCCTGGAGCTGGTCGCGTCCGGCCAGGGCGTCGCCCTGCTCTCGGAGGGCACCGACGAGCACTACGCCCGCGCCGGAGTGGTGTTCGTCCTGCTGGCCGAGGATTGCCGCTGCACCACCGCCGTCGCCTGGCGGCGTGCCGACACCCGGCCGGTGCTCGCCCGGATCCTCGCCGGGCTCCGCTCCGAGGCCCTCCTCCCGCAGGGAGGCTAGGGGATGGCGCCCGGGGTGATCAGACCGGTCTCGTAGGCCAGGACCACCGCCTGGACGCGGTCGCGCAGGCCGAGCTTGGTGAGCACGTTGCCGACGTGGGTCTTGACCGTCGTCTCGCTCACCACGAGCTCGGCGGCGATCTCCGCGTTCGACATGCCCCGGGCGATCAGCCGCAGCACCTCCATCTCACGCTCGGTGAGCCGGTCCAGGCGGGCCGGGGTGGACTGCTGGTGCGCCGAGGGCAGGCGCGCCCCGAACCTGTCCAGCAGCCGCCGGGTCACGCTCGGCGCGACGATGGCGTCGCCCGCCGCGACCACCCGGATGGCCTGCACCAGCTCGTCGGGCGGGACGTCCTTGAGCAGGAAGCCGCTGGCCCCGGCGCGCAGCGCCTCCACGATGTATTCGTCCAGGTCGAAGGTCGTCAGCACCAGCACCCTCGGCACGTGGGCCCCGCCGGTGGCCTCCCGGACGATCCGGCGGGTCGCCTCTATGCCGTCCACGCCCGGCATCCGGATGTCCATCAGCACCACGTCGGGCATCAGCGCGCGCGACTGGTCCTGGGCGGCCTTGCCGTCCCCGGCCTCGCCCACCACGGTGACGTCCGGCTCGGCCTCCAGGATGAGCCGGAAGCCGGTACGCAGCAGTGGCTGGTCGTCCACCAGTAACACTCTGATCGTCATCACACGTCCTTGAGGGGGAACCGGGCATTGACCTCGAATCCGCCCTCCGGACGCGGGCCGATCCTCAGGATTCCACCATAGAGGGCCACACGCTCGCGGATGCCGACCAGCCCGTGCCCGGTCCGGTCGGTGGCGGGGGCGGGCGGCTCGGCGCCGCGGCCGTCGTCCTCGACCTGTACGGCCAGCTCGCCCGGGCCCTGCCGGACCGTCACCCAGGCGCGGGCCCGGGGCCCCGCGTGCCGCAGGCTGTTGGTCAGCGCCTCCTGGACCAGCCGGTAGGCGGCCAGATCGACACCGGGCGGCAGCGGACCTCCCTCGGCCTCGATCCACAGCTGCGTCCGCAGGCCCGCCTCGCGCATCTGGTCGACCAGCGTGGGGATCTCCTGCACCCCCGGCTGGGGGCTGCGCTCGGCGGGCGCCGCGTCGGTCCTGAGCACGCCCACGATGTTGCGCATCTCGGCCATCGCGGTCCGGCCCATCTCCTCGATCGCCGACAGCGCCTCCCGGGCGCCGTCGGGGTTGGTGGCCAGCACCCGGCGCGCCGCGGACGCCTGGACGGTCATCACGCTCACGTGGTGGGCGACCACGTCGTGCAGCTCGCGGGCGATGCGGGAGCGCTCCTCGGCCCTGGCCGCCCGCGTGTCGGACTCCCGGGCCCGTTCCGTCCGGGCGGCCCGCTCGCGCAGCTCGGCGAGGTAGGCCCGGCGCAGCCGGGCGCCCCGGCCGGCGATCCACAGGGTCATGGTCAGCACGGCCACGAACAGGTGGGCCGTGCGGTCGGCGGGCCCGGTGACCGTCACCGCCAGGAGGGCGCGGCAGGTCAGGCTCAGCGCCAGCGCGCACAGGCTGAGCGCCAGGCCGCGGTGGGCGGCGACCGTGTAGACCAGCACCAGCGCGGCCACCCACAGCAGGGAGCCGCTCTGGTCCAGCGACGCCAGCGTCACCTCGGCGAGGACGACCAGGAAGAGCATCGCGAACGGCCGGCTGCGGCGCAGCGCCGTGGACAGGCAGCCGGCCAGGGTCAGGGCGAGGCTCAGCGCGCCGGGCTCCCGGAGCCCGGCCGGGGCGTCGAAGCCGGCCAGGGAGGGGGCGTAGGCGCAGGGCACCGCGGCGGCCGCCAGCATCCCGGCCAGGACGGCGTCGGGGATCAGCGGGTGTCGGTGGAGCCAGGCCCGCAGGCCGTCCGGGGTGTTGCGCACACAATCAATTTAGGCGTCCCACTCTCACAGCCACCCTGCTGCAGGGGGATATCGCCCTCATCCCCACGGATGACCCGCGGGGATCCGTACTGCGGACCGGTCCGGCGCCGGGCGCCGTCCCCGGGGCCTCTCACGCCCTCGCGCGCCGGCCCGTGCCGCTCAGAGCTCGTCGGTGGCGGCCCTGGGCGCGCCGCGGGTGCTGCGCACGGTGTCGCCCGGCTGCCGCTCGGGCAGCGGCGGGGGAGTGCCGCCGAACTCCGGGCACAGCTCCTTGTAGCTGCACCAGTCGCACAGGCGGCCGGGCCTGGGGGGCCACTCGCCGGTCTCCATCGCCCGCTCGATGGCCGTCCACAGGGCCTGCACCTTGCGCTCGGTGGCGCGCAGGTCGGCCTCGTCGGGGGCGTAGCGCAGCACCTCGCCGCCGCCCCCCAGATACATCAGCTGCAGCAGGCGGGGCACCGAGCCGTGCAACCGCCACAGCGTCAGCGCGTAGAACTTCATCTGGAACAGCGCCTTGGCCTCGAAGGCCGGTCCGGGAGCGCTGCCGGTCTTGTAGTCGACCACGCGCACCTCGCCGGTCGGCGCGACGTCCAGCCGGTCGATGTAGCCGCGCAGCATCAGGCCGCTGTCGAGCACCGCCTCCACGTACAGCTCGCGCTCGGCGGGCTCCAGGCAGGTGGGGTCCTCAAGGGTGAAGTAGCGCTCCAGCATGGAGCGGGCCTGGGACAGCCACTGGGCCTGCTCCCGCTCGTCGGCGAACATGCCGCCGTAGGAGGGGTCCTCGGCCAGCAGCCTGCGCCACTGCGGCTCCAGCAGCTCCAGGGCCGCGGCGACCGTGCGCCCGGGGGCGGGGAGGTCGTAGAGGCGCTCCAGCACCGAGTGGACCATCGTGCCGCGCACCGCGGCGGGCGACGGCGGCTCGGGCAGCCGGTCGATCACCCGGAAGCGGTAGAGCAACGGGCACGTCATGAAGTCACCGGCGCGGGAGGGCGACAGCGCTCCGATGATCGTGGGCTCGGTCAGTGACATGTCCGCACTGTAGGTCACACTGACGACAGTTTGTGCTCAAGGTGGCCTCGCGACGTCTGCGGACGGCCCGATGGCGCGTAGCATCAAGGCCGAAGGCGCAGCGAACGAGGAGTGGTGAGCCAGCGGTGAGCAGCGAGAGCCCGCGTCAGAACAGCCCAGGGCTGCGGATGGGCCGGCCGTTCGGCATCCCGGTCTACGTCTCGCCGACCTGGCTCATCGTGGCGGCGTTCATCACCTTCACCTACCAGCCCATCGTGATCGCCCAACTGCCCGAGCTGGCCGTCCCGACGACATATGCCGTGGCGCTGCTGTTCGCGGTGCTGCTGTACGTGTCGGTGCTGCTGCACGAGCTGGCGCACTGCGTGGTCGCCAGGATGTACGGCCTGCCGGTCCGCCGCATCACGCTCTACCTGCTCGGCGGCGTCTCGGAGATCGAGCGCGAGCCGGAGACCCCGGGCCGGGAGTTCATGGTGGCCTTCGCCGGGCCGCTGCTCTCGCTCGGGCTGGCCGGGATCGGGTTCGCCGCCTACCAGGTCATCGACCCGGGCACCATCCTCGGGGTGCTGACCTTCCAGCTCTGGTTCGCCAACCTGATCGTCGGCATCTTCAACCTCCTGCCGGGGCTGCCGCTCGACGGCGGGCGCATGCTCCGCGCCGGGGTCTGGAAGGCCACCCGCAACCCCGGCTCGGGCACGATCGCCGCCGCCTGGGTGGGCCGTGTGCTGGCCGTCGTCCTGGTCGCGGTGCCCGTCGGTCTGGCGCTGATGAGCGGGCAGACGCCGGGCTGGGAGCTCATCTGGTCGGTGCTGCTGGCCTCCTTCATCTGGCTCGGCGCCACCCAGGCGCTGCGCGGGGCCCGGGTCCGCGCCCGCATCCCGCAGGTCAACGCCCGCGCCCTGGCCCGGCGGGCCATCGCGGTGACCGGCGACGTGCCGCTGGCCGAGGCCCTGCGCCGGGCCGCGGAGGCCCAGGCGGGCGCGATGGTGGTGGTCGACCACGAGGGCCGTCCGACGGGGATCGTCAACGAGGTCGCGGTGGAGTCCACCCCGGAGAACCGCCGTCCCTGGGTGACGGCCGGCTCGCTGGCGCGCAGCCTCGAACCGTCGCTGGTGCTGGCCGCCGACCTGTCGGGGGAGTCCCTGATCGACGCCATGCGCGAGGCCCCGGCGGGGGAATACCTCCTCGTGGAACGCGGCGGCGAGATCTTCGGAGTGCTGGCCACGTCGGATGTGAACCGGGTGTTCAGCGGGGTCTGAGCGAACCATCGGGGGACTTCGGGCGTCTCACTGGTTGCGTGCTGTGACGAGGCGGCGGTGCGGGGGGAAGAACGCACCGTCCGTCCTCTCGTTTTCGGTGCGCACCACGACTAGTGTTCTGGACGACCTGACCGGTTGGCCATGTAGCTAAGGGACGCACAATTGGCACCCCCCAACACGCCGGCGTCGGCCGGTGACCTCACTCCGGAGCTGATCAACACGCCCGAGTGGAGCGACCAGCTGGTCGCGGCAGCCGGGATCCCCATGTACGACATCCCCTTCCTGACGGTCGGCGGCGGCATGGGCTCCTTCGTGACGCTGGACTACCTGCGCGTCTACGGCGTGCCCACCTCCCAGATGCGGGTGGTCTCCAACATCGACCATCCGTGGCAGACCTACGAGTTCCTGACCAGGTGCTCGCAGATCCCCCGCTCCGAGCGGATCCGCTCCGACTCCTCCTCGCGCCCCGACAACCTCTGGGGCTTCCCCTCCTACGCCCTGCAGGAGACCTGGACCGACAAGACCCCGGCCTACCTGTGGCAGCTGCTGACCGAGCCGCTCCTGAACGACTACTGGACGCCGCGCGCCGGCACGGTCTTCGAGAGCCTCGAACGCGAGGCCAAGCGCATCAACTACTGGGACATGCTGGTCAAGGGCCAGGTCCGGATGGTCCGCCGCCGGGCTGGCGGCGGCTACTTCACCGTGGTCACCCCGCCGGAGGGCACGGCGCCGACCAAGCGGATCATCTTCCGCTCGCGCTTCGTGCACATCGCGATCGGTTACCCGGGTCTGAAGTTCCTGCCCGACCTGCAGGAGTTCCGTACCAAGCACGGTGACTACCAGCACGTGGTGAACGCCTACGAGCCGCACGAGCAGGTCTACGAGTTCCTCAAGACCCGGCCCGGCACGGTGGTCATCCGGGGCGGCGGCATCGTGGCCTCCCGCGTGCTGCAGCGCCTGTTCGACGACCGGGAGAAGTTCCGGCTGCAGACCCAGATCGTGCACATCTTCCGGACCTTCGTCAGCGGCTCCCACGGCCCGCACATCTGGGCGCGCCGCAAGGGCGGCGACGGCTGGGCCTACCAGGGCTTCAACTACCCCAAGTCGGTCTGGGGCGGCCAGCTCAAGGCGCAGATGCGCAAGCTGGAGGGGGCCGAGCGGGCCGCCAAGTACAAGGAGATGGGCGGCACCAACACCCCCTACCGCCGGCGCTGGCAGGAGCAGATGCGGGCGGGCCGCAGCGGCGGCTACTACCACCCGGTGCAGGGCACCGTGGACCGGGTGGAGCGCGCCCCCGACGGGCGGCTGGTCAGCTACGTGCGCAGCAGCGACGGCATCGTCCGCGAGCCGGTGGCCGACTACATCATCGACTGCACGGGTCTCGAGGCCGACATCGCCGAGCACCGGATCTACGAGGACCTGCTCCGGCACGGCGGGGCCTACCGCAACCCGGTCGGACGGCTGGAGGTGGAGCGCCACTTCGAGGTGAAGGGTACGGCCAGCGGCGACGGCGCCCTGTACGCCTCCGGATCGGCGACGCTGGGCGGCTACTTCCCCGGTGTCGACACCTTCCTCGGGCTGCAGATCGCGGCCCAGGAGATCGCCGACGACCTGGCCAGACGGGGGTTCGTCCGCAAGATGGGACCGCTGCGGTCGACCTCGCAGTGGTTCAAATGGGCCTTCAACTCGCCGGTGTAAGGAGTAATCCCCCGTGGTTCCGACTCTGATGGGGCGCATCCAGACGCGCCTCTTCCTGCTCGCCACCGTGGGCGCGATCATCACGCTGCTGATCGTGCCGGTGCTGCCCAGCCTCTCCGGGCCGCTCGGCGACCGCTACGCCACCGGCTTCGTGGTCCTGGCCGCGGTCGCCGTGCTGGGGATCGGCTGGGAGCTGGTCTACCACTTCCTCATGCAGTTCCGATGGGAGAAGGACTGGCCGACGCTGTTCGGTTTGCTGACGCTCGTTCCCGAAGGTCTTCTGCTGTACTTTTTGCTACGGTCCGATGCAGCCGATTTCATCGACCCGGTCCCGCCGGCCGCGTTCTGGACGCATTTCACGGTCGTCTGGGTATGCGTCTGGCTGGTGGCGAACGGTCCGATGCGCGTGCCGTTCATCCGATGGCGTTTTCGGGGAGGGAGAGTTCTGTGACCGACGAGGGCTTCGGGGTGGTGCGTCCGCTTCCGGGCAACGGGCTGGTCGCCCACGTGGATGGCCTGCTGCTGGTGTGTGACGCGGCCGAGGCCGTCGTGGACGATCTGCTGGGGGCGCTGCGGGAGACCGCGGCCTCCGGCGGGGACGGCCGCGCGCTCGCCCGCCGGATCGCCCAGGTGCTGGCCGTCATGATGGGCGAGCCCGTGGCGTGCGCCGTCGCCGGTCCCGTCGCCGGGGGAGTGGCCGTGCTGGTCAGCGGCCCGGCGTACGCGTCGGTCACCGGTTCCGGTGGAGAGGTCCAGCTGGCCGGCCGTGACGCGCTCACCTGGTCCGATCGGCTGGTGCCCGGCCCGGTGACCCGGGTGGAGCTGCGCCTGCCCGACGCCGGCGCGGCGCACCCGCTCGCCCGGCTGGACAGCGGTGTGATCGTCGCCGGCGGGGTCTCGTGCGACCTGACCGAGGCCGGGGCGCCACCGGCCGCCCAGCGCTCCGCGTCCCGGGCGGAGGCCGCCGCGCCGGCCGCCCGGCCGCCGGCCGTACCGGTGGAGGTCGTCCCCGTGGAGGCCGTCCCTCAGACGGAGGCGCCGCAGGCCGCGGCGTATCCCGAGCGGCCGGCTCCGGCGGCCGACGGTCCGCCTCCGGCGCCCTATCCGATGAGCTCTCCCGAGCACTACCCTCCGGCCCCCGCCCCGCAGCCCGCGCCGGAGCCGCAGTTCTCCGCGCCCCCGGCGGCCTGGCAGCCCGACCCCGTCCCGGGTCCGCCGTCCGGGCCCCTGCCGGCCGCCGTCCCGCAGCAGGAGGAGGGGGAGGCCGCCAGGGTGAGCGGGATCGGCGGCGACCCCGTCGACGTCCGCGACCAGCCGTTCGAGTACGAACTGCTGACCCCGGGCGGTCCGCAGGCCGCGCCCGAGCCCCAGCCGTCCGGGCCGGAGCCGGCCGAGCCGGAGTCGCGGCCGCTGGTCTACGGGGTCGACTGCAAGAACGACCACTTCAACGACCCCCGGGTGCCATACTGCGCGGTCTGCGGCATCGCGCTGGTGCAGCGCACGCTCGTCCCCTACAAGGGGCCGCGCCCGCCGCTGGGCGTGCTGCTCCTCGACGACGGCATGACGCTCCGCCTCGACACCGACTACCTGGTCGGCCGCGACCCCGAGCGGGCCCCCGAGGTCGCCGACGGCTCCGTCCGCCCCGCCAAGGTCACCAGTCCCGACGGCTCGGTGTCCCGCCGTCACCTGCGGGTGGCGCTGGACGGCTGGGACGTCAACCTGGTCGACCTGGGGTCGGTCAACGGCACCCAGATCCAGCCGCCGGGCGACCCCAACTTCTACGACATCCCGCCGAACGAGGCGGTGGCGATCCTGCCCGGCACGACCGTGCGGATCGGCGTCTCCCGCACCATGCGCTACGAGTCGCACCGCAACCGCTAGCCGGTCCGGCCGGGCGGCACGGCCCACGCCGTGCCGCCCGGCCGGCCGCCACGAGTCGCCGGCCGCCTCCATGTCGCGCAGTCCGGCCACGACCGCCGCCGTGTCCTCCAGCGCGTGGCCCCACGACCACGGGCCGCCCACGTCCCGCGGACTGCGATGGTGGAACACCAGGGACGCGTAGCCCGCACGCACCCGCGCCACCGCCGTCGCCGCGCACCACGACAGCTCCGGCGCGGATGAGCACGCCGAGGTCCACACCGGGAGCGGGGGCCGTCCGGCCGACGTCAGGAGCTCGTGAGGATGACGAGCCGCTGGGTCGCCCGGGTCATCGCGACATAGCGGTCGACCGCTCCTTCGATGCCCTCGCCGAACGCCTCCGGGTCGATGAGGACGACCAGGTCGAACTCGAGCCCCTTCGACAGCTCCGGGCTCAGCGACCGGACGTGGGACGTCGCCCGGAACGTGGGATCACCGATGACGCAGGCGATCCCGTCGGCATGCGCGGCGAGCCAGGCGTCGAGGACCGAGCCCAGGTCCGAAGTGGATCCGTGCACGACGGGGACACCGCTGCTGCGGATGGAGGTCGGCACGTTGGCGTCCGGGAGCGCGGCCCGGATGACCGGCTCGGCCTCCGCCATGACCTCTTCCGGCGTCCGGTAGTTGATGCTCAGGGAGGCCAGGTCGACCCGGTCGAGCCCGATCCGGTCGAGCCGTTCCTGCCACGACTCCGTGAACCCGTGCCTGGCCTGGGCGCGGTCCCCGACGATGGTGAAGCTCCGGGACGGGCACCGGAGCAGCAACATCTGCCACTCCGCGTCGGTCAGCTCCTGGGCCTCGTCCACGACGATGTGCGCGAACGGGCCGGCGAGCAGGTCCGGGTCGAGGGTGGGCAGCTCGGACTCGTCGACCAGATTCCGCTGGAGGTCCGCTCGGCGCAGCTGCGTCACGAGCCCTTCGCCGTCGTCGTCGGCCTCGATCAGGTTCTCGACGACCTGGGCCATGTGCTCGCGCTGGGCGGCGAGAGCGGCTTCCTGCCGGCGCTTGCGCCGTGACGCCTCCGGGTCGCCGAGCCGCTGCCGTGCCGCGTCCAGGAGCGGCAGGTCGGACACCGTCCAGGCCTGGGCGTCCCCGCGCTGCAGCTTCCGGACCTCGTCGGGGCTGAGCCAGGGAGCGCACTTCCGCAGGTAGGCGGGTACCGACCACAGGTCTCCGACGAGGTCAGCCGCTTCGATCAGCGGCCACGCCCTGTTGAAGGTCGTGAGCAGCTCCCTGTCCTGCAGCAGCGACTTCCGGAGCAGGTCGGCCGAGACGTCGTCGTCGTGCTTGTCCATCAGGATCGTGAGCAGTTCCTCCCAGATCCGGTCACGCGCCTCGTTGTGCGGAGTACCGGGTTCCGGTGCCTCGAACGCCTCGGCCCAATCGTCGGCGCTCAGCCAGATGTCGGACCAGGGGGTCGTGACCGTCATCCCCTTGGTGGGCGGGTTCTCGTAGAACCTGACGGCCGGCTCGATCGCCTTCAGCAGGTCCGCCGACGACTTCAGGAGAGCCACCTCCGGGTCGGTCTCGATCGCCGCCG
The DNA here is from genome assembly GCF_030811595.1 of Streptosporangium brasiliense. NCBI lineage: Bacteria > Bacillati > Actinomycetota > Actinomycetes > Streptosporangiales > Streptosporangiaceae > Streptosporangium > Streptosporangium brasiliense. The sequence goes on from NZ_JAUSRB010000002.1 coordinate 5,472,409, forward strand.
CGGCTCCCTCGGTGACGAGGTCCCGCAGGGTGCAGGTCTGCACGCCCTCCTCTCCGAGGCTGGGGAGGACGTCGGCGACGTAGGCCAGGTAGGGCTGGTGCGGACCGACGAACAGCACGCCGCCCCGGCGGTGACCGAGGCGGGGGTCGGAGTAGAGGAGGTAGGCGGAGCGGTGCAGCGCGACGACGGTCTTCCCCGTACCCGGACCGCCGTCGACGACGAGAGCGCCGCGGGATCCCGCGCGGATGATGGCGTCCTGGTCGGCCTGGATGGTGCCGAGCACGTCTCGCATCCGGGCCGACCGGTTGCCGCCCAGGCTGGCGATGAAGGCGGACTGGTCGTCGAGCGCGGCGTGCCCCTCGAACCCGTCCGAGGTGAACACCTCGTCCCAGTAGTCGCTGATCCGGCCGCGGGTCCAGCGGTACCTGCGGCGGCTCGCCAGCCCCATCGGGTTGGCGTGGGTGGCGCCGAAGAACGGCTCAGCCGCGGGGGAGCGCCAGTCGAGCAGCAGCCGGCGGCCCGCGCTGTCGGTGAGGCCGAGCCGTCCGATGTACACGGGCTCGGGGTCGTCCGCGCCGACGATGCGCCCGAGGCACAGGTCCAGACCGAAGCGGCGCAGGGCTCGCAGGCGAGCGGTCAGCCGGTGGATCTCCAAGTCCCGGTCCATCGCCTGCCGGCCGATGCCGCCGGGCGCCCTGCGCTCGGTGTCGAGGCGGTCGGACAGGTCGGCTATCGACTGCTCAAGGCTCTCCGCGATGGCCGCGAAGTGCTGCTCGTCGCCGGCGATCAGCGCCGGGTCGGCCTTGGGGGAGAGATGGTCGGGAAGGTCAAACGCGCTGGTGGTCAGCGGGTTCACGGTATCAGCTCCGATTAGAGGTGGCTTGCGGCCGTTACGCGTGGCAAGGCGTCCGGACCGGCGTGACGGACCTGGTGGCCATGACGGGCGGCGCTCCGCCTGAGGTGGCCCCGTGGCCGTTGCCGGTTCAGGCCGCCAGGGTCCTGCGGGTTCTGGTGTTCTGGGTCCTGGCTCGGCGGCCCCGCGTGGCTCACGCGGGCACCGGCGGCACGCCGGCACCGGCCGGCGGCACCGCGGACTCCCTGTCCGGCGGCGCGCACACCCGCACCTCCGCGCGGGGTTCCCGCAAACTCACCGCGAGTCCCGCCAGCGGTTCGACGTCCCCCGCGCGACCCATACGTCGACGACAACACACGCACTCCGTGACTCCCGATTTCCGCAGGTTCCGGCCTCGGCCGATGATTCTGCGGCACGACCCGGGTCTTGTGGCAAGCCCCCCGGTGCGCTATACGTTAAGAGTGGAAAGGAGCGGGCACTCCCCTTTCCCTCACCGTCCGCCGCGGTCGGACGACCTCCTCCTCGCAGAGCGACGGCGCGCCGCGTACGGAGGTGCCGCCGGCCCAGGAGGATCTCCCACGGGCCTGCGGACGCGGCCGCCGGACGAGAGGTCCCTCACCCTCCTCGGAGCCCGTGACAAGACCTTGCGGGGGTGTCCCGGCGCGGCGTGACCCGGGTGATGCCCGTGCTCCCGCTCCCGCTCGCCGGAACGGGAGCAGCAGCGGGAGCAGGAGCGGCCGTCGCCCCGGTCAGGGCCGGTCCGCGGGGGCGCGCACGGCGGAGACGGCCGCGGCCCAGTCCACCGGGTCGGCGTCCTGCTCGGCGCGGACCAGCAGGTGGGCGCCGTCCACGGCTGTCCCGGTGTCGGGGGCCACGACGAGCGCGCCGGCCGGGACCGGGCCGGAGGTGGCCGCCACCCCGAGTCTGGCCAGCCGCTGGGCCAGGGCCGAGGCCCGGCCGCCGCCGGCGACGACCAGCGGGCGCCCCTGCAGGAGGGCGAGGGTGAGCGCCACGTGGGCCGCGGCGTCGCCGGCGCCGTGGTGCACCGCGATCGGCCCCGCCGCGGCCAGGACCTGGCCGGAGGGGTCCGGGGAGCCCGGGGCGCCGGGGCCGTCCGGGGAGGTCCGGAGACCGGCGGAGGCCGGCGGCCCCGCGGCTGTCTGGTGGCCGGGACCGTCCAGGGGCGCCTGGGGGCGGCCGGGGACGTCCGGGGAGGCCGCAGAGCCCAGGGGGCCATCCTGGGGGCCGGGAGCCTCCGGGAGCGCGGAGACCGTCACCACGCGGCAGACGGCGGCGGCGCGGATCCCGGCGTAGCCGGGGGCGCCGGCCGGCAGCACCACCAGATCGGGCTGCGCGCCGCCGACCAGCTCGGGCAGCTCGGCCGCCACGTCGCCGCTGAACCGGCTCACGACCTTGGCCTCGGAGCCGTGGCGGCGGGCCGTGGCGGCGAGGCTCTCCAGTTCGTGGAGGGTCTCGGCCAGCTCGGCGAGCTCGAAGGACAGGCCGTTGCCGACCTCCAGGCGGCCCCGCGGGTAGGGGCGCAGGTGGGCGAGGACCACCTCCGACGGGGAGGCGGCCCGGGCCAGGGTGGCCGCCAGGTCCGCCAGCGGCCCCTGCTCGGCGGGGGAGCCCGGGACGACGGCCAGCACCCGGTGGGCGGCGCTCTCGCCGAGGGCGGCCCGCTCGGCCTCGGCGATGTCGCGGGCCACCCGCCGCTCGGGATACACCCAGCGCAGCAGCGGGCCGGTCATCGCGGTGGTGACGAGGGCCATCACCACCATCAGCGAGTAGAGCTCGTTGTCGAGCACGCCCTTCTGCAGGCCGACGGTGAGAATGACGATCTCGGTCAGGCCGCGGGTGTTGAGCAGGGTGGCCATCGCCCAGGACTGCCGGTTGGGCAGCCGCTGCGCCCGCGCCGCCGCGTAGGAGCCGAGCAGCTTGCCGCCGACCGCCACCGCCAGGATCGCGGCCAGCGTGCCGAGGCTGGACAGGTCCAGCGCGCGGAGGTCGACGTTGAGCCCCGCCACCACGAAGAACATCGGCAGCAGCAACAGCACCGCGAGCTGCTCCAGCCGTTCCAGGATCTCGTGGTTGAGGCGCTCGGCGCCCTCGCGGGGCATCACCGCGCCGAACATGAACGCCCCGAAGATGAAGTGCACGTGCATCCACTCGGTGGCCCAGGCCGAGCCGATGAGGCCGATGAGCACCAGCGACAGCAGGCTCGGCGTCAGCCGCCCCGCCTTCTCGTGGGCCGGCACCAGCCGGGCCAGCAGCGGCCGGACCACCAGGAACATCACCAGCGCGTACGGCACGGCGAGCAGGACCTTCCACTGCCCCTCGGCGTCGCCGGCCCCGGCGATGCCCACCACCACGGCGAGCACCGTCCAGGCGAGCACGTCGATCACCGCGGCGGCGGCCAGCGACAGGCCGCCGAGCGCGATGCGCTGCATGCCGCGGTCGGTGAGGATGCGCGCCAGCACCGGGAAGGCGGTGGCGGCCATCGCCGCGCCCATGAACAGCACGAACGCGAGCGTCTTGGCGCCGCCCACGTGGTCGCCGGCGATGCCGAGCGCGAGCGCGCAGCCCAGGACGAACGGCAGCACGGTGGAACCGAGCGCCACGGTCACCGCGATCCGGCCCTTGCCCCTGACCAGTTTCTGGTCCAGCTCCAGGCCGACGACGAACATGAACAGCACCAGGCCGACGTTCGCCAGCGCCTGGAGCGGGGGGCGCATCTCCGCGCCGAACAGCTTCTCGCCGATGAGCGGGCCGAGGAGCGTGGGGCCGAGCAGGATGCCCGCCACGATCTCACCGACGACCGGAGGCTGGCCGAGCCGTCTGGCGAGCGCCCCCAGCAGTCGCGCGGCGGCCAGGACGATCACCAGGTCGAGCAGGAGCAGATCCACGTGGAGCACTTGCGAACACGCTTCCCGTACGTAATGAAAAGCCCCGAGAATGACCATGGCGACGTTACCGTGTGCGGGACGTGGCCGCGAGGGGCGCGTGAGGCGCGGAGGGGAGATATCGGTGGACGGCATCGCCGACTACGAGTTCGTCCGCTCGCTGGGGGCGGGCAACCATGGCGAGTTCTATCTGGCGAGGAGGCCAGGCCGCCTGCCGGTCGAGGCCGAGTACGTCGCGGTGAAGGTGGTGGGGGGTACCGGCGGCGACGCCTTCCGGCGGGCCACGCGCGAGCTGAAGGCCTTCGCCGCGGTGCGCTCGCCGTACCTGGTGACGCTCTACGACGCGGGCCAGCAGGGCGGGGTCTTCTACTACTCGATGGAGTATCTGCCCGGCGGCTCGCTGGGCAGGCCCGCCGAGCCGCCGTCGCGGGAGCGGGCGCTGCGCTCGGTCGCCTGCGTGGCCCACGCCGCGCAGGCGCTGCACGAGGAGGGCATCGTGCACCGCGACATCCGCCCCGGCAACGTGCTGCTCACCGACGAGGGGGGCAAGCTCTCGGACCTGGGGCTGTCGCAGGTGCTGATGCCGGGGGCGACGGTGACCGGGATGGGCGGCATCGGCTCGGTGGAGTTCACCGACCCGGCGCTGCTGCAGGGCGACAGGCCCGCTCCCGCCGGGGACGTGTGGTCGCTCGGCGCGACGCTGCACTGGGCGGTGACCCGCACCGGCCTGTACGGCGAGCTGCCCGTCCACGACCCGCTGCTGACCCTGCGCAAGGTCTACAGCACGCCGCCGTCGCTCCACCCCGGCCTGGGGCCCGAGCTGGCCGAGCTGGTGCACGCCTGTATCGGGGACGTGGCCGGGCGGCCCACCGCCGGGGGGCTGGCCGACCGGCTCTACGCGCTGGTGGCCTGAAGCCGGTCCAGCTCGGCGCCGAGCAGCCTCTCCAGGCGTTGCGCGCCGAGCCGGTCGGGGTAGAGCAGGCTGCGCACGCTCAGCCCGTCCACCAGGGCCAGCAGCCGCTCGGTGACGTCGCCGAGATCCTCCCCGGTGGAGATCTCCCCGGCCTCGGCCGCCGCGCCGAGCAGGCTGCGCACCAGATAGCGCAGCTCCTCGGCCTCGGCGCGCTGCGCCTCCAGCATCGCCGGGCTGGTCAGGCTCCGGCTCCAGAAGCCGATCTCCAGCCCGCTCTCCCGGGCGCGCTCGTCGTCCAGCGGCAGGTTGTCGAGCAGGAGCTCGCGGAGCGCGGCCAGCCCGCCGCGGCCGGAGAGCTTGCCGTGCAGCCGTTCCACGATGCGCCGGTGCGAGGAGCGCAGCGCCGACAGCATGATGTCGTCCTTGTCGGCGAAGTAGTGGGTGAGCACGCCGTTGGAGTAACCGGCCTCCTTGGCGATGGCCCTGGTCGTGGCCGCCTCGATACCCTCGCGCAGGATGATGCGGCGGGCGGCCTCGACGACCTCCTCCCGGCGTTCCCCGTGGTCGACGATCTTCGGCATCCGGCCCTCCCTGGTTTCCCTCGTTGACACGGTATTCGGGCGCCCGTCTATTATCCGCTGAAGACATGAGGAGGGCTCACTATGACTGTCGTCACCCTCGGGGTGCACATCGTGGACGTGCTCGCCCGGCCGGTGGAGTCGATCCCGGCCGGGCAGGACACCCACCTGCTGGAGCAGATCCGCGTCACCGCGGCGGGCGCCGCCGCCGGGACCGCCGTCTGCCTGGCCGGGCTCGGCGTCCCGGTCGCCTCGATGGGGGCGGTCGGTGGCGACGAGCTCGGCGATCTCCTCCTCATGATCATGGAGCGGCGCGGGGTGGACGTCACCGGCGTCGTCCGCAAGGACGGCGAGCAGACCGCCGCCTCGATCCTGCCCATCAGGCCCGACGGGGGGCGCCCCTCCTTCCACGTGCCCGGCGCCAACCTCGGCCTGTCCCTCGCCGACCTCGACCGCGGGCGCGTCAGCGGCGCGCGGGTCGTGCACCTGGGCGGCATGGACGCGACCTGGGGCCTGCACGACCCGGACTTCTTCGCCCTGCTGGCCGAGGCGCGGGGGGCGGGCACGGTCATCACGATGGACCTACTGTCCAATATGGCCGATCTGATGCCGGGCGCACGGAGCTTTCTGCCGTATGTGGACTACCTGCTGCCCAACGAGGAGCAGGCGCTCATGATGAGCGGCGCGGCCGGCGTGGAGGAGGCCGCGCTCGCGCTGCTGGACGAGGGGCCCAGGGCGGTGCTGGTCACACTGGGCGGCGAGGGCAGCCTGATCGCCACCGCGTCGGGCCTCACCCGGCTGCCCGCCCTCGACGTCCCCGTGGTGGACACCACCGGCTGCGGCGACGCCTACTGCGCCGGGTTCATCGCCGGCCTGGTCGACGGCCGCGACGTGACCGGCGCCGCGGAACTCGGCACCGCGGTGGCCGCCCGGGTCGCCGGAGGGCTCGGCTCGGACGCCGGCCTCGACGGGGCACAGGAACTACGGGAGAGCCGATGAGCCGGCCGGTGCCGGCCGCCTGCGCGGCCCCGGCCGTCCGGCCGCGACCGTCCCAACTGTGAAAGGACGACACATGTCCATCGACGCCAACCTCCGTGAGCGGGCCGCCAGGGTCGTCCCGGGCGGCATGTACGGCCACCTCAACGCGGCCCTGCACGGCCCCGGCTACCCGCAGTTCTTCGTCGGCGGCCAGGGATGCCGCCAGCTCGACGCGGACGGCCGCGAGTACATCGACCTCATGTGCTCCTGGGGCCCTGTCGTGCTCGGCCACCGCCACCCCGCCGTGGAGGCCGCCGTCGCCGCCCAGCTCGCCGCCGGCGACTGCCTCAACGGGCCCGGCCCGGTCTACGTGGAGCTCGCCGAGCTCATGGTGGAGACGATCCCGCAGGCCGACTGGGTGATGTTCTCCAAGAACGGCACCGACGCCACCACCCAGGCGCTGATGGTCGCCCGGGCCGCCACCGGCCGGACCAAGGTGCTCATGGCCCACGGCTCCTACCACGGGGCCGACCCCTGGTGCACGCCCAGCCCGTCGGGCACCACCCCCAACGAGCGCGCCGACCTGATCGAATACGCCTACAACGACCTGGCGAGCGCGGAGGAGGCCGCGGCCCGGGCGGAGGGCGACGTCGCGGCGATCATCGTGACGCCCTTCAAGCACGACTCCTTCGAGGACCAGGAGCTCGCCGCCGCCGAGTTCGCCCGGGGCCTGCGGGCCCTGGCCGACCGGATCGGCGCGGCGCTGGTGATCGATGACGTGCGCGGCGGCTGGCGGCTCGACCTCGGCGGCTCGTGGGAGACCCTGGGGGTCCGCCCCGATCTGTACGCCTTCAGCAAGGCCATGGCCAACGGCCACCCGATCGCCGCCGTCACGGGCGTGGACTCCCTGCGGGGCCCGGCCCAGACCATCTACTCCACCGGCTCGTTCTGGTTCAACGCGGCGCCGATGGCCGCGGCCAAGGCCACCATCGAGACCCTGCGCGACATCGGCGGAGTGGCCCTGATGGAGCGGGCGGGCACCCGCCTGCGCGAGGGACTGGCCGCGCAGGCCGCCGCCCACGGCTTCGTGGTCAACCAGACCGGCCCGGCGCAGATCCCGTGGCTCTCCTTCGAGGGCGACGCCACCTTGGAGAAGGGCATGTTCTGGTCGGCCGCCTGCCTGCGGGAGGGGGTCTACCTCCACCCCTGGCACAACTGGTTCCTGTCGGCCGCCCACACCGACGCCGACATCGACCGCGCCCTGCAGGGCACCGACGCGGCCTTCGCCAGGCTCAGGACGGAGTTCGGCGCCGACTGAGGGCCCCTCGCCGCGTGGCTACCCCGGGGGGCGCAGGCGGTACCACTGCAGGTCGTCCAGGCGCGTGCCGTCGGGACCCGGCAGCAGCCCGTGCAGGAGGGCCTCCCGGTGGAAGCCCGCGCCCTCCAGCACCCGGTGCGAGGCGACGTTGTCCGGGGAGGTGCCCGCGACGATCCGGGCCAGGGGCGTGTGCTCGAAGGCCCACTCCACCAGCAGGCTCACCGCCCGGGTGGTGAAACCCCGGCCGCGGAACTCCGGCAGCGTGCTGTAGCCCACCATGGCCTGGCCCAGCGGCGGGATGACCGAGGTGAGCTGGATGTGCCCGGTGAAGACGCCGGTCCCGGCGTCGCGGACGGCCACCTCGACCCGGTCGCCCGCCAGCCAGCGCATGCCCGCCTCCCGGCAGGCCGTCTCGCTCTCGACCGGATCGGGGGCCTGCGGGGGCACGCTGTAGGCCACGACCTCCGGCAGGTTCTGCAGCGCGTGGTAGTCGTCGGCGTCGGCCTCGGCCAGCGGCGTCAGCCGTACCACGCCGTCGGACAGCGAGCCGCCGGGGAAGGGGGGCAGATACGGCCGCGTGCGGTCACCGGAGTCGTCCGAGAGCCTGGCGAAGGAGACCAGGTCGCCGCGGGTGCCGTCGCGCCGGTCCTCGGCCGAGCGCTGCACGCCCTCGCGGTGGAAGCCGGCGGCCAGCGCGACCCGCTGGCTGGGCAGGTTCTCCACGTCGGCCAGCAGCTCCATGCGCCGCACCCCGTGGGCGAAGGCCCACTCGGTCAGCGCCCTGGTGGCCGCCGTGGCGGTTCCGCGGCCCCGCGCCCACGGCGCGATCAGGTAGCCGATCTCGCCGTTGCCGCGCGAGTCGAGGGGCTTGAGCCCGATGTTGCCCAGCCACTCGCCCGTGCCGGCGTCCGCCACGGCGAAGGAGGCGCCGCCGCTCTCCCACAGCTGCTCGGCGACCTTCAGGTAGGAGACCGCGTCGTCGTGGGTGTAGGGCACCGGCACGGTCGGGATGAAGCGCCGGATCTGCGGGTCGGCGCAGGCGCGGGCGATCAGCTCCACGTCGTCGGTGCTGAGTGCCCGCATGACGACCGGGCCGGCGGGGATCACGTCTCGAGGAAACACCCTTCAAGTGCTATCAGCTACCCCTATCGTGGGCGAATCATTTCCGATCCCCCCTGAACAGGGGGCGCGCGGCTCCGGGCCGGACCGGGCGGCGGCCGTACGCCGATAACCTTGCGGGCATGGGTTTTCGCAGGCATGGGCCGTTTCAGGCCGGGGATCAGGTTCAGCTCACCGACCCCAAGAACAAGCGTCACACGGTGACGCTGAAGGAAGACGGGGTCTTCCACACGCACAAGGGCGGGATCCCGCACAGCGAGCTGATCGGCCAGCCCGAGGGGTCGGTGGTGCGCTCCTCCGGCGGCACCCAGTATCTCGCGTTCAGGCACCTGCTCCAGGACTACACGCTGTCCATGCCCCGCGGCGCGGCGGTCATCTATCCGAAGGACTCGGCGCAGATCGTCGCCATGGCCGACATCTTCCCCGGCGCGCGCGTCGTCGAGGCGGGCGTCGGCTCCGGGGCGCTCACGTGCTTCCTGCTGCGCGCCGTCGGCGGCGAGGGCAGCGTCACCTCCTACGAGCGGCGTGCGGACTTCGCCGAGATCGCCACCAAGAACGTGGAGAAGTTCTACGGCGGTCCGATGGACCAGTGGCGCCTGGTGGTGGGCGACTTCGTGGAGGCGCTCGACGAGAGCGACGTCGACCGGATCATCCTGGACATGCTCGCTCCGTGGGAGTGCGTCGACGCCGCCGCCAAGGCGCTCACGCCGGGCGGTGTCATCTGCTGCTACGTGGCGACCACCACCCAGCTGTCGCGCACGGTCGAAACTCTCCGCGAACACGGGAGTTTCACCGAGCCCCATGCGTGGGAGACCCTGGTTCGCGACTGGCATGTCGAGGGCCTGGCCGTACGGCCCGATCACCGGATGGTCGGGCACACCGGCTTCCTCGTCACCGCCCGCCGCATGGCGGACGGGGTGACGCCACCACCCCGTCGTAGGCGTCCGGCAAAGGGGGCACATGGCGAAGAGCCCGGTTCTTCCACCAGATGATGACGATTCGGCCACGACGGTACGTTTACCCGTGACAAGGGAACAGATCGACGTGTTCTCATGCTCCCAGGGCTAAACGCACCATAAGGGATTAATCATTGCCCACTTAATGTAGCCATACGAACACTGCTCTACCAGGTAACGGACAGCCCCCAGATGGGTAGGGTTTTGAGTAGTCGGTCTCGACTGGGAAGGAGGTGACGCCGTGGCAGCTCGCGACGACGCTGAGGCTCGAGCCGCGCAGCGCGAACGGGAGGTCGCTGACCTCACAACACAGGTCTCCTTCCTGCAGGAGGAGCTCACCGCGCTACGTCGGAAGCTGACGGAGTCTCCCCGGCAGGCCAGGGTCATCGAAGAGCGTCTCCATGAAGTGCAGGCGAATCTGGCGGCCGTCACCGGCCAGAACGAGCGTCTGGTGGCCACCCTCAAGGAGGCCAGAGACCAGATCGTCGCGCTGAAGGAGGAGGTCGACCGGTTGGCGCAGCCGCCATCCGGATTCGGCGTGTTCCTCGAAAGCAGGGAAGACGGCACGGTGGAGGTCTTCACCGGTGGCCGCAAACTTCGGGTGAACGTCAGTCCAGCGGTGGACGCCGACTCGCTGAAGCGTGGCCAGGAGGTCATGCTCAACGAGGCGCTCAACGTGGTCGAGGCCCTCGGATACGAGGACATCGGCGAGATCGTGATGCTCAAGGAGCTCCTTGAGGACGGCCAGCGCGCGCTGGTGATCTCGCACGCCGACGAGGAGCGGGTGGTGAAGCTCGCCGAGTCGCTGCTGGGCCAGCCGGTCCGGGCCGGCGACTCACTGCTGCTGGAGCCGCGCTCGGGCTACGTCTACGAGCGCATCCCCAAGTCCGAGGTCGAGGAGCTCGTCCTGGAGGAGGTGCCCGACATCTCCTACGAGGAGATCGGCGGGCTCATGCGGCAGATCGAGCAGATCCGGGACGCGATCGAGCTTCCCTACCTGCACGCCGACCTCTTCCGCGAGCACAAACTGCGTCCGCCCAAGGGTGTGCTGCTGTACGGCCCGCCCGGCTGCGGCAAGACGCTCATCGCCAAGGCCGTCGCCAACTCCCTGGCCAAGCAGGTCGCGGAGAAGACCGGCCAGTCCGGAAAGAGTTTCTTCCTCAACATCAAGGGTCCCGAGCTTCTCAACAAATACGTCGGTGAGACCGAGCGGCACATCCGCCTGGTCTTCCAGCGGGCCCGTGAGAAGGCCTCCGAGGGCACCCCGGTGATCGTGTTCTTCGACGAGATGGACTCGATCTTCCGGACCCGCGGCTCGGGCGTCTCCTCCGACGTCGAGAACACCATCGTTCCCCAGCTCCTGTCGGAGATCGACGGCGTCGAGGGCCTGGAGAACGTGATCGTGATCGGCGCCTCCAACCGCGAGGACATGATCGACCCGGCGATCCTGCGGCCCGGCCGCCTGGACGTCAAGATCAAGATCGAGCGGCCGGACGCCGAGGCGGCCAAGGACATCTTCTCGAAGTACCTCATCGAAGACCTCCCCCTCCACCCCGAGGACCTCGCCGAGCACGGCGGAAGTCGCGAGGGCACCATCTCGGGCATGATCCAGCGGGTGGTCGAGCGGATGTACACCGAGAGCGAGGAGAACCGCTTCCTCGAGGTGACCTACGCCAACGGCGACAAGGAGGTCCTGTACTTCAAGGACTTCAACTCCGGCGCCATGATCCAGAACATCGTCGACCGCAGCAAGAAGATGGCGATCAAGCAGTTCCTCGAGTCCGGGCAGAAGGGCCTGCGGATCCAGCATCTGCTGGCGGCCTGCGTGGACGAGTTCTCCGAGAACGAGGACCTGCCCAACACCACCAACCCCGACGACTGGGCCCGCATCTCCGGCAAGAAGGGCGAGCGGATCGTCTACATCCGCACCCTCGTGACGGGCAAGCAGGGCACCGAGGCCGGCCGGTCCATCGACACGGTGGCCAACACCGGCCAATACCTCTGACCCACCCACGGCGGCGCGGCGTTCCCCGAGATGGCCGCGCCACCGGCGTTCCCGGCACCACCCACGGCGGCGCGGCGCTCCTTCCGGAGAGCCGCGCCGTCGGCGTTCCCGGCGGCGCCCGCGCCGGCGCGGCGCCCCTCCGGAGGGCCGCGCCGTCCGGGGTCCGGAGCCCGCTGCCCGCACCCGGCCCGCCGCGGGGGCGCCGTCCCGTCCGTCCCGCAAGTCAAGCGGCGTCACATGGAACCCAAATGATCTAAACGCCGTCCAAGTGGCGTGCGTGAACATTTCGGCCCGGTCGTCAGGTGACCGGCGTGGGGTCCCGTGGAGCGGCTCGGGGGAGCGGCCGCCTCGCCGAACTCGACCTCCTGCGTTTCGTCGCCGCCATGGCGGTGCTCGCCTTCCACTACTTCATCGCCTTCGCCTCGGTGTGGGGGGAGCGCCCGTCGGAGCTGTTCCCGGCGATCTCCACGCTGTCCGGCCTCGGCATCCTGGGCGTCGAGCTGTTCTTCATGATCAGCGGATTCGTCATCCTGATGAGCATCTGGGGCCGGGGGCTGGGCGCCTTCGCCCTGTCCCGGCTGGTGCGGCTGTTCCCCGCCTACTGGGTCAGCGTCGGCGCCACGGCCGCGGTCTACGGCCTGAGCGCCGCCACCGCGCTGGACCCCAAGCTCAGCGCCGGGGAGTACGGGGTCAACCTCACGATGCTCCAGCGCGCCTTCGGCGTCTACGACGCCAACGGCGTCTACTGGTCGCTCTGGGCCGAGCTCCGCTTCTACGTGCTGATCTCGGTCCTGGTGCTCGTCGGGGTGACGTTCAACCGCTGCCTCGTCTTCATGGGGGTCTGGCTGCTGGCGGCCGGGTTCTTCACCGGCAGCGAGGACAAGTGGGTCGACCTCGTGGTGATGCCCAAGTACGCGGCGTACTTCGTCGGCGGCATGGCCTTCTTCCTGATGACCAAGCACGGGCCCAAGCTGGTCCTGTGGTGCCTGGCCGGGATCAGCGCCGGCCTGGCGGTCAACTCGGCGCTCGACCGGGTCGCCGGGCGGATCGAGAAGGTCGGCTACGCCGCCATGCCCGTGCCGGAGTGGGCCGTCGCGGCCACCGTGATCGGTTTCTACGTGCTCATGGCGATGGTGGCGCTCGGCTGGCTGAGCCGGCTGCGCTGGCGCGGCCTGGTCGTCCTGGGCGCCCTGACCTACCCGCTCTACCTGTTCCACACCACGGCCGCCGTCCTGATCATCCCCGCCCTGCGGGACACGCTGCCGCCCTGGCTGACCGCCGTGGTCACCACGTTGGCCGCGATGGCCTTCTCCTATCTGGTGTACCGGCTGGTCGAACGGCCCGTTCAGGAGTTCGTCAAGGCCAGGCGCCGCCGCGGGGCCGCACCGCCGTCCGCACCGCCGTCCGCACCGCCGTCCGCACCGCCGTCCGCACCGCCCTCCCCGCCCTTCCGGACGCCCTTCGCGACGGGCGAAACGGCCTCGGTGCCATAACTGTCTGGTCACCGGGCATAGTGAAGGGTCTAGGGTCGGGGATATATACGGCGGAGAAGTCAAGTCCCGGATGAACAGAGGGTGCGCATGACGGTACGGCGGGTGATGGGCATCGAGACGGAATACGGCATCTCCGTGCCCGGACAGCCGGGGGCCAACGCGATGGTGACCTCCTCCCAGGTCGTCAACGCCTATCTGGCCGCCTCGGCCGCCAGGGCGCGGCGGGCACGGTGGGACTTCGAGGAGGAGAACCCGCTGCGCGACGCCCGGGGCTTCGACCTGTCCAGGGAGGTGGCCGACCAGAGCCAGCTCACCGACGAGGACCTGGGCCTGGCCAACGTGATCCTCACCAACGGCGCTCGGCTCTACGTCGACCACGCCCATCCCGAATACTCCACTCCCGAGTGCACCAACCCGCGGGCCGCGGTGATCTGGGACAAGGCGGGGGAGCGGGTCATGCACGACGCCGCGGTCCGCGCGTCGGCGATCCCGACCAACGCCCCGATCCAGCTCTACAAGAACAACACCGACAACAAGGGCGCCTCCTACGGCTGCCACGAGAACTACCTGATGCGGCGGGCCACGCCGTTCGCCGACATCGTCAGGCACCTGACGCCGTTCTTCGTCTCCCGGCAGGTCGTCACCGGCGCCGGCAAGGTCGGCATCGGCCAGGACTCGCGGGGCGAGGGCTTCCAGATCAGCCAGCGGGCCGACTTCTTCGAGGTCGAGGTGGGCCTGGAGACCACGCTCAAGCGGCCGATCATCAACACCCGGGACGAGCCGCACGCCGACCCGGAGAAATACCGCCGCCTGCACGTCATCATCGGCGACGCCAACATGTCGGAGATCTCGACCTACCTGAAGCTCGGCTCCACCGCGCTGGTGCTGGCCATGATCGAGGACGGCTACTTCACCCGCGACCTCGCGGTGGAGAACCCCGTCCAGGCGCTGCGCGCGGTCTCCCACGACCCGACGCTCCGATACGAGATCGCGATGCGCGACGGCCGCAAGCTCACCGCCGTCCAGCTCCAGATGGAGTATCTGGAGCTGGCCCGCAAATACGCCGAGGAGCGCAGCGGCAACGGCGTGGACGAGCTCACCAAGGACGTCCTGGACCGCTGGGAGTCGGTCCTGACCCGCCTGGCCGAAGACCCGATGCAGCTGTCCAGGGAGCTGGACTGGGTGGCCAAGCTGGAGCTGCTGGAGGGCTACCGCACCCGCGACGGCCTGGCCTGGTCCCACCCGCGCCTGCAGCTCGTCGACCTGCAATACTCCGACATCCGCCCCGACCGCGGTCTGTACAACCGGCTGGTCGCCCGGGGCCGGATGCAGCGCCTGGTCACCGAGGAGGAGGTCCAGCGGGCCATCGAGGCGCCGCCCGGCGACACGCGGGCCTACTTCCGGGGCCGCTGCCTGAGCCAGTTCAGCGAGTCGGTCGCGGCCGCCTCCTGGGACTCGGTCATCTTCGACATCCCCGGCCGCGAGTCCCTGCAGCGCGTCCCGACCTTGGAGCCGCTGCGCGGCACCAAGGCCCACGTGGGCGAGCTGTTCGACCGCTGCCGCACGGCCGCCGACCTGGTGAACGCGCTCACCGGCGAGTAGGGCCGATCCTGTCGCGGGGCGCCGGCCGGAGCGGGCCGCCGCCCCCCCCGGCCCGTGCCCGCCGAGGGCGCGGACGGCGTGTCCCACCCGGGTCCCCGGCGCCGCCCGGATTGACGGGCGGTGGAGAACCGGGGTACGTTCCGGGTGTTTTGTGGCGGTGCGAGGGAAATCCGGTGAGATTCCGGTGCGGTCGCGCCACTGTAACCGGCCCAGGGGCCGGGAGCCAGGTCACTCGGCCGCCACCGACCTACGAAAAGGGACGCGTCAATCCCGAAGGAGGTGGCCGTGAGCCAGATCTCGGCTCCGCACGCCCAGCCCATCCCATGGATCTCCCTCACCCGCTGGCTGCTCGCCGTACCGGTGCTGCTGCTCATCGCCTACCTGGTCGCCTTCGACCAGGGAGCGATCTCGCAGGCCGGGAACTACCTGCACGAACTCATGCACGACGGGCGCCATCTGCTCGGCGTCCCGTGCCACTGAGCCGCAAGTGATCATCAAACTCATCGTCCGGGGCATGCTCGTCGGGCTGCTCGCCGGGTTGATCGCGGCCGCCTTCGCCTACACCGTGGGCGAGCCGCGCATCGACCGGGCCATCGCGCTGGAGGAGGCGGCCGCGGCCGCCGCCCCGGCCACCGGATCCCACTCCCACGGCGAGGCAGCGCCCGCGGGGCACTCCCACGGCGAGGACGAGGCGCTGGTCAGCAGGGACGGCCAGCGCTTCGGACTCTTCCTCGCCCTCGGCCTGTACGGGCTGGCCGTCGGCGGGCTGTTCGCCCTCGCCTACGCGGCCCTGCGCGGCCGGGCCGGGCCCAGGTCGGAACCGGCGCTCGCGGTCACCCTCGCGGCCGCCGCGTTCACCGCGATCGTCCTGGTGCCCTTCCTGAAGTATCCCGCCAACCCACCCGCCGTCGGCGACCCCGAGACCATCAACCAGCGCACCGTGCTCTACCTGGTCGCCGTGGCCATCGGGATCCTCTCCGTCGCCGCGGGCGCGGCCACCCACCGCTACGCCGACCGGAGCGAGCCGTGGCTGCGCTGGACGGCGGCCGGCGCCGCGGTCCTGATACCGGTCGCGGCGGCCTGGATCCTCCTGCCGGAGATCAGCGAGGTGCCCCAGGGCTTCCCCGCCGACCTGCTGTGGGACTTCCGGATCGCCTCCATCGGCACCCAGGCGGTCTTCTGGCTCGGCGTCGGCGCCCTGTTCGCCTTCGCCGCGCGCAGGCGCAGCCCGGTGTGACGGCCCCCTCGGGGGTCACGCGGCTGCTGCTGGTCTGCCACGCCTCGACCCAGGCGACGGTGCGGGCCGCGTTCCCGAGCGACGAACCACTCGACGGACGCGGCCTGCGCCAGGCCGCCGGCCTGGCCGGGCACTTCGGCCACGGCCCGGCGGCCTGCGCCGCGGAGCTGCGCTGCACACAGACGGCCACGGCGCTCGGCCTGCGGATCGACCCCGACCCGCTGCTGGCCGACTGCGACCACGGACGCTGGAGCGGCCGGACGCTGGAGGAGGTCGAGGCCGCCGAACCCGAGGCCCTCGCCGCCTGGCTCACCGACCCCGGCGCCGCGCCCCATGGAGGGGAGTCGGTGGCCGGGCTCCTCGGCCGGGTGGCCGGCTGGCTCTCCAACCGGGCCCCCGGCCGGACCGTCGCGATCACCCACCCCTCGTTCATCCGCGCCGCGGTCGTCCACGCCCTCGGCGCCCCCGCCCCCGCCTTCTGGCGCGTCGACGTCGCGCCGCTGGCCCGCGTCGCGCTCACCGGGCGCGGCGGGCGCTGGCGGCTGAGCTACCCGGCGTGACGACATCCAAGGAGATCCCGAAAGTGCGTGACCCGCGCTATCCCTTCACCGCGATCGTGGGGTCGGAGGAGCTGAAACTCGCGCTCATCCTCAACGCCGTCTCCCCCCGCGTCGGCGGGGTGCTGGTCCGGGGCGAGAAGGGGACCGCCAAGTCCACGATCGTGCGGGCGCTGGCGGCGCTCCTGCCCGCCGTCGAGGCGGTGGACGGCTGCCGCTTCTCCTGCGACCCCGCCGCGCCGGACCCCGAGTGCCCGGACGGGCCGCACCGGGACCGGACGGCGGCCGCGCGGCCCGCGCGCCTGGTCGAGCTGCCGGTCGGCGCCTCCGAGGACCGCCTGGCCGGCTCCCTCGACCTCGAACGCGCGCTCACCGAGGGGGTGAAGGCGTTCGAACCGGGCCTGCTGGCCGCCGCCCACCGGGGCGTCCTCTACGTCGACGAGGTCAACCTGCTCCACGACCACCTGGTCGACCTGCTGCTCGACGCCGCCGCGCTCGGCACCTGCTACGTCGAGCGCGAAGGGGTGTCGGTACGGCACGCCGCCCGGTTCCTGCTGGTGGGCACCATGAACCCGGAGGAGGGAGAGCTGCGCCCGCAGCTCCTCGACCGTTTCGGGCTGACCGTGGAGGTCCGGGCGTCGCGGGAGCCGTCGCAGCGGGCGGAGGTGGTGCGGCGGCGTCTGGAGTTCGAGGCCGGACCGGCCGCGTTCGCCGCCCGCTGGTCCGGGCAGGAGCGGGCGCTGGCGGCACGCATCGCCGAGGCGCGGGCCCGGGTGGCGGAGGTGGTCCTGCCGGACTCCGCGCTCCGGCAGATCGCCACGGTCTGCGCGGCGTTCGAGGTGGACGGCCTCCGGGCCGACCTGGTCACCGCGAACGCGGCGATCGCCCACGCCGCCTGGCAGGGCCGTACCGCCGTCACCGCCGACGACGTGCGGGAGGCCGCCAGGCTCGCCCTCCCGCACCGCCGCCGCCGCGACCCCTTCGACGCCCCCGGCCTGGACGAGTCCAAACTGGAGGAGATCCTCGACCGGTTCCCAGACGGCCCCGACGACGATCCGGACGGCCCGGACCCCGGCGGCTCAGACGGCTCGGGCGGGGGCGGCTCGGGCGGGGACGGTCCGGGGGAGGGGGGTCCCGCGGGGGACGGCCCCGGCCGGGACGCCTCGGTGGACGACGGCCGCGGGGAGGACGGCCCGGCGGACCGCTCCGGCCGGGACGCCGCCGGTGCCGACCACGCCCAGCCCGGCACGCCGGCCGCCGGCCCCGCGCGGCCCGGCGACGCCCGCCGCGACCAGACCTTCGACGCCTTCGACGCCGACCCGGCGCGGCCCGCCAGGCTGTTCACCGTCCCCGGCGTGGGAGCCGGCGCCCCCGGACGGCGGTCACGGGCCACGACCCCCCTCGGCCGGACCACCGGCGCCCGGGTCCCCCGGGGCCGCCCCGCCTCCCTGCACCTGAAGGCGACCGTCGGCGCGGCCGCGCCGTACCAGATCAGCCGGGGCCGGAGCGGGCCCGGCCTGCTGCTGCGGCGCGACGACCTCAGGGAGGCCGTCCGCGAGGGCCGCGAGGGCAACCTGGTGCTGTTCGTCGTGGACGCGAGCGGGTCCATGGCCGCCCGGCAGCGCATGCGCGCGGTCAAGACGGCCGTACTGGGCCTGCTGCTCGACGCCTACCAGCGGCGCGACAAGGTCGGGCTGGTCACCTTCCGCGGCAGCCGCGCCGACCTCGTGCTGCCGCCCACCTCCTCTGTCGAGGTGGGCGCCGCCCGGCTGCGCGAGCTGCCCACCGGCGGGCGCACGCCCCTCGCCGCGGGGCTGCTGCGGGCCGCCGAGGTGCTGCGGGTGGAGCGCCTGCGCGACCCGGCCAGACGCCCGCTGGTGGTCCTGGTCACCGACGGGCGGGCCACCTCCGGCACCGTCGAGGACTCCCACCGCGCCGCCGGGCTGCTGGCCGGGGTGACGGGCGTGGTGGTGGACTGCGAGGGCGGGCACGTCCGCCTCGGCCTGGCCCGTTCCCTGGCGGAGCGGATGGGCGCCGAGACCGTGCGCCTGGACGACCTCACCGACCTCGCCGGGATGATCCGTGAGCGCCGGAGCGCCGCATGACGGCGCCCGCACGACGATGAAAGGTGATCAACGATGCCTCAGGGCAGACCGGTCAGCGTGCCCGACGACGGCCTGACCACCAGGCAGCGCCGCACCCGGCCGCTGCTGATCGTGCACACCGGCCCCGGCAAGGGCAAGTCCACCGCCGCCTTCGGCCTGGCCCTGCGCGCCTGGAACCAGGGCTGGCCGATCGGGGTGTTCCAGTTCGTCAAGTCCGCCAAATGGCGCATCGGCGAGGAACGCGCCCTGCGGGTGCTCGGCGACTCGGGGGAGGGCGGGCCGGTCTCCTGGCACAAGATGGGGGAGGGCTGGTCCTGGATCCAGCGGCCCGGCACCGAGGAGGACCACGCCGCCGACGCCCGCGAGGGCTGGGAACAGATCAAACGCGACCTCGCCGCCGAGACGTTCCGCCTGTACGTGCTCGACGAGTTCACCTATCCGATGAAGTGGGGCTGGATCGACGCCGGCGAGGTGGTCGACACCCTGGCCCGGCGGCCCGGCGGCCAGCACGTCGTCGTCACCGGACGCGACGCCGACCCGCGCCTGGTCGCCGCCGCCGACCTGGTGACGGAGATGGGCAAGGTCAAGCACCCCATGGACGCCGGACAGAAAGGCCAGAAGGGCATCGAATGGTAGCCCGCCTGGTCATCGCCGCCCCGGCCTCGGGGGCCGGGAAGACCACCGTGGCCACCGGCCTGATGGCCGCGCTGGCCCGCCGGGGGATGGCGGTCTCCCCGCACAAGGTGGGGCCCGACTACATCGATCCCGGATACCACGCCGTGGCCACCGGCCGTCCCGGGCGCAACCTCGACCCGTGGCTGGTGGGGGAGGAGCTCGTCGCCCCGCTGTTCCTGCACGGCGCGGCCGGGGCCGACCTCGCGGTGGTCGAGGGGGTGATGGGCCTGTACGACGGGGCGGGCGCGAGCGAATACGCCTCCACCGCGCACGTCGCCAGGCTGCTCGACGCCCCCGTGGTCCTGGTCGTGGACGCGGCGAAACAGAGCCGGTCCGTGGCCGCGCTCGTGCACGGGTTCGCCTCCTACGACACCCGGCTCAGGTTCGGCGGGGTGATCCTCAACCGGATCGGCTCGGCCCGGCACGAGGACCTCTGCCGCGAGGCCCTCGCCGAGAGCGGCGTCCCGGTGCTGGGCGCGATCCGCCGCAGCGACGCCGTCTCCGTCCCCTCCCGGCATCTCGGCCTCGTCCCCGCCGCCGAACGCCGGACGCAGGCCACCCAGGCCGTCGACGCCGTCGCCGCCCTCGTCGCCGGCTCCTGCGACCTGGAGGAGCTGGTACGGCTGGCGCGCACCGCGCCGCCGCTGCGCGCCCGCCCGTGGAGCCCCGGCCCGGCCGGGCCCGTCGTGGCGGACGCACCGGGGACGGCGGCCACGGGGACCGCGCCGGCCACGACGAGGATCGCGGTCGCCGGCGGCCAGGCGTTCACCTTCGGCTACACCGAACAGGCCGAACTCCTGACGGCCGCCGGAGCGGAGGTCGTCACCTTCGACCCCCTCACCGACGAGGCCCTGCCCGAGGGGAGCCGGGGGATCGTCATCGGCGGCGGCTTCCCCGAGGTCTACGCGGCCGAGCTGTCGGCCAACGAGCCGCTGCGCAAGGAGGTCGCCGCCTTCGACGGGCCGATCTCAGCCGAGTGCGCGGGCCTGCTGTATCTCGCCCGGGAGCTGGACGGCAGGCCGATGTGCGGGGTCCTGGACGTCGAGGCCGGGATGACCGGCGCGCTCACCCTCGGATACCGGGACGCGGTGGCCGTCCGGGACTCGGTGCTGACCAGGGAGGGCGAGCGGTACCGCGGTCACGAGTTCCACCGCACCACCGTCCGGCCCGTGCCGGAGCGGCCCCTGTTCCGCTGGCGGGGCGGCGGCGACGGGTTCGCCGACGGCCGGGTGGTCGCCTCCTACCTGCACCTGCACTGGGCCGGCGGTCCCCACCTGGCCACCCGGTTCGTGGCGGCGTGCCGCTAGCGCCCGGTCCCTCCTCGGGCGGGCCGGCCCCGGCCGGTACCGGTCGCGCGTCTCTCGCGAGGGCAGGCTGATCTACGATGTGAAGTGCTGGGGCCGGGCCGTGGGCAACCTCGGAGACGCGACCGCCACCCCCTCCAGCCGGAGGACCTCCGACAGCAGGCGCGCGGCCTGCCCGGCGCTCATGCGGGCCGCCGGATCGCGCCGGAGCAGCCCCTCCAGGACCGCCCGGAGCGGTCCGGCCTTCGCCGGCGGGTCCGGATTCCTGGTCATCGCCGTGCCCAGCACCGCCGGGGAGTCGGAGCCCGGATACGGTGCGCGCCCCTCCACCGCGAAATACAGGCTCGCCCCGAACGACCACAGATCGGCCGCCGGGGTCGCCGGCCTTCCCCACAGCCGCTCCGGCGCCAGGTAGCCGGGCGCGCAGCCGATCGGCACGGTCGTCGACGCGCTCGCCTCCCCGCTCAGCGCCGCGATCCCGAAGTCCGACAGCACCACCCGGTCGCCGGTCAGCAGGACGTTGCCCGGGTTGATGTCGCGGTGCAGCACACCCGCCCCGTGGGCGTGCCGTAGTCCCGACAGCAGCTGGAAGCCGATCCAGGCCGCCCAGTGGACCGGCAGGTGGCCCAGGTGCCGCACGGTCTCCTTCAGCGTGAGGGCCTCCAGCAGCTCCATCACGATCCAGAGCCGCCCGCCCTCCTCCAGCAGATCGTGCACCGAGACCACCGCCGGGTGGTTCAGCCGCCCGGCCGAGCGCGCCTCGCGCAGCGCCCTGTGTCGCGCCTCCTGCAGGTCCGCCCCGTGTTCCCGGAACAGCGGCTGAATTTCCTTGATGGCCACATTCCGGCGGAGCCGTGAATCGTGGGCACGCCACATGATGCCCACGCCGTCCCGCCCGATCGGTGAAATCAGCTGATAACGGCCACCCAGTAGCCGTGTCTTTCCCGTTCCCGTTCCCATGAACCATCCGTTGCAGTAGAAGCCGGGCCCCTCAGCTGATTCATGTTTACATCTGGAACGGTGCACCCCGCCGCCGCCATAGGCGATCGCGCATAACGATTGAGTAGCACGGATAGCCGAGTATTGAAGGGATGCGGCGGAGTTTTGATTGCCTTCTTAATTCCGGCGGCAATCGGTGATCGGTGCGGTCCGGCGGTGCGGCCGGGCCGCACCGGGTCAGGCCGCGCTGTCCGGCCGCACCAGACCAGGCCGCGCCGGGACGGCCACGTTGGCCAGCATGGCCGAGGTCTGCTCGGCGCTCAGCCGCGCCCTGGGGTCCTTGCGCAGCAGCCCGCGCAGGACCGGCTCCAGGGGGCCCGCCCGGCGCGGCGCGCGCGCCGGCTCCCGCAGCGCCTCCACCAGAGCGGCCATCGAGTTGACCGTGCGGAACGGGGTCCGGCCCTCCACCGCCATGTAGAGGGTCGCCCCGAACGACCACATGTCCGCCTCACGGGTGCCGCCCCGGCCGTGCAGCGCCTCCGGCGCGATGAACGCCGGCGTGCCCCGCATCGAGGTGTTGGTCGCCCCCTCGGGCGCGGCGAAGCCGAAGTCGGCCAGCACCACCCGGTCGCCGGTCAGCATGATGTTGGCCGGTTTGATGTCGCGGTGGATCACCCCGCCGTCGTGCGCGTGCCGCAGCGCCTCCAGCAGGCGGCGGCCCATCGCGGCCACCAGGTCCGCCGGGAGCGGTCCGGCCTGGACCAGCGTGTCGTGCAGGGTCAGCGCCTCCAGGAACTCCATGATGATCCAGAGCCGCTCGGCCTCCTCGGCCAGGTTGTGCACCGTGACGATGCCCCGGTGGCTCAGCCGCGCCGCCATCCGCGCCTCGCGCACCACCAGGCGCCGCCGCTCGGCCGCCTCGGGGCCGGGTGGGAGGACGATCTCCTTGAGCGCCACCTCTCGTTCCAGCAGCAGGTCGTAGGCGCGCCAGACGACGCCGGTCGCTCCACGGCCGACGGGGGAGACGAGTTTGTACCGGCTGGCGACGATGGTGCTCACCTGCCAATGATCGCAGTTTCGCCCCCCTCGGGCCTAACCGGAGCGGTCCGGGCGTGTCAGTAAGAACACGGAAATATATGAATCTACATAGTAAAGGCGGTCAGACGAGGCCGATGCCCAGTAGCAACGTCCCGGTGCCCAGGGATACCCCGCCCAGGACCGTCAGCCAGATCAGCCTGTTCGGCTTGGTGTCGGAGGGGCGGACGACTGACAGGAAGAAGCCGATCGGCATCAGGATCGGTGCCGCGACGATCAGGACGCGGGTGAGGGTCTTCAGGCCGTCGGACAGGTCGGCCTGGTCGACGTAGACCATCGCGACGAGCGCGAAGAGCACCAGGATGCCCGCGTGCGCGTGCCCAGCCCGCCACAGGCCCCGCCGTACCGGGTTGTCCAGGTAGCCGGGGATGCCGCGCATGATGTGCGCGAGCAGGGAGACGCCGCCGAAGGCGATGGTGGGAACGGTGATCAGGAGCACTCCGGCGGTGCTCAGCGATGCGGGTGACATGGGGGTCCTTCCATTGGATAGCTGCGCTAGCCAATTATTGGATAGGACCGCTATCCAGTCAAGTGGGGAAGGATTTGCCTCGGAGGGGCGGGAGCGGGTTCTCTGACAGGCAGGACCTCGGAGCGGCCGCGACGTGTTCTCGCGAAGATCGCGGGACGATCCGCGCGAAATGTCTCCCGGTTCGGGGAAGATATGAAGCACAAGCGTCCCCCAAGCGGAGGTGCCACAGATGGCGAGCAAGGAGACCGGCGGGCAGAAGCACGGCAGCCGGAGCGACAAGGACGTGGAGGAGACCACCACGGTGGACACCTCCGACGTCCAGGAGCGCAACGAGAAGCTCTCGGACGACGTCGACTCGATCCTCGACGAGATCGACGAGGTCCTTGAGGAGAACGCCGAGGAGTTCGTGAGGAGTTACGTCCAAAAGGGCGGCGAGTAGAAAACGGGTCCGGACAAACGGTCAGGGGTGAGGTGGATTCAACGGTCAGTCCGGAAACCCGTCCCGGCCGCGGGCCGGTCGCCGGGTCCGGGCCGGCACGCGGATGGCGGACGGCCGCGCCCGCCATTGCGAGGAGCACTTCCCGAAGGGGCTCCACCTCGGACCGCCGTAAACGGAGGGCTGAGCGGGGGAAGACTCTCCGGGTGCGGCCCGGGGTTTCCGAAGGGACGAATACTGTCCGAAACACAGAAGCGCCGGTTCGCACACCGAATTTCAGCCGTAATCAATCACAGTCTGACGGGCATGCCACTTGTCGGGGGCCCGGCCGCACCCACCTGACACGCTCCGGTGGGATCACCGGCCATGCCGCAGGGTGAGAAGGGACGCGCTCAGCCCGATCTCGTCAGGTGAACGGTCGCGATCTCGAAGGGGCGCAGCGGCAGCCGCACCACGCCGCCGGCGACCTCCAACCGCCCGCCCGCCACGCCGAGCACGTCGGCGTGGCGGGCGGTGGCGAACGGGCCGCGGATGACGGCCTCGGTGGCCGAGGGGTGCTCGGCCACGAGACGGATCTCCAGCACGTCGCCGCGCTCGCGCAGCGCCGTGAGCACCACTCCCGCGCCCTCGACGGCGATGGGCGCGCCGGCGCTCCCGGCGGACGCGCCCGGGGAGGCGGCGGGGAGGCGGCCCGACCCCGGCACGGCCAGCAGCGCGTGCCGATACTCCTCCGCCAGGCGCGGCAGTCCCGCCTCGTGCCAGGCGCCCGCGTGGGGCAGTACGGCCAAGCGCGTCGTGACCGGCCCGGGGCACTGGGCGGCGGGGGTGGGGAGCTGGGGGCCGGCGGGCTCGTCGCGGTAGGCGTTGCGGTCCCTCGACAGCAGCCCCACCGAGCGGATCAGGGTGAGCGCCAGCTCGCCGCCGGTCAGCTCGTACTCGGTCACCTGGTCCAGCAGGACCGCCAGGCCGCCGGCGGTGACGAAGCCCTCGGCGGGGAAGGTGGGCAGGGGGGTCTCGCCGCAGCCGCCCTCACCCGTCAGGCCGCGCCGCACCACCGCGAGCTGCCCCTCGGAGAAGGACTCCGCCGCCGGCCGGGGGAGCGGCGCGTGCCAGCGGACCCGGTGGTCGCGGCAGCGGTTGTCGAAGGAGATCTCCAGGCGCAGGTAGGGTTCGCCCGCCCGGAGCTCGGCCCGGGTGGTGACGGTGACGTTCTCGGTGGTCTCCGAGCGGGCCTGCAGCGTGCTGCCGGCCGGCCAGGCGTACTCGCGGCGGATCTCCAGCACCGACACCAGCGGTCCGGCGCAGACGCTCTCCACCTCGACCCTGACGGGGGTGTCGACGAGGGCGTCGGCGCGGGGCGGGGCGTGGTTGTAGGTGTCGCCGGCGTCGCCGCCGTCGACGACGCGGCCCACGCCGTGGGCCTCGGCGCCGGCCGACGACAGCGACAGGGTCCCGTCGGCGGCGACGGTGACGCGGAGCAGGCCGTTGTCGAGCGTGCCGTCGGCCGGGCGCTCCCAGCCGGGCGGGTCCGGCGCGGCGGCCCGCGCGGGTGCGGAGGTCAGCACGGTACGGCCCAGCGGCGCGACGGTGACGTGGGCGGCGACGGTGACGACGGGCTCGGCGAGGGTGCGCACCCGCCAGGGGCCCGGCCGGGCCGCGGCGCCGCGCAGCACCGCGGCCCGGAGGTCGGCGTAGTCGTAGCCGGGGGTGGCGTGGCGGCCGACGACGATGGTGAAGACGTTCCCGGAGGCGTCCGTGGAGCGGCCTGCCGGCCCGTCCGCGCCGGGGCCCACGGGTCCGTCCACGGAGCCGGCCGTGGGGCCCTCCGGGAGTCCTTCCGCGGAGGCGGACCAGGAGACGATCTGCAGGCCGAACAGCTCGCGCTCGTGAACCCGGCCGAGGAGCCGGGTGAGGTCGTCCATGACGGTCTCGTCGAGGAGGGTGGGGGCCAGCTCCAGCCGCTGCGACGGCACCCGGCCGCCGTCCGGGGCCGACAGGGCGGCCCGGCTGTCGGGCAGGTCGGCCAGGACCAGGGCGGTGCGCGGGAAGGGCGAGGGGTTGACGACCACGAGGTCGTCGCGGCCGGCCCGGTCGGCGAGGGAGGCGCTGACCATGTCGACGACGGCCTGGCCGATCTGCTCGGCCTCGGCGATGCGGGCGGCGACCTGCTGGGCGGTCTCGTCGGCGCCGCAGCCGGTGATGGAGTCGTGGCCGCTGCAGGCGATGAGGCGGCGCCAGGCCATGTCGAGCAGTTTCGAGGCGGCCGTGCTGCCGGGCAGCCAGAGCGCCGCCAGGGGTTCGGCGTAGCGGGTGACGACGCGCTCGGCGCGGGCCATGGCCTGTTTGGCGGGCATTCGGGCCGAGAGGACGCCGGGCAGGATGTTGGCCCGGGCGTGGGAGCGCAGCTCGCCGTGGACGGCCGGCAGGCCCGTGACGGCGGGGTCCTGGGCGGTGACGTAGTCGTGGAGGGTGGCGACGCGCAGCCCGGCGGCGGTGATGTCGGCGGCCGGGGCGCTGTGGTCGGCGCCGTACATGGCCAGCAGGGGGCCGGTGGGGCGCCAGGGGCGCATGGTCTCGGTGAAGGCGGCGAGGCGGTCGGCGAGCGCCTCCGGAGGGCCGCTGAACAGGGCGACGGCGTTGCCGTACCCGCCGGGGAGATACTGGGTGCGGATCGCGGTGCCGTCGGCGCCGACCCAGGCGAAGGCGTCGCGGTCGACGGAGGCGGGCACGCCGCGCCACAGGCAGGCGTGCCCGAGGCCGGCCTGGCGCAGGATCTGCGGCATCTGGGCGCAGTGCCCGAACTGGTCGGGCAGATACCCGACCCGCATGACGCCGCCGAGCTCGGCGGCGCCGCGCATGCCGTACTCGAGGTTGCGGATCAGCGTCTCCCCGGCGCAGAGGAACTCGTCGGCGAGGATGAGCCACGGTCCGGCGGCGAAGCGGCCCTGCGCGATGAGCCCCCTCACCTCGGGGAGCCGTTCGGGGCGGATCTCCAGATAGTCCTCCAGGGCGGCGAGCTGGCCGTCCATGGTGAACCGGTAGTCGGGGTCGGCGGCCATGGTGTCGAGGACCTCGTCGAGCATGCGGACCAGGCCGAGCCGGAACCGCTGGAACGGCAGGTACCACTCGCGGTCCCAGTGGGTGTGCGGGACGACCACGATGTCAGGCGTCATGCGCCTCGCCTCCGATCGCCGGTCCGGCGACCGACCTGATGATTCTCTGGGCTGTCACGATGTCGGCCAGGCCGCCGGCGAGCCCGGTGAGTGGGGCGGTGCCCTCGGTGGCGAGGGCGTGGAAGGCCTCGAGCTGGCGTTCGAACGCCTCGGACACGTCGCGGTGGACGGTCCTGACCTCCGTCGTCCCGTCCAGGGAGCTGGCGGTCAGGACCGTGGGGGCGTTCATCAGATAGGGGGAGGGGAAGACCAGCTCCAGCGTGCCCTCCTCGTGGTGGACGCTGACGGTCTCCCGGTAGGCGGGGTGGCCGGGCAGGTAGTGCCAGCGCAGGCTGTAGCGGCCCTGCCGCAGGGCTCCGCCGACCTCGATGGAGGGCCCCTCCCACACGGCGGTGTGCTCGACGGTGGCGGGCGGGCCGCTGAAGGTGCGCATGAGCGCGAGGTCGTGGCAGAGGCTGCCGAGCACGACCCCCGAATACAGCGACCTGATCGGTGCGGGCGCGGCCCCGAGGGCGGTGTCCAGGGCCTCCTCGTCGGCCCTGATCCACGGTCCGAGGGCCGTCGGGGACGGCCGCGAGGGCCGGACGCGGGCGAAGGCGAGCTGGGCCTCGCCGGTGGGGTGCAGCACGGTGACGTCCAGGTGCCGGACGGTGCGCCCCTCCAGGAGCGCCACCGCCCGCCGCACGGCCGGGTCGTACTGTTTCATGTAGCCCACCATCAGCCGCGTCTCGTTCTTCAGCGCGCGCGCCTCGGCCTGGCTGTAGGCCAGGGGCTTCTCGCACAGTACGGCGAGGCCGCGCTCCAGGGCGGCGGCGACGAGGGCCCCGTGGGTCCCGGCGGTGAGCACGACGAGCGCGTCGAAGCCGCCCCGGTCGAGCATCGCCATGGGGTCGGCGCACCAGCGCGCCCCGAGCCGCCGCCCGACGGACTCCGCCTGCGCGGGGTCGAGGTCGCACACGTCGGTCACCTCGAACAACTCCCGGCGCCTGGCCAGCAGCGGCAGGTATATGACCTGCGCGGCGACGCCGAGCCCGGCGACCGCGATCCTCACGTGCACAGTGCCATCACCTCGTTGCGGAAGGTCTCCAGCCGGTGGGGGCCGGGCCGGGCCGGGACGGTGACCCGGTCGCCGACGACGGCCCGCCGCATGTCCGGCCCCCACAGCACCAGCCCGTCGCCGCCGACGACCAGGAAGTCGTCGCCGTGGCGGAGCAGCAGCGGCCCGTCGGGGGTGGCGGACACGGCGGTGGCGCCGGCGCGCAGCCCCTCCAGGGGGTCGCCGCCGAGCACCCAGGTGGTGGGGTCGCCGGGCGGATGGCCCTCCTCGGGCCGGTGGTAGTCGCTGCCGCCGACCATCGCCGCCCCCGCCGACCAGATCTGGGTCCAGGCCAGCGGCGCGCCCCAGGTCCGGTCCCACCAGCTCCAGTGCCACACCTCGACGGCGGGCGGCCGCGCGGTCATGGGGTGGCGCCAGGCGCAGTCGCCGGCGACGGGGTGGTTGATCGACAGCACCCCGCCCCTGTCGCGCACCTCCCGGGCCCACCGGTCCGGGCTCTGGCGGAAGTCGATCCAGCCGATGTCGCCGAAGGCGTTGGCGTGGCCGAGATCGGTGGTGACCTCCTGGCCGGGGACGAGGGTGATGGAGGCGAAGGTGGCGGCGGCGGGCAGCTCGGCGTGGTGGCTGACGGTGTTGTGGTCGGTGACCGCGAGGAAGTCCAGGCCCCGGTCGGCGGCCAGGCAGGCCAGCTCGGAGACGCTGAGCGAGCCGTCGGAGTGGACGGTGTGGGCGTGCAGGTCCCCGGCCAGCCAGCGCAGCCCGCCGAGCGAGGGCAGGCCGCGCCGGGTCGCGGCCGGCTCGCGGGGCGGGGGAGGGGGCCGCAGGCCGGGCCGGGCGGGCGGGGTGAGGGGCGGGGACAGATGCGGGATGACCCTCAGCTCGTACGGCAGGCCGCCCGGCGGGACGCGGTGGAGGCCGAGGAGGACCCGCCAGAGGCCGGGCTCGGGCTCGCCGGACAGGTAGCCGGGAGTGGCCCAGGCGGGGGTGATCGTGTATTCGGAGCGGGCGCCGCCGGACCAGCCGCGGAAGCCCAGCGGCCCGTGGCAGCCGAGGTCCAGCACACCCGCCGAGCGGTCGTAGGACAGCCGGACGGTGAAGCCCCGGGCGTCGGCGGGCAGCTCGAACGGGACGTCGTGGACGGGGGCGGCCAGCCGGTCCTCCAACGTCCACCGGCCGGTTACGCGCAGCGCCCTCATGCCTGTCCGGCCAGTCGGTCGTCGCGGTAGACCAGGGCGCGCCCGCGCCGGGGGACCGCCCAGGCGGCCGCGCCGACGGCGGGCTCGTGACCTTCGGGGACGACGGCCTGGACGAGGTGGCCGGCGCCCTCCAGGGTGACGAGGGTCGCGGTGCCGAGGTTCTCCAGCACGGCGACCTCCCCGGCGAACCCGTCGTCCCTCCTGGTGGCCGACAGGTCGGTGTACTCCGGGCGCACGCCGTACACGACCCGCTCGCCGTCGGGCAGCCCCTCGGGCGCGGGCAGCACCGCCCCCGCCACGTGGAGCGCGCCGCCGCCGGCCTCGCCGGGCAGCAGGTTCATCGGGGTGGCGCCGATGAAGGAGGCGACGAAGGTGGTGGCGGGCCGGTGGAAGATCTCGGCCGGGGTGCCGACCTGGGCGATCCGCCCGGCGTCCATCACCGCGATCCGGTGGGCCAGGGCGAGGGCCTCGCTCTGGTCGTGGGTGACGAACACGGTGGTGACGCCGAGCTCGTCCTGCAGGCGCTTGAGGAAGGTGCGGGCCTCCAGGCGGAGCCGGGCGTCGAGGTTGGACAGGGGCTCGTCGAACAGGAAGGCCCGGGGACGGCAGGCGATGGCCCGGGCGAGCGCGACCCGCTGCTGCTGTCCGCCCGACAGCTGCCCGGGACGCCTGCCGAGCAGCTCGGTCAGGCTGAGCCTGGCGGCGACCTCGGCGGCCCTGGCCTCCCGCCGGGCGCGGGGCGTCTTCTTGATCCGCAGAGGGTAGGCGATGTTGGCGGTGACGTCCATGTGGGGGAAGAGGGCGTAGTCCTGGAAGACCATGGCGACGTCGCGGCGGCCGGGCGGCAGCGCCGTCACGTCGCTCCCGCCGATGGCGATCCTTCCGGAGGTGGGGGTCTCCAGGCCGGCGATGCTCCGCAGCAGCGTGGTCTTGCCGCAGCCCGACGGGCCCAGCAGCGCGAAGAACTCCCCCTCCCCGACGTCGAGGTCGAGGGAGTCGAGCGCCCGCGCTCCCCCGGGGAACACCTTGGTCAGACCCTGCACGGAGATCACCGCTTGATCCCTCCATGGAAGCGGAAGCCGTACCTGCTGCTGACGAACAGATACATCAGTACCACCGGCAGCGAGTAGAGCAGCGAGAACGTCGAGATGAGGGCGAGGTCGGGCTGGCCGCCCTCGGTGTAGAGGGTGTAGAGGACGACCGCGCTGGGGGACTTGCCGGGGTCGCGCAGCAGGATGTACTGCATCAGGAAGCCGCCCCACACGCTGGCCACCGCCCACACCGCGACCGTGGCCAGGCCGGGCCGCACGAGGGGGACCACGATGTGCCGCAGGATCTGCAGCGGGGAGGCGCCGAAGACCCGCGCGGACTCCTCGTAGGAGGTGGGGGTGGCGTCCATGAAGTCCTTGAGGATGAAGATCGCCGCCGGGAGCAGACCGCCGGAGACGACGAGGACGACCCCGAGGTGGGTGTCGACGAGGCCGAGCCGGGTGGCCAGCTCGAAGATCGGCACCATCGCGGCGGTGCCCGTGACGACCGACGAGAGCAGCAACAGTACGTACAGCAGGGCGTCGCGGCCGGGCACCCGGACCCGGGACAGGGCGTAGGCGGCCAGCGCGGCCAGGACGACCACGGTGACCGCCGCGCCGCCCGCCTGGATCACGGAGTTGCCGATGGAGCCGAGCGCGTAGGGGTTGTCGAGGATGGCGCGGAAGTTGTCCAGCGTGAACTCCGGCGGCGACACCGTGACGGAGGGGTGCGCGTCGAAGGGCGCCGAGGCCAGCCAGAGCATCGGCAGCGCGAAGAAGGCGGCGACGACCGCGAGGAAGGCGGCCGAGGCGAGCCGGCCCAGCACGTGCCCGACGAGGTTCACCCGGAGACCTCCCGCCGGTCGCGCAGCAGGCGCAGGTAGGCCAGGGCGAAGACGAGGTTGATCAGGAGGATGAGGAAGGAGACGGCGGCGCCGAAGCCGAGTTGCCCGCCGCGCAGGGCGGTGCTGTAGACGTAGAACGGCAGGATCTCCGACCGGCCCTCGGGCCCGCCCGCGGTGATGAGGAACGGGGTGAAGTCGTTGAAGGTCCACAGGCTGGTCAGCAGCACGTTGGTGAGCACGTGTCCCTTGATCCGGGGCAGGACCACGTCGCGCAGCTGCTGGAAGGTCGACGCCCCGGCCAGGCGGGCGGTCTCCAGGTGGGACGGGGGCACGTTCTCCAGCGCCGCCGCGTAGAGCATCATCGAGAAGGCGGTGCCCCGCCAGGTGTTGAACACGATGATCGACAGCATCGGGTGGTCGAGCAGCCAGGCCGCGCCGGGGGTGCCGAGCAGGGCGTTGAGCGTGCCGCCGTCCCGGTCCAGCAGGGCGATCCACAGGAACGCCACCACCGATCCCGGCAGGATCCACGACAGCAGCACCAGCCCCTCGACGAGCCGCCGCACGGGCCCGCGCCGGTCGCGCATGATCCACGCGAGGGCGAACCCCAGCCCCGCCTGCCCGATGATCGCCGACCCCAGCACGTACTGCACGGTCAGCTGGAGCGAGTTCCGGAACCGCCCGTCGCCGAGGGCCGTGACGTAGTTGTCGGCCCCCACCAGCCGGGGCTCCGCCGCCGCCAGGCCGGTCAGCCGGTAGTCCGTGAGCCCGAGATAGATCGTCCAGACAGCCGGGAACATCAGGAAAACCCCGATGAGCACGAGCGCGGGCAGCACGAACCCGACCGCCCGCGCCCGGCCCAGCCCCGCCGCGTCGGTGCTCACGGCGTGCTCACGGAGTGCCCACGCGGGCTCCCTCGCTCCTCGGTCCGGTCGGCCGGTACGGCCTTGGGGTCAGTCGGCGAGGTTGCCGGAGCCACCGACCAGTCCTTCCACTTTGGCCCGGTAGGCGGTGGCGGCCTGCTCGGCGGTCCGGCCGGCGACGACGTCCGCCGTCGCCTCCTGCAGGGCGGCCGACACCTGGGGGTAGACGGCCAGGCCGGGGCGGTAGGCGGTGATCGGCAGGACCTCCTCGGAGATGAACTTCAGCATCGGGTCGGCGGCGAGGACGTCGGCGTTGACGTCGGAGCGGGAGGTGACGCGGGCGGCCCCGGCGAGCTCGGCCTTGACCGCCTCGGCCGAGTGCATGAACGACAGCAGCTCCCACGCCTGCCGGGGGTTCCTGGAGAAGGGGTTCAGCACCCGTACGGCTCCGCCGGACATGCTGACGAAGTCCTGGCCGCGGATCCCGGCGCCGGGCCGTATGGCGGGGATCTTGGCGTAGCCCACCACCCGGTCGCGGTCGGCCATCGGGGCCACGCCCACCTTGGGGTCGATCACCGCCCGCCAGAAGTAGTCACCCTCGGCGAGGATGCCGATCCTGCCGTCGGCGAACTCGGCGAAGGACTTGTCGCGGCCCTTGGCCTCCTGCTGGAGCTTCGGGTCGCCCAGCCCGCCCGCGTAGATCTGCCGGTAGAACCCCAGCACGTCCTTGACCGCCTGGGAGGAGCCGGCCCACTTGCCGCCGGCGTAGATCTCCGCGCCGGCGCCGGCCAGCAGGGGCAGCGCGCCCTGCATCGCGGTCGCCTCGCCCATCGCGGTGCCCGCGTTGAGCTGGATCGGCGTCACGCCGGGGATCTTCTTCAGCGCGGCCCCCGCGTCGAGGATCTCCTGCCAGCTGCCCGGCTGCCACCGCTCCGGCAGGCCGGCCTTCCGGAACAGCTCCCTGTTGTAGTAGAGGACCCGCCCGTCGGTCCCCTGCGGCAGCCCGTACTTCTTGCCGTCGAAGATGCCCAGCCCCTGCACGGCCTGGGGGATCTGCCTCCACCCCTCCCACGTCTCCACGGCCGCCCCGCCCACCTCGGCGAGCGGCTTGACGTATCCGGCCTGGGCGAACTCGCCCACCCAGATCCCGTCGAGGTCGATCACGTCGGCGCCGGTCCTCGACTTCAGATCCAGCGCGACCTTCGTCTTGTACTGCTCGTCGTCCACGCCGTTCGGCTGGAACAGGACGCGGACCTCGTGTCCGGCGGCCTTCTGCGCGGCCTCGAACCGGGGGATGACCCACTGCTTGATCCAGTCGGCGCCGGCCGCGTTCTTGCCGCCGGAGATGGAGTTGGCGGTGATGGTCAGGGTGGTGCCGCCTTCCCCGGCGGGGGCGCCGGAGCCGCAGGCGGGCAGCGTGAGGACGGCGGCGGTAAGTGTCGCAATCAGGACCGGTCGGCGGAAGAGTCTCACGGTGACCTCTTCTTGAGGGTTAGGCATGTCACGACAACTCGACAATTACACGGGCTTACCCGGGCGTAAAGATTCAAAGATCCGATCGGAGGTGGTTCGCGCTGAGCTGATCCAGGGAAGTGCAAGCAGCACGGCAAGATGAGTAAGGTCGGGCCTTAAAGGACCGCACCTTTGGAGGGAGTCGCGTGGGATCGCACAGGGACCTGCCCGCCGGCATGGTGAATCACATCTTCACGAACAGCGGCATTTCCTCGTTCACCGAGTTCGTCGGCTCCTACGCGCCGGACTTGTTGCCCGGCCGGAACGAGGCCCTGGCGGCGCCGGTCGGCGACCGGATTCCCCATGCCACCACGATCGTCGCGGCGACCTGCGCGGGCGGTGTGGTGATGGCCGGTGACCGCCGGGCGACCTCGGGCAACATCATCTCCCAGCGGGACATGGAGAAGGTGTTCCGGACCGACGACTACTCGTGCATGGGCATCGCCGGGGCGGCGAGCACCGGCATCGAGATGGCCCGGCTCTACCGGGTCGAGCTTGAGCACTACGAGAAGATGGAGGGCCGCACGCTCTCGGTGGCGGGCAAGGCCAACCGGCTCGCCACCATGATCCGCGGCAACCTCGGCATGGCGATGCAGGGACTGGTCGTGGTGCCGCTGTTCGCCGCCTACGACCCCGAGATCGACGGCGGCCGGATCTTCGGCTACGACGTCGGAGGCGGCCCCTACGAACAGCAGCAATACCATTCGATCGGCTCCGGCTCGATCTTCGCGCGCGGCGCCCTGAAGAAGCTCTACCGGGAGAACGCCTCGCCGGAGGACACCGTGCTGGCGCTCATCCACTCGCTCTACGACGCCGCCGACGACGACTCGGCGACCGGCGGCCCCGACGTCACCCGCAAGATCTGGCCCGTCGTCGCGCTGATCACCGCCGACGGCTTCCGCCGCCTGTCCGACGACGAGGTGGCCGGATACGTCCAGACCGTCATCGACGAGCGGATGAGCTCCCCCGACGGCCCCGCCGCCCCGCTGCGCTAACACGAGAGGAACACCCCAGGTGTCCATGCCTTTTGGATATGTCTCGCCCGAGCAGCAGATGCGGGACAAGGCGGACTACGCGCGCAAGGGGATCGCGCGGGGCCGTAGCGTCGTCGTTCTGCAGTACGAGCACGGCATCCTGTTCGTCGCCCCCAACCCCTCGCGTGCCCTGCACAAGATCAGTGAGATCTACGACAGGATCGGGTTCGCCGCGGTCGGCCGCTACAACGAGTTCGAGGCGCTGCGGCTCGGCGGCATCCGCTACGCCGACATCAACGGCTACAACTACGCCCGCGACGACGTCACCGCGCGGGGCCTGGCCAACCTCTACGCGCAGAACCTCGGCCAGATCTTCACCGAGTCGATGAAGCCCTTCGAGGTCGAGATCGTGGTCGCCGAGGTCGGCGACTCCTCCGACGAGGACCACATCTACCGCCTCACCTTCGACGGCTCGGTCTTCGACGAGACCGGCCTGGTGGCGATGGGCGGCCAGGCCGAGGCGGTCGCGGGCCGGCTCAAGGAGCGCTACCGCGACGGCCTGCCGCTGGCCGAGGCGCTGGAGGCGGCGCTGTTCGCGCTGACCGAACCGGGCGGCGAACGCTCCCCGGCGAGCCAGCTCGAGGTCGCGGTGCTCGACCGCAACCGGCCGCACCGCAAGTTCCTGCGGCTCACCGGCCCGAGGCTGGAGCGGCTGCTGGCCGAGGGGGCCGGGGCGGCCGCGCCGGCCCCCGAGCCCGGGGCGGCCGACGCTCCGCCCACCGCCCCCGAGGGGGAGATCGACACCGGCTCGGGCGGCTGACCACGCGACGGCGAGCGCCGCGCCCCTCGCGTGGGGGGCGCGGCGCTCGCCGTGTGATGTGGATCACCTGATCACCGGGCAACCGGACCCCCGCAGCCGTCGTCGTATCGGGCATGAAGCGCTCCCTGCCGACTGTCGCCGCCGTGTTCGCCCTCGCCCTGGCCGGGGCGGTCCCCGCCGAGGCCGCGACGGTCCCCGACTTCCCCGTGCCGAAGATCTTCGGCACGACATTCCAGGCCGACCCCGGCCACGACTTCACCAAGCGCATCAGCCCCCGCAAGGACGGCATCCTGCGAGGCTGGATCACCCACGTGAGCACCGGCCAGGTGGAGTACACGCCGATCAAGTGGGTGAAGGACAAATACACCGAGGGCCACTTCGTGGGCCCGTCGGAGGGCCACGTCGCCGCCTACGCCTCGCCTGTGGCCAAGAAAGTCGTCTTCCTCAGCGCCTTCGGCTGCTCGGCCGATCTGGCGGGCTTCACCGTGAACAGGCAGGGTCTGGGCGCCAAGCGCTGCTCCCGCGCGACGCTGCTGGCCCGGGTCAAGGAGTACCGGCGCCCGTCGCTGATCACCGTCTACCGGGGGGAGATCGTCAAGCTCCAGGAGATCTACACCCCCTGAGCCCGTCCGCACGGCCGCCGCGCGCGGCCGTGCCCGTGCTTAGCACTACATCGCCCGGGGCATAAGCCGTACGACCGAAAACCTCATTGATCCCTCCCGCAAGAGGGGTTCGGCGAATAGTGTGAGGCAATGGATCGTCGCATCTTCGGGCTTGAGAACGAGTACGGCGTCACCTGCACGTTCAGGGGGCAGCGGCGGCTGTCACCCGACGAGGTCGCGCGTTATCTATTCCGCCGGGTCGTCTCATGGGGCCGATCGAGCAACGTCTTCCTGCGCAACGGCGCCCGTCTCTATCTGGACGTGGGCAGCCATCCCGAATACGCCACCCCCGAGTGCGACAACGTCGTGGAGCTCGTCACCCACGACAAGGCGGGGGAGCGGATCCTGGAGGGTCTCCTCGTCGACGCCGAGAAGCGGCTCCGCGAGGAGGGCATCGCCGGCGACATCTACCTGTTCAAGAACAACACCGACTCGGCCGGAAACTCCTACGGCTGCCACGAGAACTACCTGGTGGGACGGCACGGCGAGTTCGGCCGCCTGGCCGATGTGCTGATCCCCTTCCTGGTGACCCGGCAGATCGTCTGCGGTGCCGGGAAGGTGCTGCAGACCCCCCGTGGGGCGGTCTACTGCGTCTCCCAGCGGGCCGAGCACATCTGGGAGGGCGTCTCCAGCGCGACCACCCGGTCGCGCCCGATCATCAACACCCGCGACGAGCCGCACGCCGACGCCGAGCGCTTCCGCCGCCTGCACGTCATCGTCGGCGACTCCAACATGAGCGAGACGACCATGCTGCTCAAGGTCGGCGCGACCGACCTGGTGCTGCGCATGATCGAGGCGGGCACGGTGATGCGCGACCTGTCGCTGGAGAACCCGATCCGGGCGATCCGGGAGGTCTCCCACGACATGACCGGGCGGCGGCGCGTGCGGCTGGCCAACGGCCGCGAGGCGTCCTCGCTGGAGATCCAGCAGGAATACCTCTCCAAGGCCCGTGACTTCGTCGACCGCCGCGGCGGCGACGAGACCAGCCACCGGGTGCTGGAGCTGTGGGAGCGCACGCTCAACGCCGTCGAGACCGGCAACCTGGACCTGGTGGCCCGCGAGATCGACTGGGTGACGAAATACCAGCTGATCGAGCGCTACCGCAAGAAGTACGACCTGCCCCTGTCGAGCCCCCGGGTCGCCCAGCTCGACCTGGCATACCACGACGTGCACCGCCGCCGCGGCCTGTTCTACCTGCTGCAGAAGCGCGGCGCGGTGGAGCGGGTGGCCTCCGACCTGAAGATCTTCGAGGCCAAGTCGGTGCCGCCGCAGACCACCCGGGCGCGCCTGCGCGGGGAGTTCATCCGCAAGGCGCAGGAGAAGCGCCGCGACTTCACCGTCGACTGGGTGCACCTGAAGCTCAACGACCAGGCGCAGCGCACCGTGCTGTGCAAGGACCCCTTCCGCAGCGTGGACGAAAGGGTGGACAAACTGATCGCGGGAATGTGATGGTCACGCTTCGGCAAGATCGGTCCCTGGCTTAACTCTTCCGTATGCCCGGACGGGTAATGTGGCGCGAACCTGACGTCTGCTTGAGGGATACCTATGCGCCGCCGCAGCCTGGCCGTCCTGGCCTCAGTGCCTCTGTTGTTCGCCGCAGCCTGCGGCTCCGGAGGCGGTGCCGCCACCGGCACCGCCTCCGGCAGCCCCGCCGGCGCGGTCTCAGAGCTGAAGGTGACGGGTGCGGCGAACGCCAAGCCGACGGTGGCCTTCCCCGCGAAAGTCGTCGAGACCTCCTCCTACCAGGTGATCACGCCCGGCACCGTCGGCGCCGCCGCCAAGGAGGGCGGCAGCGTGGTGGCCAACTTCACCGTCTACACCTGGGACGGCAAGGAGAACAAGCTGGCCGGCTCGACCTACGACGAGGGCGGCCCCCAGCTCATCACGATGAACGAGCAGGTCCCGCAGATCCTGCGCAAGGGTTTCGCCGAGACCAAGGGGGGCGGCCGCTTCCTGTCGGTCGTCGCCAAGGACGCGCTGCCCGCCGCGCAGCAGGCGCAGGCGCCCGCGGGCCAGTCGCAGGTCTTCGTGGTCGACGTGGTGGGCGTCCCCGAGAGCAAGGCGGCCAAGGGTGAGGCGACCGACCCGGGCCTCAAGGGCGTGAAGGTGGACAACCCGGGCGGCGACGCCGCGCCCAAGCTGACCACCAAGACCAAGGAGAAGGCGCCCAAGGAGCTCGTCGCCAAGACGGTGATCAAGGGCAGCGGGCCGGAGGTCAAGTCCGGCCAGTCGATCCTGGTCCAGTACGCCGGGAAGATCTGGGGCTCGGACCTGGAGTTCGACAGCAGCTGGTCGCGCGGCGGTGAGCCGATCATGTTCCAGATCGGCACCGGCAAGGTCATCAAGGGCTGGGACCAGGGGCTGGTCGGCGTCCCGGTCGGCAGCCGGGTGCTGCTGAGCATCCCGCCGGACCTCGGCTACGGCAAGCAGGGCTCCGGCGAGAAGATCAAGGGCACCGACACCCTGGTCTTCCTCGTGGACGTCGTCGCCGCCTACTGACGGCTCCGCGGACAGCCGCGGATCTCGCCGGAGCCCGGCCGTGCGCCCGCACGGCCGGGCTCCGCGCTCTACTGACAATTCTCCCAATAGGGCGTTAGGGTTGGCTCATCCCCCGGCCCTGGGAGTCGCATGCGTACCCCGCCACTGCTCGCCGCGCTCTCGCTCGTGCTGGCCGCCGCCTGCACCTCCGCCGGCGGGCGGCCGGGCCCGGACATCGAGGTGCTCGGAGACTTCGGCGTCAGGCCCAAGGTCGTCTTCCCCGAGGGCGAGCCCGCCGGCGACCTGCGGATCCGCGAGCAGATGGCCGGCACCGGGAACGTGATCAAGGGGGGTGACCTGGTCGTCGCCCACTACACCGCGCACGTGTGGGACGGTGCCGACAACCGGTTGCTGGCCTCCAGCTTCAACCAGGGCGCGCCCGCCTCCTTCCCGCTGGGCCGGTCCATCTCCGGGGTGGGCAAGGCCCTGCAGGGGCGCCGGGTCGGCAGCCGCGTCGTGGCCGCCATCCCGCCCGGGGAGGGCTACGGCCCCAACCCGCCCGGCGGGATGACCGCCGACGACGAGCTGTTCTACGTGGTCGACGTCCTGGGCGCGTTCTCGCCGGATGCCGCGGCCCGGGGCAGGGGCGGCCCCGGCGCCCTCGCCGGGGTCGAGATCGGCGGGGGGTCCGGCGAGCGCCCGGCCGTCAGCCTGCCGGACGCCAGGCCGCCCGCGGAGCTGCGGAGCAAGGTCCTCATCCGGGGCGACGGGCCCAGGATCCAGGCCGGGCAGCTCCTGGTCACCCAGTACGAGTGCAGGGTCTGGGGCACGGGCGCGGCCGAGTCCACGTGGGGCGACGGGCAGCCCAAGGCCGTGCGGATCGGTGACGGCAGCGTCATCCCCGGCTGGGACAAGGCCCTGGTCGGCGTCCCGGTCGGCAGCCGCGTCGCCATGGTCGTCCCCCCGGCGCTCGGCTACCGCGACGGCCTGCCGCCGCTGGTCAAGCCGTCCGACACCCTCGTCTTCGTCGTCGACGTCCTCGCCGCCTACTGACCGGGCTGCCTTCCCCGTACGGCGCGGCGGCCCCGGCCCCGCCCTAGAATCCGGGCTGTGAGCAGCGATGACCTCGACACGGTGGCGGCCCTGCACGATCCGGTACGGCGGGCCGTCTACGACTACGTCGCCTCCCGGGGGTGCGAGGTGGGGCGCAACGAGGCCGCCGAGGCGGTGGGGGTGCAGCGGACCCTGGCCGCCTTCCACCTGGACAAGCTGGTCGAGGCCGGGCTGCTGGAGGCGGGGTTCAAGCGGCTGACGGACAGGACCGGCCCGGGCAGCGGCCGTCCGTCGAAGGTCTACCGCCGGGCGCCGGGGGAGTGGCAGGTCAGCGTCCCGGCCAGGGACTACCGGACGCTGGCGCGGACGCTGGCCGAGGTGGTGGACCTGCTGGGCGGGGACGAGCAGGCCGAGCGGGTGGCCCGCCGGGCCGGGGCCGGGCTCGCCGGGCCGGGGGAGGACCTCGGCGAGGTGCTGCGCCGGCGCGGCTACGAGCCGTACGAGGAGGAGGGGCGGCTACGGCTGCGCAACTGCCCCTTCCACCTGCTCGCCGAGGAGCATCCGCTGCTGGTCTGCTCGGTGAACCTGGCGCTGTGCCAGGGGCTGCTGGCGGGGCTCGGCGAGGAAGCCGTGGCGGCCCGGCTGGACCCGCGCCCGGGGGAGTGCTGTGTCGCCTTCTCCAAGGAGGATCTCTAAAAATAATAAAAATTGACATAGAAGGGGGCGGGGTGGTCTGCTGACCGTCATGCACCTGGCCCAGCTGAACATCGCCCACATGCGCGCGCCCAAGGACTCGCCCGAGCTCGCCGACTTCGTCGCGGCCCTCGACCCCATCAACCGGCTCTCCGACGAGGCGCCCGGTTTCGTGTGGCGGCTCAAGGGCGGCGACGCCCCCCAGGACACCGTCGAGCACGACTACGGCGACCATCTGCTGATCAACTTCTCGGTGTGGGAGTCGCGCGACACGCTGTGGGACTTCACCTACCGCAGCGCGCACCTGGGCGTCCTGCAGCGGCGCAGGGAGTGGTTCCTGCGCATGGCGGAGCCCTACAGCGTGATGTGGTGGATCCCCCGGGACCACGTCCCGACCCTGGCCGAGGGGATGGAGCGCCTGGAGCTGCTGAAGGCCGAAGGCCCGACCCCGCGGGCCTTCACCTTCAAGGACTTCTACGACAGCAGCGAGGCGGCGTGGCGTCCGGCGGCGGCCGAGGTCAGGAAATAGGCCAGGTCCTCCTCCAGCCCCCGGCCCATCGTCGACAGCCGCACCGGAGAGCCCCGCAGCGCCTCGTGGAGCCCGTCCACGGCCACCCCGACCAGCTCGTGCCGCTCGGCCAGCGGCTGCGACTGCTCGGCCACCCGCCTGCCGAAGTCGCCCGGCAGCTCCGGCACGACGACCTGGGCCGGGGCCAGGGCGACCCGGCCATAGGCGGTCAGCGAGTGGTGGGACACGCCGATGTGGCGCTCGCGCAGGTCGCCCTCGCTGACCCGCAGCGCCGCCACCGGGCGCCCCCGCAGGACTGCGGCGGCGTTGACCGCCTCCCCGGCCGACACGCCCGAGAAGCCCCAGCGGGTGCCGGTGCCCAGGTTGCCCGGCCCCTGGGTGACGACCGCCACGTCGGCGCCCAGGACGTGCCGGGCCGCGAGCAGGCCCGTGTGCACCGTCACGGCCTCCACGTCGCCGCCGAAGGCCTGGCCCACCGTGACCACCCCGTCCAGCCAGCCCGCCTCCCTGAGCTGGGCGCACGACATGGAGAACCAGGCGGGCAGCGCGCCGCCGTCGAGCATCACGTAGGCGACCCGGGGAGGTCTCGGCTCCCCCGTCCCGGGCCCGGCCTCTCCCGCCCCGGCCGGCCCGCCCGGGGGGTGCGCGCCGTACAGGCCGCAGAGGATCGCCGGGAGCGCCGAGTGCAGGTCGGCGACGATCACCGGCATGCCGTCCAGGGAGTCGGCCTCGCGCAGCGCCTCGTGGAAGGGGGAGTCCTGCTCGTCCGCGCCGAGCACGGTGGTCTGCAACGGGGTGTAGCGTGCCTTCACCAGGTGTCCGGGGCCTTGCGGATCTTCCGGTAAACGGTCAGGGAGTGCCACCACCATGGCGTAACCTCCCGTACCAAGACCCATCGCGAGCGCGGTCGTGTTGAGCAGCACCACGTCGCCGGGCTCCGGGCGTCCCACCAGGGCGGGATAGGCCAGCGCACGCGCGCTGCCATCCTCGGTGGTGACGTCGAGTTCCACCGCCCCCGGCCACTCGCGCCGGATCCGTACTACCTCGCCCCTGCGCCATCTGATCACGCGGGGAAGAGTAGCGTCACCTGAACACAGCGTCATTCGAACAGGGAGGGAGGCCGGATGTCGCGCCGGAAGACAGAGCGGTTGCTGAACCTTGTGATCTGCCTGCTGGCCACGCGGCGGCCGCTCAGCGCCGAGCACATCCGCCAGGCGGTGCCCGGCTACGACGCCGCCAACGACGAGGCCTTCCAGCGGATGTTCGAACGCGACAAGAACGAGCTGCGCGAGATCGGCATACCGATCGAGGTCCACAAGGACCCCTGGGAGGAGGATCCGGGCTACCGGATCGTCCCGCAGGCCTACGAGCTGCCCGAGATCACCCTGGAGCCCGACGAGGCGGCCGTGGTGGGCCTGGCGGCCCAGGTGTGGCAGCGGGCCAGTCTGGCCGAGGCGGCCAGCGGGGCGCTGCTGAAGCTGCGCGCCGGGGGAGTGGAGACCGACGAGGCGGGCGGGATGCTCGGCGGCGCGCTGGAACTGCGGGTGGACACCCAGGACCCGGCCTTCCCCGCGCTCTGGGAGGCCGTGCGCGACCGGCGCGCGGTCCGCTTCGCCTACCGGGCGGCGGCCAGCGAGAGCGTGCTGACCCGCACGGTGGAGCCGTGGGGCGTGGTCAGCCGGCGCGGCCGATGGTACGTGGTGGGCCACGACCGTGACCGCGACGCCCCCCGGGTGTTCCGGCTCAGCCGGATCAGTGGCCCGGTCGCCCCGGTGGGCCGCCCCGGCGCGGTGGTGGTGCCCGAGGGCGTCGACATCAAGGCGATGGTCGGCTACGGCGACGACCTGACGGTCCGGGAGCGTACCGCCCTCATCCGGGTCCGCGAGGGCACCTGCCAGGGGCTGCGCCAGGTGGCCAAGGCCGTCCGGCCGGGCTCCGGCGGATGGGACGAGCTGGAGGTCGACTTCACCGACCCCGAGCGGCTGGCCGGGTGGGTCGTCGGCTTCGCCGCCGACGCCGAGGTGACCGGGCCGCCGGAGGCCCGCGACGCCGTGATCTGCCGCCTGAAGGGTGCGCTGGCGTGAGGCGGGACGGGGCCGTGCCGGGCACGGGGGAGTGGCGAGTGAGCGAGCGGGGCGTCGCGGACGCGGAGTGGAGCGGAGCATGAGCACGGCCGACCGGTTGCCCAGACTGCTGGCACTGGTGCCCTACCTGATGTCGCACCCCGGGGCCCAGGTGCCCGAGGTGGCGAAGATCTTCGGGCTCAGCGAGAAGCAGCTCATCGACGACCTGCAACTGGTGTGGATGTGCGGGCTGCCCGGCCACACCCCCGGCGACCTGATCGACGTGTCGTGGGACGGCGGCGAGATCGTCATCGACAACGCCGACACCATCGCCCGCCCGCTGCGGCTGGGCGTGGACGAGGCCAGCGCGCTGCTGGTGGCCCTGCGGATGCTCGCCGAGATGCCCGAGTTCGGCGAGCGCGACGCGCTGACGCGGGTCATCGCCAAGTTCGAGCAGGCCTCCGTGGCGGGCGCGGCCGCGGTCAGCAGCCAGGTCGCGGTCGAGGTCGACGCCACACCGGACGCGCTGCCCACCGTGAACGAGGCGCTGCGCCGCGGCAGGCGGCTGTCGCTGCGCTACTACGTGCCGGGCCGCGACGAGATCACCCCGCGCGAGGTCGACCCGATGCGCCTGGTCGTGGTGGACGGCCGCTCCTACCTGTCGGGCTGGTGCTACCGCGCCGAGGCGGTGCGGCTGTTCCGGCTGGACCGGATGCTCACCGTCGACATCCTCGACGTGGCCGCCGACCCGCCGGCCGGCGCGGTGCCCGACGAGGTCACCCCCGGGGTCTTCCGGCCCTCCCCGACCGACGAGCTGGTGGAGCTGGAGCTGACCCCGGCCGGCCGCTGGGTCGCCGAATACTACCCGTGCGAGCGGGTGGAGGAGCTCGGCGGGGGCCGGCTGCGGGTGGCGCTGCGGGCGCGCGACCAGGGCTGGCTGGTACGGCTGGCGCTGCGCCTGGGCGACAGCGGGCGGGTGCTGTCACCGGACTCGCTGGCCGAGAGCGTGCGGCGGGCCGCGACGTCCGCGCTCAACCGTTACGAGTCGGTCTCCTGACGTCCAGGTTAAGATCTCACGAATGAGCTGGATCTTCGCCGCGGTCGCGCTGGCCTTCGCGGGACTGGTCGTCCTCGCCTTCCTGGGCGTCCGCGTGCTGCTGGCGGTGCGGGAACTGGGCCGGGAGGTGGCCAGGACGCGCCGCAGACTGGAGCCCGCACAGGTCCTGTTCAGCGAGAAGACCGGGACAATCCGGGCCCCGAAGGGATGAGTCTGTGTCCCGGGCAGCGTACGATCGGGGCAGAGATTGCATGTCGCTCGGCTTAAGGATGTGTCATGCCCAACCTGGGACCCACTGAGCTGATCATCATCGGGTTGATCCTGGTGCTGCTGTTCGGTGCCAAGAAGCTGCCGGACGCCGCTCGAGGACTGGGCCGGTCGCTGCGCATTTTCAAGGCGGAGACCTCCAAGCTCCGCGACGACGACGACGCCGACGCCCCGACGGCCACGGTCGTCCAGGCAC
Organism: Streptosporangium brasiliense; assembly: GCF_030811595.1. Taxonomy (NCBI): domain Bacteria; kingdom Bacillati; phylum Actinomycetota; class Actinomycetes; order Streptosporangiales; family Streptosporangiaceae; genus Streptosporangium; species Streptosporangium brasiliense. The sequence goes on from NZ_JAUSRB010000002.1 coordinate 5,516,407, forward strand.
AGCCCCAGCCCGCCGCCCCGGCCCCGCAGCCGCTCGCCACGGCCCCGGCTCCGGCGCCGTCGGCCGAGGAGCAGGCCCGCGCCCTGGAGGAGCAGGCCGCCAGGCTGCGCGCTCAGGCCGGTGCCCCGAAGCCCCAGTAGGCTTCCGGCCCGCCCCTGATCACTCACTCCTCGGACCGGGATTCGTCAATGGCGCTGCTGAAATGGCCCAAGCCGGGCTCGAACGGGCCGGTGTCGTCCACGGACTCGGCTGAGGGGCGCATGCCGCTCATGGAGCATCTCCGTGAGCTGCGCAACCGGCTGGTCATCGCGCTGCTCGCGTTGGTCGCGGGCATCGTCGTCGGGTTCATCTTCTTCGACCCGATCTGGACCTTCATCACCGAGCCCTACTGCGACCTGCCCGCCTCGCACCTGCTGCGGGAGGGCGAGTGCACCTTCGCCATCCGCGGGGTCTTCGAGGCGTTCTTCGTCAACCTGAAGGTCGCGGCGATGTTCGCGCTGGTGGTCTCCTCGCCCGTCTGGCTGTATCAGATCTGGGCCTTCGTGACCCCCGGCCTCTACCGCAACGAGAAGCGCTACTCGATCTCGTTCCTCGCCCTGGCGATCCCGCTGTTCCTGGCCGGCGCCGCGCTGGCCTACTTCATCATGGACACCGGCCTGGCGATCCTGCTCGGCTTCGCGCCCACCAACGCGATCCCGCTGCTGGAGATGGACGAATACCTCAGCTACGCGCTGGTGATGCTCATCATCTTCGGCGTCTCCTTCGAGCTGCCGCTGCTGATGGTGTTCCTGAACGTGATCGGCGTCCTGCCCCGTGCCACGGTGGCCAAGCACCGCCGCATGGTCATCTTCATCATGTTCCTGTTCGCCGCGATCGCCACCCCCAGCACCGACCCGTTCTCGATGATCGCGCTGGCCATCCCCATGGTCGTGCTGTTCGCCCTCGCCGAGGGGTTCATGTACGTACGGGAGCGGAGAGCGCCGAAGGGCGACGACTTCTCCCACCTGTCCGACGACGAGGCCTCCCGTCTCGACGACGACGACTCTCCTCTCGATTTGGGCACGACGGATACCGACCCGGCCAAGTAGGCGATAAGTTCCGGTCTGTGCCCGGAGAGATCGCTGTCCTCGCCAACCCCGCCGCCCGTGGCGGCCGCTCGCGCGGCCTGCTCGAACCCGTGCTCAACAGGCTCCGGCGGGACGGCGCCGAGGTCTCGGTGATCGTCGGGGAGTCGGCCGACGACGCGCTGGAGCGCGCCTGCACGGCCGTCGCCGAGGGGCCCGACGCGCTGGTCGCCTTCGGCGGCGACGGCCTGGTCCACCTGGCGGTCCAGGCGGTCGCCGGGACCGACGTGCCGCTGGGCGTCATCCCCGCCGGGACCGGCAACGACATCGCGGGCGCGCTCGGCCTGCCGAAGAAGGACACCCTCGCCGCCGCCGACATCGTGCTCAAGGGCGCGCCCCGGGTGATCGACGCCGCGAGGATCGGTCCGGACGAGTGGTTCGCCGGGGTGGTCTGCTGCGGGTTCGACTCCCGCGTCAACGAGCGGGCCAACCGGATGACCTGGCCGCCCGGCATGGCCAAATATCTGGTGGCGCTGGCCGAGGAGCTGCGCTCCTTCCGGCCGATCCCGTTCCGGCTCGATCTCGACGGAGAGGTGATCGAGCGCGAGGCCATGCTGGTCGCGGTCGGCAACACCAGCTCCTACGGCGCCGGCATGCGGGTCTGCCCGGACGCCGTCCCCGACGACGGGCTGCTGGACGTGACGATCCTCGGGGCGGTGCCCAAGGGCGAGTTCCTGCGTACCTTCCCCCGCGTCTACAAGGGCTCCCACGCGGGCCACCCCGCCGTCACGATGCGTCGCGCCCGCCGGATCACCCTGGAGGCCCCCGGCGTGGTCGCCTACGCCGACGGCGAGCGGGTCGGGCCGGTCCCGCTCACCTGCGAGGTCGTCCCGGGCTCGCTGCGGGTGCTCACCTAGTCCGACGGCGCCCCAGGGTGGCCCTGCGGTGGCCCCGCGGCGGCTCCGTAGCGGCCGGAGGCGCCGCCCGCGGCCGGGCCGCTCCCGGAGTGCGCCCCCCGCGTCCCGGGGCGGGACTTGACCGTCACTTGACGCGGCGGGCGGACCGGAATCCCGATATCGGTAGGGTGGAGCTATGACGACCCCAGCGGAACGCTACGCTGCTTTCCGTCAGAGCCAGGCCGAGAGCGGGCCGGCGCTGACCTCGTTCCGCGGTCTGTACGACTTCGGGCTGGACGACTTCCAACTGGACGCCTGCCGGGCCCTGGAAGCCGGCGACGGGGTCCTCGTGGCCGCTCCGACCGGCTCGGGCAAGACCGTCGTGGGCGAATTCGCGGTGCACCTGGCCCTGGAGCAGGGCCGCAAGTGCTTCTACACCACCCCCATCAAGGCGCTGTCCAACCAGAAGTACAACGACCTGGTCAGGCGCTACGGCGCGGCCAAGGTCGGCCTGCTCACCGGCGACAACAGCGTCAACGGCGACGCCCCGATCGTCGTCATGACGACCGAGGTCCTGCGCAACATGCTCTACGCCGGGTCCGGCACCCTGGCGGGGCTCGGATTCGTCGTGATGGACGAGGTGCACTACCTGGCCGACCGGTTCCGCGGTGCGGTCTGGGAAGAGGTGATCATCCACCTGCCCGAGTCCGTCCGGCTGGTCGCCCTGTCGGCCACGGTCAGCAACGCCGAGGAGTTCGGCGAGTGGATGGGCGAGGTCCGCGGCGACACCAGCGTCATCGTCGACGAGCACCGCCCGGTCCCGCTCTGGCAGCACATGCTCGTCGGCCACCGCCTCTACGACCTGTTCCTGACGGACGAGGACGGCCGCCGGCCGCAGGTCAACCCCAACCTGATGCGGATCGCCAGGGACGAGGAGCGCCAGTCCTACGGCAGGGGCCGCCGGGGCTACTCCCGCCCGCGCCGGGCCGCACCGCCCGACCGGGCCGCGGCCATCGAGCGCCTCGACGCCAGCGGCCTGCTGCCGGCGATCACCTTCATCTTCTCCCGCGCCGGGTGCGACGCCGCCGTCATGCAGTGCCTGTACGCCGGGATCCGGCTCACCACCGACGCCGAACGCCACCAGATCCGGCAGATCGTCGACGAGCGCACCGCGCACCTGCCGGACGAGGACCTGGCCGTGCTCGGTTACCTCGAATGGCGTGACGGCCTGGAGCGCGGCCTGGCCGCCCACCACGCGGGCATGCTCCCGGCCTTCAAGGAGGTCGTCGAGGAGCTGTTCACCCGCAACCTGGTCAAGGCCGTGTTCGCCACCGAGACCCTCGCGCTGGGCATCAACATGCCCGCCCGCTCCGTGGTCATCGAGAAGCTCGACAAGTGGAACGGCGAGACCCACGCCGACCTCACGCCCGGCGAATACACCCAGCTCACCGGCCGGGCCGGGCGGCGCGGCATCGACGTCGAGGGCCACGCGGTGGTCCACTGGCAGCCGGGCATGGACCCGCTGCAGGTCGCGGGCCTGGCCAGCACCCGCACCTACCCGCTGCGCTCCAGCTTCCGCCCCTCCTACAACATGGCGGTCAACCTGGTCGGCCAGGTGGGCAGGGAACGTGCCCGGACCCTCCTGGAATCCTCCTTCGCGCAGTTCCAGGCCGACCGGGCCGTGGTCGGCATCGCCAAGCAGGTGCGCCGTGCCGAGGAGGCCCTGGAGGGCTACCGCGAGGCGATGACCTGCCATCTGGGCGACTTCGGAGAATACGCCGCGTTGCGCCGGGCGCTGTCGGACCGGGAGGCCGAGCTGTCGCGCCGGCGCGGGGCGGCCCGCAGGGCGCAGGCGCTGCGCTCGCTGGAACTGCTGAAGCCCGGTGACATCATCCGCGTCCCCGGGGGGCGCCGCGCCGGACTGGCGGTCGTCCTGGACCCCGGGCTCAACTCCCGGGGCGAGGGGCCCTCCCCGCTGGTGCTGACCATCGGCAAGCAGGTCAAGAAGCTCTCGCCGGCCGACTTCCCGGTCCCGGTGGAGCCGGTCGAGCACCTGCGCATCCCGAAGAACTTCAACGCGCGCTCGCCGAAGGAGCGGGCCAACTTGGTCGCCTCCGTCCACGCCAAGATCGGTGACCGTGACTTCGGCAAGCCGGTCAGGGCACGTGACCACGCGGCCGAGGACGACGAGGTCAACAGCCTGCGCAGGGCGATCCGCCAGCACCCCTGCCACGGCTGTGACGAGCGTGAGGACCACGCCCGCTGGGCCGAGCGCTACTACAAGCTGCTGCGCGAGACCGAGGGGCTGCGCCGCCGGGTCGAGGGCCGCTCCCATGTCATCGCCCGCACCTTCGACAAGGTCTGCGGCGTGCTCGACCAGCTCGGCTACCTCGAAGGCGAGAGCGTCACCGCCGAGGGCCGCCGCCTGGCCCAGCTCTACACCGAGCTGGATCTGCTGACCGCCGAGTGCCTGCGGGCCGGGCTCTGGGAGGAGCTGGACCCGGCCGAACTGGCGGCGGTGGTCTCCTCGCTGGTCTTCGAGTCCAGGCAGGCCGACGACGCCCGCCAGCCGAGGATCCCGGCGGGCGGCGTGCAGAAGGCGCTGGGGGACATGGTCCGCCTCTGGGGCGAGCTGGAGTCGATCGAGGGCGATCACGGCCTGTCCTTCATCAGGGAACCCGACTTCGGCTTCGCCTGGGCGGCCTTCCGCTGGGCCAAGGGCCACAACCTGGACGCCGTGCTGTCGGAGGGGATCAACGGGACCGAGCTGGCCGCCGGTGACTTCGTCCGCTGGATCAAGCAACTGCTCGACCTGCTCGGCCAGATCTCCGACGCCGCCCCGCGCGGCAGCAAGGTCAAGCAGCACGCGGGCAAGGCGATGGACGCGCTCCGGCGCGGGGTGGTGGCCTACTCCTCGCTCAGCTGAGGCCGGCCCGGCCGGCGGCCCCGTCACCGCTCAGCTGAGCGTCTGCTCGGCCGGCGGCCCTGTCCGCGTCCTTCGCCGCAACGGCGGAACCCGGACGCGAGCACATCCGGGAGAAGCCCCCGCAAGGGCAGGGCCCGGCCCGCGGGCGCGGACCGCGGCGGGTGGAGGGCGAGCACGGACACCTCCCGGTTCTTCCGGGCGGCGCCGCCGGTGCCGGTCGGCCGTGGAACAGGTCGGCGTCGGCCGGGTTCCGGCTCCTCCACCGCCTGCGCCCTCGTGGATCTCGCGGCGCGGCTCCGCCGAGGCCGTGTGCTCGGCGACGAACACCGCCTCAGGGAGACCGGAGAACAGACGTGGACCCGGTGATGAGGATGCTGCCCATCCCGGAGATCTCGGTGCAGTTGAGGATCCCGCTCTCGACTCGTTCCACGGCCTCGGCCCCGTACTCAGCGGTGAGTCCGTCCCGGTGGCGGTCGAGCCGCTCAAGGACCCGGCCGTAGAAGGGCTCGGTGTGCTCGGTGAGGTCCGCCACGGCTTCGAGCTCGAATCCCGTGGCGCACAGGGCCTCCACGTAGACCTCCTCGGGCTCTATGGACAGGACCTGGAACATCTCGAAGTACGTCGTCAACCGGGACCGCATCTCCTCGGTGAGGGGGACGCGCAGACACGGGGTCTCCACCACGACCCGTCCGCCGGGCCGCAGCACCCGGGCGACCTCCGCGAACAGCGGTTCCGGCATGAAGTGCGGTGTCGACTCCAGGATCAGCGCCGCGTCGAACGAGGCTTCGGGGTAGGGCATGGCCAGCGCGTCGCACCGTTCGAAGGACACCGACGACCCCACGCCCCGTTCACGCGCCCAGGCCCTTCCACGTTCCAGGGCGTGCTCGTTGACGTCGATCGCCGTCACCCGCGCTCCAGTGGTCTCGGCCACCGCCACGGCGGGGCGTCCGTTCCCGCACCCGACATCCAGCACATGCTCACCGACGCCCGCTCTCAGCCTTTCGATCACCACGCGGGTCAGCCGCGCGGTGGCCTCCTCGATCGAGGACCGGTCCTCCGGCCCCGACCAGTACCCGTAGTGCAGGTCGGGGCCGCCGACCTTTTCGGTCAGTGCGGCCAGGTACTCGTAAGAGCTGGAGACATCCTCGATCCTGGGGAGCGATCTGCTCGACATTTCTCCTCCGTCGTTTCAAAGGGTCCGTTGAGGCGACCGTCCGGCACCGCACCGGTTCTCCGCGCGGTGACGATCTCCTGCCGCTCCGTTCAGTGATCTCCGCCCGCTGTCCGGTCCGGATGGCGCTCCGGTCTCCCGCGCGGCGCTACCACGACACCGGAAGCGATTCGACGCTGTATGCCGCGTTCATCGGAGTGAACCGCAGTCCGTCGAACGGGACGGCCAGGCGCAGGCCGGGGAAGCGGCGCAGGAGACGAGGGATGCCGATCCGCAGTTCCATCCTGGCCAGCTCGGCGCCCAGGCAGTGGCGCACGCCGTGCCCGAAGGCGAGATGGGGCGGCGGCGGTTCGCGGGTGATGTCGAACCGGTCCAGGCCGGGGCTCAGGTCGCTGTCGCGGTTGGCGGAGGGCAGCTGACACAGGACGTACTCTCCGGCCTTGACCTCCTTGCCGCCGACCACGGTGTCCCCGGCGGCGGTGAACACCTTCCCGAAGGCGACCACCGACAGGTGACGGAGCAGCTCCTCGACGGCGCGCTGCGGGTCGGCGGAGCCGTCACGCAGCGCCGCGGCCTGGTCGGGGTGGCGCAGCAGCAGCAGGACGCCCAGGGCGATCGTCCCGGACGTCGTCGCGTATCCCGCGAGCAGCAACTGGGCGGCGATCCCGGCGATCTCGGCGTCGGACAGCTCCGCCCCGTGCGAGGCGATCGTCCTGCCGATGAGGCCGCGCCCCGGGGCGCGGTGGCACTCGTCGACGAAGCCGCGCATGTACCCGTCCAGTTCGCCGAACGCGACCGCCTGGTCCTGCGGGGCCGCGGTGAAGTCGAGCAACGTGCCCACGTACGGCAGGAGCCCGGACCGATCCACTTCCGGGATCCCGAGGAGTTCGAAGAACAGCCGTGACGGGACGGCGAGCGCGAAGTCCGCCACCAGGTCGGCGGGAGGTCCCAGACGGTCGATCGCGTCCAGCTCCTCGTCGACCACGGTCTCGACCCGCGGGCGGAACTCCCGCATCCGGCGCGCACTGAACTCGGCGTTGAGGATCCGCCGGACGCGGGCGTGCTCGCGGGGACCGTAGGTCGAGAAGAACCCCGGACGCGGTGGGGGAAAGCCTCCTTGCGGCATGGGCGGGGGGATCGGGCCGTCGATCGCCGCTTCGGAGCTGAACCGGGCCTGGTCGGAGATCACCTGGCGTACGTCGGTGTAGCGGGTGACCATCCACGCGCTCGCCCCGGTGGACAGGGTGATGCGGGTCACCGGTTCCCGGGCCCGGAGGCGGGTGAGTTCTTCGGCCGGGTCGAACGGGCAGGTGCTCGACCGGCGGACGAAGATCGGAGCGGTCGGGTGGGGCGGGGTCACGGTCGTGGGGCCTCGTTTCTCGGATGGGACTGACCGGTCGGACGGCCTCAGCGGGTTGCCGGAATCGAGCCGAGGCGGTCGCCGATGTCGGCGACGAGGTCCGCTTCCGCCTGCAACAGGTAGAAATGCCCTCCGGGGAAGGTGCGGAACTCGATGCCGGCATCCGTGACAGGGCTCCAGGCGCGCATGTCCTCCTGGCTCACCCGCTCGTCGTCCGCCCCCCGGTAGGCGGTGATCGGGACGGGCAGCCGCGGAGTGCACGCGGGCCGGTAGGCGTACAGGAGATCGTGGTCCGCCCGTAGCGCGGGCAGCACCACGCTCATCAGCTCGGGGAAGCGCCGCAGCAGCGGATCGGCGGAGCGGGCCTGCGCCGCGAGCTCGTCGTCACGGAGAGGGATCTTCCCTATGCCGCTGCCGTGCACCTGCGGCGCGATGTGCGCGGACACCAGCAACGCGGCCGGAGTGACGCCCTGCCGCGTGGCGAGCCGGACCGCGACCTCGTAGGCGACCACGGCCCCCATGCTGTGCCCGAACAGGGCGAGCGGCCGGTCGGCCAGGGGTGCCAGTGCCTGGCAGATACGGTCGGAGAGGAGGTCCATACGGGTGATCGGAGGTTCACCGATCCTGTCCTGCCGTCCCGGATAGCACACGGTGGCGAACTCGATGTCGGCGGGGAGCCGGGCCTGCCAGCCTCGGTAGAAGGCCGGGGTGCCGCCGGCATGGGGCATGCAGATGAGTCGCAGCCGTGGTCCGGGGAGCGGGCGCTGTCGACGGAGCCAGAGCCGGGAGCCGTCCGGGATCGTCTCGGTCATGAGTCGTCACTTCCTTCGAGATCCATCAGGAGCCGCCTTCCGCCCGGCTCCTCTTCGCCGGCCGCCGGGGCCTCGGCGAGTTCCTTGGCCAGGCCCTCGATCGTCGGGGCGCCGAAGAGCGCTTTCACCGAGAGCCGCACCCCGAGCCGTTCCCTGCAGCGCTGGACGACCTGCAGCGCGCTCAGCGAATGTCCGCCCAGGCTGAAGAAGTCGTCATGTCTGCCGATGGCGCCGGCGCCGAGCACCTCCTGCCACACCGCCAGGAGTTCCAGCTCGCGGGGACTCCACCCGCCGGTTTCACCGGACCCGCCGGTGCCGTCGGCGGCGGGTCCGGTGAGGGCGGAGGAGCGTCCGGGCCGGGGTGCGGCGGACACCGGGTCCGGGACGTGGGCGGCCCCGGGAGGGCGGGCGGACACGACGACCTGGCCCAGGCAGACGGCGGTCAGGCACCTTTCGAAGGCCGCGATTCCCTCGTCGGGGCTCAGTCCGCCGCTCAGCGCCTCGCCGGTGAGTTCGCGGTGGTGGCGTTCCACCTCGCGGGCCATCCCGACGCCGTTCCAGCGATCCCAGTTGACCGACAGGACCGGTGTTCCGTCGCGCCGCGCGCGCAGCGCGAAGGTGTCCAGGAAGGCGTTGGCCGCGCCGTAGCAGGCCAGGCCGGGAGCGCCGGAGAAGGCGGCGAGTGAGGAGCACAACATGATGAAGTCGGGATGCGTGTCCGTCTCGGCGAGGGCGGAGAGCAACGCGGCGGTTCCGGTGGTCTTCGCCCGCAGAGCGGCGTCGATGCTCTCCCTGTCCAGGAACTGCGCCATGCCGCCGCCCGGCACGCCGGCGGCGTGGATCACGCCGTGGATCGCGCCGAACCGCGACCGGACCTCTTCCAGGACTTCTCCGAGGGCCGCCGGGTCGGCGACGTCCGCGTGGCGGAGCAGGATGTCGCCCTCCCGCCCCGCGAGCAGCGTCTCCCCGTCCACGCCGGGCCCGTCCGCCGGTGGCGTGCCGCGCGTGCCCCGCCCGACGAGGGCGAGCCGCGCCGAGTGGGCGCGTGCCAGATGCCCGGCCAGCCGCAGTCCGATCCCGCTCATGCCGCCGGTGATCACATAGGTTCCGCCCGGGCGAAGTGAGGGGACCGTGCCGGGCGGCGTCTCCAGCGGGTCGAATCCCCGCAGCCACCGGTGGCCCCCCCGGAGGCCGACGGGGTCCTGCCGCGGAGGACGGGAGAATTCGCCGAGGATCTGCCCGGCCCGCCACCTCTGGTCCGCGCTGTCGTCGGCGTCCACGTCCACGAGCCGGACGGGCACATCGGTCAGCTCGCAGCGGAGCGGTCCGGCGGCCCCGATCGTGAGAGCCGCCCGAGGATCGAGCCGTTCGGCTCCGGTGATCTCCAGCGCTCCTCTGGTTACCAGGCAGAGATCCGTCCTCCCGAGGCGGCCGCCCAAGGCGTGGGCCAGGCCGGTGACCTCGCTCAGCGGCGGGCACACGTCCGCGGGGAGCGCCGCCCCCCACAGGCAGATGATCCGCAGCGGTCCGCCCGGCCCGGGCCGGGCCGTTTTCAGCAGCCGCTCGTAGTGCTCGGGACGTCGAGGGTCGATCTCGCAGTGTTCGGGACGCCGCGGGACGGCCGTGACCCGAGGTGAGGACCCGCGCCGGAACTCCCGCCCCGGGGTGACGACGGCGACGGGGGCTCCCCGTTTCTCCAGCACGGCGGTGATCGCATCGGCGAGGGGGGAGGAGTCGGAGAACAGGACCCATCCCGTCTCCTCCACGGTGGCTTCGAGAACCGCCGGGCGCGTTTCCACGGCGCGTTTCCAGGTGACCCCGTAGAGCCCCTCAGGTGAACGCTCCGCGGGCGCGGGTTCCGTGGCGCGCGCCGGTCCGGGCAGGTGGAGGGTGGGGGTGAAGGGATAGGGGACCGCGGGGTGTCGCCGGCGCGGCCGCGGCCAGAGCGCGGGCAGGTCGACCTCGACGCCGGCCTCCCACAGCCGGGCCAGCGCGCGCAGCAGGACCTCCCTGTCGGGGCGCTCGTCCAGCGGGTGGCGGGTGGTGTTGACGACGACGAAGTCCTGCCCTGCCTGGGCCCCGGCCAGCGTGGTCAGCGTGGTTCCGGGTCCCACTTCGACGAGGACCTTCGGGCCCTGGGCCAAAACGTGGCCGAGCCCCGCGTCGAACCGGACCGTCCGGCGCAGGTGGGCGACCCAGTACTCGGGGTCGCTGAGATCGGCCTTGTCGTCCCCCGTCACGTTGGACACCACGGGCACCGAGGGGGCGCGCAGTTCGATGCCGTCCAGGAAGGCGCGGAACTCGCCGAGGACGGGGTCGACCAGGGGGGAGTGGGCGGCGGTGCCGAGCGGGAGCAGACGGCAGACGATCCCCTGCCGGTCCAGGGACCGGTGGACCTCGGCGATACGGGCGGACAGGCCGGCCAGCACGCAGATGTTCGGTCCGTTGACGGCTGACAGGCAGACCTCGGCGTCGAGGAAGGGCTCGATCTCCTGCGCCGGGGCCGAGACCGAGAGCATCGCTCCGTCGCGCAACCGAGACAGGAGCTCACCGCGTTTGACCACGATCGCCAGCGCGTCGCGCAGCGACACCACGCCGGCGACGCAGGCCGCGGCGTACTCCCCGAGGCTGTGCCCGATCAGCAGGGCGGGCCTGACCCCGAAGGATTCGACGAGCCGGTTCAGCGCGATCTCCATGACGAACACGGCCGGCAGCGCCAGCGAGGGGTCGGTCTCCTCAGCCGTGCTCTTCTCACCGTGCACGGCCCACAGGGCGTGGAGCCGCCCGGCGGTGGTGCGGTCGGGCAGCAGGCCCAGGCACTCGTCCACGGCCGCGCGGAAGACCGGTTCGTCGTGGTAGAGCTCCCGCCCCATCGAGGGATACTGCGTCCCCCCTCCCGGGAACATGAACACCACATCGCCCCGTGCCGCCCAGGCGCGCGAGAACGGCGCTCCGGCCGCCCGCTCCCGCAGAGCCGCCACGGCGTGGGACCGGTCGCGGAAGACTCCCGCGTACCGGTGGGAGAAGCGGCGGCGTCCGTCCGCCAGGGTGTAGGCGAGATCGGCGAGCTCGGCGTCGGAGGCGTCCTGGAGCGCGTCGGCGCAGGAGCGGGCCATCTCGGCCAGGGCCGCCTCGTCGCGCGCCGACAGGGCCATGAGCTGCCACGGGCGGGCGGGAGGCCCGGCTGGGCGGGGCGGCGGCTGTTCGAGGATCACGTGAGCGTTGGTGCCTCCGATGCCGAAGGAGCTGACGGCTCCCCGGCGCGGGGCGCCGGTTTCCGGCCAGTCCTCGGCCTCGGTCGCGGGGCGGAACGGGCTCGTCTCGAAGTCGATCTCGGGGTTGGGGCGCAGGGGCATGAGCGGGCTCGGCGGGATCCGGCCGTGGTACAGCATCAACGCGACCTTGATGAGACCCGCCACTCCGGCCGCCGCGTCGGTGTGCCCGATGTTGGACTTCACCGAACCCACGCGGCAGTACCCCCGGCCCGCCGCGGCGGTGGCCCGGTATGCCCGGGTGAGCGCGGCGACCTCCACCGCGTCTCCGATCGCGGTGGCCGTCCCGTGGGCCTCGACGTAGGAGACGGTGTCCGGACCGATGGCGGAGACCGCGAGCGCCGCCTCCACCACCGCCTGCTGCCCACGGACGCCCGGTGCCGCGTAGCTGAGCTTGTCCGAGCCGTCGTTGTTGACGGCGCTCCCCTTGACCACCGCGTAGATGCGGTCCCCGTCGGCCAGCGCGTCGGCGAGCCTGCGCAGGACCACGATTCCGAGGCCGTCGGCGGGGACGAAGCCCGAGGCGTCCCGGTCGAAGGAGCGGACCTGGCCGTCGGCCGACCAGACGCCGCCTTCCTGGTGGAGGTAGCCCTGGCGGCGCAGGGGGGTCCAGGAGACCCCGCCCGCCAGGGCCATGTCGCAGTCATGGGTGATGAGCGCCCGGCAGGCCAGGTGGATCGCGACCAGGGACGTGGAGCAGGCGGTCTGTACGGCGATGCTCGGTCCGGTCAGGCCCAGCTTGTAGGAGACCCGGGTGGGCAGGAAGTCCTTGTCGTCGGCGGCCATGAGCAGGTCGGCGGAGGTGCCGAGGAAGGTCCGGTGACTCCTCTCACGGTGGGTGCCGAGGGTCTGGCCCGCGTAGACGCCGACGGTGCCGGCGAACCGGTCGGGTGTGTGGCCGGCGTCCTCCATGGCGTGCCACGCCTCTTCGAGGAATATGCGCTGCTGCGGGTCGATGAGGGCCGCCTCGCGTGCCGGATATCCGAAGAAGGCCGCGTCGAAGCACTCGGCGTCCCACAGGACCCCGGCCACGGGGACGAGAGCGGGATCGGCGATCCGCTCACGGCCGGCGCCGCCTTCGGCGAGCTCCTCGCGGGTGAGCTCGCGGATTCCCCGACGGCCGTCGCGGATGAGCCGCCAGTACTCCTCGGGACCGCGAGCGCCGGGGTATCTGCAGGCGATGCCGACGACGGCGATGTCGGTGCCCGCGGAATCACGTTCCGCCGCCCGCGGTCCATGAGTGCTCGCCGGACTCACCTCGTCTGTTCCTTTCCGAGACGCTCCCCGAGCCGACGGCCGCCGTCGAGCAGTTTCATCCTGCTCGCGGTGGGCATCTCGGCCCTGCTCTCACCGTGTCCGTCGCGCTCGTCGAGCAACGCCGCCAGCAGCCGCACGTTGTGGGCCGCCGTGAGGTCGGCGATGGGCACCAGCACCCCCCAGCGCTTCTTGACCTCTGCCTGGAGTCTGACGAGATCGGCCGAAGTGCCCCCGAGGTCGAAGAAGTTCTCCTCGACGCCGATGTCGTCCAGACGCAGGATCCGCCCCACCACCTCGCTCACCTCCCGTTCGCGGACGGACGCGGGGAGCGACTCCCCGCCCGCCGCTCGCGGCCGGACCTTCGGGGAGGGCAGGGCGCCGCGGTCGACCTTGCCGTGGGACGTCAGCGGGAGCCGGTCCAGCGTGACGAAAACCGACGGGATCATGTACGCCGGGAGCAGGTCGGCCAGGAAATCCCGCACTTCCCCCGAGGAGAGCGGCGGCCCCGCGGTGAGCTGCGCATAGGCGGTGAGCCGGACGGCTCCGGGCTCCCCGGTCGCGATCACCGCCGCCCCGGTGACGCGGGGGTGGCACGTCAGCGCCGCCTCGACCTCGCCCGGCTCGATGCGGTATCCCCGGATGTTGAGCTGGCCGTCGATCCGCCCCATGAAGTCGACGGCGCCTCCGGGCAGCCGCCGGGCCAGGTCCCCGGTCCGGTACAGGCGTGCTCCAGGGCGGCCGGAGAACGGGTCGGGGACGAACCTCTCCCGGGTCAGCTCCGGCCGGTTCGCGTATCCCCGCGCCACTCCGCGTCCGGCGACGCACAACTCACCGGTCTCGCCGTCCGGTACGGGGTCACCGGCCGGGTCGAGGATGTGGACCTCGACCCCGCTCAGCGGGCGGCCGACGGAGGGCTTGCCCTCTCCCGGCCGGCAGCGTCCCGCCGTCGCGGACACGGTGGCCTCCGTCGGGCCGTAGGCGTTGAACAGCCGCAGCCGCGTCCCCCACCGCTCCACCAGGTACTCCGGCAGCGGTTCACCGCCCGATGTCATGGTGGTGACCGGTATCGGCTCGTCGTCCGGCAGGGTGGCCAGGAGCGAGGGAGCGCCGGACAGGTGGGTGACGCCGAACTCGCGCAGGATCCGGCTCAGCTCCGGGCCGCACAGCGGCGCCCCCGGCGGGGGGACGCACAGGGTCCCCCCGTTGAGCAGGCTCATGGACAGCTCCCACACCCAGGCGTCGAACGTGAACGGCGCGAACTGCAGGACCCGCGCCCCCTCCAGGTCGCCGAACAGGCTCCGCAGCCCCTCCGCCAGGTTGGTCACGCCGCCGTGCTCCACCATCACCCCCTTCGGGGTGCCGGTCGATCCCGAGGTGTAGAGGACGTAGGCCAGGTCTCCCTCACCCGTCACGGCCGCGCCGTCCGAGCCCGTGTGACCTGCGTCGCTTCTCCCCACACGGCCGGGTCCGTCCGGCCGTACGGCCCGCAGACCGTGTCCGGGCAGGATGCGGTGCGGGTCCAGCTCGGAGACGACGAGCCGGGCGTCCGTGTCGGCCAGCACCAGTTCGGTGCGCCTGGCCAGGTGCGGCGGCGGCAGGGGCACGTAGGCGGCACCGGCCTTCCAGACGGCCAGCACCACGACGGGCAGCAGGAACGAGTGCTCCGTCAGGACACCGACCATGTCGCCCGCCCGCGTTCCCGCTGAGACGAGCTCCTCGGACAGGGCGCCGGCACGCTCCTCCAGCTCCGCGTAGGTCATCCGCCCGCCCCGGTGGACGAGGGCGTCACGCGTGGGCGCGGTCCGCGCCCACGCCGCGAAGAGGTGGTGCGCACCGGCCTTCTCACCGCTCGGGTCGAAACCGCGCATGCTCCCGCCTCACCTGCCGCCGACGGGCATCCGGCCGGCGGACGACTCGCGGCGGTCGCGGAACCACGTGGTGAGCACCGCGATGTGCTCGCGCCGGTAGCCCCGGTCCATTGCTTCACGCACACGCTCGCGCATCACGCCGAGGTAGGAGCGGTCGATCCCGGCCTGCTCCGCGATGCCGGTCAGGTTGTCGAGGACGTCCAGGTGGGAGGTGAGCGGAGCCTGCTCGTAGGTGTAGTCCCCGCGCTTGATGAGGTCGAGGCCGACCTCGATCGTGTTCTGGAAGCCGGGATCGTAGAGCGGCACCGATTCGGCGAAGTCCGCCAGCGGGACGCCCATGGCCTCCGCGATGGCCGAGCATTCGAGGAAGCCGTTGATGAACGCGTAGTAGAAGGCGCTGGAGACGACGTGGTACGCCTTCACATACGTGGGATCGGCGCCGAGATAGGCCTGTCTGCCGCCCAGCGCGGACCTCACGCCTTTCAGCCGCTCGAAGTCCTCAGCGGCCCCGCCGTAGACGGTGAAGCAGTCCTCGGTCCCGATGGCGTCGGGGTAGTTGAGGATCGCGGCCTCCATGTATACCCCGTTCCCGGCCTCCACCCGCTCGCGTAGCGGGAGGACGTTCTCGGGAGTTCCGCTGGCGTTCTGGACGACGAGCCTGCCGGAGAGGTCCGGGGACGCCTCGCCGATGACCCGGTGGGTGATGTCGTAGTTGAGCAGGCACATCAGCACGATCGGCGAGGCCGCGACGGCGCCGGCCGCCGTCGGGTGGGAACGGATGCCCTCCTCGACGAGCGCGTCCGACCGCTCGCGCGTACGGTTCCAGACCGAGACCTCCAACCCGGAACGCGCGCAGGCCCGCGCGACCGCGGAACCGATCACTCCGGTCCCGATGACCGTGACGTCCGTCATGTCAGTGCTCCATCCTGGATCCTGGTGAAGGTCATGATCACGCCACCGATCTCGGTGGCGTCCGCCCACGCGGAGAAGGCGTCCAGCAGCCGGTCGGCCTCGGCCGCACCGCCTACGGCCTCCAGGTGGGCTCTGCGCTCCCGGAGCCCCCGCACCAGGCGGGGAAAGGAGTGGCGGACGTTGTCGGTGATGTCGATGAGCTCCACGGCGGCCATCCCCGCCGCACGCGCTGCCGAAAGATGCTGCTCAGGTGGGTCAAGGGAGACCGCGTTCAGCATGGACAGGTAGGGGCTGATCCGCCGCCGGGTCTCCTCGGTCATCGGCGTGCGCGGGTACGGAGTCTCGACCACCAGGCGGCCTCCGGGACGCAGAACCCGGGAGATGCCCTGGTAGAGCGGGAAGATGTCGAAATGCGGGGTGCTCTCGAACGCCAGCACCGCGTCGAACGAGGCCGGGGCGAACGGAAGGTCCATCGCGTCGATCCGCCGGAACTCCACCAGTGCGGCCACCTCTTGCGACCGGGCGCGCTCGGCGCCGTTGCGCAGCGCCTGCCGGTCGACGTCGATCGCGGTGACCCGGGCCCCCGACGTCTGTGCGATGCGGACCGCCGGGCCGCCGTTTCCGCAGCCCACGTCCAGCACATGCGACCCGGGTCCCACGTTCAGCTTGGACGCCACGAGGTCGGTCAACCTCCCGGTGGCCTCCCCGATCGAGGCCCCGTCCTGATGTCCCGCCCAGAAGCCGTAGTGGCGATCAGGTCCGGCGGTCGCCTCCACCAGGGCCGCGATCCCGTTGTACATCGCTTCGGTCTCCGAATGCGGGGGCGGAACCGGCCGGACGCTTTCCATGCTCATGCGAAATGCTTCCCATATCCGTTCTGGGCTTGAAACGCCAGCCTATTCCCAAGACAGCGACGGGAATCATCATTCATTGCCCGGCCCGGTACCCGCGGTGCCACCCCGCCACCCCGATGAAACTTTTACAGAATATTGCGCCGGGCCGACAGTGCCGGGTTCGGGGGCTTTTCCCGGCGTTTGATTCTGGGGCCGCACGACGGTAAAACCGCGGTCGGCGAGGAATGGTGAGGGGCCCGTGCGGTGCCGGGGCGGCGGACCCGGTGTGCACCGGGAACAGCCGGTGTCGTCGCCCTGACACCTCTCGCCCCGCTCACGTGGTCAACCCCGAGAGGGAGGTCAGTCGCCGGTGCCGTACCGGACACCGGCTGATCGACGCAGGTCAGCCCGGGGGAGGCCGTTCCGGTGGCGTCATGGCGGGCTCCGGGGGGTGATCGCGCGGCCCAGGTCCGGACATGGTCGGGTCAACCCTGGGGACAGTGCAGAAAATATTAAGGAAAACGGCCGCGACCGGATCGGGAGAGCAAAGCCGATAATCGATTACCCCGCCGACCGGTAATGAAAGACGTGTACGGCCGGCCGCCGTCCGCCCGGCGGGTATAGTCCGTCCGGGGTTCCCGATTCAATGCTCCGGAAGCGATCAGCGGCCGACGGTCCGGGATGCCGCCAGCACATGTCGCTGACGAACGATTCCATGACCGGAGAGAACGTGGACGCTTTTTCCGAACCCGTCGACTACCCTTTCGGGGAGCCCGTCAGGCTTGATATCGATCCGGAATACGCACGATGCCGCGAACGGCCGGGACTGGTCAGGGTCCGCCCGCCCTACGGCGACGACGCCTGGCTGGTGACCCGCTACCGCGACATCCGCTCCGTGCTGCGCGACCGGCGTTTCGTCCGGACGCCCCCTCCCGGAGGCGACGAGGCCCGCCTGACCCCTCTCCCCCTCCAGGACAGCATTCTCAACACCGACCCGCCTCAGCAGACCCGGTTGCGTAAAGCCGTGGCCGGCGGGCTGGGATTCAACACCGAGCGCGTCCACGCGCTCGAGGCGACCGCGGAGCGGCACTCCCGAAGACTCATGAGCACGCTGTTGGACGGATCGCCCCCGCTCGATCTGGTCGACGCCTACGTCAAGCCACTGGTCGTGGAGATCTTGTGTCCCGTCATCGGCATCCCCGAGCAGGACCTGTCGGTCTTCTTGAACTGGTTCGAGGGGTTCGCGAGCACCGCGCTTCCGGCCGACGTCGTGGAGGCCAGGGTCGAAGAGATCTCCTGCTACACCGACCGCCTCATCGCCGACCGGCGGGACCGGCCCCGCGACGATCTGATCAGTGTCCTCGCCGACGCCGCCTACCGGGAGAAGCGCCTCACCGAGGCGGAGGTCAAGGAACTGGTCAACGACGTCCTCCTGGCGATCGACAACGTCACGACGCAACTGACGAACGCCGCCTACCTGTTGATCACCTCGCCTGGCCACATGCGGGAACTGAAGGCCGAACCGGAACTGATCCCCCAGGCGGTCGAGGAACTCCTGCGCTACGCGCCGTTCCCCTCCCATGTCACCTTCGCCCGCTACGCCACGGAGGACATCGATGTGGGAGGGACCCTCGTGCGGGCGGGGGAGCAGGTCCTTCCCGCGCTTCCCGCGGGCAATCACGACCCGTCCGCGTTCCCCAGCCCCGGCGAGCTCGACTTCCGCCGGAAGCACAATCCTCATCTGTCCTTCGGGCACGGCATGCATCACTGCATGGGCCCGCCCCTGGTGCGCATGCTGATGAGGGTCGCGGTCCTCTCGCTCACGCAGTGTCCGTCCATGCGGCTGGCCGTACCGGAGGAACGGCTGGCGTGGCGGTCGGACCTGCTGATCCGACGCGTGGAGTCCTTGCCCGTCACCTGGTGATCCGTCCCCGCAGCCCGGTCAGGTGTTCCCAAGGGGTGGGCCCGTCGGCCTCCGGCCCACTCCTGGTGTCTGTCTTCGACCTCCCCGGCGGGATGCCCGTTCCGGAATGAAGATCGGGATGGCCGCCCGTCGACGTCACAGCCGCTCGGCCCGGTCGGGACCGTCTGTCAGGCGAGTTCCGCCCGTCCGCCGCGGATCCCCGAAAATGTACGAGAAATACGCGGTGGATCCGTGGGAGTAAGAAGGCGAAGTATTGGGGCGACCCAAAAACATGGGTGGAATGAAACGCGGAAGGGCGGTCACGCCGTTCTTGCGCGACCGCCGGTTCCGCCTGACCGAGGTGTCACACCCCGCCGAACACCTGGCTGGTGCGCTTGTTGAGGTCGTCGCTGCCGGCGAAGAAGTCGCGGCAGGCCCTGAAGTACTCTTCGCTGCTTATCCGGCCGTCGCGGTTGGTGTCGATGCTGGCCGCACCCTGCTGGGCGTCGACGTCGGAAAGCCCCATGGCGCGCAGGAGCTCCGCGTACTCGGACGGGGACAGGTGGCCGTCGTTGTCGAGGTCGGCCACCGCGAACTCGGCGTCGGTGATGGGACGCAGCAGATCGTCGGCGTTCTCCTTCTTGGCGTTGCCCGCCATGTAGGAGCGGAACTCCTCCTGGGAGACCGCCTGATTCTTGTCCGTGTCCATCGCCTCGGCCATGATCGTCCAGCACCGCTCGTAGGCTTCTGTGAGACGTCGCCCCTCGGGGGACGTCTTGTCGTGGCGGAAATGCTTCAGCATTCTCTCCCCGAGAGCCTGGAGATCGTTGCGCTGGATCGTGCCATCGCCGTTCACGTCGACCAGCTTGAACCAGTGGTCCGACTTGCGGGCAGCAGTGCCGACAGCCATTTATGCCTCCCATTCATACGGTGATCGGTCTAAAACCACGGTCATTATGCCCATGCCGGGTATGGTGGAAAATAAAGGGTTACACTTCTTGTCGCAAAACAAAGTTCACCGCCACGGGGGTGATTCTCCACGTAAGCCTGCGGGGTGGGCGGGATACGGTTTTCCGCTCATCCGATGCCTGCGTCGATCGACCGCTCCGGCCGGCCCAACTGACCGCCCGGTCAATACCTTGTGACGGTTGGTGCGCGCAACGTAACCTCGTGGGCGGTTTCCGCGGTGATTGCGACGGAAATCCCCATGACGGAACCCTTTGGCCCATGCCCAGGGAGGTAGGAATGTTAGCCCTCGCCGCCGCACTGCTGTTCGTACTCGCTCTGATCTTCCAGCTCGCCGGCGTGGCCGTCGGCAGCATCGTGACCGTCACCACGCTCGCCCTGGCGGGGCTGCTCGCCCTGGCGCTGCACCTGGCGGGCGTCGGCGCCGGCTGGAGCCTGAAGAAGTAAGCCGTCCACCCCCGCGGCCGAGGCCGCGCCCGAGCCCCCCGGGCGCGGCCTCTCGCCGTCCCCGTCGCCGGGCCTTCGTCGCCAGGCCCCCGCCGCCGGGCTCGCAGGCCGGGCTCCGGGCCGGGCCGCCGTGAGGCGCTCGCCGGTGTCCGCGCTGTCAGGCCAGGCTGAAGCGGACCTCCCGGGTGGCCGGGTCGGCGCGCGTCAGCCGCACCTGGACGGCCTCGCCGAGCACGAGCCCCTCGCCGTCGCAGCGGGCCACCACCGCCGGGTCGCTGATCTGCACCTGGCCCTGGGCGTGGCCGTCGTCCACGTCGATCACCACCGCGTCGAAGGCCTGGCCCACCCGGTCGCGCAGCACGAACGCCTCCACCAGGTCCACGCACGCCCGCTCGACCGCGCTCGCCCGCCGCCCGGTCGTGTGCATGATGCCGGGCAGGCCGTCCATGGCCTGCTGGATCTCCTCGGGCACCGGCTCCCCCGCCGCGATCGACAGGCAGATCTGGCCGGCGTAGCGATCGATGAGGCGGCGCAGTGGCGCGGTCACGTGCGCGTACGGCGCGGCCACCGCGGCGTGCTCGGCCTGGGCGGGCGGCTCGCCGTTGAAGGCGACGTATCCGGCCCCGCGCAGCAGCACCGTGGACTCCTCCAGGAAGGCGGCCTGCTCGGGGATCTTCGGATCGAGCCCGTGCACGACGTCGCCGTAGGCGGCACCCTCCGGCCACGGCACGCCGAGCGCGGCGGCCACCCGGCGGACCTGGGCGACCTTCTCGGCGGGGGCGGGCGGCAGCACCCGCAGCAGGCCGATCTCGGCATCCAGCATCATCGAGGCGGCGGCCATGCCGGTCAGCAGGGAGATCTGCGCGTTCCAGGCCTCGGCGTCGAGCGAGGCACGCAGCTCCACCCGGTAACCGTCCCCGTCGGGGACGACCTCCTGCTCGGGCGTGGGCAGGGTGACCCCGCCCCTGGCCCGCTCCAGCGCGAGCCGGAGCCTGCCGATCTCGGCCAGCAGCCGCAGCGTGCCGTCGGCGGTGCCGGTGTCCACCGCCGCCTGCACGTAGTCGTAGTCGAGCCGCTCCCGGCTGCGCACCAGCGCCCGGGTCACGTCGGCGCCCACGATCCGGCCGTCGGCGTCCAGGTCGACGCACCACAGCACGGCCGGTCTGGTCACCCCGGGCAGCAGACTGGCGGCGCCCTCCGACAGGATCGCCGGGTGCAGCGGCACCCGGACGTCGGGCATGTAGACGGTCTCGCCGCGGCTGCGGGCCTCGGTGTCGATCGCCCCGCCGGGCCGTACGAACGCCGCGACGTCGGCGATGGCGTACCAGACGCGGTAGCCGCCGGGGCGTTCCTCCAGGTGCAGGGCCTGGTCCAGATCCATGGAGCCGGGTGGGTCGACGGTGATGAACGGCAGATCGGTCCGGTCGAGCTTGGGCAGCACGGGCACCTCGGCGGCCCACTCGGCCTCCTCGGTCACGGCACGGGGGAACCCCTCCGGGAGCTTCAGCTCCCGGCGGATCCGGTCAAAACCATCATCGAGTCGCGGATGGGACTCTCCGGGCATCCGGATGCTCTTGTGCGGCACGGGGATCAACCTACCGTTCTCTACCACGCCGACCTCGCCGGATGCCCCTCGGGGGGATGGCGGAAGGCGGGCGCGACACCGTGAGCGGACCGCCGGACCGGTGGCCGCGCTCGGACGCGGTCGAGCTGTCCATGCCGGCCTCCTCCGTGCGCGCGTACTCGAAAGTACTACGCCTTCCCCGGATCCGGCCGGGCAAGCGGGCCGGTCCGCCTCCTGCGCCGGGGAGCCGCGGGCGGGTCAGCCCGCCGCCTGTGCCAGGGCCTGCGACAGGCGGCCCAGGGGGCCGCCCAGGCCGTAGCGCTCGGCCAGGGCCGCCAACGCCTGCGGGTCGCGCGGCTGGGCGGGGAGGGCGAGATCCAGCTCCGGGACCGGGACGTCACGGACGACCTGGACCACCGCGGGGGCGGCCCGGAGGTAGTCACGGGCCGCGCTCAACTTGGCCCGCTGGCCCGCCGTCAGGTCGCCGCCCTCGTCCACGGCTCTGAGCAGGGCCGTCAGCGAGCCGAACCGGGTGATCAGCGTGGCCGCGGTCTTGTCGCCGACCCCGGGGACGCCCGGCAGGCCGTCACTGGGGTCGCCGCGCAGGGTGGCGAAGTCGGCGTAGGAGCGGCCGGGGACGCCGTATCTGGCGGTGACGGCGGCCTCGTCGACGGGTTCGAGGTTCTTGACCCCCCTCGCCGTGTAGAGGACGCGGATGGGCCGGCCGTCGTCCACCAGTTGGAACATGTCCCGATCGCCGGTGACGATGTCCACCTGCCCCTTGGCCCGTACGGCGAGCGTGCCCATCACGTCGTCGGCCTCGTAGCCCGGGACGCCGACCCGGGCGATGCCCACCGCGTCGAGCACCTGCTCGATCACCGGCACCTGCGGGGAGAGCGTGTCGGGGACCTCCTCGACGTCGCCCGAGGCGACCCGGTGCGCCTTGTAGGTCGGGATCGCCGCCACCCGGAAGGCCGGGCGCCAGTCCGCGTCCATGCAGGCGGCCAGCTCGCCGGGGGAGTGCTGGCGGACCAGCATGGCGATCATGTCGATCACGCCGCGGACCGCGTTGACCGGCATCCCGTCGGGGGCGGTCATCGACTCGGGCACCCCGTAGAAGGCGCGGTAGTAGAGGGAAGGGGTGTCGAGGAGCATCAGACCGGGCATGGCGACCATTTAACCAAGCACCGCCTGCCGGCCGAACACTGTTTGACCAAGCGCTGCCCAACCATGCGCGCTGAGCCGGCCGGACCCGTCCGGCGGCCACCGGCAGGTCACCGGTGGCCGCCGGACGACGTCACCTGTCGAGGGGGCTCATCGACAACGCCATCGCGGACGGCCGGGCCCGAGCCACGCCCACGGGTTCAGCGACCCCGCGCGCCTCCACCACGCACGTTGATCGCCAGCACACAGGTGTCGTCCTCGGGGTTGGGCCCGCCGACGGCCCGGATGAGCCGGTCGAGCCCGGCCTGCAGGCCGTCACCGGTGAGGCCGGCCGCCGCCTCCAGGGCCAGGGCCAGACCCTCGTCGATGTCACGGGAGCGCCGCTCGACCAGCCCGTCGGTGAACAGCAACAGCAGATCTCCCTCCAGCAGCTCCACACCGGCCGCTCCGTACGGCTCGGTGAGCGTGGCGCCGAGCAGCACCCCGGCGGGCGGGTCGAGCTGGGCGGCCACCCCGTCACGGACCAGGATCGGCGCGGGGTGGCCGGCCTGGCTCCAGGTGAACACGTGGGTGACGGGATCGAGATGGCCGATCACGGCGGTCGCGGTGGTCTCCGCCTGCCGGTGCATCACCAGGGCGTTGAGCCAGGTCAGGAGCTTGTCAGCGGGCTCGCCGGTCATCGCCAGGCCGATCAGCGCGTGCCGGAGCCGGGCCATCCGGGCGATCGCCGGCAGGCCGTGCCCGGACACGTCGCCGATGGCCAGCACCAGCCGG